>NZ_VIAQ01000006.1 GCF_006546655.1 Methanolobus vulcani
TTTCCTATTTGCACATAGTTTGGTTAATTCCTTGATTTTGTTTAGTAGTTATACACTACCGGTCAGAATTAACCGAACTGCCAAATCCAACGTCAGACAGAAAAAACTTCTGTCTCCACTTGTAAGGCGGTGATTGTAAGTGTTTTCGCGCGATTTGCGCGGACTCCTTCAAAGGCCATCATCGTATATATAGCTTTCGAACACAAGGTTCGAAGCCAAAGGATGAACCTTTGGAGCACATCTAAAATGCTCACATTCCCACTCGGATTTCATATGTATGTTTTAATCCTATATGGAACTTGTGGCATCGTCATCAAACTCACTGCCATATAGACAGAAAAGAACTAATGACCCTTCCAAGCTGCCTTGGAGGGAATTCATACATACCACACATTGCATATAAAGATTACGTATTTAATTAATTTCAAATGAATAATAACTGGATATAATACCAATTACCATCAACAAAAAAGAACAAAATCATAAACAAAAGCAAAGCTACGCAAGCTTTAACAATATATGTGACATAGCAGTACACAACCCAGAAAAATGCAAGAGGGATAAGCTTGCAGTACAAGAAAAGAAACAATGTTCCAGACACAGGCGAAGTCACAAGAGTTCGCACCCCGCGCAAGGAAAACAACGAAATTCTAGCCACCGTGGAAAGCATGCTAGGAGCAAATCATGTAAAGCTCAGATGTATGGATGGCGTCGTGAGGATGGGCAGAATCCCCGGATCAATGAAAAAGAGAACATGGATACGGGAAGGAGATATTGTAATTGCAGTCCCCTGGAGCTTTCAGAATGAGAAAGCAGACGTAATATGGAAATATACACGTCCGCAGGTAAACTGGCTTGAACGCAAGGGATACCTGAAAGGATAAAACAGAACATGAAAAAAGAAGTAACAAGCAAAGTAAAGCGCATCGACACCAAAGTCGATAAATCAAGGATGAAACGCAAAGACACCGATACTCTAAAAGTAAAAGAGAACGTCTTTGACGAACCAACATTAAAGACCCTTTATACATTATCTAATAAAGGAATAATAGAAGCCATTGGAGGATCCATCAGCACAGGAAAAGAAGCAAACGTATTCCTTGCTGAAGATGCTGAAAAAGACATAGCGGTGAAGATATACAGAATATCTTCAAGTACCTTCAATTCCATGGAGGACTACATCCTCGGAGACCCGCGTTTCAGAAACGTGAGGCATTCAAAACGTGATATAATATTTGCATGGACAAAAAAAGAACAACGAAACCTGGTACGTGCAAAAGAAGCAGGCCTTAGAGTACCAGAACCCATTGTAGCAGAACGCAACATCCTGGTAATGGAATTTATGGGAGAGGAAGGAATACCATACCCCCAATTAAAAGATTACAGGATGGAAAAAGAAGCTGCAAAGGAAGCATTTAATATAATCATTAACTACATCGATCTCCTGTACAACGAAGCAAACCTTGTTCATGGAGATTTAAGTGAGTATAACATACTAATAATCCCTGAAACTGAAGAACCCGTATTCATTGACATGGGCCAGTCAGTAACCAGGGAACATCCCCGATCAATTGAATTCCTGAGAAGAGATATCGAGAACATAGCACGCTATTTCAAAAAATATAGTATTAACGAAGATCCACACGAACTGTATACATCGATCAGGAACAAAGAAGCGAAAAACGAAGAAAATAACCTATAACGTACAAGGTAGACAATTATGACACACATCAAAGTTCCTAAAGACAGAGTTGGCGCAATTATCGGACCAAAGGGTCGCGTCAAACAGATAATAGAAGAGAAATCAACAGCAAGTCTGGATATTGACAGTGAAGAAGGAACTGTAGAGATCATACCAGGAGATGATCCTGTCGGAGCCATGAAGGCGGAAGACGTAATCAATGCAATTGCAAGAGGATTCAATCCGGACAAGACATTCACAATGTTTGATGACGATATGCTGATGCTTGAAGTCATTGACCTTTCAAAACATACGGGAACCCAAAAAGAACTGCTGCGCCTTAAAGGACGAATAATAGGAAAAGGCGGTAAGACCCGAGAAATTACTGAAAGACTGATAGGCGTAAAAATGTCAGTCTATGGAAAGACGGTCAGTGTAATTGGTACACCTGAACAAAATCAGATAGCAAGAACTGCAATAGAGATGCTGATTGACGGAGCAAATCACGGAAGTGTTTACAGCTATCTGGAAAAGAAAAGGCAGGAACTACTCCAGTCACAGCTTGATTACTACTAAATTACCAACTTTTTGAGATATACGAATAGTATATCTCACCAAAAATATAAAAGCTCTGAAACCCTAATGATTATCAGAGGACAGATGAGAGGATACACTAATAGTTCCGAGATTAGGACATACGCAGCTTTTGTACTGATATTACTCCCCACAGCAGCCCTTTGTTATAAAAGATACCTTTCGCTGGGAACCATAAGTCCCTTTGTACTAATGGTCATCCTTTTTGCAATGCTACTTGGTTCGGTCGCTGAGATACCGTTAATTACAACACGATCAAAAAAACCAGAGCAATTATTCAGATACGCACCAATCCTTGAAGACATATATTCAGTTCCAGTCGTAAAAGAACTGAGCATTGGAAAAGACAGAGTTTTTAACACCACAATAAGCACAAATGTTGGTGGTGCGGTCATCCCTGCACTTGCAACAATATACCTTTTACTGACCCAGCCAAACAACACAGCATTGGAAATTATGCTTATAGTTGTTATCGCAGTTAGCCTTCTTTCAGAGATGACAGGAGGCATAGGATTAGTAATACCAGATTATATTGGCCTTATTGCATTGCCATTCTCACTTATAGTTTCACCCGAAAATGCCGCATCTGTAACATTCATTGCAGGCGTTGGAGGAATACTTACAGGAAATATAATCTCAGTACTCACATTCAATAAAGAAAGAACAGGTAGCGCCTTTATTAGTATTGGTGGCGCTGGTAGTTTTAAAGCAATATACCTGACAACAATTGTTGCCAGTTTATTATCATACTTCGTCCATTGACATTCCGCCACCAAGCCTTTCAGCTCTCCTCTTTTCGATTCTGTCCTGTAGAACCTTAGAAGGGATGTTTAGGGCCCTGTACTTGGCTATGCCGTTATTTGTGAACCTGAATGGCTGAGGTGTATGATCCAAACGGGTCGCCCTCATTTTCTGAACTGCCATCACAGGCATTGGAGTAGTATCAATATCATTTGTCTGAATAAAGTCAAGGAAAACAACACCATCACCAAGGAAATCAAAGTCATCATATTCCTTTACTTCTATTCCATGGGATTTCTCAGTAACAAGAATAGCAGTAGTCTGATTTTTCTTTAGTAATCGGTGAAGTCCACGCCACGAAGCTGAAGTGCGGAAATCACTTGGAGCTGTAAGGACATTCATTGAATCAAAAACAACCCTTTCAGGTTTATGTGAATCTATTATCTCCATCATTTCCTCTGAAGTCAACATAGAGATACCGAATATTTCCAGATAACCGTCATCAATATACTTTCCAACATCCCATCCAAATCTTGCAAAATGCTGCACAAGTTGCTGAGCCCTTTCCTCAAAGGAAAAGAAAATACAACGTTCACCATTTTTTACACCTTCCATAAGGTACTGCATGGAAAAAGTAGTCTTACCAGTACCAGGAGGACCAGTCACAACTATGGCAAACCCTTTTGGGAAACCTCCCTCCAGAAAATCATCCATTCCCGGAATTCCAGTTGTAACTCTCTTGATGATACGGTCTATATTCTGAGTATCGAGCTTGGCCTTGAAACGTGTAGAATCAAGATTAAGAAGTGCCTTTTCTAGTACAACGTTCTTTGCGCCAAGTTCTTTCTCGTATCTTTCGAGAACTTTAATAGCATCTGCGCTTAACGTAGTATGAATGGGGAATTTGGTTTTCATCACACCACCTGTATGTACATAATATGTGATTATATATTTAAAATGTTATGGTATTATGACCACACTTTCTAAATTATGAACACACTTATTCAGAGTCACTTGAAGTGTAACCTCTACCCGGAAGGAAATTTCCCCGACCTCTTGATGCAATCAGGTCACCATCCCACACAACTTCACCACGCGCGATAGTATATTCCGGGAAAATGCCATCCATACCTTCGTATGGAGTCCAGCCTGCCTTACTGTGGAGCTCATCACCTTTGATCTCAGTAACCTTGGAATGGTCAACTATAATGATATCAGCATCATAGCCTTCGGCAAATACTCCTTTTGAAAAACGATTCAGACCAAATATCCTTGCAGGATTCTTACTTGTCACATCTATCATGCGCCCCAACGACAAAAGATTTCTTTTTACTGCAACCAGCATCAACGGAATTAAAGTTTCAACCCCGGGGACACCTGAAGGAGCACTCTTGATGTCAGTATCCTTTTCAGCCTCAGTATGCGGCGCATGGTCTGATGCCACTACATCAATAGTACAGTCATTCAAAGAGTTAAGTAACACCTTAACACTTTTGCGACTCCTCAGAGGTGGATTCATCCTGCCAAATGAACCTAGACGGTCCCAGTCCTTGGTGGAGAGAAATAGATGATGAGGTGCGGCTTCACTTGTAATCATTGGAACACCGCCCCCTTTTGTATCAATATAACGTTCTTTACGCAAAAGCCCCACGGACCCCATGGCACTTATATGACAGAAATGCGCTTTTGTTCCGTTCTTGCGTATCAGTTTGATAGCTTTTTCAACTGCAATAGCCTCACAATAATCCGGGCGAGCGCGGGAGTGAGAATCCGGAGCATAATCATTCTTAAGGAAAGCCTCACATTCCAGCCGGATTTTGTCATCTTCCGCATGGATACATGGCAGAGCATCAAGTTGTTTCATCACAGCCAGTGCTTCATCAAGACATTTTTCATCAATATTAAGAGCACCAGTTGATTCTGCCATAAATATCTCGCCAAAAGCAGTAGCACCACTCGTCCACAACTCTGGCAGTTTATCAATATTCCCTGTTACCCCACCATAAAGTCCAAAATCCACTATGGAATTACGGTTAGCTATTTTGAGCTTATCCTTAAAAGTTTTCTTGTCAATGGTAGGAGGAATAGTATTCGGATGATCAATAACAGTAGTGATACCACCTGATGCGGCAGAGCACGATCCTGTGTACCAGTCTTCCTTTTCAGTTAATCCCGGATCGCGGAAATGGACATGGACATCAATACCGGCAGGAAGAGTAAGTGAACCCCTGGCATCAATAACCTGATTCAGACGCTGAACATCTATCTCTTTTGCAATACGGGATATCTTTCCATCTTCTATAAGAACCTCTGCGGGTTGAAGATAATCATTGACAAAGACTTTAGTGTTCTTGATAAGAATATCTGGCATAGTATCCTATATCCCCATAGAAGTATATGCGTTTTATGATTTTTTGAATCTAATGAAAATATGCATTGACTATATAGATATATAGCTGCTATATATCCAATGTACGCGAGTAACTGAAATATAGGAATATATATTGTACTTACATAACCCTTATGTATCGATTTTGTAATGGTTCACTGACAAGTTACGTAGAACCCATAATAAAATGGTGAACCAGAATATGATATCAGGAAAATTATTCAAAAACATTACACTTTGTTCAGTAGTAATGTTAATTATTGCAGCCGCATTCATTGGAATCGGTTGTGTAGATAACGAAGATACAACTACAGAAGATGTTACAACTGAAGACGTTGCTGAAGAAGCAACAGTTTCAGGAGAGATCAGTGTAACAGGATCAACCACAGTACTTCCACTTTCCACACTTGAAGCTGAAGCATTTATGGATGAATATCCGGATGCAATTATCACCGTAAAAGGTGGCGGATCAGGAGTAGGAATTGCTGCATTACTTGATGGAACTACTGAAATCGCTCAGGCATCAAGATCCATAAAAGATTCTGAGGTAGACGAAGCTCAGAGCAATGGAATCAATCCAGTAGAACACGCTATTGCATGGGATGGAATTGCTGTTGTTGTAAATCCAGAGAACCCGGTTACAGAAATCACTTTTGAAGACCTTAAAGGCATCTACACAGGAACCATAACCAACTGGGCAGAAGTAGGCGGAGAAGACGCTGAGATCAGTGTTGTAGGCCGTGACAGTTCCTCAGGAACATACGAATACTTCAAGGAAGAAGTTCTCGGAGACGATGTAGAATTTACAGAGAATGCACTTGCACTGTCTGATAACGGACTTGTAAAGGAATCCGTAGTAGGCAACACACAGGCAATCGGATACATCGGTTATGCATACCTTGATGAAAATGTAAAGGCACTTGCACTTGATGCAGCAGGAGATGGCACACTTGTAGAAGCTACCCCTGAAATGATTACAAGCGGCGAGTACCCACTTGCAAGACAACTCTATTACTACACTAATGGCGAACCAACCGGACTTGCAAAGGAATACATAGACTACGTATTCAGTGCTACCGGACAGGATGTAGTCTCCGAATCCGGATACTTCCCAGTAAACTAAGTATTCAACAGCTTAGAGGATAGATGTTAACCAGAAACTTGAAGGAAAAGGGCATAGAATCACTGCTTTTCGCATCAGGAGCAGTGGCAGTGATTGCCCTTATCCTTCTTTGTATCTTTTTATTTAAAGAAGGTGTGCTCCTATTCAAAGATTATTCAATTATCAATTTCTTGACCGATACAAGATGGTTACCAACAGCTAAAGAACCACAATTCGGGCTTTTACCTCTGCTTCTTGGATCTTTTGTAGTGACCGTCGGTGCAATACTATTCTCGGTACCATTAGGACTGGCCGCAGCAATTTATATTTCTGAAATAGCCGACCCAAGATTTGCAAACATCATGAAACCTGTTGCAGAAATACTTGCAGGCATACCGTCTGTAGTCTATGGTTTTTTTGGCCTTGTAGTACTTGTACCAATTGTTCAGAAAACTTTACAACTCCCTACAGGCCAGACAGCACTCACCGGTTCAATAATACTTGGTATAATGGCCTTGCCCACCATCATATCAATCTCAGAAGATGCCATTAGTTCAGTGCCCAGAAGTATAAAAGAAGGATCACTTGCACTTGGATCCACACAATGGCAGACAATTTATAAGGTCACTTTTCCAGCAGCATTATCTGGAATATCCGCAGCCGTAATGTTAGGAATCGGAAGAGCTATCGGCGAAACCATGACTGTAATGATGGTTTCAGGTAACTCAGCAATTATTCCAGGATTTCCTTCAGGCCTTTTCACATCAGTAAGAACGATGACAGCTACAATTGCACTTGAAATGGGAGAAGTTCCACAGGGAAGCGACCACTTCCATGCACTTTTTGCAATAGGTTCTGTACTTTTCATAACTACTTTTATCATAAACATAATTGCCAACTATATAAAAAGGAGATATAGGTTCAACCTGTGATAACCATGATATTCAATGCAAAAACTAATGAAAAAATAGCATTTTCGCTATTAAAAATTGCAACAGCCATGGTTATTGCTTTCGTTGTAATAATCCTATATGACATTATATCCAATGGGTACAGCGTACTGAGTATCGAATTCATTACAGAAGCTCCAAGAAAAGGAATGACAGAAGGAGGGATATATCCGGCAATTGTTGGAACGATCTATCTGATTATAGGCTCGATGCTTGTTGCGCTTCCTCTTGGAATCCTTTCAGCAATTTACCTGACAGAGTATTCCCAGCCAGGAAGGACAACATGGGCAATTGAGATGGCAATTAATAACCTTGCAGGTACGCCATCAGTTGTTTTCGGACTGTTCGGGCTTGCAGTATTTGTCAAATATTTCGGATTTGGAGACTCGATTCTTGCTGCATCATTGACACTTGCGTTATTGATATTACCAGTTATTATAAGAGCCAGCCAGGAAGCACTTCTAACTGTTCCAAAAGAATACAGGGAAGCATCACTCGCCCTTGGAGTTACTAAATGGGAAACGATCAGAAAAGTAGTTCTCCCTGCTGCAATACCGGGAATAGTAACAGGTGCGATACTGGGAATAGGAAGAGTTGCAGGAGAAACTGCACCAATATTGCTAACTGGTGCTGCATATTATTACCCAAGACTCCCAAGTACTATATTTTCACAATTCATGGCACTTCCATACCATCTGTATGTACTTGCCACTGCTGGAACCAGCATTTCCCAGACAAGGCCTATCCAATATGGTACGGCACTAGTATTGCTTGCATTAGTATTATTTGTAAATGTGATAGCAGTCACCGTCAGATCTCACTATCGCAAAAAACTCAAAAGATAATAAATCAGTCCATTTTGCATAAAATCAAGAGGATAACATATGCCAGAAACTTACGATAACGGTACCGAAATTGAGGTAAAAAACCTTAACCTCTGGTATGGAGAGAAACATGCACTCCACGACATATCAATCGATATCCCAAAGAACAGCGTGACCGCCTTTATTGGCCCATCAGGATGTGGAAAGTCTACATTCCTGAGATGCCTCAACAGGATGAACGATCTTATTCCTACCTGTAAGATAGAAGGTCAGGTCAACATTAGTAATGAGGATATATACTCCAGGGAAACAGATGTTGTTGATCTCAGAAAAAAAGTAGGAATGGTTTTCCAGAAACCAAATCCTTTCCCAATGTCAATCTTTGACAATATTTCCTATGGACCCAAGATTCATGGTTTTAGCAAAAAAGAGATGCCAGAAATTGTTGAACATGCACTCAAATCAGGTGCACTCTGGGAAGAGATCTCAGACAGACTTGATGCCTCAGCCCTTGACCTTAGTGGTGGCCAGCAACAGAGACTCTGTATTGCAAGAACACTTGCAGTAAAACCTGAAGTGATACTCTTTGATGAACCATGCAGTGCACTGGACCCCATCTCCACAAGTAAGATAGAAGACCTGATTCTTGAGCTGAAAAAAGATTACACAATTGTCATTGTTACACATAATATGCAACAAGCTGCTAGGATATCTGATTATACAGCATTCTTCCTGTTGGGTGACCTGATAGAATTTGGTAAAACAAACCAGATTTTTGAAAATCCACAGAAGAAAGAAACTGAAGATTATATCACTGGCAGATTCGGGTGAAGTTATATGGCACGTGATATATTCCAACAAAATCTGGAAACACTCAAAGGATACGTTATTGAAATGGGGAAATTATCCCATGAAGCAATGCTTGGAGCAATACAGGTGCTCAAAACCCAGGATGCCGAACTGGCAGAGAAGGTATTCCAGGGCGACGAGGCAATAGATGATTATGAACTAAAAATAGAAAAATGCTCTACTCAGTTAATTGCACGCCAGAACCCTACAGCAGGAGATATGAGATTAATAATTTCCTGTTTTAAAATAGCAATTGATCTGGAGAGAATGAGTGACCTTGCAGTCGATATTGCGAATGTTGCCAAATGCATGGGAACAGATCATACAGAACAGGATAATATTCTGAAAATGGCAGACATTTGTGATGAAATGTTGCAACAGACAATCAAATCCTTTGAGACACTTGACCATGAATTGGCATCGTCTATAGCCCTGAAGGATGACCAAGTCGATAAACTATTCTACGGAACACAAACTAAGCTTATAGAATTAATGATAGAGGACAACTCCCTCATAAACAATGCATCGCACCTCCTGCTTGTACTTCGCTACCTTGAAAGGTTTGGAGACCACGCATGCAACATTTGTGAGAGTATTGTTTATATGGCAACAGGCCAGCGAGTTAATCTCAATTGATAGCTTAAAAATACGCATAGATCCAAAATAAAAGATTCAAAGTTCCTATTAAACACTTGAATCTTCACTTTTTTGTTAATGGTAATTGGCATAAATATCTGGAAGAATAAGTTTTTGCAAAAGGGAGAAAAAAGCAGCTAAAACTACATAGAATGATAAGCATACTATAATCAGGGTGGATAAATGACACGTACAAAATACTATGATAGTCTTAATTCTTTGAAACGAGACATGAATGAAATGGGGAATTTGGCGCATGAAGCTATTGACAACTCAATAATAGCTCTGAGAGAGCTTGATAAAGAGCTGGCAAAAAGAGTGATTGACGGAGACCAGCTAATCGATGATTATGAAATGAAAATTGAAAAATCAATTACCCAGATCATAGCACTCCAAAGCCCTACTGCAGGAGATATGAGATTTGTCACATCATGTCTTAAAATAGCAATAGATATCGAAAGAATGAGCGACCTTGCTGTGAATATTGCAGAGATTGCAAAAGACATGGAAGGAGATCATGTCAAACCTCTTGTAGACATCCCAAAGATAGCAGAAATTGCCAGCGGAATGCTTGAACAGGCGATGGTAGCCTTTGAAACAAATGATGCAAAACTTGCTGAAGCTACTGCAAAAAAAGATGATGAGATAGATAGAGCATTCTATGCCATTGAAAAAGAGCTCATAGAAATGATGGCAGCAGATAATAGCATAATTACAAACGCATCACATCTTTTATTCGTGCTGCGCTACATTGAGAGAATTGGAGATCATGCATGCAATATATGCGAAAGCATAGTTTACATTGCAGAAGCTCAAAGAAAGGATCTTAATTGATCTAATAAAACAATTAAAATTTAGAAATCAAACAGCGAACTCTGTGACTTCTTGTCCACAGGTGTTTGCTGGGTTTTTACTTCTGTTTCCTTTTGCTTAAACTTTTTTACAGGAGATTCTTGTGGCTTGTCAGAGAAATCGAACAAACCTTTTTGTTTTGAATCATAATCAAGGTTTGCTATATCCACTCCAAAAACACCCAGAATGCGTTCTACAGGTGGCAACAACTGCTTTTTGATATAATAATCTACATCAATAGGAATATTGTTATCCTTCACGTATTCGGGATCCTCAGCACGATTTACAAAAAGGTCTTTTCCTGCTATGATCACAAAAGGAATACGCTCCCCCACTGGTGGAGGCGTTCCTGTCCTTTCCTCTATTTTTTCAGCTACAGTCAGATGTGGCTGTTTATTTTTATAACTGGAAGCTTTCTTGGAGAACATGCGAGTCATGGTCAGGTCTTCAATGATATCGGAATCTTTTCTGACATCAATATTTCTTACACCATCAACCACGCCCCTGACATGTTGCACAGCAGCTTCAACATTACCTTCTTTAAGGACCATCTCAAGGATACGGTTAAGAGTCTTTGAAGTTAACTCACACCAATCCCTGCGAACTGTTTCCATACCCTTTACTTTTATACCGCCCTTCCATTCATCTCCAGAGCGTTCAAATACCCATAGAGCATAACGCTTCTTTGCAATGAAAAGAGCACGTTTTGCAATCGATTCGAACTCTAATTCCATAGGATCCGGAAGCGAGGCTGAAACTGTTGAAGCAATTTTGCTGCCTAACAGGCCGCCATCATCAAGAGAAAAATCCTTTTTAGAGGTACATTGCACAAAAACACTGTCTGTGTCACCATAAACTACTGACAGGGACACTACATGATCATCAGGTTCAATAGATGATAATTCTTCTGTAAAATAAGCAGAACCGTCCCTCAGGATAACCTTACTGATGCCACCATTAATAAGAGCACGCGTATTGAGAATATTCTCCCTGCCAAAACTGGTTACAGCGTTTGCAAGAGTGAGACTGTAAAGTTTTGCACGAGTATATCCGGAGTAACCATAAAAACTGTTAAGTAGAATCTTCAGTGCAAGCTGAGTAGCATCCAGAACACGATATTCTGCATCATCTGATGCGTTTTTCATTTTCTTTTTAGTTTCAACCCTTCTCTGAAGCAGACTTTCAAGAATAGATGGCATTATTCCTTTGGAGACATCTGCAGAAACAAACTCACCACCAGAGGGAGGAATTATAGTTTCGCTGCCTTCTGGACGATCCCGCTCCACAACAGTTGTATAACACAGGTTGTGTGCCATCATAATAGTTGGATAAAGTGATTTGTAGTCAAGAATCACAACATTCTCAAGCAGTCCTTTTTTAGGCTCAAGTACTTCACCGCCCTTCAGACCTTCACTACTACGATTTCTCATCGCTACAAGCTCATCACTTGGCTTTGGAGGAATAACCCGATCATGTTTACCATATTCCCTCAAAAGAAGATTATCAACCATTGAAGTCTGGCCACCATCAACGACTTCCTGCAGGAGAGAGCCACTCACCTGGGCTACTGCTATGTGTTTATCGAGTAGACGAAGTTTTAAGATAAGCGCTATTGCAAGTTCAGAGTCCCTGCGGGCATAATCTATGAACTTAAGGAGCTTCTCGCCATCATCTCGCCAGTATTCTTCCATCTCAGAAGGCGCAACATCCAGTTTTTCCATATCCAAAAGCTCTTTTGACACATTTCGGAGTGTATAGCGCTTAAGACTGTATTGGCTTCGTATGAGTGGCAATGCATCCACAACAACCCTACCAGGGATGGACACCATTGTCCTATTACCAATCTTACGGTAACTCAATACCCTGCCATCACGCCCGACCGTTGGCCTGATGGTTTCCCCGGAGTTTGCAAGGACAGCAACCCTATCAGCAATATAAGGGATATCAAAATCATTGATATTATAACCTGATACAATATCTGCATCATATTCCTGGAACAACTCAAAGAACCTGTTAAGCATCTGAGCCTCGGAATCAAAACTTAGTACATCCTCATCTGCCCCTTCTACTTTTTTGGACACCAGAACAAGAGTGTCATGACCGTTAAATGCAGGACTGAAAGACATACTGATTATAATGACAGGTGATGTCTCCGGGACAGGCATTGATCCATCTATAGGAAGACATTCAATATCAAAAGAAACGTGCTTAAGCGGTGCACTGGAGAGCCTTTCAGATTCTTTTACAGAAGAAGCTGTGAAAATAGAATCACAGTATATATTGTTGTTAGTGAATGGATTTTCTGAGATCTTCTCTGTTGTGACCCAACCCATACCATGAAAATCCATATCAATCATAAAACGGTTTCTGAACAGGATATCGGTTTCATATACCTCTTTGGCACCGGGGAGAGTCAGAACATCATCACGTATTTCAGGAACATTACGAGGTTCCATGGTAGTAATGCGCAACATTGGTTTCTTTGAAACCTGATAACCTACAGGTTCAAATTTAGGAACAATCTCTACCTTCTTGATTACATCAAACCTTTCTTTCAACATAATGGCAAGCTTATCAAGCTCTCCATCTGCATTCATATAGAAATAAGGTTCAAATCCCGGTACAAAACAGCAGACGCTTTGTCCGTCTTCAGCCCTGCCAAAAAGACGAACCACCGGGCCACTTTCGTGCCCTATGTAATCAGCATCCAGTATCTGAAAGTTCATGACTTACCTTACAGACTTGCAACATATATGCTTTGCGTTAAAGTAAAAGAAAAATAAGAAAGAGTGCCCGGAGCGTGACTCGAACACGCGACCTCCAGATATCTCAGGAGATTTTGGACGCACGGAAGTTTATTCCCTATGAGTCTGGCGCCCCAACCAACTAGGCTATCCGGGCAGTGCAGCATGTAAAAGGGCAAAGTCATATTAAAGCGTATCGATTGAAAGGCCCACTGTTTGCACAAATCATTAAAAATAAAAGATTCCGGGTTAATACCCGGTTGCTTCAGCCAACATACTCACAACAGTTTCATCTTCTGTTGCGCCATGTACAACAAATACATACACACCATTGTTCCATATGTAAGTGTGTCTTTCTATATCGCTTGTGCCTATTGTCACATATTCAAGTACCATTACGGCAGAATGTTCATTAACGGAAACATCCGTAAAGCGATCCCCTGATCGAAGACCATTAAAACCTGCCTGGTATTCCGTGATAAATTCTTCTGCGGAACTTGTACTGTTCAGCTCTATGATATTAATATAGGCATCTGTGGAATCCTGATACTTATAAAATCCTTCAGCTCCTCCTAGAATACCGGAAACCGAAACATAATCACCTTCCACATCATCAATGGAGAGTTCGTGAGATCCAAGGAACACATAGCCGTCAGGAAGAACATCTACAGGTAAAAGACCAGTACTGTTAGAACCTTCAGGGATATTATCAACTGTAACTGTAGTAATAGTAGTAGTAACATTATCCGATTCAGTTGCAGGGGTTTCTTCAACAACCTCATCCGTGCAACCGGATATTGACAGTATAAGAAGACTAATTAATAAAACCGTTATGATTTTTTTAAACATGGTTACACCTCTGGATTAAGAATATTAATTAAAAAAAGAAGTAGAAGGGATTAACCCTTCTTTATTTTAAAATTTAGTTTCTTCTGACGAGGTATGCTACTGCAAGAAGACCAGCTACTGCAAAGACTGCTTCAAATCCTGGGGAGTCTTCCTCAACAGGTTCTGTAGTATCTTCTGCTTCCTCAGTAGTTTCTTCGGTTACTTCCTCGGTAGTTTCTTCGGTTACTTCCTCAGGAGTTTCTTCGGTTACTTCCTCGGTAGTTTCCTCAGGAGTTTCCTCAGGAGTTTCCTCAGTTACTGGTGCACTTTCACCGATTGTTCTCTCGACGAATGGGTAGTATCTGAGTGTATCGTTGTCAGCTGTCTTGAGCTTCATATCTTCTGCAAGATCAATTGTCTTGTCGGATGACAGAGTGATTGCATTAGAGTTGTACATTGTGATTGTATCATCAATAGTTACAACTTCAAGCTCTCCGAATTCATCATCTTCTTCGACTTCAAGAACGTCTTCGTAATCGACAAGCCAGAGACCTTCTACGACTGCAAGACTGTCTACCTGGCCCTGGAATACATCGGATACGTATACTCTGAAGACAATAACATCATCTTCGTCACCAATGTCAACTTCATAGTCCCAGGTATTCTCGTCACCTGCAACATCCATAACTTCATCTTCGACAAATTCTCCATCCTTGGAGAGCTCCATCCAGACCTGTTCACCATCTACATCGATCTGCTTTGCAGTAAGTTCATAGCCTCCTGCAAGTTCGAGTGCTGAACCGGTTGTGAGTGTGTACTTGTCATCAGAGTCAATAAGGAGTTTTACAAGTTGTCCTGCATCATCATCTGCAGTAGGAACATATTCCTCTGCGAAAAGACCAATGATTGGGAAGGTATCGTTGTCATCTGGGTGGGTGTCAGCAGGTTCAACTGAGAAATCAGCACATTCATAGTCAGTCTGCTGGATAGTTGCATTGTACCAGATGCCGCCTTCCTTAGCAACAGTATTAGTACCGGTTACAGTGACGTTAAGTGTTTCTGAGGATTTGTCAGCATCAAGATCATACCAGAAGCCAGCGAAGGTGCTTGCATCCCAGGTGGCGAGACCGATACCTTCTGCAACAGAACCTCTTACCTCATAAGTACCTGCATCAGTATATTCTTTGATAAGATAGAATCTAAGATCGCCTGCATCAGAATCTGCAGTCTCGATTGTCATACCTTCTGCAATGTCAATAGTATCGTCATTGGACAGAGTGATTGCATTAGAGTTGTACATTGTGATTGTATCATCAATAGTTACAACTTCAAGCTCTCCGAATTCATCATCTTCTTCGATTTCAAGAACGTCTTCGTAATCGACAAGCCAGAGACCTTCTACAACTGCAAGACTGTCTACCTGACCCTGGAATACATCGGAAACGTATACTCTGAAGACAATAACATCATCTTCGTCACCAATGTCAACTTCATAGTCCCAGGTATTCTCGTTACCATCAATATCCATGACTTCATCTTCGACAAATTCTCCGTCCTTGGAGAGCTCCATCCAGACCTGTTCACCATCTACATCGATCTGCTTTGCAGTAAGTTCATAGCCTCCTGCAAGTTCGAGTGCGGAACCGGTTGTGAGTGTGTACTTATCATCATTGTCGAGCAGGAGTTTTACAAGTTGTCCTGCATCATCATCTGCAGTAGGAACATATTCCTCTGCAAAGACACCAATGATTGGGAAGGTATCGTTGTCATCTGGGTGGGTGTCAGCAGGTTCAACTGAGAAATCTGCACATTCATAGGAAGTCTGCTTAATAGTTGCGTTGTAATAAAGACCGCCTTCCTTATAGATTACATTGTCACCGTCTGTGGAACCATTGACAATTCTCAGTTCTTCACTAGAGAGACCTTCGTCGAGGTCATACCAGAAACCTGCAAAGTTTGTGGCATTGATTATGATATCTCCTGATTCAGCGGCAAATATTTCAGTGAAATTTGCACCGTTGAAGACTTCACTGCGCACTTCAACTGTGTCCTCAACTGCTACTGCAGGTGCAATTAATGCTGCAAGTGCAATGAGGGCAACTAATGCGATAGTTGTAAATCTTTTCATTAAATTTTCCTCCGTATTTATTCATAATAAAAGAGTGAGAATCAAAGAATAAAGCGAATTTCGCCCTATTAGCTCCTGGCTTCAGACAAACAACATAATTCGTCTTTTGCCGAAGGAGACTTCATCACCCTCCTAATCCCGTCATATTGGATTACAAGTGTTCTATTAAACAATTGCCGTATTAAATCTTTTGTGGTCTAAAACTGGACAATTATCGCATTGCATTGGCAAACATCGATGCATTCGACGGTAAATGTCGAACTCACTTTTAATTTTTGAAGAAAATATAGGCAAATCATGAAATAACCTTCATAAATCGTCGATGCCAGATTTTGCTTAATTCCAGAAAATCGAAAAAATCAATGCCTTGAAATTCTAATAGTTCAATATATTTATATATGTTACTACATAAAAGGGACATGAAATAAAAGTCTGGCAATATTCAGAAAATATTCGACATAATCAACGATGGATTTACCAATTATTAGGAGTGAAAAAATAAGATGTTCGATGGTGCAGTTTCTGAAGAAATATCAATGGATGACGAAACAAATCGCGTCAAAACAGGCATTCCCGGTTTTGACGAATTATGTGGCGGCGGCCTGATACGCGACAGAACATACCTGATTTCAGGTACATCAGGTGCGGGAAAAACAAACTTTTCCATACAATTTATCTACAATGGAATCACGAAATACGGAGAAAACGGAATCATAGTGGCAACTGAAGAAAGGCCCGAACAAATAAGGGAGAACGTCCTTAAGTTTGGATGGGACCTTCAGGCACTTGAAGATGAAAACAAACTCGTAATTATTGATGCATGCTCAACTAAGATAGGCATTCCTTCTCAAGAAAAATATGTTGATGTGAGACCATTCGACATCAGATCCATGATGGATCAGATAATAGCTACACAAGAAGAGATCAATGCAAAGCGTGCACTTGTCGATTCAACAACTTCTGTTAGCTTCTATTTGCAGGACCCCGCAAAAATCAGAATTGAACTTCTCAAACTTAGTACTACCCTGGAAGTCATTGGTCTTACATCCATGATGACATGTGAACTTATCGATGAATCCAAACCTTCAAGATTTGGTGTTGAAAACTTCGTCACTGACGGTACTATAGTATTATACTACAAGAGGCATGAGAACGTCAGAATGAGGAGTATGGAAATATACAAGATGAGAGGATCAGACCACAGCAAGAAGATCCACCCATATGATATAACTCCAGGTGGATTTGTGATCCATCCTCACGAAGAAGTGTATTCAATGTTCTAAAAATTATAAGTCAGGATACATTTCTTCATGGCCGCATTCAACACATTTATAGATTGCCAGTGTGCGGCCAAAGTGATCATATCTTTTTAGTACAGGGTATCTCCAGCGGTTCATTTTACCTTCACAAACAGGACATCTGTAATTCACCTATTTTCACCAACAAGTAATTATATAAAAGTATATATTAAATTAACGAATAAACTTTATGCAGACGACAGAAAACAGAGATAATATGGATAAATTGAAACGTATTTCATGTGGTATCAAAGGACTTGATACAATCATAGGAGGAATAATGTCGCCCTCCACAGTCCTGGTAGCAGGGACTGCAGGCGTGGGAAAAACGATAATGTCACTGCAGATGTTATCAAACGCTTCCAAAAATGGAGAGAAAGCACTTTACATCCCAATTACAACTGAAAGTCCTGAAAAACTGATGCTTTATAATTCAACACTTGAATTTTATGAAGATTCCTTTGAGATTCATCCAATTAACAGGCAACTGGCTGAAAAAGACCCACTGACCACGTTAATAGAAATAGGGAACATCCTTGAATCAATAAAACCTGACAGACTTGTCATTGATCCCATTACACCACTGGGCTATGGGTTCATCGAACAGGAAAAAAGAAGATTCTTTTATACACTTGATTCCATGCTGCAAGAAAGGAATATGATTACATTTTTGGTTGGAGAACTAATCAAAACAGAAATCCACAATTCCGTAGTCAGCCACCTATCTGATGGAATAATATACCTTACAAGAGAAGACAGGAACGCAAGAGCAAATCATCGCCTTGAATTTATTAAAATGAGAGGAATTGATCCCGGAAAACGTTCAGAAATTACAACACATAAATACCTCTACGACATCAATTCATCCGGTTTTACCGTATACCCACACCTGAAACCGGTGAAGGAAATAAATCTTGATGACACGCGGGTTGAAATTGGAGTTCCTGGCCTTGACAGTATGTTTGGAGGAGGGTTATACCGATATAACAGCCTGCTTGTGGCAGGTGTCCCGGGTACTGGCAAGAAGTTATTCGGATTACAATTCATATTACAGGGATTGGAAAACAACGAAGCTGCAATGGTCATCACTTTTGAAGATACGCCTCATCAAATAATACTGGATTCCAGAAGGATGGGGTGGAACTTAGAAGAATATATCAATAAAGGACTTTTGCATTTTATCTGTACAAACCCCAATCAGATATATCCGGCAGAACATGCAGATAGAATTAAAGAAATTGCCGAAACAAACGATATTCAAAGGGTCTTTTTTGATGGTACAAACCATATGGAAATATCGATGCCTGATATGCTTGAACTTAGAGGATACATCTATTCAATCACAGGTTACCTGAAAAGTAAGAACATCACATCTTTGTTCACCACAGACATCAAACCTTCGGAATGCCCGGGTAATGAAAAGATAGATATCTCAACAATAATGGATTCCGTGCTCATATTGCATAATTCAAAAGCAAGAGACCGCCGATATATGTGTGTTACAAAATCCAGAGGTGCAAAGCATAAGCGTTCCATCAAAGAATATGCAATCACCGAGAGTGGAATTAAACTCAGGACAGACACCCTGATATGAAACCAGATATATAATTTTAACAAAAAAATAAGAAAATGAAAAGATAATCAGATACTCTGAACCTTGCGTTCCAGAGATTCACCCAGTTCAGTGAGCATATACATATCAGATTCCTGAACTATCAACTCTTTTTCAAGCAGTTCTTCCACAATCTTTTCTACCGATGGGCGTGCAATATGCATATTACGGGCAAGTTTTCCTGCATCTAGTTGATGTTTAGAACCCAAGAGAGCGAGTAATTTCTGGCGATTTTTGTTACCTGTTACAAATCCAATCAATTCTTCCATTTTCAGCCTCCTAACTAATTATTGTCTAGCATTCTATATATTACTTTTACATGTATCCATCCAGAAACTCTTTTCAGAACAACAACAACCATGCTAACTCTGCCAAAGGATACTTTTATAACCAGTAATGCATATCTAAGGGTGGCAGGCTAGTCTGGGTAGGCCGGCGTTACCTGTAACCCGAAATCGCCGATATGCGGGAGACGAAGCCTGAAGAAGATGTTTGGACCATTTTCAAACCTGTAATTTCAACTGAGAAACCCCGTCCTGCTTGGATGACGTTGATATAGGTGCTTACTGGAGAGCATGTACTTATATCTTAACTGCGGGAACCAGCCCAGGCCCGGAAGGGAGCAGGCCTACCGTAGACAATCGTCGCTTGGAGGGTTGCGGGGTGGAGAAGAAGTTCCAGACCACCTGATTATGGAAAAGGCAGCGACTTCGGGCGTGCCTGTCACTTTAACCCGGAAAACGTTAAATACCTGAATTGCATTTAGGAACGAACACGATAAATATGACGAGATAGCCAAGCCCGGTATGGCGCAGGATTGCTAATCCTGTGATGCTTTGCATCTCGGGGGTTCGAATCCCCCTCTCGTCGTTCTGTTTTTCATTACAAACAAAGTTCTAAAAGCTGTTAATATATACATTCCAGATTCCCACGGCAAGAAACTAATAGAATAGAGAAGAAAAGGGCAAATAATGTCTGAAAAAACAACAATTCCTTTATTTGATAAAACAGAGACAGAAAATCAAAATACCAGTTGTACCTCGTGTACTTCATGTGGAGGAGGATGCGCCTGTGGATTAGGAATTAAAGCCGGTTCTGAAAAAGAGGTGGTTTTCAGAAATATATTCCTCTACATAACCATGGGAGTAATAATATTCACAGTAACTTACCTGGCAACAAAATTGCTCGCATGGATCAACCCATGATCAGTCTTTCTTTTCTTTGTCAAAAGGATATCTTTTGATGCTTCCACAATCCAGACATGTTATAATAATAGTGCCATCATTTAAACGCACCCTGGAGTTTTTTCCCGGCAATAGTAAAGAACCACAATTTTTGCAAAAGCTCCTTTTCAATTCAGAAGGGATACTGACTCTGTGACGCATACCTATTTTGCGGGCAAGTGCAACATATCTTTTACTCATTTCAGGCTTCTCTGAAAACTCACTTTTTGCAAGGCTGAAAAGGTACCCTATTCGCTCCTGTGCAATGCTACGGGCAATTGCCTTGTTTTTTTTTCGGGATTTTGCCATGAATAAACACCGGGAAGTTAAATGAGTAAGACCTCAGTGGTTGGAAGCTTTGACTTTATTGATTTTACAAATTCCGACGTCTCAATATCTTTTGCACCATCATAACACATAGGAATAACATAATCAGGTGAAAGTTTAGTTAGGATGTCCACTGCTTTATCAATACTATATAGCTGTTCATCACCTACAGTTAACATTATAACATCGGGTGAAAGACCCTCCATGTCTGCAATATCACATGAATGTCCTGCATGATAAATATTAAGACCTCCAAAACAGAAGAAATAGCCTACGCCCTCATCCAGGGAACGGCCTGACTCGCATGAAACATAAGAAGGAAGAACTTCGATATCCACTCCCTTAATACTTAATTCCCCTGTTAAAGAGTCACCTTCCATTACCCTCCTGGCATCAGCCCTGAACTGCAAGCTAATTTTTTCAGGAATAAGCGTTGTACAATCTGATTTGCGAATCTTTCGGATTGAATCCGGATCGCAATGACCAAAGTGTTCATGCGTGATGAGAATAAGGTCAGCCATATCCTCTTCCGGAATCTTTTCATTTCCAAGTCCACTGGGGTCGATGTAAAGTACCATTTCATCGGATTTTAACATAAAACCTGCATATTCCAGTTTTCTTACCAATACACCATTAATTGTTATATCAGCCAATGTATCACGTCTTTAAATGATTTTTAAGAAATACATAATTGGATTCACCCTGTAACGGTCCCTAGTTCCAAATACAAATTATAAGATTAATACCAGGATAAAACTTCATCCCAGATGAATACATCATAAGCATTAAAGTTAGTGAGAGAAAAATAATTATTTAAAACACTGAAACTGAGATAGGACTACAGAACATGAAGAAGATTAACATATTGTGTTCTGCTGCTGACGCAGCAAGCCAGAACATAAAAGAACACCTACTTCAAAATGCATATTGGGATAAAATAGATGAGACCCCCGATAATTGGAAAGAACTCATTTCAGTTTACAATAATCAGGAAATGAGAATATTAGAAATTGAAGGGCATCACATTTACGAAGACAGAATCGATGAGAAGATGAAGTCGTCAGGATACGATACTGACTTGATAATTGTCGCTTCAAAACATAAAAGCAGCGATGGAAGATCTGTACTCACTGCTCATTTTACAGGAAACCCGGATAAAGCAGATTTTGGAGGAAGACCAAAGGAGTTGTCAGTGGCTGCACCACATATGTTACGCCTTATTTTGAAAAACATGCAGAAACTCTCTGACGATATTGGCTATGAAGTGAATATGGAATCCACTCACCACGGACCAACTGAACTAAAAACACCAATGGTCTATGCTGAGATTGGAAGTTCTGAAACACAGTGGAATTATCCAGAAGCAGGAAGCATTGCAGCAAAAGCCATACTCGAAGCCATTAAAGAATTCACATCCTGCGAGAATGGTGCTGCATACATCCCCATTGCTGTTGGTTTTGGAGGAGGACATTATGCTTTAAGACAAACTGAACTTATACTGAATGCAGAAGTTACGTTCGGCCATAATTTCCCGGACTACCAGTTAGCCTTTGTAGATAGAAACATGATGATACAGGCTTTTGAGAAATCGGGAGCTGATTTTGCATATTTTGACAGGAAATCCATGAGTGCAAAAGAAAGAGACAGACTTTCCAGCCTGATAGATGAACTGCACTACATATTACTAAGAGAGAGTGATATCCAGGAGATTGGAAAGGTACCGTGGAATCTTTTTATGAACATTAAGAACAGGTGCAATAAACTCTGTCCAGATGGAAAGTTCAGAGCTACAGAGGTATTCAGATCACAAATAGAAAAATCCAGGCATAAAGACGAAAAATATGATGAAATCGCCCTTTACAGCATCAATGAAAAACTATTCCAGGAAACGGTCAAAACTAACCGAAAGCTTACTGAAGAAATGCTTGAACGCTGTGCACCCATTTACATGGAGAGAAATAACGGAACTCTTTCAAATACAATACTGGGAATGGGAGCAGATACAAAAAGTGCTATGCAGAACGTTACAAATGAATGCATTAAAATACTAAAAGAGCATTATGAAATAAAATATATTCCTGATGAGAATATACTTTGTATCATCAGTGAAAAATTTGATCCGAAAGCAGCAAAGGAATTGGGAATCCCTCCAGGACCAATGCTTGGAGAACTTGCAAAAGGTAAACCAATAGTATTAGAGGGAAAGACCATTACGCCCGAGATTGTACACAAGAAGAAGGTAAAGCGTATCCATTTGTCAGATTAAATATAAATAATGATACCTGTAATCCAATATACGATTTTCATTTGAGGGAGAAAAAGAATGAGATCCATAGTAGAAGAGGCACTTGCAAGATCTGAACAGGAGGCAAACCTCCGCAGTTCAGCTGCAGTAAACCCCGAGCACAAAGACATAAATGCAGAATTAGAGGAGATGCTACGCCAGCTACACACCAATATTAAAGTGATAGGATGTGGCGGAGGAGGCTCCAACAGTACGCAGAGAATGATCGAAGATGGAATCAAAGGCGCAGAGTTCATTGCAGTAAATACAGATGCTCAGCACCTACTAAATATAAGAGCAGACCATAAGATACTCATTGGTAAGAAGAAGACCAGAGGTCTTGGTGCCGGAAGTCTACCGCAGATAGGTGAGGATGCAGCCCTTGAGAGCGTTGATGAGATTGCAGCTGTAGTAAATGGCAGTGATATGGTATTCATTACATGCGGACTCGGAGGTGGAACCGGAACAGGTTCTGCGCCAATTGTAGCAGAAGCTGCTAGGGATGCCGGTGCTCTTACTATTGCCGTTGTTACATTGCCTTTCAGTGTGGAAGGACAGGTAAGAAGAACAAATGCAGAAGCTGGCCTCGAGAGACTCAGAGAGGTCGCAGACACTGTAATTGTAGTACCAAATGATAAGCTCCTTGAAGTCGTTCCAAGATTACCACTTCAGGCAGCATTCAAAGTATCCGATGAAGTGCTCATGAGAGCAGTAAAAGGTATCACTGAGCTTATCACAAAACCAGGTCTTGTTAACCTTGACTTTGCCGATGTTAGAACAGTCATGCAGAACGGTGGCGTGGCAATGATCGGACTTGGAGAATCAGATGGTGAAATGAAGGCAGTAGAATCAGTACAGAAAGCGCTACGTAGTCCACTTCTGGACGTAGACATATCCGGTGCAACATCAGCACTTGTCAACGTTGTTGGAGGACCGGACATGACAATAGCAGAAGCTGAAAGTGTTGTACAGGAAGTATACAGCAGAATCGACCCTGAAGCAAGACTTATCTGGGGTGCCCAGGTCAACGATGAACTTGAGCAGACCGTGCGTACGATGATCGTGGTAACTGGTGTGAAATCACCACAAATATATGGCCACGGCGGTGCAATGAACGTAACCAGAAAATACGGAATCGATTTTGTTAAATAGAATCTCTCCCTTTTTTAACATAGTATTCTTTCGATGGATGGCAAATATCCGCAATCCAATCGAAAGGTATTTTATTAAAGACGTAGTTTTGATGGCGCTATATACAGACACAGAGTTCTGACATTATATAGCTTCCAAATTAACGCATGCATTATAAACGATCATAACCGGTTGTGAAGTACTTTGGCAGAAAATTCATTTGATTTAAGCAACATCAATAGCGCAAGCATAAACCAATCCTTGAAGACATATTTAAGGGTACTTAAACTAACAAAGAAACCATCAAGGGAAGAATTCCTGACCATAGCCAAGGTTGCTGGTCTTGGAATCCTCGTGATTGGTTTCTTAGGTTTCCTTATTTATATACTCCTGGTGGAAATGCCTAAATGGGTGTAATCATGACCGCAGAGTCAGCAATATTCGTAGTAAAAACAACTGCGAATCAGGAACGATCAGTAGCAAATATGATAACTCAGTCCGCAAGAAAAGAGCATCTGGACATCAGGGCAATTCTTGCACCGGATGAGCTAAAAGGATATGTGCTAATTGAAGCAGCGGCCCCAGAGGAAGTGGAACAGGCAATACAGACCGTACCTCATGCCAGGGCATTGGTTAAAGGGCAGTCGTCCATAGAGGAGATATCACACTTCCTTACACCAAAACCAACAGTAACAGGAATCTCAGAAGGTGCAATCATCGAAATCACATCAGGTCCTTTCAAAGGTGAAAAGGCACGTGTGAAGAGAGTCGATGAAGGACATGAGGAAATCACAGTAGAACTGTTCGATGCAGTTGTACCGATACCTATAACTATTCGCGGAGATACTGTAAGAGTCCTCAGGAAAGATGAAGAAAAAAATGCCTGAGAACATAAAGAATCAAAAATAATATTTATTATTTAATCCAACGGTGATATTCAAATGGCAAATGTTGTAGAAGCATTGGTCCCAGGAGGAAAAGCAAATCCAGGTCCACCACTCGGTCCTGCACTTGGTCCTCTTGGAATTAACATCAAAGACGTGATCGACAAGATCAACGAAAAGACAAAAGATTACAATGGGATGCAAGTCCCTGTTAAGGTAATAGTAGCAGACGATAAGAGTTTCGAAATCGAAGTAGGAACCCCACCAACATCTGCACTCATATTACAGGAAGCAGGAATCCAGAAGGGATCCGGCGAACCTAACACAACAATCGTAGGAAACATTACTATTGCACAGGCAGCAAAAATAGCACGTATGAAGAAAGAAGATATACTTTCATACGAACTTAAGGCTGCAGTAAAAGAAGTAATTGGATCCTGTGTCCCAATGGGCGTTACAGCAGAAGGCATGCCTCCAAAGGAATGCCAGAAAGCTATTGACGAGGGACAGTTTGACGATGCACTGGCACAAGAAGCATGGTAACTTCATGCTTTGACCAATAACTTTAAAAGAAATACTGTTTATTGGTGTGCCCATTATAGACAGAGTAAAGGTCTAAAGGCCTGAAACTCTAGATAAATCCGTAGTAGACCGTTAAGGTCCTGCCTGAACCATGAGTTCACACTACGGGAGGTAAAGAATGGCAGACGAAAATATAGTAGAAACTATTGAGAAGTTATTAGCAGAATCACCTGATAGAAAATTCTCAGAGGGTGTTGAACTCGCTATTAACTTGAAGAATCTGGACATGAGTCAGCCTAAAAACCGTGTTGATGAAGAGATATTACTTCCACACGGTCTAGGTAAAGACCTCAAGATCGCAGTATTTGCGAAAGGCGAGGTAGGCCTACAGGCAAAGAGTGCTGGCGCAGACATGGTGTTCTCCGAAGAAGACCTTGCAGAGATGGCAGAAGATAAATCACGTGCAAGATCAGTTGCCAACGAGTTTGACTTCTTCGTAGCAGAAGTACAATACATGGCACAGATTGGTAAGGCACTTGGTGCTATCCTTGGTCCAAGAGGTAAGATGCCAACTCCATTGCCACCAGGAAAGAATGTAGCTGATCTTATTAACAGCGCAAGAAGCTCAATAAGAGTAAGATCAAAGGATAAGCTTACTTTCCATGTATCTGTTGGCCGTAGAAATATGGAAGTCCAGAAACTTGCAGAGAACGTAGAAACAGTCCTTAGCAGAGTGGAAGGAGCCCTTGAAAAGGGTCACCATAACATAAGATCCATTTATGTTACAACCACGATGGGTAAATCAGTGAAGGTGGTATGATATGGCCGATGAACACCACACAAGCCACATCCCACAGTGGAAAATGGATGAAGTTGAGGCAATCAAGGAACTCATCAAAGAATACCCGATCATGGGTGTCATTGGTATTGGTGGAATTCCAGCAAAACAGCTTCAGAAGATGAGAAAGGACCTTAAAGGTAAGGCTGTTTTGAAAGTCTCAAGGAACACTCTTATCAAAAGAGCACTTGAGCAGTCCAGTGAAGTAAAGGAAATGGAAGAGTACGTAGACGTACAGACCGCCCTTGTATTCACAGAACAGAACCCATTCAAACTGTTCAAGACACTGGAAAAGAGCAAGAGCCCATCCCCAATCAAGGCAGGTGCTATTGCACCTCGTGACATTATCGTCGAAAAGGGACCAACATCATTCCCACCAGGCCCAATACTCGGAGATATGCAGGCAGCAGGAATTCCTGCAGCTATCGACGGTGGCAAGGTGGTAATCAGAGAGACAAAAGCCGTAGCAAAGGAAGGCGAAGCAGTTTCACAGAAACTCGCTGCGATGCTTACAAGACTTGAGATCTACCCAATGGAAGTAGGTCTTGACCTTAGAGCAGCCTTTGAGAACGGAATGATCTTCACACCAGATGTACTGGCCATCGACGAAGACAAATACTTCTCAGACATTGTTCTGGCTGCACAGCAGGCATTCAACACATCCGTGTTTGCAGCATACCCAACTGGAGAAAACATCAAGACACTCATTGCAAAAGCAACAACAGAGTCACGCAACCTTGGTGTCAACGCAGTGGTACTGGAACCAGGCATTGTCGATATGCTTCTTGGAAAAGCACAGTCCGAAATGCTTTCAGTAGCATCTATTGCATCTGCTAACAATGAAGAAGCAGTTGACGACGAACTGAAGGAAGCTCTCGGTGCAGCAGCAAGCGCAGCAGCAACTGTTGTAACAGAAACTGTAGAAGCAGAAGAAGAGAAGGAAGAAGAACAGGAAGAAGAGTCATCTGAAGAAGACGGCATGGCCGGACTTGGAGCACTCTTTGGATAATCTAAATTAACAACTACATAACTTACATTGATATAAATAAAAGGTGATTTCACATGGAATACATATATGCAGCACTTTTACTCTACAAAGCAGGTAAAGACATTACAGAAGAAGCAGTAACAGCAGTACTTCAGGCAGCAGGCGTTGAAGTAAACGACGCACGTGCAAAGGCACTTGTCGCAGCTCTTGATGGCGTAGACATCGAGGAAGCAATGGCAACCGCAGCAGTAGCAGCAGCACCTGCAGCAGGCGCAGCTCCAGCAGCAGCTGAAGCAGCTCCAGCAGAAGAAGAGGCAGCAGCTGAAGAAGAAGATGATGCAGCAGAAGAGAGCGGCATGGCTGGTCTCGGAGCACTCTTCGGATAAACAAACTACTTCTTGTCCGCCTTTGTGCGGACAAAACTTTCTTTTTTAATCAGCTTTCCTGAAAAGCTGGCACTTTACATAGGATTTGATATATACTTCTTTTTCAAGAATCAGATTATTTTCCCGACAAATATCAGGATAATGATTGTTCCAGCTTTCAGCTGTTTCCTTGAACATAAAGAAAGGAAGCATCATCACTGTATCCAGACCAAGAATTGGTTTTGCACAATCTACAATTGCAAAAAACCCTTTGTTCTTTAGTACACGAGAAACTTCTTTGATAGCACCTCTTCTCACATCGGATGTTGTCTCACAAAACGCCACTGATGTAACTACAAGATCAAATGATCCGTTGCTGAAAGGCAACAAATCCATTGAGCCTTTATAAAGATTCAAAGAAGTATCCAACCTTAACCCTTTTATGGCTGCATAACCCAGCTGATTATCCGACAGGTCAACCCCGTGGATTTCCACATCTCTTCCAAAATGTCTGGAAATTGCAATACCAACTGACTCGGTACCACAGCCAAGATCCAGGACAGACATCCCTTTTTCAAGTGGCAAAATTTCAGCTACCTGATGGTAATACGCATCACCAAAACCAAGGATTGTTGCAAAAAAATCATAGTGCTTCCCACCAAATAACCACCCGAAATTATTCCCTTTTATGTGATTAATCTCCTCCAGCCCCTTTAAGATTATAATCAAGAGAAACTAATGAACTCTTACCCCTCTAATATGTAGTATGAAACTAAACATAAATAAAATTTACAACCATTAAATCATAAAAAATAAAGATGAACATACATTAAGAACTTTTCACAAACATAACTGCAAACAGGAATATAGCACTCATAAATCCCATAATACCCATTAATGGCAGGTAGCCTTCACCACTAATCGCAAAGTATGAAGATGCAAGAAGAATGCCAAGAAGGAAAGTGTATTTGGAAATAGAATCAATTGTCCTGTACTTCCTGATCTCATCGGTCTTCTTTTCAAATCTCTCTATCTTGTATCCCCTGATGGTTTCAATAACATCATTCACACCCTGTGGAAGTTCCTTGATGATTTCCAGATACCTGTCACCTTCAAGCTGCAGATACTCGAAAGCCTCAAATGGCGAATAGCGCTTCATCAAAACCTTGATAATTACAGGTTTTGCATTTTCCAGAAGGTTGAATTTAGGATCAAGTTCAAGACAGTTTGCTTCAATCAATATAAGCGCCCTCTCAAGAGTTGAGAATTCACTTGGAAGAGAAAGATCGTATTTTAGGGCAAGGGTGGCATAGTTATCGCTCTGGCGTTCACCGGATGAATAATTCTGCTTTGAGATGATGTCATCAAGGTCCAGTTTGAAACGGCGCACATTGATATCTTCCTTGTTTACCCCCGTAATCTTCATGAATGATTCAAAAACAACATCCAGTCTCTGCTTATATATCCCATAGAAAAGATTCAGCATATTGCGGCGCAGTTCATCATCAATTATACCGACTGCTCCAAAGTCAATATATGCAATACCATTTTCCTGAAGGATTATGTTGGAACTATGGGGATCTGCATGGTAAAATCCATCGATATAGACCTGCTTCAGGTAGCTCTTACTGATAATATCTGCATACCATTTCTTCTTTTCAGGAGTGACTCCTGAAAGCTTCCTGATGGTTACACCTTCCATGTAATCCATAACAAGAACATTCTCATTTGAATACTCGTCAAAAATATACGGAACATGAACTTCCTCCACATCTGCAAAGTTCGCTTCAAAACGCTTGATGTTCCTTGCCTCATTACTAAGGTCAAGCTCACGGTTTAAGAGTTCTCTGAACTCAAAAAGGAAAGCAGCGATATCGAAATTCTTGCCCAGTCCGATAATTCTTACGATTAGAGGCTTAAGATCATCAAGTATTGCAAGATCAAGATTTATTGTCTCGACCAGTTTTGGTCTTGTTATCTTAACAGCAACCCTTTTACCATCAAGTTTTGCTTCATAGACCTGGGCGATGGAAGCACATGCAATAGGTTCAGTATTGAATTCATCAAAAATACTCAGAACATCAAAATTAGATAGTTCCGTGCCTTCATTGGTTTCAGTCCCGTCAATGCTGCAACTGAAACCTTCGAATGCCACCTTCATTTCATCGAATCCAAGAGGATTGACATTATCCTGAAGATTTCCCAGTTCCTCCACATAGATCGCAGGAACAATATCAGGTCTTTTACTAAGGATCTGTCCCAGTTTTATGAACGTGGGACCTAGCTCTTCAAGAGCTTTCCTTAGATTTACGGCTTTCTCCCTGTTCCTGGTGTCCAATGCGCAGGGATTTTTCCTGTTGGAAACATAATACTGGTTCACTTCGCTGTAAACAAGACTGAAAAGATTGTACTTTGAAAATACCCTGAAAATAGTAATGTATCTGCGTATCTTCCTGAACATCAGTATTATGTTTGTGTTGTTAGTAGATATAGATTGGTACCACCATAATAATTCTTCATGTCTTACAAAAAAGAAGCAATAGATATCCTGAAGGAAAAGACACATTTAAAATAAAAAAATACTGCGATTTGGTAACACCAAACAAGTATTTATAACAGGATTCTTAAGTAGAATGGAAAAAGCTCCCTGTCAAAAACAGGCTTTTTGGCCGGTTGTAAATCAGCGTGACTATAATGACCGAAAAACCTATCATTCAATTAAAAGGAGTATCCTATTTTTACGCAAGCAGCGAGACAAAAGCTCTTGATAATATTGATCTTGACTTTTATCCCGGAGAAAAGATAGCAATTCTCGGAGCAAACGGAGCTGGCAAATCTACTCTTTTCAGACATCTCAACGGCATATTGAAACCTGCTGCAGGAGAAGTTCTTGTGAAAGGAGAAAACATTTCTAAGAAAAATATCAGGACGGTGCGCCAGACTGTAGGAATAGTTTTCCAGAATCCTGACGACCAGATTCTTGCACCTACAATTGAACAGGACATTGCTTTTGGACCCATAAACATGGGTCTTGATGAGGAAGAGGTTGAGAGAAGGGTAAAGAAAGCCCTGGAACTGGTAAACCTTTCCGGTTTTGAGGAAAGATCGCCCCATCACCTTAGTGGAGGGCAAAAAAAACTCGTGGCTATTGCAGGGGTACTTGCAATGCAACCGGAAGTGGTTGTACTTGACGAACCAACAGCAGGACTTGACCCCCAGAGTGCCGAAAACATCATGAAGATCATCGATGGCATGAACAAGGAATTCGGCATAACTATTATCCTTTCAACCCACGATGTTGACATTGTGCCTCTTTTTGCAGATAGGGTATATGTCATGCATCACGGAAGGATAGAAGCCAACGGGACTGCAAAAGAGATATTCAAAAATCATCAGTTGCTTAAAAATGCACATCTAAGGATGCCACGCATTGCAGAAGTATTTGAGCTACTTCAGGAATCCGGTTTTGATGCTGATATAAAAATCACACCACCGGATGCAAGAGACGAAGTAATCCGACTCATAAATGAGAAATAAAAGGCCTGCCCATGAAGATCACACTTAATGATATTGAAAGGGAAGCATACAGGGACAGCCCGGTCCACAGGCTTGATGGAAGAGTAAAGATACTTACAACACTTGCCATTATCATTTTTGCCGTCAGCCTCCCGCGCATGGACGAGGCTAATTTCACAAAGCTTGCAATCCTAGAAATTTATCTTATTCTCCTGATGGCAGTTGCAAGACTTAACCCGCTCTACACCCTCATGAGATTTCTCTCAATATTGCCATTCGGGGTTACTATTGTCCTGATTCAGCCTTTTGTCAGGCAGCCTTTTATTGAAACATTCACCGTCTATCCGGTAGAACTTCCACTTGGAATAACTGTGACATATGAAGGTATAACATTTGGTCTCATACTACTTGCCAAGTACATTGTCTGCATTACGGCCATTGTCCTCATGTCATCCACAATGAAGATGAACGACATGGTCAGCTCTGCAAGAAGACTTGGAATGCCGGCAGAATTCACACTTATCCTGTCAATGATGGTAAGGTACCTTTTCGTATTCTGGATAATTCTCAAACGCATAAGGGTTGCGCAGAAAACACGTCTGTTCTACCTGTGGAATAAAGACGTGCCACGCAGATGGATTCTTGAGCAAGTCGCACATACCATCAGTTCTTTGTTCATTCGTTCTTATGAACAGGGAGAGCGCACCTACATCAGTATGCTATGCAGAGGATATTCCAGTGCCAATAAAATATACGTTCACAAAGACAAAATAAAAATAAGCGATATATTGTTTTCGATATTAACAATTGGAACAATGATCATGGCTTTTGCAGCCTGAAATGGAAATTAAAAAAGAGAAAGAAAAAGAATTTAGTTCTTTTTCGCTGCTTTTCCTAATACAAAACTGATACCAAGTACAAGAATGGTACCTGCAACAACTGCAGCTACCTCACCCATCTTGCCCTGTCCCTCAATTGCATAATCGGGCATTGGAGACTCTACAAAAGGAGCAGATTCTTCCATAGTAGAGTATGTGACTTCATCGATTAAGCCTCCTGCTGCGCTTTCAAGACCATCCGGGTCTGAAGATGCAAGGAAAGGAGCTGCAATGGCAATCAGTAAAGCAATTACAATTCCCGCATAAAGGAATTTCATGTTCATATTGGAATTTGCTGTCACACTCATGCCCTCACACCTTTGGCCTTTGTAACTGATGAATCAAGCAAATCCGGTCTTGACTTTTCAATTGCTGTGATCACAATTGCTGTAATAAGTCCTTCACCGATAATACCGATTATCAGGTGATATAGACCCATTGTTGCAAGTCCCGCTACAAGAGGGAACGTGCCTGCAATTGCCATTTCCACAGAACATACAAGTGCGGAAACAAGAAGACCGATCCATGCGCCGACAAAAGCTGCAGCTTTTATATCTACCTTACTCTTCAGAGCTGCAAACAGATAGTAGCCCACAAAGCCAGAGACAACACCCATGTTAAAGATGTTTGCACCCATTGTTGTGATGCCCCCATCACCAAAGACAAAACCCTGAACCAGAAGCACAAGTGTAAGTACAAGAACACCTGCAAACGGACTTCCAAATATAATGGAAACAAGGACAGCACCGACCATGTGGCCGCTGGTACCCATTCCGATTGGAATGTTCAATGCCTGTATAGCAAATATACCTGCTGCAAGAGCAGCAAGAATTGGTATTTTCATATCATCAAGTTCTTTACGAGCCCATTTAAGGGACATAAATACAAAAGGCAGGGCAATCACCCAGTAGACAATTGCCTGTCCCATTGGTATAAAGGAATCTGGAATGTGCATTATAAATCCTCATTAAATTGTAATTAATAATAACAAGAATGTTGAAATTATTAACACGCGTGAATATACAATAAGGAGTACATAAACATAACGAGTTAACACTGTGAAAAATATTATTACACAACTGGAACTGTTGAAAATCAAATAATATAAGAAAGAAAATAATAGAATGATAAAAGGAAAAGAAGAAATGTAAATGATATTGTTGATTTTATCAAAATCCAATATCAATGCCTGTAACTCGCTATTATTTCATTCACCAGAGAATGAGTGTTTTCATCTACCGTGAGATACAATTCCCCTTCAAGTGACTCGATCATTTTTGTCATTACTGTGACAGATTCATCTATCGACATAGGAGTCTGGCTGCAATCTGCACCAAAACACCTCATGATCTTAAAGAACTTGAACAGGTCAGGAGCATCCAGATTGTTCTCTTTTACAAGAACCGGATCTGAAAATATATCTCTTGGAGTTCCCTCAGCTACTATTGTCCTGTTCAGGACATAAACCCTGTCTGCAAGATCTGCAAGTGCATTTACATCATGCATTGCTATTACGGTGGTGACACCTTCGTTCCTGTTCAGGTCATTGATCACTCTGATCAGATCAGCCTTGCTTTTCGGATCAAGGTTCGCCGTAGGTTCATCGAGTATAAGGACCCTTGGTTCCATAGAAAGCACTGCTGCAAGAGCGGCTTTTTTCTTCTGTCCGAAACTCATGTGATGAGGAACTCTTTCCTCGAATCCTTCAAGACCGACAGTTGCAAGAGCTTTTTTAACCCTTCTGCCCACTTCCTCCTCACTAAGTCCCATGTTCAGAGGACCAAATGCCACATCATCATAAACCGTTGACATGAATAACTGATCGTCAGGCTCGGCAAACACAACCCCTACCTCCTTTATTCTGTCCTCGACTTTCATGTCTCCGATGCTACTACCGAATATTTTTACATTACCATCATCGGAACGGATAATACCGTTAAGATGAAGGAAAAGAGTTGTCTTTCCGGCACCATTCGGACCCATGATGACAATCTTCTCACCCTGCTCTACCTCAATATTGACATCATCCAGTGCTTTTGTGCCATCAGGATAAGAATAATTCAAACTAGTAATACTTATAGCTTTTTTCATAATAATGACATCTCATACATTTTGAATATCAAAGCAATACCTACCAGAAACGCCACCAGACAATAATCTGTCATCTGCATTTTAAATTTTACAATGGTTCTGGATTCTCCTGTATAACCTTTTGAGGACATAGAATGATGGACACGTTCAGCTCGTTCACAACTCCTGACAAGAAGCATACCAACTATATTACCTACGACTGAAAGAGAATGTTTATTTGCTTTTAACTTAAAGCCTTTGGAAGTCATTGCGGTCCACATACTAATGAATTCATCAATGAAGACAAAAACATACCTGTAAGAGAACATCAATGTCTGAACCAGGGGAGCAGGCACCTTCAACGAGTAGAGTGATTTCATCGTTACATCCATTTTTGTTGTTCCGAGCATGGTTAAAGCAAACATTATTGAAGTTGCTGCCCTGACAAATACCAGGATACCATAATAGACACCCTCATAAGTTATGTTCAAACCATAAATAGAAAATAATACATTGCCTTCCACGGCAAATGGCATTATTACCAAAAAAGGGAAGACAAAGATCAAACCGGGTTTCATTCTGTCGAACATAAATCCCAGAGGAATCTTTGACAAAAGCAAAATGAAGAAAGAAAATAACAGGGTTAAAAATGCAACCCCGAGGTTTTCTATAAAAACAAATGAAAAAATAAGCAGGGTGAAAGTAATTATTTTAGCCCTTGGATCAAAACGATGAATCACAGAATCAAGTTCTGCGTATTTGTCGATCTCAGGATACTTCATCCTACTTACGCCTCTTTACTGCTTTTTCTTTGCGGTATAGATCATTGCAATACCTGCAAGTCCCAGAAGATATCCAAAACCTGTGAATATCCTCATGAAGAGAGGGAGTTCAGCTGTTTCGGCGCTGCCGCCTGTCGCACTTATAGTGGCTTCTCCCATATGACCAAACTGGTCAACTACCACAGTATACTGAGTGACGTCTTCAACCGGAGTAAAACTTAAAAAGCCATCCTCATCGGTCTCACCTTCATAAAGGACCTCTTCGGAGTCTGCATTGAGTATCTGGTATTCTGCAAGTCCCATTGGAGAATCGCCTTCATAGAAAGCTTTGACGACTATCTCATCCGCACCGACCTGCTCCACATAACACCTGTGTGCAGATGCAGCCGGCATAAGTGATATGCTCAGGATTAAAAGTATTGCTATAGTGATTAATCTGGTGGATCTCATTTGTTGTCCTCCTTATCAAGTGGAAGAAGTTCTGGTTTTACCTTTGCCAGGTATGCTACTACTGAGGCAGTTATTACTGCTTCGATTACCATTATGACCATGTGTGGGATTATTACAAGCTTTGCCATCATTTCAAATTGTTCACCTGCAGTTATAAGTACCAGTGCAAGGAACACTGTGGTCAGGAGTATTGCCAGACCTCCGCAGATACCGCCAATGACAGGCTTTGAAAGTCCCATTGCAGAACCTTTTCTGAAAGCCACATAACTGATCAGAGCAGGAACACCTACGTTGAAACTGTTTATCCCTATCGTGGTTATGCCTCCATGCTGGAACAATAATGCCTGAAGAACCAGACCAATGAACATTGCAGGATATGCAAGTGCACCAAGTACTACACCCAGCAGACCGTTCAGAATAAGATGTACGCTTGTGGGCGGTACGTTAATATGGATAAGTGAAGCAACAAAAAAAGCTGCTGTAAATACAGACAGTTTAGGTATCTGTTCTGCAATACTGCCATGTTTTTGAGCCCACTTGAAAGAAAAGGCAATAAAAACTATAGAAACAATCCAGCCAAAGGCTATAACAGCTGGAGATAGCACACCGTCTGAAATATGCATTATATATCTCTCCTTATAAATAAAGAATAAGGGGTTTTATCCCCCTTTCATCTTTGGAATTTATTCCCTTCTGAAAAGGCAAACTGCACCAAAGATACCTGCGACTGCCATTGCAATCTCAAAACCAGGAGTACTGCTCTCTGTTGACGTAGATGAAGCCTCAGAGTCCCCTGTTGCTGTTTCTACGGATTCAGCTTCTTCTTCTGGATAAAGGGCAGCTTCAAGCTTCTCTCCTTTCTTCTGAATCTGTAATGCTTCATACTCTATCTTGTGTACAGCATCGTGGGTTGCTTCTGCATGTGCAAGATATGGCTCTTCCAGCTCAAGTATTGTGTGAACAGCTTCATCGTGGCTTGTAAGTTCATCAATGATTCCCTGTGCATGTTCATCGATCTCGCTGACCTTGTTTTTAACAGCAGCTTCGTTTGCATCCGGATCTGCAGCAAGTGGTTTGAGTTCATCGATGCACTCAAGGATTGCCTCTGCTGCCTGTTCTACGGTATGGGATGAAAGATGTACTTCCTCTCCATAGTCTCTCCATTCCTGATCAAGTGCCTCATCGTCAGCAATGTACTCGGTCTCATCGTGGATAGTTTCAGATAGCTCAACGATTTCATTTGCGAGATCTTCCATAGCTGATACATGTGTTCCTGCATCACCTTCAAGCGTTACACTTTCTGCAAGACCAAGAGCCTCTTCCACCTCTTCAGCGTGATCAATGATGTGGTTTGCGATTGAACCTGTTTCTGTAAGAGCATCACTGATAGATTCTGCATACTCCTGATGGGATTCAGGAGAATCATCCATTACCTTCTGAAGATCTCCGTCCAGGCTATCTATAAGTTCAAGTGCTTCTTCTGCATGCTCCATAATCTCATCGAGTGCGATTATGATATCATCTTCATTTGTTTCAGGATCTTCAGCAAGCACTTTAAGTTCATCGGCATCCTCTTTGATAGCTTCTCCTATTTGCTCGATTTCATGAGAGGACTGGTGGATAGCTTCACCGGCAGCCCTTAAATCGTCATCAAGAGACTCATCATCTGCAATATTCATGGTTTCATCGTGGATAGTTGTAGACATCTCTACGAGTTCTTCTGCGTGCTCGATTACCTCATCAATTGCTTCACTTGCATCTTCGCTTGCAGATGCAGGGAACGCACTTGCAACCATCAGGACAGTTGCCAATAGTGCAACAATAAATACTTTTTTAATATTCATAATAGCTCACCTTCCTATTAATTTCAAATTTGTTTTACTAATGATGATTAAGATTTTGAATACTTAATCAATTCAGTAGAATGAAATCAAAAAATATGCACATATATTTCCTATATAGATTCCATAAGTTACACAGATTTGCAATATATATGTCTTTTCATTTTAATTTATATTATGCTGCCATTCACACGTGTTACATATAAAAAAAGATCAGATCATCATTATAACCATGTGTGCAGTATTACAAACTTTGCCACCCATTCAAATTATTCCCTACAGTTATAAGTTCCAGTGCAAGGAACACTGCAGTCAGGAGTATTGCCAGACCTCCAAAGATACCGCCAATGACAGGCTTTGAAAGTCCCAGACCAATGAACATTGCAGGATATACAAGTGCACCAAGGACAAAACCAGCAGACCATTCAGAATAAGAGATTGGCTTGCTAAAGGGACGTCAATCTGAGGGAAGCAACAAAAAAGCTGCTATAAACACAGACAGTTTAGGTATCTGTTCTGCAATACTACCCAGTTTTTGAGCCCACTTAAAAAAAAGCAACAGCACCTATAGAAACGATCCAGCTAAATGTTATAACAACTGGAGATAGCACTGTCTGAAATATGCGTTATATATATCCTTATAATGAAGGCCAGCTGACCTACTGAGTCTTTGATTTCCTTGATGAGAAATACAGCGCCATACCTGCGATTCCGAAGATATATCCAAAGCCTGCAATAATCCTTGCAGTCAGTGGCAGTTCCGCATCTGCAGTGTCCCCTACCGCATCGCCTGTCAGACTGAATGTTTTTTCTTCCTTGTGACCAGTTTCAGAAACTTCTACCCTGTATTCCGAAACACCAAGCTTCGGAGTGAAATAATACAGACCATCTGAATCGGTCTTATCCTCTATATAAACTTCTTCCTCTCCATTTTTGATAGCATATATCACAATATCTGCACCTGCCATTGGATCCCCGCCGCCGAACCAGGCCTTTATCTCGATCCCGGTGATTGACTCCTGAACATACACACGGTGAGCAGAAGCTGCCGGCATACAGGCAATCAGGACTATGCCTAACAATACCATAATTTTCATTATTTTTAAAGAATCCATAATTTCAAACCTCCCTGTCCAGTAATAACAACTCAGGCCATACATTCCGGATGAAGAAAACCAGTGTAGTAATCCACCCTGCAACAATTACCGGGAAGAACATACACCTTCTGAAATATGCATAAATAATACCATATGTATAATTATGTATGAATTTTTGTATAAACCATATGATTTTGGATTGAGAATCCAAAACAAGGTATAAAATGGGTTTGATAGGGATGTTACTCCCTATCTTTTTTGGTAGTAATTTATTCTTTCCTCATTATTGTGTAGAGAGCACCGAGTATACCAGCAAGGGCTACTGATGCAATGAATCCAGGTGCACTTGCACTTGCTGATTCATCAGAGGATGCTTCACTTTCTTCAGCTACAGCTACGGTTGTAACGGTTGCAGCCTTTGCAGGGAATGACTCCAGAACAGGAACAATGAATACTCCTCTTACAGGCTGTCCATCTTCAGGTTCCATGGTTGCACCGACAAACCAGATACCAGGCTCATCAAGGGTGTAAACGAAGTCTCCTGCATCGTTGGACTTTGTAAGCCTTGTGAAAACCATTGGTGCATCGTATGGGTACATCTCTTCTGCTGCTTCGACAATTTCAATACCTTTCTCAAGTGTGTGGTATATCTCTACTTCCACATCAGCACCTGTGAGAGCTTCACCATCGGAAAGTGCCTTACCTGCAAAGACAAATCCTTCTTCCATGCCGTATGGTCTCATGTATGGAATGATTTCAGTGCCCTGGCCAACTTCAGCATCCCAACCCATCCACATTTCTTCACCACAGTGAATTACAGCTTTGGTGCAGTCTACCATATCCTCTTCCTCATCTTCATATATTACAGAGATGACCGAGTCGCCCATCTGGTCAACTGTGAATGATGTCTTGTAAGCAAGGAAAGTTCCCAGATTACCGTCTTCATCCTGTCCATCGATAGTTACTTCCTCAACTGTAAGATCTTCTACAGTTCCGTCCGGCTTTGTAACAGATACCACAGGAACATTGGACATATCAAAGATTATGTGCTCGTAAGGGTGACCCCACATGATATAGACATCTTTTGTGTCACCAAGTTCTGCAATATAATCCTCAGGAGATATATCCCATACACTGTCTGCGCTATCACTTGGGAAAACCATTGTGAAGTGAGCGCTTCCAATACCGACGGAACACAAGAGCATTCCAATAAACAATAAGCTCAAAACAAATTTTCTCATTATTAATCTCCTACCAACATAATAGAATTACCTCCTACACAGTAACACTAAATAAATAGTTTGTGTTATTTTAGTAATGCAATATTATTTTTTGTAAGATTTAATTAGATAAGATAGAATATTAGTCATAATGCAGAATTGAGCTTTCTGGAAACTTTATAATAAAAATATTATTTTTTGAATAAATACCTAAATTAATACTACCATAATCTTGGGAAACTGTCTGGAGAAGTCTGAGAAGCATAAAAGAAGAAAGAATATGATATGAAATAATGGTGATAATTAGGGATTCTGATTATCAGGAAAGTAACTTCTGTATAGATGTTGCTGTATCGGTAATAATTCAATTGAAAGTGAAATAGAATAGAGAAATCCGAGTATGGCACAAAAAATAAAAGGCTTTTTCATCAACGGACTTACTAAGCTTAGGACCTGGCAGCAGATGATTTGACCGCAAATACAACAGTATTGTTAACCGGGGGCTGCGGGTGAATCCTGCAGGATTCATTAAATTCATCGGCTATGTTTGCAGGAAGGTCAACAAGGATGCTCCTGTCAAGTAATCTCCTAAGACCCTTTTCATATATCCTGCAGGATACCTTTGTACCTGCTGGAAGTGCCTTTGCCAACTGCTCAATAATCTCTTTTTTGGGTTGGGCCTGACCAGCTATCATGATAAGCTCCACCCTCTCACTTAAAGGCAATTTGTAATGGTTTCCATGAATTATTTTAATGGAATTGGAAAGTCCCAGTTTATCCACCACCTTTCTTGAAAGTTCAACCCTCTGCTCATCCTGTTCGATACCAATACCTTTCAACCCATGCTGATGGCACATTACCATCAAGGTCAAAGGTAAAGGTCCGCTTCCAAGGAATACGACCGTATCATTGGCTTTAAGCTCAGCTCCCTGATATTCAGTTTGTACCAGCTGGCAATAATTAGGATAAAAAGAAAAATTTTGCAGCACCTGCCATGGATCATTACTGGCAAGTATAGTATTAGCATATTCGGTTTCAATCTTTATGGTATAAAGAGCTCTGAACGCGGCAATTGTGTCAAATAGCTGATTGAATCTGTAACCATTGAGAATAGCTTCTGCGGCTTCGTCTTCTATGGGTAGTGTGATCAGTTCATCCAGTTTTTGATTAATATTTTTAACATAATTCGAATTACCCTGAAGTATATCTTCATCTTCAAGGTCCTTTATGGATAAATATATTTTTAGAATCTCATCGGTTATTGATTCTGCCGAATGACCTCTGATGCTACACACTCCCATATAATATTTTCATATTGAAGGTATATAAAAGGTTTCAATCGTGATTGTAGTTTTGTGAAGCAAATCTTTTTACATTATGTAAAGGTAAAAAGGAGAAACAATTCCGGATAATCTTCATGGCCAAATATTCACCATTTATTGCTGCAAAAGCTGTCTGGCAGATGCACATCAAAAAACGTCCCTTTGTGCTGTCCCATGCTATCAATTCCAGATGCAACATGAAATGCTCATTCTGCGAATACTGGAAAACAGAAGGCGAAGAAATGGAACTTCAGGACATCTTCAAGCTTCTTGACGAAGCCAGAGACTTTGGAATCCTTGTATATAATGCCTGGACAGTAGAGCCACTTCTCAGAAAAGACCTTCCTGAAATTGTGGCTCATGCTAAAAGCATTGGAATGGTAACATCCCTCATAACCAACGGACTCTTACTTGAAAAACGGATAGATGAACTCACAGACCTGGACTACCTTTCTGTTTCTGTTGATGGGACTTCCAGTTATAAGGATATCAGGGGAGTTGACCTTGATAGGATAATGCCTGGAATCCTTAAAGCAAAGGACAGGATTGACAACCCACTTCTTCTAAACTGCGTAATCAGTGGAAAAAATCTGGATGATATCGAAGAACTGATCACAATGGCAAAAGACCTTGACGTGAAAATATCATTTGAGCCCATGTATGAATTCCAGGGAATAGAAACGGATACATGGGACCGAATGGGAATTCGTGATATCTCAAAGTATCATCAGACCGTAGACAGAATAATCGAGATGAAAAAGGAAGGCTATCCGATAATTAACTCTTATACATATCTTAAAATGGTCCGTGACCTGAAACCTGATTTTACCTGCCATGCAAACGACATTATACTTGACGTCACAGCAGATGGCAGCATAGAGAACTGCAGAGTATATCGTGAACAACTGGGACACATCAACGAAGGTATTGCAAACTTCTGGGAAAGGACAAGGGATATCCGAAAAGAGAAAGCACGTAACTGTCAAAAATGCCTGTTCTTTGGTTATGTTGAGAACAGCCTCATGTATAATTTCAATCCTGAGGTTGCAAGACATTATGAATGGATGTGAGATCCAACTATTTTAGCACCTGCAATAATTTTAATATAATAACGCGCCAATAATTATATTGAATTATTGAAGGTGATCATATTTCATATATTAAAAATTGTAAGACATTTGCAGTTATTTCCTTTTTTGTTCTTATTACACTTTTATTTGCAGGGACTGCAAGCGCAGATATCTCAGTGTCTTTTGACCCATCCCAATTAAACGTTGAAGAAAACGAGGAATTCACACTTGATATCACAATAGAAAGTGATGTCAATGTTTCAGGAGCTGAGATGCAACTTGTATACGACCCCACACTGATAGAAGTTGTATCCATAACAGAAGGTAATTTCTTCAAACAGGAAGGAGCAAGCACAATGTTCTCAAAAGGAACCATTGATAATGAACTTGGAACTGTGACTGGCATTTATTCTGTGATTATGGGAGATGACATGATGCTTGAAAAGGACGTTTTTGCTACCATCACACTTCAAGCAAAGGACAATTCCGGAATTACAGATCTTGAGATGCAAAATGTGGTTATTACCAACTCAGCCGGGGACAAACTACCCATAACAATAACCAATGCAGAAATCGCTATTGGTGATGTGGAACTAACTGCACAGGAAACTGAGACAGAACCCACTAATGAAGAAGAAAGTCCAAAAACCGGACAGAACAGTGCAATAATAGCGATAATGGCAATGTGCTGTTTGTACATTATTAAGAGAAAATAAGAATATGAGCGGTTAACTCCTGCTCATTATTCCTATCCTCATACTACCTCCATTGCCCAGCTGAAGCAAACGTGATGCACTACCCTGATTCACTGCAATCTCAAAGAATCCATGGCTTCCGACCAATGCAACCAGTTCCCATTTTGAAACTCCACTATAGGTATTCAGGAGAGGCATTTGCCTGCCTGATATGGAGAGAACTGTCCCTACTTTTATTTCATCAAGGATTTTCTCGCCAGGAATATTGGTAATTATGTTTCCAAAATCATCCACGTAAACAACAGTTGCTTCAATGAACTCCTTTTCGATATTATAACCTGAAAAATCCATATATACATAACCATCTGTTTTGCGGGCAATTTCCAGGACATCACGACCGGTAGACAAATATGCGGCTGCCGGAGCAAAGATATCCCTGCCATGGAATGTTGATGAGATATGCCCAGAAAGCCCTTCTTCTATAATTTCATAGACCTCAATCTCCCCTAGCAGACGTGCCGGAGGAATCAAAAGACCATTATCCGGCCCCACAAACCACTGACCACCTGCTTTGACGATTATTGCTTTGCGGTCACTGCCTACGCCGGGATCAATTACACCTACATGAATTGTTCCCTGAGGAAAATACCTTACAACAGAATAGAGAGCAAAAGCACCTGCCATGATGTCAGCAGGAGGTACTGAGTGACTAATGTCAACAATTGTGGCATCAGGATTTATGCTGAGTATGACACCTTTCATGGATGCTGGATAAAGAGAGCCAAAATCAGTAGTAAGAGTGATTACTGACATAAGGTTATTTTTGCCAGTTTTGCTATAAATATATACTCAAATTATACAGTAAGCATCATCATATCATTAAATATCATTGTACAGGCTTGTACTGCCCCTGCGGAAAAATAATCTCAAAACGTGCACCTTCATCAGGAAGACCAGTTTCCCTTATATCTATACCAGTAATTGAAAGGATTTCCTTTGAAAGAAAAAGTCCGTATCCTGAAGATGAACTGCCCTTTTTGAACAATTTTTTCTTGTCCTCAATGCCGATTCCATCGTCCTGGAAAACCACCAATAACTGGTTATCCTGCTCATCAGTGCTTATGTAAAGGTTTTTGGCCTGGCTGTGTTTCACCACATTATTTCCAATATTGTAGAAAACCTTCCATACCATCGGGTCAGTAAAGACCATATAATCCTGTGGTTCCATATGGATATTCACCTGAAAGTTGTCCAATGATATCATAGCATCTTTAAGGGCATCCCGGAGATTTACCCATTCAGGAGCATTAATACCTATTTCCTGATAATCTCTGGTGAACATAATATGCCTATCAACAGACCTTATACTACCCTTCATCTTCTGTATCAATTCAATTTGTTCAGGGCTCGTTACTTTTTCTTCGAGAAGTAACAAATATCCCTCCAGAACCATTACCTGATTGACAATATCATGGCGGGTTATCGAACTGAGAACATTCAGTTTATTGTTTGCCTGCCTGAGGGCTTCTGACTTTTTTTCTTTCTCAGTGATATCTTCAGCCACACCATCAACGAACTTGATATTGCCTTCTGAGTCATATTCTGCGGAAAGGGTGAGAGAACAAAGTATTGTTGAACCATCCCTCACTTTAAATTCCATTTTGTAATCTTTTATTTTTCCAAACTGCTTCAACTTATCCATCAGCTCAGCACGGTTTTCCATATGAAGATATATGTCATCAACTGGATGACTTAAAATTTCCTCCTCACTCTCAAATCCCAGTGTCTGCCATAGAGCCGGGTTCGCCTGAAGAATCCTGCCACCTTCCCACGGTTCAGTTCTGAATATACCGATATTCACATTCTCAACAAGAGTGCGGTATTTATCCTCACTTTCCTGAAGAGCATCCATAGCTATGCTCAGCTCATTGATCTGCTCCTTTAGCTGAGGGTAATAACTTTTGCGATGGGATGTCTCACTTAATCCTATAATCTTCCGTCTGAGATCATCCTTTCTGAGATCATCTTCAGAGCGAGTCATGGTAAAGTCTCTCTATGTCTTCAACTGTGGCAGGATTGGGGTTGGTAGCCAGACACGGATCAAGGAATGCATTTTTACTTAGATGCTCGATGTCATCATCTTTTACACCCATACGTGACAATCCGGGTTTTATTCCCAGATGCTCGTTGAGATCTTCAAGCGCACGCACCAGTTTATCTAATCCATCAGAGCGTGAGGAATTTTCTCCGACAATTGCTTTTTCAAGGATTTTATACTTTTCAGATGCGAATGGGTAATTAAACCTGACAACCGGACATAGGAGCTGAGCATTGCATTCACCATGCGGAGAATCCAGATAACCCCCTAAACTATGTGCCATTGCATGCACCAGACCAAGACTGGCGTTTGAGAATGCAAGACCCGCATACATACTTCCAAGCATCACTTTATCCCGAAATACAAGATTATCAGGCTCATCATATGCCTTTGGCAAATATTCTACTATCAGTTTTGCAGCCTCAAGAGCATACATATCAGTTATCACAGAGGAAGCATTGGAAACGTATGATTCAAATGCATGACATAATGCATCCAATCCGGTGTCTGCTGTAAGTTCAGGATTCATAGAGACAGTTGTTTCGGGATCAATGAGTGCAAGATCTGCAATCATAGTTTTACTGATGATGGCAAACTTACGTTTTTTCTCTTCATCGGTGATGATAGCAAACTGTGAAACATCCGCAGAGGAGCCTGCTGTGGTAGGAATACATATTAGAGGAGGTGCAGGCAAAGCTACCTCATCAACACCTTCCAGTTCCAGAACATTGCATTGGTTTGAAGCTACTGCACCTATTGCTTTGCCGCAATCCATAGGACTTCCACCACCTATAGTTACAATAAGATCGCATCCTGCAGCTTCATAGAGTTCCGCACCTTGCATGACCTCTAATGACCTGGGGTTTGAAGAGACTTTGTCATAGACTACAACGTCTATTCCTTCAGAACTGATGCTATCTTCAATTTCTCCCGCCCAACCTGCTTTAATAATGCCCGGATCTGTAACCAGAAGAACGTTTCTGCCAGAGAGACTGTTGACGTACTGACCAATAAGATTTCTGGAACCATCGCCGAGAATGATTTCCGGTGCAGAGAACTTGCGGGTTGGAAGACTGCCCTGCGACTGATTACTTGTTTTATCACTTTTTTCCCCACTCATTTTTAAAAACCACCCATAAACAAGTGAACTTTTTAGCATGAAATTTTTTTCGTAAATACATACGACGTAATACCCACTACGTTACGACTATATTATCCCATATATACAATCAGTAGTTATTTTATAAAATGTTTCGGCTTGCTAATGAAATTAAAAATCCTACATTTATAGGGAAAATTCTACCGGGATATAGAAATGGTAAAAGTAAAAGAGCTTCCTATACCAGGTTCACTTTCAGCCCATATAGTCCCACCATGAAGTTCAACAAGCTCTTTTGAAAGTGCGAGACCAAGACCTGTCCCCTCATATTTGCGAGATTCAGAAGAATCCAACTGCACAAATGGTTTAAACAGCTTTTTTAACCCCTCAGTATCAATACCGATTCCAGTATCAATTACAGAAATCTGAATGAATTTCCCATCTATATTTGAATCTATCAGAACAGAGCCACCACTTTCTGTGAACTTGATGGCATTTGTAACAAGATTATAAAATATCTGCTTTAATTTGACCTTGTCAGCATACACACAAGTTTCTTCAGATTCAGGCGATATTCTGAAATCAATGCCCCTGTTGTCTGCAAGTTGTTTTAGAATGGGATAAATCTCTTCATATACATCATTCAGGAGAATCATCTGTTTATCAATTGTCATTTCTCCAGACTCGATTCTGGCAATATCCAGTATTTCGTTGATAATGCTTAGAAGATGCTTTCCGCTATTAGATATGTTGGTAAGATAGCTAAGCTGTTTGTCACTGAGGTCCCCTCCTACACCTTCAAGTAACATATCTGAAAAACCTATTACGGAATTCAAAGGTGTGCGCAACTCGTGACTCATATTTGCAAGGAATTCGGTTTTAGTCCGGTTTGCATTTTCCGCTACAATTTTTGCTCTTAACATCTCATCTTCGGCTTTTTTCCTTTCAGTGATGTCCATGCATATTGCAAGGAACTTATCACCTGGAATCAGCACAGCATGGAGTTCCAGATAGAATATGTCCCCTTTCTTATTCTTAAAAGGAAATTCCCCGGAAACTTTCCCTTCTTCCTGAAGTCTGGAAAAAGTTTCCGCATAAGTATCCATGCGGGAAGGAAAAATTAAATCAGAAATATGCATTTCCAGAAGCTCTTCACATGAGTAACCTGTAACCCTGCATGCCTCGGGATTTACATCAAGATGCTTTCCATAAAAATCAATTACAAAAATTGGGTATGGAGATATAGTTACATATGTCCTGTATTTTTCCTCACTTTCTTTCAGGGATTGCATTGCCTGTTTAAGCTCTTTGATCTGCTCCTTTAACTGAGGATAATAACTTTTCCTGTGAGAGGTATCACTCAGACCTATAATCTTGTTTCGAAGATTAGTTTGCCTCTTTTCATCATCATGAGGATGCATAGGTTTACCTCTCAGAATATAAGTGCCTGAATTGCCCTGCTGAACACAAAGACCATTTTGCGTTATTTATTGTGTTGCCCACAATAATATGGAAGGCATATAATTATAAAAATATTTGCATTTTTAGCAGACAAAGACTCGCGATAGATAGTGATTTTTAAAAAATATTAAGAAAAATGTGAAAAAGAGTTTTTGTGTAGATTTAGATTTTGAAAAAGAAAAAAGAAGAGAAATAAAGCCAATTGGCATTACTTACAAAGGTCGTAGTTCTGGTTTACGATCTTAAGAGCGCAGAAGTCACCGCACATTGTACATGCGTCTTCGTCTGCTGAAGCTCTCTCGGTTCTGACCTTTCTTGCAAGTTCCGGATCGAGTGCAAGTTTGAACTGCTCTTCCCAGTCAAGTCTTGCGCGTGCTCTGCCCATTGCAAGGTCAACTTCACGAGCTGTTTCTGGGTATTTGACCATGTCACCAACGTGTGCTGCAATCTTTGATGTCTTGACACCCTCAATTACATCTTCAAGGTTTGGAAGTGCAAGGTGTTCTGCTGGTGTAACGTAACAGAGGAAGTCACAGCCTGCGGCTGCGGAAGCTGATGCACCGATAGCTGTCACGATGTGGTCACGGCCTGCACCGATGTCTGATACGAGTGGACCGAGCATGTAGAATGGTTTTCCATCACTCATTGCTTTCATGAGCTTGACGTTTGTCTCTACCTGGTCAAGTGGTACGTGACCTGGTCCTTCTACGATAACCTGAAGGTCGTACTTGTCATGTGCTTTCTGTGCGCATTCGGAGTTGATGATGAGTTCCTGAACCTGTGCTCTGTCAGTTGCATCTGCAACTGCACCTGCACGCATTCCGTTTCCGGTTGAAAGGGTAACTTCGTGTTCCTTGAGAATCTCACAAAGGTAATCGAAGTCTGCATAAAGTGGGTTTTCCTTCTCGTTGTGCAGCATCCATGTGCTCATGAATGCACCGCCACGGGAACAGAGACCACCGTATCTACCGTGTGCCTTCAATCTGTCAAGGACAATGTTGTTAACACCGGTATGGATAGCCATGAAGTTTGTACCGAGTTTTGCCTGTTCCTCGGTTGCATTCCAGAGATCGTCCTCTGTCATGTGGACAATGGAACCATCTCTCCTTGCTGCTGTGATGAATGCCTGGTAGAGTGGTACTGAACCTACTGGAAGGGAGATTGCGTCACAAACAGCTTTCCTGATGCCAAGGAAATCTCCACCGGTACCGAGCTCCATAAGTGTGTCAGCACCTGCTGCCTCTGCTGCCTTTGCTTTCTTTACTTCCATTTCAAGGTCAACGATGTCTGATGATGCACCGATTGATGCGTTTACCTTGGTTGTAAGACCTTCACCCATACCACAGATTTTTATGTCTCTGTATGGAGTCATTGGAATTACGATTCTTCCTGATGCGACACCACGTCTGATAAATTCTGGGTCTTTGTTTTCAACTTTGGCGACGATCTTCATCTCTTCTGTGATCTTACCATTTTTTGCATCTGTAACTATTGTCATTGTTTATACCTCAAGTGTTGATGTACCTTACAATTACCAAATTCTATTTAATATTTGTCAAAAAATAAACTTGAGATCAAGTCAAGTTAACTTTATAGATGCTGGTTGTTCATTCAATATATTGTCAAAATAACAAAAAACATATTGTGAAAATAAGGATGCTTAGACAGTATGAATATTATAAATCAAATTATCACAATATAATCATGGAGAATAATGCAACTAAATCAGATTTGATTTCTTGTAAAATAAAGTAGTGTTACAGTTATGGGAACTTGCAGACAGAAATGAACTCAAGTCCTAAAATCAGTTATCTTCGTTTTCAGTATTTTCACTGATCTTTCTGAGCATACGCATGTTTTCCCTGTGAAGAGTGACCATAAGATCACTAAGAATTCCAAAAATAAACATCTGGAAACCTGCAACTATAAGCAAGGTTGTAAGAATGGTCATTGGAATGCGTGTAACGCCATGGAACCATTGATGGACAACAAAAGTACCTGCAAGAATACCGGCAAGGATAAACGCACCGCCAATTATTCCAAAATAGAACATAGGATTGTGAAGTTTTGCCATTTTATAAATAGTAGAACCGATTCTCCAGCCATCTTTAAGTGGATTCAATTTAGTAGCACCTTCTGAATGTCTTGCCAGATATGTTGTCGGAACTTCCTCAATGCGCAGATCTTTCTTCACACTTTCTATGGTGATCTCAGATTCCACTTCAAATCCCATTTTTTTGAGGTCAAAGGACTTGATGGCCTTTTTGTTAAATGCCCTGTAACCTGTGAGAATATCTTCAAGCCACACACCATAGGCCATGCCAAACATTTTGTTTATTACCTTGTTGCCGAAAAGATTGAGCCTGGTGAAAGCTCCTTCTTCAAAATCCACAAGTCTGTTACCCATAACATGATCTGCTTTGCCCTCCAGTACCGGACCAAGCACAGCATGAATATCCTTTGCAAGGTTTGTCCCGTCGCCATCTGCCATGACAACATAGTCTTCTTCGATAAAATCAAAAGCCTGCTTGATAGCCTGGCCTTTTCCTTTACCGGTCTGGATAATTACCCTGGCTCCTTCTGCCTCAGCTATCTCACGAGTTCTGTCATTGCTATTTCCATCAATTACAAGAATGTTATCAAAGCCTTCAGAGCGAAAATCCCGGATGACCTGACCTATGGTAGCCTCTTCGTTCAAAGTGGGCAACAAAATACAAACGTTTTCGTTTGACATTATTATAAAATAGAAATAAAAGGTCTTAAAGCAGACCCATGCTGTCAAGCTGCTGTCTTACGACTTCAACGCCCTGTTCACAATTCTCAGGGGATTTGCCGCCGGTGACCACAAGCTTTCCTGAACTGAAAATAAGTACTACGACCTTAGGATCGTCAATGCGGTAAACAAGACCGGGGAACTGTTCCGGTTCATACTCGATGTTCTCAAGACCAAGACCAATAGCAATTGCATTAAGGTTCAAAACTGCCTTAAGGTCTGCTGATGCAACAATGTTCTGAACTGTTATCTCAGGGTTTTCGATTGTCTTGATGCCAATATCATTAAGCTTCTTAGCCATATTGCCTATGACAGTGTGAACATCAGCCACATTCTTTGCACCGGTACATACCACTTTACCGGAAGTGAAGACCAGAAATGCAGCTTTTGGGTCAGAAACACGGTAGACAAGACCGGGGAACTTCTGTTTATTATACTCTGCGCCCTCGAACTCAGCTTCTATTTTTGTAAGATCGAACTCCTCAGCAAGCTTGGTAGATGCGACCACATTTTCAATTTTGATGTTGTAATCTGACATAGTATAATCCTCATATTTAAAGCGGGATAATATTCAACAATTCAGTATATAAAGTTATACCCTCTCATTTATATATGTTTTTAAAAAACTGATGAAATAGAAAATGTTATAAGATATATTAACAGGAAATTTACATTATTATCCTGCATCATTCATCTTCAAACTTTTTAAGACCGTCAATCACCGCATCATATTTGCTGCATATACGTTCTATAAGATCGCCTTTCATGCCTTTGTGCGTGGGTATCAGAATATCAGCGCCCTCTGAAACTTCAACGCCGTCACTTGATTGTCCATAGTCAGGAGCAATAACGATTCCCGTAGATGAAACACCAAGACGCAGATCACTGACTATGCGCGCAACCATCTCCGTTGCAGGCTGGACTTTCTTGCTTATCACAAGGGCTTTTGATACATAGCGCTCTTTGAGTTCAGTTATGGATTCAATACTTGAAGTTGCGGTATCTTCTACCCACACATTTTCAAGCAGTTTAATTGAATCAATGAGATCATCGAATGTAGTGGAACTAACCTCGATTATCTCCCCATCATAATACTTGCTGACCTTCTCAAGATAGCCTTTTGAGATTACCATCTTGTAAACATCTTCAAGCTCTTCAAGTTCCTCTTCGGTTGGGTCATAGGCATTGATCACTTTGTACTCTTTTATACCACAAAGCTGCATAAGGGATTCATACATTGGAGTGACGCCAATGAACCTTCTTCCAAGCCATTTATTAAGACCGCTCTGTCCACTCTGGACGCGTGAAAGTTCAATGATCTTCTTTTTAACAATTTCAGGGTCATTGGATTCCAGACCAAAATAATCCGCAAACAGAGACGTAGTCTGCAGAATTTTTGTCCTGCCGTGAGGAAGTGCTTCAACAAATCCCCTTTCCTTTAATTCCCTGATATGATCGTAAGCAGAATTGCCCCTCATATCCACAAGGTCAGACTGAACAAGTGGCTGATGATAGGCTATCATGGAAAGTGTACGCAACATAGGTGCGCTTAGCTCTTTTGGAGCAAGTGGTCGTACTGCATCTGTATATTTTGGTTTGACCTGCATAACGTAACGTTCACCGAGGTCCAGAACCTCAAGACCGGTTTCCCTTTCAGCATATTCCTTTACAAGCTCCTGAGCAACAGGAATAGCCTTCGTCTTATTTTTGCCGATCAGTCTGCCCAGAGTTGTAGCGTCAAGTGCCCCTCCGGCTGCAAAAAGAGCTGCTTCAATTACTTCCTTATCGCTCATAACTGTGAATACACCTCACGCAGCCTCAGTTACATTTACAATATCGCAAGTCTCGTTGCATGGATACACATACAGTTCCCCGAAAAGTTCCTTCTGGGCAAGCCAGACTTTCTTTTCTGTCGCAAGGAACAGCAATGAAACATAAGTCATGATATTCTCAGACCTGTCATCGGTCATAAGATCTGAAAGGATAACAAATTCGCAGTCTTCAAAGGATCTTTCCAGCATTTCACCCATGTCCTTTACACGTCCAAGAATGTCCTCTTCGTGTGCAATTCCAAGGACCTCGTCAGTAGTAACTGCCGATTTTTCCTCAAGTTTGCGGTGAACACTACGATCTTTCCTTCGGGTTTCCACCTTCTCTGCCTTGCGCAGCTCAACGATAAGCTCCTGAAGTGTCACAGGACGAGTGGCTCTGCGCCTTATTGGGAGCTTTGGGACCGGATATTCGTCAACTTCATAGAAATCCAGTTCAGCATCAAACATATCAAAGTCGTCATCTTCCTCTTCTTCCTGAACGATTCCGGTGGATTTCATTCTCAAGAGGATCGCTGCATAAAGAAGAGTCCTGCCGGATAAGCGAAGGTCCAGCATCTGCATAACCTCTATGCGCTCAAGGAACATATCTGTGACATTGACAATATCAATATCCCATGGATTGATAGCACCATCCTTTGCAAGGTTCATAAGGATCTCAACAGGTTCGCTGAGGACATCTTCCGGGAATTCCAGAAGGGCTTCATCAACACCCAGACCCCTCAAAGTCTCAACAAACTCAGGATCAATGGTACATGGTAACGAAACATCAGCTATCTGGGCAATGTCAACTGCCTGAACCATTTCCATATCTTCTGCTATTTCGTTCAACGTAATTTCACTCCCGTTATACTTGTAATGTTATTTTCCTGCATTGCAACACCGATAGTGCGCTCTGCAGCTTCGATCATTGGTTTTCTCAGGGACACAACAATGAACTGTGCATTCTTAACTGCCTTTTTCACACGCTGGGCAACTCTTCCGGCATTTGCTCCGTCAAGGAACATGTCAATCTCATCGAATGCATAGAAAGGTGCCGGCCTGTACTGCTGAATAGCGAAAACAAATGAGAGTGCGGTCAGACTCTTCTCTCCTCCGGACATCGCTTCAAGACGCTGAAGGGTCTTTTCCTTAGGCTGTGCCCTTAGTGTAAGACCGCCTGCAAATGGGTCTTCATAATTATCAAGAACAAGTTCTCCGATTCCATCAGAAAGCTCGTGGAATATTTCCTTGAATGGTTCGTTGATACCATTGTAGGTTTCCATGAAAGTGTCTTTTTTGAGCTGCTCATATTGTGCGATACGCTCAAGGATCTGTTCCCTTTCAGATGAGAGAGTGTCACGCCTGCTTACAAGCTCATCAAGTCTTGCTTCAACCTCATCATATTCATCAATTGCACGCATGTTAACAGGTTCAAGGCGCTCCATTGCCCTTTCGATAGAAGCAATCCTTGTGCGCACAGTCTCATAATTAGGAACTTCCTCGGTTTCCTCGATACCACGCCTCTGGATCTCTTCGGTAAGATCACTTACCTGCTCATCAAGGGCTTCCTTTGTTGCATTCAAAGCCATCATCTGCCTGTTGCCTTCATCAAACCTGGCCTTGAATTTATCAAATTCTTTCTTCAACGCAATATGTTCATCGTGCAAGCGGGTACGTTCCTGCTGCAACTCCTTAAGCTCATCAGCAAGTTCCATTTCACGCTGCTGCTTCTCCTTGAGAGATTCCTCAAGTTCAGTGATCTTGTCCTTAAGATCAGAAACGCGCTGCTTGTGAGTGCTCTTCTTCTCATCCATAGACTTGATGAGTTCCCTGTTCTCTTCGATCTTATTAGATGCATAATTGCGGTCAAGGTTCAGAGCATTAAGGGTGGATTCAATATCCCTCACACGACCATCCAGACGTCTGATTTCCTCGTCAAGCTGCTCAGCCTGCCTGTTAAGTTCAGGAACCTCTGAACCTTCCAGTTTCTCTTCCAGAACCTCAATGTCCTTTTCAAGTGAAACAACAAGTTCTTCCTGCTCCTGCTTCTTTGCCAGCGTTGCATCCATCTCAACTCTTAGTTGCTTGCGGGCTTCCTCGATCTCTGCAAGTTCGTTACTCTTTGCATCAATAAGCTGCTCAAGACGCTCGCCCCTGCCTGCAATCTCCTCAAGCTGCATCTGTTTCTTGGAGATTTCTTTATCGTGCTCATGAATCTCACGGTTTATCTGAGCAACATGCCCTTCAACCTGGTCCAGTTTCTTGATCGCATTGCTGCGCTTTGAATCCAGTTCGGTGATCTTTTCAGCGATTCTCACAAGCTTGTCCTTTTCAGATGCTGCAAATGAAAGACCGGCTTTCTGCTGCTGGGAACCTCCAACCATTGCACCGCTCTTCTCAATAACTTCACCTTCAAGAGTAACCATTCTTAAGCCCCCCATCAGGCGGCGTGCATTGGTAAGAGTGTCAACAATAAGAGTATCTCTGAAAACATACCAGAAAGCAGCTTCAAATTTATTATCAAAATCTATAAGGTCTATGGCATAACCGATGACACCTTCCCTGTCAGAAAGGTCCTTGTACGGCCTGCGGGCTTCCATTTTGTTCAGTGGAAGGAAAGTTGCCCTGCCACCACGCCTTTGTTTCAGGAAAGAGATAGCTCTTGCAGCATCCTCATCATTTTCTACAACAACTGCCTGCATACGTCCGCCGGCTGCAATTCCCAGTGCATTGGAATACTTCTGGTCAACGCTACCAAGCTCTGCAATAGTTCCATAAATTCCTGGCAGACCATGGTGCTTCTTCTCATTCATTACCATGTCAACTGCTTTGGAATATTTACTGTGGTCTTCTGCTGCCCTGACACGAACCTCGATTCTGGCATAATCATTCTCATGCTTGCGAAGCTCGTCCTCAAATTCCTTAACAATAACTTTCAACTGGGAACGTGTGAACTCAAGGTCATCCATGTCCTTTGTCAGGGCATCAATCTTCTCATTGAGTTTATCAATATCATATTCTACGGATTTTGTGTCACTGCCTGAAGATTCTGCCTTTGATTTCGCATCAGCGATCTCGCCCTCGATATCCCTTGCTTCAACAGACTTTCTCCTCTGGGCATCAAGCAGGCGGTCTTCCTGGCGCATAAGCTCGTTTTTCTCATTCTTCACAGCTTCAAGCCGGGATTTCAGTTTGCTTAACTCATCACGGGTCTGTGCGAATTTAGCGTCCACATCAGCGATCTTACTTTGCAGAAGCATGCGTTCGGTCTTGCGCTCTGACATCTCAGCAAGGATGCTTTCCTTACGCATTGTCTCTTCAGAAATCTTAGAATCCAGTTCCTCAAGCTTGCCTTTAATCTCATCGATTTCCACAAAGGCCTTTCTTCGTCTGGATTCAACATCTTCCATTTCCTTTTCAGAAATCTCAATGGTGTCCACGCACCTTGAAACTTCACCACGGATACCCTCGATATCTTTCTTGATCTGGATCTGCTCATCCTCACCCATTCTCTGGATGTTCAGGGTCATTTCCTCAAGTTCCTGCTCCAGTTTATCCACAGCAACTCTCTTGGCCTCCAGGTCAACTTCCAGTTTACCAAGAACTTCCTCTTTTGCAAGAATATCGTCAGCAACATTTGTGAGTTCTACTTTGGCATCCTTCAGCTTTGCCAGCAAAACGAAACCTTCAAACTTCATTTTCTCTTCTTTAAGAGACTGGTATTTGAGAGCCTGGTCACGCTCGGTCTTTAGCTTTTCAAGCTGCTGACCTACCTCTTCAATGATAATATCAACCCTTTCGACTCTCTCACGCACAATCTCAAGTTCGCTGAGTGCCCTATCCCTCTTGCTGTCAAATTCAGCAACACCAGCAATCTCATCTATGATCTTACGCCTCTCACCAGGAGTCATATTGATGATACGGGTAACGTCTCCCTGCATCACAACATTGTATCCTTCAGGAGTTACACGAGCCTTTGCAAGATAATTATGAACTTCAGTAAGGCTTACAGCCTTGCCGTTAAAATAGAAATAACTGTAATAACCGGAATCAGTTTCCCTTATCTTTCTGGTGATGGAAATCTCATCTGCATCAACTGGCATTTCACGGTCAACATTATCAAACCGAATGGTAACCTGTGCAAAGTCCGGTTTTTTGGAACCCTCCCCATTATAGATAAGATCGGTGAGTTTTTCAGCTCTCAGGGTTCTGGAACTTGAAAGACCCAGCACAAAGAGAATACCGTCTATTATGTTAGACTTACCACTGCCGTTTGGACCGGATATCGTGGTGAAACCATCAAAAAAAGGTATCTTTACCTTTTTCCCGAAGGATTTGAAGTTTATAAACTCAAGTTCCTTGATATGCACGTGATTCCTCTGTTTTTATGAAAGGTCATTTTCTTCGTGTGGTGGTCATTATTACCGCATCTTCATCTTCACGTGCCTCTACGGACTCGTAATCTGAATCTTCATTATTATCATTGCATGAAGCTGGCTTATCCTCTTCAGCAACAATATAATTGCAGGAGTCTCTTTCCTGACGTGATGTCCAGTTGAGTCTCATCTGGCGTTCGTCATCGGTTTCTGCAATAATATATTCAGACCTTGGTTCAGGTTCTGGCATCTCCGGCTGTTTTACAGTCGGAACTTCCCTCACATTAAAACGCATATTTGAGGATTGAGAAGTTGGGGGTTGTCTGGAAACAGGCTCCGGTTCTGCAGATCTGATGGATACTTTTGGACTTGACTGGCTTGTATAAGATACGGTTTCTTCAGGAACTGAGGGGGTTGACGGAGGAACCATCGATGAAAGTGATGCACTCTTAGGCGGAGAAGCATTGGCTGAAGCTGAAACCGGTTTAGGTTCCGGCCTGTAAACCCTGGGACTTGAGTATTCAACAGGTGCTGCCTCAGAAACTGGCTTTTCTACCTTGGGTGTTGGATTGGGTGTTAGATTAGATACCAGACTTGGTGTGGCTTTAGGCTCAGCTTTCCTTTCTTTTGAAACTGAAACCTCTTTCAGCGACCTGATCATTGATTTCTGGTCAAGAAGCTCATCCATTATCCCGTTAAGATTACTGCTTATGGACTGGACCTTGCGTTCAAGCTGAGCTATGCGATTGTTAAAATCAAGGTCGTTCTTAAGATCGCTTCTGATCTCACGGAGTATAGACTCCCGGAGATTGGTTTTAATATCGTCTAATTCTGCTTCTTTTTCCTTGAGCTGCCGCTCAAGGCGTTCAATAACAAAGTCCCTGTTTTCAGTGTTCATGAAAAGCCTCGCAAATCCATTCAGTCCCTCATCGCTGTTACGCGAAAATACCACGTTATTATATGAATAAAAGTATAATATACCTTATGGTTGTCTCTTGTATTTTATTCAAGCAATAAATAATTATTTAATTTGATCTGCGTTTCAACGGTTTCAACGCATTTTATCGGGCAATTATTACCGGGCGAATATAGCAGAATTGTTAGTAATAGGATCTTTTTCAACTGCAAACACGTGGTCTGCAGAATCTATCAGCGACTCATCATGGGATACAATGAGTATCTGAGCAACTCCTATCTCCCTCATCATGTCAACAAGTTTGATGAGCTGGTGCACATGCCCCCTATCAAGGAAAACCGTCGGCTCATCCATAATGAGTGGTGGAAGACCTTCCCCTGCATGTGTTGAACTTCCAAGTGAAAGCAGGCGATAGATAGCACAACGAAGAACCAGATTAAAGAGCGCCCTCTCGCCACCACTGAGAAGTTTGGGTTCAAGAGCAGTTCCGTCCTTCTCAAAAACAGTCAGGTTGTAATCAGCATCTAACGTCACATGAGAATATGCATTATTGGAATACATGAATGTGAATATCTCATTAATAAGAGTATCAAGGGTCTGGATGTTACTTGAGCGCAACTGAGCACGGATACGCATATACATACTCTCAAGGTTTTCCGCATCTGAGTACACAGCCCGCAGGAAATCACCTTTATTCTGAAGCACAGTAAGACCTTTCTTCATATCAGAAAGCCGCTTTCGGTCATTTTCAGCCATACCGGCCTTCTTCATAACCTCATCCTTTTCAAGCTTCAGTTTGTCGATCATGGAATTGATATTCCCAAAAGCAGTATTGTATTTCTTACTCAGAACTTCCAGTTCCTTCTTATCGAACTCACCAATACTCTTATCGATCTCTGCAAGCAGCTCTTTCTTTTCACCAATCTGGGCATCAAATAAAGAGACCATTTCCTGAATGCCTTTTATTTTATCATTCATCTGCATAATCTCAGAATTAATCTTATCTGATTCAACTAGAGCTTTCTGCATTTCCCTGAGTAAACCAAGTTTTTCAAGCACCACAGCATGTTCTTTCTGTACAGAATCCTCATTCTGCTTTATCTGCTGGATTCCTGCTTTGGTCCCTTCAAGAGCTTTCTCCAGCAACTCCTTGCTATCCAGTAATTCGTGTATCCTGCTCTTATAATCATTAATGCGAAGCCCATACTCCTCTACTCTTTTCTCATCACGCTCAATTGCTTCCTTTTCAGACCCAATATCACGGAGAACAGCATCAATATCTGACTTACAGCTTCTTGCAGACTTTATTTTCTCAACCCTGGCCTCAGTTTCAGTCTGCTTGACCTGCAACTCTGAAAGTTCAGATTCCAGCTTTACCAGTGCCTCATCATCCTCAATAGTAGACTGCTCCACACAGGAACCTTTCAACTCCTGACCACATGTAGGACATTTTCCGGCTTCCAGCAGCTTTTTTGAGTTTTCAAGCCGGAATTTCAATTCTGATATTTTCACCTTCAGTTCAGATTCCAGACCATGGAACCTTTTCTGCTGATCATTTACAAGATCAAGCACATCATCGATATTCTCTAATTTCTCAAGACTGAATCCCAGAGAGGATACTTTAGAAACGATTTCCTTACGTGTGTTCTCACGTTCAGCGATCTTAAGTTTATGCTCTTTAGTTTCAGTATGAACAGATTCTATTCGGGATTCAATATCTTTCATCCCATCCTCAAGAGCCTTTACCTGCTTTTCAGCATCCTTTATCGACTGCCCCGTGTTGAGAATGTCTTTTTCAGCAACCGCCTTCCTGCTCTTCACCTCAGCCAGCCTGTCACGAACAGAACGTTCTTCCTCATCCATTTTAGCAACGAAGAAATCTGATTCCTTTGAATCAACAGAAAGTTTTGATTCGATCTCAGAAACCCGTGATTTTTTCAATTCAAGAACTTCCCTGCGTGAGCGAATGTCCTTTGAAAGCGTATCAATGGATGTAAATGAACGGGATTTACGGTCTGTAAGTTCCTTAATCTGCTGCTGCACAGCTTCTTTCTTAGATGAAAGCTCACTTAATTCGGATAACTTCTTTGCAACCTCATCGATAAGACTGCGTGCCTGATCCCTCTTCTCATTCAGGGATGAAACTTCCTCATCTATCTGCAAAGACCTCGTTCTCAAGGTTGCCAGTCTACCACTTGGGTCAGAATCCTCAAGAAGCTGAATATCCGCATTCAGTTCCTTGACCCGCCTTTCATTGTCCCGCTGATGTCTTCCCACACCAACCCTTGCACTTGAAGCTCTCTCCCGGTATTCTTCCAGCTTCCCTAGTTGCAGCAGGTCATCAATCATTTTCTGGCGGTCTTTTGGCCTGGAATTAATAAGAACATCAATCTCGCCCTGCCTGATGTAAACACAGTTCCTGTACGCCTCCTCATTCATATTGAGAAGAGAAGTCACTGCCTCATAGGTGCGGGAAGCCTGATCAAATATGATCTCTCCATCCCTCTTGAAAACAGATTTGGTATTGGAAGCACGACCTTTTTCAGGATCGTTCCTGAAAGACTGCTCTATAGAATAAGCATGGCCATTCTGCTCAAATTCAAGCAGTATTAATGCCTTAGAAGCACCTTTTGTAATAATATCGGAAAGAACAAATTCCTTATCCAGCGTCTTACTCCCGAAAAGTCCTGTAAAACATGCCTCAAGAAGACTGGACTTCCCGCTCCCATTTACACCTGAAACTACAGTCACTCCATCCTTGAAAGAAAGGTCAAGCTCTTTGTAGCTTCTGATATTCTCAACTTTCAGGCGTTTTAGCATCACAGGTAATCACCCAGATTGTACTGTCGGGGCTTTGGTGTATCTTCGTTCTTCTTTTTTTCGGAGGAAGACTTCTTTTCAGCTTCCTTTGGTATATCAACATCCTCTTTATCTGACGTAAGAGGTATTTCATAGCCGCTTTCATAAACTATTTTTTCTTCTTCCACAGTCAGAGAAGAAACTTCGGAAGAGGATTCAGGTTCAGAATAGGAAACATGGCCTTCAGGAGAATTTTCATCAGCAGGCTGTAACCCCTGTTCACCAGAGTTTTCAGGAACCAGTTCATCAACAGGAGCAGAAACCTGAACAGGATTTGTAAAATCGATCTTTTCCAGAAGCTCTCCCAATTTAAGTTCTGCCTCATCTCCCATTCTGGTCTTGGCTATCTGGGAATCCCTTATCAGATCATCAAGAAGCAGACCCCCGGAAGTGAGATTCATCTTCCTTATCTCTTCTTTGATAACATCGTCAGGGTCTGAAAAAACCACTTTCAGAGTAGGGTCATTCAGAGTATCGACTCCTGCTCTCTGGTCCTTTATTCCGGGAACCAGAGCACCTCTTGACAAAAGGAACTTCTCGATCTCGCTGAAATCAAGCCGGGCTTTCACATCACCTGAAAGCTCAACGAACACGACCTTGTCATGAATGTCGTGCTCCATAATAGCATTAAAAACATCTTCAATGGCATTTGGTTCTTCATTCACATTCACAGGGATGAACAGGAACTCACGGGTTGGAATGATCCTTTTACTAATCTCAATACCACTGTCCTTTATTGTAACTATATTGTATGACCGCGGCTCGCGTTCTGATGTACTATTCCTTTCAGTACTACCAGGATAGGTAACCCATGTATCATCAACCTTGGTGACCTCATATTTGTGATTATCACCAAGAAGCACTGCGTGTATATCAAAGGGAATTGAATCGATGACCTCCTTTATGTCCCAGTCACCGAACGAGAAAGGCTTAACAAGCTGGTGCATCACAAGCAAGTTATAACGTGCATCAGTTTCTTTACCATCGAATATGGAATAATCAAAGAGAGGAATCTTTGTCTTGGCTACACTGTCAATGCCGTATATAGCCACATCCCCAAGCCTGTAAGGCTCATTGCTGAGTCTGGTCACAAGTCCCAGACTACTGTAAAGGTCAAGCCATTGTGTATTCTGTTTGCTCTCATGGTTTCCAACTATCGCAAGCAGTGGGATTCCGGCACTTTTGAGTCTTGAAAAAAGCCCCATTGCATCAAGAATATCGTCAAGTGTTGGATTGCGTGAGTCAAACAGATCGCCTGCGTGTATTACAGCATCCACACTCATATCAATAGCATCATCCACCACAGCAGAAAAAGCATTGAGAAAATCCTTGCGGCGTACATCGCTGTGATATTGCCGGTATCCAAGATGTGTATCCCCTGTGTGGATAATTCGTATCTCATCCATCAGGAACTATAATATGTTTTTGTGATTTTTAATTCTTTGGTAGGAATAGAAGGATATGCATATCACTGGCAATTGTATACGAATATTATTACAGTTGTTTTTTATATAATAGATGCATAATAATACACCGGGCACCATGGATGAGAAAGGGCAAATCACTATAGATTATCTTATCAGTATCACTATCTTCCTGTTTACAGTAGTATTTGTATTCAACTATACCTCAGGTATTTTTACACCTTTCCAGTCCAACTCTGACGAGGTAACACTGATTGCTGACCGTGTCTCTACTACACTGGTAGAAAACAGGTTAAGTATCGGAGATGAGAGCACACCCAATCTTGTCAGCGAAACAGAAGTTGATAATTTCTTTACAGAGCTCAATGGAACTAACTACGATGACATCATCGACTCCCTTGGAATGAACGGTAGTTACCTGCGATATGACCTCAACGTTACGCTTGAGAACAGTACAGCAGTGATAGATTCAGCAGGGGAAGTAATACCGGTTGGTGTGAACGTAGGCCAGACAAAGCGCATTATCCTGCTAAAGGATGAGAGCTCGGGAAATACCGAGACCCTTGTAATGTCATTCAGGGTGTGGTAATGTGAATGGAAAACTATTACCTGATATCAGAACAAGTACCTCAGCCCAGATGCACACCCTGGAAGCTATCATTGCAGCGATGATAATGGTGGGCATAATAATTTTCGCGGTGCAGGCAACATCCCTCACTCCACTCACATCCTCAACAGCCAATGCTCACATAGAAGCGCAGCTTCAGTCAATGGGCCAGGATATGCTCAACACACTTTCATATTCATCATACGGAGAGGATTCACAACTTAAAGAGGACATAGAGAACTGGGATGGAAATGAATATGTCTGGAACGGCAGTGCCTACCAGATATTCGACTCCGAGAATGAAACCCTTCAGAACAGTTCACTAGCAGACGTTCTGCTAATGGTTGCTGTCCCCAGAGGTATCGCCCATAATGTGCATTTTGGATGGGTGGATGAGAACGGCATTCTAAGGGACAGACGATACATCTACAACGGTGAACCATCGGACAATGCCGTTATAATCTCAAAGAAGGTCCTGCTGTCCGATAATGACATAGGTAATACATCGATATTCTATGCAAATACCACCATCCCGGATGCAGATGAGGTCACCGATTTTTACAATGTCGTTGACGTGAGAATGACACTATGGAGAATGTAAAACCGGAGAAGTGAACAATATGAGAAGGTTCGATGATTCCGCACAGTTATTATTGATCGCAGGTTTTGCAGTGGGTGTAGGCATAGTGGTTATCACCATCATGCTTAACAATGTCATATACGCCAGCAATATAGCCTCAGAATCCAGTATCGATACTTCACGCTACGACATGGCAAACGCCGTCCAGATGACCACCGAAGCATGTGAGGATGCATACCAGTACTCCATAACAAACGGGTCACACAGTAGTATAGATAATGATGCTTTCGAACAGTACATGGAAAATTATACTGACAAAGTGTCACAGAACTTTGGAATAGCAGGACTTACGTTCTCCTGCCAGAACTACAATACATCAACGGCACACTTCACCCACAGCGGACTTGCAGATGGAGAGGATGACTGGACGGTAGTGGAGAACATCAATACCACAGACTCATTCGCACTGTCCATTAATGATACATCATTGCTTGGAAATGAATCCAACAAGGTCATGATAAAAGCTACAAGCACATCAGGAACCATGTTGTGGTCAATGGAATTCTATAATTCCAGCAGTGGAAAGATCAATATCACTGTCTCAAACCAATCATCGACCATTGAGAATTTCCAGGGAGATAGAGAGATCAACATCACAGATAACCGAATAGATAATGGAGCAAGCGGTTCTTCTGATTTTCACTTCTCGGACCTCACCCTGGGCCAGGAATATTCCATTAGTATCATAAACGGAAGTCAGGCAGTTGGAACCTATTCGATATCAGGAAATCTGTCCACAGGTCAGACTTTTATTCAGGCACGGTACTGGGTAGTGAACCCCACGATAACCCTGTCTTCAAGAGAGATGACCATCAACCGGACCGTTCCAATCACACTTCCGGGAGGAGTCCTATGAGAAAACTGACAGAGGATGAAAGTGCAGTCTCCATATCAATAGGATTCATCCTTACATTCTCGATAACAGTACTGATACTTGTGACCATCCTGACATCTTTCTATTCTATGATGGACCAGGCTGAACAGAGAGTCATGCGTGATGAGTTCGAGATACATGGCAGTGATCTTGCAGTGAAGATAACGACCATCGATACAATAGCAGGAGCTGCGATGGATTCCGGTGCAACTGTTGGAGAGATCAGCTACGAAGTATCCCTTCCTGAAAAGATAGCAGGAAAACATTATGCTATTGAGATCGACAATACAACTAAAGAAATAATCATTTCCTCGGAAGAAAGGGATGAGACACGTGTCAAAATACCTTTTTCGACTGACGATACAACAGTCCTTTCGACAACCCTGTACAGCCCAAAGGGCGAATTCCTGATAACTTACGACCCGGACACAAATACCATTGAGATGTCCTGAAAGCGATAATATAAATGATAGATATGACAGCCAGAGAGAACAGAAACAAAGGTATCGGTTCATCCGAGGAAGCACTTACCGAGGTGGTCGATTTTGTAATTACCCTTGGAGTGATGCTTTTAGCTCTGGCAGTCATTGGAATTGCAGGTTATCCGATGCTTGAGCATATGCAGGAAAGCGGACACCTCCAAAATATCGAACAAAGTTTCTCTGTCCTTAAACCGAATATGAACAAAGTAGTATACGGCAAAGCACCTTCGCAATCAGTGGAACTGAAAATGTACGGCGGACGAGTTGCGATTACAGGTGATAGTTATATTATCGTCAGCATGCAGGCATGGAATGAATCCTCATCGTCAATAGAAACCGTATCTGTTGAGAACAATCTGAGGATGATAGAGAACGAATATGAAGAGACCTCCATAGCCTATGAGAATACCGGAGCATGGGTAAAATACCCTCAGGGAAATGCTGTAGCCATCTCAAAACCTGACATCAGCTATAATCAGAACACACTTTTGATACCAATAGTCCCTATTACAGGCACCGAAGGGATTTCGGGATCAGGTCTTATCAGAGTAATATCTGAAAGCGGACAATTGTCACTTGAAAGGTTCGAGAACGTGTCACAGGTAAACATTACCATGAAAAGTGATTATTATACAGGATGGGAAAGCTTCCTTAACGAATCGATAGGAATGCAGATAACAGATGTTGATACAACCAACAACACATTCACTGCAAGCAGAACCTACAATCCGAACATTGAGGTCCTTATTTCCATTTCACCCATTACTGCAACATTAGAATAAAAAGATGTGATGAACTATGAAAAAGCTGCTTGAATCAGAAAATGCCGTTTCTGCAGTGGTCGGAATGATCATTGTCCTTGCACTCACCATTACATCCATAAGTGTGATACTACTTTACGCAATGCCTACCCTTGATGACATGCAGGATATGGCAAACGCCCAGGGTGTGGAGCAGGCATTTACAGTTTTTGATTCAAGAACAAGCAAGGTAGCTCTGGGAGAATCACCAAGCCAGACAACATCGTTTTCCATCAGTGATGGAAGTATGGAAGTAAACGGAGGCAATGATTCATACAATGACAGCAGGATAGTTGTTATCTGTGCTGACACAAATGCTACATGGTTCGATGATTTTGAAACGAATATGTATACGTGGGAAGCATGGGCACCTCATCTTGGAAAATCAGGAATGAGCGAGTTCAATGCATCCATGGGCAGTATCACATACACCAAAGATGAACGTATCATTGGTTATGAAGGTGGAGGTATATGGTCAAAGTACCCCACTGGAAATGCCATTATGATATCCCCTCCAGAGTTCCATTATAACGGAGAAACAGTCACACTGCCCATCATGACGATAACAGGAACTGAAACTTCCAGCGGAACAACCGATGTAGACGTGACGATAAGTTCCAGTAATATGCCAGTGGTATTATATCCGGACCCTGCAGCAGACCCCAATAGAATCAATCCCGTGGAAGTGGATAAAGTGCTTATCTACATAAAAAGCGAGTTCTACGATGCATGGGCAGACTATGCAGAAACACTGGTTTCAACAAATATTGCCTTGGACCATGCAAACAAAACAGCGATTGTGGAACTAGATACATTACCTGACATGGGAACACAAACACTGGACTCTAATTTCCGAATTGTGCAGCTGAATGAGTCCAATGCTGAACCAATAACTGATTTCGCATATTACTTTGAAGCAATATCACATGATGCATCAAATTTCAATGCGGTTGAAACTTATGTCACCGCATCTTCAGGAACGAAATACCTTGAATATGAAATCAAGAAGAATGTCATCGAACACATAAAGTACACAGACTCTTCCGTTGGTACTGATGAAGAAACCTGGGTCAGTATATCAGGAGACTCCAATAGTTCATTCCCTATAAATATAGATCCTTCCAAGAAAAAAGAGGCTAATAGTACCTTTGACCTTCTCAGTAATACCTATCTTCTGGAATATAATGATCATGACGGAACGGAGTTTTCCTGGAATGTGACAGGTTCCACAACAATGCCACCGGATATCGTAATCAACGATGGGGATATACAGTCACTGAACAACATAACCCAACACTACTTCAAACTCATGGCAGAAGATGGAAGTGTCAGATGTACCTGGAGCCAAAAGAAGAATACGAAACTTGATGTTGAGGGATCCAGCTACACCCTAACATATGATGGAGGAGGAGCTGTCATCACATATCTGCACGTAACCCGCAATGACCTTACTGCAACATTGAACTAAAAACAGGATGCAACCAATTTACAATCATCCTTTTATATAATAAATGGCTTATATATTCTGTGGAATTATGAGAGACGATCATGGGCAGATGCACATAGATTACCTAATAGGCATCGCTATTTTCCTGACAAGTATAATTTTTGTGTTTTCATACACTGCAGGGCTTTTCACCCCTTTCCAGTCGAATTCGGATGAAGTGACACTAATAGCTGACAGAATAGCGACGAATCTCATTGAACAGAATATGAGTGCTGAAAGCATACGTACACCAAATATGCTTAGCAGTACAAAAGTTGATGATTTTTTTAATAATAGTGGAGATTATGAGAGTATAATCGACTACCATGGAATGAATAGTTCATACCTGCGTTATGAACTCAATGTAACGTTAGAGAATATTGGCACAGGGCCAATGTCACTTGACTATTCTACTGGCAAGACCCTGCCAGTACAGGGAAATGTAGGACAGACTAAAAGGATAGTTATTGTCCGGAATGATGATACAGGGGATGAAACCCTTGGAATACTAGCTGTGAGGGTGTGGTAAAATAAGTCGCAGAATTAACAGATCGCTTAGAGCAGAGATTTCTGCACAGTTGCATACACTTGAAGCCCTGATAGTAGTTATAATTATAACGGGAGTAATCATCTTCACAGTTCAGGCAACATCCCTTACTCCCCTTACATCATCAACTGCAAATGCACACATAGAAGCACAGCTACAGACAATTGGACAGGATATACTGACTGTGCTTGACCATACTTCTCAGGGACAGAACTCAAGCCTTAAAGAGGATATATTGAACTGGAACAGAGAGGAATATACCTGGAATTCAACAGCCTATTGCTCAGAACAGAACAATACACTAAATAGCAATACTGCTGAGATTCTGGGATCTGTTATCGTACCAAAAGGTATCGCACATAATGTTGAATTTACATACATCAGTGATTCCGAATCCGTAGTAACTCTTGCATATATCTACAGCGGTGAACCTTCTGATAATGCAGTAACAATCTCCAGAAGAGTTCTATTATCAAATTCAGACATGTCAGATAGTTCTGTATTCCAATCAACTACAGGCATACAGGATGCAGATACAAGTACCGATTTCTATAATCTCATAGATGTGAAAATGACACTATGGAGAATGTAAGAGGCGATCAAATGAAAAGACTGGATGAACACGGGCAGATGATATTGATCGCTGGTTTTATAATAGGCATAGGGATAGTGGTTCTTACCGTAATGCTCAACAACATTATCTATGCCAGTAACACTGCATCAGAGTCCAGCATAGAAACAAATGTCTTTGATTACTCAAATGTTGTTGATACTACCATTGAAGCCTATGAGAAAGCCTATGCAAATTCAGGCCAACCATACAATGATACTGCATTCAATGCCTATATGGCAGATTACTCGGAAAGAATGGTGAAAAGTTATTCGCTTTCTGGATTCATATTCACTCTGGATACTGGCCCGATGCAGGATGCTTATTTTACTGAAAACGGACTTGCTGATGGAAATGATGACTGGATTGTCATTGAAAGAGTGAATAACACTGATTCTTTCTTACTAGACAAACTAAATAAATCGATTTTAGGAAACAAGTCAAACAAGTTTGTAATTGAAGTCAATAACCAGTCAGGAACAATCTGGTCAGCCAGTGTATTCAATTCAAATGGAACTATAGCTCTCAATGTTTCTAATCAGTCAACAATCATTGGGAATTATACTAGTAGTAATAGTACTGGATTTATAAATATAACTGGCAATCAGATTGATGGCTTGCCCGTCACTCCATTCTGTTTCCCAGACAATGTAACAGGACAGAAATATTCAATCACTTTTATAAACGGAAGCCAAGCTATGGGAACCTTCTGTCTGAAAGGGAATCTTACGAACGGTGACCCATTCTATATTGAAAGAGTGGAAGTTGTCAACAGTACAATAAAGCTGAATAAGAATGATCATCTTGAAATCAATGTGACAATACCAATCATTCTTCCCAGGGGGCATGTATAATGCTTCCTTTCAAAGATGATGAAAGAGCTGTGTCCATATCTGTAGGCTTCATATTGACCCTTTCAATAACCTTGATAACAATGATGGTTGTCATCAGTTCGTTCTATACCATGATGGACAGGGCAGAGCAGACCATCATGAGAGATGAGTTCGAGATACATGGGAACGATATAGCTTTACAGTTATCCAATATTGACACTGCGGTGCAGATCACCAAGAGTGCAGGCGGAGAGGTTGGAAGTTTTGATTTCAAACTGCTGCTTCCCACTGAAATCGCAGGCCAGCAATATTCTATGGAAATATCAAATCAAACAAAAGAGATCATATTTGAATCACATGGGAAAGACGCTACACGCGTGAAAGTGCCATATCAAGTACATGAAATAGAAGTTACATCTGTAAAATTGTTCAGTGGCTCAAATGATTTTGTATTGCATTATGATCCTGCATCTAACATGATTGAAGTATATTAAAGGAGAGTTGCATGAAACATAGTATAACGAAAGATGATGGTGCTGTTTCCGAAATGGTGGACTATAGCATCATCCTGGGAATCATACTTCTTGCAACCGCCATCATTACTGTAGCTGGCGTACCTATGCTAAAACATATGCAGGAAACACAGCATACAGAGAACATGGAACAGAGTTTTCAGGTTCTTGCACTGAACATGAACAAAGTGGTGTTCGGAAACGCTCCTTCCCAATCCGTTGAGCTGAAAATGTATGGAGGAGAGCTATCTATCTCAGGCGATAATGAAATAATCATTGATCTACAGGTGTGGAATTCTACCTCAAATGCTACTGAAATGGAGCCTACAGATGCATATAAAATAAAAAGGATAGAGAACAGTTATCGAGATACAAGCATTTCTTATGAAAATACTGGCGTATGGGCAAAATATGAAGATGGTGGAGCAGTGATGATATCTGAGCCACGTATCACCTACGCAAACAATGTCATGGTAATACCCATTTCTTCTATATATGGAAGTGATTCGCTATCCGGCTCCGGCCTTGTAAGAGTGACTGCAGACGCAACCAGTAAAAATGTATACAAATATGAAAATGTCTCAATGATTAACCTATCTGTCACAAGCGATTACTATGAAGCATGGGGTCGATACCTTAATGAAACCCTGCAGATGCCAATCATTATGGAAGATAGTAACAATCGAACTGTGAACTGTAGTAAAATTTACCATCCCAATGTTGATGTCTATGTAATTTATTCACCCATGAAAATTACAATAGACTAGTAGGTCAGAGAAGGTGAAGGTCTTGAAAAATATATGGAAAAGTAATATGGCGGTGTCATCGGTCATCGGTATTTCAATAATACTTACTATTACTTTGTTGTCTATAGGTCTAATGATACTGTACACTGCTCCTATTATAAGTGAAACACAAGATATGGCCAAAACCCAGAAGATTGAGCAGGCATTTACCGTGCTTGATTCAAGAACTAGTAAAGCATCACTTGGTGAATCTCCCCTTCAGACAACCTCAGTTTCCCTTATGGGAGAAAATATAGAAGTATATGGCAACAATGATTCCTATAATGAGAGCAGGATGGAGATCGTGTTTTTGAACTCCAGCTCACCCTGGTACACTAATTTCTACTCAGAACATGAAGTGTGGGGCGCATGGGAGAACTATGAGAATAACTATTCCGATTTCGCAGGATTGAATGCTTCCATGGGATCAGTGAGATACTATCTGGATGACAGAGTGATAGCATATGAAGGAGGGGGTGTTTGGTCAAGATATCCAGATGGAGGTACGATTATGACTTCACCTCCGGAATTCCACTATAATGGTGAAACTTTGACCCTGCCTATTGTGAAAGTGATCGGTAATGACTCCGTTACAGGAAGCTCTAATGTTGATATAGCTATAAAATCTTCAAATACACCTGTCATACTCTACCCCAATACCAGCACGAATGCGAATTTCATAAATCCTATTGTTGCTAATAAAATCCTGATATATATCAATAGTGATTTTTATGATGGATGGGCAAAATATGCAGAAACCCTTACGTCCACTACTGCAACTCTGGATCATGAGAATAACACCACAATTATTGAAATGGATACGGAACCAGAAATGGGAACGTTTCCCATGATGGATTTTGAGATTCCAGCTGTGAACTATTCCAACCCCGAACCATTCTATAATTTTTCGTTTTATTTGTATACTGATGATAGTGCCGACTTCTTTAAGAGCTCGGGGCTAAAGCTGACAGTTACATCAGGAACGAAAACCCTTGTATATAGCTTCAATAAGGATGGTGATAATGTAATACTGGATAAAAACAATAATGTTGATACTTCTTATGCGATAGAATATACTGATAGCTCGGCCGGATTAAGTGAAGTATGGGAAACTAATTCCACCTGTATTTTTATAGTTAATTCATTCAAGGATGGTAATATAAAAAATGCAAATACTACGATAGATTTCCTCAATGATTCTTACCTGATGGATTACGACAGCATTGAAACAGCCTCTTCCTGGGGTTCTGGGAGCTCACTTTCACCGGCACCGAACATAAATATATCATATGGTAACGCAAACAGTACTCAGTCACTGAATAACATTACTCAGCATTATCTGAGACTCATTGCTCAGGACGGTACTATTAAGTGCTCAGTGGTCCAAAAAGGCAACGATAAAATTGAATTCGATGATTCCACATATACTCTGGATTATGACTCTGGAGGAGCAATCCTCAATTATCTGCACATCACGCTTAACGAGCTTGAAGTGATGTTGAATTAAGTGAAAGTTAGCTGCATAGAAATCCTTAAATCAACCCCGACCATTAAGAAATCCCATAAGGTGAAATTCATGAAGAAAGCAATCATCGAGACCGATAAAGGAAATATTGTCCTTGAATTGTTCGAGAAGGACGCACCAAAGACCGTTGCAAACTTTGAGAAACTCATTAAGGAAGGATTCTATGACGGACTTGCTTTCCACAGAGTGATTCCAAACTTCGTTATTCAGGGAGGGTGCCCAAGAGGAGATGGAACCGGCGGACCAGGATACTCAATTAAGTGTGAAACAAAGGGCAACCCACGAAAACACGGAACCGGTGCACTTTCAATGGCACACGCAGGTAAGGACACCGGTGGAAGCCAGTTCTTCATCACACACTCTCCACAGCCACACCTTGATGGCGTACACACCGTCTTCGGTCAGGTAATCGAAGGTCAGGATGTCGTCAACAAGATCAAGGCAAGAGACAAGATGAACAAAGTCACTGTTGTGGAAGAATAATTATTTTGTTTTGGCAGCTTTTGTGCTGCTACTCTCTTTTTTAAGATACATTTTTAATCTACATGGTTAAGTTATAGAAAGCGAACTTGGAAATTATTCATAGATTAAATCAAAAAGGACTGGAAAGTGTAAAGAAAGGTTTCCAGTCCTTTTGATTTAACTAATGCTTCGTGTATCAAAATTAACGTAGAACAGATGATAAATTTACCACCTTGGATAAGATGATAACATCCCTTGTTGAATTGTTGGAAGAAAAGGGTATTTTAGAGTATGCAGAATGGGAAAATAAGCTGCGTGAGAAATTGGATGCTGTTAAAGGATTGACCAAGTTCGATGACTTAGATGATTAAAAAATTGAATGCTGGATTAAAAATATATGTGATTAGAATCATTCATTTTCTAACATAATGGCATGTTTAGTAATGATTGCATTATTGAACCCGACAACTTCAGTTATTACTTCGGTTGCTATTTGCTTGTCAATGGTAATGGTGATAAAAATGAAGTTAGAAGTTTCGATTAAACTAAGAACAAGAATGGTGACAAGCATAACATTGGAAAGTATCCTCAGGGCAAGCATGGAAAAAATAACTTTCCAGTGTTGTTGGTTTAATGATGCAATCAGAAAATATGTTCTTTGGATACTAGGGGGGGTTCGAATCCCTCCCTTGCCGTTTTATCACTAATTAATTACAAAATAGCGACTCAAAAAAATCAATAATATCAGATACAATTGGTCGCATATCTTTTTCATCATCTCCAAGTGCTACAAATGTTCCAAAAATGATAGGAAAATTCATTGGAAACGATGAACCATTAATACATTTTACTTTTGGAAAACATTTTTTTGCACCGTGTTTTGAGTGATTGCATATAAGACGAACAAGGCGCATTTTCTCTTCAATTGATGAAATCGTACCTATGGTGTTGTCATTCTCTATATATTCTTTAATTTTCTTGTTCTCAGCCTTTGATTCAGTAGATATACTGGCATCTTTTGCAATCCAATCGGGTAGTGCGTTTAAAGATAATAAGCAATCCATGAAACTATATATCTCATTATCTTCACAATGTCTTTTAAAATCATATTTTGCCTTATCTAAAACGTCATTGGATGACTCAAAACCTTGAACTGACCCATGCTCTTTAGAAGTAGACATAACAAAATATATCCCATAATTTGATTTAATAATTTCTTTTAGCTTATCTTAGTTGCCATCTTTTTTTATAATGTTTAATTAATGATACAAAATTCACCATTCTATAACCAAATCCTTATATCCATTTGAAATACTCCTTAACTTAACAGTATCACTATCAGGAAAATTACTTATATCAGAATGAGGAAGTTAGCGTTATGTGGTCAAGAACATAACGCATATTTAATGCATATTTTACGTTAAGTCCGCTGACTGCATTCAGGAAGGTAGTAATTATGACATTTAACAAAAAACTAATTCTGGCTATTGCAGCCATACTTGCGCTTGTGGTATTTGTAAGCGGCTGTACTGATACCAGTACAACAGGTGAAGATGTAGAGACTGACGTAAATACCGATAGTGGTTCAGGTGAAGTAACAACCATTACGGTATCTGCAGCAGCGAGTCTTACAGAAGCATTCACAGAACTTGAAACCGTTTTTGAAGAAGAGAATCCTGATATCGATGTAAACTATAACTTTGCAGGTTCAGGAACACTCAGGATGCAGATCGAAGGTGGAGCACCAATTGACGTGTTTGCATCAGCATCACAGAGCCATATGAATATATTAAGCAACCAGTCCTTAATAGTTGAAGACTCAAGAAAGGACTTCGCAGCAAACACAGTTGTACTGATAACACCGGTTGACAGTGAACTGGAAATAACAGAAGCTGAAGACCTCCTTTCAGATGATGTTGAGACAATAAGTATTGGAAACCCGGAAACAGCCCCTGTTGGAAAATACACAGTCGAAGCACTTGAAGAAGCAGGTCTCTGGGATGAACTTGAATCCAAAACATTGCTTGCAGATGATGTAAAGCAGGTGCTCGTATATGTTGAAAGAGGAGAGGTTGATGCCGGATTTGTCTACAGCACAGATGCAGCAACAGCAGATGAAGGAACAATTGAAGTAAAGGCAACCATTCCAACTGTAACCCCTATCAGCTATCCGATTGCAGTAGTTGCAGGATCTGAGCACGAAACGCAAGCACAGACCTTTGTTGACTTTGTCACATCTGAAGAAGGAATGTCAATCCTCGAGTCCTACGGATTCACAGCTTAAAAGGAAAATAGATAATGTTCGACCAGATTGGATTTCCCCTGTTGATCACACTTAAAATCGCCGGCCTGTCCACATTAATTGTGGCAATCATAGGAATGGTGATATCATACATACTTGCAAGACGTGATTTTCGCGGGAAATGGCTGGCCGACATTCTTGTAACCTTGCCCCTTGTACTCCCACCTACAGTAACAGGTTACCTTCTGGTAGTGTTGCTTGGGAAAAAGGGAGTACTTGGGAGCATACTTTACGATTTAACAGGATGGAGTATAGTATTCACCTGGCAGGCAGCGGTAATTGCAGCTTTTGTTGTGTCCCTGCCGCTAATGGTCAAAACCACCACTGCAGCCATTGAAGCAGTGGACAGGGAATATGAATATGCGGCTTTCACCCTTGGAAGAAAAGAACTTGATACTGCGCTTTTCATCACACTTCCACTTGCAAAGAAAGGAATACTTGCAGGAATTGTCCTCAGTTTTGCAAGGGCAGTGGGTGAATTCGGTGCAACACTTATGTTTGCCGGAAACATTCCCGGAAGAACTAACACAATGTCAATTTCAATATACAGCGCATTCCAGGCAGGAAATAATGAGCTTGCCAATATGCTGGTTATCATACTGATAGTAATGTCCCTGCTTTCAATGGCCATAACTGCAAAGGTTGTAAACAGCTGGAAGATATGAGGTGACATCATGGGCATTAAAGCGGATTTCAGAAAAAGGTATTATCGTAAAAAAAGTGATAAAAGAAAAGGCATCGAAGCCGCTTTCACACTTGATGCCCAGTTTGAGGTTGGTGATGAACTGGCAGTGTTTTTCGGACGCTCGGGTTCAGGAAAAACAACAGCTCTCCAGTGTATCTCAGGACTGCTGGAACCAAATGGTGGCAAAATAATTGTCAACGGAAATGTCTATTTTGATTGTCACAAAAGAGTCAACCTGCCCGTACAACAGCGAAGCCTTGGTTACGTATTCCAGAACTACGCACTCTTTCCTCATATGGATGTGAAAAAGAACATAGCCTATGGGCTGAAAGGATGGAATGAAAAAGACAAGGAAAGCAGGGTTGATGAGATGCTCCGGATGCTTGACATCAAGGGACTGCAGAACAATTATCCATCTCAACTTTCAGGTGGCCAGAAACAAAGGGTTGCGCTGGCACGAGCACTGGCTCCAAAACCGGACATACTTTTACTGGATGAACCATTCTCTGCTCTTGACAGAATTGTCCGTATGAAACTCAGGGAGAAGATCAAGGAGATACAGAGAGAACTGAAGATTCCCATACTTTTCATTACCCACAACCATGTGGAAGCTTTCACAATCGCAGACAAGATTGTTGTATTCTATGATGGCAAGGTTCAGCAAATAGGAACTCCAGAAGAGGTGTTCTATCATCCGAAGAACTGTCATGTTGCCGAACTTGTGGGTGTGACAAACATATTTGAGGAGTCCTCGGTAGTCAAAGATGATGAGATGGCAGGAACACTCACTATTTGTTGTGAAAATCTGAAGGTAACTGCAAAAAGACCTGAATGCCAGGTTAAAGAAATGATATCATGGGGCATAAGACCTGAGAACCTGCGCATCCTGCCTGAGACAGATGAAACTACCATAAATGAGAATACGTTCAATGCATGTGTAAAGAGCATAGTGAACAAAGGATCAACTAAAACCCTTGCCCTTGAGATAAAAGAACACGGCAATCTTATGATAGCTGAGATATCTGACCAGTTCTTTGAGAATCTCAACCTGAAAGAAGATGACAGATGTCTTGTTCGTATTGAAAGAGACAGGATTGTCCTTTTCTGATATTATTGATTGTTATTTTTGAACCTGCTGTCAATGTACTCTATAAGCTTGCTTCCCGATATTTCCAGACTTGCTGCAGATGAACGTATATAGAACTCCTCTTTGCCATCGTCTTTCAGGAAGACTGGCTTGTCACTTGGAGTACAATCAACCTTCAGCACGAATTTGTCATCGACCCAGATTAGATCGGAGTTTATGTATGGAAGGTACTCGTTGCCGATATTATGACCGATTATATTGGAAAAGTGCTGGTTGAATTTATCATTGTTCTGGAAATTATCAGCTTCAATTCCAAGAATGCTGCCATCATCTGAAATTCCCACAAGCAGGCAGCCACCATCAGAGTTCAGATAGGCCACTATGGTCTTGGCTACTGCATGTTCAATACGTTTGTCAGGTTTTGAAGTATGCAGGTTTATCCTCATTGTGGATTTGAACTCCAGGGAGTTACCTTCGCCTCTGGCAATCAGTTCCAGTAACTTATTTGAAGGATTTGTAGTATCATCGGCCTGATTGAAGAAGTATGGGTTTCTTTCAATAAAACTGGTTACCATTTTGTCAAGCAAATTTCCTTTTTGATGACGGATATAAACATATCCTGCAAGTGAAACCAAAAAAGAAACCAGAAGGTCAATAAAAAGATTTGATGTCATATTTGGAGCTGTAATCCCCATGTCATATCGGGGAGCATCAAATCCGAAAAGGTTCACAAGTGCTACAATGGATATTTCCATCACTGTTGCAATTGTAAATGAAAGACATAAAGAGAACATTGCAATTATGGCAGGTGTCATAACCGTATGTGATTTCTTCTCCCAGAAGAGCACATATACGAGTGAGAAAGCTATAGCTCCAATAACTACTGTTGAGAGGGCATTTAATGCGAAATCGCCCCACCATAGATTCATTACTACGGGACCCATGATCTCAGGGAATACTGAAAGATAGATGAAAATCAGTATCATGATCTCAAACAACGAAGGGAAATGTATCTCCCATCTCTTTTGAATCAAAGTTGGCAAAAATGTCAGAATCAGTGCAAAGAGAGATAATGAAAGATTAAGCAGATCATCCCTGAGTAAAGAACTCACGGCTGCAACTATTAACAATGTCCTGAATATAGTGGAAAAAAATAATCGAGCCCTTCGTACATTGTCACGTCGGGAGGGATTATTAGTCATCTGCTTTTTTTGGAACATTTTTACCATCAAACATACATATAATATTATTTACAATTGTAATGGAATATTAGTAGAATAATATGTGATTACTATATACATATTACGAGAAAAGAGTTGATTCTTACTCCAATTGAATGCCCAATAAACTTTTAAAGTTACATCACCTTTTCTGTATGAAGAGATGAAATTCATTGAAAGGCTTTTTGGAAAAAAGCAGGAAAAAGAAGAATCTCACTCAGCTGTTTTTGAGTTCAGGGAACTTGCTACAATCGTGGCAGAGGAATCTGGAAAACAGATAGAGAAACTCAAGCCTGCTGTAGATGGCAATTATGTTTCAATAAAGACAGCATTAGAGGAACTTGAAAAACTGAAGGAAGAGTTGCTGGCTGCTGAACCCATTGAGAATGTCAGCAAACGCGGAGAAAAGCTTGGTGACTCCAACAGGGATAATGTTGCCAATAACCTGAAGATTATTAACGATAAACTGAAAGTCCCGGAAGATACTTCTCCATTAAATGCCTCCGAATTCTATAATGATGCAAAATCAGTCCTTAAAACTGTTCTTGATAACACCAGTCGTAGTCTGATGTACATTAAAGCCCTTTACCCCCAGGAACACCAGAAGATAAATAATGGTCTTGCTGAACTTGAGGATGCTCTTGATGAACTTTACTCCTCTATTATGCAGGGAATCAAAAAGATTGAAGACCTGAACAAAATTGCATCCGGTATTGAGGAGGTAAAAGGAATAGAAGAGGAAATGGACAACAGTGCCAAAAAGATACAGGAAATGCATTCCAGATATGACGCTGCAAAAGAGAAACTTAGCAAAGCAGATTCAAGACTTGCAGAACTGGAAAACTGTGCGGAATTTGAAAAAGCACGGCAACTGAAAGATGAGATAAAAACTGTTGAATCAGATATCAGTGGCATCGAAGCGGAAGCAAGGAGATTATTTACACCTCTCTCCAAAGCGATTTCAAGAATGGAAAAGCAGGATGATAATGAAAGATGTGTATTATCACCTGAGAACAGGGCAATACTAAAATCGATAAAAGAAGAGCCTGCTGCTGCAATTGAACAGGATATCGATTTATTCCTTGCTGAACTTACAAACCGTATTGAAAGCGGAGAACTTGGTCTAAAAGACCAGATGTGTGAAAAAGCCCTGAAGCAGATAGATGTTCTCAACGACAAGAAAGTAATTTCATCACTTGTAGAACACAGGAAAGAGCATCTTGAAGAGAAAGATGAGCTTCTTGCTGAACTGAACAATCTTAGTATCTACCAGGAGAAAGAAGATATCGAGAAGGAAGCGGAGAAATACAGTCAAAGTATGAAAGATGTGAACAACGACATCGACTCCGAGAGCAAGCGCCTCTATAATCTTAAAGATGATATTGATATGGCTAAATCGACGCTTCTTTCTAATGTAAGAGCTGTTTTTGGTGAAGAAGCTGAGATCAAATACTGTGAATGAACTCTTTTAGACTTGTAAAATCAGATTCTGGTTAATATATTCCAGCCTTATGCTAGGAGATAAATATAAAAAGAAGAAAAAAGAAGAGCCCAGAATTTTATTCTGGTTTCTTCATTTTGACGACTAATCCCAGAACTGTAACCACTATCAAACCAGATATAATCGTTAATGTGTTTACAGGATTATCCCCGGATTGCCCGGAATCCTGTGGAGAATCCGGCACAATATTCTCTGAAACTGCATCTCCACATGTGTTTTCCAACGAGGAGCCTGCAGTAACCTGGCTTTCTCCTGAAGTATCCACACAAATCATGAATGGGGAGAAACCTGTAGTGGTTGCTTCAAAGTAGAAGTACTCATCATCTTCACCTGTTACAACAGTTGGGAGTATGTCCCAGACATCTTCTGAGAAGTGTTCCATGAATATGTCAGATTCATCAAATCCATTAGACTCAAGCCACTCTTTTGATACTGAGAAAGATATTTTTGCATCACCAATTCCAGATGAAAACTCCTCATCACCAAGGAGAATTTCCATTCCCTGATAAACCGTTGCTGATGAAGGCGCAGGAGAACTTTCCGGCAAACCATCAAGAAGGCTGACACTTGCCATAACATAACCCTCATTTATTTCAGACTCAAAACTTATCTCGTTTACCGGAGTGGACCCATCTGTGAATACATATTCCACTTCAGCATCTCTACCAACGAAACATACACTGGAATCAGTTGCAACTATACCTGAAGTAGATGATGTAGGTGTGGCTATTTTCACATGAATTCCATCGCCATTATCATTGCTGGAACTTTCATCTGAAACAGTTGGTTGAACACTATTCAAGGTCAATGGAAGATAGTCAGTATTGTTTCCGTCTTCTGTAATTTCATATATATCACAGAATCCATTTCCAACGGAGTATTCGGTCTGGCTCCAGCCGGTTCCATCCGGCTTTGCCCAGAAATTCCCTCCAAGGTAACTTCCGTTGATGACATTAGTGCCTGATGTTCTTGTGATATTCCATTGATTAAAACCGCTGAGTAAGATATCAGTATTGTCACTGTTGTTGAAATAATTATTATAAATCAGGTTATCAGCACTATCATACATATCTATACCAGGAGAACTATCAGATATTGTACAACCCTCTATTGTATTATTAAATGAAAATAATAAACTGAGACCACCAAAATGAGTATTATTTATGTTGCAATCCTCTATCACATTGTTGTATGATGAATATAAAGAGATGCCCTCACTATTACTGTCAGATGTGCAATTTGAAATTGTAACATTGTTGCTGTTCTCAAGATAAAGACCATATGCATTATTTTCTACATATAAATCCCTTATTGAGAGATTAGAACAATTAAACAGATACACAACACCAGCATTGGAACTCGCATCGACGATAAGATCTGAAACGTCTACAAGGTAATAAATTGGCTTTCCATCAACCGTATTACTCGTGTCTACGTCATTGGGATGAGAACCAAATCGGGAATTGATCGTATTATTCAACATCGAATTATTTTTTAAAATATTATCCAATGAAGAAGATAACATCTGAAAACCAATGTCATTTTCACTAATAATACAGTTGGAAATGTTACATCCCTGCGAAGAAGAGAGCGCTATCCCAAAATAACCATTTGAAGCCGTAATACCTAAAATAGTAATATTATCTGCATTAATATCAAGGGCAGCATAACCATCTTCATTACATATGATCCTGACATCTGCAGGATTGCCAGTCGATGAAACAAGAGTCACGTTGTTTTCTGTAATCGTTACCCTTTCATTGTATACTCCTGATTCTACCAATATGGTATCGCCATCTTGTGCCAGATCAACAGCCCCGTTTATTGTTGAAAAAGCAGAAGTATCACTGCTATTAACGATAAGAGTGGAATTACTTACATAGATTACAGAATTCTTTGTTGAAACATTACTTCCAAATGAGTTGGATACATTCAGAGATACATCATAGAATCCCGGACTTGTGTAAACATGTGAAGGATTCTGCTCTGATGATGTCGAACCATCTCCAAAATCCCATTCCCATGTATTCGGAGAAAAGAGACTTATATCCTTAAAATCCACAGTTTCATTAACATAGACATAATTCGACCCTACATAAAAACTTGATTCCGGCCCCCTTTCCTCGGTAGTGAAAGCTTTGATACAAATATTCTTCTCCGATACGGATACATCCTCCCACTCATTTCCATCTGAACTCATATAGCTCTGTCCGGGTTCTGCATCTGCATTACTATAACCGTAAATGGGATACTCTACAGCTATAGGGTAATCATAATTTGGAGTCATGAATTGTACAACAACAGAAAAATTTTGTCCGGCACTAAGTGAAACATTTGTATCAAGATCAATGGTATGATAACCTGCCATAGGAATTGTTCCATTTTGAACAGACAACGGACCGGAAATGTTGACAGGACCGGATTCCGGATTAAGATAGATAGAAATGTTGTAAAATGAGTTTGAATCCACGGTATAAAAACTTACAGCTTCAAGAGTCTCGTGTGAACTTGCTGTGAACACGTTTGCTCCGTATGCAGTGCTGTTATTGTATCCTATACAACACGCCCATCCGAGAGGGTCATACTGATAGATATGATCGTAGTTGTTGACGTCTTCTGCAGTGTACAGGAAATTGCCCAGATATGGCCGTGTTCCAATTCCATCCATGCCTTCATCGTTTCCCATAACTGTGTCATAATAGGATAGGTAAAAATACCCGTCTTCCCCCCAGTTATCTCCCCAGGAATTTTTGATAATAAATGCACCATTTCCCGGAGCTTTTGGAGTGAAGTTGGAAGCTGCATAATCATCATCCCAACCAACCAGAGTTATGGCATGGTTCGCATATTCAACCGGACCATCGTAATAATAACTATTATTAGTATAATCAAAATAAGAATCTCCATACCACATTGCTACTGATATAGCTCCATACTCCATCAACATTGATTTGTAAAGAGGATCATCGCCCTCAAACCCAGGAAGTATTAATATTTCCTGAACATGCTTTACAACTGGAAGGTTATCTGGGGACACACCGGATGAAGCATCATATGGATCATCTGATTCTCTTACTGGACCACTCCATCTGGTATAATAAGCAGCCGGGTAAAGGTCAAATCCACCATCATCGTGTGTACGGTCATATCCATCCGGATAACTGCTTGAAAGAACATTCTTTAAATTATTCTCTGAAAAATCCCATGTTTCTGATCTGTTGTGAAGAAGGAAGGATTCGAGGGAAGCTGTTGCAGAATGTGCCCAGCAGCTTCCGGCATAGCCCTGATTCCTTACTGCTGTGACACCATTGACATCACGAAGGTCATATTGTGCCGGGAATGATACTTCAGATCCCATAAGTTCAAGACCTGAAGTCCTGATGGTATCATCGGCAAGCAAGGAATCCATGCTTACGGGAGAGAGATGAGATAGATCTACAGGTGACGGAATAAGACCAGTAGGATGGTCTAACGTTTCAGAAGGCATATCATTTGTTGAACTAACAGGCAATGTTAGACTTGAAAAAGTTAAATCGTTTGAGCTTACCGCGACTGAATTTTGTTCTTCCTCTGTTTCCTGCTGATATTCTACAAATGCAGGATTCAAAGGTGCAGTACAAATACCAGAGGAGGAGCCATTCTGATCAGAAATTATATCATTATCATTTTCTGTTGCAGTACAACAGGATGATACTAATATCAATACGACACAATATGTAAATAACAAATGATTTGATAATAATGGATTTTTCATCATAGTTACCTTCTTAAAACGAAAGAATACAATATATATTTTTTAAAAATATAAAATTCACTGTTGAAATAATCAATACAAAATGCAGAGCAAAAAAGTATGAGAGATTAAGATCCAACTTTTGTTCTGTTTCATTTAAAATAAAAAGGAGGGATCAGATCCCACCTTTTGTCCCCTTCTTCCAGTATATGACACCTATGGCTCCAACTATCAACAATATAACAAAGATAGATAGCAGATTACCTGAATCAGAACTGTTGTTCACATTAGTAACCTGAATATCCTCGTTTGTGACCGTGGAACCGGAACTGCTTGCAACTGTTACAGAGTCCGTAGATTGAACAGTATTCGCAGTAGAAACATTAGCATCATCAACACAAATCATGAATGGAGAGAAACCTGTAGTGGTTGCTTCAAAGTAGAAGTACTCATCATCTTCACCTGTCACAACCGTTGGGAGTATGTTCCAGACATCTTCTGAGAAGTGTTCCATGAGTATGTCAGATTCGTCAAATCCATTAGACTCGAGCCACTCTTTTGAAACTGAGAAGGATATCTTTGCATCACTAATACCAGATGAAAATTCCTCATCTCCAAGGAGAATTTCCATTCCCTGATAAACCATTGCTGATGAAGGTGCAGGAGAGCTTTCCGGCAAACCATCAAGAAGGCTGACACTTGCCATTACATAACCCTCATTTATTTCAGACTCAAAGCTGATCTCGTTTACCGGAGTGGAACCATCTGTGAATACATATTCCACTTCAGCATCCCTACCAACAAAACGTACGCTTGAGTCCGTTGCAACGATATCTGAAGTAGATGATGTTGGTGTGGCCATTTTCACATGAATTCCATCGTCATCATTGCTGGAACTTTCATCTGAAACAGTCGGTTGAACATCATTCAATGTTAATGGAAGATAATCAGTATTGTTTCCATCATCTGTAATCTCATATGCAGCACAGAAACCATTTCCAACGGAATATTCTGTCTGACTCCAGCCTGTTCCGGCAGGTGTTGCCCAGAAGTTTCCACCAAGGAAGCTTCCGTTAATAATATTAGCGCCTGTTGTTCTTGTGGTGTTCCATTCGTTGAAACCACCACCTGAAACATGGATATTATTGCTGTTGTTGAAATAGTTATTATAGATCAGATTGTCACTGCATTCTATCAATGAAAGACCGTAAGAGTAAATATCACTGATATTGCAACTATATATTGTGTTATTATCTGAAGAAGAGAGATAAACACCATATCGATTATCAGTGCTCGTACAGTTTTCAATGCTTACACTGTCACTGTCGTAGAGATAAAATCCATAATAATTATTCTCAACTTCCAGACTTTCTACTGTTATGTTAGAACAATTAAGCAAATAGACAAGTCCGGCATTGGAAATGGCATCTATAACCAGGTCAGAGCTGTTCACAAGATAATATATTGGTTTTCCATCTACCAGATTATCTGTTCCTACAATATTGGCATTTGAATCAAAATATGAATTAAACGTGTTGTTATACATAGAACTATTATTCAACATATTGTTCCCAGAACCACGTAAACGCAGTCCATATGTGTTCTCATAAGAAGTACAATTAAAGACACTGTTATCCTGAGAGTCATAGAAATAAATACCATATGTATTTCCGGATACATAGCAATTACTTATGTTACACCCACTTGATGAATCGATGATTATTCCAGCAGCTCCATCTACAGCACTCATGCCTGAAATCGTGATGTTATCTGCTATTAGGTAAATAGCAACGTTACTGGAGGACGAGGAAACTATCCTTACATCTTCAGGGTTGCCTGTCGATGAAATCAGACTGATGTTATCATTTTTGAAATGCAGATTCTCATTATAAGTGCCAGGTTCAACACTGATTGTATCACCATCAGAGGCAGCATTAATTGCGTCGCTGATAGTAGTAAAATCAGCACTGCCACTGCTGTTGACAACAATTGTTGAATTCAGAACATGGATAAAAGAAGTTCTTGTGGAAATATTGTTTCCAAAAGTGTTTGCTGCATTCAGTGATACATTATAAACACCTTCATCCGAATAAGAATGCAACGGATTCTGTACAGATGATGTAGAACTGTCTCCAAAATCCCATTCCCAGCTTTCCGGTGAGAAGAGACTTGCATCATGGAAATCTACAGCCTCATTTATGTGAACATATTTTGTACCTGCAACAAATGCAGCTTCAGGCACTTTATTCTCTGTAGTGAATGCTTTGATGCATATATTAGTATCAGATTCGCTTATATCTTCCCATTCAATTCCATTATAACTTACATAACTCTGACCTGCTTCAGCATGTGCATTACTACTATAACCTGACATTGGATATTCTACTGGCAGAGGATAGTTATAGTCAGGTGTTGTGAATTGTACTACCACTGAAAAATTCTGTCCGGCGTTAAGTGAAACATTTGTATCAAGGTCAATAGTGTGATATCCGGCAATTGCCATTGTTCCGTTTTGTACCGATACAGGACCTGAACTGTTAAGTGGACCGGAATCGGGATCTTTATAAACAGAGATATTGTAGAAGGAATTTGAATCGGTTGTGTAGAAGCTCACCGCCTCCAGAGTTTCATTTGTTGATGCAGTAAAAATATTTGCTCCATATCCGATAGTATTATAAAAACCAGAACTTGTGACCCAGCCAAGTTCATCATATTGATAGATATGATCAAAATGGCTTACATTATCAGCAGTAAAAATTGTGTTGGAATATCGAAGCGTATTGTCGTAATATGAAATATAGAAATATCCATCTTCGCCCCAGCTATCTCCCCAGGAATTCTTGATTATATAAGCGCCATCATCAGGAGCAGTGGGTGTAAAGTTATATTTGCTGTAGTTGTCATCCCAGCCCACAAGAGTTACAAAGTGATTTCCACTATCAACTTCATCAGGATCACTACTGAAGTAGTAACTATTGTTTTCTAAATTCATCGAAGAGTCATAAAACTCCATGAATATTGCTATTCCACCATAATTGGTTAAACCCCATCTAAAGGTATCATCCGAATGATTTAGTTCTGGAAGCATAAGTACTTCTTGAACGTGTTTTGCCACTGTGATGTCTGATGGAGATATACCTGATAAGTCATTGTATGGATCATCAGATTCAAGTACAGGTCCATCCCACCTAGTGAGATAGGCAGCTGTCATGGAAGGACTTCCTCCTCCATCGTGTGTTCGGTCAAATCCATCCTGATTTGGGTATGCAAGAACATTCTTTACATTATTCTCGGAAAAATCCCAGGTTTCTGATCTGTTGTAAAGAAGATAAGATTCAAGGGATGCTATTGATGCATGTGCCCAGCAACTTCCAGCCTGACCCTGATCTCTTACTGATGTAACACCACCTTCATTACGAAGATCGTATCGTGCCGGGTATGATACTTCAGATCCCATAAGTTCAAGACCTGAAGTCCTAATAGTATCATCAGCAAGCAAGGCATCCATGCTTACAGGGGAAAGATGAGAAAGGTCTACAGGTGACGGAATTAAACCGGTAGTATGAGTAAATATATCAGATGATTCATTCTCATTTGAAGATAGTAAATTTGATTGACTGTCCGGTAATACCAAACTAGACAAGGATATCAAATTATCTGAATCTGATACTTTATTTTGGCTCTGTTCCAGTGATTCCTGATATTCTACAAATGCAGGATTTAGAGGTGCCATTGATAATTGTGATCCGTTGTCACTGGAACTTAGTTCTGTTTGTGAATCTAACTCTGCTGCATTGACAGGAATAATAGTAAAGAACATAATTAAGCAGCATATTAAGGATAAAATGTAGCATTTTACTTGTTTTTTCATCTTATACTCGCGACCATTGACATACATTGTGAAAATATAATAATCAAAAAATATGCAATCTAATATAATTGTAACCCTCTGGAAAATATAAGGAGGTCCTGTTTTTTAGTAAGGCAACAAAAAAACCTAAAAGGATACAAAAGATATGTAACTGAAGATAATATTCAGGAGATAAAAACATGGGAAATGATGAAACAAATTTGCATAGACTTAAAGAAGTTAATGAGTTTGTAAAGACCAGTAAAAAAGAGAGAAAAGAAGAGAAGAAAAAAGATAAAAGAAACATTCTTGGTCTTAATGACTAAGTCCTATTTTTTCATTTATACTCTGTTTCCAGCTTTTTTTCCAATATTTGAGAAAAAAGTGAAAACAATATTTACCATAGCAATTCTTTTTTCCAGGCCATATTGACCATTCCATGTGCCTATATAGATTCTTTTGCCTAGAACTAAATACGAGTCTGAACTAGTATGCTCCGAGTAACATGTTACTCACCTGTGGTGCCTTCCTAAAGCATTTTTGAAAAACGAATTGGTGTACGAACGGGCGTCTAACTGGTTCACCGACGCCCATACTTTTCATTAAATTCCGGGCTTTTCAAAGCTAAAGAAAGACGAGATATGAGAAATCTCAATAAAGATTCACAAATAACCTGAAATTGAACTTAAAAAGAAGAAAAGCGATCCCGAAGGGATTATTGAACTAAAATATATAATCCTAGACCACTTTTTACAATGTGATGACTCGCAATGTAGACGATGTACACTCTTTTGAAACAGGGTTTATTCGTGCAAAGGAAAGAATAGAGAACGCAGGCATTTCACAGAGGAACAAGGATCTTATCAACAGGTTCATTGTCCACTGCAGAAGGGAAGGCCTGAAGAAAAGCACGATAACCACATATGTTAATTTTCTCAGGTGGATGATTGAGAAGCTTGAAAAAATCGGATATACAAAGGATATTGACGAATTAGAACAAGATGACTTCGATGAGTTCTTGATCTACCTTGAAGATGAGGAAGAAGCTTCACCAGGAACTATCCGGAACTACAAGAAAGTCACTAAAAAGTTTTTTCGATTCCTCACTGATGATGATGTCCCTAAATGGGTAAGAAAGCTTAAGCTGGGACAAGTAGAGACCCACATACAACCCCAGGATCTTCCTGACAGCAAAGACATTGATAAGATGATTGAGGTCTGCACGAATGCCAGAAATAGGGCAATAGTAGCTACTTTATACGACGGAGGATTTAGGCCAGGGGCTTTGGCATCGTGCCGAGTGGGCAGCGTGGAGTCAAACCAGTATAGCTCTATCATTTACCTGCCAAGGACAAGCAAGGCCAGGAAGACAACACCACCAAAAGGAATACCCCTCACATGGGCCTCCGGATATCTGCAGCAATGGTTGGCTGTGCACCCCCTCAAGGATGATCCTTACGCTCCTCTGTGGGTTACTCTGGACAAGAACCAAACCGCACTGAGTTACAACACATTTAGAAAGACAATCAAGGATATCGCCGTAAAGGCAGGCATTAAGAAAAGGTTCTATCCTTACCTGTTCAGACACAAAGCTGTTACAAACTGGATTCTTGATGGATACAACGAACAAGAGATCAAACATAGAGCTGGATGGTCAAAAGGATCCACACGGATGTTCCAGGTATATGCTAATTTCACAGACCAGGAGATCAACGATAGGATCTATGAGAAGTGTGGGTTGAAAACTGAGGATAAACGCCATATAACCCTCAAGAAATGCCCCAGGTGCAGTAGTGTGCTTAAGCCTAATGATAGGTTCTGTTCACAATGTTCTCTTGTCCTGGACCATCAGGCACAAGATGAGATTGGCAAGTATGAGGCGAAGTTGCCGGAGATCCTGCAAATGATTATGCAGAGTGAGAAAGCCAGAGAAATGCTGGCGAATATTCAGAAGGAAGTGTGATTTTTTTGAAATCATCCCCTTCGTTTTTTACGGGATCTTCATTCCCCGGTGGATACAAGTTCATTTAATTCATTCTCGAGCGATTCTATATCTTCCTGGATTGCTGATTTAACTCTCCTGCATACGCCATATGACTTTGGTGAGGTAATATTTAGAGTGCAGTGCCCATCGAAAACGAATGTTTCAAAGTGTTTTTTCCCAGTGTTCTCTGGCCTGAACAGATATCTTTTACGAAGAAACTCTGAAAAATCTACTATCTCGGTAAATTCATCGGCCCCTTCAATCCCCGTAAAATCTGTTTTAGTTTCAAAAGAATAACCTGGAATAGAGGTACTTTCTATTTCAGAGCTCCCCGCTGCGACGCCATCTCTTAAAAAATTGATTTCCTTGTATTTGTCCATGACTTCCAGTAATGGATAATAGAGTTGTTCTAATTGACTTGAAATGTATTTGATTCTTCTCTCCTTTTGTGCATCCTGCAGCACCTCTTTTGTTACTCGAACGTTCTCAGATGTTTCTCGGGCTATCCGTGCTGTGAATGCGACATAGATAATTGTGGCCAGCAAAAGAACGACTGAAGATGTGACTGCTAAATATTCATTAGCAGGATCAAAATGTGTGAAAATGGGTTCAGACTGAGAAGATCCAACAGCCACGAACAACACTAAAAGAGCGTATATCACAACCAGAAGAAAAGATGCAATAAAAATTATAACAGGAATTAATAGAATCGTTATAATTGGGTGAGATTTCCAGAGTTCTTTTAGATCCATAGTTAGTTTCACAGCCTACGTTATCAATCAATTAATAGAAATATTTTTCTAAATTTACAATTATTTCATAATATGGCAAAACCTGCAGATACTCCACGCCCTTTACCATGGGAATCTTGGCGTGATTGGCTTGAAAGAAATAAGATATTCTTAGAAGCAGGGGCCATGGTTGCCTTAACACTGATGTCGGTGATTGTCGGCATTAGTGCGAACGATATTGCAGGCAGCCAGTTACGAGTAGAAAAAATAAATCATCAACCTGTTTTCGAGTTCGAAAGATACAATGATCCTACTAATTCATTCGAGTGGCTAAGAGTACATAATACCGGTTTCCCGACTGAAAGTATAGAAATATGTGAACCAATTGTCCTTTTAAACGTGCATTATACGGATGATGATAATTCGGAAAGAACTGCGTCGTTTGTTTTGGAGGGATTCTATCGAAACACTCGCCATCCTTCATTGCCAGGTGAGCATGAATTGTTTAGGTTTGGAAATATTTGGCATGATTATACATATGAAAATTTCAGCGAAAGATACACAATAGAACAGGGGAACGTGTTTAAGTTAAATGGACTGCTGGATGAAATTATCAACATCAATCAAAAAGGCAATTTATCAATTCGTACTCTCACCGTGCCTCGCCTTGTTCATATCAAATATAATGACATGTATGGTGATACACACGAAGCACTTTACCATACATCCAGTGTAACCCTCTACAAAATACACGATAACAATTTTGAACGCGAATTTGAAGCCATCGAACGTTTGAAAGAAGATGGTTACATAATTGATCTTAATAATTATTCATCGGAACAAATTAATGGAAAATTAATGGAGAATAAATTCCCTATCCGATTCTCTTTTTAAACACTTTTGGAATTAATATTGATGTCGTGGGGGGAAACGAGAAACGTTACATATCCACGCTATTTTTAAAGGCGGAACTGCCTGATTTGGCACTATATTGAAACATGTGGAAGCATTGGAAAAACTCGGAAGTTATTGTTAGGTTTGGAATAAAAGGCAATTGTATTCATACCTCAAACTATTATATCAATTTTAAATATATTACAGATTCTATATTACATTTTAAAAAAATATAATCCGTCAGTAAAGTATATAACTTAATAATAATATAAAGAAATCCATAATTTCTTCAGAATTACATCTGAAGACAAAAACGGAGCTGATATAAAACGAAACATACTCAACAATAAAACCACGTTGAATCCTCACTTTCAACCTGATGTTGCCTTGTCTTTGTTGTGTACTTTCGTTGTGAACTCAAAACTATATAAGTATTGCGGATTTTCTCGATTTTTATAAATCGTACTCGATAGTAGTTGAAACACTTAACGGAGGTTATGATGAACATATCATTAAAACAACCAGGTAACATTGCAGGAATGCTCATGTTCTTCGGAATACTGTCATATATTGCATCCTGTATATTTGCGGGCACCCTTCCAGAAGAAGGTATGGACTCCCTTGCAGGGTTTGGAATAGCTATATTCATACCCGGATTTTTAGTATGGTTTGGGTTCAGTGCCGTTTCTTGGATTAGAAATGTCAACAAAATAAAATGGTGAACAACACCATAAATGTATTCCTCTTTCTGAGGAATACATCCTATTTTTAGTAAACTGGTAAAACTATGTGGAGAAGTTTGTTTGAAAATAATTAGAGTATTGATTTTACTTGTTTTATTCATGCTAATCTCAGGATGTGTTTCTACAAATACACCAGAGGAAACGGTTACTTCGTTTGCCTATTCTGCAAGTATAGGTGACACCAATGCTTGTTATGGGCTGATGTCCAGTAAATACAAGAACAATACCACTTTTGAAATGTTTTCTGTCCACATACTTGATGATGGGGACAACTGGTACGAATACAAGTTCATTGGTATAGTTGATGGTAGCAAGAAATTTACAAATGATACTGTTTTTCTTGATGTTGAATATGAAAAAGAGTCTGTGTCTGATAAGAATACAATGGGACTAACAAAGATACTTGGTAAAGCGATTGGTCAAGAGTATGTATTCAGAAAAAAAATTGAATTGGTAAATGAGTCGGATGGTTGGAAAATTGAAGATTTCCACACTGAATTAAGGTGAAATAATTACACAAGCTGCTCAAACTGGATCCTGTTGTCACCACCATATGATTCAATGTGTCAAACTCATTAAACAGGATGTCCTCCGGTATTCCATCAGGATAAGCAATACACTTCATTGGCCCAAGCTCATTGATCAGGTGCTTACATTTCATGCATAATGGAGCCGGTCCTATCATCGATACCACCCCTTGATATTATTTTTAGGGTTTTTGATTTTTCTTTGATACTTTCTTCAAAAGCACTTTAATATGATCTGTGAATTCTTTCTTTGCTTCTTGGTTGTGGACGACTTCGGTGATCATGTGGATTAATGGCATTCTTATTAAGTATGCAATGTCAATGCAATCTTCATCTGATGAAGAATGTAACCCTACACTTAAAGCTTGATATAATATATCCATTGGGTTAGTTCCCTCGACATTTAGAGAAGGTGGCAAAATGTCTTTTACAAGCTTGATTTTATCTTTAGCTACTGGTTGGTGTCTTGTTTCGCTTAGTGCTTTTTCATACGCTTCTTTGTTTTCGTCGTTTTCAGGAATTATATGATAAATATCATCTAATAATTGATCAATGATCAATTCTAAAATACGTCGATAATAGGAATATGCTGCAATTCCATAGCTCTGTGATTCACAAATTAAGCCTTTTTGATATAACTCGGTATTTGATTCACCCAGTGTTTTGGAAACGTCTTTTGGAACTGAGATATCATAAGGAGGATATTGGCCAATTTTAATTAAGGATGTGAAGTTATCTACAATTTTTATTGAAACGTATTGGTGGTATTTACCACATCCTTTGCACAAGAAATCCAGATGTAAAACAGATCCGTCCATCTCTTCCCATGTTTTTCGATAATGCTCTGCCTCTGAAATATATACTTCCCCAGGCACATGGCCCTTAATATATGGTCGGTTGAGTAAATCATGGACTTCTTTTCCATATGTGGACTCATAATGAACAAAAACCTGTTCTGATTTACATTCTTTGCAACGTATGTAAAGTGCAGTATCTTTGAATTCACTAAAAACGTTTGAGGGTTCAGCTTTATATTTCCTATATAGTGGATAGCTTTCTAAAAAATCGACATAAAGTGTAGACATTTTCTTCACCCGTAACTAATAATCTACAGATATTTCATCAAGTTCGCTGCCATCAAGGATATCGTTGTCTTCAGTCAGAGGAAGACTTGTCGTCGTCTTCTGAATCTTCCGATATCTCATCTGCTTCTTCCCATCTCTCTTCTTTATACGTTGCAATAACACGCAAATCGTCCTCTTCTCTGACAATCTCAACGTGTTCAGGTCCTAATTTCGTAATGAGAAACTTTGTTCCTGGTTCCCCATAATAGTGAATTTGTACATCGTCGGGGATGCTTGGCCAGTCATTAACAAACCGCCTATCCTTTGTTATTAAAGCGATGATGTCTTGGAAATAGTGTCCTTTCTTCTCAGATGCTTCTATTGCATGAAGCATTTGCACAGCTTTAATAACACCATCAGTTCTGTTTTTAATGAGCCCTTTATTCACCAACTCGTCCAGACTATCGAGTGTTTCTTGTGGCAGCCGGAAGCCACTTACTTTTTCTCTGTCAGCCATGTGTTTAATTATGGGTCAGAAGTTTTATATACATTTGTACTAATGTATGGTTAACCAATAACACAACCAAATGGTTAAAGGTGACTGTTATGTCTAAAAGAAAGATAAATCAGAACTCAGGAAACAGAATCTCAGTTTCAATCCCTGCTTACCTCAGGGATAAATACGACCTCAAAAAAGGAACAACTGTTGACGTGACAGATGATGGGAATAGCATAGTTATCACTCCAATCAAGGAGCAATAATCAAGAAAAGATAATGCATTAAAGGGATCTCCGAGGCGGACCCCAGAAACCCACCATAATGACTCGCACTCATATGTATGGTTTCTGGCTTTATAAATTTTCGTCCTCGTGGGATTCCACAACCTAAGAGGAATTAGAAATGAACCAGAAAGCATGGATTTGCATGAATTGTGGAAAAGTTGTTTATTTTCCAAGTGTAGCCCCTGAAACAAGAGAAGTAGTATGCAACCACTGCAATGCAGCTGCATTAGAAGAGATCCCACAAGAACAGCTCGCACCATTAGAGGTGACAGCATAATGTTTGTCCTCGTCAAATCCCCGACCACAGGAGAAGAATTCTATGTAGATATCGGGGTGAGAGTCATAGAGACCCCAGCGGGTATCAACGTCACATCCCTGCAGGTATATGATGCTGCAGAGGTCGGTGAACTCGAGGGACAGATCACTAAACAGCTTCATGGCCACCACGTGAAGGACGGTGGGCATATGAAGCAGATTTTGAATGATGTATTCAGAGTATCAACTGAAGCATGTCCTGATTTAGTGAGTACGGTTGAACAGAATCTGATGAATGCTGCAGGTGCGGAGGTGGGACTGTGAGTGAAAGAAAACGTGCTCATTGTCCCAACTGTGGATCTCTGACAATTGACTGGAAGCAGATTGAAGGAAGGTGGAAATGTCGCCAATGCGGATGGAAAGGATATCAACCAGTGTACAAGTCACAGGAATCATGGGAGATAACCAAACAGGATAACACCAACTGGCTAAAACAACTCTATGATCTCCACAGGGAACACCCTGAGTACAACAAATCCGATCTACGCAAATATGGCATGATGGGAGAGGGTACAGTGAATCGCTACTGGAAGATGTTCGTTACTGGCAAAATCCATGTTATCAGGCCATGGGGCGAGGTGGGTATATGAAAATGAAACAAAGGTGCGGTCGATGTGGCCGCCTTCTTCCACATTGTGGTCAGTGTAAGAGCTGCAGAGGGAGGAGGAAATGACCAGGGATAGTTTAATGATTTTTCAACTTTCCTTTATATACGATTAATAAAAAAATAACAATATCTGATACGGAGGACACAGCGATGGACGACTGGAAACACATACTTGTCAAGAAATCCACACATGATAAAATCAGGCAGGAAGCGGAACGCAAAGGGATGAAGATTTACGCACTTGTTGATCACGCATTTCCTGGGAAAGATGACTGATGACACAAAGAATGCGTTTGTTATCACTAACGATTAAAAAACATTGATTAACGCGGTGTGAAATAGATTAAAACAATAATCAGAAAGCCACAGGAGTGTTCGAGCACCCCTGAAGCTTAGAACAGTAATACAAAGAACAAAGTTTTGCCGACGACGTTCCCAATGGTATTACCTTAAATTTACCATTGTTAATTGTCTGTTAATAACGCTGTTGGTATGACAATATGTCATAACAAAATGTATCCTGTTTTGAGCGTGTGGCTTTCGGGAAGTCGCATATGAACGAATCCAACAGTGAAAAAAGAGTTTTGTGGGGCAGATGCCCCCTGAACAAACATATAACCACCATCGTACGACTCAACGGAGGTCACTTTTTACTATGACTACAATGGCATATATTAGCAGTGGCTCTAGCTCCGATGATCTCCAGGCACTGAAAGAGAATCCATTGATTCAGGAGTATGCATCCATGGACGATGAGATTTACAACCTGATCAAAGCAACTAATCCAACGCTATTGATGTTTGTAGATCTTGCCAAGAAGATTGTGAGTGGTGGGAATGAATGAGTCCTGCATGTAACAGGGATGTCATTGAAGATATCAAATCAAAAATAGACATCGTGGACCTCGTAGGTGAAACTGTCCAGTTGAAGCAAAAGGGAGCTAGCTACAGAGGTGCAACCTCTACAAGTTCCAAGTCCGGAGCATCTCTCATTGTGGATCCACAATTGCAGATGTATAAGAACTTCGCAGAAGATGACGGTGGAGATATCTTCAACTGGATATCCTACCGAGAAGGCCTAGACATCGACTCAGACTTCCCGAAGATACTCGAGATAGCAGCTGAGAAGGCAGGAGTGGTCCTGGAACACCAGAGCCAAGAAGATCTTACTGAAAAGGGCCTGATTCTTTCATTTCTCCGTGCAGCTGCAGGATACTACCACAGCCAGCTAACAGATGAATGTCGTGATTACATCCATAACACATGGGGTATCAGTGACAAGATGATTGATGAGCTCCAGATAGGTTGGGCCCCTGGTAACAGTCGCCTGCAGAGAGAGATGGCAGATCTGTTCCCATCCGATGTGATGGAAATGTCTGGTCTATTTCACGTCTCCGGAAACAGGAAACTCAGAGATGTCTTCCGGGGCTGTATTATTTTCCCATACTGGAAAGGTGGGAAGGTTGTTTATTTCATCGGCAGAGATCCTAAATGGAACAAAGACAGCACCGGTCCAAAATACTTCAAGCAGCTGGTGCATTCCGAGCAAAGACCACATATCAGCAAGGTCATTGACAACTCGGTGTTCTATGGGGAGGACTCCATTAAAAGAGCAGATTCGGTCATAATAACTGAAGGCGTGACCGACTGCATAAAGGTTCTCCAGGAAGGTCTGCCATGTATTTCTCCTGTAACTGTTCGCATAAAAGAAGAACAAAAGGAGTATGCTTATGATCTCATTAAAACCAAGTCCGAGGTCATAATCTGTAACGACAACGAAGACAACGAAACGGGAAAGAATGGGGCTATAGCAACTGCAGAATACCTTGAGCACAAGGGGGTTCAAGTAAGCTTGATAGAGCTTCCAAGGCCAAATGATGTGGATAAAATAGACCTGGCTGAGTACCTGCAGGAGAACACCAAAGAAGACTTCCTGCAGCTGGAGTCTAACAATGTCTGGGAGATCAAACTAAATTCACAAAATGTCCCTGAAGGCAACGTGGAGAAGGCCAGAACTGTAAAGAGATTCATTCTGAACGATCTGAAACTGATGGATTCTTCCATTCGAGATATATTCATTCGTAATGATGTCCGGAAATACTTCGACCTGAGCAAGACGGACATGAACACTATTCTGAAATCTGTCAGGTTCAATGATGATGAGATCACCCAAGAAGACGACCAGGATTTCTTCACTGTCCGCGGTAAGCTTCGTGTGAAGAAGCTCGGTGAGTACGTGATGTCATTGGCTAGGTACATCACCTTTGATGATACAAAGAGCATCTACGTTTATCGAAATGGAGTGTATGTTCCTCGCGGAGAAGACACAATTGCAAGGATAGTACAGACCTCTCTGGGGGATGCATCCAAGAAGCATCACATTTCTGAGATCATCAATTATGTGCAGCTGGAAACGCTGACACCAAGGTCAAAGATCAATCATGACATCAACAAGATCAATATCCTCAACGGCCTGTATAATTTGAATACTGGCCAGCTGGATCCACATTCACCCGACTACATTTCTATTGTACAGCTACCAATCACATACGATCCCGATGCGACATGTCCTGCAGTTGACAAGTTCATCTCAGAGGTTCTTGAGGAAAAGTACCAAAGTGTGATCTATGAGATCCTTGGTTACTGCATGATACCAGACACACGGATCGAGAAGTCTGTGATGTTCCTGGGGAAAGGTGCCAACGGAAAGTCAGTGATGCTCAACATGTTCGGTGAGTTCCTGGGATCCCACAATGTGGCAGCTGAATCCCTGCACATGCTTGAAAAGGATCCTTACTCTCTTGCAGAACTCTACGGAAAGCTGGCCAACATCTTTCCGGATCTAGCATCCGGAGCACTCTATGAGAATTCAACCTTCAAAATGTTGACAGGCAACGAAAAGGAGCTTAGAGCACAAAGAAAGTATGAGCATCCGTTCAAATTCAGGAACACGGCCAGGCTGGTATTCAGTGCAAATGAACTTCCACCTGTCCCGGGACATGACTTTGCATACTTCCGGAGATGGATCCTGCTGAAGTTCCCATACACATTTGAAGGGAAGAAAGCCGACAAGGGTCTGATAGATAAACTGACGACTCCAGAGGAGCTTTCGGGGCTGTTCAATAGGTGTGTGGTGGCTTTGAGAGCTTTGTTGGCCAGGGGCGAGTACAGCTACGATATGACGACAGATGAAGTCATGAAGATGTACAAGGTCAACTCTGACCCGATTGCAGCATTTGCAGATGAGGTGGTGGTATTCGCAGAGAAGCACACTCCAAAAAAGGCAATGTTTAGTGAGTATGTAGAATGGTGCAAATCTAACGGGATAGATCCAGCAGCTGAGAATATATTTGCCAAACGTTTCAAGAAACTAGGATATGTACCAGGCAGGGAACCAACTGGTGACAGGCCGTATGTTTGGGAGAACTGCACAATCAAAGGCCAATCCGTCTGGGTTAAAGAAAACAACCCAGACGGCAAAAACCAAGAGCAAGATGTATCTCCGTCTAACTGTCTGGGTTTATCCTCTAATTGTAATGTAGTACAAAATGTAAATAAGAAAGATAGTGAAAATAATTACACGTATATAAACAATAGAGAAATAACCCAGGAACCCAGACGGATTGAATGTGAACAATCTCTCCTGCAATCGAATACTTCTTGTCCGGGTTCTCGTCGGGGTTCAGACATCAGTTTTTCACTTGGAGAAAAAATGAATCTCTTTAGACAAATCTCTAAACATTCAAACAATCTGCAAGAACTTGTCGCAAACTCTCGAGCAGCTGGTATAGAGGATCCATGGGAGATCATGGACAAGATGGAATCATCGGGGGAATTCGTACGAATATCACAGACAGAGTTCAAGATGGTGAGTTGAATGGAGTCCAAAAAGGAACATTCTGGTGTTTTCTCTATGGCATCCGCATGCTTCTATCAGTCGTCAGAAGAGATTCCACTCTCTGATATGATGGAGATCAAAGCACAGCACGTTTTACATGGTGAACATAGCTTGGAAGAACAGGCTCTTCTCCTCTACAAGATAGATGTGTCACAAGAAGATCCACTTGGTTTTTACACCTGCCAGGATTTGCCGGATAAAGACACGGAGTTTATCCAGTGCCTTAATGCAGATCTGAAACACTGGCTCATATTCTATGGGGCTCCGGAACCCTGCACTCTTGCGTGGTGGACCGTTGTAGTGCATCACAGGGATAGAACAACCCAGGAGAAATGCGCTTCAATATACCACCGGTATGTAGGCCTGTTTGATGAAATGTGTCCTAATGAGGAAGTGAAAACATGAGAAACATCCAGGACCTAACACCAAGTGAACGAGATAGGATCCTACAGGATGCTGATAGGCGGTGTTACAGTGAAATTGCCGATGACATGGATGTATCTGTCTACACTGTGAGAAGGGTGATCCGAAAGCATAATAGAAAGATGCTGAAGCGATATGATCATACCAGGGATGATGAAGTTCTATGATTATGCGTTTGTAGGTTCATAAATGCGTAAATATTCGAATCAGAACCGAATCGATTCGAATTCAAAAATGCCGTAAAATGTCGCAAAATGTCACATAATTATGCAGTTTATAAGCCATTATTCAATATGCATCGGCATAATTTTAAAAACGTAGGTTACCCTGACATTAGCAAGGTACACTGTTTAAGTATTCGAATCGAAAATTGAGCACATATAGAGCGAACAATCGGATTGATTCGAAACATGGGCGAAACCAATAACAGTATATCATTTTAGAACAATACTAAGAACGTGTTCGTTTGCCGACGAGATAATGAATTAAGAGTATGCACTTCTGAGTGCGAATACCGTTCAGAATGCCAAGAGCGGAGACTATCTCTTTTACTTTACACGGCAAACTTCTCATGCATTTCTCCGAAACAAAAAGATGCCGATGTCCCTGCTACTAAATTCAACGTTATCGGTATGAAGCCAGACTCCTACATCAACAATGCTGTGAGCCATGACGGACTTAGTACAATTGATTTGCAGTCGTCCAGACTGCGATAACCAAATAATCACAACTCGGAAACAGAAGAGGGAGCTGTTCTCGGTCTATTACATTAAATACGGCCAGATAGAACTGCCTTATTGTTCAAAAGAGTGTCAAGAAAAGCATATGGAGGAGTTACAGGGTGGTATAGGTTGATGTGAGTGATTAAGTTAATTAAAAAAGATTTTATTCAGTAAGTACATTCAATTGAGTTGTTTGAATAAAACCAAAACAATGGAGAATGTATAATGCCTGCTTTCGTTATCAACGGCCCGGATATTCCAGAGAAGCTTTTAGAAGCTCATGAAGGAGGAAAAGTTATCTTTTTTTGTGGTGCAGGTATTTCCTATCCAGCAAACCTTCCTGGCTTTGAGGACCTAGTTGGCCAAATATATGCTGACCTTCATTTAACAATGACATCTGTAGAAGAACAAGCATATGAAAGCAAGCGGTATGATACAACATTAGATTTATTGGAGCGTCGCCATCCTGGTAAACGTCTTGCAGTCAGAAAAGCATTAGCTAGTGTCCTCGACATCTCACAGGTTAATAAAGATGCTATGGTGACACACAAATCTCTGATTCAATTAGCTACTAATCGAACTGATAATAAAGTTAGACTGGTTACAACCAATTTTGACAGACTTTTCCAACAAGTGATCTCAAAAGATAGTTTACCTATTCCGCCTTATTCTGCTCCTTTTTTACCCATTCCTAAAAAGAGCCGCTGGGATGGAATTGTGTATCTTCACGGATTGCTACCTGATTCTATAGATGAAATTGCACTTAATAGGCTTGTGATTACGAGTGGAGATTTTGGTTTGGCATATCTTGCCGAACGATGGGCATCTCGTTTTGTTACTGAGTTATTTAGGCAGTATACAGTTTGCTTTGTAGGATACAGCCTCAACGATCCGGTAATGCGTTACATGATGGATGCACTTGCAGCGGATGAGTTGCTTGGCGAAAGCCGACCAGAAGCTTTTGCTTTTGTAGATTATTGCAAAAAGGAAAGAGAAAAGACGAAGAGTGAATGGGAAATGAAAGGCGTTACTCCTCTGCTCTATGAGGTACCTGTTGCGGATAAGGGCAATCATTCTGCACTCCACGATACCTTAAGAGAATGGGCCGCTACATACCGTGATGGTGTTCAAGGTAAAGAAATGATTATCTCACAGCACGTAAGCAACCCGCCAAATGCTCCATCAAAAACTGATTATGTTGTCGGGAGAGTATTATGGGCACTAACAGATGAGTTAGCCGCGAAACATTTTGCTAATCTTAATCCTGTTCCTCCGCTAGAATGGTTGGGTCCTCTATCAGAGAAGCAGTTTGAATACGACGATTTATTGCGGTTTGGTGTTGCAACTGGGTGCAATGAAATCAATGATATACAATTTAGTATCCTTCATCGTCCATCTCCACATACATGCTCACCGTGGATGCGTGTTGTTGATGATGGAAGCCAAAGTAGCTCTCTAGATGGCGTAATGTTACACTTATTACATTGGCTCACACGACACCTTAACGATCCTAACCTAATTATTTGGCTTGCCAACCAAGGTGATTGTTTACATGAACGTTTCATCGGCTTGATTCTCAGACGACTTGAGGAGTTAGATCACTTTGTAGCAAATAATGAAAAGGAGAAAATTGATTTTATTCTTGCTAACGCACCTAATGCTATTCCACGCCCAGCAATGAAGACCCTTTGGAGACTCTTTATAGCAGGAAAAATCAAACTACACTCCCACATAAATCCCCAAAGCTTTGGTTTATATGACTGGATTGGTTCCCTCAAAAGAGAGGGGTTAACACCTTCTTTAAGGATGCAATTGCGTGAACATTTAGCACCGTGTGTAGCTTTGAGATCTTCTTTAAATTTATTTGAGAATATACAGGTCCAATCACAGTCATTGAGAATTAAAGACTTGGTCAATTGGAAACTTGTATTAAACAGTAATTATGTGCATTCGGTTTTAAATGATTTATCCCAAATCCCGGCTTTTCAGGAAGGTTTGCCCAGCCTCTTGCAAGATTCCACAGTGCTTTTGCGGGATGCTATGGATTTGATGCGAGAGTTAGAAGGTGCCAATGAGCACAGTGACTTGTCCTATATCCACCGCCCTTCTATCAGTGACCATCCCCAAAATGGTGATTTCTATGATTGGACAGCTTTGATTACTCTTGTTAGAGATTCATGGATAGCAACTGTACAAGACAATACTGTCGTAGCAAAAAATACTGCAGAAAATTGGTGGTTACAACCTTACCCGATTTTCAAAAGATTGGCTATGTTTGCAGCTACATATGGTGATATAATTTCACAAAAGAAAGCTCTTAACTGGTTACTGGAGGATAATTGTTGGTGGTTATGGTCAAGTGAGACACGACGTGAAGCAATACGTTTAGTAGTTTATTTAGCTCAAATATTAGATGTTCCTGAGATTGTTGAATTAGAAAAAGCAATTTTAGCTGGCCCCCTACGAGAAATGTTCAGAGGTACTCTTAAGGAAGAAGAGTGGATTCGCATTGTGGATAAAGATATATGGCTCCTCCTTACTAAGTTTGGTGATGCTGGTGGAAAGTGGAGTGAAACAGCCAATGCTAGGTTAAGTGAATTGAATAAAAAATACCCTGATTGGAAACTGGAGGAAGATGAAAAAGATGAGTTCACATTTAGAATAATGGACAGTGATGAATTACATGAATATTCCCATTCCCCCCAGGATATGTCTGAGCTCATCATGTGGCTAAAGAAAACAGTTGATCGTCGGGGGGATGATGATTGGCAGCAACGCTGTCGTGAAGACTTCGATACTACATCACATGCACTGCTTGCGTTGGCTAGACAAAACACATGGCCGGTTGAACGTTGGAAGCAGGCTCTTATGGGTTGGTCTGAAGATAAAAATAACAATACCTCATGGAGTATCATTGGGCCAGTTTTGAACAAAGCACCTGATGAAATAATAAGTTCACTGCCTAATGAAATTGGTCGATGGCTACAGGTAATTGCTAAATCCTTCAATGGCCAGGAAAAGATTTTCTTAAACCTTTGTCAGCGTATTCTTGAACAGGAATATATCGATGAAATAGAGTTTAATGATTCCTTGAATACTGCTATCAATCGACCAGTGGGTATCGTGACAGAAGCACTGTTACAATGGTGGTTTAGACGTAAGCTGGAAGATGGCCAAGGTCTTCCAGCAGAACTCAAGCCGATTTTCACTAGTATATGTAATACAAAAATAGACAAATATGTCTATGGTCGCGTATTACTGGCATCGCATGCGGTAACGCTATACCGGGTGGATTCGAATTGGGCAAAAGAGCATCTGATCCCTTTGTTCGATTGGAACTCGTCAACAGAAGCTAACATGGCGTGGGAAGGATTCCTTTGGTCCCCGCGTTTATATCGCCCTTTCATGGCGGATGTTACAAGATCATTTTTAGATGGAGCTATGCATTATGGGGAACTTGGAAACTGCGGAGAACGATATGCTGCATTTTTAACATTCGTTGCACTTGATCACGGTGATGTTTTTACAAATGAAGAGTTAGCTGATGCCGTTGGATCCTTACCAATAAATGGCTTAGAAAACGCAGCTCGAACATTAATACGTGCAATTGAAGGGGCACATGATAAACGCAAAGAATATTGGACTAATCGTGTAATTCCATATTTACACAACATCTGGCCAAGAAATATGGCTTTCAAGGAATCAAATATACCAGATATCTTTGCAGAATTATGTGTAGCTGCAGAAGAAGCATTTCCTTTGGCACTTGAAGAATTGCAAGACCAGATAAAACTCCCGAATCATTCATATTATCTATTTGATCTTATGTTCAAGAAGAAACTCTGCACCAATTTCCCAGAAGAGTGCCTTTATTTCTTGAATTTAGTTGTTGATAATCAAACTCAGTGGCTTCCTAAAGAGTTCAAAGTTTGCCTAGATGAAATAAAGAAAGCAAGTCCACAATTAGCTACTGATCATCGTTTTATTCTTTTGTCGGAGTTAGCCAGAAGATATGCTAGATACTAAAAATGAAACACAATTCAAATTAAATTATACTTTTCCAATCCATAAAAAAGGTAAAATCATGTTGATGAGGTGGCTGTGTGCCAGTAGGAAGAAATCGACAGCACATTTATAGATGTTTTTGTCTGGCTTTAAATAACTAATGTAAAGCCATAGTGGAGAGTTCGAACTGCAGTACGGATCAACGTTGTAAAGAAAACGTTATATATTCATAGCCTGCCTATTCAGGCAAATGACAAGCACTGAAGTTCCTCAGATTTTTCTCGATATTGCAAAACAAGATCTAAAATCATCCCAATTATTATTTGAAAATAAATGTTATCCACAGTCCATTTTTCTATTTCAACAATCGGTTGAAAAAGCGGTGAAATCGATGTCGATATTCACAGGCACTACAAATCTCAAAAAGGCGGCAGATAAGATTGGACACAAAGGGGTCACATTCTACAGAATGTTGAATCTAAACTGGATGGAAAATCTCAAATCGATGAGAAAGAACAAACAAAAAACAGAAGCATTTGCACAAATGCTTGATGTTGATTCGACGGGTATGGACATTATTGAAGTTGAAAATGACGCGAAAGACTTAGACATTTGGACACTTACTTATATCAAAAATACACAAGATCACGTTGAGCTTTCAGATAATGAATTGACTGATATTCTAGCCCATATTTCAGAAATTGAAGAAGAGTATATTTATGCACTTTCAGAAGGAACAGACTTCATTAAAACGGATGAAGAATGGCTACAATTTATTGAAGAAGTAACTGAATTTATAAAAAAGGGAGTTCAGTATTACGTTGAAAACCCAGAAGAAGTTGATGTTGATATTCCTGAAAATATATCCGAAATTGTGGAAGAAGAATTTAAAAGAGTGTTTGGAGCTACCGATAAAGAAACCTGGAATCAGTTTGCCAATTTGATTCTAGACAGCCTATACATAAATCATCTCTTGTTTGGTTTATCAATAATAATGGATCCACATGCAATCAGTGCAAGATATCCAGATGAAGACTTCAATCCTATGGAGTTTTACACTCTTGAATTACCACTTGTAACTAAGTTGCCTAAAATAACAGCTATTACAGAGGGTTTACTGGTGTTGTTAGACAATTTCTATTCCAGGGTCCAAGGGTCTGAATTGAGACGTCTTGCTCTTGAAAATAACACAGATATTTGAATATCATTGTTGCTTCAATGAAGCCACAATAAGAATGTGATTAAGCTGATTGACCACTACAACATTGTATGTTATATGCATTAAATAAAAAAGAAAATGCCTTATCAAAATAGGACTATTGAAAAATATGTAGCGATCCCGAAGGGATTTGAACCCCTGACCCTCGGGTTAGAAGCCCGATGCTATATCCTGGCTAAGCCACGGGACCGCTAAGCATTGACTGGGATTGGAAATAGGTTTTTTAGTATAAAACACTTTTGTCACGACTTGTTTACATTTACAATTAATCTGAGGGGTTAATGTGAATACAAATAAATAATAGTTTAACCTGAACACTAGCAACTATTATTATACTGAGGCTTACACATGAGTGAATTATTGATTTATTACAACGGTGACTTTGTCCCAAAATCACAGGCCACAACCTCCGTCTATGATCACGGATTTTTGTATGGAGATGGTGTCTTTGAGGGAATCAGAGCATACAACGGACGTGTTTTCAAGTTACGTGAGCATGTTGACAGGCTCTATGATTCCGCAAGGGCAATAGCTCTTGAAATCCCAATATCCAAAGAAGAGATGGAAGAAGCAATTCTGGAAACACTCAGGAAAAACAACCTGACAGATGCATACATCAGACCTATCGTTTCAAGAGGTATCGGTGACCTTGGTCTTGACCCAAGAAACTGTTCAAGACCAAATATCTACATCATCTCACAGGAATGGGGAGCAATGTATGGGGACCTCTATGAAGTCGGTCTTACCGGTGTTACCGTATCAGTCAGAAGAAACTCCTGTGATGCACTGTCACCAAACATCAAGTCACTCAACTACCTGAACAATATCCTCGCAAAGATAGAAGCAAATGAGAAAGGTGGAGATGAAGCAATCTTCTTTGACCAGAACGGTTACCTCTCTGAAGGTTCAGGAGACAATATATTCATTATCAAGAACGGTAAGGTTTACACACCACCAACAATCAACAACCTGAAGGGAATCACCAGAGCAACAGCTATTGAGCTTCTTGCAGAAATGGGAATCGAGACCCATGTTGAGAACCTTGGAATGTTTGACCTCTACACCGCAGATGAGATTTTTGTCACAGGAACCGCAGCAGAAGCCGCACCTCTTGTAAAGGTTGATGGCCGCCCAATTGGTGATGGAAAGCCAGGGCCTGTCACAAAGAAGATGGTTGCTGCATTTGAAAAGGTAACAACCACAACCGGTACACCAATCAATCCCTAAATAAGATTCACTTAAATGAAGACATAGTTCTTCATACTCTTTTTTTCTTTATGTCTGACTCTTTCAACTATGAGCTTAGCTTTGCATGCTCGTGTCATCTATGAATTTTCAAAACATTAATTAGGCATAAGCCATGTAATATATAAGTATAATAATAATTACATATATATTCCGAATGGACTAAAGACTGAGAGATAATAGTCTTATTAATGAGGTTATAAGAATGGAAGAAAAGGGAAGAATAGATAAAATCGTTCTGAAGAACCTGAAATATCTGAATGATTCAGTGTTGGCCATATTACTTTTGATGCCTGTTACCCTTGTCATCACTTTTGAAGCACTGGATGATACAGGAAGCCTCAAATGGATCTCCATTGCAACATGGATCGTATATCTTATGGGACTCTGGTACGTAGCTACAAGAGTATTCAGACTTAACAAAAAGCTTATTGGGTATATAGACGAAGAGTAATCAGACCAGAATGGAAAGGAAAGAATTCAGAGAGCTGACATCCGTAGAGGATGCAAGAGAACTGGTTGACAACATAAAAGTTCAACCACAAGTTACTGTTTTACCTATTGAGGAAGCCGCAGGACACATAATTGCAGAAGACATACTTTCAGGGCTCGATGTGCCTGCTTTCAACCGCTCTGTAAAAGACGGCTATGCTGTCAGGGCAAAAGATACTTATCAGGCAAGCGAACCAGCTCCAACCGAGCTTAAAGTTATAGGAGCTATACCTGCCGGATGCGAAGATAGCTTTTTTGTTGATGACGGCGAAGCTGTCGAAATCTCAACCGGTGCACCAATTCCCGAGGGTGTTGATGCTGTTGTAATGGTTGAGAGCACAAAACAAAGTGGAGACTCACTTTTTGTCTACCTGCCGGTACACATAAATGAGAATATAATGCGTGCAGGAACTGACATAATGAAAGGCGAGAGAATTCTGAGGAAAAACACTCGCATAGGTTCCCGTGAAATCGGCGTTATGGCATCCATCGGAATGGATAAAGTTCCTGTAAAAAAGCTGGCAGTAGGAATCATTTCAACCGGCAGCGAACTTATCAGACCCGGAGAAAAACTTGGAATCAGCAAGATATATGATGCTAATTCATACGCTATTGCCGCTGCAATCGAGGAATGTGGTGGCACTCCCCGAATATACGGAATCGTGCGTGATGAAGAGAAACTCATGGAAGAAGCTCTTGACAGGGCTATTTCAGAATGTGATATTGTGCTCACATCAGGAAGTACTTCCGCAGGCGCTGGCGACATCATGTACATGATTATTGAGAGAAAGGGAGAAACTCTTACTCACGGAATTGCCATCAAACCAGGAAAACCTGTTGTCATTGGTATGATCAATAATGTCCCGACGATCGGGCTTCCGGGAAACCCTACATCTGCTCTCAGTATTTTCAACGAATTTGTTGCACCGATTATTTACAATTCACTTGGCGTTAAGCCATCATTTAAGACAAAAATAACTGCAGTTATGGGAACCGGAATACGTTCCGGTGGCAGAGAGGAACTATTCCCTGTGGGCGTTGTCCGTGGAAAAGTATATCCTGCGGATAAAACATCAGGAGCTATCACCACACTGTCAGATGCAGACGGAATATTTGAGATCAGGCCACATACTGAGTACATCGAGCCCGGTGAAGAAGTTGAAGTTACGATGTTCGGTAACGTCAGGAGTCCTGACCTGATGCTTGTTGGCGGACAGTGTCCCGGAATTGACCTGCTTGAAGAGATGACAGGACTTACGTTCAGGACTTTGAACATGGGATCAAGTGCAGGTTTTACAGCAATGTCAGGCGGTATTGCAGATATTGCATGTGTCAACATGGTTGATGTAGATGGCAACTACAATTCATCTGTTCTTAAGAGAATGAACCTTGACAATGTTGTACTTGTGAAAGGATACAGACGCGAGCAAGGGCTTATATTCACACCGGACAATCACATCTATGGACTTGAAGATATAATCAATCTCCAGATTATCAACAGGAACAGAGGTTCTGGTACAAGGGCACTTCTTGACAGGGAGATGGGTCTTCTGGCTGAAGGGAAAGGAATCTCTAAAAGTGAGATGATTAAGAGCCTTAAGGGATATAATTCCGGTTCTAAGACCCATAGGTCAGTATGTGATGCTGTGAAAAGTGGCAAAGTTGATGTTGGATTTGGTCTGAGAGCTGCGGCAGAGGAAGCAGGACTTGAGTTCATTCCACTGGCGGAGGATGAGTTTGATTTTGTGATAAGAAAAGACCTCCTGGAAATTGAGGAGATACAGAATTTCCTTGCTGTATTGCGTTCTGAGGAGTTCTCTAAGAAACTTCCGGAAGGAATCAGTACTTATGAAATGACCGGTAGTATAATATCCTCCTTTTAACGTTAAGTCATCACTTGAAATTCGGGAAAATCTTTTTTATTTTGACGTTATGGTAGGTTGCAAATGGGATTACACGAGGATATACAGGAAGTTGAAGAGGAGATCAAGAAGACTTCTTACAACAAAGCTACATCACACCACATAGGCAGACTGAAGGCAAAGCTTGCACGTCTGCGTGATGAGGTTGTGAAGAAGGCCGCAAGTAAGGGTGGCGGTGAAGGATACTCCGTTAGGAAATCAGGAGATGCCACAGTTACACTTGTAGGTTTCCCGTCTGTTGGTAAATCCACGTTGCTTAACCAGCTCACCGGCGCAAATTCAGAGGTTGGTGCCTATGAGTTTACTACACTTGATGTAATTCCCGGTGTGCTTGAGTACAATAATGCAACCATCCAGATTCTTGATGTACCGGGACTTGTGAAAGGTGCAGCCAGCGGCAGAGGTCGTGGAAGAGAAGTAATCGCAGTTGTGAGGAACTGTGACCTTGTTGTTTTTGTACTGGATGTTTTCCAGAACTACCACCATGAAGTCCTTACACAGGAATTGTACGATGCAGGTATTCGCCTTAACCAGAAGGCACCTGATGTTGTTATCAAAAGACAGGACCGTGGCGGGATTACTATTAGCAGCACCCTTGACCTGGAAATGTCAGACGACCTGATCAAGGCCGTACTTAACGATTATAAGATTCATAACGCCCACGTACTTATCAGGGACCATATCGATGTGGATCAGCTTATTGATGCTGTTATGGGTAACAGGGTTTATATTCCTGCGGTAATCGTTGTGAATAAAGTGGATATGGCTGATGAGTTTGTGCTGAAGAAATGCAAAGAAGAATATCCAGATGCCACATACATTTCCGCCAATGAAGGCCAGAACCTTGAAGCTGTGAAAGACCTGATATATGACGCCCTTGATTTCATCCGTATCTACCTGAAACCTCAGGGGGGACCTGCTGATATGGAAGAGCCTCTGATTGTAAGGAATGGCGTCACCGTGGGTGATATCTGTGACCACCTGCACCGTGATTTCAGGAGAAAGTTCAGATATTCCCAGGTATGGGGAACTTCTGCAAAGCACCCCGGACAGAGAGCCGGTCTTGACCATGTGCTTGAGGATAAGGACTTGCTAACTCTTATCATCGCCAAATGATGAACTTAAATGCCTTGCCTGCATAACAAATAAGTATTATTATGTATTTATTCAGCTAATCATTGTAGTCCCGTAGGGTAGCGGTCAATCCTTTCGGCCTTTGGAGCCGAAGACTCCGATTCGAATTCGGGCGGGACTATCTTCTTTTAAGGTTTCAGCTTTGATTAAGCTTTGATTTATATAAATGATTCTTTTAATTAAGTTATTTCAGATTCAAAGCAATTATAACTACCCTTATCGTTCCAACTTACCCACTCATAAAGTACCTCAACACTTTCTTCGATAAATGAAATACTTTCACACCACTTTCCTCCAATTTATATGAACTAAAATCTTAAGGACATATGATCAACAATGGCAGATCTTGAAAATAACAAACCTGTTAATACTCGTCAAATTTTAGCTGAACAATATAAGGGAATACATTACCGCAAGAACTGTGACCGATTCCCTCATTATATAGAATTCAGCGATTGTACTGGAATGGATATTCGTCTTCCTGTTACTCCCAATATCCTGACTAATGAGATGATTGATGATTTCATTGAGAAATACATAATTCAGGATTATCCAACCCAACTCCATACAATAGTAAAGGGAGATGTTGAAATAGATGTCAAGGATCAACAATTGGTTGTTCAATCAAGGTCAAAAACAAAAAGATTCACTAGCCGTAGATAATAGTAACAAAATCAACTTAGGATTAGAACCGATTGTTTCAGATTTAACCAGCTATCCAGTTAACACAAACAATTAATCACATACAACATTGTAATATAAAAGCAAAGTCGAAACACAAAATTAAAATCTCTACGAGTTCATATAACTAAATAACAAAGAATGGGAGTGAAAGGGAATGGGAACTAAATTTGAGATTTACACGGAAGATGGAAAACACATTACAACCATTACTGCAAAAGATATTAAAATAACAGCAGATGCCACACTACTTGGTGAGTTCCAGGCTGACGGGGCATTTGAAGCAAAGGCAGTAATTCCTAGAAACTGGGCAATAATTGAAGCGCAGTGATTTACACTGTTCTTAAATTTGCTGCAACTGCATCAACAGTACATTAGAGCAATATTATCTATCAAAACCTATCAATTTCCATCAAATTGATAGATATTGATAATTAACTAACTTAGTACATATTAAATCGGAATAAAAAACAAAAAAGAATCCAATGGAAGCCTTAAGGCTCCCATTATCTAAAACATAACTATTCTTTCCTATGTCTGAAAGCAATCATTCCAAGTCCAAACATTGACAATGCAAGCATCAGACTAAATCCGGGAGAGTCTTCTTCTGCATAGCCATCTACAGATTCCTCAACAGGCATTGAGTCAACGATTTCTTCCTCTTCTACAGTTTCCGCGACCATTGCATCATCATATGATGCTGTCGGAACCTCCATCGCTTCTTCAACTTCATATTCCACAGAATCTGAATCATATTCTGGCTCTTCAGCCTGTGGAATCTCTACAAAGAACGAGGTGTAAGGAGTGACAAAACCATATTCAAGTGAAAGGGCTGTAACCTCTGAGATAAGTTCATCAGTTTCACCTTCAACTTTCATCATATCAAGCTTGTTTCTGATAGTGTTATAAGCCCACAGACGTGGAACGAAGCTATTTTCATCCGAGGTTTGAACAGAGAAAGCATGGTCGGAAACATACTCTCCATTTCTGGTGTCACCATCTGCCATTGCAATGACAGTTGTTGCATCCTCATCGTAATTACCAAGGATAATAGTCTCGGAGCCAACGAAAAGGTGATCCTTTCCTGTAAGAACTACATTCGTGCCTTCGTCGTAGCTGAACACCAGGTCTGTAACAAGTGGCGTAGAAATCGTATCGTAGAAATCACTGATACCTTCCGATGCTTCGGAGTTCTCCTCGAAATAGACCGCAATACCTTTGTTCTCAAGACTCAATGCCTGCAGGAAATTGAAATCATAATTATTCTCACTTCCAAACGCGATGGTGAATATAGCTGCATCAACATCATTTGCATCAAGCACATTTCGCCTTATGAGCGCAGTTGAAGTAATGCCTTCGGTAGGTTCACCATCTGTCAGGAAGACCACTATCGGAACATTCTCACTTTCAACACCAAACATTTCGATTGCTTCCACCAGTGCATCGTTTATGTTAGTGCCTCCTGATGCGTATGTATCAAGCACCTGCGATGCAGAGTTGTTCTTATTGGTCTCTGTTGCAGACATGATCACACTACTCTGTGGATCTACATCATCATCAAAGAACACTACATTGAAATTATCATCTTCAGGAAGGTCATCTATGATAGATGAGAAAGCAACCTTCACCTGTTCTATCTTGAAACCTGACATTGAACCTGATTTGTCTATGACAAAGATGATATCCTTATTGAGAGGAGAAGTCCCCAGCTCATCGGCTGTAGGAGAGAAAACATGCATGAAATAACCGGTCCCGTTCATTTCATAGAACAACATCTCACCATCGGCATCGGTATTCTCGGTACTGAATACAATGTTCAGGTTTGAACCGGGCAGGCCTTTTGAAGTGTATTCCACCTTTGCGCTATCCGTTGTAGGATAAGTAATATCTGCATCAAATCCCGGAGTATCAACGCTCAGGATATCTGTTGATGAACTGATATCAACAGTAACACTCAGGTCTTCAACTTCATGGTTGCTTCTGAGATATTGAAGATACTCGTACTCATCCATCGTCCTTGTAAGAGCCTGTTCGTAGGTGAGTTTTACTATGATACTCTGGTTAGCCTCAAAGTTAAGAGAATATGAAAACAACTCTGTATCTCTTGTTTCCAGCAGACCTGCTGTTCTTCCACTTGATACAGCTTCTTCAAATTTCTGCTGCGCCTCCTCATTCTCAAGTATGTCCGCCTGATACTCCTCACCATCTATAGTCATGGAGAACGCTGACATGAAAGCACCATCAGGAATCAGGAACTGGAACTTGTCCGTTACAGATGCATTGTTTACGTTGTCAAGTTTCTCCTCAATGGTGGTTATGGCATAACCGTCGTGTATTTTGACATCTATGTTCAGGTAATCAGACTCAATATTCGATTGTGCCAGAGAAGGCAACATCAGCGATACACATGCTAGAGATAATAGCAATAGAACCACAGCTCTTGAAGAGCTTTTTTTAATATCCATAATGACCACATATCCCGTCTAAATAGTTCTGTACCTTGAAGGTTGAACTTCTACTTTGAAATGTGTTTTGGCCAAAACTCAAACTATAGTTCACAGAAACTCCTGCACAGCACATTTAAACCAGAAAAGGATAGATTACTATCAAAAGGAGGATTGCTATGGCAATGAAATGCGCTTTATCCGAGGAACTGCCGGTTGATGAATACCTGATTACTGAAGAACCGTATTACGTACCCGTAGGCAACGAAGTGGAGATTTTTATAGCTGCTTACAGGAACAAACTTCCGGTAAATCTAAAAGGACCGACTGGTTGTGGAAAAACACGATTCATGGAATATATGGCATGGAAATTACAGCGTCCTCTGATAACAATTGCCTGCCACGAAGACCTCACAGCAACCGACCTTGTGGGAAGATTCCTCATCAAAGGTGAGAACGTTGAATGGAATGACGGACCACTCACAAAAGCCGTAAAAAGCGGAGCAATCTGCTACCTTGATGAAGTTGTCGAAGCCAGAAAGGATACCATAGTAGTCATTCACCCGCTCACTGATGACAGGCGCATAATCCCAATCGACAAACTTGGAGTTATCGTAAAAGCACCGGATGAGTTCATGCTCTCAGTTTCATACAACCCCGGCTACCAGAGCATTGTCAAGGACATGAAACAGAGTACAAGACAACGTTTTGTTGCAATTGAATTCGATTATCCTCCTGCTGAACTGGAAAAGCAGATAGTTGCTCATGAGACACATGTAGACGAGCAAACAGCAGCCAGACTCGTTGAAATAGGGCAGAGCATCAGGAACTTCAAGCACCACGGACTCGAAGAAGGTGTAAGTACTCGTTTGCTCATCTACGCAGGTAAGCTCATACAGGAAGGCATCGAGGCAAAAGAAGCCTGCAAAATAGCAATGTCACAGCCTATTACTGATAATCCGGACCTACAGAAAAGTATTGATGAGATTATCGCCGCAATTATGGGATAAATACCAGGATAAATGGGTACTGGAGTAAATCATCACGCCAACTGACAACTCTGAAAGAAGAGAATCTATGAGTATTGAAAAAATTACAGGACTTATATCATCACATTTTCCATCACTGGAAAGTTCACTGCTTTCTGAGCTTGCAACGGGATTTGATGATCTTGATGACAATGCACTGGAGATTATAATCCATGCAGGAAAAGGTGCTCAGAAACGAGGACAAAGAGTTCTTATTGCTTATCTTGGAGCAGCGCCCGGAGTATACAAAGCTCTTGGAAAAGATGAGTTCAACAATTGGCGTGAGCTCGCAAAGAAAGTATCTCAACTTAGCATTTCATGTTGTGAAGGATTCTTTGATTCATCAATAGATATTATCAAAAAAGGCGGATTTGAACTTCTCGAAAACTGGACCCTGAGAGGAATAGAGCTATCAGCCCAGAACAAATGGATAGCTATAGCCTATTTCAAATATACAGGAAAAGTTGTTGTCACCACAAAACCTGAAAGATTCCTGAAACTGGTATCCCATGGAAGTGAGCTTGGAAATATCAACACAAAAGTTGCAGAAGCTTATTTTGAACATCTGCTACAGCTCAATTCACTAATTGATGAAGCCGACTTTCCAACCTACTGCAAGATAGTAGATAAAATCAGCAGCATACACTGGCTTACAGGTATAGAGCTAATTGACATCACTGAAAAGATATTAGCCGAGATTCCAGCTCAAAAAAGAAAGAAGCTTCTAACTTCAATGAAAGAAACATTGGAATGCGGCGAACTTGTCACAATGGCATTATTCCGAAATGCCGGAACAATTGTGAAAAAAACAGATGATGAAAAGCTGAGTAAACTAATTGATGCCACCTGTAGTCTTGCAGATGAAGACAAAAAAAGTGCAGGTTATTTTCTAAAAACATACTCACAGCATATTGATACACTGGAACTTTCCGAAGCATTGGAATGGATAAACAAAGGAAGCAGGGAATTAAGAAACAACAAAGAGGCACTCCGTGTTTTTGTCTCCACCGTCTTTGAACTTGGAAAGTATGAAGATACAACTCCTGAGGCAAGATCAGCAATCGTAGATTCAGGAATTAATCTGGCAGATATCCAAACTGAATGTCTTGAAAGCTATTTTGAAAATGCTTCAGTTGCCTACAACGTTCTTGGCAAAGATATGTTCATCACCTGGACAGAAATTGGCGAAGGAATCGCATTACAAAACCCGGATGATGCCAGAGAATATTACGAAAGATCAGTTACATCGTTATCAAAAATACCACCTCAACTACACGAGGAAATATTCAATATAGCTGACAGGCTTCTTCAGAAAGAAGGAATTCTTACCAGTGCATTCTTTGCTAATCTCGGGAACTTTTCAGAGAAAAACAAACCTGAAAATGCAGAAAAATGGGCGGACATAGGAACCAGAGTTTACAGAAAAGACAGAAACCTTGCACTGGATTTCTTTGCAAATTCACCCGGCCTTCTTGAAAAACTGGACATGGAAGAACTAGAAGAGTGGACTCTTAATGGACTGGAAACCGCAGACGGGAAGAAGCCTGCTGGAAAAGCCTATTTCTCACTTGAATCAAAAAGCTCAAGGGAACTTGTGGAAGAATTCACCGGTGCTGTAGCTCTTAAAAAAGTTGCCAATATCCTGAGATACTATGCCCTCGGTCTTTCAGGCAGCAATTTCATAATACGTTCTATGGCAGCTCTGCCTCTGCAAATCGAAGTTAAGGGAATGAATCCTATCATCGCAGGAAATACAATCTATCTTGCACCAAAGATGGGAGTTTACGAGAACATAGAGGAGAACTTCAAAATCTACAAGCTCAGTGTGATGCATGAGGTTGGACATGCACGCTACAGTTCACTGGATGTTGAACCGGAAAAGTTGAATGAACTGAAAAAGAATATCATAGAAAAATATCCTCCTGCAAATTCCGGCTATAAACGAGATGATGAAAATATTGATCTTGTTGACCTGCTCTCACTTTTACGGAACCAGATACTTGCAGCAACCATATTTGGAATACTGGAAGATGCACGTGTCGAGTATATGATAATGGAGCATTACAGGGGAGTTCGTGCTGACCTTGAAGAAGTCCGACACAAGATGCTTTTAATGAGAGAGATGCCTGAAGATGAGCTTGAAAAGTTTATGGAAGGTTTGTTATGGATTTCCACGGGACACGATCCAAAAGCTGAACTTGGACTGGATAAAACTACAATTGGAATGCTAAACAGTCTTCAGGACAAGCTTGAAAACAGGATATTAACTACGGAATCCAGCACTTTTTCAAGCTTCGAGATGGCTTTTGAAATATACTACTCTCTGGAAGAGAAACTTGGACCACTTGATGAGATCAACTACAAAATGATCAAAAACATAGAGTATCGTGGAATGGATGTCGGTGCAACCGGACAAACTGACCCTATGATGACAAAACCATACGAAAATGTCATCAAAAACTTCATCCCGGAAACTGAAGCGGACCTTACTGCTGATGAGGATAGACCTAAAGAGCAGGCTACCGACAAGCCAACGCAACCCTTTGAGAATAACTGGCGTGTGCTTGGCAGTTACAAATATGATGAGTGGGACAGCACCATCAACGATTATCGCTCAGAGTGGAGCACTGTAAATGAAATGGAACCCCATGGAGGGAACACTGCTTACTACAAAAAAGCATTGGAACATTACGGAAATGAGATTGCGCTTCTCAGGCATACATTCGGTCTTATGAAACCGGAAGCATTCCATCGGATGAAAGGACAGAACGATGGTACAGAGATAGATATTGATGCCTACACAGAATCTCTGATAACAAAAAGATGCGGAGCAAATCCCGATGACGGAATGTACATCAGGTGGGATAAACAGGAGAGGGATGTTGCAACCTTATTCCTTATGGATGTGAGCGCCTCCACACGCAAAATACTTGGAATGGATGGAAGAAGCATACTTGAGGTTGAGAAAGATGCTTTGATAATAATGAGCCAAGCGCTTGAAAGTATTGGTGACAAGTATGCTATCTATGCATTTTCCGGGAAAAGCAAGGATAACGTGGAATACTTCAAGATCAAGGAATTCGATGAAAGATTCTCAGATGATGTTGCAAGGAGAATGAGCATACTGGCATCAGAATCCAATACCCGGCTTGGACCGGCAATCAGGCATTCAATTAAGAAACTTGAAAAAGCCGGTGCAAGAACTAAAATACTGGTTTTGCTGTCTGACGGTGAACCCTATGATAGAGCCAGAGGGGAGGATTCGTATCAGGGTGACATTGCACAGGAAGACACCCGAATGGCAATCTCAGAAGGAAAAAACCGTGGAATGCATTTCTTCTGCATAACAGTGGATAAAAATCCGGGAGAATACCTCAATAACATCTTTTCCGATGTTGGATATACCATTATTGATGATGTATTGATGTTGCCGGAAATGCTGCCTCTTTTGTATAAGAGACTGACAACCTGATTTTATCGAGAATTATCAAAAATAAAAATAAAACGGAGATTTAACTCCGTTTATTGTATGCAACAAATGCACCTACTAGCAGAACTGAAACACCTCCAAGTACTGCAAGAATACCTGTTGAACTGCTAGATGACTCTGGTTCTTCTTCAGTATCAATATCTTCTGCAATTGTATCATCAACCGACATAAGACTATCTTCTTCCACAGTCTCAATTACCTCTGCTTCTGAACCAATCGCAAATGGAGAGAATCCCGGGGTTTCACTCTCTAAGGAAACAAATTCATTGTCTTCCTCTGTTACAGATGTTGGAAGTGCATTCCATGAACCATCCGAATATCTATAGAGACTGACTGTACTTGCTTCGATATTGTTTTCTTCAAGCCATGATTTTTCAACCTTGAAAGTGATCAACAGGTTCTCAACATTATCAGGAGTTACGAAGCCAGATTTACCAACCCAGATATTCATCTGCTGGTAGACAGTACCCGGTGCATCAACATCTGCAAATGAGGATCTATCATTCAACACTTCAACAATAGTAGAGATTGTGCCTGAGTTCTTCAGGGAATCGAACTGAACTGATGTGATAGCATTGCCCTCTTTTGTGAACTCGTAATTAATATGAGAATCCTTGTTGATGAAAATGCTTAGCACATCCTTTACAAAGATATTCTCATACTTTTCACCGGTGGTACCTCCGCCACCACTGCCTCCAGAGGAGCCGCCGCTGGATGATCTTTTGTTATCCCCATCGTCATCACCTGAATCATTGTCTACGACATCATCAGGATAAGTTCCAGTAATTCCATACGTCGAGAAATGAGACACATAGGCAGTCCAGTAATTTTTCCCATTGATTGTTTCTATTGAGGTTGTACAGTTATCCCAATATCCTGTAGTCTCATTGTAATAACGAATGACAACATCATCTTCCGTCATTCCATCAGGCAAATCCACTGAATCTGTAGGTATTGAAATCTTAGCACCTGACATATTCTCTGCAAGAGACACATCCAGTTCAACATTAAAGAAATAAAGACCTATGGAACCATCGGTCAGGTTTTCCATTGGAACAGTACTTTCGGTCACAATTATGTTTCCAGTAGTATTGTTTGTTCCATCGAAAGTAATGGACATACCAAATTCACTACTATTGAATATACCAGTTCCATTTTCATAGGTTACAGTTTCAATGTATAGTATGGAAGTGCTTTCACCAGTATTTCCTGCAAGGTCAGTTCCTGTGACGTTCACATAGAACAGATTTTCATTGTCCAGTGGGAAACAGCCGGTCCATTTGCTACCATTCTGATATACTGAGATTAACTCAGAGTTCACTTCAACAATAGGATTACCAGTTATGTTTTCGGAAACACTTACAGAGACATTCCTATATGTATCATTACACTGAGAAGTTATTGATGAGAATACAGGAGATGTATGATCAATTACCACCTGTATGTCAGACATCGTGGAATTAATATTCGATGCAGCATCAGTTGCAGTTACTGTCAGGTTATAAATACCTTCACTCAGTGATGAAAGATTAAATGTTGCCGTCCAATTATTGTTGATAAATTCTGCACTCTTTCCTGCGCTTATACCTGAAATTTCATCATAATCTGAGGATGTAGGGTTAAGGAAGTAGTCTACAGAGTTCACATCCTCGGATGTTGATGTATTCACCGTAAGTGAGGAGTTACTATATGCATAATCTCCTTCTTGAGTAAAGTAACCAAAGATGTCATCGATATCAATTATAGGCGCTGTGTTGTCTACAACAACATCTTTCTCTTCTGATGCCAGGTGACCGAATTCATCGAAACTTGTCAGAACCATGGTGTAATCTCCGCTAGGTACTGGTTCACCTGACTGGTTGCTTGCATTCCATGTCAAAGTCAAGTTATATCCACCTGAAATTATGGACTCTGTTAAATCCTCGGTGAAAACTATATCTCCTGAACTGTTAACGATCAGGAACTCACTTCCAAGTGGATACATATCACTGCTGTTGAGAATTATGTCAACTGGATTGTTCACGCTTATATTGCTGTCAAGTCCAACACTGATATTGACAAAAGGTGCACCATCATCAACTATAATAGTTTCACTTGCTTCAGGTGACCAAGCATAATCATTGTCCTGAACCTTGAAGTAGATAGTATGCTCTCCAGCAGGCAGATTTGATGTGGAGAAGCTGGCATCTGTACTTAATTGTCCATCAATGCTAGAGGTCCAATTATAAGCAATAACGCTTCCATCAGCGTCTGTTCCTTCTCCACTGAAAGTAATTGATTCACCCACAACAGAGGTATTAGGTGTGATAGATATTATTGTTGCAGTTGGAATAGAATTGTCCAATATTTCCAATTCTGCTGAAACAATATCTGACCACGAGTCATCATTATCCTGAACACGGAAACTGATTGTGTGAGTTCCTATAGACAATGATGAAATACTCAACGTTGCTGTATCTCCAAGGTCACCATTTATGCTTGATGTCCATTCATAAGCAACTATTGAACCATCTGTGTCATCACCAGAACCAATTAATTTAACTAATGCACCTGACTTTGCAGGATTTGGTAATATTGATTCAATAGTAGCTGTTGGTGCTTCATTTGGTACTGTAATATGAATATAATTCGTCTTTACTATGGAATCGGACCCATAATCATTCGTTACTTCCAAACTTACAGTATAATCACCAGCCACATCATATGTATGTAATGGATTCTGGTCTGTGGAAGTTGCACCATCTCCAAAGCTCCATGACCACGATGTTGGATTACCACTTGAAGTATCAGTGAACTGCACTTCCAGAGGTACATCACCAGAGGTTACATCAGCAGAGAACGAAGCACCTGGAGGCTGTCTATCTGTGATTGGAGTTGTAACTATCGCATAGGCACCGGCATTGTTTGCGAAGAGATAATCAACAATATTATCTTCATTCAAATAAGAATAGGCCGATAACACAGACCATAAAGATGTATATTCATTGGTCATGCCGGTTCCAAATTTCCATATCGTTGAACTGTCAGAGCCATCAATTGCAATGACAAAATTCTCACCGAAATGAGTATATTTCCAAGTTTCATCATTCAAGTAACATAAATTGCTTTCAATTTCCATAACTGGATCTATAATGTTATCTCCGTTGATATCACAAATTGCCCAAGTCCATGTATCAAGATAACTCCATTCAAGGCTCCCCTCTGCAGAGTCTAAAGAATTGATAGTTACATAATCAGACCATTCAAAGATTTGTCGCCCATCGTTGCCTTTAAAGATAGCCATAGTAACAAGATACTCATCTTCTGTTACTTCTTCAGAATTTGTGCAAGTTATGTCCTCTATTCCGTCACCATCTATATCTTCACCCACTTCTATACCGTAAGTAGCAACTGGTGATGTCCAGTCCCAGAAAGATTTACCATCGCTGTTGCTTCGGAATTGTAAACCTACATTACCATAATAATCCTCATATAAAAGGGCAAAGTCGGCGAATCCATCACCATCAGCATCTTTTAGGTTTGTAATATACCATGGATAACCATCTATTTCAAATTCCTCACTCCAGATGACAGAACCATCGGTCACTCTCAGTGCATTAAGATTTCCTTCATAAGTAAATGTAAGCAGTTCAGAAATTCCATCATTATCTACATCAATAATTCCTATTACTCCCACATTGGAAGTGGATTCCCAAACCACTGATTCATCAGTACCTCTAATCACAGCAATATATCTAGACTGAGACTCAGTATCCCAATCTTCTACCACAAAATCAGTTAAGCCATCACCTGTAAAATCTGCATATTCCCAATATACATAATAAGGAAGTTCACATAAAATCGAGCCATCACTGCTACTCAAAATATATGAGACCTCATCGTAATCATCTCCAGACTCAATTTCTATTTCTACAAATATATCTTCAGTTCTGTCACCATCTACATCACTTACTGAATCAAGGCAATCGAAGTCATCTCCAGCCCAAACATCACAACCTTCTATTTTTTTTGTCCAGATTGTTTCTCCATCTGAACCACTCAATAGTGCAACATTAAGATATGACTCCTCTAAATCAGGATTAAAAATATGATAAGCGACAACAATGTCATTCTCATTGTTCACCGATATAACAGATTCAACATTTCCAGGACTATCTTTACTCCATATAGTAGAACCATCCAAACCGCTTAATGCCAATATTTTATCATCGCCATCTACTTCATCACAAACAACAAAATCATAAATTCCGTCACTATCAACATCATTCAAAGGATACATATCGATATCTAAATAAGATCCGCTACTTTCATAAGTCCAAAGTAGATTTGCATCACCTTCCAATACGCAATAATCAGAGGAACTTGATCCAGAAGAAGCTTCAGATATCTGAGTAGTATCACTCAGAATAGCAGAATCAGTTAAACTTGAAAAATCATAATCAGAAACTGTATTCCAATCTCCTTCCCCTAAAGCTCTTTTCAAATTTTCGAGAGATTCCATTCTCTTTTCGAAAACTTTTTCAGAAACATCAATATTGGAAATGTCTATTTGATCGTTTTCTTCAAAATCATTCCCAGCCGCATTTGCAACACCGATACTAAATAATGCTAAAATCAGCATTATCTCAATAAATATTATTTTAAGTTTAACCACAGTACCACCTATCATGAAAAGTAAAGAGAATTAAGAAAATTAGTATAAAAATTTTATCAAATAGATATATTTTAAAAATAGAAGAATAAAATATAGCATATTTATGTATATCGAATATCCAGTAATGAATTAATAGCACCTTCCTTAACAAAAATTCACTATTGTTGATTGTACCCTGTATTCTATTGGATATACTTCCGTTGCTATGCAAGAATGACAACATGAAAATAGAGAGAAGGTAGTTTGGTGATGGAAGGAAGTATACTATGATTATTTCAAATAAACTTCGTAGCTACATGTGTGCCTTTGCTACCAAGTTGTATCCTTGGAATATTCCCCTTTTTGTTTCAAGGTTAATCCTGGGTTTAAAACCCATTGTGTTTGAAGCGGATATTTTCACTATTCTTTGCATTATTTCTATCCACTATTGAAGCATATACATGCTATAAGACAGTAGGAAGATGAAAAAAGTAAATGAAAAAATAATTATCAGAATACAAGTGTCCAGCCAGACCGGACTTCCCTGCTGCTGTAATTCACTTCATGCATAAGATTACCATGATTGTCATAAAGACTGATAGTTCCACCACTGTTGGATAGAATTACTCCTTTTCCGGAAAACAGGATTCTTGTACCTGAACCTGCACGGATCTTGCCTTTAAGATTGGACTTGCGACCTGCTGCGTCTTTAAGTGACCAGCCGGCAAGGTCAATTGCTTTTGGTGAAGCATTGAAAAGCGTCACTGATTCTTTGCCAGAATCGGTCCCTTCAGGATTTACAAGTGCACCTACAATCAGCACAGAACCTTCATCTATAGACTCAGGTTCTTTAACATCACATTCCTGAGATGCGGTTTCGGGCTTTTTCTGCACTGGAGCATCGGGTAAACAGTGTCCTGTGAAATCATCAGTGTTGAAACACTGTGACTGGAAAGCAAGGAAAATAGCAACCCATCGGTCATCTTCTGGTAAGTGAATGAGCAGACCGCCATCCTGATAGGGGGCATCATCAGCCTGCCATTTCTCAGAATTCCCCTGATTCATGTGAATATCGTGGATGCCGCTTCCGGGTCGAAATCCAAAGAAACTGTCAGGTAAAAATGACTCTGGGCCCCATCGTTCTCCAAAAGCATAGAGCATGCCTCCATCCATGTCAGCGGCTTTATCAACGTACTTCTGTATAAGTTCATTAAGGTCATTGGAAGGACCGGGAATATCACATTCCAACGGCACCATTTTTGATGTATCAAAAAGTCCTCCACGGACGTAATCAAGTCGCAGGTCTCTTGAAGACCGGTCAACATTCCTATATCCCATTTCAAGTTCTGGGAGCTTTTCAATTATAGGATGAATGAAATTATCATCGACAAAATAAAGCAACTCAGACGGAGCCACCCTGGAATTAACATTTACAGCCACACGGTGCTCACTTTTTCCATCATGAACAAGTATCTGGAAATGAGCATTCTTACCCTTGCCTTTTTTCCAGTCTTTCGGCTTCCCTTTCAATATCCCATAATTTTCAAGAGACATAGTGAAACTTACTCTGCACCTGAATTAAAACTTTTCTGTGTTTTGTTTCCAAATTGATTAGTAGGTTAGACAAAATGAGCAACTTTAGATTTCAATCCCGTTGAGGTAAAAGCATCTTTTATCATAAATACCGGACGTTTTTTACTGTAAAAAAGGTGAGAAGAACAGCCGCAATCGCCTGCTCCAAAACCACGAATCTGGTTGTTAAAAACATATTCCAATCTACCTGCAAGTTCGCATTCAAACGGCTCATCAGTAATTGCATATACCACTGATATAAGTTCGAATTCCTGTGAAACCGAAAGATAATCCACATGCCAGCGTGGTTTTTTATTTTCTCTAATGAGAGCAAAACATGTCTTTTCAGTCTTTTAAGACCTCCGGTCCCAAGCGCTGAACCGACATATACATGGTAGCCTTTTGAAAACTCGATATTTTTAAGGCGCCCTGCATCAAGAACGCAATTTCCGTTCCTGAATATAAGGCAATAAACTCCTTTTTCAGAAATGTCCGGAAAATTCCTTTTGTCATGCACATTAAAGAAATGACAAAGAAAGCATTAAATCATTTCCTGCCAGATTTCAAATGCTAAATTATACGTGAAGCAAATTGAAAAATACAAAAAGCAAAAGAAGGGAAATAACAAATGCCAGATGAAATAAAAGAAGCAAAAGATGTGAAAGGATTCCAGCCAAGGGCTGTGACCTATGCTGAAAAAATGGATGATAATTTTGCAGAAGCTGTAGCAGGATTTTACAATTCAGTATGGGATGAAAGAGAAGATGGGCTTTCAAAGAAGCAGAAGCATCTTCTGGTATTTGCAATCGCATGCTCAAACCAGAAAACAAAAAGTGCTGTGAAGATCCTCCAGAGACTTAAGAAATATGGCGTAACCGCCCAGGAGATAAAGGACGTCATGATGATAGCAGCCTGGACAGGTGGCATACAGAATTTCACCAATTTAAGCCCTGAAATCCTGAAAGAGATGGAGAGACTGGAGTTTTAAACTTTAGTCTCAACTTAAAACATATAATGGTAGCAGAAACCTGATCAATACATAGATCTGGATCAGCAGAATAAGAGGCATCCCTATTGTAAAAGAGGAATGCTTTGTCTTATGACGGAAGCGATACATTCCTGCGATGGAACCTATACTGCCACCTATAATCGCAACCATAAACAGGGTTTTTTCAGGAATCCTGAATGCACTTTTTTTTGCTTTTCTTTTGTCAGTACACATAAGATAAAATCCAATGATATTGACCAGCAGCAAATACATAAGAATTATAAAGGATGTTTCCATAGCCTTTATTTCACTATAAGCCGTATAAATTTACCGGGGATAAGACATGAATTCATTACCCGAAAAAACTGGCTTTTTTAGAAAGAACAAAACTTAGAATTAGGGTGGTATAACATGACAAAAAAGTGGTTGATATTAATTACAATACTTATGCTTGCAGGTGTGCTTGTCAGTGGATGTGCCGACAACGCAGATGATACTGCAACTGATGAACAGATAGAGGACACGACAACAGAAGATGTTGCAGAAGAATTCACAGATGCAGTTGACTATGGTATCAGAATGGAATACTATGGTATGATGACACCTTCTGAAATAGAAATTAACAGAGGCGACACATTGGTATGGACAAATTACAAACCACAGAACACCTTTGTACTCGTTAGTGATGATGGCCTCTTTGAGGACCAGGAAATGTATGTCCACGACACATGCAATTATACATTCACTGAAAGTGGGACTTACACATTCAGTATTGTAGATGTACCTGACATGACCCTTGCGGTCACAGTCAACTGATCAGAGAGATTACTCTGATCACTACTTTACTTCTCTTTTTTAAAATCCAGTGAAATGGAATTCATGCAGTATCTTTTGCCGGTTGGTGCAGGTCCGTCATCAAAAACATGGCCTAGATGGCTTCCACAACGGCTGCAGACAACCTCTGTCCTTTCCATGAAATTACTGCGGTCTTCTTTTAGCGAGACTTTTTCCTCGGTAATCGGTTTGAAGAAACTTGGCCATCCAGTACCTGAATCATATTTTGCATCTGAACTGAACAACTCCTGACCGCAGGCTGCACAGAGATAAAGCCCTTTTTCCTTATTTGCATAGTATTTTCCAGTAAAAGGCGCTTCTGTACCTTTCTGCCTGAGTACAATGAACTGATCGTTACTCAGTATTTCTTTCCACTGCTTATCTGACTTTTCAATAGTATCTGCCGCATCTGCCATATTTAAACTCCCATTGAAATGGTGAGGGTATTAGAATAAAAAGATGTTGTAACACAAAAAAATAATAGTGAGTTGGCAAAATAAGCAGATACATATAAATATTATTTTTGAGAGAGTATATACTGTTGAACAAAATCACAAGATTAAAGTTCAATATTTGGATTTGATCACAGGGGAAATAACATGTCGGATTGGATTTACTACTATGAAGACAATAAGCAGACAGCATTGAAGAGAATAAATAACATGGCTCTATCTAATGGTTACAGCCGTGAGCTAAACTGCTGGGTAAACAAATACCTGGATCCTTTTTCAGTTGCAAGAACAATTGCTGAAGAGAGAAGAAGAAGTCTGGATCCTTTTTCCAGAATTCGTATGGAAGCGGAAAAAGATCTTGAATTCACATTGCTCAGAGCAAATAAAAAAGACAGGAACAACTGTGATATCATCTTCTTTGAAAGCAATCTCTTGCTTATGTTCAATCTTATGCTAAAACATATAAGAACTGCATAAACCAATTCAGGAGAAATCTTCCCAATAAACCATAAATGTAATTACCAGAAAAAACGGAAGAAAAGGGATAAATATACCTATTCTGTCTATAGTTTCATCCCCTTTTCCGGGAAGAAGGCATACTCATTGCACGAAAGAAGTAAACTTTTAGCTGACGAGAACATAGGCAAGCTTCTTTTCAAATTATCTGCACCTGCCACAGTGGGAATGCTGGTACAGGCCCTTTACAACATTGTGGATACTGTTTTTGTAGGGCAGGCTCTCGGTGAGAACAGCGTTCAGGGTATTGCCGGAATATCCATAGCTTTCCCGATAATGATGGTAATCATGGCTATCTCACTTGCCATTGGAATTGGCGGGGCTTCTATGATATCCCGCAGTCTTGGAGAAGGAAATCAGGAAAGAGCAGAGAATGTGATGGGGAACGTTCTGTCACTGGTCCTGATTATGAGCACATTTATCATCATTTCAGGTAGTATTTTCCTGACACCTCTTCTGAAATTGTTTGGAGCAACGGACACGATTCTGCCCTATGCTACCGAATACATGACAGTTATACTGCATGGTTCAGTGTTCTTCATGTTCGCACTTGCCATGAACAATGTTGTACGTTCAGAAGGGAATGCAAAGGTTGCAATGTACACAATGCTAGTTTCAGCTCTTGTAAATGTGATTCTTGACCCTTTATTCATTTTCAAATCAGGATATATTGAATTCAATTTCCTTGCAGATAAACTGGGAATCGCAGTTCAACCACTCTATTTACATGGTTTCGGACTGGGAGTTAAAGGTGCAGCCATTGCAACAATTCTTGCACAGGCAACAGGAGCCTTATTCCTTATATGGTATTTCGCTTCCGGAAACTCTAGTCTTCGCTTTCATTTGAAGAATCTTATACCAAAATCTGATATCGCCTTTGAGAGTATTTCCATCGGAATGGGACCACTTGCCAGAAATGCCTCAAGCAGCCTTGTTGTTATCGTACTGAATAATATACTCCTCATCTATGGAGGAGGAGATGTGGCAATTGCCATTTACGGTGTTGTTAACCGCCTTTTCATGTTCACGTTCATGCCAATGTACGGTATTGTCCAGGGACTCCAGCCTATTGTAGGTTTCAATTATGGAGCAAAAAAGTTTTCCAGAGTAATGGAATCTGTTAAGCTTTCCATGATGGTCACCACCACCATGGCTGTTGTAGGCTTTATAGTGCTTCTTGCATTCCCGGGAGAGCTTTTCGGTATATTCACATCTGACAATCAGTTGATATCATCAGGTGCATCTGCCACCAGAATAATGATACTGGCACTTCCACTTGTGGGATTCCAGGTGGTGGGAGCATCACTTTACCAGGCTATTGGCAAAGCCTTACCGTCATTTGTTCTTGCTATGAGCAGACAACTGTTATTCCTTATTCCACTGGTGATCATCCTTCCGAATTTCTTCCAGCTTACAGGTGTGTGGCTGGCGTTTCCACTATCCGATGGCCTATCGTTCCTGCTTACATTTGTGATGGTATTAAAGGAATTCAAGATTCTCACGAGGCTTGATAGTAGTTCCTGATCGGCCGATACAATGCATTTAAAAAGCATCGGAACAATTCAGAATTCATGTCATACGAGAATGGACCACTTTTACTGATGATAATTGACGGCTGGGGATATACAACCGAAGAAAAAGGAAATGCAGTAATGGCTGCAAACACCCCGGTTCTTGATACACTTGTGGAAAAATATCCATCATGCTTATTACAGGTTTCAGGCGAGGGTGTAGGACTTCCTGAGGGACAGATGGGAAACTCAGAAGTAGGACACCTTAACATCGGTGCTGGCAGAATAATCTACCAGGATCTCACACGCATAAATAAGGACATAAAAGAAGGCTCTTTTTTCAAAAACCAGATCTTGCTTGAAGCCATGGAAAATGTGAAGAAAAACAACTCAGCAATGCACCTTATGGGACTTTTCTCATACGGTGGTGTTCACAGTCACATGGACCACATGAGAGCACTTGTGGAAATGGCAAAGAAAGAAGGTGTTGAAAGAGTTTACATTCACGCATTCCTCGATGGCAGGGATGTTCCACCTCAGACTGCACTTGAGGATATGAAATCTCACGAGGAATTCTGCAAAAGCACAGGTGCAAAGACGGCAACTGTAAGTGGCAGATATTATGCAATGGACCGTGATAAGCGATGGGATCGTACACAACTGGCATACGATGCACTGACACTCGGTGAAGGAATCCTTGCAGAAGATGCAGTTTCAGCCGTGAGCATGGCTTATGAGAGAGGCGAGAATGACGAATTTGTAAAGCCTACTGTTGTTACAGATGAAAATGGGAAACCTGTGGCAACTGTAAAAGATGGAGACTCTGTGATCTTTTTCAATTTCCGTCCTGACAGGGCAAGACAGATGACCTATGCATTCGTGAATGATGACTTTGATGGATTTGAAAGAAAGGAAAGACCACAGGTTCACTACGTCTGTATGGCTGAATATGATGAAAATCTGGATATTCCAATCGCATACCCGCCAGAAACCATTACCAACACACTTGGAGAAGTCCTTAGCAAGAATCAGAAAAAGCAGCTCCGAATAGCTGAAACTGAAAAGTATGCTCATGTGACATTCTTTTTCAACGGTGGTGTGGAAAAGGAAAATGAAGGCGAAGACAGGTGTCTTGTATCTTCACCGGACGTTGCCACTTATGATCTTAAACCAGAGATGAGTGCTTATGAAGTGACAGACCAGCTTCTTGAAAAGATACAGTCCGGCAAGTATGATGCTATAATTCTCAATTTTGCCAACATGGATATGGTCGGTCACACCGGAATCGTGGATGCAGCCATCAAAGCAATCGAAGCTGTGGATAAATGTGTTGGAAAGATCATCGATGCAATAATCGAAAAAGGTGGAGCTGCACTCATAACAGCAGATCATGGAAATGCTGAGAAGATGATTGATTACGAAACAGGCAAGCCACACACTGCACACACATCAAATCCTGTAAGGTGTCTTCTTGTAAATGGTCCGGTGGGAGCAAAATTGCATGATGGTAAGCTTTCCGACCTTGCACCAACAATGCTTGAGATAATGAAAATAGAACAGCCTGCCGAGATGACAGGAATTTCACTTATCACAAAAGACAATTGAATCTTAGATTAATCTAGAATTAGGTTCTATATTTAGAACCACTTATCAAGGGTACTCTGATCGCTTCCTAATGAAGCTTCGAGGCGTTCCAGAGCCTTTGTTACCCTGTCCTCTGAGAAATCATGCTCTCCACAGAGGAAAGATATTACTGCTGATGAATCAGGTTTATTCCATTTGAGAGAATAATCATCTGTAACTGGTGGGGATTTGAAAAACTCTTTGATCCCTTCGAGATTCTCTATTTCCAGACCTTTTTCCTGAAGAATGTTCTCTATGCTGCCGTATTCTTTCACGAGTTTGAGAGCTGTCTTTGGACCAACACCCTCGATACCGTCATTATAATCGGTTCCGACACAAAGAGCAATATCAATAAGTTGTGACTGGTTTATTCCCAATTCATCCAGGTTTTCCTTAAGATCGATAAGTTCAGGTTTGACATCTACATAGATATTCTTCTTTGGGAGTTTTCTCTTACCTGAAACTGTCAGGTTCCTGACAACTTTTGGGGAACCGAAAAGCAGTGAATCGTAATCCTGAGATGCAATTCTGTCAGCATCTCCTTTTTTGACCATGTAGGCTGCCTGTGCCTCACCTTCTGATGGTGCATCAACATAAGGAATACCCATTGCGGTTAGCAACTTCTTAGAATCTTCAACAATTGTTGCATCAACTCTGGCAGATGCTTGAGCGTATTTGTAGGCCTCTTCAGCAAGGCCTTGTTCCTTTGCTTCTGCCCATTTTGCTTTAGCATTTTCACGGACTTCAGTCCGCTTCTGTATAGTTGAGTATTTGAACTCAGGTGGCTTGCCATCGAAAACAAAAACAGGTTTCACTCCGGCTTCAACAATATTGGTCATCCTGTAAAGGATACCGGACAGATGTGATGTAATGTTCCCCTGTGAATCTTTCAGGGGAGTGCCATCTCTCTGACGAATTATACTTAAGAATTGATAAAGTGTATTAAAGGCGTCAATCGCCACAACGTTTAATGAAAGGTCAGATACTTCAATCGTGCTCCTTTTTAGGAGCTCTCCTATATCAACACCCATGAAGAATCGTATAATTTTGATATTGAAACCTTTCAGGCTTCAGTTGTTATAAGTCCATTGCATTCAAGTCTTACATCGATAACAGAATCATCGTTTGCATCGATCTTTCCGACTTTAAGGATATTTCCTACCCTGTCAATAAGTTGTGTTTTAGTAATCTGTACCTGGTGGATATCATTTGTATCTCTGTTTTTGTGTACCACCACTAGACTATGCTGATCGGTCCCAATCTTACTTAACTTTGACATCATGTTCTTCACAAGCTGTTCAAAGTCAGAGTAGATAAGAATCTCAGAACATTTTCCGGCTTTTTTGATAATCCCAATAGGTTCTAAATTAATGCGCATATACGCACCTCTTATAGATAGAAAATATTACTCTACATTCTACTACAACCTAGTTAATATGGTTTTCGGAACTTAGAACAGTATCATTATTATGATAACAAATTACCTGTACCTTCGCCTGTCCATTGAATCCATTACATCATCCATCTTGATGAGGACCTCATTCATACGTGAATCAAGGTTATTTTCCACACTCTGAATATTGATCCTTAAAGAACGCTCTTTTGCTTCAAGCATATTGTCGATCTTACGCAGACGCATATCTACCAAAAGGATCATGGCAGCCAGCGCACCAACCATTACCATTGCAGAAAGTATGATCAAAGCATTTGCAGGACTGTATTTGAATCTACCAAGCCATTCGTATGTAAGTACAAACGAAGACACGACCATTACAACTGAGAATAATATTTCTCTGGTTTCCATTATGTTCCCTCATTCTTAATATGGACTTTTTTGCTATTTATATTATTTAACTCTATTTTTTAAAAAGAGAATCACTTAAATACTGAACAGAGTATTTACTATACATTATTATATAATATTCAATGATTTATATATTTGGAGTTGCTTAGTTGAGTTCTGAAAAGACGGTATTCAAAGATTACGTTCCAATGCTTGTTATGGCGGGCATTATTCTGGTGGTACAGATCACGGCACTGCTTCTGGCTGCGCCAATGAACGCAAACGACATGCAGGCTTTTGAAGACCCGGACTCGACTTCAAATGCAATATACTACATAGGCGTCATCCTTGTATTTACCGGCTTTTTGCTGCTGGCTATCAAAAAGAACATGGAATGGGTAATACAGTTAGTAATTCTACTTGCTGTAGGAGCCACTATGTACTACGTCTTCTATGCACTGCTTTCACTTGCAGACATCTCAGTCATGACAAACAATGTAGCATCAGGACTTGTAGCTGCTATACTTACAGTATTGCTCTATAAGTTCCCGGAATGGTATGTCATCGATGTAGTAGGACTTATTATCGGAGCCGGGGCCAGTGCGATATTTGGAATATCACTATCCATCCTGCCGGTTATTGTGCTTCTGGCACTGCTGGCAATCTATGATGCAATATCCGTTTACAAGACAAAGCACATGATAGACCTTGCAGAAGGAGTAATGGACCTTCACCTTCCAATTCTCTTTGTGATTCCAAAACACCTGAAGTACTCATTCATTGAGGACTCACTCAATAAGGAAGAAGGAAAAGAGAAAGAAGCATTCTTCATGGGACTTGGAGATGCTATAATGCCAACGATCCTTGTAGTTTCAGCAAATGTTTTCCTTGAACACACAGGATTCATATCCTACCCTGCCATCGGCGCAATGATAGGAACTATCATAGGATTTATGGCTCTTACAATACTTGTCATGAGAGGAAAACCTCAGGCTGGCCTTCCGTTCCTTAACAGCGGAGTTATACTGGGATACTTAGCAGGAGTGCTGCTTAGCGGAGCACCACTCTACTAATCTCTTTTTTAAATATACCTTAAGAAAAGAAAAATAATTCAGTCTTCCTCTGGAAGTTCTGAATTAATATTACACATTGTACAGTTTGAAGACGGGGCAATGCCCTGTTCATCTTCAGTAAAAACAGAATCTACTGAGCGGGTGCCTTCTGCAAGAACCGCTGCTGTTGATACACTGCTGGCTATGAGAACAGAATCGAATATCTCTTCTTTTGAGACACCGAGCCGTTTTGCAACTCTCACGTGAGTTTTCAGACAGTGCTCACAACGAAGTGCTGATGCCACTGCAATGCTGATAAGTTCCACGGTCTTAGGGTCCATGCGTTTGAATTCGCGCATAACACTATTCTCGTAGATCATCCGCGATATGAAAATTTCCGGCATATCCTTCATAAAATTAGTAATATATGGAATTTCTCCATATCTTTTCTCGACATCCGCCAGAATTTCATCGACAGCATCCTCTGGCTCTTTATCAAGGAGCTCTTTGATTTTTTCAAGTTCCATAATAACCCCTAATAAGTTCAAACCTTTTATCAAGCTTTAAGTTGAGAATCCAACCTCAGATTCACGTTTGATCTTGACCAATATATAATTTTTCATACGGGATTTTGTGATGGTTGCCATATCAGAAAGCCTGACACCTTCATCAAATTCAAGGTTCTCTACTCTTTCATGGAACTCATCATACGGAAGCTTCACACGAAGACCATCGAGCTGAAGAGTTACAGGCGCAGGAGAGAACACATCAAATATCTCAGGTATCTGTTCATGTATCTCTTTCATAACCCTGGGCGGAAGCACTGCAAGCGGGTCCTTTGCAAGGTCCTCACGCATTTTCTCCACAACTTCCACGACCTTCTCGAGCAAATTATCAAGGGAACTGAGTTCTCCTGGTTTCCTCAGACGATGGGCAACCCTGCCGATACCACCAACATAGAGATCCGCACCGACAACTTCCTCGGTCTTTATGTCATGAGGGCCTCCGGCAACAATCTTCGGAACAGTCACACCTTCAAGAAGCTTTGGTTTCTTGTTCTTGATACAATCTGCAAATGTACCGAATGAGAATACCGCAAGGTCATGCTCATTAATGAGTTTTCTCTCGTAGTTATCAGAAAGTGAGACCCTTCTACCCATTCCTCTTGCAAGACCGATCATATTGGTGTTTCCGCCACCTCTGCGCATGAATTCCGCAACATCACATGCAGAATGCGGAAGGTGGTGAGAAGCAAGAGTCGGAGAAACCACAGCGATCTCAGTTCCGGTAAGTGGAGCACGTTCCAGCTTGCCAAGAAGTTTCTTCCCGAGTTCTTCGATAAGATGAACATCATCTCTTGGGATGAGCATCACAAGAGTAACTTCTGTGGCTGCCGGGACTTTCTGAATAAGATAGCCTCCAAGGTCTTCCAGAAGTTCGGTGATAAGAGTATGCTGGTGAATTCCACCTTCATAAATATAAGGTTCAAGAACTGCTGCCATTATTCATCCTCCTGAAGTTCCGTTGCAATGTCCTGCGCTTCCTGTATCCATTCTTTTTTGAGAATATCCTCGGTTGCAGCGAATACAAAAACATGCTTATCCATTGAATGATAACGTACCCTGAATCCTTCCGGAGTAGCGCGGATAGCCATTTCAACAAGCCTTGACTGGAGAGTCTTCTGAGGGTCTGCCACAACAAGGTTTCGCAGGAATTCCACCTCTTCATCCAGCTCCTCCACAGTCAGGATAAGGGTTTTCCTTTCCGGCTGGCGTATCCCTGCACGTCCGTATTTTGCCCAGAGTTGTTCAAGTAATTCAGGAAGGTATTTTTCCTGTTCTATTGAAATTGTGACTTCTTTAGTCAAATGATTTGTAACATCGACACTACCCATATCGGATACTTTGACTTTTGGCTGGCTGCCCCTGAGAATTATAGCCATAAGGAAAAGGGATTCCTCTGGTCTAACTCTCACCTTTATTCTACCAATAGCACCGCCAAGCATCAGTTCGGTAATCACGTCCGCAACTATGCTCTTGTAGGCATCACCCTCTTCCGGTACCGTGGACTCTACAATGAAAGTCTCAAGAGGTTCCATAGAATTACTCCTCCACGTATCCTGAGGCCAGTAAAGCACTTCCTACAGCACCGATGAGGTGGGAGTTCGGTGGTACAAGAACATTGATCTTGAGCAGCTCACCAAGAGCTTTTGGAACACCTTCAATAAGAGATGAACCTCCTACAAGGATAAGTGGCTCCTTAACGTCGACTTCCTGAAGCTGCTGTTCAAATATCTGCTCAACGACACTGTGACATGCTGCTGCTGCAACATCTTCCGGTGTTGAACCCTTTGCAAGTGAGTTAACAAGTGACTGAATACCGAAAACGATACAGTAACTGTTCATATCAACATTCTGTTCCATACCCTTAACTGCAAGGGCACCAAGTTCTGTAATGTCTACTCCAAGCCTCTTTGCAGTCATATCAAGGAAACGACCTGATGCACCTGCACAGATACCTCCCATGGTAAACATTCCGGGAATTCCATCATCAACTGATATTGCCTTGTTGTCCATTCCACCGATGTCAATTACAGTTGCATGGCCTTTCTGGGTGTCAGCAAGATAAACAGCACCCTTTGAGTTAACAGTAATCTCTTCCTGTATGAGTTTAGCACCAAAGTGTTTACCGATAAGGAAACGACCGTAACCTGTAGTGCCGATCGCCTGAATATCCTCCTGCTTGACACCGGCCTCTTCAAGTGCCTGATTGAAAGCCTCTGTGGCGCTGTCAATGACCTTGATGGTCGGCACCCAGCCGGAACCTATGATCTCATTATCCCTCATTATAACAGCCTTGGTGGTCGTGGAACCGGAATCGATTCCTGCAGTGAGACCACTCTGCTTTTCTCTTGCAAGCAGGTGTCTGCGTCTTGCAATAGTTGTGAGAGCTTCCATACGTGTCAGCAATGTTGCTGCAGTTGTGCGCTCTGTGAATGAATAACTGATAACCGGAAGATCTGAATGTTTGTTGATGTAACGGCGAATCTCGTTTCTTACAATTGCCGCCTCAGCACACCTGAAACATGAGGTGATAAAAACACCATCGACATCAGAGAGCCCTTCTACAACAGCCTTTGCTCTTGCCATCATGAGACAAAGATCAGGACTTGCAGCCTCAATTCCGAAATCCTTGCCTATGTCATCCAGAATATCAATCTCAATTTCAGGATAGACAAGTTTGGCATTAACACTCTCTGCCACTGAAGTCAGTTCCCCGTGCACACCTGCATATTCGGAACCACATGACACAAGTGCCACTTTTACAACAGCATCCTCATTCATTCTGTTGCCTCCTCTGATTCTCCTTTGACTTCATCAAGTGATTTCAAAAACTCTGCGATCCTGTACACAAATTCCTGTCCTTCATCATCATCTTTTGGGAATTCCAGTTCCAGAAGTGGCATTTCACGGCTTCTGATAAGATACTTGGTAAGTTCGTTGGTACGGGCACATCCCATGCAACCAAAGGCCATTGGAGATTCACCTACAATGATTCCGGCTTCAGCCTCTTCGATCATCGGACCTACGATAGCCATCCTGCCTCTTACACCTGCCGGAACTTCCACAGCCGCATATTTGAGACCGTGCTTTGGCTCCTCTGCTGTAATATTCATGGGTGGTGAATCAACACCAACGGTTGTGACCTTTTCCTTTATCTTTTCCATCATTGCCAATGGTGTGTGACCGAACCTCTGCACCAGGTCAGAAAGGATCAGACTGTTTGTAGGGTATATGATAACTTTAGCCATGGTATTGCCTCATAAGCTGGATTCAACTATATCCTGAAGATCTTTCACTCCAAGTTTTTTCTTGTGTTCTATCTCTTTAAGCGGAACATGTTCATCGTATTTGTCAAGCGCCTTGCCTATCATCGGAAGCATCATCGCCTCTTCCTTTAGGAAATAGAAACCAGGTCTTGAACCTCCTCCACGGGAAGCACGGCAGCGCCTGTCATCACCCGGAGGGAAACCTCTCTCTTTTACGAAAATGTGATTTTTATCAAGATCAACGATCTCTTTGACAACTTTGTTAACAGCCTCTCTGGGCCCGGTGACCATTGTCCCGAAACATGTTTCCTTGATAACGATATCAGTACTGGATTCATATACCTTCATGGCAGCATCGATAGGCAGCACACTGTCAGAACTTGTGACGACAAGTTTTGTTATGACATCATTGTTCTCTTCAGCCATTTTTATTCCTCCTTGCTGCTCTCCAGGACATACATTAAATCGTCATCCTTGAAATGTTTGAGTTTCTCGGGGTCCAGTATCTTACCGATAATATTGGTGTTTCCAAGTCTCTCACCGGTCGGACCAAACAGGTCATCATCAACTAATTTGACACCTATCATTCCGGCCCTCTTTGCAGCCTGGTTGGTAACACCGATCTCACCTGCAATTGCCTTTGCCGGAGTATTTTCCGGGAAGATCTCTTTATAGGATTCCGCAGGCTTTTCGGCCTTGAAGATATAGGTATTCTCGTAGGTCATCATTACAGGAAGCAGACCTACCGGATCGTACTGTAGACCCACTGCATGCCTGAAGAAATCAAGGGTCTTTGGAGCAAGATCATCGTAAAGCTCGATCTCTACAAGCATCTCAGGGTCAACGCCCTGTACTGTTACCTTCTTTTCATGCAGGATCTCAATAGTGGTCGATGGAGACTGCTTTACAATAAAACCGTCATCACCGGTATAGCCTTCTCTGGTAACTTCAATATCCTTCTGAGCCATTTGTGCTTCTGCATCTGCATTGGTCATTCCAAGAAGCATAATACGATCAGGAACAGACTCAACCATAACTTTCTGACCTTTTTCTGCTATCCTTGCAAGTTCTATTCCCTGAACAACATGACCTATCACAGAATGCATGATAGATGAAGTGCGGGCATCGGTTGAAATGAAAAGTTTTCCGGCACCGTATCCCACAGTTCTCACAAAGACTGAACCTGTTGAACGAGCCTCAAAATTCTCGTATGTTACCAGTTCACCCTTGAACCTGTGATCGGATATAAATGAAGTTGAAAGATAATCAATATGGAACGTGCCATCCTTTGTTACTGCAAAGAAGAATTCTGCACCTTCAGGAGCCAGAGGATCAATTTCGATCTTGATGTAAGTGAAAATACGGTAACCATCTTCAAGTTTTGTTGAAAGGTCTGTCGTGGAAATATGTTCTCCTGCTTTTTCCCATTCGACAACCGGTTCTACAGATAGTATCCTGTCACCCCTGTCAAGGTCGGAGATTACATGTTTTCCGCTTATCAGCCTTGCAAACACACCATCTTCAGGTGCACCATATTCCGCAGAGTGGCGGGTTTTACTTACAATGAGGTGCGTATTTGCAGCATCGCCGCCGCCTGCACCGAAAAGCAGTGTGAACCTTTCCATTTCGGAATTATCACGTGTAGTTTCCATATCAGTGCTGAAAGGACCAAAGGCAAGTACATCCTTGTTTGTCCATCGTACAGGAAGTTCTGTAAGGTCTTTAAAAATAGAAATCCAGCGTTTGGAAGAAGGAGAAGATTCGTCAAGGAGCTCTATTTTGAACTCGCCTTTTGAGGTCTTCACAAGGTATTCCTTTGAAGCCTGTGATTTCTGATCTTCCTTCTCTATCAGAATACCAATCGCTGTACCCTTTTTGTAAGGGGCGTTTGACACCTTGATGGCGTCCTCAAGGGTTGAACTTCCGGGTAATTTCAGTTCCTGTCCGTTGATCTCTACCGTTATTTCGCCACTCGTGCCAAACTCCTCCGTATAGTCTAAAATATCATGTTTCAGCTGCTTCCATACGCTCTTCGTCGGTAAGCTCTGCCAGAACGGTCTTTGGTTCGCCGACACTGACTATCTTGCCATGCCTCATAAGAGCCACACGATCACATATCTCTTCCAGAAAGTCCATATCATGTGATACGATGACGAATGTGTCGCCCATCTTCTCACGTGCTTCCAGAATAGATTTTGTGACCTCTTTCTTTGTGAACGGGTCCATTGTTCCCGTTGGTTCGTCCATTATAATGATATTAGGTTCCTTCATCAGGATCTGGGCAAGTGCAACCCTGTGCCTTTCACCTTCACTAATCTCATCTGACATCTTTGATAATATAGATTTTGCCTTCTCTTCGGTAAATCCGGTTGCCTTCAGGGTATTGATAGCTTTTCTGACAGCAAGCTCGTATGGAAGGTCAATTCCTATAGATTCTGTAAGGTTGTCAATGATAGTCCTGTGTATATAAAGACCATATTCCTGATGCAGTATTCCCATATACTTTACAGCGCGTCCCCTGCATTCCGGACCGGGCTTTCTCATATCGACCCATTCCTCACCGACACGTACCTGTACGTCACCGCTGGTTGGCGATACAATACCCATAAGCACTTCAGATGTCGTTGTCTTTCCGGCACCACTCGTACCTGCAAGACCGAAAATCTCTCCTTCTTTTACATCAAAGGAAACATCATTTACTGCATAAACGACACCCCTGCTTACAGAAATATACTTCTTCACAAGGTTGTCCACCTTGATAAGCGGGTCACCTACAACAACGTCACACTTCTTTTCCACAGTGCAGAGCATTTCCATGAACCCTTTTGCAACTTCAGAAGGATTACCCTCTTTTACAATTGCACCATCTTCGAGGATGATGGCCTTGTCTGCAAGGTCTTCAATTACTTCTGACCAGTGGGACGTAATGACCATTGTCATGTTGTAGTCCTTTACTGCCTTTGCAATCACATCGTGGACTATGTCAGCTGTCCTTGGGTCAAGTGTACCGGTTGGTTCGTCGGCAATGAGGAGCATTGGATCTCTTACAAGCTGACGGGCAAGTACTACTCTCTGTTTTTCACCACCACTAAGATCACGTGCAACGTGCATCATACGGTGGGAAAGCTGAACCTTTTCCAAAAGTTCTACTGCACGGGAAACGGCAGTCTCGCTGTTAACACCGATTTCCGTAAGTGAGTTCACTACATTGGTTATGACCCTGTCATCACCATACAGCGCAAATGTACGCTGGAGCATGATTGCGATTCTCTTGGTAATCTCACGTCTGTTAGCATCATGCAGGGAAATTTTAATGAAATCAGCTTCAAAGGATGTGAGAGTATCACCACATGAAGGACACTGCTGTCCTGCTTTGCTTGGCGGCTCCATATGTCCGCACTTCTCGCATCTTGCGAGATGGTATATTACTTCTCCACTAATACCTTCGTACTCTTCAACACCACGCAGGACGTGCATCAATACTGTTTTGCCTGAACCACTCCTACCAAGGATACCGAGAACTTCTCCCTCGTTGATGGTCAGATTTATATCTTTGAGAACTTTGACACCATCAAATTCAAGTGTCAGGTTTTTGACTTCAATGAATAATGTCATTTGATTTCCTCCGCCCAGGGGTGCATAGGAGTCCTGTTTCACTAATCATGATATGCATATCTACTCAAATTACTTAACGGTTTTGCAGACTGCGCACAAAACTAGCTCTGCCGGAACCCATGCAGACCTGATAACAAGTTTTTAGCGTCTTTTTTAAAGAATTACTGTTGGATTATTGAACTCAATACATAAACGTAACGCATATGCTTCGCGGTGTTAACTTCTAAAAACGGTAGCTTCCATCTGATTTTATGAAGTGGTTGTGCCGCCCATATTTTTTATAATGTCAACTACATCGATGATATTAGCTATTATAATATCCGCAGAATCCTTCAATACCTGGGGGCGCTCATCACCTTGCTGGGATGTCAAAATTCCAATATCAGCAGCTTTTAATGCAAGTATATCATTCATTCCGTCGCCCACCATGATAACAGTATCATGGTCATTTTTCAGGTTTTTCACAATACGTTCTTTATCATGCGTTGTGGCAACTGCAAAAACATCTTTCATCGGGATTGACAACGAAGATGCAAGAACCTTCAGGTTTTGCGCGTCATCTCCTGAAGCTATGAAAACATCAACACCAAGACCCTTCACAGATTTTATCGTTTCTAAGGTACTGGAATACATCTTTCCGCCCGTACTAAGAACATAGGGAACAAGGTTATCCTGAGAATCAACAATAATACCTGCTGCAATATAGGATATTTCGGGACAACGACCTTTTACGTGGGACACTACATCGTAGATATCCCTCACTTTTACCGTATTCCCATGAATTATACTGTAAACATCTTCAAGTTCAAACGGACTGCTTGAACAACTTATTCCCAGAGGAATATCGTACATATCTATGAATTCACGAAGCTCCAGATCCGGGGAGCATTGCAATAATTCATCAAACCTCGTACGCAGAATAACAAGAGCCCTGTTTGCTTTTTCCGCAACCAAAAGAGTTGTCTGTATATCTTCCAGCACTGAGCCATCACTCATGTCCTTGGCAACACGGTACATATGTAACAGTGTTCCGGCACTGTCAAAGACAACAGCAACACGTCCTTTCATAAATTCTGATAGGACTCATCAAATATACGTTTACTCCTTTACTGCAAAGCCATGACAGCACAGAATCCCAAATAACTAATAAACAAACAGGAACTATTTGAGAACACCAATGAACAGAACTAACCTGATCATAAAAATCCTGGTAGTCATTGTTTTGCTGGCCCTTGCTTTAGAGGGTATGCGACATACAGATTATAATGAACCGGCAATAGTATCACAGCCGTGGGACCACAGCCCAATTACAGTTTATATTGATGATACTGATGTACCGGAACATTACAGCCCCAGTTACAGGGAAGATGTACTGAATGCCCTTATGTATTGGGAAAGCGGTGGGAACGGTCAACTTGAATTCCAGCCCGAATTTCAGGTTGTTGAAGTTGATAATGCTGACATATTGATAATGTGGGTAGACAACCTGGAAAAAGATGCAGGCACAGCAAATGGAATTGCAGGATTTACAAGGCCATATATCGTAAATGATCAATTTGAAAGAGTGGATATTGTCCTTGAAACCGGAAATTACGAAGGTTATGCATGGAGACAATACGGAGATAGCATTATGGAAGACATAGCCGCACATGAATTGGGACATGCGCTGGGACTTGGACACAGCAATGACAGAAGCGATATCATGTACCCTAAATATGACCGCAGGGAGAATCTTAATCCACTACTGTTCAATTCAACTCGCTATGTGCTTCTGACTCTGCTGATTGGAGCGGTACTTATAATTACATATCATGGAACCGGATGGCTCCAGTACAGAAAACAGAGAAAAAAGCTGGAAGATGATGTTTTCAGCAGTCCTGATAAAGAGGAAAAATGAGTGATATAACCATATTCCAGGCAATACTTCGATATTTTGGCGGAGAGATCGTTGATTTTTCGGAGTATGAGGTGGACCTTTCAGGACTCACAGAATTTCAGCGGGAAGTCCTCGATGAGGTCAGAAAAATACCCTACGGTGAAACAGTAACGTATCGGGAACTGGCCTACAGAGTAGGAAGAGAAGGTGCAGCCAGAGCTGTAGGTTCTGCTGTTGCCAAAAACCCTTATCCCATAATCATACCCTGCCACCGTGTAGTCTCATCATCCGGTATTGGAGGATTTTGTGGTGAAACCTGTGGAGAAAAGGTCGAGCTTAAGAGAAGAATGCTTGAAATGGAAGCTAACTGCAAAAGAAAATAAATGATGAAATAGATACTTGCTGATGATGGTGGAGCAAAACAAAACATATGGGGCTAAACATGGACGGATGGACGGGAAGAACAGTTATCATTGACCTGGGAAAAAACTCAGTCACAGAAACTAAAACTAAAAAGAAGTATGCTGAGCAATTTATAGGAGGTAGAGGTCTTGGATGCAGGCTCATGCAGGACTTTGCCGACCCTGAACTAGACCCGTTAAGCCCTGAAAATCCCCTGATACTTACCACCGGACCACTCACAGGAACCTCTATTCCCATGTCAGGACATTTTTCGATCACGTCTAAGTCCCCGCTTACGTCAACAATATTCAGTACAAATGTGGGAGGACATTTCGGTGCAGAACTAAAATTTGCAGGTATTGATGCTCTGGTAATTTTAGGTAAAGCTGAAAAGCCTGTGTACATCAGCATCTATGACGAAGAAGTGGAAATATTATCTGCCGGGCATCTCCGGGGAAAAAATACTGCTAAAACAACAACTCTTCTTGAAGATAAGGGAAAGGTCGCATGCATAGGTAGAGCCGGCGAAACACTGGTAAGCATGGCAAATATCGTGAATGACCGAATATATACCAGCGGCCGTGGAGGTCATGGTGCGGTTGCAGGTTCAAAGAACCTCAAAGCCATTGTTGTTAAAGGCACTAATAAAATAGAAATTGCAAAGCCTGATGAGTTTGAAATGCTGGTAGAGAAGGAAAATAAACTGCTAATTGCAAGCCCGCCTGCTTCCAAAGGACTGAAAATATACGGAAACTCAGTAATAACAGATCTTCTGGATTATATGGGAACTATGCCAGCCATGAATTTCCGTGAAAAAAAATTCCCTAATGCATACAAGCTTTCAGGCGAGGAATTAAACAATACAAATGTTCTAAAGGAAGCGCCTTGCTATTCCTGCCCTATTGGCTGCAAGAGAATCCACCCGGATGGAAGACCTGTTCCCGATTATGATTCAATATGGGCATTCGGCCCAAACATTGGAAATGATGACATTGAATTTGTGAAAGAACTTGACCGACTCTGTCTTGATTATGGACTGGATCCGATTTCAGTAGGATCTTCAATAGCTTCCTACATGGAAATTAAACCCGGGATCACAATGGAAGAGGTTAAGGAAATAGCCATTGAGATTGGAGAAGGAACACATAATCTATGTAAAGGATCTCATGATTACCTCTCTTCTACTGGAAAAGAGGAATGTGATACAACAGTAAAAGGTCTTGATATACCGGGATACGACCCCAGGGAAATTAAAGGCATGTCCATTGCCTATACCACTTCAAATACAGGTGGCTCGCACTTAAGTGCATTTATGGTTGGTCCGGAGATAATGGGAAAACCTATGCTGCTTGAGAGAGATAAATTTGATGGAAAAGCTGCTCTGGTATTATATTTCCAGAATCTTACAGCAGTAATTGATTCTCTGGTGATGTGTCCGTTCACAATGCTTGCGATAGGAGAAGTGGATTTCGCTTCTATGCTGAATAAGGTAACTGGAGAGAACTATTCTGCCGAGGAATTGCTAAGAGCTGGCGAAAGGATATTCAATATGGAAAGGATGTTCAATCTGAAAGCAGGTATCACATCCAAAGATGACACGCTTCCTGATAGGTTCTTTGAGAATGGTGGCATTGATAAAAACGAGTTTGAAAAGACTATTCTGGACTATTACCATTTCAGAGGATGGACAGTTGAGGGAATCCCGGAAGAGGATAAGCTCAAAGAACTTGATATTGATGAAGGAAAATGTGAAATTGAATGTTCTGCAGGATGAGAAAGATATAAATGCATTTATAGTAGAATCCTCTATTATAACCCCCTGTTAACGCGAAATCAAAGGTTAAGTTCATATATAGCATTAGGAGTTATACCCTTTAGACGTTTTAAGCTCATAAATAATTATTACGATTATGGAGGATTTTAAGTGAAAATACAAGTTGAAGTTAAAGAACTTAAAGAAGGCAAGTACGTCATTGTAGACGACGAGGCCTGCGTCATCAAGAGCATATCCAAGTCCAAACCAGGTAAGCACGGTTCAGCAAAGGCAAGAATCGATGTAATCGGACTTTTTGACAACCAGAAGAGATCAATTGTAGGTCCGGTATCTGACAAGATCTATGTCCCAGTCGTCGAGAGAAAGAACGCACAGGTACTTTCAATTGCAGGAGATATTGCACAGCTCATGGACATGGGCGACTTCTCAACATTTGAAATGAAGGTCCCTGATGAGTACAAGGACAGAGTCGTTGAGGGTGAAGAAGTTTCATATCTCACCGCAATGGGCAAGATGAAGTTCGATCTCAGATGATCGAACCCTAACTTTTCTTATCTTTTTTTATTACTAAATTTATGTTTTACAAACCTGATATGATGGATGCCTTTGCCGACTATGAGACTGCAAGGTATGTTATATTCGGTGTCCCTTTTGATGCTACATCCTCATTCAGGCCAGGAAGTCGCTGGGCTCCTGATGCTATGAGAAAAGCTTCAGTGAACTTTGAAACCTATAACCAGTATTTTGACATTGATTTTGAAGACCTGCTCATCCATGATATCGGAAATCTTGAGCCTTATTCTTCTGTGGATGAAACGCTTGAGGACCTGTACCATGCAGTCAGGCCGATCCTAAAAGATGGAAAGATCCCAATCATGATGGGAGGAGAGCATTCCCTTACTTATCCATGTGTGAAGGCATGTGCAGAGGAAGCGGGAGAAGATATTGGCTTTGTCGTAATGGACGCACACTTTGACCTCCGTGAAGAGTACGGAGGCATCAGGAACAATCATGCATGCGTTTCCAGACACGTTCGCGATGACATCACAGACAATTATGTGACAATAGGTGTTCGCAGCGGACCAAAGGAAGAATGGGTCTATGCCAGAGAGAACGGCATCAAATACTACACTGCAGATGATGTACGAGAAATGGGAATAAAAAAGGTTATTTCCGAAGTCAAAGAATATCTCGGTTGCAAGAAGATCTACCTGTCACTTGACATGGATGCAATTGACCCGGCATACGCTCCCGGTCTTGGCACACCTGAACCATTTGGACTTACTGATATCGATGTGCGTGAAATTATACGTGCTCTGGCACCAATTTCCGTTGGTTTTGATGTTATGGAAATCTCCCCGGAATATGATAACGGGATCAGCGCACTTCTGGGAACAAGGCTTCTCAGGGAATTTATTGCTGCTCACGCTGCAAGTGAGAGATAGAAACTGTAGTAAATAGGGCATTGGTTCCTGCCTGCACACTCATTTTTGATTAAATACCGGTGATCCTATGAAAATTTCAATAAGGAATACTGAAAAAGAGGATATCGAAGGAATATTGAGTGTTGAGCATGACTCATTCCATCCCAATATAGCTGAAAACGCTGACACTCTTCTGGAAAGAATCGAAGTATTTCCTAACGGATTTCTGGTCATGGAAATCAATGGAGAGATTGCAGGATATATTTCCTCTGAGCTCTGGGATTATTCTGAAAACATCGACACTGAAAAATTCGAACTTGGACACAGCATTACTGAAACTCACAGATATGACGGGAAAGAACTTTACATATCATCCATCGCAGTTTTGAAAATGTATCGTGGTAAAGGCTACGGAGATGCCCTTTTATCAGAGCTTATCAGCAATATCTGCAACAAATATGGGATATCAAGCATAATCCTCATGGTTTCTGTTAACTGGATAGCTGCAAAAAGAATCTATGAAAAGAATGGATTCCACGAAATTCAGGTAATAAATGGCTTTTTTGATGACGATGAGAGATCGGATTCAATTGTCATGAGAAAACAAATATGACTACAAAATTTAAGAGATGAGAAAAAACAATAACAGAAAGAAAGACAGGGTCTTCCTTTCATTCTGTAGTGATCTCCACAAGTTCAAGGACCTCGTCTCCTCCTACCACAGCTTCCTCTTTAAGAATACCAACACCACTTGCATAGTACTTATGTTCCTCAATTCCCGGTTCAAGAGGAGTCCACTCCTTAGTCTGGAGACAGTTATCGAATGAACCGTATTCAACCGTGACAGATGCATCAAGGCTCAGAACCTCAGCCATGTCCTCTGCTTCACCTTCATAGTATTCCTGCTGGTATACATCTCCAACCTGTGGGTCTGCCTCCATAAGAATTCCCGGTTCTGCACCATCGACACCTGCTTCCCAGGAGCCTTCCGTGCTCACCAGTTCACCGTCATCATACTCTTTTGATTCCTCACCGAAATACCAGACATTGCCTTCATTGTCATTGGCATACCAGTCGTATGTGTCCTCTACAAGTTCACCGTCTTCCCATTCTCTTTCCTGGATAACCATAGTAGTGACACCCATTATATATTTAGTCTGCTCGGTTACATATATTTCAACCCTGATATCCTCACCGTCAGATTCTCCTTCAAGAATGAATGTTTTGCCAACTTCAAGAGGGAAATATGGATTCTCGACAGGGTCTGTGAAATCTGCAGGATCAATTACAGAATCAGACTCCTCCATAGTCTCAGTCATATTTTCTTCCATTGCAGCATCTTCTTCTGTATCTGCCACGCGATCTGGTTCTTCTTCCACTATGGTGTCTTCAGATACTTCTTCCGGTGAAGAAGTATCAGTACATCCCGACATCATTACAAGCGCTACGCCTATCAGAAGCACCACTAGATTCCTAAGTAACTTGGTCTTCATTTAAATCCTCCCTTTATCTTTTCCAGATGGAAAAGCCTCTAAATAAAAATCAGGCTGGATTATATTAACAATTGTGGTACAGCTATCGAATATTAATACAAGAAAGACCGAGAAGATTTTCATTAAGCTTAATACAATATCATTTTGAGATAGCCAGTCACAGATAATTATTTACATCCTCCAGACAATGGCATCATAGAGAATATGAACGACGAAGTTGAAGTTGTATGTCCGGTATGCTCACCAAAAATAGCAGTACCGCATGATGTTTTAAAAGGAGGACAGAACCCTGTCGTCCAGTGTCAGGAATGTGAAAATGTCCATCCGACTAAAATTGAGAAGGTCAAAACGTTCAATGTCAAAGTAATAATCAGTAAAGGCGAGGAGTCTTTCACACAGACAACCATTCTTACATCTGAAGAAGACTTGATGGTAGAAGATGAGATAATTGTAGATGATGGAGAATCTGATGAAGTATTCCCAATACTTATAACCGCAATAGAATCCGGTGAAAAAAGACTCAAAAAAGCCAACGCGTCTGAGATAACTACCATATGGGGAAGAGCTATTGATGAGGTAGTTGTAAAAATTGCAGTGCATAAGGGCAGAAATACTGAAGCAATGCACAAAAGAGTGCCAGGTGGATATGAGTTTATTATCGGTCAGGAAGAAAAGGTCGATAAAACGAAGATCCGTATAAAAAAGATCAAGATACGGGACGGGAGCCTGGAATCTAAAACTGGCATTGCGATACCTGCTAAATTCATTAAAAGGATATTTGCAGAAGAAGTATTTAGAAAGAGCTGGGGAGAGGGGAAAACTCAATGGAGTATGAAAGGGAAAGGAAAAGGCTGGTAAATTCTCTGAAAGAGTACAATATATCTGAAAAAACACTTAAAGCAATGAATAAGGTGCCAAGGCACCTTTTCGTACCTTCTATCCAGATAGCGGAGGCCTATGTTGACCACCCCTTGCCCATAGGCTACGCACAAACAATATCTGCCCCGCACATGGTAGCCATGATGTGCGACCTTCTTGACCTTCATGAAGGACAGACAATACTTGAGATCGGTGCCGGATCGGGTTATAACGCCGCGGTAATGGCAGAGATCATGGGTAAAAAGGGAAACATCTATTCTATTGAAAGGCTTGAAAAGCTTGCTGTTTTTGCACAGGAAAATCTAAAAAATGCAGGTTATTCCAACGTTGAAATTTTATGTGCAGACGGTTCTCTGGGTCTTCCCGAACATGCACCCTACGACCGTATTTGTGTAACTGCATCTGCACCATGTACACCACTGCCTCTTATAGAGCAGCTAAAACCGGGAGGAATTATGGTTCTTCCTGAAGGTAAAAGATACCAGCGTCTCTACCTTATCAAAAAGGATATGAAAGGGAATATTATAAAAGAAGACCGAGGTGGCGTGATATTCGTACCTCTTGTAGGAGACCATGGTTTTAACATGCTTTGTGGTGACAGATAATATAATGCAGCGCCCATAGCAAAAATACTTTTATTGAGATGAGTTCATTTAGCGTAGCATATTTTATAATAATACAAATCGCTAATTGACGGAAATATGATGGCTTCTATCAACAAAAAATGGCAATTCTGGATAGACAGGGGTGGCACGTTCACTGATGTTGTTGCCCGAAAACCTGGCGGACAATTGGTTGCCCACAAACTGCTTTCAGTTGACCCTGAACATTATACCGATGCTGCAATGCATGGCATCAGAACTATTCTCGGCTTGGACTCTGAAGATGTACTCCCAACTGAAAACATAGCTTCCATCAAAATGGGAACCACCGTAGGAACAAACGCACTCCTTGAACGCAAAGGTGAGCCAACTGCGCTGATAATCACCAGAGGATTTAGGGATGCACTCAGAATTGGATACCAGAACCGACCTGACATATTTGCATTGAAGATCGAGCTTCCGGATTTGCTTTATGATGAAGTCATCGAAATAAATGAGCGATACAGTGCATCGGGTGAGGAGTTAGAAGCTGTTGATACTGAAAGTGCACGCCTGGAATTTGAGAGAATATACCAATCAGGAATACGCTCTGTTGCTATCGTACTCATGCACGCTTACCGGTATCCTGAACATGAGATTCAACTTCGTGAAATTGCAGAGGAAATTGGATTTACCCAGATCTCACTTTCACACAAGGTCAGCCCGCTGATGAAATTTATCAGCAGTGGTGAAACCACGGTCGTTGATGCGTATCTTTCCCCGGTGCTTAAAAGATATATCAATATGATAACTGCCACACTTGAAGCCGGTGGTAACAATACAAAACTCATGTTCATGCAGTCCAACGGGGGACTTGCGGAAGCAAGCCAGTTCCGGGGCAAGGACTGTATTCTTTCCGGACCTGCCGGTGGTATTGTAGGAGCTGTAGAAACTTCCGGAAAAGCAGGTTTTGACAAAATTGTCACTTTTGATATGGGTGGGACTTCCACAGATGTAGCTCACTATAACGGGGAATATGAGAGGAGTTTTGAGACTGAAATTGCCGGTGTTCATCTGCGCTCACCCATGCTTTATATTAATACTGTTGCAGCAGGCGGAGGTTCAATACTACATTTTGAAGCAGGAAGATTCAGAGTCGGACCGGATTCCGCAGGTTCTGAACCCGGACCTGCATGTTACAGGAAAGGCGGACCTCTCACTATCACAGACTGCAACCTGATGCTTGGCAAAATTGACCCGAAGCATTTCCCCCATGTATTCGGACATAATGCAGACATGCCACTTGATTTGGAGGTGGTCAAAGAGAAGTTTTCTGCTCTGGCACAGGAGGTTAGTGATTTCACCGGAGAGAAAAACAGTGCTGAACAGATTGCCGAAGGTTTCCTGAAAATAGCAATCGAAAACATGGCAAATGCCATCAAGAAAATATCCATCCAGCGTGGCTATGATACAAAGGAATACGCTCTTTGCTGTTTCGGAGGAGCAGGGGCACAACACGCTTGTGGTGTTGCAGATGCACTTGGAATTAGCAGGATATTGATACATCCTCTGGCAGGCGTCCTTTCGGCTTATGGAATGGGACTTGCAGACCAGAGAATTATGAAAGAACAGGCTGTTGAGAAAAAACTTGAAAGCAGCCTTATTGAAGAGCTGCAAGATGTTGTTGCTGAACTTGAAAGAACCGGCAGAGAAGAAATGAAAATGCAAGGAGTTGCAGATGAAAAGATCAACGCACTGCACAAGGTTCATGTCAAGTACAAGGAGGCAGGAACTTCCATTATTGTTGATTTTGGTACTGAAACTGAGATTAAAACTGCTTTTGAGAATGAGCATAAAAGCCGTTTTGGTTTTGTGATGGAGAACAAGGAGCTATTCATAGAAGCTGTATCTACTGAAATAATAGGTTCCGGAGAAAAAATGCAGGAAGGTTCTCTTTCTGACAGTTCAGTTTCAAGAAAAGAAGAAAATACCAGGCTTCCTGAAACTACAATGTACACATGTGGAGAGTTCCACAAAACACCTGTTTTCAGGAGAGAAGAACTAAAATTTGGCGGAGATGGAGTTCCCGGACCGGCTATAATTGTTGAAACTAACACAACTGTAATAATTGAACCGGGATGGAAAGCAGAACTCAGAAAAGATCAGGAATTAGTGCTTGAAAGGGTTGTTCCTTTGCCAAAGAGGGAATCTATAGGAACTGAGGCTGATCCAGTGATGCTTGAGATATTCAATAACAGGTTCATGTCCATTGCACAACAGATGGGTTATACTCTCCAGAATACTGCTTATTCGGTCAATATCAAGGAGAGACTTGATTTTTCATGTGCGGTTTTCAACTGGGACGGAGACCTGATAGCCAATGCACCTCACATACCTGTGCATCTCGGCTCCATGGGAGAGAGTGTAAAGGCAATTACCAGGAAGTTTCCTGATATGGAAGAAGGAGATGTTTTCATGCTGAACTCTCCGTTTGAGGGTGGAACACATCTGCCGGATATTACGGTTATAACTCCTGTATTCCATGATGAAAATGTTGAGTTCTATGTAGCTTCAAGGGGACATCATGCTGATATTGGCGGAATTACTCCTGGATCGATTCCGCCGGAGAGCAGGCACATCGATGAGGAAGGTGTGATTACCGGAGGACAGCATATTGTCGCTAACGGGAAGTTCCTTGAAAATGAGGTTGCAGAGTGGCTTAATTCAGGCAAATATCCTGCACGAAATCCATTCCAGAATATTGCTGACCTGAAAGCACAGGTGGCTGCAAATGAGAAAGGTGTCAGGGAACTATTGAAACTTGTTGAGCACTTTTCAATGGAGACTGTACAGGCATACATGCAGCATGTGATGGATAATGCTGAGGAATCTGTCAGAAGAGTTATTGAGGTTTTGAAAGATGGGGAATACTTACTTTCCTTTGATGACGGAACTGTCGTGTGTGTTAAAGTGAGAATTGACCATGAGAAGCGGGAAGCTCATATTGACTTTAGCGGCACTTCAGAGCAGCATTCTGGAAATCTGAATGCTCCTGTTGCTGTTTGTAAGGCGGCTGTACTCTATGTATTCAGGTCGCTTGTTGATAAGGATATTCCGCTTAATGAAGGCTGTATGAGACCGCTCAGGATAACTATTCCTGAAGGCAGCATTCTGAATCCTGAATATCCTGCGGCTGTAGTGGCTGGAAATGTCGAAACGTCGCAGTATATCGTTGATTCTCTTTTCGGTGCGCTGGGAGTTATGGCAGGCTCGCAGGGGACCATGAACAATTTTACTTTTGGAGATGAGCAGTTCCAGTATTATGAAACCATATGCGGGGGGTCTGGTGCAGGAGAAGGATTTAATGGGACAAGTGCTGTGCAGACTCATATGACAAACTCCAGAATTACTGACCCGGAGGTTCTGGAATGGAGATTCCCGGTGCGGCTTGAGGAATTCTCTATTCGTGAAGGCAGTGGTGGTGAGGGTGAATATCATGGAGGAGATGGTGTTGTCAGGAAGATAAGGTTCCTGAAACCTATGAGAGCTGCTATTATTTCCAGTCACAGGAAGTTTGCACCACGGGGTTTGAATGGTGGAGAGGACGGGGAGACTGGTAGAAATTACGTTATCATAGCCGTAAATTCACAGATCGATGAGCTTGGTGGCAGGGGTATTACAGAGATGGACGAGGATGATGTTTTTGTAATTGAAACACCCGGAGCAGGTGGGTTTGGCCTGAGAGTGAAAAGAAAGAGTTAAGTAAGGATACTTATTAAACATCTGTGGATACAGAGATAAACTGCGAAAAGGGAAGGCTGTTGTTAATAATATGGAAACTGGAAGCGACATTAAGGAAGTCACCGTAAAGGGCGTTTATATGATCAATATCTTTGGCAGAGCTGTGCCTGCGGTGATGCTTGAGGATAAGGATGGAATGATAATGCCGATACATATTGGACAGACTGAGGCTTTGTCTATCAGTTCGGTGCTGAAGAATGAGACTATGCCAAGGCCGATGACACATGATCTTATAATTTCCATACTTTCACGGCTTGAAGCTGAGGTTGAAAGGATTCTCATAGATGAGAAGAAAGACAATATCTATTATGCCAGAATGACCTTGAAAAAGGATGGCAACAGCATGGAATTTGATGCAAGGCCTAGTGATTGTATCGCAATTGCTCTTCGTAACAATGCTCCTATTATGATCAGTGAAGAAGTGTTCAATGGTGATGCTATCAGTAAGGAGAATTTCACAGGTTCAAAGGCAATCACAGGATTTGCCTGATTCGCCTGCTGATTTTCCTGCTAATTCACCTGAGATTTACACATGAAGACCCAAAAAAGTATATACTGATAATTAGCACACTATTTCTATGAGGCATCGGATATTCTATAATCCTTTTAAGTTTGTTTTCACTATTATATTGGCCTTTGTGCTGGCGTTTAGTATTTCTGTGCTGTTTTACGGGCTGGTCAGCAGCGCTTTCAGCAAAATAGGATTTTCATGGAACGATGCTCTTATCCTGCTTCTTGCATCTCTTATTGGAAGTAGTATCAATATCCCTCTTAAAACCATTGAAACTAAAGTCCCGATCGAGAATAGCAAGTATGTGAAGATTTTTGGAGTTTCATACAGGGTTCCTTTCAAGGAAACTCACAAAACCAGGACAACAATAGCTATCAACGTAGGCGGTGCACTGATACCAACTATTGTTTCTGTCTACCTGCTTGGACTTTTCCCGGGTTCTGCAATCGAAGTACTCTACGCAACCCTGATGGTGGCCATTATCACAAAAGCAGTTGCAAGACCTGTCAGAGGTGTGGGAATTGTTTCCCCTGCACTCCTCCCACCTATCGCTGCTGCCATGAGTTCCATTCTGGTTGTCTCCATCACCGGTATCCAGCATGACCTCATCTTCGCAGTAGCCTACATCAGCGGCACCCTGGGAACCCTGATAGGAGCCGACCTGCTGAACATGCGCGCGATAACGAAGCTGGGCGCGCCTGTTGTTAGTATTGGTGGCGCGGGGACTTTCGATGGAGTTTTCCTGGCAGGGGTTATTGCGGTGTTGTTGGTTTGAAGATGAAAATCAATAACATACTTATATTCCAGCTTTCTGCAGATCCCTAAAAAGTATACTCAAAGAATCACTTTCCTCCTACAAGCTTGTTTGAGTTAATTCACCGAAACAACAAGTAAACTTGTTAAGATAGTCACTCTAATACTTCCGGCATAGATATATTACATCGGGCCAACACACTTATATTATAACCCACATATCCATCATTAAAGACAACTTAACTTGACTTGGTGAAAAAATGAGTGTATTTGACAGTGGAATGCAATTTTCAGAGCAGGATGTTGTTGAAAAGGCTATTTCCATTCTTTACAATAGAAAAGGCATCGAAAAAGCATTTTTGATTACTGAATATGATAGGAAAGAGATCATCGGGCTTGAGGAAAAAGATGAGCAGAATAGTTCATGTTGTTTTGGTAAAAAGAACAACGTAGGAATGAAACAGGCTCTTGGCTCAGACTTATTGATATCTTATATCACAAATAGGGATTATGAATGGCCTGAAAATAACCTGAAAATTGTCCACCGGGGAGAAGTTATAGGAGAAGATGTTACTGATGCCGCTGAAATTGAAAGGCTGAAAAAGTCCGGCAAATATCGGATATTTGGAAACATAGTCATCGATCGTAAGAAATTCAAAAATGTTAAGTATTCCTTTAGCGCTCCGATGATAGTTATCGATGCTAAACCATGCCCAGAAGTCGAAAAACTGGCATTTGTTTCTGAAGCTATGATAGCATCACCATCGAAATTGACTGATGAATATATTAAATCAAAACTGGGTATCAAGAATAAGGACCATATAGGAAGTTTCCTTGTGGGATTGAATTTCGGACCCTACAAAAATTCCCTGTGTAGCCTTGAAAGCGATGCTTGCAGTGATCTTATACAATCCTAGCTCAGAAAATGTTTCTAAAGCCTTCTGCTGACGACTCCAACGGATAAATGCGTTTTGTTCTCTTGAACAGCTTAAAGAATCTCTGATAAATAAAGCTAAAGCAAAGGAGATTTCAAACAACCACCAGCTCATTCATCACATCATCATGCACCATTGGGTGAAGTGCTTTTTCAGAAACAACATCAACTGGAACACCTAAAATTACTCTGAGATAATCAGAAAGACCCACAAGGTCAAAGGTGTGGCTCCACTTTCAAATCTCACAAGCACATCAACATCGCTCCCACTATGTTGCTCTCCACGGACTTAGGAACTAAAGATCCCGATTACTTCAGCTTTGAACTGAGTTTTGATTTCGGAATTAATTTCTCGAATTGTACTTGTGATGTTGTCTTTATCCATTAACGTCCACTATTTCTTGTATTACTCTTTAGTGAGTTATATTATGAAATGTCTTAATTGCCAACATGGCAATTAAATTTAAATAATACAGTAATTATCTTTATTTGTGGTTACATGTTAACTGACACCTACATGGACAGTAAAATTTGAATTATGGAGCAAAAATGAACCTCAAACCACTATATTATCTGATAATACTGCTGATTATTCTATCCTTTTTTCCAGAAGTAGAACCTTTCTACACGATCACTAATGCGGATCAATATACACAAGAAATTAATATCAGTATTTCAAGTTACAATGATGAATATTCATGGCAGGAATATTACGAACTTGAGCCAGGAGAAACAATAGAGGTTAAAAAACCTCTCAGTCTTGTAATTAAATGGCTTAATCCATTTAGAAAAGAAAATACATTCCACTCAGTATCGGAATACACATATATCGTAACTTCAGGAGAATATGAATATTCCACGGATTTTGAACCAGGAATTTCAACCGGTATATCGTTAGAACTGCATAATAAAAGTATAGAGTTTCCAATAAAGATAATTGAAGTAAAATTTAGATGATAATAAACATTTTTGGAAATCTTTAACTCACTTTTCTTTCCAGAATCAAATAAGGATAACATGACAACAGATTAATTAAATTTTAGTATGACATTAAAATACAAGGTATATGGACTTTTAGCATTAAATCTGAGTTTTCACTCACATATGAGGTGATAAATTGGACCGGAAGGAGAAAAAAATTGCTATTTTGTTTATTATTCTTCTTTTATTAAAAACCAGCTTTTTGTTTTTCCCATCAATCGAACCATTTTACACAATTACCAACACTGACCAATATGCACACGAAGTTACCACAAGCATTTCCAGTGAAAATGGAGAGTATTCATGGCAGAGATACTACGAAATAGGACCAGGAGATACAATAGAGGTTAAAAAACCCCTCAGACTTGTAGTTAAATGGGTCAACCCTTTTAGAGAAGCAGATATATTTTATTCGTCATCTGACTACGATTATTTTATAGCATCTAAAGGAAAAGAGCACTATATACACACTCAACCTGCAATTTCAACCTGTATGTTTTTTGAACTGCATACCGAAAGTGAAGAGTTTGAAATAGAGCATGTTGGAACACACCACTAATCACATGAAAAATACTTTTTTATGCATACTCTTTTTTGAATTCAACAATAAGAAGTATTAAATAAAAACTCGATATCTTCTTATTAAATACAGCATCTGCCATCAGCATGGCAGAAACAAATAATCAAATGCAGTGAAAGGGACAAGTCATACATGCTTACAAAAAGGATCATACCATGTCTTGACGTTACGCTTGATGAGGAAGGCGGAACCGTTGTCAAGGGAATAGAATTCGTAGACCTGAGAAAAGCAGGAGACCCTGTGGAACTTGCCAAGAGATATAATGAACAGGGAGCCGATGAGCTTGTATTTCTTGATATCACCGCATCCCATGAAGGTAGAGGAACAATGGTTAAGGTCATCGAAAGGACTGCAAATGAAGTTTTCATTCCACTTACAGTAGGCGGCGGAATAAACTCCATCGAGGACATACGCCAGATTCTCAGGGCAGGCGCTGACAAGGTATCCATTAACACAGCAGCCGTAAAGAATCCAGACCTCATTAAAGAATCATCCGATATATTCGGAGCACAGTGCATTGTTACAGCAATCGACTGCAGACGCAACCTTGATGTTGAAAATAATCCTAACAAGACCATCCTTGAGCTTGAGGACGGGACACCTGCATGGTATGAAGTGGTAATCTATGGCGGCAGGCAGCCAACAGGAATCGATGCTGTCCAGTGGGCAAAGAAGGTGGAGGAACTTGGTTCCGGAGAAATTCTCCTTACCAGTATGGACAAGGATGGGACATATGATGGTTTTGACATCCCGATCACAAGAAAGCTTTCAGAGGAGCTTGAAATCCCTATCATCGCATCCGGTGGAGTTGGCAATCCTGAGCACATGTACGAAGGTTTTACAAAAGGAAAAGCCGACGCAGCACTTGCAGCAAGCATATTCCACTTCGGCGAATATACTGTAAATGATGTGAAAGAGTATCTGAAGGAAAAGAATATCCCTGTAAGGCTCTAAAATATTCCAGCTAAATTTTCAGGAGGCTAAGACATGGAAATCTCCGAGTTCCAGAAACGTATGTACGACCTTTACGCACACAACGACAGGAGAAGAGGTGCAGCCGCAACAACGCTCTGGCTTGTGGAAGAAATAGGCGAACTTGCAGAAGCTATCCGCAGGGAAGATATGGAGAATATCAGGGAAGAGCTTGCAGACTGTTTTGCATGGATAGGAGCGCTGGCAAACCTATATGATATTGACCTTGAAGCTGCGTTTCTGGAAAAATATCCAGATCATTGCCCTACATGCAAGCAAAATCCGTGCATCTGTACGGATTAAATTTTAAATTTTAATTAAACTTTTAGTTCAAATTCCACATTACACTTTTTTCACTAAATTTGTGTATATATAAAGTATTTAACAATGTATAAATAGTATCCTCACCTCTATTTATCGGGGATATAATGATACAGAAACGTTCAATTTATTCTTTCCTCATACTGCTTATTGTTCTGGTTTCGGCAACATCCAGCGGATGTTTGCGTGACTTCGATGAACAGGAAAGCTCTTATTTGGGGATAAGGGACGTTGAGCTCTCGGCAGATAGTGTGAAAAGCACTTATGTCTGGCTCAATGTAACCACTTATGTAGAGAACATGGGTGCTGACAGCGACAGTAATGCAACCGTTGTCCTGAAAGTATTCAACAAAAATACCGGACTTCTTGAGAAGAAACAGGAAGAAAGGATAGGACCAATAGAACAATGGGAAACTAAGGCTGTCAGCCAGAGCATCAGTCTTCTGAAAAGTGAGGATTATCGCATCAGTACAAGCATAATGGATGATGGAAAACTGAGTTTTGAGAGAAAAATGACACTTTCAGGACTCGATACTCTTCAGAGCGACATGCAGGATACCGGCATCCAAATAGAAACTATTGATTTCCTGGTGCGTGAAACAAGCTCCAAGGGAGTGGTAATTCAGAATGATATTTACCTCAAGAATGAAGGACTTGAAACTTCTGAGGATTATCGCATACTCATCAAGGCAAGGGAAATGGATGCGCGCCTTGTTGCAGATAAGGAATGGACAAGCTCCGGTGAGATAGAACCCGAAGAAACTGCCATCAGAAGTGTGAATTTAACGGTACCTGACGGCTATAACTATGTTGTAGAGATCAGTGTATGGGATGGAAACACCATCGTCAAGACAGACGAGGATTATGTACAGCTTAACCCGGAAAAAGTGATTGACAGGGACCAGCTTGTGCAGAATAAAAATATCAATACAGCCGACTTCCTGATGGAGCTAGATGAAGAGGACTACAACTGGGAATATGATGATGTTACCGAAGATACTGTAGAAGAAGAAACACCAGGATTTACGTGTTCGTTTGCAGTAATTGGTTTTATCGCAGCACTATACATCGTGAGGAGGAGATTGCAATGAGTGAGGATAATGAAAATGTGGAACTGAAGGAAGAGAGGGAAAGCTTTGTTCCTAAAACAGCAAAAAAGGAGAAAAAAGAAAAAACAGCTGAAGAACATTTCAGGAATGGTATGCTTGCACTGGTAGGCATCATAATCGCCCTTGCAACACTTCAGTTGTATTTCTCAGTTAGCGAAATTATCAGCACATGGTTTGAATACCAGTACAGACCGATATTCAGATCACTGTATTATCTGTTTGTTGTCCTCGCCGGAATTTTTGTGCTGAATAAGTTCTTCCTGAAAAAGGAAAAGAAATAATTTCTTTTCCTCTCCTTTTTATATTATCCTCAGTTTTCCGCTACTTCTACCCTCATTTATTGGTTAATTAAATTCAGCAACAGTTCCTTATTCATTTAAAAGATATTAGATAACCAGAAGGAATGCTTATGAAAAAATTGCCTGAATGGTATTACGATGAACTGATCCAAGTTGGAACGGATTATGAAAGTGAAGATGAAGTCCTGAACTATGACAGGAAAATGGGAAGCATCCGCAACATTGCCGGAGAAGCTGAAACCATGTGCAAACTCATCGACATCCAGCCGGAGAATGAGATTCTGGAGATTGGGTGCGGGACCGGAGAGTTTTCCATTGAGCTTTCAAAGTATTGCAAAAAGGTAACGGCACTGGATATTTCACAGAAGATGCTTGATTTCGCAGAGAAAAAAGCAAAATTCAGACAAAGAGAAAATATAAAGTTCATCAATGCAGGATTTCTGACATTTGATTCCGGTGAGACAAAATATGATGCAGTTGTCACCCAGCTTGTATTGCATCATCTGCCTGATTTCTGGAAACTTATAGCTCTGAAAAACATCAACTCAATGCTAAAAGAGGGAGGGAAATTCTTCCTGAAAGATGTGGTTTTTTCATCAGAAATTCAGGATTTCGATGAATATTTCTCTCAGCTATTCCAGAATATGCCGACTGAAGCAGATGATAAGGTTGTGGAAGCAATGAAACTTCACATCAAGGAAGAATACTCAACCTTTGACTGGACCATGAAAGGACTTATCGAACAGGCAGGTTTCAAAATTGAGGAATACGTACATAAAAAGGGTTTCATGGCAACCTACCTTTGCATAAAACAGTGAGTCTTTTCTATTCTTGAAAGCAAGAGGGGCTTTTATATACTCTCACCTCATCTGAGCGATTATCATGCTTAAAACCCCCGAACTATTAGCTCCTGCCGGAAACATGGAATCACTGATAGCTGCCGTTGAAAACGGAGCAGATGCAGTGTACCTTGGAATAAAGGATTTCAGCGCCAGGGCATACGCAGGCAATTTCACCATAGAAGAATTCAGTGAAGCACTTGACTTCGCTCACCTGAGAGGTGTTAAGGTTTATGTCACCATGAACATACTCATCAAGGACAGTGAAATGGAAGAAGCACTTGAGCTCATGTGCACCCTTGATGAACTTGGAACTGATGCCATCATTGTACAGGATATGGGACTTCTGGAACTTGCAAGGGAAAAAGTTCCATCACTCCCAATCCATGCAAGCACCCAAATGACGATACACAATACGGAAGCCGTGCAGGCCCTGAATGAGATGGGAGTTAAGAGAATTGTGCTTGCAAGAGAACTCTCACTTGAAGAGATTGCAAGGATAAAAACTGAAACGGGAGCAGAGATTGAAGCTTTTGTTCATGGCGCACTTTGCATCTGTTATTCCGGCCAATGCCTCATGAGCAGTATGATAGGCGGTAGAAGCGGCAATCGCGGATATTGCGCCCAACCATGCCGTAAACAGTACAGATTACGAAGGGATGGAAAGGAAATCAAAACTGAAGGCAGCTACCTTCTGAGTCCTAAAGACCTGAATACATCTGAAATATTACCTGAACTCATTAAAGCAGGAATAGATTCCTTCAAGATAGAGGGCAGAATGAAGCGTCCGGAATATGTTGCAGGCGTTGTAAGGATTTATCGCAACCTCATTGACAGGTTTGCAGAAGACCCGGACAACTATTTTGTAACCGATGAAGAAAAGGAGAATCTTGAGCAGTTATTTAACCGCGAGTTCACTACCGGATACTTCAAAGGCGATCCAGCTGGAGATCTGATGAGCCGTCAAAGACCGCACAATCAGGGGATTGTTGTTGGAAAGGTCAGCGGATTCAATAATAAGTTCAAAAGAATGGAGATCACACTAACCGGAGACCTTGAAGTCGGGGACGGTATAGGCTTTGAAGGCAGCAGGGATGCCGGTACTATTGTCAGAGGAATCTACATTGGAAACAGACTTGAAAAGAAAGCTGGCAATAGGGATATCATAACAATCAATTTTGACCAGCCTCCTAAGAATGGAACCACCGTTTACAGGACACTTGATGATTCCCTGATGAAAGAATTGCAGGCTTCCTACAGTTCTCCTTCACCAATACGCAAGGTACCGGTTTCCATAAAATTCAAAGCACTCATCGGTGAGAAGCTCGAACTCTCACTTTCTGATAACGAAAATAACATACCAACTGTTGTTTCTGACTACATTGTAGAGAAGTCGCAGAAAAGACCTACTACAGAAGATGATGTGAAAAAACAACTCGCAAAAACCGGAAATACTGTTTTTGAAGCTCAGAAAATTGAAGTTGATATGCCGGGTGATGCATTCATACCTATAAAAGAACTGAATAATGCAAGAACCGAAGCAACCACTGAACTGGAAAAGATCAGAATCGAAAAGTTCAGAAGACCGGCACATGACAGGAGTTCTGAAATCCTGGAAGAAGAAACAGAAATAGAAGTTGATACTGAAAGCGAGGAGAAGAAAATACTGCTTTCGGTTAGTGTCAATAGTTCGGAAAAGCTCAATTCCGCATTGAAAAGCGGAGCAGACCTTGTTTACATTGATGTTTCACTTAAAGAGCTTCAAACTCTTGAATGGAAAGTAATGACAGAGCTTGCAACTGAAAAGAAGATTCCACTCTATATGCACACTCCAGTCATAACGAAAGACTCAGAATTCCAGAATGTGAAAGAAAAAATTAAGATTGCAAAAGAACTGGGATTTGAAGGAATCATTGCAGCGAACCTTGGTGTTCTTGAAATTGCACGCAGTTACGGTCTGAAAATACTGACTGACAGTTCCATGAATGTGTTCAACAAACACAGCCTTCATGCACTTGAAGAAAAAGGTGCAAACGCGGTCACACTTTCAACTGAGATGAATCTTGGACAGATTACTGATATCGCAAAATATGGTGATTGCGAATATATTGCTCATGGACAGATTCAGATAATGGAGTCGGAACACTGTCTTATAGGCGGTGTGCTCGGACAGAAAGATGAAAATGGTTTTAACTGTGGTTCCCAGTGCAAGAGTGGTAATTTTGAGATTATCGATGAAAAGGGATTTGAGTTCCCTATAAAAACTGATTCACAGTGCAGAACCCACGTATTCAATTCCAGAGAACTATGCCTGCTGGATGATACCCCCCAGCTTATCAAAGCAGGGCTTTCCAGACTCAGGATAGATGCAAGGAACATGGATGATTACAACGTTGGCATGGTCACAAGGGCATACAGGGCAAATATTGATGCTTACTACACTGGTGATACAAAACACATCTGGCAGGGAAGCGATGTTAGTGAATTCCACACCAGAGGGCACTATCACAGAGGTGTGCAATGAGAGTATTCCTTTCAGCTTCCATCAGGGGCGGCAGGCAGATGCTATCCACTTACATGGAGATGTGCAATTATCTTCAGGACAGCGGCCATGAAGTACTTAGCTGGCATGTGGCTGACCCTGAACTTGAAAAAACTGAATCATTGCTTTCCGAGGAAGATATATACATCAGGGATATGCAATTCCTTGAAAAAAGTGAGTGCATGATAGCAGAGGTGAGTACACCATCAATTGGTGTTGGTTATGAGATCTGTAGCGCACTCCAGAGAGAAATTCCAGTCTTGTGCCTGAATGTTCCTGAAGCGAATGTTTCTGCGATGCTTCTTGGTGATAAGAGGATAATCTGCAAAGATTACCATGATATTGATGAAATGAAAGAATTCATCACTAAATTCCTGAATGATGCTAACAAACACTAATTTTTTAGTAATCATTAAATACTTATCGTAGTAATATAAAAGTGGTGATTATGGCAATTGAAATAATAACTCTTATAGTGGCTATAATAGTCGCTATCATCCTCTGGAAAGTGCTGAAGACCATAAAGAACATGGTAATTAACACAGTTCTGGGTCTTATCATACTGGTTGTTGCAAACCTTGTACTTGGCCTCAATATAGCATACACATGGATAGTTATTTTAGTGTGCGCAATTGGGGGTATAGTAGGTGCACTTCTTATTATTGGGCTGAATTATCTTGGAATCGCATTCTGAAGACGTGCAATTACTCTTATCTGATGGCGCCTGTGTGGCTCGCCATGAAACTTTTTTTCTGACACAAGGTTTTTAATTTCCAGAATTTCAAATCCAGCGAGCAGTGATGCCAGTTCATCCTTAGTGAAATAGTGGTATATGATACCATTTTTTCTGATGAAGGTGTCTTTTTCCACAGACTCGCCACCGTATCTCATATCCTCAGTTCCGAAAACTTCCAGCACAAAAATCGCACGGTTTTTCATCACTCTTTTGATCTCAGAAATTGCCTGCTTTCTTTCATCTTCCAGAAGGTGCTGCAAAACTCCAAGACATAGAATTGCATCAAATGAGTTCTTAGAAAAAGGAATTGATGTTATACTTGAAACAATGCATTCAGCTCTTTTATCACTTTCAACATTGCTTTTTTTAAGATATTCTCTGGCCCTTCTCACTGCGGTTGCCGAGACATCCGTACCGATAGTATTGTACTTACGGGAAAGCGGCAAGAGAAACCTGCCATTACCGCAGCCAAGATCAAGAATTAGTGAACTGGAAGAGATGAAACCCTCCAGCATCGATATCGACCTGGGACCACCCCAGGTCACATGTTTGTATTCTTCATCCCAGGCAAGGAAATGAGATTTGCCCTGAAAGTCATTGCCTGGTAATGAATTGTTCGCCATGATCAGGATCAGGGCTTATAATCTGCTGCTTCCTTAAAGCGAATTGCAAGGAAGTCCTTCTCTAAGGATGAAAGGAACCAGCCTGCCTTTGGGCCTGAAGCCTGTCCAAGAACTGAGATATATATCGCCTTGAAGAGTTCCTTTGGATTTACTTCAAGTGAAGCTGAATCCGCATTAAGTGCATCAGCGATCATGGTGTTAAGTTCGGCACCTGCTTCCTTTGCGGAATATACAAGGTTGTGATAATCCTCACCATTCAGTTCACCACTCTTGTCGAGTATAGCTGATAAAGAACTGAGGAAAGCCCTCTGAAGATCATTGAGCTGTGAAGTGCTTACTGGAAGTTCTTCCTGGACACTGAATTTTGCATTGTCAGGAGCATACATCTCAAGCCAGTTGCCAACATTGTCAACAAGCCCACGTATGCATTCCTCATTGCTGGTGTCGTATCCTGCTCTCTTCACTATATTCATGATCTTATCAAAGTCACCTGCAGCAACCTGATAGATTGTTGTCATGTGCTTGAATGGAATATCAGTGTGACAGAGTCCTGCTGCATGTGAAAGCTCTATCATCCTCTTATCGTAATCTGTTGCCTTGTCACTTGTTTGAAGGCGCTCAAACTCATCCACAAGTGTGAGAAGCGGTAATGCAGGGTCGAACCTGATGTGCTTTTCAGGTTTTGTACGGATGATAAGGTAACGCAGTACCTCAGGTGGCACCACCTTGAGCATATCTTCAATTGAAACAACAACACCTGTTGATGATGACATTGCACCTTTCTGACCAAGCATGATCCATTCATAGACTATTGGATGTGGTGCCTCATAGCCGAAAATATCTCTGGTAATATCAACACCGGTATCATATGAACCGCCTCTTGAAGCGTGGTCCTTGCCGAATGGTTCAACGGTAACACCAAGAGCCTTCCACCTTGCAGGCCAGTCAACACGCCAGGTAAGCTTTCCGCCGCCCTTCATTGGGACTGTGCCCTTGCTTCCGCATGAACACTCATAGTCCACTGTTTCAGCATCAAGATCAAAACCTGTTACTGTAGTAGTGTTTACCTTTCCACAGTCATTGCATATCGGGTTGAACGGGTTCCATGTATCTACCGGAGTCTTACCGGATTTCTTCTGCAAGATTACTGCGATCTCATCCTTTTTCACAAGAGCTTGCTTGATAGCTTCTACGTAGACACCTTCCTTGTAAAGCTCATCTGCCCTGTAGACCTTTGGGTGGATTCCCAGGTGTTCAAGAGCTGCAAGGAATGGCTCAAGGAAGTGTTCGGAATAATTCTTATGCTTACCGCATGGGCATGGAATCTCTGAAAGTGGTTTGCCTACGTGTGGCGCATAACTTTCGTCCAGGAAAGGATAAACCTTTCTTAATGGGTCGTATGTGTCTGCAATGTAGATAAACTCGACATTAGCCCCTTTGTCTTGAAGAGCCCTGAATGCTACATCTGCAGTTACGACCTCGCGCATGTTACCAATATGAATGTGACCTGAGGGTGTGATGCCTGTTGCAACAAGGTGCTTCTTGCCTTTTGCCAGCACCTCGTCTGCGATGACATCTGCCCAATGTGTAATATCTGCCATGATTTCACCGATCTATGATGAGAATATTGTAATGTCCGGATGCTCCGGAGTCAGTAACCTTAGATGATTGTTACTATTATAATCTTTGCTTAACAGAAAAATCCTGATAGGAATCTTATAAGAGTATTTTGTCCGTTTACGGACAGATTCTTATCACATATAAAGTCAACACGAAAAGTATTAATAAAAAATTACTGTTCATTTTATTATGACCCGTATTACCGAAAATATGCATAGGATCTCATTAAGCGCCTCAGAAGATATTTTCAACATGAAAAACCAGCGCGATCCGGAGAGCAATGAGCTCTGGCCATTCCTTGTAGTCCATGCAAATCATGCCACCATCAACAAGGAAGTTGTAGTATATGACGAAGAGGGTGTGTATCAGGTATATACGAAAAATGTCATGTCTGAACTGAAAAAGATACAATAAAATGCTGGAAAATGATTACCAGTATGTCTTGAAGTTCAGAAGTTCTTCTATGGTATCGCGGTCCTTATTGAAGAACCTGTAATCTTTTATCAGATTCCCATTGTAACTAAGCGAATCTATATAACCGTACCAGTAGACGATCATACCGGTGCCGTAATTCTCTTCGTATTCCCTGAACTGCTTTTTAATATAATATTCGTGCTCTTTCTCATCACCAAAAAGAGCCTTGCTTTCTATCCAGAAAATATCGATTCCATCGATCACAATCTCTGAATCCAGCAGAAAATCAGGAGTTTTTGAAAAGCCTTCATCCCTCAGGTCATTTTCTGACCTGTAGGTTATTTCGTGTTCATCAAGCCACTCTGCAAGAATAGACTCTCCCATTTCACCTTTCTCTGCATGAAGCGCATGAGCTTTGGGAGAGAAAAAGAAATCGGATTCCATGGCTGCAATTATTTCTCTTTTAAGACGGCCATCAGGCTGGTCATCAAGATTCCTGATAAAGCCTTTCTTGGGAATACCCATTTCCTTAAGCAGCATGGAAACTATAAGAGTTGCAGGAATATCATTCTTCTTCGCTATTTCAATAATGCTTTTTCCTTTCTTCCACTGCCTCAGATGCCTTGGAGACTTATTCTTTACCCTGGAGAAATTTCTCTTGACCTTTGTAACGGTTTTCTGATTCAATATTGAATGGAGAGTACCTATGGGCTGCGAGAACTTACGTGACAATTTCTTCACGTCATCTACACTCTCAAGGCTTTCGTATATTTTATTGTAGGTCTCAATATCCATTCTCATTCAAATCCTTCAGAATACATTCATTACATCTTTTTTTGCCACAATAGGCTTTTGAATATTCAACTATGAGGGCGTGGTATTCCTTATAGATATCTACGTTTTCGGGAAGTTCAGCCTCAAACCTTTGCTGTAACTGCATATAGTTGCCCTCAATGCCAATGCACTTCATCATTCGGGTCGTATAAGCATCTATAACGAACTTTGGTTTGTTGGCAGCATAAAGCACTATGCTGTCAGCAGTTTCATTACCAACTCCTTTGAGCGACAGTATGGTTTTCCTGAGTTCCATCACAGACCGGGAAAAAATATTTACCATACCATTTTCTGCAAAATAAGTTGCCATGCCCTTTAATCTTGAAGCTTTTTGCCGGTAGAAACCGCAACACCGCACAAGTTCCTCTATAAGCTCGGTATCAGCTTCAGCAAGAGATTCTACTTCCAGAAGACCATGCTCCTTTAAGCCCTCTATAGCTTTTTCCACATTGGTCCATTTTGTCTGCTGGGTAAGCATAGCCCCGATTACAACTTCAAAAGCCGTATCTGCCGGCCACCAGTATTGTGGTCCAAGTTCATCAAGAAGCAGATCATATACCCTGCAAAGTATTCCAGCCGTCATGACATTTCAGAAGAGTTAGTCCCAGAACTTTTCCTCATAATCTTCAGGAAGATCCAGATCCATCAATTCATCCAGAGACTTTCTCTTTTTTTCTTCCTTTTGATCATCTTTGCGAGCTTCAAAAACCGTGGTATCCTTATCATTTACCACTACCTCCTCCTGACAAACAGGAGACATCGGTTCTTTTGGAGGAAGACCGGCAATCTCTGTGGGAGCTTCTGCAGGAACTGGCTGGCGTTGAAGATGTTGACGCCTTTCTGTACTTTGTTCTGGTTCAGGCCAGGATTTTCTTTCTACAGGAGCTTTCTTTTGAAGCTTCATGCGTGTACTTTCAGCATAGGTATCTTCCATAGGAGTGGACCTTGAAAGCTCTTTGTGGGTTGAGCGGTACCCTATTACACATTGTTCGTCCCCGGTACGCCAGTCTACTACGTAAAGGTGGCAGGCTTTTTTCTTACACTGGGAAACTCCGTCTTTGGGACAAACATCGGGTAACGTCATTATCAAACCTCAATATATTAATGTTCAGATACTTCTTAAAGCATTGGCTATAAGAGGTGCCACACTGACACAACTCTGCACCTTTTCTATTGTGTCGGTAGCTATAATATCTTTTACCCCTGCGTTGTACAGGCGAAGCACCGCATTTCTTGCAAGAACCGGATGCACACATGCAAGGTAGACATCCTTTGCTCCCTGTGATTTCAGCAGTTTGATAGATTCAGCCATAGTTCCACCGGTTGCAATCATGTCATCGATAATTATAATATCCCTGTTCATTACATCGACATTCTTTGCCTTGATAGTAACTGAATCACCGGAATGTCTTGTCTTTTCAAGGTAATCGTACTCCAGTCCGACATCAGCAGCTGTGTTCTCTGCAAGAGCTATTGCACCCTTATCAGGTGAGACGATGAGAGGGTTGCACAGGTTCAGTGACCTGATGTGATAACCCAGAAGACGTGAAGCATCCAGATCGAATGCATCGGCATTGAAATAATTCAGAACACTTGATTCATGTATATTTACTGTGAAGATCCTGTCAGCGTTAATTGTCCTTGCGATAGCTCTTGCGGTAATTGGCTCACCGCTTTTGAACTTTTTATCCTGCCTGGCATAGCCCATGTATGGTATAACCACATTGATGACAGGTGAATCCTCACAGGCATCAATAAGCTGTAATAATGCTACAAGATCAGAATCCGTTGTTGTACTCTGAATAATAGTAACTTCATCCACATCCTCATCAAGTATGCGAGAATATAGCTCCCCATCCGGAAATTTTGTGAAGTCACATACAGTAGGCTCAATATTAAGTTCTCTTGCAACCCTTGATGAAAGAGCCTGGGATGCTGGTCCTCCTATAATTTTCAAATAATTTACCTCTTTAAGATTTAATTAATATTAATTTAGGATAATTGATTAGAATGATTTGAATGATTTCTAATGCATCCCTCAAATACATTAGTTTTGGTTCATTTTGACTTTCTCAAGAACCTTTATATTTTGAATACCAGTGGCAGGATAATTGCCAGTCTCATCTTTCTCTGCAGACTTGACCATGTCCCACACAGTAAGCAGGGCAACTGAGACACCTGTAAGTGCCTCCATCTCAACACCGGTTTTTCCGACAGAACGAACCTCTACAGTTGCACGAACAATGTTCCCATAAATTAAAAAATCTACATCCACTTTGGTAATTGGAATCTGGTGACACATAGGAATAAGTTCCGGAGTCTTCTTCACCGCAAGAATTGAAGCCACGCGCGCGGTGGAAAGCACATTACCTTTTTCAACGCTACCTGTGCGTATCTTCTCAATAGTCGCATCATTAAGGACAATTTCCCCGGAAGCTATTGCCTTTCTCACAATTATGTCCTTTTTACTGATGTCCACCATGACCGCACGGTCGTTCTCGATATGTGTGAATGTAGCTTCCAATTAATCACCGTTTTTAATCAATTCTAATATTTTGTCTCTGCAGGTAATCCTCAATAGTAGTATTTAGTTGTTCTTTCAGACTGCGTGCCTCATCAAGTGTGAGTTTGAGTATTTCCTCATCCTTGCCATGACTGACAATGACACGTATCCACTTTCTTTCAATATCCACACTGAGTTTTCTACTTTCTCGCTCCATTATAATACACCTAATATAACATCGGTTATCCGGGCAATTATATCTGTCGCAAGCAACCCGTTCCCTTTTTCCTCAAATGCAAGGTCACCGGCTGCCCCACTGATGAAAACCGCACAGGATGCAGCATCCATAGCATCGTTTACTGCAAAGAGAGCACCGGTTATACCAGTAAGAACATCACCAGTTCCTCCAACAGTCATTCCGGCATTGCCTGTCCTGTTAAGCCGGGTAACTGAGCCATTAGAAATTATATCGGTTTTTCCCTTGAGAACAAGAGTGACATCTTTTTCAGAAGCAAAACTGCTGACAACATCCTTTTTAGAATCAAGTTCCTTTGGAATTTCAGAACCTGACAGACGTGAGAACTCAGCTGAATGTGGCGTCAGGATGAATTTACCCTCACTTTCTAGGGGTAGTTTCAACCCAAAAAGCGCGTCTGCATCAACAACAGCTTTCCTGCATAGAGGCAAAAGCTGTTCTACAGTGTCCAGAGTTTCTTTCTCCCTGCCAAGACCCGGACCAATTACAGCAACATTATGAGTTTCTATGAGGTTTTTAAGAACTGGAATGTTTGAAGGATTTAATCTGTCACCTTCAAGTGGTATTACTATGAGATTTGGTGAAAATGAAGCAACAATATCAGCAACATTTTCCGGTACTGCAACTGTTACAATATCAGCACCGGTTCGAAGTGCTGCCATGGTTGCAAGGGCTGGAGCACCATAGTAAGCGCCGCCGCCAATTATCAAGACTCGTCCTGAATTGCCTTTGTGGGAATCCCTGTTCCTATGTACAAGAGACATAAGATCACCCATCCCCACATATTCTTCTGCATCCTTGCAAACACCTATTGGAGCAACTATTACCTGACCCGCGTACTTTTCAGAACCTGGAATTTCAAGACCTGTTTTCATCCTGTGGAATGTGATAGTTATATCCGCAACCACGCTTTTTACTACCTCTTCACCATCCAGATCATATCCCGATGGGGAGTCTACAGAAATAATGTATGAATTTGAGGAATTTATTAAGTCAATTGCAGTAGATTCAGGTTCTCTTGGAGCACCTTTTATTCCTGAACCAAGTACCCCATCAACAATGATGTCACTATCCTTCCATCCTGCATATTTTTCAAGTTCTTTTGAATCTGCTATTTCTTTTAGTTCTGTAAGACCGCTGTAACTGAGAAGAGAAAAGTTCTGTCTGGATTCTTCTGTCCTTATGCGGGAAGAGTTACCAAGAAGTATCAGTCTTACCTCATAGTTCTCGTTCATCGCCAGATGACGTGCAGCAACAAAAGTATCTCCTCCATTATTTCCCCTGCCTGCAACAAAAAGGACTTTACCGGAACTGATCTTTGAAATTATCTCCCGGGCAATGGCAGCACCGGCATTTTCCATAAGCTGCACAGGGCTTAAGCCAATGTATGCGCAATTAGCATCAATAGCCCGCATTTTTGAAGATGTGACAGAAAACATAGTTACCTATTTATTCCTTAGTTTGCATTGTATTTATCAGTTGATGTATTATTTCTGTAATTTTATTGAAAATTGTTTTATGCAAATATGATTCTTAACCAGATGGAGGTTATTCTATTAACAACGTTGCAAAGGAGATTAACGCAACTGACAAAACTAAGATCAAGCCCACATACCTTATTCTTGGTAGTGGCAGTTTTGGATTTGCATTAGCCAAGGAACTCAGGGAACTTGACAAAGAGCTTATTATCATCGATAAGGATGAGCAGAAGGTTGAAACACTGCGTGAGGAAGCATATGAAGCTGTGGTTGGTGATGTTAGCGACCCGAACCTTTTTGACACAATCAACACCAAGAACCTTGCAGGTATCCTTATACTGAGTTCTGATCCAAAGGCAAACAAAATAGCCCTCAAAAATATCAGGGAAAAAGTGTCATCAGATATCTATTCTGTAGTTAGGGCTCCTGATGTAATCAATATGCAGGAGATGGAAACCCTTGGAGCAGACCTTGTGATCATGCCTCCAAGAATGGTGGCAAAGTCTCTTTCAAGATCACTTGAACGTGCAGAGGCAATGCGCAGAGGTAACAAACTTACCCAGTGGTTTGAGGCAAATAAAGGAAAAAAGCTTGGAATTGTGGTTCATGACAACCCGGACCCTGATGCTATATCCAGTGCTCTTGCCCTGAAAACCATTGCATCATCTTTCAATGTTCTTGCAGATATCATATACCATGGAGAGATAGGACATCAGGAAAACAAGGCTTTTGTGAACCTGCTTGGAATTGATCTTTACAGATCGGAAGATGTCGGATTTACAAATTACGAGAACCTTGCACTGGTTGATTGTTCAACGCCAGGTGCTAATAACTCACTTCCAGCTGATACTCGCGTGAATATTATTATAGACCACCATCCTCTTCCTGATGCAGACATCGATGCAGACTTTATAGATATCAGGCCACACGTAGGAGCTGCTGCTACTATTCTTACGAAATACCTGCAGGAACTCAATATTGATATTGACAGTGAGCTTGCTACAGCACTGCTCTACGGTATAAGGACAGACACTCTTGACTTCAAGAGAAATACCGATTCATCAGACCTTTCTGCAGCTTCATATCTCTATCCGGTATCTGACCATGATATACTGGAACAACTAGAACGTCCTTCAATGTCAATTGAAACCCTGGACGTCCTGGGTGAAGCCATTAACAGCAGACAGGTAGTAGGAAGCTATTTGCTCTCCAATGTGGGAAGTATCCGTAACAGAGATACGTTGCCACAGGCAGCTGATTACCTGCTTAACCTTGAAGGTATTTCAACGTCGATCGTATTCGGAGTTACTGAAGAGAAGATCTACATCTCCGGACGCAGTAACGATATCAGGGTCAATCTCGGAGATATCATGAAAAGAGCCTTCGGAGAAGATGCTGGTGGTGGACATGCAACCGCTGCAGCCGCACAGATCCCTCTGGGAGTTTTCAGTGTATCTAAAGACCGCCAGACACTATTAAGACTTGTAAATGAAGCTGTCGTTAAAAGATTCCTGGCAGCTGTTGGTGTGGAAGAGACCGACGAATAACTCTTCCGTTGCTGTTTTTTAATATGGTGTGCTGCAACATATATATTAATGTGTATAGATTGTGGAATATATTATGCATTATGCACTACATGATGTGCATATATTGCTCTGTTTGTTGAGCCAAGTAGTGTCTACGATTTAATGACATCATCGTTACCCACAACATACCTGATGCCAAACATACAGATAATATCCATATGACCATACAAACGAATACAAGAGCTTACGTATTAAAGCACATAATATGTATGCCCTTACAAAAGAATACAAAAAATACTGCGCAATATTCAATTCACACGTCCATCACAACAAAGAAATAGACAGATCTACGCAGAAACTTTTAGAGAGATGCATGGGATTGTCCTACCCTATAGATGATAAATGATCAGAACATTCAGATAAGCAGATGAATGAGAATTTGAAGGAAATCCTGATCTGTGAGCTTGAAGCAGAACTTGATGCTGCAAAGAAGATAAGCGTGCAGGAAATTGCAGATGAGATATATAGTATAGGATTTCAATGCCTGATATGCAGTAAATGTTGTCGCAGGGATTTTGGAGATAACAGGGTTGCAGTAACAACTACTGAAATACATACAATCGAATGTAGTTATAATAGTAGATGGGAAGAGATTGCAGAGCCTTTTGTTGCAGAAGCTAAATCTCCGGAAGAAGAATGCGAGACTAATGCAGCAGACGGACTCATCGACGAAGAAGGCAATATACATACATTTGGATGGATGCTGCGTCGCAAGAAGAACCGGGATTGTTCTTTCATTCCCGATGATACCACAAACCATCGTTGTGAGATTTACAAACTAAGACCTCTTTTGTGCAGTACATATCCATTCTACATGGAAGGACTCAAACTCAATACATCTGAATGTGAAGGTGTTGGAAAGGAGATAGGAGCTCAGGAAAGTTATGCACTTGCAGAATTGGTGCTGAAAAGATACATTCTGGAACTAGAGGATACTATTCTTACATATAAAAACTATAACGGGTTTGAAACCGGAGAAAATGGTAAAAATATTGCGGAATCTTGCCTGAAGCAAGGATACTTAAATTACGTCGTACATTATAGTGAGGGAAGTTACAGGATAGTAAGAAATATCTGAATTTACCCTAAATTGGGCTTAAAATTACACTAATTTCATTTATCGATTGATTTATAACAAATAAACATTATGCAGGAATAAACATGTCTACTAATAATGAACCTATGACGATCTCTGAGAAGATCTTTTCAAAGGCTGCCGGGAAGACGGTAAAAGCCGGAGAATTCGTACTGGCCAATATAGACAGGGCAATGACCCACGATATCACAGGACCTCTTGCAGTAGAAGGATTCTACGAGATTATGAGGGACAAGGAAGAGAAGAAGGTATGGGACCCAAGCAAGATTGTAATTCTTTTCGACCACCAGGTTCCTGCAGACTCACTTAACGCTGCACAGAACCACATAATGCTCAGGAAGTTCGCAAAGGAACAGGGCATCATTAACTATGACGTTTACGAAGGTGTCTGTCATCAGGTAATGCCTGAAAAGGGACATGTAAAGCCAGGAGACCTCGTAGTAGGTTCAGACTCACACACCTGTGCATATGGTTCACTGGGTGCATTCTCAACAGGAATCGGCTCAACTGACATGGCAGCAGTTTTTGCATCAGGAAAGCTCTGGTTCAAGGTACCTGAAACCATCAGGTTTGAGGTCGAAGGAAAGCTTCCAAAGCACGTCTACTCAAAGGACATCATTCTCCACCTTATCGGTGACGTAGGTGCAGAAGGTGCAAGATACAAGGCTGCAGAATATGCAGGTTCAGCTATCAGTTCACTGCCAATGTCCGAGCGTATGACCATCTCAAACATGGCTATCGAAATGGGCGGCAAGGCTGGTATAATTGAGGCTGACGCAGTTACAGAAGCATACCTTAAGGAAAGAATACCAGACTATGAGTTTGATCCATACTGGAAGTCTGACGAAGGTGCAGAACGTGAGCTTCACAAGTATGACATCAGTAACCTTGAGCCACAGGTCGCATGCCCACACAACGTAGATAACGTTAAGCCGGTTACAGAAGTTGAGGGCACAAAGCTTGATCAGATCTTTGTGGGTTCCTGCACAAACGGAAGATTCGAGGATATCGAAGTTGTCGCAAAGATGATGGGTGACGAGCCTGTTGCAAAGGGCGTAAGGCTCCTTATCATCCCTGCATCAAGGACTGAATACATGAAGGTACTCAAAGCAGGTTACATTGAACAGTTCATGGAAGCAGGCGCAATTGTGGAAGCACCATGCTGTGGTCCATGTATGGGAGGTTCTTTCGGACTTCTCGGTGACGGTGAGGTAGGACTTGCAACGTCCAACCGTAACTTCAAGGGACGAGAAGGAAGCCCACAGTCCTTTGTATACCTGAGTTCACCTGCAACCGCTGCAGCATCTGCACTCACAGGAGAAATTACAGATCCCAGAAAGATCTGATTTTTCCCTATTATTTCTTTTTTCAACTGTGCGACCACAAGAGATATATTAAACAAATTTAATGATAGTTCCAGACGTTGGTATAACCAACACTATCCCGTCATATTGTGTGTGGATTACAACCAACGTCACTATAACTGTTTTTAAGCTGTTTACCTTCAAAACTTACCTATAAGGTTGCCCGTTTGAGCTGTGCACCATAAAGATGTAATATGATTACCTTCTATCAGGAAAGGATAAATCATGCCTGAAACTGATCTCTCAATATTTAACGAGCTTTACGACATAATTACAGAAAGAAAAGAGAATCCTTCTGAAGACTCTTATGTATGTTCTTTACTCAATCACAGAAAAGGTATTAACAAAATACTGGAAAAGGTTGGCGAGGAATCCATAGAAACAATCCTTGCCGTAAAGAGCGAGGACAAAGAAGAGATTATATACGAATCATCTGACCTTTTGTTCCACCTTATGGTTATGTTTGTGGCTAAAGGAATAACCCTTGATGAGATTGCCACTGAACTTAAGAAAAGAAGAAAATAGTTCTTTTGAACTATTTCAATTTCATAAACTACTTTTTTAATAAACTACAAGCTCGCGGAATACATCTTTCTTAGATAGAAGTCCTTTTAGTACTCCATCGAAAGATACTATTAAGTAACCAATATTGTGTGAATCAAACATTTTCACAGCATCATAAAGAGATGTTTCCGCATCAATGGTAATAAGGTCACGTGTCATTATGTCCTTTACCTTTGCAGTCATTTTTCCACTACCTACTGCATCACCGATATCCGTGAAGGTGACAACACCAATAATAACACCATCATCCAGTACCGGAGCTCCGTGTATGCCGTTATCAACAAGCATACGTGCTGTTTCCTGAATAGAAGCATTTCCACTTATTGATATCATGTTAGTACGAGCGTAATTCTTGACAGGCTTTTTTGGCAGGGATATCATCTCATTAATTGAGAAAACAAGAGTATTCTGGGTATCATCCCTTCCCACTATTTCACCGCGAACAACCAGTTTGTTCACAGGAGTCGGGCCTGCCTGAACAATGTCACCCTGTTCAAATCCTTTTATGTTACCAAGTACTTTTAACATACCATGACAAAGATCCGGATGCCTGACGGTGGTAAAGCTGATCTCAGCTACTGTTGCCCCATCCACTAACTGATCATTCCTGAAAATAGGAACACTTGCCTCATGGTCCATTGCAGTTATGCTTAAAGCTTCATAGGCTTCACCTGTTGCTTTATAACCACCTTTTGGACCGGGCACGCCTTCTACGAGCTCAAGGACTTTCAGAGATTGCATCTGGTTCCGGACTGTACCTGGATTCCTGCTAATGAGCTCTGCAATTTCTTCGCCTTTAACAGCTCGATCCTTTTCTCTCTGGAGATTAATCAATGCAATAAGAATATCTTTCTGTATGGGAGTCAGTTCCACAAAATCACCGGGTCCATAAACTCAAATATAGTTATAGATACTCTAAGGAGATATATAAACCATAGTATAGTATCTCTGCATGTGGACTCAAAATAAGAGATTTTTGAAAGATTGTATTTATAGGAATAGGGATTTATATGTTGAAGTGATTTGAAGCCACGACAGGAAGAAACATGATCTTTGAGAAAATTAATACAGTCCAAACATCCGAAGAATTACTGGACAAGGCGTTTAGAAGAGCAACCAGAGCCATGTCCGGAAAAAACATCACTGGAAGAAAGACGGCAATTGAAGCAAATGAGTCAATGATGCTGACTGCTGGTAACATACTCACGGATAACCTGAAAAACATCGTTAGAAGATTCCCTACTTTTGAGAATCTGCCACCTTTCTACTACGAACTGGCAGATGTCATGGTAGGCGTTGACGATATGAGAAAATCCCTGAGCAGGCTTGACTGGGCCAGTGCAAAGATACATGAGGTTACAAGGGACCATGTTGGCAAGATAAGGAAAGCAAGAGACCCGCTGCCTGTCAGAAAACAGTGTTTTGGAAGATTATCATCCATCATGCGTTCAATTGACAAAGACCTTATATTCCTTAACGAGTCACGTAATAAGCTCAGAAAACTGCCTTCGGTTAATGATGAGCCAACCATTGTTGTTGCAGGATACCCAAACATTGGAAAATCCAGTTTTGTCACAAAGGTCACGGGAGCTACACCTGAAATTGCATCCTATCCATTTACCACAAAAGGAGTTTCAATCGGACATTTCTTTGTTGGTAATGACAGGTATCAGGTAATGGATACACCAGGACTTCTTGACAGACCAATGTCTGAACGTAACGAAATCGAGCTCCAGGCTATTACTGCACTGAAGAATCTCGATGCTGTTGTTCTTTTCATAATTGATGCAACAGAAACATGCGGATATGAGATTGATGACCAGAAACGCATGCTTGAAGAAGTTCGCACTGAATTTAAGTTGCCGGTTCTTGTAGTAGCTAACAAGGCAGACCTGCCACAGTTCAGAGACCTTGAATTTGTGAACATGAAAATGTCAACTGCCACCGGAGAAGGCATCGAAGAAGTTACTTCAACTCTTATAGAGATGGTCAAAAAAGCTATCGCAGAAAAAGAAGTAGTTGAAGAAAATGAAATAATGGATGACTATTAAAGTCATCACAATACTTTTTCCATTATATCAAGAGCTTGTTTTAAGTTGTCCATGGATGAAGCGTAGGAAAGGCGTATGTGTCCTTCTCCGCGGTCACCAAAGGCAGTACCCGGAACAACAATTACTCCGTTAGATATTAATTTTGAAGCGATTTCTTCTGATGTAGTTCCCTCAGGAACTTCAGGGAAAGCGTAGAACGCACCTTTTGGAGATTCACATTTAAGCCCTATGGAGTTAAGACCTTCAACAAGCATATCCCTGCGAGCCTTGAACTCATCACGCATTGCATAAACAGAATCCATCGGACCTGAGAGTGCAGCGTATGCAGCCTTCTGGGCAATGGAATTTGCACATGCCTGTACATACTGGTGGACCTTGATCATCTGCTCGGTATATTCCTTCCTTGCAGCAACATAACCAATTCTCCATCCTGTCATTGAGAATGTCTTGGATACTGCGTTAATAGTAATTACATTGTCTGAAAACTGTGCAGGACTGACATGCTCACCTTCATAGATGAAATGCTCGTACACTTCATCGGAGATTATTGTTATATTATGGTCATCTGCAATCTCTGCAAATGCTTTCATATCCCCCTTACTCTGCACAGCACCGGTTGGGTTTGCAGGGGAATTGATAATAATTGCCTTTGTTTTCGGACCAATATTTTCCATTACAACATCCGGACTAATTGTAAGGTCTTCGGCAAGAGGCAGAGGTGTAACTCTTCCACCCATGATATTTACCAGAGAATTATAGGACACAAAACCCGGATTTGCTATGAGCACATCATCTCCAGGATCTACCAGGGATGCCATTGCAAGCTCAAGGGCTTCTGAAGCACCGGATGTAACAATGATCTCATTTGGTGAGACTTCAAAATTGTTCTGATCTTTGAATTTGGAACTCAGGGCCTGTAAAAGTTCAGGAATACCCGGACCTTGGGTGTAGCCGGTAAAACCTTCATTAATAGCATCTATAGCAGCCTGCTTGATGTGCTGCGGAGTATCATAATCCGGCTGTCCGAGACCAAGATTAATAGAATTTGGGCCTGCGCCCTCAAACATCTTTCTTATCCCGGAAATATCAATACCCAGTACCCTCTGTGCAAACTTCGAATCAGGCATGTTATCACTTTAAGCTTTATTCAATATTTGTGTGTCTTGATTTGAGATCTTCTTCAGAAGCCCCTGTTATGAAGATGAGCTCTGCAACAACAGCATCAAGGAAAACGCTTGAAGATGTTTCAAAAGAAGTACCAAGAGGAGTAAGATAAGTGTATTCACCACGCATGTGACGTTCTACATAGCCACCTGCATCGTCTTTTGATCTTCCTGGAAGGGCTATGGTTGTGTCGGATAATTCACCAAGTACGGATTCCTTGTTTGATGTGATAGTGATAAGTTTAGCACCGATCTCTTTGGTAACTTTTCCCAGATTTGCAATGGAGCGAGTCTGACCTGAACCGGAAATTGCAATTACTACATCGTCTTTGCTGACAGCAGGAGTTGTGGATTCACCGACAACATGTGATATGAATCCAAGGTGCATAAGCCTCATGGCGAATGCCCTTCCTACAAGACCGGAGCGTCCTGCCCCCATAACAAAGATACGCTTTGCACCCATAATGTCCATAAGCATCTGCCTGACAGAATCCATTTCAAGTTTATTTGCCACATTTTCAAGGTGCTCAGCCATCAATAAAATAGAAGAAGTTAAGTATTTACATTCAGACAATTGGATATCTTTCATCAGAGTTCCTCAATAAGTCAATCAGAAATTGTAAGATCACTTTGTTTTTCTTTTGCATCATCCTTATAATTGATGCTTTTAAGTTTCCAACCTTCGATATTACTCAACTCTTCATACAAACGCATGATGTCAGAGTCATCTCCGGTCCAATAGCAGTCTAAGACTGTGTCCTTGTCTTTAAGTTCTTCGGTTATAGAACCTGCAAGGTGAAAAAGAGCTTTTTTACTGGAAAAAGGAACATTGAAAGTTGTTCTGTAGCCGCCTTTTGACTTTGCATACGACACGAGAACATAGCCATGACTTTCATATTCCATTATTTCGTCAAAATCACATATGAGTTCAAGTTCATGAACGGCCGAATGGTCTATATTGGATATACCTAAAAGTACCTTCCCTATGACTATATCCGGCGCCTGCCTTCCAAACCATATGGAGATTTTACCGTAGGTACAAACTACGTTCACATCATCCCTCCCCATCTCAAAGGAAGAAAGGGAGAGATATTGCGATATTTCGTATTCTTTACTTGATTTCTGACCCATTTATTGCTTCACGCAAATTACTTGTTTGTGGAAATGAGTGCACTGATCATATTGCGATCCTTTTTCAGGGTCTTTAACTGATCAGCAGGTCCGATAACAGTCAGACGCGTCTTAAGAGCATTCTTTTTGAGGATCTTTCCCAAAAAAGATGTGTCCACTTCTGATGGGTAACTTTCCATCTCAATACCTGAAAAACCGTCTGGCTCAATAAGAGTCATTGTCATCTCGATAAGGTGTGCCTCCTCTTCAGGACTCAGACCTTTTTCAAGGACCAGTATCTTTCCGCTTTTTACCTCATCAATAATAAACCTGACCTTTTCCACAGGCGACATTTGTGATAATCTGTGCTCTGATACAAGATCCATCTGGAAGCCCTGCATTGCGATCACCCGAACCTCTTTGCAAGTTCTTCGTAGAAGGTCTCTACATTCTTACCTTCCAGGGCAGATATTGAAACCATTGGATGTTGTGGGAAAGCATCCCTGATGGTTGAAGGAGAAGCTTCCGGAAGGTCCACCTTGTTAGCGACAATCAAAAGAGGAAGGCTCCTTGCTTCCATATTACCAATAACTGTTACATTGACCTGGGTGAATGGATCCTCAGTTGCGTCCATTACAAGAATTACACCATCAAGGTTCTCAAGCCATTTTACAGCTTCAATGACACCTTCTGTGGCTTCCTTTGCACGCCTCTTGGACTCTGCTTCATCCATGCCCTGTTCCATAAACTCATGGAAATCTATCTTAGTAGCAAGTCCGGGGGTATCAATTATATCAAGTGTAATAGAACTACCATTGGTCTTGATAGTCACACCTTCCCTGCGCCTTGCCCTTCTTGTTTCATGAGCAACATGAGATACAGAACCCATTGCATCACCGGTCCAGTCTCTCAGTATCCTGTTAGCAAGAGTGGTCTTTCCCGCATTTGGCGGACCGTATATTCCAATTCGGGCATTCTGTTTTTTAAACAGTTTTTTAAATAAGTCTGAAAAATTCCTTTTGAACGATGTGATTACGCCCATTCATTCCCTCCGTGAAGTAGCATTATATTTTATTATGGATAATTTTAGTAGTATAAACACTCATTGGCATATAATTTTTATTATCCGATTCTGCAAATTTCCTATTTTCAGCATATTAAGCATATGTTTTCGCCTCATACATTTCTTGACATTGCAGAATTTATAGCAATTTCAGCTATATTTGAACCGTAATCAGCTGTCCTGTCAATACTGTCAACAACTGTTCCAAGGGCAACCACAGCTCCGTATGACTTTATCTTGAGAGTAGCAGCATTTAGTTTGTTAACCATAGAAGACATACGGGCAACCCTGTCAATAACCTGGTTTGCAAGTTCGACATCAGAATTGTAAAGGGCATCAATTGCGTCCTCAACAATTTTTCTTGACATCTCAGATGTTGACTCGATCATTTCCATAATATCATCAGGAATTGATTCATTTAGGGTAGTTGTGACCTTTGCTATCTTACGCGCATGGTCTGCTATACGTTCAATAGGACCGGCTGCCATCCTGAGATCATGATATTCATCAATTGAGGTTTCAGCCGCATCAGGCAGCCTTGCACCGCGCAATATTGAACGGAACTGTTTTGAGATCAATAAGAACAGCCTGTCAACATCATCATCCCTCTGGTCCACGTCAAGTGCAAGATCTGCATCACGTGTCTTGATGGCTTTTATAGCATCAATGTGCATGGAATTGGATATTAGATACATTCTCCTTACACTCTTTTTGATGGATATTTCATCAGGGTTTAAAAGATCCTGGATAACCACCTTCTTTGCAGTTTCCTCGATGATCTCAGGTCCTATAAGCTTGTAACACATGCTGCGGATGATGTTCTTTTGTTCCGCCAGTATCCTGTCTGCTTTTACCTCTATTATATCAGAACCTGCAAGATAAGCAGCTATCATATCCCTGATCAGCGCATCCCCCATGCTTCCGGTAACATCTATCTGTATCTTTCTTGTAGGAGGAGCATCGTGTATGGGATCTATTACCAGTTTCCCATCAGGCTGAGGTTGTAATGAAACTCTGCTGCCCGTCTTTATACCAACTTTGTCGGCCCAGGTTTTTGGAAGAGAAATAATATAAGTGGAACCACCTGTTTGCTGAACTTTTCTGGTTTCTATTGAAATCCCTCGTTTATGTTTATAGATTACTTGAATATATAGAACACAATGTAATATATAGGCACTTCCCTTTAGATAAAAATATATATATCAACTTATACAATAAGCAACTATGACAAATTGGAGAATAAAACCGGATGATATGAAGCTTTTGAGAAAAATAATGCCACTTATATGTCTGGTTATACCCTGGGAAATTTACTTCTATTCTGCATATTCCCAAGGGTGGGGAATCAAATTCTCTGTATTCTACGCTAATTTTGACATCATTTATGGAACGCTATTTGTCAGCATTTTCAAGCAGATGACCATGCTTTCCATGGGAGGATTCCTGCCATCTGTAAGAACACTTGGATGGGGTCTTGCATCCTTTATCTGCATAGGACTTGCTGCCTATGAACTCTTAAAAGAGAATATAGAGAAGGAGATCAATACAAAGACCGCAGGTTACATACTCATGGCATGCGCTATCCTATCACTCGCAAGCTCTCTTGCAGTCTGGAACAGCAGTTTCAAGACTCTTCCTGTTGCTCCTCTGTTTTTTGGAGTATTCGGATACATTCTATTGCAGAATGCAGGGGAAGAAAATGAGGAATAAAAAACCTGTCAAACAGATATACCTACTACAGAACATCAACTATATAGTTGCAGGGAAAAATGAGTATTTTCTTATTTTCTGAATTCATCAGATAGATGTTACCTTGCGGGATTTGCCCAGGTAATAATCGAAAAGGTCACTTCCCCATTTTAATGCAGCCGGATCATACCCTACAAGATCATCTCTTGGATCATAAGTGTCAGGATTAAAGAACAAGGACATAGAGAAGAATACATCAGTAACCACAAAAGCAAGCTTTGCATCATCTATTACATGAAGCTCGGTTTGTGGAGAATTCAGATAGAACTCCAGTTTTTCACGGTGCTCATCCCTTACTTTTTGAAATATATTTTCAGTCAGTATCAAAGAAGTTGGAACATCCTTATTTGCAAGTTCCACTACAAAATCAGGGTGTGTTGGTATGAAAATAGAGGTTAATCCTTTGATAGTCGTTGATTTGAGGAGATTTTCCACAAATATCTTATGTGATTCATAGATATTCTCTATACTACCTGACACAACATCGCATTCTTTCAAAGCTATAAGATCGTTAAGCAAATGCTGAGGAATGTCATCAAGATAATGTTCATCCCAGAAAGACTTGTTTTTCTCTATTGTTTCAATAATATCCAGAAAAGGCCTGAAATGGTGGATTATAGCTTTTCCAATAGGAGTTATATGATAATGCTTGTCTGTTTTTTCTATCAGGTTGTGCTCCAGCATTTCCTTTATTCGTGGGGAAATTTCCGGAGAGGATACGTCAAAATAATCTTTGATGTCGGATAATGTACATGATTTTTCTTCCAGCAGGAATAATATATCTTTCCTCTTTTCAGAAAATGTCAATATACTCAAAAGTCCCTTAGACTTCAATTTTCCACCTCAATTTATGTAGAGTAATGTATCCAACCAAACAGTAAATGAAACATAAACAATTATTATAAAAATTAGCTAATGATTTATAACTTTTTTGCGCAAAAAGTAGCAGAAAATAAGTATTACATAATAAAGCTAAATTTTAAGAGATACTGTGCGAAATTTAAGAGGAATAGAAAATAGAAAACAAATCTAATGAGAAATGAAAGAACACCTTCAAAAAATAAATAAAAAATAAAGAAACACTTCAATGCAAGAAGTGTCTCATTCCGGTGAATACCAATGATACACCCAATCTGTTAGCTGTATCAATGACTTCCTGATCCCTGATGGAACCACCCGGTGAAAGAATATACATTATACCATTTTCTTCTGCGTGCACAACACTGTCATCGAATGGGAAGAAAGCGTCTGAAGCCATTACGCATTTTGCGAACACTTCATTGCAGTATTCCTCGTATGACATGTCAGTGATCTCACGGTCGTACATGACCTTGAGGTTCTCACGTGCCTTTGTAGCAGCAAGTTTCCTGATGGAATCAACCCTGTTTGGCTGGCCTGCACCCATTGAAAGCATCATGTAGCAGCCGTCAGCATACTCAAATGCAAGGGTAACTGCGTTTGATTTCACACATTTGCATGCATGCATGGCAAACTCAGAAACTGCGCGGAGGTCTTCCGGATATGGAGTTTCTGTTACACAATCCCATTTGTCATAGATACCAACGTTGCGGGACTGCTCCAGTATGCCGCCGATAACGAACTTGTAGGTATTCTCAACCTCGAATGGTTCGTTCAGTTCAGGCAATTCAAGCAGACGGAGATTTGCACTCTTGTTCTTGAGATATTCAAGAGCATCTGGCTCAAATCCAGGAGCGAGGATGATCTCAATGAACTTACCATTGAGGAACTCTGCTGCCTGAAGATCAAAAACAGTGTTTGTGCATATTATGCTTCCGTATGCGGATATTGGATCGCCGTCCCATGCTGCACCGAGTGCCTGCAAAAGAGTGTCACCGGTTGCAAGACCGCATGGGTTGTTGTGCTTTACAATTGCCACTGCCGCATTGGAACAGGATAATTCCTTAACGGTCTGGAGGGCATTGTCAGCATCAATGTAATTGTTATAAGAAAGTTCTTTTCCATGAAGTTGGGTTGCATTTGCAAGTGAAGGGCCGGTTACGTCATCTTCTTTATAGAACTTAGCAGCCTGGTGCCAGTTCTCACCATATCTGAGGGTTACGCCGTCCTTGTAACTAAGACGCAGTACTTCCTCACCAAGAAGTTCCTTACTAAGATATGTGTCTATGGTAGCATCGTAATCAGCTGTGTGCCTGAAAGCCTTTACAGCAAGCACTTCTCTTGTCTTCGGGGATACGACTCCTGTGGAACGAATCTCTTTTAAGATATGACCATAATCATCAGGATCGCATACAACACTTACATAACGATAATTCTTAGCTGCCGACCTGAGCATTGCAGGTCCGCCGATGTCAATGTTTTCAATAGCTTCATCAAGCAATACGCCTTCTTTTGAAACTGTGATCTCAAAAGGATAAAGGTTGACCACTACAAGGTCTATCATTTCTACTTCTGCTTTCTGGGCCTCTCCCATATGGTCATGGTCATCTCTTATGCTGAGAATTCCACCATGGATCCTTGGATGTAGAGTCTTAACCCTGCCGCCCATCATTTCAGGAAAACCCGTAACGTCTGAAACGTCCATGACCTCAATACCTGAGTCACGAAGTATACGGGCAGTGCCGCCGGTAGAGATAATCTGTATATCCAATGATTCGAGTCCACGAGCAAAATCTACAATTCCGGTTTTATCAGAAACGCTGAGCAGTGCTCTTTTTACCAAAAAATCACCGTATAGGATTGGCGAATATATACTAAAAGGTTTCTGGTCAAAATCAGGAATTGAATTTGACAACAGGACAAACGCTTATGCACTGACCACAGTGTGTACATTTATCATTGATGATAGCCAGTCCCTTTTTGATTTTTATGGCACCTGATGGACATTTTCCAACACAGACACCGCAGCCACTGCAAAGAAGCGCCCTTCTGACTGAAAGTTCCACTCTTCTCATGAGCCTGCGGGCGGACTTGTCTGAATCACTTCTGGCAGTCACACTACCTGAAGCAAAGACCTGGGCACGGTCCTCATCTTCGGTCACCATTGCAACGCCTTCCATGTATGAGGTATTTCCAACTGCCTCCAGCATTCCTGTCAGTTCCAGCCTGTTGATGTCCACAGGACCATCAAAACCACCTTCTGCGGATATTCCACCCTGCTTGCATGGACGATAACCAGTAGTAACAGTGAAATTGAGACTGTACTCATTCTTACTCTGGGGAATAAGGTTAATTCCCTTTTTCTTTGCAATCTCTTTTAACGGGGCAGGCAGGTCCTTCCATCTCCAGAAACCGTGCTTTACCCAGTCCTCAGAAAGACCCATGCGCTCTGCATAGGAAAGCAGGTAATCATTGAGCTTTTTCTCCATTTCAGGGTGAGTTTCCTTGAGTCTGTAAAGGTCTGCAACGGAACATGATGGACATAGCCAGCATCCAATTCTGTCAAAACCTTCAGCGTAAAGTGGATTGTATAGCAGGTCATTCTTGAAAATATAGAGCCACACATGCATTGCAGTCCAGTTCTGTATAGGAGCAGCAGCCACCTGGTTTCCTACCCACGGATTCTTCCAGACACGCTCACTCTTTGCTCTTGTGTCAGACTCGTATTTCCTCTGGCCGATGAAAGTGAGACATCCGTTCTCGAAATTATCATTAATGATCTGGGTGATTGGGCCAAGTTTACAGACTTTACAGCACCAGCGGACCTCAACACTTGGAGGACCGAAACTGTCAACTGAATCCCAGAAAGCATTTCCTGAGTCCATCATCTTCAGTGGTCTACCATAGGCCTCTGCGACATCATGTACATTCTTTACGGTTTCAGGAAACTCAATGCCTGTATCTGAAAACAGAAGGTCGTACTCATCAAGGCACTCACTTACAAGATGTAAAACTGCAAGGCTGTCCTTTCCTCCGGAATAGGATACTGTGACCGGACGGTCTACTGATGAAGATACATTTTTGATGAATTTGTGGGAACGCTCAATGAAATCGTTCATGTAGTTCTCGTTGGCTTTTACAACATCATCCCAGGTCTGTCCACCCTCTGGAACCATGATATCAGCAGGTTCTTCCTTGAACCTCACTTTTACGCCAACACCCTTTCCTCTTTCGAGCATCTTTTCCCCGGTCATGCGGGTGCGTCCTACACCAAGGACTTTTCCTTCATGGGTAAGGACAACTACCTCTTCAGCTTCCAATATAGAAGGATCTGCATCCTTAATACCTGGAGCTAGTACACTGGCACCACCCAGAATGAACTTCTCAGCACCTGCATCAATCACAACCCAGTTTTTCAGGGTCTTGTAATCTGTATTGTCAAATATGCGCCTTGCACCATTAATTCTCAGAAGAAGAGTCCATTTGAGCTGTTCAAGCTCAAAACGTATGCTGCCTATGACCTCACCGTCTACAATAACCTCTTCCATACGGTCGTCATAGGGAGATTTATTCAATACAACCATGCGCTGGTCTGTGATTAATGGTGCATTGAACTGCTCAACAGAAATCTTATTGATAAGCTCAATTTCATACGGAAAAGCAGGCCTGATATCTCCGGGAGGAGTGATAGTTACCTGTTTGGTTTTTGCCCCGCAGGAGCATTCTTTTCCGAGTACAGGAACGTTACATGAAGGGCACCAGTAAAGGAGCAGTTCACCAAGGTAAAGAGGTTTGGACATTCTGTCAACCTAGATATTTAAGTCTTAAATGCTTTTTGGCAAACTGCGCTTTGTCCGAAAAACCAATTTGACTAGTTATTCATTTTTTAATCGAGAAATAATTTTGCAATACAACATAACAAAATTAATAATGGTATATAGAATATCTTGAAAAACAGAACGATAAAACATGGATAATTGGTAAATCATGGATAAACAGCGAACATTCTCATTAGGCAGAATTCTAACGCATGATTATTGTGCTTTGGTTGCCATATTAATGATGGTTATACCATGGGCAATATACTTTGCTACTAGTCAGTTTGGATATTTTCCAGACTTGAAACATGGACGTGATCCATTAACCGAATCATCTGCTCCCTTTTTTAAAAATATGGGTTATTATGTAATTTTTATAGCTATACCAATGCTTGGTTGGAGAATTCATTTGTTTAAAACATTATATAAGCGAGGAGTAGAGATTACAGGATATATCTCTTTTGAAGGTGTTCTTTCCAGAAAAAGAATTGAATACAAATATACATATGAAGGGGTAGATTATTGGAGAGGAAATGCATTAACTGATTCACAATATGTAAACATTTTTAAAGAGGGTGACGAAGTGATTTTGCTGGTTGATCCGAAGAATCCAAAACAAGCCGTAATCAAAGAGATCTATTTTTGAAATAATTTATGTGCGTCAATTGTTTTCTTAATAGTTGAAATTGAAACATTGAGAATCTGTTGTTACATTTCCTACCTTGAACGAATATTAATGCTCTTGACCGAAAAACACCCCATTTTTTGGATTAAGAAGCAATATGAAAAACAAAACTCAGTTATTATGACCTCTCATAATAACTTTGAAGCAAGCGAAGCTTTCACGTTGCACATCTCTGAAAATTCACAACTGGCGCACAGTGCACTCTCATTTTTATCCGGCATCTTGCCATTCTTGATCTGTCTTGCACGACTGATCGCTTTTAAGACCTGCCTGCGGTCATTTGAATGAATATTGACTTTTCTGAAATGGCCTGACTTTGCATAGATCACAAGACAGGATTTCACAGGAATTCCGTGGGTTTCTTCCGCAAGCATTGCAAAGCAAGTAACATGTAACCTGTCGTTGTTCCAGACACCATTTTCAGGAGCTTTTGATGTTTTTATTATAACAGGAACAAATGAATCGTCCATACTGAGAAGTCTGTAAGGAACGCCTGTCACATTCAACTTTTCAGAATGTAGATAGGGTTCTTCATCTAATGAGGATATCATGTCTGCAATTATGGATATTTCGGATATTTCCGGGTCTTCAATTTGCTCAGCAAGATTCTGCTGAATCTCTGGCAGATAAGAGCGGGCACTTTCTGTAAGTTCAGTCATTTCTTCTTGCATGAGTCCTGAGACTTCATCAGGATAAATTATACTCAAGTCATCCATCACCTGCAAAAGCATGGAATCAAAGTCCACGGATAACACATCGTCTTTTGACGAAGAGCTCTTCAACACATCAGAATACTTCATAGCCATTTCCTTTAATACAAGGTGTTCTATATAGCTAAGAGAGGAAGAATGGAACTGCTCGTGGCCGCGGCATGAATAATATAATTTTCTTGCACAGGAAAAATACATGGATAATTCGGACACAGTTATTTTTATTTTTTCGTTTTTAAGAAACATATTTTTATAGTTGATATATAACATACTATAAATAAAGAAATGTTTTGAATCGAAACGTATCGACAATAAACGAACTTGTATTCGTTAAATATATATGGTAATCTACCCTTAGGAATGTAAAGCATGAGTGAAGACGAATCGCATGATATGGTTCGCCAGCGTCTTGCAGAAAAGATGGCAGGCGAGATTACGCTGTCAGAGAAGCCTGGCGAGGCCCTGAAAAAATGGCGATTGAACTTCGAGATCGCACAGACCGACCTTTCTGGTTATCTGAGTGTATCTCCTTCGGTCATCAGCGACTATGAGAGCGGCAGGAGAAAATCTCCGGGTACGCTAATAGTGAGCAGAATAGTCGATGCGCTTCTCGAGATTGACGCACAGAGAGGAGGACAGAAAATTCATGCTTATGAGGGGATACTTTTCGCAGACAAAACGTCTAAGGCCATTTACGCCACCTACGAATACACATTTCCCATGCAGGTTGCAAAACTTGCCAGTATCATTGAGGCAGACATCGTTAATAAAGGAATAGAGAAACCGCTTTACGGTTTTACTGTTGTTGACAGTAAAAAGGCTATTCTTGAACTTTCATCCCATGAGTTCCAGAAACTCTACGGATGGAGTACTGAACGTGCAATGATATTCACCAAGGTCACGACTGGAAAATCACCAATGGTCGCCATAAGGGTTACAAACCTGAAACCCGGGGCTGTTGTAATGCATGGCCTGCGAGGAAATGAAGTGCATCTGATGGCTAAAAAAATGGCTGAGATTGACAGGATTCCCCTACTTGCAACGACAATGGATATTGACGAAATGGTAGAAGCGCTAAAGAAATACAGCGAATATCACGTCATTGAGTAAATATCACTAAATGCACATTTAAACGGTGTTAAGATGAGTGTAGGGATAGTCTCATATGGTGCCTACGTACCAAAATATAGAATAAAAGTAGAGGACATCGCCCGCGTATGGGGAGACGATGCAGAGATTCTCAAGGCAGGACTGATGGTCAATGAAAAAGCAGTTCCTGATGTTGATGAAGATGCAGCGACTATTGCAGTAGAGGCTGCAAGGGCTGCAGTAAACAGGTCAGGCATAGATGCGCAGAGAATAGGTGCTGTATACACCGGTTCTGAAAGCCATCCTTATGCTGTAAAACCTACCAGTACTATCGTAGCAGAAGCAACCGGAGCAACTCCGGTAATGACTGCGGCTGATTTTGAATTTGCCTGTAAGGCAGGAACCGCAGCCGTCCAGGCATGTATGGGTCTGGTTAATTCAGGCATGATCGATCTGGGAATGGCTATCGGTGCTGATGTAGCACAGGGAGCTCCCGGAGATGCCCTTGAATACACTGCCGCAGCAGGTGGTGTAGCATACATTATCGGAAATAAGGAATCCGAACTTGTGGCCGTTATCGAGGACACATATTCTTTTACAACTGATACTCCTGACTTCTGGAGACGTGAAGGAATGCCATATCCGGAACATGGTGGCAGATTCACAGGAGAGCCAGGATACTTCAAGCACGTTACAAACGCTGCAAAAGGACTTCTCAACAAGCTGGACGCAAAACCTGAAGATTACGATTATGCAGTTTTCCACCAGCCAAATGGAAAATTCCCAAGCCGTGCAGCCAAGATGCTTGGATTCAGCAAAGAACAGATTGCACCGGGACTTGTAGTTACAAGACTTGGAAACACATACTCCGGTTCCTGTATGATGGGAATTGCAGCAACACTTGACCAGGCAAAACCAGGTGACCGCATATTTGCAACCGCTTTTGGATCTGGTGCCGGTGGAGATGCTTTCAGCATAACAGTCACCGACAAGATCGATGAGATGCGTGACAATGCACCGAAAGTCGAAGAGCTTCTTGCAGACCCGATCTATGTAGACTACGCAACGTACGCCAAGCATAAGGGCAAAATAAAGATAGCATGAGGTGTGGAAAATGAGAGATGTAGCAATCATAGGTGTTAAAAACACAAAATTCGGCGAATTGTGGGACCGCTCTTTCAGAGATGTTGTAGTTGAAGCAGGTGCCGGTGCTGTAAGTGATGCAGGCGTTGTAGGAGAAAAGATCGATGCAATGTTTGTCGGTAACATGAGCGGTGGACAGTTTGTCGAGCAGGAACATATCGGTGCGCTTATTGCTGATTATTCAGGTCTTGCAAAGAATCTTCATGTGCCTTCAACACGTGTTGAAGCTGCCTGTGCTTCAGGCGGACTTGCACTCAGGCAGGGAATCTATGCAGTGGCTTCAGGAATGGATGACATTGTTATTGCAGCCGGTGCAGAAAAGATGACAGATGTACCTTCACCAAAGGCATCATCTGCCCTTGCAGCAGCAGCTGACAGGGAATGGGAAGGTATTATGGGTGCAACGTTCCCGGGACTTTATGCAATGATCGCAAGGATGCACATGCACAAGTACGGGACCACAAGCGAACAGCTGGCACAGGTTGCTGTGAAGAACCATCAGAATGGTCAGCACAACCCGATTGCCCAGTACAAATCCAAAATTACCGTTGATTCGGTCTTAAAATCCATTATGGTGGCAGATCCACTACACATATTCGACTGCTCACCAATCACAGACGGTGCATCTGCCGTGGTGCTTGCACCTGCAGATATTGCACATGAGTACACTGATACTCCAATTTATGTGAAGGCAACCGCACAGGCATCAGATACCATTGCACTGCACGACCGCAGGGATATTACAACTCTGGATGCCAGTGTAGCAGCAGGAAAGAGAGCCTACGAAATGGCAAAGGTGCAGCCAAAGGACATTGACCTTGTTGAAGTCCATGACTGTTTCACCATTGCTGAAATATGTGCCATTGAAGACCTTGGTTTTGCTAAGAAAGGTGAAGGCGGAATCCTGACCCAGAATGGTGAGACCGCAATTGGAGGAAAGATACCTGTTAATACCTCAGGTGGACTGAAGTCATGCGGACACCCTGTAGGAGCTACCGGCGTTAAGCAGGCTGTTGAGATAGTAGAGCAGCTTCGTGGCGAAGCAGGAAAGCGCCAGGTTGACGGAGCAGAGATTGGAATGACCCACAACGTGGGAGGTTCCGGTGCGACTGCTGTTGTACACATTTTCTCGAGGGACAGGTGATTATCATGTCAGTACCAAGATTTTGGAGAAAACAGATAGCCAGGTACAACCTTGTGGGTACACAGTGCAAGAAATGCGGAGAGAAGTTCTACCCACCACGTAATATGTGTCCAAAGTGCAGGCGTGATGGTGAGATAGAGGAGTACAAATTCTCCGGCAAAGGAGAGGTTGTGACGTATACTGTTATTCACACTGCTGCCGAAGGTTTTGAGGGACAAACACCTTATGTTCTTGGAATTATCAAACTGGAAGAAGGACCAAGCCTCACAAGCCAGATCATCTGTGATGCTGAGAATGTAAAGATAGGTATGAAGGTCAAACCTGTGTTCAGGAAACTTGGACAGGACGGAGAACGTGGTATGATCTATTACGGAACAAAATTCGTACCTGAATCTACAGATAAATGTTAGAAATAGAAGTTAAGGCCCGTGCCGACCATCTCCAGCTAAAGGAGCAGTTATCGGTCATGGGTGCTGTTTTTGTAGGTGTCCAGCACCACTGCGACACCTATTTTAATGCCCCACACAGGGATTTTGCAACCACGGATGAAGCACTTAGGATACGCTCCGTGAATGGCAGGTCTGTTATGACCTACAAAGGCAAAAAGCTGGATACTCTTTCCAAAACAAGAGAAGAATTTGAGACCGAAGTCGACGGTGGAACTACTCGAAGCATCCTGCTTGCACTTGGATTCTATGAATCAGGTATTGTCAGAAAAACAAGAGAGGTCTACAAGTACGAGAATATGACCATCTGTCTTGACAAAGTTGAAGGACTCGGTGAATTCATGGAAGTTGAGATAGGTGCTGAATCTGATATAGAAGGTCACCGAAAACAGATATTCTTATTTTTGGAGAAATTTGGAATTGGAGAAGAGGATTCCATCAGGACATCTTATCTTGAGATGGTTTTGGAGAAGCAGTAATTATGATTTAGCTTTTTGATGTAGTTATACTTCAAGATGAAATATGTAAAAATAGGTAAAAAGGGATTCCAAAAAATACAATTCCAATCATAAAAATCATCATAAAAATAATTAGCCAGGATTTACAATAATCAAACCATTTCCCATATTTACAAATTCTAAGAGTTTAATTATCAATTTCAAGCTTTTTGGGTGTTACAGAGTATCCATATTCTTCATTTTTCTTTTTGTCAATTATTATAGGATGGTTGATTATTTTTTCAATATTAGATATTCTAGGATCCATTTTGTATATATCATCTACATCTTTATCAAGCCATTTTGGAGGATCAAAAAGAGGAAAACTTACTGGGAAAATATGGAAATACCATTGTCGAGCATTTTCTTGAAGTGCAAGATTAAAAGAACTCATTCCATTTAGAAGTATCATTGCCATAGAAATTATTACCATTCCTAGTAATAGCATGTTTTGTGAAGAGCTAGATGAATTCAATGAACAATATGAATAAAACAAAGAACCGTAGATTGCAAAAAATACAGTATTTAAAAGAATTGTATCTTTTACTATCTGAGCAATGATTGTATCAATGTACTGAATTCTATCAAGAGTATCACGCCAAGTCCATTTTCTTATCCATTCATTAGAAAACATCTCTTCATTACTACTATCTACCATTAACTCTAATTATTTACACATAATTATTTCAGTTTATGTATAAAATATATTTACAATTTGGCATTAAAAATTGAATTGTTGTCGGATGACTCACAAAATCAAACTAATAAGATAGACAAATGAAAAATCCTACTAAAAATGAGATTTGCCAATATATGTTGCAAAGATCACTGCTGCGTCCCATCAACAGGAATCTCAAAATAGAAGCAAGAACCTTCACCCAATTTACTTTCCACCCAGACTCTGCCATTATGCATTTCTGCAAACTTTTTCACGAGGGCAAGTCCAAGTCCGGTTCCTTCATACTTGCGATTATGAGCAGAATCCACCTGAGTAAATTCCTGGAAGAGAGATTCTTGGTCATGTTTAGAGATACCGATACCTGTATCCTTTACTGAGAATTGAGCGTATCTGCCTTGTATTTTAATACCCAGAGTAATGTTTCCATTTTCAGGAGTGAACTTCACCGCATTGCTCAGGAGATTAAGAAGAGTTTGTCTGATTTTCATTCTGTCAGCTTTGATAGTAGTGAGTTCTTCGTCAATTCTGGATTCCAGATTGATATTCTTTCTAACTGCTATTGAGGAAATAGTTCCCATAACATCATCTGTTAGTTCGAAAACATTAACGTCATCAAGATTCAGTTCCATCATACCTGCCTCTATCTTAGACAGATCAAGAATATCATTAATAACATTCAAAAGGTGTTTTCCACTGTTAGAAACATTATTCAGGTAATGTTCCTGCTTATCATTGATATCACCAAATGATCTTAAAAGCAACATATCTGAAAAGCCGATAATGGAATTCAAAGGAGTACGCAGTTCATGACTCATATTGGCAAGGAACTGGCTCTTTGCACGGTTAGCTGCATCAGCTTCGATCTTTGCGTTCAATAGAGCTTCTTCATAGAGTTTCTTTTCAGTGATATCACGGATGATCACCTGAACTGTACCTTGCTTTTTATCAATTACTGAAGAACTGATACCTGCATGAATTTCTCTTCCACTGGAAAGTTTCAGCTTAATCTCTGACCTGACAGAACCATCCCTGATTGTTTTCTCATAAATATCTGCCAGATCAGGAGAATATCCTTCCGGGGACAATAAAGTGAGATCCATCGCAAAAAGCTCAGGCTGCTCATATTCAAGCAATTCAGATGTCTTGCTATTTGCATCCACCAGCGAAGCACCCGGACCAAAAATAATAATGGCATCATTTAACTCTTCAAAAAGAGAATGATATTTCCCTTCATTTTCTTCAAGAGAATCCAACATATTATTTACATTGTCAGCCAGCCAGTTTACCTCATCATCGCCTGCTATTTCTATTCTGGATGTAAGATCACCGCTTTTCTGAATTTTACCAAGTCCATGAACAAGCTGGCTGAATTTAGCATAGTTCATATTCTTTGCAAGATGGATATGGATGAACAGTTCAATAGAACTTATAGCTATTAATGTTAAAGCAAGAAGGGATAGCAATTGGATTCCTTCAGCTTCAGTGTGCCCCATCGTTCCAACTTTTAAGAGCTTTGCAGGACGCCCCATAATATCATATAGAGGAAGCGTTCCGGCAGGAGTTCCTTCTTCAAATTTACCAACTGAAACATCGCCTGCTATCTGACCTGGTACCTCTCCATTTATCTCAAAAGGAGGTTTAATCTCTTCCAGAGAAATAGAAATAGTACCGTCCTGAGTAATAGCTATTTCATTAAGGTCAATTGTACGTGAAATAACAATTACCATTTCACTACCATTTGTTTCACCTGCTCTGCCAAAACATTCCATTGCAACTACAAGCGTTCTTTCCGGAAGAAAAACAAGACCTGAAAGAGAGCCTGTATCCATACATCTTGAAAATGCTTCAGGATTAGATACAAAATAAGATTCAAGACCTGCAGAAGAAGGGCTGCCATCTATTGTGTGCTTAAAAACAAGGGATGTTGTTGATGTATTATAGACTAAAAGGGATTCAACATCATGACTGATAAGCAGTTCATCATCTGAGAGTTTCTCCTCCAGCTTATCATTAAATGGACCTATTATTTCATATTGTGCATATAATGCCAGATTTGAAGCAGTGGAACTTATAACATTTACTTCATCATCTTCTATCTCATCAACTAACATATGAGTATTGTGTATAGCATACCTTTCTTCTAAAGTATCAAAACTGGATGAAAAGAGAAGATAACTGAAAATTATCATCAAAAATACCGCAGACACAAAAAGAATTGTATGCAGAAAAAGATCCCTTTTTTCCATTTCCATTTTGATGGCCTCAGTTAATCAATAAGAACACAATAAGAAGCAAAATAAGCAACTTTGTAAGTGATCCCTAATAACGGTAGTAATATATAAAATATTCATAAATAAAAGTATCATCGCAAAAAACAACATAGAGTAAATTGAAAAGGGAATCAAAATGAGAAAAAAGTCAACAGGGTGCAGTAATGCACCCTTCGATAAAACAAAATCATCTGATGCAGGAACCTGCATCCATATCCTTGTCAGTTGTCAGCAGAGACACCTGCTCGCCGGCATCTGCTGCCAGAAGCATTCCCTGTGATTCAACACCACAGAGCTTTACAGGTTTCAGGTTTACAAGCACATTGACAGTCTTGCCGACCATTTCCTCAGGCTGGTAGTACTCTGCAAGACCTGCAACAACCTGTCTTGGTTCTTCATCTCCGATATCAACCTCAAGACGAAGGAGTTTCTTTGATTTCTTGATCTTCTCAGCGGTTACGATCTTACCAACCCTGATATCAAGCTTTGCAAAATCATCATATTCTATTTCATCTTTGTATTCCATAATTTCTACTTCCTCAATGCCTGCTTCCTTTGCCATTGCTGCCTTTACGCGCTTTGACGATATTGCTTCCATCTCATTGATCTTATCATCTTCTAACTTGGTGAAGAGAATTCCAGGCTTTGCGAGTTTTGTTCCGCTTACAACAGGAACAGTTGCTTCTTCATATGTAACTTCATGAACATCAGAATCCATACCAATCTGCTTCCACGCAACTTCCATGCTGCCGGGTGTCATTGGTTCGAACAGCAGGATAAGTGCCTTGGCAAGCTGTATACAGTTCTTAACAACCTTTCCACAGGCGTCCTTATCTTCCTTAATGAGCTTCCAGGGTTCGTTTGACTGGAAGTATGAATTTCCGTATGATGCAAGAGCCATTGCAGTGTCAGCAGCTTTCTTGAACTCATACTCCGAGTTTGCCCTAACAACCTCTTCAATGGTTGAATTGATCTTCTCTATGACCTCAGGGTCGATATCTCCCTCTGGGATCTCACCGAAGTTCTTGAAAGAAAAGAGCAGGTTCCTGTACAGGAAATTGCCCAATACACCAACAAGTTCGGTGTTTATCTTATCCTGGAATATCTTCCATGAGAAATTGACTTCCTTGGTGTGTGAAGTGTAACTTACAAGATAATACCTGAGAAGGTCAGGATGGAACCCATGGTCAAGGTAATCTTCCTCAACCCATACAACATATCCGCGACTCTTGGAGAAAGTCTTATCCTCAATTTTCAGCATACCTGATGCAACAACTGCTGACGGCTGGCTGTAGTCTGCTCCTTTGAGCATTGCAGGCCAAAAAATACAGTGGTGATAAATTATGTCCCCACCAATGAAGTGGACAATCGGACAATCTCCTTTCCAGAACTTCTCCCAGTCTCCACCGGTTGCTTCTGCCCATTCTTCTGTGAAAGCCATATAACCGATAGGTGCATCAACCCATACGTAAACTACAAGTTCATCATGTCCGGGGAATCTTACACCCCATTCAAGGTTTCTGGTGATACACCAGTCAGTAAGCTCCTGCTTGATCCAGCCCATTGCATAGTTACGTGCATTTAATGTGCCACCAAGGTTCTCAAGGTGTTCCATGAGGAAATCCTTGAATTCTGAAAGCTTGAAGAAAAAGTGTTCCTGTTCCTTATATTCGGCAGGACCTTTACATATTGTACAAATTGGTTCATTAAGCTCCCCGGGTTCCAGATGTTTTCCACAACCCTGGTCACACTCATCTCCACGTGCTTTTTCGCCACAATGCGGACATGTACCTGCAACATACCTGTCAGGAAGGAAACGGTCACACTGTGGGCAGTAAGCGATCTCGATTACCTTTGGATAAACATATCCCTTTTCAATAAGTTTGTCAACGATCTCAGTTGTACGGTTGTGGTTCTCTTCATCATCGGTTGTTCCGAATGCATCAAACTCCACACCCATCTTCTTGAAGACTTCATCAAAATGAGTATGGTACTGCTGCACAAGTTCCTTGGGTGTTGTGCCAAGTTCCTCGGCATTTACCACAATAGGAGTACCGTGGGTATCGGAACCACAGACAAATGTTGTTTCCTGTGAGTTCTTCTGGAGAGATCTCACAAAAATATCTGCGGGAATGTATGTTCTAAGGTGCCCCACATGCGCCTTTCCATTTGCATAAGGAAGACCACATGTGACAAGCACGGGTTTATCAGAAGGAATATTTGACATTTATTATCTCCACTAAAAATATGATCAATATATATTGTGTTGCATTGCGTGCAATTATAAAATATATTTCGCTCGCTAGCCACAAGGGAAGGTTTTTGAATGTGCAAATACATTTCATACGTGGGATGGATTAAATAGATGAACGGAGATAATTCAGATAAAAACACAGAGGATGATAGCGAATATCATCTTTACCCGTATAGTATTGATAAAAACAAGAGTGATGACACTCAAACCGAAAGCGACGAGATCCAGACCAGCGGTGTATCCGAAGATGCTGAAATAGAAACAAGTGATGAGATTACTGAAGATGATTCACCTGTTATAGTTGAAACATCCGAACCTGTTAAGGAAGAGGTTGAAACCCAGGTTGAAGAAGAGACTTCAAACGACATTGTGAGCGGTGAACCTGTAAATGCTGCCCCTGAAACTCCTGTAAAAGAGGAAGTAGCAGAACCCGCACCACAAACAGGAACAGGTTATTACGAACCATCCCGGGAAACTCCTGTCGTTAAGAAGAAAAAAAGCCGTAAATGGCAGTATGTTGCCATTGTCCTGTTTCTCCTGTTCGTCATCGGCATAGGTTTTGCAGCTATTTACCAGTCATTTAATGGCGATCTTTACTCTTCAAACGATAAGATTGCTGTAATTTACATAGAAGGAACCATGGTTACAAGCAGTGTACCTGGTGGACTTGGCTATGCAAGCTCTGAAGAGATATCTGACAACATCAGAAAAGCCCTGAATGATGATGATGTCAAAGCCATAGTATTGAGGATCAACAGTGGCGGAGGATCTTCAACAGCTGGCGAAGAAGCATATGAAGAAGTTAAAAAAGCAAGTGAAAGCGGTGTACCTGTAGTTGTCTCAATGGGAAGCACAGCAGCAAGTGCAGCCTACCACCTCTCATCGCCAGCAGACCTTATTGTTGCTAACCCGTCAACAATGACCGGAAGCATAGGTACCATATGGCAATTCCAGAACCTGTCGGAATACTATGACAAAGAAGGCGTGGAATACTATATTGTTAAATCCGGTGAATTCAAGGACATGGGCAATGCTGCCAGAGGACTTTCCGATGATGAGAAGGAATATGCCAACAAGGTTGTAGCGGAAGTTTACAGCAACTTCGTTGCGGATGTAGCAGAAAGCAGGGACATGAGTGTCAGTGAAGTCAAGAGCCTTGCAGACGGTAGAATCTACACAGGAAGAGAAGCAAAGGAACTTGGACTTGTGGATGAACTGGGTAATTTCTATGATGCCATTGACATGGCAGCAGACCTTGCAGGAGTGGATGACCCAACAATAGTTTACATGAACAAACCAACCCTTTCAAGCCTGCTTTTTGGCTCAGAGGCTGACGCAGATGCAACTGCTGAACTGGTATATTACTATGAGGACAGCCCATTCGGGTATCTGACCTGATGTAAATGCCCTTCACACCTTTTCATTTAGGACCCGCCTTTCTTCTCGGAGAACTCTTCGAGAAAAAGGTCAATCTTTTTTCTATTTTAATTGGAAGTATTATAATCGATGTGCGCGCAACCTATTGTTTATTTGCAGGCTGTCGGCCTTTGCACGGACCACTTCATACTTTCCTGGCTGCAACCATTGTAGGACTACTAATTGCATGGCTCATTTTTTCTCAAAGGAAGTGGTTGCAGAAAATTACCAATAAACTGAGGATAGAGCAGAGTTACTCATTAAATTCAATCATACTCGGTTCAATTATCGGAACCTGGAGTCATGTACTTCTGGACGCACCTCTCTATACAGATATTTCTCCATTCTAGCCAATTTCGGATAATCCGCTACTATGGACAATTGGTCCCTTGACAATCTATATGTTCTGTGCACTTTCGTTCATACCTGCAATTTCTATATTCATTTACAGGTGCTGGAAAAGAAATACAAAAAATCAAAAATAATACTATTCACCGCATTTTCCGGCATTCTTCATGCCTGAAGCAATCCACAACATGGTCATTAACCATTCCCACAGCCTGCATGAAAGCATAGATTATCGTGGGACCCACAAAAGAAAAGCCTCTCTTTTTCATGTCCTTACTTATCTTTTCAGAAAGCTCAGTTTTTGCAGGAATTTCATCCATTGTTTTCCATGAATTCTGTATTGGTTTGCCATCAGGCAGGAATGTCCTGAGATAAGCATCAAAAGAACCGAACTCATCTCTAATTTTAATGTAAGCTTTTGCATTATTGACAGCAGAACACACTTTCAGTTTGTTCCTGATAATTCCGGAATCCTGCAAAAGTTCGTCAATTTTTGATTCATCATAAGCAGCTACTTTCTCGAAATCAAAATCATCAAAGGCTTTCCTGTAATTCTCCCTTCTTTTCAGGATAGTATCCCAGCTAAGTCCTGCCTGTGCTCCTTCAAGTACCAGGAACTCAAAGAGTTTCCTGTCATCATGTTCAGGAACTCCCCATTCTGTTTCATGATAATCAATTTCATGTTCGTTTGTTTCAGCCCACTCACATCTAACTACCATATAATTTAGAGAAGCATCAAAGCTTTTATAGTTTCTTTCAGAGATTTCTGTATGGGAATGATTGGTATGAAGAAAACTGTTTATGACAAACATGCTAAGGACTATGATAGCTGGTACGACAGGAATCCGGTAGTCTATGCTTCTGAAATAGAAGCCATCCGAAAACTGATGCCCTCGGATACTGGAAAGAACAGCATAGAGATTGGAGTGGGAACAGGTAGGTTTGCATCGAAACTGGATATCAACTGCGGAATTGATCCTTCTGTCAGTATGCTGGAGATTGCAGCATGCAGAGGAGTCAGATGTATAAAAGGAGTTTCAGAAGCACTTCCTGTCAAAAGCTCGTCTATGGAACTTGCCCTGATAGTTACAAGTTTTTGTTTAATGGATGCAGACCTGACACTTCAAGAATTGCATCGGATACTAACTCCAGAAGGACACTTTATCATCGCTTTTGTCGAAAAGAACAGTATTCTCGGTAAGAAGTACCGTAAAAAAGCACCAAAAAGCAGATTCTACAGAAATATTGTTTTTCGTACTACAGAAGATATAGTATCATTATTGGAAGAACACGGTTTCGGTGATATAACTGTCATGCAGACACTTTTCAAACCCCTGAATCTTATTCATCGACCAGAAGAGGCAGAGAAAGGATTTGGAAGAGGTTCCTTTATAGTTATAAAAGCAAGATGTATAAAGAACGAATAAACTCATTTTAAGAAGATGGTGGGAGGATAATATCTTGGGAGAATTTGGGAAAGAATTCATGGAAAAGACACAGTATCGGTATCTTGACAGGTCTGACCAGTCAATTGGATATCCTAATCCTGATCTGGAACTTGGCGCAGAGGAAGGCAAGAGGGTAATCGATCTCCCCTCACCAGAGGACATTAAAGTTGACAACATTGACCTCAGAAAAGCTATCGAAAAGAGAACAAGTGTCAGGAATTACAGTTCTGAGCCGCTTTTGTTGGAAGAACTTTCCTACCTGCTCTGGAGTACTCAGGGAGTAAAGGAAGTAGTCAGGAACGCTGCAACTTTCAGGACAGTACCATCAGCAGGAGCAAGACATGCTCTGGAAACATATATTCTCGCAAACAATGTCAAAGGACTTGAAAAGGGCCTCTATAGATTTCTTCCCATCGAGCACAAGCTTGTGGAAATAAACACTGAAAAAGATATTGCAATAAATATCAGACATGGATGCCTCGACCAGTCTTTTGTCACCAGCAGTGCCGCTACGTTCATCTGGACAGCGGTTCCCTACAGAATGACATGGAGATACGAACAGAGAGGTTACAGGTACCTGCATCTTGATGCCGGACACGTTTGCCAGAACCTCTATCTCAGTGCAGAATCCGTGGGCTGTGGTGTTTGTGCCATTGCAGCATTCCTTGATGAAGAGATCAATCCTGCAATGGGAATTGATGGTGAGAATGAGTTTGTTATTTATGTTGCAACCGTGGGGAAAAAGTGAGATTTGAGGATGCCATGAAATCAAAAGACACAAAACCCAATTCTGAAAATGAGGAATATAAAGCCGTTATTAAAGAACTCATGATTATCCCCGGTGTTGGAAAAAAGATTGCTGATGATCTCTGGAATCTTGGAATTAGAAGTGTTTCAGACCTTCAGGACAGAGACCCTGAAGTTCTTTATCAGCAATTATGTGATTTTCAGGGGATGCATGTGGACAGGTGCATGCTCTATGTTTTCAGGGAAGCGGTTTATTTTGCATCCAACGATGAGCATGACCCTGAACTTCTAAAATGGTGGAACTGGAAAGACTGAGACTTTCCAAAAAACAATTCGTTAATTTATTTTTGTTATTCAAACTTCAATTTCAAGACCCAGATAATCCCTGAGAATTGTGAAAGCCATTGCAGGCGGGAAAGCACCGACTTCAGTGATGATGAGGTCAATGTATTCTGCCGGAGTTACATCGAAAGCCGGATTTCTTACTTTTACATTCGGAAGCTCTTTGAGAATATCAGCATCTATAACCTCATCACTTGAACGATCCTCGATCTCTACCATTTCTCCAAGAAGAGTGCGAGGACTGAATTTATAGGTCTCTGCAGCAACAATTACATTTTTGCGGGCTTCCTGGGCTGCCATTGCAAGTTGGGAAGTACCAATCTTATTTATGAGTGCGCCGTTGACAGTAATTGAATCTGCGCCAACTACAACAAGGTCAACTTCTTTCATGGTCAGTCTCACAGCCGAATCAACGATAAGAGTTGTAGGAATTCCATAGTCATTCAATTCCCTGATAGTGATGAAACCCTGTCTTCGGGGTCTGGATTCTGTGGCAATTACTGATATATCCTTTCCCTGGTCAAAAGCAGTTTTGATAATTGAGAGTGCTGCGTGGGAATTGCAGTGTGTCATGATGACATCGCCATCATGGATGCGTTCAGCACCTATCTTTCCGATCTTACCAAGTGCCTGCTCTGCGTTTGTTATGAACTTCTCTGCGTTCTTTGCAATCTCATCGATTGCGTCATAGACATTGTTTGCACTGTGCCTTTTTGTAAGGGCAACCGCATTTGGAAGAGAGACTGCTGTTGGTCTGGTATCCACAAGTATTTTTGCAGCTTCTTCAAGTTTGACGTTGAACTCACTCATTGGCAGTGATTTCAGTGTCATTACATAATCCCTGAGTGCTGCGGAAGCTGCAACTGCAATTCTTCCGGCACCTCTTATTTCCATAGTCTTTATCTTCTCTGCTGTAGTATTCAGGTCTTCCTTAGCATCCATAATTATAAGTCGTAGTTAAAGAATTTATATTTAGCCAGTCAAATAATGGTAAAAAACGGAGACATGAAGCATGTACCAGCCGGACTTCCAGTACAACGACAGAATAGTGCGACTACTAGCACGAATACATGCAGCAAGAGAGATAATTCTCAATACACACGTGCCGCCTTCATGGGAAAGAAGGCTTCAGATCAACAATCTTTTCAGACTTGCATATCATGCTACCAGTCTGGAAGAGAACAGCCTTTCAATCAGGCAGGTCACAAAACTTGTAAACGGCCAGGATATTTTTGGAGATGAGACTGACAAGAAACAGGTGCTGAACTTCCTGGAACTAAATCAATACCTGCAGGAAATGGAAAATGAGGAAATTACTGAGGATACGATATTCACACTTCACAGGATAGCCATGAAGGATATGGTCCCTGAAGATGAAATTGGAAAATACCGCACCGCCGTAGCAGAAGGCTTTATGGAACCGGAGAGAGTGAGATATTGCATCAGGGACCTGCTGGAGTGGGCATACGGAGAAGAATCAGAAGATCTACTTCCAACACTGAAAGCTGGTATTGTTCTTTTTGAGCTTTATCGAATGCATCCATTTGAAAAAGGAAGCATTACTATTGCCACAATTATTTCATCCTACATGCTTTCACAGAATTTCAAGGAAGCAAAGAAATTGTTCACCATAGAAGAGTTCTTCAACCAGAGAAAAAGAGACTATTTTGAAAAACTTGATGGAAGGGGCAACAGTAAACCTGACATCAATGAATGGCTGGAATATTACCTGTATGGGCTTGCCCTTAAGGTTTCAAGGGTTGAGAACGCGGTATTGAATATCAGTCGAGACTATGGAACCATTGGTAAATACATCCAGACCGGATTGAAAGATCGCCAGCTGGAAGCTATCAGGTTTGCTCGTGAGATGGGAAGGATAACCAATAAAGAACACCAAAAATTATGTGATCTGAGTGTTTCAACCTCAAAACGTGATCTGCAAGACCTGGTTCAGAAAAAGATTCTCGTGCAGGTAGGAAGAACAGGAAGAGGAACCTATTATAAACTCAGGTTTGACCATCTTGATGAACTCATATGAATATTAGTCTGAAGTTTGAAAACTGGGACAAAACAGGAAAAAACAAGATTTTGATTACAGGCATTCTTTGACTATTCTTGTGTATATTTTATTCATGAGGGCGTAGTATCCTGAAAGTTCTTTGTATATCTCTTCTGCAACATCCTCGTGATATGTGTGAGTTGTCATGTTCCTGTCGTCGGTCATGTACAGAGCCTGCATGCTCTCATCCTCATTTATGAGGTGCATTTTGAAAGCTTCACGGAAGCATGATTTAGGAGAATTGCATATCACACCTTCTCTTTCCAAGAGATATTCTTTTACAAGTTTCCAGATGGCTTCAAAGGTGTACTCAAAACGCTGGATAGCTGCGTCCCTGATTATTACGGAATATTTTTCATCCATTATTTCCTGAAGAGTATCAAGGGCTCTTTTTGCAACCTTTGCGTTCATTTCGAGTTTGTACTGCCTTTCCCTTTCCATATTTCTCCCTCCTTGAACACCTGCTGCCTGAATTCCTCTGAAACTATGGAAAGGTCTACAAGGTCCACAGTATAGGGAATGTTCATCTCCTCTAATTCTGCTCTCAAGGCAGTTATCTTTTTTCTGTCAAAACAGCCGGATGGCAGGATTCCAACATCAATATCAGATGTGCTGTGAGCATTTCCTTTTGCCCTTGAACCGAAGAGGAATATTTTAACATTTTCATTTTCAAAAGCCTGAAGAACAGCGGTCTTGACTTTTTTAATGGATGTTTCAAAAACAGATGGCACTTCACAAGATTCAGGCATAAACAGCTTCCCTCATGATGTAACCCTTCAATTTGGGTTTAATAGCTGTTTCAATTACCAGATCCACATCTCTTCCAAAAAGCTCTTCAAGATAGAATTTTAGTTCCATAAAATTATCAAATGTCTTTTTGCCTTCGGTAAACTCTACAAGTACGTCCACATCACTTTTATCCAGTGCTTCACCTCTGGCAAATGAACCAAAAATACCTATTTTTTCAACACAAAACCGTTCTTTAATAACGTTTTCATGTTCCTTCAGAAGCTTTAAAGCACCCATAATCAATACTTGTTCACAAAGTTTAAATGATTATCCTTGAAATTTATTTGAAAATTACAGACCATACAACAGGTAAGTCATAACATAAGCATAAATGAGAGCTAAAAAGACAATAATCAGGCTCCATATTACGGAATATATCCTGTTGTCTGTTCTGGAATGCATTGCATAAGGAATGGAAACCATCAACGTATTCAACAGATAAATGCCCATATTTTTCAGGGTCACATGAAGCATCCAGCTATTTCGACTAAATTCAGTGATATCAAGATATGTCAATGAGGGATTGTCCATTGTCATGAAAAATCCGATGAAACTGCCTGCTAATAATGATAGAATTCCCCAGATGAACAATGACACAATCTCAATGTCCTTCATTGCAGAGAATCTGCGGTATAATAGCGTGGCTATCATTGCAGGAATTACAAAAAATGCTACATAAGGATACATGACTAAGCCAGCTATTGATTCTATGAAAAAACCAAGAATTACCGAGGCTGATATTATCAGGCCCAGAAAGAACAATATAGCTATCGTTCGGTTTATTAGATTTTGATCTTCAAATCTACTGTTGTAGATCACCAGCAAATAAATTCCAACCAGTGCCAGAATAATTGTTCCTATAGCCATAGATGCATAATATAATTGCAATGTTGCATAAATTAATTTTGCTTGTGGCTTTCAAAACCAATTTCAATAAAAAGTCACATAGGATTGTTGAAGATTATGTCTGGCAGAATTCCAGTTTCCGATGACTCCGTCCTTATGCGCTGGATGAGAATTGAAGTAGGAAAAATTAACGAGGGACTTGTTTCTGAACGTAAGACTCTTGCCCAGCTACTAACGGAAGAAAGACCTGTATCCAGAACAAAAGCAGGAAACGAACATGTCTTTGATAAGGACATACTGGAAGAACTGGGAAATAAACTGCCAACCGACCTGCACAGGAAACTGAAAATACCCATTATCTTTTTTTCAGATAACAGGGTTCCTGACAGTTGTTATCTCAATGAACCCGTGGCTCTTGAAGCTTTACAGATATTAGGAGAAATGAGTAAAATGAGAAGGATGCAGCAGGGAAAATTATGGATTGGCAGGTCCATAGCTTATACGATTATGAAGAAGTATCCGAGTGTTGTGCAGATAGCAATGATGTAAACTATTAAAGATAATCATTAATACTCTCACTTTTAACTACATTCAACAATAGCAAATATGTAAGATTTCAATTATATTGCTATCAGAGGATTTATCATGGCAAAAATCTCATCCATTAACCCCACAACAGGAAAAGTTATCAGCGAAGTTGAAATGCACACCGACGAACAGGTGAGCCGGATGCTCAAGAAATCTGCTGAAACGTTCAGGGAATGGAAAAGAACTGATATTTCTGAGCGTAATGAGCTTCTGAAGAAATTTGCTGAGCTGTTACGGAAAAACAAGGGAGAATATGGAAAACTCATCACTACAGAGATGGGAAAGGTCATGAAGCAGGCTGTTCCTGAGGTTGCAAAATGTGCGACAATGTTTGATTATTTTGCTGATAATGCCGAAAAGCTGCTTGAACCTGAGCCTGCGGAAGAGGGTGCATGCGACCAGATGATCCATTACGAACCAATGGGAACTGTGCTTGCGATTAAGCCCTGGAATTACCCGTTCTGGCAGGTCCTCAGTGCAGCAGCACACGTACTGGCTGGTGGAAATGTCATGCTACTCAAGCATTCGAGTTACGTTCCCCTGTGTGCCCTTGAGATTGAGAACATTTTCCTTGAAGCCGGATTTCCTGAAGGTGTCTTCCAGACAATGATTGTTGATGGAAAGACTGCATCCTCACTTATTTCACGGAAGGAAGTGAAAGCAGTATCATTCACAGGAGGATACGATGCAGGACAGAAAGTTGCCGAGCTTGCCGCCCATAACATGAAGAAATTCGTGCTGGAACTTGGCGGAAGTGACCCGTTCATAATCCTTGATGATGCCAATGTTGAGATGGCTGCAAAGGTAGGAGTTCCAAGCCGTTTTATCAATACCGGACAGACTTGCATTGCAGCCAAGCGTTTCATAGTCATGGAGGAGGTTGCTGAAGAGTTCACGGAAAAGTTTGTGGAAGAAACGCTCAATCTGAAGGTAGGAGATCCAATGGACCCTGAAACAGACATTGGACCAATGGTCAGGAATGAGCAAATGCTTGTGCTTGAAGATCAGGTAAAAGATGCAATATCAAAAGGTGCAAACCCTCTTGTCCCCGGTGGAAGAATGGCAAGTCAGGGGTACATGTATTCTCCTACTGTTCTCACCGGAGTTACAAGGGACATGAAGGTCATGACAGAGGAAACTTTCGGACCTGTGGCACCGATAATTACTGTGAAAACCGAGGATGAAGCCATTGAACTTGCAAACGATTCAGAGTTTGGGCTGGGTGCCAGTGTCTGGAGCCAGGAACGTGACAGGGCTATGAGAGTTGCATCTGAGCTTGAAACAGGAATGGTAGGTGTAAACTCATTCTGCACACCGCAGGCATGCCTGCCATTTGGCGGAGTTAAGAAAAGCGGAATGGGCAGGGAGCTTTCAAGACATGGGTTCCTCGAGTTTATGAATATCAAGTCTTTAAAGCTGATGTGAATGAAATTAATTCAAATAGACTTTTAGTCTCATTTTCTCTTTTTATTCATGATATTCATGAATTGCTTATTACTAATCGGATGATGACTTATGATCCCTCCATCGTAAATGATGCAAAAAGTTCCAAAGATACATTCAGAATCCAGAACAGTATCATAATCCAATTCCTCTTAAAATATGAAAGGCTTGCTAAGCAATTATATATCACATCAACTATTATATAAAAGAAGGAATCTGGATTTTAAAAGCCCTTATTCCAATAACAAGTGAGAGGAATTCCAATTGGGGAAAATTAAGTCTGTTAATCCTGCAACAAAAGAATTGAACGGAGAATTTGACCTCTATTCTCAGCAAGTTGTGAATCAGAAGATAGGAGATTCCCGAAAAGCATTTGCTCAATGGAAAAACGAACCACTCTGTGAAAGAACTTTCTCCATCGAATGTGTGGGTGAGGTTCTGAGAAACAGAAAAGAAGAGCTAGCAGAGCTCATTACAAAAGAAATGGGCAAACCTATCAAGGAGTCACTGTCGGAAATTGAAAAGTGCGCATGGACATGTGATTACTTTGCAAACAATGCTGAAAGTTTTCTGGCATCTGAATTTGTGGAAACCGATGCTGAAACCTCTGGATATGTTTATGAACCGACTGGTGTTATACTCAGTATAATGCCCTGGGATTTTCCATTCTGGCAGGCATTAAGATTTGGTATTCCGGCTGTTGCTGGTGGAAATACTGTGTTACTGAAACATGCCAGTAATGTTCCTATGTGTGCTCTTGAAATTGAGAATATATTCATTGAGGCTGGATTTCCAGAGGGTGTGTACCAGACACTTCTTGTAGATGGCAACACTGCATCCTCAGTGATTTCAAGAGATGAAATAAACGCTGTTTCTTTTGCAGGCAGTCGTCCAGGAGGAGAAATGGTAGCAGAAGCCGCTGGAAAAAGCATTAAGAAATTCATCCTTGAACTTGGAGGCAGCGATCCTCTGATAGTGCTGGAAGATGCAGATGTCGAGAAAGTTGCTAAAGCAGCAGTTATAGCGAGATTTCAGAACTGCGGACAAAGCTGTATTGCAGCCAAACGTTTACTGGTTGATGAGAAAATTGCCGGAGATTTCACCGAGAAATTCACAGAACACGTAAAAGACCTCAAAATAGGAGATCCAATGGATCCTGCTACTGATATAGGACCGATGGCAGGTGAAATACAAATAAAATGTCTGGAAGAGCAGATAAGACTGAGCATGAAATCAGGAGCAAAAACAATTCTGGAAGGTGGCAGGACAGATGAAGAAGGATATTTTTACAAACCTGTTGTTCTCAGCAATGTAGACAAAATGGCTCCTGTTGTAACGGAAGAAACGTTTGGTCCTGTTGCACCCATAATAACTTTCAATAATGAGGAAGACGCTATTAAAATTGCTAACAATACTGAATTCGGGCTTGGAGCCAGCATCTGGAGCAGGGATAAGCATAGAGCCATGAGGATGACACGACACATCGAAGCCGGTGTAATAACTGTCAACAACATTGTATCATCTGATCCAAGACTTCCTTTTGGGGGAATGAAAAAGAGCGGAATCGGCAGGGAGATGTACCGCCATGGAATGCTGGAATTCATGAACGTGAAATCCATGAAGGTGTATTAAAAATGAAAGCTAGCGATCTTTTTGTGAAATGCCTTGAAAATGAGGGCGTAGAATACATATTCGGAGTTCCGGGAGAGGAAACCATCGACCTTACCGAATCACTCAGGAAATCAAATATCAAATTCATCCCCACAAGACATGAGCAGAGTGCTGCTTTTATGGCAGACATGTATGGGAGGCTCACACACAAGCCAGGAGTCTGTCTTGCAACACTGGGACCGGGAGCCACAAATCTTATAACCGGAATTGCAGACGCACAGCTTGACAGAGCACCTCTTGTGGCAATCACAGGCCAGTCTGCCCTTGAAAAAACACATAAGGATTCGCATCAGTATATCGATATTGTAACGGCTTTCAAACAATTCACAACATGGAACTCAAAGGTCACAAGAGCCGATTTTATTCCTGAGATAGTTCACAAGGCTTTTGATATTGCAGCAGACAGACCCGGAGCTACCCATATTGAGCTTCCGGAAGATGTGGCTAAAGAAGAAACATCAAAAGAACCGATATTAAAGAAGGACTATCCGCATATCAGACTCCTGGACGAAAGTGAACTTAAAAGAGCTGCAGAGATGATAAAGAGCAGTTCAATGCCAATAATCCTTGCAGGTAATGGAGTGTTCAGGGAAGATGCAGCTGGTGAACTCAGAAAACTCGTTCAGTCTACAGGTCTTCCCGTTGTTTCAACTTTCATGGGAAAAGGTGCAATACCTGCTGATAATACTCATTACCTTGGTTCAATGGGTATCAAGGACCACGACCACATAATGTGTGGTTTTGAGATGGCTGACCTTGTAATATGTGTTGGCTTTGATTATGTTGAATACACACCAAAATTCTGGAACCCTGACAAATCAAAGAAGATAATTCACATTCACACAGACCATCCGGAAATTGATGAAACATATATTCCTGATATTCTTCTTGTCGGAAGCATCAAACAGACACTTTTCAATCTCAGACAATATTGTGATTTTAAAAAGGAAATGCATGAAAGATTCCAGAAGGTCCGTGCCAGAATGATGGCCGAAATTGAGGACTACGCTGAAGACATGTCTTTCCCCATGAAACCCCAAAAGATACTCTCAGATGTACGGGAAACAATGGATAGGGGAGATATTCTCATCAGTGATGTCGGTGCTCATAAATTGTGGATCGGAAGGCTTTTCCCTGCATGCGAACCAAATACAGTTTTTATTTCCAACGGACTTGCAACCATGGGATTTGCACTCCCCAGTGCCATTGCAGCAAGTATAATTAAACCTGAAAAGAAGGTCGTTGCAATTGCAGGAGATGGTGGTTTCCTTATGAATCTACAGGATCTTGAAACTGCTGTCAGACTTGGCTGTAATTTTGTTGTTGTTATTTTTGATGATTCAAAGTACGGACTCATCGAATGGCATGAAAGGAAAGCCTTCAATGAAACCATGGGAATTGATTTCACAAACCCTGATTTTGTGAAACTTGCTGAAAGTTTTGGTGCAAAAGGAGTAAGGCTTGAAACTGCTGAAGAGTTAAAACCAAGGCTTACTGATGCACTTGAAGCAGGCGGTGTCTGGCTTTTGGATGTTCCGGTGGATTATTCAGAGAATATCAAGCTTACAGAGAAACTTAAGCACAATTTCTGTGAACTTTAAATTTTCAATTTTTAAGTGTTAAGTATCGAACTTAAAGACATTTGAAGTTTAACTCCTTGAAAATCAGTTACATTTATAAAAAATCCACTTCATCTTTCTTATTGGGAAGTCGTTATCGAATTACAATTACGGATAACAAGCGATTTTCGGGGTGTTAAACAGTGAAGAAGAAGATTTTGATACTTTTAGTTGTAATTATGGCTCTTTTTGTGGCCGGCTGCGCTGAAGAAACGAATGAAATGCAGGAAGACACGGGTATGGATGATGGAGGCGATTCCCAGATGGAAAAAGGCACCATTGTTATAGGCTCAAAACTTTTCCAGGAATCCTATATTCTTGCTCATATGACCGCTCTTGTCCTTGAAGATGCAGGATATGATACCGATGTCAAACAGGGACTTGGTGGCACTTTTGTTAATTACGAAGCCCTGAAGGCAGGCCAGATACACACATATGCCGAATATACCGGTACTGCTTACAGCCAGATACTCAGCCTTGAACAACTCGATGACTGGGACAGGCAGGTAGTTTACAACATGACCGAAGAAGGTCTCATGGAACAGGACAGAGTAATGATAGTAAGCAACCTTGGTTTTGAGGATGCATATGCCATAGCTGTTCAGGAAGACTGGGCTGCTGAGAACAATGTCACAAAGATAAGCGACCTTGAACCTTATGCAGCAGAAATGACAATCGGCACTGATCCTGAGTTTGCCACACGTGAAGATGGATTGCCACGTATAACTGAAGTATACGGCTTTGAATTCATGGACTATAAACAGGCTGTTGCTACTGTAATGTATGAAGCCATCAAAAGTGACGAGGTTAATGCAATCTCTGCTTACACCACAGATACAAGAAATGAAGTATTTGAACTTCGTGTTCTTGAAGATGATAAGAATGCACTGCCACCTTATGATGCAATCCTTATAGTAACAGAGGAATTTGCAGAAGAAAACCCTGATGCAATTGCTGCAATGCAGAAACTTGATGGTGCAATTGATACTGACACCATGAGACAGTTGAACTATCAGTTCGATATAGAACAAAAGGAACCAAGAGACATTGCTTATCAGTTCCTTGTCGATGAAGGAATTATTGAGGGAGAATAAATCCCTCACTTTTTAGGAATAATATCTAATCTCCGGGTATTGACATGCAAACACAAAGGCTGTTTGACAGAATTGATTCTATCCAGTTCAGGGGAATCACAAAGAAATATGGAGAAGGTTTTGCGGTAAAAGACCTTGATCTGGAAATTATAGGTGGAGAACTCCTGATTCTTATCGGACCCAGTGGTTCAGGGAAAACAACAACTCTGCGTATGATAAACCGCATGATAGAACAGGATGAAGGTTCGGTTACTATTAATGAGATTGATACAAAAAATGTCGATCCTGTGCGTCTTCGACGTAATATTGGTTATGTGATACAGAATATCGGCCTGTTTCCCCATATGACAATCGGGGAGAACATAGGGCTTGTTCCTAAACTTGAAAAACAAAGCAAAAACGATATTGAAGAAAGAGTGAAAACACTGCTTGAATTTGTATCACTTCCACCTGAAATGTTCATGAACCGCTATCCTAAACAACTTAGTGGCGGTCAGCAGCAGAGAGTCGGGCTTGCAAGGGCCATGGCTATGGACCCACCTCTTTTTTTGATGGACGAACCATTTGGTGCACTGGATCCCATATTAAGAAAACAGCTCCAGAAGGAATTCCTGAAAATAAAAAATGAGATCAACCGTACAATCGTTTTTGTGACCCATGATATTGAGGAAGCTCTTGTACTCGGTGACAGGATTGCCATTATGGACCAGGGAAAACTCGTACAGGTGGGACCTCCTGAAGAACTCATTTTTAATCCTGAAAATGAGCTTGTTGCTGATATCGTTGATAACCAGCGTAAATTTAAGCACATGGATACTCTTAAAGTGAAGGATTTGATGTCACCCTTTGAGGAGAAATATATTCTCGATTTGAAAACGCAAGCCTGTGATGCTGTTGATGAAATGACAAACAGGGACCTTGAAACTGCTTTTGTTTTTGATGGGGATGAACTTCTCGGACAGGTGGAGATTGTGGACCTTATGAAATGCAGGGACAGAGAAGAGAAACTGAGTGAACTTGCAAAACCCATCAAGTCATTCCAACCAACGGATTCGGTTGCATTTGCATTATCTGAGATGAAAAACAGTGGAAAATACCTTGCAATTGTTATGAATTCAAAAAAACCGGTTGGTATCCTTGTATCCGATGAGGTTTTGCTGAAACTTATCTGATGAAGTGAAAATGGGGAACAGGTTATGTTTTCAATACAGATTATAGCGGATGTCTGGGAAAGAAACCTGATGACAATGCGAACAATTGAGCATCTACATATGTTCAGCATAGCCCTGATACTGTCGATAATAATTGGAGTTTCCGTTGGTATTTTCATTTATATGAAACCAAAAACTGCAAATCCTGTACTCAATTTTCTGAATATTGTAGAAACGATACCAGACCTTGCACTAATCGTGCTTCTTCTGCCAATAGTTAAACTCGGAGCAGGACCCACCATTGCTGCATGTGTGCTCTATTCCATACTTCCGATTGCAAGAAATACCTACACTGGGCTGAAAAATGTGGATGAGCAATACACATATGTTGCACAGGCAATCGGACTCTCCCCAAAGGAAGCATTGCTGAAAGTGAGGATTCCAATGTCACTTCCCCTTATTGCAGGAGGAATAAGGATTGCACTGGTGTTCTGCATGGGTGTTGTAACTCTTGGAGGGCTTGTTGCAGCGGGAGGACTTGGAACTGTACTGCAGAACGGAATACAGCTTTACCAGAAGGATGCAATCCTTGTTGCGGGACTCTGGACCGGATTGCTTGCTGTTTTGCTTGATGCTTTTGCTGGTTTAATCGAGAAAAAACTCCATGAGAGGTATGGAACATGGTAGTTCTTGAAACTGTACTTGATGCAACATGGGAACACATTGTCCTTGTCTATACAACACTTTTTGTAAGTATAGCTGTCTCTATTCCACTTGCTTTTGGAGCATTGTACAGTAAAAAACTCGAATTCATTATCATGAAGTTTGCAAACCTTGTTCAGGCAGTTCCAAGCTTTGCTGTAGTTGCAATCATGGTTCCTTTCCTTGGAATCGGTTTTACACCTGCGCTTGTTGCAATAATGTTGCGTGCTCTGCTTCCAATAATCAAAAATACATATATCGGTCTTAGCAATGTTGATCCTGCATTGATCGACTATGCAGAAGGAGTGGGACTTAGCCAGTGGCAGATACACAGACACATAAGACTTCCAAATGCATATCCTGCAATGTTTGCAGGAATTAAGTTTGCAGGAATATTAGCCAACAGCATTGCTGTACTCACTGCTTTTATCGGCAGTGGTGGTCTTGGTGAGATTATATTCCAGGGACTTATAGGATACAATACAAGCACTCTACTTGCAGGTGCAATACCTGCTATTATGCTTGCAATTCTGATAGATGTATCTTTCACAATGCTTGAAAAAAAAGTGACTCCTGAGTATTCCAGTGAATAAAAACAGACAAGAAGCAATACTTTTAATCTTTCGTTGCGTTAGAGCAAAAAGACAGAAAAATGAGCCTGAAGGATGAGCTTAAGGGAAAAATTCCTGAAAAGGAACTTGAAAAACTGCCCAAACATTTCGATATTATAGGGGACATTGCTGTTGTATCTATCCCTGAAGAACTGACAAATTACAAAAATGAGATAGCCAGTGCCATTATGGGAAGGATGCAGAATATCAAAAATGTGCTTAACAAAGTCTCAAAACTTGAAGGCAACAAAAGAGTTGCGGATTTTGAGATTATTGCAGGAAACAGCACTGAAACCATACACAAAGAGTTCGGGTTCTCTTATAAAATTGACCTCAGACAATCTTTTTTCAACGGCAGGCTCTCTTACGAGAGAAAACGAGTGGCATCCCTTGTGAAAGCAGGAGAAAAAGTACTCGTTCCTTTCAGCGGAGTCGGACCATTTGCAATACCTGCAGCAGCAGCTGCAGCCAGCCTTGTTGCAGTGGAAATGAACAGTGCTGCATGCAAATCATTTACAAAGAACTGCAAACTCAATAAACTTGAAGATAAAATCCATATTATTAATGCTGACGCCAACAGCATACCAAATCTACTAAAAACTGAGTTTGACAGGGCAATAATCCCTACACCCTATGGTATGGATCATTTTCTTGAAACAATTTCTCCGCTGGTAAAAGAGGGAGGATTTATCCATTTCTATACCTTCAAACCGAAAGAAGTTATTCCAGAACTCATTGAGAGATATGAAGGTATGGGATTTGAAGTTCTGTTCCATCGAAGGTGTGGCAATGTTGCTCCGGGGATAAGTAGATGGGTATTTGATCTTAAAAAATGAGATTTGGTTTTTAAAAAAGAAAATGGATGAGAAAGACTCACTTTCTCACATTGATTCCGGTGCACCGATACCAAGAGTATCAAGAGCATTTGCAAGAACTATCTTTGCACAGTTTACAAGAGCCAGCCTGCTTGCTCTAATGTCATCCTCCTCAGCACTTACAACAGGCACGAACCTGTAGAACTGATTGAAGGCGTCTGCAAGTTCCCTGGCATAGATTGCTATTGTGTGTGGTTTTAAGTCCCTTGCACAGATATTGATTATACTGTCAAAGGATGCCATCTTCTTGATCAGGTCAACCTCGGTATCCTCGGTGAGAAGTGATGGATCAATTTCCTCTGCAGGGTTCCACTTGCCTTCCTCTTCTGCTTTCTTGAGTATATTGCATGCCCTTGCATGTGAATACTGAATGAAAGGTGCTCCCTGTTTCTCGAAATCAAGGGCTTCTTCCCAGTTGAAAACTGTGGATTTTTCAGGGGATACTTTCACAATATCGTACCTGACAGCACCGATTCCAACCATGCTGGCAACCTCTTTTTTAAACTCATCGTCCATTTCAGGCCTGCGTTTATCGACCTCAGCATAAGCACGCTCCTCTATCTGATCAAGCAGGTCATCGGCTGAGATGAACTTTCCTCGGCGGGTGCTCATGGAACCTTCTGGAAGTGATACGAACTCGAAAATTACAATTTCAGGCTCTTTCTTGCCTATTGCGTTGAGAGTTGCTTTAAGCTGTCCAGATATGAGTTTGTGGTCTGCACCCAGAACATCGATCATACGGTCTGCACGCTCGCCTTTCCACTCATGGTAGGCAAGGTCACGTGTTGTATAAAGAGAGGTTCCATCAGTACGCTGGATGACAAGAGTCTTTTCAAAACCGTAATCTGCAAGGTCTACTACAAGAGCACCGTTGTCATCTGAAGTTCTTCCTGTTGCTTTGATCTCCTCAACAATTCTGGAAACCGCACCGGAACGGATAAAACCTGATTCATGAGGGAAATTGTCATGGCTGACATTCATTCTCAAAAGAGTCTGCTTGATACCTGTTACTGCAAATTCAACAGCTTCAGCAAAGCTCTTTATGGTTTCCTCATCACCACTTTCAACAAGCTGCATGCGTTTGTCAATTTCTGCAACCTTGTCTGGTTCTTCGTTGAGGATAACATTTGCCTTGATGTAAACATCTGCTATTGCATGGTCTGGCTTTTTTGATGTGTCGAACTCAAAGAGTGAAAGAGCCCATGAAACAATAGCAATCTGGCGGCCCATATCATTGACATAGTACTGGGTCTCAACTTCATAGCCTGCTTTCTTGAGTATTCTGACAAGTGTGTCGCCGATTATGGAATTGCGTATGTGGCCTACGTGAAGAGGACCGTTGGGGTTAGCAGAAGTGTGCTCAAGAAGGATCTTTCCTTCACAGAAATTACCGCCGAAGTTTTCTTTTTCTTCAAGGATGGTTTTTACGGTATTGTCAACGTAATTGCGGCCTGCATCAATATTGATGTATGGACCAACTGTTTTGATATCACCTATCAGGGAACCTTCAGGTAATTCAATTGCAGCAACTATTTTGTCAGCAAGCTCTTTTGGATTGCACTTTGCCTGTGCAGCCAGCCTGAAAGCTACCTTTGAAGCAATATCAGCATGCTGTGATGGCTCAAGCCCAAGATCATCTGTCTCATATCCAAGGGACTTCAGAGCATTGTCAAGAGCCTCTGTAACCTGTCTTTCAAATTCTAGGAACAAAAATAACACCTACATTAATTATTAGATCAGACACCGGTACTGAATCTCAGAATGGCTACTATTCCACCAAATGCATTCAGAAGCTGGGAACCTTCGTCAAAGTCGGTTGATATGAACTCCACCTGTGTTGCCATCTGGTCAGCAAGTTCTGAAAGTTCATCTACGATGTCCACTCTTTCTATCATTTCTACGTTTGAACCGCATACAGGACAGGGGATAGCGGAATTGTCTTCCTCACCAGGTTTGAAATTACGTGTAATTCCACCCTCATAGTCTCCGTTGGGACATTTTAGAGTGAGTCTCTCAGCCCTGAGACCTTCTGAGATCATAAGGATCTCTACTGCACCGATATTCAGGTTCTCACGGACCTGAGCTTCTCCGTATGCAGCCTTGCCGGAATCGGAAACAAGTTCTGCAAAGAAACGCTGCATGAGCTTTTTCTCAACCATAAGGTCAAGGTCTGAAAGTCTTTCACTGGCAGCATTCACCAGTTCAGAAAGACCGGATTCATCGGTGTATGCAACATCAAAAAGACCAAGTACCTTTTTCTGGATCTCATGATGCAGGAACTCTCCTGACTCAAATTCTTCCTTTGTGGGAGAAGGACCTCCGATAAGGACACCTTCGAAGTCCTTGTGATCAATTGTCAGGAAAACATCACTGGCAGCATCACCTATTCGCTTGTAGAAATCGTGAATTGCAATAAGCCTGAGCTGCTGGAACCTGTGAGCACTCTGACCTCCTTTTCTCTGTTTTCCCGGAACAGTAGATGTCAGGTTTCTGTGAGCTTCTATGCGCTTTCCTACAAGAAGACCGACTGTTGCTTCTCTTCTGTCAAGAACCAGAAGACCGTATGTCTTTGCATCCTTAAGCATTTCCTCAAGCGGTTCAAGGAAGAATGCGGAATCACAGTGATATCTGTATGTGACTATTGGCTGGGGAGGTTCGACTATACGTGTTTCCATGTTGGTTTTGTTAGCACCGATATCCACAGCACCTGTGAAGAAAACAATACCGTTCTCAGGAACTTCCACATATCTGAGCCTTGAAAGCAGGGATTCCAGTGCACCCTGCACGTTGTCACGTGTAACTTTGGACTTGATGTTAGCAGCCTGTCCGTGCTCGGTCCTGAGCTGGGATGTGACATCAGATATTTGCTTTGTGGGGGGGATATACAAAGAGATAAGTTCGGTACCACGTCCTTTTTTGGTACGTAGCTCCTCTAATGATTTTTTAAATTCATATTTTGAATGAGCAGATTGTTCTGACATTGTGTGAATACTCCATTTAAGTAAAGTGATTATCTATATCTTCGATTATTTTGGTTGCTTATCTATGCCGTTGCTATAAATATAAGTTGTGACACAGACAGTAATAGTAACTATTTCCGGTATGATGAGACATACAATAGTAGAATGCTTTAAACATGGCCCAGGCTCCTATAGAAAAAATGTATTTTGTCAAAGAAGATGTGTAACTGAACCATCTTTTGACAGTAAAACGACCCTGCTGACCTCAACATCATCAGCTACTTTGTAACCAAGATGCTGTGCTAATTTTTCTGAAAATTGCATTACCTCATCATGTGAAGGCATTGCTTCACGTGGTAATCTCTTACGTGAAAAACCAAGATGCATATAGGCTTTGACCTCAATGTAATCAGGTTCTGCTATTTTTATGAGTTTTGCATAACCTTGCGGGTCAAACATATTGACGCCTTTTACAAGTGTAATACGTATAACAGTTCTTGTTTCCTTTTCCCTGAGTATCTCCAGGGATTTGAGAATGTTGTCCCAGAGAGCAGGAGATTTCGGCTGGCAGACCTTTTCGTAGGTTTCCCTGTCAGGAGCATCAAGGCTCATGTATAACTGGGCAGGGTTTATCTTTGCCATCATTTCAGGAACAGTACCGTTGCTCACAACGAAAGTGGTAAAATCCTGTGCCTTGAACTCATCGACTAGCTCGTCAAGATAAGGGAAAAGAGTAGGCTCTCCTGAGAGAGAGATGGCAACATGCTTTGGATCGTTGCCCTCTTTCCAGCGTTCAAGGGGTGCAGAACCTCCAAAACCTGATATGAGCTTTCTCTGGGATTCTATTGAAGACCCCACTATTTCCACTGGAGAGTCCCATCCAACAGGCATGGGAACGTCTACTTCCGTAGGTCTCCAGCAGTGCAGACACTTCTGGTTACACATAAGGGTTGGGGTCATCTGAAGACAGCGATGAGATGTAATACCATAGAATACGGATTTGTAGCATTCGCCTTCATCTTTTATTGACCTGCGAAGCCACATGCATGTCTTGACAGCACTATGCCTGCCTGCAAGACTGTAGCCCTGTTTTTTTAACAGGCTCTTAAAATCTGTGATTCCCGATTCGTCATCGCTGGAATCTTTATTTTTGTTCTTTCTTCTGCGAGACATCTCTGGGTCTAGTATAAGTTCAGTATATATAAACCTGTGGAAAAGAAGGATTTTATCAGAGAATCCGGAAAAATCCAAAGAGAAGGGGTAGCAGACACCGGCCCAGAAATGTTAAAATGGGCCGGTGCTACGGAGGGGGAAACAAGGTGTTAGCTCATTTCAACTAAAACTACACATCTAGTACTTGTGGCTCTTTGCCACTTCAATCATCGCCTGGAGATTGACTGTTGGCGTCTTGCTTACAGTACCGCATCCCGGTGCAAGCAGACCGATTCCTGCATCTACCACTTTCTGTGACTGTTCCTTTATTGCTTCAGGAGTCTGGTTCCAGAGCATGTTAACAGGGTCGAGGTTTCCGACGATAACAGCATTCTTTACATTTCCTACAGCTGTTGCAGCATCCACATTCTGGTCAACGCTTATACCGTCTACACCACAGGTTTCCATGAGTGAGAGACCCAGAGTAGTGTCACCACACACGTGAAGGACTACAGGTACATTGAGTTCATGCATTGCATCGCAGATCTTCTTGTGGTAAGGTACGACAAATTTCTCGTAGAATTCATTACCAATAAGCTGAGCACTTGCGGTTGGATCGATGATGACCATTGTGTCGGCACCGTTCTCTACCATCTTCTTTGCATAAGCAACGTTGAATTCTGTTGTGAACTCCATGAGTGCAAGACCGAATTCCTCATTTGTCATGATAGCCATGAACCATTCGTCACCATTGATGTGCTGAGCAAGGGAGAAAGGACCGATCATACTACCCATGATAGGGAGTTCGTCTCCATACTTGTCTGCAAGGATTTTAATTGCATCACATACGACATTTATCCTGCCATTGCTAAGATCATAGCCTTTAAGATTTTCGATATCTTCCATTGTCTTTACAACATGACCAATTACTGATGGCTGCTGTTCCTGTGTACCGTCCTTGATCTCACAGCCGAAGAACTCAGCTTCTGCAGTGATGTCAAAAGGAACACGTACTGCTTCAAATCCAACTACTGTGTGACCTGCTTCTGCAAGTGTTGCCATTTTTTCGGCATCGTAGTTTGCCTCAGGCCAGAAGGCTCCGCAGGCTTCCATCTGCTCAACTGTACCTGTCTGGGTAACACAGACAGCAGGCATCCTGTCAACTGGCTGGCCAGTGAGTACACGGGATAATCTTTCTTTCGGGGTATATTCTGCCATAAATTAATCTCCGTATTGTGATTATTTCCAAATTCGCCTCATACACATATATATTTTTCTATTGCCGGTCGGTAAGAATATATAGTAGAATAAGGGAGAAATGACTGGAAAGAGATAAATAGTAGATTAATAGCCTTTTTAAGGATCAATATAGATAAAGAATATCAATAATAAATAACGCTTGTTAATATTGTTTTTTGGAACAGATGAATTTGTCGACCACTTACCAAAAAGGCTATTACATCCATTAGAAGTTTAGGTGATCCCTAAATTCAGGTCTTTTTTTAACCGGACGTATTCAGCATAAAATATAAGTAATAGTTATTAAAAACGGGCAAGTTAAAAGTAAAAAACAACACATAAAAATACCCCATATAAGAAGAAATAATTGAATCGTTTTGTTTACTGCAATATTGCCGCATATAATATTTACTGAAATATTCGTCATAAATTCATTAAACTATCGAATAAATCAGATTCAATTGGCATAATATCTAGTTGTAAGCCGTTATATCTCCATAAAACATACAAAAATATAAGTAATAGAACCAATTCTTATTTATAACAATAAAAAAAGATTTTCAAAAACTGTATTACTGATAACCTATTCTTTTGAAGGAGATTCGTCATGCAAAACATCTACAAGTACCTCAAATATGCCATTGGAGGGGAAAAACGTACAGAAAGAGAACATGACATCAAGGTATTCAAAAAATCAGAAGAACTGGCTCTTAAATACGGAATAGAATATGATCCCAAAATTTTTGTTCCAGATGACCTTGAAATGGCAGATGCTGCCTTTGAAGCAGGAATTGAACTCCTGCATTCGGTAGGAATATTCTGCAGAAGCACCCAACGTATCATCGACATAGACGAAGAGGACATCCTCAAAGCACTCAATATAACAAATCCCCTTGAGATTGGCAGACTCAAAGAAAAAGTGGTTGTTCCGCAGCGTTATCCCATGGTGTCTTTCCCGCCTACAATCATCGGCGGACCTATGGGAGGAAGTGTATCTGAGGAGAACTTCCTTTACATAAACCTGAGTTCTGTTCAGGAAAATGTTGTTCAGGGAATTTACAGCGGTGCCATGAAACAGTTTGGAGGAGAATACATCCATCCAAAAAGCCCACTTGAGATGCTGGCAGTCCTGAAAGCAGCCCGAAATGAAAGGCTTGCAACAAAAATAGCTGGCAGGGAAGGACTTGCCCTTATGGGACCAAGCACCCCAACACTTACTACATCATCTTTACTTGTTTCATCAGATGAACTCTATTCAAGTGCCGATCCACAGGAAGTATACATGGACGACCTGAAGGTAGATTATGAAATACTTTCAAAATGTATCTATCATCAGGAGCATGGCAACCACTATATATCTGGTCAGGTACCTGTCTTCGGTGGACCATGTATAGGCTCTCCGGAAGGGCTTGCAATAATAGATGTTGCTGAAACACTGCAATCCAAAGTTCTGGCACACTCCAGCATACATGCATCCGGCGCGGTGCACGCCGATACAGGATCATCCTCTGCCGGGGAGATAATGTGGGCATCCAACCTGTCATCACTTGCTATTTCCAGAAACATGAACTACTACACAGCAAGATATTACTGGAATTCAGCCGGAATCTGCACTGATATGATGTTCTACGAAACTGCCGCACAGGCAATTGGTGATACTGTTTGCGGAAGGAATATGCTTCTTGGACCAACCGGTCGCCTTGGAAGCGTCCCTGACCATTCCTCTGGCCTTGAATCCAGATTTATGGGAGAAATGGCACAGATGGCAACACACCTGACACTTTCAGAAGCTAACACCCTTGTAGCTAAAATATATGCTAAATATGCTGACCGTCTCAAGTCTCCTCCGGAAGGAAAGCCATTTGAAAAATGCTACAACATCCGTTCTGAATACGATATGGAACCCACCGAGGAATACCTGGCACTCTACAGGAAGATCTCTTATGAGATTATGGGTGATATTCCAGGGGAACCTGTTTAAGTAAAAGGTAATTTAATTCTAATCTGCTAAACAATAGATTTGTACAAAATCATTCATATTTATTTATGATATGACATGAGAAAATGTACATTTACTCTTTTTTAAGATTGACTTCAAAACAAGTGATTACTCTGGTATATAATACCAAACAAAATAATTCTATCAAAAAAAGTTGGGTGAGCCAGCGATTAAAAAATCACTGGCCACGTTAGGGAAGTGATAAACTACGTTATCACAGGGATTCATTCATCTTAAAAAGTAAGTCCGAACTCTTCAAGCTTCTTGCGTGCGCCGTCGTAGACCTTCATATACTCGTCAGTTGGTGTTACGGTAGCAATGTCGTAACATTCCTGGAAGGTCTTACCTTCTGGTGCATTTGCATAGTTACCTTCGTAAGAGCTTACAAGAAGGTCAAGAACCTTGTTGACATCATCAATGTTCATTCCTGCTGTTGCCCTTGCGACTTCTCCCATCATTCTTGCTTCCATACCGGTTGTCTTGTCCTGGACAACACCCTTTGCAGCTGCTACACCGGAGAGGATCTCACGGCCGGATGCTGTGTCAGTGATAGACTGAGCGGATGCTTCCAAAAGACACATCTCGGTACATGGACCTGCACATGGGTAGTACTGGTTACCGGAGATAATGTTTGTAAACTCGGAGATAGTCGCACATGTCCATCCTGCGATCATGAGGGTTTCCCTGGTGTTGGTTGATCCCCAGCGGATGTGGACCGGACCGTCAAGGTGCCAGCTTGCATTGCTCATTACGAATGCATTGATGTGGGTTGCGATATCTACGATAGCGGTTTCTTCTATGCCTCCGGCATAGCCACCAAAGATAGGCATCTGCTCATCCATGATGATGTCACTGTTACCCTGATAGTGTGCCATCACACTGATAGCATCAAGGTCGATCTTAAGCTCATTGAGCTGAGATACCTCGTGACTGTCACTGCAGACCTGGCCACCGACGCAGTCTGAAGCGATATTTCCCTGAGCGGACAGGGAAGTCTCTGGTCCCTATATGCCCATGCCTGGCCTTCCGGCCATTGCTGCTGCGGTCTTGATGAGCCTGGTTTCGGTCTTTGCTGCAAGGACCTCGTATGGACTCTTTGGAATTGGTGGCTTGCCACGGACTGTCATCATGACACCGTTGACAATTGTGTCGACTTCCTTCTCAAGAGCATAGCTCATGTGAACTGGCATAAACATGTCTTCGGAAATAGGGGAACCTGTTGGACCACCCTGTACTATTGGCTTTCTCTTGTCGCCAACGTTTCTCTTCTGGACCCTTACAGCGTCCCTGCCGGTACCCAGTGTGAATTCCTTCTGGACGTTGTTAAGAGCATCCCAGATCTCAGCTTCTGTGTACTTTACTACACGGCTGGTGTCTGTACAGAAGATACCACAGTCAAGGAGCATCTCAAAACCTGCCTTAAAGAGGTTCTCCATCATGTCCTTGTCAGTTGGTACAAACTCGTTCTTGAAATCAAGGTTGTATTTCTGTTTGAGTTCCATTGCCTTCATTGGGATTGTCATAAGGTCCCAGTCATCCTGGGTCATCTTCTCTCCCTTCTTTGCCCTCTCATAGAACTCAAAACAATCAAGTGATCTTGCAAATGTCATTATTATACCTCTTTACTGCATAAGGCTGAGTGCAACTCTTGCTGCATCTGCTGCGTTTTCTGCGGTTGCGTCTGCTCCTATTTCTGCGATCCATGCGTCAGATACTGGTGCTCCACCAAACATGATCTTAACAGAGTCTCTAAGGCCCTCTTCTGCAAGCATGGATACGGTGTCCTTCTGGCCGAGCATTGAGGTTGTCATGAGTGCTGAACCGACGAGCAGGAGTTTCTTGCCTTTGTTCTTTGCAACTTCTTCTGAGATCTTGTCGTTTGGTACGTCTACACCCATATCAACGATCTTGAAACCATTTGCTTCAAGCATGGTTGTTACAAGGCGGTGACCGATATCGTGAATGTCTCCTTCCTGCACGTAGGTGATAGCAAGACCTACACCTTCGTCATCTGCACCTTTTTCTTCTGCAAGAATAGGTACAAGAATTTCCATTGCTGCATTCATTGCCTTTGCAGACATCATGATCTGTGGGAGATAGACCTCTGCTGCTTCAAACTTGTCTCCAATGATCTTCATACCTACTGAAAGACCGTCATTAATGATCTCAACTGCTGTCATACCTGCATCCAGAGCTTCCTGAGTTGCTTCGGCACAGCCATTAATGTTCTGAGTGACAATTGTGTCCCTGAGTTTGTCTAACATTTCCTGATTTGACATATATTAGCCTCCAAAATCTATTTCTGTTTTTTATTTTGTGAAAGATGGTAATCAAAAGAAAATGAGTTCCACTAACAGCAGAACTCATATCAAATTACCAAAATACTTACTTCAACTGTCCCCTGAATTTTTCACAGCTGTTGATCTTAAGATCGAGAAGCTTCTCGATGTTCATCTTAGCTGCAATTCCCTTTGGAGCACCTGCTACTGAAGTGATAACCCCTATACCAAGTTCTTCTCTCAGTTCTCTCATTACATACTCGTCACTGAGGTCATCTGTGGTTACGTCAAGTTTCTTTGCAACGTAATCCTTTGCTTCTCCAATTCTCATTCCCTTTGCTAATTCCATTCTTGCAACAAGGTCACCGGCAGCTCTGATTCCGCTCATTCCGGAGGTCATTATGTGGGAGATCGGCATACCCATCGGGTCGCCGACCCCTATCTATATACCATCCACGCCGGCAATTTCGACCATCGCCTTGCTGGCTCTTGATACAGCATCAATTGTAGGAGTTTCAAGCATTGGAATACCGCCGACACCCATTCCCATGTTTACATGACATGGTATTGGTGAAGCCTTAACAGCTGCCTTGATGAATGTAACAGCTCTTCCAAGGTTCCATGCTGCACTCTTGCTGGTATTTGTGTTACATACAGGTCCAAAAACATTTGCTCCTGCCTTTGCAACAAGTGGGGCCTGCTCATGTGGCCAGAGACCTGCAAGGGTTGTGCCATCGTACTCAAGCTCACCGTGCATTCCAAGCATAAGTTCTCCTGCCATACCTGCTTCAATGTAGATATCAGGGAACTGCTTTCTCAGTGCTTCGATTGCGTGGAGTGATGCATACATGTCACCGTCACCTGCAGCACCGACAGTATCGAAGTTGACACCGTCGGAACCTGATGCCATCATCCTCTGCATGATCCATACAATATCCCTTGTGAGATGTTCTGCAGAGTGTTCCATGGACTGTCTTGCCTCCTCGATCTTGAATGCTTTCATGAGGTCACCAGGGTTCTCAAATGGACCATCTGGTGTGTAGTAAAGTCCCATGTTTGGCATTGCACCGTAGAGCATTGGAACGATCATGTTCTGCTGGCAGATTTCCATTGTCTGCATTTCCTGTGCGATTACAGGTTTTGCTGGTTTGTAACTGTAGTCAATGTGACCAAGTTCCATTGTGTCAGCACCGAATGCTCTCTCGTGCATCATTGCACCGACAAGTCTGCTGGATGGAATTCCTACACCACTGTTACCCTGGTCACCATCTATCCTGATAGTACCGATATCATGAGTTACAGGAACTTCCTTGCCCTGCTCGACACCAACCATCCTTGAAGGCATGGTGATAATGTCTACGAGCTTGTCGAGTTCATCTTCACTAAGGTCTGGAATGCTTCCAAGATCTGCTGCATCTGCCATACCTTCCTTAAGGTCAGCAACGATCTGCTCCTTTGTCATGAAAATGCGCTTTCCGTCACCCATTCTCAATTTATATTCTGTTGCCATGATTACACCTCGCTTAAAGCAGGAGTTCCTTTGCCTTTACAACGGCTTCACTTGCATTCTCTGCATAGCAGTCTGCACCGATCTTCTCAGCCCATGCCTGGGTTGCAGGAGCACCGCCGACCATGACCTTTACGTTATCTCTCATGCCATTTTCTTTGAGCATCTCAATGACATCTTTCTGACCCTGGAGGGTGGTTGTCATAAGTGCTGAGAGACCGACCATGTCTGCGTTTGTCTCTTTAATCTTGTCAATGAAATTCTGGAGTGGAACATCTCTTCCGATGTCGTGAACTTCAAAGCCAGCTGACTGGAGCATGGTTGATACAATTGCCTTTCCGATGTCGTGTACGTCACCTTCAACGGTACCATTGACAATCACACCGAGTTTCTTGGTGACAGCATCTTTTGGCATGTCTGCTTCAAGGAGCTTGACACCTTCTTCCATTGCGCCTGCTGCCATCATTACGTGAGGAAGGAATAACTTTCCTCTTTCAAAAAGAACACCTACTTCGTTCATTCCTGCTGCAAGACCCTTCTCTATGATCTCGGGTGCAGGGATACCTTCGCTTCTTGCTTTCTCTACAGCTGCTGTGACGACATCCTTCTTGCATGTGACTACAGCGTCTGCGAGTTCTTTGAACATTTCTTCATTGCTCATTAGTACACCTCATTATTTTGTTATTGATTTCGATAATTTTACTATAGTTTGGTTTGAATTGGGGTATAACCTGAAGGTAAAGCTGCATACTACAACGATAGATATATATGTTGTCTTGGAATACCATATATAAATGTTACTCATGCATTCCCATGGTATCAAGTATATATATTTTTCCATTATATTTGTTCGCAGAACCTCCAGATTAAAGACTAAATAGATATAACAGAAGCAGATCCATTACATTCATGACCATGGGATAACAGCCAGTAACTTCACTGCATCTGTCTACTCAACTAACTCAAAGATTTTTCAAGTTCCTCCTCAGAACTGTGAAACGAATGTTCTTGCTTGCCAGAGTGCCACTAATGCTACTATAAGGATGGCAACCATCCACAAAACATCAGCAGCAGGCAGGGGCGAATTCACCCAGTAAGCATTGTAAGCTTCCATTGCAGCTTGTGTTTGTACCATTTTCTTTTCACTCCTTATACATACATCAAACAGGCATCTGCAGCCCTTACTTTTCCAAAGTCGGTCAATTCATACTTGTGAAGAAGGAAACCTTTCTTATAAACACCTTCTTCATCGACCTTTACTTCGACATCTTTCAACATTCCGCCTGATGCGAGTTCAATGATATCGAAATTAATGGAATCCCTATGGAAGCCACCTTTAAGGCCATACTCTTTCTGTATCTGGGACACGATCTCGTAGTTCCATTTACCACCGTTGCACAGCTCAAGTATTCTGAATTTTATAGGGCGATTTCCTGCCATTTCAGTCACCTCTCAAAGATTCCATTTCACCAGTGTCTTCAGAGAACATGATTGAACTGCCTCCAAGACAGAGTGCACCTCCCAGAAGGATAGTCCATGAAGGAACATCTCCGAAGAAGAGGAAGATGAATATTACAGCGAACAGACCGTACAGGTTACCGATACCCTGGCCCCTTCCAACACCAATAAGCGGGAAGGACTTATACCATGTAACGTAACAGAAACCAAAAGTAATACCTGCAAATACCAGTACTAGAAGAGTGAGTGGTTCGAATGCCATGAATGCATACTTGAACATTGGGAAACCAATAATTGCCAGTATAGGAACTATAATAATCCACCAGATAATGTTCTCACCGAGGAACCTCAGTGTCAGACCAACATCAGGTTCTGCAATATCAAGACCCTTTCCTGCGATTGCACCTTCTATACCCCAACCGGCTGCTGCCATGAGACCACCAAGGTAGCCAATCCATGCAACGTTTCCGCTTCCAAGTTCAGTAAGCAGTCCACCACCGAATATGGTGATACCACCTGCAATAATGAAAGCAATACCAAGATAAGCTCTCTTTGAGATCTTCTCACCATACCATTTCTGGGCAAGAATAGAACCTATAACAGGATACATAAGTGCTGCAACCGCTGCAAAGGCACCTCCAACGAAACCCATTGCGATAAAAGAACCCAAGATGGCCATTGGACCACCGAAAATAGATGCCAGGAAGAACCATTTTGAACAGGGATGGAATTCCTTCACTGTTCTCTTCATTTCACCGAACTTGCCAAGAACACCATTCCAGACAGTAAGAGCTAGAATAACTGTTAATGCATTAAATGCTGTGATCAGCACGGCAACTATAACCAGTGCCATACCATCGCCGCTTCCTGCAGCAATCTCACCGTACATCTCATCGAATGGATTCAATACCCATACAGTTGTACCGGGAATATACCACATACCCCAGAGAACTGCGCAGAAGAAAGCCCACATATAACCATACTTAACTCTCTTCTGGTGTTCTTGCTTTTTTAAAGCTTTTAAATCCAAAGTCAATACCTCCAATTTCAAACCTTCATGAACATAATGGCCATTTTATGACCTATTGATATTCCGGAAATTTCCGGAAAATGCTCAAAAAAGATAGAAAACAGACAGCCCCGATCAAGCTGGCAGTCCTCATCTTCTTTTGAGGGTGCTAAACGGAAAAGTGATATTCCGATAGCACCAATTAAAGGAAGACAATAAGCTCAAAAATTGTCTTCCGGTTGAGAGGACGTATCTCAGGATGCATCCTCACAACTTATCTTCTCTAAATGTCCCTTCGTCTTAGAAGAGTGCATTCAGTTTTGTTACAACGTCAGTTGCATTTTCGCCGTAGATGTCTGCTCCGATCTTTGTTGCCCAGTCCTGTGTTACAGGTGCACCGCCAACCATTGTCTTGACAGAATCGCGAACTCCTGCTTCTTTGAGTTGTTCTTCGACCTGTATCTGGCTAACCATGGTGGTGGTCATAAGAGCAGATGAACCAACTACATCAGCATTGTTTGCTTTCACAGCTTCTACATACTTGCTGATTGCAACGTCTCTTCCAAGGTCTACAACCTTGAAACCTGCGATCTTAAGCATGGTTGCAACAATGTCCTTACCAATTGAGTGAATATCTCCCTCGATGGTACCGATGACAACTGTTCCCTTGCTTGCTGTTTCTGCACCCTTTGCTTCAAGAGCTGGTGTAAGTACAGCCACTCCTGCACTCATTGCTTCTGATGCTGCAATGACGTGTGGAAGGAAGACAGTACCTGCTTCAAACTGGTCACCAACTTCGTTCATACCTGCTGTGAAACCGTCCTGGATAAGATCTACTGGATCTACATCTGCATCAAGACCTTCCTGAGCTGCTTCTGCTGCTGCATCCTCGTCAAAGTCTAATATTGCTGCTTTTGCTTTTGCAATAATTTCTTCTTTTGTTACCATTTCTAAACCTCCTGTTTTACATGCTGGCTCTGAATGCCTTGTCAGCATTCTCTACAACTGCCTTCATATCCTTAAGAAGGTCAGCGTCTATTGGATCAACTTCGTGGTTCTTCATGATGTCAACGACTTTTTCATGAGCAACCGTTGCGATGTCCTTTGAACCTGCCATTTCCCAGTCTCCGAACATGAGCCTGTCAATGATCATTGGACTGGATGGGAGGTTGATGTTCTGCCTTGTTGTCTTGTGTGCAAGGAAGTTGTTTCCAATACCAACCTGGTCAATGGATTCAACTGCCATGGTCTCCTCGGTTACAGGGATTCCCTGCATTGCCTTCTTTGTCATGGAGATAATGTCATTATCAAGAACGAGTTGTTCGAGTGAGAATGTCATACCGAGCTCAAGCATACCTGCACCGTAAAGGGTGTTTGCACCAGCCAATGCGGGGAAAAGAGTAGTCATTGTCTTCTCATGGCCAGCCTGGCCATCAGGTATCTTGGCATCTGCCTACGATCCTGCTACAAATGTAGGAAGACCATAGTACTGACCGAGTTTTGCAACAGCTGCACTGATAAGACCAAGTTCTGGGGAACCTACAGGAGCAGTACCCTTCTTAAGATCGAATGTTGTGGTGGAGCTACCATACCATACCGGTGCGCCTGGCTTGACAAGCTGTGCGAGTACGATACCGGAAAGTACCTCTGCGTTGTGTGTAACGAGTGTACCAGCAAGGTGTACTGGTGATGATCCTCCTGCCATTGCCATACTGAGTACGTTTACAGGTGTTCCGAACCTTGCACCCTTTATGATGACCTGACATGCGTTGACACTAAGCTCAAGTGGGCTTGTTGGACAGAGCAGTGTTGAGAAAATTGGCTTCTTGCGTGCTTCCTCATCGTCGCCACCATAGTATGCTGTTGCGATCTGCTGGTAGTAGTCTACGTTCTCGCCTACAGGATCGATGTGGTGGAAGTGCTTTGTTGTGTTCATCAGAGGTGTCAGGGTCTCGTGTACGTCCTGTGCACCCTTTCCTGCCCAGTCCCTTGCGGAAACTGCAAGTGAATAGTAGTTGATGTTCTCTGCCCAGTCACAGATCTTTGCTGTGTCTGCAAGATCCTGTTCTGTTGAGTCAACGGTTACGTACTTGCCAGGTGCCTGATAGTTGCACATCTTGACACCAGTACCGAAACAGGTCCAGTGTACTTTTCCTTTGTGTTCCTGCTTGACATTGTTCTTCTTGTCACGTCCCCAGAGGACAAACTTGGATGGGCAGTCACGAAGTGCTCTGTTTACTACGAACTCAGGTATCCTGACTACCTGTGTTTTCTCGTCGACTAAACAGCCACCTTCTTTAAAGATAGCCCTTGCTTCAGCATCTGATACCTGGATACCAGTGTTGATGAAGACATCCATTGTAGCGTAGTGAAGAGCTCTGAGATCATCTTCTGAAAAGAGTTCCAGAGTTACACCGTCTAATGGATTTCTACCTGGGAAATATTGATTTACCATTTCTTAACCTCCAATTTAAATTATGTATCTGGAATACCTCCAAGATATTCCGAAGGATTGAACCTGCTTTGTAGCAGTATGTTCCTGTTTGATAGGTAGAATACACTAGTATATAAGCTTTTCTTGATAATCTAGTATTTATATTTTACTATTGCACGGATATAATATGCAGTATAAAAAAATAACCCTTGATAAAAAGCAGACAAAAATACAAAAACAAGCTACTGCAAGTGGATAGATAACTATTCACGAAATTTAGGCATTTTGCTTAAAATTGGAAGGATCCTTTCTATTATATGAACTTTCCTATTCATACTGTTTTTGATCTCATATTTAAGTATTTCTTTTTTGGACATATTTCGCTGGAAATTACCTGAAATCTAACAAGAAAAATCCATAAATTCTCATGGTGACTGACTCACGTGAGTTTTCTGATTGAAAGAAATACTATATAAACATTCCCTATGGCCGAGATTGCCAAGTAAAGATGCCAACTAGAATTACGGCAGTTGATATTGATTTTATAGTTAACAGCGTTAAGTTATGATGCATAAAATATATATACTATAATATTGGAATTTCCACACAAATAACATAAAAATAAGGAGTTCACAACATGAGTTACAGTCTTGGAATAGATGCAGGAGGAACATATACAGATGCAGTTCTTCTTAATGATGAAAATGAAACTATAATTGAGTCAAGTAAATCACTTACAAGTTACCCCGATCCACTTGAAGGAATCCGCGGAGCTATTGAAGGACTCGATCCGGATAGGCTCAAGGAAGTGAAAGTTGTTTCAGTATCAACTACCCTTTCAACCAACAGCATTCTTGAAGGAACCGGGTCACCTGTGGCGCTTATACTCATCGGCAACTTCGACATCAAAGAAGAACTTCCAACTAATCACTATTTACAGGTCAAAGGGGGACACGACCACAATGGAATTGAGACAAATCCTCTTGATACCGAATCAATAAAAGAATTTGTCCTGAAGGTCAAAGATAAGGTATCAGCATTTGCAATCTCATCCTACTTCAGCGTCAGGAATCACGACCATGAACTCTGTGCCAAGGACATAATTACAGAACTCACAGGCCTTCCTGCAATTTGCAGCTATGAACTCTCACAGGACCTTGGTGCATTTGAAAGAGCGGTTACAGCATTCTTAAATGCACAATTGATACCCGTAACTGAAAGATTCATGACTACTGTTGAAGCTGAAATCAAGTCAAGAGGAATCGATGCCAAGGTATTCATGCTTAAATGTGATGGCTCTGTTATTGGAATACAAAGTGCCCTGAAAAAACCAATTGAATCCATCTTTTCAGGCCCTGCCGGAAGTCTCGTAGGAGCTTCCTTCCTGGCAAAAAGTGAATCATGCGCAGTTATTGATGTTGGAGGTACCAGCACCGATATCTCAGTTATCTACGATGGCGTGCCTGAAATGAGCGATGCAGGTGCTGTTGTAGGCGGATGGAAGACAAGAGTAAAAGCCATAAAAATGGAAACTTCAGCCATGGGAGGAGATAGCCACGTCTGGGTCAGGGGTAAAGATATCAATATTGGCCCAAGGAGAGTTATTCCCCTATGCAGGGCTGCTGTACTCTACCCTGATTTCCTTGAACAGCTCAAAGCAAATCCCATGCCATCAAAAATGAGACTCGGAATCAATTACCAGCCAACTAAATTCTACCTCAGGACTGATTACGAAGCAATAGATGCAAGTCCGGAAGAGAAAGAAGTCCTTGAAGCCGTTAAAAAAGAACCAACATCAACAACAGAGATCTTCAACCGTACCAAGAAATTCCCTGCAAGTAAGGTATTTGACAGCCTGATCCAGAAAAGACTATTGCAACCCATCGGATTTACACTAACCGATGCACTTCATGTGCTTGGAGAGTACACAGAAAGAAACGTGGAAGCTGCTAACGTGGGTGCTGACATGCTCGGTTCTATTGTTGATATGGACAGGCATGAGTTTGCCAGATATATCAAGAGAGAATTTGCAAAGAATATGTCATGTGACCTTGTTTCTTTCTTCCTTGATGGAGTTGAGAAATCTGAGATCAGGAAAATATTTGATATCCAGTCACCTGCAAAATTCAAGATAGAGGTTCCTGTTGTACTGATAGGAGGACCTGTGAGTGCTTTCGTGAATGAAATGCAGGAAATATTGGATGCTGAGATAATCCTTCCTGAATATTCTAATGTTGGAAATGCTGCCGGTGCACTTGCTGCAAAAGGAATCAGAAGATTTGAAGTACTCATAAGACCCGCATCAATGGCAGCTCCTGACTGGGAATTCCTTGTATTTTCAGAGCACGGAAGAAGCAACTTCTATGAGTATCAGGAAGCTCTGGACTATGCAGTTAATCTTGGAGAAAGTACTGTGTTAAGTTACATGAAAGATGCAGGACTTGATTCCAATCACATTAAAATAGATGTCAAAAAAGAAGAAGTGATTCCCCAGGGCTGGAAGACCCCAATGCAAACTAAACTCGTTATCCTGGGCGTTGGAAACAGGAATACAGACCAGGATTGCTGTTAAGCTCCTGGCTCTTTTATAGGGGAAGAAATTGATATGAGGACATCCTGTCCTCCCCAATCCCCTATTGTGAATTTTGATTTTACAGGGACCAGTGTGCCTTCCTTACTTATCAATGGTATCTCGGAAGTAGAGGACTTACCTGCCATGATTTCATCAAGAGTTGAAAGTACATCGTCTTCCCAGCCTTCAGGATAAAGCATAAGGAAATCTTTCATTTCAAGGTCTTTAACAGTATATTTTAGCTTATCGATGAGAGAAGAATTCACATGTAGTATGCTTCCCTGCAGGTCCATGATAAAAACCATATCGTTAAGCACATCAAGAAGGGAATTCATATTATTCTTGCTTTTCTGCAATCCTGAATCCTTTTTCATCCTAGAGATAACTATTCCAACCTGATTTGCAATGGTTTCTATAAGGTTCCTTGAGCTGGCCGGAACCTCAAGTTCTGAGTGAGAGCCAAGTACCATAGCTGCAACCATTTCTTTATTGTGCTTAATAGGGATGAAAGCCATTGCCTGCAATCCTTCATAGTTAAGATTGGTAGCAGGAAGTATCATATTGATCTCAGTAAAGTATTTGTAAACCGGGAAACCTGTGGAAAACATGCGGGCCATAAGCGTGTTTGATTTAAAATTGGAAAGCGAGTTGACAAAATTTTCCGATAGACCTCGATAAGATACCGCATCAAACTCACCGGTAAGCTTATCCACCACATACATAATACCTGAATCAATTGATTTAGCTTCAAGTGTAAAATCAAGAAGCTTATCAAATGTATCTTCAAGGCTGCCGGTGTCACCAAGAACATTATCCAGATCACACTCCACGCGCATGAAATTATTAGCCTGTTTGCGTTCTGTTATATCAACAATGATACCCTGCAGGTAATCTACCATTCCTCCCTGGTCATAATGGAGCATGGTCCTTTCATCAACCCACCTGACATCACCTGATTTGGTTAGAATCCTGTATTCCTGACTGAAATCCGAGAAACCATCTCGAGAAGCCCTGTCAACTTCATCCCTGACCCTCTGGAGATCAGAAGGATGAATGATATCTCCGTAGATTACCTTGCCTGATATGAAATCATTAACAGTATAACCAAACTGCTCGATATTATCTGATACGAACTCTACAGGCCAGTCCTGCTCCGGCTTCCACAAAAAGACAATGGCAGGACTTGAGCTCATGATGGATTCTAACACCCTGCGCATCCTTAATGCGTCATAAAGTATCTCAGTAGTCTGCTTGTGCTGTACGAGCTTCCACATTCCTTCCATCAGAAGGGTGAGTTGCCTGGCATCAGATTCATCATAATCGCTTTTTTTATTGGCTACACCCGCAACAGCAACTATCTGATCATTATCAAATACAGGAATGGTTATATGACGAAGCATTTTCTCTTTCGCTCCGGGATATATGTCATCCATAGGCTCCGTTTCACAATCCCTGTTTACAATAACAGCCTGACGTTCCCGTATAGCTTCGCCCCAGAAACCTGCTGAGCGAACCGGATGTACGAATGGTTCATCCAAAGAATAATCATAGTCGTTTGGCCAGTGATATGTTTCAAGAACATTCTGATCCTCGTTGAAGAACTCAAGGTAGCCAATCTTACTATTAGTAAGCTTCACCGCTTTTTCGATAGCATATTCCGCAATTTCGTTCATCGGGGAATCCTGCATCTGGTAGAGTTTCAGAAGGGCTTCAAGACGCATCTCATTCAGGTTTATGATCTCCTGAGCTTTTTTACTAAGTTCAACATCTTCCATGATACCGATACCACCAATAAGTGAACCGTCATCATCGAGTATCGGAGTAAAACTTGCCTTTACAATGAGTTTTTTTCCGCTTATAGCAGAGAAGTATTCACCTTCATAATAACCAGGATTACCCAAGAAAACAACATCTACCGCACTTTTCAGATTTTCATCATTAAGTGATGAAAGCACACTGAAACCTGTTATGTCCTTAACAGGCGCTCCTATAATATCTGAAAATGCTTTGTTACAATGTGTGATGATACCATTCTCATCAAAATAAATGATGCCAACAGGTGAACTTTCAAAGATTATCTGATACTTTTTTCCAGTTTCCAGCAACCGACGCTCGGTTTCCTCAAGCTCGGTGTTGTCGATGATTATACCCTGGAAATGAGTTATCTCACCATTTTCATCTCTCTTAATGAAAGACCTTTCAGTTATCCAACGAACGTCACCATCTTTGGTGAGCACACGATAATTAAGAGAAAAATATGAAGTGTTCTTTTTTTCGGAGTGCTTCTTTACTTCTAAATGGATTCTGTCAAGATCGTCAGGATGAACTATATCCCCATAGAGCAGTTTTCCTGAAAGGAATTCCTCCGGGGAATAACTAAGACGTGTTATATTACCTGAGACTGATTCTACAGGCCACTCACCCTCTGCTTTCCATAAGAAAGAGATGACAGGACTGCTGTTGTAAACAGCTTCCAGTTTTTTATCAATAAGGATGGAGGCAGGAAGGTTTTCATTCCTGGCCACGGTTTTTCCTGGTCTGTTAGTTGAAATGTTCATCACTCCTGAACTTGCATTCATACTTTTTTAGGTGATAGTTTTTAAGTTTATAATCTCATCTAAATCCAAAACAATGGATTTATTGCAATCGCCTTTATTTGAGAGTGGAGAGTATTATTCTACTATATAGAATTATCGGCTATATGTCTGGATACATGACTTATAAAAGTTACGATAGTAAATCTAAAATACAGTTTTTAAGCACCCATGTATATAAAGGGCAGAAGAAAATATCCCTTATAGTAGGATTTTAGAAAAGTAATCCATAGCAAAATATAAATAGTAAATATTTCGGGTTAATTTCTCTATAAAGAAAGAATATCCATGTCGCAACACACTATTGAAAAAGAACCATGGATATTATTCAGATTAAACATTAATTTACATCAAAACGGGGTCTTTTACTATATATAACTTACTGATACTACATGTTTCATGATTTTGCCCTGAAAAAACAAAAAAACAGAATCTAAAGCCAGAATAATATGCAAAAAGTAAAAACATATTGCCCACCATACACCAATAAATATATATAGTAAATAGACCATATAGAGATTTAGAGATAAAACAACTCGCCTTGATTTAATTGGGTCTATATCACGGCAGGAATCTCAGAGGAAATTCCACTACCTCCTTCAATTGCTCCTCTGTTTTTCTCCACAAAAACAGAGAGCAAGAATTTCCTTCAATTTGATTTGTTTTTTGAGGTTAAAAAATGTCTTCATTAAAAAGAACTATTTACCCAACATTTGTTATTGCAAGCTAGGAGGTGCTCTAATGTACAGTCTTGGAATAGATGCCGGAGGCACCTATACTGATGCTGTCCTGATCAGGGACTCAGATGGAAAGATACTGGACTGCAACAAATCACTTACAACATACCCGGATCTTTTAACAGGTATCAGGAATACCCTGGACGGACTGGAAGAGCAATATCTCAAAGATGTACATTATGTATCCGTTTCTACAACCCTTGCTACCAATAGCGTTCTGGAAAAAACAGGCTATCCCGTTGCGCTCATTCTTGCAAATAACACAGACATTCCCAACAGATCAAAGATAGAACATTTTACCCTTGTCAGTGGCGGACACAACAGTGCAGGAAACGAAGTATGCCCTCTTGATCTGGATTCTGTCCGTGATTTTGTCCTTAAAGTAAAAGACAAGGTCTCTGCGTTTGCAGTTTCATCATACTTCAGTGTACGCAACCCTGACCATGAACTGAGGATTAAGGAAATTATCACTGAACTCACCGGACTTCCGGTAGTTTGCGGACACGAACTCTCACAGGATCTTGGTGCATACGAAAGAGGGATCACTGCATATCTCAACGCCAGACTCATACCAATTTCCAGTCATTTCATGGAAGCTGTCAGCTCTGAAATGAAAAGAAGAAATATTGATGCAAAACTAATGATGCTCAAATGTGACGGTTCTGTTGTGGGAATCAGTCAAGCCCTGAAAAGACCAATAGAATCCGTATTCTCAGGACCTGCTGCAAGCCTTGTTGGAGCAGCTTTCCTTTCAAAAAATGAGAATTGCACCGTGATTGATGTTGGGGGTACCAGCACCGATGTATCCCTAATACACCGTGGAGTTCCTGAACTAAGCGAAGCCGGTGCCATAGTTGGCGGCTGGCAGACAAAGGTCAAGGCCATACGCATGGAAACATCTGCAATGGGTGGTGACAGCCACGTATGGGTCAGGAACCATCTGACAAATATCGGCCCTCGCAGAGTAATCCCACTCTGCCTTGCTGCTGTAGAGTATCCTGAGATAACTGGAAAACTAAAACAAAATCAGGTAATCCTCCGCAATCAGATTGGAGAGAATCTTCAGCCCACAAAATTCTTTTTCAGGTCCGGACTTGAATCTTCTGACATAAGTCCTGCTGAAGAAGAATTGCTCTCAAGGATAAAGGATAGACCACTTACAGTGAGTGAAATTTACTGGAATGAGAACAGACTTCCAAATCCCAGAACCCTTGACCTGTTGATACAAAAGCGACTCATCAAAGCAATTGGTTTCACCCCCACCGATGCACTTCATGTACTGGGAGAATACACTCAGTGGAACAGGGAAGCCTCAGTTCTCGGAGCCGGTATACTGGCTGCACTCTCAGGAACTGAAGAAGATGAGTTTTGTCTCAGGATAAAAAAAGAAGTTGCAATGAATATGGCACTGAACCTTATTTCATTCCTGCTTGAAAATGTCAGCAGGGAAGAAATAGAAAAAGTGCTTAGAGGAAAATTCTTTGCAGGATTTAAGGTTGATTTCCCTGTTGTTCTTCTTGGCGGACCTGTGAAAGCCTATGTAAAAGAACTTGCAGAATTCATAGATGCAGAAATAATCCTGCCTGAACACTGTGATGTCGGGAATGCCGTTGGTGCAGTTGCAGGAAAAGGTGCCAGAAAACTGGAAGTCCTCATTAAGGCAAATTACACCGAATCAAAATACAATCTCAAAACATCTTCTTTTATTACTTTCTTCCCGGGAGGCAGGGAAGAATTCGCATCATATCATGAAGCACTTGAATTCGGGGAAGAAATTGGAAGCAAGCTCATTATGAACTATATGACTGATGCAGGTCTGGACACCGCTGACGTTAGCATCGATATGCATCGCAATGATATTATTACACATGAAGGCGGACTTCCTGTGGAAACAAGACTTGCATTTTCCGGTATTGGAAAAGCCGGGAAAAACAGGAAAATAGAGGTCGAATAATGCGGTACAGTCTTGGAATAGATGCCGGTGGGACCTACACCGATGCAGTCATTGTCAGGGATTCGGACAGAAAAGTTATCGATTCAAACAAAGCACTAACAACATATCCTGATCTTTTAACAGGAATTGAAAGTGCCATTGATGGCATTGACAGCAAATACCTGCCTGATGTCAAACTGGTATCAGTATCAACAACCCTTGCAACCAACACAATACTTGAAAAAACCGGTTATCCGGTTGCACTTATACTCATAGGAAAACATACCCTCCCTGCAAATATCCCAATAGAGAATTTTATTGTTGTAAAAGGTGGGCACAACGTAGCCGGACTGGAAGATAATATCCTTGATATTGAAGCTGTCAGGGAATATGCCCTTAAAGTCAAGGATAAAGTCTCAGCATTTGCTGTATCCTCATATTTCAGCATTCGCAATCCAGAACATGAGATAAAAGTGAGGGATATGCTTTCAGAGCTCACAGGGCTTCCCATAGTATGTGGACATGAACTTTCACAGGACCTTGGTGCATACGAAAGGGGTGTTACAGCTTACCTGAACGCACAACTGCTTCCAATTGCTGACCAGTTCATCCATGCAATACTGACTGATATCAAAAAACGCGGCATTGAAGCAAAACTAATGATGCTCAAATGCGATGGCTCAGTAATAGGCATCCATGAAGCCATGGAAAGACCAATAGAATCCATATTTTCAGGACCTGCTGCAAGTCTTATGGGTGCATCCTTCCTTTCAGGAAGTGATACCTGTGCAGTCATCGATGTCGGAGGAACAAGCACCGACGTTTCACTGAACTACAATGGCCTTCCTGAACTTGTAGATACCGGAGCCGTGGTCGGTGGCTGGCATACTAAAGTCAAAGCCATTCGCATGGAAACAGCCGCAATGGGTGGTGACAGCCACGTATGGATCAAGAACCGCAATGTCAATATCGGACCGCGCAGGGTTGTTCCACTATGTCTGGCTGCTGTAAAATATCCGGGATTTATGGAACTGTTAAAATCAGGTAGAACTCCTTCAAAGATTCAGCTTGCTGAAAATGTTCAGCCTACCAAGTTCTTTGTCAAAACAGGAAAAGAAGCCGCAAATCTTAGTTCATTTGAAAAAGAGCTTATGGAGATAATACAGGATGAGCCAGTCTCCCTGAATGATATATTCTGGAAAATCGGCAAGCCAATATCCCCGAATAGTCTTGATTCACTTATACAAAAAAGACTGGTTCAGGCTTTAGGATTTACTCCTACAGATGCTCTCCATGTGCTTGGCGAATACACAAAATGGGAACGTGAAGCCTCAGTTATTGGTGCTAAGATCCTTGCAAGGCTCACAGCGATGGATGAAATAGAACTTTGCAAGCATATCAAAAAGGAAGTTGCAATCAATATGGCACTGGACCTCATGAGCTTCATGTATAAGGGAGTGTCAAAAACCGAGATAGAGAAGATGATACGCGGGGATTTCCTCTCACAGTTTAAAGTGAATGTACCGGTTGTGCTTCTTGGAGGACCTGTCAGTTGCTATGTGGAAGAACTTAACCGGCTTATTGTTGCTGATATTATTGTCCCTGAACATGCAGATGTTGGAAATGCTGTCGGAGCTCTTGTTGGCAAAGGTGTCAAGAGCATTGAGATACTTGTGAAATCATTTTACAAGAAGACCGAAAGAAGCATTCTGGTGTTTTCTCCAGTGGAAAGAAGGGAGTTCTCCACTTATTCGGAAGCTCTTAAATACGCAACCGAGCATGGGAAAAAACTGATACTTGAGTATATGCAGGAATCGGACCTGAAACCTGAAAATGTAAATATTGACATTAAAAGAGAGGATATCACAATGACCGATGAAGGTGGGGCTCCTATAGAAACAAAACTGATTTTCCTTGGTACCGGTATACCGGAAAAATAGTAGTGAATCACGAATTATTTTTTTCTGTAAAATCTATTATATCTATTTTTTGCCTGACAAAGAAAGAAAGCTATTAAAAAAAAACTCAATAGACATGATAGGTATTTTTCAATACCTGTATTGCAATAAATATAAATACAATAAAACCCAATTAGAAGGTAGATTCAAACAATCATTCTGGAAATCAGATCAGGTTGATCGAATGGACTCTAAATCCGTTCAGTCGGGTTAAATTCCCGAGGTTTCCGCCATATGTGTTTCATTGTGTGACCAGAGTCACATAATGACAAAATCTTTTTCTTTTGTTTTTAGTATCACAGCGGTAGCTTTTTGCTTTTTAGTATTACTCCAGCTGGAAAAATGTCCTGAAAACATCAATGGAATCAAGGAAATCCTGTTTGCCCATCAGCTCCCTGGTTGAATGCATTGCAAGCATCGGTACTCCGACATCTACCACATGAGTCGGCAGATATTTACTGAGAATCGGACCAAGAGTTGTTCCTCCTCTCTGATCAGAATGATTCACGAATTTCTGATACTTCACACCGGCCTTATCGCATAGTTGCTGGAAAGCCGCAATTGTCTCGACTTCCGATGCATAGGAACGACTGCCACTTATCTTGATTGCTATACCTTTGTTCATCACAGGCTTGTTGGTAATATCGTTCTTTTCACTATAATTCGGATGCAAGCCATGAGCACCGTCTGCTGAAATAACAAAGTAATCCTTCATTTGACATGAAGACTCTTTTTCAGTTTCCTCAATTCCCACATGGATCTTTTCCATGATCGTGCTCAAAAGTACAGAGTCAGCTCCCTGTTTTGTCATGGAACCGACCTCTTCATTATCCATGAATGCTGCTATATTTATTCCACCATTATTCTCCGAAGCTACAAGAGCTTCCATAGCAGCGTAAACCATGCAAAGATCATCGATCCTCGGACAGGATATGAATTCTCCTTTGGCTCCTACAAGCATTCCTTCCTCACAGCAATAGACATTCAGATCCATGTCAAGAATGTCTTCACTATTGACTCCTGCTTCCTTTGCAACAAGGTCAAGCAGATAATTATCTTTGACCTCATCCTCAATCAACCGGGTCAAAAGCGGTTGCATTTCCTTTTGGACCTTGATCTCCGTTCCTTTATTGGCTCCAGGATTCATGTGGATGGCAAGGTTTGGAAGAGTAAGGATTGGCCTCTGAAAATCCAGGTGAATTACTTTTGGTTTTAACACTTCATCTGACTTTACGGCAATCCTGCCGGCAATAGATAAAGGACGGTCAAACCATGTACTGAAAATTGGACCGCCATAGCGTTCCACATTAAGTGTCAGCATTCCTTCACTATTCACTTCCGGATTTGGTTTGATTCTGAATGCAGGATTATCAGTGTGAGCGGCAATTATCCTCATTCCTTTTGAGAAAGAATCACTGCTTCCGATGGTAAAAGCGACAATCATGGTAGGATAAGGTGACAGCCAGTATTTTCCTGATGCTGACAGGTTCCACTGCTCATTCATATCAAGTTTTGAAAAGCATTCGGCATCCAGACGTTCTATTATAGTATCCACAGTCTGGACAGGAGTTGTTGCTTTTTTCATAAAGCCAAAAAAACCATTGATATAATCACTTGAAGTATCCATATTACCACTTATGACAAAATATTTTCTTTTATCTTGTCACTATTAGTAGATAAGAGATTCTCAATAAGAGTTTATATCAGGAACATGTTCAAGAGCGAGATTAATCACAACAAAATTATCTCAATACCATTTCAGCAATCGCTGTATGTTAGAGAAAGTTAAATTAATCGAAGATACTTAGTGATAAAATATTAGTATCTAAAAAGAAAATTATATATTTAGTGAAGTTCCTTGCTTATTAAGGGATTATTTGTTAACTGATATTGGCAACTTTCGTACTGCAATTTATAGTACTATAATGAATGCAACATTTTACTTTTTGAAGGGATAAACTGTGATTAAAAAATGGGTTTGGACACTTCTAGCATTAGCATTCACCATTATTTTTAATTTTGTAGGTGTAATCATACTAAAACCTCTTTTTTTTGATTTGGGGATCTTACCAAATTATGAACAATTCTTTGGAAAATTACCATATGTTCTACCAATTATGTTTTTGAGCATGATATATTTCTATATGGTCGGAAGAAATAAAAACTGGAATACTGTTCAATCTATGTTACTAGCAATATCCTGTTTTTTTTGCGGTTTAGTGGCTGTAATTATAGCATCATATTTTAACTAACAAGTAGCAATGTTGTAAAATTTGTTCTATGCTAATTTTATTCTTATAATTTATCATAAAAAAAAGATGACCGGTGAATGGAAGAGGCCAGTCATCTAAATGGAATTGAAGAGGGTTTCGATTTATCTCAGAAAGTAAGTCCGAACTCTTCGAGCTTCTTGCGTGCGCCGTCGTAGACCTTCATGTACTCATCAGTTGGAGTTACAGTAGCAATGTCGTAACATTCCTGGAAAGTCTTACCTGCTGGTGCGTTTGCATAGTTGCCCTCATAAGAGCTTACAAGAAGGTCAAGAACCTTGTTGACATCGTCGATGTTCATTCCTGCTGTTGCTCTTGCAACTTCTCCCATCATTCTTGCTTCCATACCGGTTGTCTTGTCCTGAACGACACCCTTTGCAGATGCTACACCGGAGAGAATCTCACGGCCGGATGCTGTGTCAGTGATAGACTGAGCGGATGCTTCCAAAAGACACATCTCGGTACATGGACCTGCACATGGATAGTACTGGTTACCGGAAAGCATGTCAGTGAATTCTGAGATTGTAGCACATGCCCATCCGGCGATCATAAGGGTCTCACGGGTATTGGTTGATCCCCAGCGGATGTGAACCGGACCGTCAAGGTGCCAGCTTGCATTACTCATTACAAATGCATTGATGTGAGTTGCGATATCTACAATTGTGGTTTCCTCTACGCCGCCGGCGTAGCCACCAAAGATAGGCATCTGTTCATCCATGATGATGTCACTGTTACCCTGATAGTGTGCCATTACACTGATAGCATCAAGGTCGATCTTAAGCTCGTTGAGCTGGGATACTTCGTGACTGTCACTGCAAACCATGCCACCGACACAGTCTGAAGCTATATTTCCCTGAGCGGACAGGGAAGTCTCTGGTCCCTATATGCCCATGCCTGGCCTTCCGGCCATTGCTGCTGCGGTCTTGATGAGCCTGGTTTCGGTCTTTGCTGCAAGGACCTCGTATGGACTCTTTGGAATTGGTGGCTTGCCACGGACTGTCATCATGACACCGTTGACAATTGTGTCGACTTCCTTCTCAAGAGCATAGCTCATGTGAACTGGCATAAACATGTCTTCGGAAATAGGGGAACCTGTTGGACCACCCTGAACTATTGGCTTTCTCTTGTCGCCAACATTTCTCTTCTGGACCCTGACGGCGTCCCTGCCTGTTCCAAGCACAAATTCCTTCTGAACGTTGTTAATTGCGTCCCAGATCTCGTCTTCGGTGTATTTTACTATACGACTTGTATCTGTACAGTAGATACCACAGTCAAGGAGCATCTCAAAACCTGCCTTAAAGAGGTTCTCCATCATGTCCTTGTCAGTTGGTACGAATTCACCCTTGAAATCAAGGTTGTATTTCTGCTTGAGTTCCATTGCCTTCATTGGGATTGTCATAAGGTCCCAGTCATCCTGGGTTGTCTTCTCTCCCTTCTTTGCTCTCTCATAGAACTCAAAACAATCAAGTGATCTTGCAAATGTCATTATTATACCTCTTTACTGCATAAGGCTGAGTGCAACTCTTGCTGCATCTGCTGCGTTTTCTGCGGTTGCGTCTGCTCCGATCTCTGCGATCCATGCGTCAGATACTGGTGCTCCACCAAACATGATCTTAACAGAGTCCCTGAGACCCTCTTCTGCAAGCATGGATACTGTGTCCTTCTGGCCAAGCATTGATGTTGTCATAAGTGCTGAACCAACAAGCAGAAGTTTCTTGCCCTTGTTCTTCTCAACTTCTTCTGCTACCTTTTCGTTTGGTACGTCTACGCCCATGTCTACTATCTTGAAACCGTTTGCTTCAAGCATGGTTGTTACAAGACGGTGACCGATATCGTGAATATCTCCTTCCTGAACGTAGGTGATTGCTGTTCCTACACCTTCGGTATCTCCCTTCTCCTGTTCAAGTACAGGGAGTAAGAGTTCCATTGCTGCGTTCATTGCCTTTGCAGACATCATGATCTGTGGGAGGTAGATCTCTGCTGCCTCGAACTTGTCGCCGACGGTCTTCATTCCTGGGGAAAGACCATTATTTATAATCTCAACTGCACTAAGGCCAGCATCAAGGGCTGCCTGAGTAGCTTCTGCACAACCGTTGATATTCTGTGTAACGACTGTGTCTGTAAGTGTGTCTAACATTTCTTGATTTGACATATTTTTGCCTCGAAAGTCAATTATAGCTCTAATCGTTATGCTGAGCCTTATTCTGGTGTGTATTCCTGATTATTTGTCAAATATACCGTTGCAAATTATAAGAATACGGTAATCTTGTACCTTATCGCTAATATTTATAATTTTCCCTTAAAACAGGTAAAAATAGAAATTAAGAAATAAAATATAAAGACTATAACTTCAGAGAACGGTTAGTCACAATTATGGATATTGTAAAGATATCATGCCTAATGTACCCTTTTTAAGATTACTATAACTAAAACACTAAAAGCATAATCAGAAATAAATTAAAAAGAAATATCTCCAGGAAGAATGATGCAGATCACTCAAATAAAGGATTTATTCGAAGATCCCTCATATTTATAATTTTGGTTCTTAGCCATATCTACTTTCCAGATTAAAAAATGGTATCAAGCACAAACTCAGAGAAACATGCCTATTGAATCAGATTTTGTTATGTATTAAAAATATTGGCTTCTATTGGAATGATTACAATGGTACTTTATGATTATAATGCTGTTATAATCTTAATATGAGTCTATTATAAAGTAAAAGATTACAGTTAATATTGTAAGTACCTAATAAACATTTAGAATTGATATAACGTTGTCAAATGCAGGCTCTGAAAATGAAATGGAAAAGCACTTCACTTAAATTCAAACTAATTCTTTACATAGTAGTGGGTACCTTACTCGTGCTTGCAGCCAGCACTGCAATGACCATTTCCACCGTTACGAATCAGGAAGAGGAACTTGCCTACAAGCAATCCATAGAAATGGCCAAGACCTACGCAAATGAGTTCAATGGAGACATGGAGACAAACCGGGCCATTGCTGAAACCATGTCAGTAAGCATGGGAAGCTATGACTCTATGAGCAGGGATGAAGCAAGCAAAATGCTTTATAACCTGCTTGTTGAACACCCTCAGTTACTCGGTACGTATGTTGCCTATGAACCTAACGCCTTTGACGGTAATGACAGCTTGTATATTAATTCTCCCGGGCATGATTCCACCGGAAGGTTCATCCCCTACTGGAACAAGATCACCGGCCCCATCACACTCAATCCTCTTCTGAATTACGAAACACTGGATTACTATCAGGTACCAAAAAACACAGGAAACGAAGTAATAACTGAACCCTATTATTATGAAGGGGTCTTCATTGTAAGCTATGTTTTCCCGGTCATAAAAGATGATGAATTTATCGGGATCGGTGGGGTGGATGTTTCACTTAATTATCTGGACGAAATAACCAGCGAAATCAAAGCATTCGATTCCGGCTATGCTTTTCTTACTGGTAATACCGGCATCCTTGTATCCCATCCTACAAAAAAGGACTGGATCGGAGAAAGGAAACTCTATGACCTTGGTATAGAAGAATCCTCAATAGCTGCAGATGATATTAATAATGGGAGGAGCGGTCACATTGAGACCATCTATCCTACCACAGGTAAAGAAGTTGTAATGTTCTATGAACCCATAGAAACCGGCAACTTCTCATTTGTTCTTGTCATTCCAAAAGATGAGATGCTTGCAGGTGTGAACAGCCTCAGTAATAAGCTTCTCCACATTTCCTTTGCAGCCGTAATTTTCATGGCGGCAATCTCTTACCTCATAGCCCTGTCCTTCACAAGACCTATTAAGGAGATAGTAACTGATTTTAAGAACATATCGAAGGATGCGGTCATGGGAAAACTCGACTCAAGAGCTGAAACGAACGTGGAAATTGATTTCAGGGAGATACCCATGGGTCTCAATGAAATCCTGGACGCAGTAATAACACCCATCCGTGATGCTATAAGGCTTACAAATGAGCTTGCAACAGGAAAACTCAACGAACGGTCCCACTTAAATGTCCACGGGGAATTCAGACAGCTCACAGACACACTGGATGTTTTTGCGGAGCTGCTGGATACTATCATAAAAGATTCAAATAAGGTACTTACTGCAGTACAAAATAACGATTTCTCAAGAAATGTCCGGGTATATGGTGAGGGAGATTTCCTCATACTTACCGAGGGAATCGAACAAACAAGAGAAACGTTGTCAAGTATGATGGATGAACGAAAAAAAGTTGAAGAAATACGCAAGAAGGAGATTCATCATCGTATTAAGAATAATCTTCAGGTTATTTCAAGCCTGCTTGACCTTGAATCAGAGAAATTCGAAAATGAAGAAGTTGTCGAGGCGTTCAAGGAGAGCCAGAACCGTGTAATATCCATGGCCCTTGTGCACGAAGAACTTTACAGGTCACAGGATATGGAAAGCATCGATTTTTCCGATTATCTCATGAAACTTGTAAATGAACTATCCTATTCATACATGGTGGAAAAGAAAAATATCAAGATAAAACTGGATCTTGACATTGTCTTCGTTGAAATGGATACTGCAATACCACTGGGAATGATAGTGAACGAGATTATCTCAAATTCACTTAAACATGCATTTGAACCGGGCCAGGAAGGAGAAATATTTGTCAATCTGAAGCTTTCAGATGGAAAACTGACATTGACGATCGGTGACAATGGACGTGGTTTCCCTGAGAATATCGATTTTACCCGGACAGAATCCCTGGGACTCCAGCTTGTAACTACATTAACGGCCCAGATAAATGGAACTATTGAACTGGATACTAGTGAAGGTACGAAATTCAGGATAAAACTAAAGTAAAGAAGAACAGGTGATTATTGTGGAAGATACGAAAGATATAAAAATACTTGTCGTTGAAGATGAAAGTATCATTGCCTTAAACATAAAAAAGAAGCTGAAAAGCTTCGGATATACCGTACCGGCTCTCGCTACCACAGGGGAAGAGGCCATAAAAATGGCAGAGATAACTTTCCCGGATCTCATCCTTATGGATGTCAGATTAAAAGGTGAAATGAACGGAATCCAGACAGCTGAGGAGATTCGTAAAAACTTTGACATCCCGGTAGTTTATCTCACTGCATATTCAGATGACGAAGTCCTCGAAAAAGCAAAGAAAACAAAACCATACGGGTATATAGTCAAGCCTTTCAAAGCCAATGATCTGCGCAGCAACATTGAAATGGCACTATACAGGCATGAAATGGAAAAAAGTGAACCGGAAACAGCCTGTAATAGCAACACATAACCTTTTTGAAAGCAATCGTGATCATTATAGACTGTATGTAAAACTGCGGTAGTTGGTTGGAATGAACAATTCATTAATAGACATAATCTTTAATTCGGAAAAACGGAAAAATGTTCTTCTTCTCCTTGTTGAAGGAGAGAAAAGCCGTGAAGAAATAAAAACAAGTCTGAATGTAACCTCCACAGCCCTTATTCCCCAGATAAAGAAATTAAAGGAACATGGTCTTGTCATACAGAACGGAGACTATTACATACTGACAAACATGGGAAAAGTACTGGTGGCAAACATGCTGCCTCTTTTGAATGCTGTTGAGGTCTTTGAGGAGAACAGCCGCTACTGGAGAAACAGAGATCTTAGTGGCATACCGGAATCTATCCTGAGAAGACTTGGAGAATTAGGTAACTGCGTTATTATTGAGCCTGATCTTAATTACCTGTTCGAGTTCCCTAAAGAGTTCACCGAGAACATACACAAAGCCAGCTATGTTATGGCCTTTAACGCTTATTTCCATCCTGAATACCCGGCTCTTTACTCAAGCCTTGCCGAAAAAGGAATTCCCGTATCTCTTGTTACAACTAACTCTGTCCATGAAAGAATGGAGAATGATTACAATGAAGAGATGATGAAATTCACCGGCTATGATAATACAGATTTTTTCGTATCAGATGAAATAACCGGTCTTGCAACACTGGTTTCCACAGACAGGTTCCTTTTCCTCTGTTTCTTCAATAAACAGGGACAATATGACCATACAATCCTTATGAGCTTTGACAGCAATGCGCTCCAATGGAGCAAAGAACTGTTCTCTCATTTTAAAGATAAAGCTCAGAATATTTCTTAAAGATATCCAAAAAAAGAATCCGATAGCCTTTTACTTGTCAGGAGTAGACTACCGGATTTAACTGTTTCTGCATAATTGGAGGTTATGCGGTAATAAAAATAAAATGTTGCAGCAAGTGTTTTTAGCACTTACTGCGGATGCATGTCAGGCCGCAGGTGTTTCGACTCTTTTAGCCACATGGTTTTCATGCTGTGAATAATACCACATTGGTATGTACAGAGCCAGAACAACAATCCCGACACCGGTGGAGAACCAGCTGCCTTCAATACTGTTGAGGTAAATTATACCGATCAGACATAGGGGAATGTTGAAAAACCCGAACATAAGTGCAACATTCTTCCAGCCGGTTGGTGCCTTGAAAGGCCTTTCAAGACCTGCAAGATGCGGATCTGCCTTTGCCTTTACGTATGCAAAGAGACTGATACCGTTTGCACAGACATAACCAATAGCAGATGCTGCAAGGATGGCTGTTGGAGTACCCATTGAAATGAGTGCCAGGTTGAAGATACCGATAACTACCATTGCAAGTATTGGAGTTCCATGAGAATTCACTTTACCGAATACTCTGGGAAGGTTTCCTTCAATTGCCATGGAGTGCATTGCTCTTGCAGAACCAAGGTATGCAGTCTGTATGATAAGGACCATTGCGGCAATGAGCATTACAATAGCAACTGTTGAACCCATGTCACCAAGAGCTGCCTGTGCTACAGGAAGCATAGGATCGATAGGTGCGTTGGCAATACCATCAACTCCCAGTACTCCGGTAACTGTTGTCTGTACAATCACAAACGCCAGAAGACAGATAGCACCACATGTGAAAAGTGCCTTTGGTACATCTTTACCCGGATTCTTGTATTCAGGACCATAGATAGCTGCTGTTTCCCAGGCGCATGCACTCCACTGTGCCATTGCAAAAATACCCAGCAGGATAAGAATACTGTTCAAATTCCATACCCAGTCAGTTGGCAACCAGGTGCTGGTGATGTTTGCCAGTACGAAGTCACCTGTTGCATAAGGTGCCAGTGCAATTATGATCAAAGGTATAAATGCGAGTGCTGCAAGAATATAACCTACCAGTGCTCCACTTGAAACACCACGATAATTAATAAGTATAAGACCTCCGAATATAACGATTCCTGCAGCCAGTGAAAGCTGATATTCACTGAAAGTAGCTGCCAGTCCCGGGAAAAGGCTGTGCAGGTAAAAACCTACAAGGATAGCAAAGATAGCAAGTACCGGATTCCATGCAAACCAGTAACTCCATGCACTGAATCCACCTACAAGTTTACTCTTGTCATATTTACCCGTATAATTGCGGGTTTTGAAAACGTTCTGTGCGAATCCGGGTAGTCCGGATGCTTTCGGGAAAGTTGTTGCAAGTTCACCATATGCCAGATTCTGCATAAATCCCTGGAATACGGAAAGACCCCAGACAATAATAGCAGCAGACCATAGCCAGCCTGCAAAGTATCCAATTGATGGCAGGATCAACAGAGGTACACCTACAGCAATTGCGAGACCCTGTTTCCAGTCGATCGAACGTTCAAGTCCACTTTCTTCACCGGTTTCACAAACCACTTTAGAGCACTGTTCTGCATGATGCCAGTCTATTCCTTCTTCTTTTTCCATTTAATAATTCCCCCTTCTTCCAAAAATGGTTAACACCTGTATTTACTGAAAAAGCAATTACAGGTGCCTTCTATATTTTCTGTATCTGAACAATTGCCAGATTTTTGAAAGAAAAAGATTCTTTACTTCAACTGTCCCCTGAATTTCTCACAGCAGTTAATGTTGAGGTCAAGAAGCTTCTCTATATTCATCTTAGCTGCAATTCCCTTTGGAGCGCCTGCTACTGAAGTGATGACCCCTATACCAAGTTCTTCTCTCAGTTCCCTCATCACATACTCATCACTGAGGTCATCTGTGGTTACGTCAAGTTTCTTTGCAACGTAATCCTTTGCATCTCCAATTCTCATGCTCTTTGCAAGCTGCATTCTTGCAACAAGGTCACCTGCTGCTCTGATTCCGCTCATTCCGGAAGTCATTATGTGGGAGATCGGCATACCCATCGGGTCGCCGACCCCTATCTATATACCATCGACACCGGCAATTTCAACCATCGCCTTGCTGGCTCTTGATACAGCATCAATAGTCGGAGTCTCAAACATCGGGATACTACCGACACCCATTCCCATGTTTACATGACATGGTATTGGTGAAGCCTTAACAGCTGCCTTGATGAATGTAACAGCTCTTCCAAGGTTCCATGCTGAGGATTTGCTTGTGTTTGTGTTAACAACAGGTCCGAAAACGTTTGCTCCTGCCTTTGCAGCAAGTGGAGCCTGCTGGTGTGGCCACAGACCTGCAAGTACTGTGCCATCATATTCCATTTCACCGTGCAGACCAAGCAGAAGTTCTCCTGCCATTCCTGCTTCAATATAGATATCAGGATACTGCTTCCTCAATGCTTCAATTGCGTGGAGTGATGCATACATGTCACCATCGCCTGCTGCACCGATAGTATCAAAGTTAACACCGTCAGCACCTGAAGCCATAAGCCTCTGCATGATCCAGACTGTGTCCCTTGTAAGGTGTTCAGCTGCATGCTGCATGGATTCCTGAGCTTCCTGAATTTTGAAAGCCTTCATAAGATCACCCGGATTAGGGAAGGGACCATCGGGTGTGTAGTAAAGACCCATGTTAGGCATTGCACCGTAGAGAAGAGGAACGACCATGTTGGCCTGGCAGACTTCCATTGTCTGCATCTCCTGTGCAATTACTGGTTTTACTGGTTTGTAACTGTAGTCGATATGACCGAGTTCCATTGTGTCAGCACCGAATGCACGCTCGTGCATCATTGCACCAACAAGCCTGCTGGATGGAATACCTACACCACTGTTACCCTGGTCACCATCAATTCTGATTGTTCCGATATCGTGGGTTACAGGTACTTCTTTACCCTGTTCGACACCAACCATTCTTGAAGGCATAGTGACAATCTCAACAAGCTTGTCGATCTCATCTTCACTGAGATCAGGAATTTCACCAAGGTCGGCAGCATCTGCCATACCTTCTTTCAGGTCAGCGATAATCTGCTCCTTTGTCATGAAGATGCGCTTTCCATCTCCCATTCTCAATTTATATTCAGTTGCCATGATAATGCCTCCCTTAAAGCAGAAGCTCCTTTGCTTTTACAACAGCTTCACTTGCATTCTCTGCATAGCAGTCTGCACCGATCTTTTCAGCCCATGCCTGGGTTGCAGGAGCACCACCGACCATGACCTTTACTTTGTCCCGAAGACCCTGCTCCTTAAGCATTTCGATGACTTCTTTCTGACCAGGCAATGTGGTCGTCATAAGAGCAGACATACCCACCATGTTTGCATTGGTTTCATTGATCTTGTCAACGAAGTCCTGAAGTGGGACATCTCTGCCAATGTCATGGACCTCAAAACCTGCAGACTGGAGCATTGTGGACACGATGGATTTACCGATGTCATGCACATCTCCTTCAACGGTACCATTAACAATGACACCGAGTTTCTTACTTACTGCATCCTTTGGCATGTCTGCCTCAAGGAGTGCAACACCTTCTTCCATTGCGCCTGCTGCCATCATTACGTGAGGAAGGAATAACTTACCTCTTTCAAAAAGCACACCTACTTCGTTCATTCCTGCTGCAAGACCCTTCTCTATGATCTCAGGTGCAGGGATACCTTCACCCTTTGCTTTCTCAACGGCTGCTGTTACAACATCTTTTTTACATGTGACAACAGCGTCGGAGAGTTCTTTGAACATTTCTTCGTTGCTAATAATAATACCTCCATACTTTTTGCCTTCAGTTCATGATAGAGAAATTCAGACTTGAAGAGCAATCAGCTATAAATGCATAAGAAGAAAATGTATATATCATAAACTCAGACAAATATGTCTACTGCCCTTGAATTTATAAAGAAGGAGTTAATATTTACTTATGATTGAATCATTACAATGGCGTTGTAATCTTAAGGGAAAACAGATATTGATATTAAAATGAATCTCGCTATAGTAGCATAATAGTATTTTCAGAATTCATATATAGCATCGAAGAAGTACTGAGTCCTATAAAATATTTGGATTACTAAAGAGATAAGCACATAGACCACCAATAGCCAGAGTTTCAAGCACTGGAATCCCTGACGGGAGAGGATTGGTTGCTGAATAGATTAGAAAACTTGCCAGAATGGCAATAGCAAAATTAGCAATAATGAGATCTTCAATTTCCATTTTTACACCAAGTGAAAACAGGCAATATCACCGGTTTTTTAATTCTTATATTTTTTGGTTTTAGAGTATTAATATCCAAATATCAAAGAGGAATCCTGATACCGTAGTATCAGGAACCTGTGTTACTCATAGTATTTTACTTATTCTTCTACCGGAACAAGTTCGGGTTCAAATATACCATGCTCTCTGTGTACTGCACTAGCAGCAGGCATTCTGTTCCTGTTCTCACGCTGTGAGTATATCCAGAGTGGGATGAAGAGACAGAGCATGAAAAACCCGACACCTGTTGTCGCCCATCCAAGTTCAAGACTGTTGAGGTAGATGATACCGATCAGGAAGAACGGGGTGTTCAGAATGGTGGTTGCCAGAGCAACACTCTTCCATCCTCTTGGAGCCTTGAAAGGTCTTTCCAGCCTGGACAGTTCAGGGTCGTTCCTGACCTTTACATAGGTGTAAAGACTGATACCATTGGCACAGATGTAACCGATTGCAGAGGCTGCAAGGATAGCTGTTGGTGTTCCAAGAAGAATTAAACACATGTTGAAACCTGCATCAGCGATCATTGCGTTCATTGGATGTCCGTGTTTATTCAACTTACTCAGAACTGATGGCAGATTACCTTCAACTGACATTGAATATATGGAACGTGCAGATGAAAGGAAAGCCGTCTGGATGATCAGAAGCATTGCACCAATCAACATTACAATTGAAATTGAAGCACCAATAGGACCAAGTGCCATGTTTGCCAGTGGAAGCATGGGTGAGATAGGTTCTGCAAGAACTCCGTCAACTCCAAGAGCTCCAATTACAGATGTCTGTACAAGTACGTAAAGAACAAGGCATATTGCTCCACAAACAAGCAGTGCTTTTGGTATATCTGAATTTGGCTTCTTGTATTCAGGACCATAGATAGCAGCTGTTTCCCATGCAGCAGCACTCCATTCAGCCATTGCAAGAAGTCCGAGAAGGATCAGTATGTGTTCCCAGTCCCAGCTCCAGTCAGTCGGGAACCATGAACTTGTGATATTTGACATCTGGAAATCGCCTGTGAAGAATGGTGCAATGGTGATGACCAGAAGAGGTATCAGGGAAATAACAGCTAAGATCATTCCAGCGGCTGCTCCGTTCTTAAGTCCCTTTGAATTAATGATTGCAAGGGAACCGAAGATGAAAACTCCTACTACCAATGCCATAAGTGTTGAGTTGATACCTGCTAGAGCCGGGACCATTCCCTGAACGTAGCTGGATATCAGTATTGCGTAAATTGCAAGAACAGGACTCCATCCAAACCAGTAACTCCAGGCACTGAAACCACCTATGAACTTACCGAACTTGAACTTTCCTCTGTTATTCTTGTCTTTATCTGAACCAAAGACTGTCTGTGTATAACCAGGAAGACCTGATGCCTTGGGAAAGACTGTTGCCAGTTCTCCGAACGCGAAGTTCTGTAAAAAACCAAGAAGAACCGTTGCTCCCCATATTACTATTGCAAAGGACCAGACATAGCTTGTAAGGTATCCGATGGAAGGTAGGATAAGCAGAGGAACACCCAGTGCTATTGCAAGACCCTGTTTCCAGTCAATGGATCTCTCAAGTTCCTGAGGATCACATATATTTTTAGCGCATTGAGCACCATGTTCCCAATCGATACCTGACTGAGACGTCTCAGCTTTATTGCTCATGCACCCACCTCTGGACAATTCAGGTCTGTTCTCCAGGAAAGAGGCGTACCCATCGGGTAGCCGGTTCCTGCCTATATTCCAGCCATGGGACAATGCTCGTGGACAATACAATCCACAGATTCGTTCAAAATGATGATTTTGTTCATTCTACCACCTTAGTGATTAAAAGTAACCTACCTGAACGATAAATATATATGCGATTTCAGGCACGATACTTATATTTTACGGATATACTATTCCTAGCACTTATATTTAAAAATAACGGACATAGTATTCCGCCTTATACGTCCTTATGAGAAAAATAGAGATATTGATGTTGTTTTCAATATTAATATTGGAATATTCGATTGTCATTGTATTATTACAATGGATTGTAATCTTAGAGGAGCATCAAAATAGACTATAGAAATTAATGGATCTTGTCCTACTTACATAGTCTTCCTTTTCCATAGAAAACAAAAAAAGATGCGGAATCAAAATTTTCAAAATTAAACAGAATGTGAACAAAATATCTGATCAACCCAAAATAAATAAGGATCAAGGACTCTATTATTAGATTTTTGAATCAAGAAAGAGCTAAGTTTCTATAAAATATTTGGATTACTAAAGAGATAAGCACATATACCACCAATCGCCAGAGTTTCAAGCACTGGGATCCCTGACGGGAGAGGATTGGTCGCTGAATAGATAAAAAAACTTGCCAGAATGGCAATAGCAAGATTAGCAATAACAAGATCTTCAATTTCCATTTTTACACCAAGTGAAAGTGAACAAAAAGCCGGTTTTTTAGGTTTTCTGTTTTTTAGTTCTAGAGTGACATACCCGAATATTATTCAATGAAAGAGTTGTTGCCATCAAGCCCCCCATTACCGCAATAACATAATGAGGCTCTCCCTACAAATAAATAAGGATGACCTTATCATCCCTACAACTCCAAATAGAATATTAAATCATTACGAAAGAATAACTCTTAATTTTCACAGGATGTATGTGCTTCAGCTGGAGCTTTTGCATCTCTCAACCTGACTCCATGCAATACAGGTGGTAATGGTGATGCAGTAAATACTCTATCTTCTGATTTTTCAGACATAACAGTTTTCTCCTTTTTGTGTTGATTGGTTTCTACTCGACTATGTGGAAGCCGGCATCTGCAAACTGGCCTGATACTATTTATATCTTTTGTACAATGATTAATAGATTGGTAAAAATCCAGTATAAAACAAATAATTTTGAATTTATCCAAGAAAAAAATCGTAAATAGATCATAAACAGAATATCAGCTATTTCAAAGCGAAAAGAAATGCAGAGGACCAAGATCCACAGAATAGCTTTAAAAATAACATCAGAAGAATTAATATCCAGAATTACAATATCATCACCAGAAAATTACCGGATTCCGATCCTAGGCTGGTTGCTGCTCTAAACTTATAAAAAAATAGTTCTCCGGGTGAAGGTGATGATTACTCGTACGAAGGATTTAACCCGGAGAAACTTTTAATCAGTACTTGTGGTTCTTTGCCATCTCTACCATTGCCTGGAGGTTCTCTGTGGGAGTCTTGCTGACAATACCACAGCCCGGTGCAAGCAGACCCACGCCTGCATCGAGGACCTTCTGTGACTGCTCCTTTATTGCTTCAGGAGCCTGGTTCCAGAGCATGTTCACAGGGTCAAGATTTCCGACAATTACAGCTTTTTCAACACTGCCAACAGCGGTTGCTACATCAACATTCTGGTCTACACTGATACCGTCTACTCCCGATGATTCCATAAGTTTGAGACCCTGGGTTGTGTCACCACAGATGTGCAATACTACAGGCACATTGACCTCGTGCATTGCATCAACTATTCTTTTGTGGAAAGGTACAACGAACTTTTCATAGAATTCGGCACCAATGAGCTGGGCACTTGCTGTAGGGTCAATGATGACCATCGTGTCAGCACCGCTTTCAACCATCTTCTCTGCGTATGCAACACAGAAATCGGTTGTGAATTCCATGAGTGCAAGTCCGAATGCTTCATCAGTGAAGATTGCCATGAACCAGTCGTCGCCATTAATGTGCTGTGCAAGGGAGAAAGGACCGATCATACTTCCCATGACAGGAAGTTCATCGCCATACTTGTCTGCCAGTATTTTAATAGCTTCACAGACGACTCCGATCCTACCGTGATCGAGGCTGTAACCTTTAAGCTTCCCGATGTCTTCAACACTGCTTACAACATGCCCTACAACGGATGGTTGCTGCTCTTTTGTACCATCCTTTATTTCACAGCCAAAGAACTCGGCTTCTGCTGTAATATCGAAAGGCACACGTACGGCTTCAAAGCCAACTATTGTGTGACCAGCTTCTGCAAGTTTAGCCATTATTTCTGCGTCGCTGTTAGCCTCAGGCCAGAAGGCACTGCAAGCTTCCATTTGTTCAACTGTTCCTGTCTGGGTGACAGAGACTGCTGGCATCCTGTCTACAGGCTGGCCTGTTAAGGCACGTGCTAATCTTTCTTTAGGGGTATATTCTGTCATAGATAAATCTCCTGTAAATTAAAATGAGATCACAACTGTGGGCCCCAGGTGCATTTCTTCCCGGCTTTGGTAGTAGAAGAAATAATCTCAATACCTTTCGAATCTTCCCACAATCCATGAACATTACAACTTTCAACTGCTCTGAGATTGACAATGGCTGACCTGGTACCGCATATACCACATACACCAAAACCATGAATCGTACAGTTCCTGATCTCCCTTGCAGAGATCATCTCTTCAGTGCCTACTGCGGTAAAGGTCGCTTCAGCTTTTCCTTCAGATGCCTGCAGTTCCTTTCTTCCCACAAGATCACCGTTCAGGTATAGTTCGATCCATTGTATGTAGTGATCATCTTCCATAACATGAGGAATATCTCCTACAGTTACCTTTACATCAAAAGGTTCCCCGGCTATCACCTCTGAAGGAGCCTCAATGACAGGAACATGTTTTTTTTCCGTTTCGGTAAGGTTATCATGATCCTTTGCTCTTTGAATATTGATATCTGAACTCATAATTTCACCTTATACTATCCATTAATTACTAAATTAAACATAAATTTAAACACAAAATTCAAAAAGAAATGTCAGTTATGCTGACATTTCTTCAGTATTTATAATGGCTTACAGAATGGTACAACATAATCGCAAAAAATGCGATAATGACTCCCAGTAAACTGAAAAAGCCCACCGGATCCCATACGAACTGAATTGCCCCGGTCTCTGACCAGCCGACAAGTACTGAACCCTGTATCTGTGTTGGTACAACCAGACAGATGAAAGCAAGTACAAAAATGAAAATTATGTCAAATGCCTCCATCATCCAGTTTTTCTTTTCAACATCTTCACTCATATTATTCACCTCAATCATAGTACTTGAAATCAAACATATGCTGTTTAATTGAGTGCCGGACCTGCAGGTAACCTATGGTTTCAATACCAACTACCAATCCGAAGAACAGGATGTATATTCCCCTGATTGCAGGTGCAACAGCTGAACCAGCTTCAGATAGTATTGTAAAGACCACATAACCTTCCACGACAATCAGCAGTGCAATCGCACCCAGAATCAGGAAAGTATCCTTTGCAAACGCACTATTGTATTTTGCTTCATTGACTCCATCCATTACTATCACTCCTCAGTTTTATGGTGACTGGGATTTGGCCATCCCATTTCTCTTCCCCAATCAAATTCTTTCTGATGCTTCTTGTGCTTTTTATGGAAGTAGAAGTACGCTATCAGATAGAAAAGCAGAGCGAAAATAAGGTTGTATCTGTAACCCCAGAATAACGTGGACATGATAGTGATAGCTATTGCCATTGCAAAGTAAGATATCCATGGCTGAAGTGGGCTTACGAATGGGCGCACCTTGTTAATGTGTGTTGGGAACATTTTTCTGAAACGTATCAAAGAGAATGGTATCAGAACGTAACAAAGCAAACCGGATACGATAGAGAAAGTAATTACCTGGTCAAGGTAGCCGCTGAATGCAAAGGCTATTGCTATAGGCATGGTGAAAATTACCGCTTTGTAAGGTGACTGGTATTTTGGATGCACTGAAGCAAACCAATTAGACACAAAATGATCTCTTGAAAGAGCAAACCATGATCTCGATGAATCACAAACACAGCCGTTTGCACTGGAAACACATGTTAGCAAAGTTCCAATTGCCAGAAGCGCAATCAGGACTGGTACTCCGCTTACCTGTGCAGCCTCAAAAAGTGGATACACGGAAACTCCAAGACCTTCGGCAGGTATGTTGGATGGGAGCAGGTTTGCACATATAAAGAGCGTCATTGCAGCTCCGACCAGCAATGTGATCATTCCTGCCTGTTGTCCCAGGGGAACTGCCCTTGACGGGCGCTTACATTCCTCTGCACACATTGCTGCTCCTTCAATACCCAGGAAAAACCAGGGACCGAACTGCAAAGCGGCAAACAGACCTATCATGCCATTTGGCATTGCACCCTGGAAAAGGTTCTCCGGATGAAGTTCAAAGACGCCGAATGTTCCTGAAAAGAAGAACAATATTATGGCAAGGAAAGCTATGGCAGTCATGAAGAAGTTAAGTGTGAGTGCAGCCACAACACCCCTGTAGTTAATAAATGTCAAAGTGGCAATTACCAGTAATGTAACAGGGAAAACCTGCAACTGCGGGAAAAGCTCCTGCGCAATAAAAGCAACAACTATGGCATCTGCAGCCTCCAGGGCTATAAATTCCATATATACCGCAAGCCCAACACTGGCTGCTGCACCTGGTCCTACAAAGAGCCTTGCCCAGTCATAAGGTCCGCCTGCCAGTTTAGTAGCGGATCCCAGTTCACTTGCACACAGAGAAATCATAACGTACATTGTTCCTGCGACAAGCATTGCCAACAGGGCACCAAGAATTCCTCCTTTTGCAACAGTGAAATTCCACCCCATGAACTCACCAACAAGAACTATTCCGACTCCCAATGCCCAGACATGGTATGGTCTTAGGGTCTTGACAAGTCCTGTCGTTTCTGTAACTTCATTGGTCACATGATCACCTCTTCAATTTCTTGGATGTTTTACTCGCGTCAAGCAAGACCCACCCAATCAATGCAAAAGCCAGCAAGTATATTATCCCATTAATGATCGTCCAATATCCGTCCATCACAAAACCTCCTTTTTATGATTTAACACGGTTTTCATACCCTCCCATAGAAAAAAAATACCAGCGAAAAATATCGCTGGCGTATTATTCCGGAGGGATTAGAAAGTAAGACCGAACTCCTCTAGCTTCTTACGTGCAGCGTCGTAGACCTTGACGTATTCGTCAGTTGGTGTTACGGTTGCAATGTCGTAACATTCCTGGAAGGTCTTACCTTCTGGTGCATTTGCATAGTTACCTTCGTAGGAGCTTACAAGAAGGTCGAGGACCTTGTTGACATCGTCGATGTTCATTCCTGCTGTTGCTCTTGCAACTTCTCCCATCATCCTTGCTTCCATACCGGTTGTCTTGTCCTGGACAACACCCTTTGCAGCTGCTACACCGGAGAGAATCTCACGGCCGGATGCTGTGTCAGTGATAGACTGAGCGGATGCTTCCAAAAGACACATCTCAGTGCAAGGACCTGCACATGGATAGTACTGGTTACCGGAAAGCATGTCAGTGAATTCAGAAATGGTTGCACATGCCCATCCTGCGATCATGAGGGTTTCCCTGGTGTTGGTTGAGCCCCAGCGGATGTGGACCGGACCGTCAAGGTGCCAGCTTGCATTGCTCATTACAAATGCATTGATGTGGGTTGCGATATCTACGATAGTGGTTTCTTCTATGCCACCGGCATATCCACCAAAAATAGGCATCTGTTCATCCATGATGATGTCACTGTTACCCTGATAGTGTGCCATTACACTGATAGCGTCAAGGTCGATCTTAAGCTCGTTGAGCTGTGATACTTCGTGACTGTCGCTGCAGATCTGGCCACCGACACAGTCTGAGGAGATATTTCCCTGAGCGGACAGGGAAGTCTCTGGTCCCTATATGCCCATGCCTGGCCTGCCGGCCATTGCTGCTGCTGTCTTGATGAGTCTGGTTTCGGTCTTGGCTGCAAGAACCTCGTATGGACTCTTTGGAATTGGTGGTTTGCCACGGACTGTCATCATGACACCATTAACGATTGTGTCAACTTCCTTCTCAAGAGCATAGCTCATGTGAACTGGCATAAACATGTCTTCGGAAATAGGGGAACCTGTTGGACCACCCTGGACAATTGGCTTTCTCTTGTCACCAACGCTTCTTTTCCTGACGTTTACGGCATCTCTGCCAGTTCCCAGAACGAATTCTTTCTGGACATTGTTGATTGCGTCCCAGATCTCGTCCTCGGTGTATTTTACTACACGGCCTGTGTCTGTACAGAAGATACCACAGTCAAGGAGCATCTCGAAACCTGCCTTGAAGAGGTTTTCCATCATGTCCTTGTCGGTTGGTACGAACTCACCCTTGAAATCAAGGTTGTATTTCTGTTTGAGTTCCATTGCCTTCATTGGGATTGTCATGAGGTCCCAGTCATCCTGGGTCATCTTCTCTCCCTTCTTTGCACGCTCATAGAATTCAAAACAATCTAATGATCTTGAAAATGTCATACTTTTCACCTCGATTACTTCATAAGACTGAGTGCAACTCTTGCTGCATCTGCTGCGTTTTCTGCTGTTGCATCTGCTCCGATCTCTGCAATCCATGCATCAGATACTGGTGCTCCGCCGAACATTATTTTGACAGAGTCTCTGAGACCTTCTTCTACAAGAGTTCCCACTGTGTCTTTCTGACCCAGCATTGAGGTTGTCATGAGTGCAGAACCTACAAGGAGGATTTTGTTACCCTCAAGCTTTTTGACTTCATCTACGATGGTATCATCAGGTACATCAACACCAAGATCAACTATCTTGAAACCATTTGCACCAAGCATAGTTGAAACTAAACGGTGGCCGATGTCATGGATGTCACCTTCCTGTACAAAAGTGATTGCTGTTCCTACTCCTTCTCCTGTCTTTTCTTCTGCAAGTATAGGAGTCAGAATTTCCATTGCAGCATTCATAGCCTTTGCAGACATCATAATCTGTGGAAGATAGATCTCTGCTGCTTCAAATTTGTCGCCTACGATCTTCATGCCTACTGAAAGGCCGCCTTCTATCGCATCAACAGCACTAATACCTGCGTCTACAGCTTCCTGAGTAGCTGTAGCACAGCCATTGATATCCTGATTGACTATAGTATCTCTGAGTTTGTCTAATAACTCTTGATTTGACATATTTTACCTCCAAATTTCCTATTGCAGTTGTTTTTACAGCGTTGCAACTATCTTTACAATCATTCTCAAAACAACTGCCTTTTGCGGGCTATCCTTGGGATTGCCACCGCAAATACATCATTTACTTTACAGCATATAGACTAATCCTTGTCTATTTTTCATTAATTACAAGATATAGCTCCTTCATTGTTACTTAAGTACAAGAATGGAAATTTTGAATTAGAATTGATTTCTAAAAGAGGGGTTGATTTTTCATGTGACTCATGAATTGTAACTACCTTTGTGAATTATCATGGGGTATATGATTTGTAAATACCCTTGTGAATCTTCACATAAATTAAATTAATATAGCTTAAACCAAAACGTTATTAGTAGTGTAGAAAAGTATTTCAGGTGTTGAAAAATTCCTCAGTGGTAAAATAAAAACTTGAAAAACGGCTGATATAACCAGAGATTCTGATAGGCTCGTATTTCAGGAAACAGGGAAAGATGGGTATGAAAACGTCACTGGTAAATACTGTATGGTATTCTGAAAAAAGAAAAAACCTTTTGCTGTTATTAAGTGAGGGAGAGAGAGATCTGGAACAAATTAAAAAATCACTTAATGTGACAACCAGATCAATAATGCCCCAGATAAAAACCCTGAAAAACCAGAATCTTATTAAACAGGAACAAGAGAACTTCAGCCTGACTACCATAGGAAACATTATTGTTGATAATATGCTGCCATTTCTTGACACGTCAAGAATCGTCGAGGAAAACAAAGATTTCTGGACAAGCAGGGATTTTGATGCAATACCCGCACACCTTTTCAGCCGAATGAGGGATCTTGGACATTATTTCCTTATAGAACCCGATATTAACCACATGTTTGAACTTCCCAGGGAATTTGTGGATAATATTCCTAAATCAAAAACAATCATGACTTTTGTCTCATACCTTCATCCTTCATTCCTTTCTCTTTATCTTAAAGCAGCCCTTTCAGGAGCAGATATCGTACTTTTTCTTTCAGAAGCGGCACTGGACAAAATAAGAAAAGAATATCTCGGGCAATTCAACGAATTGATCGGCATGAATGGTACATCCATCTTTCTTTGTGAAGAAAACCCCAGGATACCGATGATAACAGTGACTGACTGGTTTTGCTACATCTGCCTTTTCAATGAAGAAAAGCGGTATGATCACAGGGATATCATTAGTTTTGACGAAAGTTCACTGGAGTGGTGCCATGAACTGTTTGAGTATTACCGGTGTAATTCAAAAAAGCTCTGTCAGATGACAGATGATGGTTAACAAATAGTTACGGGGGCAAAGCATATGGAATCATCATTAACCGAAACAATCTGGTTCTCTGAAAAAAGAAGGAAAATATTGCTGCTATTACTGGACGGACCAAAAAAACCCGAAGAAATGAAGGAAGCATTCGGTGTTGCGTGGCGTTCACTGATACTTCCTCTTAAAGAACTGAGGGAAGCGGAACTTGTCTGCAATCCAGAAGGAATGTATGAACTGTCCTATATAGGAAAACTTATAGCAGAAACAGTAAAACCAGTTAATGGTATTTTAAACCTTTTTGAAAAAGATACGGATTACTGGGTAAAAAGAGATCTGAATGCAATACCAAAATACCTTCTGGACAGGATGGGAGAAATCGAGGACTGTATAATTGCAGAACCGGAACTGAACGATATGTTCGAACCTCCTGTGGAGTTTACAGAGGGACTTCTGCATTCAAAATACGTGCATTCCGTTTTTTCCATCTATCATCCTCTATATCCACCATTTTACAGTGAGCTTGCAGAGAAGGAAACTGAAGTGTCAATTGTTTTGACACAATCCGTGATGCAAAGAATGCTTGAGGACAAAGATAAGGAACTGCAGAAAATGAGGGATTCGCAAAATACGAAACTATTCCTGTACGAAAAAGATGTGTGTCCTCCTTCAATGGTGGTTACGGATAATTTTATTTCGGCAAGTTTTTTCAATGTCAATGGAAGGTACGACCACAGGGATATAATGAGTTATTCCCGGAGTTCGCGGAACTGGGGAGAAGAGATGTTCAAACATTACCAAAATATGGCAACTGAAATCTAGAATTCAGAACACCAGGGACTGCGTATCCATATGAAAGAGACTGGAAGGTGTATGTGATTGAAAAAGAAGGAAATGACAATAAAAACCAAGCTGATTATGTATATAGTGATCAGTGTCTTTCTCGTACTTGTCATTTCAACTGCTGTCAGTATCTCAACTGTGACTGCTCAGCAGAGAGAGCTTGCATATCTCCAATCCGTAGAGATGGCAAGGGATTATGCAAACCAGTTTGACGGTGATATGAGAGCGAATATGGCAATAGCAGAAACCATTGCAAAATCAATGGAAATGTACACAACCTCTGACAGGGAGGAAGTGAATGATATTCTCAGAAATATCCTTGAAACGTATCCTTCTCTTACAGGTGTCTATGTAGGATACGAACCTGATGCTTTTGACGGAAACGACAACGAATATATCAATGCACCATACCATGATTCCACCGGAAGATTCGTACCCTACTGGAATACTATCCAGGGAACGATAGAAGTTGAACCTTTGGTGGACTATGACACCCAGAATTATTATCAGCTTCCAGAGACAACACAGGAAAAAATTGTTACTGAACCTTATTATTATCAGGGCATCTTCATGGTAAGCTATGATGTGCCTATCTTTAAAGAGGGTGAATTCGCAGGTATTGCAGGTGTTGATGTATCTCTTGATTATATCGATGATGTTGTTAGTGACATAAAAGCCTTTGAAACAGGATATGCATTTGTGACAGGAAACACCGGTATTCTGGTATCTCACCCTGAATACAAAGAGGCAATAGGAACACACACCCTTTATGATCTTGGAATTCCTGAAATATCAGGTGCTGCAGACGATATCAAAAATGGAAGGGGAGGGAGTATTGAAACTGTCGATCCTTTGACAGGCAAAGAAGTAATAATGTTCTACGAACCTGTGAAGACAGGTAACTACTCTTTTGTGCTTGTGATCCCAAAAGAAGAGATGTTTGCCGGGGTTACCAAACTCAGAAATACTCTGGTCATTATTTCTACTATTTCAATATTCTTTATGAGTTTTGTCTCTTATTTGATAGCAACATCGATAACCGCTCCTATAGATGAAATAGTTGAGAACTTCAGGAATATTGCGCAGGATGCTGTTGACGGTAAACTGGATACAAGAGCAAAAACAGATGTAGAAAAAGATTTCAAAGAAATTCCAATTGGACTTAATATGATCCTTGATGCTGTGATAGCACCGATACGTGAATCTATCAGAGTTACAAATGCACTTGCAAAAGGAGAACTTGGAGCACGTACCGAACTGGAACTGAAAGGGGAATTCAAGCACCTTGGAGATACACTGGATGATTTTGCAGATTCTTTAAACAATATTATTGCAGATTCCAATAACGTACTTACTGCTATACAGAACAATGATTTTTCCCGTAATGTTCGAGTACATGGAATGGGTGATTTTAATATCCTCACCGAAGGAATTGAAGAAACAAGAAACTCGCTAGATCTGGCTATTCACGAGCAAAAAAAGGCTGAGAAGGCTCTAAGAGATTCTGAAAGGAAATTCAGGACTTTGTTTGAAAGTTTAAATGATGCAATATATCTCACCGATCTAGAAGGAAATATTCTGGAAATAAATGAAATCGCATGTAAAAGAATGATGTATAGCCATGATGAATTCCTTTCTTTGAAGTATATGGACATGGATGCTTCAAATCGTGGCAAAGATTTTCTCACAGTACTTAAAGAGCTATGTAAAATGAAGAGCAACCTCCTGGAAACAATCCATATGAGAAAAGATGGTACTGTCTTTCCGGTAGAATTGAGCAGTCGCATGATCAAGTTCGATGGGCATAAAGCAATCATTACTATTGCAAGAGACATTAGTAAAAGAGAACAAAACGAAAAAGAACTCAAAAAATATGCTGAAGAACTTGAGCACTCCAACGAACTTAAGGAAGAAATGGAGAGTATAATCAATAACAGTCCTGTTATAGCCTTCAAATGGAAGACAGAAACTGACTGGCCAGTGGAATTCGTTTCAGAAAACATCACAAAACTTGGCTATACTGTAGAAGATTTCACATCTAATCGCCTTAAGTATGCCGACATCATACACCCTGATGATAGTGAAAGGACTCACCTGCATATCTCCAACTATTATATGAAAAAGGAGGCTGAACTAAACTACGAATACAGAATATACACTAAATCAGGTGAGATAAAATGGGTAGATGAAAGGACGTTTACCAGGCGTGATCATTCCGGCAAAATTACTTTGCAGGGAATTATCCTTGACATTACTGAACGCAAAAAAGTGGAAGAGGCACTTCTGCAGGCAGAGAATATTCGCAAGAAAGAAATACATCACCGTGTCAAGAACAATTTACAGGTAATTTCAAGTCTTCTTTATCTTGCATCTGATAATTTTGATGAACCGGATGTAATAGAGGCCTTTTTAGATAGTCGCAACCGTGTGCGTTCGATGGCTCTGATACATGAAGAATTATATCAATCCAAGGATATGAAGAGTGTTGATTTTTCTGATTACACAGAGAAATTGATGAATTACCTATCCGGATCATGCAAAGATGGAAAGAAGGATATTAAGCTTGTTTCTAAAATCGAAGACGTTTATCTGAACGTTGATACAGCTGTTCCGCTTGGTATGATAATCAATGAACTTGTTTCAAACTCACTTAAACATGCTTTCCCCGAAATGAAAGAAGGGGAAATAAGTGTGGAACTCAATGTCGTTAAAAATGATTTTTTATTGAAAATAAAAGATAATGGAATTGGTATCTCTCCGGATATAGATTTCAGAAATACAGAATCCCTGGGTTTACAGCTTGTGACCACGTTGGTTGACCAGATCGATGGAACCATCGAAATGAACTCAATTCACGGAACAGAATTTATCATAAACTTTTCAGAGAGGAACTAGAATGGAAGAAATAGAGATTATTCCTAAGATACTTGTTGTTGAAGACGAAAATATCGTTGCTTTGGAACTAAAGAAAAGGCTGAAAAAGCTTGGGTATCAGGTTCCAAGTGTTGCAGCAACCGGGATGGAAGCAATTAACAAAGCTAAAGGGTTCCTTCCGGATCTTGTGATCATGGATATCAGACTAAAAGGAGATATGGATGGAATTCAAACAGCGCAGGAGATTCATGAAAGATTCAATATACCAATAATATATCTTACCGCCCATTCGGACGATGAGACCCTTAAAAGGGCAAAGCAGACAGAGCCGTACGGATACATTTTAAAACCCTTTGAAGAAGATGACCTTCGAACGGCAATTGAAATAGCTTTATATAAGCATAAAATGGAAAATTGCCACAATAAATAATTTCTAATTTCGGCTTTTTTTTGAGAAGATTTATACGTTTTCTTAGAAGTACATTATTTCATCCATAGAATGATAGTTATCATACCCCATGACAATTCACATGTCATGCAGATAATAACACCAAATTATGCTATATATTATTCTGTTCTACTGGAAGTATCCCTTAATAAAAGGGTCTATATCCATAGGCAGGGATACGGGTCGGTATTCCTGCACTTCCCCTGCACTTCCAGGTAACTTTGCTAATATGTCCATATTTACTTATTTAGATTAGAATCTGAAATTCTCATGTATGAGTCTGGTATTACAAGATTATCATACCCTATGACAATTCATATACCCTGCTAATATTGCCACCAAATTATGCTATATATCATTCTGTTCTACTGAAAAGTGTCCCTTATAAAAGACAAATCAGCATGCTACAAGGTAAATAAGTATTCTCGTACCTTCAAAAAACAACCGCTTTGGCGAAAGTTATATATATAGCATTAACCTGAACAAATGCAAAAATATAAATAGTAGCCAACAAGGACAATATATATATATGTCGATAACCAAAACTAAAGATGTTTCTCTTATAATCAGGAGACCAATGAGAAACGATCCAAAAACACAAACGATGGAAGCAAAATCATGAAACAATACAACAAAAACCACAATTGGATACTCGAATATCTGGGATTTTAGGAATTGATTGGAAAAAAGCTTAGACTCCAGGAGCTGTTAGCATGGAAAGAAAGCCACTTGATACACTTATTGGCAAAAATGGATTATGGGTGTCACGCAACGGACATCTTCACGGGGTGAAGAGTTGCCAGACATCACAGAAGTATGTTAGAATAGAAATGGATTGCGGAGAGATTATCACTGTACGCAATTCCAGAACAAGCAGGTCCGCAAGGGCCCTGAGGAACCATAAGTTCCACAAACCCTGCAAACGCTGTCGCCTGTCGGACGACAGAATCAACGAATTCTCAAAGAAGATCTCAAGAAAGGATGAAGCTGAGATCAAAATCGTTCGCTCGTTCAGACTTCCACCTGAAAAGCCTGCCGAGCCTGTTAACGTAAAACCCGCAGCAGTTAATGAAACTGATAATCCTGCAACTCACATTCATAATGAATCCCGGGCTGGAATAACTGCCGATAGTTCCACCTACCACAGATCAGCTTTGAAACACAATACAAGCGGTTCCAGCCCTTCCAAACCTAATTCTTCCAGTACTAAGAAGGCGAAGAAGACATCTTTACAGCCACAGCAAGCAAAGTCAAAAAAGACTGAGTTCACACCACTGCAAAAGAACAGGATACTCTCACTTTTAGGTCCCGGAGAAATGATATCATTCTCAAAGGAGAAGAGATCCTTTGCAGAACTCGAATCCACCCTGACTATCCAGCGTAAGAAGGACATCAGGGAGATGTATGAGGATAGCCGTGAAAACCTTCTTGGAAAACTTGAGAGAACAATTACAGAGTTTTTTGTGGATATGGGCTTCCTTGAAGTCAAGTCCCCGATCCTCATTCCTTTCGAATACATGGAAAGGATGGGAGTTGGAGAAGACAAGAAGCTCTCAGAGCAGATATTCAGGGTCGGAGACAACATGTGTCTGCGTCCAATGCTTGCTCCCGGACTCTACAACCACCTGAGGAAATTTGATAATGTACTTCCTGACCCGGTCAGGATATTTGAAATAGGTCCCTGCTACCGCAAGGAATCTGACGGAAACAGTCACCTTGAAGAGTTCACCATGCTCAATTTCTGCCAGATGGGATCCAACTGTACCAGGGACGAGCTTGAGTACCTGATAAAGGAACTCCTGGATTTCCTGGGAATTGAATTCGAAATAGCTGAAGATAGCTGCATGGTCTATGGTGACACCATCGATGTGATGCACAAGAAAATGGAACTCTCATCCGCCGTTGTTGGTCCGGTCCCAATGGATATGGACTGGGGAGTAGATAAACCCTGGATCGGAGCCGGTTTTGGTCTTGAAAGGCTGCTAAAAGCGAAGCATGATTTCAAGAACATCAAACGTGCAGCCAGATCAGAATCATACTACAACGGAATAAGCATCAATCTTTGAGGTAGAACCATGATAAAGGACATTAATTACCGGGATCTTGACATTATTGCTGATAATATAATAAACGGACAGAAGCTCACCGATGATAACCTTAGAGAGCTTCTTTCCCTGACAGAAGAAGAAGACATAGAGAAGCTTCAATACGTTGCAAGAAAAGTGAGAGACCACTATTTCGGGAACAGGGTATTCCTCTATAGTTTCGTTTACTTCTCAACGCATTGCAAGAACAACTGTGCTTTCTGTTACTACAACAGGTGCAACGAAATACAGCGCTATCGCCTTAATCTGGAAGAGATCCGCAGCATAGCACGAGCAATCAAGAACGAGACCATCCACATGGTAGATCTTACCATGGGCGAGGACCCTTATTTCCATAATAATCCTGAAAAGTTCATTGATGTTGTAAAGGCAGTAAAGGAAGAAACCGGACTTCCAATTATGATATCACCTGGTGTTATGGATGACAGGACACTCAGCAGACTGCATGAGAACGGAGCAAATTTCCTTGCACTCTACCAGGAAACACATGATAAGGAACTCTACCGGAAACTGAGGGTCGGACAATCCTTCGATGAGAGGAATCATGCCAGGGAATTTGCCAGAACCAACGGTTACTGTGTTGAGGATGGAATCCTCACAGGTGTTGGAAATGATATTGAATCTACAATAATCTCCCTTCGTGGAATGCAAAAGGGACAACCTGATATGGTTCGTGTTATGACCTTTGTTCCACAGGAAGGAACTCCTCTTGAACAGGTATCACAGGAATCCAGCCTCTCCGAGCTCAAGATAATCTCAGTTCTCAGACTGATGTTCCCTGATAAACTCATACCAGCATCCCTTGACCTTGAAGGAATCGATGGCATGGTGGACCGCCTGAATGCAGGTGCAAATGTTGTCACATCTATAATATCCGCAGATTCCTCACTTGAAGGCGTTGTCAACTATGACAGGGAACTTGAAGAAAGGGACAGGGACTCAAAAAGTGTAATCAGACGCCTGAGGACTATGGGAATGGAACCAGCAAGCCAGGCTGAATTCAACAGGATCATAGAAAAACAGCAGGGAACCCCAATAAGAATCCCGGTGGCTGCACTATGACAACAATATGCATAATAGGTGGCAAGCTACAGGGTTTTGAGGTCACTTACCTTGCACACAAGGCAGGTATGGATGTCGTACTTGTTGACCGCAGGGAAAAGCCCCTTATACGCAAGGTTGTCGATGATTTTCACTGCTTTGATGTTGTCAAGGAACCTGAAAAACTCATCGAACTCTCAAAAAACGTGGATACTATAATTCCTGTGAATGAGAACCTTGAGACAATAGAGTTCCTCAGGAGTGTAAAGGACAAGCTTGCATGTCCCGTACTCTTTGACTTCGATGCCTATCACATCAGCATGGACAAGAAGCGTTCCAAGGACTATTTCAAGTCAATTGACATCCCAGCTCCTGCTGATAAACCAACCAAGCCTCCATATTTCGTAAAACCACCTTGTGAGAGCAGCAGCATCGGGACATCTATAATATATGATAACGAGGGTCTGGAAGGACTTGACCCCTCAATGCTCATCGAGGAATATGTTGAAGGCGATGTTATTTCTCTTGAGGTAATTGGTGACGGAACTCATTTTGCAGTTGTTAAAGAAACGAAGATACACATCGATGATACCTACGACTGCCACATGGTGACACCTATCGATAATTATCCTGAGTTCAGGAAGATTACCTATGAGCTCGCTAAGAACCTCAATCTCCGGGGAATTATGGACGTTGAAGCAATAGACAGCCCCAGGGGACTTAAGGTACTGGAAATAGATGCAAGATTCCCTAGCCAGACACCCACAGCCGTTTACCATTCTACAGGAGTTAACCTTGTGGAAATGCTCATGCAGGCGTTTTTGGGAGAAGTCCAGGAAACTAACATGGTTCCTGAGACTAACTATTGCATCTACGAGCACCTTTTGCTTGAAAATGGAGAGCTAAAACCTGTTGGTGAGCATGTGCTCTCACAGGGAGACGAATACGTACAGTTCCACGAGTCAGAAGGACTTGAAATATTCGAGTCCAGAGGAGATAACAAAGATAGCGTTTTCACCCTGATAAGCTATGGAACCGACAGAGAAGAGACTGAAAAGATAAGACAGAATGGAATGGAAATGATCATCGGTCATTTCATGAACAGAGAACAGGAGGAATAAAAATGGCACTTTTAACACCGGAAGACCTTGAGAACCTTTCAATGCAACTTGAAGAGAATGATGAGATTGCAAAAAAAGTCACAGGTCTTGATATAAGAGGTATATGCAAAGCACTATACGATACAGAGCCCGGTACTGAAAAAGTAGGAATCATTCCAATCACCGCTGGCAATGGTGTCATCAGTAACTTCACATCGTCACTCCTGTTCATAGTCCGGTATTTCGGCTTTGAAGGTTTCATAACAGAACACCCGGATGTCACAGGTTATTATGAAGCTGTTTCTCAGGGTGCTGATATCATAATGATGGCGGATGACCACATCTTCACTGCCCACAACCTGAGGAATGAAAAAATAGTGAGCAACCACGTTGCAACAGGTGTAATCTATGCAGATATCGCTTCAAGATTCCAGGAAGCCACATCAAAGGATATACTTGTTATCGGACTCGGAAGAGTTGGTTATGCAGGAGCCTGCCATCTTGTGAACAAGGGATTCAATGTCTACGCATGCGACCCGAACAAGGAATTCCTGCACAAAGCCGTGAATGAACTTGGAATCAAGCCCTATTGCAGTGATGACAGGAAGAAATTCTCAATGGTCTTTGAGGCAACACCAAATGCAGACACCATATCCGAAGGTATGATCGAGGAAAGGTGCCTAGTCTCAACTCCGGGGATTCCATGCGGACTTCCACCTGAAATCGGACAAAAATATCATGTTGACCTTGTAATGGAGCCACTTGTAATAGGAGTGGCTTCAATGCTGTATTCTGTAATCCAGAATTAAGCTGTAAGTTAAGTCTAAGTATAAATCTAAATGAAATTGGAAATGGAGTGCTAAGAAAATGTATGTGATTTCCCTAGACCTTGGAACAAGTGGTTTCAGGTCACAGCTTATCGATCTTGAGAAACAGGAAACTGTAAAGACTGTAATCACAATGGGACACCCGCTTCCTGGTGGAAACGTAATGGACCACCTCGATTTTGCGATGGCTACCGGAACAGATGTAGCCCACGGACTGATTATCGAAACTGTGAAAGAGATATTTGAAAAGTTCGATGTTGAACCTGAAAAGATACAGAGAATAGCTGTTTGCGGTAATCCGATACAACTCTCACTTTTCCAGAACATGGAGATAAGGGACCTTGCATATGCAGGTGAGAACAAACAGGCATCTCTTGGTGTAAAGGATGTGAAAAGAGATGCAAGGATTTTCCCTGCAAACGAGATTTTCGGAGATGTCTACCCAATGGATAACTGCGAGATAGTCATCCCTCCGGCAATCAAACACGAGATTGGTGCGGATGCTCTTGCAATGATGCTGGAAACCGATTTCATTCACCAGACTGAACCCTGTCTTGTTACCGATTATGGAACCAATGCCGAAATGGCATTGAAGATTGGTGAGAAAATAATAACCGCAAGTGCAGCCGCCGGTCCTGCAATCGAAGGACAGGGAATTGCATGCGGAATGCTTGCAGGTCCGGGAGCTATCAGTGATATCAATGTTGAGAACGGTCATTGGAGACTCACTGTAATTGACAGTACAATGAATCCTGGAAAAGGCCCTCTTGTAGATCCGGTAAGTGGTGAAACCATCGAGGAAGGAGATCTTATCCCGAAAGGCATCACCGGTACTGGAGTTATTTCCACAATGGCACTTGCAATAAAGGAAGGACTTATCGAAAAACTACCACAACTGCCCAATGGAAAACTGATACTTGGTGATAGTATTGTCATCACTGACAAAGATGTGGAGGAAGTAGGTAAGGCAATCGGAGCAATCCGTGCAGCTCACATGACCCTGATGGTTGAATCCGGCCTGAAATATGGAGATTTGAGGTACTCATACATGTCAGGTGCAACAGGCACGTATGTAGATGCTAACAAAGCAAGACACATAGGTTCAGTTCCTGGTTTTTCAAAAGGAATTATCCAGTTTGGGAATACTTCTATCGGACTTGCAAGAAAACTTGCACTAGATGTTTCAAAGCTGGATGAAGTTATTGCTGTTGCAAAGAGGATACATGCAGATCACCTGATGATGGCCACAAGCGAGACTTTTAAGGATATCTACGTCTGCGAGCTCTCAACATGGCAGCAGGGAATGCCAGCCGAGATGTATGCCCAGATGCTAGAAATGTATGGTATTCCTGTATTCCCACAGGATCTTGAAAAAGTTGAGATCGAAAGAAGGGTTTCAAGGGATATTGATGATGTAGGCTACCTTGGTCTTGATATCGTAAAGGATATCGGTATTACACTCGAAGCTCCGGTTGAGAAATGCATACTTTGCCATGAATGCGAGGAAGAATGTCCTGAGGATGCACTGGAAATAATTGAGGAAAACAGTGCAAGAATTGTCAATATCGACAGTCAGCACTGCCTTGGTACAAGCTGCAGGCGTTGTGTGACAATCTGCCCTGAGCAGACGATGAATCATTCATTGCTGAAGATCAGGGAAAAGTAATGATAAATCATTAAGGTTCCAGTGGAAATTAACGGGTTATCGAATCATTCATTGAACTTTAAAATTGTTGTTTTCAGGGTTTCAAGATCAACCACCGGCACCTGTGCAGGTGTCGGGACAACATTTACTCTTTTCTGGAACTCGGTCTGGTCCTGCCAGGTACCTGAATTTATCAGCAGGACATTTTTGTACCATTCAACTCCCACTGTATGAACGTGACCGCAGTGAAGGATATCCGGTACATTACTAATAACAAAATAATCTCTTTTTTCAGGTGCAATGGAAACACGGCTTCCATATGTTGGTGAAAGATGCCTAAACTTCATCATTTCCACCATTGCCTTTGTGGGTTCGGTATATGACACACCTGGAACTGAAGCTACCAGATCATCAATAGAACGACCGTGATACAACATCACCTTTACACCATCAAGGTCAACGATAGATGGATTGCCTACAAAAGTGACGTTATCAGGGAAATAATCTCTGATGCATTCCGGAAGTCGTGGCTGGGGTTCAGCCTGACGTACCGCATCGTGGTTTCCGGGAGAAATAATGATCTTGATGTGCTTTGGGATCATATGGAAATATTCACCGGCTTTTTTGTACTGGTCGTACACATCCATGATGGAAAGTTCTTCATCCTGTCCCGGATAGATGCCCACACCATCCACAAGATCCCCTGCAACAAGAAGATAGCGAATTTCTTTTGAAATTGCCAGCAGGGCTTCGTTATCAGTGTCCCCATTAAGAAAATCAAGGAAGCGCTCCCATGGTTCCTCAAGAAAAGTATTGCTTCCTATATGAATATCAGATGTAAGTATGGCTTTTCCAAAGCTTCCGGTCTTTTTCGGGTTTACTGCAGGCAGATCCGGAAGTGTGACCTTCTGAGCTATCATGAGGTTTCCGTCATTTGTGAGAGTTCCCGTGAATCCCACAACCTCATCCAATACGAAATGACTGGCCTGCTCAAAAAGATCTTTGTCAGCTGAGCGTATGAGAACCGAAAATGATCCTGTAGGGTCTTCAACCTCCAGAATTTTATGGCCATTGCTGGTGCTTTTCATATCAGAGATCATGCCAATTATGGAAACTTCTCCTGCCTCACGGCTGCCTCTGAAATTTGTACCTTTGCCTTTTTTGAGACTCTCAATAGGGCGGGATGTTATCCTTCCACGAATGATATCACTGAGTCTTGTGTACCTGTTCCTGAAAAACTGAACAAATTCCATGTACTCACCGACACATGTTGAATTGTCGGTAATATCAGAAAGCACGGAAATGGGGTTGTCAACATTACAATAATTACTCCTGAAATCTGATGACATTGAAGATGGCTGATAAGAAGAATATGAATCATATGTATCATCGAATGAATTGTCTGGTTCCGGGGAAAGCTCTTCTGAGAGCTTAAAAGTTTCTTCATTCACATGGAGAGAAGAATTGAAACCTTCCAGATCGATGTGCTCAACATCAATGACAAGTACTGAAAGATCTATATTTTCAAGTACGTAAGCCACAAGTTCCCAAGGGGAACAATGAGAACATATAAGGTCCACTGCTTCAGGACTTATCTGATAGCCTTCTTCAATAAAGGCGGTAAGCACATCAGTTTCATTCATGGTGATATAATTCAATTCGGATATAATTCGTATTTAAGTACGCATTTTAAGTACAGCTTATCTTACAATAAAAATTTGAAAAATGTTTTATAAGGGGGAAACATTTTATTTTTGCAATTATATTCCATACTCATTAATAGATTCTTTCATTGATTTGGACGGAAGACAGGTAAGAATATGAATTTAAAAGAAAGCTACCATGTTTTCAAAGAAAGTGATAATTTCTTTGTTTCGCTTGCCCGGGACATCCTGACTGTTCTGTTAGCCGTATTGGTATTTGCAACTTTCTCTCAGATCGTTTTTGGTATGTGGACACCAATGGTTGCAGTGGAATCCGGAAGTATGGAGCCACACATGAATATCGGCGACATAATATTCATTCAGAGCATAGACAGGACCGAAGTTGTCACTTATGAAGAAGGCATGAATAACGGCAATTACACTACCTTCGAAAAATACGGTAACGTGATCCTTTACAAACCCTACGGACAGGAAGGTGTAACTCCAATCATTCACAGGGCTATGTATTATGTTGAAGAAGGAGAGCCCATGTGGGATGGAGGACCTGCTGCGCCTTATTCCGGTTATATTACAAAAGGTGACAACCAGGTAACCAATAAATACTATGACCAGCAGGGACAGGTCAGTTACCTGATGCCTGTTAAGGAAGAATGGGTAATTGGTGTTGCACGCTACAGAGTTCCATATATTGGATATCTAAGACTATTGCTTCCTGGTTTCTAACGGAATCAGGAACTAAAAACCAAGGTTTAGAAACAAAAATATAAGATTTCAAGATTTAAAAAGTTGAGAATAAAAAAGTTGTAATCTTTAAACCTGATTTAAGTTTAAAGATGCAACTGTGTTGTGAGGACAGGTTTGAAGAACTCAAGTGGTTTAAGCCTGTAATCCTCAAACAATACTTTTTTCGTACTGTTTATTGGAACGCTTAATACGATCTCTTTTGTCCTGCCGTATCTTCCTTTGCTTACAACAACAGCATTGACAATACCAAGCATGTCAAGCTCGGACATGAGATCTGTTACCCTGCGCTGGGTGAGAATATCCATATCTACCTGGAGACAGAGCTGGCGGTATACATTGTAGACTTCACCGGTTGTTACGTTCTTGTAACCGTTGTTCCTGAGAAGCATTACACTGTAGAGTGCAAGCTTGGACTGAGTTGGAAGTGTGCGCACAACTTCAATGACACGGTCAACTTCGATCTTTTCCTGAGCGCCTTTAACATGCTGTTCCTGAACATGGGATTTGTTTTCTCTTTCAGCGATTTCTCCTGCAACCCTGAGAAGATCCAGAGCACGTCTTGCATCACCATGTTCCTGAGCTGCAAAAGCAGCACATAGAGGAATAACCATTTCATCAAGGGCATCAGGCTTGTAAGCAATCTGAGCTCTTTCGTGAAGGATATCACTGATCTGATCAGCATCATATGGCGGGAAAATTATCTCTTCCTCTCCAAGGGAACTTTTTACTCTTGGATCAAGGAACTCTGTGAATTTCAGGTCGTTAGAAACTCCAATCATGCTGACTTTTGCGTTTTTAAGATCGGTATTAATTCTTGAAAGGTTGTAAAGAACGTCATCGCCTTTTTTGATTAGCTTATCTATTTCGTCAAGAATAATAATTACAACCTGTCTTTCGTTGTCAATGGTTTCCTTGAATTTGAAAAACACCTGATCAGTAGGCCATCCGGTCATCGGTACATCCTCACCAAACTGTCTGGTGAGATTTGCAAGGAGCCTGTATTGAGTATCAATAACTTCACAATTAAGGTAGACAACTTTACAGGAAAGTCCAAGTGTTTCTCCTTTTCTTTCAAGCTCGATTCCAACATGCCTTGTTACAGCTGTTTTTCCTGTACCTGTTTTTCCATAAATAAGAATGTTAGAAGGCGTATCTCCTCTAAGTGCTGAAACAAGAATGGACGCAAGACTATTGATCTGGTCGTCACGGTGAACAAGCGAATCAGGAGTATATGAATGTCTTAAAACTTCTTTGTTTTTGAAAATAGGTTCATTTTCCAGTAATTCTTGGAACAGACCATCTAATGATTTATTTTGCATTTACTTATTTCACCCTATCCTTAAACTTACAAACCGTACTCAAACATTGTTTGTTATGGATAAGAATTACCAACCAAAAACATATCAAATCAACTGAAATCTGACTTAAAAATAATGGACCAGATCTCTAGCTTCAAAAGAAAGCTTTTTGATTGAAATGATTGATTGAATTTCCTCTCTCAATTCCAAGCGTTACAATGGAAGTGTAGGTTATTAATGTTTATGGTGAAGACCCCTTAGTTTCAACTGGAATTTTATATAAAAATATAAGAATTATTTTAAAAAAGCATCAGGATACTTAATTAATGATCAATAAACTAAGAAGAATATAAAGGATATTGTTTCATATGGAAGTAAACCCCTTTATTTCAACTGGAAGGTTTATAAAAAACAGAGACCCTATGATTTCGTCTGGAAGCTGGAAAAAAGATATGACTATCTTTTTTAAAAATTAATAAAAAAAGATGGCAGTGTATGTATCGATATATTACTATATAAGCTTTTCTTTATTTTAAGTTAATTTTAATTAAGATATTCAAAATAATTTTTAAAATATTAGCTGAAAATAATAGAAGAATAGTAGAAGTAAACTGAATTTTTCAAAAATAAACACAATTTGAAATTTCCAGTTGAAATCATGGGGTCGCACACATCCATAAAAAATCTGTAGTAATAACAAAATTAAATTTTATAGTTGGATGGTTGATAACAGTTGATATAAATAATTGGTTAATTAACTGAATAATCAAAAAAATGTTTTCAAAAATCAGATTTCCAGTTGAAACATTGGGGTTAGTCTGACAGAATAAATAATATCATTAAACAAATGAAAAGAAAAACTAAAACCATAATAAAATCTTTTCATTTATTCTTCAAACCTGTTCTGCAACACAACTGTTTTAATCATCTTCTTTTATTCATATAGCAAATGAATGAAACTGGCCTATCTGAAGAGAAAATACGCAACATCTTAAACGATTCAAAAGGACAGGACCTGAAATACGAACGTGTGTTGAGTTCTATGTGCACCTATCCACACAGAATAGCAGTTCAGGCACATATGCAGTTCATAGAATCAAATATGGGTGACTTTGGTCTTTTCAGGGGAACATATAATCTCGAAAAAGAGATCTTAAGTTCAATTGGGGATCTTCTCCACAAGGCTGACGCAGTTGGTTACATGACAACTGGTGGTACTGAGTCAAATATTCAGGCAATTCGTTCAATGAGAAACCTCTTTTTACAGAGTGAAAAGTACCAAAAATCACTAAAAAGCGGCCAAAAATACGTAAGACCAAATCTGGTAGTGCCGGAGTCAGCTCATTTTTCGTTTGATAAAGTTTCAGACATTCTTGATGTTGAACTCAGAAAAGCAAGTCTTGATGATGAATTAAAAGTCTCGGTTGAATCTGTAAAGTCACTTATAGATGAGAATACAATCGGTCTTGTTGCAATTGCAGGTTCTACAGAATTCGGACAGGTAGATCCCATTAAAGCTCTCTCGGATATTGCTGTTGAGAAAAACATTTTTATGCATGTTGATGCAGCTTTTGGAGGTTTTGTACTACCTTTCCTGAAAAAGTCCTATGAGTTTGATTTCAAATTGCCGGGAGTAACCTCTATAGCCATTGACCCTCACAAAATGGGCCTGAGTACAATTCCGGCCGGAATTCTTCTTTTCCGTGATTTTCATCATCTTGAAAGCCTTAAAGCAGATACTCCGTATCTTACTGTTTCCACACAGTACACATTAACAGGAACAAGAAGCGGAGCTGCAGTTGCTGCGACATATGCTGTTATAAATCATCTGGGAAAGGAAGGTTACAGAAAAACAGTTTCAAGATGCATGGAACTTACCTCTTATCTTCTGGACAAGCTCGCAGAGATTAATGTTTATCCGTTAATAGAGCCGCTTATGAATGTAGTTGCACTGGAAATACCAAAATGCGATATTGTAAGAAGCAGGCTGGCAAAAGAATTTAACTGGCAGGTTTCAATAACCCAAAATCCACATGGACTTCGTCTTGTTATCATGCCTCATGTAAGTTTTGAGATGATAGACTCTTTTGTTTCCGACCTGAAAAAAGTCCTTGATTCACTCGAGTAGCTCAAAACAAAAAAAATAAAAATAAGAGTTGAGGGGATGAGGCTTGATGGCACCTGGCCTTGAAACGTGTAAGGCGTGTGTTCATCTTGCCTGTTCTAAATTCTAGTATGTGTTTGTTACTTATACTCCTGAGCCAAGCGGGGTGAAAGTATTCACCAATTGATTCAGGAGAATTCTCATGAAGAAATTCCAGAGAAAAAAATTCTCATTTTCAGAAATAAGTTAAAAATAAATATTAACGCATCTAAATTACTGTCATGAATTCTTCATATAAGATCGGGAGCATCATGGGAATACCCATAAAAGTGCACATCACTTTTCTGTTCATTCTTCCCATTTTTGCGCTTGTATTCGCAACAAACCCGCAGCCTTATGGTTTTGCGGATATTGGTTCGCCTGCGATAACATATGGTCTCTCACTTTTAACGACCATACTACTATTTGTCTGTGTATTGCTCCACGAACTTGGCCACTCCTACATAGCTAAAAGTTACGGTGTTGAGATTAAAGATATAACACTGATGTTACTTGGTGGCGTATCATCCATGGAAGAGATTCCAAGGGAGCCCTCCCAGGAATTCAAGATGGCATTTGCAGGACCACTTGTAAGTCTTATAATAGGTTTTGGTCTGCTGGGACTAAATATTGCAACATCTTCTTTAATTTCATCTTACAGTACCACATGGTTGTACCTGATGGTAAATATCCTGGCCACCATAAACATAATACTGGCACTTTTCAATCTAATTCCGGCTTTCCCTATGGATGGCGGAAGAATTCTAAGATCCATGTTTGCAAAAAGGATGAGTTACATAAAGGCAACTCACTATGCTGCATCCGTTGGAAAGATGTTTGCTTTCATGATGGCTCTGATAGGTGTTGTTTCAAATCTGTGGCTGCTTTTGATAGCTTTTTTTGTGTATATAGGTGCTTCAGAAGAAGACAAGTCAACCACTGTTACGGTCAGTCTTGAAAGATACAAGGTTGGCGACATCATGTCAAAGGATGTAATCTCAGTTGAACCGGAGATGACAGTTGAGGAACTCTCACATTTTATGTTTGAGAACAAACATCTGGGTTATCCTGTAATAAAAAGCAATTCTTTAAAAGGGATTGTAACCTTTACAGACATACGTAATGTAATGCCACATGAGCGCTATGCGGTTCTTGTGTCCGATGTTATGACCAAGGATGTTGTAACATTGCCATCAAGCGCCAGTGCGGCAGAAGCATTCAAAGTAATGACGATCAATAATATAGGACGGGTTCTAGTTATGGATGACGATATTGTAAAAGGCATCCTTTCAAGAACTGATCTTATGAGATCGCTGATGTTATTGACCGAGTGACCAGGTAGTTCTACAATCTTAAAGAGGATCTACATTGAAACATGATAATTTAAGTGATTCCCAGGAAAAGTCTTCGGATTACAGTTACACATCAACAAATGATGATATGTATTCCGAGGAATATCCAGGGAGTTCATCGTTTTCCAGTTCAGGGCCTTCTGAGATCCAGATTATAAAAGAGGTCATCAAAGATGATATTCCTAAAAAACCTGCATCTGAAGGTGAACCTGAAAATGCCGACAGGCCCAGCGAGATAATTCTTGTGGGAACAGCCCACGTCTCTGAAAAAAGTGTCAGGGAAGTGAATGCTACAATTGAGCGTGAAAAACCGGACATAGTTGCAGTTGAACTCTGCCATGCCAGGTATGAAGCTATCAAAGGTAATGTTAAAAATACTGACATTCCGGTAAAGGAGCTTCTCAAAGAAGGTAAGGTCTATTTTTATCTTGTTCATATGCTGTTGGCTCATATCCAGAAGAAATTTGCTGACGAGATGGGTGTGCAGCCCGGTGCTGAAATGATAAGTGCCATCGAGGCTGCTGAAGCCAGTGGTGCACAGGTTCTTCTCATAGACAGGAATATTCAGGTAACATTGCAGCGTTTCTGGAGCAAGATGGGTTTCATCGAGAAGCTGAAAATGCTTAGTGGACTTATTGCTGCTGTTCTTGGTATCGGAGGTACCGACGAAATTGATATGGATTCTATCACAAATCAGGATATGGTTTCCATGCTTGTGGAAGAGTTCAGGGATACATCTCCGAATGCTGTCAAGGTTCTTATTGATGAAAGAGACGCGTACATGGCCAACAATCTTGTAAAAGCTGCAATGGGTGGCAACAAGAAGATTGTAGCTGTCGTCGGTGCTGGCCACAGGACAGGTATCCAGCGTTATCTTGAAAACCCGAAGACCATTCCCAGAATTAACTATGGGGTTGAAGCTCCAAAGAAGAAATTTAGCATCATGAAGCTTTTCGGTGTACTGGTGGTTGCAATTGCTCTTGGAACATTCGCATTGCTTATTCTTTCCGGAGTTCCACTGGAAACACTTGCACTTGCATTTGCCTGGTGGTTCATCATAAACGGTGTTCTTAGCGCCGTCGGAGCAATACTTGCAAGAGGTCATCCGTACTCAGTTCTGACAGCTTTTTCGGTGGCATGGCTCACATCCCTTAACCCGATGATGGCTGCAGGATGGTTTGCAGGTCTGACCGAAGCAAAATATCGCCCTCCTACAACTGATAATTTCAAGGAGCTTGTTGAGATCGAAACAACTGAGGATATGATGAAGAACAATCTCTTCCGTGTTGTTCTTGTGGCAGCTCTTGCCAACCTTGGAAGTATGATCGGTACTTTCCTTGGTGTTTATGTAATGCTTCAGGTTACAGGAATTGATCCTCAGGAACTTATTAGCAATGGAATAAGTGCTGGATTTGCAGCTCTTGGACTGGGTTAAAACAAGTTGATCAACAAATTAACCCTATCTTTTTATTCTTTTAATTTCTTTTTTGTTTCTTGTTTTTACTTTGTATTTTTCAAACTTCCCATCTCATCAAATTTAGCTGCCAGCTTGTAGGATATGTTTGAAAGATAGGCTGTTCCCCAGGTTGCTGCAAGCATAGCTCCAAAAAGATCGAACATGAGATCCAGCATTGTATCGCCAATACCATGCTGGGCAAGTATGGCATCGAATCCCAGTGTTGATGTAAGTTCATCGCTCAAAAACTCGATAATTTCCCATACGACTCCCATTGCAAATACGAAAATGAGGATAAAAATGAAGAGTACCCTGGGAGGAATGTAAATCTCATCAACATAGATGTCAATGGCTCTTATCAGAGTGTATCCTGCAGCAGCAACCACACTGGCTGAAAGTGCATGGGTGATATGGTCCCAGTGGTCTATATAGTCGTAGAATTCAAAGGTCCCAATGGTATGCAGGAAGATAGCCAATGTGAGCCACAGTACAAGTCCTGTATCCTGCTTGATGTGGTATTTGCGTGTGATTACATGAGGTACAAAAGTGAGCATAAGTCCGGTTGTTGCGTTCACTGTGGTGGACAGGTCTTTTCTGAAAATACCAAACAGCAGTAGTAGTACCAGTCCACCCTGCATCATTCTGGCCGCCAGGACCTGTGTTTTGTCGGAAATACCAAGAAGCCTGCGTATAGGAGCAGGTGGTCTGTGTGTGACGTAATCATCAGTTTCCACTGAGATATGAGTTGGAACTTCAACAAGGTCTCCATTTTTGGCTGATCTGAAATACCATCCAAACAAAGCTCCTGCTGCAACCCCGGCTATTGTGGCATAGATGAACTGGTACATCACAGTATCATTGATGGCATCAGGTGAAAAGCCGCCAGGTAGGTAGCTGGTTCCAAAATAAATATCCAGCAGCCATTCAATAAGGTGCCATAGTCCTGATATTGCAAGTGTTGTGGCGATAACGAGCAGTATTGCAAACCTGTAGGTCATTTTGACCGAGGTGAACCAGTTGATCTCAGCCGCCATTAGCAATGCAATGGTTGCTATTGAAACATAAAAGGGTATACTGGTGGAAAAGAAATACCATGCAGTTGAACTCCCCACTATTGGAAGAATGGCCAGGAAAATAAAATACCATGATGGCATAACTGAGAGTTTGTGCATCCTGATTGCGGGTGTTATTATTATGCCTATGACAAAGGCAATCAGTATTGTCCACATGAACCTGCCGTAGATGAAGTTACCTATTCCAAGCAGTGTCAGCAGCAGAATTATTGTCCAGCCGATGAATGCGTTAATAGGAGTATTTTTCAGGAGCTTGCGGAGTTTGTCTATCTGGACCATAATTATTTCTTAATCACACTAGATGGTTTCTGCTATTAAATTATGTTTAATCTGGATTTAATCATAGCTTTGTTTAATTGGAAACTATAATTTTATTGGATATAGGAATAAAAATTTTATAGTTTTATGACTAATATTGTATAAGATTTTAATATGAAAGCAAGAATCTTCCTTACTATTATTTTTGCATTGTTTCTGGTGACTTCACAAGTTCAAGCCAGTGAAAATCAAAGTGATGAGAGTGTATCTGATGAAGCAATAGATCAGCTTATACAGGAGCTTGGTAATTCCAATACTACAATCAAATCAAATGCTGCTAAAAGTTTAGTTAATATTGGTGACCCTGCAGTTGAGCCCTTGATTACAGCTCTGAATGATGAAAATTACGACGTCAGGGAAAATGCAGCTCTTGTACTTGGAAAAATAGGTAATGAAACTGCAATTGAGCCTTTGATTACAGCTCTTTCAGAGCAGGAATGGGAAGAAACACAGGAAGAAGAGGAATTTGGTCGGGCACTTGAAACTGCTCTTGGAAGTTTTGGTGAACCAGCGGTTGAACCACTAGCTGAGTTTTTAAAAGAAAAGGAGTATAGTCATTCGGTAGGACATGCTATTGCTGCTCTTGAACCAATAGGAGAACCTGCGGTTCCTGTATTGGTTCAGTTGCTTTATACAGAACTCAGGGTTGAAGCAGCTTATCATCTGAGAATGATTGGTGAACCTGCTGAAGATTATTTGATTCCATTATTATCAGATGCTAATCCCCAGGTAAGAGATAGAGCAGCAGAAGCACTAATAGGAACAACTAATCCAGATGCAATAGAACCATTGACTAAATTGCTGGATGATGAAAATGAGTATGCAAGGAACAAAGCAAGAAGAGCCCTGGAAATAATGGAAAACCAATCCCCTGAGACAGAGAGTTTTCTTTACGGAAGAGAACGTGAGTTCTTTGTAGAAGATGAAAAAAGAGAGTGGTTGAGTTCACTCGAACCAATTGTGAAGGGAAGAAGTGAATACATAATGCCATATTTTTATCCGGATGGTCCTGTAATAGGATATGGTTTGAATTTTCAAGGATATTTAATAGTTGATCTTCTCATAGGCTCTGAAGTAAATGAGAGTCTTATGGCTGAGATTTACAGTGTCATTGATGAAGAGGCTCTTAAAAATGGTGTTGAGGAGGTTCCGGTTCTATTTTCATTTGAATCTATGCCGGTTCCGGATGAAGCTGTAGATGAGGATGTAGCGATTGATGGTAGCTTAGAACTTACGACTAGTACAAATACATTAAATGAACCTTTACTAAAAGGTTTTATGTCAATGATATTGATTATTCTCATTATAGGACTTTTGTTGAGTAGAAAGACATAACAAAATCTCTCTACTCTTCCGGTATCGGAAGCCCATGCTGTCTCAAAAAAGATAACTTATCCCAGTATCCTCTCTGAAAAACGATCTTATCATTTATAACATGGAAAAATCCACATCCACGAAGTCCCAGAGGATCTTTCCACTCCAGAATTGCCCACTCGCCATCTTCAAAAATGTTCTCAACTATGCAGACCATTTCAGCACGTGCAAACTCTTCTTTGAACATCTTCCCGATAGCTTCTTTTCCTTCCACCGGTTCCTCAGGAACCTGATAGTTCACGGCTGTCTCGCTGTACATTTCAGCAAGGCCGGATGAGTCTGCATTATTGAAAGTTTGAACCCATTTTTGAATAAGTTCTTTCGGACGCATGTCTTTTGCTCCTTAATTATCTGTAACTCTCATTTTTTGCTAATCAATGGAATATCCGGCAAGTTCTCATAAACCTCATCATACCTCTTATATTTGCTAAGAACTTCAACTACAGGTAGAATCGGGTCTGCCCATATTTCAGGCAGGTCAGCTTCACCTTCGATTCTTATATTATATGCAAGCTGTTCATGAGGTGGGTTAAACTGAGCATTCACTCCTTCTTTATTTCCTCTTGCATCAATTCGGTACCATCCAGACTCTTTTAGATAAACTGCATTCAGGGCGTGCAAACAAAATGGTCCACCTTCTGCATTATCATCCCTGCTCAGACGCTGGTAACAGATTCCTGCCGGAATTGAGTTTGCCCTGAGAAGTGCTGCAAGAAGATGACTTTTGGCATAGCAGTAGCCTGTTTCATACTCAAGAACCTCGGATGCTTTCAGGGTGACAGGATTCATACGGTAGTCATAGCTGTGTTTGATCTCGTCCCTGACGAACTCGAAGCAGAATCTGGTTATTTCTGCTGGGTCTTGACTGTCACCTGCAAGTTCTTTTGCTTTTTTGATGACGGCTGGGTGATCGAAGTCGATGATATCCGTTGGTTTTAGATAATCCTGCATTTCTGGCATAAGTCAACAGTGTGATATTCCTTCCATTTCAGAAATACTATACGGTAAATAGGAATCTATTGGATAGTTGGACAATATGGCCATAAGGAATAAATAATATGTTCCGGTAAGAAATTTTCTTAGAAAGCTATACAAAAAAATTCTAGCAATATTTGATGAGATTGGTTGATGGTCACTATATACTAAGCTGTGATTTTTGGATAAACTTAGAGGATTATGAGAATTGGTTCATTGGTTAGAGCAGGCTTAATCCTGATTATTATTTTTGGAACGGTATTAACAGTCTGCACTTTAAATGGTGATGATGGTTACCGTGTTAAAAAAAGTCCATTTTTCTATCTATACCATCCTTCTGCGTTGTTGCACCCATTTGGCGGTGGTGATGAGCACGAGTATATTGTCACTCCGGGGCATTTACCTCTTGAAGAAGGTGATGTAGTTGATGACAGCGGTGCAGACAAGCAAATCACTTTCTGGGAATTACCTTTGTGGATACAACTATCTGTCATAAGCGGAGCTGTATTTTCCACAGTAACACTATTAAAATGTCTTCCACTTCTTCTCGGCAAAGTACTATCAAAAGGTATTAATCCAAAAATGCAGGAAATTGCTTCTTACATAGCAGAGAATCCTGGTTGTATGGAATCTGAGATTGCTCAGGATCTTGACCTGAAGAGAGGTACTCTAAGGTACTATCTTTCAAGACTTTCCTCTGATAATAGAATACAGAAATTTAAAAAAGGCAAGTTAAAAGGTCTCTTTCATATCACTTCTTCTAAAACAGAAGAGCAAAAAGTGCTTCATCTTCACAGGAAGAACGAGAACCGTAAAAGGATACTCGAGATTATAACTGAAAGACCGGGTATTACAGGAAAGGAGCTTGCTAACCTGCTCAAGATTGATAAAAGTACAGTTCATTGGCACATCAAAGAACTTCACAAGGATGATTTGATCGATTCCAAAAAGAATGGACGTTATAAAATGTACTATCCACATGTTTCGATTTTATCTGATGATATTGATTGAAATGAGTTTTTCATGAAAAAGAGAAATTCCATCCAAAAAGGATGGAGTATCTTCAAATCAAGCTATTGACATGCCAAAGTTTATGAATGCTTTTCCATTATCTGAGTCATTAATGATGTCTATACTAGCTGCAGAATAGTCATAGGCATCGGGTATGAAATTATACGTGGCAGTTACATTGTCTTCTAAGGTTGCTTTATAGATGTAATTATCATCAGTGTTTTCCATCTCGGGTGAGATGACATATTCATTAGGACCTAAAGCATATGTATTTGCGAATATTAGTGTTCCTGCAGAATCGAATAATTCAACTGAGATTGTATGTGGATATTCATCACTATTGTAGACTGAAAATTCCAGAGGGAGTTCTTTTCCGGAAGGGTATGAACTGATTATAGATTTAAGGTCGGATTCTTTATAGGCAACGTATACTGTTCTTTTAGTATTGTTGTCCATTACCCATCCGATTTGCTCGATCACATATCGTTCATTGGTTGAATCAATTGTTCCCAGAACAGTTTGATTGTCCATGGTAAAAAGGACTTTACTTGTTTCTGTTTGGTCCCTGATTATTCCATTGTATTGATATATTGGCTCCATTTCTCTTTCAACGGTGTTTCCGTTTTCATCATCGAATAATTCTTTTGTGTCTTCGTTTACCCAGATACCGGGTTCCATCTCTAAAACGAAACTTGTACCTGCAAGATTGAGATTCATTGTTCCAGTATCTGCGGTTTGTTTAAATTTTGCAGCATCTATTATGATTAATTCGTATTTTGTTATTATTGATGGAATATCAATGCTGCTTTCTTCGTAAGATGCCGGATCAATGTTTTGAATATATCCTTCAGGATGCTCGTAATTGGTGTTTCCAGAGTACGAAGTTACTGTGAATACAAAGGCCATGCATGCAACAATTAATATTGGGAATAATATCAACATTCTATTCTTACTGATTTTTAGGCTCATTCCTAAACACCCTCTACAACATCATTTCAATCTGCCCACACAATATTAATATGGTAATAGTTATCTCCAATTTTCATGAACTCAGTATCATTGTTGTACAGAATCAAGTCAAATTCATGCAGATTATCCATAACCTCTTCATCCTCATAAGGAACTTTAATATCGTCCCCCGGAGAGGACACCGCTTTGAGTATATAGGGATAGTTTTCCAGTTCCTTCTGAGTAAATTCCACAAAATTGTTTGGTTCTTCCTGGACTTGCCTTGCCGACACATAAAGGCCTGCTCCGGGGTGGTATATCACTGAAAAGAAGATGGCCAGCAAGAACACAGCTAAAAATACGAATATTCCTGCAATGGTCTTTAGATTGGTATTCTGTTTCATTTTATCTCAGATTTATAATTTGATTATCGTATTCATCGTATCAGCTATCTGTTATCATCACTTTGTTGTAGTGCTTGATGTATAGTATACCTAATATTGGAACTAAAAGGAACAAGAATTTTCCAATGTTCATTAAAATCTCAGTCCAGAAGAACTTGATCATTATGTCATCAATCAAACCAAATTTGAGTCGGATTGTCTGTAAAATAACTGGGATAATGGCACAGATCAATGGCAACAGGGCAATTTGTTTCATCTCTTTTGTAATTTTCTCCCTATCATAATCTATTGAGGGCAACAGGTAGATCAACAGGCTGGCAGGGAGAATTACAACATAGAAAACATCTGGAATTAGTAAGTTGTATGGGAAATTCATATTAAATATCCATTCAATTAAGGGATTTGCCACAAGTTCGACCAATCTCTGAACAGGGATTAACAATGTGTAGGTAAAAGGGTCAGTTTCTCTTACATACATCACAATTCTGATTTGTACAGCAAAAGCTGTTAAAGTATGGATTATACCCACGATCAGTAAAGGCATGCAGTACAGGACTTTTTTGAGATCGTTTCTACTCCGTACAATATTCTGTATAATTGCAACTATCGGAACGATATACAATAAGAACAAACCCAGTGTAACAAGTACCAGGGATACTTCCAGACCGGAATGAATACCTGTTCCTATAATCAGGATTGCTGATAGTATCATTATAAAAAGCCATATATGATATGTGAAAAAAAGAATAGATTCAAAAGGCATCTTCTTTCCAAATTCTGAGATGAATTGAGCTATAGAATCCATTTAAAATCATCCCTATGCAGTTGCAAACATGATTTGATAGTATTCGTCCCTGAATTTGATTACATGAGAACCCTTTTCGTCAAGAAAATCTATTGTTTTGCTCCATTCATGAGGATTTGCTTTTACATAACTCTGTGTATCTATTGCTTCTTTGAGTGCTGGATAGTCATTTAGTTCTTCTTCCGTAACTATGACAAACTCATCAGGGACAGTATCCAGTAGTCTGGCATCAATTTCTTTTGAGTACATGTGGTTGTAAGCACTCCACATAAAGAAGGCTGCAAAGAGCAGGAAAAATACAACAATCAACAATCCAAGTGCTTTTGCTATCGAAACATATGAATTTTTCTTATTTTCATCGAGTTTTTTTTCTCAATTGGCATAGTACCACTTCTTTTTCTCAAGCAGTTCTCAATTTGTATAATGCTAAGCTGAGGTAACAACCTTCATATCTCTCATTAATAGTATCCCGCCAAGTACAAGCAAAAATCCTGCTGGAATCCATAAAAATCCCATGAATATGAATCCAACTACACCCGATGCAATTATGATGAGTGCAGAATTACGAACATTTTCCGATAATCTGTAAGCTGCTATGATTCCAATAACTGCAAGTACTGTTGATGAAAATGTATAGATTGCCAGCACTGTGCCTGGGTCAGATATTCCCAGTACTGGTGTCACACCATAAACAAAGGCTATACCAATACCATTGGTATGTATTATTCCTTTAACTATGCCGAAGAAGCCTAAACTTATGCAGATGCCTAAAATTCCACCAATTATTGCCAGGTATCTTCCTCGGTTTTCTGTCATTTAATTACTCCATATTTTTTACAAAAATTACTATATTCTTAAATAAGTTCATAAATTAAATAAAAATTACATGCAATTTATTTATTGATTATGGTCATACAATCCAACTAATGTTTTCAGCAGGGTAAAGTCAGGACTGGCAAATAGATTGATTGGATGCATTGGCCATAAAAAATATATAGTTTGCTAAAAAATTAGTACAAAGTTAAACAAATTTTCTGATATTATCTGAGTTTAAAGGACAAAGACCGTGAATCTTAGAATAATCACATTAATGCTCTTTCTTTTCCTTACTGTTGGTTGTGTCTCTGCAACTACAATAACAGTAGGTGACAACAGCAACACAAATCTTTCTTTCAGTTCCATACAGGATGCGATAGATCAGGCTCAAAAGGATGATTCTATAATCATTTACAGTGGAACATATTCTGAAACTCTCACGGTGGACAAACCTTTAAGCATAAGCTCTTTTTCGCTTGACCCTGAAGATGTTGTTATTACTTCTAATAACTCATCTGCTCCAATAATTCGTATAACATCAGATAATGTTAAGATAACTGGACTGACTATTACAGGAGATAGTTCCAATCCTTCTGTTGCGGGTATATTCATCGAGAATGCAAAGAGTTGCGATGTAAGTAACAACATGATTTCTAACACGCAGAACGGTGTTTACATCGAGTCCTCTTCAGTTAATAAGATTCAATCTAATACTGTTCTTTCAAATACTGAACATGGGATTTATCTTTTTGATTCTACACTGAATATTCTGGGAAATAACAATGTTCAGAATAACAAACGTGGTTTTTATGTGGATGAATCTGATCAGATTACCATTGAAGGTAATAACGTCAGTAATAACCAGATGTATGGAATAGCCCTCAGGAAATCCTCATTCTGCACAATTACCGAGAATGAACTGATTCTCAATAATATCGGCCTGGCATTGACATCATCTGATGAAAACACAGTCTTTGGCAACAATCTCAATGAGAACAAGCAATATGGTCTCCATGTATGGCATTCAAACTCAAATTCAGTAACAGATAATTATTTTTCAGAAAATAAGGACTCAGGAATACGCTTAATTTCCTTGAGTTCAAACAACATATTCGAGCGAAATAGTTTCTACAGCAATCTGAACGGGATAACCATCGAAAGCACTGACAACAATATTATTAAAGATAATAAGTTCCGGTCAAATGAAGAATATGCTATTTACCATCGATTTCCAGACGATAAAAATACCATTGAGGATAATTCATTTGCAGACAACCGTGCTGAAAATATAAAACTTAGTCCATTACAGGATATCCTCATTGTAATCATCACTCTGATAATACTAACTATAATTGCTTTTCATTTCGGTTTATCCTGGTTGAAGAAGGGACTTTTTGGTTTGGTTATATTGATCATAATATCAGTTATTTTGCTTCTTGTATGGTATTTCCCATTCGAGTCCAGTTTGCCTGCAAACAATGTTTATGTTGAGAATTTAGATGCCAATTCAAGTTCCATAAACGAAACACATTCAAGAGTAACAATTTCAATGAACTTGAACTATCAAAATAAGGATGCTTACCTTCATACAAACAATACTGGTGACATGATTGATAACCTGCCGGTCTTTGTTCAGGTAAGTGTTTCCACGCCAGCTGATGGTTCATATTCAGATGAAGATACAGAGTTGATACATGAAGAACAAGTAATTTTAGAGTACTTGGGTTCTAATCATTATGAATGTACAATTGATCTGGAATCTGGAAAGACATATGCGTATAATGTTGAAGTTAAATTGAGAAGAGAGCTGCCGTATCCTCATCCTTATTATGGAGAAGTGAAGTGGGAATTGCTTGGAGGACTCTCAGATGATATCGACTTGCGATGACAAATAAAACTATTTCAACAGCTATACAGGAAAATAAAAATGAAGCAACTATACAAAATTGGATTATATCTACTCATAATCATTTCATTGATTTTCTCGCCAACATTATTTGGTGATAATAGTAACACTGACAGTGATTATGATATAAAGAGCTATAATTACGACCTTATACTCACTTCAGACTCAAAGATAAGTAATGTAACTCTTTACATACCTATCCCTGCTAAAAATAATACATCATCCATTAGTCCAAACCTTATGGAACGTTGTTCAGATGATTACCCTTCATGGAATTGTTCCATAATATACACAGAATATGGAGCAATGCTGGCTATGAGCATAGACAAGGTTACACCAATATTTTATTCAGAACCTATTGATGTACCTGTTCCAGATTCTCACGGTGAAATGGAAATAACTTTCATAGAATCAGACACCTATTCAGAAGAAACACCTAACCCCCACGAAAACATTTACCTATCCGCAGGAGCGATAATCAATGATACTATTGATACCAAAAACCCTGTAGGTACTTCCGAAGTCCTGATGCCAAAATTCAACGTTGTAGAAAATGAAGAAAAAGCAGCATCTATGGTTGAACTTTATAATAAACCAAATGTGAAATTATATGACTTCGATAGCATGATATATGCTCAATATGACGCACCGGATGATGCCAAAGTCCAGATATACATAACCTCAGATGGTTTAAATGAATGGTTCACTAGTGGCTGGAGATCAAATAGTTTCAGGGAATCAATAATGACCACTCTGACTGGTCCTCAGAACGGATGGAGTCAGGTATCAGGTGAACTTATAACAGGAGAAGGAAGATATCCATTGATATAATCCTTTAATCTCTTTTTTAACTTTCAATAAGGAACCATAAAGTTACGTAAAAATCTCACTTCTGGAGAAATAGAATTGACATTCAAATCAATAGTTAATAGAACAAACATCCCTTTGTTATTGATCTCATTTAGTTACTTATCAATGTGGGTCTTAGGTATAATTGCACATGTATTAATTCCATTTACACTCAAAATAAACATCCCCATTGATATAACGAACCACGTCGCACTCGTCCTCTTCTATATACTCTCCTTAATCCTTCCAGTTATAGGGACACTGTTATTTATGAACGATGTAAAACGAAACTCAAATAGATGGTTTTTGGCAATTCCCTTCTTACTATCAATATTCTTGCTAACGTATCTTAGAGACTATCTCTATATGGGCCTTTTCTATGAGATCTCATTCATTTCAGACACTATCAGCTTGCCTTTCTTTGACTCAAAAATAGGATTGGCTTTTATATCAATATTTTACTCAATATCATCTATACTACTCGTCCTCTCAATGTCGGACATCAGAAGAAAAGTAATGAGAATACCCATTGCACTTTCGATAGTTATGACTGCATCAATTACCATTAACTTCTTAGTAAATCATTTTTCAAAGACATACATTCCTGAGAATCAAATATTCGGCATTTTGCATATCATCTGTATTCTATTATTTGGTCTCTTTCTTAGCTGGTTTGCTGTTTTTGAGAAAAAAGCCAACATGACTAAAATACAAAAAATATGAAAAATGAAAGAGCCTTTTTAGCAAAGGTCTTTCAGGTGGAACTGGTACTTACCGAGTTTACCGCCGTAGTTTCCTGCGGTGATCTTTACGACACCAGGAACTGCGCAGGCTGCTTCAACACCGGCCTTCATTGCTTTCTGGATTGAATCCTCGTCAACACCGTTGATGACAAGCTCGTAAACTGCTTTTACGCCTTCTGGAATCTCAGTTCCTTCGACTTTATCTCTGATGGATGGGCAGAACTTCTCGTTTGCAGTTGCCTTCATGAACTTGTAGTTGTTAAAACCAGCCTTGGAACCACTTGCAACAATTCCGCCTGGGAATGGAGTGATTGTACCGTCAAGGTCCTTGATAGCGTCTACTGCAACCTCTGCTGCTGTGAGTGCTGTCATCTGGCTGTCACCGAAGATAAAGAAGTTACCGCCTGCAATGCCTGCTACAGCGCCGATGTTTTCTTCTACAAGGAAGTCACCCTCCATGATTGGGATGCTGAACATCTTGCGACCTGCTACCTCAGTTTCGGATTCCATTCCGTCACCGAAGAATTTGAGTTTGAAACCTACGTTGAACTGCTTCTCAGCATCTGGCATACCGTTGAAAACAGCTGTTGTTGGTGCTGTAAGTACACACTGGCCAAGGCGCTCAAGTAACTGGTGTTCAAGTGATTCGTATCCGAAGGTGCAGAACTGGACGTATACACCAGGTCTTCCGTCAGGAGTCTCATCAGGACCTACGAACTTTTCAATACCTGCTTCTGCAGGGCACATAATAACAGAGGTACCGAATCCTGTTGCTTCAAGTGCAGCTATCTCTGCCCAGCGTTTTGTTGCTGCGGTGATAAGTACTCTTGAGATCTTGATTGGGAACGCTTCTGCAAAAGTATCTTCGATTTCTACTCCATTGATTTCCATAATAATCCCTTGTTTTAAGTTAAAATTAAGCCGGCAACATTCACATGTTGCACTAACTATAGCAGTAATACAACACAATTACAATACATATACTCTTCGAAAAGAAGACTACCTTCCGCCTGACTTGCGGTATGTCTTATCAAAAAGGGCAAACATTTCCCTGTCAACGGTCTGATACTTACCGATCTCAAAAATAGCTTCACTGACAATAACAGAAATAGATTCGATGTTTGAAAGGTTTGCAAGACTCTTTGACGAACTGGCAGTAGATGTGACCATCTGCTCCTTTATTGAGATTTCGCATACTTCGACAATTGCATTGACAGCAAGAGAGACGTTATCAGGCTGATTATCTGATGCCGCAACAGTACAGAAATGTTCCATAACAGGAATGATCCTTGAGACCTTTTCATCCGAATGTTTCCTTGCGGCAACAACTCCAATGTCTTTAAGTGCAGCTGTAACATCAGCAAGAGATTCCTCTCCGAATATCTGTCCGACTTCTTCAAGTGCCTCAATCACTTTATCGAGGCAATCATGTCTTTCTCTCTCAGGAGATTCCTGAACAGTCTTAATTCCGATGTCTCTTAAGGAATATATTATGAGCTTCTTCAGGTGTCTCTGGTTCTTATTGTCAACTGTTCTTGCAAGTTCAAGCAGGACTTCCCGTATATTGTTCAGGGTTGCAGTATCCCTGTTAACTGCTGCGTCAAGTGCTATTTTCTTAAGCAGGACAACTGATTTTTCAGTACTGTCCAGCATGTCTTTTTTAGCTGATGCAACTCCGATATCTCCAGTGGCAATTGCAAGTTTATGAAGTGGGTTTGACACCATTTTATTCCTGAAAATGCCAATTATTTCCTTGATGCCCTTTGAACGTTTGATGAGTGTGAGTTTGTCTAATGGAGGGAAATGATTTCTTTCCCTGTGCAATTCGAAGAAACCAGTCATCTTGTCCAGAGTCTGTAAACTAAAAGTTTCTATACCGGCCTGTGAGCATTCTTTTCCAATGGAACCGAAGGCATCGATAACTTCCATCAATACGAACCTGTTCTTTTCTTGCCTTGCAAGGATGGCAAGCTGATACAGGTGTATATTGATATATTTTATAATGAGGTTCTTTTTTCCACTGGAACTGAGAACTTTTGAGGCTAGCTTAGGAATTGTTTTTACACCCACGATTGCGGTGAAGTCATCATCATTCCTGACCGCTCCTCGTATTGTGTCGATAACAGGTTGAAGAGGATCAATATTCTCTTTCCCTGCTTCCAGTTTCCTGTAACTTTCATTCATATCATATATCTGCAGGTCTCTGGTCAGTTCCTCAAAGTTCTTTTTCACGACTTCAGTTCTGAGATAATCAGCTAAAAGGAAAGCCAAGACTGAGAGAATAAGAGAATATACAAACAGCATAATCATTCCCATTGGTTTGAAAGTTCCAAGGAAATGCATGATGGATGCTGCCAGGATAAAGGTTCCGATGGTGTAAGAGAACATATCTGTCAGAGCATCTCTCTTGCTTGCAAGCCAGAGGCAGGCTGCCCACAAAAGTCCGAAACAGACAGCAAGAATAACATTATTTCTAAAAATATCCATCTGCTGATTGACAAGTATAATGGAAATATATCCAAGCTGGATAACCACTGCACCGATAGCAAGATCAGCTCCGACATCTCTCAGATTGATCTTCATGTAATTTTTTATCAGGATGTCTGCAATCAGGAAAAGCGATATTACACCACTTATGAGAGCTGTATCAACAATATCGGGTATGAGAATATCCATAGCTTATATATTGTTGATTTGTATTTATATATATATTTATTGAAATCATTTCGTCCATTGCAGTAATTCGGAAGACCTTGTATTTTTATTTATTATTCTCAAAGATAAAACTATTAGTAAAGATTAATCTTCTATAAATCTTATAACAAATTATATAGGTGATATCATGTTAAAGATAACTCCCTATATGGGACCGCTTGTTATTATCGTTTCAATAGCAGGACTATGGTTCCCGCTTCTTGGTTACTTCATGCTACTGGTATTTGGTGCCATTTTTCTGATAGCACCATTCAGAGGCCGCTGGTTCTGCGGAAACCTTTGCCCCAGGGGAAGCTTCATGGATTTCTGGGTAGGCAAAGTCTCAGAAAAAAGAAAGATACCTAAATTCCTGAAAAGCTACTGGATAAGAGTTCCCCTCTTCATGTTCATGATGGTCTTTATGGGTTACAGGCTAATGAATACCCACGGAATTGTGAACCAGGTTGGTATGGTACTTGTAATAATGTGCCTTGTAACATCTTCTATTGCAATCATTCTGGGAGTTACGATAGCTCCAAGAACATGGTGTACTTTCTGTCCCATGGGAACACTTCAAAGCATAGTAGGTGTGAACAAGTATCCTCTTCAGATGGATCTGGATAAATGTATCAAATGCCACAAATGTGAAAAGATATGTCCTATGCACCTGAATATTGTGGAAATGACACATAATCCCGATTGTATCAAATGCGGAAGATGTATTGATATTTGTCCAAAGGATGCATTGAGTTTCAAGAAATCTGTAAAGGGCACATGATTCCTTTTCTTTCCTTTTCTCTTTTTTCTCTTATTAGATTCAGTTTTCCGGCAGATACAAAAGCAATGACCAACCTTGAAAACTAAATATGGACACACTGAATTTTGACGGCTCATGCGACCCGAACCCAGGAGGCATAATGGGATTCGGATGGATAATTAACTGGAGCAGTGACAAAAAACCAACAGAAGGGAGCAAGGAAAAGAAACCTTCAAAATCCAATACCAATAACGTTGCCGAGTACACAGCCCTGAAGGAAGGCATAAATAATTACCTGAAACTCGGAGGCAAAGGCCCTCTCCACGTCCACGGTGACAGCAAACTTGTCATCAGTCAGATGTCAGGAAAATGGAAAGTCAATAACGAGAACCTTGCAAAGATTAAAGAAGAAACGGATTCCATAATCAAAAAACATAATCTCAAGGTCAAATTCACATGGGTTCCCAGAGAGCAGAATAGTATTGCTGACAGGCTTGCATTGCCTAAATCCAGACGCAACAAAGTGTCAAAATCGGATTCAAAAACAGAACCTAAAGCCAGTTCTGTAAAACCTGAGAACAGGAAGTTCGTTGCAGATGTGAACTCATCTTCTGTTTCTTCAAAACTGAGACTTCAGATCAATGAGTTTAATACTTCTCCATCACCTGGTTTCAAGTCCTTTGCACAGCTTAAGGTCGGAGGATTCGACTCATTTTCAAGGAAGAAACTTGAGACTTTGCAGAAGGAAGCAGGTTCAAAAGCTTCAGCCATTTCCAAAAAGGAATTTCCCAACAATTCAGGTCAGCAGGCTTCAGCACTCAGGTGGATGCTGAGAGGACTTTCAACCGACCTTGCAATAAGAAAGGTAAAAGTAGATATTGAACTCAGTAAAAAGAGAAAAAAGTAATAATCAACAAAACACCAATGAAAATCAATTTACTGGAGTTTCAGAGTTCTCATAATCAGAAGAAAGAAGCTTTTCTGATTGTGAACCAGAAAACACTTCCATGGCCTATAGGATTGTTTTCAACTCCAATTTCTCCACCGTGAAGTTCCACTATTCTTTTTGCAATTGCAAGACCAAGTCCGCTTCCCTTTATGCTTCCCTTGTCTGCACGTCTGAAACGCTCGAATATCATGTCCTTGTCGTCGTTATTTATCCCTGAGCCGGTATCAGTAACCTGTATTTTCCATTTATCCATTGCATCGGATATAGCAATTGATATTCTTCCATTCGGAGGAGTGAACTTGATAGCATTGGAAAGCAGGTTGAGGAATACTTCCTCCATGATAGGGTTAATAAATGAGGGATAAGGTCCCATTGCTTTCATATCAAAATGGATATCCTTTTTATTCATTTCAGAACTAAGGTTCCTGACAACTTTTTCAAGAATGGGCAAAAAGTCCTGCTCTTCATATTTGATATCATCTACAGATTCCAGTTTAATGAACTTTGAAGCAGATTCTATCATGTAGATCATTCTTTCATTGTTCTTGTGAATCTTATCCAGCAGGTTCTGTTTGCTATTCTCATCTTCGATGATTATCAGTTCCTCAGTAAAGCCGCGAATTATATTTGCAGGGTTGAGAAGGTCGTGTGTTAATATATCTGTGAAAAGCACTTTCAGGTGATTTGCATCCTCAAGACGTTTTGCATACTTTTTAAGATTCTCTTCAGCCTCTTTCCTGCTGAGAGCATCTGCAAGTACATTGGCCACAGATTGCATGAAGTGCATATCATCTTTAGTGAACACCCTTCTCTGCGTGGTGTGTACGTTCATGACACCGTAAGGGTCTTCCCGACTTCCGATGGTAACATCCATACCACTGACAATACCGTTCTCTTTCAGTAATGATAATCCGCTTGTATAGTTGCTTGTATAGTTGTATTTATCCTGTGAAATGTCGCCCTGTATAGCTGATTTTTCCTCACAGTCAGAGTACAAGGTGTAGCAGACAATGTCATTCTTGCTGTCTTCACTCTCAGTTTTGGTGTTGTTTTCTTCTTCCCATCCAACACCTGCAACCATGACAGTATTATCGCCTTCTTTTTTCATGATTCTGCAATATTCCACATTAAGAGTGTCTGTAACAAGTCTGACAGATTCCTGCATGAGATTATCAAGTTCTGCACCTGCAAGTCCTTCCTGTCCCAGTTTTGCAACAACAGCCTGTTGTTTTTCTCTCATTTTCAGGGTGCTTTCAATGGATTTGCATTCACTGATGTCTTTTGCATGTCGCACTACCATTGAGACATTGCCATTATCATCAAAAAGAGGTGAAAGCTCAATGAGTTTTGGTTTGTTGTCAAGAGGATCTTCAATCTCGAATTTGCAGCATTTTCCGGTAGCAAAAACCTCAAGCAAACAGCATGATTCACAGGGTTTTGTCTGCTTCATGAGACAACTGTAACATAATGGATGACCCATTTTTTCATTAGCAGCTATAGAATCACAATTCTTCCAGTTGCTAATTACAATCCGCATATCCCGGTCTATTACAACTATGAGATCCTGTACTGATGACAGGGTTTTTTTCAATAAATTGAGTTGACTGTTGTTCAGCTCATCGTTTTTCACGTCACAGATTGAAATGTGAATCCCCCGGATACTTCCAATTATTGTGATTCAGGTGCAGGTAACTTATTACTGGAACATTATATCATTAGCATAATGCTATAAGACCGAATCAGAATGAAAACTGTCTTGAATTCTGCTATTTATATGTATCCGGGATTTGCTTATATGATGATGAGTATGAGCGTGATATATTGAATCATTATTTGTATACTTCTAAAAAAATATGAGTAAAATCTATATGCAGAGAATCAATAATTTTATAACGTCATAATATATCCAATCTCATATATTTACTACAAATCAAGATATGATATTTCTCTTATAATTTCGTTCCGCAATGCTTACAAAAGCGTGCGTCGATATCGTTTTTATCATTGCCACAATTATTGCATACATTCTTAGGTCTTTTCTTTTCCCTGTCTTCAATGGAAGCAAAACTGATCTCTGCTGTGACAATACCCGTAGGAACAGCAATTATGCTGTAACCAATAATCATAACAACCGAGGAAAGTGCAATTCCAAGCGGTGTTTTTGGAACAATATCACCATAACCTACCGTTGTAAGTGTCACGATTGCCCAGTGGATGCTCATGGGTATGCTGGTAAAACCGTTCTCTTCTCCCTCAATAAGATACATGAGTGAACCCAGGATAACAACAAGTGTCAGTACTGTGAACAGGAAAACAGTGATTTTTCTGCTGCTTGCTTTTAATGCGCTAATCAGCATTTCTGCTTCATTGAGGAATTTAACAAGTTTGAGAATACGGAATATTCTCAGCACCCTGAGTATCCTGATAACAAGCAAAAACTGGCTTCCCGGAAGGAAAAGACTCAGGTATGTAGGCATGATGGCCAGCAGGTCAACAATTCCAAAAAGGCTGCTTGCATACCTTATCTTGCTTTTGACACAAAGCATCCGAAGGATATATTCAATTGTAAAAAGTATGGAAGAACCACTCTATATTATAGAGCAGGTCACCGTGTGCAAGCCTGAATGATTTCACGCTGTCCAGCATGACAACCAGCACACTCATAAGGATGCTTACTATCAGGATTATATCAAAATTCTTTCCGGCAGGAGTGTCCGCTTCGAATATCACTTCATAGAGCCGGCTTCTCCAGTTGTTTTCACCCGGTTTATTATCTGAATATTTATCCTCATATACAGCCATTGTAATCCTCAGAAATCAAAAAGGCTTTTTTGTCCCGTACTTTCCTGCAGGTTGCCAACTCTCACTCCGATACGCCTGAAGTTAATAGTGCTTTCTTCAAGGAACTGTTTCATCAGTTCCACAGCATTTCCAGCCAGAATTTCACGTTCACTTACAGCGTGGTTGAAGGTCTTACTTTTTGTTGAAGTTTTGAAATTTGAGAATATAACGGTTACTGTTACAGAACGGAACGATACTTTCCTTTTTTTGACCTTGCCGATAACATCATCCATAAGCTCATCCAGTAAAGATAATATCATATTTTCATTTCTGCTATCATTTTTCAGTGATGCCATCCTGCCTATCTGGTCGCTTGCAGTTCTCTCCTTAACAGGACTGTCATCCTGACCCGATGCAGCATTTTTGAGCCACATGCCTTTGTTCTTCCCAAAAACGGAAATAAGTTCCATAACATCAAAAGCAGCCAGTTCTTCAACAGTTGTAATCCCCATTTCAGAAAGTTTATCCTCAGTTACCTTGCCGATTCCCCATAATTTCTTCACCGGCATCGGTTTAAGAAAATCCTCTGTTTCTTCCGGCTTTATAACAGTTATTCCGTCAGGTTTGCGGAAAGACGATGCCATTTTGGCAATGAGTTTGTTTGGACCGATGCCAACTGAGCAGGTTATTGTTTCCTGTGATTTCACTTCTTCCTTGATCCTCAGACCAATTTCCTTTGCAATATCATAATCACCATTACAGGATTCAGTGATATCCAGAAAAGCCTCATCAATACTTATCTTTTCAAAGGCTTCCTCGCTGTCCGCATTGGATCTGAGGATTTCCATCACGTTTGCAGAAACCTCTTCATAGAAAGCTTTGCGAACCGGAAGAAAAACAGCATCAGGCTTTTTGGATTTCGCAAGCTTGCATGGCATGGCTGAACGTATTCCGGCATCTCTTGCAATGTAATTGGAAGTGCTCACAGCTCCGCCTGATTCTCCACGGTTGGAATACATGCAGACAACAACAGCTTTTCCTTTGAGTGTCGGGTCTTCCCGCTCTTCTATTGCAGCATAGAAGTAGTCCATGTCCACATGAATTATCACACGTTCCATCAGTTAGTAAGAATGTTCAGGAGCTTTTTATGGTTAACTGATGCATGAGTACACTCTTCAATTCAAAAAGCACCAGTCAATTAACTTTCAGGGAACAGTTCCCTTTCTTTTAGTCTAATATGCTCCTCGAATTCATACTTATATCTCATAAAATCGGGATGTTTTTTTAGCTTTTTTAGTTTAGGCATTCTGAATAGTTCAACAATGATTATCCCGGGAATCAGTATTAAAACAAAAGCTAAAGCTCCTATATATTTTGCTGTATAAGGATAGTTGTCATATGAAATATGGGTGAAATATAATCCAACTAAAAGAGCAATTAGAAGATAAAGCATGAACCATATTGGAAGAACAAAGATTTCAAAATTTACTTTTATTATTGTCTTCTGTGGCGGTAAACTTTCAAATCGAAATTTTATTTTGTCAAACTTTCGCCTATTTTTTGTTTCGTATGTATCAACATGGATTTCATCTATTGAATACTTAGCATCAACTTTAAAGTCCGGTTCATATCTAATGAAATCATAATCTTCTTCCTTGATTGGATTTTGCAATCTTAGATTTATCAGAGTGTAACCTAGATTCTGATAAAAACTGGAAATAATATGAATGAGTTTCTCCTTTGGGATTCTGGTCACAACTTCAAAGTTTAAGAGTGACATATCAAATTGGTTATCTGTTTTCTTCTCTTTACCCATAATAACCTTCAAGTATTTAGTTAGGAATTATAATGAAATCCTGTTGAAACAGACATCAATCAGGTAATTCAATGAATACAACCAATATTCAGATTTACATGTACCAGAATATGTGGAATCATCTGAATATTACATATACGAACTTTGTTTTTTGAGTTCGCAACAATAATCTTTTTAAAAGTGTATATACCTTGTGATATTTTTTGATAACACACAAGGCTGGAATGCATTAACCTTAAAGGATCGTATCCCTGCAATCAACATAAATGCGGCTGAAATCAGGCACTTTTCCTGAGATTGGTTTTGCATAAAGGAACAGTTTTTCATGAATTGGCTTGAACTTCTTCATGACTCCAAGAACCGAATCATCAGGGTCAGTGTAGGCCCCGAAGAACTTGCAGTTTGTTTCAAACATCAGGTTGTTGCAATAGTCAATTATCTCTTCCATTGCAAGGCTGTGTTCCTGCTCAAATGCAAAATCAACAATTAAATGCATTTTGCAGACCTCACCTTCTACTGGTATATCCGGCATCCTAGTGAAGTGTCTAAGTATTCCGTATGCATTAGCCATGAGTTTCCACATCATTGGCTCTTTTGTGTAGGTAACTTCCATAAGGACCGAGGCATCCCAAAAACCAGCACATGCAACGATATGTCCCTTCCATTTTGCCACAATAAAATTCTCAAGACCGTATCCAAGTATTTTGTTAGTATAGTCCCTGAAACTCTCCGTGGTAAATGGATAGAATTGTGCATTTCCGTAGTAGTAGCTATTGATAAGCTTGATAGTTTCATGGATGTCTTCAGGATTTATCCTTTCAATTTCGTACCCACTATCGATTTTTTCCTTTTTATAAGCTGAAATTGAAATTTCCTGTATGTTTTTCTCTTTGATGTAGCCAAGTTTTTCAATAAGATTCATGAACGCTTCATTTGGTTCATATACATAACAATAGATGTATGAAATCCCGGCTTTATGTGCTGCTTTCTCTGCTTCCCTTACAAGTTCAACAGCAATTCCCTGCCTTCTGTGGTCAGGATGAACCATAACTTCTGCAATGTAGAGATATGGTTCATCCATTCCTTGTTTAATTGTCCAGCCTATCCACCCCACCGCGGCGGCATTCTTTTCTGCGACACGGATTTCCCAGTTGTCGTAAAGCTCATATCTTGCTGTTATATCCGGTCCCTTGTCAGTGATCATTGCATATTCTTCATTTCCCTGAGGACACAATTTTTCAATATCCAACAGAGAATCGTTGTCCTCTTCCCTAAACGGTCTTATGTTTACCATGCAAGCCTCCGATCACTTTTACGAGATGTCCCGGCAACAAAGGAACCCGGAAAAACAGAGTCATAACTCCGCATCACAGATTTTGTATTCTACTACTCCCAAATAAAAGTTGAATTTGATGGGATATATAGGTTTTGGATTTAAATTTATATGATTTAATAAAATACGCAAGAGCAGTTATCAATTTGACACGTGAAAAGTTGCTCCTGCCTGATTGCTCGTCACTGCTCAAAATCAGCAAGTGCTGAGGTATAGGTCCGAATACAAAGAATCTTAGTGCATGTAATCATAAAAACTAATAGATGTAGCCAAAAAGCTTCTATTAATGAGCGGAACTGTGTTAGACCCCTTTATTTCCAGTAGAGAATTATGAAAGGTTCTTTTCAGTTTAATGTCGTATTTAGAGGTAGTAAATTAAAAATAAGCTCTAAGAATGAGACCTAGTTCTTTTTGTTTCCATTTCAATCCATAAATTATGCTAAATAAATTTAAATAGAACTCCATCTTAGATATTTTATGCAATCAGAAGGTCAAAAAGAGATAATTAGCGATGAACTGCTTCCAGTCACGGATATTGATATCAGGGCACTGGCGGAGATATATGATGAAAAACCTGTCTATCTTTCTGTTTACCTGCCTGTATCAGGAAGAGAAAATGATCATCTGAACCGTATTTTTGTGGACTCAAGAGTTAGTGCTATCAAAAAAGCTTTGAACCCTGAGCTTCGCTCTGAGTTTGAAAAAACATTTGAGATGGCAGAATCCTCAGTTTTTGACGAGCCAATTTCAGGCGAAAAAGGAAGAATAATTTTTGCATGCTCAAAGGACTCCTTCATTCATGTTTACAGGCTTGCAGTGGAACCGGAGCAGTCTTTTGTTCTGGACACCTCCCCTTATCTGCTTCCACTTGCAAAAATGAGAGCAGATTATGAGGATTACGGCGTGCTCCTGGTTGATTCCCAGGAAGCCAGGTTCACTTGCATACGTTCAGATATCACAGAAGAAAAGAAACACCTCTCAACTGACCTGATGAACAAGCACAAAAAAGGAGGCTGGAGCCAGATGCGCTTCAATCACCTGAGAAAAGGAGCAATCAAATCTTTCCTTTCTGAAGTTGCTGAAAATGTCCAGGGAACCTGTGACCAGTTAGAGACAAGAGGCTTTGTTCTTGCAGGGCCAGGGGAAGCAAAACAGCAGCTTATGGAACTGCTGCCATATGAATTCCAGCAAAAGGTTCTGGGTGTTATTGATGTTTCCATTGATATTCCAAGGGATGAACTGGTGGAAGCCGGAGATGCTGTGCTTCAGGAAAGTAAGGATTCAGAATCCAGACATGCTGCTGAAGAACTCAAGACTGCTTTATTAAAAGGTGGTCTTGCTGCACATGGAATTGAAGATGTAAAGGCTGCTCTTGAACAGGCAAGGGTCAACACCCTGTTAATTCTGAAAGATTCCTCGGTTGCGGGCTGGATATGTGAAAGATGCCAGAACCTACAGGCAAATGCCAATCCACCAAAAGAATGTGACAGGTGTGGAGGCCCGACATCGGCCGTTAATGTGGTTGAGGAACTCTATGAGATAGCACAGCGCACAGGTGCAAAGGTTGAGTTTGTGGATAAAGAGGATTTCCTTGATTCTGATGATGTTGTTGGTGCACTACTGAGATACTGAGAGCTTTTACCTCTCAGTTTTAGCTTATTATCAAATTCTTACCTAATGCAGTAAAAACCAGCCTGCATGTAAGAATACCAGAATAGCTCCACGGTTCTGAACCCTGTCTCCCTCAGAAGCTTAAGGTGTTCTTCGACTGTGATAGGGAAATATTCAGTTCCAAAACGTTCAAGGTGGATCCTGATCTCATCCTCAGTTCTTCCGTGAACTCTCTGGAACTCTCCCCAGTATCTTTTACCAACGCCGATGCCTTCTTCAGTAAGCGGGCTGATGTTTTCGAAAGTGATGAAAAATCCGCCATCTTTTAGTAACTCATAGCACTTTCCAACAGCTTTTTTCCTGTTTTCCATGTCAAGATAATGGTGGCACTGAATTGCAGTAATTACATCAGGCTGTTCGCTGAGATCCTGAGTGAAATCCTGGGTTGCAGAGGCTTCGAGAACTTCCACTTTGTCACAGGGACATGAGGAGAGTTTTTCTTTTGTCTGCTTCAGCATTCCTTCTGAAGGGTCGAGCATGAGAAACTTTGTATCAGGAAAATGTTCTATGGCTTTTGCAATGAATGTCCCTGTCCCACATCCGGTATCCATCCAAACTTTTGGTTTTTGTGGTAGTGATTTTACAAGATTGATTGTTTCATCGTGGAAAGACTTGTAATATGGAAGGACAGAGGATATTTTAGTATCGTAATCCTCAGGAAGATTAGGAGTTTTGTTTTCAGGATCTTGAGCAGAAGGCATATAGGAAAATGGACTTTTTTATTATTTATATTTCCTTTGCAGAGGCTTTAAGTAATGTAAGCGTCAACTGACTGAATAGTCATTTTGATATTTGAATTCGGAGCATAATAGGATGTTATACAGAAAAATGCCAAAAAACGGGGATGAACTTTCAGTACTGGGTTTTGGCGCCATGCGTTTGCCAGTAAAAGAGGATGGGAGTATAGATGAAAGAACAGCAACTGACATGGTTCGCTATTCCATCGATAATGGTGTGAACTATGTTGATACAGCCTGGCCTTATCACATGGGAGAAAGTGAGACTTTCCTTGCCAAAGCACTTGCAGACGGATACAGGGAAAAAGTGAAGCTTGCCACAAAATTACCTCAATGGATGGTTAAAAAGCCGGAGGATATGGATAAGTTCCTCAATGCTCAGCTTGAGAAACTCAACACCGATCATATCGATTACTATCTTGTGCACAGTCTTGTGGGTAGTAGCTGGGAAACGATAAAAGAAATCGGTATACTTGAATTTCTTGACAAAGCAAAAGCTGATGGTCGCATAATCAATGCAGGTTTTTCGTATCATGGTGCACCAGAGGATTTTGCATCGATAGTTGATGGTTATGATTGGGATTTCTGTCAGATTCAGTATAATTTCCTTGATACCAATGTCCAGGCAGGAACAGCAGGTCTGGAATATGCTGCATCAAAAGGTCTTGCTGTTGTGATAATGGAACCTCTGCGTGGTGGAAATCTTGTTGATCCTGTTCCGCAGGAAATTCTGGATATCTGGGATGAGGCTGATACTAAACGCAGTCCGGTTGAGTGGGCTTTGAGATGGGTATGGAATCATCCGGAAGTTACTGTTGTTCTTTCAGGTATGAGTGAACCTGCACATGTTGAAGAGAATCTGAGGATTGCAGAAGAAGGTCTTGCAAATTCACTGACTGAAAAAGAGCTTCAGCTTGTGGAAAGAGCCGCAGAGAAGTACGGGGAGCTCATGAAGATCAACTGCACTGGATGCAGATACTGTATGCCATGTCCTGAAGGAGTCGATATCCCTGCATGTTTTGAAGTTTACAACAACCTGCACATGTTCGGTGGTGAGGACAGACTTAAGATGATGTATGCTGCGAAGATGGGGGGAATCCTCAGAGGTGCAGAAACAAACTTCGCTTCACAATGTATACAGTGTGGCCAGTGTCTGGATGCATGCCCTCAGCAGATTCCGATACCCGATATGCTTGAGAAGGTTGCAGAGGAGTTTGAAGGTCCGGGTCTGGAAGAGAGGATTGCCTTTGCAAAACAGTTGTTTGCTGATGATAGTTGTTGAAGTTCTCTGTTTGAGAGCTTTTTCTTTTCTTTAGTTATTTATACTTTTTAAAACTATAATAATAAGACAAAGAGAAACAACCCAATACTTGCAGGTAGATACCCGTGATAACCGCAAAGAATCTCTCAAAGAATTTCGGTGATACAAAAGCTGTGGATGCTGTAGACCTTGAAATCAAAAAAGGTGAGTTATTCGGTCTCCTGGGCCCGAACGGTTCAGGCAAAACAACAATGATCAAGATGCTCACCGGTCAGATAAAACCCACCGAAGGTGAGGTTTCAGTGCATGGAGTCGATGTTCTTGCTGATCCTTTGAGAGTAAAAGAGCTTACTGGAATCATTCCTGAGCAGGAAACGCCACCAAGCTTCCTTACAGCTGAAGAATACCTGTATTTTGTTGCTAAAATAAGAAAGCTCGAAGGTTTTGAAGATAAGTGTGAGTGGTGGTTTTCGTATCTTGATTTTGCAGGCCAGAAGGATGTGTTATGCAAAGATCTTTCTCGGGGAACAAGACAGAAACTGATGCTGGCACAGGCTTTCCTGCATGAACCTGAACTTGTGATTATCGATGAGCCTCTTATTAATCTCGATCCACTGATGCAGCGCAAGGTCAAGGATTATTTAAGGGATTATGTCAGCAAAGGAGGCACGGTGTTCATATCGACCCACATTCTGGAAATTGCCAGGGAAATATGCAGCAGCATGGGTATAATCTACAAGGGAAAGCTGGTTTTCTCAGGGAATATGGACGACCCTGCGATTGGTGACAGGCCGCTTGAAGATTTCTTCCTTGAACTTGTGAACTGAGGTGTCGGTAATGTTTGAACTGTTCAGGAGCATGATGAAGGAAGAATGGAGGATGCATTCTGCATTCTTCGGAAACAGGGGATTTGCTCTCTTTCCGCTTGTTATTGCAGCAGTTTCCATGTTACTATCACTTTCCATGATAATATTCTGGAGAATAATCAGCCAGACTGATGTACTGCTGGGCATTCATTACCTGTTACTCTTCATGGGTTCAATGGTAGGCGGTTTTGGTCTGCTAGGCAGGGAGGTTATGAACAGGCGTTTCGGGCAGGCAAGTCTGCTGGCTTATTCATCAAGGACACTTCCAATATCAGAGAGAGTTATTTTTGCTAATTTCATTGTCAAGGATGTAATCTATTATTTCTTCCTGTATGTGCTACCTTTCACCGTGGGATTTGTGGCAGGAGCCATCATAATTGACATGCATTATTCATTTTTCCTGTTGCTGATGACCCTCTTCTTATCATTCTGCATCGGGCTTTCATTTGTATTCCTGCTTTCAACGATCTATGCGAATCTTGGAAAGAAGGCTCTTTTCTTGCTAGTATTTATAACGGTATTGTTTTTAGTTTTCTTCCAGGGACTTGAGTTTGAGGTATTCTACAGGCTTCCATCATTTGTTCTCTATACTGAGCCTTCCCTGAATATTCTAATTACCTGTATCACTCTTGTTATTGTGCCATCAATAATTTCCCTGATATTCCTAAAAGTGGATTATCCGCAATCTCAGAAACATTACAAAAACCAGTTCAGGAAGATTTCTGACCAATTGAATTTCTATGCTTACTCTCACTTTATGACAAAAGATTATCTGGATTTCAGCCGCAGTGAAGGTGGTGCCGGAAAAATAGTCTTCTCATTTCTTGTTCCTGTTCTGCTGGTATGGCTGTTCCTGCCACAGTTACTCAAAGCTGTTTCCGGACTGGATACACTTGTGGTTTTTACAGTAGTAGTAGCCATGATGGCATCTTCCATGTATAACTGGCTGGTTGAGTTCGATATGTTCAGCTCATACGCTTTCCTTCCACTAAATGTTGCTGATGTTTTGAGAAGCAAGCTCAACAGTTATTCCCTTCTGAATGTGGTTCCTTTTCTGGTGGTTGTGATAGCTACCATCTATGCAGGGAGATTGAACGATATTGTTCATATGGTCATTTTGTTCATTGCAGTTTCAATGTATGTTGTTTCGGTAACCGTCTATCTGACAGGTCTTAACACAACATTTTCACTATACAGCGCCGGTACTTTTGCAAGCTATGTGCTGGCTATCGGTCCTGTGGTTCTGGGAATGATTTTCCTTGCTCAGCTTAACTTTTATCTGGTGCTTGTGTCAGTTTTGCTGATTCCTGTGTCCTTGTTTGTATTGAAAAAGAGTTTTGTTAAATGGGACAGATTGGAAGCTTGATGTTTCCCATTTTCAGCAGCATGCTAATATTTAGTGCCTTAAAAAACCAATCTGTGTAATTTTTATAGGGAAAATGTTTTATCTTCTTTTATCAAACACTAAAATGTAACTACTCGCCTCTGTAGAAATTCTGATGGAATCAATATCGGCGAGTTAAGCAAATATCTGTTCGTACACCAATAATAGATAATTGTAATTCCGTGAATATGAATTTCAAAGATTTCTACAGAGACCATTTTATTTCTCTTTGCATACGGCTGAGTGTGGATTTATAGTCCTTGAACCAAGGATATATTCATTAATTTTGCATTTTAAAATAGAGTCTAATTATGCTCAATTATACCATCGAAGATAAACTTCCATCAGTGGAAGAATACAAACTCCTGTGGACCTCTGCTGGTTGGCTTAATCTCAATGACAAAGATCGGGAAGAGCTTGAATAACTCTAATTACTGCATCTGTGCAATAGAAAATGGCATAGTCATTGGTATGTCCCGTATTGTGAGAGATAACCGTTTTCATTTATTTGATTGTTGATGTCATCGCCCTGCAGGAATATTTGTTTATATGTCTGATGGCGGCAAAAGGAAGAGAGTTTTTAGGAGACCAACGGGTGAATGGGTAAAGGGTGATGGTGGAGTTGTGAGGTTAAATGCCATAGCTTAAATTTTTGTTTAATACTCATAGTATTTTTTACTTACTTCACTTTGCCATTTAAGAAATACTTGTTTTAATTCTTCCTTCTTTTTTTTATTTGGCTTGGTAGGTGGCATGGTATGTATAAATACGTCTGAGATTCCATGATCAAAAACTCCACCTTCAATTCCTTTTTCTTTAAATATCAATAGTGGTACTTTTAGTCCAAATAAGATTCCTGCTTCTAATTGATTCCATGGAGTAGGCATAACAACTTGATCTGATTTATCAATCATTTTTCCTCAGTTGTCCCTCTCTTCATAATACCTGTTTCCACATAATATTGTTCAAATCCCAATATTACTCCTCCTGAGCAATGTTTAGCAATAACATACACTTCTTTCAAAGGGTAGTCTTTTGCATAATCGCTTCTCCCTAGAGATCGTGCTTCCATCTGCAAATCGTTTAACAAATCAATAATGACCTTTCTTTTAGATTCTTGTTCAGAGTTTAGGATAGTTGGGCACGAAACAAAAACAGGTATTTTTCTCATGAGCTATTCTCCTTAAAGTTACTCTCTTTTTATGGATGAATGTCTTATTTCACATTTTACTACTATTGAATTTTAGTTCAGTTCAACACTTTTATTTCAAAATAATTCCATAAATAGTTGCTTTTTAAAACTTAACCTTTCTTTCTCCCATGTGGACACACATAAACACACAATCCGCAAACAGCTAGTTGTCCGTTGTTCTCCATTTCCTTGAAATAATCCTCACATTTCTTAGCGTCATATCTCATTTCCCTGCTCTCACCTTCAACATAATTTCTTCCGGTAAAAGCCTGGACAGGACATATCTTCACACATTCGTTACAGGTTCCACATCTGCTTTCAATACTGCTTCCGGTAGGTTTGAGGGGTGAATCTGTCAGGATTGTGGCCCATCTAACTCTTGGTCCATTGTCTGGAGTAATCAGGAGGCAGCTTTTTCCTATCCAGCCAAATCCAGACAGGTGGGCGGCCAGTTTGTGGGAAAACTGGGCACAAATCCTCTCATCATCGATTCTCTTTGATGAAGGAAGAGGAAGTGCTGCATATCCATTATCCTGAATGTAGCTGCTCAGGATTGAAGTAATCACGTCAAGTCTTGAGTTGATAACATCGTATGCATGATGCTTGTAATTCAATAATGCAGCTTTCTCATCTCTGTGTGTCAGTTTGTCAACGATAGGGTCCATAAGTCTTATTCCAACTGAGATGGCGTATGGATATGCAGAAAGGTCGCTGCCACCCTGCTCTACAATGAAATCGGTGGCTTCTGAAAGATCCGCCACGCCAAAATACTGGACACCGTTTTCCAGTGCAATATTATTCAATTCATCCTGAAGGCTCACAATGATACCTCTGATTATTACTCAAAATGTATTACTCATGGATCTTTGTTAATCTCATCACAGCTTACAGCTTTAACGAACTCCACCGGATGCTGGATGAGTTTTGCAGTTTCTTCTATGGTCATTCCCTCATCTAAGAATCGTCTTGCGATGACCGCCATTGATTCCCCTATCTCTATAATATGCTTATCGGGGTCATATATCCTGACAACACGTTGCTGCCAGTCATGTTTTTTAGGTGGATGGACGTATTCGATATCATCGAACTTTTTCAGATGCTCGACGAAAGAGTCAAAGTCATCTTCCTCAAAATAGAGCTCAAAATTATGTGATTTCTTCATGACAGAGTCTTTATCAATCGATACTATGTCGGCAAAATTGAGCTGGATTGCAAAACCACCTTCAAAAGTGACATTCCATCCAAGGTCCAGTATTATTTTCTGGCCCAGTACATTTTCATAGAACTTTTTTGACGCTTCAAGGTCACTGACTGCAATTAAAGGGCATGTGAATTTCAATTTAATTCCCCTTCTACAAAAATAAACTGAACGAATTTATTAGTTATCCCTGATAAATTGGGAACAAAGTTAAAAACTCACTTTTTCTAAGCATCATTCTCTTCCTTCACAAACTCCAGAGCTTCCTGTGTACCATCAAATACATGCACATGCTGCTTTTCCATAAGCTCAGTAAGTTCCTGATCACTTTTCATTACCCTCATGACTTCGGGCTGGATAGAAGTAAGATATACTTTCTGGCGCTGTTTTTTGCTTGACCGGATGAAGCTTTTAAGGCGCTCCATGCCTGTCGCATCAATGAAAGGAACATAACGCATACGCAGGATTATGTGAGGCTTGCTGATATTCATGTGTTCGTTTATCTTGTTCTCAAATACGTTCATGGCTCCGAAGAAGAAAGGTCCGTTTATTGTGTAGACCAGAACGTTATTTTTAAGATATGGGTCAGCGAAGATGGTTGCGTTTATTCCGCTTGTTATGTCGTAATTCTCCATTGTCTGTATGTCAATCACATTTGTGAGTCTAACAAAGAGCAGTACGATTGAGAGAAACATTCCAATCTGGACAGCGAATACAAGGTTTGTGAGTACCGTCAGCAGAAAAGTAACAAGGAGGACAGCGCTGTCCATTTTGCTGATATTCATAGTGGTTTTGAATTCATCTACATTTATCATTCTCATGGAGACCACGATGAGAACGCCTGCAAGGTATGCTTTCGGAATGAAAGCTGCAATAGGTCCGAGGTAAAGCAGGATTGTGAGAAGAATCAGGGACTGGAAGATACCTGCCATCCGGGTTTTTGCACCTTCACGGATGTTGATAGCAGTTCTTGCAATTGCTGCGGTTCCGGGGATTCCTGAGAAGAAAGGCAGTGTCATGTTTGCGATTCCCTGACCCACCAGTTCACGGTTGCTGTCATGCTTGCTGTTTGTCATTCCATCGCAGACTACAGCACAGAGCAGTGACTGGATAGTTCCAAGCAGTGCTATTGTAAAAGCTGCCGGCAGGACATCGATGAGAAGTTCAAGGTTAAAGTCCAGCATTTGTATTTGTGGAAGTCCTGAAGGTATGTTGCCTACCAGCGGTATATTGGTATGAAGCTGGAGAACGATAAGAATTGAAAGTACCAGTGCGATAATGGATGGAGGCAGGCTTCTGATAAGCTTTGTTTTTGAAAAAAGAGAGGGGAAGTATAGAAGCAGCAGGATTGTACCGATGCAGATTATTGTTGCTGTGTTGCTTATGTTATCTATGTTCGATACAACGGCATAGATCGTTTCCCATGCCTGTTCCTTTGATTCAATAACAAGTCCGAATGCATTTGGTATCTGTCCGATGAGAAGCATTGCACCGATGCCGCTTGTAAATCCAGAGATAACAGGCAGGGGAATGTACTTGACGAACTTTCCAAGTTTCAGTAATCCGAAAGATACCTGAAAAACTCCTGCAAGGAAACCTGCGAGGAGTATTCCTTCAAGCCCGAAACTGTGGAGTGTAGAAAGCGTAATGACCGTCATTGCTCCGCTTGGGCCGCTTATGGAATATTTTGAGCCGCCGGTAGCAGATACTAACATAGCTGCAATGATGGCTGTGTATAATCCCATCTGGGGTTCTACACCTGAAGCAATGGCAAAAGCAATTGCCAGTGGCAACCCTACAATTGCTGTGATTAATCCTGCTTTTAGATCACTTGTAAATGACCCTTTAAGATATTCTAAGACTCTGTTCTGTATTTCCATGTGAAAGCCAGCTGATCTGAATCAGAGATACTTATTGGGAATAAAAGTGAGTTATAACATATATAACTCGACATCAGAACTAAATCTCATTTATTACCGTATTTTTTCTTCAAAAAGGTCAGAGCATCCTGGCTGCTGTCGCAGATATGCACATGCTGCTTTTGCATTAGTTCGGTGAGTTCCTCGTCACTTTCTATCCTTTTCATAACCTCAGGCTGTACTGAGGTGAGATAGACTCTCTGATGCTGTTTTCTGCTTGCCTTGATAAAGCTTTTGAGGCGCTCGATTCCTGTTGTATCGATGAACGGCACATAGCGCATGCGCAGGATAATATGAGGTTTACTGATTGTCATATGCTCGTTGATCTTGCTCTCGAATACGTTCATGGCTCCGAAGAAGAACGGTCCGTTTATGGTGTAGACTGAGACGTTTTTCTCAAGGTAGGGGTCAGCAAAGATGGTGGCATTGATACCTTTTGTCCTGTCGTAGCTCTCCATGGTGTGGATATCGATAACATTTGTGAGCCTTATGAAGAGCAATATAATTGAAAGGAACATACCCATCTGGACGGCGAATACAAGGTCAGTGAGCACAGTAAGCAGGAAAGTCACAATCAGGACAGCTGTGTCCATCTTGCTTATACTCATGGTGGTCTTGAACTCGTTTATGTTTATCATCCTCAGGGAAACCAGAATGAGTACACCTGCAAGGTATGCTTTTGGAATGAAAGCTGCAACAGGACCCAGGAATACTAATATCATTAGGAGTATCAGGGCATGGATAATTCCTGCCATCTGGGTCTTTGCTCCTTCTCTTATGTTGACAGCACTTCTTGCAATGGCGGCTGTACATGGTATTCCAGAGAAGAAGGGTAGCGCCATGTTTGCGATTCCCTGACCTATGAGTTCTTTGTTACTGTCATGTTTGCTGTTGGTCATACCGTCACAGACTACTGCGCAGAGCAGGGCTTCGATGGCTCCGAGAAGTGCGATTGTGAGAGCTGCTGGCAGGACATTCATGAGCAGTTCAAAGTTGAAGTTGAGCATCTGGATCTGTGGAAGTCCGGCAGGGATGCTGCCTACAAGTGGTATCTCGAATCCGAAGTAGTATACTATGAGAACTGAGAGAATGAGTGCGATTATTGAAGGTGGGAGGCTGTTGATGTATTTTATTCTAGCCATGAGTCCCGGCAGGAATAAGAGAAGCAGGATTGTGGCGACACAGATTGTTATTGCTGTGCTGCTGATGAGATTTGCACTGGAAATTATGGCGTATAGTGTTTCCCATACGTGTTCTTTTGAAGGTATGATAAGTCCAAGTGCATTTGGTATCTGACCTATGAGAATGATTGCACCGATACCGCTCGTGAATCCTGATATGACGGGTAGAGGGATGTACTTGACAACTTTACCAAGTTTCAGGATTCCGAACAGTATCTGAAATGCACCGGCGAGGAAACCTGCAAGGAGTAGTCCTTCCAGTCCGAAGCTGTGCAGTGTTGAAAGTATGATTACGGTCATCGCTCCGGTTGGTCCGGAAATGGAGTACCGTGAGCCTCCGCTTGCTGCTACCAGCATACCTGCGATAACAGCTGTGTATAAACCCATCTGGGGCTCTACACCTGAAGCAATAGCAAAAGCAATAGCAAGTGGCAATGCCACAACAGCCGTGATAAATCCGGCCTTTAAATCACTCGTAAACGATTCTTTAAGGTAATTTGAGACTCTGTTTTGAATATCCATTTGAAAGCCAGCTGACTCGCGTCAAAAATGTTATGATGCTGGCTTAAAGTGTGGTTAAATATATAAAACCGATTGATAATGAAAATAAGTTACAAATGTTATTGGAATTTATGAGAAAAATCTTATTTTTTGAAATAACCAAAAAACCAGAAAATTCCAATAATCAAAATTAATAAAACATAAGGATTGTCAACTTTATTGGATACATTTTGAATCCAAGTTATTTCTGTTGGAATAATTGCATCTGGTGTTTTCTCAACAATTATTTCCATATTTTCATCTGTTTTGTCAGGGTTAGAAATATCCATTCCAATAAAAGGAATTGCAAAACTAACAAACCCGACTAAGACTAGGATACCTAATAAAAGAGAACGAGTATTTTCGATTTCATCCAGAATTCCCATATGATAATTCTCTTTAAATTATCAGGTAAAAAAGATTTGGGTTATGTATTTCAAAGTCCTTTTGTCAATTTTAATTTTATCACAATACTTCATTCACACCATCAAAATTATCTCCCAATCCACCCAATAAAACCCCATGAACCCCATAATTTCCCAACTCCGAGCCGAACTCGAACAAAACTCAGACGAAGAAGCCAGAGCAAGCTCAAACCGCTTCTTCAAAGAAGAAATAAAATGCTATGGCATGAAAACTCCGGTTGCCAGAAAAATAGCAAAAACATACTACAAACAAGTATCCGGCAAAAGCAAGCAGGAGATATTTTCTCTATGTGAAGAACTCCTGAGTTCTGATTACATGGAGGAAGCGTTCATTGCATTCGAATGGTCGTACAACCTGAGAAAGCAGTACAAACCTGATGATTTTTCTATGTTTGAGAGATGGGTTGGGGATTATGTCAACAACTGGGCGAAATGCGATACTCTCTGCAATCACACCATAGGTACATTCATCGACATGTATCCTCAGTATATTGATTCACTCAAAAAATGGACAGCTTCTGAAAATCGCTGGTACAGGCGTGCTGCTGCGGTAACGCTCGTTTTAGCGGCTCGCAGGGGAGAGTTTCTGGATGATGTTTTTGAGATTGCTGATATGCTGCTGACTGATGAGGATGATCTGGTTCAGAAAGGGTACGGGTGGATGCTCAAGGAAGCGAGCAAGCAGCACCAGCAGGAAGTATTTGACTACGTGGTGGCGAACAGGAAAGTCATGCCAAGGACAGCGCTCAGGTATGCTATTGAGAAAATGCCCAAGGAATTGAGAGCTAAGGCGATGGAAAAATAGTAACTTAAAATCAGTTCAAGTCTCAGTTTTTGTTTTCTTCTCTATAAAAAAGAATCCTGACAGGAATGTCAGGTTAGCTTTTCTCTAATAACTAGGCCTTTGACATTTCTTCTTCCATCTTTTCGCCAATCTCAATGGCTTCCTGCGGAGTCATTATTGGAATAGTCTCAAGTTTCATGATGTCTCTGAATGGGAATGCAGACCTTGCATATGCTTCTGCATTTTCAAGTTCATAAACTATGAAGACTCTGCATGATGAGATGTCGAACCACTCTGATATTACATTGTAGCCTTTTGGATATTCCCATGTTTCATATCGACTGTGAACTTCCTGATTATCTTTTATATCCCACGTACATATATCCATAAATCGCATTTTCCACCCTCCTTTTGATTTTCTCTTTTTGTAGTAACATTATACTGTGTGTAATTCCGATTTTTCAACTCATAAATCAGTTAATCAGAGTACAAAATCCCTGAAATCAGGATAAATTAACTCGAATTTTCTGTCTTCCCCATCAAGTGATTTTTGATAAAAGCCCCATTTTTCAACAAACGGTTTGAATCTCTGAAGAACAGGGAAAAGAGGATCATCTGAGAAAAACATCGCAGCGATAGAGATACTTTCTAAGTCAAGGGTAGCATTATTCATGTAATTTATCAGATTCTCCATTGCATCCGGTGCTTCAGGCACAAAAGCATAGTCAACCATTGTTTGATTTGTGAAAAACTCATTTTCAGCAGGAATTTTTGGAACATTGGTGAAATGTTTAAGGAAATTTAACAAAGCTCCATAGATCTTCATAGAAGCAGGTTCCTTTGTATAGCACATTCTGTAAATAGTACTTACATCCCATAGTCCTGCACATGCTACTATTTTCTCTCCCGAAAGTGCTATCCATAATTTATCCAATCCATATCCGGGAACTCTCTTAATATGAGCTTCAAAGCTTTCAGGAGTATATGGTACAAAGTTTGCCCATCCCTCATGGTATTCATTAAGGAGATTTACAATATCTGGAATATCCTCATTGTCTGCAAGTCGGATTGAAAAATCATCCGAAACATTGCGCTGCTTATAAGTAAAGAATGCATTTAACTGCATTTCATTGACAATTTCATATCCTAACTTTTTGCACAAAGCATTCGAAGCATCATTCTCTTCAAAAACATAACCATATGCGTAAGAAGCTCCATTCTCTCTCAGATCATCCTCGGCTTTCGTCATAAGTTCAGTAGCAATCCCATGCTTCTGGAATTGTGGATGAACTGCTATTTCAATGAGATAACCATATTTAGTTCCGTTTACATCTTCTTTCAGTGTCCACCCAATCCATCCTGCAGTCCGATCATTTTCCACAGCAACATAGATTTTCCAGTTGTCATACATATCGTATCTGGCTACTGCATTAGGACTTTTGTCCGCGCTTTCAGCTATTTTGTCATTTCCATGAGGACATAATTTCTCAATTTCCAGCAGATCGCTGTTATCCTCTTCAACGAAAGGTCTCAGTAGTGTCATAAGTAACCCCCATTACTTTCTTGTGAGACCCGGATGTGCTTTTTAAGGTCTCACATTCTTTCAAATATAAAAATCGAGATGAAAGACCCAGAATTTTCAATATACTTAATATTCTTTTATTTAAGTATTAATAAGTTACGCAATGTTTTCCTGGTAAAATAATGCCGTCACATACTGAAAATCTCTGCAAGTTATAATACTTTATACAGAAAACATTATATTAGGAAAAGTATTTTTATAAATGGGGTTAATTTTTGGTGCAACGTCAGGCAAACATCTGATTTCTGTATTTTTTGAGGTATAACGACTTTCCATTTTGCTAATTACGTATTCACCTCTCCCTAACCTAAATTTGTAGTAATGAAATAGGTGATGATAGGAAATGAAAGTCTTAGCAATAAATTCCAGTCCCAAAATGGAAAATGGCAACACTGCGATGATACTGAATCCATTTCTTGAAGGAATGAAAGAAAAAGGAGCTGATGTAGACCTTTTCTACACACAAAAGATGAATGTAAAATCGTGTACCGGTGAGTATAATTGTTGGTATAAGACTCCCGGGGAATGCTACATAGATGATGATATGAAATTGATTTATCCAAAAGTACCCGAAGCCGATGTATTCGTATTTGCTTCTCCTCTCTATGTCGATTATGTTAACGGTTCAATGAAAAATGTAATCGATCGTATGCTTCCAAGAGTAGAACCTTTCATGGAACTGCGAGATGGTCGTTGCCGACATCTCATACGTGGTCCTGCAAAAGAACGTAAGATGGTACTGGTTTCTAATTGTGGCTTCTGGGAAATGGAGAATTTTGATCCTCTGGTCATTCAAATGGAAGCTTTCTGTAAGAATGCATCATTTGATTATGCCGGAGCCTTACTTCGTCCACACGGTATACTAATGCCAGGTTTGATGGAGATGGGAATGTCCTTAGATGATGTATTTGAAGCTGCAAAGGATGCAGGCAGGCAACTTGCATCTGAAGGTAAGATGTCACAGGAAACTCTCAACATTGTGTCTCGTCCTCTTATTCCACTTGATATGTATCTCCAGCAAATAAACCAATACAATCAACAGCAGCTAGATTTGCTGGAAAAGTAATTATGAATACTGCTCTTTAACAGCAAAATAAAAGCTGTTAAAGAGTTTTTAAATCTTCAAACTTCACTCGAAGGACACAATTTGTTCACAACACAAACACCGCACTTAGGTCTCCTTGCGATACACACGTTCCTTCCGTGCAATATCAAAGTCATGGAAAGGTTCTCAAGGTCTTCCTTCTTTGCAAGTTCCATCAGGTCGAGTTCTATCTTCCCTGGGTCACTGTTCTGGGTGAGGCCGAGTTTCTGTGATAGCCGTGTAACGTGTGTATCCACTGCGATCCCCTCTATGATGTTATAACCTCTGGCAAGGACTATGTTGGCTGTCTTCCTGCCAACACCGGGAAGTTTCAGGAGTTCTTCCATTGTATCAGGCACTTTTCCACCGAATTCTGTAAGAATGAGCTGTGCACTTCCAATTATGTGCTTTGCCTTCTGGTGGTAGAATCCCGTGGTGTAGATGTCTTTTCCAAGTTCATTGATGTCGGCATTGGCAAAATCCTCCACGCTACTGTATTTTTTGAAGAGAACCTGTGTGACCTTGTTCACCTGCTTATCTGTGCACTGGGCCGAAAGTATCGTTGCTATAAGCAGTTCCAGCGGATTCTTGAAATGGAGCATCGGCTCGGCATCTGGATACTCCCCCTGCAGAAGTTTGAATACATGATTGAAATTTTCAGTATTGTCAGGTACAGGAGGTATTGTGGCCATGGGCAGGATTACGGTACGATACTTTTTAGCTTTATTGTTAACCCCAGTGTTTCCACTCGAACTAAAAATAATAGCAAGAACAATATTTTCTCAAGAATAATTAAATCTCAATATATTGCTATTAATACAATTCAGCTTAATAAATATGAGATGTGTATCTACGTACACTGACATGTCCAGTATGTTATCTGAAAAGGCTATAGTTATTACCTCAAAAAGGATTATTGGAATATAAGGATTACGGATAAGAAACGTACTAAAAAAGAGAAAGAAGAGATACGGGTTTAGAGCCCGTAAACTTCAATGTTCTTGTCAGCGATAGCCTGGATCTTTGCGATCTCTTCTTCTCCACCTTCCATGGAGAAAAGATGCCTGAAACGGCGCTGCATCTTGAGGTAGTCCTCTACAGGCTTGATGTTCTTGCCGAGCTTCCTGACCTTTGTGACCTCGCCGTCCTCCATCTCATAGAGTGGCCACAGACCGGTATTAACTGCCATCTTTGCAACTTCTACTGTCTTTGAGGTGTCAAATCCCCATCCGGTTGTACATGGAGCATGTGCGTGGATGTAAGTTGGACCTTCAATTTCAGTTGCTTTCTTGACTTTGTTGATCATATCCTTTGGGTATCCAATGGAGGTTGTTGCAACGTATGGTGAACCGTGTGCAGCTATGATAGCTGGCATGTTCTTCTTTGGTCTTGGGTTACCAAAAGAAACTTTTCCTGCAGGGCTTGTTGTGGTTGATGCGTCGAATGGTGTTGCACCACTTCTCTGCACACCGGTGTTCATGTAAGCCTCATTGTCAATACAGACATAAGTGAGGTCATGTCCTCTCTCAAAGGCACCTGAAATGGAGCGCATACCGATATCAAGCGATGCACCGTCTCCACCCATAACAACTATCTTTGTGTTTCCTTTCTTGCCGAGTGCCTTAAGGGCAGCTTCAACACCTGAACCTACTGCAGCTGCATTCTCGAAAAGTGAGTGTACCCATGGTACTTCCCATGAAGTTTCAGGGAACGGGGTAGTCATAACTTCAAGACATCCGGTAGGGTTGACGACAATACAGTCTTCTCCGGCGCCCATAAGTGTGAACTTTGCAGCCATTGCGTCACAGCAACCTGCACATCCTCTGTGTCCCGGGGCTAACAATGATTTCATATCAGTTCCTCCTTCACATCGGTAAACTGGCTTTCGATCTTAATACCTGTCTTCATGACCTCTGTCGCTTCATCGATGATCTTCTCGATGGTATCGATCTTGATGTCACGTCCACCGTGGCCGATCATATATCCTACTACAGGTACTCTGATGTCTGTGTTGTAGAGTGAGGACTTTGTTTCGGTGAAGAGTGCACCTTCGTTAAGTCCGAGTGAAATGTTCTTGTCAAGTACGACAACAACCTTTGCATCCTTGAGTACATTTGTGATAGCTTCAACAGGGAATGGTCTGAATGATCTGACCTTGAGAAGACCTACCTTTACATTCCTGTCCCTGAGTTTATCAATGACGTCTTTAATGGTTCCGACAATGGATCCCATTGCCATGATGATGATATCTGCATCGTCTGTTCGATACTCGTCAATAAGTCCTCCGTAGTATCTTCCGTATACGTCGTAGAATTCATTTGCTACATCCTCTATTTTCTTAAGAGCTTTCTGCATTGCCTGCTCCTGCAGGTACCTGAACTCTGTGTAGTAGTTAGGGTCTGCGAATGCACCGAAACTCAGTGGGTTCTTTGGATCAAGAATGTTCTCTGGTTCGTAAGCAGGCAGGAATTCATCAGTAAGGTCCTGTTCAAGAAGTACGACAGGTTCGTAAACGTGTGAAAGGATAAAACCGTCCATACAGGTCATTGCAGGCATCAGAATATCCTTATCCTCTGCAATCTTGTATGCCTGTGCGGTCATATCTGAGATTTCCTGGATGTTTTCTGCATAGATCTGTATCCATCCTGTGTCTCTCTGGGAAATAGCATCCTGATGGTCATTCCAGATGCTGATTGGTGCACTGACTGCCCTGTTTGCAATGGTCATTACAACAGGAAGTCTCATACCGGATACGTTGAAAAGTACCTCGTGCATGAGTTCAAGACCCTGTGAGGTTGTTGCAGAGTAACATCTTGCTCCTGCAGCTGAAGAACCGACAAGTGCTGAGAGTGCTGAGAACTCAGATTCTACATTGATGTATTCACAGTTTGGTATTTCACCGTCTGCCATGAATTGTGAGAGATCCTCAACAATGTGGGTCTGTGGTGTAATTGGGTATGCTGAAATTACGTTTGGCCTGCAGACTTTTACAGCATGTGCGACTGCATATGAACCTTCGACAACAACCATCTTGCTTTTATCAAGTTTGTTTTCCGGTGTCATTTACTTCTCCTCCAGAACCATTGTGATTGCGTCCTTTGGACATTCGTTTGCACAGATTCCACATCCCTTGCAGAAATCATAGTCAAACTCAAAGAACCCATCGTCTTTTGGATGTATTGAACTATCAGGGCAAAGGAGTTCACATAATTTACATTTAATACATTTTTCGTAATCGTAAACCGGCTTAAAAGTTCTCCATCCACCAGTCTTGTTTACTCTGGTTGTGCCTGCTTCGCAGACTCCACCTGGAAGAATCTTCATTTCTTAGCCTCCTTCATCATCTTGTATGCTTCCTGGATAGCTTCAGCGTTCCTTTCTCCTACCTTACCAGGGAACCTTTCCTTTACAGCATCCATAATTGATTTTGGCTCGATTTCGCCTGTTGCCCCTGCAAAAGCGCCCAAAAGGACGGTGTTAACGATAGGTCTTCCAATAATGTCCAATGCGATCTTTGTTGCGTTGACAGTCATTATCTTTGCCTTGGTGTCAAGGTTAAACTTGTCAGCATCAAAGTCACTGTTAATGATAAGTATGCCATCTTCCTTGAGACCGCTCGCAACGTCGACCACTTCAAGGAGTGTAGGATCCTGTACAATAACGTAATCAGGTTCGTAGATCTGGTTTCTGAGCCTGATTGGTTCATTGTTGATCCTTGTGAATGCCTGGACCGGTGCTCCCCTTCTTTCTACACCAAATGCGGGGAAGGCCTGGCTGAATTTACCATCTGCAAAAGCAGCAACGGCGAGAAGCTCAGCAGCTGTGACAGAGCCCTGCCCACCTCGACCGTGTATGCGTATTTCTTTCATCTAGAATTCTCCATAAACCATGTGTAATAATAGATATAACAAATCAATCCGATTTTCATGTACGTTTTTATCGGTAAACATCGCGCGTACAGTGTCGAAAATAGATACTAAAAAGCATCAAATTTTTCGTCAACTGACGTTAAATGCAATGTTTAATTGTGTAGAATCGATTAATTACTATTTAGTCTTTCGGTAATTTACACCGTTAATGTGCTGGATATTAATAAAAATACACATATTAAAGTCGCTTAAATTACTATATAAATAGTATCAATCGGCATGTTTGCACATTTCATCCAAACTTTGAATAATTTCAGCGATAGTTTTTGAGCTGGCAATACTTCTCCTTATATGTCTGCCATTTCTCATCCCACGGGTGAACCATTGTGCTTGCGCCTTTATGTTGACAGTATGCATCAAATCATATTCATCTAAAAGACCAAAATACTCTCTCAGGTCTGCAATTCTCTGGCTGCATTCATTATATTCCAGCATATCCCCGGTTTCAAGGTAGTGAGAAATTCTCCTGAAAAGAAAAGGGTTACCCATTGCAGCTCTGCCAATCATTATACCATCGCATTCAGTATAATCCAACACCTGCTGGGCTGATGTTTCATCAATAATATCACCGTTAGCAATAACAGGAATACCGAGTTCCTGTTTAATACTTTTCACGTATGAATGGTCAGCTTTTCCGGAATACTGTTGCTGCCTTGTCCTTCCATGAACTGTCAAAGCATCTGCTCCTGCATCTTCTATCAGGTGTGCGATTTCCAGAGTTTTTTCCATGTCTTCAAGAATGCGTATCTTTGCGGTCACAGCAGTTGACAGGTTGTCTACAAGTCCTGTAACTATTTCATGAATAAGATCAGGCGACCTTAGAAGTGCAGATCCGCAGCCGTCTTTTGTCAGGAGTCTTGCAGGACATCCAAAATTGATGTCTATTATCTCAGGCTGGTAGATCTCTTCTATCTTAAGAGCCGCTTCTGTCATATTTTCAGCAGAGTTACCAAAAATCTGAATCCCAAGAGGCCGTTCTTCTTCACAGCTCATTCCCCGGTTAATGCTTTTCTCATTTTCATAGATGACCGCATCCGCGCTTATCATTTCAGAATATGTAAGTGATGCACCGTATTTTTTGCACATGAGACGGAACGGCAGGTTTGTCACATTGGACATTGGTGCAAGCAGGATATTTCCGGGAATCTTGATGTCAGCAATTTTCATGGGAATTGTCCTATCGAAGGGTATACTAATATATAAGTAGGATGTATGGAAAAATCTATTAAAATCACCAGAAATTGAGTTTTTACACTTATCCTTTACTAACTTAATAAAAGAAGACAGGTTCATCTATGACTAAGATTTTAGCTTTTGTTGGAATGCCGGCCTCAGGCAAATCAGAGGCAGCATCTGTTCTGCGCCAGGAAGGTATTACTGTTATCAATATGGGAGATGTCATCAGGGAAGAGGTTGTACGCAGAGGACTTGAGCCAACCGATGTCAACACCGGCGGTGTGGGCACTGACCTGCGTGAAAAGGAAGGCAGGGACGCTGTTGCAAAGAGATGTATCCCAAAGATCCAGGCTGCAAATGAAGACTTTATCGGAATCGATGGTGTTCGCAGCGTTCCTGAAGTTGAAAGGTTCAAAGAAGCCTTTGGTTCAGATTTTACTCTCGTTTCCGTGGATTCTCCTCTTGAGATAAGGTTTGAGCGTGTGCTTGCACGTAAGAGAAGCGATGACATGAAGGATATAAGTGAGCTTAAAGTAAGGGATGAGCGTGAACTTGGCTGGGGAATGGGTGAAGCAATGGAAATTGCAGACGTTGTTGTTGAGAACAATGACACCCTTGATGAGTTCAGGGACAAGATCATGGCACTTGTGAAGTAAGGAACAATTATAAGGGATAGTTTTTAGAAATAATTCCGTAAAAACTTGCAGTAATATTCGGCAGGAAAGTTACCATGATAAAAGTTACAGTTTCAGCAGTCGTGAATCCAACAGAGAGCAAGGACAAAGTCTTCTCAGCTCTGGAGCAGCTTTTCCCTGAGATTGATTTTGATTGCGAGGAAAGCTCAGAGTACAGCGGGAAATTCACCGGTGAGAGCGACATCTATGCGCTGAAAAAGATTCACTTCCAGATAAGAGAGGAGGAGATTATTGACACTTCACGCACAAGACTTAATGTCGGTCGGTCAGAGGACGGACTGTCAACTTCTTTTATCATCAGCAAGCAGGTTGCAAGTGTCGGTCGCCTGAATTATCCTGCACAGGAAGAAACACTTGGTTCTATCAATGTCACCGTAACAGCCGATAATGAAGGAGAAATGCAAAGGTTCTTCGACTGGCTGACACCACCAACAGAAGATGGTGTTCCTGATTTTGAAATGGATATAAGGGATGTTTAAATATGAATATCAGGAACCTGAGTTTTTCATCACGTGCAGTTTTGGAGGACCCTTTTAAGTGGGCTTACAGCCTTGAAGATGTCGGGTACACTGGCTGGGAGATAGTTCAGGAGGGTTCACAGTGCCTGACAGAAGATAATCTTCCAAAGGTCATGGATATCAAGGAAACCACTAACCTGAAACTAAGCATGCACCTTCCTTTTTCAGATATGAACCTTGCAGGCCTGAATCCCGGTATTCACGGAGAGGTCATGAGGCAGATGAAACATTACCTCAGTATGGCATCAGGTTTTGTTGAAGTGGCTGTGCTGCATCCGGGTTACCTGTCTCCATACGGTTCCAAATTGCCTGAAAAGGCATGGGATACATGTATAGAGTCAATTCAAATCCTCTGTGAACACTCGGCAGATATGGGAATTACAATAGCCGTTGAGAACATGCCCAATTTCCCAAAGATATTTGGTCGCTATCCCGACGAGATGCTGGATATACTTGAACAGACGGATAGGGCTAATGTGGGTATGACCCTTGATGTTGGACATGCTAACACCATGGGACTTCTGGATGAGTTTGTGGAAAAGTGCAAGGATAAACTCTCACACATGCATATCCATGACAACAACGGAGCACACGACGAACATCTTCCAATAGGACAGGGCAATATCGACTGGAAAAAGCTTATGGAAAGCCTGTCCGGTTACAAGGGACTCATGGTCACCGAAATGGGAAGTGTCGACGAAGGCAGGCAGTGTATTGAGTATTTGAAAAGTCTCTGAGCACTAATCTGAAAAGTGTCGTTTAGACACAAAATTAAAATCAATTTTTTAAATTTACTCGTCCAGCCTGCCATGCCTGCGGTCTATATCGTCAAGCTGGTCCAGCATCTTCCGCAGAGCTGTCCTTATGGCATCGGCCTGTGTAACGAACTTCTTATTGTCACCTACGTGCTGGTTCAAGTCATCAAGAAGTTCCTGGGGGATATCAACACTCACTTTTGGCATGGTTTCACCTTTGAGACGAAGATAGATTAATCTGATGGCATTTAATCTTTTAGAAGTATCAGAAGAATTAGAACAATTAAAAGAGATTGTAAAATGCGAGCCGGAAGGGAGTTGAACCCCTGGCCTACGGATTAAGAGTCCGTCGCTCTGCCTGGCTAAGCTACCGGCCCGCGTTGTCATGCTCAGTTGAGCGAGACACCCATACGTACTAGCTTCATATATACGTTTCGGTAAAAAGCAGTTTGACATGAAAATCAAACATGCTTCACAACACACCTTGAGAGTCCCATTATCTCAACCATATCACTATTATCAGGACTCTGCACGATCATCTGTCCTTTTTTCAGGTAAGGAATACGCTTCTCAAATTCTTTTTTAACCTTCATTGTGCTGATTGCCGCATCGTTACTGAGATTAAGAATTATGCGCGTGTTGATCTGCTTGAAGATGGTATCATCAATATCCTGTGGGTCCTGAGTTATAAGGAAAAGTCCCAGTCCTTCCTTTCTTCCCTGGCGAGCAGCATCAGCGAATTTGGAGATGAGTCTCCTTGAATGTTCTCCCCCTGCCTTTGCAAGATAGCGGTGAGCTTCATCAAGTCCCAGGATTATCGGAGTTTCCTTGACAGCAGCTTCTCCTGATTCAGTTATTGAGGTTTTTAGCTTATTGTCCACTATAGTACTCATCAAAGTGAGAGTAATAATGTCACGTATGCGTGAGTTAGTGATATACTCGGTAGGGAAAACACTAATCTGTCCCGGTTTGAATATCTGTTCGAGAATCTCACTTATTGGTCTTGCAGGCTGATCAAACACCCTGGCAAGAGCACGGTTCTTTACTCTGCGCACGATACCGTCATAGGATGATTCGTGTATCTTGCCGCTATCAACATATTTTCCTCTGCTATCTTCGTTGTCGATAAAGTCCATGAAACCGCTGTAAGTGTGCTGTCCGGTTTTCTTGAAGTAATCCTCAAGCAGTAGGTCAACTCCTACATACTGCAATTCGGTCATGCCTACTGGTGCTATGAGCCACGAGTTTTCCTTTACCATTTCAAAAGGAATTGTGAACTCTATTTGCTCTGCTCTGGACCTCCCAGTGTAGGCTTCACCATTAATTTTTGCAACAAAAGTCTTGGTGTTCTTGCAGGCACCAAAATTAACTTTTTCAGCCCTGAATTTGAAATCGTCATCATCTGTGATCTCAGGATTGTCTTCAAAAAGCTGAGAATACTCGTCCTGCGGGTCCATAATCACAAGACATGGATTTCTCCTTTCCTCAGAACCACGGAGTTTGTAACGGTTATTCTCACTCATGAACTGGCGCAGCAGGTTCTTTGTCAGAAAAGTCTTTCCCGTACCCGTACTTCCGCAGACCAGCATATGCCTGAAAATCAAAGGGTCACCCATTGAATAGTCATTTCTCAGGTAATATGGAACTGTAGGAGGAACCGCATGTGTCTTGACAAGTTCTCCACCAACGCTCAGGTGTCCCATGAAGATTCCTTCCTCCGGAATATTGAGCCCTGTCTGTATCTTCTTTTTATCAGTTACAGGAAAAATGGGAGTATTTGGACGTGGAATCCTGTCGCTCATTCTCCTGTCAAGGATTCCCTTTCCCCTTGGTTCGTATAGGATGCAGATTGGGTCAAGATAAGCCAGAAACTTGTAGTCAACCTCATCTGTTGTATTGGATTGCAGCATCCTGCGTGAGTGAATCTCAGTTGCATCGTCAACAGCATATTCCTGCAGGTACTGGAGTTTCCATATTCTTGCGAACAGGTCTTCATCTCCGTATGGAACCATGACATAGGTTCCAAGTCTCACTTTCTGGCGGTGTGATGTTGTAATATATCCGGTAATTCTTGCTCCGGCTTCTGTGATCTCTAGCGGGTCTATTCCTGTGGTGATTATACCGAATGCATCATCTGAAACTCCATTTGGATTTTGTCCTTTGCTATCATTTTCAAATGTTAGCTCCTCAAAATCATCTTCTTCCTTTGTACTCATTTTTTCGTCAGTTGCCGGAATCTCAATATCCAGCTCATCGTCCATGTCGCCTGCAAAAGAAAGTATGTCCTTATCTCTCATTCTTTTCATCCCATCTTATGCTGTTATAATTAGTATCAATTTTTGAATTCCTGAATCTGTCAATGATATTTTTCCTTTCAGACACCGGTATCTTTGCTATTGAATCAGCTTTTGAAAGTGTCTTTGGTATTCCGTTAAGTGCCAGGTCATAGAGCACTTTTCTTGTCATCCGGTTTCTCAGTTCTTCGTTCTTCACAAGTCCGTAAGGTGATTCGATTTTAAAAATTGTGTTAAGCTTTGGGACATATGCCATGAAGAAACTGAGCGCATAATCCTCTGCATCGAATTTGCTGCTGGCAAGTTCAGCTACAAGAGGTGATGTTGATTTCAACATCTTTTCATAGAACTGGTTTGGCTGCATGAACCAGTTAGTGTAAGTGATATATTTCTCAGCTTCCCGCCTTTTCATCCCGGTCCTTTCAAGCGAAAGTGCGTTCTTGAAGAACTGTGCATCCACAAGCCACGGGAGGTCAAGTTCAGGTTCCTGCTTCCTCAGTGCCAGCATAATTTGCATGTCCTCAGGGTTCTTTACAAAACCCACCAGAGGCTTCATATTCTCAATATGATGGTCCATTATGTCGATGTAATTCTGAATGATCTTCCTGCTGCTGGGGTCGATGCTAATGTCCACGTCTTCGGAATTCACCACCATCCAGTACATTATCCTTTTAGGATAAATGGGACCATCCATTATGAAAAAATCATCCTTCCCGATGCTGTCAAGCATCCAGAGTATGTGCTCTGACTCTGAAAGATAGAGAGCAATATCATGTAAAATATCAGTGACCTTTTTATTGAGCAGTCCGGGTTGTACTCGAACTATTTTCATTCTCCCGCAACCTCTGTCAAAAGATTCCCAGTTGTGGCTGGTATTAAGATAGACCTTATCACTCAGAGTATAAGCTGCTGCAACAATTGTCCTTTTGCTGTGAATATCAAGGTCAGTAGGTGTACATGCCATTGCACAATGGCAGAAATCGATGTATAGTCCATTATCAAATGTCTTGGCAGTGGTACTTCCACTGTCGCATGAGTAGGAGACAGGATACGGGTCTTCAGACTGCAGCATTCTCTCTATGCTAGCTTTTCCACGTCTGACAGGTCCTATTGACCTTAAAACTACTTTATCGTTGAATTCAAGTTTCCTGAGCCTATCAAGTATATTCCTCACTTTTTCATTATCATCGCTGTCGTTCTCATCTTTTTTGAAACATTTATCGATGCGGTCGACGATTTCATGTATCTCTTTTATGTGAACCGGCTCAAGGGTCATGCTAGGAAATAGTATCTGAATGATAATATTATTTTGGATTGAGCATTGAATTGAGTATTAATTGTAGTTATTCATGTGAAAAAAATCTCATTTTCTTAACTCAACTTAATTTTGTATCCTGGAATAATTCAGCTAAAATAGATATCAACAGATTATGTTTAATTAGAATTAGTAAATAAAATTGACTAAACATAAAGTACATTTTTTGAAAACCCTTATATACTTACCATAATAAGAGTAGTAATTACATATATAAAGGCCTTCGATAGTTTCTGTCGGAGTCTATTAATCATTATTAGAGGTAGTTATTATGGAAAGTTATCAGATATTCCTTATATTAATGGCAGTCTATTTGCTTGGACTGATAGGTATAGGATTATATTTCACAAAAAAACAGAAGTCTGTAACTGATTTCTGGCTTGCGGGCCGTAAAATCAGTGCAATTGGTATTGGTTTTTCAGCAGCATCTTCATGGATGACAGCCGGTGGAATTCTATCGGTCATTGCTCTTTACATGCTGCTTGGAATGGGTTCCATCTGGGACTTTGTAGCCCCGAACATTCTTGCATTGCTTTTGATCGCACTGCTTGTAGGTAAGATAAAACACCTGCCTGCAATCACACAGCCTGAACTGCTTGAACAGAGATTCAGCAGTTCAATACGTGCACCGGTTGCCATTGTTATCGCAATCGTAATGGCTCTTTTCGCTGTTGCGGATATCAAAGGTTTCTCACTTGTACTCAGCATATTCTTTGGTCTTGAACCGATCTATGCAGCAGCAATTGTGGCCCTTGCAATCTCAGTTTACGTAACACTCGGAGGTTTCTCAGCAGTTATCTGGACCGATATGATACAGTTCATCATGCTTGCTACATTCTCACTTATCATCGCATTTGTGCTTGTGGGTGCAGCAACAACAGGCACTGCGGATACATCTGCCATGACAAGTTCAGATCTATTTGGTGATGTGCCTTCCGGGTGGTGGAACCCAATATCTGTTGGTGTTCCGGCAGTCCTGATTGCTATCTTTGCTATTATTCCAGGATGGATCACAGAGCAGGATCCATGGCAAAGAATATGGGCAGCTAAGGATGAAAAATCCGCAAGGAACGGTATGATACTTGGTTCATTCCTGATCTTTTTGATCTTCGGAGTTGCATGTACAGCAATAGCCATTAGTCTCAATCATATCTATCCTGAGATCCCGGCTTCATTTGCAGAGATAGGAATGGGTGCAATGGCTGATGCAGAACCAGCTCTTCTTGTATACATTGTAAGCTCACTTTCACCAGTAGCAGTCGGTCTTTGTGCTGTTGGTCTTGCAGCAGCTGCAATGTCTTCTGCCGATACTTTTGCAACTTCAGGTGGTTCATGTATTTCACGTGACATTTACCAGAGATACATAAAACCTGATGCAACGATGAAACAGATGATGACAATAAACAGGATCAGTGTTCTCATTATTGTAGCACTGGCAACTGTTCTTTCATTCTACATTGACAGTATTATCGATGTAATTCACATTGCAACTTTCATCGCCAGTGCAGCCTACTTCTTCCCTCTTATGGGCGGTTTGTACTGGAAGCGTGCAACAAAGCAAGGTGCTCTTGCAGGACTTATTGTTGGTGCAGTAGTACAGATTGGACTGACAGCCGTTGATCTTGCAAACACCCCTCCATTTGCATTACCTTACCTTACAACCTTGCATCCGGTACTTTCAAACCATGGAGTTATTTTAGGAATGCTTCTTAGTGGAGTAGCTTTCTTTGGTGTGTCACTGGCAACAAAACCATCTGATACTGTAAACCTTGCTCCGTTCTTTGCAGACGAGGCAGAGAAACTTGAGAAGGAGGCTATGGTTGTTGATGAGTCTGATCCGGAATACAAGAAGCTTGTCAAGGTTATTGAAAAGGAAGTTACAGGAGACCGTGCAATTGTCAAACTCAATTTGGAAGCATCTGCAACAATTAACTGGGACAAGTTTGTAAATGAACTCAAGAACATTCACCCATCCTGGGTAACTCCAACAGGCAGGAATTCTGTGTACAGGCTCACCAGGGCTGATATGCTTTCCTGTGTTTCACTTACCCGTGGAGACAGTGAAAAGGAGATATGGTTTGCAGCAGAGCCAATGGCAGCTGACATAGATTTGAGTGAAAAGGAATTCCTTATTGCTTTCAAACAGGCTGCAGAGGCATTTGCAAACATTGGATTGTTGTTGACATTGCCAGCAGAAAATTAAATCTAAAATAAGAACTTTGAGCTTCGGTATTTTTATCCGAAGCAATTATTTTTTTCTAACAGATTGATTTATTCTTTTATTGTACATTATGTATTATTTTTTTCTCAATTATTGAGTTTATTTCAAAAATCAGCATCTTCTGTAAATATTAACTTCGTATATATTAAATAATTATAATTACCAAAACTATATCTAACGTTACTCTAATATGTTTTATTGTGGTACCAATGGAATTAAAAAACCCTATATTAGATATTGAAATGACCGAAGATAACAGGGAACAGCTTACTTCCCTGAAGAAGGGCTTTGAAGAGCTCAATGCAGAAGAAAAGATTGATGTAATCGATTTCCAGAATATAATGCTGCAAAAAGTTTCCAAACACCGTGAAATGTATGGAATGCCAGGTAGCAGCCAAGCTCCAAAAAGAGATGCAGATGAGATTATTTCTCACATGTCATCTAAATCCATGGATTATTCCCAGATGTGCATCAATTATTACGTGTCAAAGATCTCTGCTACTATCAAAAAGTAACTGACTTTTACTCAGTTTCATTTCCTTTTTTTGTTATTTCCATTTCAGTAGCTTACTTGCCGCTGTAAACTCAGTTTCTACGAGCTGCACTCAAAACTTATAAGTTAAATACAGGCTAATAATATTGGCATGGCAGAGATAATATTTGATGATATTGGTAGTTTTCCTCTTCCAGCGGGACTATCAAAAGAGTGGATGGCTGGAAAGTTCTCGGAGAAGAAAAGTGATGCAGACCTGTTCAAGGTCATAAATGATGCTTTCATGATGAAAGTGGAAGCTGGTGTTGAGGTACCAACATATCCGCAGTACCAGGACATGAATGAGCAGTTTCTTTCTATCATCAGGGATTCAAATTGTACGGAAGAACCTTTCAAGGTTAAATTATCAGATGCCCGTATTATTGAACTCGAAGCCATCTCTGAAGTTGCAAAAGCCTACAGGGAAGAGAACGGTGAAAAGCTCAATGTCCGTGTATGTGTAACCGGTCCTCTGGAACTCTATCTTAAGGAGTTTGGAGGAACCGAATATGTGGACATATTGAATCTATTTGGAGAAAGTGTTGACCGCTTTGTGAAGAACTCACTCTCTGTTGCCAAAGATTTCAATATTAAGACCGTTTCAATTGACGAACCCAGTATAGGCATAAATCCTCAGGTAATGTTCTCAGATAATGATCTCATAAAAGCCATGGACATTGCATGCAGCTCAGCTAAAAAAGCTGGCTGTGATGTAGAAATCCACTTACATTCACCATTGCACTACAAACTTGCCTGCAAGACAGAGAATATCAGTGTCATAGGTGTTGAATCAGCAGCTACTCCATCATATCTTGATCTTATAGACAAAAAGGAACTTGAAGATGCAGATTCATATCTCAGGGTTGGAGTTGCAAGAACAGACATTTTCAATCTTGTTTCTGTCCTTAACGACAAATACAACACAAATGTCTGGAAAGAAACCCGGTATTTCCCTGAGATCATAAATGATATGGAAACCCCGGATATTATCTCAAAGAGACTTTCAAAGGCATATTCCATGTTCGAAGAATCCATAAAGTATGCAGGTCCGGACTGTGGTCTTGGAGCCTGGCCTTCCCAGGAGATAGCTGCTCAGTTATTGAGTAATGTTTCAAAGGGAATGAGTGATTTCAGGAAAGGGTTGTAAGATATTTGGAAAGCTCACGTTTTATTTGTGATTATCCAGATGGATTACAGCGATTTCTTCTTTTTTTCTTCCATAAAATCTGATTTTTAGAATATAGATATCAATAAGCAGTCTGTTTAATCAGACTCTTTCACTAAAAACATGTCTGCAATTCTATATTCTGGAATTGATTCTGTAATAAATCTTAGCAAGCGCAGATTTTATTGAATAACTGACTTTTAAGCAAACACACGAAAAAAAGAATTAGTGTCCCGAAGGACACTATTTTTATTGAAGTACTATTGTGCAAAGTGTGCCATTAACATGTGCGGAGTCAACATGGAAGTTGAAATCCGGGTCTGTGCCTTTTAGATACTTTGCTAGATCTGACTCAACAGTAGCTATTCCAGAGTCATTTGTTGTCGCAGTATCCGTATCACTTGTTAAACCCTCCCAGTGACCAATGACAGATGCGTTTCCTACATATCCGTTTGCATCGGTTACAGTAATTGTCGCTGTTGCAACAGCGAAAACATTCTTGCCTGCTGTTTTAGACACTTCTGGTTCTTCTATTTCAACATTAACATAAACTGTCTTTGGGTCATATACAGTTACATTTATAGTGTCTGAACCGATGCCACCGTCATCGTCTGTTACTGTGAGCATCACAGTGTACTCACCCTCAAGTGCATATGTATATGTGGGTGTCAATGAACCAAGAATTGTGTTTCCGTCTCCGAAATCCCAGAGTATCGTATGGGTATCTGCTGCACCCAGGTCTGCGAAACTGCCGGAGAAATAGACTTGTGTACCCTTTTCGGCGGTTAGGTCTTCTCCTGCATCCACAACTGGTGCACCATTATTCACAGTCACATCGGTGGTATTGGTTCCTGTATCGCCTTTATCATCTGTTACTGTAAGTGTCACTGTATAGGTTCCATTATCTGCGTAGACATATTCAGGATTCATTTCCTCTGATGTGTTTCCATCTCCAAAATCCCACTGGTATGAAACAATGCTTCCGTCAGAGTCGACTGAATCATTTCCATTAAAGCTTATCGTAGAACCTTCATTAACCGGGTCATACGGGCCACCTGCGTCAGCATCTGGAGGATTGTTTACTGGCATCACAGTTATTTCAATAAATCCTGTGATGGTATCCATTAGTTCACCATCGGAAACTGTCAGGTTTACCTCATAAGTTCCTTCATCATCATAGGCATATGTCACATTTTCACCGGTTGTGCTGCTTCCATCTCCAAAGTCCCATGAGAACGATAAGATGTCTCCGTCAGGATCTGTCGAACCCGAAGCATTAAAATTGACCGTTTCACCTATATATGCACTTGAAGGCATGTCCATTGCTGCTACAGGTGCCCTATTTGGTTGAATTACGGCAATTGATGCTGAAGTGGTGTTAGATGCTCCTTCATAATCCGTGACCGTCAGTTCTACAGTGTAATTTCCAGCAATATTGTAGGTATACGTTGCAATGATGCCGTTTCCTAAACTGCCATCACCAAAATTCCAGCTATAGTCCATGATCCCGCCATCAGGGTCTTCTGATCCTGAAGCATCAAAATTGACCATTTCACCTACATTTGTACTTCCGGGTATATTCATTACTGCTATCGGTGCCTCATTTGGAGGGATTATTGCAATTGGTTCGGTAACAGTATCTGTTGCACCTTTGTCATCTGTAACTGTCAGGTTCACAATATAGTCATTGAAATCGTAATAAACATGTTCCACATTCATTCCTGTTGCATTTGTTCCATCTCCAAATTCCCAGTAATATGATTCTATTGAACCATCAGGGTCCGTTGAATCTGAAGCATTGAAATTGACAGTTTCACCAATATAGGCAACATAAGGCATATCCATTACTGCTGCAGGTGCTTGGTTTTCTTGCTCCGGCTGTACATAGTTCAGGGCTGCATAAGCATCTAAAAGTCCCCATCCATATTCTTCATCCCAACCTTCTGCACCAATGTCATCGGATGTGTCGTACAATCTTTGACTAATCTCGGCAGGTTCCCACTCGTTGTTGTTGTTAGTGTCATATTCTGATGGAATAGGGGTAGCAAGCAAGAGAGCAACGACACCTGATACATGTGGGGCGGCCATGGATGTTCCTTGGTAGAAGTAGTAACCGAAATCTGTAGGATCATCTCCAAATGTTTGCTGTAGTATGCCGTCTCCATAACTGTCTCCATTCTGGTTCACAGTTAAATCCCCGCCTGGTGCCGCTATATCCAGATAGGAACCAATGCTTGAATAATAGGAACGGTTTTCGTCATACCTGGTAGCACCAACCGCGATACAGTAATCATCATAGGCTGCAGGATAGGATGGATAATTGCCTCCAATCGTTGCATTATACTCATTACCTGCAGAGCAGACTATGGTGACGTTTTTATTATAGGCATATTCAAGCGCATCTTCCAGAGTTGTGCTGCTATCATTTCCTCCAAGACTCATGCTTATTACTTGTGCACCATTATCCGCTGCATAATAAATCCCGTTTGCAATATCATCATAACTACCACTGCCATGGCTATCGAGCACTTTTACAGGCATTATTGAGCAATTATATGCAACTCCTGCAACTCCTAACTCATTATTTGTGCTCTGAGCAATTGTTCCTGTAACATGTGTTCCATGTCCCTCATCATCGTTTGGATGTTCATCATTGTTGATAAAATCGTGGCCTTGTACAAAATTAGTTTCTGCAAGATCTGGAGCCAGTCCGTAAACCAGTTTCTCAATATATTTATTGCGGAATCTCACTTCCTCATATAGATTCTCATATGCGACACCTGTGTCCAGTACTGCTACGATCACTCCAGTTCCGTTAGAAATCTCCCATGCAGCCTCCATATTGATTCCTCCATAATCGTCGTTATCGAGATTCCATTGATGTAGATTGTAATATGGATCATTTGGCACCATAAATGTGGATGCGATATAGTTTGGTTCCGCATACTCCACATTAGGATTCTTACTGTAGATCTCCACCATCTCTTCCACAGACTTCGTCTTTGGGATATTGAGTTTCTTAAAGCCTGCATAAGGACTTGTATAGGTTACAGTTGCGCCATTCTTTGAGTTTATGTCTTTTATCTTTGCCTCAGATACGCCGGGACTAAACTTAACCAGTATTTCTCCCGGCACATACAACTGCTCGTCAGAAGCATCGAGTACATCGATTTCAAGATTATCTTCAAAACTATACGCTTTGGAACTGACAGCCATGGCAGGTGCCATTGTTCCAATAATCATCATGCTCACCGCTATTAGTGTGAAAAATGTTTTTATATACCTATCCAATTTTACCACCATATTAAATGTTCTATGGTGTAATTTGTAAAACCAAATATAAATACCTAATTTTATACCTATAAAATATAAATCGTGACAAATCAGGCAAGAAATGGTTCAAGACTTCCATCAATTATCATCATCACTTTATCCACAATTCCAAGTGTGACATAGGTCTCGATATAAGCTGCAAGAAGAAGTGTCAGAATAATCAGCACTACCATTTTCCATGTATATGCTGAAAGAAGGTAATCTTTTGTTGTTTTAAAAATGTGCCCGGAATCGGTCAGAAGGCTCTCGATTTCATCACCGGTAAAAAATTTGTTTCTGATAACATCATGTGCCTGGCTATACGCAAAATGATATCCAACTGCTGCTGCCACAAGAATTGTTGGGATTTCTATGATTCCATGAGGTATTATTGAGATACTGAAGTAGACAATATTATAGAACAATCCAATAATGATTCCTTTTTCACCAAATAATTCAAAGCCAGTTAATGCTCCGTTGAACGTAAAGAATGCAAGTAGAATTCCCATAAGCATTCCATTTACTATCAGTATCAAAAGAGGGACTGTGTAAGGGAGCATATATGAGAACATACGATATTCGTATTTTCCATATCCGCAATACTGCCAGATGGTGCCTGCATTTTCATTGTTCTCATTTTTTATTTGTGACATGTCGGGGTCAAGTGCCGATGCAATACGAATAAGTAATCTGTAAATAGGCATCATTGTTTTTTCCATGAGAATTGAAAGACCGGCATAATACCTGTTCTTCGGTCTCATGGCAATATCACCTATCAATAGTTTGTGCACCATCATGAAAAGACCTGTACCGATAACTGCACAACACGCTGCAATACTGTTAAAGAAAAATATCGCCCACATGGGGTTAATGTAATTCGAGGTCACTTCAACTTTCGAGGTTGCAGCAGAAGCGGTGTTCATGATAACTTCGCTCACAGGTTCATGTTCTGCAAAAATGAATGTCAGGACATAAGCTATCATGGCAAGGACGAATGCAGAAAATGCAGATAACAGAAATACTTTGCATGTCCATACGATATCCTTTGCACCGATACTGAACTTGTTCATGTTTTTGTTTCCTTCACTTCTCATGTGCAGCACTTTTACCAGTTTTTAAATAATCGATGCATTGAAATACTTTATGTATTATATAATTGTATTACTATATTACTATACTAGTATATTACTATTCATTACGTTTGGGAAGTATATAGATGCGAATACCTACAGGAATAGAGGGTTTTGATGACCTTGTACAGGGCGGTTTGCTTACAGAGAGGGTTTACGTACTTAGTGGCCCTCCCGGAAGTGGAAAAACAACTTTTGGGACTCAGTTCCTTGCCAGCGGTGCAAGTGCCGGGGAAGTCGGACTCTATGTGACTCTGCTGGAATCTCCGCAGAACATTATCAATGACATGTCAAATTACGACATGAACGTTGCCGGTCTGATCAAGATGAAAAAGCTCTTGTTTGCAGATCTTGGTCCTCGTATGGAATATGGTTATATGGATGAAGTAAACGAGTTCATAACCACAGATTATGATGTAGGGACAAGTTCAATTGAGAGTGAGGCTCCTTCTCCTTCAATTGTATTTAAAGAAATAGCTGCGTATGTCTCAGAATATGATGTGAAAAGGCTTGTTATTGATTCAATGTCAGCTATCCGTTTCACAACAAGGGACCTATCGCTTCAGGAAAAAGAAATGAGCAGGTTCATACGCAATCTCAAGAAATTAGGTTGTACTACACTGATTCTTTCTGAAATGACTGATCCGACTGCCTATTCTACAGAACAGTTCGCTGCACATGGTGTTATTTTCATGCATAATTTCCTTTATGACAGGACTATGACCCGTGCTGTACAGGTAATCAAGATGCGTGGAACAAAGCATGATTGTAATATGAGAAGTGTTTCTTTTTCGGAAAAAGGATTGAAAGTAGAAGGCTATCTTGAATGACGGTTGTCTGTTATGGTAAGGATATTCAAAAAACAGGATGCTGAGAAGAAAGACCTTCCTCATGACGGAAAAGTCCAGCTTGCAGATGCTTCACGAAGGCTAGGTTTTGAAGTAGGCTACCATCGGCATTCAGAAATAGGATGGGTCCGCGAGAAGTTGGTTCAGCTATATAGCTATGCCGATCAGTATGGTCTCCGGGATTTTGTAAAAGAATATTATGATAATGGAAAAGAAGAGGGTTCCAAGGCAAAAGACCGTGATACAAAATCCGGACTTTCCAGAATGGGAAGCAGTAAGGTGGAACCAGAAGCTCCTGCAAATATCACCATTGAAAGAACCACAGCTGAGTCCACCGTTTCCAATATCAAGTCCGGCTATAATAATGTCGATTATTCATTTTCCGGTTCATCAGACATGACAAGCCAGCCCACGCTTGTGGATCTTCCCGGCAATGTAGAAAGAGCTAAAGTTGTGGAAAGACCATCATTCTTGGAAGGGCCAAAGCATCTGACACCTAAAAAGAAGTAATATATTCGAAAAAATTTATTGTTCATGCCCGTAGGCAATGAACCTTTGTTTTTCATCCAGGTTAGAAAGGATGAACCTATCAGTTTTAGTATAGGAAATTTCCTTTGTTCCCTCAAGTTTTAATGTGTATTCCTTTCCAGGATTTGCGGTTTCAACTGTGTTTCCACCTTCAGTGATTTCCACAATTCTTACAGGTGAGGACTGGAGTCCCACGTAAAGATGTAACATATCATTTGCATTAAATGACTTTGCAAGAGGTGAAACTCTGCAACTTAGCACAAAGTCTGTTGCAACTGTCTCTTCCTTTGAGACTACAAATCCCCTGTCAATGTCTTTGGACTGGATGCCTTTCAGTGCAAGTCCTACCCTGGCACCAGTAGGAGCAGATTTTACGTCAACATCATGCATCTGAATTGACCTGATCTCAAGTTCTTTTTTTGTGGGGTATGCAATCATTTTATCTTTGATATTGATAGTTCCCTGGTCCACAACACCCAGAACAACACAACCGATACCTGTCACGTTGAAAGACTGGTCTATCATTATTCTGGGGCTAAGCCCATCAAGTTCCCTTTGTTCCTCGTCAACTTTAGCACCGATCTCAAAAATGAGCGCTTTGAGTTCTTCCATTCCTTCAAAGGAAGTTGTGGAAATTGACATATAATCCCAGTTCTCAAGTGCTGTTCCCTTTGTAATGTTCTGAAGCTTGGCTTTCAGCTCGTCAACAGCAAATGGATATGTGGCATCTGCCTTTGTGAGAACTACAATACCATGTTTGTATTGCATAAGGTCAAGTGCAATGATACATTCTGCTGCCTGTGGGTCAAGTCCTTCAGGAGGAATGCATAACAGTGCAATGTCTGAGAGATTAAGTGCTGTGATAAGAGGTTTAACAGATACCGGATAGCCGGTGGCATCAATGGTTGTGAGTATGCTGTCGTTCTTGGCATAATCGTACATTGTTACGTCAGTAACGTTTCCTTTCTTTCCAAGTTTTCCGGCAAGAGTGGTCTTACCGCTTTTCTCACTTCCGATGATAGCAATCTTTGTCATATAGGCACCTTTGTTGTGGTTTACGAATTAATCTATTCAGATATATGTCTTTTTCATGACCACAACTGACCTTCTAGCATTGCAACTGTCTTATCATTTGTGCTTTTATTCATTTTTCTGATTTCAGCCACATATTCGTCCCCAATTCTCTCAATTTCACCCAGGTCAATATAGAGTCCGAACCTGTCAAGGTAGTCTCTGAATTTGAAAATAGTCTCCCTGTCCTTTACACGAATACGGAATTCATCGGATATTCTCTCTCCACTCTCTACCTGTTCGATAGTTTTCTTCATAGGGCGAAGTATGCTTTCCCCAAGTCTAAGACACCTTTCTCTGAATTCATCTTCACTTTCCGCCCATTCATGTGACTGGAAACCTTCGCGTATGACTCTTGAGTACAGGTAATCTCTTCCGGCTTCATTGTAGAATTTAAATGCCTGCCTAAGATCAGAACAATTACTTTCGGAACACGTGTATTTTACTGGTTGCAATACCATTGCTGGATCTTTGATAACAACTCCTTCCCGTCCTTCTTTTCCAAGTTCCCTGATAATTTCCGTTATCCTGGAATAGGCGCTATTGATGCTGAAATCTCCAAAGAGCCTAGCCTGGTTGAATCCATATTCATCAGCAAGTTCTCTTCGTTGATGAACCGGCAGAGCTTCGCCTGTATTCTTGTAACGTATGTCAAAGACAAAGAAATCCAGTGATTCGATTCCATAGATTTCTTTCTGGACATACGGATTTTCAGGCCCTGTCATTTCTCCATATAATACAAGGTCAGGATGTTCCCTGAAAAAATCCGGTTTCAAAAAATTCTGCACGCGTTCAGTAGAATAAGGACACACATGACCGCTGCGGGTAAAAGCAATGAGCTTTCCTCTGAATTCTATAACACGGACATTATATCCGTTCATTTTCTCTTCAACTGCAACCGAAGGAATATCCCGAAAATTATTCAGCACAGCCGACTCAAGGAGCATTGCTCTTTTAATCTTTGGGAAACCACGCACCAGTTCAAAGTTTCCATGGTGGTCGATGAGTACTGTTCCATCTTCCATATGGGGTGCATGCCCTTGAAACCTGTAAATGTCGTAGTATTCATCCCAATTGCGCTTAAGGTTTCCTTTTTCAATAAGTTCTGAAACCTTAGAAGGCGGGAGTTCCAGGAACTCTGCCGCCTTTTCAATATCCAGTTCAGTTCTTTCGCAGTTTTTCATCACCAAACTCCCGGGTTATTATTCTGCCATTCCCTGGATTATACTCCTTCTGGTGATAAGTCCTACCATGTGTCCTTCCAGATTGACTACCGGAACTCCTCCAAAATTCTCATCGAGCATCATTTTGACCGCATCATTTGTAGCCGTATTGGTATAAACGGTCTTAACACCCATCTTCATGATGTCTTCAACAATGAGGTTCTTGATTCGGGATTCCTGCTTACTTCCTTCCACAAGGTCACGGAAAGAACGCATTGCCTTTGCAATATCCTTTTCAGTTACAATTCCTACAAGTTTGTCTCCTTCTACAATTGGAACTCTTCCTATGTCGTTGTCCAGCATTACTCTCCTTACGTGAATAACACGGTCTGCAGGCCCTGCAACAATCGGATTCTTCTGCATAATCTCTCCGGCAAATCCGCTGAAATTGTTATTCTTAAGTATCTCGTTAGGTGTCACCCATCCTACTATCTGGTCATTCTCAACCACAACAACTACTCCCCCGTTCTTTACGAGGAGAGTTATAGCGTCGGTGACTTTTGTTTCCGGGAGTACCTTTACGAAATTATCGGATACAGCGGTTGCAACATGCAGGGATGAAGCAGGTTTTGTTCCCTTCTTACGTGTTCCGAGTTCCTTTGTAAGGTTTCTCATTGTGAGTATCCCAAGCAGGTTTCCATCGTGTTTTACCAGAAGACGTCTTGTTCCCTTCTTGTCCATAATGTCAAGTGCATGGGAAATAGTATCTGACTTATCTACAGCTACCGGCTCTGCCATAATTTCCTTAACTTCCATATCAATTCCTCTTCTTTGTTCTGTTTCCATGGTCTGCTTTATTCTTGCTGTACTGCCCTTATTATGTCACGTCTGCTAATGAGTCCGACAATGTTCCCTCCATTAGAGACCGGAAGGGCAATTGTATGCTCTGAGAGCATTATCTTTGCTGCATTTGTTGCCTTGTTATTTGTGTCGATTATATGAGGAAGTTCTGTCATAATATCTTCTGCAACAAGAGGCACTTCCTTTACATAGCGATACTCTTTCACTCCTGCAGGTGTTGAGCGTCTTGTCATTTTAATGTTCTTTGATGGAAGATTTCCCTCGTTATCAGACATCAGGTTGAATGCCACGCTGGCTGTTGTGATCATTCCAACCGCTTCGTCAGCATCATCATTTACAATGACGAAATTGGTCTGGTTTTCTTCCATTTCATGGATCACATGGTTTATTGTGTGGTGCCTGTGAACGAACACAATATCATCTGTTATTACTTCTGAAACCTTGGCTTTAATATCCTGCTCGGAGTAATACCTCATAATGTCCGTTCCTGTAACTATTCCAAGCACTTCTCTGTTCACAACAGCAAGTGAGTTTATTCCATTATCTATCATGAGTTCACATGCCTGGGCGGGTGTAGCTCCAGGATAAATCGTAATAGGGTCCTCTTGCATCACCATGCTCACCGGTATTTTGTCAATTGGTCTCCTTCTCCACATTGGTTCGGCCTGTGCAAGCCTCTTTCCGATGTCTGTCTTTGTGACAATACCGACCATCTCTTCCTTATTAGCTACCACAAGGGTGCTAATCTTATGCTTAAGCATAAGCTTTCTTGCATGTGCTACGGTTTCTTCCGGTGCAATGGTGTATACCGGTGAACTCATAATGTCTTTCACATTCATGTTGTTCCTCCTTATTGAAAGTCTGAACCTCAATTGTTCAGACCTGCAGGATATTTCTTATTTCTATTCTGCAAAGAGCACAGCCCTTTCTTTGGCCTTTATTGCTCCTTGTTCTCAACTCTGCCCTAAATATGGTCTTTTCCGAAAGGAATAAGCCCATTGTTTTTGATTACCACCTTAAGTGGTATTCCCGCTGGTATCGGGTTTTCTTCTCCACCTCCTGATCAATAATTAGCGTCAACTGATACAGCAACATTTTCATGTACGCTGTTTATAATTACCAAAGGCATAGCTTCAGCTCTGGAGTATTGTGTTTTTTGGTCTCTTATATAGGATGGGAGTATTCTCCCTGGTTCTACGACCTGATATTTTATTTCCAATTAAACCACTGTGCTCCTTAACATCGCAAAATTACTGGCAGCATTCAATAATAATGTGCAGATGTTTTGCGAAAGACATTCCAAACTCTTGGTTAACGATATCTTACCTGCTGATATAGCGAATTTCTTCTCAAAATACAGGTAATATTCTGTGCCTGTCTGAAGTAACAGTTAGTCCAGCTAACACGAAATACCAGGAACTAATTATTTTCCCCGGCCGAAACACAGGTGTTGCTTTGAAGATCGATACATTTCTTCGTTTAGGATATATCGGGACAGACATTTGTTTCACCAACTTGAAGTGTCCTTTATCAGTTGACCAGTCTGAACTAGTCATAGTAACCTTCTTCCTCTTTGCAGTCTTCGCAAAGCATCAATCCGTTAACATTGGTCAGGCTGTCTACCAGAGCTCCGCAACGCTGGCAAATGCCACGTTCGAGTTCGGGTTCCTGATGTATGTTGTTCTCATGATGCAGTTCGATCATTTCTTCCAGAATAGTGTTCAGACCCGGAGCTATGGCTAGTATATCTCTGTCCGTTATCATTCCCACTATTTTATCTCCTTCCATCACAGCAAGCCTTCTGATTTCAGACTTGACCATCATTTCAGCAGCCTCGATTATATTTGTCGTAGGCTTTGTTGCTATGATAGGGGATGACATTATCTTTCCAGCTGTCATCTCAGAGGGCAGCACATTCTTTGCTACGGTCTTTACCAGAATGTCATGCTCAGTAATGATACCGATGCTGTCACCATTTTCTGTAACGATAATGCTGCCAGTACCATTTTCTGCCATTTTGTTCGCAACATCGAGAACACTGGCATTGGTATCAATGCCAAAGGTATCCTTTGACATTATTTCCCTGACCGACATCTCATTTTCGATCTCCATTATAGAGACATCGGTTTCCATGTTATCATGAACATTCAAGACCATAAGACGTGCTCCTGAATCCTGGATTAAAGGAATCAATTACCTATAGTCCACTAAATAAATGTGGACTTTTATTGTATATATAGATGTTCGTGCCCTGTCATGTCTAAAACATGCTATACAATATTGATTATAAAATACTCCAATTGCTAGCGTTTTAAAAAAAGTGTAGTTCCGGGTAAACTTTTACAGTTATCCGGAAGCAAGTTTATTTGAAGTTATCAACGAACATTAATTCTTGTGCGGTTTCCTGCACTGAGCTCGATCTCATCATTGAATCCCGACTTTGAATACGCATCGATTATCTCAATATTTGTATCGATATCAAGCTCATCAACAAGGAGCGCATGGTCTCCCCAGAGTGCAATACGTATTCTGCCAGTGTCATCTGACACGTAGATATTAGATACCATGTTCACAGTGCCATCGTCACGGTTGAATTCCCTTATCTCTCCAAGACCTGAAACCTGCCCTGAGATAGAATATGATTCACCTGGAATTATGTCAGAGATTGGGGTAAAGCTTTCCTTGAATTCCACTTCCTCTTCTATTTTCTTGATAGTTCCACGGTTGCCAACCTGCATTTCAACCTGCTGGTTGAAGTTATTCTCTCTTGCATAGGCATTGATAATCTCAACAGAGTCATCGATTTCTATCTGCTGTGTGAAATCTGTAAGTTCATCCCAGAGCGTAACTCTTATTTTTCCGGTTTCATCCCCGATGAGCAGGTTTGCAACCTTACCTGTGCCACCATCTCTTTTGTTGAATGTCCTGATGTCAGAAATGTCAAGTACTCTGGCACGGATGTTGATATCACCCATACCATTAGTGATATCTTTGATCTGCCTGGACTCGATACGGGCTTCGATCTTTTCATCGCTTTCACAGAAAACTCCGTTGTTGCCGACATTTACCTCCACACCGGAATATCCTTCTTTTACATATCCCGCAATCTGGAATGTCTGGCCGATCTCTATCTCGCCGCTTTTTACAAGATCTGCCCTGTCATCCCATAATGTGAGGCGTATGGAACCGGTTTCATCGGCAACAATGAGATTTGCAACCCTGCCAACTGTACCATCATTCCTGTTGAATTCCTTTGCAGGGTAAACGGTCATTACTTTGGCTATGAGCTTTACATTCCCGCTGTTTGGAGTAATGCCTGATATCTTCTGTATTTGCTGCTCTGCGCCTGTGTCACTGACACCAAGGTCATGTGCGACCAGCATTGCGGCAGTTCTGGTGTCACAGAGTCCGCTCATCTGTTCTACTTTTTCTTCCACCTTGCGTGTAAAGTCATCTTTGCTGATGACGCCACCGAGTTTTTCATATATATCGTTTATCTCGTCCATGATAATACCCTGAAAATGAATAAAATGATATGGAAATTTCATTAAGGTAGTCTATTATCTTTTAAATATCCATTCTTTTATTTTAAACTAGTCTAAGTGTTCCTTCAGATAAATTAATGTAACGAAAACCTCTGTAAATCTTCAAACTTGTTTTGATTTCTCATGTTTTTAAAAATGAGATCTTTCTCATCTTTTTAAGAGACTTGAGTAGTTCTTGCGTTATTTTAATAACTTATATTAATTATGAGATGTATTTGCAAGATATCATGATCCGTAAATGTAAAGAGCATGGCTATTTCAGGGGAGAAAGTTGCCCTGATTGTGGAGAAGAAGGACGTTATGTGCTGGATGATGATCGGGAAGAAAGGCTTGGTAGATTCATTTCCGGTGCGCTTAGACACTTCCCTGAAGACGTGGGTATTGAAATGGATCCGCAGGGATGGGTTGAACTTAACCAGCTCTGCGATGTTATGAAAAAGCGTTATAAGTGGGGTACAATGGAGCGTCTCATATCTCTTGTTGAGTCTGACAGGAAAGGGCGCTACGAAATAGATGACGGTTTTATCAGGGCAAGATATGGTCACTCAGTAGAAGTAGACCTGATATCAGAGTACCCCGAAAATGATCTTTCTTATTTGTATTACGGCGTGAGCCCGGAAGAAGCGGATATGCTCCTTGATAATGGAATCTATCCTATCAGGCAATGTTATGTGCACCTGAGCACTTCATTTGACAAGGCAAAAGAAGCTGCTTCAGTCCATACTGACAATCCCGTGATACTTGAAATTGATGCAGAAACAGCGCAGCAGGATGGAGTTGACATAGTTTCTGTAAACACTGACATTGTTCTTGCAAGAGGAATTCCTCCGGAGTACATCAGTGTTGTAGAATCCGCGGAATGATATCATTCCACGGTAATCTCTAAAGGCCCTTTTTTCTCTTTTCCGTAGTTGATGCCAAATCTGACATCAAGCATTTTCTCAGTTATATGCATATTTGTAAGGCAGTGATTTGAAACTTCCCTTACTGTGAACGAGCCTTCTCCCGCAAGTCCCATATAGGGAATCAACTGGTCGGCAAGATGTACATCAACTTCAGCTCCGGATAATAGCTCATCAAGCATCTCCTTTGCTGCATATTCCCCTACTTTTTCAGCAGGAAGTCCTCTTTTGCCTATACTGACAGAGCCAGCAAGTCCAGACCACAAAGTGATGCCGCTTCCGGTAGATCTGAATTTATCTGAAGTAATGTCAATCTCAGCTTCTTTACCAATTTCATTAAGTATCTTCATTGCAGATTCAGCCTGTCTTTTTGCAACATGCTCAGGCAACCTTGAGCAGTGTGAGACCCCGTGAATAATATTATTCTCACTTTTGTTTTCATCTGGGTGATAGAATCCTCTTAATATGGAAGGAGTAATTTCAATTTCTGCAATTCCTCCACCTTTTGGATAGTATCCGCGTTCAATGAGGGTTATGTCTGCCTGATATCCCATAATTCTCAGTGCTTTTAATGTCACTTCCTTGAGGTAATCTATGGAAGGAGACCATGAAACGTCAGTTCCGCCGGATATGCGTAGTTTAGTCTTGTCTTTTGCAAAAATAGCCATAGGCATGATCGTTTGCACAAGAAGAGGGATGCTACCGGCAGTTCCGATGGAAATAGTATCATTTACCCCCTTTATTTCCGATGGAGAAAAGTATATATCAGTTGAGCCGGGGAAGAATCCCTTGATATCGGCATCGCATAACATTGCAGCGGTTTTAATGGACGTGAGATGCTGGGGTTTTAAGCCTTCTTTTGGACGGTTACGGCGTATATTCGTTACATGGATGTCCTCTCCGATAATTGCAGAAAGAGATACGGCTGTCCTGAGAATCTGACCGCCGCCTTCCCCGTATGAACCGTCTATTTCTATCATGCTTTTTTTCTCATTTTTTTAAGTGCACCCTTTGCAGCAAAACCTGTGGGGTCCTGCAGCGTGGAAACCGGAGGAGCGTAGCAGGTTTCTATATTTGCAAGCTCATGAACAGTTGTTCTCTTTTTGATGGCGAGTGTGAGGGCATCGATGCGCTCCTTAACACCTTCTCCTCCAACCACCTGCGCTCCTACAAGATATTCATCGCTGAATATGAGTTTGATGAAAAGCTTGCTTCCTCCCGGATAATATTCAGCCCTTGTTGAGCCGGTCGCAAGCCCTGTTACTATTTTTATATCATTCTCTGCCGCTTTTTTTGATGTGATTCCTGTAGTTCCGACTTGTATGTTTCCTATGACTGCAACCCAGGGATTCAGTATAGGATCAAATCTCACAGGCTTTGATGTAAGGTTCTTTGTTATTGTTCCAGCCATTCTTCTTGCGTTGCTTGCTACCTGGCTTAACATCGGCTTTCCGGTTATGTGGTCAAGGACCTCTACACATTCTCCGCCGCAGTAGATGTCAGGATGGAAAGCTCCTGACATTGATGGGTGGAGATACTCGTCAACTATTATGCCTCCGGTAGGGCCGATGTCAATCCCTGCGTTTATTGCAAGTTCATTTTCCGGTTCAACTCCAGTGGAGAATATTACAAGGTCTGCAGGGAAATCAGTGGTACCAATTGTTACAGAGCTGACGTTCTCTTCACCGTTCAGTGCAGAGGGGACGTATCCTGTGATAACATTCACTCCCATGGATTCCAGATGTTCCTGTACAGCTTCAGCCATGTCGGGGTCTACATTGTGGGAAAGTATTGAAGAGCTTCTGCTTAAAAGTGTGGTATTTACATTTCTTCTTACAATCGCTGCTGCCAGTTCAGCACCAATGGAACCGCCGCCAATAATAACAACGGAGGATGCATTTTTGACTGCTTCTTCTATTTTGATAGCGTCAGAAAGTGTTCTGAGCGTGAAAACATTTCCAAGCCTGGTGCCGGGAATATCGGATGGTATTTTGGTTTTGCTTCCGGTTGCAATCACTAATTTATCATAATGATATTCCTCTGCGCCTGATACCACTGTAGATTCTTTGGTATTTATTGAATCGATTCTTGTCCCAAGATGCAGATCAATACCTATTCCTTTTAAGAATTTTTCATCTCTTCTAATGAGTGTCTTAAAATCTTTTATTTCGCCACTAATGACAAAAGGCATTCCACACTGGCTGTAGGCCGTATGCACATCTGCAGAAAATACAGTTATTGAATAATCACTGTGGCGCGTGAGACTTGTTGCAACAGCCATTCCTACCGCTCCTCCACCAATGATTATTATTTTTCCATTTTTCTTTTCTCCGGGCATGCTGTTTTATAAGCTCGCATGAATATTAACTATGTTCCCTCAGGAATAATCGTAATTCTGTAGTCAAAATAATTTGTGTTTCCAGTTTGACATGTCCAGCAAATCCTGAAAAATGTCGACCCATAAGTTTATAAGAGTTTGAAATCTATTACTTAATGTAGTCATGATTATATGCCTACATGTTCGAGATAATATAGATACTGTGAACAAGGGTATCTTTCAATAATACAAATATAGTTTAGTTATTCGTAATCACTACGATTCAAAAAGAATCATCTACCGAAAAGGTATTCATAACATCATAAAGTGCTTACAGGTCAAAAGCTACAGGTATTCAATGAGGGATTTGGAAATACTGCTTATTGACTATGCCATGAAACAGTTCCAGTAGCATATGCATACGTTGCATGGTACAAACGCTACTGCTGTTATTAGCTTGGCGTTGGTTCAGATTAAGTAGAACTCTTCATTTTTATTCATTGAAATTGGAGTTTTGTTCGTTTTATCAGGGTCATTATTCAAGCCTTTGATAAGATGACTTTGGCAGTCATTGCAACTTTTCTATTTTGTATTCCGAATTGTTCCGGTGTCATCATCACAAATTCGGAGATTATCATATGCAAAATGCAGATACTACAAAATATATAATTCATTCAAAAATTAACGCAGATGGAATAATAGAACGCCCGGATATAGTAGGTGCTATCTTTGGTCAGACCGAGGGACTTCTTGGCTCTGATCTTGACCTTCGCGATCTTCAGAAGACAGGAAGGATTGGAAGGATCGAGGTCGTTGTCGGTGCCAAAAATGGAAAGACCAGGGGTACTATTCTTATTCCTTCAAGTCTTGACAAGGTTGAGACTTCAATCCTTGCAGCTTCACTTGAGACTATAGACAGAGTTGGTCCATGCAGTGCAAAGATAGAGGTTACTCATATAGAGGATGTTAGGGCTACCAAGCGCCAGCAGATCATTGAGAGGGCTAAGTTCATTTTTAAGGGTATGTTCGATGAGAACCTTCCGGAGTCCCAGGAGATAGCTGATGAAGTGCGTCAGTCTGTAAGGGTCGAGGAAATGCAGTACTATGGTAAGAATAAAATTCCCTGTGGTCCTACAGTGATTGATTCCGATGCTATTATTGTAGTTGAGGGCCGTGCTGATGTTCTTAACCTTTTGAAATACGGTATTAAGAATACCATTTGTGTTGGTGGTACAAATGTTCCTCCTGAAGTTGCAGAATTCACAAAGAAAAAGGATACTGTGACTGCTTTCACTGACGGTGATCGTGGAGGAGAACTTATTATCAAGGAACTTGTTCAGGTTGCTAATATTGACTATATTGCAAGGGCACCTGACGGAAAGAGTGTCGAGGACCTTGTCCAGAAAGAGATTGTCAGGTCACTCAGGCAGAAGGTTCCTGTTGAGCAGGTAATTGATAAATATCTTGTCAAAGATCAGGGCCCATCAGAGGACAATGGACGTGGACAACGTTTGTCTAAACGCAAGGATAGAAGATCTACTCCTGCTTCCGCACCTGCTTCTGATGTGAAGCGTGTTGCTACTCCTGCTGTAAAAAGAACTCCAAGGGATACCCGTGGAAGGGATAACAGGAAGAAGGGGCCAAGGGACCAGCAGTCACGTGAGGTCAGAAGAGATACTGAAAAGAAGGTTGAAGCTCCTAAAGCAAAGGTACCAGCCTCTCCGGAAAACAAGAGGTTTAAGAATCATGCAAATGACCTGATAGGCACTTTTAGTGCACGTTTCCTTGATGGAAAGGATAATGTTGTTAATGAGACTGCTGTCAGGGATCTTGTAAGTACTCTTAAGGATTATGAGAGTGAAGTAAAAACCGTTGTGTTTGATGGTGTAGTCACCCAAAGAATCCTTGATATTGCTGCCGACAAGGGTATAGAACGTCTTATAGGTGCAAAAGTCGGTAGTGTGTCTAAAAGGCCGGCTTCTGTAAAGGTTCTTACCGCTACTTCATTATAAGTTTGGTATACTGTGCTCGCGCACAGTATCTATATATTTTTAATGAATTATTGATTTTATCATCAATTGTTCTTGTTTTATTTACGTGTGTTTTTGTAATTTATCATGTTTAATCATTGAAATAAATACGAAAATCTTATATGTAATTTGTGCGGAACCCGTTTCCGGGGGAAATGGCTTTATTAGTCAATTTACCAACTAGTTTTGGTGTATTATTTTTATACAGTGCACAAAATAACAGCAAATAATTAATTTTCAAATCAGGTTGGTTGGTATGCATAAAGATGAGTTAATACAGTTGCACACATTGATGGCACAGATTAGAAGGCACTTTGAACACATGGGAGTGGATACTCCCTTTACGGAGTATGATTCACTATCCATAAGTCCTCTGCATGTTCACAGGAGCAAGGCAGAGCACAAACACGCAATATTCGTTCTTGGTAACGATATTGCAGAAGCTCTTTCCCAGGATGATACTTCAGGAATTGGAAGGACATCTGAAAGAATGCATGAGCTTGCTATGAAAGCAAGCGGCCAGTTAGTAAATACTAACTAAGGCATCTCTTCTTTTAATTTCCATTTAAAGGGATAATGAAATAGATGGTGTCAGGCGCTTTTTCATAATGATGCCATCCTCTCCATCTGAATAATATCCGTGTTGTACCCAGCAGGCCACAAAATCCTTACGCTTGTAAAAGTCCTGAGCTCTTGTATTTGTAATTCTTACTTCCAGACTCGCAAATGTTAGAAGCTTGCAGATAAACACCGAAAGGATAGCATCCATAAGCCGGGAACCGATGCCCATACTCCTGAATCCCTCTCTCACGGCAAGAGAAAAGATACGCCCTTCGGTTTCAGATAGCTTATATCCTACAACAAATCCTGCTATGTAACCGTTGTATTCTGCAACAAGGAACCCTTCACTGTTCATTTCATAGAAGTTCATATAAAGGAAGGGATTGTGTTCTGAGAAAGCTTGTGACTCTATCTCTAGAACCTCTTCGAAATCCGATGGTTCAAACTTCCTTATTACTAACATCTGAAATCACTGTTATTCGAGTTTTTTCACGTGGCGCAGATCAACTGCAACTCCTCTATTTGATCTTTTCATCTCATCTCCGTTCATATTTGCTCTTCCAACTGCAATTGCTTTTTCTCCGATGATTATTACCTCGTCATTTGGCCTGATCAACGGATCTGCATCAACAACACCAGGTGCCAGAAGAGAACCACGCGGTACAAAATCGTCTATTTTAACAGTATATCTGCCCTGCTTAAGAAGGGCTTTTGCACCTTCTATAGTAATGGCCAGTGTTCCATATTGAGGTATTAGTGTAATAAGCTGTTTTTTCCCAGCAAATATCTGGTGTTTGGGGAATGGTCCTTTGACAGTTGATCCTTCAGGTACAAGAATTTCTCCTGCCCCTTTACCAAACTGATAGTCTGCAACAGCTTTCATGAGGTCTTTCTGTGTCTGCTCATGTCCGCGTTTTCTTCCGGTACAAAGTTCAGACACTGTTTTGCTGAGATTCCTTAATGATTCCGGCGATGAGACGTTTCCAAGACTTGTATATATTATATCTATACCAAGCTTTTCTGCAACGATCTCACATATTACACGGTAGGCATCCTCAACATGTGCAACAATGCTTGTGTATTTGTGCTGTGTAAGGTAATTCTCAAGACAGGATGCAACCCATTCCTTTTCCTCTGCATCCCAGTACCCCGTCACAGTAGTATCATAATGGGCAGCAGGATATGTTAGTTCCAGTTCCCTTGGGACTATTCCAAGTGGAGATGTGATTATTACTTCATGGACAAATTTTCTGCTCTTACCAAGAGCATTGATGAATTTCCAGTGGGAGTTGGAAGTGGAATATGGTTTCCTGGCAGAACATGGCAATAGAAGAAGTACATCTGAAGCAGGTGGTGTATACCTTTCCTGTATCCTTTTAGCAAATCTCACTACCTCTGCCCTGTTCTGTGATTCTCCGCAGGTAGCTACAAGTGTATTTTTCCTTGCAATGGCGTTCTGGCTTTCCACAAAGTCATACTCATCATCTGCAAGTCTCATAAGTGCCGTAAGCCATGTGTGCATTCTGCACTGTCCTTCAATATATTCACGTAAGGTTCCTGCACGTATCCTTTCCCTCACTAGAGCTGCTTCTGCTTCCATGGCGTTAATATTGTGCTTTTCAAGAATTGCTGCACGGCTCTTTTTGTCCATTTCCCTGAGGCTTGTAAGGTTTGTGGATGAGCATGCACTGCATCTGCATGGTAACTCTGCAAGTGAATCAAGATAGAATTGTCCGGCGGTTGTGAGGTAAATATCGTTATATCCGGCAATTATTGCTTTAGTATTGTCAAAGACATCGATTCCGAGGTATATCAGCATTGCCAGATTTTCGGGAGTGGCTATGTTCGGTGCATAAATTGCAGTATCAGGAGCGATGTCCTTTTTCATCTCTAAAAGAATACTGAGAAAAGTTCTTGCATTGTTCTCAAAGCACCCTGCACCTTCTAAAACGTAGAGGTCATGCTTTTTAACCTGCTTTCCGGGTATGTAAATAGCTCCGGTTGCACCTGAGTCTTTTATTTCCTCAGCTTTCTCAGCCACTTTAATTGTCACATTCCGTGGAGCTTCCGGTGTAAAGTCCTGGTGAGGAAGCATAATTAGAGAATCTTCTCCGGCTTTTTGTCTCGTTTCCCTGAGATGTTCCTGAGCTTCTTCAAAACTTGAATATTTCCAGAGTGAACCGCCGTCTATTATCGGGCTTTCAGGCATACTCAGGTTTCTTGTATCTATAATATAAGGTGTCCGGATATCTTCCTTCAACAGGAATTTCCCTATCCTTGCAGCACCGTCCCGCTGCTGTACCTCAAAGTATCGTGTCATTGCTGTGTAATAGGCTTAGTCAGATGTAAATGTTTGCCTTCACCAAAAACTATAAATTATCCTATCCCACTTAAAAAACGATTCCATGCAAAAATCCGATTTACTTAAAAAACTGCAGGAAATAGTCGGAGATGAACATGTTTCCGCGTCTGCTGCAGAACTTTATTGTTATTCATGTGACGCCTCACAGATAAGGGGCATGCCTGATTTTGTCATCAGGCCTGCAAGTACTGAACAGATATCAAAGATAGTCAGGCTTGCAAATGAGAATGAGATTCCTGTGACTGCAAGAGGTGCAGGTACAGGGCTTGCCGGAGGAGCTGTTCCGGTAGAAGGTGGCATCGTACTTGATATGTCATCCATGAACAGGATACTTGAAACAGACCTTGACAATCTTCAGGTAACCATCGAACCTGGTATTGTCCAGGAAAAAATGAATGAAGCGCTTGAACCTTATGGTCTCTTTTTCCCTCCTGATCCGGGAAGTTCTGCAATGTGTACACTTGGTGGACTGATCGCAAACAACGGCAGTGGAATGCGATCTGTAAAATACGGTACTACCCGCAACTATGTGCTGGGACTTGAAGTTGTCCTTGCAGATGGAACTGTGATAAATACAGGTTCCAAAGCATCAAAATCAGTTGCAGGTTATTCACTTACTGATCTTTTTGTAGGTTCTGAAGGTACGCTAGGTATTATCACAAAAGCAACACTGAGACTCAGGGCACTTCCAAAGGAGCGCTCTGTACTGCTTGCTTCCTTTGAAGATCCTGAACTTGCAGGTCAGGCAGTAGTAAAAGTCCTCTCTTCAGGAATTGTTCCTTCTGCATGTGAAATTCTTGACAGGAACATCATAGATGCAATTAACACTTATGACCCTCACGTCGGGTTGCCACAGGCGGGTGCAATCCTGATGTTCGAGGTAGATGGAACCGAGAACACAGTTCGTGAAGGAATAGAAATGATAAAGGATGCATGCAGCACTCTTGCAACAAGCATCAGGGCAGCTTCAGACAAGAAGGAAAGGGATGAGATATGGGCTGCCAGAAGACTTGTAGGAGCAGCAGTTTCAAGGCTGGACCCTCTGCGCACCCGTGTTTATGTAGGTGAGGACATAGGTGTCCCGATAAAAGAACTTCCTGGAATGCTGCATAAGGTACGTGAGATTTCAGAAGAGTTCAAGATTCCTATTATGACCTACGGTCATATTGGTGATGGGAACCTTCATACTGGAATGTGCATAGATATGCTAAGCGATGCTGAATGGGAGAAGCTGAACATGGCTGCCGACAAGATTCATCGCACTGCAATAGGTATTGGTGGAACGGTAACCGCCGAGCATGGAGTTGGCAGTGCCAGGGCACCTTATCTTGGTCTTGAACTTGGAAAAGCTCTTGATGTAATGATATTGATTAAAAACGCACTGGATCCGAAGGGTATTCTCAACCCGGGTAAAATGGGGGTCTGAAAATGAACGATGAGGATATGCGTTCAATACTGAAATGTGTACGATGTGGTACATGCCGTGCAGTATGTCCGGTTTTTGACGTGAATGGCTGGGAATCGTCAGGTTCACGTGGCCGTATGCTTGTAGCCCATGGTATTTCCCAGGGACTTGAAGTTGATCAGGGTGTTCTGGATAGTATCAATACCTGTACTACATGTGGACTTTGCGAAGAGATATGCCCATCCGGAGCATCTCCTGTTAAAGTCATCGAAAATATCAGGCATCAGCTTGTGCTTCAGGGTAAGATGACAGATGCACAGAAGCTGATACGTGCAGATGCTCTTGAAAAAGGAAACCCTCTTGGTGAATCACAGGACAGGATGGCATGGCTTGGAGATTCCAGAAATGACCTTCCAGAGAAGTCCGATTATGTGTTCTTTGCAGGTTGTCTTGCATCTTACCGCTATCCTGAGATCACAAAGAAAACATTTGACATCCTGAGAAAGTTCGGAGTAACCGTACTTGAAGAAGAGGTCTGTTGTGGTTCTCCACTTCTAAGAACCGGTTCAGATCCATCAGAGCTTATGTCAAAGAATCTGGAGCAGATTAAAAAGATAGGTGCTCATACAGTAATCACAGGTTGTGCAGGCTGTTATACAACCCTGAAGAATGATTTCCCGGAAGAACTTAATGTTCTCCATGTGACCGAGTTCCTTGCAGACCGCCTTGCTGAGCTGGACCTGAAAAAACTTGACCTTAAGGTTACCTATCATGACCCATGTCACCTTGGAAGGTGCAATGGTGTATTCGATGCTCCCAGACAGCTCATAAAAGCAGTTTGCTATCTTGAAGAAATGAAGAGCAACAGGGAAAAATCCAAATGTTGCGGAGCAGGCGGAGGAGTCCTTAAAGGCTATCCTGAGCTTTCACTTGAGCTCTCAAAGAACAGGCTTGAAGAGATTCCAAAGGATGTTGACTATCTGGTAACTGCATGCCCACTTTGCCGCACAAATCTCAAACGTGGCAATCCAAAGGTTGATGTACTTGATGTTATCGACCTGCTTGAAATGGCTATGGAATAGCCATTTTAGTTTTTTCTTTTCCCTAAATTGTTTAGTATTTTTAAAAATAGACAAAGAGCATGAGTTCATGCTCTCTTTATTTTCCTTCCCAATGCTAGGGCAAACACTGCTCCTAAAGCTCCAAATCCCGGAGTAGGCAGACTATTTTCAGCATCATTGGCAGGCTCTTCAACGACTTCCTGCACAGATTCTATTTCTGTGTCCTCGTATCCGTTCATTTTTCGAAGTTCTGCATAGTCAAGGTTAAGTCTTTTACTCACAAAGTATGTGGGGTATGTTCCACCTTCAATATCAGCTCCCAGAACTTCATACACTATCGATGAGCCATCTTCTGACCAGTAAACTTCATAGACAGTTGACCTGTCCCAATCCATAGGAGTGTCTTTGGTATTTTCCTTGTAGTAAGGTATCAATTCTCTGTGTAGCAGGGTATTGTTGTGGACAGAGCAGATATCGATAGCATACTGGGCGTTTCTGCAGTCTTCAAAGAAAACGATTCTCGGTGCAGCGTACATCTTGCTGTCAGGCGAAAACGCAACTCCATAATAGCTCATTGTAATTATATTCTTGATATTTGTCACAGTTTCGGCAACTGTATCATTTATTACATAATCTTCTATTCCCACTCCATCTTGTGAATCAAGTGCTTTTTTGTAAACACTATAATTCCCATCCGGGCTTGTAGTTGTTCTTGGAGTAAGTCTGTAATTAAGATGTATTTGTGAATGTTCCCCATCTTCGCTGTACACTACTATCTGATGCGCTTCTATGCTATCAGGATTAGTGTATGATTTAGAATAGAACATAGTCTCTGTTACAGTCTCATCAATGCTTATTACCGGGCTCGCCAGAACGGCAGATGCCTGAATAATAATCAATAAAAAAATAGGTACCAACAACTTATACTTCATAGTATAACTTCCATCTTTTTTAAAATAATATCCGTATGAAGTACTGTAACTAATATATGTTAAAAAGATAACGATTTTATCTTGAAACGGAAATGGTAATTCTTTTTACCATCCACGCTTCCCTCCTTTCTTGCGGCTTATCAGGCAGTTCCATGAATTACCTACAAGATCAAGCCTGTTGGCACGCTTCAATCCTTCATACACCAGATTATAGTTTCCAGGTTCCCGGTAATGCAGCATTGCTCTCTGTATACTCTTATCTTTCTGGGAAGTTGCCACATAGATTTTCTTCCCGGTGAAAGGATCGATCCCTGTGTGGAACATGCATGTTGCTGCTGTCATAGGGGTAGGGGTGAAATCCTGAACCTGTCTGGTATAGCGTCCCGTGTCACGGATGTATTCGGCAGTTTCTATCATGTCACTAAGAGTACATCCCGGATGACTTGACATCAGGAAAGCAACAAGATACTGGTCCTTGCCAAGTTTCTCATTTATTTCCTTGAATTTTTCTTCAAATCTCTCGAATACTTCTCTGTCAGTTTTCTTCATGACATCGGTAACTTTATCACAATAATGTTCAGGCGCAACCTTCAATTGCCCGCTTACATGATGGGCACACAGTTCTTCCATGTATTCTTCATCAAGCAGTGCAAGGTCATAGCGTACACCATACCCGACAAAGACTTTCTTGATTCCCGGAAGTTCTCTGAGTCTGCGCATAAGTTCAATGAGTTTCTTATGGCTGGTGTTAAGTGAAGGACAGGCTTTCGGATATATGCAGATTTTATCCTTGCATACTCCTTTGTCTTCCCAGTTCTTGCAGTCCATTCCATACATATTGGCCGACGGACCACCAAGTCCGTTTATAGTGCCTTTGAATCCTTTTATACTGGTGAAACCTTCCGCTTCTCTCAGTATTGATTCCATACTGCGGCTGCGTATCATTCTTCCCTGGTGCAGGGCAATGGCACAGAAGGAACATGCTCCGAAGCATCCTCTATGAGTGTTAATGGAAAATTTTACCATGTCTAGAGCAGGAACTGGTTTATCGTATGATGGATGAGTCTCTCTGGTGAATGGAAGTTCATAAACGTGGTCCAGCTCTTCTGTTGTGAGTGGACGCATGGGTTTATTCTGTATAATAACTGTTTTTGGATGAACTTGAATAATGGCATGTCCATTGATGTGGTTCTGCTCATGGTAAACAGTCTTGAAGGTGCTTGCATAGAGTTCCTTGTTGTTCGAAACCTCAACATAAGGTGGTATTTCTATACGAGTTTCAAGCAAATCTTCTTTTTTCTCTTTCCATGTTTTGATATCCATTTTCCAGACAGTTCCGTCAATATCCGTGATATCTGAAACAGGAATTCCTTTGTTGAGCCGGTCTGCAATCTCAACTATCTGATGTTCACCCATGCCATAAATTATGATGTCCGCAGGAGCGTCTGCAAGTATTGACTGGCGCACTTTGTCAGACCAGTAATCGTATTGTGCGAAACGGCGAAGAGAAGCTTCTATTCCTCCAATTATCCTTGGAGTATCAGGATAGGCTTCTTTCAGGCGGTTGGAGTATACAATGGCTGCACGGTTAGGGCGTAAACCTGCCTCATTGTCGGGAGAATATGCGTCATCGTGTCTGAGTCTCTTGGATGGTGTGTAGTTACTCACCATGGAGTCGGTGTTGCCTGCACTTATGGCGAAGAAAAGGCGTGGTTTTCCAAGTTTCTTGAAATCTTCAACATCATCCCATTTTGGCTGTGCAATAACTCCTACTCTGTAGCCCGCATCTTCAAGAACCCTGCCAATGATACTGGTTCCAAATCCGGGGTGGTCTACATATGCATCACCTGTGACAATTATGACATCAAGTTCATCCCATCCTTTCTTTTTTGCTTCTTCGAGGCTCATGGGCAGGAACTTTGATGGGTCCATCTTTTTGATATTCTTGCCACTCTTATTTTTTTTATGTTTCATATTTTATCCTTAGAGCAACATGCTTTTAGACATGCGCAGAGAGAGTTGTATCTGTGTGTTGACGTCATTTGAGGTTACTTCACCGTGTCCCGGATAAAGTGTTTTGACATCCAGCTCTACAAGCTTGTTAATTGAAGCTGTTAATTGATCACGGTTGCCGCCCTGGAAATCCGTACGTCCTATGCTGCCGTTGGGAAATACTGTGTCACCTGAAAAAAGGCTTTTTGAATTAGATTCATAGAGGCAGATTCCTCCCGGTGTGTGTCCTGGTGTGTGTATGACTTCCAGTTCTTTTCCATTTCCTACGGGTATCCTGTCACCTTCTTCCAGGAGCATGTCAGGCTTAATTGCAGGTGCCTTGTTTCCAAACATTGCTGCTGCACTTACTATATCATTGCTCAGGAGCGGTTCATCGTCCTTGTGGATTGCTATTTTTGCACCGCTAATGTCTGCTATTGCCTGTGCGGATGCTGTGTGGTCGTAGTGGCAGTGAGTGAGTATTATAAGTTCAAGGTCTTCGATGTCAATGTTCTCTTTGATGGCGGAAATAAGGCCATCTGTGCTCATTCCGGTATCTATCAGTATTTTTCCGTTAATGAGGTATGAGTTAGCGTCATAAAGTCCGATAATAAAATGTTTGACCTGCATGTGCATTCTCCCGTACAGAAAAGTCGATTTTAGAGCTCAAATGCCCTGCGGGTATTTTGCATTGTCGCCTTAGCGATTTCAGCTTCATCTATTCCTTTTAGTTGTGATATGACAGGAACCGAGTCTTTGACAAAAGCAGGTTCGTTGCGCCCTTTGCGTGGTGAGAGGTACGGGCTGTCAGTTTCAATTAGCATATTCTCAAGAGGCAGATTCTTTGCTATCTCTTTATGATGCTCTGAAAAGCATACAAGGGTGGGAACTGAAACATAGTGGCCTGCATCAACTATGTCCTTCATTGTCTCTATACTGCCACCGTAGCAATGGAATACAACCCTGTCAAGATCCCTTGTCATCTCAAGTGCAAGTTCTTCCCCGTCCCTGCCGTGTATTACAAGGGTTTTGTTGTACTGGTCTGCTATGTCAATGACTCTTTCAAAGACTTCTTTTTGCTTTTGTTTTCCTGCTTCATCGGTGCAATAGTAAAAGTCAAGACCAGCTTCACCGATTCCAATGGCTTTGTCAACGTTGCGTTCCATCTGGGCAAGTATCTGGTTTATTTTTTCATCGTTAGTTTCAGGAACCATCTGGGGACTGAGACCAAGGGTTGCATGGATGAAATCATATTTTTTGGCAAGCTCAAGGGAATTAGCATTGGTTTTGTAATCTATGCCGGAGTTGATCATTAATGCAACTCCGCTTTCTTTTGCCCTCATTATCATCTCATGTCTGTCCTTGTTAAATTTAGGAAAATCAAGATGACAGTGAGAATCTATAACTTCGTAGTTCATGTGTATCTGTTCAGGATTATGAGTTCATTATATAGATACTATGGATATGCTCTGTTTTAATAGCATATGAGTGTGGGAATAGAAATAAAAAAGGTTTTGAACCGTGAATTCACGGTTCAGTAAAAAATCAGTTATTCCATGCTCCAGAGCTTCTTCTTATCAAGAAGCAGGTTTATGGCTGTTATGAGTGCGTCAACTGACGCAGTTGCAATGTCTGTGCTGGCAGATTGTGCGCTGGCAACACGTCCCTCTTCATCCTGGACTGAGATTGTCACTTCTGCAAGAGCATCGCTTCCACCTGTGATGGCTTCAAGACTGAAGTCGCGCACTTTTACTTTGGTGTATTCGCCAATCATGAGTTCTACTGCTTTAAGAGCAGCATCTATTGGTCCTACTCCATAGTTGGATGCGACTGCCTCCTGATCACCAATCTTAGCCCTGACGACTGCTGTAGGTGTTGTGAGGTTACCTGTCATTACAGAGAATTCTTTAAGGACAATGGTTTCACTACCAAGATTTTTTCCAAGGACTGCAGATGTGACTGCGCGCAGGTCTGCGTCACAGATACGCTTGCCTCTGTTGGCTATATCCTTTATCCTGGCAAGGATCTCATCCAGTTGTTCTTCGTTTGTCTCAATTCCCATATCTTCCAGGGATTTCTTGACTGCATGCTTTCCTGCATGTTTACCAAGAACTATGCGGCGCTTGTGACCAACCATTTCAGGTGTCATTATACCAGGCTCAAATGTGTCGGATTTCTCGAGCACTCCATGGGTGTGTATGCCGGATTCGTGTGCAAATGCGTTATCTCCTACTATAGGTGTGTTTGCTGGCATGTGTATGCCGGTGTAGTTCTCCACCATTTTTGCAGTTTCAAGGAGATATTCTGTCTTGATGTTCGTCTTTGCTCCATATATGGAATGGAGGCACATTACGACTTCAGCAAGATTTGCATTTCCTGCACGTTCTCCTATGCCGTTTACTGTCACTTGTATCTGGCTTGCACCTGCTTCAGCAGCCATAAGACTGTTTCCAACTGCAATTCCGAAGTCGTTGTGGCAGTGTACGTCAATGGGTATGTTTATTTCATTGTTGATACTCTTAATAAGCTCGTACATTGAGGATGGTGACATTACTCCGACTGTGTCGGGTACGTTTATGATGTCACAGCCTGCTTCTTCTACGGCTTTGTACACTTCTATAAGGTAGTCAAGGTCAGTTCTTGTGGCGTCCATGGCTGAGAACATACATTTTGCACCGTGGTCCTTAATGTAGTCTACAGCGTTGACTGCCATTGAAAGAACTTCTTCCCTGCTCTTCTTTATAGTATGTATCCTCTGGATGTCAGATGTGGATATGAATGTGTGTATCATATCAACGTTACAATCTATACATGCATCCAGATCTTTGGTAAGGACGCGGGCAAGACCACAGATATCGAGACTGAGTCCTTCGTTGGCTATGGCTCTTACATTTTGCTTTTCGCCTTCCGAAGATACCGGGAAACCAGCTTCAATCACGTCAACGCCAAGTTTGTCCAGTTGAAGGGCAATCTTGAGTTTTTGTTCGTTGGTGAGTGATACGCCAGGGGTTTGTTCACCGTCGCGCAGTGTCGTGTCAAAAATAGTCTTGTGTTTATCTATAAGCGGTTTATCGCTGTAAAAAGCGATCCCTCAGTTCTACGGTTGAATTCATGATAATCACTTCGCCTTGTAACTTATATTATAAATATTCTCCGCAAAGGAGATTAATTTATCTATAAATATGTTTCATGGATTAGATAATAATCCATTTTTCTCCGTTTCCCCGCAACGTTTTTATAGTAAGCCTGTTATGTAGGGGTGCTCGCGACGAGCACAATGATGCGGCTTCCGCATCAGATTATTTGTTCGCGAGAATCATTCGATGAAGTAATAACTTTCATTTCATCATGGCAGGTGTGATCAAAGGTCAATCCTTTGGCTTCGAACCCCGTGTTCGAAAGCTATATATACGATTGTGACCTTTGAAGGAGTCCGCGCAAATTGCGCGAAAACACTTGCAATCACCGCCTTACAAGTGGAGACAGAAGTTTTTTCTGTCTGACGTTGGATTTGGCAGTTCGGTTAATTCTGACCGGTAGTGTATAACTACTAAACAAAAATTAAGGAATTAACCAACTATGTGCAAATAGGAAATATTCTCTCAA
>NZ_VIAQ01000010.1 GCF_006546655.1 Methanolobus vulcani
CGAAGTTCTCTATAGTATTTTTGATTTTATCCGAAAATGTAAAATTGATGTTCTCAAAAGATTAAAATGGATATCGAGAGACATTCCAAATTAAAAGAGTGACAATATTTTAATTAATAAAGTATTTATAGGGACATCAATATGTAGGTGACGAGGAATCTCCGTCATCACATCATTCCCCTCTGATGCATTGATTCTTTTAATGTATCATACCCCAAACTTCACCCAAACCATCATTATGTGAGGTTCCTCGTTTCTTTTCACTTTTCACAATTCTTCCCTGTATGAGTGAGTATGCCTCTTGCTGCTAGAATTCCTGTAGCTGATGAATTAATTAAGTCACGTGATAAACCTGCACCGTCGCCTGCAACGAACAAACTTTCAATGTTGGTCTGCATGGTTTTGTCCACATCAATTTTCAGGGAATAGAACTTAACTTCAGGAGCGTACAGAAGAGTACAATCCGAATATACACCAGGAATTATCTCATTTAGAACTTCAAGACCTTCCATGATATCCATTACTATCCTGTGAGGCATTGCCATGGATATATCTCCGGGAGTGACATCGGCAAGAGTGTTCACAACAGCATTTCTATAGATACTTTCAGTTGTTGACCTGCGACCTTTCCTGAGATCACCAATCCTTTGAAGGACAGGCTTTCCACCGCCAATTGTTGTTGCAAGCTTAGCCACTGACCTTGCATATTTTATGGTGTTTTCCATCGGTCTTGTCAGTTCCACATGCACCAGAAAAGCGAAATTGGTATTCTCGGATTCTTTACTATGCATTGAATGACCGTTAGTAGCAACGAACCCTTCATACTCTTCCTTCACAACAAATCCATGTTCATTGGTACAAAAGGTCCTGACAAAATCATCGTGACCTCTGGTATAGATATGAAATTTAGGGTCATGATTTATCTTTGTTACAGGGTCCATGATTATTGAAGGAACTTCAACACGGACACCAATATCAACACCACTATAAGAGAATTTAATTGAATGATGTTCCACAAGATCGTTGACCCATTCGTAGCCAACCCTCCCTGGTGCAAGCAATGTGTATTTTGAGCGTATCTGGCTGTTTTCCAGAACTATCCCTTTGCACTTGCTGTTTTCAACAATTATGTCTTTTACTTTGGATTCCAGCAGGAAGGAGATTCCTTTGGATTCCAGATATTTTTTCATGCGTCCTATAAGCTCAACTGAATTGTCAGAACCAATGTGGCGCTGCTTGATGTCTATGAACCTCGCCCCAACAGAAGCTGCCCTGCGTTTTAGCATTTCAGCATCCTCCCCTGTTGCGGAATATGTTTTGGTGGGTGCCCCGTATTTAAGGTATATCTCATCCACATAATCCACAAGTTCCCACGCAGAACCTGCGTCCCCGGTCTGCTCTGCAAGGTTACCACCTACATCAGGTCTGAGATTAAGAGTTCCATCCGAGTAAGCACCTGCTCCTCCAACACCGCATAAAATAGAGCACGGAGAACAATGTCCGCATGGGGAACTTGACGATACACTGCAATGCCTTTCATTGATATCTTTACCGGCATCTACAACAAGAACTTCTAACCCTTTTCCGGCGAGTTCATAGGCTGCGAACAAACCTGCCGGTCCGGCACCTACGATGATAACATTATAATCATAGCTTGCGTCAGAAATAGTATCACTCCGTGGTCCCTGTAAAAGAACCACAGAATATTATTACAGTTACGAAGATAAAAATATTATGACAATATTTTATCGAGTTGACCCATGGAACTTGCAATCTTAATTTCCTGGGCGATTCTCTTACCTGTTGAAAGGTCCGGTTCGATCAGATCGGAATATGGAGAACCTGAAAGGTATATGTTCGTACCTGCAACAATACGTGCAGATATTTCAAATACCTTGATCTCAAGTTTGTCCGTGACCACGGTCTCAAGACAGAACGGACCGATCATACCGCCAAACAGTTCAAGTGATTGCTCAACAACCCTTTCTCCCAGATTGAATATCTTTGGAAGAAGTGATTCTCTGGCAACAAGTGGAACATTTCCTGTAACCACGTATGAAGGGATAATGTCAGCTTCCTGGAGTTCTTTTGGTGATCCAAGCCTGAAGATCTCATCTGCATTTGACTCGACCCTGCGGTCCATGCTGAGCATCTCAAGGATACCATTGCTCAGTTTGTAACCATCTTCCCTGAGTGGTGAATAGAAGAAGTGAAGGTAATATCTTGTTCCCACAATGAATTCCTGAATTGTGAATTTTTCATTTGGATCTACGTGTTCCTGGAATTCCTCATAGTTCTTGGCAATAAAGAAACCACGACCACCCTTTGCACCATGGTATTTCACCATTACAGGGCCATCTATATCCTGAGGCTTAACAAGCCTTGGCATTTCAATACCAGCACCTTCAAGCCATTCGCGTTCCATTTCCCTGTCAGATTCCCACTCAAGAACCGCACGGTTTCCAAAAGTTGGGACTCCGAGTTCGGCAAAAGCCTTCCCACCCATGTACTCTACAAATGAACCGTGTGGGATTATAATAGCATTTTTCGCGCGAAGCTCATCAACGATATTCGGAATCTCCTTGTAGCTGTCAACTACAATGAACTCATCCGGTTTTGCAAGAGGAAAAGCATCATAGAATCTTGGTGGCTCTTTTACACAGATGCCTATGGTCCTGAAACCTTCCTGCCTTGCACCATAGAATATTTGAAGACTGGAGTGAGAACAAACGGTGGCAATGCTCAGATTGTCCAGATCATAATTCTCAACGATTTCCATTATTTCTTCTTTAGTTATCATAGTGTAATAGCCCCTAGAATTTACTTCTTATTGTTCTTGCTATTCTTTAACTTTTCGAGTTACATTTGAAATAGTTATAAGTTCGAATGAAATTGAACTTAAAGGAAATGATTTAAGCCAACGTTAATATACTGAAACTTATGGGAGAGAACGAAGAAGGTACAGGTTCGGAAAAAGTGCTTATTCTACCTCTTAGCGAGGATTCTAAAAAGATCACACAATTGCTTTCAAATGAAAAAGCAATGAAAATGCTGGAGATACTTGCAGATAAACCAATGTCAGCCAGCGATGTTGCCGAAAAGCTTGACCTTCCACTTACAACTGTAAAATATAATCTGGACGGACTCATTGAAGCTGACCTTATCAAAGTCAAGGAAACAAAATGGAGCCGCAAAGGCAGGGAAGTCAAGATATACGAACCGGTCCAGAAACTGATAGTTGTCGCTCCTGGAAGCATGAAAAAGGACAGATCTTCAATACTCAATATGCTCAAAAAGTATCTTGGACTTGTTGCCGGAGCTGTGTTTGCTGCAACAGGACTTGAAGCAATAACAAGAACCTTTGGTACGAAATCCATGTATTCGCAGGAAGCAGGAACTGCACCCCTGTTTGCTGAAGATGAGGCAACCGATGCCATGAGCAAAGAAGCAAACATGGAAAACATAACTGCAGATGTAATGGAAGAAACTACTGAAGCAGCGGAAGAAATGCCTGAAATAGAGACTGAAGAAATGGGTGTAACTGAAGTTACAACTGGCGAGGAAGTCGTGGAGGAAGCGGTTATGGAAGAGGCACCCATGGAAGAAGCTGCTGTGGATGATGCTTCCATAGATTATGAAATGCCAGACGATTCGGCAGTTTCAGATGGTCTTCCCGGCGTTGATGATGTCAGCCCTGAAATGCTTGCTTCATCCACTTCAAACGGAACTGAAGCAGCAGATATGGCAAGAGAAGGAATGAATACAGGTTTCGGTAACCAGACCCAACCTACTGAAATTACACAAACCTTTACCGATAACATGTCTGCTATGTCTGAGCCTGTTGGTGGCATATTTCAGGATAGCATCCTGTCCCATGTGAGCGTATGGTTCTTTTTCGGCTGTATTTTTGTAATTACACTTCTATTTGTAAGAGAAATGTATAATAGAAAAAAGAACATATGAAGCCAGAGTGAATTGTATGAGAGTTGCTCTGAAAATTGCATATGTAGGCACTGGCTATCATGGTTCTCAGGTACAGCCGGATGTAGCTACAATAGAAGGCGAGCTGTTCAATGCACTCACACAGCTTGAGATAATCGAAGACCCAAAAACCGCACGTTTTTCAAGTTCCGGAAGGACAGATGCAGGAGTTCATGCAAGAGAACAGATTGTTGCTTTTGATACCGACAAGCCCAACCTTGCAATCCCAAGGGTCATTAATTCCAAATTACCAAATTCAATATGGGCATGGGCCCATGCTGAAGTTCCTGACGATTTTGACCCCAGACGATGGGCAATCAGCCGTAAATACAGGTACATTATGAGTGGGGAGCAGTATGATATTGCAAAGATCAGGACTGCTTCAAAAATGCTTGTTGGAGAACATGATTTTGCCAATTTCTGCACAAAGGAAGGAGACAAAAGTACCGTCCGCAATGTGGAAAAAATAGATGTGCGCGTCAGTGGAACCTTAACCAAAATAGACATCCAGGCAAACAGTTTCCTCTGGAACATGGTAAGGAAAATAGTCACAGCACTTACAATGGTTGGAAGCGGAGTACGTGACGAAGAATGGCTTCTGCAAATGCTTGATCCGGAATCATACGAAGAAGGACTGGAGTCATCGGCTGCATACGGACTTACACTTATGGAAGTGGAATATCCCGAACCTATTAACTGGTGCGAGGATGCTTACGCTATCAGAAGAGCCACCGATAATGTACACGACTATCTGGTGCGACACAGGGTCATGGCTGAAGTAATGGATCACCTGGTTCCAAACGAATAATCTTAATCTTTATCATTTTTTAAGAAAATGCGTTGTACTGCAAGCATCCGGGATATAGTAATAGACTATGAACTGATCCGAAGAGATGTGAAGAATCCAAGGCTGGAGTTTCACGGAGGAGAACTATATCTCATTGTTCCAAAATCGTTCATGGAACATGAGACACTAATCCGTAAGCACCAGAGATGGATATATAACCATTATTCTAAAGTACAGAAAATCCAGGAATTATCACATGAAATTAAACTTGTAAGCGGCAGATCAGTGGATGAACTGAAAAGTCTTGTCAATGAATGTGTGACAATTATTGGAAAGGAACTAGGCGTTAAACCTGAAAATGTAAGGTTTCGGAAAATGAAAACAAAATGGGGAAGCTGCAGTTCTAAAGGTAACCTCAATTTCAACACTTTTTTGCAATACCTGCCCGATGAAATGGTAGAATATGTTGTGCATCATGAATTAGTTCACCTCATCGAACTAAACCATAGTCCTAAGTTCTGGAACCATGTCAAAAAACGATATCCGGATTATAAAGAATCAGAGACAAAGCTTGCAGCCTACTGGTCCCTGATACAGCAAAAATATCATCAATATTAGTCCTTGCGAAGAACAGTAAATGTCCTTGTAAGACTCTTGTGTACTTTTTGTGTGAACACATCTATAACTGTAAAGCCAGCTTTTTCTGCAAACTCAACAACTTTCATTTCGGAAACCACAACTGCAAGTTTTCCGGTTTTAAGAACTCGATACATCTCTACAAATGAATCCGTATACAGGTGATGAAGAGATTCCGCCCTGATAGCTGCAGACCTGCCATAAGGAGGGTCAGTTACGATTGCATCCACACATGAATCTTTTAGGGAAACACGACACGCATCCCCTACAAGTAATGAATAATCAGTATCGTATTCATCTAAGTTCATCTTTGCACCGTGGGAGATCTTGCGACGAACTTCAATACCGATAACGTGAGCACCTATAAGACCTCCCTCAACCAGAATACCTGCCGTACCGCTGAATGGATCAAAAAGTACCTCATCTGAACGGACTTGAGATATGTTCACCAGTGCTCTTGCAACCCTTGGCATGAGCACACCGGGGTAGAAAAATGGTTTCTTATGTGGCGCACGGTGCTCATAATCACCCCTGTCAACAGTTGCCACAACTGAACCCAGCACTGCCTTGTTAGTCATTATTAAGCGGAAAGTTACATCAGGCTCTTTCATATTTGCCCTGAAGCCTTTGCGATATATGCTGCCACCAAGTCTCCCTTCTATGAACTCCCTTTTGACATCCCCATGGTGTTTTGCCCTCTTTGCACGGACAACATAGGTCTGACCTTCTGACAGGTGTGCTGAAAGATCGGAAGTATCACACATTTCTATTATCCGGTCAGTTTCAACATCACATATCCCTACTACTTTCAGTATGTAATGGGACATTGCCAATCTGCCTGAAATGAAACGAAGTTTTGTATCTACTTCCTCGCCTTCAATATCAACTATCAGGCACTGGTCATAGAATGCATGTTCCCTGTATGTCAGCCCTTCCATTGAAAGGCATGCATAGACTTCTTTTACTGGCAGGACAGCGTGCTCACCGGATAACTCAAAAGCATACAGCATAATAACTGCAATAGAGAATAGAAGTAGTATTTAAAGCGTTTCAGTGAAGATTTTAAAACAAAAAGCGAATTGAATATTTGGTAAAAAAGAAAATATCAGAACATCAGTTCTAATGCTTCTTTTCCCGTCATTCCTACTTTAATTCCAAGGTTAATGGCTTTCTGGGTTGCTCCAACAACAGGTGCTACAAGCACATCTTCAAAGCTGTTAACACCTTTGACCTTTACAGCCACGTCCCCAAGAGCAGATGCGGTTTCCATGTCAAGATAACCGCACATCACAAAACCCCTATCTGCACGAATTACGAGTAATGATGCATTCTGCATAGCAAAACTCAAACCCATGCATGTTCCGTTTTCAAGTTCGATATTTTCTATCAGCATAATATCACCTCGATCTTTTTCAGTATTTGTCAGGATTGTTAATACCATCTAATTTCAATTTATCAAGTATATCATCCATGTTGCCAGAAAACAGCCTGTCAAGAAAAGTCTCTAAACGTGTCTTCTTCGAAGATTCAGAAGAAGTTTTTGTGGTATTGGCAGTTACATTTGTCGCCTTATTTTCTTCAATTACGGTTTTTTCCTCGGCAATAGAATATTCAATGACCACTTCACCTGTGAAACCAAATTTGCCATCAATTACAGTTCCTTTTGATGTTTCTTTTACAGACTTGTCATCAATACCATCGACAGATGTAAGCTCCATCTCTTCGGGCAATTTTATCGTAACATCGGTTTCCGGTTCACCCTGGAACCACAGCACAGAACCAGATTCATCTAGTGGAACCTTGAAATCGTATGATACCTCATATTCGTTGACAATATCACTCTCTTCGTCGGTGAGACCAAGGAGTTCTGAGGACATGTCTGTTTCAACATCCACTAAAATGACATTTTTAGAGGATTTATCAATTTTCACGTCCATATTATCTTCAATAGACTGTTTGAATGATTTACTCAGTGCCACATCAGCTTTCAGCAATTCCCAGGCACTTACAAAACCGTCATCGTTGCCGAATTCCATGTCAACGTATTTTTTGAAAATAATAGACCTGTCACCAGAGTACTCCTCCGTGTAACCCCAGGTCATACTGTCTTTCTGTAAAGTTATACTGTTATCCCAGTCATAAGCCGCACTTGCCGGAATAACCAGGAATGAAAAAAGAATAAAGGTTAAAGATAAGAAACTCCCGATTCTCACTCAAATCTCTTCCTGGCACGTTATTTAGTTGTAACCTGGCATCCGTCTTCTGTTACTATAACCGTATGCTCTTTCTGTGAAACCATTCCACCTGCAACTTCTTTAAGAACCGGGTATGAATGAATGATTCCTGCTTTTTCAAGCTGCATGAGAGCAAAGTCAAGTTGCGGGGTCTTCAGCCATCTCTTTGCAAACGGAAGAGTCCTGTGTGGAGCAAGTTCCTTAAGAAGAGCCCTTGCGGCTGGTAAACGTACAGGTTTTTTGTTTACTACCTGGAATATCTCAGTTAGTGTTCCGTCAACAACTTTTCCTGCACCGTCTGTTGCAAAAGGTTCTATTGCAATAATATCTCCGGTATGGAGTACAACTCCACTGCTAACTCTCCTGTTAGGTACACTTGGAGGAGCGTGTGGAATGTATTGTGCAAGCCCGTGTCCTGTGAGATTACCTACAGGTTTCAGGTCATGTGCAAGAATTGCATCTTCAATGGCTGCAGCGATATCCGCAGTAGTCACACCATTTTTCACAGTATCAATTGCAGCATCAAGCGCATCACTGGAAGCATTTACAAGTTCAGTGTATTTTCCGGAAAGGTCAATTGTAATTGCAGAATCCGCAATGTAACCATCAACATGAACACCGAGGTCAAGTTTGATAACGTCTTCACCAAAGACGGTTTCCTCACCTGCGCGTGGTGTCGCATGTGCCGCTTCATCGTTGCGGGAAATATTACATGGGAATGCCGAGCCATCCGCACCGAGTTCTACTGCACGGTTCTCCACAAACTCAGCAATCTCCAGCAGGCTGACACCTACTTTGATCCTGTCCTTTGCCTCACTTCTTACCTGTGAGAGTATCTTTCCTGCTTTGAGATATTTGTCAATGATCTCTTCGATCTCCTTTTCTTTGTCAGCCATGTAAATTCTCCTTTTAGCACATTAGTTGGCACTAATATACAAATTTCTTTTCCATTTCAGTCAGGTTCTCATGCCCATCTGCAGTTACAAGGATAAGGTCTTCAAGACGAATGCCGCCTACATCCGGATAATAGAGTCCTGGCTCAATGGTGATGATATTTCCTTCCTCCAGTTCCACATCACTGTTGCCAACAAAGGGAAGTTCATGGATCTCAAGACCGACTCCATGCCCAGTTGAATGAATAAAACCAACTGTTGAGCCTTCCCTTACTGTGTCATAACCTCTTTCCTTGAAAACATCACATACCTTGTTGTGTATGTCGCTGCATTTAACACTTGGTTTGACCATTTCAATTCCAGCTTTCTGAGCTTCAAGCACTGCATCGTACATGTCCTTGAGCTTATCAGACGGATTCCCGTTGAGAACAGTGCGGGTCATGTCAGCATAGTATCTTTCCCTTTTACTGCGAGGGAAAATATCTATGACCACTGGCTCGTCTGCCTTAATCGGGCCTTCACCTTCCCAGTGAGGATTAGCTGAACCTTTGCCGCCTGCAACGATGGTGCTGTCCGCCTCGCAACCATGTTCCAGAAGAGTGATATCGATTTCCTTGCGGATCATTTCTGATGTCAGGGCAAACCCGCAGTAATTGAGTATGCCTTCCACATTTTCAGATTTTCTTATCATTTCCGCAGCTGCTTTCATTGCAGTGTTGCATGCATCCTGTACCTTTCGAACTATTTCTATCTCTGATTCGTCTTTCTTTGCCCGAAGCTGCAAAAACGGACTTTTAAGAGCCTGTATACTAAAGCCCTCTTCCTTAAGGGTCTGGGCAATATGGTATGGGAAATCTCTGGGTACGGCAATGTGCCTTGCTCCTTCTTTTTGCAATATTTCAGCAATACAGTCACAATAAGCAAGACCGGGATCCTGTCTTGTCTTTACCTTTGACCTGTAATCACATCCCTGCAATGTACGAATGTCAGAAATCCTGGATTCCAGCTCAGCTCTGCCTTTTTCCATGTCAGATATCAGAAGGATTTCTTTTCCGTTCTTTATCTGAATGTATGTAAATTCGTCTGATGCGGAAAAACGGGTTGCATAATAGATATCGGCATTGTTCGAGTTTCCTACCATCAGATATGCATCAGACTTGTGGCTTTCCAGTGTAGTGGAAATATCAATAGGAACGGTTGTTGAGGTCATAATATTATATCTAGTAGCTACTAGTACAAAATTGTTATCAAATGTCTGATTGGAAGCTGATAGCATTATATCCTGACAGAAATTGTTATTTTTTGACCATTGCTCCGAGTGCATAATTTGCTATTTTGCCATACATGATTCAGAGTTCTATGAACATAGAATACTGATATATCTACATTCTGGTTATATACAGCTCCATGAATAGCAAGTATTATGCACAACGCAAACCAGTACGTTTCACAGTCCACAAATGTCTCTGATTTCCTCAGGGATAGCAAATATATAATACTGTTTTACGTACTCGGGGATTTCCTGACAACAGCTCATGCGCTTAACTATGGATTCGAAGAGAATAACTTCCTGGCGGCAGTTATGCAGAACTATGGTGTGGGCTCTCTCCTTATACTTAAAGTCCTGTTCATTGGAATCGTGTACTGGAATTACAGTATGCTCAAAGAGGCAGATTCAAAGTGGACAGATCTTTTGTGGGGATTGTCAAGGAAAGTTATTGCATTCGTAGGTCTGTTTCTGGTGGTGAACAACCTGATGGTCATATTCATGGAATGCAGCCTTGTGCAGATACTCCATACTGTGGCATTATGATGGTAAAAACGGGAAAACGTCCCAAAAACGACGCAAAACGGAAAAACGTTCCAAAAACGATTAAAAACGGGGAGCCACCAATTTTATTACTTTTCTGAAACCGGATTTATTATTATGTTTTTATGTTGGCATAATCCTGCCAGCAGACCAATAGATAGCACGATTAAAAGGCAACATCTATATGGCATTTAGATAGTGAAAAGAACGTCTATTGAGTTCATTCGTACCGTATACTTTTACTGACGTTTATCCAGGTCTTTAAAATTTAGCTGATAACAATGGTGAAAGATTGTTGTTACCTGAAAATTGATGAAACTAGTGGATTATAGCCGAGAAAACACCCACTGATAACATCAGAAGAAAATAAAGGGATGCCAGTAGAATTAACCTTGTTGCAGTGGATTTGCTGGCCTTGGAAAACATAACAGTCAATAAAAAGACAGATATGATATAAATAGATTCCTGATTAGATCAAACTTCCTATTTTTAAAGAATATGTAAATTACATACGATAAAAAGAAAGCAGGACAGGACAGAGGCGCCAGTGAACACTTATAATTACAGGAAGTCGTTTTTGAAGTAGCATTTGGAGAACACTAGAATAATCGAAGGCGTCCATCCGACCTGTCTGACCCCTAGATAGAGTCTATTATATATCAATGTTACGAATATAAAAAATAGTAATATTTTGTATGCGTTTTGCATAATTTGTCATAATTATTACTAAACAATCCCGGATACTATACCAACATAAAAGTAAAAAACCTACATTTACGAATTTGTATTGAATTTTAAAACGATGTGGTTTGAAAAGCATAAAAGTAATTGGCAAATTAAGCTAAACACGGTAAACGGTCTTTAGACTTGCCATACGGTATTCATGCGGACTCGGAAGTGAATCTGGATAGACCTGGCATTTGGATTTAGGTTTAGTGTTGCTACTCAATAATACGTGAACAACATTGTTACACAAAAAGAGCATTTTTGAGATAATACAAATCATATGCTTGTAACGCCTGCAAAAATCACAATTCCAAAAAGAAGAGCGATATACAGGATTGCAAGCACCAGTGCTTTAGCAGCAATTATATTGCCGGAATTATTCATATGTACCACATTCTAGCATTAAATGTACAGCTATTTATATGTAGTTAAAATATGAAATTTATTAAAACTGTATAATAAATGACATTTGATAAAGTCGCAGATAAGTAATAAATCAAAACAAATGAGAAAAGTTACCCGGAAATTCCGGGATTTGTTATTTAACGCCCGAACCGGGATTCGAACCCGGGTCGGAGCCTCGACAGGGCTCCATGATAGGCCTCTACACTATTCGGACATTCAAGTTGATTTCGCTTGTGAGCACCCCTAAAAGGAGGCTCTTGTATATAAAGCTTTTTGTGATTTATTCATGATTTTGAAAGTCCCGCCTCCCAGACTCGAACCGGGGACATCGCGGTGCCTGCGCGTAATGTGACCATGCACATGAATCAAACTACAGCCGCGCACTCTACCAACTGAGTTAAAGCGGGTCTTACAAATCATGCTTCAGCACGACAGTGCCGTGCGATGCAACACTCCAATACGCACAATCATACTTAGCTCTTTCGCCGTAAAATACGTTTGCACATACAGAGTATATAAAGAGAAGCATCTAAATCTGGCAGAGTAAAAATCTGGAAATTTGAATAAAATCGTAATAATCTGAAAAACAAAAAAGAAGTGCCTATCAGTAACTGACAGGCACACTTCAGGATTAGAAAGTATCCAGTTCGCCGTTGACGACCATCTTTGTGATCTTTGTAATATCGGCGAGCCAGTCATCCATAATGACCTCTACTTCTGACTTAATAGAGTTGAAATTCGCACCATCGCCAGGGATAATCTGTGCACTGGCTACAAACGGCTGGTCTATTGGCTGGCCAATCTGGGAAAGAAGCTTAATGTAAACGTCCTCTACATCAGGAACAGCCTTCACAATATCCTTTGCCATCTGGGTTGACAGCAGGTTGTATATCTTACCGATATGGTTAATCGGGTTCTTACCACTGGTTGCTTCCATACTCATTGGCCTGTTAGGAGTGATAAGTCCGTTACAACGGTTTCCACGGCCTACTGAACCATCATCACCCATTTCTGCAGAAGTACCGGTAACTGTAAGGAACACAGAGTTTGCCTCAATGTTATCTGCTGCATTGATGTATGTTGTTACTTTGCGGTCTGTACGCTTAAGAGCAAGATCTGTAACATAATCAACCATCTCTTCCTTGATATTCAGGTAGTGGTCCATATCATCAACGTAGCTTCCAACCATTCCACAACAGATGGTAAGCTGAATATCATCATTGTCTCTCAGACCCATTACCTTGATATCCGTACCAATTCCAGGAATCTTCTTCTTGAGATCGGTGATCAGCATCCTCTCTGAATCATAAACTATCTGTTCAAGTTCTGAGAAGGGAGCATGACCTACACCAAAGGAAGTATCGTTTGCCACAGGAACCCTGTCTCTCTGGAAAACATCTCTCAGGTCTGATGAACCTGTACCAAGCTTGCAGTCAAGAATTATGTCGCCTTCAAGGTCAAGGTCAACAATAGTGTTCCTGAGATAGTTCTTAGCTGCCTTCAATGCAACAGCCTCTGCAGGAATCTCAACACCATTGAATTCCTTGGTTGCCCTTCCTACAAGCAGAGTATAAATTGGCTGAATTACCTCTCCACCTCCAAACTGAGGGTTTGACCTTCCTGCCACAATCTGAGTCTCATCGGTATTGTGGTGAAGAACTGCACCGCATTTTTCGATATATTCCTTGCATAGTGCACGGCTCATTGCCTCTGCCAGACCGTCTGAGATACTGTCAGGGTGACCTACTCCCTTCCTCTCTACAAGCTCGATCTGCTGTTTTTCCACCGGCGTTTCGATCAGGTGTTCAACTTTGATGTTTCGCATCATATTAATCCTCTAGAAATTAATTAAAAGACAAATAAAAGAAGATAAATCAAATTGATTATGTATTCTTCGCTATATCAAGAACGTAATAAGTATATAATATTTACCATCTGCAAATATGACTAGAAGTAATAATTTGCAGTTTTTTAAATTAATTATGAATAATCTAAGCTCAGCGTGAACTCTATATGCTATAAAAGTCTTTCAAAGAACGTTCAATTGATACTGATTATAATTTCACAGAAGGATCCTCATGATACGTATTGCAATACCCAATAAAGGGCGCTTACATGACCCTACCGTTAACCTCCTCAAAGAGGCAGGTCTTCCTGTACTTGAAGGAGGGACAAGAAAACTTTTTGCCAAAACAACAGACCCTGAAATTACATACCTTTTTGCAAGAGCAGCAGATATTCCGGAGTATGTACAGGACGGCGCTGCAGATGTAGGTATCACCGGCCTTGACCTCATCAATGAAACCGAATCTGATGTAGAGGTTTTGCTTGACCTTAAATTCGGTGGTGCAAGTCTGGTACTTGCAGTGCCTGAAGATTCCAAAATCAGCTCCTCAGCAGAACTTCAGGGAATGCGTGTTGCAACAGAATTCCCAAATATCACTGCAAAATATTTTAAAAACCTTGGTGTTGATATCGAAGTAATAAAAGTCAGCGGTGCATGCGAGATGACACCACACGTAGGAATTGCCGATGCAATCGTCGATATTTCAAGTTCAGGGACAACTCTTGTGACCAATCATCTCAAAATGATAGAGAAAGTATTCACTTCATCAGTTTACCTCATCGCAAACAAAAAGACAAAAGCTGATAATGAGAAGATCGAACAGATTCAGACAGCTGTTGAAAGTGTACTCAGGGCAAAGGGCAAACGTTACCTTATGATGAACGTTCCTGAAACCGAGCTTGAAACTGTAAAGAAGGTACTTCCTGGAATGGCAGGACCAACTGTAATGAAAGTTGAGTCTGATGATTCCATACTTGCAGTACATGCTGTTGTCGATGCATCCAGTATTTTTGCAACCGTTGGCGAGCTTAAAAAAGCAGGCGCAAAAGATATTCTTGTAGTGCCAATTGAAAGAATGATGCCATAACTGAGGTAATATGTCATTCGAAGTGATTCCTGCTGTTGATATGAGAAACGGCAAATGCGTACAACTCGTACAGGGTGTCCCCGGAAGTGAAATGGTTTCCATCGACGATCCGGTTGCTGTAGCAAAGGACTGGGTTTCCCAGGGTGCAAAGACCCTTCACCTCATTGACCTTGATGGTGCTATTGACGGAAAACGCAAGAATGCGCCAATTATCGAGAACATCGTGAAGGAATGCAAACCCCTTGGAATGAAAATCCAGGTAGGTGGCGGAATCCGTTCTTTTGAAAATGCTGCTGAACTTCTGAATATTGGTGTTGATAGAGTAATACTTAGTACTGCTGCCATCAACAACCCACAGCTTGTAAAAGAGCTTGCTGATGAGTTTGGAAGTGAACACATTAACGTGGCTCTGGATTCCAAGAATGGCAAAGTGGCCATTGATGGATGGAAAAAAGAATCCGAATTTACAGCCGTTGAAATGGGAATCAAATTTGAGGAACTTGGCGCAGGAAGTATACTATTTACTAACATAGACACCGAAGGACTGCTTCAGGGAGTGAATACTGCTCCTACCGAAGATCTGGTCAAATCCGTAAATATTCCTGTAATTGCATCAGGTGGAGTAACCAAACTTGAAGACCTTATTGCACTGAAGAATACCGGAGCAAAGGCAGTAGTTGTTGGAAGTGCATTATACACAGGAAAATTCACACTTCCAGAAGCAATAAATATTATCAATGAAGATTTATAAAGCAGTCAATTATAGAGAAGATAATCAACAGGTGCACCCATGAGAAAAGCAGAAATTTCACGGAAAACCAGCGAAACTGACATCTCCATTGAGCTTAACCTTGACGGAAAAGGTGTTGCAGACATAAGTACTGGAGTAGGGTTTTTTGACCATATGCTGACTGCTTTTACAAAACATGGGAACTTCGACCTCACTGTAAAAGCTAGCGGAGATCTCATTGTAGATGACCATCACCTGGTTGAAGATACTGGCATAGTACTTGGACAGGTTCTGGCTGAAGCGCTTGGAAACAAGGCAGGCATTGCAAGATTTGGAGAAGCACGCATCCCCATGGATGAAGCACTTGCAACCGTTGCACTGGACCTTGGAGGACGCAGTTATCTTGTAATAGATGCAGAGTTCAAAGCTCCTAAAGTTGGTGAGTTCAGCACCCAGATGGTAGATCATTTCTTTGAAGCTGTTGCCCAGAATGCAAAAATGAACATGCACGCTCATGTTTATGGTGACAACGACCACCACAAGATAGAAGCACTCTTCAAAGCCTTCGCCTATGCTCTCAGAAGAGCAGTGGTCGTCGAAGGAAATGAGATCAAAAGCACCAAAGGAGTGCTTTGATCCTTTACTAAGACTCAGAACCTAATCTGTTTTGCAATTCCAATTTCATATTATTGGAATTTATTCCTCAATTTTTCGTAAAAGTCCTGTTCTTTACCACAAGTTTTCTTTGAAAGTCTCTCTACTATCAATTCAGGAGTGCTTTTTGCAACATAATTATACCGGGGAGTTCTGTCAACCACAAGATTCAATTCTGAATCCAGGCCACTGGCTTCAATTCCATCAACCCGGATATTGCATACAGTATTTTCCAATATCTGCTCGGAAAGATGTGAAACGAATATTGACATTGTATTATCATTCTCCATTAGCACTTCAAGTATCCCTGCCATGATCTTTGCTGATGCACCCGGTTCTGTGATAGATTCCAACTCGTCAGCCAGAACGAACTTAGCAGATTCATCTGCCACCACTGAGAACTCTGTAAGAGTAGTTTCAAAAGCACCTGCATCCAATGTACCTTTTGATTTGGCAAAGTAATACATGGATTCTGTGAGAGAGATTTCCATATTTTCTGCAGGAACTGGGAAGCCCATGTGAGCAAGAATAATACTTTGTGCCAGCAATTCAAGCAAAGAGGTCTTACCTCCTGAATTTACTCCACTTAAAAGTACAACGCGATTATCATCATTTTCAGGCCCGAATGAATTTGTACCTATAGAATAATCCACTGGAATTACATCCCCATGCCTTGAAACAAGGAAAAGGTTCCTTCCACCTTCAAAGCCAATACCTGCATCATCTATGATATCAGGCATTGTAAGACCATATGATCTTGAGAACAGGCCAATAGCAAAACCTACATCGAAATCTAGAACCGAGCGCACCATTTCCCGGGAGAGTTCCCTGTAAGCAGATAATATACGGGAAACTTCACGTTTATGATTGAACTTTCTTTTCTGTGACTTTTTATCCAGGTGCTGCCTGAGGTTATTAAGACTATCAACATCAGCTTCAATTGGATGAACTATTTCCTCCGGGAAAAGAGAATCCACAAGTAACCTTTCCTTTTTCTCCAGGTGAAGTTCATTGCATATCCTTTCAATAGCATCTTTCACAATTGAACTGTAATTCTTGTGCAGTTTCTTGCCCAGTATCTCTTTCAATTCCATTGAACCATTCATGACCTTGAGCATATCCTGGCCACTCAATGTCATCTGGCTATTTTCAAGGGATGAATTCAGTTCTTTGTTTACAGAACTGACTGTTTCAGCAACAACAGAGTTGAGACTGGAAATTGCATCGGATATCCTGTCAAGTTCAGAATCCATTCCATGAACAATGTCGCCATCCTCATCTATGAGTGCCAGGGTTGATGACAACATTTCAATGGCATCATCATCAATTTTCTCAAAAAAGCTCACTCCTTTTGAGCGCAGCAACCTCACAAAATTAACAGAGGATTCAAGGGATCTGAGATTACGGGAAAATAAGAATATCTCTTTTTCCGGTATGATCTTATCATCACCGAGATCATCGAGATCAGATACAAATTCCGGCTCAACATCTTCGGGAAAGTCAAAAGCCAGGAATTTGTCACCCACTACTATTACCTGAGAAAAACCCCTGGAAATATCTATTACCTCTGAAAGAGACCTGGCAAAATGAACATCAACTAATCTGGAAAAGCGTTTTCTTGCTGATTCATAGCATTCCTGATCGGACGTGATAATCACACGGTCTCGTATTTTTGGACATTGGTGCCTGAAGTTGAGCTGGGAGACTGTTGACAGAAGATCAGCAATGCTTTCATCGTCCTCCAGCAGACTTGCAGTATGCATATAATATGAAACAGAGTCTCTCACCTGCATGATCTTTTCTGCTTTTGTGGAAGGGTAAGGAAAAAACACGTGTAATTTATCCCTGGAATACCGGGTATGTGCAAACTCACACACAAGGTCAAGCAATTTCTCGTAGACATCCATTGCTTCCCTTGTTCTCAGAAAATCATCTACAGTGACACCTTCTACCCTGGATGCAACATCCTGGATCAATGATATGGCATAACGTTGCCCTATTCCTTCAACTTCTGAAATGCTGGCAATATCTCCTGCCAGTATTGCATCAAGCGCCTGAACCTCACTACCAAAATGTTCCACAAAACGTTTTGACATCTTATCCCCTATACCGGGAATGTCCTGTAATGTTCTTACTTCTGCCAGCATTAGAGTCATACCTCCGACCCGGGTGCAAAATTGTCAAGAGTACAATTTGCGATTCCCCTTTCAACTTTGTACCTGTCCCTTTCAGACATTTTGCTCATTGAAGCTGATGCCTTTGGTTGTAATTGCTTTGCATGAATCTTGTTTCTCCTCTTGTGGATTGCCTGTGAATCATAATACATATCCCACAGGTCATCGATCTCATCCGTTGCGGATGTGAATTTCAGGCTCCCTGCAAGTGAAGCAGGAACATTTGTATAATGCTCCAGTCCCACATATCTTCCATTGCCTATCCATGCAACATCCCTTTCGATCACTGCAACCGGAAGATCAGGATTCTTTCTGGCAAGCCAGCGACAGAACATATCTCCAATATGGTGCGGAGAATCAACTTTTACAGAAAGCACCCCATTTACAGAATATGGACGTGCAAACATGCACAAACGATGATATGAACGGCTCACATCACGCATGTAGTTATAGTATTTCTTTCCGATTCTGGTCTTACCGGAATATAGCAACCCAACATTTCCTTCACATGAAGCCATAAAATGAACAAGTTCAATTGGTCTGCAACTGTGATGTCTTAGAACCAGCGAGATATAACCCTCTACATCAGGATCCCGCTGGAACATTCGGGGACGCTGTGAGCCAAATATATGACGAACCAGCTTTGAAGTATCAACCGTAGCCCTGAAACCCAGTTGCTTAACATCACTGATACCTGTAAAATCCATTTTCTTCTTCAGCGCATCCCTGTCCTTTGCACTGACAAGTTCGCAGTCTTTATTCTGCATAAGTTCTGCACATGCAAGCAGAACACCTTCCACATTTTCCCTGAATGCTAGTATCATGCTCCCACACCTGTAAAAGAGAAAAGGTTTGTCTGTCTTTTTCCATTAAGCTCAATAAAAGGCCTGGCGCGGCTGATAACCACACCCATACGTGAAAGTTCCTTTTCAGAACTTACTGGCCTTGACTGAATGATCCTGTTTGCACCCACCGGTCCGATTCCCGGCACTTTGAGCAGGTCTTCCCTGCTTGCTGTGTTCACATTGATCGGGAACATATCAGGATTGCAGGATGCAAGAAGCATCTTCGGATCCATATCCAGAAGAAAACCATTGTCATCAAGAACAGAATCCAGATCATTGGCAGTCATGCTATAATCCTTCAGCAGATAAGAAGTCTGGTACAGTCTTATCTCCCTCCACATCGGGGAAGGATCATTATTTTCAAGAGGGGTAAATGGAACCGGATCAAAACTCATGAAATATGGTCTTCTTAGCTCATATCGGTTCATGAATTTCTCAACGGTCCCGATTATCTCTCGGTCTGATTCCTGAACTGCACCCACCACGAATTGCGTATCGTTTGCACCGATAATACGGCCTCTAAACCCTTCTTTTTTTCTTTTGTTGTTGATGAGATCGCGGGTCCATTGCAACCGCTGAAGTACGTCGTTCTTATAATCAAAATTCGGGCAGATCTCCGAGTAATTAATTGTACTTGTAGTCTCTGCATTTACTCCGAACTTGTTTGCACATTCAGCAATCTCCTCCAGCAGATACTTAGGTGTTCCCGGCATCACACGAATGTGTATGTAGCCTGTGAATCCCTGACTTCTCAGAAGTCTTGCTACCTCCAGTTGCTTCTCAGCAGTCCTTTCAGCATCACCCATAACACCTGATGACAGGAACAATCCCTCTATAGCATTTCTGCGATAGAATGACCACGTGATTTTCGTAATCTCTTCCGGACTTAATGATGCCTTCACAGAATCCCTGCCGCACCTGTTCGGACAATATGTGCACTCCCCGGAGCAGGCATTTGTCATCAGAGTTTTGTAGAGCTGTATGCAACGGCCGTCCGGTCCGAAAGCATGACAGACTGCGCTCTGGTTGCAACTATCATATTTCGTGCCTTCGGACAATACTCTCATCCTTTCCATAAGCGTCATATGGTGCTCATTAGCAGGACTTCTGTGGGTCATCAGTGAAGGATACGACAGTTATGAATATAAGCTGCCGGCAAGCAAGGTGAAAGTATTATATAAATAAGCTGACATGCTTGAATAAAAACTTAAAAACAGAAGCGAAAGAGGAGAGGAAACAAAAATAAAATACAAGAGAGAAGAACAATTTATCGTTCTTCGGGGATAAGATTATTCTTCCTGGACCTTTACCTTAACTTTCAAAATGCTGATAGGTTCAAGCTTTTTCCACATAACTGTGGAACTCTTGTCAAAAACGAATTCGTTGACATTCTTATCAGAGAAGACGCCATCAACTTCGTAGACAAAGAAACCTTCCTCACCGTTAGTAGAAACAATATTGTCCTGGCCGTGGACATCCTTTACTTCAACAACTGCTGCCTTCTTAAGTGCTTGCAGCAATGTAGCCCCCTTTTCAACCTCAACGGTCCTGGAAGGTGCAAATATGTCGAGTGCATTGAAAATATTCTTATTGTTAAGCTGCAGGACATGGGTCTTTCCATAAACCTTGCGGTGTATAAGTTCTGCGTCTTCCAGTATGTTTGCATGCTTTGCAGCAACCGGTACAGAGATGCTGAGTTCCCTTGCAAGTTCTGATATGTGCATTTCACCCTCAGTCAGCCTTTGAAGCATCCTGAGTCGGGTTTCACTTCCAAGAGCGCTAAACAGTTTCAGACGGTCAATGTTCTCTGGATTCTCGGGATCGTTGTTATCGAGAGTGCTCATAATTAGAAGTAGAACCAGAGTACCATATATAGTTTTCTGCAATAATGGCTCATTAAACAGTCCATAAATCGTAAAAATAAAAAAACAAAACTAAAAATATCAATAATTATAAAAAAAGTAATAAAAAATACAACTTATCTGCGTAATGCACGTGTCTGCAGACACAATTTCTCGTCAAGAGAGCGCAAGTCAGTTGCAACAAACTCGTGCGTCAGATACTTAGGTGACACAATATCGACAATATGAGAACAACTCTCGCTGGAAAATGGCATATGCTGATCCATCTGGTTCAGTATTCCCATTACAGACATCAGACGCTCGTGAAAAGACAGATCATCAAAACCTTCCGGAGTTTGCAGATCCATTGATCTGCGCATGAACTCCCCTGACAGACTGCAATGAAAATGCATACCTTCAATTCTTTTAATAAAATCCTCAGAATGCCTTGAAAGCACATCAAGCACCACATTGATAGAACAATTTTCATCCTCGCACTTCATGGTGGCGTTCATCAGGTGACCTGTATCAAGAACAAAAGCCCAGTTTTCAAAATCAAGCAGTGAAGCAAAATATTCGACATTCATAGGATCAAGAAACGTAAGTCCCGGCCACCACAGGTTCTCAAAGAACAAACGAACCGGAGGCTCACCACCGGGATAAACAGAAACTGCTTCGTTCAAAAAATCTGCAGTCGTTTCAAGCACATCATAATCCGTGCAATCAAAACAGCGAGTGTAAACCTGTTCAAGTTCGGCATAGGACACATGGAAAACCGCATATTCAGCCTCCAGAGTATGAGCATTATCCAGAGCCTTTCTGAAAGTCCCGATTACCTCATCCCGGCTTCCACCACCAAAAACATAGATCCTTTCAAACTCCTCCATGTCCTGTGTGAATACAGATGGATCAACCCATGCCCTGTGCCTTCCCATCCAGTAAGGCAAATGAACCCCTACAATCAGGTCCTTTGGAACATCATCCGGGAGAGGAGAGGAATCTACAAAAAGCTCCAGCCCATCAAGGTCATGACGCACAAGGAAATTTCTTATCATTCCCCAGTCGGAGTCGAAAAGCTTCATATCATCTTCATACAAAGAGAGGTTCACCATCTCTTTCATAGCTTCACCTTCTACTCCTGAGGTAGTTGAGAACATAAACCCTTATGGTCACAGTTTTTTGCCATCCATGCAGTAACACGGACCCAGTTATCCACAATCAGGTCCTTTTCATCCGTCAGTTCATCAAACGGTAAGAAATCATCCATTCCAAGCATAGCAGGAAGACCTTTCATCACAGAAACCGCAACTTTCCTCCCTGCGGTTTCAGGAATAAGACCCCATGAGATCTCATCAACGATATGTAATACCGTGGCTGTTGCGCCCACAAGTACAGGATTCTTGGACATTTCTCTTAAGACTTTCAGGAAAGCTGCTTTACGATTAGCTCCATTAAGTCCTGAGGCAACCTTCCAGTAATCTGCTTCGGATATCCCGAAACGCTCAAGTCTTACAAGCATATCCCGCTGTGAAAAAGCAGTAAGATCGGATTGCAGCTCAAGTGCTTTCTGAGTACACTCAATAACAGCATTGCCAATAAGTTCTCCCAGCTTGGAATGCTGTCCCGCATCAGTTAAAAAAAGAGAGCTTGTCCCATCACAGGCCACTGCGATCATATCAGTTCCAGACCCGGTGGCAATTCCATATGAATAGCGACTCGGTGCCATCAGTTGTTGTAAAGCAGCAGTCTTCGCCTCGCTTGCAGTTATAATTGCTTTTGCCATTGCATATTCTGGAAGATCAGCACCAATAACAAGAATCATATTTATAGTACCCTGGATGAACTGGGAAGAACCATCCTCCTGATAATATGAGGCAGGATCACCGGCTCGTCCTCCATTAACTTCTATACCAGCGGTCATGATAGCAGTAACCTCAACCCCGCGGAAAGATTTCGTAACTATAGCAACGTTGTCCATGTTGGCAGCTGTTATAAGCCCGGAAGAAGTATCAGGGTCTGCTCCAATTCTTTCTGCAATTATGCGAAGATAAGCAGGAACACTGCCACCTTCAAGTTCTTTTGGTGCATGTTTGCCTTTAGGGATCATATGATTGAAAACTGCCCTGATATCTTCACGGTATCCACCGTTTAACCATGAAGTTGTGAGGGTTTTGCGTCCCTGCGGCAAACTAACAAGAATAGAATCGCTGAATCGGTAAACCTTCTCCTTGCCTGTGGTCTCAAAAAGGAGGGTGCTTTTCCTATCTGCACCGCTGCCAGCCTTTGCAGGATCGGCATCCATATCAGCCCCGTTTGTGTTTCTGGAAGTCATGGAATATTCCCCGGGATAGTATAGAATCAACAATAAATGAAACACATGACACGCAGCAAACAACGATTGCAGAGTGCCGTGTCAGTATATGTGATACACATGATCTGTCCTGCGACTAAATCCGATTACACGGAGGATTTGGTTGCACAGGACATTAATGAATATATCACTGAGTGTTTTAAATACCTTTTCAAATACAACAAAACAAGGAAAATCATGCCCTGAATTCCTCGTGCTCGTGTGGAGCAGAAGTCCTGTTTCGGTTTCCATACTTCAGGAGCCTTGAAACATAAAACCTTGCCCATCCGAAGATAAACAAGGAACCCAGTATATTTCCTGTTACCATTCCCCACCATACTCCTATGAGCCCCATATTCAGGTTGAAGGCAAAGATCACAGCAAACAGCGGAACGAATATCAAAGCACGCAATATGCTTGCAAAAAGCGCATTCATACCTTTACCAACTCCCTGGAACAGAGAGGAAGAAAGCAAACCGAGGGATACTGTCGGATAGAATATGCAGATAATCCTCAGGAATACAGTAAGATCATTTGTGATGTGTGACGCGCTTTCTGATTGTGTGAATATCCATGCAATCTGAGGTGCCAGAACAAAAGTGAAAATGGCTATCAATGCTTCCACTACCAGACCTACTTTCATGGCATATATGTGTGTGAAAGACACTTTATCATAAGAACCTTCACCATATGAAAAACCGGCAAGTGTGACGACTGCTGTGGCAATTCCTATCAGGGGAGCAATGGCAATAGTAACAACACGCCACCCTACAGTGTAAACAGCAACACCATCAGTATTGCTGACAGCGATTATAATGACATTCATTATAAGCATCATAAGGGCCATTGACGACTGCTGTACTGATGCAGGAACTCCAACACGGAAAATATCCCTGAGAATTTCTTTTTCAAAATGGAAACCCCTGAAAACAAATGTAATGTAGGTATCTTTCCTGAAGAACAGCCAGTTAACCATCATAACTGCAGTAACTCCCATTGAAATTACAGTTGCCCAGGCAGCACCGGAAACGCCGAAATCCAGTTTATAGATGAATATCGGGTCAAGAATAATGTTCAGCACTGAACCGAATATCATGGCTTCCATAGCTCTTTTAGTGTCACCCTCGCTGCGCAGGATAGCGTTTGCAACGTTGGTGAAGAATAGAAGAATACTTCCGCCAAAGATAATCTTTCCATATGCACTTGCCATTGCAGCCGTTTTTCCTGCACCTATGAGAACAAATATTGGTTCAGCAAAAATGTATAGAGGGATCGTAAAAAGAGCTGAAAGAATCAGCATTAATATAATAGTATGAACTGCAACGTTATCCGCTCCTTTTTTGTCCCTTGACCCAAGTCTGCGGGATATTGCAGAACCTGCACCTACACCAAGACCGTTGGACAATGCAATTATCATAAAGAAGAACGGGAACACAAAACCCACGGCTGCAAGAGCATCTGCACCCAAGCCGGAAACCCAGAAGGTATCTACCAGATTGTAAAGTGTCTGGATAGACATCCCAAGCATCATTGGCAAAGCCAGTTTGAGCATTGCCTTTTTAGGATCGCCAAGCATGGCCTTCATGCCGGAAGTCGTTTTGCCAAGACCTGCTTTTGGCTCGCTGCTATCGTCAAAGTTATTATCAGTCATTTGAAGCCTTCTTTATTTCGTTTTCAGTAGCAATGTTCATTGCAGCCTTTTCCACAAGAGAGATGAACATAACCTTATCCTCATCACTAAAACCCTGAAGCAGTACATTGTTGAGATTTGCACCTATTTCCATCAGAATGGGACCCATCTTCTGCCCTTCTTCAGTAAGGTAGACGCAATAGGCACGTTTGTCTTTAGGGTCGCGTTTCCTGATCACGTAACCCTGATCCTCAAGCTTGTTCAGCGAACGGGTAATAGTTGCCCTGTCGTATCTCAGCATATTCGCAAGTGATTCCTGACTGACACCGTCCTGATGAAGCAGGCGCATGAAAAATGGGAACTGGCCACTTCCCAGACCGTATGCTTCCAGCTCATTTGAAAGATAGATATTGATAGACCTGAAAAGATGCGATATATCCCGACCTATACATTCGTTTTTTCCAATACATTTGCAGGAATTATCATCAGGAGCAGCGGATTTGAGATCAGGATTCATTAAGGTCACCATAATGTTGTGATTGCAATTATTGCATAGACAATTGTTGCGTATGCAAGTAATCTATAAAAGCGTATGCTGTATGAAAAAGAGAAAGAAGATCAATCAACAAAAAGTTCAACGCCCATAAGCTCAAGGAAAATCTCTTCAAGTGACGGGACTATGGTACGCATTTCAACAATGTCCCCGCCTTTGGAAGCTACCCATTTAGTTGTCTGGTTAACCACATCAATATCATTTGTAATGACAACAAAACTCTCATCAACTTCCCTGACCACTTCAGAGATAGTATAGCCTGTAATGTCATCAACCTTGAACTCAAGGCGATACTGAATCTTACCATACTCTTTCCTGATCTCTTCGGCCGTGCCAAGTGTCACAACTTTTCCGCCTTTTAAGATAAGTATCCTGTCACAAAGACTTTCCACCTGGTACAGGTTGTGGGCACTGAAGATGATGGTTTTACCGGATTGCTTCAGGGAGCGCACATAATCCGTAATGTACCTGGAAGTCATAGGGTCCAGACCCGATGCAGGTTCATCGTAGATAAGAATATCAGGGTCATTGATAAGTGAACGAGCAATAGCGACCTTACGCTTCATACCTTTTGAAAGGTCACCTATCTTCTTGCCGTCAGGGTTGAGCGCAAGATCAAAAAGAAGCTCACGTATCCTTTTCTTTGCCCGGTCTTTAGGAACACTGTATAACTCAGCAAAGTACAGAAGGTAATCGTCTACTTCCATGCCCTCATAAAGTGGGGACTCTTCAGGAAGAAAACCAAGAAATGACTTAATTTCAACTGCGTCGGTGGCTATATCCAGACCTTGCATGTGAATCGAACCGGCTGTTGGCCTGATCAGACTGCTGAGCATTTTTAAGGTGGTGGTTTTACCTGCACCGTTTGGCCCAACTATACCAAATATCTGTCCCTTTTCTACAGAGAATGAAAGGTTGTCAACGGCTACAAAGTCGCCATATTCCTTGCGAAGTCCTTTTACTTCAATTATGCCGGGTTCCACACATAGACTATGAACCTGACTATATATAAATTCAATTATAAAATAAAACAGAGCATAGTTGAATACAACTATGCCAGCAAGACTTTAGTTCTTGTACATGTGCACGTCCATCTGTGGGAATGGAATCTCAATATCCTGTGCACCGAATTCTGCATGAATAGCTATTGTAAGATCGTTCTTAACAGCCCAGAAATCTCCGGTATTCACCCATGCACGAAGCTGCAGATTTACAGAGGAGTCTGCAAGTTCTGTTGTTACAACTGCAGGTGCCGGATCAGCAAGCACACGTGAATCCTTTTTGATCACATCCATTGCAATTGCCACAGCTTTAGGAATATCAGTAGAATAACTTACACCTACGTCAACAGCAACTCTTCTGGTTGGCATGCGGGTCACATTGATAATTGGACTGCCCCACACAAGTTTGTTTGGAATGGTTATGAACTGGTTGTCAGGTGTGAGAAGTTCCGTAGCCATAATACCCACTGCATGTACATTACCTGACATTCCATTGACTGTTACAAATTCTCCTTTGTCAAGTGGCCTGAGGGATGCTATCCACACACCTGCAGCCAGATTGTTCAGGGAATCCTGCATACCGAATCCAAGAACCAAACCTATCACTGCAGAAAGTCCTACAACCACGGAACTGATGTCAATTCCAAGTGCACTGACAACTGCCAGAAGTACAGCCACGTATAATAAGGCGCGCAGGAAACGCACAAGGAATTCAATAACTAACGCAGGAAGTTTTGTCTTTTTCAATCCGTTGCGGAACATACCGGAAAGTATTCCCGCAATAATAATTCCGGCAACAAGAACCACCAAAGCAAATAAAATATTTGCCACTGTGATATCTGTGTAAGGAATAGCCTGAGATAAAATATCTGCCATTTGAATCACTCCAGAAAATAGTAGAGATGTACCATTAAGTAGTGGGTACTTTGATGCATATAACTCTTTTCAATTAATATACACTGTATTTTTATGAAATAGATATTAATATAATAGATCCCTAATAAAATGTATATGCCTGGCTGGTTAACTATCGCTAAATGGGAACTAATGCGATCAAAACTCAAATTTGACGCACGCTCAATAATCATGCTCATAATATCGCTAATACTGGTAATAGCGGCATCCTACGCAGCATCACAAACAGGAATGAGCATGAACCAGAAGATATACATGGTAGCTTTTTCCCAGCCAGACGTGCAACCAATTATCCAGACTGACCAGCGCTTTGACTACATGCTGGTAGACAGATACAAGACTACTGTGTACTATGAATATGGCGCTGACATGGCTATTATCGGCAACAATGTCTACCTGAGTGATACAAGAAAAGCTGCCTCTGCAGCCGATGCACTGGAGAACACATTCATAGAATACAGGGAGATCGTACTCACGTCTTACAATGACGTGAACAACAGTCACCCTGTATGGGTCACTGTTCATGACCTTGAAAGACCCCAGGACTTCCAGCTTGCAGGAACCGAAAGCACAATAGATGAGATCAGCAGAGGATACAACAGTACAGCAGCACTTGAGAGTGTACCCGGGGGAAGCGAAGGAGCAAGCGGTGACGGCAGTGTTAGAACCGGTTCATCAACAATATCTCCCGAAGATATTGAGGCTCTTGATGCCATAGAAGGAAAGACATTCTTTGAAAAGCAGACCCTTTCAACCCCATCGAACTTCAACCCACCTGTTCCTTTTACAGCAATACTTTACGCATTCCTGTTCATATTCCCTATATATTTCGTATCTCAGTTCTACTCCACCAGCCTCATGGATGAACGAACTAACAGGAAAGGAGAACTCATACTTATAGCTCCACTGAGAAGCAGAGACGTTGTGATTGGCAAGACTGTACCATACCTTGTTATAACAATGGCAATACAGGCAGCTATAACCCTGTACATACTCAAGATGCCATCTACACTTGCTGATGTGGAAAGAATAATCCTGGTTCTGGCTGCTATATTTCCGGTAATACTACTCTTCTTTGCACTTTCATTTTACAGCGCTATTCTTTCAAGAAGTTTCAAGGAACTCACGTTTGCAAGTGTCTTCCTTTCAGTAGTGATATCAGGATACCTGTTCTTCCCGGCAATGTTTGCAAACATCCATGCCATAAGTTCCATTTCCCCAATTACACTTATAGTCAGGCTCATAGAGGGAGAATCCGTACCAATGAGCACATACCTGTTCTCCACACTGCCGTTCTATCTTGTAGCAGGTGCAGTGTATGTATTTGGAACTTCCATTTTCAGGGAAGAGGATCTGTTCACTCAGAAATCAATCGGCTCAAAGATAATAGATTGCTTTGAGATGTTCCTTTCATACCGCTACGGATCAGTCTTTTTCCTGAGCATCATCTTCATCCCGGTAGTATATATGACACAGCTTATGCTCATTGTCATGCTTTTCAACCTCCCGGTGCCATATTCAATACTTGCAATGATCGTACTGTCGGCACTGGCTGAAGAGATAGTCAAATCCATTGGCATTTATACACTTTTCAAGAGAAAGCTAAAAGAAATAACATTCAAAAATGCCGTCAGACTGTCAATACTATCCGGTGCAGGATTCTTTGTTGGAGAAAAAGCTGTTGCAGTCCTTACACTTGCACCTATTGCAAGTTCAGCCTTTGGAACGGTAATGACCATGGGTGCAATGCTGCTGATACCACTGCTACTGCATGTAACAACCGTAGCAATCAGTTCACTGGTGATGTACTGGAAAGGACCTGATGCTTACAAATATGCAGTGATACTGGCAACTATCTTCCACAGCCTGTATAACATGACAATTCTCAGGGGGCTGTTATTCTGAGCAGTAAGGGAATTTCATGCAGGAAAATGAAAACTGTTGCAAAAAAGGAGTTCAAAGACCTCCTTACAGAAAAAACTTTCATACTTGCCATTATAATCCAGCTTTTCATAGCATCATTCTCAACCTTCCTTGTAATAGGGCTGACATCTTTCTATGACCCTACTGCACTTGGAGATGTTGACTTCGAAGGCATAAATATCGGAGTTGTCGGAACTGAGAACGATGAGCTATATCAGATACTTATTGAAAACAACGTGCATACGTATCTTTACGATGACTTCATTCCGGCTTATGGAGATTTTTATGACAGAAAGATAGATGCCATCATAGTTACGCCACTTGGAACAGCCGAAGGCACAGACCTGCTCAACGTTGACATATACCTGCCAAAATCGGAGATAAAGGCAACTGTCATATCGCTCCAGCTGAAGGAGTCACTGGAAGAATATGAACAGCGTGTCAGGGATGTCAGAACACAAAGACTTCCCGGTTATTCACCTATAGATTTCAATATCATTGAGAGAGGAGTTCGAGCGTCCTCTACATTCTTTGAATTCGTTTATGTGGCACTTCTGCCATTACTTGTATTCACACCTGCTTTCATTTCAGGCGGTCTTGTCATAGATTTCATAACTGAAGAATATGAACGCAAGACAATGGACCTGCTTCTGGCATCTCCGGCATCCCTGCTTGAGATCATAAGTGGTAAAGCCATACTTGCCATCCTGATAGTACCTCTGCAATCGTTTGTATGGATGCTGCTTTTGTCAATGAACCGGATATCCATAAGTCATTCACTTCAGATATTGCTTATAGTCACACTGATAGCTGGTGTGCTGGTTTTTTCAAGTACCATTATAGCAGTGTTTTTCAAAGACAGGGGCGTAGCACAGCTACTGTACTCGCTTGTACTGATCTTCCTTTTCATGTCATCATACCTCTTTACGAACTCCCCGCTTAACCTTGTAACAAGACTTTCCATCAATAGTATCACTGCTGTTGAAAGCTGGACATGGACCGGTATTTACCTGTTTCTGGCACTTTTCCTTTATATGGCAACAATGCTTGTGATCAAAAAAGACCCACATAACATTTAACAGAAAAATAAACGGATGAGAATAATGCGACTGATCAAGCTGCTTTTACTGACCATAATCATAACTGTATTCATAAATCCTGTAAATTCTACTGCGGTAAAAGATGAGGACATATGGATATACCAGGGTTCTTTTGAACTTGGGACAGGAGAAAGAGCCTACCTTGAAGGTTACACGGTCAAAGTGGATGAGATCGACAACGCAAACGTACCAACTGCAACCCTGCTGATATATACTAATTCAGTATTTATGAAGTCTTTTGAAGTCGACTCCGGAGTCAACAACGAATATATCTATGATGGTGAGTTGAAGATTTGTGTTGAATCTATAGAGAACAGTAAAATTTCCATGGAGATATACAAACATAAATCCGAACTTGTATGGGTCACTGATATCCCAAAAACAGCATTTAAAACAGGAGATTCCCTGAGCGGAAATGATTACCGCATTACCCTGAAAGGGATTGATGAAAGAGTAGCAAATGTAGTTGTCGAACTGGACGGAGAAGAATACGAAAGAACATACAATAGCGGAGATTATGAAAAATTCACAGAGGATTTCATGATCAATATTGTATATATCAATAAGAACACGCAGGAAGTTTTCATTGAAACACTTAAACCTGGTGAACCTCAGATCCAGATAGATATTGGCAGTCTTCAGGAAAGCTATGAGCAAAATGAGTATGTGGAATATGAACTCGTGGTAACTAATAATGGGTCAATACCATTGCATGGCATCATACTTACAACTGAATGTGACGAGGGAGAAGCGGAACTTGTAACACAGCAGCATTCCATACTGGAACCGGGAAAGAAGAAAAAGTTCCAGATACAGGTAAAACCTGATGCTGAACCTGTTACAAGGGATATTACGATCACTGCAAGCGTAGAAGGTTACGATTACAGAGGAAATGAATACAATAATGAGAAAGACACCGAAGCAACTATCAATTCATATATTTCCATTGAAAAGAATGTTATATCCAGAGAAAAGGCATCTTCAGACCCAGAATTTGGAACCGAGCAGTATTTCCAGATTAGCATTACAGTTGGAAATAAAGCAGATTTCCAGACAGTAGTTACAGTCACCGATGTCCTGCCTCCAGAATTCATACCAGACGACATTGATAGTACTGAGTGGACAATGGCACTCGCAGCAGGAGAAACAAAGACCATCAATTATTTTGCATCCTCAACTGAACCGGGAGATTTCACTTTTGAGCCTGCCACTGTAGTATGGAAAGATAGCGGTGAAACTTACACAATGCAATCCAACCAGATAGAAGGAATATTCCACGTAAGCGGTTCCAGGGTTATACTCCAGAAAGAAATAAGTTCCAGCTACATGGTTGTCGGTGAAACTATTGACGTAATACTCAAAGTTACAAATGACGGAGATAGGGATATTGATATCTCTTTCAGAGAAGACATCTCTGATGAGCTCAGTTATGTAAGCGGAGATAGTGAATGGAAAGGGACCCTGAAAGCAGGAACAACAAAAGAATTCACATATACGGTGAAGGCTGAAAGAGCAGGAGAATATTACCTGCCTGAAACAGAACTAAGTCTTACCGATGAGGATGGTAGAAAGGATAATGTGGTTTCGGATGAGCTTTTCCTTTACATTGACGATGAAGCTACAGAGATAGAAGAAAACTACGAAGATACTTACAACCAGATTGATGCCTCAGCAACGTACTCTGGTGATACATCCGTTGCAGACCCTGATATTACAAGAACAGAGGCAATTGGATTCATGGTTTCATCCTTTGCAAGCCTTTTCGTAATAATAGCAATCGTACCAACCTTTGCATATTTATTTATATCCAGAGTATATAAGTAATGTTAAAAAATTAAGATGGGACCAGAGTATGAATTTTGCAGCGTTTATCGGATCTTCAATGCTTTTTGCCTTGTTTGCTATTGTAGTGCTCTTTGTCCTGATCAATATGTCATCAAGGCTTGCACTTATTATTTTGCTGGTAATCCCTATTGCATTTATTTTAGTAATCCCGGATATCTCAATAGCTTTTCTTTCCATTGAGCAGATGTCACTGGCAAACGGACTTGTACCGGTGAATAATTTCCATATATTGCTTATGATCTGGTCCACACTCATAGGTGTTATCCTGTATACGGAATTCCTTACCTGGTATCTTGGAAAGGGTAAGAGAATGAAGAATAATCCGGATGGTACAATGAAAGTCGGAGTTTCTGCAACCCTGGATAAGAGTGTGTACGATGCGATAGGAAAAGCCAGGGATCTCCTTAATCGCAAAAAATGATTGGCGTAAAGGTGTTATGCATACAGCACATCTTTTAACATAGACTAATAAGGGGTGTGTGTCTGAACACCGAAGAGATAATAGAAAGCAATGATGAGATAGCAACCGCCGTCCATGAATTCAAACCACAGGCATGGAGAGCCGGACTATATTCTGCAATATTTCCAGGACTTGGCCAGATGTATAATGGAGACTTTGGCAGAGGGTCTTTTTATTTTGTACTGGCTTTCATACTGATAATCACATTTTATCTCGTAGTACCGTTCTTCATTTTCATTGTATTCTGGATGTATAACATATACCAGGCTTACAGCTACGCCAGAAATTTCGGAAAAGATTTCAACAACAATGAGCAGGAATGTGAAGACTGAAATGTAATATGCTTAAAATTATCTGAAAAAAAGAGGGGAGTAAATCACTCCTCTTATGCAGGATTATTCCTGTTATATGGTGCTGCTGCAAGTGATGAAACACCGCTTGCTCCGATAGAACCGTAAACCGGCTGTGTTGGTGCAAGCCATACAGCACCTGTTCCCTCAAATGTCTGAAGAAGGCCTTCTCCTGATGTAAGCTTTCCTGCAATTCCTTTTCCAGATCTTTCGACACTGAATTTCACGGAATCGGATCTTAGAAGAGCAAAGTTACCATCGACCTGAAGACGTTCGTTGTCAAGGTTATATTTCAGAATTTCAGACATGGGTACCGGGCTTTCAAGTATGCATGTACCTGTTCCGCTTATCTTTGTCTGGAACCATCCTTCTCCACCAAAAAGACCTGCAGAGATGTTCTTCTGGGAGGCGACTCCAACTTCAAGGCTTGATTCTGCGCAGTAGAAAATACCCTTGTCCACGATTATAGAACCATTGTCAAGGCTTACAACGATGAAATGACTGAAACTTGGTTCAAGGAATATCTCACCGGAGCCTTTGTAAAGTGGATTGAAAGTAGATTCATTTGTGAGCTTGTTCTTGATCATCTTCTTTGCAAGACCACCGACACCGCCTATGTTTGCATCACATGTGATGTTACCTTTCTGGAAATAAAGAGCTCCAGGTTCTACGATTACACCGCTATTGTTCAATGTGACCTTTACCTGCTTTAAGGTCATACCTGCCTGCTGTATATAGTACAGGTGCCTTGCAAGGGAAGGATTCTTGCTTCCTGTTAGAGATTTGTACTCTATGATCTCTGCTTTGAAATTTCCTTTATCGACACTGTCAAGAACGTTAATGTTGTTATAGAATTTACTTTCCGCTATGATACCACATCCAGGTGAAAAATCACATTAAGGTAGATTAACTTTGCTTTTTGCAATTGAATAATATACTAATATTGACATATAAATATACCTAAACTGTCGGATGACAAAATGTACTCAAACCCGATAAAACACGGACATGAACCTTACCAGATTGCAGTCATACACGGTGGTCCCGGTGCACCCGGAACTGTAACTGACATGGCCGAACAACTTTCAGACAAATTCAGTGTTCTGGAACCTTTACAGACTGCTATGAGTGTTGACGGGCAGATCCGTGAACTCAGGGCTATGTTAAAAAAGCATGCAAAACTACCAGTGACACTGATAGGTCATTCCTGGGGTGCATGGCTGGCTTTTATGTTCACTGCGCGTTATCCGGCATATGTCAGTAAGCTGATTCTTGTGTCCAGCGGACCATTTGAGGAGAACTATGCCAGATCTATCATGGCCACCAGACTTGAAAGACTCGGAGAAGACGGAAGGCAGGAATACCTGCACCTGAGTACAAGCATGAATAATCCTGCTGTACGCAATAAGAACGCTGCTTTTGCAAAATTTGGAAAGCTTATTTCCGATGCGGATTCCTTTGAACTTGAATCAATGTGGGAGATTAATCCGGTATTCGGTCATGATTGCTATGACCTCAATAAAAGAGTATGGGAAGAAGCTGATTACCTCAGAAGGTCAAAAAAACTCCTGAACATGGGAAAAGATATCCATTGTCCTGTGGTTGCCATACATGGAAATTATGACCCGCATCCATACGAAGGAGTGAAGGAACCCCTCTCACAAATACTGGATAACTTCAGGTCAATCCTGCTTGAGAACTGCGGGCATTATCCGTGGCTTGAAAGGCATGCATCCAGAGAGTTCTATCAGGTACTTGAAAAAGAGCTTGAATGATTTAAAAAGAAAGAGAATACCCTGGAAACTAAGAATAAGTAGAATTAGGACTCTGTGGAAATCCTGCCATTTAAACTTTAAGATAAGTAAATCGGTTTTTGCAGGTCAATAGTCTGGAAGGCCCGGTGAAACTGGCGTTTTCCCACAAGAAGAAACAAAATAATCAGTACGACTGCATAATCTTAGGGATTATCTTCTGTATAGCAACATCGAAATGTGCCGCCTTCGGCGGATGGTTACTTTGTTTTTAGCTTGCAGATTGTTTTTGTGATATGAAAAAAACAAAGTTTGTGTCACTCATTTAAACAGGAATTCTACAGAGCCAAAATTAGAAAAAAAGACTGATGAATAATCATTCATCAGCAATGTCGTGGTAGTAATATTCGCCCTTGGATTTCTGTTCCCTGTCAAGTCTTGAATCTTTTTTGTTGACCCTTGGACGGGAAGTATCTTCATCACGCCTGAATGTGATATCCAGATTTGCAAGGAACTTGTTCATACCATCCTGCATACTGGAAGGCTCATGTGCTTTACCATAGACTGCCGGCTCACCTTCAAAGACTATGAGACGCTCACTGAGCATGTCTATCATGTAAATATCGTGATCAACCACCATTGCAGTCTTACTGTTGTTCTCGGCGAATCTTTTGATGACCTTTGTTGCCATTGAACGCTGTTCTACGTCAAGGTGGGCGCTTGGTTCGTCAAGAATATACATATCAGCATCCTGGCAGAGACATGCGGCAATAGCAACTCTCTGGAGTTCACCACCACTGAGCTCTGTGAGCATGCGGTCATAGAGCCTCTCAATGTTCAGTGGCTTTGCAATCTCAGTCTGGAAATAACTGCTATTGAACTTGTTGGAAAGACCGCCCAGGAAATAGCGAACCTGCATCGGACTGTCAGCTTTGATGTACTGTGGCTTGTATGCGATCTTGATATCGTGGTCAAGTTTTCCTTCATCAGGCTCTATCTCGCCTGCGAGTATCTTGACAAATGTGGACTTACCGATACCGTTAGGACCGACAATTCCCAGAACCTCACCCTCTTTCAGTGAACCGCCATCGGTTGAAAGTGAGAAGCCTTCACCATATTTCTTGGAGAAAGCATCATAGTCAAGAAGTGTGTTGATATCTGTTTCAACTCTTGGAGGGTGAACCTCGAACTTGATAGCTTCAGGTCTTATACGCACGTTCTCTTCAGGCAGGAATCCTTTAAGATACTGGTTAATGGCAACACGCACACCCTTTGGATGTGTGATCACACCGTATCCACCTGGCTCACCGTATGCCACATGCACTGCATCAGCAAGCATGTCAAGTATCGCAAGGTCGTGTTCTACAACAAGAACCGCCTTGTCCTCGGCAATCTCCTGAATGAGTTGTGCGGAGTTGATACGCTGGTAAATATCAAGATATGGACTTATTTCATCAAAGAAGTAGAAATCTGCATCTTTGGCTGCACAGGCTGCAATGGCAACTCTCTGGAGTTCACCACCACTAAGCTCTGTTATCTTGCGATCCATTACATGTGAAAGGTTGAGACGTTCAACAAGCTCTGGGAGCACGCCTCTTTCGTCGGTCTTGTCAAGGAGTTCACTGGTCTTGCCCTTGAAAGCCTTGGGGATCATATCCACATACTGGGGCTTCTGTGAGACTTTTATGTCACCGTCAACTACGTCACTGAAATAATCATAAAGAGCTGTACCTGCATAGTGTTCAAGAACCTTTTCCCAGTTGCTGTTATCCTCTGAGAAGTTAGGAACAAGAGTTCCTGACAGGATCTGTACTGCGGTACTTTTACCAATACCATTAGGACCCAGGATACCGGTTACTTTCCCAACCTGTGGAACCGGCAGGCCATACAGTGCAAAGCCATTGGGACCATACCTGTGGGTTGGTTCGGTAAGTGCCTCAGGAAGACCGATGATCATTATAGCTTCAAAAGGACATTTGTGGACACATATACCACAACCTACGCACATCTCTTCGGAGATTATTGGCTTTCCGTCCTCTCCAAAGATGATGGTCTCGTCACCCGTTCTCACACGGGGACAATATTTTTCACATTCATGACTGCAGCGTCTTGGTTGACACCTGTCTTTGTTCAATATGGCAATTCGCATGTAAGATCCCTGTCAATAAAATAAAGTGAATAAAGGATAAAAATAGAAGATCAATTCAGAAGCAATGTCCATGTTACAAGACAGAAGTCAACAACTATGAACTCAACGTAGAACCAGTCCTTGAAACCAAACTCTTTGGGCTTTATCTTGAATATCGGGAATGAGAATTTCATGACATAGAAGGAGATACCGACTATGAACATTAGTATAACATACCACTCATAACCAGTTTCACCGGGAATACCTTCACCAAGCTGCATATAAGCAATTATGCCTGCTACCATTCCTATAATAGCAGCAACTGCCGTTTTGATGATTCCCTCCTTATGAGCCTCCTTCTTTTCCTCCGGGCTTTTCATCTTAAACTGTGATCTACCATGGGATTGAGTAGGAGCTGGTTGCGCCTCATCAGCGGGTTTTACTTCGTTTTTGGCCACTGACGGCTTTTTCTTGGATGATTTTGACAAATTGATCTGATCTCCTGGTACAACTTGGATAGTGTGGGTACTATAAAATCAAGTACTTATATAAATGTTTATCCTGCCAGAATAAACTTCATACAAATTCATTGCTCAGGACATTTTCTATCTGATCAATGGAAAGTGAATTAAAACCAATAGAATCGAGGTGTTTTGCAAATCTTCCGGGACGATGACCGTTGGGATGATAGACAACCGTGAACTCTGGATCGATGTTCTTTACCATATCAACAAGCCCGCGTGCGTCAAGATGGTCACTTATCTGGATTGCAGGGTAGCGATAATCGCTGCGTCCTGTCATTACGAATTTAGAAATATTGGACGGTAGTTTGTCCAGATCCCAGGGAGGTACTATACATATACTGTCACCGCAGCAATTTCCGAGATATTCCAGTTCCCCGGCATCCTCAAGAAGAGTACGCGTAAGGGAAAGTGATTTCTCATCCATTTCGATGACGCCATCATAGCCAAAACCCCTTAAAAGTTCCACGGCTCTTTGTGCTTTGCCGAATGCATAGGCTCCAAAAGCAATTGAAGGATTATCCCTGACAGCATTCTCAAAGCCTTCCAGATCATCATCAAAGAAGCAGGTTGTATCACCGGGGTCACCATAGTTGGCTTCGGTTATCAACAGATCACATTTCGGAAGCATGGAAGCATCTTTCACATCACCTGTGACAAGTATGCGTGTTCCTACTTCATTCTCCCATAGAAAGGATGTTGAACCTACAGTATGGAAATTCGGGAATGTGTGAACTTTTACGCCACTGACATCAATGGTTTCTCCTACCTTGAACGTCCTGCCTGCATATTTGCGGTCATGACGTATCTCAAGTGCAATAGCAGTCTTTTCAGAACAGACTGAACGATCTGAAAGCATTGCAGATTTGCCGTTATGATCTGAATGAGCGTGGGTGATAAGATAAGCATCAGGTTGCTGGTATTTTGCAGGAGTACGTGTTGTATCGATAGAAAAAGTTACAAGTTTTCCTTCGGTTGATCTGAATTTTATGGAAAGATGCGGTTTGAACGAACCGCGGGAATTCTTTTCCCTGAAAACCATTACACCAAGATCAACCAGTTCTTTCAATTCCTGTAACCCTCGAAACTGGAATGACCTTAAGGTATTTACGCTTTTTTGAAAAAAGGTAAAAACAGAATGTTATGAATGGACTAAAAACAAGAATAAAAAACATGAATCAGGTGCTTAAAGCACCTTTTTAAGCTCTTCAAGGAGTATGCCTGAAGTAGTAAGACCTGTGAAGCGCTTTACCATTTCCCCGTCCTTGAGAATGATAAGTGTTGGCACTGCCTGAATACCATATTGCGCTGCAAGGCTCTGGTTCTGGTCTACATCAACAACCTTTACATCGATCTGACCTGCAAGTTCAGCTTCAACCTTTTCAAGATGAGGCTTCTGCATCTTACAAGGTCCGCACCATGTTGCACTGAAATCCAAAAGTTCTACTTTGCTCATATGAATACCTCTAATAATTTGTAATATTGCTTAATATGAAGGAACAATGATATTTATTTGCATCCATCACAATTAAGCGGAAAATGCCTTCTTGTTGTTAAAAAATCCAAAACATAGAAGTCGTCATGCATCGGTAATGCAAGACATATACACAACCATGTTGTCACTCATATATAAGCGTTTCGCTTCGGAATTATATAGAAATCCTTCTAATCCTGGAAGTCAGATCCAACGGTTTGGCATAATAAGGAGCAGTAGTCACAATAAAGTCCACATGTTTTGCATAATCAGAAACCATGTTAAGATCAATTCCACCGACTGCAATCTCAAGATGTGGATTCAAAGCTTTCAGTTCAGGTATAAATGTTTCAAGCTCCTGCGGACTGTAATGATCAAGCAAAAGAACATCTGCAACCGGAGCAGCTTCCAGAGCTTCTTCCCTGGTTCTTGGTTCAATCTCAATCTTGCGCATGGCTCTGAGCTTTACACGCTTTTCCATGACATCAAGATGATTCTGTGTGACAAGAATGGAATCACTGAGAGAGTTGCGATGATGGTCTCCTCCACCGATCTTTACCGCCTTGAGCTCATATTTCCTGAATCCCGGATGGGTCTTGCGGCTTGTTGCCACCATTATGTCAGGATTTAATTTTCTTGCAAGTTCAACAGTAAAACGTGTTTTTGATGCAATGGCACAGACCATTGAAAGGAATGTCTGTGATATTCTCCAGAGCTTGAAAATAGTAGGTAGATCACCCTGAGCTTCAAAAATAACATCGTTGGAATTGAACTCATCCCCATTTGGAACCATGTTCACGACTTCAAGACCATTTTTCCTGTAGAAAGCTGCAAGATCATCCATGCAAGCAGCAACCCCATGTTCCCTTGATTTTATACGAATCCGGCCATTGCCTTCTATCTCAAGAAACTCAGTAGTCTCATCTCCGTATGGGCAATCTTCTGTAAGGTAAAGGTCAAAAAAGTCTATCATTTTGTCACCTGCGTGACTAATTGTAGCCGATTATTCATAACTATTGCTATTTTAAAGGAATAAAAAAGAAAATAAAAGGAGGAATTAGTCCTCCAGTGAAGAAATGTCTCCGGGGTCCTGGCCAAGTTCCTGTGCCTTGAGAAGACGTCTCATTATTTTTCCGCTTCGGGTCTTTGGCAGGGATTCAACGAATTCGATTTCAGAAGGAATGGCTATCGGACCGAGGTTCATTCTTACGTGATAGACAAGCTCCAGTTTAAGTTTATCACTGGCTGTGTAACCCATACGCAGTATGATGAAAGCCTTGATTGAATCTCCCTTGAGTGGATCTGGTTTTCCGATTACTGCTGCTTCTGCAACAGCTTCGTGGGAAACAAGAGCACTTTCAACTTCTGCACTGCCGATGTTGTGACCGGCAACGATCAGTACATCATCAGAACGTCCAAGGATCATGATGTATCCATCCTCATCCTTTACAGCAAGGTCACCTGCTGCATAGTAGTTCCCGACGGTGCTCCAGTACTGGCGATACCTCTCATCGTTGTTGTAAACCGTTCTCATCATAGAAGGCCATGGTTCCTTAATAACAAGGATACCACCTGTACCGGCAGGAACCGGTTCTCCATTCTCATCAACTACATCTGCAACGATGCCCGGAACCGGACGACCGGCAAAACCTGGCTTCATCGGCTCACCAACAGCAGTTGTGAGCATGTGCATTCCGGTTTCAGTCTGCCACCATGTATCAAGGATCGGACACTTCTCCTTACCAATTACACGATAGTACCATTCGAACGCCTCTGGATTTAGAGGTTCACCGACAGAACCCAGTATTCTCAATGAACTGAGGTTGTACTTTTCAGGCCACTCCTCGCCCATTCTCATGAACATTCTGATAGCTGTAGGTGCTGTGTAGAATATTGTGACGTCGAACTCCTCTATCATACTCCACCAGACACCGGGGTCAGGATAATCAGGAGTTGTCTCGGATATCAGGATAGTTGCACCCATGGAAAGCGGACCATAAACAATGTAACTGTGACCAGTGATCCATCCGGGATCTGCCGTACACCACATAACATCGCTCTCCTGAAGGTCGAACATGTTCTTTGTAGTGTAATATGTACCGACCATGTAACCGCCACAGGCATGTACAATTCCCTTTGCGGGGCCTGTTGTACCACTGGTGTAAAGAATGAACAGCGGATCCTCGGAATCCATTACCTCTGGTTCACATTCCTTGTCAACATCTTCCATGATCTCGTAGAAATCAACCTCTATCTCAGAGAAAAGCTCCATCTGCGGCGTCATTCTCCTGAGAACAACGATTTTCTCTACACTGGAAGCGTTAACTACAGCCTCATCTACAAGAGTCTTAAGGTCGATCCTCTTTCCACGTCGCAGACTTGCATCAGCAGTAATGACTACCTTTGCCTGTGCATCCTTGATTCTTGAGTGAAGTGCAATAGCACCGAATCCACCAAAAACAACACTGTGTACAGCACCTATACGTGCACATGCAAGCATTGCTATGATCTGCTCAGGGACAAAAGGCATGTAAATACAGACACGATCGCCTTTCTCAACTCCAAGAGACTTCAGACCATTGGCAAATCTCATAACCTCACGGTAAAGCTGACGATATGTGAGAACAACTTCCTCACCATCGTCTCCTACCCAGATGATAGCTACCTTGTTCCTCTTACCGTTCATCACATGCCTGTCAAGACAATTGTGAGTGATATTCATTTTAGCATTGGTAAACCACTTTACGTATGGGTGGTTCCATTCTCTTACCTTATCCCACTTCTCAAACCACTCAAGTTCTTCAGCAACGTTTTCCCAGTGTTTTTCAGGGTCTTTGAGGAATTCATTGTAAGCAGTTTCGTAATCGCCGATCCATGAATTTTCTTTTACGGAAGGATCAGGAAGATAGCTTTTCCCATCCAATTTGACATCAAAATTTTCAGACATGTTCACTCCATATATAAGTAATAATCATTATGTTTCTTTAGTGACCCTGAACTATCTCAAGGTCTTAAACCAATATCTGCAGAGCAACCGTCTCATGTCATTTTGAAGAACAAACAAAGATTCCATGTGGAACCCCGGGACATGAAAGGGACCGCATTGAAAGAGTGACCTTGGGTGGTCACACCTCAACCATCATGTATAATCATGATATTACTATATACCTATTTTGGTCTCCATAAAGATACCATATCATAAAATAATAAACAAAAGTATGAATTAATAAGGAAATCTGAAGTATTTATCCTACAAAATACATATACAATCGAATCTGAAAAATAGAATCCAGAGAGATCCGTCTCCGGATAAAACCAATATCTAAAAAATGGAAAAAGGATTATGATGAAAGTGCCAGAATCGCTTCTGCCAGGTCACCGTTAGCACCTTTCAATGCTTCACGTGCCTGATCCTCAGAAACTCCGGTCTGCTCTGCAACGAGCCTCACATCATCATCAGGTATCTGGACTTCCCTGGCGACCTCTTCCGGAGTACCGACTATCTGATAAGTATCCACACCCTGAGCATTCATAATGGAGACATTGGCATCATTAAAAACGATATCCTTTGCAGGCGTCCTAATAATAACCTGTTCAACGTCGTCGATCTCAGTGATGTTTATACCCATCTGTTTCATCATCTGTTTTACTTTTGCAGGGTTCATTCCCCTGCCACCTATTCCCGGAAACATGTAATCACCTTATATGAAATTGTTAATTATCCAGATAAATGTTACTTAACAGCAACCGCCACCACAGGATGAGCTGTTGCAGCCACCGCCGTTCTTGTTGTCGATTACAAAGCCCTTGCCGGAAGGACCATCTACATAATCGATCTTTGCTTCTAAAAGACCATCTGCATCATCCTTGTTCATGACGATCTTAAGTCCTTTGTCCTCAACTACGAGGTCATGTTCTTCGCTGATCTCGTCCTCAAGTGACATTCCATACTGCACACCGCAGCAGCTCATGCCTGCAACGAAAACCCTAAGAGCGAGACCCTGTTTATCCTGTTCCTCAAGCAGTGCTTTTAATTCGACTGCTGCATTGTCAGTTACTTCTACCATTGTTGATTCCTCATTATTTGTTTAAAATTGATACAAGGTGACTACCGGGTAATCCCTTATATGTGTTTTTGATATATAAGTTTATTCGCATTGATACGAACTTTTCGTGCAGCTGTTAAATATAAAAGTTCAGGCAAAGTTCAGACAAATTCTACGTCATTATCAACTGGATTTCGCAGAACTTCACCGCTTGAAGCATTGATTTCTACTGAATTTCTCTGACCTTTGACTTCCCATACAGGCACATAGACAAGTTCTACATCAAGATTGATGTCTGATGCATCTGGCTTAAACTTTTTGTGTTCGGAAATTATTGTTTCTCCCTGTGTAGCATCAAAACGCAGATCACGGGTATATTCATCAATAATATCATCAAGCAATTTCGTTGTGGCCTCTTGCTCAGATGTCGCAGGCATTTTGACATCATATTCCACATTTGGAACAGAAACTGTATTCTGTACATTCTGAAGGTTCACTTCTTCAGGATTCCCATTCAGGGCATTAACATAACCGGAACCATCACCGGAGATATCTATTATCTTAGAACGATAGTGATGCTCCACATTCAGGGAGTAATTGTACCTCCAGAAAGGAACGAATTTCAGAACAGCCGCATTAGCTCCACGGATATGAGGAGCCGCTATTGAATATGCACGGTCCTCGGATACATTTACAGGTGGGGAGTGAAGGCTCATAACAATTGGTTCTTCAGATGCAAGGTTTACCGGAGCTGAAGGAGCTTCCACAAATGATTCTTCCTCTGAAATTGTTTCCGGCTCCTCGAATGTTTCGGGTACATAAGATTCCTCGGGAGCAGGCTCTACAGACGGGGCAGCGCCACGAGGGCGATAATACTGAACCTCCATGGGTTTATTGTCAGGAATCACCGGAGCTCTTGGCGGACGTGATGCCAGAGATGCTTCAAGAACTTTTTCTTCCACATGTGAGGAAGAACCGGTACCAAATATCGCATTGATAGCTTCTTTTGCGACTTCATCAACACTGCTGGAAGCAGGTTTCTTAGTACTCAGCACATCAAGAAGTTGAAGGTCTTTGGTACTTCCTTCCATATCTGCAAGTATTGCCCTTCCAATCCTTACAGCCATATCGTCACGTGTCCACACAGTCAGGCCGACGTCATGTGCATTTAGTAAGAATGACTCGCTTACGTCACTTGCCAGTATGTAAAGACCTTGTCCTTCTGTAACCTGACTTTTAAAGTCCCTTATATCCTCAAGGTCAGGATTGTATGAAAGTCTGATAAATGTCTTTAAGCCGTCCTTTTCGGCTATCAGATCAAACCTGAATGATTCGGACATGTCATAGCCCGCTGATATGAAAATATCCCTCAAAATTCGCACTAGTTCCTGTTTCATTATGATCATTATCCATTTTGCCGGTTAATTAAAATAGCTTTCTGTGAATAAAAAAGTAAAGGTAAAAATGACCCTGAAATGGGCCGTATCAGAGGACACGAGTAGTTGTTTCAAGCTCAATTCCTTTATGTGTAACCATGTAAGAAATTGTCCTGTTAGGAACCAGCATTCCACGCATCTTCCGTATCATGATCGTTCTCTCTATCTCACTTCCACGTTCTTTTATCCTGAATTCGACAACCCCGTCACATATGTGGCGTAAGGTGTTCTCGGTAATAGAATCATGCATGCCGCTTGTCATCAGTATTAAGTGAATTGCTCCTGTGGCTTTTCCAATCGAAGAGATCATTTCAATAGCATCAACCACACTAGCCAGGTTATAAGCACGCAGGAAATATGATATTGAATCTATAACACCACGATATTTTTCAGTCCTCGGCTGTTTCACTGTTGCTTTAAGAAGACCCATAGAATCTATTCCCTTTTTAAGGAAATCCTTAGCCGAGATATCGCTGGTGAACTCTTTAGGGAGAACACTGTAGAATCTTGGGAGATATGCGTCCACAAATTGTAGCTGCCCATCCTCCATAAATTTCTCTACATCCCATTTCATATCCTCCATCTCATGGACTATCTCCTGAGCCGGATGCTCTGATGTGAAATAAAAGACATCTTCATTGTTCAGAAGACCACCGTAAACAAACTGCTGGGCAAACATCTCAGAGTTTGCTCCCGGTTCTGCAAGAATAAGAATAGTTGTTCCCGGAGGAACCCCTCCTCCAAGCTGTACATCAAGTCCGCCTATACCTGTAGGGATTTTGAATCCACCTGTACCATCAAAACTGTAATCCATAGTTTGACCCCTGATAATAAAAATATTTAGATATAATTTGCGATTAATTATATTAATACAGATAGATAATAGTATTTTATAGTATATAGCAATTAGTGGTGCACATGATAAATCTCGATGACCTCAAATATGACAATGGTCTTATCCAAGCCATTGCACAGGACAGTAATACCAAAGAAGTGCTTATGTGCGCCTTCATGAACAGGGAAGCACTTGAGAAAACAATTGAGACCGGTATTGCTCACTACTGGAGCCGCAGCAGGCAAAATCTCTGGAAGAAAGGAGAAAGTTCAGGTCATACCCAGAAAATCGTTGAAATACGCGTTGATTGTGACATGGATGCCATACTTATGCTGGTCGAGCAAACAGGAGGAGCATGTCATACAGGATTCCGTTCATGTTTTTACAGAACAATAGACGGAAAAGAAGTCGGAGAGAAAGTTTTCAACCCGGAAGATGTTTACTGAAAAACATACGTAATTGACTGCTAACACAAACAGCAGTTACTTTTTTTGCGCTGCCTGAAGCAGGGTGGCAATATAATATTATAGAATCAACAGCTTATTCGTAATTATGGAAGAGAGTTCACAAAACAGGCAAATAATAGTTCCTGATACCAGTGCGGTAATAGACGGTATCCTTTCAGGAAGGATACGCGATGAGGGACTCAGGGATGTAGATATATATGTACCTGAAGCAGTTATGGCTGAACTGGAAGCCCAGGCAAACCGCGGGCTTGAGATCGGATACAAGGGTCTTGAAGAGGTTCAGGAACTCCAGAAGTTCGCTGAAAGCGGCGATATCAGATTATTTTTCACAGGTATCAGACCTAATTCTGACCAGGTTAAACTTGCAAAGGGCGGGGAGATAGATGCCCTTATTAGAGAGACAGCAGTTGAGCTTAAAGCTAAATTTGTCACAGGAGACAAAGTCCAGTCACTTGTTGCAAAAGCAAAGGGACTTGATGTGGATTTTGTTAAGCCTCCAATAGAGGAATTCGGACCGCTTCTCATTGATGAGTTTTTCACACCAGACACAATGTCAGTGCACCTGAAACACAAGGTCTGCCCTATGGCAAAGAGAGGTTCCATAGGAAATGTGCAGTACATGAAGATCAGGGATGAGCCCTGCACGTACTATGAACTGAAAATGATTTCACGGGAGTTACTTGACAGGGCACGCTCTGATCAGGAATCATTCACAGAAATGTCATTCAGTGGTGCAACGGTACTCCAGATAAGGAACATGAGGATAGCTATTTCCACACCACCGTTCTCTGATGATGTTGAAATTACAATTGTAAGGCCTATTGCATCTGTTTCACTTGAAGAGTATCGTCTTAGCGATGTGCTTAAGGAAAGAATAATGACCCAGAGAGGAATCCTCTTCGCAGGACCTCCTGGTGCAGGTAAATCCACTTTTGCAGCAGGAGTTGCAATCTACCTGAAAGACAGGGGATTCGTTGTCAAGACCATGGAATCTCCTCGTGACCTGCAGGTTCCGGGAGAGATCACCCAGTACGCACCTCTTGACGGAAGTCTGGAGAATACAGCCGATGTGCTGCTGCTTGTGCGTCCTGATTATACTATATATGACGAGGTGCGCAAAACCAGAGACTTTGAGACTTTTGGAGACATGAGACTTGCCGGTGTGGGTATGATAGGAGTGGTCCATGCAAACCGCGCAGTAGACGCAATCCAGAGACTTATCGGAAGGGTGGAACTTGGTGTTATTCCCCAGGTTGTTGATACGGTTATTTTCATCGACAAGGGAGAGATCGCAAAGGTACAGGTACTTGAGTTCACGGTGAAGGTGCCTGCCGGAATGATGGAGGCTGACCTTGCAAGACCGGTGATTCTTGTTTCTGATCTTGAGACTGGAAAGAACGAGTTTGAGATATACACCTACGGTGAGCAGGTTGTTGTAATGCCACTTGGTGGTGAACAACAGAGAAGCCCTTCATGGAAACTTGCAGAAGGGGAACTAAAGGATTATATCAGTAACTATGCCAGCGGTCCGATAGAAGTGGAAATGGTCTCAGATAACCGTGCTTTTGTACGTGTAGGAGATAAAGAACTTCCAAGAGTGATCGGTAAGGGTGGAAAGACCATTGATGAGATTGAAAGGTCACTGGGAATTCATATAGATGTGCGCAAGTTTGAGGAGGGGGAAGAGCGCAGGCCCCGTGAAAAGAAGGAATATCACCCTATCATTGAACGCAGCAAAAAGCATGTTATACTCAATGTCCCTGAGGCTGCAGCAAGAGATGTTGAAGTCTATGCAGGTGAAGGATTCCTGTTCTCAGCAACTGTTGGCAGACATGGAGATATCAAGGTGCGATCTGATTCAGAGGTTGCACACGATATTATGTATGCCTTGCAGGAAGGAGAAGTTATCTGGGTTAAAGAGATCTGATGACGCCGTCATCATGCATCTTTTCTATTTTTACAGACTTTTTATCATACATTAACGAATTTTACAAACAGCCATTGAAGAGTTCAAAACCTATTTATATGCAAAAATAATTAATTTTTAATTAGAATGGATGTTGATATAAAACGTGGCTATGAGATCCTCCCGAACAACACTATAATCTTCGGGATCAGGATTACCAATAATACAGATATTGCTATTTCTGATGTGCAGGTTATTCTTGATTATAATGAATCTGTTTTCGAGTTACAGGAAGATAGAATACTGAAACTGGGAAACATCCCGCCAACCATTGCAAAAACTGCAAAATTTGTCCTGAAGCCCACGACATGTATCCATAACGAAAAGATAGAAGCGAGTATAATATATCGTGATACTAACCGCGAAAAGCATATGGTTGCCATGCAGGCAAAAGAAGTTCATTGTATTGTCCCTTTCCTGAACGCAAAGCCATTTACAAGAGAGGACTTTCTTCAATTATCCGGCACATGGAACACTGTTGACCTTGGAATTAATTTTGAAGATATTAGTGCAGAACAGATAATATCTTTCCTGATGCAGACCTGTGCAAGAAATCTCTATGCTGTAGATGGATATGCAATCAAAGAAGGTAGCGTACTCCATTTTTCAAGTGAAGCAACAGACAGTAATACTCATTACCTGCTGACATCCCTGATAAAAGAAAATGCAGGACTGACCCAGATTATGTTCAGGGCAGCTTCTGACAGGAAGTCAGGGTTAGATGGTTTTCTCAATGAGATCGTGTCCGGGCTCAAAAATCTTGTCAGTACAGTCAATTCTGCAAATGATATAGGGTTCATCAAAAAAAAGCTGATAACCAATATTATAGATACAGTAGTTCCGAGAAGCAATTTATCGACTGGAAACAATGGATTTTCGGTAAATACTAAAAGAGATCTAATGCAAAAAAGCAGGTCAAATGACCTTAAAGGGGATAAGCAAAATTACCTGAAACCTGAAGATGTCGATGTTGCCAGAATGTATGATTCTTATTTGAAAGAGGTTAAAAATAAGCCTGATACCAAAATAGCTGCCAGCACGGATTCAGACATTTCAGATTCTTCATATCCCCAGGAACTTTTTACTTCTGAAAGAGAGCTAAGAAACGTCCGCAGCACCAGCCCTACCAGAAAAGAAAAAGCGACTGAAAAGAGACCTGAAAGATCAAAGAAAAAAATGCTAAGACAGGCATTGGTCATTGCTTTTGTTTTGTTAAGTGCTGTGCTTCTGATACAAAATACAGGATTAAAAGAAAGAATCGCAGGAGAATACGCTTCATCGTCATCCGCTTCTGCGGAGAATGTTGTTATAACCTTTTTCAATGCTACAAATGAAGGTGATTTTACCACTGCTTTCAATCTATGCGAGGGACAGGATTTCCTTGTGCCTGCAAGTATCAAGATGATTTTAGCCAACAATGGAATAGAAGCAGGTGGAATCAAAGAGTTCAATATAGTGTCAACAACTGTTGCAGATGACCTTGCGTTTATTGAAAGTAATTGTACCGCAGTCACCTTTGACACCGTGGGAAATGAGAATGATCCGATTGTCATTTCCGTATATTTCCAGTTGCAAAAAAGCGATTCGAGCTGGGTTATTACAGGAATAGCATTCGACCAGCCTTATGGAACTGGTGCAGGTGAAAATGAAACTGGTGAAGATGAGCAAGAATGAATGATTATCTTTTAATTGCAATCATATCAAAACGCATCAAATTGTTCCCTTTTCTGTAATTCTTTCAAGAAAATGCTTGTTATACCTGTCCTCATAGTATTTCCAGTCAAGATACATTGACATGATGTAGCACTCTACATCCACACGCATACCTTCATGCCGTGAAAATATCAGGACATTTGGCCTTATTATCTCAAAATTTAGAACATAACCTGTGTCATTGATCACGATAAGGTCCAGTTTATCACTTTTCAGCAGGTCGGAAAGCTCATTTATCAGGTCAATCCGTTTGTAGATCCTTTCTTTTTCCGTTAGTGTCTCAGAAAGATAAACACCGATGTCCACATCACTCAACGGACCTGCCGTGTCCTCTGCAACCGAACCAAAAAGGTAGGCAAGCTCAACAGATTCTTCTTTACGAAAGAATTCTCTCAGAAGAGGAAGAAGTTCTTCTTTGTTAAGACACGGAGCTCTTTCTATCATGATAAAAACGACAAGGATTTCTAAATTTTTCTATGTGTTTTTAAGTAATAAAGATTGAGTGATGTTGAGTTTATGGGTGACCACATTTTATGTGGGGTTTTGTAGTCACCTGCGTATAAGTTTACAATAGAGCATTTTCAGGGTTTATCGTTAAGCAAAATCGTTAACTGGGGTTAACGATAGAATTTGCCGTGAATTAGGCCTATTGACAAGTATTTTTGTCCTGAATTTTGCTATCGTTAAATCGTAAAGTTAACGATAACTCACCTTATGAAGAAGAATCGTAAACTTTGTGGGAACTTTCAATCAAAATATTCCAGCATCATAACTCAAGCTTTTCCCAACAACACAACCTTATTAGGAAACATCTTCGGCCTGTCCACTACCACAAACCCGACCTTACCGGCAATATCAAGCATCTCACCAAATGCCTGTTTTGAAACATGCATCGGTGGCTCAACTATGAGAATACTGCCATCTTTTCTAATCAAGGAAGACAGTTCCCTGAAGAAACTCTCCTTATCCGGCAGTTCGTGAACAACGTAGAAAAGAAAAACAAAGTCAAACTCCCCGGATACTCCTATTCTGTCACTTTCGCATTTGTGAAGCTCTATATTCAGTTCTTCCCCAGACAGCTTGATCTTCTCTTTTACCTTCTGAAGCATGCCTTCCTGAAGATCAACTGCCACCACACGACCGCTTTTTCCGACCATCCGACCCATGTCCATTGTGAAAAATCCCGGACCGCAGCCAATTTCCAGAACTTCCATCCCTTCCCTGACATAGGGACCGAGTATCTTCTGCGGATTCTGCAGCCATCTGCGAATCCTGTTATCGAGGCTGCCGGACTTTTCTACAGGGCATACGTTGGTTTTGTCGTGGGACATGTGAGGGTGCTCTTTTGGAGGGATTATTAGGAAGTTGGGTTTGTGGGGATAAATAAGCTTTCTATAGAGAAATAAAAAATATCATCCAACTATGAGCCTTGCTGTTTCTCTTAATAAGTGTGCAGGCATTGGATACTTTAGCGACCATACAAAATTGATAGGTTTTTCACCTTCATGACTTACGTATTCCACCGGCCCCAAGAAATAATAAGGTTGAGATAAAGAATTGATACTTTTGTTTACTCTCACAAAAAGAAGAATTGTTTGACCCATATCTTTGTGATTAATATATCTCTGTCCAGTTTTAGAATCAACCTTAGTTGATGCTTGACTTTGCCAATGGAAGAGATTTTCATTAATTGCATAATCATTGTACATCGTAGTTGGAGAATAATCCTTTTCATTCTTGTTTAATGTGATGAAAAACACATCTGTCTTTTTATCTTTGATTGGCAGTACACCAGCCTGTACGGTATGATTATTTTGCAAATCAAAATACCCAAGTCCAGCAAGAGCTTCTGCTTGTGTGTATTTAGAATGCAAACTTAGAGATGAAACATATGGCAATGTTATTTCAGGAGAAACATTTCTTATGATACTCTTTTTGAATTCTAACAGCATGATAATTTCATCATAGATTGTAGAATTATCTAGCAACTTAGAAAACGCATCTTTTAATAAAGCAAACTTTTCCTTGTTCCAGATCGTTAGAACAAACATTGTCAAATAGTATCTTTCTTTTTCAGAGACAGCTGCTTCATCTATATTTTTGCCAGATAGATACCTAAGAACACAATCGATGTAAGAGATATCATCTATATGTTGAATTCTTCTCAAGCCACTAGTTAATTTATCTTCATCGGGTTCATTGAAATCATCTATGATTTGAGCTTCTGCTAGTGCTCTTGACCAGCACATCTTTTTGTAGATGTCATCAAGGTCTAAATTATAGTAATTTATGAAATTCTCAAAAGATAATTCCATTCCCGTGTCAGCAACAAAACTAGAAATTCTATTCACAATTGTTTGTCGCCTTAGATTAAGAGCTTGACTAATGTTATCTAATATGTATTCCTTAGATTTCCTTTCTAATTCGATACTACAACCAGCAGGTAAATGTGGGAATCCTTGCTCGATTTCTAAAGCAATGTCTTGACCTATATTTTCAATCAATGTTTTGAACTTCAAATCAAATCTATAGTTTTTGTTCGCTTGACCCACAAAATCTAGTACTGTTAAGCAGTCTTTGTCATCGCTTAATCTAAGTCCACGTCCTAATTGTTGCAAGAATATTGTTAAACTTTCAGTGGGACGTAAAAAGAGAACGGTGTCGATTTCTGGAATGTCAACTCCTTCATTGTACAAATCTACAACAAAAATAAAGTTAATCTCTTTGTTTAACAGCTTCTTTTGAACAGAGCTTCTTACATCTTTGGTAGAATCAGAAGTTAGATGCTCGCTTGGAATACCATATTTATTGAAGATTCCAGACATGTATTCTGCATGTGCTTTTGAAACACAGAAACCTAAACCTTTAGTGTTTCTGATATCCAATACCGTCTGTACAGTTTTCTCACAAATCATTTCTGCACGATGATTATCTGCAGTGTAAAGTTTGCTGAGTTCACTTTGAACATAACCACCACGTTGCCACTTCAACTTGGAATAATCAACACTATCAGTAATACCAAAATATTGGAAAGGACACAACAACTTCCTATCTATCGCATCTGGTAAACGAATTTCTGCAGTTATGTGGTTATCAAAAAACGTTTTAACATCTAAATTATCAGCACGTTCTGGAGTTGCAGTTAAACCTAACAGACAGCTTGGATTTACATGATCTAAAAGGGATTTATAACTCGGCGCTGCTGCATGATGGAACTCATCTACTATAATATAATCAAAATATTCTGAATCTAAAAGATCATGAATTTCTTTTGAGTTATATGTTTGAATTGATGAAAATATCTGTTCCGTATTTGCGGGAATATTTCCACCAACCATCATATCCCCAAAATTGTGATCTCTTAGAACCATTCTAAATGTGTACAGAGATTGCTTTAATATCTCTTCTCTATGTGCTATGAACAATAAGCGTGGCTCTCTTTTGTGGGTTTCAAAAAACTCCTTCCTGAATTTCTTGAAATCAAAAGCTGCAATCATAGTTTTTCCAGTGCCTGTTGCAGCTACAATTAAGTGTTTGTTTCTATGTAGCTGACGTTCTGCCCATATTGATTCAAGAATTTCTTTTTGGAATGGATATGGCGTTAAATCAAAATTTGGCATCACAAATTCAGTGTTGCTATCGTATTTTTCTGCTTGTAACGCCTTTATCAATCTAGACTTGTCATCTTTATTATAGGTTTCAAATTCCCTATCATTCCAATAAGTATCAAAAGTAGCTTTTATTTTAACCCACTGAAAAGGCTGCTCATACTGACTAATTTTGATGTTCCATTCCAATCCATCAGTAAGTGCTGCATTAGAGATGTTAGAAGAACCAATATATGCAGAAGAAAAACCAGTTTGCCTTTCAAACAGATAGGCTTTTGCGTGTAATCTTGTCCTTCTAGTATCATAACTTACTTTTAAAGTTGTATTTGGCAAATTTTCTAAAAATTCAATTGCCTTTGAATCCGTTGCACCCATATAACTGGTTGTTATAACTCTTAATTCACTTCCTTTTCTTGAAGTGAACTCCTTTAGCTCTTCTTGGAGTATTCTGATGCCACTCCATTTAATGAATGAACAGAGGATATCCACTCGATCAGACGACAAAATCTCTTTTTTAAGTTGAGAAACTAACGAAGGATCCTGCCTTGTGCCTGTGAGTAATGCACCTAAAGAAAGTGGAGTATCGGGACGTGAGAAATCAACACTCAGGTTTTCATCTAAAACTGCCATGAGTTTTTCAGCAGTTTCAGAGACATCTAAACCTTGAGTTTCGATACCATACCGATTTAAAATATCTACTATTTCATTGCATAGTTCTATCTGTTTATCGATTTTTGATTTTCCATCCTTATCGCCTTTAATCTCAGATAAAGCATGAGAAAGGACTCGATACAGATATTGTGCTAAATAATCGTTGCTGTCAGCATCATTTAGCCGTGATAAATGTTTATGTTTGTCATCAATGTTGAACAAGTTTTCAGAAAGAAATTCATTTACAATATGTTCATACAATCCTGATTTCATAGCATCCACATTCACAATCAATATTTGTTAAGAGACTTATGTTAAGAATATATTAATAAATTGCTTTTGAAAGATAAGTTTACAAAAATCATATCCCAAATCCTAATATACACTCCCAAACAATTTACACCTCAGGAGAATCTTATCATGAAAGTATCCATTATTGGTTCAGGCTACGTGGGTTCCGTCTCAGCCGCTTGTTTTGCAGAACTCGGGCATGAAGTTATCTGCATCGACATTGATGAGGAAAAAGTAAAACAAATCAATGCTGGAACCGCACCTATCTGGGAAGAGGGATTGGATGAACTGCTGGCAAAGTACAGCCAGAAGACACTCATTGCCACATCGGATTATGATTATGCTGTTGAGAACTCCGATGCATCATTTATCTGCGTGGGAACTCCATCAGGGGAAGATGGAAGCATTGACCTCTCAATAGTCAAAGCTGCAAGTGCCAGCCTTGGGAAAGCTATTGCAAAGAAAGATCACTATCATGTAGTGGTTGTAAAGAGCACGGTCGTGCCTGAAACAACCGAGAAGGTCGTACTTCCGATAGTAGAAGAATACTCCGGCAAAAAAGCAGGAAAGGACTTTGGCGTTGTGATGAACCCGGAGTTCCTCAGGGAAGGCAAGGCTGTCTATGACTTCATGCACCCTGACAAGATCGTGGTTGGTGCTATCGATGAGAGGTCCTATTTTGTTGTATCAGAACTCTATCGCAAGCTGGAATGTGAGATCACTCACACCAATCCAAGGACAGCAGAAATGATCAAATACGTCAACAACTCCTTTTTGGCAACCAAGATATCCTTTGCCAACGAGGTAGGGAACATCTGCAAGCAGCTTGGAATCGATACATACGAGGTCATGGATGCCGTGGGAACAGACTTCAGGATTGAGCGCCAGTTCCTTAACTGCGGAGCGGGATTCGGCGGCTCATGCTTCCCTAAGGACGTAAAGGCACTCATCGGCAAAGCGAACCAGATCGGATACGCCCCGGATCTTCTCCAGTCCGTTGTTGATGTAAATAACAGACAGCCCCTGAAGATGATCGAACTGCTTCAGGAAAAGATCGGTGAGCTCAAGAACAAGAGAATAGCCGTACTTGGTCTGGCCTTCAAGAACGACACCGATGATATAAGGGAATCCAGATCTATTCCGGTTATCGATAAACTGCTGGAACTTGGGGCTGATATCGCTGCATACGACCCGATGGCTGAAGAGGGCATGAAAAAACTCTTCCACGATGTTGCATATTGTAAGAGCGCATCCGAAGCCCTGACAGAAGCTGATGGTTGTCTCATCATGACCGAATGGAACGAATTCAGGAACCTTGACAAAGAATTCGACCTCATGGGAAACCGTGTTGTCATCGACGGCAGGAAGCTTATCAATCCGGATAAACTTAGCACCGAGATCGACTACGTGGGCATCTGCTGGTAAGCAGATATTATCTCTTTTTTCAAAAGGTTATCAGGGACATGCACTGAACCTTTATTTCCCTAAAAAATCGCACCTATCACCCTGAACAAACAAAAATACTATGTCGTTGATGTTAATTCTGAAAATATAACTCTTCAATTATCCGACTAAAATCGAAGATTTTTAATACTCTGAGTAAAAATGACAGGTCTGTTGGTGCAGACCATGAAAAACGACAAACAGGTAAAAGACGATATCAACGGCAGGTTACACTCTCTTGACCAGACCGTAAGAAGTGTGGAAAAACGACTGCGTGCAGTGGAACGCAGGCTATCTGTTGACGTGCCCGTGGAAGATACCATCCCGGAGTACGAGATAAATTTTGAGGAAGCACTTGAGAGCACAATGACTGAAATTGTCTCAATACGTACCGAGATGAACAACCTGATACTAAACAGTTCCCATAACCACGAATATGAAACCAGACTTCAGGAACTCAACTCTGAGATAAGTAACCTTAATTCACAGATCATGGAACTGCGGGAAGAGAATAGCAAACTAACAGAGCAGTTCATGATAAAAGACTACTCGGAAACAGAAGAAATGCAGAATCTCTCTGTAGAAATCAGGAATGAGATATCAAAACTGAACATGCGCCTGGAAAAAGCCGAAAATCACAACCGTATCAATATCGGTTCTGTAAAAGTACCTGTGGAACTCTCAGGCATCGTGGGAGCTGTCATCCTGGCACTTACCGGATTCCTCATCATGAATGGACAATGGAATGTCATAAAGTCAGCTTATTTCTCATTCGGCATTGCCCTTGTGTTTGCTGTTGCAGTGCTCATGAAGTTCTATCTGGTCAACAGAAGGACAACATGAAACTTGAATTATCTCGAAGGGTACGGCGAAGCCGGCGTTTTCCCACAAGACGAAACAAAAAGGTCTTAACAATGCCCAGAAATACTTTCTTCGCAGGACTTCTGTAGAATTGTCATTATAAATAAAATAATCATTGGAACAATCTTCTGTACAGAAGCATAGGAATATGCCGCCTTCGGCGGATGGTTACTTTGTTTTTAGCTTGCCGGTTGTTTTTGGGTAAATGAAAAAGAGCAATGTTTGTATCACTCATATCGACATAACCAATTTTTGTATAATAGAAGAATGACTAAATGGTTACAAAATTAGAAAGAAGACTGAGAAAACCAGATAGATTTTCTCACACTTTCTTTACTTTCAGGAAATAATCGTTACTATAATCAAGATAGCCTTCCTGCATAACCTTGACAGAAAGGTATCCTTCGGTCTTACCCTGCGGGAGAGAGATGTTCAGCAACCTGTACTGAAACTCACCGTCAGCATCTGTAATCCCGCCTGCAACTTTTTCTCTTGAAGGTCCCCATACAATGATATTTGCATCACCTATCAGCCTTCCGTCATTATCAAAAACGTTTACCGTGAGATACGGGGAATCTCCCGTCCCGTTTGTAAGATTGAAACTGCTGCAATTGGAAGATGCAAACATAGTATCAGGAACAAACGGCGTACTTGTAACAGCCGAGAGAATAGTATAGATACCTATCATTCCGATGATAGTGAGAATAACGATTCTTATGGGAAGGCCCACGGATGCAGATTCATTATTAAACATAAAAATCAAAAAAATAAAAAGATAGCAGGATCATGAAGTCCTGACTATCATTACAGCGCCTGCTTTTTCAAAGTCGTAGAATCCATCTGCAGATATGGTAAGGTCCATGCTTCCTTCGTTCTGGTTAGGACCAAGGCTTACCTGGGAACCAGCCGGGGAAGCTGTGGTAAGAGTACAATTTCCGTAATCATCGGTTGTACCTGTTGCCACACCACCAAGGCCCCTGAGTACTACATTGGCAGCCCGCACGGGATAACCATCAGGATCAACCACTGAAACCAAAACATCTACTGTGAATGGGGAGTTTGCTGTTGTTGAATCTACAATGACAGTGTTTCCGGCAGTAGGGCCTGCACTTTGTTCACCTGACTCTACTATATTAACAGACATATTCTTAGTTGGGGGAGGGATAATAGCTACAAGTGCCGCAAGGGCAACCATACCAACCACCAACATGACGACTATATTGATAGGAAGCTCAATGGCCCTATCATCATCAAATAGTTTTTCAGTCTTTTGCAAAAAATCACCGAATGCTAACAAATAAACATTGAATATAAATTTATTGATTTGCTCCTGATTTTTATATAGTGTGCAGAATAATTAATGTCATAATTAATGAAATACCCAAACAAAATCCCACATCGTTACATTCATGTACCAAAACCATTCTTTAATTCTCACATGAAGAAGATCGTTATCATCGATTACGGACTTGGTAACCTCAGAAGTGTTCGCAAGGGGCTGGAACACGCAGGTGCCAACGTAATCATTTCAAGTGACCCTGAAGAGATAAAAAGTGCAGATGGAGTTATCCTTCCGGGAGTCGGTGCTTTCAGGGATGCAATGAAGAACGTGGAATCTCTCAGAAGTACCATCGATGAGTATGTGGCATCAGGAAAGCCAATGCTTGGGATATGCCTTGGCCAGCAGATGATGCTAAGCACATCAGAAGAAGGAGGACTCACTGAAGGACTTAACCTTGTAAAAGGACAGGTACTCAGATTCCCACACTCCGATCTCAAAGTCCCTCACATGGGATGGAACTCAATCAAAATTACACAGCAACATCCAATATTTAATGGAATAAATGATGGTTCATTTGTCTATTTTGTACACTCATACTATGTGGACACTACAGATAAGAACACGCTGATTTCATGCGAATACGGAACAGAATTTGCAGCCGCCATTGTCAATGATGCAGGCAATGTGGTCGGAACTCAGTTCCACCCTGAAAAAAGCGGTGATACCGGCCTTAAAATACTGAAGAACTTTGTTGCTATGTGCTGAAGGAATGAAAATATGGATATTGAAGGCTACGCAAAACGAGGGATCAGGAAAAACGATTCCGACCTCGAAGACAAACTTACCGCCAGAATTCTTGAAGTCAAGAACACAAATCCCGAACATGCACGCAAGCTTGCACAGGCAACCATTACCGAAGCAAAGGCAACCCTTGTTCTGAAAGGTGACGTGCTCGAACCCACCGTATCCGGTGTTACAATGGGAGAATTCGGCGTCGGTTCCAGAGGTCTTGGAGATTTCTACACACATGAGAAGATCGCAGAAGTCATCGGCAAGACAAAAGCGGTAGTAGACACAACACACCTTGATGACTCAGGAGTTGTAAAATCCGATGGAGGAGAATATGTCATTCTCACCGTCGACGGCATGCACTCCAGACTTAGCGATTATTCATTCCTTGCAGGATTCCACGTTGCAAGGGCGGCACTTCGTGATGTATATGTTATGGGTGCAAGACCTGTAGCAATGCTTTCTGACATACACGTAGCAGATGACGGAGATGTCGGCAAGGTCTTTGATCACATTGCAGGTATCACAGCAGTGGCAGATCTTTCAGGCATCCCACTCATAACCGGAAGCACCCTCAGAATCGGCGGTGACATGGTAATCGGTGAACGCATGACCGGAGGAGTCGGTGCTGTTGGAGTATCAACCGACCTGACATCACGTGAGCAGACACAGGTAGGAGATGTCATCCTCATGACAGAAGGAGCAGGCGGCGGAACAATATCTACAACCGCTCTCTACTATGAGATGCATGATATCGTTGACGAGACCATCAATATCAAATTCCTCGAAGCATGCGAGAAACTTCTGGATTCCGGTCTTGTGAAATACATCCACGCAATGACAGATGTCACAAACGGTGGCATTCGCGGAGATGCTAAAGAAATATCCAGAACAGCAGGTGTCAAGCTCATTTTTGAAGAAAAGGAAATGAGAAAACTTGTCAACCCAAGAGTCCTTGAGATGCTTGAATCACTTGAGATCGACTATCTTGGAGTATCCCTTGATGCTCTGCTTATCATCGCACCTGAAGAGTATGCGGAAGACATCATGAAAACAGTCAGAAGCGCAGATGTGGATATTTCTGTTATTGGAAAAGTCGTAGAAGGAACCGGAGCAGAAGTCATAATTGACGGAGAAGCAAGAGACTTCACACCACGCTTCAGGGAATCAGCATACACACCTATCAAGAAGATGATAGGTGACGAGAATCCGCGTGACTTTGAAGAAATGAAAAAAGCCATTGACAGGGCAGCGTTAAATGCTATTGAAAAGAAACGCCGCGTTGTGGAAATGGTCAGGAGAAAGTAGAAAGGACATCCTTTCTACCTAAAACTTAAAATTCCACATTCAATTTTTAATCTTACGTATTATTAGTCTTGTTTTCAGACTCTGATTCGCTTTTCAGTTTCTCAACCACAAGCACAACACCGTCTTTTTCAAGAATACTTACCTTGTCATCTTTCTCGATCATGTCAGATGAACGTGCCTTCCAGTGTTGCCCCCTGTGAAGAACATATCCTGTTTCTCCGTTTCCAATAGGTTCAAGTGCAACAGCCATGTCACCGATTAGTTCACCAAAGAGCGGTTTCTTTCTCCTGACCTCAAATACCTTGTAAATGATGAACACAAAGAAAAGTCCGATCAATATTGTTGGCGTCGCCACAGATACTATCAGCGTACGCTGGAATTCTGCCGGAGTATAGTTATTTGGGAAATCAGTTGGAACCAGCAATATACTGCCTGCAATTATGCATACCAGACCCGCAATCCCGAAAACCCCGAATCCCGGAGCCTGGAATTCAAGTACCAGCAACGCTACACCGGCAACAACCAGGAACAATGCACCGATATTCACATCAAAGCCAGTTCCTATAAGCCCGAGTGCAATAGCGATCACACCAAAGAGTTCAGCACCAAAACCCGGATGTGAAATTCCAAGTATAATGGCATAAACACCAAGAAGCAGAAGCATCGAGGAAACCAGTGGATTGGAGATTATGCCCATGAAAGCCAGCCTGAGAGAAGGCTCATAGTAAGTGATATCCGCACCATCCGTTTCAAGAACCTTGTCCTTTACTTCGGTACCATCTACCTGGGAGAGCAGGTCATCGATATCAGATGCAACATACTCAATAACCCCATACTCAAGAGCTGTTTCAGCATCAAGGTTCAGGTTTTCTGTAATGAACTGTTCTGCTGCTGTCTCGTTACGACTGTGCATTTTTGCATTCTCGGTAGCTCTCTTGACAATGGCATTGATTATCTTGTCCTCTTCTACAGGCTCGCTTCCGGTGGCAGTCACTGTGACTGGCTGCGCGGAACCAATTATAGTATAAGGTGCCATTGCAGCAACGTCAGTACTGATAAGAATTAAAGTACCAGCGGACCATGCTTTTGTTCCTTCCGGGTAGACATATCCTATTACCGGAACATCAGTTGAAGCAATCTGCTCCATAATTGAAAGTGTTTCATCAAGATTGCCGCCAGGTGTGTTAAGAGTGATAACAAGAGCTTCGTAGTCATCGCTTTCTGCAAAGGCTATAGCATCAGCTACAATATCATCAGTAACAGGGGTGATCGAATCCGAGATATCAACAACCAGAACCTTCTGTTGTCCTGCAGCACATGCATTACCTGAAAGCAGTGAAAAGAGCAATATAAAAAAAAGAAAAGTGCTCAGGTATGACCGGCACTTATGTAGCATAATTCCTCCATCACTCTTTTTTGGTAAATGCCTTTGAAAAGGCTGCAACTTCCGCAACATCTGTGGAATTAGCCACAACAATCATGTTCTTTTCCCTTGCTATTTCGGCATATGTCTGCAATTCCCTGAGTTTGATTGAAACAGGTACTTCCTCATAAAGGCGTGCAGCATCTTTCATCTTTGTAGCAGCAATGAACTCACCGTCTGCAAGTATGATACGTGAACGCTTCTCACGTTCTGCCTCTGCCTGTTTTGCGATCGCACGCAGCATCGTGTCATCAATGCTTACATCTCGCAGAGTTACACCGGTAACCTTGATACCCCATGGATCAGTGGAAATATCAAGCTGCTCCTGGATGTTCCTGTTGACATCTTCCCTGTTTGAAAGCACGTCATCAAGTTCAAGCTGGCCGATAACATCCCTGAGTGTTGTTTGAGAAAGCATTGCAGTTGCATACTTGAAATTCTCAACCTCATTAACTGCCTTTGTAGGATCAATAACCTGATAATAAACGACAGCATCCACAGCTACAGTTACATTGTCTTTTGTGATTACTGCCTGTTTTGGAACGTCAATTGCGACCACACGAAGGTCTATCTTTACAACCGTATCGATTATCGGGATGATAAGAAACAGACCCGGACCTTTAACTCCACTTAACCTTCCCAGACGGAAGATAACTACACGTTCATATTCATTAACGATCTTAATAGCTTTGGACAATATGATAACTGCCACTATAGCTAACGGAAAAAGAATATCAGTCAAAACCATATTTTGCCACTCTCCTGAAGAAGAAATAGAGAACTTGTTAAATAGATATAAGGAGCCTACTTTTTAAAAATATACCGGTGGAAACTAATAAAAGCCCATCTCTCCAGGACATTAAAAACAATAGAAAAGATATAGAAGGCTGGGTCTGAGTACTTGTTTGAGGGGATGTACACGAAAGCATGAAAGCATTGTTATTATTGAAATAACATTTCAGACCCAACAAATAATAGAACTCATTTATTGTTTATTAATGTGATTGATTTTGACGTTAATAATTTCAAACAACTTTGTCAAAAACGCAATGCTGCAAAGATCATATAAATACCTATTATAAATATGTCGCTTTTTTCAATCACTCTGGATAACAAGCAAACACATAAATCCAATATATACTATCTAAGACTAGATACAATGAGCGAGAAATGTAAAGAATGCAACGGGAAAGGCTATAGTGTTACAGGCACTTCCAAATGCCCCGAGTGCAAAGGAACGGGAAAATCAAAGTCAGTAGACTTTATGAAGCTTTCTGAAAAGGATATGGCAAATTTCCTGAAAAATGGTTCTTCCTGTAGCAACTGTAGCGGGACAGGGGAAATTGAAGAGAGGGAGAAATGCGTGGCATGCTCCGGCAAAGGTGTATTTTATAAGTGCAAGGTCTGTGGAACAGAAATGGACCGTCTTTATAATGGAGATGAGGTATGCCAGTCATGCGCAAAGAAGCAAATCGTCTACAAACTTGACAACTCATGCACCCTTGATGAACTTGAAGTCGGTAAGATGTACCATTCAACAGTAAGGAACATTGCTGATTTCGGGGTATTCGTTGATCTTAATTCTAATCTTAGAGGCCTTATTCATTCCAGCAACATGAATGGAACCCTGGAAGTTGGTGAAGCTGTCATTGTCAGCTTAAAGGAGATAAAACCAAGAGGAAAAATGGATCTGGTTCCACGGAAGTTGAAAGAATACCAGACCATTGAACTTGAAAAGAAGCTCCCGATCATACTTGCCAGCGAAATGCCACAAATGGTAGGCAAGAAGGTAAAAGTGCAGGGTGAGGTCATTCAGGTCAAGCAGACAGCAGGACCTACGATATTTACAATTGCAGATGAAACCGGACAGGTTTCCGGTGCCGCCTTTGAGAGCGCAGGTGAGAGAGCATATCCGGAAATTGAAGCAGATATGATTGTTGCAGCTACCGGTGAGATTACTGCCCGTGCTGGCAGTTTCCAGCTTGAGATACAGAGTCTTAAAAGACTGAGCGGATCACAGGAAGCTGAGATCCTTAACCGCATAGAAGCCGCTATTGATAAACGAGCGGAGCCTTATGAGATCGAATATATGGTTGAGAGTGAGGTTCTTGAAAATCTCAGACCTATCATGAAGAAGGCTGCAAAGGAAATTAGAAAGGCAATCATCAAATCCACACCTATTCTATTGCGCCACCATGCCGATGCTGATGGTATGACTGCAGCACTGGCTATTGAGAAGGCAATCATTCCGCTCATAAAAGAAGTAAACGGGGCAGACGGAGAATATTACTTCTACAAGCGTGCACCTTCAAAGGCACCGTTCTATGAAGTGACCGATGTTGTCCGTGACATTAACTTTGCACTGGAAGATGTAGTCAGACATGGACAAAAGATGCCACTAATTATAAGTGTGGACAACGGATCATCCAACGAGAACGTGGCTGCAATGAAGCAGGCACAGGTGTACGGCATCCAGATGATAGTCATGGACCACCACCAGCCTGACGATGTGGTCGATGAATTCCTGTTAACTCATGTTAACCCGGCACATGTCGGAGGTGATTTCGGTATGACAGCAGGTATGCTCTGTACCGAGGTCGCACGTATGATAAATGTCAACGTTGAAAACGAAATAAAACACCTCCCTGCAGTAGCTGCCCTTGGTGACCGCTCAGAAGCCGAAGAAGCAAGGAGATACATAGAACTGGTATCTGACAGGTATACCGAGCAAAACTTGAGGGACATGGCACTTGCCCTTGACTTTGCAGCATACTGGCTTAAGTTCAACACCGGAAAAGGCATGCTTGACGATATCCTGGATTTCGGTGACCATACTATACACAAGAACCTTGTCACTGTGCTTTGTGAACAGGCTAATGGGATGATAGCCGAACAGATGGATGTCTGTATGGCCCACGTGAAATCTCAGGACCTGCCAAATGGTGCGATCCTCAATGTTCTTGATGTGGAGAATCATGCCCACACATTCACATTCCCACCACCCGGAAAGACATCAGGTGAAGTCCACGACAAATTGTGCAAGAAATACGAAGGCAAACCTGTAGTAACCATAGGATATGGACCGGACTTCGCTGTAATCCGCTCAAAGGGAGTTCTTATGAACATACCACAGATGGTAAGAGAACTCTACGAAGAAGTACAAGGTGGCGGAGTTAACGGCGGAGGACACCTTGTCGTTGGAAGTATCAAATTCGTACAGGGTATGCGTACAGAAGTGCTTTCCAAACTTGTAGAGAAAATAGGTTCCGTAGGAGTTGAATAACTCCTACTGAAAAACAAAAAAAATAATCATTTCTTTTTTGATTTGATCAGTCTACACGTGTGATGCGTACAAGTGAATGTACAGGAACTTCAGAAAGGGTTTCTGAACCGCTCTTGTCCACAAGTACGGCAATTGCCACAGGTTTTGCACCGGAACTGCGCAGATGGGTTACAACATCTGCCATTGTGTTACCTGTTGTAATAACATCATCCACTATGATGCATTTCTTTCCTTTGATACCTGCAAAATTCCTGCTGAAGGCACCATTGAGTTTTGTGTCATCACCCTGCTCATTGTAAGAGTGGTAAACTGAAAGTTCTGTACTGAGCTCTTCTGCCATAAGGCTTGCAAGAGGAACTCCGCTCAGACCAATTCCTACCACCAGATCGATTTCATTGCCTGTTGCTTCTACAGTGTCAAGGACCATGTCACACATGGCAATTCCTACATGGCGCATCCTGAATGCACTCATTCCTATACTGCTCCAGTTAACCGATATGTCTTTTGGTGCAGAGGAAACTTCTTCCTTCTTTGCGCGTGTCAGAAGCCATGTGACTGTTTCCCGGGAAACGTTAAGCTCATCTGCAATTTGCCTTGTAACAAGACCATTTGCCTGTAATTCAAGGGCTTTTTGGATTAATTTATCAATATTCTTCATATGTACCCCGTATTTTCATCTTTAACTTATATGTAATATATCAATCGAGATGTTATATTTTTCTTTTACGCCTTTTCTTCAAGGGAGAACCACAAACAGGACATACATCACCGCTATCAAATTTTCTCCGACATCCGGTACACTGTTTTTGCCATACAAGAACATCCTTTATATGTTTCTGTGCTACAGGCTTTACTTCAAGTCCCAACACCTTTGCGACATTCTGGACTGCATAGTCATCGGTCAGAAGTACTGAATTTCCTTTGTATTCAAGTGCCTTGGCCAGAATATCAATGTCAGTTGAGGATAATTCCTCGCAGTCTTTTGTCTTGTTGGCAATCTCCATGACCTTTTCACGGAAAGCATCTTCCGGCACCTCTACCCTGGCACCACTTTCCCGGGCGAGGTCAAAGCGCATTGCTGCTTCACTGCTTTTCAGTTCATTTACTACCGAAGGGATGGTTATGATACGATAAGGCTCTATTCCACTGCCCATGATGAAGACCGCAGAATCTGCGATGTAGTATTCCATATAATGCCAGATACTTTCTGAATATAGATTAATTCTTTGTTACTAAAAGTGTACATGAGATATATTCGATATTAATATATAATAAGATGAACATGATACTAATATGTATATACGAAAATGAGAAGATAAACTATGGATAGATTATCAACCTGAATCATGGAACTTATTGGATACAATATTACAGAAGAAGGAATCAGGGTATTCTCTCCGAATACTAACAAATAAGGAAAGTTCTGTGCTAATGAAACTACAATTATGTTATTAGTATCAGGCGTATACAAAGAAAGTATGGTGTAAATTATGGAAAGAATATCTACCGGAATCCCTGAAATCGATAAAAAGATACAGGGAGGTTTTCCTGCGGGGGAAGCTTATTTAGTAACAGGGGAACCTGGAACAGGTAAAACAATATTTGGATTGCACCTGACCTACAATGCATGCATGGAAGGTAAAAAATGTGCAATACTGGCAACTGAAGAGACTCCGGAAAAGATAATACGACATGGGAAAAGTATTGGTTTAGACATTGAGCCCTTTGTAGAAAACAAACAACTTACAATGATACGCGTGCTTGAAAAGAGAATAGAGGGCCTTGAAGACAAATACGCGAACATTATCACAAATACAACTGATCCACGCAATATCAAATACATCATTCCTGAAGACGTGGAAGTAGTTGTCATTGATAATATGGGTACTTTTTCAATAGGAGAGGAATTAAACGTATTCAGGGATAAACTTGATACTCTTATTTACCTGTTCGCGGAATCAAAATGGACCTCTCTTATAATAATGGATGCAACCGCACATGAGCTCACTCACAGGATAGCTGAATATTCAAGTAGTGGAACCATCCGTTTGATGACAAAGGAAAATCCATATACAGGTAAAATGGAACGGTTCATTTACATTCCTAAAATGAGAGACACGGATATATCACTTGAAATCATGAACTATAACATAACAGGACAGGGAATCAAGCTGTCTGCTTCGAAGGCTGCTTCAAAGACAAATAGATTAATATAATTGGGAACATTCTCCATTAAAAAGAAGCAGGATTGATATAATGGACATTTCAAAAGCTAAAGACATCATAGTTGAGTTTATCAAGGAAAAAACAACTGAAGCAGGCGTTAAAGGTGCTGTTGTAGGTCTTAGCGGAGGGATTGATTCTGCACTTACTGCATACCTGACAGTTGAAGCCCTTGGAAAGGAAAATGTTCTTGGCATACACATGCCTGAACTCACTCTAACACCTGCCGAGGATGTTCTGGATGCCACTGAAGTTGCAGAGAGGCTTGGAATCGAATTCAAGACCGTTGACATATCAGGAATACTTGCAGGATACCTTAACTCAATTCCTGAAGGTTCTGAATCTAACTCTCAGGCAAACGGTAATCTCAAAGCCAGGATACGAATGTCAGTTCTTTATTATTATGCTAATATTATGTCCAGAATGGTTATGGGAACCGGAAACAAGACTGAGATTCTTCTAGGATATTTCACTAAATATGGTGACGGCGGAGTTGACCTTGAACCCATAGGCGACCTTTACAAAACAGAGGTAAGGGAAATGTCAAAACTCATGGGAGTTCCTGAAGAGATAATCACCAAAGCACCGTCTGCAAGACTCTGGGCTGACCAGACAGATGAGGACGAGCTTGGAATAACTTATGAACTGGTTGACAGGTTCCTTGCACTTTTACTTGAAGGTGAAACACCTCAGGTAGCCCAGAATACTCTTGGGATGAGCGTAAATCAAAGAGATTCTGTCCTGAAAAGGATTAATACGAACCTGCACAAACAGAAAGCTGCTCCAATAGCAGAGCTAAAATCACTAAGATAATACATTATCTGCCAGGAAAAACTGGCAGAACCTCATTTTCAAACCGCAGAAGCTGTTTGGCGAGATGACGTCTTGCGCATGGCGGAACTTCATAGAACCCTGGCATGACATCTCTTTCTATTTCCTTTTTATCAGAAATATCTGAACTGGTACCACATTTCTTACATCTGTATCCCTGACCCGAACCTGCAGATTTCATTCTTTTTCCACAGGAAGGACATTGAGGGTTATGAATTTCATAAGATGTTGCCAGCTCGGTAATCTTTATCTTTTCAATGTTGAAAGTATTCTCAGTAACACTGCCATAAACAACCACTCTGTCACCTGGAATCAATTTGCGTACCAATTCCCTGAAGTTCTTTGTAGGTTCAAAAGCAGCACAATCGATAACATCACCTGCTTCATCCTTCAGAGTGAATATGGTGTGTCCGCCCCTGATGGTTATTGGTTCTGAACTCACTTCGCCTTCAAGAATATAAGAATGCATTTCCTCAATTTCACTAATTAATGAAACATGCATCAGATGCATATCGGTTCCCTGATTGGTGCGGTAGATACAGACTCTTTCAACAGGTTCTGAAACTACAAAGGAAGCCGCTTTTTTCACAGAAGAAGCATCCTTTCCTCTTATTCCATAAAGAACCGGATCACCGGAATGTGGAACACACACCACCATATTGTTTACTAGATCCACTGTATCCCATGTATCAGGATATGTAACCCTGTCGGCTTCAAAAAGAGATTTTTCATCAACTGTGCGTCTGGTACCCCATACTTCTTTTTCCCTGTAAGCAAGATACTCATAAGTATAGTCCCATTCGAGGTCAAGCATGGCCCCACATGCAGAAAGAGCACCAATAAGACCGCGACCATTCTTAAAAGCCTTATACTCAAGATTTAATTCAGAAGCAAGTTCCTTTGCTTCATCAATTGTAATCACATCTTTGACAGCACATTTGAAAAAGGAACTTAGTTTATCCCTGACAGAATCGAACTGATCCTCTAAAACAAAAACAACTCCAGGATTTGTATTCTCATTGTCCAGACATGCCATGGAGCTTATTTTTTCAGTTACGTGCCTGAAAACTCTTTCTTTATCGTCACATTCAATAAGCAGTGCCACAGACGCATTTCCACGAGTCTTGTAGGGAATTGTAGGATTAAGGCGCACCAGTATTGGTTCAGATATGAGCTTTGCAAATGAAGAAAGCTCCTCCCTCAATAAAGCGCACAGATATGTGGTGCACATGCCTTTCCTGGAATCGGTATCATCGATCCCAATGATCATTTTAGTGTTTTCACTGCTCATTTGACCAGTTGCAGATATAATTGATTAGTGTTAAATGATTCCTCTGGATAAAATACGAACAAACGTTATTATGGATTTCCTTTGAAGATCAGGACTGGGTACTTTTAAAGACAAAACCCAGACAACTATATATAGATGTGCAAACAATGGCTATTTACCTATGACAAAAGAGATTCTCATACATCAGATTATTGATGTATTACAACAAGCCGGCTTTATGGTCTCAAAGCGATGCAACATTCGTCCACGGAGCTTTGACCTTGCAGCCAGAAAAGGCGATGTTCTCATCTTTTGTAAGGTATTGTATAATATAGACGGTTTGAATGAGGAAACTGCAAGGGAAATGAAAAGCCTTGCACGGTATCTGGGAGGAACTGCTGTTCTCATAGGTGCCAAGACCAGAGACCAGATGCTGGAAGACAGCGTGGTCTATATGCGCTACGACATTCCTGCTGTGAATGTCCAGACCCTTTATGACTATTTTGTGGAGGATGTACCACCACTTGTATCGGCAGCTCCGGGAGGACTCTATGTGTCAATTGACGGGGATGTGCTGAAAGAAGCACGTAAGAGAACCGCAATGTCGCTAGGAGCGCTTGCCACTGAACTCGGGGTATCAAGGAGAACCATAAGCAAATATGAAGAAGGTGGTATGGATGCCTCAATTGATATTGTCCTTCAGCTTGAAGAGTTGCTGGACGTGGCTCTTGCAAAATCCATAGATATACTTCAATGTTTTGAGAAACGTGTCAGTCTGGAAAAGCCACAGGAAACTAACACTGAAGCACAACCGGACGATGGCATTCTCGGTATGCTTAATGCCCTGGGATATCAGGTTATGTCCACAAGCCAGGCACCCTTTAAGGCGATATCAAAGGATACTTCTGACACGCTGCTTACGGGAGTTAGCACTTACAGCAGTGCAATGATAAAGCGTGCAGACCTTATGAGCAGTATTTCCTGTGTTACGATGACAAAATCAGTCTTTATCATAAACGGACAGATAAAATCAGAGACTGTGGAGAATACAGTGCTTATCGAAAAGACTGAGCTTGATAAACTCTCCGGCACAGAGGAACTCGCAGAACTTATTGATGAAAGGACAAAGAAGCATAACATCAATATTGATATTTCCTGATCTCATTAAAAGTACTAAAAAATTCCAGACATTCCCCTGTATATTTCCATTTTTTTACCAAATCCAAAACCCTAATATACAGAAATCCCTTTTAGAACTAACAATGACTACCAACATTGCAGTACTTGTTTCAGGAAGAGGATCGAATCTACAGTCTATTATAGATAATATCGAGAACGGATACATTAAGAATGCAAAGATATCCGTTGTTATAAGCGATGTTGGTGACGCGTATGCACTTGAGCGTGCACGCAATCATGGAATTACTGATGTGTTTGTCGACCCTTCAGATTATTCAGGAAAACAGGAATACGAAAAAGAAGTAATGGAAGTACTGAAAGACAATGATGTCGGCCTGGTGCTCCTTGCTGGATACATGCGTCTTGTTGGTAAAGACCTGATAGCAGCATACCATAACAGAATGATAAATATCCATCCTGCCCTGCTTCCTTCTTTTAAAGGCCTTCATGCACAACAGCAGGCTTTTGAATATGGTGTGAAGGTCAGTGGATGTACTGTTCACTTTGTTGATGAAGGAATGGACACTGGACCTATAATTATACAGAAATGCGTTCCTGTACTTGACACAGATACTGCCGATGACCTTGCAGCCCGCATACTTGAACAGGAACACAAAATATTCCCGGAAGCTGTGAAACTCTTTGTAGAGGGTAAACTTAAAGTGGAAGGTCGAATTGTAGTACACACATAAATAAACTCATATTAACCAAATACTGTCCTGGCAAGCCAGGATTCCAAAAACATATACAATATTTAACGTGGTAACAATGTCTTACATCTCAGAAATTGACCCGGATATTGCAGAAGCCTTAAGGCTTGAAGCAAACCGTCAGGATTACAAGCTGAACTTGATCGCATCAGAGAACTATGCAAGCCGTGCTGTAATGGAAGCACAGGGCTCTGTCATGACAAACAAATACGCAGAAGGATACTCAGGAAAACGCTACTATGGCGGTTGCGAATTTGTAGATATTGCAGAAGACCTTGCAATTGAGAGAGCAAAGGAGATCTTCGGTGCTGAACACGTAAACGTGCAGCCACATTCAGGTTCCGGTTCTAACATGGCATGTTATTTCTCGGTCCTCAAACCAGGAGATACCATTATGTCAATGGACCTCTCCCACGGAGGACACCTTTCACACGGAAGCCCTGTAAACTTTGCAGGACAGCTCTATAATATAGTACCATACGGTGTTGACAAGGAGACTGAATCCCTTGACTACGATGCACTCATGACAATGGCAAAGGAGAACAAGCCACAGATGATCGTATGTGGTGCTTCAGCATATTCAAGGACCCTTGACTTTAAGGCATTCAGGGACATCGCTGATGAAGTAGGAGCATACCTCCTTGCAGATATCGCCCACATTGCAGGTCTTGTAGCTGCTGGTGCACATCCAAGCCCTGTACCTTACGCTGACTTTGTCACAACCACAACCCACAAGACCCTCAGAGGTCCAAGAGGTGGAATGGTTATGTGCAAGGAAGAGTACGCAAAGAACCTGAACAAGGCTGTGTTCCCTGGAATTCAGGGTGGACCTCTCATGCACATCATCGCAGCTAAGGCTGTTGCATTCAAAGAAGCACTTGGAGAGAAATTCAAGGCAGACCAGTTCCAGACAGTGAAAAATGCAGATACTCTTGCAAAGGAACTTCAGGCAAGAGAATTCGACATTGTTTCCGGTGGAACTGACAACCATGTAATGCTTCTTAACCTCAACAAGTTCGACATCACAGGAAAGGATGCTGAAGCAGGAATGAGCAAGGCAGGAATTGTCCTTAACAAGAATACAATCCCATTCGAAACCAGAAGCCCGTTCATCACAAGCGGAATAAGAATCGGTGCACCTGCAGCAACAACAAGAGGAATGAAAGAAGAGCAGATGAAGGATATTGCAGGATTTATTGCAGAGGTTATTAACAACCTCGATAATGATTCAGTCCTCCACGGTGTCAACTCCGATGTTGAGCAGCTTTGCAGCAGATTCCCGGTATACAAATAAATAAAAACGCAGGCTGTATAGAAACTACATCAGGTGTTTGCATAATGGCAGAAGAGAACTACGATTCCAGGAAGATAGATGGCAGGAGCCTTTCAAAGAAAGTGGAAGAACAGGTAAAGCAGGGAGTTGACAAGCTCAAAGCGGAGAAGGGAGTTACACCCGGACTTGCAACCATACTTGTTGGCGATGATCCTGCATCCAAGATGTATGTCCGTCTTAAACACAAGGCATGTGAAAGGGTCGGCATACACGCAGAGGACCAGAATATGCCTGAGTCCACCACACAGGAGGAACTCATGCAAAAAATCCAGGAATTGAATGACAGAGAGGATATCCACGGAATTCTCCTCCAGTTACCTCTTCCAAAACACCTTGATGACAAATCCGCAATGCTTGCAATCGACCCTGCAAAGGATGCCGACGGATTCCACCCATACAATATGGGTAAACTTCTCATTGGTGATGAGGGACTTGTACCATGCACTCCAAAAGGTGTTATCAGAGCACTTGAGGAGTATGATGTAGCTATACAGGGAAAACATGCAGTAATTGTGGGACACAGCAATGTTGTTGGAAAACCCATGGCTGCAATGCTCATAAACAGAAATGCAACCGTTTCTGTATGTCACGTTTTCACCGATAATCTCAAGAAATTTACTCTTGATGCAGACATCCTTGTAGTCGGAACCGGTGTGATGCACCTCATTAAAGCGGATATGGTGAAAGAAGGTGCAGTAATATTTGACGTTGGAATCACCGAGAAAGAAGGCAAGGTTTACGGTGATGTTGATTTCGATAATGTCGTGAAGAAAGCTTCACTGATAACCCCTGTTCCGGGTGGTGTTGGTCCGATGACCATTGCAATCCTCATGGAACACGTGCTTATGGCAGCTTCAAACTGCTGATAAGCACACTTATATTTTATTAATTGAATACTATTTTGGCAAAACTGTTTTGCCCATTTACCTTTGATTAAAACTACCAGGTTGAATAATGGTTGTTGATGTAGATATATGCGGCTTGAAAGTTGGTGATGAGCATCCTGTAAGACTTATGGGTATCATCAACCTGAGCAAGGAATCCTTTTACAAGGGTTCTGTTGTTAGTAACGATTCTCTTCTTGATGTTGCACAAAAAATGATTGATGACGGTGCGACTATACTTGATATTGGTGCCCGTTCTACATGGCCCATGGCAAATCCGGTAATCAGCGAGGAAGAAGAACTCAATCGCATGATTCCTGCACTGGATCTACTGAACGATAATGTGGATGCAATCATTTCTGTTGATACTGTTTATGCAAGCGTTGCAAAAGAATCCCTGAAACATGGTGCAGACATAATCAATGACGTTTCCGGATTCACAACAAATCCTGAGATGATGGATGTTGTTGCTGAGTACGATTGTCCTGCTGTTGTTATGGCATCTGAAAAGGTTCCCGGTGACCCGATTGGAATGGATGCAATCATGCAGTCACTTGCTGACATAATCAGCAAAGCAGATGCAAAGGGAATTGACACCAGCAAGCTTATTCTTGACCCTGCTGTAGGTAAATGGATACCTGAAAAAGACCCGATATTTGATTTTGAAACCATAGACCAGTTCGAGAGTCTCAGGGTATTTGGCAGACCGCTGCTTGCAGCAGTATCCAGAAAATCCTGCATCGATGCGGTGTTACACAAACCAGCAAACGAAAGGCTTTATGGAAGCCTTGCTGCAACTGCAATTGTTATTCACAAGGGTGCTCACATTGTAAGAACCCACGATGTTGCTGAAACTAAGGATGTAGTTGAAGTGGCGGCTGCAATGAGAAAAAGACAGCCGTTTGTGAAAGAAGGCGATTTTGAAGTTACTATTTCAGATATAACTCACCCGGATGATGCGGAATATCTCATGAGAAGTATGAAGGTCACAGGTTCCGGTGCAAAGGTCATGAAGAACAAGACCGTAAGCAAGGTGGTTCGCGTGAATAACATCACAACCACTGAGGCACTGATAATCAAGCAGGAGATCCTTGCAAGAGGTGGAGATGCTGCCCTTGAACGCAATGCAGTATCACACGAAACTGAAAAAACAGATGTGCTCATAATAGGAACCATATTACAATTTGAGAAACTGGTCCATAAGCTCTCATTCCAGGCACGCAACCTTCCTCTGATCGCAGAGATGATTGCGGAAGTACTTGAAAACGACATGGATGTAGAGCATGGTTACCTGAGGGAAATATGATAATCTCATCTGCAAAGCCCTTTGAAGAGATACTTGAAATGCTAAAAAACGAGGATGATATCTTCGTTGTTGGCTGCAATGCATGTGCAGCAAAGATACACGTTGGCGGTGAGCCTGAAGTTCTGGAGATGTGCAAGCGTCTTGAAGATGCAGGAAAACATGTTGTTGGCTGGGTAATCCCCAGTGCAGCGTGTAGTGTGGCTTCATTTGATTCACTTGTTGAAAAGAATCCTGCTATTAAAGATGCTAAAACTATTCTTGTAATGGCCTGCGGAAGCGGAGTTTCCATTGTAGCAGGTGTTGTGGATGTACCGGTTTATCCTTCAAACGACACTGTGTCCCTTGGTGGAAGAACTCAGGGAGAAGTTGTCCCTGAACTCTGCGCCATGTGTGGCGAATGTAAGATCCATTATTTTGGCAGCGTTTGCCCGAAGAGTTTATGTCCCAAGCATTTATTGAACGGACCCTGTGGAGGTTCTGTTAATGGAAAATGCGAAATTGACCCTGAAAAAGACTGTGCATGGGAACTCATCTGTAACAGGCTTGAAAAAATAGGTAGACTTGATCTTCTTGACATTACATGGGATGCTGAAGAAACTACAGAAGACTCAGTCTGACATTACTGGCAACTTGTTGTCCTGAATAGCTGAAAAGTTATTTGCAGGATAATATTTTCTGTACCTGCCATCTTTTTCATCCCGAATTACGTTCTGATTTTTTAGTCGGGTAATGTGCCAGTGAATCGTACTTTTGTCAACCCCAAGCTTTTCTGATAATTGCTTACCAGTAACACCAGGTTCTTCACAAATCGAATCCAGAACACATTTTCGAGTATCGCTTTGTATATTAGAACCAGCAGCTTGCAGAGATTTTTTACTTGAATTATCCTTGCGGAAATAATTAATAAATCGACCCTGCCTGAGAGCTACAAGGAGATTTGAAAACTGAAGCTTATCAGCATGATACCTGAATGTTCCTCTTTTCATCTTCAGGTCGGAAAGAATATCACTTTCCGAGCATCCCGGATTTTCAGACACATACGAAAGTATCTTTGTCCTATTCTTATCACCTTTTTTGCATGCTACTTTTCCCAGCAGTAAAGGAATGAATTTTCCAATTGAAACAATGATGAACCAGATGGTACAGCCAATCCAAATGAATTTGAGTTTAAGAGGAAGATCCCAGAAAGTAAGATTACCATCACAACCTGTTGAAACAACCAGCTCAGGTGGAATATCATCCGAGCGCTCATTATAAGGAACCACAGTACACTCAGCACTCACAATAAAGCAACTACATGCGATTAAAAAAACGATACATAGTATTTTCAAATATTTTCTTAACTGAAATAACAAGTAATGTATCCCTCGCCATTACATCATTTGTAGATACGTCATACGTTTGAACAAACTTCGGTTTGAAGTTAACAAATATGTGATATATAGATTATGGCCAATCATTCCAACTAATTTCAAAATACTACGATTCCAAACACGTATTATTATTTTACGTAGATGATACCAAGTAGAAAACGCAAGATGCTAGCTGAATTATGAAAAAATAATCGATGCAAATATTAAATTTATAATTATAAATTATCTTTTCTGCATACTCAGTTTGATGTTGGCCATAATAGATAAATAAAACCATAAATAATTATGCAATGACACATTGGAATAATGTAGTGTGTAATATAAACTAAACTTACATAGTCAACTTGAACCCCAAAATAACTTCGCTTTCTTTTCAAGCCAGCAATGGAGAAAAGCATGAAATCTGGTAATAAAAAACTTCTAATTGGATTTATCCTGCTGATTGTGGCGGGAACAATCATTTATGCTATTTCCTCCGATCATGAACATAAATTAGAAAATCTTATCAGTTTTTCTTTACATAACGACGACGAGATCGACCATGAGGTGTTAGTAGAAATCTTTGATTCAACCAACACGTCCGTATTCAAAGAAACATATATAGTGGCTCCTGGAGATGAAATATATCCTAATCCACTCAAAAAGGAAGAGGGTGCATATAGAATTGAAGTGGCTTTGGATAATACTAATAAAACATACATTGGAGACCTTTATTCAGAGTATCATGATTACATACACATTACAGGCGTTTCTGATGAGCCTTTTATGGTTGAAACTGCAGAATAATAATTAATCAGAGATGACATGTTATTTTTACAACTGACGTATGCCAAACAGTTGGAATCTTTGGCCATAATATCTTAATAAATTGCCCGTAATATAAAATATTACTTCAGCATAAATCAAAGGTATTTGTCTGTTATTATCCAGTCATTCAGACAAAAATACCTGGAAGCAAGGTCATTATCCAGCCGATTGAGTTCTGTATTAAACTCTTACATGACCTTGCTTTTCCATAGGAATAATGTTTTAGAGGCCTGATCATTTGACACTTAGTTGTGGATTTAAAACAAATGTTTTACCTGTATGTATCTTACTGCTAAGTCTTTCTTTTGTAACAACTTCAAGTACAGAGGATGCCAATAAGAATAACAATTCTCTGGTGCAGCCCTATGGAAATGAATGCCTTCTAAATATCCTCTGCTGCTGTGGTGAGTAAATGAAAGCAAAAAGCAAACACATTGTCATTACAACTGCAATTATAATATTGATAATATCAATTGCTTTTATTGCTGCAATCAATTGCAAAACAGGAAATGATGAACTGTACTATACAGACAAAGAACTCCAAACCCTTTATGAAAAATATAATATTACGGAAAATGACATTAAATTTGCAAAAGGGGAGCTGCCAAACTATCTGGAGGGAACAATCCTCTATAACAGTTCAAAAATAGTAGTAGCAAACGAAGATGGAATTCCTGATGAAAATATGATACAGGGAGTAGACTATGATATAATCATCAGTGAGAAGGAAATGTTTGACATCATCGAAAATGCAAAATCAGACTATATTGAAAAATACGGAGTTGACCCGGAAAATCCAAAACTTGATTCAGTTGATGGTTATCTTTTACCAGTACAGGAAGCTAACAGGCTGGTGTTTCAGCAAAATATATGGGAACTGTTGGCCTGACATGTGATTCTGGTTTCCATTCTAATTGTTTGATAAATATCAACGTAGATGCAACGTAGATGCAACTTAAAGGGTATTTGAGGGAAAAAGGAAGATGAATAGAAACAAAGTAATGATTGTTGCTGGTATATTGCTATTTTTAATTGTTGCAGCTATGCTCAGTTTTTCCCATGGAACAATCCTCAGCAGAAATAACATCAGTGAAAAAATGGCTATGGAAATCGCAGACCAATACGTGCAGTCCAGGCTATCTCCTGATGAGATCAAAGCACTGGAATTTGAAGAGATATATTACTATGATCGCTCCGATCAGGGGCTGCCTAAAGTATACAAAATCAATTACAAAAGAATGATCAGGGGAATACAATCCCTGAACGGGGTACAACTGCGAGTTGATGCTGATACAGGAGATGTGTCCACTTATCGTAAAAGTTGGTCAATAGATGAAGATGAAATAGCCCTTATTGACACTAAACCTTCCATATCTTCCAGTGAAGCTGCAAAGATAATTACGGATTACATGACCAATGAACCTACAATTGGAAAAGATAAGGCAGACACCGTGAAAATCATTTCTTCCGAACTCTACTGGAAAGAAGATAATAATGAAACTGTTCATCTTGCATGGGGTATAAAATTCAGAGACTCCACATTTGCATATGATGATTATCCTGCAGAAGCGTGGATAGATGCCCATTCAGGTGAAATGTTATTGTTTGCTTATGCAAGAGATTGAATGGAGGAACAAAATATGATACATAAAAAGGATTTGATTATTTCAATATCAATCGGAGTTATTTTATTGTCACTTTTTGAACATAGTAGCATGAGTCATTTTACCGCTGAAGTCATCACTGCTTTCATTATAGGCAGATGGCTGAGTAAAAGGATAGAAAATCACTTGAAAAGATATGTATTCACATCGATTATGATCTACAACATGCTTGGATGGATACTAATATTAATATTCACGCATGATGGAAGAATTGTCCTGGAATATGGAATGGGCATGGTGACTATTTTCAGTGGAACTGTGTTTATAGTAGCTCTTTTATACGCAACCATAGGCTCTTTGATTACGAGAACTAGAAAAAATGTTCAGCCCCAATAAACCTTTCAGAACCACTAGTTTATGGTAATACACGGATAAAAGTGCTATGAGTTTAGGATCTGTGCTGGCCAGTACATTGACAACGACATTCCTGTCACTCCTTTTTCCTTGTTAGAGATAGTCTCGGACATAAACAAAATAGGAATCTTCATATTGATTCCTGTTATGAGCCTTCTGTATACCAGGCATCATAAGAAGATAAAAAATCCATTAAATAAGTCTTCGAACTTTTTTAAGATCAGAGTTATCTACAGTTTGAATCTTTGGCCATAACATCTAAATAAATTAATGTTTTTTTAGTATTGCCCCCACAAATACAGAAAGTCCGTGGGAACCCAATGTACCAACTGCAAGGTCACAATGTTATCGGATTAGACTCACGTACATGTGACCTTGCTCCCCCAACTTTTAGATGATACAAATTATCTATGGAAATACCAGATGTTAAGCAGAGAAGAGATTGCCAAGATGAATACCTACGGTCAATTTAAACAAAAGATGCACCTGGACATGACTTTTGACAAAAGTATGTTAAAAGTTCTTGCTTTTATGGTGGCAGCAATCTTGATAATCTATACTCTGTGCCTTCAAACTCCAGAATGTAAGATATTATTCTATCTTATCCTTTATCTGGGATTCACAATACTATACATCAAAGACCGTACACAAGTGGAAATCGATTCTCATATGATAATTATTCATAGACCGATCTTTAATCCTATCATAATAAATAAGAAAGATATAACTAAAATTCAAATCAACAAAAACACAAATTTTTCTTTCCACAGGATACAATTTATTTTCCTGATAGCATTGATAGTAGCTCTGGCCTACAATTCATTCTATGACTTGTTAAATGGAATAAAATTAACAGTAACAATGGCAAGTAGCTTAATACTCATTCTGCATGAATCATGGATAATATTCATGTTAATAATTATCATTCTGAATATAAGTAAAAGAATTCCATATCAGAATTTAGTAATAGTGAATACAGAAAAATCTAATTTCATATTCTATTCCAAGCAACCTGAAGAACTGAAAAGGATAATCGAAACACAGGAAACTTGATATGACTCCGGTTGGTTTTAAAGAGAAAATGAGCGTGGATAAAATAGGTGATTTCAGATTGCCTATTATTCTAACCTTTCCAATGGTACTTTTGCTTCTAATAATGATAATGGGACTGGATACCCCTGTCTTTAATATTGTTTATTTTTTAATATGGCATCTGTGCCTCGCAATAATTGTATTGCAGGACATCACTACTGTTGAAATAGAAAGCAACAAAATAATTGTTCACAGATTTATTTTGGGTCCGACTACAATAAACATGGATGATATCAAAACAATAAAAGGTAGAAACAATATATCTCGGAAATACCATATTTTATTTACATTCATTATGCTGGTTTTGATAGCAAGCACATCATATTTTGTATACAGCAACATGCAAAGAATGTTCACTGGAAACATATCGTTAGAAGAAGGGATACTCTCACTTCTTTCCAGCTCAATGCTTATAATATTTTACTTAATCATTTACTTCAATGCAGAAAAAAGAATCAGGTATCCTGCATTTCTAGAAGTAATAACCAATAAAGACAAATTCAGGTTTTACACGCACAAACCTATAGAATTCAGAGATTTGATACTAAATGAATAAAATGAATGATGAAATCAAAATGAAAGTCCCGTTGCATATTCCTGATTATGAATACATACCAGTGGTAATTGCCCTGGGTTTATTAGCATTCATACCCTTAACTTTGATTGACCATTTATACCGAAGTATCTGGACTTACCTTAGTGTTGTTTTAATAATGTCTATGATCCTGATAGTTGTTCACCTTCGCTCATATTATGAGATTATAATCAACAACAACGAAATAATTGTGAAAAAAGCATTATTCAAAGACCTGAAAATACCTGTAGATAAAATAGAGGGGATTTCCGATTTTAACAATACCTTGCACAAATACCGAAAACCATACTTTTTAATTTTAGGACTTATGGTATTGATAGTTGCAGTTATGAACGTGAGGGATGGTTTAGAATCAATCGAAAAATACGGGTTTTACGAAGCCACAAATGTCCCAGCAGTATTCTTTATTCCCCTAATGTTTCTTATCATACTTTATGCCTCATATCGGATGTCGCATTATCCAAAAGCAATCAAAGTAAAGGCGGATCCCGGGTTTATTGACCTTTACCCGGAAAACGAGGAGAAATACCTACTCCTGAAGGATAAACTCGATTCCCTCCTGCGATGATTTTAAAACCCTGACATACATATAATTCCCCGATGTCCCGGACCTTCAAAGATAAACTCTCATCAAACGATTTTCTTATAACAGCAGAGGTCAGCCCTCCAAAGGGAACAGACCTTATCGATGTGCTTTCTGATGCGGAACTCATAAGAGGATGGGTTGACGCTCTCAATGTAACTGACAACCAGAAAGCAATCATGCGTATGAGCCCACTGGCAGTGAGTAAATCTCTACTTGACAGCGGTCACGAAGTTATCATGCAGCTTACATGCAGGGACAGGAACAGGCTTGCACTGCAATCCGACCTTCTTGGAGCATACTCCATGGGCATCAGGAACATCTGTATAATGACAGGCGACCACACAACGAAAGGAGATCATCCTAAAGCAAGACCTGTTTATGATCTGGACTCTGTGCAGCTCCTCAAAATTGTCAGGAAAATGCAGGAAGGTTTTGACCTTGCAGGCAATGTCATCGAGAATCCACCTCAGTTTGTTGTGGGTGCTGTGACAAATACCGATCCTTCCAAAAAGGCACAGATGATGAAACTGCGAAAGAAGGTAAAAACAGGAATTAATTTTATGCAGACTCAGGCTGTTTACGACATTTCCATGTTTGAATCATTTATGGAATCCATCGGAGACATTGAAGTTCCGATTATTGCCGGAGTAATTCCACTCAGGTCTGCAAACATGGCCAGATTTATGAATGGGAATATCCCTGGAATAAACGTGCCTGATGAGATAATAGAGAGAATGGAATCCGCTGAAAAACCAAAGGATGAAGGCATGGATATTTGTGCAGAGACTATAAAAGAACTGAAAAAGCTCTGTCGTGGAATCCATCTGATGCCAATTGGCAAACATAACAATACACCAACTATACTTGAAATGGCCGATATAAGGAAGAAACAATAATGACAAAAACGCAGATCGACCATGCAAAAGAAGGCATCCTCACACCTGAGATGCTGGAAGTTGCAAAAACAGAGAGAATTGAAGAAGAACTTATTCTTGAAAGGGTTGCAAATGGCAGCCTTGTTATAATGACACGTAAAGGGTGTCCGCCTGTTGCTATCGGAAAAGGTGCCAGCACCAAGATTAATGTAAATCTTGGAACATCATCTGCTGCAATTGACCCGGAAGCAGAAATCGAAAAAGTAAAGGTAGCACAGGAATACGGAGCAGCTACGATAACTGATCTTTCAATGGGAGGAGACATCTCTGCCATCAGGGAAATGGTGTTTGAGAACACAGACCTTCCTGTTACAACAGTTCCTATTTACCAGACAATCGTTGAATGTGGAATGGAGAATGTAACTATCAATGGCATCCTTTCCTACCTGAAAAAACATGTTGATGAGGGGGTAAGTTCAGTGCTGCTTCATTGCGTGAAAAAAGAGATGCTTGAACAGCTTAAAGGTACAGGCAGGGTAATGGGAATGGTCTCAAAAGGTGGTTCCTTTACCAGCAGTTTCATGCTTCTTAATGACTGTGAGAATCCTTTCATAGAGCATTTTGATGAGATAATGAAGATTCTAAGAGAAAATGATGTTGTGCTATCCCTTGGAAACACCATGAGAAGTGGATGCATCCATGACCTGAAAGACAGTGCCCAGTTAATGGAAATTGAAACGAATGCAGCACTTGCAAAAAGAGCAAATGAAAAAGGCGTGCAGGTTATAATCAATGGTATGGGAGGACACATACAGGCATCAGACATACCGGATTCTGTGAAATTATACAAGGATAAAGCTGATTTTCCACTCTTTGTTGCAGGGCCGCTTCCAACTGATATTGCAGTTGGTTATGACCACATTGCAGGTGCAGTGGGTGCAAGCATGGCCAGTGGTGCCGGAGCAGATTATCTTTGCTATATCACACCGGCAGAACACCTTTCGCTTCCAAACCCGCAACAGGTTAAAGAAGGACTTATTGCATTCAGGATTGCAGCTCACATTGGAGATTCCATGAAGTATGGATTAAATGATGCAGATCTTATGCTTGCTGAAAAAAGAGCAAACTTTGACTGGAGAGGACAGGCAGAACTTGCTATTGATCCTGACAGACCTGCACAGATGTGTCCTGATGATGGACCATGCTCAATGTGTGGCGATTACTGTGCCATTAAAATAATGAAAAGTTATCTAACAGGAGAGAACTAATGCCGCAAGAGCCATCTTTCCCATCCCTCCAGATGTTTGGGATTAAAACTCCACTTCTCAGACCTGGAGACAGCATTGCAGATGTAATCATTAATTCACTTGAAAAACAAGGACTTAAATTCCAGGATAATGACATTCTGATTATTGCCGAATCACCGCTTGCAACATCTGAAGGACGCCTTGTACGTCTTGATGATATTACACCCAGCGAGAAAGCAAAAGAACTTGCTGAAAAATACAATATTGACGTAAGGGAAATGGAACTCATTGTTCAGGAATGCGATGAGATATTCGGAGGTGTTCCGGGAGCTGCACTTACCATCACCAAAGGGACACTTGCTCCGAATGCTGGTATTGATGCTTCCAACGCACCAGAAGGATATGTTGTACTTCTCCCTGAAAATGCGCAGAAAAGTGCTTGCAGGATAAGGAAAGAAATCAAAGAACATTGCAAATGCAATATAGGAGTTATTGTAGGTGACAGCCGTACACAACCACTTAGACTTGGATGTGTTGGAATTGCACTTGGAACTTCCGGAATGATTCCTGTTGAAGATGCCAGAGGAAGCCGTGATCTTTTTGGAAAAGAGATGATGATCACACGCAAAGCAGTTGCTGATAATCTTGTTTCTGCTGCACAGCTTCTTATGGGAGAAGCAGGGGAAAGTGTACCTGCTGTGCTTGTAAGAGGCTCACCTGCACAGGTAGTTGATGATGATATCGACATGCCACTTTTCAGCAGGGATGAATGCATGTATTATAGCAATATAAGAAAAGCTTAGCTTTTCACATTATTTTTTTATTTTATTTTGGTCTTAATCCCACATCGCAATCTATTTTTTATAAAAAACGATTTAAACTAAAAAATAGTTTAGATGTGCCTTGCTTGCTTATTGTATCAATAAAGAAAAACATCCAATTAGAGCGTTTTCTGCCAAAATAAACGAATAGATAGGAGAAAACTTAGTTTTCTCTTTTTCCTTATATTTCCCTATATTTACAATTAAAACCTTGTTTTACGTTTTGTCAAAATAATCCACATATATTTTTATAACGTCACAGGCTTTGACGCTGAAGTTATTTCAACCTTGTTTTAGATTCTTATTCCCTGCTGGAAATTTTACAACCATATGCGACTTTAAGCGAATTATATATAAGTGAATTGGATACTATGTATCAGATCAGATGTGAAAATATCAGCACTTCAAAGGGTTTGTGATAAAATAATTAAAAAGAACATAATATGGAAATTCACCGGATTGATATTCTTAGTTAGTTTATTGTTTTCCATCTATGCAAACGCTGAAACCAATGTATCTGAAGAGCATGCAGAAAACTTTTCGTTGCCAGATTATGGCCCGGAGACTTTTGAAAAAGCTGCAAACCTTTCAGGATTTGTAGTTGTTAAAGGCACTATGCCTGTAATTACAGATGAAAGCGAGAAAACAGAATGGCTGGATTTGCTAGTCCAATGTATTCGTGCAAATGATAAAATTATCAATTATTATGGAGCATCTGGTGGCCCGGTACTTAGTTTTGGAACAAACATCTATGGTTATTTGTCTGTAGAGCTTGATTCAGCCAGTCTGGAAAAAGTAAATGATTCGGTTATCAATGAGATATATCAAACAATAGATGAAGCAGCTGAAGAAGAAGGGGTAAGTGACATTCCCGTCGTTTTCATGTGGGGTGAAAGGGCACAAGCAGAGGTTCATGAAGATGAAGATTATATTGATAATAATGAATATATCGAAAGCGTTGATAATAAAAATGCACACGATGAAAATGGCATCGCACAAACCACATCCGGTTTTACCTCAGGCATGCTTGTATTATGTATATTGATATTGACTCAATTTCGAAAGTGAACTATCATCTGATTAAAAGAAATCATATTTTATTTCGCCTCTTCCAGTCCGTAAGCCTGCATAATCATGTGATACTCAAGAGGAGGAATCCTTGAATAGAAAGCTCTTTTTACAACCTCGCTCAGTGAAGGATGAATATCCATTGCATACATTATCGGACTGGCATCCTGACCTTCAGTGTACATAAGTGGAATTATCTGGTGGATAAGCACCGAAGCTTCCGGACCTATTATATGAGCACCAAGAATTTTCTGAGTCTGTCCTTCAAAAATAACTTTCACAAACTCATCCCCAAGGGACATGGCAATACCTTTCGCAGTTTCCTGGAAACGATAAAAACCAATCATGATATTGTCTTCCCCATACTCCTCAACTGCCTGCCTTTCTGTCATTCCAACTCCGGCAATCTCAGGATATGAAAAAACTGCATATGGAACTGCGTGGTAATCTGCCTTTATTTTCTTTTTCAAAACCGCATTGTAGTAAACAACACTGGATTCATGGTTTGCAACGTGCTTGAAGAGATACTTTCCGTTTGCATCTCCAAAAGCCCAGACATTTTGCTGCGTGGTTTCCAGATGTTCATTTACCTTTATCCACCCACGTTTGTCTGTCTCGATGCCTCCAAGTTCAGGCTTAAGGATATCTGTATTGGGACTCCTGCCTGTTGCAACAAGTATTGCAGAAGCAACAACCTCTTTTTCTTCACCGGTTCCGCGGTCTTTTGCAACTACAACCTTTCCTTCAGATGAATTCTTAACTTCAACAACCTCGCAGTTGGTTAGAATATCCATATATCCTGACATCATTTTCTTTGCCAGAATTGATATTTCGGGTTCCTCTTCCGGGATTATGCGGGCATTTCTGCCTATTATGGTGACCTTTGAACCCATTGATGAAAAGAAATGACCGTATTCTGCTGCAATATATCCACCTCCGATTATGGCAAGACTTTCCGGGAGCTCTGTTAGTTTCAGTACATCATCACTGGTGAGATATTCTATATTATCAAGACCTTTTACCGGAGGAATTGCTGGTTTTGAACCGGTACACAGGAATATCATTTGTGTAGTGATGGTTTCTTCACCCACCTTCATAGTGTAGGGGGAAATGAACTCTGCAGCCTCGTTATAGAAATCCAGACGCGGCATATATGTGTAACCTTGTTTTATGCCATCAATATCTGCTGATATTGTAGAACGCATTCTGTCCATTACAGCTTTAAAATCGATATTCTCAATTGAAACTTTGATTCCAAAATTTCCTGCTTTTTCTATATTCCTTACAAGTTCTGCAGGATATAGGAGCATCTTTGAAGGAATGCATCCTCTTGTGAGACAAATTCCTCCTGGCTCATCTTTATCAATAAGAGCAACTTTCATTTCAGGATTTGCATCAAGCATTGCATTTACGTAATTCATACCAGAGCCGGAGCCTATTACTATCAGATCATATTCTTTCATCAGATTCCCCACATGCGATATTCTTTAAATATTAGCCTTTACACGTATAATTATTTCTGGATGAATCTGCTCAGATAGGCACAGTTTCCCAAAAAAGAAAATGAGGACTATTGAGCCTCATTTTTTGAACAAGAGAGAAACAATCATTTTACGGACTTTATGCTATAAAGGTGCTTTTGAGTATATTAGTCCATATAATATAATGGGTCCGAATAAAATACAATCGTAGCATTTTATATTCAATATTTAAAAGTAACAGAGATTTGGCATGTACGATGCCAATTGTATATCAATTCAATAATAAGAAGAATCTTATCAAATTTTCAAGAGAAGAAATAAAAATCCAAAGAAATCACTGTTTGCAAAAAGAATTGAATT
>NZ_VIAQ01000020.1 GCF_006546655.1 Methanolobus vulcani
TTTGTTGGTGTGGTTGAAGATTACCTTGTTGTAGCAAGTTTTACTGTTCCATTGGATAGATGATTATGCGGAGTGGTTTGTAATTTGCGTATGATTTGTTTGGTTGATTGGTAATGTAGAAGACGTAATACGAGTTTATTTGGAATCAACGAAAAGAAGTCAAGTTCAAGCTGTGCATAACACATGACAGGTATGTCGAGATATATGTTTGTCAAAATGAGGATTTCTACAGAGCCCAAAAGTTCAGATATTATAACTCAATTGAAAAGATCGAGTGAAATATATCGACTGAATATTCAGTATCTATAAAGCTAGTACAAAATAGTATGATGTCCTATGGGACTGCATGCCAAATATGTTATGGTTCAGTCTTTACGTATATTGTTTTTCCTTTGTACTTGATTTGAAGTATCCTATGATATGGTATCATGGTATCTGGAATAAGCGTAAAGAATAAATGTCCAATGCTTACTATGGCATCTAAGGAATCTGTTTTTGTGTTTCTTGGTGCACCTATGTGGATATATTCCACGCTGTATTCGTTTATATCAAGATTTTCTTTCCACTTTAATTCACTGAATATATCCCTCGGATGTTTTGATTTTATTATGTTACTCATGAAATCCTTTCCAGAAGGCTTAATATGTATATTGAAAAATCATTTATAAAGACTCAATAATCTGTTGAATTCCTATCTATTTTCCACAATATTAGTTAAAAATCATTTTTATTAAATAATTGTTGAAGCTTTTTTTCCATTACTATATCGATATTCATGGAGTCTGAATGTAATGCTTTTAGGTGAGTAACAAGCCCAGTATCTGGGAGTAAATATCGAATGGGTAAAACGTTCCATTCTAATACTGTCAGCTCTTATCACCGGTGCAGCAGTATCTGTGAGTGGCACCATCGGTTTTGTGGGACTTATAATTCCTCACATAATGCGGATTATAGTAGGTCCTGATCATCGTATATTGCTCCCTGCTTCAACTCTTATGGGTGCAAGTTTCCTTGCAATGTGTGATACTTTTGCCAGAACTATTATGAACTACACAATAATTGAATCTATTGAGCTGCCTGTAGGTGTAGTGACGGCGGCATTTTGAGCACCATTTTTCATATATCTGCTAAGAAAAAGGAGGAAGACCGTTTATGCTTAAAGTTCAGGGTCTTGGGGGTTAGCTATGTGATCGGCAAATTCTAAGAGATATTAACAGTCAGGCAAATAAGGGTGAAGTTGTAGGAATCATTGGTCCAAATGGTTCAGGAAAGACAACATTGTTGAAAAGTATGTTAAAATATCTCAAACCGAATTCCGGCTCAGTTATTGTTGATGGTAAAAATATTGATGATCTGAACAATAAGGAAATTGCCAGAATAATCGCAATTATTTCCCAGGTAATATCCGTAAATTTCGATTTTTCAGTAGAGGATATTGTCATGATGGAATGACTCCGTACATAGATCGATCTGAGACAAAGGAAGACTACGATATAGTCAGAGAAGCTATGAAAAAGACAAACACTCATGAGTTCAAAGATCGTCTTGTTACTCAGCTGAGTGGAGGTGAACTTCAACGGGTATTATTGCACGGCCCTTTTCTCAGACACCAAAGATATTATTGTTGGATGAACCAACATCACATCTGGATATTGCTCATCAGATTGAGATATTTGATTTTGTAAAGGAAGCTTCAAGAAATGGTATGTTAGTCATAGCTGTGATTCATGATCTAAATCTTGCTGCTTATTATTGTGATAGACTCTGTATGCTAAAGAAGGAGAGTTTGATTGCTACAGGCAGACATAAAGAGGTTTTAACTCCTGCAAACATCCAGAATGCTTTCAATATTCAGGTCGATGTTTCACTTTCTTCAACTACAAAGTCGCTTTATATAATGCCACTTTTTGAGCCTTTGACCAATATTGAGTGAAATAATGTCTTGTTATCCCGATGGGTAATGTATGCTAATATTTTTCAAGTGCTTATATAGGATTAAGTCATGTACGTAAAACAAAGAGAGCTGTATAATGTATCTGGATATTTTCAGAATAATATCTATTTCTTACCAACTGCATTATTTGCTCTGTTGGCTGGATTAAGGAAAATCACCTTCCAACTTTCCATAACCCTTTAACCAGCCAACAACTTTTCTTCTTAAACTATAAAGTTCATGTAAAATTGATTAACTCCTGATAGGAGGATGGCCAATTTTAGCGGAGGTCTTGGTACAATAATTGGCCAATAACAATAGGTCAAACACAGCAGTTATGTGGAACCACTAACATGCTATACAGAATATATTTTGGAGAACTTTCTGGTTATTGTTGTAGTAATGGTTGACTTGTCTGATTCTTAATAGGAATTCTTATTATGCCAGTGTTACTACTTAATCAAAAAATAACAATAAATAGTTGTTTATCATTCCAACGTATTACTTATTGCATTTAGATTAAATGCTGATACTATGAAATTACAACAGATATTTATATTTAGCACTATTATATTAGTATCCGCCTCAGCAATATATCTGATGTCCTTTGTAGCTTAAGGACTATCAAAACTAGAGCAAGAGGCTGCAGTCTATTGAATAAACTTCAAATAAATAAATGTTTGAGCCTTCACACCCACTCAAGCGTAGCGCTTTCACTCTCACTACAACTGCCATTGCAAGCAATGGGCAGTATCGCTATAGTACACTAAGCAGTAAAAAAAATAACGGATGACATTATACTATGGAAAATATATGCCCCTCATGCGGTTTTGATAAAGAATATCCAGAACATCCTGTATGTAAGTATTGCTATCATCGAGGTACTATAGGAGCTTCGAAATACTTGTTATTTCAAACTATGAGGGATAATGGAAATAAATACCTGACCGTTGATGAACTTACAGAGCTTGTCAATAAGAACCCTAACAGAAAGCATAAAGTAAAAAGGGATGCGGTCTACAAGATACTTCACCGCTATTCCCGCTATTATGAACAAGCCAAGGAAAGAAGAAAAGGATATCTTATGCTAAAAAAGGAGATTCCTCAAAAGAAAGGCCAGAGGGGAAGACCACAGATCAAGTATAAGTTGAGTTCTCGTCTATTAAAAAGGGTTGATTATTATGATAGGCAATGGAAAACAGGTCTTCTACTCTATAAGCGTGCCAACAAAGGGGAGAAATTCAGGAGGACTCAGGATTCTTTGAGAAGGGCAAGAGGGATTGAGACCAAGTTAAAAAAGGGCGAATATGAGCTCTATACATACATCCTGGTCTAGTTCTATCACGTTCATGAAAGAATATAATCATCTTTTGGTATTTCCAAAATCCTTGTCATTTAAACTAATAATGTCATGATGGTAGGCAAAGACATGCATCAGTTTCATGGAAAGATCTGGCAGGCATCCGGGACAAACTAATACATGCTTATTTTGGTGTCAATCTTGAAGTTGTCTGGTTTAGTGTAAAAGAAGACCAGAAGTAAAGCCAGTGATTGAGGACTTATTGAATGAATTTGATTTGTAGTTTATCGAGGTTGTTACTAGTCTTGTTTGTTTTTGACCTTTCATGTGTTTACTTGTGAACTACCACCGGTTTTAACCGGTGGTAGTTCACCCTGCTCAAAGAGAATTGAGATCAGGTATTTCAACAATTCTCTTTGCCTTTTCAACAATCTCTACGTCAAGAGTGATAAGTGGGATTCCAAATTCTTTTGCAACCTGAATAACTATTGCATCCATTCCTCTTACTCCGATGTCAGCGGCAATCTCTGCAGCAGAAGATGAACTAAATGTATCGAGATCAACAAAACGAAAGCTTCCAAGTTCAATAAGGTCATTTTTTACTCTTGTGGCAAGTTCTTTTGACCCTGTTCGTCTCCTAATGGCGGCTGTGACTTCTACCAATACTGTATATGGTTCAATTGCTATATGTTCCTGATCCTTTATTTTTCTGAGAAGTTCAAGTGCAGACAAATGATCTTTCTCCTGCCTCCTAAGAGCTGCAACGATCACAGAACTGTCAATACAAAGGTGCAAAAGATCACCATTTTTCTCTTTGTGACCTTATTTCATCAACAGAAGAGCTATTATCCCATTTATCGGATATTTCTTCTGAAAGAACCATAAGGTCATCCCAGGCTTGTTCAGATGTCTTTTTATCGACAGGCATTAAAGTAATCATTTTTTTAACCTGTGAAAGTTCATGTGATATCTGGTCAAGACGCCGGACTAAAAAATCAGAATCCTCCATCATTATCTCCTCTATTAATCATGATTATTTCTAACATGTTTTCCTTATATGATTCCTCTTCTATATTTAATATCCTCTGAAGTTCTAATCTTGCCTTTTCAGTATATTCCACATTGTAACTCATATCAATCCGAGTTCTTTTAGAATAGCTTCTTCAGAATGAATTCTTCCGGCTTTGATATCTTCCAGAGCTTCCCCCAGACCGTTTATAGCCTCATCAGTCAATTCATCATTATTGCATGCCATATCAACAAGTCTTGATGGATGGGGAATAATCCGTGCAACTGTTCTTGAACACGCGTTTATTCCAAAACTTCTAATTAAAAATAGCAGAACTTGCATGTTCCTTTAGCATCTACCAACGGTAGTCTGTTCATACGGTGACCTCAATCTGCTGAAGACCAACAAACTCAGGAATGTATCCTTTATCCTCTGGATCTATTTCTTCAAGACAGAGTTCGATTACTTCTTTTAACCTTGCCTGTAACTCATCAAGTGTATCTGTCAGTGTATGAACTCCGGAAATTCCCGGGACAATCGCAACATAGTACCCCGTTTCTACGTCTTTCTCAATGTATGCGGTGAATCTGTTCATTATCTTTTATCACTGGCTATCTATGTTTTTAGTATTATGACCTCTGGAATATAGGCATTATATGAATTATCAAATGGTTACCCAATGTCTGAGTCTTCACTCCCACTCAAGCGTAGCGCTCTCACTCCCACTACAACTGCCATTGCAAGCAATGGGCAGTATCGCTGCTGTGCAATTAGCAGTAAAAAAAATAACAGTTGCCATTGTAATATGGAAAATAAATGCCCATCATGCGGTTTTGATAAAGAATCTCCCCAACATCCTCTATGTAAGTATTGCTACTATCGAGGTACTGTAGGAGCTTCGAAATTCTTGTTATTACTAACTATGAGGGATAATGGAAATAAATACTTGACCGCCGATGAACTTACAGAGCTTGTAAAGCAGACCCCCCTACAATATAATCCAATCGATAAGCATGCAAAAAAATGAAATAAATTCGTAAAAAATCTAAAATACTATGGAAGGCCAGGATGGATGAGATTAAGTTAAAAAAGAGAATATGAGCTTTATAATATCTTCTAATCTAGTTCCCACATAGTCGTCATATTAGTGATTTTATTATTTTTTTCTTTGGTACAATAATTGGCCAATAATAACAGGTCAAACACAGCAGTTATGCGGAACCACTAACATGCTATACAGAATATATTTCGGAGAACTTTCTAGTTATTGTTGTAATAATGTTCGACCTGTCTGGTTCTAAATAGGAATTCTTTGTATATCAATATTACGAATATATTAAAAAATAACAACTAATAACTATTTATTATTTCAAGTTATTACTACTAATTGTAAATTAAATGGTGAAAACTATGGAACTAAAACCTTTCAAAAGAGAATCAGTAATGCCCCTTCCGGTTGCTTTCATATCCACAAAAAGCAAAGATGGTATCAGGAACATTGCTCCGTATGGTTGTGTCATGCCAGTACTAAGGCCTCTTGACCTTATATGCATTGCAACAGCAAAAAGAAGGGATACACTTGACAATATCAGGGATACAGGAGAATTCGTCGTAAATCTTGCCGGTGCAGACTTTGCAGACAAGGTCATACCAACTGCCAAATTCATTCCATCAGATCAGGATGAGTTTGAGTTTGCAGGTCTTGATGAAAAAGGATCAAAAAAGATCAGTGCTCCTGGAATCAAAGGATGCTATGCCTGGATGGAATGTGAACTTTTCAAATTGTATGAAGAAGCCAGCTACATACTGATTATGGGTAAAGTTGTACACTTGGAAGTTGCGGATGAAGTCTATGGGGAGGACGGATTATGCAACGTGAACAAATCCCGTCCTTTAATGATGATGGGTGCTGACAACGGTATGCATTTCTGCACCGTTGAAGAAATCGGGAAGTTCGAACCTTTTGGTGCAATGTTCCCTGAAGGAAATGATCCGCTTGCCAAAATGTACAAGGAAAACAATTCTGCATAATGCAATCTGAAATCCAATGACGTCTATGATAATATTCAAGTACAATCGAATAACACAAAAAGTATTATATGTGTTACTCACGTTCACAACTCGTGATTATCATGTCATCAGATTGTTCTACCGAAAACTCAACAAGAGAAATTGCTTCATTTGAAGACGCTGCAAAATTCCACGGTCATATATGTCCTGGTCTCACTATTGGTTACATCGCAGCAAAAGCAGGTATTGAAAAACTGGAAACTGAAAGGGACATTGACGAGGAACTCGTCACCATCGTGGAAAACGATGCCTGTGGAGTTGATGCAGTACAGGTACTTACAGGCTGCACAATAGGCAAAGGCAACCTCATTTACAAAGACCATGCAAAACAGGTATTCACATTCATCTGTCGCGAAAGCAAAAAAGCTGTAAGGGTTGCCCTGAAAGCCAGTTTCAATATTGACAACATCGATCCGAAGGTCAGCGAACTCCGTCCTAAAGTAATCTCAGGCACTGCAACTGAGGAAGAAGAAAAAGAGTTCAGTGAAAGAATGAATGGCATTTCAGTTACAATGAGGAACACTCCTGTTGAAGAGATGTTCGAAGTCAAATTCGTTGACGCAGAAATTCCCGGAAAAGCCAGAATATTCAATTCCGTCCAGTGTGCCAAATGCGGTGAAATGATGGCAGAATCCAGAGCAAGAGTGCAGAATGGTGAATATGTCTGCATCCCATGCTATGAGGAATATAATCGAGGATGGTAAGGATGAAATTGAGTGAAAGCTCAATTTCCATTTTCATATTTTTACGCACATTTTACTAAACGGAATGCAATCATCTCTCGTTAAACTTCCCAGATCATCATGCCTATATATGCATCCGACTTGGAACTATACATTCCGTTTTGAGAGGCTGTCTGATAGTAATTCATTATTCTCCCTTTTGTCTCATCATCAAAACTACGACCCCGGCCAATAAAATCAATTGCTCTGTCAGCTGCTTCTTCCCAGCTTACTTCTTCCTTCCATTCAGAATGGTTGATTCTGAGAGATGGCCTGTGACCTGAGAGATAAAGATACATGAATGGGTAAACAATACCGTTCATATTTACTTTTGGATTTTCGTCCAGTATTGAAGTCTGAATGTCGTAGTACGCTTTATCCTCGCTTCTTTGCAGGAAATTACTGTAATAACAAAGCCTTTTTGAGCATGCCACCATCTTATCAAAGTCTTCGACATTCTTTATACCTGGGGTCATTGAAGCAATTACAAGGTCAAATTCTTTCCTGAATCCAAGTTCATCTATGTCTGCTGTCCACCATGAATATTCAAGAACTTCTATGGGGAGGGATTCTTTTTTCACTACATCTTTAAGTCTGTCCAGCATTCCAGAAGAAATATCAAGCGAAGTAACTTCTGCCCCAAGCCTTGCCAGAGGAAGAGAAAGCGTACCGGGGCCACAGCCTATATCCAGAACCTTTGCACCTTCAGGATTAAAACCGCATTCATCAAGGAATACAAGAATTTCTTCTGTTTTCTTTTTTCCGTCACCTTTTCCATTATTTTTAGCATAATTCTTGGAGCGTTTGTTCCAGACTTCTGCCATTGTGTCCTCGTCCATAGCAATAATGCCAGGGACTTTATTCCAGCAGCTTATCAGGTTATTGATATTATCTTCTTTTTGCATTTACATCACCAAACAATTTAAAAAAGAATATAAATAAAAATAAATATGCATTCTAATTTTATGTATCATTATTTTTTGCTGACATCAGTCTCAAATTTATAATGTTCATATAACTGTTAAAAGTATTGATGCACAATTCGGGGTAATATACCAGAATTGTGCATCTTCCTTACTTGAAGCATTCTTACAGAGCTAATCTCATGTAGCCTGCATCCATTAAGGAATCTCAGGTACAGGTCGGACATTCATCTATAGTCCAGTCCATCCATTGTGCTGAACGCAACTGTTTTGCAGTTTCAACATCAACACCATAGACATTCTGGTAGAATCCAAGCAGCCATTCGTCAAGCTGCACATCTTCAAACAGTTCAGGATAAGTGCCGGTTGCAATAACCATTACATCTATGGGATACTCCAGTCTTTTTGCACAATTACATGGTGACCAGGGAAGGGCTACTACTCTTCTATTCTTGATGGCATCCATTTCCTGTAGGTTCTGGTAATATGGTGCCTGGTAAAGTTCAAGTGGTGGATGATATCCTGAAGCTGTACACAGAACAATCACATCAGGGCTCAGTGCCAGCATTTGCTCTGCACTTACCGTCTTGAAATATCCATCTTCCTGGAAAGCATTATTCGCATTCACTATGTCTTCAATAAAGAATGATTCAAATGTATCAAGTCCGAATACCTGTCCGGCTCCGCCTTTCCCTCGTGCTTTAGGAGATGCTCCGAATACCAGTACATCAGTTTTTTCATCTTCCTGAATATCCTTTGTTCTCTCACTTACAAAACTGACCTGATTCTCAAGATAATCGGCAATAAGCTGTGTTTCATCTTCTTTTCCAAAAATCTGCCCTATTATGTTTATCTCATCAGATATGGTAGCCATGTCTGGGGAATCGTAGCAATTCGGATCATAGAGAACAACTATCGGAAAACCAAGTGATTCCATTGTATCGATACTTTTCTGTGTATTCTCGTCGTCAAGATATCGTAAAGAACAGCTTCCAACCCTTACGATCACAACATCTGGCTCAAGGCTTGCAAGCGTTTCATAATTAACTGCGGAACCGGAGGATACGAAGAGTGGCAGTTCCATGATCCATGGATTAAGATATGTTACAGGGTTCATTCCATTCTCATATTCATAGATCTCTCCACCCACAGTTTCATAACTGTAATTGAAATTACGCTGCAAACAGCTTGATCCGACTCCAACCAGAGTATCCTGAACTCCGATTGCTGTCATAACTCCTTCGACCAGGCCGTCGCTTATAGTGGCGACACGTTCAATGTCAGCAGGAATCTGAACTTCCACTCCACGGCTATCGACAATTGTTCTATATTGTTCTTCGTTATTTGTGTTGTCTGACACAACACTGTTGTCGGTCATATTCTCAGTACATCCGGCACTTAGCAGGACACACATCAATATACCCAATATTGCAATATACTGTACCTTTGATTTCATTTTAAATCCTCAATAAAAATAAAAAAGTTATTCTGTTTACTACCAGTCTCTACCAGACTCTATTAGAAACGCTTCTGGGCAATACCATCTTAATGCCATCTAACGATTTGACAGCACACATATCCTGATAAACATCATTGAGCACGGATTCTGTTATCACATCATGTGGCGGACCTTGGCAGAGAATACCACTCCTGTTCATTACCACGACTTTGTCGCAGAACCAGGAAACATGATTAGGATCATGGCTGCATGCAAGGATCGTTATTCCCTGGTCTTTGACCTTCCTCATTAGATCCCATATGCGCATCTGGTTACTGAAATCCAGGGCAGATGTTGGTTCATCTAGGAAAATTATCCTTGTTTCCTGGGCAATCGCCCTTGCTATCAATACCATCTGGCGTTGTCCTCCGGATAACTGGTTGTAAGGCTGGTTTGCAAGATGTGCAATGTCCAGTAACTCCAGAGCATTCCAGGCTTTTTCCTTGTCATCACGGCTGATTCCAAAAAATCCTCCAAGATGTGGAGTTCTTCCCATTAGTACGACTTCCTTGACAAGATAGGGGAAAGGAGGTTTATGTTCCTGAGGGACGTATGCAACAATTTTTGCCATATCTTCGATGCTACAGTCTTTAATGTCCACACCGTCCATTACAACCGAACCCATGTGGTATTTCAAAAAATTCATGCAGCATTTGAAAAGGGTTGTTTTCCCGCAACCATTTGGTCCGAAGAGTCCGCATAATTGCCCTTCTTCAACGTTGAAAGACAGGTCATTCAGAATTTTGCTGCTTCCATAATTGAAATGGATATTTTTTACTTTCAACATCTGATCACCCCAGTAATGATCTGCCTTTGTTCCGCAGAAGATAGCACAGATATGGAGCACCGACTATGGAAGTTATGATTCCCACAGGAATTTCTGATGTGGTTAGTGTCCTTGCCATTGTGTCACAGACAATAAGATAGATACTTCCAAGCATGGCCGCAGACGGAATTACAAAACGGTTGTCAGGTCCAAGTATCATTCTGGCTGCATGTGGCATCATAAGTCCGACCCATGCGATTATACCGACTGTGGACACAGCAACTGCAGTCACAAGTGTTGCAATGGTTATTATGACAAGTTTTGATTTTTCCGGATTAACACCCAGTGCTTTTGCTTCTTCATCACCCATTGACAGAATGTTAAGTTTCCATGAATACATCCACATTATCAAAAATGAAACAAACACTATCGGAACAGTAACAAATACATCCTGCCAGGTCGCATAATCGAATCCTCCCATGAGCCAGAATACTATTTCACGAAGTGCTGAGTCATTTGCCATGTATTTTAACAGGGATACAAGCGCTGAGAATATCGATCCGATTATTACTCCGCCAAGTATCAGGGTTACTATCGGAGTCTGGCCACGTGTTCTTGCAAGTGTGTATGCTGCCAACACTGCAAGAGAACCGAATATGAATGCTGATATCTGAACGGAACTAAAAACAGAAGGATAAACAATTCCAAGTGCTGCACCAAATGCAGCACCTGATGAAACACCGAGAATATAAGGTTCAACAAGCGGATTTCTAAAACAACCCTGGAAAACGGCACCGGAACTTGCAAGTGCAGCTCCCACGGTTATTGAAAGCAAAATCCTTGGAAGACGAATGTTCCATATGATCGTGTTATGTAACTTACTGACAGTGGAAACATCTCCATAGAGGCCCAGATTTGCGAGTATTGTGGCATAGACATCTGTAAATGAGATCTCATAAGCCCCCATAATCATGGCAATAGCTGCTGCAAAGAACAAGATCAGGAAAAAGATGAATAGAATTCCATATTTCCTCATATCAGAGAAAGTTTCAATATTTGTTTCGCATTCGTCTTTCAAACGGATGCCTTTCCTGAAAACTTCAAACATTTGAATTCTCCTTAAGCTTCAAATCCATCTGTAGCCTGCATCATGCAGGCATCAGCGGCCAGTCCCACCTGCTTGAGAGGCATCACGTATGGAATTCCTGCATGTGTGTGTACATGTGCTTCAACACCATAGACCCGTTCTATATTATCACAGGTGAGCACCGAGACCGGATCACCAGCAGACACGATCTTCCCATTTTTCATCATCAGGATCAGGTCTGAGTACTTGGAAGCCATATTGAGGTCATGGACAACCATCAACGCTGTCACGTTCCTGTTTTTAACAAGCCCCCTCACATTTTCCATCACATCAAGCTGGTGCCAGATATCAAGATTACTTGTGGGTTCATCAAGAAGAATAACTCCCGTCTCCTGTGCCAGAGCTCTTGCGATCAGGATCTTCTGCTGCTGACCTCCGCTTAGTTCGTCAAAATTGCGCAGAGCCAAGTCATTAAGGCCCATTTCTTCAAGTACCTGCCACACTTTTTCTTTATCAGCTTCGTTACTGAACCATCCGAGATGAGGTCTTCTTCCCATCATCACAGTTTCAAAAACAGTTGTAGGGAAGACCCTGTTAGAACTCTGGGGAACATAGGCAACGTTTCTTGCTACTTCCATTCGTTTCATTTTATGAATGTTGTTTTTATCAACAAGAATGTCTCCTGATTCTGGTTTGAGAATCTTGTTAACACATTTAAGTAGCGTTGATTTGCCTGCTCCGTTTGGTCCGACAATGCTGACAAAGCTTGATTTATCGATATCCACCGATACATCCTGAAGTATTTTTGTGCTGTTGTACCCAAAAGTGACATTGTTTACATTCACTGTAACCATATTACCAGAACTCCTTCCGTTTTCTTTTGAGTATGAGATACATGAAGAACGGTACTCCGAGCAGGGAAGTCATTATGCCGGTCGGAATGATTGTCGGCCTTATTAAGTTCATACCAGTAACATCAGCACATATCAGTACGAGTGCACCCAAAAGACCCGATGCAGGGAACAGGTATTTGTGATCCGAACCAATTACCATGCGTGCCATATGCGGAGCAACTAACCCTATAAATGCGATAGTTCCTGTAAAACAGACAATAGTAGCGATCAAAAGACTTGCAAGCAGCATACAGAACATTCTGACCTTATTAGCATCAATTCCGAGACTCTTTGCATTTTCATCTCCTATTACCATGATATTCAGGTCGTTTGCCTTCATGTACAAAAGTGGGGTACAAATCGCAAAGACACATAGCAGAAGCAGGAAATTGCTCCATGAGAAAGCAGACAGGTCTCCCATTCCCCAGCTCACCATCAGACGAAGCTGTTCATCCGTTGCAAAATACTGGAACAGATCAGTGAGAGAACTAAATAGATAATTTATTGCAATTCCTGCAAGGATAAGGGTTTCTGAAGTAGCTCCTTTAAGACTTGCAAGGGCAATGATAAACAGGGAGCACAGCATGGCAAACAAAAAAGCATTTCCCACAAGCAGATAAGGGCCGCTTATTACACCTACTCCCAATACGGCAGCAACCGCAACTCCAAAACTTGCCCCTGAGGAAATACCAAGTGTAAACGGACTTGCCAGGGGGTTTTTCAAAACAGACTGCATTACACATCCGCATATACCCAGACCAAAACCTGCCATAATACCAGCAACAATCCGTGGTAAACGAATATTCCATACAACCTGTGAAGGAAGGCCGGAGGTTACGAACAGATCAGGGAAATATCTGGAAAAAAGAATCTTGTAGACTTCAATTACTGATACTTCAAGAGGACCGATGGTTACGAAAAAAGCTCCCAGAAAAACAATAAGAGCAAACATGCCGGTTATGAGAATTATTTTTCTTCCTACATAACGCTGATAATCATTCCTTATATCTGATTGCTGCTCATTACCAGAACCTTCAAAGTGATCAACATTGTGTTTTGATTTTTGTTTTAATAGGTTCGACATCTTTTTCACCTAAAAATGGAGAGAAATAAACCTGCATGGCAGTCTGAACTGCAGGCATGTTCATTCCCTGTAAATTACATCTGATTTTCAATACAATTCTTTGGGAAAAGTCTGATATTCTACAAGTTCGGAGAACAAACCATCGACTCCAAGGAACTGCTTGTATATTTCATTCCCTTCAGCTTCCAGGTCAATGTCACTGAATTCTTCTGGATGCAGGCGTTTTGCCATATAAAGCAAATTAAATAAACTTTTGTCAATAGGCTTACCTCTACAATAAGGGTAGAAACAATCGTAGACCTGATCGTTCTCTACAGCAGGTATCTCTGAAAGTTCAGGGGTTTCCGTTACAAAACCAACACCACTTTCTCCATCCCATGTACCTATTGCAACGAAGATTACTTCAGGCTCCCATACAACAATCTGTTCTGGAGCAACATTGATGTTAGAACCTGTACAGTCCTTTGCAAGATTTCTTCCACCTGCAATGGTTAGTGGTTCGTATACGGCTTCGGTACGGGTAAAGTCCCTTCCTTCAACAGCATCATAGAATCCTTTTGTAGCTCCTCTTGGAGCAAAATAAACTGTAGGCTTTTCATTTTCATCCATTTGTGAAGTTACTGATTCAATCATCTCCACTTTAGAATGTATAAACTCATTCAGTTCCTCAGCTCTTTCTTTCCTGTCAAGTATAGCCCCCAGTAGTTCTATATGATCATAGTTCTGTGCGAACGTAAATCCCGAACCTGCTTCCACACATGGACAACCAACCTTTTCTTCAATCAGTTCACCCCTGTTAGCAGAAGTTGTGTCTAAAACAATATCCGGCTGAAGAATGGCCATAGTCTCATAATCTATTTCATAACGGGTGTTAGTCTCTGGCAGATCATCGAGTTGCCCTCCTCCATATATCTGAAGAGCTTCCCAGGCATCTGTGGCAATCTTCTTATCATTTGAATCTCTTGGAAGCACACAATCTCCTCGTGTGCACTCATCTGAAGAAACCATTTTATCAAGGTCGCCCAGTGCAATAACGATTCTCGAGTTATCAGGATTGGTTGTGATTATTCTTTCAATGGGTCTGTAAAATGTAACTTCTCTGTCATTATAGTCAGTAACGGTTTTTGGTTTTCCATCCCAGAATGTAAAAATATATGCAGCATCTCCTACATCATCAAGAGTGGAACTGCTGTCTTCAAGCATGTAATCACATATTTCATTTGAAACCTCACTTTCAGTCAATACTCCGTCACCATCATCACATGGAAGAGTAGTATACAGTGCAGCAGCATTCATTGCGAAGGCCAATGAGCAGGTAAGCACTATCATTCCTATCAAAAATATTCTTATTTTGCTCATTCTTCGTCCCCTCCTGAGTTATTTTTCCTCATAAAAAGAATACTGGCAAAAAGTGCAACTGAAGACAAGAATAAACTAAACCCGGGGACACTGGATTCCACTTTGGATTCAGAATCTCCAGAAGAACCGACGGTGGAACTCTGTCCACTCGATGCTGAATTAGGATCAGTTACTGCTACCCATCTTTCTTTTCCTTCATTCAATTCCTGTGTCTGGTAAAGCATGTCAACCCAGTATCCTTCAAATGCGTTATCCGCACCACCAGAAGGAATTACATAATATGTAACTTCAGTACTGTCACTTATCGAGAATGATATTTTCCCGGCATCCCTGTCAACCTTAAAAAATTTGGCATCAGATACCTCTGAATCGGTCTCCGGGAAAGTGAACCCTTCGGGGATAGTTTCCACTATACCAAGCATAAAAGGACTCTCTCCTGTTATTTCCAGTGTAATCTCTGCCCTTTCACCTTTTGAAAAATCTGAAGGTAGATGGCGTTCAACGTCAGTTATTTCTGAGCAAGAAGCAAAACCAATAGTAGCAACTAAAAAACCCAGCAAGCTTATACCAACAACAAATTGCTTTAAGTACATAATTATCACTCTTATATTGGCTGTGTAGGAATTCTCCTGTTTTCAACAGGATTCCGGACGAGCCGGTAAAATAATAAAAAGAATAATCCTACATAGCCGAAATATTTTCAAAAAATATTGTCAATTTTCATTTTTGATTCTCAATGTTATTTTCTATCCTTCAAAAAATCTGAAATTTCTTTAACCTCAGGCACATCCACATCAAACTGCTCACCAAGCAGTCCGGCCTTAAAAACAGAAACCATTACAGGCAGAGTGGCTAGAATCCTATCATCCGGGACTTTTTCACAAAGAACCGTTTTGCTTTCCCCTTCAACCCTGTTAAGTACGTAGTAGAGGTCTTTTCCTGCAGCTTCTGCCAGACTGCTTATTTTTTCAGAAAGGCAGATTGATTCATAGGATGGATCAATGACCATTAGAAGTGCATCACAGCCTTCTTCTACTCCCCTGCCGAAATGTTCGATTCCTGCTTCAGTGTCAACTAAAACAATGTCATTACTTCCGGCATCTATATTTTTGAGCAGGTGTTTTGAGAGAACTCCCATTGGACAGGCACAGCCTTCCCCGAAATCGTGTATCTTTCCAACTGCCATCAGTGAAATATTGTCTGTCCGGGAGACATATTCGCCAGGTATATCTGCAATTTCCCATCTGTTATCAAAGAACTTCACTTCCTCACCGGTTGAAAATGAAGCTTTCATTCTTTCAACAAGGTCTTTTTTCCCACCAAAGAAATTCAGGAAATCTTCTGGTAGTTCTACACCTAATTGCCTGTGAAGCCCGAAATTGGATTCATCGTTGTCAACCACCAGTACATTATATCCTTCTCTGGACATTGTTTGTGCCAGCAATGCTGTTATTGTACTTTTTCCACATCCACCTTTTCCACATATCAGTATTTTCAAACTATCATCTCCTAGTTATTCTGTTTCTTTTCCCAGCAGATTCGCACACGTGTTGAATCAGCTTTTTCAGTGATCTGTCCATTTACCCATGAGAGCTCGTCCCTGAGATAATTGAAAAGAATAGATTCCTGCTCGGGAGTCTCGATCATGTATCTTGATTTGAAGAAATCCATTGCTTCATCCATGGATGCAAAATTGTTGGTGTATTCCATAGGGAACACTTCCATATCAGGATATATTCCCATGTCGTAGAGAACGTTATACAACACATCGCATTTAGGACCGCATGTATAATTTGTGCCATACAGGTAAGGCCAGAGTTTCACAGAATGCTCTTCCCATGGTGTTGTTCCTGCAAACCAATAGAGATAAACATGTTTTGAAGAAGCCTGCTCCATTTTTTGAATTGCTTCTTTTATATCCGGCATACCAAGCGAAAATGATGCAATAACAATATCATAAGAGCCATCTAAGTCATTCTCTACGTCAATATCTTCCCAGCGTTTGCTGACACAGTCCAGATTAGTTATCCCTTTTTCAGCAGCATTTTCAAGAAGCAGGTTTTTCATGCCTTCTGCAGGTTCCACGGCAGTTACATGTGCAACTCTTTCTGCAATAGGTATTGAAAGTCTTCCAGGTCCTGCACCAATGTCAAGTACTCTGGACTGCGGTGTAAGAGGAAGTTCTTCCAGAGTAAGTTGTGTTCTATCAGAGAATTCCTGAGTTCTTTTCCAGAATCTCTCAGCATTATCCTTCCTGTTCCACAGGTTATTCTCAACTTCTTTGTTTGCTGACTGTTGGGCAGTCATGCGATATTTCCATATTTCGTTCCAGTCTATTTTTCCGTGTTCCATTCTGAATTCCTTCTTCAGATTGTTTTTATTGAAACTGAGTTGTGATTTGATGTAGTAATAATAATTAATATAATATTCATTTTTCATGCTATTATTTTTTTCAATCGTAGCACTTAACAGCATGTAATATAAGCTTATGTATTAACAACGTGAACCATAAAAAAATAATAATCAGGAAAAAACAAATAAACTTCAGGGCGGTCCCCCTAAAGTTATACTAAAAAAGTAAATAGGGATTTTCTTTTAAAAGAAAATCACTTAATTCAGGTCAATCTTCCCGTTAAGCTCCTCATACTTTGCCACAGCATCTGGAGTGTTGAGCAATATCTTTCTTATCCTGTTATACACACTTGGGCTGTTCTCAGGGTCAAGCTTGTTCAGGAAACCGTGCATCATTTCCACAAGTGGAACGTGATATTCTTCTTCCATCCTGTCGATGTTGGCAAGTACATTGAGGATAGTCACGGTGTTATACTCATTGACAGTAGCCAGTTTCGGGATAATCTCACTTAGAAGTTCCCTTCCCTTTTCAGTTTGCAGGGATTTCTTCCTGTTGAATGCGAAACTTGCAAAGAGTGCTCTCTGGTCGTTTGCCTGCTCAATCCTGAAAGTTTCCGACTTTTCAACCTGCCTTACCAGGTCAGTTACATCATCTCCGCTGCTGCCTCCGATAACTCTAAGGTAAGCTTCCCAGCTGACAGGATTCTTTTCAGCTTCTTTCTGGTAATCCTGCATAAACTCAATCTTATCTGATGCAGAACTGTCAAGATAAAGGCTGAAAGCAGTCAATTTGTCAGTGGCATTTTGTGCAGTTTCAAACTGCTTTTTGATAATCTCATGAATAACCGGTGTATCAAGAGTTGAAAGAAGTGAAAGACATTTGTTCTTTAACTGGCGGCACTTGATAGCATGAACCTGCTCTTCAAGGTAATCAGAACCATCAGCAATCCTTGCATTGCAAGTCTCATATAGTGACATAAGACTCTCTTCATGTCTGCTTGCTATGGCTTTTAGAAGTTTTTGTTTTACTTCATACAACAACTGGTAGCTGTGTGAAAACTGATCCTCTTCCACAGATTCAAAGATAGTCAAAAACTGTGCACCTGCCCTTTCCATCAGATCAAGATCCATAATGAGTTCATGGAACAGACCTGTGAACTTTTCAGATGGCAGAGCATTGCTGTCCTTGATAAGTTTCATCTTTTCAGAATCAATTATCCTGTAGAATGCAAGATAACGGTTGATCAGGTCAGAATCTGTTTTAGCCTGTAGTATCAGCTCGTCAATAGTTGCATCATGGACAATTTTTCCAAAGAATGAATAGTTACGGTTCAGGGATAAGAATGCAGGCTTGTCCACATTATCAATTATAATTTCCTGCTTTTCGGCTGTCATCCGCTCCATGACTTCAGCAATGTCATTTCCTTTCTCATTAACAAGGGCTACACATATAGGCAATTCCCAGAAGGATTTTCCTTCAGGAACTTCCTGTTTAAAGGACAAAGTGCATTTTCTTTCATCTTCATTGTATGAAGAATCAACATGAAGCATTGGGAATTGGGTTTGTTTCAGCCATATATTTGCCATATCCTTGATATCCATTCCGGAAGCCTTTTCCATCTCATCAAGCCATTCCCAGCTTGTGGCATTTGAGTGTTTGAATTTTGAATGATAGGAATCCAGTGCTTTTACAAAAGTCTCCTTTCCCATCATGGTTTGAAGCATATTCACAAATTCAGGAGCTTTAACGTATGTCACTGAACTGATAAGGTCGTCCGGGTCATTGAACCCGTCCGGGATGATTGGCATTGAAGCTGCTCCCCTGTCAAGTGCAAAAGTTCCTGAACCTGGTGCAAGAAGGGTAAGCACTTCACCAAGACGACTGTATTCATTGCCAAAATGGTATTCATGATACATCCTTTCAATGTGAACGGTAACAGCTTCATTAAGCCATATTTCAAAAGGACTCCATCCTGTAACTTCTGAGCCGTTCAGGTTGTGGTAGAATTCATGCACCTTCACCCTCATGAGATACTCAAAAGCAGTGTCTGTCATCTGTGGGAATGGCATTATACGGTTAGTGCTTATTGTGGTATTTCCAACATTTTCCATTCCACCGAAATTGGAATTCTGCATTCCTATTTCCCTGTAGGCTGTACCGGTATACTTGTATCCAGGCTTAATCGATTCAACTGCCTTTTTCAGTTCTTCCCTTATATTTTCCAGTTTCTCGCTGGCATTTTCCCCTTCATTTTTAAGGATGTCTCTCTGTTTGACCAGATCCATGATCTCATTTCTTTTTTCGATCTGCTCGTATTGCTCCGGACCTGTGAAGAGATAGATCCACATAATTGAATCATAGAGAATATCAAGGGATTTTCCGGCTATCACAGCGTCAGAACCGGGTGGTACTAACAGTTCCAGATCAAAGGTATGGCCGTCCGGGTATTCAAACTCTTTTTTGAATGTATCATATGTGCCGACTCCAAGGAAGAAAAGATAGGTTGCCATTGGAGTTACAGAGTTGTCGTAGACTATCATATCCCTGCCGTTTCCTACAGAGTGCCTTTCTGTTATGATATCTCCATTGGTGATGAGATTTGTGTATCTCTCATCGGCAATGATAGTGGTAGTATAGGTGCACTTTGCGGTCATGTCATCAATACATGGCACGATTCTCTGGAATCCCCACTGCTGGCACTGGGTTATCTGTTGTGGCGGAGCTCCTGCAGGTGTTTCATCGTAGTAGAGACCTTCCAGTATATTATCTGTTGGCCTGCAGACCGTTTCAGTACTGATTACGATTTCAGTATTTTCAGGTACATTTTCCTTGAATTTGATTAACAGGATGTCGTCTTTTATCCTGTATTCATGGTCAATATCATATTCTTTGCAGCTTACTGACAATATCTCCAGTTTCTTGCAGTTAAGTTCCAGTTCATTAATGGGTTTGTCGAGGGTTTGCAATTTCAGGTCAGATGTAACTTTTGTATGATCATCAAAGACATCGAAAACAAGATCCATGTGAATGACTTTTACACTCAGTTCGCCAAAATCCTCAGGATAATATTTGTATATTCTTTTCATAAAATTCCCTCTTTTATGATAATCCATTGACGTTTCAACATTGTGAACTACCACTCAGCTAAATACAGAGTAGCTTCTTGCTTCATTCCTCTGACCAATGCCAGTAAGTCCACAAGCTCTTTCCGTAGTTCCTACGGTGTTTAAGTTATTTAATGCAATGTTTTTGATATTGATAGCAGCATTAACATCTCGGTAATGGAATGTCTTACATGAAGGGCATTCCCATTCTCTTATGTCAAGAGTAAGATCGTCTTTCTTATATCCACAAACATTACACAACTTTGATGATGCATCAAATCTACCAATTCTTAGAATGGTTTTTCCATACCATTCTGCTTTGTAAGTTAATTTCCTGATGAACTCAGACCATCCAACATCACTGATGGCTTGAGCAAGTTTATGATTTTTAATCATTCCAGAGACATTAAGGTCTTCCAAACAAATCGCTTGGCTTTCACTAATTATCTTTATGGAAACCTTATGCTGAAAATCATTTCTTTGATTAGCTACTAACTGATGTTGTTTTGCTACTTTAGCAACTGCTTTTTTTCTGTTTTTAGAACCAACCTTCTTCTTGCTAACTGCTCTTTGTAATTTTTTCAATTTATTTAGAGACTTTTTCAGGAATCTAGGATTATCAATAACTTCTCCAGATGAAAGGATAGCAAATGATTTTATTCCTACATCAATTCCAACTGTTGTACTTTCATCAAATTCAACTGGTGTTGGTTCAGGAACATGATCATCAATAAGTATGCTTACATGATATCTTCCAGCTGATGTCCTGGAAACAGTCAGAGTTTTAAGGATATCAAACTCCTTGTTAAGTTTCTGATCAATAATAAGTTCATCATTAACTTCCTTTATAACCAGTTTATTTTTGATGAATTCTTTGTCAACAAAATCACGATGAAGAACTATTTTTATCCAACCAATTTTTGGCAAGTATATCTTTGATGTGGTTAGATTTATTTGATAATTTTGAGGAACCTGAAACGAGAAATCATTGTCTCTCTTATTTTTTCTTGTAGGATAAGATCCATTTCCCTCAAAGAAATTCTTAAATCCAGTTAACAAATTCCTGTTAGCCTGTTGTAATGATTGTGAATTTAAATCTTTTAACCACGGATGAAATTCCTTGAGAGAAATTAAATTGTTGTTCAAATCAATTTCACTAACATTAATCTTGAACTTAGAATACATAGTATTCTTAATGAAAAGTGATCGATTGTAAATGAATCGAACACTACCAAAATGTTGTTCTAACAAAGTTCTTTGTTCTTTGTTAGGGTATATTCGATATTTAAAACCTTTTTTCATCAGAATCACTATTCAAAGTAATCAGTTTAACAGAATAATGTATGTTTACATATAATATATGCTTTTTTTTGTTGTGAGACGCTTACATCCCTGATGCTAAAGACATCGGGATTTTACGCTCCCATTATAAAGTAATCTTTAGTATTAGTTGATTTGCAAAAAGTCTGTCATCAGCACATATATTGTAATCAATCCTACTTTAAAACTTGGAATGGCAACCGCATACATTTTTTACTTGTACCAATTAATCCTAAAAAAATAAAATTTTATCTTTTGGTAGGTTAGAATAATGAACAGATAAGAAGTCCATAGTTTCTTTCAAGGCACTATCTATCCATGAGATGTTACCTGCAGGACTTGTGGAATTATTTGTCATTGATATGAGTAAGCATAAAGTGATATCTGTTTTTTAAATGATGTGGGGGTGGTTTAAGCATCAGTTTATTTTATCGTCGAGATAGCTGATTTGTGAGTAAATAAACAATCAAACCAATCATTAGTATACCAAAAGTTGATTCCGTCATAATTAAAGGTTGCATTAGAGAAACAGTAATATTTGGTTGGACATTGGAGAATCCAAGACCTGTAAAAGTTGTTAAACTAAGATAAAAATAATCCATCAACCGAACATTCCTGCCTTCAACCACAATTCCGTTTATAAAATAATAGATTATCGCAAAAGAACATACCCAGAAAATGGATATGTATGCAGGCCTCATTGTTGCCTCGCCATACCCAGTAAGCTGTTTTAGAACAAACCAGTTAAAACCCCATGAACGGATTCTTTCGGAGATACCGACTGCACTATTCCATTTATTTCTAACTGTCAAAAGCTTGCGTCTAACATCTTCACTACGATAATAAGCATGGCTTGCTCTAAAGTCCATATTTTGTCCTGAATAAAAGTGATATAATTTTTTATACACTTCGAATGACTTTTGATAGTATCTATATTTATCGTCACGCTCAGTTGCAGAATCTCCTTTTTGTTCATTGATTTCTTTTTCACTCAATTTTTCTTCATTAAACAGTTGGGCATATCTTAAAGTTTTAGTTTCATCAATGAATGACAGATAAAGATTAGCATTCAGCAGATTTGCACCCTGCAAAGAGGTATTGCTATTGAAGAGTGATTCCAACATATCAGCACCATTAAGATCAGCACCAATTAAGTTCGTATCCTTCAAGTTTGCCCTCCGCAAATATACTTTTTGCAGGCTTGCCATCTCTAAATTTGCTTTCTCCAGATTTGCCCCATTCAAGTTTGCTTTTTGTAGGTTTGCCCTTAATAGTTCTGCTTTCTGCAGGTTTGCTTCAAATAAATCTGCATCCTGTAGGTTTGCTTCAAATAAATCTGCATCCTGTAGGTTTGCTTCTGATAAATTTGCATTCTGTAGGTTTGCTGCTAATAATTCTGCATTCCGTAGTTTTGCTCCTGATAAATTTGCATTCTGTAGGTTTGCTTCTGATAAATTTGCATTCTGTAGGTTTGCCCCTGATAAATTTGCATCCTGTAGGTTTGCTTCTGATAAATTTGCATTCTGCAGATTTGTCACTAATAATTCTGCGTTATACAAGTTTGCATTCATTAAATGTGCACTCTGCAGGTTTGCATCTATTAAATTCGCTCCCTGCAAAAAAACGAAATGAATTGCCATATTCTTCAATTCATTCAATTGTTCAAGAGTCGGTTTTTTACCTTTAATGTCCTGATGCCAATAACAAAAATCATCACCATCCTCTGCATCCAAAGGACACTTCCAATAATTTATCTCAAACTGGCATTTACTCACAGGACTCACCAAAAATATCAATTGCATAGCAATATTCTTTTCAATATATACAGATTGCTAATTGTCAATCGAAAAAAATAAGCATTTCTATTTCTTTATATTTGTAGATGGTGTAAAACTGGGTAAAAAAGATGTATATAAAAACTAAATGTCCTGCCTGTGGAGAAGAGCTCGCATTATCTGTATTACATGAACTGGCTAATCTGTGTATAATGGGATATCCACAAATGAGCTGTGCAGGATGCTCAAGAAAAGGTTCAGAGTCCTAGAACAATACTGTTGTGATAATTGTCCAGCAATTAAAAATTGAAATGGATATGTACTGTCCTGACAGGCAGCATTTGGATTTTGTTTAGATTTTTTAAATCTTATTGTGCGACAAAAACGCAAGTAAAACAGGACTCATCAAGTCCATAAAACAGAAGACAGTTACCATAGACCTTACCTATCTTTTTTGTAAATTCCTTATCCCCGGTGAGGAACTCTAATGGAACTATTTTTGGCAGGTTTGTCATCAGGTCTTCAAGGATCATCTTGTCGTGAGCGTCTTTAAAATATACCTCTGCAGTTATTTTCTGCACATCTGAACGATGGTCATGATTTAAGGAAATCAGCTGAATATCATGTGGATAGATCATCTCTAATTTTTGATACAATAACTGAGAATGCTTATAGGATATTTTTGATAAAAATGAAGGTAGCTGATCACCGTCATTTTCAGCTACAAATTTAGCGATATCCTTATAGATTAAATCCAAAAAATCAGATATAGAAGGATTATCCTGCTTTAATTGTCTGAAAGATTTGATCAGATAAGCATCGCGCTCAATTTTACTCTTCGTATTATCAAGAAGAGGTGGTAAGATTGGCATGATTTTTTCCGAAATTGTATGATTTAGTCTGTTCCTGAAGGTAGTAACTGATTCTTTTAAGGCCGTGGAACTCAAAACAAATCCATATTCATGCCTGTCTTTAATATGCTTAATAGATGTAGCATGAAGTCTATGAGTAGGAAGTACAACAGCAATAATTATATTTGAATCAATAGAGAACTTCATATTCAAACCGTTAAAACTTCGAAAACCGCATCATTATCTTTCAGGGATTTACCTTCCTTATAATTGTACAGGCTTAAGAAAGATAAGAAATCCTGAAACTCTTCAAGTGATACTTTTTGTCTGCGATATGCTTCGATATAAAGTAAAGAATAAACTAAAGTATTCAACTTACTAGAATCTTTCGACTTATTTATAGGCAGATCAAGAGTCTCTTTTATTATTTCCTGAATAGAGATGAAAACCTGATCAAGAGTTAATAATTGATCAATATCTTCGTCACTATCCCACATCATAGAGTTGATTTCATCTCTTATTGAATCAATAGTCCTATCAAGCCTACGCAAAGAGATGCTCAAAATATTGTGCATCTGTTTTGGTTCGATGTTCAGTTTATGACAATCTAATTCGCTAAAAACATCTTTGATCTCGTTTAGCTCGTTAATCTTTACTTCTAATTGTCGGATAAAATCCTCATCATTCTTTTCTATGACAAGATCTGAAAAAACATCTAATATCTTCTCACGGGTTTCAAAATCGATGTTTGTAATTTTTTCAATCTCTTTTTGAAATACGTATGATTTATGCATAGACCGCAGATAACCAATAGCACCAACTACAGGCCTTACTACAAATGTGAGTCCATCAAACATGTCTTTTGAACAGCTATTCAAAATTATGTTAATGGAATTAAGATCATCAACACGGTAATTTTCCATAACAATTAGTTCATTAGATTATATTCATTTATACATTTCGCATAATATGAATCAAATATTACTTCTTAATTTGTTCATCATATCGAAGATTTACTCTTCTTTTTTCTCCTCTTCAATATCAATCGATGTAAAATAACTTTGCCATCATCCACAGTATATTGTCACCAATCCTACTTTAAAACTTGGAATGGCAACCGTTTGCCTTATTCAGCAAAATTTACCAAAACACCTAAGTAAAGTCCCCACGTCCTTGAGCTAAATGAGTAAGAACTTATTTTTATAAACTGAGTTGATGTTTTTGCCAATAAAAGACGGAGATACAATTAAAATTTCATATGTAGGTACACTTGATGACGGTACTGTTATCGATAGTACTGAAAACCATGAGGGTCCTCTTGAATTTACAGTAGGTTCAGGTCAGGTCATTTCAGGTTTTGATGAGGCTGTTAAGGGAATGGAAGTTGGGGAAGAGAAGACAATCAGGATTGAAGCTGCAGATGCATATGGTGAGCCAAATCCAGCTATGATAGAAACTGTTCCTAAATCCATGCTTCAATGTGACGCCGAGATCACAGCAGGCATGATGATAGCGGTAGGTACTGCTGATGGTCAGCAGATGCCAGCAAAAATAACCGAAGTTACCGATGAGACACTCACAGTTGATATGAATCATCCTCTTGCAGGAGAGGCTCTTACCTTCAATATCAAAGTAGTTGAATAAATTCAATAGATCTTTAAATTGAACTCATCTCTGGGTTCAATTACTTTTGATTTAATTATTGATTCATTTTGTAATTTTAGAAGCAGACCTTTCCCTGAGTTCTTTTAGTTTAATATCATCAGGCTTTTCTTTCAGTGCTTCATCAAACATCTCTACAGCACCCACAAAATCACCAAGACGGTGCAGAGCTATGCCCTTGTGCTTCCACACAACACTTTTTCCATATCCCTGGCTTATGAGTTTATTAAAAATAGTCAATGCCATCTGGTTCTGACCAAGATGGAGGCATGTCATACCTTTATTCATCAGTGCTGTTGCATTTGAAGGCTGAAGTTGCAGGGCAGCCGAGAAACACTCAAAAGCCAGCTCATGGTTTTTTTCCTTTCCAGCTTTGATACCTTCCTGAATCCATTCTTCAGCACTTTTCCTGTCACGCTGCCTGAGTTTTCTTCTTGCTCTGTTAAGTGCTGCATTATGGTCGAATGGTCTGTCCTTCGGATCTCTCTGCACAGGTACGTAAGTTTCCTCCTTTACAGGCCTTTCAACCTTTCTTACTACTTTCTTCTTCGGGATGTATGCCGGTTTACCGAGCATCTTCCTGAGAATCATTATTGCAGCATCCTTGTCCAGTGGATTGTTGTTATTTCCACATTTTGGAGACTGGATGCAGGATGGACATCCATCGTAACATGGACAGCTTTCTATGGATTTCAGTGTGACCTCAAGCATCTCTAAGATTCTTCCATAACCACTTTCAGCATATCCTACACCACCGGGATGTCCGTCATACACAAAAATACCGCTGTTACCTGAGATATCAGGGTGTGATGGTGTTGAAACTCCACCAACATCATTCCTGTCAGCTAACAAATGCAACGGGTACATTGCAATAATAGCATGCTCGATTGCATGAATTCCTCCGGCAAGGTCACGCTCATATTCACTTACAAGTTCGGTAAAAGAATATGGCAGTTCAAGCCATATGGCTTCAGTTTCAAGACTGAACTGCGGCATATCCAGTGAATGCTGACCAAGTTCTGTATCTGACCTTTGCTGGATCTTTCTGTAGCCTGTTACCTGTTGGGTAACATCAACATCTCCAAAACCGACTTTTACTTCAGAACATGTAGGCAGGTCTTTTGTTTCAACAACTTCTCTCACAACAATATCCGAATCGACCATGGCTCTTGTGTAATATCCATCACTGGCCTGCTCCACATGAATCTCTTTTTTATCGTGGTCAAGTTTTGTGACACAATAGGGTTTACCTTTATTGATGTAGACAGCACCTTCAAAAGCTTCCCTGTAAGCTCTTAATCTTTCGATATCTTTTTCAAGGGGTCGTCTGGTAGCTTTATCAATTATGGTATAACTGTCATTTTCAATATTCCTTATTGATATTTTCATGTGAGGCGCAGGGTCACGTGACCGCTTCTCGAATTCTCCTTCCAGAAGTCCTTCCTCTTCAAGAACCTGAACGATGGTATCAAATTCAGGTCCGAAATAGTCTTTATCTTCCGGTTTAAGAGGAAGTTCTCTTGCTGCACATAGAAGGTGACCTGCCTGAATGTAGCGGTTTGAGACATTTATGACAGCTTCTTCGCAATCCCGTCTGAAAAAGTCTTCCGGATTTCTCATGTAGTACTGGTCAAGAGCATTGGAATCTGCCACCAGGGTCACTATACTTTCCCTGCTTCCACGTCCTGCTCTTCCGGCCTGTTGCCTTGCACTCATAATAGTTCCGGGAAACCCATCCATTATACAGGCATCCAGCCCACCGATATCAATTCCAAGTTCAAGCGCGTTGGTGGATATTACTCCATCTATTTCCCCGCAAGCGAGTGCTTTTTCGATATCTTCACGTTCATTTCCGTGATAACCACCTCGATAGGGGCTGATAGTTTTGTCGATTCCTCTCTCAGCAAGTGTATTTTTTGCCTGTACATACATCCTTTCAACTTTCTGTCTGGACCTTGCAAAGACAATTGTCTGAAGGTCACTCTGTACAAATGTTGTAAAAAGGTCGACCGTTTCTCCAAAACTTGCTTTTCTCTGGGTGAAGTTCCTTGAACGTGAGTACAGAGGCGGGTTCCAGAACACGAATTTCTGTGCACCCTGACCAGAACTATCATTGTCAATAAGTGTCATTTCCCTGCCTGTAAGGGCGGAGCTGTGTTCAACTGGATTCCCAATTGTAGCGGTACAGCAGATGTAAAGAGGCTTTGCACCATAATTATCACAGATTCTGTTAAGTCTTCTTAGGAGGTTTGCCATGTGGCTTCCCATGACGCCGCTGTATGAATGGCTCTCATCAATGATGATATATTTAAGATTAGAGAGAAATTGCCTCCATTGCTGTTTCCATTGCAGGAAACTCAGATGGAGCATTTCCGGGTTTGTGAATATTATTTTTGTATTTCCATGTTTTACAGCATCTTTTTCAGCTTTGCTCATTGAACCTACAAAACGATCAATTTTGATATTCAAAGTCATTATCTGGCTCAGTTCCCTGAACGTGTCAAGCTGATCATTGACAAGGGCGTTCAACGGTGATATATATAATGCAGTTGCATGTGGTTCCTGGAGCAGAGTTTCAAAAATAGGGAGCATGTAGCATAATGATTTACCACTTGCAGTACTGGTGGAAAGGACGATATTTTCCCGATTCCTTGTCCTCTCAACTGCTTCAGCCTGATGTGCGTATAATTGCTGAATTCCTTTCTGGTTCAAAGCATATCTTATAAGCGGATTCATTTCCAGTTCTTTGTAAGTTGCTTCTCTGGCGGGCACATCCTCTATGTGTGTAATCTGTCCCTCATACCTTCTTGATGCTTTTATTTTTTCTATCAGCCGGGAAATGTCCATTTTTAGCTTGCTCCGGTTTTGTAAAGGAACTCATCCTTAATATGTTACACCTGAACGTTCATTTGTACTTGAATTAATGAGTAAGTTTCACTGGAACTTATTAATTTTTCATCACTCATAATCTTCTTATATGAAGATACAATTTCAAGTATCATCGTGGATTGATAATATCATTTTTCTTAAAAATGTGGAAAGCGATAAATTTCTGTAAGCAGAGAATTATACTATATATAGCGATGATTGAAATGGTTCCAAAAAAATGTTTTTTGACTAAAGGTGCTGGTGTTCATAAGGACAAATTAGCATCTTTTGAATTGGCACTGCGCGACGCACTTATTCAGAAATATAATCTTGTTACCGTTTCCAGCATACTTCCTCCAAATTGTAAATTAGTATCTCGTGAAGAAGGGATTAAAAATCTTCCTGCGGGAGAGATCGTACATTGTGTTCTTGCACGTAATGAAACAAACGAACCCTACAGGCTTGTAGCAGCAGCAGTTGGCACCGCAGTTCCCGTAAATGAGAATAATTATGGTTACATCTCAGAGCACCATTCTTTCGGTGAGGACGAGGAAACAGCCGGAGAATATGCTGAAGATATTGCAGCAACAATGCTTGCCACAACTCTTGGAATTGAATTCGATTCAAACTGTGCATGGCATGAAAGGGAACAGGTCTACAAAGCAAGCGGTCATATTATAGATACTACCCATTATTGCCAGACCGCATACGGTGATAAGGATGGTAAGTGGACAACTGTCATCGCTGCCATGGTATTTATTGAGTAAAGGATTCAACCTTTTACTTTTTGATTATCATTTAGATTATCTGTTTTTGATCGCAGTTTAATGGATTTCTTAGAAATATGCTCTGTGCCTGCATCGTATGGGTCTTTACCTATACATTTTATTATTAATACTAATTTAAATTAGCAGATGTATTATACACGTAATGCTCATGTAAATACTTCTATCTCTTTCTCTCCTAAAAAAGCTATCAAGAAACACGATAATCGATAAACTTAAGTAATGTATAGTTAATCCGTAGACGTCTATAAACTATATAGATTAGTAGTAATCGGAGACTTAACATGAAGAAATTTTTAAGCATACTTATGGTTATCCTGATGGTCGGACTTGTAGCCGTATCAGGTTGTGCAGACACAACAGAAGAAGCAGCAACAGAATCAGAGGACGTTGCAGAGGATGTCACTGAAGATGTAGAAGATGCAACAGAGAACGTTACTGAAGAAGTAGCAGATGTAGCAGAGAATGTCACAGAAGATGCAGAAATGATGGCAGAGAATGTCACAGAAGATGCAGAAATGATGGCAGAGAACGTTACTGAAGAAGTCGAAGAAGCTACAAACGACACAGCAACTGAATAATTTCATTTTTTACAGATCATTCCTGGCATGTAGGTGAATAACCTGAAATGCCGGGACACATGATTTGTTCCATACCGCTAATTATTTTGAATGTCTTAACTCCAATTTTTATTTTCTTTCGGCAAGTTTTTCTATTCCTTTATCATCCAGTCTGTATAGAAGCCATTCTTTTTGGTGCTCTCCACCCATGTGTTCATAGAACTTCCTGGCAGGGTTCCAGTCAAGTACGCTCCATTCCAGTCTTCCGCAATTCCTTTCTCTTGCAATTTTACCGCAATAGGTCATCAGTGCTTTACCTACGCCTTTTCCTCGGTGTTCGGGATAGACAAATATATCCTCAATGTAGAGTCCAGGTCTTCCTACAAAAGTGGAGTAATTATGGAAGAACACAATAAATCCAACAGCTTTTCCATCGATTTCAGCGATAATCGCTTCTGCGTATTTGTTCTTCCCAAACATTCCTTCTTTGAGGCTATCTTCAGTTGCAAGCACATGGTCACTCAGTCCCTCAAATTCAGCCAGCGCTTTTACAAGTTCCATTATAAGAGGTATGTCATCTATTGTTGTAGATCTTACACTTACGGAAGTTGCGTTTTCAGGTTGCATACTTAGATTTCCTCTCTGATTGTGTTTGTTGCCATAGAATTTCATGATTCAAGAAGCGTTAACTTCTCATTCTATCAGGTTACTAGTATTTTTACTAAACCGGTGAAACGACAATCTATTGTAAAAAGTCATTAAATTGGTGGGATAGAGAAAATATGCATGTTGCAAAAATGGTGATAATCAGCCTGGTCATTTTTGTGCTGGTAACAATACTGGTGACTCAGGCATTGCAGGATAGGATATATTTCTCACTATTTGCAGGAATACCATCTGGTGTAGTTGCTTTTGTACTGAGTTTTGTATATATGTACAGGCAAAAGAGTGAATAATCAATAAGATGTAGGGAACATTATGCCATTACTGACCATACTCTCGTGCAAGATCCTTCAGGATGAGATCGTGCACATACTTGAAAATGATAGTTCCGTAGATGAGATTCTCGTAGTTGGTAACGGTCAGGAGGATGATTTTGTATCCAAACTCAGAAAAGCAGGTCTTAAGTTTCATTTACTTTCACCCGTAAAGCTTCGTTCAGATACTGAGAGCTACAGGAACGACACTGAAAAGTACACAGTAATGATCTATATGGTTGAACTTGCACTGCACGAGTTCCCAAAAACACTCAAAACTGAGATCTACAAATTGTTAGATGAACTTAGTACATGCTCAAATGGCATCCTGATGTTTTACGGTTTATGCGGTAACGTATTTGACAAAATAGAACCTGATTTTGCACATCTTGAAGAAACATGTCCTATCAGGATACTGAGGGATGATACACGTACCGTTGATGATTGTGTCGGTGCAACCCTTGGAGGTTGTCAGGAGTATCTGGCCACGCTAAAAAAGTTCAGTGAGCATGGAACGTTCCTTTTCACACCAATGTACGCTCATGCCTGGCGTGAGATCATGAGAGTTGATCCTGAGAAACCCGAAAAGACTATTAAGATGCTTAAGAAGGTCAATGAAATTACAGGATACAAACGGGTTGCAAAGGTCAAGACCGGGCTTACATACACCGAGAATTTTGACGAAAAAGTGGATGAATTCGCAGAGATTTTTGATTTTGAGGTCCTTGAGATAGAAGGCGGTCAGAGTCTTTTTGAGAAGTGTTATTCAGATATTAAAGAAGAGCTTCTTGTAAAATCCCTGTAATAGAAACATTTATGGCTCATGGTATCTCACCTTTTCATAGGTGATGGGATGTTATCACAAGTAAACATACCAGGTGATGGAATGTTATCACAAGAGAACTTATCAGGTGATGGGATATTATCACAAGAGGAATTATCTGGTGAGGGATATGAAAAAGCGACTTTTGCAGCAGGTTGTTTCTGGGGTGTTGAGGCAATATTCAGAAGAGTAAAGGGTGTTGACTTTACACAGGTAGGTTATACGGGCGGAGACAAGGAAAATCCGACCTATAAAGAAGTCTGCATGGGTAATACCGGACATGCAGAAGCTGTGGAGCTTCTTTTCAATCCGCAGATAGTCCCATACGAGAAGTTGCTGGAGCTTTTCTGGGAAATGCATGATCCTACTACTATTGATCGTCAGGGTCCTGATATAGGGAGTCAGTATCGTTCTGCTATATTTTATCATAATGAAGAGCAAAAGGATAAAGCTCTGGCTTCCAAAGAAGAACTCGAATTATCGCATCGTTTCAAAAAACCTATAGTAACACAGATAGCGCCCGCGGGTCCTTTTTACAGGGCAGAGGAATATCATCAGCAATACTTTGAAAAGACAGGTACACAGGGTGGCTGCTTTATCAAATAATATTTTTATTCAACTTCAGGTTTATATATTAAATCAAGACCCAAAAGTCTATAACTTTAAAAGATGATTTAAATGTGGTGAGGATATGCAGGAATTCACATTAGAAGAAGTAGCCAAGTACAATGGCACTGACAATGAGAAGGTTTATGTTGTTTATGCAGGCCAGGTATACGATGTAACAGAGAGTGATTTCTGGGATGATGGAGAACACATGGGTTTACATGAAGCAGGAACAGATCTAACCGAATCTCTTGATCTGGAAGCTCCGCATGAAGCTGATGCCCTGGAAAGTTACCCGGTTGTAGGAAAAATCAAACAATAATATTAAGATTAGTTCTTTTTCTTTTGAGAACTGCCTTATAGTGGCAGTTCAAATATGAATGATGAACCTGCTTCAGGTTCGCTTTCAACTCTAATGGAACCTTTCTGCATTTCAAGGTATTTTTTCACAATTGCAAGTCCCAGCCCTGATCCCTGATAATTCCTGCTCAGCGCAGAATCAACCTGCCTGAAAGGTTCAAACAGGTCTTTTTGATCCTGCTCGGATATGCCGATGCCAGTATCCTTAATCTCAACTTCTATCATGTTAAGGACTCTTTTTGCTGATATCTTGATACTTCCACCTTCCCTTGTGAATTTAATTGCATTGCCTATAAGGTTGTAAAGTATCTGTTTGAATTTGAGTTTGTCAGTATTTATTGTGGCAACATCCTCTGCAATATTAAATTCAAGTGTAAGTTCTTTTTGTTCAACAAGTGAAGATACATTCTTCCTGATCTCATCCATGATCTTAACAACATCTGTTTCTTCTATTGAAAGATCCATCCTTCCAGCTTCGATCTTGGAAATATCCAGAATATCATTGATTACATCAAGCAGATGTTTTCCACTATTGGATATGTTGTTGAGGTATCTCGTTTGTTTCTGGTCAAGTTCATGTTGCCTGATATGTAGCAACATATCTGAAAAACCGATGATTGAATTAAGAGGTGTACGAAGTTCATGGCTCATATTTGTCAGGAACTCGCTTTTAGCCATATCAGATGCTTCCGCAGCCATTTTTGCTTTAATGAGCGCTTCTTCAACTTTCTTCCTTTGGGAAATATCATAGAAACTCTCAACAAGGTATTCCTTTCCTTGTAGTTTGACAGAAACCACGGATTTTATAACGGGTATTTCATTTCCGTTTTTATCCAGAAGTACGCTTTCTGATTTGTCTACTTTTTGCTTCAGATCGATTATCGGGCACTGGTCTTCAAGTTTAGTACAAACGAATTTGTGGCAGACATTACCTATGATCTTTTCTTTAGGTAGTCCTATCATTTTTGCAGCAACAGGATTTACATCTGCGATAGTCTTGTTCGTATTGTCAATAAGGAGTATGCCACTATTGATATTGTTAATGATTATTGTAAGCCTTTCAAGAATCTCATGTTCTATCTCGTCAAGCTTTTTTCTTTCGGTAACATCACGGATAATAGCAACTGCATTCCAGGATCCATCCGATAGCTGTATGGAAGACAGGGAAAGTTCAATCGGAAACTCAGTTTCATCCTTGCGTTTACCTTCCAGCTCAATTGTATTGCCGATAACATCTCCATGTCCGGTTTTTGTAAAAATCTCAAAACCTGCTTTATATCCGTCGATGTATTTATCGGGTGCAATAAAAGAATGCATGTCCTTGTCAATAATCTCTTCCTCAGAATATCCGAACATTTTTGTAGCAGCTTCATTCCAGAATATTGTCTTTCCTTCATTGTTGAGCATTATAATTGCATCATTGGCAGATGTGGCAATTTTTGAGAATTTCTCCTCACTGAGTTTTAGTTTCTCTTCCGCATCTTCTCTTCTGGATATTTCTTCACGAAGTTCCTTCTCTTGAAGAAGTATTTCCGTAATATCATTATGGGCATATATCCTGCCATAGATTTCGTTGTTGACAATGAGTGGTAGTGAATAAGTTTGTATTGTCCTTCCATCTTTGAGTTTCAACCTAAATTTGTTAATACCTGTTGAAGCATGGTTTTCATGAACTTCATTTTCCATAACCGCAGGATTTTCAGCTAATTTTAGAACTTCATTAAGTAATATCTCTCCGTCAGCTCCTGGTCCAGTTTCAGATGCTAGAGCAAAAATATTTCTGTATTCAGGATTCATAAAAAGAACCTTTGCATTTTTATCAAATGCAACAAGTCCGTAGCTAATTGACTCGATGGTCGACTGTAACATTATGGTTTTTTCCTGTAATGAATCAAGCATTGAATTGATATTATCTGCGAGTTCTGAAAGTTCATCATTTCCTTTCATCTCTATTTTGGAATTGATATCTCCTTTAAAATCTATTTCATTGATACCATTTTGCAGGGATGTAATCCTTGAAAGCAGGTTCTTCTTAAGAAGGAATGACAATAAAATGGCAAACAAAAGTGAGATCAGAAGTGTAAGGTAAGATGTAACTGATATAGCAGTGAGACCTTCATTATAGATTAGTCTGGGCATTTCAGTTCTTGCAATTACAACAGGTTCACCGTAGACATCTTCAAGCAAAAAGTAACCTGCGACTTTATTTTTATCATTATCAATGCTGGTGACATATTTTTCACCCAGTAATTTATCCTCAATATCTACAAAGTCATAAGGCATGTCCTGATTGCTGAGTGCATACATTTCAATTGGAAGTAATATCTGTTCTTCCATGGGTTCTATAAAGGATTCATCAAGGAAACGTCCTATTATAAGGGTTCCATGAATAGGACCAGAATAATCACCTTTTATAATAGGTCTTGATGCTATTATTGTTGGAGAGTTTCCAATCATCATAATTCCTGATACTGTAGAATCAATAGATGGATGGTTTATCAGGACACTATCTTTGGGAAAAGCAGTTATTATTTCTTCACTTAGGGGTACTTGAATCTCATTCTCAAGATCACAGGCTTTTCCATAAACCAGGTTTCCATCGGTGTCGAAGTAAAGAATAAAATTAATATCAAGTGTCAGGAAAGTCTCAATATCATCCAGATTTGAGATTATGTAGTCTGAATTGTTATTTATCATATATTCATAGGTTTCATCCCATGCAGCCCAATCGCAAGCTGTTGAATCCATGTGTGATATTTCATTTTCAAATGCTCTCTGCACTCTGAGTGTGTTATCATTTAGAACATTATTTTCCATTCCTTCTGTGTGAGTTAAAAATACATATTGATTTACAGAAGCTGTAAGCAAGAATAGAAACACAAAAACAATTCCAAGTGTAATGGCAGTTTTTCTATAAATTTTCATGTTGTCACCAGTGGTTTGAAACGATGGTTTCTATTTTCCTATTCGAAAATGATTATCTGAACTACAATGAGCGTTTAAGAGGGCACACAAAAATCATGTCTATATCGAATTGCGTAGAAATTGCACACTTGCATTCTCTCATAGCGATAATACCTTATATTATATTAATATAACTAATTTTTATATAATAACATCTCCAATGACATTTCGGCTTGTCACTAATTTCACAAATCTCTTTATTTTATCAGATACGAGCTCTTCTTATTTTGGATATTTTCTGAGTGGAGCTACCTTTATAATGGATGCTTGTTTATAGGAGACAGCATACAGGTGATGTTTTGGTAAGAGTACTTGCAACAGGAACATTCGATCTGCTTCATCCGGGACATATTCATTATCTGAGCGAAGCAAAAAAGCTCGGTGATGAACTTTACGTTATCATTGCCAGAGAGTCCATGATAAGACATAAACCAAAACCAATAATAACGGATGAGCAAAGACTGGAAATGGTCAGTTCACTTAAAATTGTTGATAAAGCTCTCCTTGGCAGTGAATCTGATATTTTTGACCCAATAATGCAAATTAAACCAAATATCATTGCACTTGGATACGACCAGCTTTTTGATGCACGTCAGCTTGAGAAGCAACTACATTCCAGAGGCTTTGATTGTAAGGTTGTCAGGATAGAGAGTTCACTTAATTGTTCTTTATGTGGAAGTGGAAAAATCGTAAAAAAAGTGCTTGAAAGATATCAGAAATAATCTTTCAGCCCTCAAATAAGTTATAATATTTTAAAAAGAGAACAAGATCAGACAAGTGCTGTCTTGATCCTTTCCAGTCCTTCCTGTATTCTCTCAATTGATGTAGCATAAGAAATTCTGATGAAGTTCTTACCGCTTTCTCCGAAAGCTGATCCTGGAGTGACTGCTACGTGTGCATCCTGCAGGAGTTTTTCAGCAACGGTATTTCCATCTCCATATTCGTTGACATCCGCAAACGCATAGAATGCACCGCCAGGTTTCTGGCATTTAATTCCGATTTCATTCAGGCCATCCACAAGAATATCTCTTCTCATCCTGAACCTTTCAACCATTTCAGTTACGGGTTCCTGTGGTCCTTCGAGTGCTGCAATACCCCCGTACTGTACAAAAGTGGTTGCACTGCTGACTGAATGTGACTGTATCTTCATCATTGGTTTAATGATATCCGGTCTTGCATGAATATAACCAAGTCTCCAGCCTGTCATTGCGTAGGCTTTTGAGAAACCGTTAACAGTGATGGTCCTGTCCTGCATTCCTTCAAATGAACCAATGCTGATATGTTCCTGGTCATAGATTATCTTCTCATATATCTCATCTGAGAGTACAAGGATATCATTGTCAATAGCAACATCAGCTATATTTTTGAGGGTCTGTTTATCGTAAACAGCACCTGTTGGATTTCCGGGACTGTTGACTACAATGAGCTTTGTTTTTTCATTGATGTACTCTTCAATATCAATGGGCTTAAAACCATTTTCGGGGTCAGTTGGCACCCATTTTGTATTTGCACCTGCAAACTTTATTGCAGGGTCGTATGAAACCCATGCAGGATCAAAGAGTACGGCCTCATCATTATCGTCAAGAACTGACAGCATAATTTCAAAGATAGCTTGCTTTGCACCAGGTGTAACAATAATTTCTGAAGCTTTTGCGTCCAGTTTATTCTCTGTGCAAAGCTTATTAGCAATAGCATTTTTCAGTTCGGAGATTCCTGCCCCTGGTGCATAGTGTGTCTCCCCCCTGTACATCGCATCTGCTGCTGCATCACAAATATGTTTCGGAGTAGCAAAATCAGGTTCACCTAATGTGAAACTGATAACATCGATACCATCCTCTTTCATCTTGTTGGCAGCATTTGCAGCTTTCATCGTTGCTGACTCTTCCACCCTCTTTAATCTTGATGATGCCATGCAATTAACACAACCATTTTTAGTTTTGCACTTTGAAATTCTATGTATATAGTTTTTGAAGTTTGATATTTAGAGGCGCTGTACCAGCTTGACAGCAGCTTCCACACCACGCTTTGCGTAGTCTACGCGCTGGTGTGCTTCCATTCTGGTCATTCCAGGTCCTGCAATTCCCAGTGTAACAGGTTTGTTGTAATCCAGTGAGAGGTCGGTAATTTTTCTTGCTGCATTCTGGACGACGATTTCATCGTGCTGTGTTGCACCTTCAATCACAATTCCCATGGTAACAACTGCATCAATGTCCTCACGCTCACAGAGCTTCTTGATAGCCAGTGGCATATCATATACTCCTGGAACCAAGATCTTTTCCACAACCTCTGCTCCGAGGAACTTAGCATGCTCTTCACCAAGCATTTCCATCTGGAATGTAAGGTCCCTGTTAAATTCAGCTATTACAAATCCCAATTTTATGGTCATATTAATCACTTAAAGTTTAGATTTAAATTCAATATTAATCTTCTGTTGATTTCTGTCCGGTATTACATCCTTGCAGGGCCAACGTCCTCAAAGCCCTGTCTCTGACCGGTGCCAGCTTCCTTAATCATTTTCTCAGGTCTGCACAGCATTTTAACAACATTGAGTGCATGCTCCCTTGATCTCTGGTCCATGAGGAAAACGAGTTCGTTTTCGTCCTTTGCTTCGTCCTCATGGACAAAGACCTCTATGATATGGGTGTTTGTCATAAGCTGTGCCTGGATTATTCCGGTGGATGCTTCGTGGGCACAGATCTTATCCTGTTCTTTGCTGCCTGGCATTCCAAGAGCCATGACTATTTCGCATCCTTCTTCTTCTATGAGTTTCTTGGCTGCAACCGGAAGATCCTTTACACCTGGAACAGTCCTGCGGATTATCTTTGCAGACATGTTCTGCTGTATTTCATCTACGGCTGCTTTTCCCATATTGAAGCGTGCAAATGTTGTGTCAACGACTCCTATTGTTGCCATGCTTTACCTTTTTTTATCTAATCTCAGGATGTTTAAAGGAGTGTGTCCAGCACTTCGCTGGCAGCATCTACTCCGGCTCCGAGTTCGGATACGACTCCTCTCTTCTTAAGGACAACTTCAAGCTCCTGTATTGTCAGCATGATATCCTTTGGCTGAACGTTACCCATGCTTCCGATCCTGAAGATCTTTCCGCTAAGGTGTGACTGTCCGCCTGCAATGATGATTCCCCTTGCGATCATGTCCTTCTTGATATCATTGCCTGAAACTCCCTCTGGAGCCTTCATGGCTGTAACTGTGTTGGAATAGTGGCTGTATTCATCGTTAAGCTGTGGGAACATTTCAATTCCCATTGCATCTGCTGCTGCACGGATTGCCTTTGCACCGGTTGCATGGCGTTTTATCCTTGCTGCCATACCTTCTTCCTTTACGATGTGGAGTGCTTCCTGAAGACCAAAGAATAAAGGAACTCCCGGAGTGTATGGTGTCTGTGACTTGTCAGCGCTCTTTTTGTGTGCCTTGAGGTCAAGGTAGTATGGAAGTGCATCCTTTTCATTCATTGCCTCAAATGCTTTTTCGCTTACTGAGATCATGGAAAGCCCAGGTGGTGCAGCAATACATTTCTGGGAACCTACCACAGCAATGTCAACGCCCCACTCATCTACTTTAACGGTGTCTCCGCCAAGGGTTGTGACACCATCCATGATAAAGAGTGCATCGTATTTCTTTGCAAGTTTTCCAATTTCTTCTGCAGGATTCTGAATACCTGCAGATGTTTCATTATGGATAAGAGTGATTGCCTTTGCGCCTTCTTCAAGTTTCTTTTCAACTTCTTCAAGGTTAAAGGAGTGTCCCCATTCGTTTTCAAGAGCATTCACTTTTCCGTATCTTGCAGCAATATCCTTGAACCTTTCACCGAATTTCCCATTTTCAAGGGCAACTACAACATCATCTTTGCCTACTGTACATCCCACAGCAGCTTCCATTGCAGCGGTGCCTGATCCGCTTAAAATCATAATATCATTTTTTGTCTGGAAAATGTCAGCAAGGATTTCGCGACAATCATCGAACATTGCTGAGAACTCTGCTCCCCTGTGATTGATCATAGGCTTTGACATTGCCCTGAGAACGCGAGGTGCGACCGGAACCGGTCCTGGCATCATAAGAAGTGTATCTTCAAGATCCATATTAATCTCCTGATAATGGTTAATGTAATTGAAATCTGAATTTTGTGTTTGCCTTCTGGTATGTTGTCCATGTGGCAACTTTTGCCTGATATGCAACCCTATTATATAAACCTATTATGACTCCTATTTTTATTGAGGAGTCTCAATGGATGTGCTGTATTTCAGTCAATTCCATGTGGCAAATAACATCATAGAATCTTTGAATTTATAAGAAACATTCGCTTTGCGGGAAATAGAAAACAGGAATAAATTATTTCTTGAATTTTGAAAAAGGAATCTTCAAGACAAATATTGAAAATGGTTTATGTAAGTCCAAAGAAAAAAGAGAATGGCAGAGAATCACTCTCTCCATTCATATATGTAGTTTGTATTGTAGAATACACCATTGCCATATTGGTAAAGTATCCTGAATGAACCACCAAATGCATTTTCTCCCGGTACATTTGCTTTGAATGTAGCTTCTTTGACACTACCGGTTGCATCGTCTCTTCCCATGTCAATGTATGTTCCATATATTTCATTCGTTAGGTAATAATGGCTTGAAGTTGCCCCACCCACACCGACATCTCCCATGTCTATGCTAATGGAACTTCTATCACCAAGATAGAGATCTCCGGGTGCTATCATATCAGCTTCTTTTCTCACATTGATGGCTATTTCTTCTCCGGCAGAATAGAACTGTTTAGGTTCATCAGAGATTGTTCTTACCTGCATAGTTTCACCATTGTCTCCGATATCACTGGTCCAGACATTACCTCTTTCATAGTCCACATCGTATGTGTAATAGTCATGACTGCTTTCTATCTCATCATAGTCTTCAACTTCAACGAGGTACCATCCAGGTGTCACATCTGATGAGCTATCATCGTTTTCTATGTTTCCGAAATCTGCTTTATGGCTGTCGACAGTTGCACCGTCCAGCAGGTCAAATGGTTCTGAAACGGTTGCTCCGTCTATGATTTCAAAGTCAACAGATTCTTCAACGCCTGCACCGCTTATTATTACTCTGTAGTTTCCAAGTGGCCAGCCATCATCTGGTTGTTCCAGAATGAAAGTTCCACGTCCAAAGTCTTCTCCTGTTTCAGATTCGAATGTGTAGATAGAGTAATCTGTATCAAGGTATATCCATTCAATACTTATTGTGTCGTAATTGTAATTGTCGTAGATGAACCATGCATATAATTCATCAGAATCTTTTGAATATTTGAGTACTTTATCAACTGGTATGAAGTTTACAGTTGATGATGTCATCATCACTTCAAGGAGTCTTGGTTCACCACTGGCTGTCATATCACCATATTTTTCGGTAACCGCATCTACAATCTGTTGTTCTTCCTCGGTTGCTCCGAAGCTTCCGGGTTTGTAGGAGTCACTTATATCTGTACATCCTGAAAGCGCCACAATGCCCACCAAAAGCATTGCTACTAATGCTACTATTTTTAATTTCATTTTTCCATCCAGCCTATGTGTCTATTTATTTTGTTACAGTTAGCTTCACCCAATATTTACTTTCTTTATATTTAAACTTACTATGATTAGTTAGAAGGTACTATCCAATCCCTATATCTATTAGTACCGGTGTGATATGGGCAAAAAAATTCTTTTGCGATATCACTAATATCTGGTATATCTCATCTTAACCATCTGTTCTTCTCTGTTTGCATTGCCATATATGTATAATGCAATCAGGAGTAACCAGATATCAGTGAACAGGCCTAAAATGGCCATAAGCACTGCAAATATCTTTCCGATTAGAACTGCTTTTTCAGTTGCTTTTACATAATCCATACGTGTGGACAGAAAAGCACGAAGTATACGTCCTCCGTCCATAGGAAATGCCGGAATCAGGTTGAAAATTCCCAAGAAGATATTAACATATCCGAGGATGAAAAAGACCAGAAACAAAGAATTTCCATCTATAATGGATACAGGATTTAATTTAAAACTTAAAAAAAGAAGCAATACACCCATAATTATGCTTGAAACCGGTCCGGCAGCTACGATTGTTATTACCTTTAATGGCTCATGTACTTCTTTTTTCATAGCTGCGACTCCTCCAAGCAGATGAAGTCTTATCTCCTTAATACTTCCTCCGAATCTCAGGGTAAAATATGAGTGTGCAAGCTCATGTACCAGTACAGATGCAAAGAGCAAGATTGCAGTCAGTAGTGAAAGGGTATATTTTATTATTTCAGATTGAATACCTGCGAATCCAAAGGGCTCCGTCTGTGAAGAAAAGATCCATGCAAATAAAGGCAATACAATAAGGAACGAAATATCGATCTTGATGGGTATACCAATAATTTTCCCTATCCTGTAAGCTTTATTCATTTATTTCTCCTGCAATCTGTCCTTAAGCAAAATCATTCACTCAGCAATTTCAGGATGTCGTGTTTGGTAACAACACCTGCAACATGTCCTTTTTCCAGTACAAGAACAGCAGGATGTTTTTCAAGCATGTAGGATGCGGTCTTGATATCTGTGCCCGGTGAGAGTGTTGGGAATGAATCTCCCATTATGTCCCCGATCTTCATATGTGAAACTTCGGAAGCTTTTTTGTTAGACATGGATCTGACGATCATGTTTTCTGATATACTGCCAACTGAAATTCCGTTCTGTATCACCGGTATCTGTGATATGTTGTATTTCTCCATGATACTGGCAGCTTTATCTATGCTATCATCAGGATCGACAGAAATAAGGTCTCTGTTCATAATGTCTTTTAGGAAAATATCCTCTTTTTCGATATCATTAAAAACATCAATTATTTTCCTGAGCGTTGATAATCTTGGATCGACATCACCCGCTTCTATTCTTGCAATAAGTGGCTGGCTCACACCTGCACGTTTTGCAAGATCACTCTGTGTCAGGCCGAGATCGATCCTTTTCTGCTTCAGTTCCTCTGGAGATGGTAATTGCATAGTTATTACTCATGGTAATTATCCTATTTAAAATCAATTATAAGAGTAATCAATTTCAGCAAAAAGCATGGGGGACAGTAATAATTTGAAAACTATGGAACACCATGTGCTAAAAAAATGAAAGAATTACAAACATTATTCATATTGTCTGTTCATAACCATCAATTGAAAAGCGTGAAAAGACCAACCACATATCCGATGTAGACTCCAAGAATCACTCCTCCTTCCCACTTTTCCAGTTTCCTCCCTGTAATTCCGAAGATAATCAGAATAAGCATCAATACGATCATGATGGGAAAATCATATTCAAGTGATTGTGTAAGTATTGTAAGAGGTCTTATCTGTGAGGACGCTCCAAGAATAAGTGCAATATCCATTGTATTGGCACCAAGTATGTTTCCTATGGATATGTCCTGATGTCCTTTCAAGGTGGCTGAAACTGCAGTAATCAGTTCCGGCAGGGATGTTCCAAGTGCAACCAGTGTGAGGGCTATTATCATTTCAGGAATACCAAGCCACTCTGCAATGGTTATTCCTGCATCAACAAGGATGCGGCTGCCAATTACTACAAGTAATGCTCCTGTTATGAAAAGAAGGATATCTTTTTTCAATTGGCTGATCGGGACTTTTTCCCTGAGTTCATCCTTACCATCAAAAACCGCACGTTGAAGACGGAAGTTATAATACATGAATCCCAGGAACACAAGTAATAGCAGTATTCCATCAAACGAGCTTACCACTCCATCGTATGAAACGGCTAACAGAAGCAAGGCAGAACCAAGCATGAACCCAGCCTTGCGTGTAAAACCATGAAGCTCTACAGGTATTGCTTTGATTACAATTACAGTGCCTAGTACAAGTCCGATGTTGCATATTGCAGAACCGACTGCATTTCCAACTGTCATTTCAACATGGTCAAGATAGGCTGCCATGGCAGAAACAGTAAATTCCGGTGCAGTGGTGGCAAAGCTGACAATGGTAGCTCCTATTATTATTTTAGGAATCCCGCTTTTTTCGGAGATGCTCACAGCAGCTTCCACGAACCAGTCTGCTCCTTTTGTGATCATCACAAGGCTTACAAGCAATAATGCAACCGTTACAAGCATGAGGGTCATTATATAATTCCATGTGATTTAAACATGAGTGAAAAAGAAAAAAGAATAGAAAGGGTCGATAGTGGATATCACCATTGATTGCTTCTGTTTTATGTTTACTCCAGTCCAAGCACAGTGACTGCTGTTACGATCATTATTCCCAATCCCACCATACGCACTGAATGTTTGATCATGCTCTGCTTTGCAAGCTTGCCTGAATACACTCCAAGTATTGAGAGGACTGCTATACTCAGTACAACTGCTACTTCAAGTGAGTATTCATCCAGAAGCAAGAAAGGAAGTATGGGAACCAAGGAGCCACAGAAACTTGATCCGCCGTGGAATATGGAATCACTCCATATCTTCTTTTTAGTCTCTTCTTCTATCTTTGTTCTGTTAAGGCTTCTAAGCAGTGGTTTTTCAAGTTCTGCAAGTTTACCGAACTCAACGGCACTTTCAGCAAGATACGATCCTACTCCGTTTGTAAGTGCCAGGGCGACCGCTCCTCCAAGTGCAGCATTGATTACTATTGCAGGGTCTTCTGCCACATGTGATGTACCAATGACAACTCCGAGAATGGCCAGTATGCCATCGATGCTGCCAAGTATGATATATCGTCCGTGTTCGGCTTTTAGTTTTAAGCGTTTAAATTTAAATCTAAATTTAGGAATACTTTTGTAATTCATAATTATCTTAAATCCTGATCTGATTATAATGCACACAAAGCTTTTTTTCTTTTTCGGATATTAAACAAGGTTAAGCTTATAGCAGATGATAAAAATACACGTCAGACAACTCACACAGGAATGATCCGATGAAACTTCACCCAAGATGTTCATATTGCCTGCTTTCCCGGGTTCACCAAGAAGCAGAACTGTCAACTGATAACAAAGAGCTGATAGAAAAAGCAATTCTCGGCGGAATAGATGTACTTAATTCTCTCTATGAACCCGGAATGCCCGCGGCAGAACTGTCCACATCCATGCATAGAAAAGCCTACGAGATCTTGGACGACAATGACCCTTATAAAAGTATGAAAGAACTCAGCAGCAAAACTGCATCCCGTTTCATGCCAGTGATTCGTTCACACGTTTTCAATGGTGATGAGGACGATGTTGCTACATTTAAGCGTGCAGTGCTTGCGGCAGTTATAGGTAACTATTTTGATTACGGTGTAATGGGTCTTGAAGTCCCTATCGATGTTTTCGATGAAACATTTAAGGAACACTTCAAGCGTGGCCTGGACATAGATGACACCGACAAAATGCTGGACAAACTCAATAATGTTGTCTATCTTGCAGACAACTGCGGTGAGATCCTTATTGACACTCTTGTTTTTGAGATCATCAAAAAGATGGGTGGTAACATCACTCTAGTTGTAAGGGGTGCACCAATACTTAACGATGTGACCATGGAAGAGATCGAAGAGTTCGGAATTGCTGACAAAGTAGACCGTGTTCTGACAACCGGGTCCAATGCCATAGGTGTTCGCTTGCAGGAAGCTCCAGCGGAGCTTAAGGATGCCCTTGATAATGCTTCACTTATTATCAGCAAGGGTATGGCAAACTATGAGACCATGTCAGAAGAGAATTATAGGCCAATCGCATATTTACTAAAGGTGAAGTGTGACCCCGTGGGAGAAGATATCGGGGCTCCACTGGGCTGTTCAGTAGCCCGTTTACTTGAGAACAGTTAAGGAGGAGAAAATATGTGTGAGCTAAAGGTTATCCTTGTTGATGGAGATAGTCATGAGACAGTAATGGAATCTGTAACAAGACTTGTCGTTGACGGTGATTCAGTTACAGCCTATGGAATATTTGGAGAGAGTGAGACTGTAAAAGGGTCTGTAAAAGAGATCAACTTTGGAACAGGTGTAGCTATACTTTACAAATGATTTTATTAGACATAAAACGCATTATGATATTTAACTGGATTTTAGATTTCATTCACAATTATTGAGTTACTAATATTAAAATTAAGGACGAAAAGATAGGTAGGAACTGAATATGTCAAAAGTAAAAGTTGCAATAAATGGGTATGGTACAATTGGTAAACGTGTTGCTGATGCTGTTACCATGCAGGATGACATGGAAATTATAGGTATTGCAAAGACAAGACCAAATTACGAGGCTTTTGTTGCACACGACAAGGGTTACAATGTTTACACCTTAGCTGACAGAGTAGATGACATGAAGAAAGCAGGAATTCCTGCAGCAGGTTCAATCGATGATATGATCGCAGAGGCAGATGTCGTTGTTGACTGTACCCCTGGTGGAATCGGTGAAAAGAACAAGGCACTTTACGAGAAGGCCGGTGTAAAAGCAATGTGGCAGGGTGGCGAGAAGCACGAGCTTGCAGGCTGCTCATTCAATGCAGAAGCAAATTATGAAGAAGCACTCGGCAGGGACTTTTTGAGAGTCGTATCCTGTAACACAACAGGTCTGTGCAGGGTAATCTATCCTCTAGACCAGGAATATGGCGTAAAGAAGGTAAGAGTAACACTCATGAGAAGGTCTGCAGATCCAAATGATGTAAAGCATGGTCCTATCAATGCTATCGTTCCAAATCCGATAACACTTCCATCACACCACGGTCCTGATGTAAAGTCCGTAATTCCACACATCAACATCGCATCAACTGCTGTGAAGCTGCCAACAACACTTATGCACCTGCACACCCTGAACATCGAGATGGAAAAGGACTGCAGCACCGAAGATGTAAAGGCATTGCTTGCAAAGCAGCCACGTGTCAGGATGATCGGTCAGGGCATCGGCTCCACCGCTGAGGTCATGGAGCTTGGAAAAGACCTTGGACGTCCAAGAGGCGATATGTGGGAGAACTGCGTATGGGAAGATTCCGTTACAATGTATGAAGGAGAACTCTACTTCTTTCAGGCAATCCATCAGGAATCTGATGTAATTCCTGAGAATGTCGATGCAATCCGTGCAATGACAGAGATTGAGACGGACGGTGCAAAGTCCATAGCAAAGACCAACAAGGCAATGGGACTTTAATTCAGTCCAATTAAGCTTAGAAGTTTACATGCACGTTAACAATGAATTTCTGGAACTGAGTGAAAGGATAGCAGAAGCAGTGCATGTGTCCATTAAGGATATTGTCGGCACACACGAGGCCGGCAAAGTCCTTTACACAGGTGCTGACGGCACACCTACGAAACTCATTGATGACATTGCGGAAAAAGCTATTTTTGAAATTCTTGGAAAGGAAGACAGTCCTTTCAGAATTATCAGTGAAGAAGCTGGAGAAAAGATTATAGGTAATTCTCCTGCAATTCCTGATCTGACAATTATAATAGATCCTATAGATGGAACTTATAACGCTGTACAGGGGATTCCATTTTATGGTGTGTCACTTGCTATAACCTCAGTTGATCTCAACGATATAATATTCGGATACGTCCGGAACCTTGCCAACGGGGATACATTTTATGCAGAACATGGTAAAGGGGCTTATTTTAATGGAGCAAAACTGAAAACCTCCGATAATTCGGATATTCGTAAGTTCTGCGTCAGTGTTTATGGTTACAGGCAAAACATTACGGCTGCATCAAGTCTTTCTGAAAATGTAAGGAGGATAAAATCCCTTGGTAGTGTGGCACTTGAGCTGTGCTATGTTGCAGCAGGGAAAATTGATGCATTTACAGATGTCAGGGGCACCATGCGTATGACTGATATTGCAGCTGGCAAGCTCATTATTGAAGAAGCCGGTGGAATTGTTACAGATGGAGACGGTGACTCTTTAAAGTTAGAAAACCAATTATTAAGCAGGGTTTGCGTGATAGCATCCAACGGACTTGCACATGAGAGTATCTTAAAGCTTTCAACAGGGATAACAGATGAAAGTAAGTAAAATTGGTATTGTATCAAGATTTGATCAGCAGGCTGCTCTTGATATGGCCAGGAAGATCTATGATGAATTCAATTCAAAAGTGAAGATTTTCTTTTCACCAAAGACCGGGCAACATCTAGGTATTACAGAGAATTGTCTTCCGGTTGAGCAGATGAAGGATAAAGGTGTACAACTCATTATTTCAATCGGTGGGGACGGTACAGTGCTTCGTAATATTTCTAAGATGAAAGATCCTCTGCCTGTACTGGGAATAAATCTGGGTACACTTGGTTTTCTTGTGGATGTTCCTCCTGAGGATGCCATAAAGGACATTGCTGATGTTCTTAAAGGTTTTAGTTACACGGAACGCTCACGCCTCAGTGTTCATTTGAATGGTAAAAGATTGCAGGATGCAACTAATGAGATTGTTCTTATCACCGCAAGACCGGCAAAGATTCTCACCTTCAGGATTTCAGTTGATGATTCGGAAATAGAGGATATGAGGGCGGACGGTATTGTAGTTGCAACACCTACAGGTTCAACGGCATATGCTATGAGTGCGGGAGGCCCAATTGTGGACCCGCGTGTAGATGCATCGATCATTGTGCCGATAGCTCCTTTCAAGCTTTCGGCAAGACCATGGATCGTACCTGGCCACAGTAGTATTAAGGTTGAGATGACAATCCCTGAAAAGGAAGCAGCACTTGTGATAGATGGTCAGCACACCTATAACATGGTGGAAAATGATGTTGTTACTGTAACAAGGGCTGAGAATCCGGCAAGGTTTGTGAGCAGCTCTATTAACGGGTTCTATGAAAAGGTGCAGAGCAAACTTTCATGAAGTTCTCGTTGCGCAACCTTTAATGTTACTCTCTTTGAAGATAGAAAATCAGAAAATCAGCATAAAACTGCCTTCCAGATTCCTAATAAACATTGCTCTTGAACATTTGTTGAAACACCGTAAATTATCTTAAAAAACCTAACAGTTATATAATGGAACTGGAAATTGACCAGCAACCAAAGGAGTCAAAAGCATGTCAGAAAATAAAGATTACTCAAGAAACAAGCTTATGGATTATTTGAATTTACCACCTCTTGATATTGAGATCTGTGATGTGACACTCAGGGACGGTGAGCAAACGCCGGGAGTGGTCTTTACAAGGGAGGAAAAGATTGCCCTTGCTACAAAGCTTGACTCAGTTGGTGTTGATATTATTGAATCAGGTTTTCCTGTGGTTTCTGCATCTGAAAAAGATGTTGTAAAAGAAATAGCTAATATGGGACTTAATTCCAGAACCTGCTGCCTTTCCAGGTCAAAGGTAAGTGATGTTGAAGTTGCTGTTGACTGTGATGTTGATTTTGTCAGTATATTTATTGCAATGTCAGATCTGCATCTGAAATATAAATATCACAAAAGCTGTGAGGAAATGTTCTCCGCTGCAATGGAGGCTGTCCAGTATGCAAAAGACCACGGTGTTGGTGTGAGATTTGCAGCAGAGGATGGCAGCAGAACCGATATTGAAGTTCTTAAAAAGGCATTCATAGCCGCTGAAGAATACAAGGTTGATTATGTGAGCATTGCAGATACAATCGGTATATTGAATCCAAGCAGCACATATTATCTTGTAAGCGAGATCAAGAAGACGGTAAACACTCCTCTCTGTATCCATTGTCATAATGATCTTGGAATGGCAACTGCAAACACACTTGCTGCAGCAGAGGCAGGTGCCAAGCAGCTCCATACAACTGTTAATTCAATCGGTGAGCGTGCCGGTAATGCCTCACTTGAAGAAGTGCTTGTTGCACTCATGGTACACTATGGAATTGACAGGTATGATACTACAAAACTGACTGACCTGTCACATATGGTAAATGAGTATTCCGGTATTAAACCTTCAGTTACCAAGGCAATTGTTGGTGAGCATGCATTTTCACATGAATCAGGTATTCATGTTTGTGCTATTCTTGAGGAACCACGTACCTATGAGTTGTTCAGTCCTGAAATGGTAGGTGGAAAACGCCATCTTATCGTAGGCAAACACACAGGTAAGAAAGCTCTGAAAGGTATTGTAGAAGAGATGGGTCATAAGCTTTCCAACGAGGAACTCGTCGCACTTCTTGACAGGATTAAGAACTGTACTGAAACCAAGCATGGAATTTCTCCTTCCAGGCTGGAAACAATGATCAAAGAAACTAAAAGTCAGTAAAGAGCATTAATAATCAATTAACGCTTCTTTTTTCCGATGAGTGTTCAGGCCGCCATTATCTTCCTCCTTGAAATCTGAATCATCGTAATAGTTCATTTCATCATTTTCCAGTAAGATGACATAATCTGCTGAATTTCTAAGGGCAGTGGAAAAACCGGGTTCAACACCAAAGATGATTGTTTCCTTTCCATGTTCATTGGCTTTGTTCAGAAGCGGCTTGAAGTCCGCATCTCTTGTAACCAGTGCTATTGTATCGATAGTTGGATTGTAGACAAGTTCCATACCTTCTACGGCAAGCCTGACATCTACATCACTCGAACATATGATTGGTTCGAATCCGTTGTTCTCAATGGCTTCCACAAGTTTATCAGATGCGTACTGGTTCAGGAATACTCTCCCAATCTTGACATTGCCGTATTCTTTTAGTACGTCCCGAATCTCTTCCAGATTTACATTGAACTCTTTTCTAAGAACGTTCGGACCGTCAACAAGAAGGCCAATACTTCGTCTTCCTGTCTCTTTTTTTGTACTAAGGTATTTGACTATTGAATTAAGTCCTGTTTTAACGTTGGCCATGATGCCTCACTATGGTATGGATAATTATGAATAATTGTCGTTATCAAAAGTTTCTTTTCCGATAATTTTGATAATATACTTGGCTGATATTGATAAATATTATAACTGTTATTATTGAGGATAACATCTAATAGAATATAATTATTACTGATATGAACTTGTCATGACACTATAAATGTGGTTTTAGTAATGTGTTATCAATTTTATTGCACATTATCAGACAGTTCAATAATCCAAAATCTCTGCCAGATAATGCTTTTTAATACATGATCGTGACCTGTTTTCATCACCAAGGATGAAGTAGTTTACAAACCTCCCACCAATTCTTTTTCTTGTAAAAAGGATTTCGCCGCCATCTTTTATAAAAGTATCCATTACTTCTTCAAACTGGGCTTTTTCCATGTCTGAAAGTTCAATAAGACTTTCACCATCTAAAATCCAATTGTAAACTCTAAGCAGGTGTACTTCCCTTACTCGCTTCAGGCCATCTGTATCTTTAAAATCATCTACATAGACAGACCTTTTAAGTTCAGGCGACCAACCAGCCAGTTTTTCCTGTATGTCAATGAACTGAACGGGTATTGTCTCGCCTTCTTCCGGCCTTGGGAAAAGTCTGGCGAGATGTGAGGCTGCAGCCAACAGATCACCTTCTTCTGTAGTAATCATTGTAGTTATAGCGTATCTGTGCTCTTTTTATCCTGCTTCCCATAAGAAGTCCTACAAGAACTCCACTAAGATGTGCTGTGTGGGCTATCATGTCATTTGATCCTAGCAGGAGGAAGTCCAGAAGTACAAATAATACCAATGCATGCGTTATCTGCATTGGAATGAAGTAAACATAAACTCTTATATCAGGTGCTATTAATGCAAGGGCTGCAAATATTCCCATTATTGCACCGCTTGCTCCCACAATAGGGATATATTGTGTATTGCTTGAGAATGATGTTATAGAATATGCTATGGCAGCTACCAAACCGGCGGTGAAATAAACATAAGTGAATATCTTTTTGCCGGCTCTCTTTTCAAGTTCAGGTCCGAAGAAGAATAGCACAAGCATGTTGAAAAACAAGTGGGTGAAACCTGAATGAACAAACATATGGGTTACTAAAGTCCAAAGATGTTCTCCTTGAAATAGCAGGTTTGGAATTAACCACATTGCTTCTTTATATCCCGGGATTATCTGGAGCATGAATGAAAAAATGCATAGATAAATAATAGCCATTGCCGGGCTGTTTTTCATGGAATACTTTATGTTACTTCCAAAACCTTTCACTGCGCTTTTTGCTGCATGCTTTGCAGTGCTCTTTAAAGCGTCTTTGAATATGTCATCAGTACCATTTGTTCCATAGCCGGAACTTCCACTACTATATCCATCATTTTTTAACTGTTCCAGGCCTTCGCATGCATGCTGCTCCGGTAATCTATGTCTGGAACAAAATGTTTTACCACAAAAACGACATTTAAAAGGAATTGCCTCTTCTTTGCCACATATCCAGCATTTTTTGTCCAAATGATTCACCGTGATTTAAACGCTTCTCTATGGTAGAACGGCATTAAATAAAACCATTTCCGAAAAATAAACGATGATACGACATTATATGTCCAGGCTAATCGTGACAGATATCGGAACACTTATATGTTAAAATCGTATATTGTTGTCACTTATTACTCATATGTGCGTATATACCTTTTTGACCAGACTCCTGATGTGAAACATTGGACAAATAATCACAAATAATCATGATAGATTCTGGAAACTTTTTTATAGGGGATGGTGTTATTAGAACATCCCATACTACAGTTTCATAAATGAAATTATTTGGCAGATTTGTAATAATCATTAATAATCTAGTGTTTTTTCGTAGCACTTCAATATGTTTAAAGGAGGACTAAACAAACATGAGCGACTTAGAAGCTGGACAGTTTTCCATCGATGAACTGGAAAACGTTCAGATCACAATCGGCAAGATCGTAGGTGCCGTTGAGAAAAAAGCGACTGAAGAAGGAGTTGAAGTAGGTCCAACTCCTAAACCCGGAATCTCAACTCTTAGAGATTGGGACTATAAACTACTCTCCCGCTACCAGCCGGTCTATACTCCCATATGTGATCAGTGTTGTTACTGTACCTTTGGTACATGTGACCTTGGAGGTAACAAGGAAGGTGCCTGTGGTATCAACATGGAAGCTCACCAGGCCCGTGAATTCCTTCTCAGGGTAATAACCGGTGCAGCTGCACACGCAGGACACGGACGTCATATATTGCATCACCTGATAGACGTTCATGGCAGGGATCATCCTATTGATGTAGGACCTTCAAATCTGCTTGCTCCTAACACACAGGCTGTAACAGGTATTAAGCCGGAAACCCTCGGAGATCTCGAAGAAGTAATGGATTATGTAGAGGAGCAGCTCACACAGTTGCTTGCAACCATCCATGCAGGACAGGAAGGAGCTGCTATGGACTTCGAGTCAAAAGTAATGCATGGTGGAATGCTTGACCATGTAGGTATGGAGGTCTCTGATATTGCTCAGATCTCCTGTCTGGGTATGCCAAAATCAGACCCAGAAGCTCCACTTGCAGAGATCGGTATGGGATGTATCGATGCAGATAAACCTGTACTTCTTGTCATTGGTCACAACGTTGCCGGTGTAACATATATGATAGACTACATACAGGAGCATGGTCTGGAAGATAAGATGGAACTGGCCGGCCTTTGCTGTACTGCCATTGATATGACACGTTACCAGATGGACCAGGGTGGTAAACCACATGCAAAGATCGTTGGAAGTCTGGCAAAGGAACTCAAGATGATAAGGTCTGGAGTACCTGATGTAATAGTAGTTGATGAACAGTGTGTCAGGGCAGACGTACTGGACGAGGCAAGTAAGCTCTCCATCCCTGTCATAACCTGTAATGATAAGATCATGTATGGTCTTCCTAACAGAACAAACGACAGTGCTGCTGAAATTATCGAAGATCTTTCAACACTAAAGGCAGAAGGTGCATTGATTCTTGATTTCGATCTTCTTGCTGAAGTTTCAGTAGAACTGGCTCTCAAGATGTCCAAGATAAGGGATGAGATGGGCATAACTGCTCTGCTAGGTGAGGAAGAACTTCAGGAACTTTCTGCAAAGTGTGTCCAGTGTGGCGCATGTGAACTGGACTGTCCGGACAACCTCCCGATAATGGAGGCTATGAAGGCAGGAGCAGACAAGGACTTCACCAGGTTCGAGTACCTTCATGACAAATGTATTGCCTGTGGCAGATGTGATCAGGCATGTCCAAAGGATATCCCAATTCTTAATATGATCGAGAAAGCTTCCCAGAAGCTTATCCGTGAAGAAAAGGGACTTATGCGTGCAGGAAGAGGTCAGGTAAGTGACCCTGAGATCCGTGAGGAAGGTGTCAACCTTGTTCTTGGTACAACACCAGGTATTGTTGCAATGGTTGGATGTTCCAATTATCCTGATGGTACAAAGGACCTTTACGATGTAGCAGATGAGATGCTCAAGAGAAACTACATCGTTGTGATGTCAGGATGTTCCGCAATGGACCTTGGAATGTACAAGAATGAAGATGGGGAGACACTTTATGAGAAATATCCTGCAAAGTTCCTTGCCGGTAACCTCATCAACGTAGGTTCATGTGTTTCCAATGCACACATCACAGGAACAGCTATCAAAGTAGCTGCAATATTCGCACAGAGGCAGGTATCAGGTAACTACGAAGAGATTGCTGACTACATTACCAACCGTATTGGTGCAGTAGGTGTTGCATGGGGAGCATATTCACAGAAAGCATCCTCAATTGCAACCGGATGTAACAGGCTTGGTATCCCTGTAGTTGTAGGACCACATGGTTCCAAATACAGAAGAGCACTCATTGGTAAGCCTTACAAGGAAGAGGACTGGAAGGTATATGATGCTAGGGATGGTTCAGAGATGCCAATACCTGCAGCTCCGGAATTCCTGCTCACAACAGCGGACACAATTGAAGAGTTGCTTCCAATGCTTGCAAAGAGCTGTATCCGTCCATCCGATAACAACATGGGTAGAATGATCAAACTGACCCACTACATGGAACTCAGCCAGAAGTACCTCGGCCACATGCCAGAGGACTGGTACAAGTTCGTAAGGACAGAGACAGACCTTCCACTTGCAAAGCGTGAGCAGCTTCTCAAGATACTTGAGGCAGAACACGGATGGGAGATCGACTGGAAGCGTAAGAAGATACTTTCAGGTCCGACAATGAAACTGGATGTCTCAGCCCAGCCAACCAATGTCAAGAGACTCTGCAAGGAGGGATGCTAAAATGGTGGACACGACCAAGAACACTCAGATCTATTCTACATGGGGTAGGAAGATGGCAAAACCTGTCAACCCCAATGTGGCAGGAAAAATGATCAGCAAGGCAAAAAGACCTCTTCTAGTTGTAGGATCAGCTATCGTTGATGATGAGATGCTTGTGGAGAAGACAGTCGCTATAGCAAAGAAGGGTGTTCCGGTAGCAGCTACCGGACATTCCATGACCGCACTTGTTGACAAGGAGATTGGTGCAAAATATGTCAATGTACACTCACTTGGACATTTCCTTGGCGACAAGAACTGGACAGGTCTTGATGGACAGGGTCATTATGACACTATTATTTTTATCGGTCACAAAAAGTATTACCTTAATCAGGTACTTTCCGGTATTAAGAATTTCACAGATCTGAAAACCATAGCAATTGAGAGACATTTCATGCAGAACGCTACATTGTCTTTTGGTAACCTGAAACCAGAAGTACACCTTGAAGCGCTTGACGAATTAATTGAGAATATTTAACTTATGGTGACAATACGGAGAACTAATCATGGCAGATGAATTCCCTTTTGAAATATCTCCTATGTTTGAAGGAGAGAGGATTAGAAAAGATGGTATGCACGTGGAACTCGGCGGCCCGAAATCCAAAGGATTTGAACTTGTAAGGGCAGCAGAGATGAGTGAAGTTGAGGACAATAAGTTTACACTTATCGGTCCTGACCTTGCAGACATGGAAGAAGGTTCCAGATACCCACTTGCAATGATCTACAAGATCGCAGGAGAACTTGTAGAAGCTGATCTTGAGTCAATTGTTGAAAGAAGGAACCACGAATTCCAGAACTACATACAGGGCTTTATGCACCTTAACCAGAGAGACGATGTCTGGATGAGGGTAAGCAAGGATGCTGTTGCAAAGGGTATGACCTCATTCGAGTCCGTTGCAAAGGCTATCATGATGCTCTTTAAGAACGAGCTTCCATTCATAGAGGCTGTAGAGGCTATCTATATCACAGATGAAGCTGAGATCGACAAACAGATCGATGATGTAAGGGCGGTCTACAAGGGAAGGGACGAAAGAACCCGTGATCTTCACGATGAAGATGTTGATACATTCTACGGATGTACCCTCTGTGCATCATTCGCTCCAACCAACGTTTGTGTTGTTACACCGGACAGGATTTCACTTTGTGGTGCTATCAACTGGTTTGACGGTAGGGCAGCTGCAAAGGTAGATCCTGAAGGTCCTCAGTTCGCAATCCCAAAGGGCGATGTCATTGACGCAGTATCCGGGGAATACACCGGTGTCAATGAAGCAGCAAAGAGACTTTCAAGCGGTGAATATGACCGTATCAAGCTCCACTCATTCTTCGAGTACCCACACACATCCTGTGGATGTTTTGAAGTTGTAGGTTTCTACATCCCTGAAGTAGACGGTATCGGATGGGTAGACAGGGACTTCGCAGGTACAGCACCAAACGGACTTCAGTTCTCAACCATGGCAGGACAGACCGGTGGAGGTAAGCAGGTAGTTGGTTTCCTTGGAATTGGTGTCAATTACTTCCGTTCACCAAAGTTCATCGAATCTGATGGTGGCTGGGAAAGAGTTGTCTGGATGCCAAAGATGCTCAAAGACAAAGTACTTAACGACATTCCAGAAGAGATCCGTGACAAGATCGCAACCGAAGAGGAAGCAGCAGATGTTGAGAGTCTCAGAACTTTCCTCAAAGACAAGGAACACCCAATTCTTGAGAGATGGGTAGAGGAAGAAGAGGAAGCACCGGAAGAGGAAGAAACAACCGAAACAGCTCCACAGGCAGGCTTTGCACCACAGATGCAGATGCCAACCAACTTCATGCCATCCATGCCAATGATGGGCGGCAGCGGTTCCGGTGGTGTAAAGATTATCCTTAAGAATGCAAAGGTGAGTATTGACAAGGTAATCATAAAGAAACAGGACTAAGAGAGGTCTTCTGTGGCTAAGATTATTGCAGTGACAGGTAAAGGCGGAACAGGGAAGACGGCAACAACCAGTCTTCTCATCCGCCACCTTACAAGGGGTGACAAGATCGTCCTTGCCGTTGACGCGGACCCAGATACAAATCTCCCGGAAACCCTGGGTTGTGAACCCAGCAAGACCATTGGTGACATAAAAGAATACATGCACGAAGAACGTGACAATCTTCCTCCTGACATCAACAAGGAATCAATATTAGAGGGAAAACTCTATGAGGTCCTTGAAGAGATGCCGGGCTATGACCTGCTGGTCATGGGAAGGCCTGAAGGTTCAGGATGTTATTGTTATGTAAACAACCTGCTCCGTGGTATCATGAATAAGCTCGTAAGCAATTATGATGTTCTTATCATTGATGCTGAAGCCGGTCTGGAACATTTCAGCAGGAAGATCTTCCGGAACGTTGATGATCTTGTAGTTGTTACGGATGGTTCACGCAGGGGTCTGCGGACTGCTGAGCGTATCAGGGAACTTGTGGGGGAGCTGGAAACCGATGTTTCCAACATCTATGTTATTGCAAACAAGGTCACAGATGCAAACCGTGAGAGGATCTCCAGTACTGCTGAAGAACTCGGTCTTGAACTAATAGGAATGATCCCCGTTGACGAGATGATAGTGGAAAGAGATCTCGCAGGGGAACCTTTATTTGATCTTCCTGACGATTCCGTTGCAGTACAGGAAGTTGAGAAGATCGCTCAGAAACTTGGTTTGTAACAAATATATCATATGGTGGAATGCACATGACAAAGAAAATGAAATTATCACAGCTCAGTGATATTTTGCAGGACCTCGATGTGGAGTCACTTGAAGGTGTGACCATTGAAGGTGACATCGAGCTTAATATCACAGGCGGTGGAGGTCTTAATCCTGCACTCGCTTATGCTCTGGGAAATGAGATATCCCAGATATCCCTGCACATGGCCAACATCGGAAGGATGCTTGGATTCCCTGCTGAACAGTTGTTCGCATCTGCTTTCGGACTTGGCGAGATGCCACAGCCAGAAGCACTTCCAACTTCTCCGAAGATACAGGAACTCCTTGCTTCCAAATTCGAGGTTGCAAAGGTAGACAACTGGAAGAACCCTATCCAGGAAGTAACACTTGGTGCAACATCAGGTGACGGTGGCTCAAGGAAGAGCACTGTGACCATTGGTGGAGAGAACGCACTTCCATATTACTTCGATGCCGAAATGCCACACAGGAACTACGTCACAATGGACGTTTTCGACATGCCGATTGGTATGGCAAAGGCAGTAAAAGGCAACTACGAGGATGTTATCAACGACCCTGCCGAATGGGCAAAGAAGGTCGTGCGTGACTTTAACGCAGATATGGTAACAATTCACCTAATCTCAACTGACCCGCTCATCAACGACACACCTGCAAAGGAAGCAGCAAAGGTTGTCGAGGATGTACTTCAGGCAGTTGACGTACCAATCGTTATCGGTGGTTCAGGTAATCCTGAGAAGGACCCTGAAGTTCTCGAGAAGGCAGCAGAAGTTGCAGAAGGAGAGAGAGTACTTCTCGCATCCGCAAGTCTGAACCTTGACTACGAGAGAATTGCAAAGGCAGCAATGGACTACGGACACAACGTACTTTCCTGGACACAGCTTGAGATCAACGCTCAGAAAGAACTTAACAGGAAGCTTATGAAGCAGTGTAACGTTCCAAGGGAAAGAATTGTAATGGACCCAACCACAGCAGCACTGGGTTACGGTCTTGACTACGCTTACACCAACATGGAGCGTATAAGACTTGCTGGTCTTATGGGCGACGACGAACTGACATTCCCAATGTCATCCGGTACCACCAATGCATGGGGTGCTCGTGAGGCATGGATGGTCTCATCCCCGCTTAATCAGGATTCTGACTGGGGACCAAGGGAATACCGTGGACCGATCTGGGAGATCGTCACAGGTCTTGCACTCTCACTTGCAGGTAACGATATGTTCATGATGATGCACCCGACATCCGTACAGGTGCTCAAGGAAATTACACAGACACTCTACGGTTCAATCGAGTCCGAAGAGATAGACATCACCAACTGGGTAGGAGCGGAGGTGTGATAAATGAAAATTAACAGTCCACTGGAAGCTTACAAATTCCTGCCAGCCACAAACTGTGGTGAATGTGGTGAAGCTACATGTATGGCTTTTGCAGCACACCTTATTGACAGGTCACACAAACTGACCGACTGTAAGCCAATCCTTGAAGCAAAATTCAAGAAGAAGTACGAAGAGCTTGACGCACTTCTTGCACCTGAGATCAGGGAAGTCGAAATTGGTGTCGGTGACAAGATAGCAAAGATTGGTGGAGATGATGTTCTCTACAGGCACAAACTTACATTCTTTAACCAGACACAGTTCGCATACGATGTATCTGACACAATGGATGAGAAGGATCTTGTCGAGAGAGTAAACTACATCCAGGACTTCAAGAAGTTCTATGTAGGAAACTTCCTCACCGTGGATATGATCGCAGTACGCTGCACATCAGGCGACCCTGCAAAGTTTGCAGCAGCAGTAAAGAAGGTCATGGAAACAACAGATCTTCCACTGATCCTCTGTTCATTCGACCCTGCAGTCCTGAAGGCCGGTCTTGAAGTCTCAAAGGACAGGAACCCGTTGCTCTATGCAGCAAACAAGGACAACTGGAAGGAAGTCGGAGAACTCGCACTTGAGTATGATGTACCTGTAACACTCTTTGCACCAGATGACCTTGACATGCTCAAGACACTGGCAAAGACCTTTGCAGAAATGGGTACCGAGAAACTTGTACTCGATCCGGGAACATTCCCGACCGGCAAACAGCTCAAACAGACCTTTACAAACTTCATCAAGGTCCGCAGGGCTGGAATTGACGGTGACCGTGAGATCGCTTATCCAATTATGGCAGTTCCATTCACAGCCTGGATGGCACACGATGACCCTGTAAGTGCATCTTACTGGGAAACAGTGGTTGCTTCAGTATTCACCATCAAGTACGGTGACATAATGATCCTCCACAGCACAGAGCCATATGCAATGCTGCCTGAACTGCACATCCGTGACACAATTTACACTGACCCAAGAAAGCCGGTCACAGTGGATCCGGGTATGTACAAGGTAGGAGAGCCAACTGCAGATTCACCAGTACTCGTCACAACCAACTTCGCTCTTACATACTACACAGTAGAGAGTGATATCGCATCCAACAAGATCGACTGTTTCCTCTGGGCAATTGATACCGATGGTATCGGTGTAGAGGCTGCAGTAGCCGGTGGACAGCTTACCGCCGAGAAGATCAAGAAGGGAATTGAGGATTCAGGCTTTGACATGAAGAAGGACACGACCCACAACACCATCGTTATCCCCGGACTTTCAGCACGTCTGCAGGGTGACGTGGAAGATGCAACAGGTTGTAATGTCATGGTAGGTCCTGCAGACTCCGGTAGGATCCCTGGCTGGATGGAAAAGAACTGGCCACCACAGAAGAAATAAAACTATAATTCTAAGATTAAGAATTAAGATGCTATGATTTTTTCATAGCATCATCTTTTATCTTTTTTACTTGTTCATTCGGTCTTTTAATTTATTTTAAAACGTCGTATTTTGGAACAAAAAATTATTATATTATTTGAATATCGTTTATCTGGGATAAAATGGATTTGATCGTAAGAACTCACAACAGCATCGAACTTACACGTGACGGGATGCATTGTGTCATTATGGGCGACATTAAGGATGTCAAAGATGAGCACATTGAAAAGATGGCAGAATGGGCAAACAGCTTGTGGGATTATTCTAAAATTAGCATGTGGAAAAAATCAGAGTCAATGAGTCCTGGTTATTTTATACGCAATAGTGAAGATGGCCAATACAAAGTCCATGTTCTTGATGATTCTCAAAAAGCAGATGTCTTTGGCGGAGCCCGGAAAGATAGTCCCCAGAAGCTTGATAACTGGAATAAAAAAGATCTGCTTGCTTACGTGGACTGGTTCATAGAATAATAAATGGCTGCGGTTTAATTTTGCGTTAAAAACCGCATTCATCGATTAATATTTCCTGAAAAAATTCATTGTTAACGTCTGCAGTTATTTTTGATTCAAGATAATTCAGGAATTCGCATTTTCCTGTTTTCTGGAAAATAATGCAGCTTTCACAATAGATTTTTTTATTATCCTCAGAATATCCAAGTTCCTCTATCATACACATGCTTTTACTCCGTCATCATTTATTCTAATAGTAACAAGATCCTTTGCGGAAGTAATTCTTCCGCAATCCTTACAGTAGTAGAATACATTAGATCCTATCAGCTGTCTTTTAAGTTCTGTATTGCAAAATTCACAACACAGATTTTCTTCTTTTTTCATGTTTCTCCCACACTTAAGGTTGGCAATTCTATGCCGATATTTCTGCTTTTATTTTGCACCCATTCCACCTATCATGAAACGTGCAAACTCCAGATCTTCTTCATCCATATTGTTTCTATATTGGCCGTTTTTTATTAGCTTGAGACTGGTTTCGGATGTATCATTTGTATTATTTGTATACATTTCCACACACTTTTTTATATTTCTCATTAATTTCTCTCCTTTTTTCTTCTCTCAAGCTTTAATACTCCATTCAATAATATATACAAGATGCATGTAATATATTTACATTTGCAGAATCTATATAGATAATAGTTTTATGGGTAGTTATCATGATGATATCATTTTAAATTCGATTGATTGCTTTTTGTGGGTATTTTATTATTTGTATTGCATCTGTATCGGAATTATCATCAGATTATAATCAACACATATTTAATATATTTATTATTATGGGATCTCATATATAAAATAATTGGTCAGTTCACATAATTGAATCATGTATAAATAGTGAGATGGCAAATCATATATGGAGAATTATTCATGAGTCAAGTCTTTTTCAAAGCCGCAGAGGACATCGGTCCGATGAACACCCAGATTGATCAGATAACTGACCTTTTTCCGGCAATATCGCCAGTTTCCGAAGGTGACATAGTTGCCATAAAAATACATCCGGGAGAACTAGGGAACACGACTTATGTTCGTCCGGTGATCATAAAAACTGTGGTGGATCTCGTTAAAGAAGCAGGAGGTATTCCCTTTATTACTGATACTACTGTACTTTATCCCAGTAAGAGGTTCAACGGTGTAGATGTTCTTAATACGGCTGCTACTAATGGTTTTACTCTAGGCACTATGGGTGCTCCATTTATCTGTGCTGATGGTATCCATGGTGATGATTCTGTTTCTGTTGATATAGGTGGGGAAGTGATTGACAGTATTACAGTTGCATCTGCAATAGCAGGCGCAGATTCTATGATTGTGATATCTCATTGTAAAGGACATCCTGCATCAGGATTTGGTGCTGCTGTTAAGAACTTAGGAATGGGATGTCTGGATAAAGCGGGAAAGACTGTGGTCCATGAGGTAGCAAGACCCTCTATTGACACAGATAAATGTGTAGGCTGCAAGAAATGTGTAAAAGTATGTCCATGGGATGCACTTTCTGTAGTAGAAGGAAAAGCAATTGTTGATCATGACTTATGTCGTGGTGAATTAGCATGTTTTGCCAGTTGCAATTTTGGTGCAATCGTTCCTCCTGCAGATTCCCCGGTAAGAATGCAGGAAAGACTTGGTGAAGCAGCTTTTGGTCCTGTCAAAGTTCTTCCTGAAAAAATAGGATATATTAACTGGATATTTGATCTCACTCCGGGATGTGATTGCTTTAATTTCTCATCTCCCGCATTTGCCGGTGATGTTGGAATTACTGCATCTAAAGATCCGGTAGCTCTTGATAAAGCCAGCCTTGATCTTGTTAATGAAAGGATGAAACATGATGGCAAAGGCTGTGTCAGCAATGTATGGGGAATTGACCCTATGATACATCTGGAATATGCTGACAAAATTGGTGCTGGAAGCATGAATTATGAATTGATACGTAAATGATTTGAACTCAGGATGCTGGGGCGGCTTCACTGAAATATGATAGAATATAATTATATTTGAGCGAAAACAATATCTAACTAAGCATGGTATCAGAGCCGATGAATAATACCGTATGTCCTAAATGCGGAAAGCCAACGACAAAACTGTTTCAGGGTCGTTGTAAGGAGTGTTTTCTGGAGAATTTCACTCTTGCTGAAATAGCACCTGTGTTGCATGCAAAGATGTGTGCTACATGCGGTGCTCGTAATGTAAAAAACAAATGGGTTGACCATGGAAGCCTTGAAGAGATAGTGATCCACACAGCAGAAGATGCTCTTTTTGTGCATGAGATGGCCGAGGATATAGAGCTATATATTGAGCCCAGGGCCCAGACTCCATATTTGTATAAGGTACACATTGAAGTTGATGCTTTGTTACTTGATGAGATATTCCATCAGGAACTTGAAACTGAAGTTCGTGTGGTCCGTGAGTCGTGTGATATGTGCAGTCGCATATCCGGCGGATATTTTGAGGCTATCATACAGATACGCGCTACAAATCGTATTCCGGATGATGAAGAGAAACAGGAATGCATCAATATAGCTAATACTGTTCTTGAAAGGCTTGTAAATAAAGGCGATAGGCTTGCTTTTATATCCAGTTCTCTTGAGATCAAGGAAGGAACCGATCTTTATGTAGGTTCTTCCAATGCTGCAAGACATATCTGCAAGGAAATAAATTCCCGTTTAGGTGGCACTTTCACCGAGTCTGCATCTTTACAGGGAAGAAAAGATGGAAAGGATGTATATCGTATAACTTTCTCCCTGAGGCTTCCTGAATTTATGCCACAGGATATTATTGAATACAAGGGAAGGATCATCGAGATAAGAAAGTTCTCTAAAAATGTGACTGGTATGGATGTTGAAACCGGAGCTCGTTTTACAGCTACTCCCGATGATGTACAGGGGGCAACACTAATTACAAAGAGAAAGGACCTTCCAAAAACAATGCTGGTTGCAATAGAAAATGAAGATTTGATGGTACTTGATCCTGATACTTATGAAACGGTAACAGTCAAGAAACCCGTAATGTTCTCTGCAGAGCCCGGTACCGAAATCCCAGTTGTCAAGACTGAAAAAGGTCTTCTTGCTATTGCCGACATTTCATGATCTGGTTTGTGGGATTATGAAAAACATACTTGTGATTGGTTTTAGCACCCGTAATATCGTTTTTTCCGGCTCAAGGGCCGGATACAACATGTATGCCATTGATGCTTTTTGCGATTATGACCTGCAACAATGTGCAAAAGCTTTTTCAAAACTGGATATTGGTGAAAGTTTTGATGCAAGCAAAATAAGCCTGAATGAGGTCACAGAGCTGATTGAAGGATTTGGTGTGGATTTTGACGCTATTATCCCCGGTTCGGGTTTTGAGACAATAGGGCTTGAAAGACTTCCATATTGGATTCTCGGAAATGATCCTCGGATAATGTCAGAGGTATCCGACAAACACTTATTTTCGATCTTTCTGAAAAAAAGAAGGATAGCACATCCTGAAACCGTACTTCTTCATGATATTGGAATGCTGGAGTTTCCGGTAATGGTAAAACCTGCTTGTTCAGGTGGAGGGATATTCAACATGAAAGTTGAAAGCCCGGAAGATCTTTTGCAACTGGGAAATAAGTTGAAAGAAGCAGGAATGCCACCGGGTAAGAGTAAAATTATAGCACAGGAATTTGTTGAAGGAATTCCTGCAAGTGTTTCGGTTTTGTCTACAAAGGACAGGGCTGTTGCAATTGCTGTTAATGAGCAGCTTATTGGAACAACCTGGCTTACTGGAATGCCGTTTGCATATTGTGGTAACATAACTCCTTTTGAGAATCCGTACGCTTCTGAAATGAAGCTTATTGCCGAAAACCTGATACTTGAGCTGGGACTTGTCGGTTCAAATGGTATTGATTTTATAATTACCGAAAGCGGACCTGTTGTTATCGAAGTGAATGCACGTTTTCAGGGAAGTCTTGATTCTGTTGAAATGGCAACTGATATCAATCTTCTGGATTCACATCTGAAGGCTTTTGAAGGAATTATTGACGTGCCTGCTGAAATTGAAAGTGAAAAAGAAAATGGCAGTGCAAATAAATATGCTGGGCGATGTATTTTATATTCAGACAGGAAAATGGTAATGACTGAAGCTGTCCGGGATATGTTGCTTGAAATGAACGTATGTGATGTTCCGGTTACTGGTCAGGTTATCGGGCCGTATGAACCTATTATATCTGTACTTTGTTCTGGAAATGATCGTGAAGAGGTCATCTGCGGGATGAAAGATAGCGTCATGTTTATACGTGAATCATTGAATTTACTTGAATCCTGAGTAATAAGCTCAAACTGGTACTTGATGTTTATATCGGACAGAATTTGCAAGCAAAGGTTAATATTTAAGTAAATTGCATTAAACATGCATATCATGAGGTGAAATTTTTTGATAGATTTGAATGATCTGGTTGTCAGAGGTTATCTCGTTCGGCTGGTAGGTGAAGACGGATTACAGATGATAGAGAATATGCCTGAGGGAGAGGTTACCGATGAACAGATTGCGGAAGCCACTGGTATTCTTTTGAACATAGTCCGAAGAACTCTTTTTATCCTTAATGAGCATAAGCTTGCAATATGCAGGCGTGAGCGTGATTCCAGTAGTGGGTGGCTTACTTACCTCTGGACACTTGATATGACCGACATAGGACCTCAGCTTCTTAAAGAGAAGAAAAGACTTGTAAAGAACCTCAGGACCAGGGTTAAGTTCGAAGAGGAAAATGTTTTCTATGCCTGTCCTGAAGGCTGTATTCGCATGAACTTCAATGAAGCTACTGAATGTGAATTCCTCTGTCCTTACTGTGGTGAGGATATGATGTATGATGACAACGCAGGATTTATCGAAAAGATAGAAAAGCGTCTTGCATTCCTTGACAAAGAAAAATGATCTCCCGTGAGGCTGCTCTTAATATCCTGACCGAATCAGGTTGCAATAAAAAAGTTATAGCTCATTGCATTGCAGTTTCTGATCTTGCTAAGGAAATAGCAGCCGGGATAAAATCCCAGGGAAAAGATGTTGATATAGATCTTGTGGAAATAGGTGGTCTTCTTCACGATCTTGGCAGAGCTCAAAGCCATGGGATTGATCATGCAATTCTTGGTGTAGAGCTGGCAAAGTCTTATGGTCTTGAACCTGGAATTCAGGAACTAATTAAAAGACATATTGGTGCAGGAATAACGCGGGATGAAGCAAGAGAATTGCATCTTCCTGACAATGATTATATTCCTGTGACTCTGGAGCAGAAGATCGTGGCCCATGCTGATAACCTTTTAGTGGGTACTGAAAGAATATCAATTGAAAAGAGGATCCATAAAATGGAAAAGAAAGGCATCGGCAAGGGGAGCATCGACCGTGTGAAGGCACTTGCTGAGGAAATTGGATTTATACCTGGCAAGGGATAAATATAAATATAAAAATTGCTAATGGGTAACTGATGCATTATCATGCATAGCGCATTTTTCAAATTTATTTTCTCATTTTTGTATGAGGTATATTAATGGTTAATGATAAACATTACAAAGGTACAACCACTGTAGGGATAGTTTGCAAAGACGGTGTTGTTCTTGCAACCGAACAGCGTGCAACAATGGGGAATTTCATTGCAAGTAAAACTGCAAAGAAGGTATACCAGATTGATGAAAAGGTCGCAATGACCATTGCAGGCTCTGTGGGAGACGCACAGCAGATCGTCAGGGTCATGAGTGTTGAGTCTAAGTTGTACAAAATGAGACGTAAGGAGTCCATGACCATTAAAGGTCTCACAACACTCTTATCCAACATGCTTAGTGGACAGAGGTACTATCCTTTGATGGTACAGCTTCTTGTTGGAGGATATGACAAGACCGGACCTTCAATTTATTCACTTGATGCCCTTGGTGGAAGTATAGAAGAAACAAAGGCTGTATCTACAGGTTCAGGTTCTCCTTTTGCATATGGTGTACTTGAGGACAGATACAGAGAGAATATGTCCACGGAAGAAGGTGTTGAACTGGCTGTAAGAGCACTTCACAATGCAATGAAGAGGGACTCTGCATCCGGTGAGAACATTGACGTTGTTGTAATTACAGAGGATAAATACACAAGACTTGATATGGAAGAAGTTAAGAAAATGAGGGAAGAATTCTAAAATAGGTTCGACAATCATTTAATTTCTCATTTAACTAATATTTTAAATATAGTTTTTTTAACTATATCATTTTTCACTTTTTTATAAGGAAGGCTGTTTTAATGGCGGTAGAAGAAGTACTATCTGATTTGAAGAAGAAAATAGAAGAAAAACTACCTAGCGGTACTACTATTTCTAGTGTTGAGTTTGAAGGCCCCCAGCTAGTTGTTTATACAGAAGAGCCTAAAAAGTTTGCAGATAACGGTAATATTGTCAGGAATCTGGCAAAAGCACTAAGGACACGTATTGTTGTACGTCCCGATCCAAAAGTGTTGATTCCTCCTGAGGAATCAATTGATAAAATATTGCAGACCGTCCCGGATGAGTCAGGTGTTTCTAATTATCACTTTGATCCTGATGTCGGTGAGGTTATCATCGAAGCAGAGAAACCAGGTCTTGTAATAGGAAAACACGGCGAGACATTAAGGGAGATAACTAAAAAGATAGGCTGGACCCCAAAAGTTGTGAGGACACCACCTATTAAATCACGTACTGTTCAGAACATACGTGAGTTCATGCGTACTAATCATAAAGAAAGAAAGGACATCCTCAAATCAGTTGGAAGAAAGATCCACAGGGGATGCACTTCAAAAGACGAGTGGGTAAGGGTAACTTCCCTTGGTGGCGCAAAGGAAGTAGGAAGAAGCTGTTTTATCATCTCAACTCCCGAATCACGCATAATGATCGATTGTGGTGTCAATGTAGGTTCTGATGACAACATGACTCCTTATCTCTATGTACCTGAAGCATTCCCTATCAACCAGATCGATGCTGTGGTACTGACACATGCTCACCTTGACCACCAGGGTCTTGTGCCACTTCTTTACAAGTATGGATTTGAAGGACCAATTTATTGTACACCTCCAACAAGGGATCTTATGGCACTGTTGCAGCTTGACTACATTGATGTAGCTGCAAAGGAAGGCAAGAGGCCTCCTTACGCTTCAGCAGATGTCAGGGAAGGGCTGAAACACACAATTGTTCTTGATTATGAGGAAGTAACTGACATCGCTCCTGATATCAAACTTACATTCCACAATGCAGGACACATTCTTGGTTCCGCAGTATCACATTTCCATATTGGAGATGGTCTTCACAATGTTGTTGTCACAGGTGACTTCAAGTATGAGAAGACAAGACTCTTCGATGCTGCAGTTAACAAGTTCCCGCGTGTTGAAAGTGTTATCATGGAATCCACATATGGAAATTCCAATGCAACACAGCCATCACTTCAGGAAGCTGAAAAGAACCTGCAGAACATTGTCACTTCAACTCTGAAGAATGATGGAATTGTTCTTATCCCTGCTTTTGCAGTAGGAAGGAGCCAGGAAGTAATGATTGTTCTTGAGGATGCAATACGTAAGGGAATCATACCAAATGTTCCTGTTTATCTGGATGGTATGATCTGGGAAGCAACTGCGATTCACGCAACCTACCCTGAGTATCTTAATAACGATCTGCGTAAGCTCATTTTCCAGAAAGGACAGAACCCTTTCCTTTCAGAATGCTTCAAGCCGGTTGATTCTAATGAACTTCGTCAGAAGATCATTGAAGAGCCACATCCATGTGTGATACTCTCCACATCCGGTATGATGAATGCAGGTCCGGTTATCGAGTATTTCAAGGCGTTTGCTGAGAATGAGAACAACACACTTGTTTTCGTAGGTTACCAGGCTGACGGAACCCTTGGTAGAAGGATACAGAAAGGATGGAAGGAAATCCCACTCTCAACAAGAGATGGTACTCATGTTGTTAAAATGAACATGAATGTTGAGGTTGTTGATGGTTTCTCAGGTCACTCAGACAGGAGACAACTGATGTCTTACATCCAGAAGATGAAGCCACGTCCCGAAAGGGTATTCACCGAACATGGTGATGAGCGTTCATGCATAGACCTTGCAAGTTCTATCCACAAGAAGAACAAGATGGAGACAAAAGCACTTACTAATCTTGAAACAGTACGGTTGGTCTAACCGTACACTCTTTTTTCAAAATATGGGTATTGAATCTAATTAGACATGTTTTTTAACTTAAATTAGGGGATAAATATCTGGCTTTTGACATCGTCATCATCATCTGACCATGTATACACATATGTGATGCTGATATCAAAATCTGATACATTGTACCAGTATTCTAATAAGGAGATTGATTCACACTGAACAAACCTTACAGGTACCTGATTGATACCTATTTTTCTTGCTTCAGTGTCATAAATTTTGTAAATTTCATTCATCTCAGAAGATTCAGGTTCAATGTCACTTGCAATCTCTATGTACCCACTTTTAATATTGTATCCACTAAACATAGTGGTGGCATTTTCTATTACAGGTAAATTTTTATCGACTATCTCATGTAATTCACTTAAATTATTCCTGTAGACTCTTTGTTCTTCACTCAAAGGGTATGGAAGTTTTCCATAGCTTGCATAAACATCTTCTTTATTTTCTTCTATTTGATCAAGGACATATGCAGCATGGTACAGAATAAGTCCATCATCGGCATAACTCAGATTTCCAAGAGGCATGAGCATGGTCTCGTTGCCAATCTCACCAAGAGCAAGTATTGATGACATCCTTACTGTTTTCTCTTCTTTTTCGTCCAGAGAAATGTTAAGCAAAAGTTCAGATGCATGGTCATTACCAATCGTTCCAAGGACTTTGATTGCATTTTTCCTTTTTTCGACTGTATTGCTATTATTATTGGTCACCTGCATCAGGGATGACACTGTATCATCATCACCAATTCCTGAAAGACTCTCCATTGCAGCATTCCTGATACTCTCATTTTCATGATCCAGATCATTAATAAGGGAGTCCATGGAACTGTCTTCAATGCAGCCGGACAATATTACCAACAGAGTGCCCAGAATCAATATGGTAGGATAATATTTCATGTAGGAATATAAAACATGTAAACTATTTACATTTTTTGAGCAACACATTTTATTTTTTCAATTAGGCAATATTGTCACTCAAATCTGTCAGGTAATCAATAAGTTCAGCATGGTTCTTAACAACAATATCTGCTTCATGAAGCTTTTTTTCATCAAGATAAGTTGGAATTCCAACACAAAATACGCCTGCATTCTTAGCGGATTCAACTCCAAGAGGTGCATTCTCCACAACAAGACATTCTTCCTTTCGCAGACCTAACTTTTCAATAGCCTTTTCATATGGTTCAGGATCAGGTTTGCCATTTTCAACGTCTTCTCCTGAGATAATGATATCAAATATTCCGGGATAGAATTTATTCATAAGTGATGTAACAATTGTCCTGTCGGCACCTGATGCGACAGCCAGTTTGAAATCATCTTTCAAGGAACTGAGACATTCATACATACCTTCAAAAGCTTCAGCACGGTTATTTTCAAGAAAGTGTGCTCTTTTCTTTTCCAGTATTTCAGTATATATTCCAGATTCCGGTGTCCTTCCAGCCCTGCCAAAAAAGATGTTGATGACTCCAACATGGTTTGAGCCTTCGATCTCATATATTTCTTCTTCTGTAACTTCAATATCATATTCTGCAAAAACTTCCACCCATGCTTTTGCATGATATGGCATTGAGTTAACCAGAACTCCGTCAGAGTCAAAAATGATTCCCTTGAACATGGGTCTTTCTTTAAGGTGTTTTTTGATAAACATTGTGGATGTTTCCATTGTTTATATCGTTAATTTTGACGATTCAGATTCTCATTATTTAACATATTATTGTTTTTTTGATTATTTTGAAACGAGTTATATATGCCATTCTGAATAAGAATTACATATAAAACTAATTCTCTTACTACTGTTATCATTTAGAAACACATATATAGCCTATAATTGTACTAAACCTATCTATTTTGAATAGGAGTACTAACATGAGTGAAAGTAAAAAAATTCTAGTACCATTATTAATCGCATTAATCATAGTTTCAGCTTTTGTTTCAGGCTGTGTGGACGAATCATCAACATCACAGAGTATTCAGCCACAGGAAGAAGCAGTAACTGAAGCAGAAACCGTAACTGAAACAACAACTGAAGATGTAACTGAAAAAGAGACAATAACTGTAACAGATTCTCTTGGCAGGGTAGTGGAAGTACCAAAGAACCCCGAATCAGTCATATGTTCAGGTGCTGGCGGCACAAGATATCTTACATATTTACAAGCACAGGATAAAATCGTTGCACTTGACAGCACCGAGGACAAAGTATCAGTTGGTAAAGCATATGCTATTGCAAATTCCTATTTTGAGGGATACCCAACATTCGGTCAATCCGGAAGTGAGAACCTGGAAGTGATAGTGTCCCTTGACCCACAGCCAGAAGTTATTTTCACAATGTATACCACCAATGGCTATGATCCGGATGAACTTCAGGACAAGACAGGCATTCCTGTCATAGCACTTAAAGAAGGAGATATGGTCCAAAACAGGGAAGACATGTACCAAATATTGCGCATCATGGGTGAAGTGATGGGGAAAGAGGACAGAGCAGAAGAAGTTATATCCTTCATGGATGCAACCATAGCCGATCTTAATGAACGTACTGAAGATGTATCTGATGCGCAAAAGATAACATGTTATGCTGGTGGCGTAGGATCAGCAGGCTCATATGATCTAATGAGTACAGACTCCTACTATCCTCCATTATACTTCATTAACGCTAAGAATGTAGCCTACGACCCGGCTGCTCCCAAAGTTGCAAAGGTCTCAAAGGAAAGCATATTGATATGGGCCCCTGAGGTCATCTTCATTGAACTCAGACCAAGCCAGTTCGAGGGTGAGAACTACGCACCATATCAGCTTGAAAATGATGTATCCTTAAACCAGCTTTCAGCAGTTCAGAATGAAAAAGTGTATGGAATGCTGCCTTACAAGTTCTATTCTCACAACCCTGACACAGCTCTTGTAGATTCATACTATACAGGAACAATCCTCTACCCTGATGAGTTTGAAGATATTGTGCTGGAAGATAAGGCAGCAGAGATATACGGATTCCTGGTCTGTGAAGGTGACGTGGAGAAAGGAATGTCAGTCTATGAGACCATGTTGACCATTTCCAGTACACCTGTATTCACAAGTTTAGAATTTGATTAAATAAAAAACAGTGAGAGGTGAACTTGTGCAAGGGGACATAGCCGATCAATACAAAGAACATACCGGCAGGAAAGCAACGTATATAACAGCAGGCCTGGCACTGGTCATAGGGATTGCAGTGATTGCAATAGGAATAGGCACTGTGCCTATTCCAGTGACAGACGTAGTAAGTACACTTGCAGGGCATAGTGTTTCAACAACCTTTGACAGTATAGTCTGGAACATACGCCTCCCGCAAATACTTACAGCTATTGTAGCAGGCGCCGGATTGGCTATAACTGGAGTGGTGATGCAATCGATTCTTCGCAACCCACTCGGTTCCCCTTTTACATTAGGAATTTCAAATGCTGCCGCCTTTGGAGCGGCAGTTGCGATTATACTCCTGAGTACTGGAAACACCACCAAAACAGGCATAAACATAAATAATCCCTACATAACAACCATTGCTGCATTCTTATCCGCAATGCTTGTTACTTTTGTTATCCTGATGTTTGCCAGAATCAGAGGCAACACATCAGAAACAATGATACTGGTGGGTGTAGCATTGGGTTCACTATTTTCAGCCGGGACAATGTTCCTGCAATACTTTGCAGATGAGACTCAACTTGCAGGCATTGTTTTCTGGACATTTGGAGACACCGCCAGAGCTAGCTGGAGTGAACTTGGACTAGTCACTGCAGTTGTTATTGTTGCAAGCATATATTTTACATTGAACCGCTGGAAATACAATGCCATAGATGCAGGCGATGATACTGCAAAAGGTCTTGGAGTGGATGTGGATAAAGTAAGACTCAGGGGAATGATGTGTGCATCCCTTGTGACAGCCACAACAGTTGCTTTTCTTGGAATTATTGGTTTTGTAGGACTCATCTGTCCTCACATGGCACGCCGCCTTATAGGAGATGACCATCGATTTCTTTTGATAGGCAGTATCGTAGCAGGCTCTTTATTGCTGCTCACTGCTGACACAGTTGCCAGAGTAATAATACAACCTTACCAGCTTCCGGTTGCAGTGTTAACATCATTTTTGGGAGCACCTGCATTTATCTACCTTATATTGAATGGGAGGAGAATGAGATGAAAAAACCTGATTATAGTATTGGAATTGACATTGGTTATTCATCTATCAAAATTGCACTTATCGATGAATCTAATAACATTGTTCATACAGACTATCTAATTCACAAAGGGAAAACCAGAGAATGTTTGAAAAAAATGCTTTCAGAGCTTTTACAGAACTATGATGCTTCCAACATTACAATAGGTGCAGTAACAGGCAGTGAAGGCGGGATATTAAGCACAGAACATAAACAGAATCATGTAAACAATGCTGCATCCCTCATCGAAGGAAGCTTGGTATTGAATGAAAATGTCCGGTCCATAATAGAGATTGGCGGTGAAACTTCCAGATACATAACTGGATTTGATAATAAGGACAAGTCATCAATCGAGATTTCAGCAAACTCTAATTGCTCAGCAGGTACTGGCTCTTTCCTTGAGGAACAGGTTTCAAGACTAAATATGAGCATTGAAGACTATTCTGCCTGTGCTGCAAAAAGAAAAGAAATCCCCCGAATTGCAGGCCGATGCAGTGTTTTTGCTAAAACGGACATAATTCATCATCAGCAGGAAGGTGTACCTGTTGAGAGTATTTTACAGGGACTTGCCTATGCACTTGTCAGAAACTACAAGGCATCAGTAATTAAGAAACTCCCGATCAAAAAACCCGTTCTCTTTGCAGGTGGAGTTGCTTACAACGAAGCTATTGTAGATGCAATGAGAAACATCCTTAAGCTAAGTGAAGATGAGTTAATTATCCCTGAAAAGTGTGGTAATGTAGTTTCAATTGGTGCTGCTGTGCTGGCAAAGGAACAGGCTCTGAAAATAGATATTCAAAAATTACTGAATAAACTTGAATCATCAGATGAAAAACCTGCAGAAACAGTAAAGGGCATAAAGTTGTCTGCACTTTGTCCTTTTGGTAGGGGAGATACAGATGGAAAACATGTCTGTGAACCAATTACGAATATTAATGGACAAAAAACAAACTGCTATCTTGGAATCGATGTAGGGTCCACCAGTACCAATCTGGTATTAATCAACGAAAATAATGACATTGTAGCTTACAGATATCTGAGAACACGAGGTGATCCTGCCAGAGCAGTAATGGATGGTCTTGCAGATCTGGGACACGAATTTGGAGACAGTGTACAAATAGCAGGTGCTGGCACAACCGGCTCCGGCAGATACATGATCGCAAATATGGTTGGTGCAGATGTCATAAAAGATGAAATCACAGCCCAGGCAAAAGCCGCATCAACAATAGATGATTTTGTAGATACGGTCTTTGAAATCGGTGGACAGGATTCAAAATACATAAGCATAAACAACGGCATGGTCACTGATTTCCAGATGAACAAAGTCTGTGCTGCAGGAACAGGATCATTTGTCGAAGAGCAGGCCAGCAAGTTTGATATTCCCATAGATTCTCTCGGGGATTTAGCCATGGAAGGTACTGATCCAGCATATCTCGGAGAAAGGTGTACTGTTTTTATCGAAACAAGTATTGCAACACATCTGGCTAAAGGCGCGAAAATAGAGGACATCTCATCAGGACTTTGCTATTCCATAGTCAAAAACTACCTGAACAGGGTAGTTGGCCAGAAAAAAATAGGCGATAAGATCTTCCTGCAGGGTGGAATAGCATATAATCAGGGAATAATAAACGCATTCAGATCACTGACTGGAAAAGAAATAATAATACCTCCGTTTTTCAGTGTGACAGGAGCCTATGGTGCAGCCGTTCTATCTAAAGAAGGAATGAAGCAGGTTGATTCCTCATTTAAAGGATTCTATATTGATAAGTCAGATATTCAATTTACCAAACCTGAAAAGCCGGAGAGAAAAGCCGGAAAGGGATCAGAATTCAAGAAGAGGATGAACAAGTTCTCATTTGCAGGTCATGATGCAAGCATGGATGAGAACAAAAAGACCATTGGTGTCCCGAGAGCCCTTTTTAATTATGGAGGAATGTTCTCCCGCTATAATATTTTCTTCAAAGAACTTGGCTTTAATATAATGCTGTCCAGTCCTACAACTGAAGATACCATAAGACTGGGACAGGATAATGCTATAGAAGAAACCTGCTATCCGGTGAAACTCATAAACGGACATGTTGCAGAGCTAGTCAACAAAAATGTTGATTATATCTTTTTCCCCAGCCTTTACACATCAGCTCATCCGAGGTCACCCAGTCGCAGGAGCTTTGGTTGTCCTTACATGCAGCTTGCTTCAAAGCTGGTTGATCAGGCAATGGAACTTGATAGTAAAGGAATTAAATTGCTTTCTCCCACAGTAGCACAAAGTTTCGGGGATGAATTCATGGATGAGAGCTACATGTCACTTGGGCTTCAGCTTGGGAAGAGTCCCGAGGAAATAAAGATGGCAAGGCAGAAATCCTACAAGAAGTCAGAAAAGATGCGTGAGGAAAGGAAAAAGGAAAGACAGAATACTATCAAAGAGCTCAGGGATGATGAAAAAGCTATTGTTCTTGTGTCAAAGATCTACGGTGTTGTGGACCCGATCCTGAACCTTGGAATTCCAGAAAGACTTGAAGAGATGGGATACAAAGTTCTTTCATTCAATAATCTTCCTGAGAATGACATCTCAGAAGAGCATCCCAACATGTTCTGGCCTTTTGGCCTGCATATCCTGGAATCAGCAAAAATTGTCCGGGAACATCCTAATATGCATGCAGTACTGCTCACTCACCATGGCTGCGGACCTGACACAGTTTTCTCACATTATTTCAGGGAATTAATGGGAGGAAAGCCATTCCTCAATATTGAAGTTGATGAACATTCATCTGATGTTGGTGTGATAACACGACTTGAAGCTTTCATTAACAGTATTGATTCAAAAGCAACACTTGATGAAAGCAAAATAGCATCATTCATTCCACATGGAAAAATTGAGACCGAGATATCATGTGTACCGGAAGATGCAGATATCTATATTCAAAACATGTATCCTTACTCAGAGCTTTTCTGTGAATTAATGAGACGTTCTGGAAGAAGAAACATGAAAGTAATTCCGGAAACAAGTACAAAAACCATAGACGAGGGAAGAAAACATACCGTTACCAACGAGTATTTCTCAATGGCTGCTCTGGCAGGAGATATACTGAGTATCCCTGGAATAAGAGAGACAAGCGCTGAGCAGAAGTTCTTGCTAATTCCACAAGCCGAAGGCGCTGAACTGGATGGACAATATAACCGTTTTGTCAGAACCATACTGGATGAAGAGGGACTTGCAAACATAGGAATTATTTCACCTTACGTGGAAGATCTTGTTTATCAGGAAAAGGAAGCCCAGGAATCTGTATTCCTTATACTGCTTGCAGGAGATATAATCAGGACAGCAGCTTCTGATAAAAGGGAAACTTACCTACAAGATATCAAAGAAATGATCAGAAATTATTCACTGAATATCGAAGCATTGAAGGCAATCTCAAATGAGATATCATCTGAATTCAAGCCAGAATCGTTCAAAAAATCAATACTTGCTATCGGGGAATCAATGATCCTATTCAATGATGTTTTGAACAATAATGTTCTCAAGGATATTGAATCAAAGGGTTATTGTGTTATGTATGCTCCTTTCAGTGAATATATGTGGCTTTTATGGAGAGACCACATTGACCAGTGTGCAACAGACAATAAGAACAGCATGCTCCTGAAACTTGAAATGTTCAGTGATTATATTTCAGAGATCAATAAGTGCTTATCAGATTGCAGTCCGTTTGATGAAAAAATCAATGGACTAGTAGAAAGAGCTGATAACAGTCTGGGATATTATGCCGGAGCATTTGGAAGATACAGGAAAGCAAAGATACTTGGTGAACTCAATAGCATTGATGCAATAATTACAGTTGCATCCATGTATGAGAATACGGGAATTTTGCTGAATGCAGTTCAGAACCAAAAAGAGACGGATCACGATAAAAAAAGACCTATTCTAAACTTAACGTTTGACGGTAATGCCAATGAGAACGATGATGTGAGGATTGAGACTTTCCTGCATTACCTTTGAATTGGTGAATAATAAGTAAGGGAAGAGGGAGAACATCAACTTCTTTCCAATATTCTGCTTTTTTGAAGGCTATTTTTCAAGAGAAAAAGAGATCTGTTCTTATTATCATAAATGTGAAAAATAAACTTTGATTATTCCCTTTTTTCTGCTTCTTTTTTGAATGCCCATTCCATCAAAGGTATCATTGCATCCCGGACTTCAATCCCGTCTTTTGTTAGTGAATACTCTACTCTAGGAGGAATTTCTGCAAAAGCTTCTCTTTCGATCAGTCCAAATTTCTCCAGTTCCTTTAATCTATCTGCTAATGTTTTCGGACTTATGTCTCCTAAATTATCCATTATTTCATTGAATCTTATTTTTTTGTGGTTTCCAATGATGGAGATGATCATCAATGCCCATTTTTTGCTGATTACGTTGATAACACCATCAAGAGGACACAAACAAATTTCTTCTCCTCCCTTATTTGCACAGTTAACATTTTTACAATGTCCATTACTTTCTTTCTTCATAGTTGATTCCTTTTCCATTACTGCCTATATTCATATAAACTTGACACGTTAAATACTTTTCAATTGATAGTTAGTATGTAACCTAAAGTAAATGGTGATAAGTATGTGTTGTGAACAAAATGAACATCATAAAAGTGAAATGCATCATGAACATTCTTCAACTTGCAACTGTAAATGTGGGCATTCAAAGCACGGGAATCTGGAAGAATATAAGACCAAACTTGAAAATGAACTTGCCATTGTGAATGAGAAGCTAGCAGAAATTAAAGGTGAATAAATACAAAAGATACAGAGAATAGGGATTTTTGAATATTTCCCCATCTCTCTTTAAATTTACTTTTCTATTACATTTGGAAAAGGTAGGTATCGAAGCGCAAATTAATAATCGATTCAACCACCTTGTTTCATTTCATTCCCACGCTCCTTCTACAATCTGTATAATTGTTATTCTCACGAATATTCCTCCATATATGGGTGACAGTAATCGCTGTAGACTATACATGAGGAAAACGTAATATCAGACCTGCCGGTTTGATAAGAGGATGGACCTGTCTGCCAATGAGAATGATGATATCAATATTCAGGATTTCCCATACTTTATACCGGAATTACAACTGAGACATTCTGGTAATTCTGAATTGTCACAGGTACTCCGTATACTTCCCTGATTATATCGGGAGTTATATCATCCATGCTTCCTGCAGCAAAGATAGTTCCATTCTTTAAGAACAGGAACTTATCTGAGTACCTGAAAGCAAGGTTCAGGTCATGCATTGTCATAATTGCCGATACATTCTCTTTTTTGACAACTTCCCTTACTGTATCAAGAATCTCCAACTGGTTCTTCAGATCAAGACTGCTTGTTGGTTCATCCAGCAGAAGAAGCTTTGGGTTCTGTGCAATTGCTCTAGCAATACCAACTTTCTGAAGTTCTCCACCGCTGAGTTCATCTATGTATCTTAATGCCATGTCATCAAGATTTAGTTTCTTGATGGTATCTTCAACTATCATTACATCCTCGGTTGATATGTTCCATTTGATGTGTGGCATTCTTCCAAGCAGGATAGCATCAAAGGCTGTAAGTCTTGCAGGCTCGCAGCGCTGTGGAACATAACCTAGTCGTCTTGCAATCTCTATCTGCTCAAGTTTAAGAACGTCCTCATCTTCTATAAGTACAGTTCCTCTTTTTGGTTTTAGGATTGCATTCATGCATTTGAGCAGTGTGGTTTTTCCAACACCGTTTGGTCCGAGAATTGAGAGAATTTCGTTCCTTTTCAGCTCAAACTTGATCTCTTTCAATACTTCCTTACTCTTATACTGGAATTCCACTCCGTCCACTTCAAGTATCATATTCTTCTCGCTCCTAAAATAAGATAAATAAATGTAGGTGCACCCAAAAAAGAAGTCAGCACAGCAACTGGCAACTGATAAGGTTCTATCATCATCCTTGCAGCAGTATCAGCACTGAGCAGGAGTAATGAACCAATGACAACACTTCCTATTATTAGGAAACGATGATCATCTCCTACTATCCTTCGAGCCATATGCGGACATATGAGTCCCACAAAACCTATGACACCAAGGAATGCAACTATTATAGCTGTTACAAGGGAAGCACACAACATTCCTCTCATTCGCACCTGTTCAACATTGACACCAAGTCCCTTTGCAGTTTCATCCCCGGCATCTATAGCATTATATTTCCACCGATTGATTGTGAAATAAATTATAGATAAAACGACGATTGCAGTGATAAGAGCCAGCTCACTCCAGCTTGCTCTTGAAACATCCCCAAAGGTCCAGAATACTATTGATGCAAGCTGTGTGTCATCGGCAAAATACTGTAACATCATAGTTCCTGCCGTAAAAAGAGAACCCATTGCCACGCCTACCAGAATCATAACTTCCGGTGATACTCCCCTGAATCTGGAAAATGCAAGTATTATCAAAGTCACTAAAAGGGAAAATGCAAATGCTACAACTGTAGTGATGTAAGGATTGCTAATGGTGACAGCACTACCAACATTGGTATGTGTTGCACCTGTTCCCAGCACCATTACCGAAAAAGCTGCCCCAAAGGCCGCAGCATTTGATATTCCTAATGTGAAAGGTGATCCCAAAGGGTTCCTGAGGATAGACTGCATCACAACACCGGCTACAGATAGACCTGCACCGGCTACAATGGCAGTGAGTACCTGGGGAAGACGTATGTCCCAGATAATACTATTCCAGCGTATTGAAACAGTCTCCCCTGTAAGTGTTTGTAATACTTCCAGAGGAGGAATGTCTACCGGACCCAGTGAGATCGACATTATAAGTACTAAAAATAAAAAAGCAACTCCTGACAGGATATAGGTAATTTTCCTGCCGGTGTGCTCTTTATACCTTCGTGCAATGTCACCCTGTATAGTGTCCATTCCTTTCACCAATTTCTTTTATTTCAGATTATATGTCTAGCTTGGTGAATGCAGGGATTCCATAAGAATTGATCATGGATTCGTAGATCTCTTTGCCCTGTTCGTCATCACCCTGACATACAAGGAATGTGTATATTTCTATGGTCTTACTTTCAAGGTCAACATCCTCATATTTGTCAGGATAGAGTGTCTGGCCTACGAAGTAAGAGTCTGCAAGCACTGAACCGAAATTGGTTGCGTATTTATTGAATGGTAGAACTCCATACACATTTCCATTCTCCACTGCTGAAAGCAGGGCATATGAATCATCATTCTGAAGCAGGCTAAGTCCACTTCTCTCTTCACCACATTCAATTGTATTCAGGTCAAGGAATAAATAGTCCGGATCCCACTCGATGATTTTTTCCTTGGAAACATCTGCAACATTGATGTCTTTATCACCGTATGCAACATTTAGTGCGTTGGTGAAAAGGAATGGCGGATATGTTGGTTCAGTTGACTGGAATCCCTGTGGTCCCCCTGCACGTCCAATTCCTCCTACGTAACATGTTGGCTTATCTTCATCAGCAATATCTTCTGTGCGTGAGTTCAGATCATTCAGTGCTTCATCAAAGAATGCAATTACTTCTTCAGCACGTTCTTCCTTGCCAACGACCTGTCCAATTATTCTGAAACTTGCGTCCAGATCCTCTCTGTTCTCAGCAAGATCTCCTGTATTGATTACAACAACAGGAATACCTGTCTTTTCCTGAAGTTCTACTGGGTCATAGCCCACTGCAGAATATGTCTTGATTATAACATCCGGTAGTGGATTAAGTGAAAGTATCTTTTCAGGGTCATCCTGACCTCTGGTTTCACCAAATATTGCATAATTTGTGGCAAACTGTGGATTTGCAAGTGAATATGGCTTTGCATCGGAGGCTGTACTTGTTGTTTCTGCTCTTTCAATGCCTACTATCATGTCTTGAGCTTCAAGGTAAGTAAGAAGTCTGAGAGCACCGGCTCCCGAGCAGATCACGTGCTCCGTGTTTTCAGGAATTTCCACTTCTCTTCCAAGAGCATCTGTAATTATAACTGTTGCAGCTTCTTCTTGTGTCTGTATGTTTTGCGATGTAGATGTGTCAGTGCAACCAGATATCAAAATTGAGATTGCTACTAACGCAAATAAAAAAATCATAAATTGATTCTTATTTCCTTTCATTTTTGTTCTCCAAAATAATAAATGTTAAAAGTGCTATGTAAAGCATCTATATATGTTTTACTTTTCATGATACTACAGAACAAAAACAAAATGTTTTTATCCTTTAATGCTAACACATGTCATGGTTATTGTAACGTGAGAGATGTGGAAGGCAATTACCTGAGCAGATACAACAAATGTATTGGTGTTTCAGCAAACACTCTCTCCTTTTAATAAAAACAAGAAAATCAGAGAACAGCTGGCTCAAGGAAATAAACCTAAAACCAGTTTAATTGGGTGTAATCTGCAATTAAATTCATATTTGGATAGGGTTCTGTCTTTGATTTTCTCATAGGAGAAATCACCATGGAAAAAATTATAAAAGTCATGCTAGTGTTGTCGGTTCTGACAGCTATGTTCGTAACACCGGTAAGTGCAGAAGCAACCTACAATATTCGAAGCACCGTATATGACAGCACAGATTCTTCAATAGATGTCGGAGATTACTACTGGGATGCAAATACTTTTTCAGGGTTTTTGTATATGATAAAGCCTGGACTTTCCAGTGAACTTCTTTATCTCCATAACAGTGCAAACTCTTCAAAGAGGATTCAACTTGATGATACTATTAAAGAAGGCGATCTTTACTACATAAGCAAACCTCAGATGAAAAAGACAAAGATAGCCGGTTCAGATGATGGTGGCACATTCATGGTCGATGATGTTGACCTTGAAAAATATTATCTTATGGGTTTCTTCGGTTCCAAGTATACTGCAATGCCAGAAGATCCTTCAGCACTTTCACAGGGCTGCAAGCCTGATAAGATCGCTAAGATCATGTTGGAAAGCGATGAAAAGAAAAACGTGGCATCTGGAGAGGAGTGGACACTTGCAGGTGGATGGACACTGGTTGTAGATCAGGTAGATGTTGACGGGGAAAAAGTATGGGTACACCTGAACTATAAAGGTGAGGAAATTGACAGTGGAGTGATCAGTTCCTCTGCAAATCTGACTAATATGGAAAGAACCTATCTCTACAAGGACAGCGATGATTATCCGGTATTCTACTGTACTGTTGAATCTATTTTCAGAGGCACTGATACAAACTTTGCAGTTTTCAAATATGTATTTCTTCGTGGTGACATCATCACAATTGAAGAAGATTCAACATACGGCATTTTTGATGTTGAAGGATTTGAAGTACCAGCTCTTATGAATAACATTAATTACGCAGGTAGTGCCGGAACTACTGTGCTTAAGACCGGCCAGGATGCTCTTGTGCTCACCAGCAATGAGGCAGTAACCTTGAGTGCTGATAAACAAATTGATCTGTATGGCGGGCTTTACCTTAAAACAGAAGAAGTCACTAAGAATCCATGTCTTAAAATGACACTCTGGAAGACATGTACTGCAAAAAGTCCAGCTACAACTACAACTGCGGCTGCAGCACCAGCTGAAGAAGAAGTTGTTGTAGTTGATATGGGAGAGGCAGAGGTAACAGAAGAATCCGAGGAATCAGAATCACAAGCCAGTACCACCGATGAAGAAACTGTTGAAGTAGATATGGAAGAAGCCACTCCTGAAGTTGAAAGTTCTGTCAGTACACCAGGTTTTGAAATAACTATTGGAATTCTGGGACTTGTTGGCGCTCTGCTTCTATTCAAACGCCAGCAATAAACACATTATAATAGGTAAGATCAACAGATCCACCTATTATTCATTTTATTTTAAGGACATCCGTACATTTAGAAATAGGCTCTATATTAAGTTCGCTGGAGTCGGACTGACATGACCTTCTAAAATAGACTCGGTTAGAAAGGAAGCAATTAAAATGAATATGGATACTTACAATGAGGATTTACTGGTAAAACCGGTTGGATATGTTGAATCAAAATATCAGCACTTTGATGAGGTACCTCATCCACATGGGGACAAAGGTTGGAATGAGGATATTTCTACAATAGTACTATCTCCTGAACATGCAAAGAAAATATCAGGGCTGAATGGTTATTCTCATATAATCGTACTTTTCTGGATTCATAAATCATCGGGGTGGAAGATGCCAAAGCATAGCCATAGGCCCAATCATGTCAAAGTATTTGCTACCAGGATGCCAGTCAGACCCAATCCTATCGGATTATCAGTAGTTAAACTTCAAGACATATCGATTGATAGTGGAAAGATTGTAGTAAGAGGACTGGATGCTCTGGACAAAACTCCGATATTGGACATAAAACCCTATATTCCGGATTTTGACAGCTACCCTGAAGCAAGTCTGCCAGAATGGGTTGAGGGGCATTTGAGAGAGCACCATCATCAACACCACACGCATTGATAAAGACATCAAAATCATTGTATGGAGTTCCGTTATAGATTCCGCTCCATTCTATATCATTGAAGTTGAAGAGTGTTTCCAGCCTTGTTTCTAGAAGGAACTATATTCATGAGCTTTGCATTCTCGATATCGGATGAATCTATTGCCCCTTCATTGATCCAATACTCAATCTCCTGTCCGTCTGGTTCTTCGTATATCACCAGCAAAGAAACTCCGTAAATACCTACTGTTTTATCGTCTGTATTATTATTGAGGACAGTTGTAAGGTAGGTTCCGCTTTCTATGACACTGCCTGTGGCATTATATGCAAAATTCCGGTAAATTCTCTGATAAACATTGTGGGAGAACTATATGATACCTTTATCGACAATGATTTATTTCAGCATTCTGATTTTTAATTATGGGTTTAGAAGATAGCTACTTTCGGGAATGTATAAACTGTGGGTATCAGCGTGGTTTCCATGTGTTTTTTAAGGAAATAAAAGACGGAAAAGCAAAACTTGGACTGATATGTCCAAGTTGCGGGCAGAGTTACGATATCGGATGGCTTACAGCCGATATTGCGGAGTTTGAGCCGAAAAAAGAGAAAGTATATGAGGACCATTAGTCCTTTTTCAGCTTCTCCATTTCACTTTTAATCTTTGATGCACTTTCACTGTGCTTTTTCTTAAGTTTATCAAACTCTTCCTGGCTGAGTTTATTATTTTTCCTGTCCTTTTTTATTCGGTCAATCACTATCATCTCTGCTTCATAGAGATCTTCCAGTTCATTGATGTCATTTGAATTTGCAGGTGTCCTTTTCTTCATATAATGATATCCGCCTGCTACTACAATTATAATAACAATCAGTATTGGAATTATCCGACTATTGCCGGATGTTGTGGTGTCTTGCACCAGTTCCTTTTCTTCACAGGTAATTGTAAATTCATTGAACTTCGGTGCGTTCCACATGTATGAACTATAATTTTCTTCCATTACAGTATTATCTGCCGTAAGCAAATCCTCATTCTCAGAACTGATGCTAATACCTGCGTCCCCATTATGGTAAACTGTAACAATAAGTCTGGAAATTGGCTGTTCAAGTTCTTCTTCCTTGTAAATTACCTTTCTGAGTACTTCGTTTCCTGTATCGGGAAGTACATAACTTATACCATAAAGGAGCGGCATACCACTGGAACTTTCATTTTCCAGGGAATAGAAATACAGGTAGTTTCCATCTCTTGTATAATTCACAGGAAGGGCAGAATTTGCACCTGCCATATCACTAGCCTGGAATTGCATGATCTCAGCATTTTCGGATATCCAGAGCATTATTTGACTTTGGTTGGAATATTCATCTTCAGCAGAGTCTATAAGATACACGATGGATTCGCTGACAACGACGTGTCCAGTATCCAGAAGACTTACTTCTATCAGGTGACTATATTCGGAAACATTTCCCTGTTCAGCAGTTACAGATTCTACAGACAAATTCCCATTGTCAGAAGAAAGAGCCATAGCTGGTATTTGCAATAGTATAATACAGAGCGCAAGTGAAAGACAAACAAGACCCACTGGTTTCACCGAGTTATATTTGCCTATAGGAATAATGTAAGATGAATAAGAATACGAGCTTTTTTTCATGGTATCACAGGAACAATTCAATGAGGAATAATGAAAACCATCATATTTCACTATTATTCTGTTTTTCAAGGATTTTGCAGAATTAATCTGCTATATAAGTATTATCTATCAATAAGGACATTATTTTTTATCATAATCATTGCGATCCTATTTATTATCAATAATTCATCATAAATAATCATTCACATTAAAAACCATTATATATGGGTAATTGAATGTAAGGTGTCATGGATTCGTTTACAGCAATTACTATAGCGGTTTTTTTGCCATTTGTTTTGGCCGGTATATTGCCTGCCGTTGCAAAACTCCTAAAAGATAAAATAGGATGGTACGCTTCCGCCACTGCATTGCTGAGTTTACTAATGGTTGCTCAGGTTGCACCGGAAATCATTCACGGGGAGACTATTCAGGGAACTATTGAATGGCTTCCTTCAATGGGAATTAACCTCTCGTTCTATGCCGATGGCCTGAGTATAATGTTCGGCTTCATCGTATCCGGTATTGGTGTTATTATCATGTCATACTCCAATGGATACATGTCAACGAAAGAGGATCTTCCAAGATATTACCAGCAGCTCCTTTTCTTCATGGGGTCAATGCTCGGTATGGTGTTTTCTGCTAACACCATTCAACTTTTCATATTCTGGGAACTTACCAGCATAACTTCATTCATGCTTATCGGTTACTGGCGTAACAGACCAATGTCAGTTTACGGAGCAACCAAATCACTACTTATCACCGCTTCAGGTGGTCTATTCATGCTTGCAGGATTTTTGGTGTTACACGCTATCACCGGAACATTTGACATTCCCACCATATTACATAACGAATCCATAAGGGAAGCCCTGCAAAATCATCATCTTTTCATCTATGCACTTATTCTCATATTCATCGGTGCTGCTTCAAAGTCAGCACAGGGTCCATTTTACATATGGCTTCCAAACGCAATGGAAGCACCAACTCCAGTCAGTGCATTCCTGCACTCAGCCACAATGGTAAAGGCCGGTATCTATCTCATAGCAAGGATACACCCAATGTTCTCAGGTACTGAAGCCTGGTTCATTCTGGTAAGTGGAGTCGGAATATTTACAATGCTCCTTGCAGGTTTCCTTGCATTCAGACAAACTGACATCAAAGGAATTCTGGCATATTCCACCATCAGTCAGCTTGCATATCTTATGACCATGTACGGCTACACAACTCACGAGGAACCTGGAATTGGTGTGGCTGCTGCAACATTCCATCTTCTCAACCATGCAACATTCAAAGCATGTCTCTTCCTTGTAGCAGGTATAGTAGCACATGAAACGGCTACAAGGGACATTACAAAAATGGGTGGTTTGCGTAAAGAAATGCCAATAACGTTTATAGTGGCGACAATCGGAGCATTATCCATGGCGGGAATCCCACCGCTTAACGGTTTCCTTAGCAAGGAAATGTTCTACGAGGCATCCGTTGAAATGGGTCATCTCCTTGGCGGACCATACACAATACTCATCCCGGCACTTGCGGTGCTTGGTGGTGTGTTCACATTCGCTTATTCAATCAAACTCATAGATGGCATATTCCTTGGTAAAAGACCAACAAAAGGATTGCCTGAACATATACACGATCCTTCAATGGTAATGCTTGCACCGGCAATTTTCCTTGCAGGTCTTATAATATTGTTCGGACTTGTACCTTCAATTCCGGTACATAACTTCATTGAGCCTACTGTTTCAGGAATTATTCTTGAGGAAGCTCACCTGCACGTAAAGCTCTGGCATGGATTCACAACATCACTGATGATGACTATAGCCACATTCATTCTGGGTATCCTTATCTACACTCAGTATGACAGGATCGCAGAATGGCAGAACAGGTTCAATGCAATGTTCCCGTGGATCAGTGTCAATTATTACTATGATGGTGCAGTGAATAATGCAAAGGATGTTACATTCAAATTCTCAAGCAGGATGCAGCCGGGTCCGGTAAAGAACTATGTGATTGCTGTTCTGCTCCTGACACTTGCAATGTTTGCAATTCCTGCAATGATGCTTGGTACAAACCTTATACCGCAGAATCTTAATTTCGATGTTCCGCTTTATGAGGCTCTGATATTCCTGTTCATGATAGTAGCAGCTCTTGGTGCAGCATTACTGCCAAGATATCTGCCTGCCATCATAGCTCTTTCAGGTCTTGGATATCTGGTTGCTTTGCTATTCATATATCTGCAGGCACCAGATCTGGCACTAACACAGGTTCTTGTAGAAACCCTTTCAACTATAATCTTCCTGCTGGCACTTGTGAAGATCCCACAGAAATTCAAGGAACATATCCCAACAACAACACTTGCCAGGGATCTTATAATATCTGTGGCTGTATCGGTAATGATTTTCATATTGCTGATAAACGCAACACAGGGAATAGTTGCACCATTTGAGTCTCTTTCCTATTATTTCATAGAGAAGAGTCTTGCACTTGCAGGCGGTCACAACATTGTGAACGTCATTATCGTGGATTTCAGAGGATATGATACTCTGGGAGAGATCTCTGTGCTTTGTCTGGCAGCACTTGGTGTTTATAATCTTATACACAGCAGGGGTGAGGACGAATGACAACCTTGATTACAAAAACAGTTACTAAAATATGTTTGCCTTTGGTCATCCTCTTCTCAATTTCCCTCTTACTTGCGGGACACAATAATCCCGGAGGAGGATTCATTGGCGGTGTCATGTTTGCTTCAGTGATAGCACTGACATACGTGGCATTCGGTCTTGATTATATAAAATCATTCTTTAACCCCGACTGGGGTAACTGGTTTGGTTTTGGCTTATTGCTGGCTGCACTGACAGCTTTCTCAGCAATTGCCTTCTCACACAACTTCTTCAGGAGTGCTGTGGAGTTTGTCCACCTGCCATTCTTCGGAGAAATAGAACTGGTATCAGCCGGTCTTTTTGATATAGGAGTTTATTTTGTGGTAATCGGAGGATTGCTTTCCATTTTCAAAAACGTAGGTGATGACGAATGAACAATACATTGCTCTCTCTTACAATAGCAATTCTGTTCGGTATCGGTACTTTCCTCATACTGCGCCGTGATATTGTCAGAGTTATTATCGGACTTGGTGTACTTTCACATGCAGTTAACCTTCTGATAGTTTCAACAGGAGTTTTTTCCGGAACAAAGGTACCTATCATAACTGATGATGGAGGACATGGTGCTGCAGAAGCAACAGGAAGTATCTTTACAGATTCTCTCTCCCAGGGAATACTTGCACCTATTATAGAAGCAGGTCATCATGTGGATTATGTTGACCCTCTTGTGCAGGCTCTTGTACTGACAGCCATTGTTATCAGTCTGGCTACAACGGCGTTCATCCTGATCCTTGCATACCGCATTCATGAGGAATATGGAACAACTGACATCAGGGAACTCAGGAGGCTCTGGGGATGATCTCACTGTCTACTCACATTCCTATAATACTGATAGCAACTCCAATACTTGTGGCTGCACTTATGATACTTCTCAGAAAGCAGCCTGGAATACAGAAAGTACTGAGCGTTGCTGTCTCATTTGTCATGCTTATCCTGAGTGTAATCCTGCTTTCACAAGTATGGTCTGGTGGAATCCAGGCTTACGAAGTAGGAGAATGGGGAAAATATGGAATCATACTGGTAGCTGACCTTCTAAGTTCAGGAATGGTTGTGCTCACATCATTTGTATCCTTCCTTTCACTGATTTACTCACTTGATTACATTGAGAGAAAATCATTGAGTGCATCTTACTATCCACTCTTCAGTTTGCTGGTAGCAGGACTTAATGGTTCATTCCTCACAGGCGATATCTTCAATCTTTTCGTCTTCTTTGAGCTACTTCTGCTCTCATCATGCGGACTTGTAATTGCAAATGAGCAGGGTGGTGTGACAAAGAGCTCCGACAAAATGGAAGCTACTTTCAAGTATCTGGTACTCAACATGTTAAGTTCCATTGTGATGCTCATTGCAGTATCTTCACTTTACGCTACAACAGGAACACTTAATATGGCAGATATCTCTGTCAAACTCAGTGCAATGAGTGCAGCAGGAACACTTCCATGGTATGTTTTCGCCATTGCTCTGATGTTTGTTGTGGTCTTTGGTAACAAGGCTGCAATCTTCCCACTCCACTACTGGCTTCCGGATGTACATCCCACAGCACCATCACCCATAAGCGCAATGCTTAGTGGTGTGCTTATCAAGGTAGGAGCATACGGAATGCTTAGAGTATTCTTCCTTATATTCATTGATACTCTCGATATTTTCAAGCCTGTTATTATGTATCTTGCACTGGCAACCATTGTTGTCGGAGCAATTTCAGCAGTAGCACAGACGGATGTAAAACGTCTGCTTGCATATTCCAGTGTAAGCCAGATTGGTTATGTTTTCCTTGGTATCAGCTTTGGAAGCATCTATGGAATAACAGCGGCTCTTGTCTATCTTGCGAACCACGCAGTTGCAAAGTCAATGCTTTTCCTTACTTCAGGTGGAATCATTCACCACGCAGGAACCAGGGACATGAGAAAAATGGGAGGCATGGTTGATAGTGCACCACTTATGTCACTTCTGTTCCTTGTAGGTGCAATGTCAATTGCAGGGATGCCACCACTTGGAGGTTTTATTGCAAAGCTAAGTCTCTTTGATGCAGGTATTGGTGAACAGTATTACTTTGCAATAGGAATCGCACTCTTCTTTGCAATATTCACTCTCTTCTACATGTTCAGGGCAATGTTGCTCATGTTCTGGGGAGAGAAAAGGGATGTTGAAAAATATGGAGAATACTCCCATCATGGTACATCTCTTTTGATGACACTGCCAATAGTTGTACTTGCACTGACGGTTGTTGCATTCGGAATTTATGCAGAACCATTGATAGCACTTGCAAATGCAACAGCTCATCAGATACTTGACCCGCAGCCGTATATTGATGCTGTACTTATGAGGGTGGTAAGATGAAGAGATATTTTGCCTACTCAGCGATACTGGCTCTGGTATGGTGTTTTGTCCATGGTACTGTAAGCATTAACAATTTTATAGTTGGACTTATTATCGCACCGTTTGTGATAAGACCGTTCAAAACTCTATACCCATTTAACCTTGACTTCTCTTTCAGCAATGCGGTGAAAAAGATACCGGCACAAATTAAGTATTTATATGTACTTGTGGTGGAGATCATAAAGGCAAACATAATGGTTGCAAAAATCGTTCTTCAGCCCAAGATCGATATCAAGCCGGGAATTATTGCTGTACCAATTGATTCTAAAACAGACATTGGTATTACTGCCATTGCAAATACAATCACTCTTACGCCTGGAACATTGACTATTGATGTGTCCGAGGATAGGCAAGTCCTCTATGTACATGCAATTGATGCTACGGACCCCGAAGGTGTGGCTCAGTCAATAAAGGATGATCTGGAAAAATACACAATGGAGGCATTCGAATGAGCTCTATGCTACTTGAATATTCATTGATCTTCATGGTAATTTCTTTTATACCATGTCTATACAGGGTCATTAAAGGCCCGACAATACCTGATAGGGTTGTGGCACTTGATGCCATGACAACTATAATAGTTGTAATGCTGGGTATCTACTCATATGATCAGGAATCAGTTTTCTTCATGGATGTAGCACTTGTGCTTGCTATTATATCATTTGTAGGAACAGTAACTATTTCCAAGTATCTTGATGAAGGGGTGGTATTTTGAGCACAGTTTCAATGATTCTGGATATATTGAGCAACATAGTCCTGGTGATAGGTCTGTTCTTTGTTTTCCTGGCAATGCTAGGACTTGCAAGGCTTCCTGATGTTTATAACAGGTTGCATGCAACTACAAAGATAGGAACGCTGGGTGCTTTTGGCGTCATGCTCAGCATACTGCTAAAAGTAGGTTTTTCAGCAATGGGTGTCAAGGCATTGACGGTAGCGCTTTTCATACTGGTCACATCTCCGGTTGCAGCTCATATGATAAGCCGTGCAGCTCACAGGCACGGTGTTGGCCTGTGCAAGGAATCAGTGATCGATGAGTATGGAAAGGCATGTGATGCAGCCTGCCCAGTACCAAAAGAAGACACAATACAAGAATGAAAGAGCCGGTGCATAATTTTGCACAAGCTTTTTTCTTCATTTTTTGTTTCTATTTTTCTGGATTATCTTATTTGTTTTTGTGGCAGCATTTTTGAAATGATCTATAAAAAATGCTTATTTTTGATTTCAGATCAGTGATTTCAAAACTTTAACACTAAGGTTCAATTGTATATACTAAAATTATCACCACAACTAATACTTACCAGTGTAAATAAGCTCCCGTTTTATCTGTGAGCGGGTTGGGGAGTGGGGTTTAGTGTGGGAGTGGGGTTAAAAACAGACCCGCTCACTGCCTGCCTAGAGGGAACAATCCTATATAAGTATTGCCTTTTGAATATATACAATATAAATTTATGCCTAAAAGGGATAATATTTACATGGCAATGGCATAAATGTCAGTTTAATTTTACAGTTCTTTTTACAGAGGAACAAAAACCTTATGAGCATTATTGTTTAATAAGTTTCATTCCTTTGCATACTAATATATGCTTCTTAAAATAACCCTGGTAGTGTTTATTAATACATGACAAAAGAAACAAAGATCTTCCACATAAGTGAAAAACTTGAACCCGCATCTTTGGATGAAGCGGCAAAAATATTATCTAATGGTGGAACTGTTGCTTTTCCAACGGAAACTGTGTACGGGCTTGGAGCAAATGCGCTGGACGAAAAAGCTGTTATGCAGATATTTAAAGCTAAAGGCAGACCTGCTGATAATCCTCTTATCGTCCATGTTGCTTCCAGGGATGATTGTACATCACTTGTACGTGAAATTCCGGAAAAAGCATCTTTGTTGATGGATAAATTCTGGCCAGGTCCTCTTACTATTATAATGAATAGGAATGATATGGTTCCTGATGTAACCACAGGTGGGCTTGATACTGTTGCAATCCGGATGCCTGAAAACAAAATAGCCATTGAGCTGATCAAGAGGTCAGGCAAACCACTGGCAGCACCCAGCGCAAACCTTTCAGGAAAACCGAGTCCGACATCTGCAGAGCATGTGATTGCTGATCTTTTTGGAAGGATAGATGCTATTGTAGATGGAGGGGATGTAGTTATAGGTCTTGAATCAACAGTTATTGACACAACTTCAGAGATACCTGTAATTCTCAGGCCGGGAAAAATCAGTAAAGAAGAACTTGAGGATTGTATAGGTGAAGTAAAAATAGGCTATGATGATAAAGTCCATCCTGAAAGTGAGACCGTTCGTTCACCAGGAATGAAATATACGCATTATTCCCCCAAAGCCGGAGTAATTCTGGTAGAGGGTGATAATGAAGCGGTTGTAAACAGAATAAAGGAACTTCTTGATGATCTCAGTATGAGAAACGCAAAGATTGGGCTGATGCTTACTGAAAACCCAGAGAAATATTTCTCTGGTGCAGAATCTTTCTCGATAGGTTGTAAAGACAAACCCGAACAGGCTGCAAAGTCTCTTTTTTATGGTCTTCGTTTCCTTGATCTAAAAAATGTAGATGTTATCATAGTAGATGGTTCATTTGATCCCAGAGGAATCGGTGCAGCAGTTTTTAATAGAGTTCGCAAGGCAGCAGATATGATTATCAGGGTATAGTGATTTTTGTGAATAATAATAAGAAACAGATAGTTCATGAAAGGAATAGGCAGATCGCTATCATTCGGCGTAACAGGTTACTTCTCAAGGCAAACATACCGATTCTTGGCATAGGTCTTGCGCTTTCATATTTTGGATATTCAAACATAGGTGAACCGTTGATCTGGCTCGGTATCATTATATTCTTTTATGCCGCAGGTTCGAGCTTCATGGCTAAGAGAAATTTGAAAATGTAGGTGCTGAGTTTATTGTCTTACTTAAATCAAGTACGTATCAATCTTAAGCAAAAGTGTTTCTTCAGGTTTTATTTCACTTGAAAACATAATAAAATATGGGTGGGTCAAATTGTCTCCGACAGCCCCTGCTTGAAGGGACAGCTCATTTCGTACCACAACTACTAGATACCACCAGCAAGCAACAAAGAAAGTAAGGGGCAGGAAGTAAGGTCAAGTATGTGAGTTACTTATTACTTACTTACCTGTCTCTTATTTTAACAGGTTATCCTGACTTCTTTTCTTGTTCATCATTTAAGGTATTATCTTACACAATTCAATATCCATTTTAAGCTTTATTTAAAACTATTATCAAATGACTAAAACAGTTAACTTCTGAATAATCATCCACAGTATAGTTTCGTTAGTATTTATTTCCTGTAAAGGCAATCTCTTATTGGTGGCATGACTTGTCTCCAAAGCTTGTTTAGAAGAATATATCCTTTTAGGAAATACCACCACGTACCACCCTAAAATACTTGGGGAATAAATGGCTCAGCTGTTTATTCCTCATAACTGTTCTATTTGCTTGCTGATTATCTTATGGTTTGTTCTTTGATCACTAATATCTGTTATATTTCAAAATAGGAAGCTATATAACTTCACAGGTAAAAACAGAGAAGAGTTACTGATTAATTTTGGAGTTCATACCAATAATGCGGTAACCGGGGTTATATTATGTGGAGTAATAACAAGTATTTAAAAATCCTAGTTCCTACACTCTTTATTTTAATGGTGGCAGTAGGGAACGTATCTGCAGCAGCATCTGTTATTATATCACCTGACTCGCAAAGTTTTTTGTCAGCTGGTGATACCTTCTCAGTAGATGTTATTGTGGATTCTGCTGGAACAGATCTAAGTGGTTTTGATATTCGTGTGGCATATGATACGTCTGTCCTTAGTGTAACAGGTGCTACTTACTCAGGTCTGATGTCCGGTATGCTTGTCGAGCAATATGAAGATGATGGTGAAATATTAGTTGCAGTGCTAGGTAACGAACCTTATATTTCATATGAAGAAGAAACTATTCTTACTATTGACTTCAAGGTAATGGATGGTGCAGCAGATGGTACTTACAGTCTGGACTTTAAAGAAGTAAGGCTTCAAAACGAAAACGGTAAGGATCTAAGTGGTACAGCAACCGGAAGCATAGTTGGTGTGGGAATTGAAGTCGATGCTACCTCTACGCCTCCGGGGTCCATTGACCTGGGCAGTCCGGTAAAAAGTACATCAGTTTCTAGTTCAACATCGGTCAACTCAGTTGAACAGGTCGGGTATTCATATATTTTCGGCTCCACTCCTGTTGATTATGAAGTATTGGGCAGATATGGCCAGCTACAGACCGGAGCAAACTGGTCTCAGGAAGTGCTGACACTTGAAGGTCGTGTTGAGGATGAGCTGAAAGAGTATTTTTTATGGCATGGAAAGGTCACATCTCTTGGAACGAATTCCGATGGATACCTGGTAGTTGTATTTTATGAACCTCTTATGGTCGAAAGGTCGGAGATAGAGGATATCTATGATATAATTGATGCAGCAGCAAAGGATATGGATATAGACAATGTGCCTGTGGAATTTGGAGAAGGCAATATTCCTGCAATCAGTGATGATCTTCAGGAATTGATGACCAGGACACAGGAAATAGAAAATGAGGGAATTGATAATTTCATGAATGCTCAAAGTTCTCTCTATGATCCGGCAGTTATAGCCACATTTGGTGACATCCCCCGGATAAGAACTGAAAAAGAATGCTGGCAATGGTATTTCCAGGATTCATATGATATCTCCCTTGGCATCGGGGATGAATTCGATAGCGATTTACGCAGTGGAGTACTCCTAAGTACCAGATTATCTCCGGGTGGATATTTTGAGATAGATATCAATCAGGAGGCAGATGTGGACAGAAAGTCATTGACGGACGAGGTATATGCGATAATTAACAGGGAGGCATTGGATATTGGGGTAAGTGAAGTTCCGGTTGTTTTCAAACTCTCTGCTCCTGATGAAAGCGAAACATTGACATCTACTTCGGAAGAAGAGACCGTGGAAACGGAAGATGTAGAAAACCAGGTACAGGAAACACCTGGGTTCAATATTGCTATCTCCCTTCTTTCCATTTCAATGGTATGCTATGTGATAATCAGATTTGGGAGGCGTGTTAATGAGGACTGATAAGAAGGAATGCTTATGAAGAACCAGATAAGAATGATACCTTTTTTGAAAAGGTTTTTTCTTTATCTCACTATTTTTTTCATTTTATGGATTCCAATAGGCGGAAGGTACTTTGCAGCTTCTGTTGTTGTCGTTGATTTCCAGAATTTCTTCTTATTCTATCTCCCTTTGAATTTCATCCCTTTTGCTGCCCTTGTACTTGCAACATCTCTTGAAAGGAAAATGACTGTAAAGATCCTTATTATAGGTCTTATAATTACGATTATTTTCAATTTCACAATAGTTTATCTTCAACTGGCCTTTTTTTCTTACCAGGAACAATTGCTCTATATTTATGCGATCGGAAGGATTGCTTTTCCATTTCTTCTATGGCTGGTCTTTACTTACGACAAGCTGCTTATTACTTTACAGGGTTAGTTCTTCTGAACGATCGTTTCCTTGTTTTTATTTTCAATATCCGAGTCAATTATTATTAAGAAATTTATTGCTTAATGAGTAATATTGTTCTGTAGCATTGTTTCTGAACATTATTTGCAAAAACAGTTCCTAATATCTATTTCTTATCGGTTTATAATATCTGACTTCATATGATTAAATGGGGTTGTCGGTGGGTCTAATCCAGGGCAACTTTTGCAGGTATCATTGAACGAGTGGACACTAATCATTGACGAGTGGAGACGGAGTCATGTTTGATGGTACGGTATGTATGGTCTAAGAAAGGAGGATTTTAATAATGAAAATGAAAATCCAGCGCGGGCTATTATTAGTTGCTGTTGCTCTTGTTACTATTTGTATGATAGCAGCTACTGCCAGTGCTGAAGATGATGTAAATTCATTGAGAATCTACGGTGAAGATGGACTCAGTGCAGCATTTCCATACACTGACCCTGAAGCTCCCTTCGATCCAATGAACAATGAATCGCCAGTGAAAGATTTTGTAACATTCAATCCGGCTGTATTGGAAAACACTGATATTTTCGTAAACAATATCGATTCCAAGCAGAAGGTTTTTGCAACACAGTGGTTCGTACCCGAGTACACCGAACCTACTGGTATGGTATGGCTTGATAAATTTGATCGCTGTTTTGAGCGTACACTTGATGACGGAAGTGTAGAGGACGCATCAGAGCTGTTAACTGATGATGAGCTAAGAGAGATCTCTTTTGATGAGTTCCAGAAGCCCATACTGAAGGTTGAATGGATACCTGATCACAACGAGTATACATGGGAAGATGTGGTCACAGAATTTACCTACATGTTCGTCGACAAGCACTACGAGCCAGTGAGTGCAACTTCAAAGAGTTCAACTGGCGCTTATTGGACATCATTCTTGTTCCCAGTTGCAGACAATGATGATGAACAGATCGGTCTTGATGATTACGACATGAACGGCGATGGCGTTGATGACATGGTCGTGCTCAAGAAGGTCGGTGACTTTAACCGTGACGGATATAAGGACGTCATGATCAGTTCTGATAGTATGGTTGTTAGCGTCGGTGATCAAGTACAGTTCCTTGATCATATTGTAGAAGTCGAAGGTATTTACTACACTGATGGTAAGATTGACAGAGTTGGTCTAAAGGTTTACTACAATGGTAACAACGAAAACACAACATATCTTGACCACCTTTCTGGTGAAGTTCTTGACACACCTGAACACGTCCTCGGTCCACAGCAGATCGGTGGAGTGCAGATGATCAATATCGAACAGGGTATATTGAGTGCAGGTCGTCACACAGTGACAAAGGACAGACCACAGTTCTATGAACCATGGTATGTTCAGGTTGAAGCCGCTGGTGCAGGCCTTGATAAAGTTGTTCTGACAGTAGGAAGGCAGCTCTATACAAGAGAGACTTTCTTCGTAGATGGTGCTGAATACGATGTTGCCATGATCTATGGTCCTGATGATAGCTGGTATAACGGCGATGTCAAGTACATCACACTCAGAAACCCAGTTCCAGAACATGCTGATGTCTTCCTTGAAGACCTGTCTGTTATCAAGAGATGTGTGTATGATGAAGAGATCATACCTCTGCTCCCACCATTCAACATGGAGCACACAATGATCGATGATATTAACATTCCTCACACAGAGTACTGCTGTGATGTCACGGGATATATAGGCCATGACAGTTCAACTTATGAGGATGAGTGCATAGATTCTTCATATGACACAGTAAAAGAGAGGAGGATCTTTAACGTTGAGCCACTAGAGATCTACTTCATCAATAAGGATGATGAGTCAAGGTTCCATACAGACCTGTATGAGATACTTGATGAGAGTGACATCTATGATGAAGGATGGAAGTGGCTGCACATAAGGACAATGCCAGAATTCTACAAGGAGTTCGTCTATCCAGAACTACCTGATATTGATGATGGTACAGGTGACTTCCTTGTGACCAGTTCCTTCACTGCACCAAACTCAGAACTTTGTGACGACTGGGAGGCATATGTCTGCAACCCTGAAAACTATATCATCCCGCCACAGAGACTTATGTTTACCTATGACCAGGAGACCGGAGCAGATGATATCTATGTCAACGAGATAGACGACGATACCAATGGACTCAGGGTTTATGGTGAAGGAGACATGGATGCTGAATTCCCATACTCAGCAGACAATCCAGAAGGACCATTTGATCCACTGAACCCAGAAGCACCTGAGAAGGACTTTGTGACAATCAATCCTGCCCTGATAAAGGCCGCAATTGTTGTAGACAATGAGGATTCATACGAAAAGGTATTCTTCAGGCAGTGGTTCGTACCTGAGTACACAGAACCAACAGGTATGGTATGGCTTGACGATGTCTTTGGAAAGTGGGTACCAAATCATAATGAATATGTATGGGAAGATGTTGTGAACGAATTCAGTTACATGTTCATTGATAAGCACTGCCAGCCAATATCAGGCATTGCAACACCCGATGGCAACCCATCATGCTTCTGGGACTTGATGAATCTGGATGATCCACTATGGACATACTTCTGGTTCCCGGTTGCAGATGATGATACTCAGATCGGTCTTGACAGCATGGATATGAACGGTGACGGTATCGACGACCCAACATACCTGTTTGCTGCAACGGACTTCAACAATGACGGTAGAAAAGATGTAGCTCTTGGTTCTGAGGAATTCGTGGTAGGTGTAGGCGATACAGTACAGTTCCTTGATCACATTGTAGAAGTTGAAGGTATCTACTACGCTGATGGTAAGATCGACAGAGTTGCTGTAAAGGTTTACTACAACGGTAACGACGAAAACCCAACATATCTTGACCACCTTTCTGGTGAAGTTCTTGATACACCTGAACACGTTCTCGGTCCACAGCAGATCGGTGGAGTGCAGATGATCAATGTTGAACAGGGTATATTGAGCGCAGGTCGTCACACAGTGACAATGGATATACCTGACTTCTATAACCCATGGGCAATGCAGGTAACTGGTACCGGCGTAGCCAACGATAAGGTTGTTCTCCGTGTAGGACGTCTGCTCCACACTGGTGAGACCTTCTTCGTAGATGGTGCCGAATACGATGTCTCCATGATCTATGGTCCAGGTGATTACGATGTCAAGTATATCACAATCAGGAACCCTGTACCTGAGCACAGAGATGTCTTCCTGGAAGATCTGTCCGTTATCAAGAGATGTGTATATGATGAAGAGATCATACCTGTACTACCACCATTCAATGGTCCTTACATGATGATCGATGACATTGATCTGGTTCACAGCTCTTCAAACGAGGATAAGACTTGCTATTACTCTGATTTCACAGCTGCTTGTGACCGCACGCTTGATGCTCCTGCCCTTGAAATATACTTCACAGGCAAGGATGATGAGCCAAGGTTCCACACCAACCTGCTGGAGATTCTCAGAGAATGCTGCGGTATAGTTGGTGTATCAAGTGATACAGTCATTGATGATTGTGAGACATGGAAGTGGCTACACATCAGTACTATGCCGGAATTCTACAAGGAGTTCGTCTATCCGGATGTGCCTGACTATGATGGAAACAGTGGTGACTATCTCCTGACAAGCTCATTCACAGCACCTAATACTGATGCTTGTGATGACAGTCTCGAGCCGGTAAGGCTGATGTTCACCTATGATCCAACGGATGGCACAGGTCTGTACATGAACGGTGGTGTTCCAGCTATAGATGATCCAGATGAACCAGTCGTTGATCAGAGGAAAGGTGACGGTGACGGTGATGAAGACATCGATCTTGATGACTTCAGAGCATTTGCCGACGCATATGGCACTGAAGAAGGCGATTCGTACTATGATGTCATCTTCGACATGGATGATGATGGAGATATTGATCTCGATGACTTCAGAGCATTTGCAGATGTGTATAATACCTGATTGAGGTGTGATCATGACAGATAAAAAGATGAAGGGTCTGGTAGTTTCAGCTACCTCCCTTTTGATATTTTTCGCATGTTTCATCATGGTAGGTACAGGTCTTGCTGGTGCAGCATCATTGTCAGTTAATCCGGCACTAACAGAGGATCTTGCTCCAACAGATACTTTTTCAGTAGATGTTGTTGTGGATTCTGCTGGAACAGCTCTCAGTGGTATTGACTTTAGTCTGACATACGATACATCTGCTCTTGATGTAACAGGTGCTACTTACTCAGGTCTGCTGGACGGCATGTACTTCGTGAATTTGAACGATGGTGAGGTATTACTTGCAGCATTGGATAATTCACCTTATACTTCACATGCAGGAACTGTCCTTACCATTGACTTCGAGGTAAAGGCAGGTGCAGCAGATGGTATGTATGACCTTGAACTGGACGGTGTTACACTGCAAGATGGTAGTGAAGAGGATATTTCTCCAGTAACTATCAATGATGGTCAGGTAGAGGTTGAAGCAGAGAGCAGTGGTAGTGGAGACGAGGAGGTTCCAGTACTGGAGATCATAGCTGATACTGGTGTCTTCGGAGTGGGTGATACCTTCCAGGCAACCGTTGTTGTGGATTCTGCTGAAACAGCTCTCAGTGGTCTTGACTTTAGTATGGCATATGATACATCTGCTCTTGATGTAACAAGTGCTACTTACTCAGGTCTGCTGGACGGCATGTACTTCGTGAATTTGAACGATGGTGAGGTATTACTTGCAGCATTGGATACATCACCCTATGCTTCACAGGTAGGAACTGTCCTTACCATTGACTTCGAGGTAAAGGAAGGTGCACCAGATGGATTCTATACTCTGGATCTTACTGATGTCACACTTGAGGACGGAGATGAAAATCCAATAGCAGATGTCGATGTCATAGATGACATTGTTGAGATCGAAACACCTGTAGAAGTGGTCATTGAAGGAATAGATCTCCTGCCAGGATGGAACCTGATATCAGTTCCGGAGACACTTGAGAATGCAGACGTAGACTTTGTGCTTCAGGATTTCGGCGATACTGAAGTAGATAGTGTGTTCTATTACAATGCATCTTCAGGCATGATGGAGATACCAGAAGACTTTGAGCCATTAAAGGCATACTGGGTACACAACGATATGGGCGAGACAGTTACCATCAATGAGACATACCTCGTACCAATGGTACCATCTGTACCACCGATGCTTACGCTCTATCCTGGATGGAATGCAATAGGTCACACTGCTATGGTAGAGCTGTCTGCAGAGGTTGCTCTTTCCACCATAGATGACTGCTATGTCAAGGTCACTGGACCATGGCTTCCTGCTACAAGTGAATTTGCCTATGTGGGCTACAACGGACAGGAAGGTATCATCAATGGTAACCAGGTAGGTACCGATGTATTCGCTATGAATGTGTATGAAGGATATTTCGTATACGTGGATGAAGAATGTGTATTGGCCTGAGGTGAAAGGAAAATGAAAGATTTGCAGTGAGTTTTCTCACTGCTTTTTTAATTTATCAGAGGTGGACGTATGATTAGTGGTAAAATATATAGTGTTTCATTGAAGTTCTTAATAATCCTATTCTCACTCATAGTAATAGCTACGCCTGCTGTGGCCATTGGTCCTCCAATTGTATTAGGGGGAAACTTATTGGTGGATGGAAGTCCTGCATCAGTAGGGACGGAAGTGACAGTGGTTGCTGATGGACAGGTAGTTGCTGAAACAACTGTAACAACCGCAGGTCTTTTTGGTGATGAACGAAGTAACAGGCTGGGAGTGAGTTCTGATTATGGTATTGTCACACTTGAAGTAGATGGTGTGGAAGCGGCTACAATAGACCTGAGTAATTATCAGTCCGATGAGATGGTTTCACTCGATATTAGTGCAACTGCTCCTACTTCAACAACAGGAACAGGAGGAACTACCACTTCACATAGTAGTGGCGGTGGTGGAGGTTTTAGTAGTAGTAGTGCTACGACCTCGGAAACTGTTGTAGAGGAACCAGATGCTGATGTGGATACTGAATCTACTCTTGAAAGTACAACCGAGAGTACAATAGCTGAAGAAACGGCTAGTGAAGTTACAGAAGATGTGACGGAAGGATTCTCTTCTGTAAGTGGGACCGGTGGAATTATAGCCATATTTGGTCTAATCCTCATGGGGATTGTCATTGTTGGTTATAGGTCCAAGAAGAAATAGACCGAATCTGCAAGTTGGAATTATTTTTTCTTCCAACTTATTATTCTATCTGAGTGGGGAACAGCAGATGAAAGATACTGTGACTAATGGGGAGTGGTTACATTAGGAGAAGCAGGACTGCCATTAGCGTGGAGATATTAAAAACTGCATTGGAGGGAGCTAAAAAAACACATATAGTTTACAGTGCAAACCTGAACTTTGATATGGTTAACAGGTATCTTGAGATGTTAGAGGAAAAAGGTCTGATTGAACGCAAAGGAAATCTGTATGTAACAACTTCGAAAGGCAAGGAATTCCAGGAGATTGCAAAGGAATTAGGACTTTAATTTTTTTTATGGGCATGTTGTAATCATTCAATATGAGAGTTATTTCTATTCGTAATTAACTTGTACATAAAATATAGGAACTGTGTACATTATCTGTCTTAATTATTTATGAATATGCACACACTATTTATTAATTGAGAGTGTCTATGTACATGAATAGTTCTATATAGGGTCATGATATTTATAGTCGTGAACAGACCAATGGTATATTATATCTCAAAAATGGATGCATGATTATCTCCGGATGATCAATAAAAACACATCCAATAACTTCACGGAGGAAAAATGCTACTCAGAGAATTAATATATGGATTGCTGCCCTATTCAGTTCATCAAAAGATAGTCAGCTGGAAATGCAAATTCGAAAAACAGGATAATAATTTAATAGAGAATCATCTGGCATTATATCCCCCTTCTCTCGACATAAACAAAGTTGTAAGGGATGATCTGGATAAGTGTGTTGCCTTTTTACCATATTGTGCTAAGCCTTTAGGCGATCATGCTTGTCCTGTATCTGACAGGGAGCATAAACGTAAGAATCAGAAATGTATCAAGGTGTCCGGAGGTAAATGCACTGTTCCATGCTCTCTGGGAAATATGGTGGATATTCTTTTAAAACATGGTTTCACAAAGGACCAGATCTTCATAATTGACCGTGATTCCAATCTTTTCCCCTGGCTCAAACAAAAAAGAGCGGAAGGTTATGAGTATTTCATGCCAGGTACAGGTTGCAAATATGGCGTGTCCTATGCACTCGATTATATTGGCGGGAAGCTTGGTTACAAGGGATGCATAGCTTTTGTGGATGACTTTTGTCCGGAAGACAAAGATAATGGTGTCTGTAAATGCATGAATGATTATCTGGCAATGGAAGGTATTGACAAAGGCAAAAGAACTAAAGTTCATGAAGGTACAGTTCTCCTGATGGACCGTATACTCTCAGGCAATTATCAGGGTACAAAAGCGGACTCTAACAGTTCCCTTCATAAAAACGAACTTCCTTCAGGTAATGATCATTCAGCTTTCCATGGTTATTGATCATTATCTTTTTGCCTTATCGGTATATCTCTATTATCATTTTTTTTATTAATACCTGCTATGAATATTCCCTAATTTTACAAGTTGTTATGTATATTTTTTTATCATTGCAAAAAAACCTATTCCTTCCTTTATTTTATTGTAATGCTAAGGTTTTAGAATTAAATAAGTTATACTTTATTGTGGGGAAAATAGGCGTATCTTTAGTATTTGGTTTTTAAGGTGGGGGTATAAACGAAAATATCAGTGCTGGAAAAAGTATACTCATTTATTCCGTATTCATTGAATAAGAGATTGACCGAAAAGAGGTTGAGTTTCAATCAGGTCAATACTCGTTTGCTAAATTACAATATGGCTCTTTCAACACCTTCTTTAGATATTCAGAAGATAGTTGATGATGAGCTGGATAGCTGCGTATCTTTTATTCCCTACTGTGCGAAACCTTCCATTGATTACGTTTGTCCTGCATCTGATATAAATATGAGAAAAAACAGGAAATGTTTAAAGCTGGATGGGAAAAAATGCATTGTTCCCTGTTCCTTAGGGAGAATGGTAGATATATTAATGGAGAAAGGTTTCACAAAAGAAAGGATATTCGTAATTGATAGTGATTCCAATCTTTTCCCCTGGCTCAAAAAGAAAAAAAGTGAGGGTTACAACTATTTCCTTCCGGGTGTAGGATGCCACTATGGTGTAGGGTACGCGTTGAGATATGTCCAAAAAGAGATTGGTATGGAAGGTTGTATTGTATTCCTCCAGGATTATGATCCTCTGGACAAAGATCATGGTGTATGCAAAACGATCTTCGATTATAACAACATGGAAAAGATCGATAAGGGCAAAAGAACGAAGATAAGTGATGAATCACTTAGAATTATCGAAGACCTCCTTTCCGGGGATCTTGAGATATGAGTGATGTGAGTAGTGTTGTTGTGGCCAATTATAACTTTACTACGTTCCCTGGATCAAGTCTGATCTCAAAGAGCATCAGGAATGATGACATCCCTGGTTTGGGTGAGGTCTGGATATATGGGCTAAAGGGCAGTTTGAAGCGATATGTGCCGCATCTTAAAACGGACAGTTACCAATGGTGAGTTTGGCACCGGGGTCACAGATGAGGATGTAAAGGTTATTATTGCCGATCAGTTATCAACTACTGATTCCTGCTGGAATGGCCATGTTCATTGTATCTCATGGGATTGTGGTGTATTTCATTTTAGGAGGATTAATTCCTCCTTTTTTTCCTAAAAACATATACTGATTTGGTTTTGCTGCAACGATTAAATTCATTTCATTTTATATTATAGAGTCGAACTGCCTTTTTATGCTGGTATTAAATAAAAACCGTTTTCCTGAACATTTGTACTAAGCAAATTTACTGAACTTAGTTTGCTGCATCGATATATATTGTGATGACTAAACCATTATTGAGAAGTGTTTCTTTATGAAATGGGAGCGGAAAATAATGAATAGATTACATGTAATGTTTGTAATGTTGATCATTTTATTCTCCGTGCCCAGTGCCATGGCAATAACCGTGGATGGGGTACGTGGAGTTGGTGAGTGGGACGAAAATTGGGCTTATGCGCAGTATAATGCTTCATCGTATAATCCCTATGCTTCATTTGGTGACCGAATGGTGGTCAGACAGGGTGTATATAATAATCCTGTCGATCTTGTAACAGATGAGTGGAATGATATTGACCCCAAAGATGATTCGGGCGGAGATTTTGATGAATCAATGGCAGTAAATGGTGTTGCTGCTACGGACTATTCAAGTGGCCTTGATGTCAGTAAGATATATGGACATTACGATCCGATAAATGATATTTTGTATGGTATGACTGAAGTTTATGGAATACCCGGAGATGGCGATGGGAATGGCGAAATATATTCAGAAGAACCAGCTGATGGCGATACAACCGCAGGTCCTGCAGGTTCTGGAATTGGACTGACCGAGTCTTGGGTCATCAGGATTATTCAAGTATCTACGGGTGATTCTTCACTTATCCTGGTGAACGCTAATGCGTGGACAGTTTCTTCTAGTGTCGGTATGACGAATTCGGACGTATATGCCCATTTGACATCTGATCACTTCAATGTGGCCAATCCTGATGATCTGCCAAAGTCCGTCTATGAAATCAGCATTTCAGATTTCAGTACTTTCTATGACGTGAGCCCAGGGGAAGTTCTGGCGGTAGAGGTATTATCTGGTTCATCCGGTGATAGTTCTGTTGGTGAAGATACAGCTGTTGTTTTCATCGAGATTCCAAATCCTGAGATTCACATAGAGAAGGCAACTAACGGCGTTGACGCAGATACTTATGAAGAGGCTCCTGAACTAAGTCTTGGACAGGATGTGACATGGACCTATGTTGTCACTAACACTGGAAATGTACCACTGGCAGATGTTGAAGTTACGGATGATCAGGGTGTAATTCCAGTCTTCCAAGGCGGTGATACTGACGGAGATGGTCTCCTTGATCTGACTGAGACCTGGACTTATGAGGCAGAAGGCACTGCTGAATGTGGTGACTACGAGAATGTTGCCGACGTCGTAGGTTATTATGGTGTCATTCCAGTAACAGATGATGACCCGAGTCACTATGTTGTAAGCTGCGAACCTGATATTGACATTGAGAAGTCAACTAACGGTTTTGATGCAGATTTCCCTTCAGGTCCTGCGATAGAAGTTGGTGAGACCATAACCTGGAAATACGTTGTAACCAACACCGGGGATGCAGCACTGACGAACATTGTCGTTGTGGATGATGTCATTGGCACTATTGGTAATGATAAGATCACTGACAAGGCCGATGGCGATGATGTTCTTGAGATAGGAGAGGAATGGACCTATATTGTCACTGATACACTGGAGGAATGCACTCCTCTGTACAAGAACACTGGAAATGTGACCGGTGAAGCTGTAGATGATGGAACTGTTGTAACAGATGAAGATCCAAGTCACTACCACTGCAAATCTGTAGTTCCAACACTGACGCCTGTTGGTATACTGGCCATGATCGGTGCGCTTGGAATTCTTGGAATGGTCACGCTAAGAAGACGTGATTAATTCCAATCCTCTCTTTTTTTTCTTTTTTGATATCTGCTGGAAGAGTTACAATGAAAAAAGACAGGAAACTTAAGGGTAGCAGAAAACAAAAGGCTGCAGAAAAGGTATCTATTCCTTCAATCGGTCTTAAAGTCCATGTAGTGAGTTTTCTGGAAAAGAATAAGACAGTACTTAGATTTGTAGGTCCTTATCTGTTTTACATAGCACTTTTTACAGGGATATATGTGATCTTCCAGGATAGGTTTGTCTTCCTGAGTACATTGACCGCAAATACACTTTCTGGTATAATGTCTCTTTTAGGGGTGGAAAGTTATTCCTACGGTCAGTCTGTTTATATGGGTGGTATCTCTGTATTGGTCATAGATGAATGTACGGGCATCTATGAACTGCTGGTCTATGCAGGATGTGTGCTTGCTTATCCCACAACGTTGCGTAACAAATTCATGGGTCTGGCTCTGGGTGTACCTGCAATGTTGATCATAAATATGTTCAGGCTGATCTTCCTCTCTTTCATTGGGATTATGTATCCTTCACTTTTTAGCTATATGCATTACTATCTATGGCAAATAACCTTTATTTTCCTGATAGTTATGCTTATGTTACTATGGATAGAGAAAATAGTAAAAGCGGGAGTATTTGAACAACATAAAGTGAATTAAAAAGGATTATTTATTCAAAGGTGAGTAAACAACAAACATCACCAACTTCATTACAAAGTATGATGTATGGGGGTCAATTTGTCTGATAGTCCGGTTAACTCACTATATTTTTTATATCTCTGGCATGAAGTCGAATTAGTTTATTTAATTTAACATTTCAATAGGTTTTTAACCGATAACCCTTATAGTACAGCAGGATTCCCATGAAAGCTGCTTTCATGGATATATTGTCATAAAAAAGGAGGCCATATTATGCTGGAGATCAATAATCTGACAGTTGAAATCGGCGGCCGAAGGATACTGAAAGGCGTTGACCTCGATGTCGAAGCCGGTTATACTAATGTTCTTTTCGGGCCAAACGGCGCAGGCAAATCTGCACTTCTGATGACCCTTATGGGTTTTAGTGGTTATAATGTTGTAGAGGGAGAAATAATTTTCAAAGGAGAGGATATAACCAATATGTCGGTCTATGAAAGAGCACAGATGGGCATGGGTATTATGACGCAGCGACCACCTAACATGAGTGGCGTCAAACTATACGATCTCCTGAATGTCATATCAAAAGATATGAAAGATACAGAAGCCCTTGCTGAAGCTATCGATATGGTCCGGTTCTATGAAAGAGATGTCAATGTAGGATTCTCCGGAGGAGAGATCAAGAGATCTGAGCTTCTCCAGCTTTCAGCGCAAAATCCTGATTTTATATTGCTTGATGAACCTGAATCAGGTGTTGACCTTGTAAGTATTGAACAACTTGGTAAAACGATAAATAGTCTTCTTCAGAAAGACTGCAAGTGTCCTGGTGACAGGTGCTGTCATGGTAAATCTGCACTGGTAATCACGCACACTGGTCAGGTACTTGATTATATCGAGGCTGACAGGGGTTATATCCTGTGCAATGGGACCGTTATGTGCTCAGGAAACCCACGTGAAATGCTCACTGAAATAAAGGAACAGGGATATGAGGAGTGTATCAAATGCAAGCTGATGAAGATATGAGGAAGAAGGCAGAAGCAGCCCTCAAAAAGAATGCAGCATACGGTGAGGACTTTGACCTTAATGAATATGGGCTTGCATCAGAAACGGAAGAAAGGGCCGATGACCTCGAAGAGCTAAGTGAAGAAGATCAGAGAACACTTCTCAATGTTGGATTCACACCTTCCGAGGATAACAGGTCAGGTAGTTTCCTGATGCTTAATAATGCTGTGACTCATTCATCCCTGCGTGACGATGATGTTGTAGAACTGATGTCCCTGCGTGATGCTATGAGGGTTCATGATTGGGTAAAAGACTATTCATGGAAGCTTGTAGAGCCGGATAAGGACAAGTACACTGCAATGAGCTATCTTCAGGATGCAAACGGATACTTTATCAGAGCACCTGCAGGTAAGAAGTCCAAAATGCCTGTGCAGACATGTCTGCTTATCGGTTCCAAACAGGTATCCCAGACCGTTCACAATATTGTCATTGTGGAAGAGGGAGCAGAACTTGATGTTATTACAGGATGTTCTACAAAGCATGGTATTGACAAAGGTCTTCACCTTGGTATCTCAGAAATGTATGTGAAAAAGGGTGCAACTCTTAATTTCACTATGATCCACAACTGGGGTGAAGAGATTGGTGTAAGGCCAAGGACTGTTGTTCATGTGGAAGAAGGCGGTACATACATCAGTAATTATGTAACCCTGAAACCTGTAAAGTCAGTTCAGGCATATCCTACAGTAATTCTTGAAGGTAAAGGTGCTTTTGCAAGACTTAATACAATTGCTGTTGCACATCCGGGATCCGAACTTGACCTTGGAAGCAAGGTTGTGTTCAATGCCGAGGACACAAAGGCTGAGCTGATTTCCAGGACCATCACCACAGGCGGCAAGGCTATTGCCCGTGGTGAGATGATAGGTAATGCAAACAATGCAAAAGGTCACCTGGAATGTCACGGACTTGTTCTTGGTGGAGGAATGCAGAGAGCAATTCCTATACTTGAGGCAAATGTTGAGGATATCGAATTGTCACACGAGGCTGCTGTGGGAAGGATCGCACGGGAACAGATTGAATATCTGATGGCAAGAGGCCTTACAGAAGAGGATGCAGTGGGTATGATCGTCAGAGGTTTCCTTGATGTTGGTATTCAGGGTATTCCAGACGAGCTTAAGGCGGATATTGATGCCACTATTGCAAAGATTGGAGAGAATGCGATCTGATCTTTCCTATTTTTATTTATACTTTGAATAAGGTTTATTAACTCATATTAATTAATTGTTTGAGGAGAATGAATGAATCAAAAATACGGAGCAATTATTTTAGCCGCTATAATGGTCTTGTCAGTTTTTTCTTATTTTGTTGCAAGCTTTGTAGGAAATTCCAACGATGTTGAAGATACAAGTACAGATGTGCAGGATGCACCCGGATTTGAGGTTATCGGTGGTACTCATTTTAGCGCAGAAATGAATTCTCTTTCTGATGGGCTTGCATTTACTCCAGAAGGCATGACTAATGCAATATATGTAGATTATTCCAGAACATATGGTACTCCGCTTCAGGATTATAATGTTACCGATCTGTATATGTATTACAATACTATGATGATCACAAGATACTCAGCATATAATATTACAGGCAGTTATGGATTTGAAGCAGATAAGTTGAATCCTGAGGTTGTAGGCTTTAATTATACTATCGCTGATTCTTATAATGGTTATTCGCTTCTGTTCAGAGGTAATGGTATTTATAACATAATTGGAACTCCAACTCTGTTGGGAGATGTTGGAACTCTTGAAAAAGTCATTGATGTGGCATCAGGTACAAGTCCTGCTTCAGATGAATTCAATGAAATTATGGGCTATGTAACTCCTGGTGCGGAATATCAGGTTTTGATATCTACAGACACTCTGGCTGATCAGCATTATCTGGAATATAGAAATATGAATGATGGAAATTATTCCAAGACTGAGATATTCCTTAATCCACTTGACAGCACTGTTGATACAGTCTCAAAACTTGAAGCAAATTGTACTGCAAGAAACCTTGTTTACAATACCAGTACTTATGATGATGGAAATATTTTGAAAGTTGTTGTTACAGCTAATACAACAAATTTCATCAATCTCGTAACAGAACAATATTACTAACTTTGATGAGATGAATTCTCATCTCTATTTCTCTTTTTTCGGCCACAAGCTTTATACCTGAACAGGTTATTTAAAGACTCCAATTGCGCATTCTGGAAAAGCTATAATTAATTTATAAGCAGGAATGCAGTAATTCACAGCCATTACTTTGGCATATGTGTCAGTTAACTTATTGATTAACATTGTTACAATCGTAATTGGCCAAATTAGCCGCAGTTGCGGCACACAATGAATAATGAAAAACCATGAGTATACAGCATGGTTTCGAAGGAGAAAATAATATGGCAGCAAAATTTGATGTTCCGGAAGAACTCGCTAACAAGGCACTCGAGAGTGTAGAGCTTGCAAGAGACACAGGCAAATTAAAGAAAGGAATCAATGAAGTGACAAAAGCTATTGAGAGAGGCATTACAAAGCTCGCAGTAATTGCAGAGGATGTCGATCCGGCAGAAGTCATTGCACACATTGCACCACTTTGTGAAGAGAAGAACACTGCATATATATATGTAAAAGAGCAGAAAGAGCTCGGTGCAGCCTGTGGAATCGGTGTCGCTTGCTCAGCAGTCGCTATTGTAGACGCTGGCAAGGGTGGCGAGATTGTAGAAGACGTTGCACAGAAAGTAAGTGCACTTAAATAATCCTGATACGTGAGGTATCGTTATGGCAGACGAAGATTCAGGCTATGCGGCTGAAGTCATTGATGTTATCGGTAACACCGGTATGCATGGTGAAGCCAGCCAGATTCAGTGCCGCGTACTCGAAGGACGCGACAAGGGTCGTATAATCACCCGTAATTGCGTTGGTCCTGTAAGGATCGGTGACATTTTCATGTTGATCGAGACTTCCAGAGAAGCCAAGAAACTGACTACCAGATGAGGTGACTGATATGGAACAGAGAAAATGTTCATTTTGTGGTGAACTTCTTGAACCAGGCACAGGTAAGCTCTTCGTAAAGAAGGATGGCTCAATATACTATTTCTGCTCATCCAAATGCGAAGGCAACTTTGAACTTGGAAGATTACCAAGGCGTACCGTCTGGACCGAACAGGGCAGAATTTACTTGAAGAAAGCATAATCGGGTGTTCTAAATGGAACAGACATACATTATGATCAAACCGGACGCTGTACAGCGTGGACTTATGGGTGAGATCATTTCAAGAATTGAGAAACGTGGTCTTAAGATCGCAGCCATGAGACTTGGTGTCATGAGTGAGGAAAGTGCAAAGGAGCACTATAAGGAACATGTTCAAAGACCTTTCTTCGCTTCACTTATAGAATATGTAACATCAGGACCATCTGTCTCAATGGTTGTTGAAGGTAAGAATGCTATTGCAATCATGCGTGCAGTAAATGGTGCAACAAATCCTGTTGAAGCACTTCCTGGTACAATCAGAGGTGACTTCGCAGTAGAGACCGGCAGAAATGTCGTCCATGCATCAGATTCAACAGAAGCTGCAAAGCGTGAAATGGCTATCCACTTCAAGGATTCAGAGATAGTTAATTATACCAAGATCGATGAGGTCTGTCTCTACGAGTAAAAAGGTTAGAATCGGGTTTTTGCTTTTGCAAATATCCTGATAATTCTTTCCTTAATTCATTTCCAACTATCCGGATGATCTTTGAAGGTGTTTGCACATGGCTGTAAATGAAAATCTACGTACACCAATCGTTTCTGTAATGGGACATGTCGACCACGGCAAGACAACCTTACTTGACAGGATCAGGGGAAGCGCTGTTGCCGATGGTGAAGCAGGCGCTATTACCCAGCATATAGGTGCAACTGAGGTTCCCATAGAGAATATTGTAAATAAGTGCGGTGATCCTTCACTTAAAGACAAGTTCATAGTACCGGGTCTTCTTTTTATTGACACTCCCGGACACCATGCATTTACATCTCTTCGAAGCAGAGGCGGTGCACTTGCCGATCTTGCTATTGTTATTGTTGATATCAATGAAGGATTCATGCCACAGACAATAGAGAGTCTCCATATACTTAAAAGATTCAAGACTCCTTTTGTGGTTGTGGCAAATAAGATTGACAGGATCCACGGCTGGGAAGCTAACAAAAACCTTCCTTTCCTTGCTACATATAATAAGCAGAGTGAACGTGTAAGGTCTGATCTTGATAACAAGCTCTATGAGGTTATCGGAGAGCTTTACAATATCGGTTTTAACTCTGAAAGGTATGACAGGGTGAATGATTTCCAGCGCAATATCGGTGTTATTCCAATAAGTGCAGCAACAGGCGAAGGTATTGCTGATGTGCTTATGATCCTTCTTGGACTTGCTCAGAGGTTCCTTGAGGGTAACCTGCATTATGATGCAAAAGCCCCAGGAATAGGTACTGTCCTTGAAGTGAAGGAGGAAAAAGGCCTCGGAACTACTCTTGACATAATTCTTTATGATGGTATCATCAAAAAAGGTGATACTATTGTTGTAGGAAGCCTTGGAGATCCTATTCAGACAAAGATACGGGCTTTACTTAAACCACGTCCGCTTTCAGAGATCAAGGCTGAGGAAAAATTCCAGCGAGTTTCTGAGGTCACAGCAGCAGTCGGTGTCAAGATATCTGCACCAAACCTTGATGGTGCGCTAGCAGGTGCTCCTGTAAGAGTTGCAAGTCCGGATACCATTGATGCGATCACAGAAGAGATTAAGAGTGAGATAGAGGATGTCCAGATAGACACTGATACTATAGGTATTACTATCAAAGCAGATACTATAGGTTCACTTGAAGCACTTGTCAATGAACTGAAGAAAGAAGAGATTCCTATAAGAAAGGCAGATGTAGGCGATATCAGTAACAGGGATATCGTAGAAGTAACTGCAATTGAGGATCCGTTCTTCACGGTGATCGTAGGCTTTAATGTGAAGATCCTTCCTGATGCAAAAGACAAGCTTCAGTCAACAGAAGTAACACTTTTCCTGAACGATGTAATATATCGTTTAATAGATGATTACAAGGACTGGGTAAAGAAGCAGAAAGAACTTGCTGAGAAAGAGATATCCGATACTATCACAAAACCCGGAAGATTCCAGATCATGCCAGACTGTACATTCCGCCAGAGCAAGCCTGCTGTTGTAGGTGTAAAGATCATTGGCGGCGTGGTAAGGACGGGTGTAGATATTACTAACACTGAAGGTGAGGTTGTTGGTAAGGTAAAAGGCCTTGAGATGCGCGGGGAAAAAGTCTCCGAAGCAAAAATCGGCATGGAAGTTGCAATGGCTATTGAAGGTCCGACAGTTGGAAGGCAGATCAAGGAAGAGGATACACTCTTTGTAAATGTCCCTGAAAGACATGCAAAGAGAATGGAACATGAAATTTACGACTCAATGACGGCAGATGAATTAGAAACACTTGATGCATTCCTTGCAATAAAAAGAAGGGATAATCCTTTCTGGGCAAAGTAAAATGGAGATGCACAATTCATTTAGAAAGATCATAACAAACACAGGAAAATAAAACCATAAGGAGGAAAAAATATGGCAGATTTTAAAGTAGTGGTTGCAGACCCTAAGACAAAGTCATACCAGTTTGATGTCACAGGTGCTGAAGCCAACAAATTCATTGGTAAATCAATTGGAGAAACAGTAGACGGAGCAACCGTCGGTCTTTCAGGATACTCACTGAAGATCACCGGCGGAAGCGACAAGAGTGGAATGGTCATGAGACCAGACCTCCCAGGACCAAGAAGACAGAGAGTCCTTGTTGCAAACGGAACAGGATACTCTCCTGTATCAAAGGGTGTACGCCGCAGAAAGATGATGCGTGGAAGAGAAGTTGCACCGGACATCGTCCAGATCAACACAGTTGTTGCAGAATATGGTGAGAAGACCATTGAGAAGATCCTTGGCGGCGACGAAGAGCCAGCAGAGGAAGTTGAAGCAGCAGCAGAAGAGTGAGTTCCTCACTCTTTCTTACATTTTTTTTATAATTTTTTATAAGATTTTTTATTCTTTTCTCAACCCGGTATATTGGGATTTTCCAAAGCCCACATCTACAATCTTATTCTCTGCAACCATTACTGCAAGGAATTTTTTAGCGCCTTCAATACTTAATCCTGTCAGCTCAGCAACTTCAGTATCATCAAAAGGCTCTTCCCTATCGATAAGAGGCAGAATTTCAGATTCTATTGTTTTATAAGTATCGGGATTGTGCCAGAGCTTTATTCTGTCAGCATTGAATACGGATTCATTATAAATTATTTCATTTGAAGATATGTCGTAAAGATAGAGGACAAGTCTTGGATGGATGTAATTTTCAGCCCAGTCTTTAATATCTGCATTCCAATCCGAGTTCACAATACACAGGCTTTTATACTGTCCTGCAGGAACCGTAGTTGCTTTTTTCTGGACAAATTCCATAATAGTTCTAAGATTATCAAATGGTTTCCAGTAGGTTTCAAATAAGATAGCATTAAGTACCATTTTCCGAAAAATGGTTCCGGAAATATACTTGTCTGAGATTTCTACTTTCCATTTTTTATCTCCTATATATTCACCATCAAATGATACCTCAGGCTGGTGATTGGAATATTTTTTTTCCAGAATATTCATGTAATTGTAAAGTTTTGAAAGTATTTCCGTATCAATCTCTTTTTTCACATTGTCTTTTTGTTGTTCTTCCAGGACTTCTTTATTTACAGATGAGCTTGAGATTGTAGGTTCAGGTTTAGTTGCATTTCCTGACCTGCCATAAGTTAGACTGATACTTTCATGTTCTGTTTTCTTTATTTCTTTTTTCTCTGGAATTTTCTTATCACGGGACATCACACGTTCTGCACTTGAAGCTTCCATCTGTTTTAGCTTGAATTCATTAAGAATGTCCTTATCAACATTTATACGCTCATTAAATGCTTTTTTGAAACTCTCAACCATATCGTCCAGTGAAAAAATATCAATGCTATCGGACTTTATTGTTGATGCAAAAATATCATTCATTTTAGCAGATTCTGCTAAAAGCGTATCTTCAATTCTGTAGAACTCTTCCAGAGTTCCTTTCTTTCCTGAAAAACTGTCCAGATCCTTATTTTTGATATCTGCAAGTAGCTGGGAAACGGATGATCTGATATTCCGTAACTGAAAATTCAGGTCAGTCTCTTTGTTCTGATATGTTTTCTGAATCAGCTTTTCAATGGAGCTATAAACATCATTCAGGTTCCTGATGATTGCCTGCCTGTTCTGTTTCTCCAGTTCATTGGGATCTTTTAATCCATCCATCCAATCCTTCCAGCATCTATTGGTTTTGTTAATGTAATCTCATTTTTGAACAAGTTCAGAGAATACTTCTTCTTCTCCTGTTTTCTGGACAGCAGTCTTTGCTTCTATATACCAGCTTACAATAGATGGCTTGCGTTTTTGCAAAACCGTTTCAAAGTCCTGCATTTTTATTTTTCTTGGGTTTCCACCTCTCAGTGCTTCTCCAAGTGGAATATCAGCAGCTTCTTTGCAAATAGCTGCAAGATCAGCTCCTGAATACGAGTCAGTGATCTCTGAAAGATATGATATGTCCAGATCATCATCAATCGGACGTTTTTTCAGGTGTATATGAAGTATGGCTTTTCTGGCTTCAAGGTCAGGTTCAGGAACAAATACAAGTTTACTGAAACGTCCGGGGCGCCGAAGGGCCGGGTCAATTGCCCATGGCTCATTGGTTGCTGCAAGTACCAGCAGGTCATCGGAAGCTGTATCCACACCATCCATCTGGGCCAGCAGTTCGTTGACAACCCTTTTTGCGTAATCTTCGCTCTCACTTCTTCTGGTAGCAATGGAATCTATCTCGTCAAAAAAGATGATAGACCTTTTTCCCTGACGTGCGATATCAAATATCTGTTTGATATTCTTTTCAGATGCTCCCACCCATTTACTGACAATGGTACTGGTCTTCACACTGATGAATTCTGCACCGCACTCTTTTGCGGCTGCTTTTGCCATCATGGTCTTACCGCATCCGGGAGGTCCGTAAAGCAGAATTCCTTCTCCAGCCTTTTGACCGTACATCTGGTATAATTCCTTATGTGTAAAAGGATAGATGATGGCCTTTCGTATTTCCTCTTTAACATCCTCAAGGCCGCCAATATCTGGAAAACCAATGTCTGGAATCTCTTTAAGGAAAACATCATCCTTTGTTATGGAAGATTCATCATTATTTCCAGAACTTCTGTTTCCTTCAAGAGTTCCCCCTGATGAGACTGCATTTGAACCTTTCAGTGCCTGGGCTCTGGCAAAAAGGTGTTCAGCAAGATCACGCTGGGTATTTTTATCCATGTCATCTTTGGACAACATGGATGCATCGTTATACAGCTTTGCAGCCTTCAGATACAGTTCCCTGGCTCTTTCAGATTCCTTTCTATCTTCCAGTTCCCTTGCAGCTTTTGCATACCCTCGGGCCTGGGCAGCTAACGTAATGGCTGAGTTCAAACAGGCACCTCAATTCAGAACCTGATATTTTCAGAAAAGAATACCGTATTATTCGGTATTTGCCATCTCTGATTCAATCTTCTTTGAAAGTTCATCCTTTGCAGGCTGTTCACTTGAAAGCTCAGCAAGCAGTTCAGACCTGAGTGAATCCTGCATTTCACTGAGTTCAGTGCCGCCACTCATGGCTGCATCCATGGAAGCTGTCATCATGCTTGTTGCAGTGTTCACTTTTTCCATAGATGTTCTGATATTGGTCACAGCATCTTCAAGTTTAGAAGTATCAAATCCAAGTTGTTTTTGCCATTTGCCAAGATCATTACCAATCTCAACAACTTCCTTAAGGCCTGTCTGCATCTCGATGACATCGGTCATGGACTGTGCCATTTCCACCATACTGCTGATAGTGTTGACCTGACCTTCGACGAGTGAATATCTTCTCGAAGCAACCCTGAACTCTCTGTCATTACCTTTTGCCAGTGCTTCTTTTGCCTGATCTCTTGACTGGTTCTGCTTCTTGATAAGTTCTTTCTCGCGTGTTGACAACCTTTGTTCTGAAATGGACAGTTTTGTCTTAAGCTCTTCTGGTGATATTTTCTTAAATGGATTGGTCAATCCCACTTATAATTCCTCCTCCATTTTCTTCTGTTTCGCAAATCTGATACAAAGCTTCATGGCTTCGGATCTGTTGATTGCTATCCCCATTTCTACTAATGTATCCAGATATACTTTACTATCTTCTGATATTCTTGCGCTTACAGGATAAGAATTAGCCATAGTTTACCAACTTGATATTTGTATGCCTATGTATACAATGGAAAACAATATATATAATATTTATTCAATATCTTTATTAGATATTATAATCGATACTTTATGAACATGCCTATTGAAATAGGGTGATAAGATCATGGCATTTAAGTGGAAAAGAGAAACAGATGACATTGCCAGAGTGGTTCCAAAAAAGCAGGTTGGGGGATTTTTTAGTAAAGCAGTGATCCTCGCTCCTAATGAAAAGGCAGCCATGGTAAAGAATGGTGTAGTGGATGAGATAGTAGACAGCGGCAAATTGCAGGTAGGAGGTTTATTAAAACCCGGCAACATCGGAAAGGATGTGGATGTTGCCCTGATGGATACCTCTCCAAAAGATCTCCAGTGGGCAGAGAATGATCTCTGGACAGGGGATAACCAGAAAGTATCATGCAACGGTCTTCTCAGGTTCAGGATACAGGACCCTAAACGTTTTTTCCAGATGCTCTATGCCTATGCCACAACTGACAAAAAAGGAATAAGGGCACTTTCAATACAGGATATATACAAGCGCCTTGAAAGTGAAGTTATCACTCTTGTCCTTGAGCCAGAAGTGAGGCAGGAAGATATAGAGAAGCTCTATGGTAACAGGGACCTTCGCCTTAACATTGAGAATGAGCTTGAAATGCGCCTGCGCTCCACGCTATCAATGTGGGGTCTGGAAATGCTGAAGTACACTGTGCAGTGGGATCTTGGTTCCTATGGTCAGGTCATGCAGGCAACAAATGATTTCCAGACACGTGAAGAACTTGCTGAACTTGATACTCTTGCAGTTGAAGGAGATTTTGAACGCAGGGGCAGGGAGGAAGTTGCAGGTATCCGTGCAGACCAGGCAACAATTGCTACTGGAAATGAGTTCCAGAGAAACCAGAGACTGAAAGATGTCCATTCTGATCTTGACATTGACAGGTTGCAGCATGAAGCTGATATTCGGGAAGCTCAGGATGCCATCCGTCTTAAAGAGGAATTAAAAATCTCAAAAGCAAGGGGCATGAGGGCAGAACTTGAAGTCGATCAGGACATGAAAGACCGTGAACACGGAAGGGACATGGAATACCTGAAACACATAACCGAAGCCGGTGGTTCTGATGTTGCAAAGACAGTGTCTGAGGGAAGAGAATATGGCCGTATGTCTCCGCAGCAGCTTGAAGCTCTGGCAAAGGTCAAACAAAGCGAAGCTCAGGCAAAAGATGACAAGGTTAATTTCATGATGGAAGTAGAAGACAGGGAACGTGCAGATTCCTATCGCAGACAGGAACTTGATGCTTCTATGATGGGAGCTGCACAGGGTAAACGCTCACCCACCGTCCGAAAATGTCCGGGTTGTGGTTCTACCGTTCCGGCAGAATCAAGTTTCTGCAGTCAGTGTGGGAAAAAGTTAACTGATGTCTGATGGAAAATGCAGACAAACTCCACACATCTTTTTTTATGTGAAATTTATATATCACTAAAGCAAAAAAAGTAGTAGCATTATAGGACAGGCAAGGGTGTAATATTGGTACAGAAGCTTCTTCAGTTATTGTGTATAGTTCTCCTGACATGTGCAATGCTAGGGTCCGGTGTAGCTATTGCACCATCCAGTGACTATTATGATATAACTCTCACAGAAGGTGAGATCGCAGAGATACAGGATGGTTACTATCTCAGCGTTATTGATGTCAATACCGATAGGGAAACGGCAAGGTTTATTGTTTCCTATTATGATACTTCAGTGCTTGACCAGTATTATGCAATTGGTGACTACCTCTATTACGAGGACAGTAACATCGTGGTGCAGTTCAAGGTAAGTGATGTCTATTATGATTCTTACTATGGTTATGACTATGTGGTCATCTCCGATTTATACCTTTATCCGGATTATACTGTGACCTATGATGATAGTTCTACTGCAAGGACAGATGTGGACTATTCTGATTTTACTTTCGTGGAGGGTGATGTCGTAGAAATACAGGATGGTTACCATCTAACTGTTGAAGATGTAGATACCTATAGTGAAACGGTGAGATTCATTTTATCTTACTATGATACTTCGGTGTTGGACCAGTATTATGCAATTGGTGACTACCTCTATTATGAGGATCGTAATATCGTGGTGCAGTTCAAGGTAAGTGATGTCTATTATGATTCTTACTATGGTTATGACTATGTGGTCATCTCCGATCTATACCTCTATCCGGATTATACTGTGACCTATGTTTATTCTGACTATGATCGCCCCGATACATCAGATGAAGATGCATTGTATGAGATGATCAGTACTCTTATTTTTATTTTTATAGTGGCTCTTGTACTTCGAAAAATATCAAAGAATAGAAAGAAGAATAAAGTAGACAAGAATTCCGGAGATGGAATAGAACCGAAATCCGGTTTTTCAGGCCAGTCACAGAATAACCTGCCTGATTCAAAGGGAAATGTTGACGCAGTTAAGAACAGTGCTTCTGTTGCTTCTGTTTCAAAAGATCCAAAAAAGAAACCTGTAATTGTTAAATCGGCTATCCAGTACAAAGGTTCAAACATACTTTACAAGATAAAGGTAGAAAACCCATCAGACGAACCACTGGGCGATATAACTATCAGTCTCTTTGTTCCGGAAGTATTCCATGTAAAGGAAAGCCGCAAGAATATTTCAATGCTGCAGTCCGGTGAAGGAAAGACTGTTACATTCATCATCCGACCAACAGGCGAATGTGGTGATTGTATACTTTCCGGCAATATCAGGTATTATGATTACAGCATGAAGAAACATGTCCAGGTGGACCTGAGTAATAAGATGGTGAATATTGTCTGTCCTGTGCTGAAAGTAATGGAGATCGATGAGAACAACTGGCGACTTAATGTAAGTTCAATGATGATCGCAGAAGAGGATACCAAAGACCTGGAGATACCGGCTGAGAATCTCTTTGATATTACAACCCGTATACTGAAAGATCTGAATATGTATATGATAACTCCGGAAGTAACTTCAACACAGCAACTTTTTACCGGCGTTGCAAGGTTCTATGCGCAGGGGGTTGCCGGTATGAAATATGCAGCTTATATTGAAGTTGTAGGTAAACGTAAATCCCGGCTCATCGTTAAGGCCTGGGCTGAAAAGGAAGAAGCACTGACAGGTTTTTATCATAAGATCCTTGAGGAGATTGAAAAAAGAACTGATATCAAACTCTTTGTTGATGATTCTCTTACACAGTATAATATAAACAGTACCACAATTCAGGATAGTGTAATCCAGCGTTCCAATATTGGAACCGGAAAAAGGAAATGTCCTCAATGTGGACGTGAGGCAGGAGATAATGAAAGATTCTGCCTTAAGTGTGGTCAGAAACTTGATTGAATACAAGATTTTGTCACACCACTTTGTGTACACCAAGGTCAAAAGGTTCCTGCTGGCAGATTATTTCATTGACCTCAAAGGAAAAGTTCAGGTTTCCAAAATCAATTTTTCCTGAGTTGATCGGTTTTACAACAACTGATGTAAAACCGGATGAATGTGGCTGGATATCTTTAATACATACATTTGGTTCATGGCATTCTATAAAGGATGAAAAACAACTATTGAAGCATACATTGTGTAGAATATCATCTGATCTATTATCGATATATATACCAATGGAATTCCCTACTTCGTGATATAATGATTCCGGCATTTTAATCCTGATATTGACTTCAGGAGTCCGGACACAGTATTTTCCAAAAGGTTCAGGTCCGATTTTACAATTGTTTCCTCCGATTTTAAAAAATACTTCAAAGCTTCCAAGTTCAATGTCTCCTCCTTTGCAGGGTGTTATGAGATATCTGGTATTGAAAACAGATTCTGGTTTTATATTCTTTGTTTCGGAAAAAGCAGTGTCATATTTCAGGTAATCAGGGAAAGAACATTTGACATGCAGTTCTTCAAGTTCAATGTTTGATTTATTTGTCAGCTTTAATGAGATTTTACTTTCATGTCCAAATTTTAGCTGGTTTTCTATGTCTGCATTTAATTGAAGGTAAGTATGATTGACCTTTATGTTCTCAAAAAAGAATGGTGGTTTCTGGTGTTTGTGTCTGTCAACCTCAAGATAGAGGTCATAATAACCCATGGAAAGACTACCTGCTATCATAGGCACAAATGAAATGTTTGCACAGATGGACGATCCCGGTTCGAGTGAACCAAGACTAAGAACTGGTTTGCTGCAAAGGACCGTTGCTGGAAAAACGACTCGCAACCATATGTTTTCAATTCGCTTATCAGTTGGATTGTTTACTCTTAGACAAAGTGGATTTTTAAATCCTAATTCTGCAGAATCTGCAAATCGGTAGTCGACATTAATTGATTCGATTACCTGCATTTCCCTAACTCTTTTTCTTTCGATACCGATTTTCTTTTCATACATCCAGAATAAATATAGCGGTATGTATAGGAGAATTACATACATCGGAGCACTGGCGATGTAGGCCGGATCAGGTCTACTTGTAACTGAAAGTACGCGGGTCACAGTAAAGAATGAGGTAAGCATGACCCAGAGGAATACATAGAATTGAAAGAAGATTCCAATTCTTCCACCTGCTTCATTTTGAAGTGTGTAGGTGAGGGATCTTGTAATATCATTCAAAGGTCCCAGGTTCAGTTGAATCACCTTTTTACATTAGTGTTAAGTATCTTATAGGGTTTTATTTATAAATATATTAGTGAGTTTATAGCTCATATACATTTTGCAGTCACTTTTTAAATTACAGCAAATAATAAATTCTACAGTTATGGCAAATTATAAGTAGTATTATTCGGAATACAACTTCCTTAGCAGTAAGCTTGGGTTTACTGATAGTTATATATTGAATTAATTAGAAATGTCCTTAAAGGAGGTTATTGATGAGACTTGAGCTTATAGATAAAAGATCAAGATTTGATGATTTTGAAAAGGAGTATCGTGACTCCAAAGCATACCTTCGCAGGGCAAAATTGTTCCTAAAACAAGGACAGGATCATAGTGTTGTGTTTAATGTAGCTTCACTGGCTCTTGAACGCTATCTTGTGGCACTTTGTTACCTTCATGATATGGAGCCTTTCAACCACAATTATACCTGTTTGATGGATACTGTTGAGATGTTCATGGAACCACCGGAAGAGCTCAATAAGGAGATAAGGTCACTGGATGAGATCTTTGGCATCTGTAGCATTGATGATTACTTCCACGGAGAACCAGAGGTTTCTGACATGGAGCGTATTCTGGGAATGTGTGAAGAAGTGGAAGAACTTTTTGATCAGGATAAAATTAATTCATTCAGGGAATCTTTGTTAACCGACTCTGAATAATCCTGGTTAAAGGATTACTATCATCTCTTTTTTTAAAACGTATTGAATTTTATTTTCTTCTTTTTTAGCTACCATAGTTGGAACTATGGGCCATAATATTTATATCTAATTATTTTGCTTTAAAACATGTGATTTTTTAAATATCAACAAAAATTATTATTCTGTTGGTTGTTTGTAGAGTATCAATTATTAAAATAAATGGGTGGATGAATGAAAATGAAATCTAAAATCGTATTTGTATTATTTTTAATAAGCATAGCACTTTTAAATTCAGGCTGTATTGGCGAGGGGTTAACTGCTGATCAGATTGCTGAAAAAATGCAGGAAAAACAGGCAAATATAGAGGATATCTCAGCAACATTGCATATGACAGTTTCAACTGAAGCTGGAACTCAGGAGATGGAATATGAGACACTTCAGAAGAAGCCTGATAAGACTAAAAGTGTTGTTATCTCTCCAGAAGAGATGGCAGGTCAGGTAACAGTTTCCAATGGAGAGAAAATGTGGATTTATTATCCGGATGCTAACAAGGTTACAATTATGACAATGCCAGAAGTTTTTGATGACCTTGAGATGGATTACTCATTAATTATCGGAGACATTTTAAACGAAACTGATGTTTCTCTTGAAGGTACTGAAGAGATTGACGGAAGAGATACTTTTGTATTGACGCTGATTCCAAAAGAAAATGAAAGCCTGTATGGTTCCGATATGAAAGTCTGGATCGATGAGGGGACATGGACTCCATTGAAGATTGAGATGGGGGTAGACGATACATATCATGTCATTGTGGAATACAGGGATTTTGAAGTGAATACCGGTATATCTGATGATGAATTTGAATTTGAGATTCCCGAAGGTGCCGAGGTCACAGAGATTGATGATTTTGATGACTTACTTCCTGTTTCGATGACACTTGACGAAGCACAGAATCTATCAGATAATGAAATTATCACTCCTTCCTATTTGCCTGAAGGTTATGAATTAAGTAGTGTAATGTTCAGCAATACTTCCATTGTAGCAAACATTGATGAATCAGTTACCCTGATGTATTCTTATGATAACAATGGCATTGTAATAACTGAAAGTTTCTATAATGGGGAAATAGATCAGAATTCAATAATGCTGGAAAGCGAAACAGTTTCTGTCAATGGTAATGAAGCTGACCTTTATTCTATGTATGGTGATTCCTTGATGCTTCAATGGGAAATCGAGAATGCTATGGTTACCCTCAGTGCACCTCTTGACAGAGATGAACTAATTCTGATAGCTGAATCGATGGAATAATAAAAACTGTAATTTTATCGAATGTATGTAGTTCTTTCGGACTGCATACATTTCTTGTTTTTTCTCTACTGGTTTTTCGTACTCTTTAGATCGACAATGTACTTAATAGGGCTTTGTAGAAATCTGACATTAATTATTTGAATTATCCCGAAGGGTCCGGCGAAGCCGACGTTTTCCAACAAGAAAAAACAAATTAGTCTGCATAATACGCTGGAATACTTTCGTCATGTGATTTCTGTATGACTGTGTAGGAATATGCCGCCTTTGGTGGATAATCACTTTGTTTTTAGATTGCCGGTTGTTTTTGTGAAAATGAAAGAGAGCAATGTCTGTATTACTCATATCAATAGGATTTCTACAGAGTCCCTTAATAGGAAGTTATTTATAGTAAACATGCCAAGGAAGTATCGTTATGTTGCGTCAGACATAACACTCCGAACATTGCTACTTAGAATGATGTTGTGCTCGAAAGAGCATAACATGCATTCAGGTAAAATTTCAAGGAGAGGATCGGATGGTTAATAAAAAACATGTTATAGTATTCTCATTATTGATTTCTTGTATTCTGGTTCTGGGTTGTATTGATTCTACTGGTGATTCAACAGCTGATCAGGATACAGCAATTACAGATTCAGGTAGTTTAGATGAACAAACCAGTGAAGAAGCACTTCTGGTATACTGCGGTGCCGGAATGCGCAGGCCAATGGACGAGATAGGAGTTATGTTTGAAGAGGAATATGGTGTTCCTGTACAGTATAATTATGCAGGTTCCAACACACTCCTGACACAGATAGAACTTACAGGTGAAGGAGATGTCTACATGCCAGGTGCAACTTACTACTTTGAAGTAGCTGCAGAAAAAGGATTTGTAGATAATTTCAGCAAGGTTGTGTATCATATTCCAGTGATTATCACTCCACCGGATAATCCGGCAAATATCGATAGTCTTGATGACCTTGCAAATGATGATGTAAGCGTTGTACTTGGAGACTCGAAAGCAGCAGCAATCGGTGTTCTTTGTGAAAAGATGCTGACCAAGAAAGGTATATATAATGAAACCGAAGAGAACGTTGTCGCAAAAGGTGCAACAGTCAATGAACTTGTCACATACGTTTCACTTGGTCAGGCAGATGCCTCCATAGTATGGGAAGACCTTGTAAGGAATAATGATGAAGTGAATATGATTGAGATTTCAGAGGACGATAATCTCATAAAGATAGTGCCGATAGCAACTCTGACAACATCTGAAAACCCTGAAATAGCTGCTGAATTTGTAGACTTTGTAGTTTCAGATGAAGGTCGCAGTATCTTTGAGGAATATGGATTTACACTTTATCCGGACGAGGAGTATGCCTATTTAGAGGCATAACTAAGTCTACGGAACTTGTCAAAAACATAAAAAACGAAGCAGGGGTATTCAATGCAAAGAAATGGATTTAAATATGCAAATCTTTTTCTGATGCTCCTGCTTACTCTTTTCATTTTCACCCTGATATATGAGATAATTACTCACACAGATCCGGCCAGTCTTATCACAAATATAATCTCTTCCGAGATACAATTTGCAATACGCCTAAGCCTGCTGACATCTTTAATCTCTACTTTTATGTGCATACTGATAGCAATTCCTGTTTCATATTCACTTGCAAGATATGATTTTCATGGAAAAGCGTTGATAAATACACTTCTTGACCTGCCAATGGCATTACCGCCGATAGTTGCAGGACTTGGCTTGCTACTTATATTCGGTACAACCAGTGTTGGAAATTTTCTGGCTGATGCAGGTCTTAAATTCGTATTCACAGTACCTGGAATAATCATGGCGCAGTTTGCAGTGAACATCTCCCTGATGCTCAGGATCATGCGTTCAACTTTTGAAGGCATAAATCCAAGATACGAACATGTGGCACAAACGCTTGGTTGCACACCTTTTCAGGCTTTTATCAGAACAACACTTCCTCTTTCTAAGAATGGAATGATTGCAGGTTCTGTTATTACCTGGTCAAGAGGAATGGGGGAGTTCGGTGCGGTTTTAATGCTTGCAGGGGCTACAAGGATGAAGACCGAAACGTTGCCGATAGCGCTTTACCTGAACATGTCTTCCGGTGAACTTGACCTTGCAATTGCGGCTGCTACAATACTTATATTAATTTCCGGTATTACACTCTATTTATTCGAACGCAAGGGAGGAGTGGCAAAACTCTACTAGGCGGTGGAGTTTGTCGAATGGTGAATATGATAGAAGTAAGTGATCTTTCAATAGAACTAGGCGAGTTTGATCTTGAAAGCATAAACCTATGTGTAAAAGAAGGGGAATATTTCTGCATACTTGGTCCCACAGGTTCCGGTAAGACTATTCTTTTGGAGTCTATTGCAGGTATATACAAGCCGGATCTGGGTTCTATATTGATCAATAATCATGATGTAACCGATCTCCTTCCAAAAGACAGGAACATCAGTGTTGTCTATCAGGATTTCATGCTATTTCCCAATATGAATATTAGGGAAAACATAGGATTCGGGCTCAAGTATAAGGGTTTTGATAAATCTGAAATTGCGGAGAAGGTTGAAAGAACGGCAGAACAGCTTGGAATAGCTCATCTGCTTGACAGGCATCCTTCAACATTGAGTGGTGGGGAAAAGCAAAGAACGGCAATAGCACGGGCAATAATAACAGAACCCGATCTTCTTTTGCTGGATGAACCGCTATCTGCTCTTGATTCCGGAACAAAGAGCCGGCTTAGGCAGGAACTCTTAAGGATACATCACTTAAAGAAAACGACTACAATTCATGTAACTCACAGTTTTGAAGAAGCTTTTGCTCTTGCTGACAGAATAGCCATCATGTATGGTGGAAAGATTCACCAGATAGGTACTCCTGATGAAGTATTCAGGAAACCGAACTCTGCTTTTGTTGCTAACTTTGTTGGTGTTGAGAATCTTTTCCATGGAAACTCGGTCATCAGAGGTAATCTGTCAGAGATATGGGCTAATGGGCTGACTATAATTTCAAGCACGCTGAAATCAGGGGATGTGAGTGTTTCTATCAGGCCGGAGGACATTCTGATATCAAAGGACCCAATTGATTCAAGTGCGCAGAATTCATTCAGTGGTGTTCTTACTGAAATCTCCAGAATGAAGTCAACTGTCAATCTGGTGATAGATACGGGAATTCCTTTCAGGGCAGTGCTTACAAAAAGAGCATATGATGATATGGGTCTTTATGTTGGTTCATGGGTCTATCTGACTTTCAAGGCGTCAGCGACTCATATTATCTAAATCTTATTTATTGTTCCCGGCATCCATGTGTTTCTGGTAGCTTCTCAAAAATAATTGACAAACAAAGAACAATGCAACCACCCGCCGCAGGCAGCGCGCTCCATTGTTACTATCCTGAATACTATTGAAACAGTTCAGCTATTAAAAATTGCTGAGTTCAAAGTCGCATTTAGCAATTTTTCTACAGTGCCGTAGAAATAGAGTTAAAAAAGAAGTAAGTTGAAGTTACTTAAAGTAACTTCTTTCCGGCATCTTCGCCGCTCTTACACTCAAAGACATCTGTAATTGTCATTTTCATGAGCAACTTTGCAGGGAAGCGGTCACTCTTTGCTTTCACCATTGTGCGCATTGCCTCATATTCCTCTCCGCTGTCAACGACTTCAATGTCACCTTTGACCTGGAAGCATCCGTTGATCTCCGGTCCCCACACATAGATAGCAGCTTTTGGATTTGCCATGATGTTCTCTTTTGTTTTGAGGAAGTAGTTGTCCACGATCCAGATCGTCTCTAAATCTTCCTGAAGGAAGCACATTCCAATAGGAATTACATTTGGAACACCGTCTTTTGATGCGGTTGCCAGTGGGAAGATCTTCATCTTTTCAAACTCTGTTTTCATCTCATCTGATAATTTTACCATTGCTATTACCTCTGCATTTCAAAATAAAAAGTACAGTAATTGTACTCTTTAATCAAGCTTAAGCTTTTTCATTAGTGGTAGTGAAAGATGGAGGTGGTGTCTTGAGTATTTCCTATTCTGAATGGAAGGAAATGGGATTTTCTAAAGGGACATTGCATTACATGAAGAAAAATGCGAAAGGGAATAAACCGTTTACTCTTAATGCTCATGTGAGGGAACGGTTAGAGGTGTGGGATGGCGTAAAACGTTGAACAATATGCTTTTATAAGATAATTATAATTATTTTACGATGTATGGGTTTAATTAATTTAGATATATTTTATGAATTAACGGCTATTCATGAATATAACTCTGAAAGAAAAGGATTAACACAGCCTTTGATTAAACAATTTTTGTGCGAAAGCAATGACAACTTTAATATTTTTGAGAATATTGGGTCTAATTCGGTCTCTGATACACCCAATAACTCTGAAACTGAAATATTAAAAATGTTATTTCAACAACAAGATAACCTTATAACTTCCAATCTTAGCATAGAAAATGTTCTCAAGTACATATTTTTAAGATATGGTAGTTATGAAGATATTTTTCTTGAAAAATACAACATTTCTCTCCATGTGTTTGTGGCTATTTCTACGATTATATTTACTACTTACACGAATAGACTGTCTCAAAGTTCATGTCTTAAACCATATCAATTTACTACAAAAGAAGAGTACTTAAATAAAAATTTTATTGCTTTACCTGACGATGAATATATAGATGAATGGAAAAATACCTCTACATTTAATTATGATGAATTATTTGAAATAATTGTACAAACTGAAAAATTAGCTGAATTGACTTCCTCTTTAACTCGGGATGAATTCGATACATACTTAGAGCTATATGCATTTAATCTCGATAGAATTAAAACTGAACCAGATTTAAGGTTTCGGGAATATCCTCTTTTCTGTTATAAGGATAAAATTATCCTCATAAATCCACTAGCTTTAATCCAATATTTACCTCATAAAATGGATTATTTACTTCAAAAAACTAAAAAATATAGAGCATCGAAAGGTAAGGAATTTGAAAACATAATTTTTAACTTACTTGAAGAAATCCCTGCTAAAAAAATGATTTATGAGAATATTGAGTATGAAGAATTTGAACTTGATTGTCTGCTTAATTTAAGGCGATCAAGTTGGTTTATAGAATGTAAAAGTAGAAATATTTCTTCAGAGTCTCTAAAAGGAAAACGAAACAAAATACAAAAGGACATAAAAAGAGCAATAAAAGAAGGAATAGAACAAGGAGAGCGAGATATTGCATACAAAAACTCGAAAGATATGAAGAAATATGGGGTTAAAAATATTTGTGGGATTATTGTAGTAATTGAAGGTATTTTTCCAAATATTAGAGTAAAACCTTTGTTGCCTAATAATGCTTTAGACAACTGCAAGCATCCAGTATGTGTTTTCAATTATTTTGATCTCAGAACAATTTTGAATCAACCAGATGCACATTTATTTGAAGATTTTCTAATATGGAGGAGCCAAAAGAACATGCCAATTTGGGCACTCGATGAATGTGATTACTGGGCTTTCTATACAAGAATGAGAAATGATAAGCATCTTAAGGAGATGTTTAAGGAAGCGCAAGAGAAAAACGTTTTTGTACCTTATATTAGTGAACGTTTTAACGATAAAACTCATGTTTCTAAATTAATAATGGAAGACACTTAAGAAGTTAATCTGAAATCTATTCAGTCATTATTCTAATATCGTTGCGTTTTTTGGCTATTACTATTACCCATAAATCCTATGCTGGCATTCAGATTTGAACCAAATAAGCCATTTCAAAACAGCTTATCCAAAAAATACTGGTGAACCCTCAGATCATCGGTAAGTTCAGGATGGAATGCCAGTGCCAGAACATTTCCCTGTTCTGCAGCCACTATCATATCATCGATTTTAGCAAGGACTTTTACGTCTTTGCCTGCTTCAACGATTCCCGGTGCTCTGATGAAGACTGCATTGTATTGTGTGTCGAGGAATGGGAGTTCAAGTCCGATCTCAAAGGAATCACGCTGTCTTCCGAAGGCATTTCGGTTGACTTTTGTGTCCATGAGTCCTAAAAGGTGCTGGTGGGTTTTTGCTACCTGCTCGTCTCCGGCAGTTGCCAGAAGTATAAGACCGGCACAGGTTCCCATGATTGGTTTGCCTGCTGCGTTCATTTCTCTGATCTCATCGGCGATGCCTTCGCGCATGAGCAGTTTTCCAAGGGTTGTGCTTTCTCCGCCTGGAAGTACAAGTGCATCACATTCAGGAACAATTCCTTTGTGTTTGATAGTAACAACTTTTCCATTCTCTCCACGCTGCTTGAGGGCATTTTCAAGAGCTTCAACGTGTTCGGAAACATCTCCCTGAATAGCAATAACACCTAATTTCATATGATCACGTTTTAGTTAGTATATGTAAAGTTAGTATGAGTAAATAAAATAAATTAAAAATAAAAAAGAATTGTGGATGGGATTACCATCCGCGGGTCTGCAGGATATCAGATTCAGGAATTGAATCAACGCTGATTCCTTTCATTCCTGCACCAATGCCCTTGGATACTTCAGCAAGTACCTGTGGGTTATCATAGTTGTTTACAGCTTCAACGATTGCCTTTGCCATCTTCTCAGGGTTCTCTGACTTAAAGATTCCTGAACCGACAAAAACACCGTCAGCGCCCATGCGCATCATAAGAGCTGCATCTGCAGGTGTTGCAACACCGCCTGCTGCAAAGTTAACAACAGGGATACGCTGCATCTCTGCAGTTTCAAGCACAAGCTCGATAGGTGCTTCGATATGACGAGCAACTGCAATGAGTTCTTCCTTAGTCTTGCCTTTGAGTGAACGGACTTCACCCATAATCTGCTTCATGTGCTTGACAGCCTCGCTGACATCTCCGGTTCCTGCTTCACCCTTTGTACGGATCATTGCAGCACCTTCGTTGATTCTGCGGAGTGCTTCACCAAGGTTTCTTGCACCACATACGAAAGGAACTGTGAACTCAGTCTTGTCAATGTGGTACTTGTGGTCTGCAGGTGTGAGTACTTCTGACTCATCAACCATGTCAACACCAAGAGCTTCAAGGATCTCAGCTTCCACAAAGTGACCGATACGTGCTTTTCCCATAACAGGGATTGTAACAGCATCAATAATATCTGCGACAATCTTAGGGTCTGCCATCCTGGCAACTCCGCCCTCTTTCCTGATGTCTGCAGGGACAGCCTGAAGTGCCATAACCGCAACAGCACCAGCCTCTTCTGCGATCTTTGCCTGCTCAGGGTTCACGACGTCCATGATCACACCGCCTTTCTGCATCTTTGCAAAGCCGCGCTTGATAAGCTCGGTACCGTGTCTTAATTTCTCAAGTTCCATAATATCATCCTGAATTAATTTGTGAATATAGTTACTTTAGTTATTGATTTAATGCCTACCTACTCAGCCTACTAGATATAGTTAATGCTTAAAAACATTTACATTTACTCATCGTCAGGTCTGATCCGTGCTACTCCTACTACTTTATCGCTTGCACGCACATCCATGATTTTAACACCCTGGGTGTTCCTGCCCTGGACACGTACATCCTTCACAGGTATTCTGATGATAATACCTTCTGAGCTTGTGAGTATAACATCATCCTCTTCATGGACAGCCTTTACATTGATGACAGGTCCGTTACGCAGACTTGTAACTATGGTAATAACACCACGTCCACCTCTATGCATGGCTCTGTATTCATCAAACTTTGTCCTCTTACCAAAACCATTCTCGGTTATTGTAAGAAGTGCGCTGTTATCATCCACAATATCAAGGCTTACTACCATGTCACCTTCTTCAAGGTTCATTCCACGAACACCTTTGGCGCTGCGACCCATAACACGGACTTCTTCTTCAGGGAATCTGATAGCTTTTCCATGCTGGGATACCATTACCATTTCTCTGGAACCATCAGTAAGTGCAACGTTGACAAGTTCATCTCCCTCGACAAGGCTTATGGCAATTATTCCCTTCTTACGTGGGTTGCTGAAATCAGAAAGCTGACTCTTCTTTACAGTACCAGTACGGGTTGCCATGAACAGGAACTCATCTTCCTTGAACTCGCTTACAGGTATCATGGCTGTAACCAGTTCGCCTTCTCCAAGTTCAAGCAGATTCACAATGGCTTTACCACGGGACTGCCTGCTGCCTTCCGGAATCTCATATACCTTACGCCAGTGCACACGACCCTTGTTTGTGAAGAACATAAGATAATCATGTGTTGAAGCTACAAAGATATCAACCACGAAATCCTCATCCTTTGTATCCATTCCGATGACACCTTTTCCGCCTCTGTGCTGCTTGGAATATGTATCAACAGGAAGTCTCTTGATGTAGCCACTGTTAGTGATGGTCACAACCATCTCAGCTTCAGGAATGAGGTCTTCAGTTTCAAGTTCCTCAACTGAGGATTTAATAGCTGTTCTGCGCTCGTCACCGAAACGCTCTTTCAGGTCAGTGATTTCTTCCCTGATAATTCCATATTTCCTCTCATCACTTTCGATGATAGCTTTATACTCAGCAATCTGCTTGAGGAGTTCGTCAAATTCATCGTCGATCTTCTGTCTTTCAAGACCGGTGAGCTTCTGCAGGCGCATATCAAGGATAGCCTTTGCCTGTATCTCATCAAGACCGAATTTTGAAATGAGTCCTTCCTTTGCTTCATCAACATTTGCAGAAGAACGAATTAGTGAAATTACTTCATCAAGGTGGTCAAGGGCGATCTTGAGACCTTTGAGTATGTGGGCTCTGTCCTCTGCTTTTTTCAGCATGAACTGTGTACGTTTGAGGATAACGTCAATACGGTGATCCAGATAGATACGAAGTATCTGTTTCAGGTTCAACTCTTTTGGAACATCGTCCACAAGTGCGAGGTTAATAATACCAAAAGTTGTCTGCATCTGGGTGTGCTTGTACAACTGGTTAAGCACAACATTTGCATTTGTTCCGCGTGTCAGTTCCACAACAACCCTGATACCCTCACGGTCGGATTCATCACGAAGGTCGGAAACTCCTGTTACTTTCTTGTCCCTGACAAGACTTGCGATATCCTCAATGAGTTTTGCCTTGTTGACCTGATATGGAAGTTCGGAGACAACTATGCGGTACTTGTCCTTCTTCATCTCCTCTATCTCAGCAACAGCTCTGACCCGGACTCTTCCACGACCGGTCTCATAAGCTTCCCTGATTCCCTGTTTACCAAGTATGACACCACCGGTTGGGAAGTCCGGTCCCTTAACTACTGTCATAAGTTCAGGGATTGTCACATCAGGGTTATCGATCATCATCATGGTTGCATTGATAACCTCGGTAAGATTGTGAGGCGCCATGTTGGTTGCCATTCCCACAGCGATACCAGTTGACCCGTTAATAAGCAGGTTTGGCAGTTTTGCAGGAAGCACAACCGGTTCTTCAAGTGAACCATCATAATTAGGACGTGTTGCAATGGTCTCCTTATCGATATCCAGAAGCATCTCATCGCATATCTTATCCATGCGTACCTCAGTGTAACGCATGGCAGCAGCGGAGTCACCGTCAATTGAACCAAAGTTACCCTGTCCGTCTATGAACGGATATCTCAGGGAGAATTCCTGTACCATCCTGACAAGAGAATCATAAACAGCAGAATCACCATGTGGGTGGTACTTACCAAGAACGTCTCCCACTACACGGGCGGACTTTTTGTAAGCTTTGTCATGTGTGATTCCTGCCTCTTTCATGGCATAGAGAATTCTTCGGTGAACAGGTTTCAGACCGTCCTTTGCATCCGGCAGAGCACGGCTTACAATAACACTCATGGCATAATCCATGAATGAGTTCTTCATCTCGTCTTCAATAAGTATCGGAACTATTCTTTCTCCCGTATCAGTTGGCTGGATATCAAAGGTAAGTTCCTGCTGAGGATTTTTATCCTCATCGTCCTGAATATTATTATCATCAATATTATCTGCCATTTTTCCTCACCTCAGACATCCAGGTTCGCAACATCCTTTGCGTGTATGGTGATGAATTGTTTACGTGGCGCTACCTCATCTCCCATAAGAATTGTGAACATTTCATCTGCAGCAATCGCATCATCCATGGTAACCTGAAGAAGTGTTCTTGTCTCAGGGTTCATGGTGGTTTCCCAGAGCTGTTCAGGGTTCATTTCACCAAGACCCTTGTAACGCTGAATACCTACGCCCTTGTCACCAATTTCTTCCAGTTTTGCTGCCAGTTCACGGTCAGAATAAACATAATATTCTGCCTTGCCCTTTTTTATCTTGTAAAGAGGAGGCTGTGCAATGTACACATAACCTGCATCTATCATAGGTCGCATGTACCTGAAAAAGAGTGTAAGTATAAGTGTCCTGATATGCGCTCCGTCAACATCAGCATCAGTCATGATGATTACTTTATGGTAACGTGCTTTTTCAATATCATAATCATCGCCAATTCCGGTACCCATTGCAGTTATGAATGCAAGAATCTCATTATTTTTGAGGATTTTTGCCAGGCGTGCTTTTTCAACATTGAGTATTTTACCCCTGAGCGGAAGTATTGCCTGGAATTTCCTGTCTCTTCCCTGTTTCGCGGAACCTCCTGCAGATTCACCCTCCACCAAATATAATTCACTTACAGATGGATCTTTCTCGGAACAATCTGCCAGCTTTCCCGGAAGTGTGCTAACGTCAAGTGCGCTCTTTCTGCGTGTGAGTTCCCTTGCCTTCTTTGCTGCTTCCCTTGCACGCTGTGCATCCAGTGCTTTCTGAAGGATGGCAGTGGCAACTTTTGGGTTCTCTTCCATGTATTCAGAAAGACCTTCTGAAACCATGGACTCCACAATACCCTTTACTTCACTGTTACCAAGTTTAGTTTTGGTCTGTCCCTCAAACTGAGGTTCTGTGATCTTGACACTGATGATAGCTGTCAGACCTTCACGGATATCCTCTCCGGAAAGCTTTGCATCACCTTTTGCCAGGTTGTTCTTTTTTATGTAATCATTAGCAACCCTTGTGAGTGCCGCCTTAAATCCAACAAGGTGTGTACCGCCTTCATGAGTGTTGATGTTATTAACAAATGAGAAAACAGATTCGGCATAACTGTCCGTGTACTGCATTGAGATCTCAACAACGGCATCGTCTTTTGTTCTTTCAAAATAGATTGGTGTATCATGAAGTGAGTTCTTGTTGTGGTTCAGGTGTTCCACAAAAGAAATAATTCCGCCTTCGTACTCGAATTTTTCTTCGACCTTTTCTTCTCCGCGGTCATCAGATATGCTTATTTTTATTCCCTTGTTGAGGAATGCAAGCTCACGAAGCCTTGTTGCAAGTGTTTCATATACGAATTTAATGGTTTCGAAGATTTTTGAATCCGGCATGAAGGTTATTTTTGTGCCTGTACCGGAAGTTTCTCCAATTTCCAGTAGCTCATCCGTAGGAGTTCCACGTTCATAGCGCTGGTAGTATGTCTTCCCGTCACGCTGAACCTCAGCCTCCATCCATTCGGAAAGTGCATTCACAACTGAAACACCGACACCGTGCAGACCACCAGATACCTTGTAGGTGTTCTTATCAAACTTACCACCGGCGTGAAGAATAGTCATTACCACTTCAAGTGCGGATTTGTTGTATTTCGGATGCATTCCAACCGGAATACCTCGTCCGTTATCCTGAACGGTAATTGTCCCGTCATGATTTATCGATACATCTATCTGTGTACAATATCCGGCCAGTGCTTCATCGATACTGTTGTCCACCACTTCATAAACCAGGTGGTGAAGTCCCCTGCCATCGATACTTCCGATATACATGCTCGGGCGTTTGCGAACAGCTTCCAGCCCTTCAAGTACCTGAATATTGCTTGCATCATAAGCTTGTTTTTCACTCATTTAAATAACAGCTCCGTGAAAAATTCATAATCCTGATTAACAATGCTTGATTGATTCGTGTCTAAAACGTACACTAATTCGTCCCTCAAAATACAATCTAAGAAATATTTGTTTTAAATCTCTCGTTTCTTATTTTAACTTAAAACATCCGGCTCTTAGTATGCATTCATGCTTATTAAATGTTTATATAAAATTGCTTAAAAAAAGTAAAAATAGAAACTTAAAAATCAGTTTCTTGCTGTCATGTAGATATTTCCAAGAGGAATCAGGGTTGCAGCCAGGTAAATAAGTCCACCGATAACCGGAATAGCACTGGCAAGTAGCAGTACCAGAAGTCCGAAGGCCATTTCATTCATCGTCTTTGTACTTTTACCCATTTTACTTAGCAAATGACGTCCAATCCATATGGATGCGATTATCCTTGCAACATAAAGCATTACAAAGAGGGTTGTGAGCAGGATAAGTCCAAGTGGAATTCCTATGATTGTAACAAAGAGCAGAATTGTCAGTATACCAGCTACTATCAGAACTAGCAGTCCGGTAAGAAAAGCCATTCCTGGTGATTCAGAGGTTTTAGCAGCAATGTTCTCCATATATTCGGGCCATATTGCCAGTCCGATAAGACCTATAAGAACAAGACCGAGATATGAAATAAGTCCGCTTATCAGGGATGATACTATTCCTCCATCCTTGTGAGATTCCATTTCAGAGTAGTGAACATTATTTCCAACAACGCCTTCCTCTATCTTTGTTTCGGATTTGCTCCTATATTCAAGATTTCCAGATATGGAAGCATCAGGTGATATGTTTATTTCTTCTGCGTTCAGTTCTGCATCTCCGCCAATATTACCATGAATAGTGATTTCCTCGGCAGATGCTTTTACATTTCCACCAACGTGTCCCGAAATTGTGATTTCTCCCGAACCGGCTGAAAAGTCTCCGCCAATGTATCCGGTGTCAGCAAGTACAGTTTCACCGGCAAAGGAGATGACATCATCCTGCACTTCACCGTAAATAGCGAGTGTGCCTGATGCAACTCTAAGATCATCTCCGACCCTGCCGTTAATTTGCACATCGCCTGCTGCTACGATCAGGTCTTCTTCTATGTTCCCATTAATCTCAACCATGCCACCGGCAACGATTACATCACCATTTATCGTTCCATCAATTATGACGGTTCCGCCGGCAACTATCACATCATCATCAATTACTTCATCAATGACAACCGTGTCTCCACTTTCAATTGTGGTATATGCTGTAGCTGTATGGCTGAATAGCATAAAAGTAGCAACCAGCAGCATAATCTTGCATAAAACTTGTAAGCTAGTTTTCATTTTGCAGACTCCCCCATCTACAACTTAATTTAAGTGAGTATTTTAAAATTGTTTTTCATTGATTAAATGCTTATTCGGCTTCTTTGTAAAGTGTGATCGTATTGTTTCCCTCTGATCATTTGTAGATTTTTCCGTCTGTAATGTCACTGAAATAAATATTTCCTTCTGAATCAGCAGTAGGCCCTTCTGTGAATTGAAAACCACTTTGCACTAAGGTTAGTTCTGTTCCTGAAACTACAAAGTCTGCATTTTCTTCTGATATTTCCTGAGTTGCATTATCTGAAGATGTAGTTTATCAGTATCAGTCTGGTCTGTTAAGAAACTACTTACAGTAAAGACTATGAATACTATGGCGAGAATTGCAATTATGAGGAGATTGATGAAATCAATCATAAAACATTAGCATAAAAAGGTTAAATAATGCTAATGTAAATATTTCTTAAGTAGATCGTGATAATCTCTTCTGAACTCTTTGTTAAGCCATAGATTTTCCATTATTTCCATGTTTTTTAGATTAATGTTATCCCAAACAACATTGTTTATTTCCATCTCTTCAGTAAAAGGTGTTAATGATTCATTCAATTTCTTTGGGAAATCTGTATTGTATATATTCTTTGAATCAAATTGCATTAAACTGTTTTTTCGGGATAGATAATCCCAATCAATCGTTTTTTGTTCAACGTCGACTGAAGCAAGAAGATTATTCATTAGCATTTTATTTGAGTATTTGTTGCCTATAATTTTATACACATCACTTTCATGAACCTTTAACGTTTTTACAAGTTGCACTAAGCTATTTTCCATCTTTGCTATAGATGTAAGATATGTTTCAGTTATTTTGTCTATTGCTACTTCTGTTTCGTTAGGTGGAATTATTGTTCCAACCAAAAATGCACCCGTTGTTAGGTATAAACTCATTAGCAATTCCAAGTAAGCATCTTCAAAAGCTATTATATCTGGCTCAATTTCATCGGCAAAAGCAGGTTTTAACTTATGAGTATCGTCTAAGTCCATTACATATTTTAGAATGTATTTTAGATAACCAATATACTGAAACATTCCTGAAAACATGTTAATTCTATTTGTTTTCTAATTAAAAAAGATTTGGCTTATTTGAAGAAAAAAGCAAAGGAAGAGGTTTTGAATTTTAGCGCAGGAATGTGATGAAGATAATTAGGTGTTTGTTCCACATTTATTAGCTTCTCTAATCTGCCTAGATTTCATTTCTTTTGAAACTAATTGATGAACAAATTTTTCATATATCATATTTTTTGATTGATTCTGTTTTTCTACAACACGCAAAAACAGTCTTTCAAAATCTCTCTCAAAAGTAGGAGTTGATACAGCAAGGTCATGTATCATTTGTGATAAATCCTTGAATATTAAGTATCTAAAGTTTATTTTCAGATAATTCTCATCATTTACTTTAGATGTCAAAATATTATCATATTCAATTGAATCCCTATCAAAAGAATGTATCCATTGACCATGGGCTAATTTATTTCTTATATCTGCGGAATATTTTAAGTGGTCAGTAATAATATCCATCAATGCATTTAAACGAGCCTCATTTTCTGGGTCGGTACCAGTATTTGGAAAGCTTTTATCATATGCTTTTTTCAATGTTTGTTTCCATTTATTTTCAAGTGAATTTTTTGTTATATTTTTGATTTCAACATCACTAAATGCATTTGATTCATTGAGAAGTTTAATGATTCGCACTTCAGTCCAAGAATTAATCAAAAAAGCTAAAATACGTGTATAAATATCGACATTTTGTTGATCTTGCTTTCGAATAGATTGCTTTAATGAGACTTCTATTGAAGAGATTGCTGTTTCTATCATTTTAAGATTATCACAATGTTTGTCGTAATATGAACCCAAAAAACCACCTCAATAAAAAAGTGAATAGAAGAGGGAATCGAACCCTCAAAATCTCTCACTCGTGAGAGTGAGTGTGTTTTCCTTTACACCAGTCTAGGACTTTCTAATATAATCTTATGTTATTTAAATATTTTTAAAATCCAAAAAAGAAATAACAATCCTAGGAAAATCATCTTGAATAGTATTTACTTTCAACTTGAAATAAATTTGCGTATGAAATATAGATAATCTTTTATTAGATGCTTATATCATGGTTGTGTGAATTAGGCACACAAACCTATGCCTAAAATCAGAGATAACTATATCCCCTAATCTTTTTCCAAACCCGGGTGATTCGGACTAATATCCATCACTTGCCCATTTAATTCCTGCGTCACCCTGTCCAGCATGTTATCAATCTCTTCCGTTTCCTCTTCATTGATCATAGAAGAATAGATATTTTTGATACTCACAAGGCTGGCAGCCGACAGAGCCAGTAAAATGGATAGCACATCAACAGTAACTTCTTCGCGGTAATCAAAATCACCGATTGCTCTTTTTATACCAGGGTGAGCCGCATTGGAGATGAGTATATAAAAACCATCAACCTGTTTTTTCTTCTCTCCTGTGTATAATAATTGGCGTATTCTTGCAGGTCTGAGCCAGTGATGTTTGTTCTTTAGCTCTTTTTCTTCCGTCTCTGTGAGTGTGCCTAACTGCTGCTTGTAGAAAATATATGCTTCTCTGTCAGTCAGTTGAAGCAAATACATCTGGGTAATTCCTTCAAAAACGGTTCTTAAATTCAGGTAAGTAGAATTATTCAGACCAATACATGCTAGTTTGTAGGCTGCGATCAAATTATGGTTGTTACGCTCAAATAGTACAGGTATAATGGATTTAGGATCATCGGGACGTTTACTGGTTCTTTTAACCTCATCACGAAATCCGGCATTCAGAACTGTTGTAAGATAGAATAACAATTCTATGGAATCTTGAAATATAGCCAGTTTGGCGGCGTGTTCGCTGAAGATGATATCTTTCCTGTAGGAAAAGATAGATTCAATATCGTTATAGTCACGCCTATTTTTACCGGTGTGCATTGTCATTCTCTTTTATTTGATTGGTTTTACAATATATATGGAATGTATTAGCTAAGAGTTATTTTAGAACCTGTTAGTGACTGCTCTCATGTCTAAAGAACGTGGGCTTCTACGGATTCGATACCGACAGATTGCAATCCCAATCTGAGAATGTTGATAGCGGCATTGTGGTCACGGTCTAAAACCAGACCACAGCTATTACATTCGTGTGTTCTATCTGCTAATGTTTTTTCAACTAACAGACCACACCTTGAACACATCTTAGAAGTATTCGCAGGATTAACCAATGCAACTAAAGAACCAGCACTTTCAGCCTTGTATTTTGTTGCAGAGATTAACATATTCCATGCGGCATCAGATATGCTTTTTGCGAGACAATGATTTTTAAGCATGTTCTTGATGTTTAAATCTTCAAAAGCTATGAAGGAATAATCATCTACTAACCGTTTGCTTAATCGATGTATGAAATCATATCGCTTGTTTGCTATTCTTTCATGTACTCTTTGTACTACACGGATAGCTTTTTTGCGTTCAGGGGAACCCTTTGTGGCTTTGGATAATTTACGTTGAGCCTTTGCGAGTTCCTTTTCTTCCTTACGGAAAAATCGAGGGTTGTAAATAGCTGTTCCATCTGATAGGGTTGCGAAACTGGATAAACCCATATCGATACCTACAACATGTTCCATATTTCTCTCAGGGATTTCTATATCTTCACATTCTGTTGTTAAGGAAACGTACCATTTTTTACATGCAGAACGTCTTACGATGATTCTTTTAATGTCACCTTCAACTTCTCGATGTACTTTTACACGGACATTCCCGATTTTAGAGAGATATAGAAAATTATCTTCGAGTTTAAAGCCCATCTGAGGATATGTGAAACTATCGTACCACCCCTTACCTTTGAAACGAGGGTATCCGGGTTTTTCTCCGTTCCTCACACGTCTGAAAAAGTGCTTGAATGCAAGGTCTACTCTTTCCTGTACTTCTTGAAGGGTTTGGGAAAACACTTCTTTATATTCAGGTTTCTCTTTTTTCCATTCAGGTAGTAGTTTATTGAGAGTATACTTTGAAAGTGTCTCGCCTCTTTCCTCATAAGCAGTTTTTCGTTCTGCTAATGTGCGATTATACACTTGTCTGCATAATTCCAAGCTACGCTCCATCTGTTTTTGTTGTGGTTTAGTAGGATAGATACGAAACTTGTATGTTTTACGCATTATATCATATTATATTATATTTGCTTAAAAAGGTTATGTTAGTATTGATTATCTAAGAAGTGGGGTACGATTCATCCCACAGCTAAAGCAATGGGCTTTCTCTACCCCTACACCCCGTTAGTCGTAAAAAAGGTTAACACATGGGTAGTACTGTTTACTATAAGAATGAATACCTCAGAACTCCTTTCTAAGCTGCAAAAAGATAGCAGAAGCATCAGTAATGCAGACATTAGTCTTGCAAGAGCTTTTGCCATGGAAGCTGTGGAACATGTTCCTGAACCATACAAAACAATCTATTCCTCGGACTATTTTGTCTATCTCTATGAGAGTTTTCTGGAAATTAAACAACTCAGGCCTCATGAAATTATAATTCAGGAAATTGATCCGGCAGACTATGAAGCAGCTCTTTACAGCATCAAAGAGAAAACAGATTCAGTTGACCGGAAAAAAGATGCTATGAACCGGTTTATCAGTATCGTTCACATTTACCTGACTTTCATCGTCAAAAAACCACTGCATCCAGTGGGGATGGTATTTCCCGGAGGACTGAAGATCACTGAGGATGGCACTTTTTATTATTGTCCGGTTAAGGACAAACAGTCAGAAACCGGTATTTCTTTTTGTGAGTTCTGTATCTGTAAGGACAGCGAAGAACAGAAATGAACAGAAATGAACAGAAATAATAAATTGAATAGCTTGAATAGCTTGAATGATCCCGGAGGGCACGGCGAAGCCGGCGTTTTCCAAAATTACTAAACAAAATATCTGCAAATTCCCGACTTTTTCGTATACCATCCGTATGGAATCATAGGAATGTGCCGCTTTCGGCAGATGGTTACTTTGTTTTTAGATCAAGATTGTTTTTGCTTCACTAAAAACAAAAAATAGGAGGTAGACCTGAATTATCAGGAAAGATATTCAGGCTTTAAATGACAGTGCTTTTGTCGGACATGCTGTAATGCATCTTCCGCACTTGATACAGTCAGGTTTTGGACCATTTGTATGTACATCGAGCTGCATCGGACAGATCTTCTCGCACTTGTTACAGCTAATACATTTTGATTCATCAGTCTGGAGCTGATACTTCTTTCCGCCTATCAGGTTCTGTACGGTTCCCATTGGGCAGAAAGTACACCATGTGCGTGGGCTGATGGCGGTTCCTGTAACCAGTGCAATTGTAGTTGTTACAAGACACATTATGACAAAGACCATGCCTATCTGGTTAACAAGTCCGTGGGTGCTCAGGAGTCTGTAGCCCATAAATCCCATCATAAGCATGAATATAGGGACTCTGACCCAGTAGCTTCTAAGTATTTTAGGTATTTTATGGCCACGCGTTATTTTCCCCACCCAGAAGTCATTAAAACTTCCTCTGGGGCAAAGGTTTCCGCAGAACCATCTTCCACGGGAAATACTCGTTATAAGCAGTGTTGCAAACACAAGCAGCAGGAAATATCCCAGAAGTGGGAACCATAGTCCTGCAATGGATACGATAACGACAAGGATTCCAAGATATGGAGTAATTTTCAGCACAATTTCACCTTTTTTCTTATAATTACAATGTTTTTCAAGTATCTTGTAGCAGTTTTTAGGAGGGTTTAGGAGTATTACTGGTTCTCGTCAGCCCATGACTGCAATTCGCTGTCCACTCTCTTGACCCAGTTATTGACAACCTCCATGATCAGTTCATGAATGTCCTTCTTGCTGCGAATCTTATACACAAAGAAGTATCCGCCGCCGTCCATATTATTCTGGGAACGAATGAGTATCTTTCTTTCGTAGAGTTTCTTAACACTTCTCTGGACAGTCGAAAGGTTAAGTTCGAGTTCTTCTGCTATCTTTTCTGTAGTAAGCCAGTCCTGTCCGTATTGCAGGAAATACTTCAAAATCTGTAGTTCGGCTTTAGTCAGGTTCAATCCGCATTTTATTACAGCTTCGATCTCAAACTCTTTACAGGCAAAGTCAACCATTTGATACCTCCATTTATTAACAGTACTGCATTAAAGTAACAGCCATATATAAGGAGTTTCAAGTACTGAAAAAAAAGGCAAAAAAATAGAAGTACTACAAAAATAGTTGAAATGGGTTTTTACTGACACCCACCTATCATCCGGTTGATCTCACCACTGCCAATGATGCCGATTATCCGGTTATCGTCATTAACCACCGGAAGAGCGGAGATGAAATTCTGCTCCATCTTCTTTGCAGCACTTTCAATATCCTCATCTCCTTTTGCCGTGATAACATCCCTGACCATAATCTTGTCCAGGGATGTACATTTCAAGGCAACAGCTTTTGAAATATCCCATGAAGTTATTATTCCGATAAGCTCGTTTTCATCATCAACAACCGGTAGGTGCGTGATACCATTTTCAAACATGACCTGTGCGGTTTCTTCAATGCTAAGCTCATTTCTGATTGTCTTGATCTCTCTTTTCATTATGTCAGAAACAAGTGTATGGGAAAGGAAGTTACCGATAATATAACCTAATTGTCCCGATTCCAGCAGGAAAGCATCATGCCCGTAATTGGATTCTATTTCCCTATAGGTTACATCAATATCATTGGCAGTCAACGCGGAAACAACTTCTTTTGACTGGTAAGGCGGGTAAAGCCAGTCAGAGCTTACTGCTACGACCAGGAACTTTGCCTTTGCATTTTTCATTCCTTCAATCAAGGAACCATTCACTGCAAGGTCAAAGTAGTCCAGTGCTTTTGTAATATAAAGATAGGAATTAGCATCAAATCTCTTCGTAAATGACTGTCCCTGATAATGCAGATAACTCTCAACCTGGAAATCAAAATCAAGATTGTAATCCAGTTTTTGCTTATCCTGAAGTCTCCTTCCGAATTTCTGGTGCATGGAGTCATCACTAAGATAGGTTATATGTCCTATCATCCGTGCCAGTGCAAGCCCGTGAATAGGCCCGCTACCGGAGTAATAATCCCCATTGTTCCAGTCAGGATCAGAGAGTATTGCCATTCTTCCAACCTCACTGAATGCTATTTGTTGAGGTGATGAACGTGCCGTACTTGCAATAACAATTGCCTTGCTCAAGCTGCCAGGATATGTCACAGACCACTGGAGGACCTGAGTTCCTCCCATAGAACCTCCGATAACAGCAAAGAGTTTTTTTATGCCAAGGTGGTCAACAAGTTCTTTCTGAGCCTTCACCATGTCCTTTATTGTTATGAATGGGAATGTAGTTCCGTATTCTTTCCCGGTTTCAGGATTTATAGAGGATGGTCCTGTCGAGCCTTTACATCCTCCCAGTACATTGGAACAAATAACAAAATACCTATCAGTATCAATGGTCCTTCCGGGACCTATCAATGTATCCCACCATCCGGCTTTGCTTTCACCGCTATGCAGCCCTGCTGCATGCGCATCACCTGTTAGTGCATGACAGATAAGAATTGCATTGCTCTTTTCAGGGTTCAGCTTTCCGTAGGTCTCATAAGCTATATTGACATTCTTCAGCTTTTTCCCACTATCAAGCACCAGTTCTCCCGGGAGATTGAAGACCTCAGTCTCCACTATTCCTATAGATTCTTTCTTCATAGTTCCTGAGATCTTTTTAGTGCCTGGTCGATATCAGCTATCAGGTCTTCCACATCTTCAAGTCCCACGGACATGCGGATGAAATCATCTGTAACTCCGGTTGCCAGCTTTTCATCGGTTGTCAATTGCTGATGTGTTGTAGATGCAGGATGAATGACAAGTGTCTTCGCATCACCGATGTTTGCAAGATGTGACAGTAGTTCCACACCGTCAATGAACTTCTTTCCTGCTTCAAGACCGCCTTTGATTCCAAACCCAAGGATTGCACCATACTTTCCTTTCAGGTATTTTGTTGCAAGTTCATGGCTAGGATGGTCTTTAAGTCCTGGATAGTTCACCCATTCAACAGCAGGATGCTTGTTCAGAAACTCAGCAACTTTGAGTGCATTGCTACTGTGTCTTTCAACCCTGAGCGGAAGTGTCTCAAGTCCCTGCAAGAGCAGGAATGAATTGAAAGGACTAAGTGCAGGTCCAAGGTCACGCAGCAGGTGAACTCTCATCTTGGTTATGAATGCAATGTTACCAAGTTCAGGAACATCCCCGAATGCTTCCCAGTATTTAAGTCCGTGATAACCCGGGTCAGGTTCTGTTAGTCCCTGGAACTTCCCGTTGTCCCAGTTGAATTTGCCGGAATCTACAATAATTCCGCCTATTGTTGTTCCATGTCCTCCGAGGAACTTGGTTGCAGAGAGAACGACAATATCAGCACCAAGGTCAATTGGTTTAACAATTCCAATTCCCACTGTGTTGTCAACTATAAGTGGAATTCCTGCTTCATGTGCTATCTTTGAGATTTCCTCCAGATTTGGAACATCAAGTTTGGGATTTCCTATTATCTCTGTGTAGATTGCCTTTGTCTTCTCCGTAATGGCTTTCCTGAATTCTTCAGGTTTTGTAGAGTCAGCAAAGACTACTTTCCTTGCCAGATTCCTAAATGTATTGTTGAATAACTGGTATGTTCCACCGTAGAGATTGTCGGCTGCAACTATTTCATCGCCCGGACCGGTCACACCAAGTGTTGCAAGAGTGATGGCGGACATTCCAGAGGAAACTGCAAGTGCACCTGTGCCGCCTTCAATGGCAGCAACTCTCTTTTCAAGCACATCGGTGGTAGGGTTCATTAGCCTGGTATAGATGTTACCGGATTCCTTCAGTCCGAAGAGATTGGCTGCATGTTCTGCGTCCTTGAATGTGTACGATGCTGTCTGGTAGATTGGTACTGCACGCGACCCGGTTACAGGATCAGGTTCCTGGCCTGCATGTAAAGCCAGTGTATTTGGTCCATAGTTTCTTTTGTCCATCTTATTTCCTCTGGATTTTGTAGTGTGCTTTAGTTTTGCACTATTTTGTGATATATGCAATGTTATATATAGCTATGCATAATCCACTCGTTAATTATTACTAATGGTTATTTTGTTTGATGGCGTATAAGATTCAAAAATGAAACATTTTGAGAATAAAATAGAATCCGGAAAAATCAGCCAAAAAAAGAAATATTTCATCCCAGCAATTCAGCCGGGAAATTTTCATCATCATTTTCAGGATAAACAATTATCTTGGCATCAGGATTAAGCTTTCTGATAAGTTTCAAAACGGCATCGGAATGTTTATTAGTATCTAACCACACTTTACCCATACAAACAATCTCTGCGCCTGCTGTCTGTTTCCTGACATATTCGGTAAGCTGGTCTTCTTCTATCTCAAATTCGGGTGAATCAACAAGTACAACAGAAGGCAAAAGTTCCACATCATCAAGTTCCATTCTTTCAAGGTCAGCTTTCAGTTTATGGGGTAGCACTGTTTCCTCGGCTTCAATGAAAACAGTATCAGGGTTGAACTCTTCCTGTATTGTAAGGAGATTACTCCTGATATCTGTATCAAGAGAACATGGGATGCACACACTATTAACTTCCCTCGTCTTTATTCCAAGGTCTGTAAGTGTTTTCTCATCATAATCCACTTCACCGTTTTCCTGAACAATGACGCCAATTTTCTCTCCCCGGGAATTGAGATATTTTGCAAGCTTTAGAATTAGCGTTGTCTTTCCACTGCCTGTAGCTCCGCCTATAATACTGACTTTCATAAGATACACTCCACAAAGATATTGATAAGAAACGTCCTTGAAACTTACGGTTTAGGTGGTTGGTAGCGGTGCTGTGAGTCTGGACTGCAAATACTACTTCTCACCGGACTTTCAAAATCACTCATCTCTTTTTTGATCGGATATACAGGCATCCTGAAGATGAATTTGCTACCTTTGCCCGTTTTACTCTCCACACGTATGCATCCGTTATGCATTTTCAGGTATTCCCTGACAAGCACAAGTCCAAGTCCCGCTCCTCCGTATTGTCTGGTATTGGAACCATCTACCTGTACAAAAGCATCAAATATCCTTTCCCTGTCCTTTTCAGCAATACCAATGCCGGTGTCCTGAACGGATACTTCTATTTCATCATTTCTCCTGTTCATGACAACAATAATATTCCCGTTTTCAGGTGTGAATTTAAGAGCATTTTCTATAATGTTGTAAAGTATTTCCCTGAACTTGTCTGCATCAGCAGTTATGGTACCAATATTTTTCCCAATACTGATGCATGTCTTGATATTCTTTTTCCTGGCAAGTGTCTCTGTGGCTTCCATAACATTTTCAGCAACCAGAACCGGATCGAAGTTTGAAAAGTGAAGTGTTATTCCATCTGACTCTATCTGGGATAGGTCAAGTACATGGTTGATAAGACTCAAGAGCCGGTGACCGTCATTGTTCATGAGACGAAGATATTTTTCCTGTTCCTCATTGATCATTCCCAGGCTTCCATCCAGAAGCACATCCGAAAATCCGATAATAGAATTAAGTGGTGTCCGCAGTTCGTGATTCATGTTGGCCAGCAGTTCATTTTTACAGCGGTTAGCTTCCTCAGCAGCTATCTTTGCCAGCAACATTTGTTCCTCAGCTTTTTTGCTTTCTGTGATATCAACAAGAGTTCCGATCGCCCAGTGTTTTCCACTTTTCAGATTGAAGGTATTTCCCTTTGCCAGCACCCAGATCCAATCTCCTGAATTTGCTGCCATACGCATCTCAAAATTAAAAGGTCTTCTTTCGTTAACCGAATCAATGATTTCAGGCATCACATTTTTCCTGTCATCAGGATGCATCAATTTACTCCATGTATCAATTGACATGGGAACTTCATTATTTTCGTATCCAAGCATCATGTATGACTGCGGATTGAAATAAAAATCATCCTCATCAAGGTCCCAAACCCAGAAACCATGTTCGGATACTCTCAGAGCAAGTTCAAGTCTTTCTTCACTCTCTTTGAGGGCATTCTCGGTTTCCACTCTTTTGGTAATGTCTCTTGAGTTTCCCTGTATAGAAACAGGTGCTCCGTTTTTATCAAAAATAATCTTGCCTATTATTTCTACAGGTACTGCATGGCCTTCTTTGTTAAGCACCTCTACCTGAAAACAAATACCTTCTGAATTAGGTGCTTTTTGCAGTCCGAGACGTATGGACTCCAGCATTTTCATGTAATTCTCTTCATCACAATGATCTTTCAAATTAGATCCGATCCATTCTTCCGGAAGAAATCCAAGTATGTCATAAACGGAATGATTAGAATAAGTGAATACAAGATCCATGTCCATAGACCATATACAGTCTTGAGTGTTTTCCGCAAGCAGGCGATACATCTTTTCGCTGGTTTCAAGTGCTTCTTCCGCTTCTACTTCTTTGGTTATGTCATATGTGTATCCGACCATTTCAACGGTTTTTCCTGCTCTGTCTTTAACCACCCATAAGGACAGTGATCCGATGAAGACTTCCCCGCCTTTGCGTACCAATCTTGTTTGTATCTGGTTATATTCTTTTGAAAGCAAAGGTTCTATGATGTCGTTGTTCAGTATATCAAGGTCATCTTCATGATAAAGCAGCGAGATGTTTTTTCCCAGAGCTTCTTCTGAAGTGTATCCAAATATCCTTTCAGCTCCTTTGTTCCAGCTTGTTATTATTCCTTCTAAGCTGGTGGAGATCACAGAGAATGGAGATTGTTGTATTATGTCTGACATGGATTTCAGGGCATCCATGGCTATTTTCTTTTCAACCATCGCCTTTTTGCTATCAATAGCCTCCCTGATAGCGAATGGAAGCCTGCTAATATGTTCTTTCAGAATATAGTCAGTGGCACCAGCCTTCATGGCTTCTACTGCAATTTCCTCGTTCATAGAGCCTGTAAGAATGATAAAAGGCATGTTACTGTTATAAGTAAGTGCCAGTTCCAGTGCACGCATGCCATCAAATTCGGGTAGCATGTAGTCTGATATGATAATATCGGGTTTGAATTCATATAGGCCTTTTAAATAATCATCTTCATTTTCTGCCAGAAATGATTCAAAAATGATGCCGCAACTTTTAATTTTTCTTTTGGCAAGTTCTAAATCTTCTGGTAGGTCTTCTACAAACAGAATCTTTAAAGCCTGTATCACTCATCTGATCCCCTTAGAAATAAGTATAATTATACTATGGAAATTTCATCTATTTTCATCCATGTACCCCTCACATGGCAATTTTTACCCATGTTATTATGTTAATTACTTATTAATAAAGTTGCAGGTTATTTAATAAAAAATAGTTATAAGTCAAAAAAGAAAAAAGAAATGTAGCAGAAATTCACTTCTCATGCTCGATTTCTTTTTCCAGTTTTTTCATTTCCTTTATCTCTTTAATCCTTCTTAAAGCCACTTCGCCGAGGAATATGATAAGGGCTGCAATCAGGAAGTATATCTTCTGGCTGACACTTTCATTTACTTCTTTTACTGCATTACTTTGTGCCTCTTCAAATAAGTTATTCCTGGCTTTGTTTACCGTAAAAGTTTCTCCTCCATACTTTATTATCAGTGAAGGGAGATCCTCGTTAAGTCCTACATCACGGTATTCAATAGCATAATTTACAGCAAGAGGATACCCTGAAAGATCATGTATTCCGATATAAGTCGGATAAATAGTGGCTTCATAGATATCGTTACCAACAAGTGAGAGTTCAACTTCCTCGTCGTTGAGTTTGAGGGTTGGAACTCCTTCTTCATACATTGTAAGTTCAATATCCACAGATGATCCATACCACGAATCTTCTGCCACTACAACTGCTCCTGTTTCTTCCCTGGGATTACTAATTGCCCAATTTACAGTTGCAGCTATCAGTTTTGAATTGTTTCCGGAATATAACTGGGTAGCCCACATTTTGTTATTGCCATAGCCGTTATCGGTAGTAAGTGCTGCCACTCTTCCAAGTCCGTATCTCCATGTGGTCAGTACCGGCTTACCGGTGCTTGTAATTACAAGCCTGTCAGCTCCGGCTTTTGGTGTAACGTCATTATACCCTGTGATACTTCCATCAACATCAATATTTTTAGTGATGAAATGTCTGGTATTAACTTCAACAAGCGAGAAGTCATCAGTTTGGATTCCTTCAGATGATGTATCTGAAGAACTTTCCCCCAGGCTGATGTCTGCTACTTCCCCTCTCTCAAGTGGGACGTAGCTTCCTTCAACTTCTTCCATCAAAGTTTCGGCATAATAATTTCCATCGTCATCAATCTTAAATCTCTGACTTGGATCATTGTTTTCTATTTGCAGGAAATAAAAACTGATACCTTTTTCATGAAGGGATGTTGCAATATCCAGTGTATCATCATATGTATTACCGATTGCCCCATCTGAAATAATTATTATTTCAAGTTCTCCATCCTGTTCATCAAGCCACTCATCAGCAACGTCAAGTCCTTCATTAAGATCACTGTCACTTGCACCAAAAGAGAGATCATTGGTAAGTTGATCTTCTATGTAATCGATGTTAGCTTGTGTTCCTAAATACAAAAGCCCGTTAGTAATATCAAATCCTGTACTTCCAAAAGCAATGACTCCTGCATAGGAATCCTTGACATCTTCATCGTTTATAATTGCGACTGCATTTGAAATAACATCGTTCTGGATTTCGTAATTAAGTATACTTATTGATGTATCAATAAGAAGAACAACATTTCTTCCACCAGTCCAGTCAGTTGGTTCTGATCTGACAGGTAGTATCTCTTCAATTGATGAATCCAGATAATCACCGAAGTTGTAGGAACCATCTCCTCCAACAACTACAATTCCTCTTCCATCGTTGAGGTAATCTTTTAGTTTTTCAACTTCTTCATCACTAAAATCGCTTTCATCTGTGTTATCAATAACAATCGCTTTTTTGTCATCTATATTTTTTAGCTCACCGGAATTTGAAACATCATACAGGTTATATAATACATAAGCAAGGGGTGAATCTCTATCCAGTCCGATTGTACGAATTTCCGGTTTTGGAATTACATAGATGGCTTTATAGAACTCATTATTAATGGAATCAACATCAGAGCCTGAAGGATATATGATTGCTTTTAGTGTGTGTGTTCCAAGTTTTGAAAACTCCACCTGTGAGACTATTATTGTTGAATCTCTGTCTGTAAATGTTTTCTTACCACTTCTTATAAGCTTGTCATCATTATAGAGTTCGTAGCTAAATGACGTTTCCTGCTCTGTTGCCTGAGATACAACTACCTCAAACTGATTTTCAGTATTAATAACTACATCTTTGTCTCCTTCGATTTTTACACTCAGGTCGTTAGATGTAAGTTCCGGTTCTACATAATATACAGTTGTACCCATTTCCTGGGCATATTCCAGAGCAGACTCGATATCTTCACCAGTATTGCTGTTACCATCAGTAACAAGAACAATTTGATTGTCTCCGGTAGCATATTGCTCAATTGCATCTCCCAGGGCAGTACTTTCCCCGGTCAGCTTGACAATTTGAGTAGATGTTTTTTCCTGAAGAGCTTCATATAGTTCTGTTGCAGTTTCATTTTCAAATAGTTCCATACTATTTGTTTCGTCTGAAATAATGATAAGATCAGGTGTATCATCAACAGTTTCGCTTGTAACCACTGCGTAGGGTGAAGCAAGAGCGGTAATGAGAAGTGAAAGCACAATTATACGTGAAATGATAAGGCTTTTCTTTGCACCCTTTTTCAGCAGATAAAAACCTGCTATAATTATTGGAATAACTAATAGTATTACCAGAGGCTCTTCAAATTCTATCATCAGAGTTCACCTCTCTTTTTAATAATCAGAAGTTCAAGCAGTACCAATAGTAAGACAAGAATAACCATATACGTATCAAGATATTGTTTTCCTGTATATGAACTGGCACGCACAATACCGGCTCCATTATCGGACTCTGCACGTTCTATTACATCGTCCCCACTAAGCGTTGTATCCGATTCCTTATCATTATACAGGTTTACTGCAATCTTTTTTCCTGCTACCTGATAAACACCCGTCTCATCATAATATACTCGTGTGGTGGTTTCAGTGCTGCCTGGAGTCTCTATTTCCTGTTCTTTGGCAAGTATTGAAATAGTGCCTGTTTTAAGATTATAATCCTGTACGTCTCCTGTTCCTCCAAGCCATCCTGCCAGCTTTGACCAGAAGACAGGATATTCAGGCAGGTTATGGAAATTATTCCAGGCACTTTCACCTGTAATATCATTAATTCCAAAATACACAGACGTTCCTTCACCAAAAGACCAGTAACTAAGAATTGGGATACCGTCCTCAGTTGCAACAAGAGTGGTCGTGTCTAATCTCTCTGTAGCATTGAGGTAGTGATACATAGCTACTTCATCAAATTTGATATCCTCACTAAGCCTGGTATCCTGAAGGACTTCAATTGTCACTCCGTCATCTGCGTCAATTACAGATTCCGGCATAACCGGCATCAGTTCTTTGAGTTCAGTAGCTGCATTACCAGATGATATTGCTTCGCTTGCAATGAAAACAACTTTTCCGCCACTATTCAGGTAGCTGTTGAGAGCTGATATTTCATTACTTCCGAGTGTTCTCTCTTTGTTAGCAATAACAATCATGCTGTAATCAGTCAGAGCATTTGGAACACCTTCACTTTGATCTAATTCTATACTTGGTATAAGTGACAGTGCAATCATAGATGGCAGATTATCAACATCCGAAACAAAAAGCAGTTGTCTGTCAGATATGCCTGGTATGGAAATATAAGCAGTGTTGTCAGCCATCAGACTATCGTCATTTGTAATGGTTACTTCGGTTATACCGGAACCGAGATTTGTTAACTGGAACTGTTTTGTTGAATGAGCAGGTATTGCAAGTGAAGTGGATTTTGTATTTCCACTTTTCAGGTTTTCAATTTCTATATCAACTGTTTGCCTGCTATTGTAATAGTTCTTGATAACTCCTGTGTATGTGTAACTATCGTCATCTGTTTCAATGCCACCCTGAATGAAACCAACATTATCAGCGTCATTTCCAACGATGACAAATTCAACATTAAGACTATAGGACTCTGCCAGTTTCAGGGCATTTACAGGATCGTCCCCGTTCCAGTTTGTGAAATCGGAAATAACAACTATATCTCCGCCTTCTTCTGAGAGTAGTCTTGTAGCAGCTGAGATTGCACTCGAAAGGTCTGCAACCGTAGATTTAGCCTCAAGTGTATCAAGCATATCATAGGTTGCATCTGCGCCTTCTCCTTCTATAATTGTCACCGGCGAGCTTTCTGCAAGAATTATAGTATTCTTTTTACTCACGTAGTCCTCTGCCTTTGATATCGCATCGTCAAACCTATTATCTGTCTGCATACTTGCGGAAGCATCAATAACAATTACCGTATGGTCACCACTTAGTGCTTCCTCTGTTTCATAATAAGGTGAGGCAGCAGCAAGTGCAAGCAGTATCAGTACAAGAAGCTGTATAAGGAAGAGCGGGTCTTTGACAATTTTAGAAATAGATGTATAGAATCTTTTCTTCTCTTCTTTAATATCAAGAAGGAACATAAGTGAAGGAACCTGCACCTGAAGTGGCTTAGGTCTTAACAGATATAGCAGAATAAGTGGAATTACACTTACAAGTGCTCCCAATGCCAGTACATTATCAAAAGGCATTATCATTTCCCCCTACTGATAGTATTGAAGAATGCGTCAAATATCGGTGTATCTGTTGTGAATGAGTAGAATTCGGCACCTACCTTATTGCAAACATCACTTATGTGACCTACATGCTCAGTGAGTTTTTTCTGGTACTCATTTTTCATATCTTCACTGACATAGGTATCAAGCTTTGATCCGGATTCCAGATCAATGAGTCTGCTATGCCCATGAATTTCAAGAGAGCTTTCTGTTCTGTCAAGTACCTGTACAAGTATCAGGTCGTGGTCAGAAAGTCGATAAATAGCCGATTCAATTTCCTTTGGATCTTGCAGGAAATCTGATATTATAATTACAAGTGAGCGTGAGTGAATTACTTTACTGTAAACAAGAGTAGATTCATCGATAGCAGTTTTTCCACCAACAGGAGCAGTTTCAAGTCTTTCTATTGTTTTAAGGAGATATTTTCTTCCTCTTCTGGGCTTTGTAATATTCACATCTTCTGCAAAGGTGGATATGGCAAACTTATCATTATCTTTGGTTACAAGGTACGCAAAACCAGAAGCAAGCATAGTTGCATATTCGAATTTACTGGGAGCATCACCGCTTGTGTAATCCATACTTTTACTGGAATCCAGAAGAATATGGGTTGTCAGGGATTTATCTTCCTCGAACTGCCTGATATAGAGTTTCTCAGATCTTGCATAAACTTTCCAGTCTATAGTTTTGATCTCGTCTCCGCTATCATATTCACGGTATCCTTTGGTGTCAAGACCTCTTCCACTATGGATGGAACGCCTGCTACCTGCATACGCAGTTGATATTCTTTTCTTTACCATGAAGGTAAAGCGGTCAAGCTGCCTGAAAAACTCAACATCTATATTGTGTCTCTTGTCGCTCATTGCAAGTGCCCTTGTAAGTTAGCAAACTGATTTACTTTGTCTTCTCAAGTATGCTCTTGATAACCTGATCAGTAGTTATGCCTCGCCTTTCAGCTTCAAATGTGAGCATAATTCTGTGCCTGAGTACCGGATATGCCATGGCATCAATATCCTCCGCACTGACATAATTCCTGCCTCTGATAAGTGCCCTTGCCTTTGCAGCAAGTATAATACCAATAGATGCTCTTGGAGATGCCCCGTATTCGATAAACTCACTTCCGATACGGGTAGCCATGACTATTTGTATTGCCCTGTTCCTGATATCATCTGCAACAGGCACGTCCCTTGTGAGTCTCTGGAGGTCAAGAAGTGTATTCTTGTTCACAACCTTATTGACGCTTGGAGTAATAGATTTTGTATAGCGGTTTACGATTTCGATCTCATCTTCATAGCTTGGATAATCCACAAGGATCTTGAGAAGGAACCTGTCAAGCTGAGCTTCAGGAAGCGGGAATGTTCCTTCCATTTCTATCGGGTTCTGGGTTGCCAGTATGAAAAAAGGCTGTTCAAGTATGTAAGTATCATTTCCAACTGTAATTTGCTTTTCCTGCATTGCTTCCAGCAGGGATGATTGTGTCTTTGGTGATGCACGGTTGATCTCATCTGCAAGTACGATATTGGCAAATATTGGTCCGGGTTCGAACTTAAATTCCTTGTGTCCACCGCTTTCTTCTATAATTTGTGTTCCTGTAATATCTGCTGGCATGAGGTCAGGTGTACACTGAATTCTGCTGAAATTAAGGTCCATTGCTTTTGATATAGTGGAAATTGTAAGTGTTTTTCCAAGACCGGGATTACTTTCAATAAGTGCATGGCCATTACAGAGTATGGCAATTGCTATTTGTTCAACTGTATCTGCCTGGCCTACAACTACCTTTCCTATTTCATTAAAAAGAGTCACGAACATATCGCCAGCCATTTTGTATGTTTGCGACAGGTCCCTTGAGTTCATCTCACTAGCCATCTATTATCTCCTTTGTCTTTGTCCTGTGAATTTTATGATTTGAATAAAGCTTTTTTTTATTAGGGTCAGGCATTTGCCAGTTCTTCAAAATATGATTTAATTATACTTTCGTATCCTTCAGGAAAATCTTCATAATATGCCTGGGCTGAAATTACACTGGTTTCATAAGCAGATGATTTTTCAAAATCAACATCTTCATCTGTTGCATTTTCTTCGTTTACAAAACCTTCAGCTGAGCTTCCGGAAAGAGTCAGGTCCACATCCACACCGTCGTAAACTATTATGTCAGTTTCTTGTGTCATGTTAGAATCTGATTCACTTACTTCCTCGTCCTCTTCACTTCCAAATTCGGAAAGACCATCATTGGTATCGTCATTTCCGCCGACAAAAGGAAGATCTTCAATAAGTTCTGCTATATCTTCCGGAGTTACAGCGTCTGTACGAACATCATTATCAACGACATAAACAACTGTTGTACTTGATACCAGTATTATTATTAATCCAAAGATAAGCTTCCCTTTAATTAGTAAAGTTGAAGAACTAATTTTGCTTATACCTGAAGATACGGTACTTACAAGATCTGAAACTATAAGGTTTTCAACACCTGCGTTATCATAAGCAGTACGCAGTCTTTCACTAAGTTCCGGATATTGTTGCTCGATCAGCATGATCGCTTTTTCTTTATGATCGCGCAGATGTCTGAGGAATGTTATTAACAACGATAGGAATATTGCAATGATTGCCAGTGCAACAGTTCCAAATGCAATATCCATTCCAAGAATGTCATAAGAAGTCCCTGCACGGACTTCAAAACTAGGGAGATGTTGGAATACCTCATCAACATGAATATAGAATAAAAGTAAATACAGAATAATAGCAGTTCCAAGAAAATCCAGGATTGTGTATAACCTGCGATATCTCTTGAGTGCAGCTTCCTGTTTTTTAATAAAACTCCTGACGTCCATGCCCATAATTCACCGCTTTTTTCTGCAAGGTAGTAATTTACAATGACCTGTATATTAATTGGATTCAATTTGATTCGCAAGTGGAATCGAATTCCTGATACGAACCAAGCATTTTCAACATCCCTACGCTCGACTCTATGTTATATATTGCATCTTTTATAATATCATCGCTTATGTTTCCTTCAAAGTCTATGTAGAACACATAGTCTCCCAGAACTTTTTTTGATGGCCTTGATTCTATCCTTGTAAGGTTGATATTATGCTTTGCAAATTCCCCAAGTATGGAATAAAGTGCACCTGGCCGGTCGCGGTCAAGATAGACTATTATTGATGTTTTGTAAGGACTGGATGAATCCGCCTGTTTCAGGGATTTGACCATATTTTCTGTGGTTTCCGACCTTGTAATAACAACAAAACGTGTGTGATTATGTTTCCTGTCCTGAATATCAGGCATCAGAATATCCAGTTTGTAAACATCCGCAGTCTCCGGGGACGCTATAGCAGCCATTTCCTCAAACTCAGTTGCAAGTTTTGCAGCATGCGATGTGCTTCCAGTGGTTCTCAGTTCTGCAAGAGGAAACGTCATTTTCAGGAAGTTGCGGCATTGTCCAAGAGCCTGGGGATGCGATAGTATCACCTTTATGTCTTCTTCCTTTCCTTTTGAAAGAAGGCAGTGCTTTATTGTAACAATTGTTTCACCAATGATGTTTACATCTTTTTCCAGAAGCAGGTCTAAGGTAACACCTACAGACCCTTCGATAGAATTTTCCAGAGGCACTACACCGATATCGCACTCTTTGTTTTCCAGCATGGAGAAAACATCCTGGATGTCAGAACAATGCTCCAGAACATTGTCGTTTTCAGCTACATTTTTTGCAATCCACTGCTTTGCAGCCTTTTCTGAATATGAGCCTTTAAGCCCGAGTACTCCAATTCTCATTTTTTTCCTCAATGACAGTAATCTAAGAAAATCTTTGCATCATTCTTGTTCAAGTGTTTTAAATATTTTCTTCTCCAGGTCTTCATGCCTGTTATCAAGAAGAGTTACATCTTTTTCAGCAGTAACAAGTTTTTCTATATATTCATTATCCTTATCGTGAGGCATGGCAGTTATATCCGGCAGGTCTTTAAGTGCCTGAACTTCAGGATTTATGTTATCTTCCATTTTAGCAAGTGCATTGATCTGCTCTTTTAACTCATCCCTTTTATCGGTATCAGAGAGGTCTTTAATCTTATCTTCCATGTCCTTTCTGCGATCCGGGAATTTTTCAGTTATTGTATAGATCCTGTCAAGCATCTGGGCCATTATAGCCTTGTCAAAGATTATATCTTCAGTCTGGACCTCAGGTTCTTTTTCTTTTGGAGCTAGCCTGGTATCTTCTTTTGGTGGCATGCACACATAGTCCTCGCTGAAAACTCTCTGGTTCATATAAGTGGGTGAGACTATTTCAATGTCTGAATTGTGCAGGTTATCAATGACGTTCTTCTTGAAATCAGATCTTGCAGTGATTATCCTGTCAACATCTTTCAGGAGCCCTCCGACTTTGTAGCTTATCGAGAAGTCTCCCAGTTTTTCAACATGCACAAATGGATTTTCAAGCCCTGTAATTTCAGCAGCCTGAAGAAGACTTTTCTCGATATCCTTTCTGGGTATATTATACCCCAGTGAAACACTTGTAGTAATAATAGTACCTGACGATCTTATGGTCTTCAGGGGTTTTGAGACAAGAGCCAGATTTGGAATTGTGATGAGATCACGGTCAATAGACTGTACCTGAGTATTCAGGAAGTAGATTTCTGTAACCCTGCCAAAGGTTCCATCGGTTTTGATAAAATCCCCTACCCTGAACGGATTTATCAGACGCAGCATGATGCCTGCCATTGCATTTGCTACAAATGTGGTTGAAGAGAATGTGATGATGGCACCAATAATGATACTCACAAAGGTCAGGACAAGGTTCTTGTCTTCAACATCAATTGGCAATGTAAAAATTGCAAATAAGAGCCCGATTGCTAATATTAATATGTAGATTATTTGCTGAATAATCCTTTCCCTGGAAAAGAGGCTCTTTTTGTGAAACAGAAAATTGAAAATTAGTATTAGCGAGAGGGTTACCAGTAATGAAATTATTGCCGGGATTAATTGATCTATTTCCACGCTTACCCTCTGTGATAATGTTTGATGTTATTTCAGCAAACTCTCTTTATTTCGCTCTATTTTGATAATTCCTTAATTATCAACAATTCATCCTATATATAATGTAGATTGGATAATGGCCCTTCTCACCAATATCATCAACTAATACATTCTTTTATCACTCTTTTCATCCCATTCTTTGAGAAGCTCAAGACATTCTTTTCTGTCAATGTTGACTATTTCAAGTGTCTCCTCTTCCTCTTCTCCCCTGATCAATTTGTAGAATAGGCTGTCATCAAAACCTATTGCAGCAACATCTTCTTTGTTAGTTCCAAAATAGATTTTCTTTATTCGTGCCCAGTATATTGCTGCAAGGCACATGGGGCATGGCTGGGAGCTGGTATAGATTTCACAATCAGAAAGGTCAAATTTCTCTAGTACCTCGGATGCCTGGCGAATTGCCAGAACTTCAGCATGCGCTGTTGGATCATTGGTAAGCAAGACTTTATTGTGGGCTCTGGATACTATTTTTCCATCTTTGACTACAATTGCCCCGAAAGGTCCTCCGTGGTTGTGTTCCATTCCCTCTCGTGCTTCATCAATTGCAGCCTGCATGAAATTGTCCATGAGACATTATAATTTATCTATTAGTTTTAAATGAACTGGTAGATTTGATTTTTTAAGAATATTAATCAAAATAAAGCTTTATAGTTAATTAATTCAATGAAATAATGATCAATATAACTTCATACCAATTTCAAAACTTTATCTTCTTTTAATTCAAAATTAAAGCTTTATTTTGTGTTTTTGACTGTAAGTATCTTTATATTCGCATTTGAGAATCATCGAATTGTAAGATCACATGTTCACATACCACCAACAACCAACCACCATCATCACCTACCAACAATGTACCACCATACATATCGTACACCAAAACATGTGATCTTTCTAACAATTACAAATTCATATCGTACACCACCAAAAAACCACCTGAAAAACAATAGCAAGAGATGAAAAATGCACGAAAGAAATTGAGACATTCTGAGGCATTATACTTATAATTATAGGAGGATTGGAGAAATGAAAAAAAATACATTAAACTATATAGTTGATATCCCACTATTAGTGCAGTCAGCCATCGTGAGTGTAACAGGAGTTGTCCTGATGTATGGCAGCCACGGTACCAGTTTCCTGGGATTTGACAGCAGGGAACTGCTCCATATGCATGAACAGATCGGAATCCTGATGGTTGCGTTCTCAGTAATCCATCTGGTATTGCACTGGAAGTGGATGGCTTGCACAACAAGAAACTTCTTCAGCAGCAAAAGTAAATCATCTGTAATGTGCGAAGTAGCACATCCAGTTGAAGACTAAATTAATTATCATCCAGGTATCTGGTATTTTCCAGATATTCTTACCCTTTTTTTCAGCTAATCATAAAGCTATTTATTCCTTCGCGTATTTCCCTGTACTATTATAAGGTGAAATAATGCAGTTAAAAGTTCAGCCTATTGATATTAAGGTCGGCAAATACAAGGTAGTAATGAATACTATTGACGCCAAAGAACTGGGAGTTAATGAAGGTGACAGAGTAAGGATCAAAGACCACAGGGTTCTTACGGCCATCGTAGACTTTACAGAAGATATGATCGCTCCCGGGATGATAGGGCTGTATCATGAAGTGCAGGAACAACTCAAGAAAGAATGGACAGAAACAGTTGAAGTCGAACCTGCAGATAAACCAAAATCCACACGCATAATCAGAAAGGTTATGGACGGTAAAAGGCTTGATAGGGACGAAATCTACGAGCTTGTAAAGGATATTGTTGAAGAGAACCTGAATGATATTGAACTGGCTGCTTTCCTTACTGCTACTTATATTAAGGATCTGAGCGAGGATGAGACCGAATGGCTCACCAAGGCTATGATCGATACCGGTGAACGTATAGAGTTTGCCACCACGCCTATTATGGACAAACACTCCATTGGAGGAGTTCCTGGAAACAAGATTTCCCTTCTGATAGTTCCTATTGTTGCAGCCAATGGCTTACTTATACCTAAAACAAGTTCCCGTGCAATAACAGGTGCAGGTGGTACTGCAGATCTCATGGAGATTCTGGCTCCTGTAGAATTCACCGCCCAGCAGATCAAGGAAATGACCGAGAAGGTCGGTGGTGTAATCGTTTGGGGCGGTGCAACTAATATCGCACCTGCTGATGATAAGCTTATCAGGATTGAGTATCCGCTTTCAATTGATCCACATTGCCAGCTTCTGGCTTCCATAATGGCTAAAAAGGGTGCAGTAGGTGCCCAGAAAGTTGTCATGGATATTCCAACCGGTGCAGGTACAAAGATACCTGATGTAAAGACCGGGAGAAAACTTGCAAGGGATCTGATCAACCTTGGAGACCGCCTTGGAATGGATGTTGATTGTGCACTTACATATGGTGCTTCTCCTGTAGGAAGAACAGTCGGTCCTGCACTTGAAGTGATAGAAGCACTTCAGGTTCTTGAAACGATGGAAGGTCCGAACAGTCTAATTGAAAAGAGCGCAGCGCTTGCTGGTATGCTTCTGGAGATGGGCGGTGTTGCTGCAAAAGGTCAGGGCCACGATCTAGCCATAGAAACCCTGAAAAATGGTAAAGCATTTGCAAAATTGAAAGAGATCATTGAGATACAGGGCGGTGACCCGAATGTGACTTACAGGGACATAAAAGTAGGTCAGTATACAGCAGAACTGAAGGCTCCTACAAATGGATATGTTCTTGAGTTCCACAACAAGCGCATTGTGCAGATCGCAAGACTTGCAGGTGCTCCAAATGATAAAGGTGCAGGTGTAAGGATACATAAGAAGCGTGGCGAGGAAGTAAAGGCTGGTCAACCAGTATTGACTATTTACGCTGAAAAAGAAGACAAGCTGGCAGATGCGATCAAGAACGCAAGAGAAGATCTTCCAATCGTAGTAGAAGGCATGCTTCTTGAGAAGGTTGCTGACATAACAGAACTGAAATGATAAATATGCCTGAAAAAATTGTAATATTAAGACTTGGCCATCGTCCTCAGCGTGATAAGAGAATAACAACTCATGTTGGCCTGACAGCACGTGCCTTCGGTGCCGAGGGAATGCTCCTGGCATCAGATGATCAGAAACTTGCAGACAACATTGCTGACGTTTCCAACCGTTTTGGCGGTAATTTCTATGTTAGGAATAATGTAAGCTGGAAAGCTGAGATCAAAAAGTGGAAAGAAGACGGTGGAAAAGTATGCCACCTGTCAATGTATGGTGTCAACCTTCCTGATGCTGTTCCTGAGGTAAGTGAATGTGATAAGCTCATGATCGTGGTAGGTGCTGAAAAAGTCCCGTTCGAGATATATGAGATGGCTGACTGGAACGTTGCAGTTGGAAACCAGCCTCATTCTGAAGTTGCAGCCGTGGCGGTAACTCTTGATCGCATAGCAGGAACCGATCCATTAAGGTCGGAATTCGAAGGAGGGGAACTTACAATAATTCCTGAAAAATGCGGGAAAAATGTTATAGACAGAAGAGAGTAAAGAATTTTTTACTAATCTCTTTTTACAGAAGGACCTCTGTATATTCTTCTCCTTTCATAATCCCCGTATCCTCTGTGTTTTGGATCATCTCTTTTCTTCACATGTTGCTCGAAGAGTTCGTCAAGTTCATCTTCATCGATTTCGTTAGCATTTCTACTTTCTTCTTCCGGCATATTATCACGGATTTCAGAGTGTTTTTATCAGTGGATCGTGGTCTATAAATTCCACATCAATTCCCAGTCTATCAGCAAGCACAGGGCAGAGATCCTGCATTCCCGGATTTTCGGTAGCATAGTGTGTTGCATCCACAAGCAGCATGTCACTATAAGAGCGTATTATGTCATGCTTTATTTCAGATGATACATAGGCATCAGCACCATAACTTCTGGCCGTATCAATGTATTCTGACCTGAAACCACTTCCTCCGAAAACCATTACTTTTTTAATTTCATCTTTACTACCAGTAAACTGAATATGGGTGCCAAGACTTTTGGAAACATGGTTAACGAAAGTCTCCACAGAACATGGGGCAATGCTGCCTATACGGCCAATAGGAGTTTCCTGCACATCTGAAAGTCCAAGTCTGTTTGCCAGCGCATCATTGATGCCTCCTTTTGCTTTATCAAAGTTCGTGTGCATGGAGTACAACGATATTCCGTTATCCAGTGCAATTTTCAGACTGTCTGCAAGTTCTTTATTGATAGAGTGCACAGCATGGAATATCAGGGTATGATGTGTGATAAGCAGATCTGCTTCTATCATAGCAGCCCTGTTAAGTACGTATTCTGTGGGGTCAAGTGCTACAGCTATCTTTTTAATGTCATTTTGCAGGTCAAGGTTCAGGCCTATCCTGCCGATATCAAAATCTTCTGCTAGTTCAGGGGGGGCAATATTCTCCAATACACTGATAACATCTTTTAATTGCATAAAAAAAGAATAAATCCAAACAGATTTTAAGCTGTCGGAAAATGCTTTGAAAATTTTGCGCAATATTTATAAGTTCACTATTATTTTATTCATGTGAATACAATCGAAGCATTCAAATAGATGCACTGTATAATTATAAATGATTATTATATATATTCTTCAATTAACGGTTATTCGAGGATAGTTCATGAGGATAAAGACAGGCATAGAAGGTTTTGACGAACTGGTGCAGGGTGGCCTGCTATCGGATCGTGTATATCTAGTGAGTGGTCCACCAGGCAGTGGTAAAACAACTTTTTGCGTTCAGTATCTGGCGCATGGTGCAGCTCTCGGTGAAACCGGACTTTATGTGACTTTACTGGAAAGTCCGCAGAATATTATCGATGATATGTCCAATTACTCCATGAATGTGCTCACCCTGATCAAGATGAAAAAACTGCTCTTTGCAGATCTTGGTCCGAGGATGGAATACGGTTTCATGGATGAGATGAGCGAGTATATTACTCCGGAATACGAGGTTTCAACATCAGCTGGAGAACACGAGGCTCCGTCACCTGCAATGGTATTCAGGGAAATAGCAGCTTATGTTTCAGAGTATGATGTAAAAAGACTTGTTATTGATTCAGTTTCTGCCATAAGGTTCACTACAAGGGATCTCTCATTGCAGGAAAAAGAAATGAGCCGTTTTATCAGGAATCTTAAGAAACTTGGCTGTACAACCATACTCATATCTGAGATGACCGATCCAAGTGCTTACTCAACTGAGCAGTTTGCTGCACATGGAGTTGTATTTATGCACAATTTCCTTTATGACAAAACGATGACCCGTGCAATGCAAATCATCAAGATGCGTGGAACCAAGCATGATTGCAACATGCGTGCGGTGGGTTTTAGTGATAAGGGACTTGTGGTAAGTGGCCTTCTCGAATGATGGTGTATACAAATGGTAAGGTTTTTTTCTAAAAAGGAAGAAAAAACCCAGCTTACTGATGCTGAGGTTTCGGAACTTACAAAAAATGCCTATGATCTGGGCTATGAAGTAGGTTACCATAAGCATTCAGAATTGGGATGGGTTAGTGAACGTTATTCCATGCTTGAAGACCTTGCCAAAACCGCCGGGTTTGATACGTTAGTAAAGGAACAATACACATGTGGTAAAGAAGACGGTCTTAAGGCCAAGGAAAGGGACATGAATGCAGGCCTCTCTAAAAAAGAGGCTGAAAAAGAGCGTCAGAATTCAAAGGGAATATGTACTACAAGTTCATCTACTAATAAACCTATAGATTCAGGATATGGAAGTTCTCTTGTAACTGACAAGTGTATTGCAGGAATGATCATGCAGCCTTCGCTTATGAACATGCCTGAATCTACTTCCAGAACCAGGGTCATTGACCAGCCTGCCCAGATTCGGGGATTTAAGCCATTATATCCAAAAATTTAGTATTAAATAACGTATAATCCAGGGATTTCTATGATACGTAAAGTGTTTTTTTGTTTAATGTTTATTGTTTTATTGAGCTTGCCTGCTATGGCATATACGCTTGATGATATTGAATGGAGCGATAGTACTGCTAAAACTGGAACTTTGAAATGGGGTGGTACTCTTACCCTGGATGATTATACAATAAAAGCTGAAGACTTTAATGAGGATGGTTACGTAAGTCTGGGTATCTATCGTGATGGTGTGCTTGAAAAGAAATCCCCTGCACGTGCTGGTGAAGGTATTGAATTCAGGGATACTGAAAAAGGTGATGACCTCCGTATTCTTATTAAAACAGTAACTCTTAATATTGACGAATGGACTGGCAACATGGATGATCCTAGTGCTGCCATTGAGATTTATGAACGTGGTATTCCTGAGATGGATATAGCGATTACAACTGAATCAGATGAATATGACCCACGTATGTCAACATACCGTTCAATTATTGCAACCATAGATATAGACAACGAAGGAGATGCAGAGGCCGAGGATCTGATCGTGGAAATTGATACGGATGGTATGGAGTTTCTGGATGGCGAGGATTCATATCATTTTACATCCGTAGAAGAGGATGAGGTGCTTGACCAGATAGAAATCGAACTTGAGATTCCTGAATACTGGGATGAGACTGATGTTGATATCACAGTAACTACAAAATCAGAAGATATCAATGGTGAGATTCATGAAGATACTGAAACCGAGACAATTACAATAGAGCCAGTTGTAGAGCTCATCGTTACAAAAACAGTAACCGAAGAAATTTATATGGATGAAACCGCACATGTTTCAGTGAGTATCTGGAATAATGGTATATACAGCCTGAGTTCCGTGACTCTTACTAATCCGCAAACAAGCGATCTTGAAATTCAGGATAATGTTGAGAATGAAGTTACATTATCTATCGGTTCTAAGGAAACCGAGGCAAAAATATTTGAATATACATTAAAGCCAACAAAAACCGGATCTTTTACTATCCCTGCTGCAAGTGCTACTTTTATCGATCCTGATGGAAACACACATACTTTTAAGTCCGATACAACAAAAATGGAAATTGATGGTCCGGATGTAGTACTTACTAAAACAGTAAGTCCTGAATCAGTAAGTCCGGGTGATGAAGTTACGGTAAAGGTAACTGTTAAGAATCAGGGTACAAAGGATGCCAGTGTAACTACAACTGAAACAATGCCTGAGAATGCAACTTATGTAAGTGGTGATCTTAGTTTCCATGATGTTGCAGCACATGGAAAAAGCTATACTTATTCATATATATTAAAAGTTGAAGGAACAGGGGATATCAAAGTTCCTGAGACAACTGCAACATTCATTGATCTTGAAGATTACAAGGGTGAAAAGGTATCCAATATGCCTGTTATTACAGTTGTTGATCCCTCGGAAGTGACAACTGAAAGTTCTTCCGCTTCTTCTTCTTCTTCCTCCTCAAGTTCATCAGATACGGAACAAAGTAGCTCAGATGACAATTATGCTTATACTTATGAGGAAGATACTGACAGGGTTGAACCGGGATTTGAAGCAAGCTTTATGATGCTTGCACTGTTTGCAGTTTATTTTGTATCAAAGCGCAGAGACAGGTAATGACTTTATGAAACAGCAAATCTTCCTTTTTATAGGACTGACTGTGCTGTTGTCACATCTTTGTATTGTTGCCAGTGCACAGTCGGATGATGTTGAATGGCTGGATGCAGAAGAGTACACCCTTTATTGGGGAGATGAAGTAAATCATAGCGGCTATCTTATAAAAGCCGCGGATTTTTCTCCTGCAAAACCTATTGATGTCGAAACCGATTATGTGATGCTCACTATCAACAGTATTTATGGTGATTCATGGAGTGCTATATTAAGTAATAATACCATTGGTCTTTCAAATAATAGTGTTCTTGATGACAGACTAAATATCACTGCAATTGAAATTATTACAGGTAATGATATACCTGCACCTTATACCGTTTTAAGTGTGGCTATTTCTAATTCAACAGAATCAATTCCTAAAACTGTGAAAAAAATAGATGCAACTTTTGAGTTTGATGAGCAATTCAGTAATGAAGTGTACATGGGCGAAAGGGCTTATTATAGCCTTTACATGAAACATATGCAGCCAGAACCTGTCGATTCAGTTTCAATAAGAGCAGAATTGCCTGATGGCCTGGTCTTTGATCCGGATTCGGACGGAGTTTGGAATTATTCTTTCGATTCATATGGTACGAAGTCACTTCAATATTCAGTTAAAGCATTAAGACCAGGCACATATGAGATAAACGGAACTTTAATAGATGCAGAATTGAATGGAACATCCTATTCTAAAGAAATGAATTCTTCCACTCTAGTGGTTCATGGTCCCGATATTGTTGTCAATAAGACTCTTAGTACGGATAGCATCAATTTGAATGAAAATGTAAATATAAGTGTTGATGTGGTAAATGAAGGCGACAGAGCAGCTTATATTACTCTTTCAGACCAGCTTCCTTTAGGGGGAAAGATATTATCCGGTGTAATGGGTGGAAGTCTTGTTTTACATCCTGATAAGACATTTTCAGTTGAGTATACAGTGCGAATGGATAAAGAAGGAGAAATTGTTATTCCATCAGCAACTGTAAAATTTATAGATTCATATGAATATTCAGGAACCTCTTATTCCAAAAAAACTCTTGTTCAAGTAAATGATCCTGATGTAGTTATAGCCTCAAGTTCAGGAACCGAAGATATTGAGGACGAAACAATAATTGAAGAAACAGTTGTAAGTGATAATAGCTCTCAGGATTCTGTAGAATCTGAAGTAGACCATGGGAAATTACAATTCCTGTATGATATCCTGGACAAGATAACGGAAGTTCTGAAGAACACTAAAGACAAAATACTATGATGTCCTTCTCCTGTTTGAGAATATTTCTATGAGTTACTCTATATTTGCTTAAGAGAGAGTTTTCCATGACAAAATCCAGACAGCATAAGAACAAATCCACCCTTATCCTGACACATGGGGATTCGGACGGGGTATGTTCAGGTGCGATTGCAAAAAGTGCTTATCCAGAGGGTGATGTTTATTTTACATCTCCTGTGGGTGTCCTTGATGACTTGAACCTTGCAGATGGTTATAAAAATATCATCATTTGCGATATTGCTATTGATGAAAGACATTGCACTGCCCTGTTCAAAAGACTTGCTGAGCTTGCATCAGTTTCTAATCTGACATATATCGATCATCATCCTTTACCGGAAAAATGTATAACTGCAGATTGGCTGCATCATGATCTTACCGTTTGTGCCTCGGAACTCACATATAAGGTTCTTGAGAAACGCTTAAGCAGTGATATGCGCAGGGTGGCTATTTATGGTGCTATTGGCGATTATTATGATAACACTCCTTCCGTGAAAGAGTGGTTGCGGGACTGGGATAAGAGAAGTCTCTTTTTCCAGGCAGGAACGCTTATTCAGGCGCTCATCTATTCAGGGAGGAACTATGATTTTAAGAGAAAGCTCCTTTTACCTCTTTCTCATGACAAGATTCCTACGGATATACCAAATGTGCTCAGGCTTGCAAAAGAAGGCGCTGATCTTGAGGAGCAGCTTCGTATTCATGTGAAGCATGAAGTAAAAGCCCTCCATAATCTGGCTTATGTGGTTGACCCCAATGGTTATATGTCAAAATCCGCTATATATGCTGCTTCCTATGGACAGCGGGATGTGGGTGTATCTGCCGAATTCCGCCACAAGAGGAACGTTTATGATATGAGCATGCGTTCAAGGAATTCAGAGTCTGTAGACCTGAATCGTTTGCTGCGCAGGATAGCACCTTCATTTGGCGGCAGTGGTGGAGGGCATGCTTCTGCTGCAGGTGCCAGGATTCCAAAAGAATCATTTGATGCTTTCCTTCGTGAGTTCGATAAGGCCATAGGGGTACAAAAACAACAGGCTGCAGAATTAATAAGAGAACAAAATAGCAGCATTAATGGCGGTATAAATGGCAAAGAAGACTGATGAACTTGAAGGTATTAATTTCGAGATTATTTTTTCAGGAAGATCGAATGTAGGCAAGTCTTCTATTATGAAGGAACTTACGGGAAAGAACGTTAAAGTCGGAAAGCGTCCCGGTGTTACACTTAAGCCTACTCATATAAGATATTCTGACCTGCTTCTTACTGACCTGCCGGGATTTGGTTTTATGAGCGGTGTGAAAGACCGCAAGCAGGATATCGTGAAAGACCAGATCGTGCGTTATATCGAGAAAAATGCTGAAAGGATCAATGTTGCTGTGCTTGTCATTGACGGAGCTTCTTTTCTTGAAATAGTACAACGCTGGGAAGAGCGTAACGAAATTCCCATTGATATTGAAATGTTCGAACTTTTCCAGGAGTTGGGTTTTGATATTATCCTAGCTGTAAATAAGGTCGATAAGATCAAAACTGATAAACTTGATGCGACCCTGGATCAGATATGTGATAAGCTGAATATGCTGCCTCCGTGGAGACAGTGGCTTGATACTGTTGCTCCTATAAGTGCAAAAAAAGGTGACCTTAAAGCTTTGAAATCACTTGTCAGGCAGAGACTGCACAATGAAAAGAGGGACGACCTGTTCAAGTATTTCTGAACAGTTCTCTTATTTCCGATGTCTTCCTGTAAATTATTCATGCCGTATAGTTATCTGACCCTGAAAGTAGCACCAATATCGGTTGCTATCTTTTCACATTTATCGATGTCAATTGCATCCTGGCCGACAACGGTCATACGGGTCTTTATTCCTGCTCTTACTGCTTCTTTTGCAAAATCAAGAACTGCCTGATATGATCCTTCATATTTGGGTTTGCAGATCTTGTTGTATATCTCTTCGGATTCTGCATTAAGACTCACTGAAACAGCATCCATTCCAGCTGATTTTAATTCTTCTACGACATTCCTGCCGGGGTACATAAGTGCAGCATGACCATTAGTGTCAAGCCTGACATTAATTCCTTTTTTGCTTAGCCATTTAGTTATATGAAGAACAGTATCAAAACGGCAGGTTGGTTCACCAAAACCGGTGAAGACAACTTCTTTGTAAGTGCTAAGGTCGTGTTTTTCGAGGTCTGATATTATTTCCTGCTCAGTGGGTTCCCTGGAAAGGCGGAGATTGTAACCATAAACCCCGTCGCATCCATCACGGATGCAGAATGTACAGTTTGCGCTGCACTGGTTTGTTATGTTAAGATAGAGGTTTCCAAATGCTTCATAGCCGATGGTTCCTTTAAACATAGGGATTGTATTCTCTTTGTTGTTATCTTTCAACTATTGACCTCCACTATCTTATTTTCCCAGTTTCCATTTGTGATGACTTTGTAATTGATAGGCGGGATTTTCTTCAGAAAGTACATAAGCGCTGAAAATCCGCATTCAAGGTGGACTTCTTCTCTGTAGTACCATTCACCTTCGTAGTGATCCAGCTCTTTTAAGGTCTGATCACTTATCTGGTAAATTTCTCCCGTAATAGTTGATACTGGCATTTGAGATATATCTTCGGGTTTAAGAATTCCCGGGAACGCTCCAAGGTCAAGCATCACGTAATTCTCAATAGTCTGTGTTGCGCACACAAAGCGTGAACCTTCAAGTCGTGCATGATTCGGGTCACCTTTTTTGAGAGTGCCGTAAACGAAGATGTACATTAACTGAGTCCCACGTTCAGTTTCATTAATGTTTTTTTGACAGGATCCGGTAGCTGGCCGCACTGTATGGCTTTCATCTGTTCCGGTGTGATCATTTTTATGGCTGTGGTCATGAGCCTGTCAGAGAGCATTAGCTTATCCATGAGTTTGCGGACATAGACTGCGGTCTTGATTTCAAGTCCCATCTGCTGCCTCCATCTTGTATCATACTCCTGAAGTCTGCATTTACCTTTGAGGAATTCTGCGGCTGTTTCTCCTGCAAGTTTACCTCCGACCATAGCGGTGGAAATTCCTCCTCCGTTGGTTGCGATGATATGGCCTGCTGCATCACCTGCAATCAGTGTGTTGTGTGATGCTGTTACTTTTGGCGCTCCACCTACAGGGACAAGTCCTGCCACAACTGAGGTTATGGATGCACCTTCAAGCTTTTTGCTTGCGATAGGGTGCTTGTACATGAAACGTTCGAGATAATCTCTGGCACAAAGATGTTCTTCAAAAAGAGCTTCCCTGATACCCACGCCTATGTTTGCGGTGTCGTCTCCCTGTGAGATGATCCATGCATATCCGCCGGGGACAAAATCCTTGCCGAAATACATCTCAACGGCTTCTTTATCAATGTCAACTCCGCTGAGTTCGTATTCAAAAGCTGTTCCGGTTCCCATTGGGTCTGAATCACGGAGCATGTTTGATGCTTTCCCAACTATAGAATTTGGCCCATCTGCACCGATTATAACCTTTCCTTCAACTTCGAATTCACCGAAGGCACCATCCATGAAGAGTTTTGTTTCGTTCACTTCGGTGACGTTTGTTCCAACAAGGAGTTCTGCTCCTGCTCGAGCTGCTTCCTTTGCAAGGTGTTTATCAAAACGTCTCCTGTCAATTGAATCTGCATCAACATCAAAACCTTTTGACAGGCCGTTTGGTGCTATGAAACGCTGATATGAGGCAGTAGCATGTATGCAGCTTGATGGGATCTCCTCAAGTGTTACCGGTAGTTCTGCATTAGGGACAAGTTCCTGCAGAACGGGATAGTGGGGGAGAAATCCTCCGCACTGGAGTGGTACTCCTATATCCCTTTTCTTTTCAATAAGAAGTACTGACATGTCATTCTCGGCAGCATACATTGCTGCGGTGGAACCAGCCGGACCAGCTCCGACCACAATAATATCATAAGAATCTTCAGGTGTCATGGTTGTTTTAAAGATTTGTGAATTGGTTTTTGCAGTTTGCACAAGTTGGCGGACCAAAAAGTGTATTTCGCCCGTAACTTCTTTATCCCTGACTCAATATGCTTATCAAAAACCACATTCTATTAGATATATCTAACTATTACTGATAATTGTCTTTTAGGGTGAGTTTATCAGGCTCTTTGAATGGTGAAAAACATGGTACATGAGCACAGGAACAATGTATGGGTAATACGCACAGGTTATTGCGGCCTGCAGGAAAAGTCCTGCATAGAGAGGGATTTCATTTCTTTTGACCTGAACCTGCATATCATGGACCTGTTCGGTAACGAGCTGATGGATATCAAGCATCAGTCGCCCAGTTATAAGAAATATATGCATTTTGGGGATAAGTACCGGGAATTTGACCAGAGGTTCAGGAAGGAGTTTGAGGATGCCATCAAAAACGTTGATTCGTCAACGGAAAGACCTGAGATGGTCAAAAAGATGAAAAGTCTTAACAGTAAGCTCCAGAAATTCGATGATGAGCTCAAGCAGTTCGATGCTACCATGCATGAGTTTGATGAGTTTGAGCGTGTGGAGCAGATGAAGAAGGCTTTGATCGAAAGGTTAAGCACTCCTCCGGTTGATCTGCTTGAAGTATGGGCAAAGGATGTGCTGCATTTTGTTAATGATGTCAGGAGATATGACTTAATAGTTATCCCGCTGATGTGTGAGAAACAGGTGGCAATTGGCAGGGTGCGTGATAATTACAAGTATCGTGAGGGCAAGGGTGTACTGAGCCATAGCAGGAAGGTTGACTGGCACGATACCAGGGTTCCTTTTGAGAATATGTTCCATGGTTTTGAGGATATACTGGATTTGCCGTCTTCTATTACTCTTCTTGATGAACCTAACAGGGATTTTGTCCTTGGCATTGTTGTGGATGATACTTTTTGATCATCATTTCTTCTTTTTAGCCACATCCCTTGTTTTGCTGGCAAAAGATTCTTAAAGACATATGAGTATAGCGTGCAGGTAATTCAATTCATGGATTTTATCAAATTAGATTATTAATCAAATAACTTATATTGAGTTGATAGATTTGGCAATTGAGAAAGGCGATTTTATAAAGATTAACTACACCGGTAAGTTCAATGAAGGACAGATCTTTGACACTACCGATGAACAGCTTGCAAAAGATAATGGTATCTACAACCCACGCGGTGTTTACGGCGGAGATGTTGTGATCGTTGGCTCCGGCCACACTATCAAGGGTCTTGATGAGGATTTCGTTGGTAAGGACGTAGGATATACCGGTTCCGTTACCATTGCACCTGAGATGGCATTCGGTCCACACAACCCTGCTCTTGTTGAGACTGTTTCAGTTACAAAGCTTAAGGACCAGCTCGCTGACCAGAGACCATATCCGGGAATGCCTGTTGAGCTCAACGGCAAACGTGGTGTTATCTCACAGGTTATCGGCCGCAGAGTACGTGTTGACATGAACCATGCTCTTGCAGGTAAGGAAGTCGAGTACGAGTACACAATCGTCGAGAAGATCGAGGACCCAATTGCTAAAGCACAGGGCCTGCTTTCACTCTATACCGGCATGCCAGAGATTGAGGTTGAGGTTACAGATGACCTTATCAGAATCTACACTCCAATCGAGCTTGGCTTTAACCAGAGATGGATCGTATCCAAGATGACCATCGCAAGCGAGCTTATCGACAAGCTGGGCATTGCAAGCCTCGAATACGTCGAGAAGCACCCATACGTTCCTCCAATGGCAGAAGAAGCACTTGAGGCAACCGAAGCTCCTGCAGAGGAAGAAGAAGCTGAAGCTACAGAGGAATAATCTTCCTCTTCTTTACTTCACTTTTATACTGAATAGGATTTTTCTTTACAGTATCACTGACAATTTCTGTTAGTATCGATTTTGTATCAAAACCCTTATATTCTAGCTCGCTATTAAGATACCATCCGACATGCTGAGGTAGCCAAGTGGACTACGGCGCCGGTCTTGAAAACCGGTAGTGCTAACGCGCTGCGGGAGTTCGAATCTCCCCCTCAGCGTACTTCTAGAATTTTAATACTTACACATTTTAATCATCCTTGGAAAACACACTTTTGTCAGGGAACGGACATCTATGTCTTTAGCCCAGCTACCGCTGAGTGAAGAAGCAGTAGCATAGGGACTCCATTTCTTTGGTCAAGTCCCGTCATCTATTTTTTGCGAGGCAATAGAATCAGTGATGTCGGCACAGACACGTACCTGGTTTTTTTCTTTCCAGACATCGAGCACTTTGCCGATCTCAGCATTAGGATCTTCAGAAAAGTCACAGCCGTGTGGAGAATCGCGAGGGCAGACACGGATAACTGCGTTTTTAAGAGAAGAAATAGCGTTGACTGCCTCGGAAGATGTGACTCCTCATCCATTAGAATTGAGTTTGTCTAATGGAAAAGCTGTTCCTTCAATTATTACCATTAGATACTGCAGGGTGTATGTCAACGATATAAAAATTTTATGGCAAAAATAGAGAAAAGGAGCGACATATTTGATTCATACAATAAAATCAGTATAATACTAGTTACTATATTATTCAATATATATTACATTCACAAAAAATATATAATGTCGTAAACTATTTATCTCATAAAAATATAAATGTCTCCATTATTTGCCCTTCGTGGCGAAAACGGAGATAATATAAAACGAAACATGCACAATAACAATAATATTCAGTTTACCCAATAACCTGATGTTTTATTGTGTACTTTCGTTGTAGACTCAAAACTATTTATAATTTGCGTATTTTTTCGATTTTTATAAATCGTAATTGATTGTAGTTGAACATCTCTGTAAAAACTGAGGTGAAATCATGGGAAATGTATTCCATGCAGGGTTTATGACATACCTGTTAATAGCAGTCATTGCTTTTGTTTTGCTTGCAATGGTTGCACCAAACACAGCCGATTCAATATTGTCGTCGATTACTGACTTGTCACAAGCCGCACAAGGTATTGAATAATGATAGGAGCTCAGCACTTATCATTCTTTTTTTTTTAAATGGAAAAACGAATATCTGTTAAAGTATAGCAACAACACTGTAATATTTCAAAAAGATAAAACCGCATGGAGAAATTTATTTGAAATCAATCTATGTTATTATTATAGTTAGCTTATTAATATTAACCACGGGATGTGTTTCTACAAATACACCAGAAGAAACAGTTACTTCATTTGCATATTCTGCAAGCACGGGCGACAGCAATACTTGTTATGAGCTAATGTCCAGCGAATACAAGAACAATACTACATTAGATGACTTTGCCACCAGCATACAAGATGATGGGGATAGCTGGTATGAATATAAGTTCATTAGTGTCATTGAAGGAAGTAAAAAACTTAATAAGAATTCTGCTTTTCTTGAAGTTGAATATGAAAAAGAGTCGATATCTGACGATAAATCATTTGGGTTAACAAAGTTACTTGGTAAAGCATTGGGTCAGGAATATGTTTTCACAAAAAGAATTGAATTGATAAACGAATCGGATGGATGGAAAATAAAAGATTTCCATGTGGAATTGAGATAAAACAGTATCATTCAACCACCTCAAACAGAAGCCCATTATCGCCTGAATAAGGCTTCGTGTGATCATTATCGCCTTTCCAGATCTCCTCAGGAATGCCATCCGGGAAAGCATCGCAAGTGTGCTTCATGTCAGCTGTGAAATGAAGGTGCATGCATTTTGTACAGACCGGGCTAAAGAAGATATCGTCAAGAACAGAATCGTCCAGTACTATGGCATCACTTTCTGCAGCCATTATTGATCAATCCACGTATATTTATACTCTGATATATTATTTGAGAGTTTTCTCCATATCTCCTTGGCTGCGAATTGTGATTCGTCTCCGAATGGCCAGAATGCGTGGCTTGGTTCTTTGTTGAATTCGCTTTCAGCTGGTTTGTTATAACCATTACGCTGTTGGTGCCATAGGCCCATTCCTCAAGGTCTCTAAAGATGGCTATCATTCTCTTCAGCGCATCACCTTGAGATAAAAATGATTGTTAATTTGGTTTGTGTGAATAGGTTTTAATGAAGAACACGTTACTTACAATATAATTTATTCCAATGGGTCAGATATTGGATATGAAAGTCTTCCTTCAATAGATGCAATGGGTGATGACTATCTGATTGAATTGAAGCCAAACGAGTCACTGTCCATCAATGTCAGTTCCATTTCATGGGAGCCTTTTGCAAAAGGCAATCATTCTTTATCTTCAAAGTATTTTACTGGCTATAATATTTTTACCAAACCACACTGGAATGGGTTTCTCAGATCAAATAACATAACATTAATAGTCGAGTAATTTTAGCAACGCTATTGCAAAAGTACAACATAATTATTATTGCCCAATTAAACACTAAATTTCAAATGTCAACACATTTATTAAGTCTTACAACTTCATAAACAATCAGGATTGTAAAAGGTGTTATTGAGCATGAGCAAAACATTAGGATGTGCTATCTGTCTAATTATAATCATATTATGCACGGGATGCATCGAAGATAAACAAGCACAGGTAATCGATGGAGACGAATGCACGGATACGCGTAATCCTCTTACAGAAGAAGACATAGCTTTAATTGATAATTTTGCTGAAAGTCTAAATGACGCAGAGGAAATAGCATCCTATGTCGAGAAGATGGAAGTAATAGATTTTTATAGCCGGCCTAATGCAGGCTATATATTTCCCGAAGAAGTATTTTACATGAGTGAAGATGAATTGGATGATTTAGAAGATACAGAGTCGCTTATCCACTTTAACAGAACACCAATTCATTTTGTAGGTCTCAACAACATCGAAGAGTTTGGCGATGTGGAATATGGCAGGTCACATTTGAATGCACTCATATCTTCTGCATTTACTCCGATGTATGGCGTTGAAGACGAACAACTTAATTGCATAATATTTTCCAGAAATATCCTCTTTAATCATTGTTTATCAGAGGAACATAAAGAAAGATTAAAAAGCGCCTTAAAGGTAGTTGATACATGGGGTCAATTCAGAGAAAGCATGCTACATGCGAATGTTCCGATAAACGGTTCTGACGCAAACAGAACATTTGCAATTGATAATGTTGAAAATGTAAATGTAATAATGAAAACTGAATGGAAACAAGATGATCTTAAACAGTATTTCGAATTTTTGGATTCATCTGGATTTAATTCATCTGAAGACTTATTGTCTTTTTCACGTCAATTCACAGTTGCAAAAAAGGGCATTGATGACGATATGTCTGAAAGTGCACAGGTTAAGATACTCGATGCAAGAGTGTATGTAGTTACCAATTTCCCTCAATATAGTGATGAAGGTATTCAAAAAGACGATATGCGTGCGTATCTCATTTTGCATGACTATAAAGGATGAAATCCTTTTTAGCATTTTTTAGCCTTTGTTCTTTATTAGTTCCAGTCTGAGTAAAAATGTGGATTATTATCCCATCTCTCCCGAACACTATTATTTGTAGTACATAGCTTATCAGTTTCAGCATTCTTTGTTAAGTGTAAAGAATTTTTAATCTGAGCACTAACCTTATCTTATTAAAGTACCTAACTATCTATAATATACTGAATCTCACCTTCAGGTGAAGGAGGGTGATGATCACGAAAATCACTAAGTCTCCTGAATTCCAGGCAAGTATATGCATAGGTTTTTTATTTTCAATTACTGTGCTTTCGCTTGGATTGTACTATAATTCTTTAAGAACTCTGGCAGGATCTCCAAAAAATCCCAATCCTTATCCAGTGATAGCCCTCTTTTCACTCGCAATTGTAACGTTGATTGTCTATATTATTTCAGGTTGGTATAAAATAAAGCAGAAAAAGAAAGCGGAGTTAAACACTAAAAAATCCACAACTGTAGAGTATAACTCTGGAGATTGTTTTAAATATGTTCCTATTTTGAGTGTACTGGTAATTATTCTTCTAAACTTCACGAATCAAATTACATCTTTTTTTATTGATTTCCTAAATAATTCCAATGCATCAGATACTCAAATTGTGACTATATTATTGCTGATAGTTGCAATATGGACTGGCTTTAGATATTGGTTAATGAACTATCCTATTATACGGGAAAATAAGACACTTATTGCTATAATCCTGATTGTATCAATCGTATTGATTATTTTTTTCTTAACGCATAACTATGCATTCTCTATTGTTATCAATTATATTCATACACAATTTACAGATATTTTTATTCCTCTTATTAGTGCGTTTGCAGGTGCTGGTGCTGCTGCACTTATGTATCATGTATTAGAGAAAAAAAGAAAAAGAGAACAGAAAACCGCTGATTTTATTGACGAATTCTTTTCCAACGATTTCACAATGCATAGGGCATCTCTCTATAAAACTCATAAAAATGCAACATATGGCAATAATATTACCTATGAAGATACGATTCTAATGGAAATAGCCAGGGGATTTCTATATCATGTGGTGGGGGAATATTATGAGGGCAATACACAGATTGATAATTTGTCAGAACACCAGCATATGGTTATTTACTTTGGATATTTGAAACGGCTATATTTCTCAATAAAAAAGGGGCAGGTCAATGAGGATGAAATCAGAAATGCACTTTCTTACGGCATGCGATGGCATGCAGAACTCGTACTAAGTATATGCAAAAAAATAGAATACCTTACAAAAAATGAATCCTCTTATAAAATAGGAAATGATACTTTTTGTTATAGGCCACCATCGTTTGTTGACGAAATTGAGAAATTGCACAAAGAATTAGAAATAGATAATGGTAGCATTCACAAAAAATGTCCACAAAAATAGTAATACTACAAATTATTGCGCTTCTTAGTATTATCCAAAAGAACTTAAATAGTCATAAAACCAACCACTAATTAAAAAAGAGTGGCTATAATATGAAATATAATAAAATGTTAGTTTTGCTGTGTGTGTTATGCACATTGCTAATCTCCGGGTGCGTAGAAGATTCTACTGTAAATACAGAGTCAACCATAAATGCAGAGTCGGCTGAAGATTATAATATTGCCGCTGCAAACAATGCCTTCGCTTTTGATATGTATTCAGAAATTGTAAATACAAGTGACGGAAACATGTTCTTTTCTCCTTACAGCATATTCACAGCAATGGCTATGTGCTATGAAGGAGCCGAAAGTACAACCAAAGAGGAGATGTCAAATGTATTCTATTTCCCACTCAACAAAAATGTGCTGGAAATAAGTCTTGGGGAAATGATTGAGCAAATTAATTCCGATAATGAAAATTATGAACTTGAAACTGCAAATGCATTGTGGATTCAACAAAACTTCCCGGTAAAAGAGCAATACATTTCCAACGTTGAAACTTACTATTTTGGAAACGTGACAAACCTGGATTTTATAGGCCAGCCTGAAGAATCAAAGGATATCATCAACGAGTGGGTTGCAGAAAAGACGAATGATAAAATAAAAGACCCAATCTCTGATGGAGTGATTAACGACTATACCAGATTAATCATCACAAATGCAGTTTACTTTAATGGCAAATGGTTAAACGAATTTAACGAAGAAGGCACCGGCAAGAGGGATTTTTACATTTCAGAGGATGATGACATCACAGTAGACACCATGTACACTAAACAATATTTCAATTATTCAGAAAGCTCAGATGCGAAGATGCTAGAACTACCATACAAAGGTGATAACCTCTGCATGTATGTAGTTCTCCCGGATGAGAATGACATCGAATCCTTTGAAAACTCATTTTCTATAAGCGACTATGAAGAACTCAAATCCGGTATGGATTCTGAATATGAAGTAAAAACATGGCTACCCAAGTTTAAATTTGAGTCAAGAACCGAGCTTTCAGATCAGCTCATCCAGATGGGAGTAATAGCTGCATTCAGCGATCAAAACGCCAATTTGTCTGGAATTTCAGATGAATACTTGATGATATCAAAAGTACTTCATCAGGCTTTTGTTGATGTTCAGGAGGAAGGTACAGAAGCAGCTGCAGCGACAGAAGTGGCGGTGGAAACATCTGAGGCTGTAGATGTTGAACCCATTCCTGAAAGGGAATTCAGGGCAGATCATCCTTTTATGTTCTTCATAGAAGACAAGAGAACAGGATGCATTTTGTTTATGGGTAAAGTTGAAAGTCCGGAATATGAGGAAACAGAATGATGTTTCCTCTAGTCTTTTTCCATAGCAATTAATCCTTTATATCAGGAATATAAGGACTATTTGCGGGGGCGCATCTTTAGTTGAAATTGATGTTATCTGGTTGGATTTGCGTGTGGCTAAAAGTATGGCATCGGGTGGTGGTATAAGTGCGACGCCATCTTACACGCTCTATTTTATGTTGACATGATCCAGTACGATTAATCTTTACAAACAAAGGTTGCATGATGTTGCTCTATCTATAGCGCAAACATTGAAAATGCTCTGGGTGGCTGGAAGCCTCCTGATATATAAGAGTATAAAGAGTATAGAATGCGAAATAACAGAATCCAACTAAGGAAGGTATGGAACGTCAACGTCCCGAATTGACGCTCCATATCGTACACTAAATTCCTATCAGTTGTTTTTCCCCAAACTTCAGCTCTTCTTCGATAACATCTTACTTATTTGTAAGCTAATGGAAATATATAGCTCAAAAGTCACCTGTATAATCTAAATTGATGTTTTCGTTCTATGATCTCTATATTGCTATTATTAGCTAAAACAAACTTGAAGTAGTTTACCTTATGTAAAACATGATGCGATTCACTGAAATAGCATATGACTAAAAAGTAGACATGTAGGACAGTCATTTGTGGGGTTATTATGTACTCTGGTCCTACAGGCCATGGAAAGAAACTGGGAAACGCATCCCGTAGTGGTAATTGATAGCATTTTTCTACAAATAGTTTTACACCGGTTTTCATATAGTAATAAATAATCTATTGTTCTATTTCTTCTTTATATAGTATTAAACATTATCCTGTCTCTTGCTATTGTTCCAAAGACTACGTATTATGGGCATACATGTAGAGTGAATTTCGGCTTCACCGGAAAATTGAATGCCGCTTTAGATGCTTTTAAGAAGAGAATCAATTTATAAAAACAAATAAAGAAGGAACAAGTCCTTCGTTTTTAATTATGTATGGTTTACTGTTCGAAAACAATTCCGAATTTATGTTCAGGCGAAAATAGCAATAGAATCAAATCTTGCAGTTCCTTTCTGTGTCCAGTAACCGCAGTTTTCACAATATTGGATATTTTCGTTTTCACTCAGTTTGGAATTACATTCCGGACAGTTTTCTAATTTGTTCATTTTTCCCATCAAATTTAAAACCCCTTTCTCTTTTTGATAAGCACTTACAGTTAGTCTTCATACTACTTATAGCTAGTATATATGGTACTATTTATTACTCCCTGGGATAAATGTATCTATATACATACCATATTTTCTTGTTTCGTATCGGATTAAATTAGTCAATTCTGTAGTGTCTATCGGTTGTTTTGTGACGGAAAATCCTAAAAATTACAGTATTAATTATCATTTTGCACAATGATTAAAAATTTTATAATCCTGTAGGATATTTATGATGTTCATATTTGCAGACATAATTTAAAATCATGAACATGATTCTTTTATACATCGACATAATTATTCTGTATATGCAACAGTAGTATTTCTAATAGATTATCATGGCAAAAACGGGATTACAATATGAGCGAGGAACTTTTCTATCAGAACCAACTTCAGAACCTTGAAGATATCAAAGCTTCATACTTCAGCCAGCTCGATGAAGTTGAGAAAAAGCGTGCTGAAATAGCTTTGAAGAAGGAGCAAATTAAAGCTGATGAAGCTCATATAATGGAAGAATACCACAGGATACGTGACGCAAAAAAGCTGATCACTAAAGAATTCGAAAACCTTTCTCGTAAAAGCGATCTTCTCAAAGAGGCAAAAAAGGAATACGAAAAAAAGCATGTTTCATTCTTAAAGCTGGAAGCAGAGCTCGCTACTCGTATGGACAGATACGATATTGATACAGCCTCTCTTCAGAAAAGGAATTGTGAACAATATAGGGTTCAACGTGCTCAGTTTGAAGAAGAGCTAGCTCTTAGGAAAAGGCAAAAAAGACTTGAAAGGACCAGAAACAGGCTGGAATCGAAGGCCAAAGAAATTGCTGAACTAAAAAAAGAGATTGTTTCCGGTGAGATGGATATTGATATTGAAAATGAGAAGATAGAACGCAGGCGTGAATATGTCAGGCATATGCATGATCTTCTGTCTTCACAGGAAGAAGAATTCTCATCCCGTGAAAAAGAACTCGTTCAGTTAAAACAAAAGACAGAGGATGAGATCGGTAAGCATGTAACTATTCATAGACAACATCTTGATATGATTAAAAAAGATGCAAGGATCGAACAGCAGATGGCATACATCAAGATCCTTGAAGATGATCTCTATGAACTCAAAAATAATCTTAAACAGGCTAATGAAAAATTAATAAACATGAAGCTCTTTTCAAGCATATTCGAGCAAAATCAGGAGCTCCTTGCAAACTGAATATGCAATTAATTTCTTTTTACTTTTCATCCTGAACTTAATCCAAAATGTATCTTTGTAACTCATTTACAAAAATCAGGATAATTTATAAAAACTTAAATATTACTTAAAATAATCTTCTTAATAAGGCACGGTGGCATGTGTGCAACATGCCTTTGGCGGGAACTCGCATACCAACCAATATTTTACTGAGGGGTGCACGTGCCTTTGCTGTATCACGTATACAACAGCTTAATTTTAGTTATTATTCTTTTTAATTCACGTCTTTAATAGTAAATGTGAAAGTACTTCCTTTTTCTTTTTCGCTCTCAACCCAAATTTTTCCTCCATGCATCTCTACAAACTGCTTAACAAGAGCAAGCCCAAGCCCTGTTCCGCCATATTTCCTTTTGTTTGAAGAATCCACCTGCATGAATGGGTTGAAAATATTTTCATGCATATACTTCGGAATTCCTATTCCTGTATCAGTAACAGATATCATAATTTCATCATCTTTCTTTGTAGCAGTGACTGAAACTTTACCATTGTCTGGAGTGAATTTAATAGCATTACTAAGTAAGTTTAACATTATCTGTTTGAACTTCATTCTGTCAGCTGATATTTCCTTAGTTTCAATATTATTGATTATCTCAAGGTCTATGTTCTTCATTGATGCCATTGGAAATACGGATGACCTGATATCTTCCATTATATCATAAATACTGAACACTTCCAGGTTCAGTTCCATTTTACCTGCTTCTACTTTTGATAAATCAAGAATATCATTGATAAGGTCAAGAAGATGTCTTCCTCCATTGTTAATGTGTTGTACATGTCTTTTTTGTTTGTCATTCAGCTCTCCAAAAATCTCATCTGTCAGTACATCTGAAAAACCAATAATTGCTGAAAGTGGAGTTCTTAGTTCATGGCTCATATTAGCAAGGAATTCGGATTTCATCCGATTGTTCTCTTCAGCAAGCATTTTAGCTTCTATAAGTGCATCTTCAGCCTTTTTCTTTTCTGTAATGTCATTTGCAAACATAATAAAACGACCATCTGAAAGTTTAGATGAGTCAATTCTCACCCAGATGCCAGTTTCATTCTTTCGTCTGATCAGTAACTCTTGACTGGAGAATCCTTTTGTTTCCAATTCATGAATACCCTGGATGCTTCTTTCCTTGCATTCAGGATCTACACGTGAATAAACATTCATGGTTAACAATTCATCTTCGGAAAAGCCAGTTAAGGCAGATGCAGTTTCATTCACTTCCTCAAAGTTACCATTCTCGTTCACAATGAATATTCCATAAGGTGCATTCTCTATGTATGTGCGGAATTTCTTTTCACTTTCGATAAGCTTATTTCCAGACTCTTTACGTAAAAGAGCTTCACCAATACCATCGGCTACAACTCTCAGGAGATTGATATCATCTTCGTGCCATCTGCGTTCTTCAGCACAATCATCAAAGCCGATAAATCCCCAGAGTTCTTCTCCGGCAAAAATAGGTATTATCAGTACAGAAAGAATGCCCTGCTCTTTGAGAATTGATTTTTCAGGTTCTTCGAGTTCTTCAACGATATGTGCATAGTTTTCTCCAGAAAGCAGAACATGTAGAAGTGTAGGAGCTCCTTCTGAATACGGAAGGTGTTGCAATTCAGGATTATCTATCTGGGGTTCAATACCATCTGAAACTTCTTCATATAATTGAGACATGCACAGGCCCAATTCAGTATCATCTTCATTTCTGAATATATAGGTTCTGCTATTGTTTACAGTATTATGGACTTTTGCAAGTATGCGTGCAATTATTTCTTCAATATCTTCCGGTTCCTGTAGCAATCGCATACATTCAATGGTAGTCAGTTCATAATCAAGTCGTTTTTTAAGTAATGAATCTGCATCAAGCAAATTCTTTCTTGAGTCATTGAGCTCTGTAACTTTCGGTTTCAGGTAAACGAAAAGCAGAAAACCAGTTGTAATGACAAAAAACATTCCTTTATAGGTCTGAAATTGCATATAGATCTCGGGGTCTGTTATTATCCAGCTGAGTACAGTATCTGAACCTAATATCCATAAGCCGGCTAAGAATACATAAAATAGAGAAACTTTTAGTGCCAGGTACTTGTTCATTTTAAGATTTTTCATCGCTTTCCCCCATTCCTGATATTCACGATTTTATTGCTTGATTCAGAATGCTTTTTCAAATCGTATTATGATTATTATATATTAGTATCAAATATATATTATTCACTGATGACAGACTGTGTATTTTGTACAAGTAGGACCACTCTTTAATATTGAATCAACAACTTTTAGACATTTAAATTCAATAGGCGTTTCTGATATGGTTATGCTCAATGAATTTCTTATATCCGGGATACTTATGGGATTTGCTTCTGGCATCTCTCCGGGACCACTATTGGCAATGACAATTTCAGAATCACTTGAGCACGGTTCACGTGCAGGGATCAAGGTTGCAGTATCTCCATTTATAACAGACATTCTTATTGTTTCAATAATCTTACTATTTCTTTTGGAATTTGAGAATTACGATTCTGTCATTGCCATGATAAGTATTGGAGGGGCTTTTTATCTTATTTATCTTGGAATCTCCTCCCTAAAAACAAAAAACATTAATCTTGAGCTTGAAACAAAGAAAACAGATTCTTTAAAGAAAGGAATTATCGCAAACTTCCTGAGCCCACATCCATATCTTTTCTGGATTGCAATAGGCGGACCAATTATTTTCAAAGCTCAGGATACAAGTATCTTTTCAGCAATGCTTTTTGTTGCAGGTTTTTATGGTTTACTGGTTGGTTCAAAAATCATTATTGCAATGCTGGTGGGAAGATCAAGAACTTTTTTGAAAAACAATTATTATCTATACACAATTAGGTCATTGGGGCTTGTTTATATGGTTTTTGCATTCTATTTCCTGAAGCAGGGATTGGAATTGTTGAATTAAAGAAACAGTTGAATCAACAGTAGTTGAAATAAAAAGAAAAAAACAAGAAAACAAACATTCGTATTTAATGCTGGTATAAATCATAAAAGTGCCCTAACAGCTCAGTGACCTGAAATAAAGCTTATTTTAAAGTCGATTATGTAGCATAGTGACTTATGATTAAGTCAATGTATTTAAAAAACTCTTTTAGGTATATCCAAATATTTGTATTTTTTTCAATAATTAATTTATATTACTGATATTTAGGCACAAGTTAACACTGTTACACAAAAGTTATATATATCTTAATATATAATTTACACTATTATATAAAATGTTATGAGGTTAATATTATGGTAGAATGTGAATTACTTCCTAAATGTGGTTTTTTTAGTAAATACCAGGATTCCAAACAGGCGGCATGCAGCGGTTTTATTGCCATGTATTGCAAAGGACCAAAAATGGATGAATGCAAAAGAAAAGCTTATAGAAAAGAAAATGGTGTTGCACCATCAGACGATATGATGCCAACCGGTTCAATGATTGTAAATTGATCACTTTATTTTTTTACTTTTCTTTTTTACAGTTTTACAAAAAATCATCTATTGAGTCGGGAATATCAATTGTCTCGTATCCATATGAATAAACGTTCTTTTTCCTGTCCTGTACAAAACCAACGATTGTAAGTCCACCAGACCTGGCAATATCAATGGTAAGGATAGTAGTTGCCTCCTTTTTATATAACAACAGGGATAACCTTTGACCTCATATTATTTACTTGATAGTTACATACTAAATTACATATTAAACATTCACATTTTAAAAGGACATTTCTTATGTTAGACAAGGATGAACTCGAACGTTACAGCAGGCAGATCATGCTCTTTGGTGAGGACGGTCAGGAGCGTCTAAAAGATGCCTGTGTGTTCATTGCAGGCGCAGGAGGACTCGGATGTCCTGTGGCACTCTATCTTGCAGTGGCAGGTGTAGGTCACTTGCGTATTGCAGACAAGGACACAGTTGAGAAAACAAATCTCAACCGGCAGGTGCTTCATTGGGAAAATGACATTGGCAGGGAAAAAGTTCTCTCTGTTGGTGATAAACTTCGTGAGATTAATCCTCATATTGAGGCAGAGACATTCCACATTACGATCGATGAATCAAATGTAAGGGAGCTTGTAGGTGATGCAGACCTTATTATTGATGCAATGGACAATTATCCTGTCCGATATCTTCTCAATCAGATTGCTTATGAAAAAGGAATTCCATTGATCCATGGTGCAATTCGTGGTTTTGACGGTCAGGCAATGACAATAATCCCGGGAAAAAGTGCTTGTTTTAATTGTGTTTTCCCATCTCCCACACCAACCGAGGTATTTCCTGTGCTGGGTGTGACTCCGGGGATCATAGCGATGATACAGGTCAACGAAGCCATCAAATACCTGCTTAAAAAAGGCGATCTTCTGACTGATAGGCTGCTGATATGGAACGGACTTTCTTCAGAGATGGAATACATGAAAGTTTCCAGAAGGCCTGATTGTAAGATATGCGGCACAGGTTCCAAATTACAGGAGTGAGATTCATGATTAAGATAACACATGATGATTTTGATGTAAATGCTATGATTTCAAATGCCAGAACTCCTAAAATGGGTGCATTGGTCACATTTCTTGGAACGGTCAGGGACGATGGCATGGACATGCTTCAATTCGAGGTCTACGAAGAAGTGGCCGTCAATGAACTTGAAGCTATAGAAGATGAAGCATTCGGGAAATTTGAAATTGAGAGTGTTGAGGTCATTCACCGTATTGGTGACCTTCCTGTGGGAGAGAACATACTCCTGATAATAGTAGGTGCTGGACACCGCAAGGCTGCTTTTGATGCATGTGAATACATCCTTGAGCGTATAAAGGAAAGTGTCCCCATATGGAAAAAAGAAATTGGAGAATCAGGAGAACGCTGGATTCCCGGGGAAGCCCACAATTCCTGATTCAATTTTGAAATTTTTGTGCTTATTTTGTTCATCGTTCTTCATTTTCGATCCTTACTGAAAATTTAAAGTACAGAACAATATGCACTTTTTGTTCATTTTATTCCTTTTACTTTATTCAGGAAATTACAATACCGTATTTTGCAAATACTTTTGCAAACGCAAGCCTGAGATTTTCAGCATCTTCCTGCACCTGAATTGCATCCTCAGTTGCTGCTGATTCTTCCAGAACCTCTATTGCAGTATCTACAGTTGCAAGTGATTGGTTATAGTTACTATCTGCAGTATATGGAATATCGGCATCTTATACATCCTGCCATTCTCTTTTAAGTGTTGGAATGTATGTTGTAACTGTTTCGGTATCATTGATACTTGCCGCATCAATTGCTGCCTCCATGGTCATATGGAAAATAGTAAGATAATCTCCCATGTGCAGGACATTGTTCCTTTCATGCAGACTGAAGAAAAGATCCCTCATAGGTTCAAGTCCTGTATGTGCGGCTTCAATGTCTCCTTCTACTTCAAGCATTTCCTGTGAATGCTCTGCAATCAGCACTGCTCTTTTAATTTCTGTCTTCCAATCCTTATCATTGACATACATTTCAGGAGGATTTTCTCCGTATGTATCTGACACGTAGGTCAGCTTGCTTACCAGTTCATCAATAGAAGATGTGGAAGCATTAACATTCTTCTGGCTGGTTGATATCAATGCCTTTACATAGGCAGTATTTGCTTCTTCCATAACCTGTGAGAATTCTGTTTCATTTACAACTATGACAGTTGTTTCAGTTTTATCATTCTCACTTGAATCTTCCACACATCCGGATATCACAGCAAGCAATACTACAATAAAAATACATGTGCATAGCAGTTTTGCTTTCATATCATCACCTAAAAGGAGAAAGTCTTTAGCAATATATATTTTTCCAATCAAATTATATTATGCGAATTCTTCTGAGGTGTGGATACCACGTTAGACGGGCTGGGAACTACTAGGAGGATTCAGAGAAAGAAGCCACACCTCAGGACTAAAATTCACTATACCAATGCACTATTATATTTAATATATTTAATAATTTGTGGTATATATTTTCTCCATTAATTCATTTCTCATTTTTGTCCTGTCTTATGTCCATATATGTGAGTCCCCATTGTGCCAGTGCTTCCAGTACAGGGATAATGGTTTTTCCAAAATCAGTAAGTGAATATTCAACTCTTGGTGGTATTTCAGGATACATTTTCCTATTCAAAATCCCATCATCTTCCAGTTCCCGGAGTTGTTTTGTCAGCATCCTCGGAGATATGCCGGGCAACATCTGTTGAAGTGTGTTGTAGCGAAGCACATCTTCTTTTAGCTGCCAGAGTATAAGTGTTTTCCATTTCCCTCCGATAACACCAAGTGTGGCTTCCACAGGGCAGCTGTATTCAGTATTTTTCATGCTTTCCAAAATGTCTCCTCCATATTTTTCTTCATATTATCATTACTATACTTTTTGTTAGCTGCTATCAAAAATGACTGTATACTGTATAAATATAGTGCAAACACATCTACCTTTTGAATATAATACATTTTACAATTCTATCTTAAGGAAATGGTCAAAATGAAAGTAGTAGGTTTTGTAGGAAGTCCAAGAAAGAACGGTAACACCGATGTACTCGTCCAGCAGGTTCTTGACGGAGCTGCAGAAGCAGGGGCAGATGTAGAGAAATTCTACATTAATGAAATGAATATAAAAGGCTGCCAGGGATGCACATACTGCAGAGAAGTCGATGGATGCAAACTAAAAGACGATATGTCTAAAGTATATGGTGCCCTTAAAAATGCAGATGGTTTTGTATTCGGCTCACCTATCTATTTCTTCCAATTCACAAGTCAGATGCGTCAGGTAATTGACCGTTGCTGGGCACTTGTAAATCCTGATTTTACACCACGTATTGCTGGTGGAAAGAAAGCTATCATAGTCGGTGCACAGGGAAATCCTGAACCTGATGCCTTCAAGGGAGTCTTTGATGAGTTCACACAGGTTCTCCAGATGTTTGGAATGGAAGTCAAAGGTACCTTTATCGATGTCGGACACCATGCACCAGGTGAGGCAAAAGAGAACGCAGAGCTTATGGAACAGGCTAAGATAGCCGGAACCCAGCTTCTCGCTTAATAATCCTATTTTGATAAAGAGACATGCATTCTGCATGTCCCATTTTTTCTGGTAAATTTCACAGATAAAATCTGTATTGCAGATTTAATCCATATCATTCACTGCAATAAACTCTGCATACACAGGGTAATGATCTGATACTGCTATAGTCTCATTATAATCGAGTCCGTATTCAAGATCGAACCTGAAAACTCCGCCATTGCCTGTAAAATCAGAACTATCAGTCAGGATTATGCGATCGTAGCTATAATTTGTGGCTTTTGTTGTTGTATCTACGCTGTTGTCTATGACCCATGTATATGTTTCAAGGTCATTTGTTCCATCCTCATCAAAATAAGACCCATCTGCATTCAGGTCGCCAAGGATGATGAAGTCCTTTTCAGCAGGATAGATATCCTGTGCATATTCCAGGACATTATCCAAGGCATTAATCTCTTCAGTAGCCTCATCAGGATCAGTGTGTATGACCATAAGGACTGCGTCAAAGTTTCCTTCAGTTGAGCTGAAAGATGCAATGAAAGGTTCCCTGTGGAAACTGTCACTATCGTTTGCTTCAGGATATACCTGAGCGTATCCGGTAATCTCCACGGTTTCGGTGTTGAATATGTATGCATATTGTTCTTTTGAAGAAGTTCTTCCAAGCCTTTCACTTATGGCATAATCATATTGATGTCCATCAGAGTTGACCTGATCCATAAGTGCAGGTATGGTTGTCTGGGATGAGCCACGGATTTCCTGTATTGCAATGATGTCATATTCATGGACTATTTTCGCAATAGTGTCCATGGCGTCTTCTTTTCCTGCTTTTGTAACACCAAATACCTGTATATTGAAAGAACCAATTTTCAGGTTTTCAACATTATTTATCACAGGTTCCGGTTCTGGAGCATTTTCGATGTTTGAGTCTTCTTCAAGATCTTCAATAGAGGCAAACTGCTCTTCTTCACTGAAGTTTTTATGTTCGTCTTTTTCATCTTTATAAGTTGTATTGTTCTCTATATGGGTGTTGGTTTCATCTGCATTGTCATAACTATCCACATTTGCGTTTTCTGAAAATGCTGTCTCTTTGTCAGAAAGACAACCTGAGCTGCCACTGGCTAATATTATAAGTATGTTAAGGGTAATTATAAGTATAATATTTGATTTATGCATCGTATGATACTCCTTTTGAATATCATATGGTTGGTTGCTATTGATTTATACTTATAGTTCGTCCTAATATGTCTCTTGCATATTTTTTAAGAGTAGTTGAATATAAAAAACTTGAATTTAGGGTAGTATGAAGCTTTTGAAAGACTCATATATGTAAGATTACAAAAGCTGGAAATTATTTTTCAAAATAACAATTACTTTATTACTTTGTATGAAGAAAAAATGAGATGTGGGTTGTTATGAGATTGTTAATATTCAGGATTCTATAATCCCTGATTCTTCCAGCTCTTTTTTAATTTCAAGGCGATTTTTGTCTACAGGACAGTCTTCAAGGACATTTTCAGAAGTTATTACTGGTACCGGGTTTTGCATATCCGGATGGCTACAGTAATATGCAGTTCCAACTCGGGTTCTTCCAGGGACACCTGCACATTTAGAAAATAGGGGGATATTTTTCTTATAGTTACATGTTTTACAGTCCATTTTCTTTCTCCAGATACTAATTTAGGCCCTTTTATAACAGCATATGGGTTAATATATTTACAATCATAATATATTTGTGTCCACGCTTATATCTCTTGTGTTCTTTCTATATATTTCATCGCCATACATTATCATCGTCATATTTATATTTTTTATACCAAATTTGTCATATTTTATATAGTATGGGTGCCATACAGATTAATTGGCAAAGGGAGCGAAAATTACCACCATTGTCTCATAATTTAATCATACCAACCAGTTTTTCATATTTTGAGAACACATGCTCCCTTTGCTACTTTAAGTTGCTCATGAAATGTGAATTACTTTTTATGATTGAAAAATTCATGTCACTAAAAATAAATATACTTTGTAATGAGTAAATGACGAGGTTAAAATGATAGACAAAGGATTTCTGCATGGTTCATTACTTCTTTTTCTGGGAGTGATTATAGGTCTTAGTGCAAGTAATCTTTCATGTGATCCTGTTCCTGTGGAAGGTTTGATATTTGTGGAGGGTCTTATGTCCGGGCACTCTGGCAACGATAGTTCAACTGTGGTGTATAAATACAACTTGACTTTTTATAATAGTGGGAACGAAAACATCTATGTTAACACAATAGAACCTGTACTTTCCTCTGATCCAAGAATACTTTCAACTCAGCGTTCATTGGTCAGTGAGATAAACAGGTATGTTTCTCCTGGTTCTGTTGTATCAATAGAAGGCAGTATTCTTATCAATTCCGAAAATTCATCAAAGGAAGATCTTATAGATATTGAGCAAACTATCCGATGCATAAACATGACATCAACAGAAACGATTCATTGTTTCAATTATCCACCCGAATGATTTGTTTCATTAAACAAAATATAAGGATACGGTATTAATATAAGATTAAATGCAATAAGCCTCATTATAGGCAACAGGTGTTAAAATGAAGCTTGACCAAAAAGATAAGGATAGGATTGTATCAATTGTAGCGTCACGCTATTTTTCTGAACAGGGCTGGAAATGGATTGATCTTAATGCTGACATTTCAAAGATACACAAAGCACATGATGACCTTCGGGATCAATATGCTGCATATCCTTATATGAGCAGGGACTGGTATGTCAGTAACTCCGCTACAAAAAGCACACATATGTGTGAGAACTGGGAAGAATTGAGCGAACTTGTGGAGTTTCTGAATGCATATGGCCATTATTTTGACTTCCTCGTGAAAGATTCCAGGAAATCGCTATGTATTGCCAGTACAGATGGAAACCTGAGTCATGAGGAAAAAACAGCTATCTCTGCTGCCAGAAGATCAAGATATAATGTTTTTGTTTTCAGGGTAGATGTTCCTGAAGATATAGATTTCGAACTGATGCAGATAGGCGGGGGAATGTAAGTAGCTATTCCCAGCGACATATTCATATTATGTGTGCACAATTTCGGCCTACCTTTATATATTATACTTTAGTATTATACCCCGTCGTGGTTACATTTATGTAGCAAGTCATACTGTAAGTGACCTGTTGCTTTATAATAATTATAATAGTATCGATTATAAAATTTACAACTAAATTTACATTTAAAATCAGAATAAAATTAAACTTTGAGAGGAGTTTTAATATGGAAGCATTAATTTATCTTGCCCCTCTTGCTGGTCTCGTTAGTTTGTTATTTGCTGGTTTCTTTGCAAAAAGTGTCCTTAGTGAGGATGCAGGTTCAGAGAAAATGCAGGAAATAGCAGGTGCCGTCCAGGAGGGTGCGATGGCATATTTGAATCGTCAATATAAAACAATAGCAATTGTTGCTGTTATTCTTGCAGTACTTATCTTTGCTCTTCTTCCCGAAGGTGGCAAGATTGCTGCCGGATTCCTTGTTGGTGCATTAAGTTCTGCAGCAGCAGGTTATGTAGGTATGAACGTTTCCGTAAGGGCAAACGTCAGAACCGCAAGTGCAGCATCAAAGGGCCTTCAGAAGGCAATGTCCGTTGCGTTCCGTGGTGGAGCTGTAACAGGTCTTGCTGTGGTCGGTCTTGCACTTCTCGGTACAAGTGGTTTCTACATTCTTTACGGTGATGTTGATCTTGTAGTCGGTTTCGGTTTTGGTGCAAGTCTTATCAGTCTCTTCGCAAGGGTTGGCGGTGGAATATTCACCAAGGCAGCCGATGTAGGAGCAGACCTTGTAGGTAAGGTCGAAGCAGGTATCCCTGAAGATGACCCACGTAACGCTGGTGTAATCGCTGACAACGTCGGTGACAACGTCGGTGACTGTGCCGGTATGGGTGCTGACCTTTTCGAGACATACGTAGTAACAGTTCTTGCATCAATGCTTCTTGGATCACTTATCCTTGATTCATACGCAAACGCAATTCTTTTCCCACTCATCCTTGGTGCAGTGGCAATCTTCGCATCTATCATTTCCGTCTTCTTCGTGAAAGTCGGCAGCGATGGAAAGATCATGAAAGCACTCTATAAAGGAGTAGCAGTCTCTGCAGTTCTCTGTCTTGTTGCTTTCTATTTCGTTACAACTTCCCTCATGGGAGACATGAACTTCTATTATGCATCCATAGTGGGTGTAATTATCATGGTTCTCATGGTGGTTTTCACAGAATATTATACTTCAACTTCATTCCGTCCTGTAAAGACAATCGCAGCAGCATCCGAAACCGGTGCCGGTACAAATGTCATTTCAGGTCTTGCAATTGGTTTTGAGAGTACAGCACTTCCTGTAATCATTATCATTATAGGTATCCTGTCTTCATTCTTCATTGTAGGTGGAGCAGCAAGTCCTGCAATCGGCCTTTATGGAATTTCAGTAGCAGCAGCAGCAATGCTCTCAACAACCGGTATGATTGTAGCTCTTGATTCATATGGCCCTATCACTGACAACGCTGGTGGTATTGCAGAAATGGCTGGCATGCCATCCAATGTACGTAAGATCACTGATGCACTTGATGCAGTAGGTAATACCACAAAGGCAGTCACAAAAGGATATGCAATCGGATCAGCTGCACTTGGTGCATTGGCACTTTTCGCAGATTACACCGGAAAGGTAAATCTTACAGGTGCTGATCTCAGTCTTACCAAGCCAGTTGTTCTTGTAGGTCTTTTCATTGGTGGACTGCTTCCATTCGTTTTCAGTGCTGTAACAATGCAGGCTGTAGGAAAGGCAGCATTCAAGATCGTCAACGAGGTTCGCCGCCAGTTCCGTGAAATTCCAGGAATCATGGAAGGAACTGCAAAGCCAGAATATGGTAAGTGTGTCGATATCGTCACAGCAGCCGCAATTAAGGAAATGGCAATACCTGGTGCTCTTGCAATCTTCACACCACTTATTGTAGGTCTTGTACTCGGTCCAGCAGCTCTTGGTGGTCTTCTTATCGGTATCATTGTCTGTGGTCTTTTACTTGCACTCACAATGGACAACGGTGGTGGAGCATGGGACAATGCTAAGAAGCTCATCGAAGATGGACAGCATGGTGGAAAGGGCTCAGAAGCTCACAAGGCAGCTGTAGTCGGTGACACTGTTGGTGACCCATTCAAGGACACATCCGGACCTGCTCTTAACGCTTTGATCAAAGTAGTGAACATGGTTGCAATCCTGTTCGCATCTCTGTTCATTGGCGCAGGACTGTTCTAAACAAAATATACAAAAATCATTCCGGCTTAAGCCGGAAATGGTTTTTCTTTTTAGATTCTTATACTCTTATTTCCATTAACAATAAGTCTATTTTCGATTCAGTGTTCAATAAAAAAGAATAGAATATCCGAATCCGGATATTTTAATTTTAAACAAAATAATCAAAAGTCAATATTTATATCTTTATTTCTTTCCAAGGAAGTAGTATGCAGCTGCACCTAATATACCAAATAGAAAAGCCACAATGATCCAGAGTGCTTTCTTAATTGGGTCTAGGCCTTTGTTATTTGTAAAGATATCATAGACTACCCATATAAATGAAGCCAGTACGATTAATCCCCATATGTTATACAACATTGACATAAATATCACCTCAAAAAAGATAGCCTACACCCTCTATATATATTTTATCCGGGACTTAGCGAAGTAAAAATATTGTAAATTGGCTATGTAGCTGTTGCTTATTACTTATTTTCTGCTATATGTTTTAATTAGAAGAGACCTACCGGTCTGTTATTAGTGCTTTAAGTTTAAAAATAATAGCAAAAAACATTTGTTTGCACGGGTGGTTGGGTTTAATGTATTTGGGGAGTGGGGTTTAAGTGTGGGAGTGGGTTTAGTGTATGAAAAGAGCCACCCGCGCAAGAACACGCTAAAAATGGCATAATGCTATTTATATTTTTTGTTTTGGCATTGCACTTTTGCTCATATTTAATATTTTCAAATTTAGCAATCAATCTCTCTCTTCTATTTATCAGGATTAAATATGGGATGCAAATAAATAATAGAGAAACGTAGTGTCAGTGTCTTCGGAGTAATATAGATGGTAGAGGATATTGGAACACTTGTTCGCAAGGGATTTGGAACATGGACTGGCAACCTGAACTTATGTGTGCCTTTTATATTGAAAATAGCTGCATCTGTTTTTTTTCTTATGTTCTCGGTGATATTGTTCACAATATTGTTCATTGTCCCTGCAATGTCAGATACAATAGATCCTGCAAGTATGACACAGGATGAAATGTTTGATCTGATGTATTCCGTATTCTATGAACATATGCTGGTAATAGCAATCTTCTCTATCTTTCTGTTTGCTATATATATGATAATTGATTCTTTCATAATGGCCGGTGCCATCGGCATGGCCAAAGAAGCACTTGAAAAAGGGCACACTCGTATAGGCACCATGTTCATAATAGGCAAGCGGAATTATCTGCACCTGTTCTTTGTTAATGTATTGATAGTTTTGCTGATACTGGCTGGAGTGATATTCCTTGTACCAGGTTTTCTCTCCATAGATGACATCAATATTCTTCTGTCAAATCCTGATATGGCCACTGCCAGTGCATCACTACTGGTCTTAGGTATGTTCCTATGGGCTTTTTACACCATTATTATCAGCTTGTTGCTCTTCCTTGTAAATTATGTGCTTGTGGCAGACGAACTTGATCCGATAACTGCAATTGAAACCGGAGTATCTTTTGTCCTTTCCAATAAACTGGCATCGATTGGAATGTGGCTGGTTATTATGGGTATCTCCTTTGTACTGGGAGTCGTTGGACAGATCACATCTTATGTTGATATCGTAGCTCAGTTATGGTCACTAATCGATCTACTCCTGAGCACCATCGTAATACAGCCACTGATCACTGTGTGGCTGACACGTTTCTATCTTGACAGGACAGAAAGGAAATTATATTCATTTGAGGATTACTTGCTGGATTACTGATCCCGTTTAAGCAGTTTACAAGCCTGGCAGACCTTCTCGGTACAAGCCTGACCGCATATACTGCATTTCTGAAGGCCTTCCTGCGGGTATTCTCTTCCAAGTATTCCTGAAACCTTATCAAACCCACTTAAAAGTGCATATTTTGTACCCGGATGCTTTACTTCAAAGTCATTCAACATTACCCTTATCTCTCTTCTCATGGCTTCATGAGCATATGGACAACCTCCAAATCCAAGAGGAAGGTCATTCAAATAAGCATAAAGAGCAACCTCTTTTTCAGGTATGTGTCTCAGAGGTTTCATTCTGAGCACCAGTCCTTCAAGTTCCTTGGGAGGAGCCAGTCTCACCATACGTGAAACATCACCTTTCAGATGGTTCAACAAAATAGTCTGTGCTTCATCATCCAGATTATGACCGATTGCAAGTTTTGTAGCTCCCATCTCTAAGGCAATCTTATTGATAAGTGATTTCCTGAGGACTCCGCAATAGCTACAGGCACCTTTTTCTCTCTGCTGTGGAGCTATCTCATCCATGGTGGTGTCATATTCATCTTTAAATGAACGTACAATGTGCCTGACACCAAGTTTTGATGTGAGTTCACGTGCGGATTCAATAGTATCAGGACGGTAACCTTCGATTCCCTCATCGATGGATATTCCAACAATCTCAATATCAGGTCTTTTGCCGAATAATTTGTGAAGTATGTAGAGTGTTGTGCTACTATCCTTACCACCGCTCAGACCCACAGCTATCATTTCATTTCTTTTGATGCTGTAATGCTTCCTGATTGTAAGTTTTATCTTACGTTCAACATCCTCTATAAAGTGCTTCCGGCAAAGGTGCATTCCGGAATATTTCTGGAAAATAATTGCATCATTGTTGCATTTATTACATTTGATCGTTTTTGAATCCATTAATTATGGACATGAAATCTTATTATATAAAATGTGGGTATAAACCGATAGTTCATACTAGAAGTTCCAGAATATATCCGATGTTCTTTAATCTTAATTTATAGAAATATGCCAGATTACTCACTGACAATTTCCATATGAAACATTACATATAAATGATTATTCCTTGCGGATCTTCACAACATATTAAAATCGTTGATGAATGTGTCAGTAATATTTATGCCACTATCAAAAGCCATAATAACGTAAATTTTTGCTAAAAATTCGTAATTAAAAACTGTAAATAAACTATTGGCTATTGAATTTTTAATCATGTATTGTACATGAGGATACTTCCCAAAAGTACTTGAAAGGAAATCATTACAATATGAATTAATTTGCTCTGCCTTCTCGACAGGAACCGAAGATATTTGTGCTTTAACAAAATCATCTGGATATTCATATTCTAAAAAAGTACGAATATCATCTAAGAATAAATCCTCAAAACCATTGTTGTAGAATTCTCTTAGATTGGGAATCATTGATATAAATATCTCATCAATCCATCGAAAGATATCATAAGCATGTGTCTTTCCTTTACTATCAAGAAACATTGAAACGTTATATGCATATTCAGCTTTTCCAAATAGATTTGTATTAAAAAATGTTTCCTTGAACAGTGTAGAATTAAAAATAAATTTTAGGTAACGAATTTCAATGTCCGAAAGGATTAGATTTGTTTTTTTGTATTCATTGCATTCTTTAACTCGATTTTTTAAATAATCAAGGTATGGTTCGGGTTTTGCATGTAATACAGAAATAAGCCCTTTTTTTCCAAGTACACTTTTGATTTCAAGTGCATTGTTTTCCATCAAAAATTTTCTTGCTCGTTGAAATGTTGATGTACTCAGTGTCTTTTTATTATACATAAAGTGAAGCGTCTCTTCTGCTGTTTTCTCATTCATTGTTGCAAGATACAGAAGCCCTTCAAAGGATTCATCTTCAAATTTGTTCTTTAATGTTTTATTAGGCATGGTGGATTAAATATTGTGTTTTTTTATTTTTAATGATTATGTGTTATTTCATTATGTATTTTCCGTATCATTAAGCATATTGCGCGATTTGTGAATAATTTAATAAAAAATAATAATCATTGATTATTTAGATACCATTATATGTTTGAATAACATAATAATACTCATGCGAATCAAGCTTGTAATTCTAATAACACAGCAAAATCACAATGTAACAGATCTATTATGAAAAGATTGGAAAATATAACGTATAACTAGTATAATCTGATCAAGAATAGCTTTGAAAACAATTATGGAATAGAAAACACAAAAATAGGGAGGATGAATTCTGAACCGTGAATTTAATTCAACAGATGACATTGATAATATTTCGAAATATTTGCTCCTTAAAGAATTTGTTGTTAACATATATGTCAATAATCCGGAAATGCTAAAGTCATGGAAATCAAGTGACAATATTATTCAGCATATTCTCACACAAATTGTTTTTGAAATTATCACTGGTAAGATTCCCCAGGAGGATTTACCATAACCTTCGACAACATCCTGGACGATAAAAGAGTAGCTTACGTCTTGGCTATAAAAGGAATTCATAACAAGAGCACAATAGCAGGATATACTACTGCCTTACGTTTATTCTGTCAATATGCCGGACAAAGTCCTTCAACTATCATAGAAACTGCAGTTGAAGAACGCAAACGTGCTTTTGAACCAGAGGAAATGACTCATTATTCTCTTATAATTTCCTTCAGGAATGATCTTACAAAAAGGACCAACAAGTATGGAGTTCCCTATGCAACAAGTACTATTGGAAAGTACTTGAGTGCCATTGAATCATTCTTCAAAACATACCATTTCCCTGTCCCTCCAAAAGCACTCGTACAACAAAAAAGAGCCTCATCACGGCCTGAGAATCAAGAAATACCAGATAAGGAACTTATACGAAAGGCGCTAAAAGTTGCTTGTCCTAGGGATCGTGCCATCATTCTGGTTGGAGTTAGTTCAGGATTATCAGCAAGTGATATTTGTAATCTGACTGTAAAGCAGTTTTATGAGGGATTTAATTCCAAAACAGGCATAGTGACTATTCATATCGCAAGACAAAAAACAGAAGTTGTATTTACAACATTCTTTTCACCAGAGACATCTCAAGCCATATTTACATATCTAAAAACAAGAGAAAAAGACATTACTTCAATGAATAATAATGATTTACGTGAGTATCAAAAGGTGAGAATTACAGATAATAGTCCTCTCTTCATTCTATGCAAGAAGTTAGAATCTTATCTCGGAACTCGTATAGAAAGCGACAGAGCATTAACAACAAAAAATATCGATGACATATATGCAGAACTCTCTAAAACGTTAGGTGTTGAGAGTAAGACGCCTGGAGTGTATAATATTTTAAGAAGCCACAATATGAGAAAGTATTTTACATCTACTTTATTAAATGCAGGATGCGATTTCAATATCATCAATCATTATTCAGGGCACAAAAATAACGATACAGTTGATGCATATTTTAAATATAAGACATCTTACCTTGAAGAAACATACCAAAAATACCTTCCATATTTGTTAATCAATGAAAGTGATAACGTTGAAAACTCTCTTGCATACAAAAACAAAGAAGATGAACTCGAATCTGTAAGAAATAAATTGAAAGAGCAAATCGCTGTCTCAAATGAATATCGTGATGCTTTTGACGAGCTTCAACATATTCGGTTACAACTAGCGATGATAAATAAGGAAATAAAATTGGAGAATGAATTGCTAATACGCATTATGGATTGTGAGGTTACAAAAATACGTTTCATTGAGATAATCAGTGAAACTAATTTTGAGATTTGATTTGTTTTTCATCATACATGGCGCATCTTTGTAATAATTCCTCAAATTGTTCAACATCATCTTCAAGAACCCAAGGATGAAATTCATCTTTCATAAGTTTCAGAAAGATGTACTTATTGCTACTGAAGGTATTAATATGATACCGCATATCTATATTAATCAGTTTCATGACTTCTTTACTTGGATATTTGTTAGAAATCCGTTTTTCAAATTCAGATTTAATATCTTCTTTGTCATCCAGAATATATCCAAAAATATCCTTACTATAAAAATCAGGCTGAAGAAGTACATTATTCAGTTCCTGTGTAATCTCTTTAATAAAGGACAGTGAAGGTTGTGTACTGGTATCAATAAATTTAAGCTTATTTTGCATTCTGGTTGAGAATTTATTCATGATATAAACAAATGATCTTTCTTCGGATCTGAGTTTTTCAATTATACCTACAGAATCTCTAATATCCCCAACCTTTAAGAAATGAAGATCAAAATCAGGATGATTTCTAATATCTATCTTTGAATAAATGGGTGCATCAGCATTAGATGATGAATCTGTTGAGAAGCTGAGTTTGTATTGTATTTCATAAAGTTGTTTCAATTTCAATTTCAAAAAAGTGGGTTCATAGCTTTTAATTTCAGAATAAGTGAGGTTATTGTACCAATCTTTATGCATTTGATCATATATTTTCCAATATTCATTTACATCCATTTTTGAATAATACTCAGATTGGGAATGGCTGTTATTAGGCAGATTGAAATGTTCCATACCTGCACTTTCTATGATTCCTTTGGTAAGGGTTTTTGGATACATTAATAAATTGATGCTAGCTATCTGGATTAATTTTGATAAAAGAGTACTCTTATTCAATTGTTCTACTCCAAAACTGGGATCAAACTCCATTTCAGAAGACTCCCAGTTTCCATTAAGGAATTCATTCAAAGCCATTGGGGAAGCATGTATTAAAGCTAAAATGGGAAGAATGACTTTCTCATATTCGAATTTTGTTTCGTGTTCGTCCAAAATGGTCTTGTAATTATTTTTTATGTAATCATTTGTTATGTCTTCGATAGTAGAATGTTTTTTAGCATCCTTTGGCATAAATTGAAGATCAGATTCTATTTTTCGTATCTTTGACCATAAATCACTGTTATCTGCATCATACGTCTCGGTCAATTTATTCAAATCAGCCTTTAATCCATCATTCAGGATCTTGATATCATCTAACAACTTTCCTGAAAGATTAGAATCAAATTCATTGTCATTATCTTCAACTATTTTCTTCCATTTTGTTTTGAATTGATCGCATTCATTTTCAAAATGAAGTGACAAACCTGATCCATGGTCCAACTCCAAAAAAGTTTCTATTTCTTGGAGTGACCATATAGTCGCATCGTACTTGGCAATCACTAAATCAACTATTAAAGAGAGTTTTATTATTCCTTCTGCATGATACACATAGTAAAAATCTTGATAGTTTGCTTTTTTTACCTTAGTTATTCTCTCAATTATAGTTGTTTCATTGCTACACAAAGGGATTGTCAATATTCCCCAAGACAAAGGCCATTCATTATGATATTGAAATTCATTTGGAACAAGCAATCCACCAGACCGAAAGTCTTCAAATAATCTCATTGCACGAGTTTCATAATTTGATAACTCTGTAGACTTGTGTTCACTTACAAATTCTAGAAAATCATTGCAATACCCCGCCAACCTACGAATCATTGAATTTTCTGCATCTTTATTCTTCTTTTCTGATTCATCTACGACTTGTAGCATTATATTAGTAGCTGCATTTTTGTCGATCTCAGAGATAGTGACTCCTTCATCATTCACCTTATAAATTTCCAGCAACCTCTGCGCACTTTTTAAGTCCCAATCTAAAATCTGAAAACTGCGTTTAATTGCTATGTTCTTTTCAGCCAGGACTTCTTTTACAAGTGATTCATTTATGTTGTAAGTAAAATAGTAGTTATTAAGCAACTTCATTGCATCAAGATAGGAGAACTGGTATTTTTTGTTGGATTGATTAAAAGTCCTATCGAATATCAAAGCAACTATTTTTCTGATAGACCGTAGATCAGATTTGAGTACATATGGTTCTACATCTCTCCCTTTCAAATGTTTTCCTGTTTCTTTGTCCAATACTTCTAAAATATGCATCTCCAAAAAAGATTGGCAGGCTTTCTGTGCAGTTACCCTTGAAACTTCATTGCCTGTTATTTTTTTAATTTCTTCTTCAATCTTGGCAGGATAGGTTTTAAAAGGTGTTTTTTTCAGATTATTATCCCATTCTTTTCTTTTAAGATAATCCTCTATTTGATTACTTTCTTTGATTATGAAATATTCAAGAACCTCCCACTGTGCCTCTGTGACGCTTTTCATTGTAGTCCCATTTCCCGAAATGCCTTATTATTTATAAGTTTGCTTTAAGTAAAGTGTTTCTTAAAACAATTTACAAATACATTATTTCAAGTCTTTACTTCTTTGTAAACTATTTATATATTTCTCGAAGATGTGAGTTCATCAACTAAAGGAGGTCAGAAAGATGAGTGATAAGTCAGATCGTGACAACCATGCAAACCAGTGCAATCCAAACAATGATGCATACTGGCAGAGCCGTGGAGAAGATGAAAGACCAGACGATTATGAATCTAAAGATGAGAAGTGATCGTAATCCAAAACAGAAAGTTGTTGAACATAAAATCAGGAGGAATGTAATGTCAGGAAAATCAATGGACTCAAAAGCAGCATCAAGGATACAGTCAAGTGCTGATAAATCTGGAACAAACCAGGGATTTAAAGCTCGTGCCATGTCTGCTGCATCTAAAAACAAAAAGTGAAGCTCATTGCAGCTTCATTTCTACTTTATTTTATTGGGGATATTACTATGATACGCGATATTAAAGATCAAAACTTGAAACTAAGCGCTTTGGCTGTACTAATTGATGGTGATAACACCTCATACAGGTGTTTAAACGAGATATTCAATGAGGTTTCAAAGTATGGGATTGCGACCATTCGAAGAGCATATGGTGATTGGACTTCACAGGAACTTGCTCCATGGAAAGAATTTCTTCAAGAGTATGCTGTTCATCCAAGTCAACAATTCAGAAATGTAGGTAGCAAAAACTGTACAGATAGCTCACTCATTATCGAAGCTATGGATATTCTTTATAATGAAAAAATTGATGGAATTGTAATTGTCTCCAGTGATAGTGACTATACTCGACTGGCAACGAGGTATAGGGAAGAAGGATTGTTCGTCTTAGGAGTTGGTAGAAAACAAACACCAAAACCCTTTGTCAACGCATGCATAGAATTTGTTTATATTGAAAACTTAACAGATCAAGATTTGCCTGATGTGAAAAACAAAGAGATAGTAGCAACAAAGAACAGTCACTCCATTAAAGCTCGTAAGATCCTTGGAGGGGCATACGACAAAATATCGGAAAGCAATGAACTCGTGTTATTATCAAAGATTAGCAATATGTTGCATAATATGAATCCAGATTTTGACCCACGAACTCATGGGTATTCTAAGCTTTCTAAAATGGTAGAAGATTCAGATGTTTTTGAATTAGTGCGTAAGAAAAACAATATTTACATGAGAAGAGTTACTGCATGATAAAATAGATTTGTAGAAAACCTATTTCCTATTTTATTTTGACGTAATAATCTCTAAAATATTTGGTGTCCGCAACGAAATTAATATCAGAAGGGGTGCAAAACTAAAAATGGTTAAAATTATCCCCCATTGATACAAAACCAACTTCCTATGCCACTTTAAATTATACAAACTGGCCGAACCATTTAATAAAAGATATGAGAGCCACAATAGATATGACTATAATACTATACTTGATCTTGCTTCCATCATACACTGTGAATGCTGTACCCAATGCCCATGCTGAAACTGTTAGTGTTGGTACAAATGGGTAGCTTTGCGAGACAAATAGATACATGCCATATGCAAGTACAAGTTTAACAATTGTCAGAATTACCATAGGAGAAAACATTCAACTGCCTCGAATCAATCAATACCTAACTTTTTGACTTCATTGTTCACAATATCTATTTTCTTCATTGAAGTTTCACTAACCGCATCAAAACATGAGGTTATATTTTCCGCTGTTATTTGTGAAACATAAATTTTTATTTCTTCTTCAGGAATTCCATCGCGCAACACGTCAAAAACCTCATTTTTGGTTTCTTCCATATAGCCCCTTATACTCCAATAAATAGTGCTTAATAACAAACCATATCCACTGTATCCCAAATATGGAACCGTTTTCATCAACTTCAAATCTCTACTAATGGTGCCTACAGATTTGAATGTAGTCTTATGTATGCCACCTGACTCTATCAAAGCAATGTCGACAGCAAGTAAAAAAGCACATATGTAAAATCGCCTTATGTTATCTTGATTGTTTCTATCATCAATCACATACTTGGAACTATTCAAAAATTCGTTATATGAATCCACTATAGGTAAATATTTTTGACCGCTATTAATCAAACTAATAAATTTATTATGAGATAGTTCGTCATCAGGGATTTTATCAAAATGATATTTCATCTTTCCATTTAAAGTATCTATCACTCGATTAGCTTGTCCAACTTCGTGTTTGTAGCTCCCATATTCCTTCAACAATTCAATGTTAAGTGGTTTTAACCCATAATCTTGTATTTCCGTGGATATTGAATATGCTGTCTCAGCAGCCATTTCATAATCATATTCTGGATTACAGTAGTAGTCATAATTCTCTAAGGACTCTAATAAGGTAACAAGCTCTTGATCAAAACCTGCATTCTGACTTGATTCTGCAATCAATTCTAAGTCTTCTATATTCGAAATAACAACAAAACTATTGCTAGGATCCCGATCGTTTATACTTCCATCTTCGATTTTTGAAATACAGCCACTGTAGCTTAAAACAATAAAAATCATTACATAGGCCATTGTTTTATGGTAGCTGATCATGCTATCAAACTCTTTTATTCTCAGATTCCACTCTCTCGGCATCCAAATCACGTGGCAATTCTGCTTCATTCTTAGAAATAGATAAATCCATTTTCGGAGAAAGCAAATTGCCTTCTAATTTTGGTGATAGGTGTAACGGCACTTTCAGAGCTGCAATACATTTCTCCCAAAATCCTTTTTTTGCGATAACAGACTGATCCAGTATGGTCAAATACACTCTTTCCACGTCATCAAGTACTCTATCTAATTCTAAACCATTGTGATCAGTTGGATAACAGCAACTCTTTGTCAAAAGTCTTCTATAATCAAAATCAATAATCAGCTGTACTTGCCGTTTCTGAGAGATTCCTTTGCTAAGTAGTCCCAATGATCCAGGTGAGAGAAATTCATCCACAAAAGCATGTAATTGGTCCACGGTTCTTTTTTTAAGAATATTAACCTTATGGTTAATGTTTTTATTTCACTTTTATCATTTATTTGAGTTTGCGAGTACTGTTAACTTCTAATTCACCAAAATATCGAGTATTTATACTGAGCCAATTTTTTATAAGATGAAATGATACAATTAATAATTACATATTTATTGCCATTACTAAGCGTTTATATGTCTATATATGAACTTTTTGATTTTCTAGTGAAGTTCAGGGGTGGGAAAAGGTGACTAAAGTAATTTCTGTGATGGGAAAAGATGGAGTGGGTAAGTCTACTACGACGATTAATCTTGGGGTCGCATTTGGGCGAAAAGGAAAAAAAGTTATAGTTGTTGATGCCAGTCCACTTGGGGATACAGCAACTTGTTTGCTGCCATTGAGTATTAAGTTAGAAGGCAAAATAAAAGATATGGTCTTATATGAATCGACTGAACAGAACGTAAAAATCATTGATTCAATAGATTTTGAAAGGTTAATTAGACCTTTTGATTCTTTAGATCTTTACTTTGGTTTAATAGGTCTATTGGAATATTTCAATTTTGAAAATTATGACTATATTATAATTGATACTCCTTCTGAAGGATATGCAAAATCAAGTGTTTTTCTTGCTGCTGACACATTGATTGTTCCTGTAGAATCTTCTTCTAGTTTAAGAACACTTCCAGGCGTATTTTCTAAGATTGAGAAACGCAAAAATGTAAAAGAGGATGCTGACACTTATCACATGAAACGAATAGGGGGAGTTGACAACACTTTTATTTTACTCACATCTTTTGATTCGACAACACAAACAGGAAAACACATTCTAAAAGTCATAGGCCGGTATGGAAAAACTGTCCTTGATACTAAGATTCCAATGGATGTTTCTTTTAAAGAGAGTGCTACTTTTGATGAAACAATATTCTCTTATAATCCAAACTGTAAGGGTGCAGAAGCATATATGGCACTTGCAGATGAACTTATAAGTAAGTTGGAAATCGAAAATTAGAATATTCAAGAGTTTCTCAAATACTGCTCAAATTAGGATTTCTACAGAGCCTAATAACTGTTCTATAAGAATATCAAGTAAAAAAATACGATTATAGATTCCTCTGATAATTCCAATAATCTCAAAAACCTTCTTTTTTAGGAAATCATCAACTGCTTTTACTATAAGGGAGTTTCTTGGGATATTATAAGGAAAAGACCTTATACATATCAAGTTTTTCTAAAAAATCTTCTGGCAGGCCAGCATGTATTCGCATACAATCACCACAATTCCACAAATATTTTTTTGTCCATTTTAGAATCATCTGATAATGTCACATTTCCATTACTTGTATAGTATCTCATGTGACCGAATTTATTTTCTATATGTAGTATTTCAGATAATCTGATGATTACATCTTCGCCTTGTATTACTAATTCATTATTTGAGATAGTAACATATTTCATGAAGTTTTCAGGTGTTTTATTGTATGCTTCTGTAATTTTAACCATTTAATCACCTTCTTTGTTGCTTGTATATTTGTGGATAATCTCTCTAAAGATGTCTTAAGTGCTTATTTTCCTTTCAAACTTACAAACTTTAAAGTTAATTCCCCATCAGGTGTCAAAATATATTCTTTCTCTTTTTTTCTGCCTTCTATATGCCTTTCATCAATAAGATTCCATTTAAGGAGGTCATGTGTCAGGGAGTTAAATACACCATCTTTTAGAGTTCTGTCTTCTCTGTTCTTATCTCTGATAGGGATATATTCTTTCGATAACTTTTCACGTAGCTTCATTCTTGATAACGTTTTTAAATTATCCTCATCTGATGGTTTTTGCGCATCCAGGATTCTCAGTATTGTCTCTCTATTTTGATTTGACTGAAAATCTTCGATATGCACTTTGGGGATTGGTATCTCATTAGCTATGTCTTCCATATCTATATGGTATGGTGTCGCCTCTAGCCATATTGCCATCATAAATAAGCCAATGGACAATATTTTAGTTCCCCCTGATACGTTAAAGTAGTATTGAGCATTGGGGTTATTCTTGTATATTTCAAAGACTTTTGCCCTGATGTAATCGATGGTATCAGCTTCTATAATTACCTCATGCACTCCATTTTTCACAATAGGGGTTGCTAGTTTTATTAAATCCTCTATAGACTTTCTTATTGCTACTCGTGATTCCTGTGTTTTAGGATTGTCTGAATCCTCGTATACCCGCTTTTCAGCAATGACATATACCTCAGAAGCAGGTGAGATGTTGTAAATTGCTATTGGGAATGTATTGTGCACATTCGCTCCAGCACTCATTATGTGGATCTTCTCTTTTATTGTCATTCTATGTTCCATTTAAGTTTATTAAGTAATAAATCTATTTATTAAATAATTAGTAAATCTAAAAAATTATTATGTAGGCTGGAACGAATTCTCAGTTGATGATGAATACAACAATAAAATCTGTAAACTGGCACGTCACCATGAATTGTAACTACAAGTGCAGGTTTTGTTTTTACAAAAACATGAGTGGGGAATTCAAAGATATTGAAAAAGCCAGACAAAAGCTTGAAACTTTAAAGGAAAAAGGAATTGAAAAGATCAACTTTGCTGGTGGAGAACCATTATTATATAAAAACCTGGACCATCTGCTTAAGATGGCAAAGGATATGGGGTTCATAGTTAGCATTGTTACAAATGCAGCTCTGCTCAATGAGAATAATCTCGGGGAAATGAGTGAGTATGTGGATTGGGTTGGTATATCTGTTGACTCCGCTGATGGGGAAATTGAAAAACAGCTAGGGAGGGGAAACGGAAATCATGTCGAACATGTCCGTAAGGTCTGCAAACTTGTTCACAAGTACGGAATGAAGTTAAAGATCAACACCACAGTTACCAAGATGAACTATTCTGAAGATATGAAACCGTTCATCTCATCACTTAGCCCGGAAAGGTGGAAGGTCTTCCAGATATTACACATGAAAGGCCAGAATGATGATGCTCTTGACCTTATTCTTAACCAGGAAGAGTTTGGAATCTTCAGGAAAATAAACGATGGAATTGTGTTCAAGAATGGTACCTCACCTGTCTTTGAATCTGTTGAAGATATGCTGGAATCATATTTCATCATAGGTCCAGATGGAAACATTCTCCTGAGTAAAGGTAATCAACGCTCAACAATCCCTTTTGAATTGCTTCAGCATATGGAGCTTACAGATCTGGTTGATGCAGACAAGTACACTGGGAGGAGAGGTGTCTATGACTGGAACTAAAACCTTCTTTTCTTTTTCAGATTCATCTCAGGATTATCTGAGTTCGTTGCGAAGAATCTGTTTTACAGGTGTAAGGGGAGTTGGAAAGTCAAGCGTGCTTAAAGAGATCAACAAAGAAAAACTGAATCTTTGTTTCACTTCAGGCTCTGACATATTGCAGGATATGATGGGAGAAACTTACTCTCAATTTGAATTCTTACCTGAATACAAAAAATATGCTTACAGGTTGAAAATCAGGGATTCACTTCACAAAATGCAGGAGGTAAATGGTAAGGACCTGCTAGTTGATTCCCACCTTACGGTCTACAACCTGAAGACTGGAGAAATTGATGGCATCTTTACCCACATGGATTATGGATTCTATACAGACATTATCCTGCTCGATTCATACCCTGAACGTATTCTTGACCATAGACAAAGAGATTCAAAAAAGAAAAGAATCACTGATCTGGATGTCATCAGGAAAGAGCTTGATTTCGAAAGACAGAAAGCTGCTGAGATTTCAGAGAAGTATGGGATACGACTTCATATCATTCAGATGGGTGAGGATACTGCTGAAAAAATGCTCGATATTTTACACAGGTGCGAAGTATGAAGGATACGACAACGGTTTTTCAGCCAAAGACAAACATTGATTCAGTAAACTGGTATGTTACATTGAAATGTAATTACAATTGCAAATTTTGTTCTGTCAAAAAACAAAAATCAACGATAACTGAAATACTCGATGCCGAAACTATATTGTTCAGATTATATGATTTGGGTTTTGAGAAAATAAACATTGTTGGAGGAGAACCTTTACTTTATCCATTTATATGTGATATCACAAAAATGGCAAAGAAAATAGGATTCATAACAACTCTCAGAACTAATGGATCACTTTTAACAAGCTCGAAAATTGCAATATTATCCCCTTATCTTGATTGGATAGAACTTCCTCTTGATTCAAGTAAAGAAGAAGTTGAAAAAGAACTGGGAAGAGGATGTGGAAAACACGTACAGAACATTCAGAGAGTATCGAATATTCTCAAATGTACGGATGTAAAATTGAAGATTAACACCATTATTACAAAACTAAACTGCAAAGAGGATTTGAAACCATTTATAAGAGCCTTAAACCCTGACAAATGGGAGATATTTAAGGCACTTAACATAAAAGATGAAAAGTATTCAAAGTTCTTAATAAGTGATCGAGAATTTCTAAATTACCAAAAATTGAATGAAAATATTATATTGAAATCAGGAGAAGAACCTGTTTTTAATCAACATACAAACACTATTGATTCATGTTCTATTTTACTATCTTCAAAAGACATTAATGATATTTCAAAAAATATATATTCAGTATTGACATTAAATTGTGATGGAAGTATTACAGTAATTGAAAAAAACAGTATTCATAATTGATTTTATTAGTACGATAATTTCTTATATAAGTGGGTGAGAGAATGAGAAAAATAGACTATAATATAATTAAAGAATTTTTCTTTGACACATATCTAATTGATAATCATCTCAAAGTAAGGGAGAAATTTAAACAGTGCACTACTGAGGTGGAAAAAGAAGAGCTTTACCATCATTTTCAATTGAATAATCTTTTTTTGATAAGAAGATGTCATGATCCTGGTTTCTATCTTTATGTTCTTGACAAAGTAAACAAAAATGAAAAAATCAAATCAACTGTTAAACAATATGCAAATAGATTGGTTACTTCAAGCTTAAATTTTGAACAAGAATTGTTTGGATCATTCTCTAATGAAGTTGAAGATACATTGATTGACAAAGAGATAAAAAATCCAATAACCTGGCCATTTTCACCGTCAATAGACAAAACCAAGAACTTCGAAGCGGTTAATGATAATTCCTTATATTATTTTTCTAAAAGACTTCAGTATGCGATTGATAATGGGGATGATAACGAATTCTTTGTACTCTCACAACTTATTAGCGATTATAAATCGGGGTATTTTAAGGGCTATCAGATATTTAGTGAGGATAATTTATATGGAGAACAAGTAGGTTCACATCGTTGGTTATACTCTCAGAGCCAATACATGCTTGAAAATATAAAATTTTGTATCCATTACTACCATTCCCATTCTTTTAATATTCACAATTTAGTGAAATTGAATCCTCATGATGTTAGATTTGTGAAAGAGCTTGTGAAAATAATGGAAGAAATGATAGATGATAAAGAAGTCTCAATGCTAGATACTTTAATGAACTATAATAAATTCATAAATGATTCTTTTTCAGTTGCTTCTCTCATTTGGTTCAATTCACATAATGAAATGGATAAAATAAATATTTTGAATAATGTATACCCTTTCGAAATATCTGATAATATACTTGAAGAATATAAGTCCGCTCTATGTGAATATGGATTTTATAATAATGAGAAAAATGATTATTTTGAGTTATCTATATTTGCAAATGAACTTTTTCAGTCATGTTTTTTTGAAGAAGCGAGGATAATTTGGACCTCTATCCTGAAAAGCACTGAGAATACAAATACTAAGTTCAGTTGCTATGATAATTTAGCAACAACTCTTCGGGAACTTGGAAAATTTGATGAAGCTATAGATTATTACAAAAAATCACTTGTTTTAGCGGAAGAACTTAGCAAATCAGAGGAACTGAACGAAAAAAATAATGTTGACTGGAATCAATTGACCACCGATGAAACTGAAAAACAATTATTAAGACACATCGGTAAATATGTTGACAAAAACTGCAATTATACACATAAAATGGCAATTGAGTTAAAGAATATTGGGGAAATGTATTATCAATTAGGGAAAACTGAAATTGCCAAAAAATATTTCCTTGAAACTGAAGGAAAATGTTCTGAATTATCTCCCTCTGAAAAAAGTAATATATATTTCAATTTAGCCTGCGCAAATAGAAGATTGGGCAAATTCAATGAAGAGTTCACATATTTGTCAAAAGTATTAAATGAAAAAGGCATAAATACACAAGCAGAAGAACGTGCTCAAGAAAGAATGAGTATACTTAATTCTATGGCATTTATGCTGCAAGATGGTAGTTTTGATTATAATAAATTGAACAAAATTGAAAACATATTAAAAGTTGATGAACTATCAAAAAACGGAACATCACTTTTTCATACATTTCAATTCGCAAAATCAATGGACTATTTTGAAAAGGAGTATGAGATTGAAAAACTCCATGGTTTTTCTTGTTTCAATTCTTTAAATTATAATGCGACGTATAATCTATATTACGGTAATTTTCTAAAAGCAAAAGAGTTGTGCAAAGAACTAATTGATAACTCCCAGGAGCCCGTTTATGCTGCTATTGCTAAAATCAATATTGGTTTAATTGACATTAAAGAAAATAATTTTGATGAGGGGATTAAGCATCTCGAAGATTCTTGTGATATATTTACTCAATTAAACAATGGATTATTGGAATTTATAATTACGATTATTAACACAGCAACTTTGTTGTGGTCAAAGGGAAATGTAGATAAAATCATTGATTCACTTGAAGCTAAAATAATTTCAAAGGGCATTAATTTTCATCTAATAGCTGGCTGTGCCTACCTAGAAGTAGGATTCTTCGAAAATGCATTTGACTATTTTGAACGTGGACTGAGTACAAAAGCAGACAATGAAACAAAATCACTTCTCTTATACAATAAAGGACTTGCATATTCCGGCATTGGTAAAACAGATAAAGCAATAGAGAACTATCAAAAATCTCTCGATTGTTTAAAAACTATTTATGCCTGGGAATCAATGGCAACAGAATATAGAAGAGACTTAGAGACCTTAAAAGCAAAAGAATGCATTGAAGAAGCAATAAAATTATCTTCGGAAGCTGATAAAGAGAGACTCGAAACTATTAAGGAAGAACTTGATGCACTTTCAAGCAAAAGGCTGAACCTAAGCTCTTTAAAAAATGATAATATCAGAAAAACATTGTATTCTGCTGAAAAACTGATGATTAGTGACATCAAGAAAATGGAAGATATCAATGAACGTGATTTCTCTACAGCTTTACATTATTATGGCAAAGCCCTGGAGAATATGCTTGACAGTCAGATCTCAAACCAAATACGTCAAATTATTTATGACGAATTTGGATATTGTGTTTGTGAAGATTACAGAAAATTTAAAGGAAAAGAATTCCCACAATACCTAAAGTATATGCTGGATAAAAGCAAAAAAGGGTCTATTGGACTAAATGGTTGGAAAACAATACTGCAATATGTAAATGAAAAAAGTAAGAATCCTGTATACCAAAAGTTCAAAGACGAATTAATAAAACGATATTCTCCAGAAGATATGCAAAAAATCAAATTTGCATGTGGTATGATTAGTTCTTATAGGAATGACTCGGTACATAAAAATGTAAAAAATTATGATGAAGTGCTAAATGTAAGACAAAAGATTGTGTCACACTTGAATAATGTCATCTATATATTGTATAAGTAGAGTTCCATGCTTTCCATTATTCTACGTATTTTATCAAAAGAGGGGTAATCAAATGTCAATAAAAAACAACTGTAATCATCATACCAATAGCCAATACAGAATTTACCTTGATATGGACAATGTAATCACCGACTTTGACAATGCCTGCAACAGTATTTCAGCTGATCTTATCAAACTACATAGTTCAGACAGAGATGAATTCTGGAAGATAATCGGATGCCAAGGGATTACTTTTTGGTCAGAGATGCCATGGAAAGAAGATGGAAAAGAACTTGTTGATTATCTATTGAAGTTTAATACAACAATACTTTCAGCACATCCAAATCCTAAAAGAGGAAACGTAGCAGAATTCAGTAAAGTGGGAAAATATGATTGGTTGGTCAGAGAAATTGGCAAGGACTTTGCAGAAAAAGCTCTTATCTGCAGGCGTTCAGATAAAAAGATGTATTCATCCCCCACTAGTATCCTTGTAGACGATAATATTGAAAACATCATAAACTAGGAAGAAGCAGGTGGAATCGGCATCTTACATTTTGCTACTGAAAATACAATTAATAAATTAGAGCAGTTATTTGTAGATGTGGATTTGCCTTCCTGAAAGATAATAATGGTTGAGATTCCTGATGATTTTGAAGTCTGCATATCGATGTTAAAAGATTTAGAGATAAGAAATTGAACACGAATAACTGTACAATCTTTATGCGATTATTTTGGCAATGACACTGCGGCATATACTGATAATAGGTATAATTATACAGCATTAATCGTAACCACAGAAAAATAAGCTATGGGAATACAATATTATATTGATTCTTATGAATCAAGAAAGTCAGTCAGCTTATTATAAAGAGAAGTCAGATCTTTTTTCTTTATTTCACATTCCCAGACAATAAGGATATTCCAGCCATCTGCACGCAGCTGTTCATAACTTTTTGTGTCCCTCTGGGCATTCTTACTGATTTTCTGATACCAGAAATCAGAATTGGATTTTGGCCATTTGAAGTACTCGCAGTCATGTTTATGCCAAAAACAGCCATTTATAAAAATAACTTTCTTTTTTCCCGGAAATACAATATCCGGTTTGCCAGGTAAATCTTTTCTGTGAAGTCGGTATCTATATCCATTATTCCAGAGCCATTTACGAACGGTAATCTCAGGTTTGGTGTCTTTCCCCTTTATCCGGGACATATTGTAACTGCGCTGCTTGCGGGAATGAACGTCCATAGATCACATCAACTGAGCAAATAATTGCCTAATCTGTTTACATGTTTTGATGCTTCAGATTGCAAGTCAAATAAAATGTCTTTTTGTAAAACGAACAATACCGAATCTCTGAGACAAGATTCTGACTGAATTGACATAGTTGATAAATTGATTATGAGGAGCCATCGTTTTTTATCATGCCATATCGGGCCTACAATATATCTCGCGTCTTTTGCACGGTCATGTAAATTCTTTTTTTCCTCTTCGTAATTGCTAGTCATTGGATAAAAAATGCCATACACTATCCGATGTAAAATCATGTCCTCTTTTTTTTCATCTGACACTTTATCTGACACTTTTATAGTTTTATCCTGTACCAAATCACACTGTGGAGTCAAAATAATCTTGCACAGAGTCACATTTTCAGGATTTTTGGAAGCCTTAAATATTGATTTTTTAATACCTTCAAGGATAGAAGGATTATCTTCTAAAAACACGCACCCTGTAACTGGTCTGGAAAAAATATTGTCTGTAAGAAAAAGGGACGTATTTAGTTTCGCTGTCGTGTCCTCTGTTATTGTGCCTTGCTTAAGTTCAAAGCTGCTTGGAGCCATTAATTCAGTTGTTGTCTTGCTTTCGAGAACATCAAGAAAACTTCTGTTAACCACATGGCATGCACAACGAAATTTTTCATTTTTATCTGTTGTAAAGTTCTCTTTAACAAATGAGGCATACAGCTTGTAGAAAAGAGAAGCCGTATCATTAGACCATTCATCGCCCATTTCTACGTGGGATGAAAAATCATAAACAAACTGTTTGGATGAAGAACTTACAATATTTTCCCATTCCACATAAAGTTGAAAAGCATTTGTGGTAGATATAAAATCATCTAACTTTTTTGCAAGAGCATCTAATCCCTGCCCATCTTTTATGTATTTGTATTTCTCAAGATCCAGCCAGTATACAGGTTTTATTGAGGCAGTCTCACAACCAGTAATAACATCCTTTATTATTTTATCATTTTGAGTCCAGAAAATAATGACATAAGGACCATTTTCTAATGAAATTATTTGTTTTAGTCTTTGCACCAATCCAGAGATTTTCATCTTTTCATTTTGTCCCTGCATTCCTTTTAGCTCGATATCTAAAAAAATAAAGCGTATGCCTTTAAGGGGCGATGCTGGTAGATTTTCAGGGTCACCATTAAAATACATATACGGAATACCCTTTTTTCCAAATGTCTCCATTAAAGGCCAGACTTCATCCATTACATCGTCGATTAAAACAATGCCTCCTCCTTCTGGCAAACTCATTTTATTTACCTCCTGTTTTAAAAGCAAGAGCAACAATTGCTCCATTTTCAAATTTTTCAGGAATATCAAATATTTCCATTTCTGGGAACAAAAGTTGTCCTTCCAACGCTTCCATAATTTGATGTGTAAGATGAAGACCAATTCCCATACCATCAGGTTTATCAGTCACAAATGGTTTGATAATTTCACTTGTTTCCGATGTAAAACCAAGACCATTATCCGCAATTATAATACTCATATGACCGGGGAACTCATTTGAAATATCTACATAAATTTCTGGCATTTCAATTTTATAGTAGTTAAGCCACCAAATAGAATTATCAAATATATTCATTAAAGCACTTAATAAATGATTTTCCGAGCAAAGAGCCTCTGTCTTTTCAGTCCGTGATGTAAATGCAGAGTTTATTTTGATATTATGTTTCTCAAGACGATAGCCAACATTAAAAATTGCCTGACTAACAATTGGCCTTAAATCTCTTACTTTTTTTTCAGAGCTTTTGACTAAAATACTATAACCATCTACTAACAATGAAAGACTTTCAAACCTTCTATTCAATTCTTCAGAAGGTGATTTGTCTTCAAGCATACCACGGATTTCCTTAATCATCTTCTCAATTTCATGTATCAGCATTACTAGATTTAATCCTGCGCCTGCACTTGTTATTAAACTGTTTGTTATTAATTCATATTCATCTTCAATCCTGTCGATGTAACGATTAATCTCATGTTTAGTGTCCGTATCTTTTATTTTGTCATCAACAATTGCTTTGAGTTCTGAAATAGAAGTAAATACAGGCTCTGAAACTTTTTGTGGACCATAATGTTTCCTAAGGATATCCTTGTCAGTATTACGAAGAGATTCAACTCTTTCAAGTGAAAAATTAACAGCCTTCCAGAATTCATAATATGCTTCATTTTCCACAAATCCTTCGCGATTAGCTTTTTCTTTTAAATCTGTACTATGTTCATGATTTAGATACACAGCACCTAAAATAATATTTTTACTTATTCTCTTAGCTGGCATATTTACTCTTCTTCCACCCAGATTAAGCCAGTCGTTTTCCTGCTCGCCATAATCAAGCACACGCATATTATCTCTGAAGACTTTAATGCCGCCATTTTCATTTAAGTACTTTTTTAAACCCTGTTTATCCTGTACGCCAAGACTTAATATTTTAGGGTCTCTATCAAAAATCACACCTTTGAACCGTATTTCACCAATCTTAAATTTGCTTAAATCAATATCTTCAAAATCATTCCTGCCTTTTTTAGCTACCATACGTAAAAGAGATCCCATCTTTCCATCATTATGTGTGATTGTTCTTGGAATCAGTTTAGTCATTGTTGGCCATGGTGTAAATTCATACATGAATGAAGAAATTTTATCTTCTTCCATTTTTATATCAAATGAATATAATTTGTATTGTTCAATATCTTGGAACGTTAAAATACCCTTCAACCAATCTGAATCTGGTAGTTCAAAATTAACTCTAAAAGAGTCATCACTATCAAACGGTGAATTTAGGGAAGTAACTGAACGTGCGCACTCGCGAACTAATTTCCGTGTCCAAGGTACTCTTAACTTTTTTATAACTAATTTTGTACCTGAACCAGAAACAAACTCAGTTGGTTCACGCTCAGAAATAAATACAGGGAAATCTTCTATATATTTACTTTTTTCAATATTATTCCAGTCTATAGTCAATACATATTCTTTAGAATCAACTTTTCTGGTTATTATTTCTATCTGCTTCCCTAAACGATGGACTCCCAAGCGTCCAATTCCCTTTTCACCAATACGAAGCCTACCAAACTGGTTGCTTCTTTTTGTATCAGGATTGTTTCTAAGATCATCCTTATAACTGGTTCCCAGTTCTAACCAAGAAGTGGATAATATTTTATAATCCATTCCTTCACCATTATCCTGAATTATTATTTCTCCCTTTTCAGGAATACTTGGGTTATGTATGATAACATTGCATTCAGATGCGTCTGCATCATATGAGTTTTTTATGAGTTCAAGCAAAGCAATTGATTCATTTTTTATTAGCTGCTCACCAAGCTGATTTATAAGTCTTGCTCTTGTTTTAAATGAAGTATGACTATTATTCATTCCCAATTCTCCCTTAGTTTTTCCGCTATTTTCTGAGCTAATAATACAGGAACTGCATTGCCAATTTGTCTGTAAGCTGCTGTACGGCTTGGTTTTTCAGAAATACCTTCAAAAAAGTAATCATCCGGAAATGTTTGTAATCTTGCAGCTTCACGGGGCGTTAGCGATCTGTTTTGCTTAATGTCAGGATGGATGTAATAGTGTCCGTCTTTTGCTATATGTGCAACAACTGTATGAGAAGATGAGTCTTCACCGGCTACAACCTTGAATCTGTCAAGGAAAGAAGAACGATTCTTATGTGTCTTCAGATGTGCCGGCAAGTCATTATAATTAAGTCTCTTCTCAGCATTCCAGTTCTGGACTGCAATTCGATATATTTCCAGATCACGTTCTTTATTCGTTCTGGATTGATGTAAAGTGACCGGAACATCGTCCTTACGGATTCCTGCTTCATAAAGATAATTGCCATCATATGCTTCTGTTTTACAGGGAGTAAGGGTTCCTTCACCTGCTTTCAATGCAGGCAAATCTTTAAAAATATCTTTTACTTTCACATCAGGGATCCATTTTTCAGGATAAGGATAGAATCCGGAGTCATCACCTTTTTTCCCCACCAAGATAATTCTTTTTCTTCTTTGAAGCACCCCATAGTCATTGGCATTCAGAACATCCCATTCAACCGTATAGCCTTTTTCGCGGAACAGCTGTTTCATCTTCTCAAAATATGAATCCCCTTCCACTGATTTAGCAGAGAGCAATCCTTGGACATTCTCGAATACAAAATATTTAGGTGAATACTTTTCCAGAAACTTAGCGTAATATTCGTATAGGTAATTTCTGCTGTCCCCTTGCATTTTGTTTTCAGCTCTGGATCTGCCTACAATAGAATAAGCCTGACACGGAGGACCACCAACTATCAAATCCAAAGGTTCACCATCAAGCATTGAATCAACCTGATCAAATATTGATAGTAATGTATCATCAGATATCTCTTCATTAATAACAGAATTAAGCAGTGATTCAGGAACTGACGCATAAAGCTCAGATCTCGAAATATTGCCCTTCAAGTAATCATAATAAACATCTATTTTTCCATTATTATTGAGCCAATGGTATGCCATCCTCGTTTTTAGTGAATAACATGCTGCAGTATCGACTTCAACATGCGCCACAGGAACAAAACCAGATTTAATGAAGCCTTCGGACAAACCACCTGCTCCTGCGAAAAGATCGAGAAATCTGTATTTTTTTTCCATTTACATCCCTGGATATATAATATTGTGGGTATAATTGGTATATGGAGATAGGAAATATAAAGGCATCCCATACGCATGATTTTGATATTTTATATTTTTATGTAGAAAGCATTACTTAATTCAATTGTTTATTTACTAATATAATCAGTATATTCATCAAATATTTTTAGCCCTTCTACATCACAGGATACATTTATTATATGAACATTATTAACTCTGAATAGTTCCGCATTTCTTACAATCTGCATGAGCTCTCTCTCAAGTCTTGAATAAATACTATAGTACTTTACATCAACATTTTGATCTTTTCTTTTTAATGCGTTTCTGCGAAGGTTTTGAAGTGTAATAGCAGCAGCATAGGATCGATCTGCAATTTGCAAGTCATTTACAAGTTCCGGACATAGACTTTTTACAACCGAAAAAATAATTCTCATATCATTTGGAGTAAAAGGATGTTCTATTTTGTACAAATTATATGTTTCACAATCAAGAGTTAGCTCTTCATAGTTAGTCCACCAACCTATAATATAATCAGGATTTACAGCTGTAATTTCTGATTCTGCAAGTTTTTTTGCAACATGATTCCGTGATTGATGTAAAGTAACATGATTAATTTTGGCATATTCATTAACTGCTCTTTCAAGAAGTGTATTCCAGTAAACTGAATCGTTATATAGGTTCTTGAAGCTATACCATTCAAAAGGTCCCCTCTGAAAGTGTAATTTGTCACCAAATTTAATCATAAAACGGAAAAAAATGGATTTGAAAGAGATATAAAGTCCAGACTTGCCCAGTACTATTTCATTATCAATGAGAGTTTTTTTCAGTTTATTTATTGAAAAAGTATCATCTACTATGAATTCCTGTAATGTCTCATTAGCTCTTATCAATATGTTACTATTCAATGGAAGAAATAATCCTCTGTTTTGTGCATCTATACAAAGTATTGCAGCCTCCCCAGTATTTATCTTCAAGTGGGTTGTGAAATCATCTGAAGTTCCTGCCATTCTTTCGGAAGATACAGTTTCAGAATATGGCATTATAAATCTTGCATCTTCTATCAAACTTTCAGTAACCCTTGTAAATTGTTCTTTGTCAGGAATGTCCACTAGATTAAACAATTCACGCAATAAATCAGGACAGTCGAGATCTTCATCTGGGTTAATAAGAGGATAGGCATTTATTTCAAGGAGCCTTTTTTCTATAATGTACTTTATATTATCAATAGCTTTTTCGTTTCCAATAAATACTAACCTGTCAGCATTAGATGAATTCAGACGATAGTTCAAACTAGGATAGCAAGTTGAAATGATACAGTGCTTATACCCGTCTGGTACATTATTTTCATGCGCTTTTAAATTGTTCCAATCACAAAAAGATATGTGTGTAGATAATGAATCTTCTGTGGACCATGTTTTCTTGAAAAGAAGCTCTGTTCCTTTTACTTCATAGGAAAGAACGACTACTGTAAAACACCAATCATCTGCAGATTCAAGAATGGTTTTAGTAAATGATAATATTTTGTCTCTAAGAGGATTTGTTTGTTCAAGAGAATTTAGTTGAAAAATTTCATTTAAAGTTGAGTTAATTGACTGAAATGTGTTTTGATCAACCAACGTATAAAGTCTGCTTATGACATTGTCATAGGTAAGATAGTTATCACCTTTCCTTTTTACCATTAAAATTTCTGAATCACTATAGTCACCTTTTAAATCCAAAGGTGTGGAGAATAATCTGTTAAAATAAAAAATCAAATCATTTCGATGATCATTGCTCAAATTTAATAGATATTTATCTATATTTTCTGTTGCTGAGTTATAGGAATCCAAAATCAGATATTCAGGATTTATCCTTTCCATATTTTCGCAAATTATCTGGTTAGTACCTGATGATACCGGATTAGGATATTTAGACTCATTTCCCGCAGGCAAGTTATTAAGAATATGTTGAGAATCCCATGTGTGGACAATTACATCGATATCTTGGAAAATTGTTTCATCATCATGTATTTTGTAAAATTGGCGCATATCAGGATCAGTTGAAAACATAATAATTGTTTTAACTGAATGATTATGCAGGAAATTAAGTAGCACTTTACTTCTTTCTCCTCCAAATCGGGAGTCGGAAATAATTTCATCCATATTTTCAATTATAAGAATATCCGGAGATAATTCCTCTACTAAATCTAACGTTTTATCAAGATAAGGTTCAGATGGCAAAAAATTAAGTCTGATATTTCTATGTGAGGAACTATTGTAAATATCGTCAGCAATCTCTCTATAGAAATGAGATCGAACTAATGATTTACAGGCATGTAAATTTGTTGAATTAAAAAGAACTTCCCATAACCATACCTTGTTATATTGAAGAGAACCAGTCCATCGTTCCTGTTCATAAAGAGAAACATCCCACGCACCTTTTTCGTTAATTGTTTCCACAACAGGATCACGTCCTAGTTTGTGTTCAGAGATATTTCTTAAAAGACTGTCTCCAAACTCACTATCTTCATTCAAAATTTTATTTTTACATTTTCGCAATGTATGGTAGCACAGTCGAGGAGAAATTTGATCATTTGAACCTATGTTTCGGTATTTGATTTCAACCACTTTTTCCTTCTCAAAAACAAGTTTATCGGTGAATTTCCTCATTTCTCTTTTAACATCACGATCTACTTCATCAAAATCCTTCAAAAAAGAGAGATTGTTGAATACTGCAGGAGATGAAGGAAACAATTCTACTTCCGTATTATCATCACATGTGTAGTTTCCTATTACAACTGCTTTTTTATCAGGATTTGTTAGTAAATATTCAAAAACCATTAACGGAATAAAGCGTACATCACGCCATGGCCATGTTATAAAGTAAAAACCTTTTTTTTCAGTTGAGAAAAAATCAATATATTCCTGTTCGATAATATTTGGTTCTATTTTCCATAGTAAAGGAAGATTGGAAAGATAATTTGCCGCGTTATCTCCTTCCTTACTTATAACATGGTTAATTGTTTTAGGAAATAGGTCAGATGATTGGACATCAATATATTTATGGAATTTTGCACCACATGAAATGCACCTAAAGGTTTTTTCATTAATAGTTTCAATTGCCTGCCCACTTACATGAGGCTCATGACAGTCGGGACAGGTAATCCCATGATAGTAATATGACCTCATTTTGATTTTAACCTCTTTATAAGTGTTAGAATTTTCATTGCAATATCGGGGTCACTAACAAGAAAACCAAGTTCATAATTTTTGGTCATTCCGCTAAGTGTAAAATTTGCTGAACCGGAAATAACTTTTACTCCGTCAGCAACCAGAACCTTTGCATGAAGCATATCGTTTTGTATCTTATATATGTGTAGATACTCATACTCATCCTGTAAACGAATTATTGTCTGGACTTTGTCGTTCTCCTTTTCTATTCCTTCCGCATACAAATAAATCTCAACATTGATGCCTCTCTCGAGTGCTTTCTGAAGATCGTTGACAATGTCAGAACTTGTTAAAACATAAACCGTCATAACCAGTTCATTTGATGCTGTAGAAATTAGCTCACGAATAACTGACTTAAATGATCTGACACCTGAGCCAACCCATTTTTCTCCTGTAGCCACTGGAACAATTTCTGCTTTCATATCAGTTACCAATTACAATATGACGATCAAGCCAGAGATTTCTGTGTTCACAAGATGTTTCTGAAATAAGAAGACAACTGTAACAAGCTGAACCATTAATACTTTCTGAAGATTTATCTACATCAATGCATAGAGGATCATTTGAACAGATCAAAAGATTATCAATAGCACCATTGATTATGTCTGAAAAGGAATCTACGGTTCCTGCAAGACCTCCCATTCCACTATCATCACCGGGAGATGTATTGTATATTAGAATACCACCATTTGATCCGTCACGGGATATGTAAACGCGCTCCCTCAATGAAGCTGCGGAATAACCCGTGTAAGCAGACAATGACAGAATAATTGCATGAGACAGAGTATGAAGCCATACAAATCCAGGTTCAAATGTCACATCAGACCAGTTGCTTTTTTGCTCATAACCGGAATTCTTATACATTTTCCATTTGGAATATGCAGACTTAGAACTGATGTCAGGCAGTTTTCCATTTTTAAATGTAATGAAAATACCTTCTCCAAAACCTTCATAACCCGGATGCCAGATCTCATTAGGTGGTAAAAATTCACCTGAATATACTATTCCAGGATCTTGGTTTTCATTAAGATTGACCAACCTGGTGTAGCCTAATTGTACTGTGACAGTTCTGATTTTGTTCACTGCAGAAACCTGCAATTCAGGTACATAAGATGAATCAGGTATAATGTATTTTGGAGAAGACATCGAAAAGTTATCTGTAACTTTTCCACTTGCTGAACGAAGTGATTCAAATTCTTCATACATTAAATCCATAAATGTCTGATCTTCTGCTTTAAGACGACGATATAAATTCAAGAACTCCAAAACTCCACATTTTTTTATTTCATCTGTAAGAGTCGAAATAACCTCGTCATTTGTTCTATTTTGAAGCAGTTTTGAAAGGAGTTCAATAAAATCTGGAATTGTCAATTGTTCCAAATTTGCAGATATCATAATCATGTCAAGTGCCATTGATACTTCGTTTTTCTGAAGCCTGCGGGAAATAGGATCATCAAATTCTGGAATTGTAAGAAGTGTCATAGTTTCAGACACACGCAATGATGTTGATTGCCTTTGTATTATTTTCATCTTATGTTCACAGTTCTTAGTTCTATTCGGACTGGTGTAAAATGGAGGATATTTTGAAGCTGGTGCTTCTTTTTCTGGATTTCTGCCTGTACAGAAAAATTGCAGAGAATAGATTTCCTTCATCGTTTTCTTGGATTTACATTGTGGACATTCTACAATAATATCTGAAAGAGAACTACCATTAGCTTTCCAATAATAATAGGGTGGATTACACTTGTTTTTCCCATGCACCGCATATTGCCAGTTAACTTCATCCAGGTGTCCTTCAGAGCATGCCGAAACAAATCTTGTTGCTGAGGATTCTTCATCTGTTTTACACAGAGGACATTTAGGACCATTGTATAACAAAGGTCTATGGTTTGCCTTTCTTCCATAACAAACTTTCCAGGCAGGGAACACATATGTAGAATATATTCTTGAATTGCTTGGTATCTTAAGACCTGCATTTGTAGGTAGTGCCACAATTCTATGACATTTATCGGATGATTGTTGGATAATTCTGGACAGTCGTGTTTCAGCAATTTCAAAGCTTTCAAAAACATCTTTGCTGAAATATTTGGCATCAAGACCATATTGCATTATTGGAATTATTCGTGGTCCATTTTTTGTCTCAATTATTGCCCCTGGACCATAAGTCAGCACGAATTGAGACCTGCTGATATGCTGGAAATCTCTTTTCATATTCACACCTCAAAAGATGTTGTTTCCTCTATTTCTCTCAACGATTGTGGTGCATTTTTATAAACTTTTGTAAGGTGCTCAATTCTTTCATGAGCAGGATCACTCAAAACAACATTTTTCTCTGGTTTCTGATAAGGTCTGTACTCATTATACACTAAATCTTGTCCTTCAATATCAAGCTTTTTTGATGTATTCTCCCATTTTTCAAACTCGGATTTAAAATATCTAATAATTTTATCTCTTTCTTCTGGTTGCAGACGGTCATCCAGACAGCACATGATAAATTCTTCGAAATCTTTAATTGCATCGGAATTTCTTATAGCATCACCTGATTCAGAAGCCCATTCCACAATAGATTCAGACATATTTCTTAAGAAAGAGACTATTGCAGGCCCTGCGGCTTTCGCCATACACCCATCTGCGAACGGCGAAACTGAAGCCGGTTCTACTTCCAGATTTACTCTGTGATGGTATCCTCCAAAGATTTCATAATGACTTAAATCTCTTGGACGACCTGCTTTGTAGAATGTAACAGCAAGTGCTCCATGTTCTCTTCCCACTCTTCCTGTAGCCTGAATATACTGTGATGTTGTTTTTGGCTGTCCATTAACAACCATTAATGAAAGATGTGGAATATCCACACCTGTTCCGAACATTGATGTTGTGAAAATTGCATCAGGATTTTCATTCACATTCTGGTTTTGTCCTCCGTTTTCAAGTTCTTCCAATATCTGCGGGATATCAGTTGAATCAATCCTACTTGACAACTCAACAGCCTTATCATCATCAGTACTTCGTAGAGGTAAATTTTCAGATATATGAGCAAGCCGTTCTATTATGTCTTCTCTGTAAAGTGCCCGGTTTCCTCCAAGCTCTCTCAGAGAGTTAAAATACCCTACAAGTGTCCAGTAGTTTATTATCTCTCTTTTTGAAAGATTATCATGTCCGGTTTTAAGTAATCTTGACCATATTCTTACAAGAGGGGTTAAAGGTCCCATTCCGGGTGCATATATTCCCATGTAAACTCTTCCGGGTCGGTTTTCATCCCATCCATCAGAGAACTCCGGCAGAGTTACGAAAAAACTGTCTTTAAAAGAAAGACCATATGCAGGGAACTGAGACAATGGTCTATTAAATAAAGACATAACCTGTTTTTCTGCCTGATTAACTGTTGCAGAAGAAGCTATATATTTTGGTTTACCGCCTGCTTTGCGAATAAGGCCGTCAACAACTGATTCATATAAACCAAACATACTTCCCAGCGGTCCATCCATTAGATGCAATTCGTCCTGCACAATCAATTCAGGAGGTCCAAACGATTTTATTTCGAGGCAATATTTGTTATTTGTAGCAGACTTGAGAATCTCTTTTGGGAAAATATCCTTACGATAATAACCATAAAAAATATTGTAATTTGTTATATTTCCAAACAGTGATGCAGCTCTGGGTTCAAAGGCAAGCCGTGCAATTTTGTCTGCAGTACTGACAACAACTGTCGGACATCGGGAATATATCTGTTCATCAACTGTGTATGCAGGAATAGGAATACGTGATTCTGGTAAAAAAGGAGTTTTCCTCTTTTTCAAAAAGAGACCATCGGGTAACTGCTCATCTTCTGTAGTTAATAATGTAAATGGTACCCCTTCTTTATGATTTACTCCTTTATTTAAATCACATTCAGGATTAGTACAGAATATTTCAAAATCAATTGGTTGTTCTTTTTTTCTTCCGGGCTCAGAATCTATAGGGAAATATCCAGGTCTTGATGCTCGGAATGATTTTACCTCTATATCAAGACTTTTTTCCATTTCACACACAAGTTCATCAATCTCATTTTCATCAATTTTACGTGTACTATCAACCGTTAGTAAAAGTGTATAGTATCCTGGCAGAAGCCCTCCCTGCGAAAAATTTACAGTTTTAATAGGGTCTTTTAATTTAATTGTAGCATTCTGCAGGTCACTAATAGTTCTTTTGGATTTTACAATTAAATGAAGTTTATTTGCCCCTACAGGCAAACCAGACCGGGGAATTGCAAGCCATTCTCCACATACAGGACACTTGACAACTTGTGCAGGTTCCCCATCAACATCACCTTTTGTTAAGGCAGTTACTGCACCATAATCCCCTCGTAGATGATTGGGTGATACACTACCTCCAACCCACATTCCAACTGAAAATATTGTAGAACCATACAACCAGTTCTCTGAAAATGAACATTTTTCCGGCCTCCAACCAATAGCTCCATTATTGTTGAAGATACGTAAATACTCTGCCGCTGTAACCATTAGTAGTGTACGACGGAATTGCTGTACTGTTAATAAACGAAGAGTATAACGTGTAATTACAGCAGTTCCTGCACCTGTAATGTCATTTATATTTTTATCATTATCTTTTGCATTTATACGTCTCAGAGCAATTACAAATGCCATCATCGCAAGATAAGATTCTGTTTTACCTCCTCCGGTAGGAACCCATAGTAGATCAAGATGATTTCTATATTCTGAGTTCTGTGAATAGAGAGATTCAATATTAATCAGGAAAAATGCAAGCTGAAAAGGTCTCCATCTAAAGTCAACATCGTCATCACTGTATTTTCTTTTCTTTTTCCAGAGATTTTGAAGCCAAATTGTTTTGTTTGCAAAGCAGAATGATAAAAGAGCATTTTTATTGTTCTTAAGACACTCAATCCCGGACTTCAGACGAATTAATGATAATTTTTGTTTGTCAACTAATTTTTGAACAAATACAGCACTTTTTTCATCGTACTTGCCAATAGAACTTTCATTCTTTTGAATCCATAAGCTGTAAGCTTCTACAAGAGGAGATAGATATGCATCAATATCTGTACTTTCCCACATTTCAGACAATTTGAGAGCAGATAATTCAGGACTAACATCAAAAATTGATTCATCCCAGGTAAAGTTAGGTGCAGAGTTAGGATATAACGGTATAAATTCGCTTCTTACAGCACAATTGTAGAATACAGCACAATCATCGAAAAAGTATCCATCAGGCCATAATTTCTCAATCTCAAACTGTTCTTGGTAATCAATTGCTTTCCATATTGCAGAACACATATGGCCTCGGGAAAGTATGGGATTCTCTCGATATATAAAAGCCAAAATATCATCTTCATTCGAATTCTCCATTGATTCCAGACTACATCCTTCTCCGAGATTTACACGTAAAGACGGCTGGTAAATTGAAGCTTGAACAATTGCATCCCCTGTGCATTCTTTAATTTTTAAATCATTAATAAGACTTAAAACTACATGCAAGGTTCCATTTGACTGAATTTTCTTGATATTTAGATGTATTTGTCCGTCTTCTTCATCATAAACAGTTTCGTTACCTTCAGCAGCACTCGACAAATTAATATTCAGTATCTTCATGAAAGGTTTTCGTTTCCATTTATCAGCTTTGTGTATACTACTATCATTGGATGCGCTATCTTCAGAAATACTTACATCTTTGTATCTCCCCCAAGTTACGCAAACATCAATTACAGGATTTTGCCCCTTAATCAAAAAAGATATTCCAAAAGATTTGGGTTTCATTCGTGGGTCAAGTTCAGTTGGAAGTATAGATATTGGATCATCTGAAGAATTGTCATCTTCTGATTCAGAGCATGCTTCCTCGGAAGAAATCATTTCCGATTCCGGAGATGTCTCTACTTTTTTGCAGTTTTTTGGAATAATGACTCCTGTTAAGTATTCATTATATGGACTTGTACCAATAAGTACTTCTTCAGGACCATACCTTGGACCAAGAACCTCTTTCATTAACTCTTCTATAAAAATATCCCTCACTTACTCACCTCTTAAATTACCTATAATAATATGCAATAAATAATGAAGTCAAAACATATAAAATATTTATTATTTAATCATGCTTAAAACATTATAATTGATATATAATAAATTTTTGAGTAGTAGGAGAGTTACATGATATAATAATCAAATATATTTGGAAAATAAATCACAGTACTTTAGATGAAAATTAGATATGCAGAATCCTCAATACTTGATTCATGATTTAAATATATAATTATTTGAAGTAATAATATAATAGATGATAATTACCAATACCATTCAAAAGATGTTGATTTTAATAGGTATTTTACAAAGTTCATATTACTCTATTAATAAGTAATAATATCAATCTGGCAAAATTATTTAACAAGAATTACTTATAATAAGAACCATGGTCTCTGAGAAAAAAACAAAGTTCGATCCACGTAAAATGATGGAGTTAGCGGTTAGTGTCATGGAAAATACAATTCATGAACCTCGAATTGATGGGAAAAAGAGTCCATTAGTTGGTGCAGTTTTAGTAAAACCAAATGGAGAAAAAAATACAGCTTGCCGGGGAGAATTGCGAGAAGGTGACCATGCCGAATATACTCTTATTGAGCGAAAGAATAGGAGCGAGAAGTTAGATGGATCAGTTCTGTTTGCAACTCTTGAACCATGTGCTCCAGGGGCAAGAAACCATCCAAAATTAAGTTGTGCTGAAAGGATAGTCAATGCTCGAATAAAAGAAGTGTGGATAGGAATCGAAGATCCGGATCCAACAGTAAATCATAAAGGAATGAAGTATCTACAGAATCATGGTGTTACGGTTAAAATGTTTGATCGTGATCTCCAAGAGAAAATTCTTGAAATAAATAATGATTTCATTTTACAAGCAGAAGAGAGAGCTAAAGAGAAACAAGTAAACGAGGATATTGATTCATCTATTTCGAAGTTGGATTTGCCTTTATCTGTACCTTTGTCTAAATTGTCAAAAAGTGCATTGGAAATGTATAAAAAAGCAATTGGATTTAAAAGTGACGTGGAGTCTCCTGCATTTTACAAGGAACTTGTTGAAATGGGTATTTTGGAAGAGAAAGAGGATGGTGCGTTTAATCCTACTGGGTTTGGATTACTTTTATTTGGAGAGGATCCTCGAAAGACATATTCACAGGCAGGGTTATTAGGAACAATCCATTATCCAAGTGGAAAAGAGGGAACTGAAGATTTTAATGACCCATTAGTTTTGATTCCTGGTAAAGTTGAAGAATGGATGAAAAACAAGTTACCCAATGTTATTGATCGGAGTAGTATGGAAAGACAACAGCAGAATTTTCCATTTGAACTTATCAGAGAAGCTGTAGTAAATGCACTAGTTCATCGAGACTATGATATTGATGGAGCTAAATGTCATTTAATTATCACTCCAAATACAATAGTAATTAAAAGTCCAGGGGGACCAGTAGCACCAATTACTCTTGATCAACTTAAAGAATTCAAAGCTCCAATGTTAAGTCGTAATCCTAAGTTACATTATGTGTTCTCTCAAATGGCTTTGGCTGAAGAAAGAGGATTGGGAATGAAATCATTTGAGACAATGCCTGCAGAATATAACTTACCAAGTCCTCAGTATTCATATGATGACTTATATCTTACCTTAACGATCTATTTGAATAGTGAAGAGATTATTAGAGGATACGCTCCTGAATTAGTAAATGAATTGTCTGCTGAAGAGTTGAAGAGATGGGACTTTATTGCTAAGAAAAGAATAGTCACATCAAATGATTGTACAAAAGCATTCAATATAACTTCAAGAGCAACACAAAGACAATTGAATAGATTCATTGAAATTGGATTATTAGAAAAGATTGGCAAGGGACCAGCAACAAGGTACAAGGTAAAATAAATATATTGATAACTATTAGAGTTCACGCCGGCATTCCTAATTAAATTTTAATAACAGTACTATATCCCGGCGTAAATACCGACACCAAACCGGTATTTCTCATTAAATTTTAATGATAGTACTATATCCCGGCGTAAATACCGGCACCACGCCGGTATTTCTCATTAAATTTTAATAACAGTACTATATCCCGGCGTAAATACCGACACCACGCCGGTATTTCTCATTAAATTTTAGTGACAGTACAATATAGGCATGAGTATAGAATAACAAGTGGAGAAAAGTAACTGCCATTGACATTTATCAAAAGACTGTATATATTCTGCTATTTTCCTTTATTCATGTAGAAAATATGTTGAATAGAATAATTGATTTAACACTGTTTCGAGTAGAACTAAGTACATTAAAATCACAAGTATTGATTTTAGATTCCTATTCGATACAAAATACGATAGCTTGTATTCTGCTGATGTTCATGAGAATAAACTTAGTTTTTTTGTTAATTTATCAATATCTTCACTTTTCATGGGGAAAAAACCCAATGCTGTTATTGTACCAGGTTCTACTTCTGTCCTCCCGGCGTCTCGTATTACTTCACAAATATATCCTTCATCAGTTGCTTTGTCTCTGAAATTCAATAATTTGCTTCGGTTCTTGATCTTCAGAACAACTTTCTTTTGTTGCTTTCCATCATCGAACCATTCTTTTATCTCATCGAAACGATTCAGATTTTTAAGGATTGGAGTTATAGATGCATGGGCAACTTGAACTCCAAGTTTCCCGGGAGACATCTCTACATCTTCAGGTATCACTATTACTTGTTTATACTCCCACATGTCTTTCACTTTTTATTAATACGCTCACAATTATTTACAAATTCTGCTTAGCACGACAAATTGGTATACCAGTAAGATATTGTTTTTATTGCTTTGGAATATGTGACATGTAGGAAATATTTACCAAACATTTTTGAAGCAACGTTTTAGGTTTCTTATTTCATCAAATAATTGATTGTTGTTTCTCTTATTCCCTTCAAAAAAGAAAAAAGGATAATGATTTTTATCAATCAACTCCTGTCTATAAATACACTCATCAATTGATTATCATTCTTCGTTCTCTTTTTCCTCATCCTGTGCTTCAGTTTGCTTCATAATCTTGCTCATAAGGTCACGTATAGAAGGGTCGCTCATAAACGCATTCATCAGCTTACTCTGTGTGTCATTAGACTTAGCAAGCTCTTCATTTACCTCTTCTAACTCTGCAACACGTCCCTTATATTGGTATGCTAGTGAACGGTTTGCATCATTTTTGTCACTGAGTTCCTTGTTCTCTTCCTTTAAAGCCTTGAATTCAGGAGAACTTGAAGCATCTGCCCTCTCATCAATAAGGAGAGCAAGATAGTTCTTCATATAGACCTTCTTCAAGAATTCAGGATCATACTTGATATAAGCCTGTTTCACTTCACCTAATGTATGCCCCATCATATGTTCGATGACGTCCCCATCGACCCCAGCATTCCTTAGTGTTGTGCTGAAGTATTTCCTCATGTTGTGGCTACGTATCAAACGAAAAGTGCCAGGCTTTATAGGCCCTTCTATCCTTTTTGAAATAGGAGGATAAATATTCTTACTGAGCGAGTATGCATTCAATGCACGATCTTGCTCTTTCTTGCTGTACAAGTACTTATAGAAGTTTTTATTTTTTATGAATAGTGGGCTTTCGGGGATCACCTTCATTACATCATTCATCATCTTACTCTTTAAGCATGCTGATTCCCTCGTCATTAGATATGTTTTCACAGCTCGTGATGCTTCTGGAGATAAGAAAGTAGTGAAATCAATCTGTGTTTTCTGTCTTCTCAAAGACAATGTTGTAATCTCTGTTGCAGGATCATACCCTTCCATAAAATCCTTAACAGTAAGGGTGCAGATATCTGATGCAGCAAGACCCGACGAAACTCCTACCAAAATAATGGCTTTGTCTCGTATTGATGCAATCTTAATTGTCTTTAGAATAAGTTCACGATTTGGTAACTTTTGGTTTTCTATTCTTGGTTTTGCACGTACTTCAACACTGCGGATGGTTGCAGGAACAGGCAAATAATACGTTGTAAAGAATGATTTAATTCTGTCTACGTAGCACTTAATGGAAGATGGCGCATAAGGTGCTTTTCGATTACTAGTTGATTTTTCCAAATATTCTCTGAAGCTTCCTATCAACTCGAAATGAGACATCATATGTGGTTTTATTCCTTCATCATATTCACTTTGTGCAATCTCCAGAATTTTAGAAGGAGAGAAACCTGTAAATTCTGCGAACAACACAAAAGCACTAATATATAGATTAATGGTATTTTCAGACTTAATTCCACGTATGCGGAAAAGCCTGCGAATAGCAGGGTCATTCTTTATTTCATTCACTTTCATATTACCGATCTTCCTAAGATCGAGAATATCGGGTATAAACCGAAATTTCTTATATAAAATTGTCCTGGCAATTCTACTCCCTCTAATAATTATCAATCTCTTATAATTACAAATATATTTTAGATTTAAAACACAAAAATTAAGTATTAATCAAATATTCCTGAGCAAAAACGTTCAGGAAAATTCAGATGGTCCCGGTAACAGAAGTATCCCTATTCACTTTCCTATTATCAGTGTTTGCAGGTTATCTTCTTGGTGTGATTTCAGGCCTAATCCCTGGTATACACACCAACAATTTCGCATTGGTATTGCTTGCATTCTCTCCGGTGTTGTCCGAGCACGGCCTGCCACTCGTTTGCATAGCAGCAATGATTCTGGCAAATTCTCTCTCGCATACTTTTCATGACATAATTCCAGCTATATTTCTAGGTGCTCCTGGAGGTGATATGGCTCTGGCAGTATTGCCAGGACATACACTATTGCTTGAAGGCCGGGGAGCAGAAGCAATACGCCTGTCTGCTCTTGGAAGCGCAGGCTCGGTAGCTCTGGCTCTTATTACAGCATATCCGCTTTCTATGGCATTTAGTTACGTTTATCCTATCATTCAGGAGTACATTGCCTGGGTCTTGATCCTTGTGGTTTTGATCATGGTGTTTACTGAAAAAGGCGACTCTGGAAAAGAAGGCTCTCTACAAAGGATAAGGTATCCTCTAAGCGCATTTATTGTATTCATGCTCTGTGGACTTCTTGGTGTCTTTGCATTCGATAAAGAAAGCCTCATGCACCCATTTCTGTCAATAGGTGAACCTTCAATACTACTTCCTCTCTTGAGTGGTCTTTTTGGTTCATCACAACTTGTCATTAGTCTGATGTCCCATCCCTTGATTCCTTTCCAGTTCAAATCCAGAATGGAACTTGAAAGAAAAAGAATAATCCGGGGAATTGTAGTGGGTGGAACTTCCGGCTCCATGGTAGCATGGCTGCCGGGAGTATCCTCATCTATTGCAACGGTGTTTGCACGTCTTTTCATAAAAGAGGATTTTGACAGGGATCAGGGTGCTGCATCAGGCACTGATGATTCAATAGACAGTGTAACTGATTCAGCAAAGGAATTCATAGTTTCTATTTCAGGTGTGAACACCTGTAATGCAATTTTTGGTCTGCTGGCTCTGGCCGTAATCGGTAAGACTCGCAGTGGCGCCATGGTAGCTATAAATGAACTACTGGGGGGCATCGACCTTAATCCTCCACTAGTTGTCCTATTTCTCTTTGCTATCTCATTGACCGCAATACTGTCTTATTATTCCACAATCTTTTTAGGGGACAATATTCACCGATTGCTCTATGGGTTTGATTATTCTATACTCTGTTATGCTGTACTTACCCTTCTGTTTGCGATGTGTCTTGCATTCACTGGTTTTTTTGGCTTGCTGGTATTTCTGATAGCAACCCCTATAGGAATGCTGCCTTCATTTATGGGAATTCGGAAATCACACGCAATGGGCGTAATTATATTGCCGGTGATCCTTTACTTCATCTAATTCAAAAGGCCGAACAAAGTGAAAAAGAAGATCCTATTATTCAGCCAGTTCAGTATCATCATGAGAATATGCAGGAGAACAGCAGCAGAGAATTCTGAGTTCATTCTCTCCTGTGTTTTTGATACTATGTAATGTTCCTGGCGAAATACAGACTGAATCACCGGCTTTTACTTCAATTAGCCCGTCTCCAAGAGTAAGTAATCCCATGCCTCCAAGAATGTGGTATATCTCTTCGGTTACATTATGGCGATGTAAAAGTGTGGAACTGCCAGGTGCTACTCTGGCTTCTGCAAGGCTCTGGGAGGAGTTGCCATGAACCTGCGGATGCATTAGTTCTCTAATAATTGAACCGTCTTTTGTAACATAAGCTTCAACATCGTCACAGGAACTCATTATCGGCATATGATCGCCTATTCCTTTTTCTCAAAACCTGATATCATCTCAAGTATATGATTCTTAATTTCGGTGACAGAATCCACCCATTTTCCTCCGACATCGATCGGCGAAAGGCCATTGAAGTCCGCTTCCACAAGGTCCGGGTCATATGGTATCTGTCCAAGTACCGGGATTCCCATTTCCTCAAGTTTTGGTTTAATGTTTGCTGAAGTTCCTTTGTTGATGATTGCAGCAAGGTGCTTGATATCGATACCTTCAGAGAGATCTTTAATTCTCTGGGCGGTCTCAATGGAGCGCATACCAGGTTCCACAACAATTATCATAAGGTCAATTCCACGTGTGGTTCCTCTTCCAAGGTGCTCGATACCTGCTTCCATGTCAAGAATTACAGCGCTGCTGTCCTTGAGCACCACATGTCTCAGGAAGGCTTTCAGGAATGCTGAAGCAGGACACATGCAACCACTTCCACCTCTTTCCACGGTTCCCATTACAAGCATTTTGACATTATCAGGGCCAACAACACCGAACCTATTCACAACATCATCGACTTTCGGGTTGAACTTGAACATACCGCCTTTTTCACCGGCTCTCTCTTCAATGAGGTCCTTGTAATCGGTAAGTGGTTTGGGAGCGTTCTTTATTCCCAGAGCTGAAGCCAGATTCATATCGGCATCAGCATCAATGGCAAGCACATCATAACCGTCCCTTGCCAGCATTCTTGCCAGAGTGCCGGATAGTGTTGTCTTACCAACTCCGCCTTTTCCTGTGACTGCAATTTTGACCATACTCTGAACTGAGGATTTATGTGAATTATATTTTCCGGTTACAGAAAGTAAGACAAGAACTTCATATATCCTTTACAATCCTGAATCCAAGCACATAGGATGTGCTATCAGCATCAAGGCTGCCACGGAAAGCACTTTTACAATAATTAGGTCCATCCATCCAGCTTCCACCTTTTCCCACACGGTTACTACTGTTTTCCTCTTCCCATGCAGTTCCATCGGCAGGAGCATTCTCATAGTTGTCGTGCCAGTTGTCCTGAATCCATTCCCAGACATTACCATGCATGTCGTAAAGTCCCCATGCATTTGCTTTCTTTTCACCCACAAAATGAGTTGTTCCATTTGCGTTTATGGCACACCATCCGTAAGAATCAGACCAGCCATACTCATCCATATCTGTTGCTTCATTTGTAAATGAAAAATCGGTGTTATTTCCGGCTTTACATGCGTATTCCCATTCTGCTTCTGTTGGGAGGCGGTATTCGTCAGTATTTTCAAGCTCATTTAACTCTAAGCCGTGAAG
>NZ_VIAQ01000017.1 GCF_006546655.1 Methanolobus vulcani
ATCTCAGATAATAGAGCTATTTTAAATTATACTTGCATACGAACTGTTCGCATACAGGCAAATCTTGGAGTACAAAAAAACAATGTCAAATGTTTCCAGACTTATTATAGTTGAAGGAATTGTACAAGGTGTAGGTTTCCGCCCTTTCGTGTATCGCATAGCGAAAAATCACAACATTACCGGTTCTGTTAAAAATAACGGAGGAAGAGTTGAGATCATAGCTGAAGGTAGTTGCGGCAACATTGAATCATTCATACATGACCTGAGAACAGAAAAGCCTGCAGTGAGCCAGATATATGCAATCGATTTTAAAGAAATTGATACGAGCGGCTATGATGATTTCACAATTATCAAAAGTAGCACAGAAAAAACACCTAATTCCATACTTGTCCCTGACATTGGAATCTGCAGTAACTGTACTCAGGAACTTGCTGACCCTGAAAACAGACGTTATGAGTACCCTTTTATCTCATGTACTGAATGTGGTCCAAGGTACACACTTACAAGAACGCTCCCATACGACAGGCAGAACACATCCATGTTCGATTTCAAACCATGTACAGCATGTAATAATGAATATACATCACCTGCTGACCGCCGTTTTCATGCTCAAACCGTGTGTTGTCAGGAATGCGGACCGGAACTAACATTCACAGATAACACAGGTAATATCCTTTCAAAAGGAAAAGCGGCCATCGATGAGTGTGCAAAAGCCATCAATGATGGTAAGATACTTGCCATAAAAGGATATGGTGGATTTCACCTGTCCTGTGATGCTTTTCAGGATGAAGCAGTAAAACTGCTGAGAAGCAGAATTGGCAGACCACAGCAGCCATTTGCAATTATGACAAAGGACATCGAAACCGCAAGACAGATCGTCCACATAAATGAAAAAGAGGAAAAACTTCTCCTGAGCAGCAAAAGACCTGTTCTTATCCTTAATAAAAATGAGGATTCTGATTCAGGCTGTGATTATGAGGAACTTGCACCTCAACTGCACAACATTGGAGTGATGTTACCATACTCAGGCATCCATCACATGCTTTTCAAAAATACATCAAGTAATGCTTATGTCATGACATCAGCCAATATTCCCGGCTTGCCCATGGTCATCGAGGATGAAGTGGCTATTCGTGAACTTGGACATATTGCTGACAATTACCTGCTTCACAACCTGAAAATTGAGAATCGTATAGATGACTCTGTTATCAGAGCCTTTAAAGAGGACCATGTTTTCATCCGCCGCTCCCGAGGGTATGTTCCTGAACCTATCGAACTGCCTTTTGACATCAGACCATCTGTAGGTGTTGGAGCTGAACTTAGCAACACCCTGATATTTACTTCAGGAAACAAAGCATATATTTCTCCCCATATTGGAAACACAAATCATTTTGAGACTGCTATGTACCACGCAGAAGTCTTTGACAGGTTCTCAAAGCTCACATCCATAGAACCTGAAAGCTGGGGATGTGACATGCATCCGCACTTCAATACCACAAAATTTGCAATGGAGACTGGTGGAGATATTGTTGTACCCGTACAACACCATCATGCTCATCTTGTATCGCTGATGGCAGATGCAAAACTTGACCGTGATGCTGAGATTATAGGCATAGCCCTTGATGGAGTAGGTTATGGTTCGGATGGAACGGTGTGGGGCGGGGAGATTTTACAGGCAAGTTATACAGAACACAGCAGACAGGGACATCTTAAAGCCCATGCCATGCCAGGAGGAGATCTCTGTTCTTATTATCCAGAACGGATGGTCATTTCTATGTTAAGAGGACATGTGGATGAAGATGAGTTATTTGCCCTGCCTTTTGAGTTAAAACATGGTAAAATGGAGCTTAAAATGGTAAGAGAGCAACTGGAGAAGAATATCAATGTAGTAATGTCCAGCAGCTCAGGAAGAGTTCTTGATGCAGCAGCAGCCCTTCTTGGGATATGCAAATACCGCAGTTATCAGGGTGAACCTGCCATGAAACTGGAATCTTATGCAAGAAAAGCAACTGAAAGGTCACTGGAACTTCCGGTTACTATCAAGGATAATGTGTTTGATACCGGAATGCTGCTTTTTGAGCTTTACAATAAGATCAATGAAAATGAGTATTCAGTACCGGAACTTGCATGGGCCTATGAGACAGCATTTGCCCGTGGAGTTTCTGAGATGGCTGTAAGAGCAGCAGAAAGAACACGTATTGATACGATTGGACTTACAGGCGGTGTTGCGTACAACGAGCATATTAGTTACCGTATACGTGATATAATTAAGGAAAATGACCTTGAGTTCATCTCACACTCAAAAGTTCCCTGTGGAGATGCAGGTATCTCACTTGGACAGGCAATTGTAGCAAGCCTGAAAAAAGAAGAATAAAATGTGAGAATAAAAGGATAAAATACGGGTTAAATGAGAAGAATGGCCATGTTAGCCATCTAGTTCATTTCTTTTTTCCTTTTCCTGCACCCATAATCTTTACTATTACAAGACTCAACTCAAAGAAAACCACCAGAGGCACACCAACCATCATCTGACTGATGATGTCAGGAGGTGTTATCACAGCACCCACTATCAAGCATACAACGTAGATGTGTTTTCGATATGTTACAAGAGTTTTATACTGAACTATATCGTAACGCGTCAGCAGTGTCAATATGAGTGGAGTCTCAAAAACAAGACCAAATATCAGAGTTGCCTGCACTGCAAATGATATGAAACTGAATATCGAATAAGTGGCAGTAACCCCTGAAGCTGCAGCGTTCAGGTAGAGATAATCAATAAAGAGTGGCAGCATAATGAAATATGCATATGAGGCACCTACAAGGAATGAAAGAAGAGCGAAGAATGAGACGATTGCAACAGGGCCTTTTCTTATTTTTAGAGTTACAAGTTTTCTTTTCAGAAGAGTTTTGACTGCGAAATATAGCAAAAATGGAAGCAGACAGAACAATCCTACAAATAGCGCTATTTTCATTTTAAGCAGCATTATTTCCAGAGGAGACACATAGACAAGCTTTGCTCCTTCCGGTAAAAGGTCATCCTTGATAGTGCTTATAATTAAGCCTGCAAACTGGAAAGATACCATAAAAAGGACAAAGAAAACTGAGAACAGCAGTGCCAGTTTCTTTCTTAGTGAAACTATGACTATACTGATATCTTCCATAAATGAATTCAAAATATCACCTTTACGTTTTTTCGGGTACTATGTTTTTATTCTATATATCCCAAACCTATTCTGATTTTATGGATAACGAACAAATCAAAAACGGAAAACAAAAAGCAGAAACCATAAATTCAGCAACACTAGGCGTATCGGGAGATTATAGCGAACATGTCAGATTTCATCTGAAGGAGTTGCGCAACCGACTAGTAGTAATAATTGCCGCAATGATCCTTTGTGTTTTTATTGCTTACCCATTTACAGAATACCTTCTTACCCATGCATGGAGTATGTTTCTGGGCGAGCAGGTCGGCATGAACATCTACACTCCATTTGAATGGATGTTTGCCAGAGTGAAAATTGCATTGCTGATAGCATTAGCATTTACGTTCCCGTTTACCTTTTATGAACTTTTCAGGTTTGCATCAAGAGGACTATACCCAAATGAGAGGAAATTCATAAAAAGCGTAGTCCCAATCTCATTCCTGTTTTTCATTGTCGGAGCTGCAATTGCACTGGTATTCATTCTGCCACTAATGTTCAATTACATAATTCTGTCCTCAGACACTGTGGCTGAGAACCAGATATCTGTAAAGCAGACTGTGTCGGTGGCTGTAACACTTCTTGCAGGTACGGGACTAGTGTTCCAGATACCGGTTCTGATGTTCTTTGCAACTAGAATGCAGATTATCAAGCGGCAGACACTTCAGAAAATGAGACTTCTTGTGTATGCATCACTTCTGACACTTTCATTATTTATTACACCAGACCCTACTTTTATTGCCCAGCTTGTCTGTGCAGTTCTTCTGGTAGTGTTATTTGAGATTGGATTACTTGTTTCAAAGTAAGCGAACAAATAAACTATATATTCCAGAAAGAAATAAGGGGTCTATTGATATCATGATAGGTTCGCTCGAGATAGTTGTAATATTGGTCGCTGCGTTGCTTATCTTTGGTCCGGACAAAATACCAGAACTTGCGCGGGCTGCAGGAAAAGCATGGGGTGACTTCCAGAAAGCACAACTATCGGCTGAACTTGGACTATCCGATCTTGATATGATGAAACCGACTAAGGCTACTAAAGAACCTGAACCGGATGAAATGGATAACAAGATCAGGCAGATAGCAGAATCAGCAGGAATAGATGTGCAGGGAAAAAGCACAGAAGAACTTCTTTCCCTTATGGAAGAAGCTGCAAAGGCCAAATGATATTAAAACCCTAGTATAAATTATATACTAGTAACACATAAAAACGGAGTAGTGATAGTTAATGATAGGCGGATTAGGCCCTACTGAACTTTTACTGATCTTTGGAGTAATCTTTTTGCTCTTTGGAGCTGCCAAATTACCGGAACTCGCACGTTCCATGGGTACATCCATGGGTGAGTTCAAGAAGGCACAGAAAGAGTCCGAGCTCTCAGTAAAAGAATTCGAACGTTCCCTAAAGGACCAAGTAAACCCAACACCAGCAGAAGAATCAAAAGAAGAGACAAAGACTGCTGATGTTAAACAGGTAGCAGCAAATCTAGGAATTGACACTACCGGCAAGAGTGATGATGAAATCCTCGCCGAGATCAATAATATGCTGAAAAAGTGAGTTTAACACCTGTTCTGACTCACTTATCTTTTGTTTTCAACCGTTTCTCATATTTACTAATTCTTACTAATAAACAACCTACAGATATGAAGAGAGATTCTTCGAAGGCATTAAGTTGTTTAATCTACACCACTTAGCTATTTTTCGAATAGGACATGTAGCAATATTTTTATTTATTGAGTAAATTATTCTAAATGCCTTGTGCAGGATACATTACTCATCATGTTCAAAAATAGCAAAATCACTCAATTGACACTTTTGGTATTAGCAATCTTACTCATTTCAGCACTTCCTGTAAATGCTACCAATCAAACAGAAAATAACTCTGTAGACCTAAACTTTTCTTCTCGCATAGGATACCCTTTACCTCCGGTAAATCTTGGCCCTCATATTTTTGAGTATCAAGAAACAAGACCAGAATTTATGAGTCATAGAGGCACATTTCCTGTTTTAAATGAAACTGGTCCTGGATACGAATGGATATTTTCAGTTGCTAGGAGTTCTGAGAATCTTTCATCAGATTTAGGCCCATATATGCAAAAATCAGATGGATCTGGTGGACCCATCACTAAGCTGGGAGCTACGGGTGGGGGATATATTGATATTACGATGAATTCTACCCAATATCAAGATATAACTGAATCTGATGTCGATGCAATGTATGGAATAATCAATAGACATTGTGAAGAAATGGTTGGAATAAAGGATGTTCCTGCAGTATTTCTCTGGGATAAAGCTATTGAAAATACAAAAAATGAGAGTTTCATAAATGAAACAGTGAATATTGAAAAAACGGGAAAAGAAACTTCTGGTTTTTCATCATTAATGAGTATTCCTATATTCGCGATATTACTACTATTTAAAACAAAAAAAGAATAAAGCCTGCTCTCTTCAGCAGACTCTAGGAATTGGATCGCCAACTGGCATTCCAAGCTGACGCAGGCTTCCAATGGATGTCCTGAGCAGAACCTTACCCTTATGCTCACTGACAGCCTTACCAACTATTCTGGCATTCTGGCCATATTTGTGAGACTTCAAAAGCTCAAGAACCTGCTCAGCGTATTCCGGACGAACTCCGATAACAGCTTTTCCTTCATTGGCTATCTCAAGAGGATTGAGCCCGAGCATCTCACAGGCTGTGCTCACAGCCATGTTAACTGGAATATCAGTTTCTTCAAGGATTATGCCTACACCGCTTTTCTGAGCCATTTCATTGATACATGAAGCCAGACCTCCACGAGTGGGGTCTTTCAGGGCACAAATCACCGGCTGGCCGTCTTCAGTTCTAAGTTCAAGTGGAGCTTTCAGGAGTCCGTTAACAGGAGCAACATCAGAAACGAGCTTTGTTTCAAAATCAAATCCTTCCCTGTGAGAGAGTAAAGCTATTCCGTGGTCTCCAAGGTTTCCTGTAACAATGATAACATCATCAGGAGAGAGTCCGTTGTCCCTGACAACTTTTGGAGCAACTCCAACACCTGTTGTGTTGATAATCATAGAATCCAGTTTGTTACCCTGAATAGTCTTGGTATCTCCGGTTATGATGGCAACTTCAGCTTCTTCTGCTGCGAGGTTCATAGATTTGATAATCTCTTCGAATGAGGAAATCTCAAAACCCTCGGGAATAATGACAGCACAGGTCAGAGCCAGCGGCTTTGCACCCATGACAGTAAGGTCGTTCACAGTACCGCATACAGCGATTCTTCCAATATCTCCGCCCGGGAAAAAGAGAGGATCAACAACATGACTGTCAGTTGTCATAACTATCTCATAGTCATCTCCCATTTCTTCAGGTATAGAAATGGTTGAACCGTCATCAAGATCGTCAAGACCGACTGTTCCGGCTGAACGTCTGGAGATGTTTTTCAGGATTATACCGCCAATGAGCTGCTGCATGAACTCTCCGCCGGCACCATGTTCCATACTTATCCTGTTCTGCTGGGACATGGAAATCAATCCTTGTTTTCCTGTTTGAGCTGGTCTGCCATGGATGAGATGGTTGAGAACCACTTATCCATGCTTTCAGCATCATGAATAGAAGTTTTAAGAACTGGTATATCAGGATTCAGGTGCTTTGCATCGTCCTCCATCTTTTCCGCACTGGCAAACACAGCCTCTGCAAGATCCTTTTTGTGGATGATTGCAATGTCCGTATGCTTGAATATCATCGGATGTTTCAGTACAATATCATCACCTTCAGTGACGCTCACAACCACAACACGCAGGTGCTCACCAAGTTTGTAGTCTGCAGGACAGATGAGATTACCAACATTCTCCATGAGCAGGATGTCAACATTCTTGAGGTCAATGGATTTCAATGCCTTCTCAACAAGTTTTGCATCAAGATGACATTCCCTTCCGGTGTTCACAGGAATTGTTGTAACACCGAGCTTTGCTATTCTTCCGGCATCCATATCAGCTACCACATCACCTGCAATAACAGCCAGACGGTATTTACTTCCAAGATTCTCAACCGTCTTTTCAATAATAGTGGTCTTTCCGGAGCCTATAGCCCCCATGAAATTGATTGCCAGAACGCCATTCTTATCTAGAAGTTTCTTGTTCCTGGCTGCAAGCTTATCGTTGGCCTTGAGAACATCATGGCCCACATTGATCACATGCATTAACATAATAAAAGTCTCCCAATTGTTTAATCTTATTAATAATTCTTAAATTTAGCAGTTTTAAAAAATATACATTATAACCAGTATCGCTACTGTTCAATATCAATACTCTCAATGACAAGTTCATGCCCTCCGGATGCATGCATAGTTTGGCCGCACTGCGGGCATTGAACATCCAGAAAAGTCCTGATGTCATCGATTATTTCATCATCAACAAAACATAATTTCTTAGCATCTTCGCAAAATCCGCACTCACACTGCATTTCCGGATAAATTTCGTTAATAATGATCTCCGCACCTTTTGCAATGTTATCTTCCTTTAATGTCTCAAGACAGAACATTATCTGGTCTGGATTCACGTGTGTAAGTCTTCCTACACCCAAGGTTATAGAGTTCACACCCTTTGCAGTATTTTCTTCTGCAACGGAGATCACATTATCCATTATCTCACAGGCCAGTGAATACTCATGCACTATCAGCACCTCTGTATCGGTACCAGTTATAACACATGCCTTCCTGGCTTACCATGCATGAACCAACCGGAGTCGATGGTGTGCACTTCTTTGCAAAGAGCGGGCAATTGTCAGGTTTTTCCTTACCTTTCAAAATTTCAGCACAGCGACAGAGTGATGATGCGGATTTTTCATATGAGTAATCTCTCATCTTTTCATTGAGGAGATCTTCATAGATCACTGCTGCATCATATTTTGCAAACTCTGGCTTCATCTTCAGCCCGGATCCATTTATTGTTCCAAGGCCACGCCATTGTGAATCCGTAACCTCAAAGACCTGATACATCATTTCCTGGGCTCGCACATTGCCTTCATCCCTGACGGCTCTTGGATATGCATTCTCAGCGGAGTACTTTCCAGAACCATTCATCTGCTCCAATATCATAACTATGGAGAGAAGCACATCAACCGCTTCAAAGCCTGCTGCAACTATAGGGAATCCCTGTTCAGCAAACTGCTGGAACGGATGAACACCAATAATAGTACAAACATGCCCGGGAGCTATGAAAGCATCAACCTCTATCTCTTTAATGAGTTCTGCAACGGCAGGGATAGTGAGTTTGTGTGAGAGCAACAGGCTGAAATTTTCAGGCGGATTGCGCAGGATTGCTGCTGCATTTGTAGGTGCTGTGGTCTCAAAACCGATGGCAAAGAAGACAACTTTGCTCTCAGGTTCTTTATTTGCAATGGCAAAGGCATCATCTATGCTGTACACCATTCTTACATCGCAGCCCCTTGATCTGGCATCCATAAGACTGCCATTGCTACCGGGAACACGCATCATATCACCAAAGGAAGTGATTATGATACCTGATTCTGCCAGTGCAATAGCCCTGTCAATTTCCTCTTCAGGGGTTACACATACGGGACAGCCAGGACCACTGAGCACTTCTATTTCCTCAGGCAGGACATCACGCAGTCCGTAACGGGAAATAGTTCTCTCATGAGTGCCGCAGATGTGCATTATCCGGACAGGCATTGAGAGTTCACGTATCTTTTCCAGGAGTTCTGACTCAGCAGACATCCTTACTCTCCTTCCATAAGCTCTTCAATGAGCGCAAGGGTTTCTTTTCCTTCTTCTTCAGTAAGCAAAGAGATAGCATAGCCAACATGCACAAGAACATACTGCCCAAGGAGCGCGTCATCGCAGCCACCAAGAAGGTCGAGCTTGATCTGCCTTTCCACGCCGCCAAAATCGACCATGGCAGTATATTCATCCAGCAATGAAGTCACTTTGCCAGGAATTGCAATACACATGAAGTTTGAATTAGCATTGGAGGTATATAAAAGATACTTACTTAAAAACTGAATATCTATTAGAAATTATTAATGAATATTATTCAAAATTAAGAACAGTCGGAAACCTTTATTAGCATGAAAAATCATGATATTCGCGTTCAAGTATTCACAATCAAAAATTATCAGGTATCAGGAGCCTAAACCTATGGAAAAAAGTGAGAATCGCGACTTTTTTAGTATGGATAGAAGAACGTTCCTCAAGGTGGTGGGCGCTATTGGAGCGTCTGCGTTTTTAGGAATACACAGTTCAAAGATTACAAAAGCCCTTGAGCTTTCAAAAACAAAGATCATCTGGATACATGGAGCGGAGTGTACCGGTTGTTCCTCATCCCTCTTAAATGGTGGAAACCCGGACCTTTCCCAGGCAATTGATAAACTCAGTGTTGACCTTGCTTTCCACGAGACACTGCTTGCACAGCAGGGTATATTTGTCGATGGAAGTCCGGCATCAACCTCAGAACTTAACTCTGAGATACTGCTGGATGAGGCCATTGAAGAAGGAAACTACATACTTGTTGTCGAAGGATCAATTGCAAACGGACCTGATGGTTCAGGTAAGTACTGCATGTATGGAGAACGCACATTTAAGGAAATATTCGAAAAGGCTGCAACTAATGCAACTGCAATCATGGCTGTCGGAATGTGTGCTGCATACGGCGGTGTCAATTCAGCAGACAGTGACATTAAAGATATTACTGACTTCAGAGGCGTTGCATACCTAAACGAGGATTCTTCCAAAGGCATGCTTTCCATACTTGGAATTGACAAGCCTGTAATCAACATTGCAGGATGTCCGGCACACCCCGACTGGGTTCTTCTTACCCTCGCAGCGGTGATCCTTGGAAAGATAGACATCAATAACCTCGATGCAGTTCTTGACACCTACGGCCGTCCTGTTGTATTCTTCCCAACTGATAACTCAATGCATGATAATTGCCCACGCAGAGGATATTATGACAGAGGTATCCTCGACGATGACCTCTCAGGAGAAGGTTGTCTCCTGAAAGTCGGATGTAAAGGTCCGTACACACGTTCAGACTGTGGTCTGCGCAGGTGGAACGGTTCCGTAAGTATGTGTACCCAGGCAGGTTCCCCATGTATCTCATGCTGTGAACCTGGTTTCCCTGACGTTGCATCCCCATTCTATGAAATGATCGAAGATAAGCCACTGGCATATGGTATGAACGTCGGAACAATGTCAACTATTGGAGTAGGCGTAGCTGCTGCTGGTGTAGCTGCACATGCCGCACGCAGGATCGTTTTTGACAAATATGCTGAAGACCGCAAGAGAAAAGAGGAGGAATAAAAATGACCCGCGTTGTTGTAGATCCTTTAACTCGTATAGAAGGACACCTTCGTGTATCCACTGAAGTTAATGCGAATGGTGAAATTACCGATGCACAGAGTTCAGGAATGCTTTTCAGAGGAATGGAACGCATACTCGTGAACCGTGATCCAAGGGATGCTTCACGTTTCACACAAAGAGTATGTGGTATCTGTCCAACCGCCCAGGGAATGGCATCTGTCAATGCTCTGGATGACCTTTATGAAGTTGCTGACCAGATCCCAAAGGATGCCCTTGTCACAAGGAACATCATCCAGTCAATCAACACAATGGCAAGCCACGCAACACACATCTATGTATTATGGGGACCTGACCTGGTAAACCCTGCATATAGAGACCTGCTGGCAACCGTTGAAGGTACAGGCAGTGTTGTATGGAAAGAACTCCTTTCCCGTTTTGCACCAATCAGTTACAAATTAAATGGAGAATCCATAACCCCTGGTACAGCTTATATTAATGCGATCAAGGAAAAGAAAAACCTTGAAGAAGCAATGGCAGTTATCGGCGGAAAGATGCCACACCAGATGGCAACCGTTACCGGTGGTGTCACATATCGTCCAAACCTGGCAGATATAGGTACACTGACAGGACATTATTACAAACTGATGGATTTTGTGAATAGCTCAACCCTGGGAGTAAACGCCCAGACATGGCTTGACAACACTTACAGGGCTTCATCACCACAGAAAGCAGTGAACTTCCTGCTGGAACACCTGCAGAACCTGGTGGATAAATCCCTCTCATCTAACGACTTCTCCTTCTCAGCCGGATGGGGTGACCTTGAGCTACTCAGCGCATTCGGATCCGAACTTATCGGTGAAAAGACCCTTGGTTTGCCTGCAAGCTTAAAGATAGACAAGACCGGAGGATACGCAGAGGATGCAAATATAGGATTCCTGACATACGGCGCATTCTATGATGTAGAGAATGGTGACGGTTATGACCCGGTAGGCTTTGGGCAGAGTGCATTCCAGCAAGCTGCATTCATTAACAGCTCATTTGAAAAGAAAGCATTCGATCACAAATACGTCACTGAAGAAACCAGCCATGGATTCTACAGTTCTGATGATGCACTACATCCATATGATGGAGTCACTGAACCTCTAACAACCGCCAGTGAGATCACCTATGAAGGTGGCAGCGACAGCAGGTACAGCTGGATAAAGGCACCACGCTACAATGGAACACCATGTGAGGTAGGTCCTATTTCCCGCCTGATCGCAATGGAAGAACCTCTGACCATGGGCATGATGCAGGTATTCGCAGACAATGGATATTCCGCAGTGAACAGCTTTACAAGAATGGTCGCAAAGGCACAGGAACTTCTTATCCTTGCCGAACAGTTCCTTAAATGGGTGACTGTTGACCTTGATCCAAACGGTAAATACTTTGTCAACCCTGACCTGGATAATGCCAAGGATTCAAAAGGAATTGGTCTCTGGGAAGCACCACGTGGTGCACTTGGTCACTGGGTGAAAGCAGGTTCTGACCTGAAGATCACAAATTACCAGATGGTTGTTCCAACCACATGGAACTGCTCTCCAAGAGATGCAAACGGTGTGGCAGGTCCTCTTGAACAGGCACTCATCGGTACAAAGATCTCTGCAGCAGAGAATGCCCTTGGTGTTGACAACACAAACCCAACAGGTATTTTGCACACTGCAAGGTCCTTTGACCCATGTATTGCATGCGCTGTCCATACCATTGACCTGACTGACAAGGCAAGAACTTCACGAACTTTTAACATTGTATAAAGTGGTGAATTCCATGGAAGACAAGAAGATAGATAAAGAATGTCCTAAGCTTGTCAGCAGAAAAGCTATTAAGATGTATGGTGAGAGGCATATCGAAAGATATTCCTTCCTTGAGAGGTTGGCGCATTTTGCCCACCTCACAGCTTTATTTGTTCTGCTGATCACAGGATTCAAGATATATATGGGCTGGGAATTCCTAACATATCATGCAGCTCTGAATATCCACATGGCATTTGCAATCATTTTCATGGTTGCCAACTGGATAATCATTCCATATAACATCATTACAACAGAATGTCCTCACTGTGAGATATGTGACGCTGGTGGAATACGTGGTTATTCACACAGGGCCATGCACATCGCAAGAAGGTACCTCTTCGGTCCTACTGATGCCAAAAGAGTGAAGCAGATATTGCTAAACTACCTAGGTAAGGCACCATACCCTGCTTACACTGTATTCGATGTGAAGAACAGAGGATACATAGACAAACTCCACCCTATGACAAAATTCCTGTTGGTATTCGAAGGAGCAGCAGTAGGCCTTGTATTTATTAGTGGAATTCCACTTTATCATCAGCAGTGGGAACTGTTGGGTATACCTATCGGTCACTGGATTCTTCTTGCAGGCGATATGATCGGCCCATACTTTAATCTGGGTACACTGGCACTTATCCGTACAGTACACCTGCTGGTGGCTTACTTCTTTATTATTGAAGTAACAGTACACGTAGGTATCATTGAACTGGATCCAAAGATATGGAAATTCCACAAAGCAATTTTCTGGACCGGAACAAGTGACCTTTGTGACTATCACTATGTTGACCTTATCAACGTAGATGATGATGAACCTATAGCTCAAAAGGAGTGATTCTACGATCCGAATACTTGGATGTGGCAATCCCTTAAGAGGGGATGATGGAATAGGCATTCACGTTGTAAATCGCTTAAGTGAAATGCGTGATGAATTGCCTGATAATGTGGAACTGATGGATGCCGGTGTCGGTGGACTCGATATACTGAACATGCTGGAAGGAGTCAGTGATGTGATTATCGTAGACGCCGTGAAAGGTATCGGAGATGTTGGTTCTGTTCATCGGTTGTCAGCTGATGATGTTAAAAATGCCATATCCAAGGAATGTATTTCCGTTCACGATATCAGTCTTGCAGATGTACTAACTATAGCCGAACAAGTCCAGGAAATGCCAGACCGACTTACAATCTTTGCCGTAGAAATTGAGAAGGCAGACGAGATCTCAGTTGATCTGTCTGAAAAGGTTAAGGACTCACTGGACACAACTGTTAAGCTGGTATTTGATGAAATCAGTGCGATGAAAGCTTGTTGAGGGTTTACCTGATCCGTCCCTCAGCAATTATCACTGCACCATATTTCTGAATATGAGTTCGCTCATGTACAGGCTAGTTTAAAAAACTTTGAATTTAGAGAGAAAAAGTATCATTTGATACTAAGTAAGAAACAAATACAGAGTAATGGTTGATTAAAACATACTCAGGAGATAACAATGGAAAATCCACGCTCAACTCCATTAGAGGAACTACTTGTCTGGATCCTCAGTGTTGACCGCCGTGTCATACTAATGGAGTCCATAGACTATCATCAGGTGATCAAAGCATCTGATGTCGCACAGAAAACAAACAGATCAACTCAAAACATAAGCCGTGCCTTGACGGAACTCAAGAATAAAGGCATTATTAAATGCCTTACACCTGAAAAAACGACCTGGAAAAGGTATATGTTAACAGATACAGGAATAAAGGTACGTCAAAAACTCCAACAGTACCACTGACCTCTTTTCTGTAAGACTGACACTGTTAACGTTTGAAATGGGCTTTTGCCCATTTGTTTTTCTTTTTTGTGATTTTCTGAATTATAAATATGAGATTATGAGATTCACTGAAAAATCATATTGCACATTACTCTTTATGCAAGTGGTAGGCAAGTTCTACAATACCAGATTCATATTCCTCTGATGAGATGGGATATAGTCTGATACTGTTCTTAATGTCCTTGAAAAGAGGTATTCCTTTTCCAAGAATGATTGGTTGTATTGCAATCCTGAGTTCACTGATAAGTCCCCTGTTTAGAAGAGGAGATATTATTGAAGAGCCACCAACAATCCATATATTACCACCGGTTCCAATAATTAGATTTTCTGTGACACTGACCGGATCGTCTGAAAATAAAATACCCTCTCTTATCTTTTCATGTTCCGGATAAGGATTCTGAGTTGTGAAAACGTAGCATTCTTTTCCTTCATAAGGCCACTTGCCAAAATCAAGCACCTGCTTATAGGTTTTGTGTCCCATCAGCAGAGTATCTGTTTTAGCAAGGAAGCTATCAAAATCATATTCATCTTCACCAAGTAGCCAGTCAACATTACCATCTTCATCTGCAATATAGCCATCAAGGCTACATGTTATCAGTAATATTACATCACGCATGTAATTTCCCCACACCTAATTACGTTTCTTACATTATATTTGCTTACTGGCATTAGAAAAAATTGATGATGATAGATCTATCATGTCATTGAATCTGAGTAAAGGTTATCATTTGTTTTTTCATAACCACACCCCATTTTGTGTAGTTTTAAACCCAGACGAAAAAGAATATATACCAGACAATACTAGTCTTTCTCTATAGAAATAGTAGAGATTATACAAATGAAGCTTTCAACAAAAAGTGAATATGCCTGTCTTGCACTCATAGACCTCTCCGAGAACTATGATACAGGATACATCAAAATAGAAGATATTTGTCATAGACAAAACCTTCCAAGAAAATATATCGAGCAGATATTACTAACCTTAAAGACAGCAGGATATGTGAAAAGCCGCCGTGGAGCCAATGGTGGTTACATGCTGGCTAAAGAACCCGGACAGATATCCCTGGCAGAAATAGTAAGACTCATGGATGGAGCCCTGGCACCTGTTAATTCAGTGAGCAAATACTTCTATGAATGCACACCGCTAGAAAAAAATGATGCACTGATCAAGGTATTCAGGGAGATCAGAGACTATACTTCTGATAAAATGGAGAATACAACATTTGCGAATCTGATAAGTGAATAATTTTTTAAATTGAATCTATACTATATCGATAGAGAAAATCAAGTATACGGTCAAAGGGGAATTTCAAATGAATGTTAAAGAAGCCATAAACAACCAGTGCAATGTTGCGCAGGAACATACAGGACAAATTCTATGCAACCCCTTCCAGTATATAAAGAGCTAAGATAGGAAAAACGATTGCTGTTAGAAGATATGAGAACTTATGACGGACTGTGAAAAGTTTCGGGAAAGGTTTAATTACATGAATAATCATGAGATATATGCGGTGAAAATACCATCATTAATCATTACAAAGACACATATAAGGAGATTTGAACCATGGAAGAAGCAGAAAATATCTTAAAAGGACCTAAATTAAGAATACGTCGAAAATTACAAGATAGTTACTGTACGCTGATAAAGGAGGAATATCTATGTTCCATATGATGGGAGCGGTAAAGATGCCAGGACAACTTCAAAATGCTATGTCAGATGAGGAAATAATCTCCTGGGTACTCGGTGTTGACAGACGCATTGTAATTCTGGGGTCCATGAAGAACCATCCAATCCTTAAGGCATCCGATATTGCCCAGGAAACAAACAGGTCTACTCAGAATATAAGCCGTGCTCTTAAAGAGTTCAACGAAAAAGGGTTCATTATGTGTCTTAACCCTGAAAAAACAACCTGGAAAAGATATACAATTACTGCTGCTGGAAGAGAGTTGCTTCAAAAACTCGATGATGTTTATTTCGATCCAAATTAAGTGAGAGGTTGCTAACGTCAGGGTCAGCTTTCCTCTTTTACTCTTATTTTCACTTATCACACAATTCTTCATTTCGAAATCCATCCTATTTTCTTTTTTATTATTGTGCAATTGAGAGAGATGTTCTGATAGATCAGATAACCTTAAGCTTAAGTAAGATAATCGGAAGTATCTTTCCGCCCCAAGTCACCGGTATAGAAAAAATGCTGATAAAAATGAGATTTCTATTTAAATGGCAAATATAGGAAAATGTGCATTGTTGCAAAATATGAAAGCTTATGAAAGATAGTGAAAACCTTTGGGAAAGGTTTAATTACATGAATAATCATGAGGTATTCGTGGTGTAACACATTATTAATTATGATAAATAATTAAAATGGAGACCTGAACCATGAGAAAAACTGAAAGTATCATAAAAAAACCTGAGTTAAGAACGTGTCAAAAACTGAAAAATAGCTATTGTCAACAGAAAAAGGAGGGGTTGTTCTGTTAAAGATGATGGGAGCAGTCAATATGGAAAGAACTGCTGCGAACCACATGTCAGACGATGAATTAATCGCGTGGGTATTCAGTGTTGACAGGCGTATGGTTCTGGCTGAATCAATTAAGAATCATAAGATATTGAAAGCCTCTGACATAGCTCAGGAAACAGGCAGGTCTACACAGAATATAAGTCGGGCTCTTAAAGAGTTCAATGAAAAAGGATTTATCATGTGTCTCAATCCTGAAAAGACCACATGGAAAAGATACACAGTTACAAATGATGGAAGAAGCCTATTGAAAAAGATCGATAAGGTCTATCTTTAATCTCAAAGAAAAACGAGAGGTTGCTAACGTCAGGCCAGCATTCCTCTTTTACTTCTCATTTTAATCCGCATCCCACAATTTCCATTCCGGTATTCATATCTTTTTTCAGGCACTATCCGTAACCTCTTTGATATAGGGACCAAGAATCATGTCCTTGTAAGCTCCGCCTGCAGGAACCTTAGGATAGAGAACTTCTTCCCTGTCAGTGCAGATCTCAAGGAAACAAGGTCCTTCTGAATTAAGGAAAGCCTCCATTCCATCTTTCAAATCTTTTCTGTCAGTTATCCTTTCTGCAAAAGCAAAGCCGAATGATTCTGCAATTTCTGAAAAGTTAACGTCCTTTGGTCTCTGTGTTCCTGTCCTGACACCATCATATGCAGCATCCTGAAGGTTCTGTACCATTCCATCGATCCTGTTGTTGAGCATGAGTATTTTTATGGGCAGGTCCAGTGATGCGATTGTATGCAGTTCTCCAAGATTCATTCGCAAACTGCCATCGCCGTCTATTGCTATGACCCTTGCATCAGGATTTGCAAAATGGACACCTATGGATGTTGGCATGGAAAAACCCATTGTCCCAAAGGAACCGGATGTCATGAAGGATTTTGCTTTCTGCATTGGAAGATACTGGGCTGCAAGCATCTGGTGATTGCCGACACCTGTGGTTATCCTGGTGTTATCATCAATATAGTCTGACAGCATGGACATGACCTCAGCAGACTGGATAGATTCAGACTGACGATTGTAGTCCAGTGGCCAGGTCCTCTTTAGTTTTCTGGCACGTTCCTGCCATTCAGTGATATTCAATGTAATGTTATGCCTTTTAGCATAGTTGAGCAGGTCCATTACGGCAGTGGCTGCATCACCAATAAATGTGAACTTTGGAGAACGTTCGATCTTTATCTGATGCATTTTCTCAGGATGGATATCAATATAAGCTACGTCAGTGCCAATCGCAAAACCGACTTTTTCAGCGACCCTGTCATCCCAGCGGACACCGATAGCAAAGAAGAAGTCGTTCTCCTGGATGAGCATATTGGCATAGGGTGTGCCGAACATCCCAAGCATTCCAAGGTTAAGGTCATTCCGGCCGTCAAGGACACCTTTTGCCATGAGCGTGTTGACTGCTGGTATTCTGAAATATTCGTTAAATTCGCGTATAGCATGGCTTCCGGCTTCGGAGTTGAGACCTCCTCCAAGATAGAGCAAGGGTTTTTTTGAGTTAAGGAACAACTGGAAGAATTCCTCGCACTGGTCGTCGCAGAGATGCCTGTCATCGTTGTAACTTTCTTCAAAACGCATGATGTTTATGTCATTGTATTCATGAGTCCTCAGTTGTTTGTTCAATGGGAAATCTATAACGACAGGTCCTGGTTTACCTGATTTTGCAAAGTAATAGGCATCTTTGACTATTGATTCGACATCGTCATCGCTTGATAGCAGAATGACCTTTTTGGAAGCTTCACCGAATACGCTCTCAACATTAATATGCTGGAAGGAGTCAGTACCTATCTTGTATTCAGGAACCTGCCCTGCAAAGACCAGCAGGGGAATGCTGTCACCATATGCATCGGCGACACTTGTGAGCGTGTTGGTGATTGCAGGTCCGGATGTGACTATTGCAACACCGACCTCGTTGCTTGATCTGGAGTAACCGGCTGCACTGAAGGCTGCTGACTGCTCGTTTGAATTGATAACTATTTCGATGTCACTCTTTTCAAGGGCATGGAATACCGGAAGTATTGCCGCTCCGGTATAACCGAATATTTGTTTGACCCCGAGGTCCTCCAGACATTTTACTAATATTTCTGCTCCATTCATTTCTTCCATTTGAATTCTCCGTGAAGAAACGATTCCGGCACAGGATAGACTGATCAGTAAAGTAACCAAAAACAGTGCACTTGAGCCAGAAAAGTTTCTTTTGTTAGCTCAAGCGTTTAGCACTACCACTACTACGGGCACTTCTACTAAGGTGTGAGTTGTGGTAGGGTTAGACATTAGGTTATGGTTGGTGGAAGTGATACTTAAGGGTATTGGAGTTAATGATTAAGAAGCGTGTTTTTTCCTTGTCTCAACTTTGTTATACACGTCCCTGGAAAACCTCAATGGTGTTTCATCTATATTGAGACTTTTCTTTCTCATCTCGATCAAACTACATCCATAATCACACTGGCATGATACCAACGAATCTACCACTCATAAAAAAATATTGTAATATTTGGATTAAATTATTTTTTGTGAGAAGAAAAGGAAAGCGGCCTGGGAAAATGCCACTTCCCACATTTAGACTTATGACCTTCTGAACAGCATAACCATGAAGACCATAGAGACAGCCACCCAGAGTTCAAAACCCGGAAGTCCTTTTTCTTTGACCACTGTTGAACTGGCAGATACCTCCGGAACTACAAGTATTTCCTGAGTCGGAATTACTTCTGTTTTGTCAGGTAGTATCATTGGAGTTGTTGGATCCTCTGAACTCAATTCAAGTTCTGCAGTCTCCCCTTTCTGAATTGGATTCTTGCCATAATCCTGCAACTGTTCTGTATTAGAATTCATTACGAAGAACTCAAAGTCACCATCATCAAATGCTGTTATGTCCACATCGTATTCATCCGTTGTTGGCAGAGTGAAATACCACTGATGTCCGCCTTCTCCATCAGACATTTTTAGAAGAGATGCATCAGGGATATCAAAGGCCATTTCGTTATCACTAACAGCACCCAACTGTCGTCCACTGCTGTCAGTGATCAGAATATTTACCGGGCAATGCAAACTGCCTACCAAAAAATCTCTCGCATCAAAGAAAACAGGTTCATTCGAGTTGGTGATATTATATGAATTCATGTTACCACTTAATTTATCACCTGCTGCACCGAAAAACATCTTTTCCCATTCACTGATAGACATCACCTCCGGTTTCTGCTGAACCCATGGATCAAATACAACTCCAGTCTTCTTCCAATAGGTTCCTACGGGATATACAACGACAGCGTGATGTGCGTAAAATGATCCTGCTATCGGGCCGAAATCATAACCGTTCAAAAGATGACACTCATCAGGAGTTGATTGGATATTATGAAGGAATTCCAAAACCATTGCCTGATATCCACCACATGTAAATTCACCATAATCACTATTTATGACAGAATACATGTTATTAACAGAACCAGGATTAAAACCAAGAGTTGTCCATTCATTACCTGCTTTTATATCTGTTTGATATGGTCCTTCAGGGATACGTTGTTTGTAGAGACGGATCACCTCTTCAAGATCTGCTTCCTTGTCACAGGGACATTTCACAACTACTTTAGTCTTAGCTACGGTCTTCTTATCTATTTTGGCAGAAATCGTACAGGTGCCGATGTCCTGGGAAGTAAAAAGGCCACCGTCAGAACTAAAAAGACCAGCGTTGTCAATTGTCCCTATAATTACATTATCTTTGTAATCACTAATTGATAGGGATTGTGCAACATCCCATTTAACATCACTATCATCGACATCTGAAATGATTCCATTCCTCTCTTTTTTTAGAGTGAAATCAATTGTTTCACCAAATTCTATCTCTTCATCTGCAGGAACAATGAAAAAGTCTTCTTTGTTATCTTCTGCAGCCATCAAAAAAAAAGTCAGAGATCTATAACCTCTAATCTGTTCACTCGACACTTGTACACTGTAAAAATTAGGTGTCGCATATTTAAGTTCATCATAGTCTGAGCCTAAGATATAGTTGAACATGAATTCATTCGTTGAATTAGATGTTCGTTTTATAGGGTAGCCTCGTTTGAGAAGTGACCATCCTTTAGTATCTACTCCTTCAACTTCAATTATAGTATAAACACCATTCTGCTTGTTTTCCGGAGTGGTATCGACTAAAAATTGGACATAATCACCCCTTCCTTCAACATGATAAGCAGGGTCATATCCTACTACATCACCGTTAGGGAAAGTGAACTTGAAAGTAAACTCTCCAGAAGGGTGTGGAAGTTCATAGGTTGTAGCTGCTGATGTTACAATTATCATTGAATTGAAAAGTGTTATAGAAAGAATTAGAATAGTTAAGACTCTATATTTCTTGAAGTTTGGATTTTTTAAGCTCATGTTTGCCTCTAGGTAATTTTAATAAGGATTTTTATATCCCTCTTGGTTTAGTAAGTATATCATATACATTTTCTAACCAGAATATGGATAGGATTCCTGCACCTCTCTGACAAAATCCAGTACATCAGAAAATTTTGTAATTTTTCTTTAAAGCACATCAGACCCAGAATATAGAATCTCATTTGCCCTATCCCAGCAAGCATCTGCTTCCTCTGTCCTTCCCATTGCATATAGTATTGAACTTTTTAGTTCCCAGGCATCTAAATTTCTAGAGCCAGCATCAGTAAGGTAGTCACAGATTTTTAAAGCTTCATCGTACTCTCCAAGTTGAAAATGACTGTCGGCTCTGTGCAGCATATAAAATCCGGATGATGATCCTAATTCATGTGCTTTCTCGTGTGCTATAATGGACTCTCTCCACTCTCTTTGATAATAATGAGCTTCTCCTTTCATGGACCACACATCAACATTTTCAGGATCTAATTCCAGAACTTTGTCATATGCTTTTGTTGCATTCTCGTAATCACACCTTAAAGAGTGAGTCTCTGCTTTCAAAATCAAAACACGTGTATCATTCGGTGATTCTTCGAGTACTTTATCAAATGCATTTATAGCATTATTATATGAATCAATATCTGGATATATTTTTGTTTCATAAAAATAAACCAACCCTTTTCCATACCAAGCACTTATATTTTCTGGATCTAATTCGAGTACCTGATCGTATGCTGTCATGGATTCATCATAATCTCCAGAGAGATAGTGAGAAAATCCTTTATAGAGCCAGGCATCTGTATTTTCAGGATTTAACTTAAGAGCTTCATCAAAAGCCTTTATAGCTTCATCATACTCTCCAGAGTCATATTTGCTCTGACCATATGAAGTCCAGGCGGTATCATTATCAAATTTAGCAGAATTGTCAATACAGCCTGCACTGATCAAAACAAATGTGATACATACAATTAATAGGACAATCTTACTTTTAATCATAAGTTGGCTATCTAAGCAATGCTATATATAATCTGTTAAAAATTTAACATGGAGGTATAGTTATACATGACACAGAACATTATGCATAACCTCATTCGCAATCACTGCTGGATTTCTTTAGCACCCATAACGGTTATCCAAAGTACCCAGATAAGTTCACCCATTGTGAAATAATCAACAAATGATGGTACATATCCTATCAGGAAATATGAGACCGTTGCTCTTAAGTATCCTAATGATCCGACATATAATAGATATCCAATCCATTTTGGAAACATTCCTGATCTGATAACCAGCGTACCAATTGGTATAAGCCATAGTCCCCAGAAGACTTCTGCTAAGTGCATTGCTTCAGGCATGATTATTGCCATCAATGAGAAAGGTATTCCTAAAAGACCGAATATGACTATCAGCGATGCCTGTTCCTTATCGGTATCCATGAATAATTTGTACAGCAATAACGCAACCACTATCTGAAACACCTGTACAACAATCTGACCTAACTAACCAACTTTGAATAATGTAGATTCGCTGGCGAGTGTCGGTGCATATAACAATGAAAATATGCTTATGACAGTCCATACCGGATAAAGAATTCTAAGTTGGGTTATGGTCTTCATGATAATAATTTTGGTGGGGGTGGCATATATATTTTGGCTTAATGATAAAATTGGGGTTGTGAAAGAAATAAAAACAGCGTACATGAGCCAGAAAAGTTTCGATAATCGTGCTCAAGCGTTTAACACTACCACTACTAAGGACACGGGTACTAAAGTCACAGTGTGAGTTGTGATGGTGTTTGACATTAGCAGGAGATATTAGGCGAGGGTATTTAAGAGTATTGGAACTTAATCATTAAAAGATAGTTAATTTATTAAATTCTGAAAGATCTTTATTCAAATTCAGTTGTTTAAAAGTCTGTCATAACAGACCATATAATAAATGGTATAAATATATCAAACGTATAATTGTATATAGATTGTTTAATCTGAATTTTGAAATTAAAGAACAGAGTGATATGAAATAAAGCTAGAAGATTTGAACACGCACATTATCTCAAAGGGAGATTAACGAATGAGTTCTTCTGATAAGAATAAAAATATGGATGAAATTGAACATTCAATTGAAAGAAGACTTAATTATGAGCGTGCTTCGGTCAAATGCATGCGTACTTTGCTTGAGCCTGGGAGTATAGATAATATCTTACCCAGAATACTTAACATTGTACACAGGGTTGTAGACAACAGCAGAACCTATATTTTTAAAAATGAACTCGATCCTGACCTCGGTCTCTGTATGTCCCAGATATATGAAGCAGTTTCTTACGGTATTGAACCCCAGATAGACAATCCTGAACTGCAATATCTTTCTTATAATGAAGCTACACCCACATTGTTAACTGTTTTAGAATCCAGACAGCATTTTGCACATTTAGTAGAAGAACTTGACGACCCGGAGAGAACAATCCTTTCAGAGCAAGGCATTCTTTCAGTACTTATTATCCCTATCTATGCCGGTAAGGACTTCTGGGGCTTTATCGGCTTTGATGATTGTGTAAAAGCCCGTGAATGGGATGAAAATGATATAGACCTTCTGCGAATGATTGCTGATGGTATCGGAGAGTTTATTTCCCACCGGAAAGCCGAAAATGAACTGAGAGAAAGTGAAGAAAGGTACAGAGCACTTCACAATGCAACCTTTGGGGGTATCCTTATTCATGACAAAGGAAGAATCCTTGACTGCAATCAGGGATTGGTTGACATGACAGGATACTCAAAGGAAGAACTACTTGCAAATGATAGTTTTACTATTGTTACAAAGGAGTCCAAACATATTGTAATGGAGAAATTAGCCTCCCGGTCAGAGGAACCATACGAAATTACAGGTCGCCGAAAAGACGGAACAGAGTATCCAATAAGAGTGCAGGCAAAAAATATTCCCTATAAAGGAAAGCAAGTCAGAGTTACTGAATTAAGGGACATAACTGAAGAGAAAGAGTCTGAAAAAGCATTAAAAGAAAGCGAAGAAAGATTCAAAGCTTTGCACCAAGGATCTTTTGGCGGGATTTTCATACACATAAATGATATCATAATTGAGTGCAATCAGGGACTTTCAGAAATTACAGGTTATTCACAGGATGAATTAATAGGTAAAAAAGGAATTACACTTGCAGCCGAGCGTTGCAGAGACAAAATCCTGGATGTTATAGCCACAGATTATGAAGAACCATTTGAAGTAATCGGACTTAGAAAAGATAGGACTGAGTATCCACTTAAGGTTCAGGCTAAGACCATCCCATATAAAGGAAAAAATGTAAGGATTGTAGAATTCAGAGATATAACCGAGCGGAAAGAATCTGAAAAGGCGCTCAGGGACAGTGAAAGAAAATTCATGAATTATCTGGAAAATGCACCGTATGGAATCCTCATTCTAGATGAACATGGAAACTATCTGGAAGTTAACAAAACTGCCTGTAAATTAACCGGTTATGATGAAAATGAGCTTACACAGATGAATATAAGTGATATTATTGCTCCCGAATCATTGATAACCGCAGGACAGAGTTTTGATGAACTAAAAACCCGTGGCTATACTTCTACTGAACTACAAGTAACACACAAGGACGGGAGTGTAAGCTGGATAAGGAGAGATGGTACTAAACTTTCAGATAATAGATTTATCCTGTTTAGCAGTGACATTACTGAAATGAAAAAAGCTGAACACTCTTTGATAGAAGCCAAAATGCTTGCAGAGCACAACAACCGTATCAAATCAGAATTCCTGGCAAATATGAGTCATGAATTGCGTACCCCTCTTACCGCTGTAATAGGATTTTCCGATATCCTGCAGGAAGGTGTAGCAGGTGAGCTCACAGAAAAACAACTTGGATATGTGGACCATATCAACAAAAGTGGTAACCATCTTCTTGAGATCATAAATGATATTCTAGACCTGTCAAAAATAGAAGCTGGTAAAATGGAACTGGAATGTGAAGATTTTAATGTATCTGAACTTATTGATGAAACTCTGAAATCCATGTACCCGATGTCAGGAAAAAAGAATATTAAACTCTATTTGAGGAACAACATCAATAATGGAAATGTCCATGCTGATAAAATTAAAATCCGGCAGATACTGTATAATCTTCTTAGTAACGCTATTAAATTTACTCCTGACAACGGAGAAGTCTTTATCAGCATAGAAAAAACAGAGAATGGAATACAGGTCTCTGTTACTGATACAGGAATTGGAATTCCGTCAGAAATGCAGGATGAGATATTCAGTCCTTTTACACAGGTGGATGCTTCCAGCAAAAGAAGGTATGGTGGCACTGGCCTTGGACTTGCACTTGTAAAACAGTTCGTTGAAATGCATAATGGGAAAGTCTGGCTTGAAAGTGAAGAGGGAAAGGGCAGTACTTTTACTTTTACAATAAAAAATCAGAAAAAAGATGATTGATTTTATCTGCCTTTCCAAATTGCAGGACATTATTATCCCGTACTCAATCCCGTATTTCTTTAGCACCTACAAACGTTATCCATAACACCCATATAAGCTCCCCCATTGTGAAGATATCAATAAAGGATGGCACATATCCTATCAGGAAATATGAGACAGTTGCTCCCAGATATCCCAAAGATCCGACATATAATAGATATCCAATCCATTTTGGAAACATTCCCGATCTGATAACCAGCGTACCAATTGGTATAAGCCACAGTCCCCAGAAGACTTCTGCGAGGTGCATTGCTTCAGGCATGATTATTGCCATCAATGAGAAAGGTACTCCTAAAAGACCGAATATGACTATCAGCGATGCCTGTTCCTTATCGGTATCCATGAATAATTTATACAGCAATAACGCAACAACTATCTGAAACACCTGTACAACAATCTGGCCTAACTGACCAATTTTGAATAATGTCGATTCGCTGGCAAGTGTCGGTGCATACAGCAATGAAAACATGCTTATGACAGTCCATACCGGATAAAGAATTCTAAGTTGGGTTATGGTTTTCATGATAATAATTTTGGTGGGGGTGGCATATATGTATTGGCTTATTAATAAAATTAGGGTTGTTATATGAGTAGAATTCCCACACTCAACCTACAATCACTTATTCCTTAGACTTAACATACTTCCTTGCAATAGCTACCCCTTTCCACTTTTTCTTCTCAACTCCTTTCAGACCGATCTCAGCCTTGTCTGCCTGGAAGGCCAGCTCATCGCTGAGCTTATGATAGCTGTCAAACCTTTCCTGAGATATGATGCCATCATCAACCGCTTTTCTGACGGCACAGTGGGGCTCATTGCGGTGTGTACAATCCTTGAAACGGCAATTTTGGGCAAGTTCGGCAATGTCGGAAAATGTCCTGTCGATGCCATCGGATGAATCTCCAAGCTGTATCTCACGGATGCCAGGGTTATCGATGAATATCGTGCCATTTGGGAGAGTAAAAAGCTGTCTTACAGTGGTGGTGTGTCTTCCTTTATCATCATCTTCACGTACACTTAATGTCTTCTGGATATCGTGACCTAAAAGAGCATTGATGAGGGTGGATTTGCCAACACCTGAGGAACCGATGAGTGCTATCGTTTCACCGGGATTCATGAAAGAGTCCAGTTCTTCTAGGTTTGCATTTGTAAGAGCACTGAGAGTTATTACCGGAACATCATCTGCGATATCTCTTATTTCCTGTATCGTTTCTGACACATCATCCGGCAGGCTTCCGGCAAGATCGATCTTGTTAATAACAATAACAGGTCTTGCACCGGAAGAATAAACAATTGTGAGATATCTTTCGAGTCTTCGCACGTTAAGATCGTGTCCCACTGCTGTGACAATGAAAATCGTATCAATATTTGCAGCTATCAACTGCTCTTCACCGGACTCACCTGCAGAACCTCTAGAAAGACAGGATGTTCGTGGGAGAATGTCAACAATTGTGTATGAACCTATGTCACTCTGGTCAAGCAGTACAACAAAGTCCCCGACAACAGGCTGTTTGCCAACCTTACGCATGGCTCCTGATATTGCTGCCTGTATCTCACCATTTTCAGTAAGGATATTGAAGACCGTTTTATGCTGGGTCGAAATCCTCCCGGGAATATAAGGGCCTTTGTAGGCTGAAAAAGCAGATTCAAGTGAAGTATTCCATCCGGGAATCATACTTTCATCTGAAGTATTACTTTTTTTGTTCCTGTATTCATCATTCATACCTTTTACTCAAGATACTATGATGAATAAACTTTTTGACAGGAAATAAAATAAAATATTGAGAAAATATGAAAAGGAACACTCAGAATACAAAAAATGACGATTAAATATTCTTAAAATCAGTGAACAGATTAAAGAAAAACAAAAAAACAACAGAGGAGAAAATTCCCCTCAGTTCTTAAAAGACTTACTCAAAAGCAACTCCATCTACATAAAGTGTGTAACCGTTCAACTCGATGTTGTCGGTACTTCCACTTAGTTCTGTAACATAGCTGTCACCGGTGAGCGTCCATGTACTTGTATCATCGAGTGTTACTGAAAGCACAGAAGCTGCTGTTCCGTCTGAGTTTATTGCACCGGTATATGTTGATCCATCTGATATTGACAGGGTCATTTCAGATATTGAATCTACCATTATGTCACCTGTTGCAGTTTGGTCAACAAAGTTGACTTCGCAAACACCGCCATTGGAACCTTCAGTTCCCCAGCCATTTAAACCATCGTTACCTGCTATCAATATAAGGTATGTATCGTCAGCAAGTGTCAGGTCAACATCGGTTAGCGTGATAACACTCTCAGTATTTGTGACGTAGAACATGTCTCCATTATTGGAAACTAGAGATCCGCCGGTCATTGTGAATGAACTGGTTCCGACTTCTGCATCACCGGACATACTCTGGTATAGCATCACATTGTGGATGTTCTCTGAACTTTCATCGCCGTATACACCGTCCATATTTCCTGTAACATCACAATCATTGATTGTAACGGAATTCAATCCTTCAACAACAACTGCTTCAGAAGTTTCTGCTGTAAGGGTTGCATTGCTTACTGTAACATCTGCTGTGCTGTAGATTGCAGGTGCACCTGAGCTTCCACTGGTTGTGTATGTTCCGCCATCAACAACCATTGTTCCGCCGCCACGGTCACTGCGTATTGCAGCCTTCACTGTTGCAAAAACATCCAGGTTGGTTGCATACATTGTTCCGCCACCGGCAACTTCGATACCACCGGCATTTCCTCCGGAAACATCGATCTCAGTGTCTTCTATGTATATTGTTGCACCATCGTATGCAAAAACACCATTGGAACCTTCAGTTGTAGCTGTAACCGAACCTCCATTTATGTAAAGGACTGAATTATCCAGTGCGAGGATTGCAGAATTCAGACCATAGAAACTTGATGCATCACTGCTTGATGCAGAACCATCTGTTTTCTCAACGGTCACATCAGTGAGTGTTGCAGTAACTTCGTCTTCAGCTCTGATCGTATTTTCATCGTCATTTGCAGATGTGTATGTTCCTCCTTCTAGCTCTTCACCATCAGCTAAGACATATGCTCCAGTGCCGGTATCAACACTAGAAGAACCACTGTCTCCACCAGGAGGTGTGCCCATTTCACCACCTTCCATTCCATCAGGTGGGGGTCATGTTTCCGTCCATTCCAGTTGGTGCATCTTCCATTTTTTCCATTTGTACATCCGATGAATTAGTATCACTGGATGTTTGTTCTTCCTGAGTAGTGGTACAACCGGAAGTAAGAACCACTAATACAAGAAAAACCATTAGTGTATAAATTTTAAAATTTTTCATACAAGTACCTTCCTATTCTCCTATTTTTTTTATTCCTTATTAGAATTAAATTAATTAGTGTACAGTTCTTTAACCTAAAATAATTAAATACATATTAAAATTGATTGAAATATGGTTGTGAGATAGGATTTACACCCTATCTCAAGGTGGTGGTATTGTGGATAGTTTACATCAAATCGTTTTTGTTTATCTTACAATCATTCTTCGGCTTTAATGTGTTTTTTAGGTAAAACAGCCTTGAGCACAACGGCTGTTGCAGCCATACAGGCCACACCTTTCAGGATCTTGTGTTTCATTCATAGCCTCCTTTTAGTGCTTTTTTGTTATTATTGATTGGTAGCTCAGGCAACAAAACCTGCAGCAAAGCCCTGAACATTGCAAACAATAGCAATATCGGACCCACGAATGTCATCCATGTATTTCTCATTACATTTCCTCCATCGTAATTTTGTATTTTTTATCAGATTACATTGAACTCTGAATGTTAGTCCGAGTCAGTGTTCTTCTGACAAAAACCTGATTAGCTGACTTTAATATAAGCATACTTAACAAAAGAAGGATTTATTATGAGGTTAAATTGGAAAATAAAGCTTTATAAAAGCTTCATTTCCTCAGATATTCTTTAAAAAACTAAAAAGAATGGACAGATACCTTTAGGCATCCATTCACTCAATAGCCTTCATCGCCTTACAAAATAGTACATTTTTCCCGTTCCACATATCTATCTCCGGCAACACATCATCGAAACATTCGATGTTCTCAAAACCTTCCGGCCCTAGTATCGGTTTCAGGTCATTGGAAGCAAAGAAATGTGTCCAGAAGCGATAGACATCAAAATTATCTGATTCGTCCATCACTATATGCTGATACAGTATCACCTTCTCATCCGGATACAGGAAAGAATCAGAGAGTATCAGATATGAGCTGTCTTTCCAGAAGCCACTCTCTTCTATTTCCCATGTCCTTTGCGAGATTTTGGTTTTGAGATTATTGTCACTCAGGACATCAAAAATAAAAATCCCACCTGGTTTTAAGGCCCTGCGGACTTTCCTGATGAGCGTTTCTCTATCATGCGGTTTCAGTACACCAAAGTCTGTGAAGACCATCATCACAAGATCGTACTTATTATCCTCATTGAGTTTGAAATAGTTCAGGTTCACATATTTGATATCTAAACATTTGTTTCTGGCCTGCTTTCTGGCATACTCAATAGAATTCTTCGAGAAATCGACACCTGTAACACTGTGTCCTCTCTCTGCAATGAGTTCGCAATACAGACCCGGACCGCATCCGAGGTCAAGTACTGTCATCTTTTCCTTATTCACCGAATTCAAGATCCAGTCAATTGTACTCTCAATCGATGACCTTCTCCTGCTTGCCAAATCTATATCCGGATTTAAATGAATGTTCAACAACTGTTCCGAAATGTGGGCATCCGTCCACATAACCGCATTTCCTTCAGCATATAGCTGTGGTTTCTGTGTAAACTCAATAATATCTGTTAAATTCATAAGCGAGCCCTCCTTTAATGGAAAAATCCGGGACTCGAAATCTTCGATTAACCGCTAACAACTTTCAATAGAACAGGATGCTTAGTTGTTGTTCATCAGAATAGGTAGATAACGCATTTTATTAAAAATTTGTGCTGAATTTAGATCCATAATAGTTAATAAAAAAAGCTTACTGGGTAATCAGAACAGGTATTCATATAAGTTTATTTTCTGTAATATATGCTTCAGGATGCTTTATGTATATACAGTTCTGTTGGATTTTTTGATTGAATGGAATATATTTTATCAAACACCTGTTGAACAATTGAGAAATTAATAAGTTAAGTCGCTTAGTTAAACCCCCTATCATAAAATTTTCTGAATCTCTCACAGAGGATTAGTTACATACATAAATAATTGTGAGGGGATACCTTATACAAGCCAATACAATAACAGATTTTATATATTATTGGATAATATATTGTTCAGATTATGCACAATAATAATTACAATTACATTTGCATGAATACATTACATTGACAACTGGCTAATAGGGGAGATGTTGATGCAAACTGAAAAAACTGAAAATTCATCTTTAACAGCTGATCAAACACACACAGAGCCATTAATATTTGATAGAGAAGCTCTCTTCAGGCAAACCCAGAATAACGTAAATCTTGTTCAAAAACTTATAGTAATCTATCAGGAAGAAATGTCAAAAAGTCTGAACGAACTCAGGACATATGTGCAAATAAAAGACTATGATAAAATCAGTTCCTGTGCGCATAATGTCAAAGGAGCTTCAGCCAATATGGGATGTATGGCCCTCAGTTGTACCGCTGCAAAAATGCAGGAAGCAGCCATTAAGTGTCAATACGATACTACATTCAATACCCTGTCAGAGATGGAAATGCAGTATGATATCCTGTTAAATTATATTGGAGAAATCTGAAATGAAAATATTAGTTGCAGATGATGGCCTTACATCACGAACTATGCTGTCAGCAGCTATCAATGGTTGGGGACATGAGACTATTACAGCAGCCGACGGTAATGAAGTATGGGCTATCATGCAGAAAGATAATGCTCCAAAATTACTCATACTCGACTGGATGATGCCAGGTATCAATGGTGTGGAACTGTGCAGGAAACTGCGTTCAAAAATGCCAAATGATGCTATATATATCATTCTTTTGACATCAAAGAGCAATCCACAGGACATTGCCGAGGGACTTGAAGCAGGAGCAGACGATTATATTATCAAACCATTTGAAAATCTTGAACTCCGGGCCCGTGTCAATGTCGGAATTAGGATACTTACATTAAGCGAAGAAAAACTGGAACCTGAAAAAAACAGATGTGCCATTGATGCCATCGATGAGATATGCCAGGAAATGGTCCAGCCCATGCAATCTGTTCTCGGTTGGTCGGAAATGCTCCTCATGGACCTTCCAGAAAGCGATATAAACTACAAAACATTGAAAACCATAAAGGAAGGAGTGGGACAAATTGGATCACTCACCAAAAGAATAATGGCTATATCAAGTAAACAGAAAAAGTAAAACGTCTGAAAACGTCTTGCTTTTCTTTTTTCCGATACTATTTTTTCTATTATGACCATTTATTTTCTCTTTTATTTTGCATCAAGCTGTTTTTATAAGACCTGAAAATAAACTGTATAAATGCACATCATAACATGAAAATAAAATATATACAACATACAGAACTTTTATTGACTTATATAATTGCTTGAATATCGAGGATTTCTACAGAGCCTCCTGCTGATTGAAGTTTTATATGTATGCTAGTTGTGGTTATTCAAACAAAGCTACCTTGAGGAAAATTATTTTACATGAAATAAGAACAATAAAAAAAATTAATATACATTGAATACTTCAAAATTTGTAATGACATCAGATGAATTGCATTACCTCACACCACATGAAGTGGCCAAAAAACTCAGGGTTGAAACAAAAACTATTCACACATGGCTTCAGGAAGGAACCATGGACGGTTTAAAAGTGGGTAGGCTCTGGAGAATACCACGTACTCAACTGGAACAGGCAAATGATAATTGTTTTACGAACAGTTCCGGTACTTTGAGTATTAGTGTCAAAGAGATACCACGCAACATGTGTGACTACGATAAGACCTGTGAAGAATGGACCAATGAAGTACCTGAGTATTTCAATTTCGGATATGATGTAATAGATGCCTGGGCAAAGGAGGACCGTAACAAACTTGCAATGATCTGGGCCAATCAGAATGGTGAAGAGAAAAGATATACCTTCCGGGACATGATGAAGCTCTCTAACCAGGCGGCAAACATCCTTATCAAGTACGAGATCAACAAAGGTGACAGGGTCGTCCTGATGCTTCACCGCGTGCCTGAATGGTGGATCTTCGTGATAGCGCTCATAAAGCTAGGTGCTGTTGTATGCCCATGTCCGACACTTCTTACACCAAGCGACCTTCAGTACAGGATCAATGCAGGTAAGTTCAAGATGATTATTACTGATATAGAAAATACGCCCAAGGTCGATGAGATACGTGACGAATGCCCAACGCTTAAGGAATGCATGGTCATTGACGGAAAAGGTGACGATTGGATTAATTTCCAGTCTGAGCTCCTGTATCCTGCTCCTGTGTCCCATCATTCGGTTTCGATTCCTGCATTAACCCGTTCATCCGATCCCATGTTAATATACTTCACTTCGGGAACAACAGGCAAAGCAAAGATGGCGCTTCACAACCATGCATATCCTCTGGGTCACAGGGTCACTGCTGAATTATGGCAGGACCTGACAGAGAATGACCTGCATTTTACTTTCTCGGATACCGGATGGGCAAAATGCGCATGGGGGAAGATATTCGGACAATGGATCGCTGGTTCATGCAATCTTGTGTATGATATCAGGGGAAAGTTCGAAGCAACTGAGATCCTTCCGCTTATTGAGAAATATGAGGTTACAACTTTCTGCTGTCCACCTACAGTTTACAGAATGCTCATACTTGCCGACCTGAGCAAGTTCGATCTCAGCCAGCTCCGTCATTGTTGCAGTGCAGGTGAACCGTTGAACCCTGAAGTTATCAAGGTATGGAAAGAGGGTACGGGTCTTAACATCTATGAAGGCTATGGGCAGACCGAGACATGCTGTGCGATCGCATCATTTGCCTGTCTGGAAAATAAGGCCGGATCAATGGGAAAACCTTCTCCAGGATGGAACATTGAGCTTCATGATGAAGAGGGAAAGCCGGTAAAAAACTTTGAGGAAGGAAGAATCGCTATTTCACTTGACCCGCGTCCTTTGGGACTTCTTGTCAAATATCTCAACAATGATGAAGAGAACGCAAAGTCGTTCCAGAACGGATTTTACTACACGGGAGATAAGGCTTATATGGACGATGATGGTTATTTCTGGTTTGTTGGCCGTGATGATGATGTCATCAAGAGTTCGGGATATCGTATCGGTCCTTTCGAGGTGGAGAGTGCACTCCTTGAACATCCCGCAGTACAGGAATCTGCTGTAATAGGCTCTCCTGATAATATCCGGGGAATGATCGTTAAGGCATTTATAGTGCTGAATGATGGTTTTGAACCTTCTGAGAAACTTATAGAGGAACTCCAGAACCATGTGAAGGCGACCACTGCACCATACAAATACCCTCGTGCCATAGAGTTTGTAAAAGAGCTGCCAAAATCCATTGGCGGCAAGATCAAGCGAAAAGAGCTCAGGGATATGGATGCTAAAAGGCTTCAGTGTGAGTAATAAGTATACACCATAACAAGTCGGATGATTGTTAGAAGCAATTATGCAAGTCAATAAAAGTTCTATATGTTGTCCTGAATGGTGATTTAAATGGGCTTTCAACAGAGCCCATTTTTCTTTCTTTTTAATACGGCTGAGACTAAAAAAGAAATTTATTCTATTTCTCTTTCCGATTCACCACAAAAAATAGTAGCATTAAAATCATGCTCGTAAAAACTGCACCCAGGAAAGGAGAACTTTTAGTTTCACCGTTGAGCGAATTACTTTGCAGGTTATCGATGAGAACATTTTCTTCCAGGTTTTGATCCGCTATATTGTTATTCAGGCTAGTGTTCTTGCTGGATTGTTCAACATGTATTCCATATCTATTGTTGTTTTGCGCAATATTGCTGTTAAGGATACAATTTTCAGCATCTATAAGTACAAAACCGAATTCGTTTGAACTTGCACTATTGTTTTTTACTACATTGCTATTACCTGATACCATAAACCCGGCATCAGTATTTGACTTTGCAATATTGTTCTCTAAAACGTTGTTGTTTCCTCTGATCTTGAATCCGAAGTCCTTGTTTGAGTTTGCAATATTGTTGTTCAGTTTGCAGTTGCTGCCATCAATAGAAAAACCATAGATATTCTTGTTATTTGAAGCGTCGTTGTAGCTAAGTACATTATTAGCGCAGTTATAAACTTCAATTCCGCCATAATTCAGGGTTACAGTGTTGTTAATCAGCACGTTGTTGTCACAGCCCATATACAGGAAAATACCAGGTTGATTTCCTCTGGTTACGGTGTTATCAAATAACTCGTTGGAGCTTGATTCCTGAAGCCACATGCCATATAAGCTACTTTTGAAAACAATGTTGTTTATTATTTTGTTTTCATTTGAATCAATAAGAAAAACTCCAATATTATTTGTCAGATTGTTTCCTATTATCTGGCAACCCTTTACATTATCCAACCACACCCCAGCTTTATCATCTCCACTTTGATCATATACAGCTCCCCTTATTGTAAGGCCGCTAATTGTAACATTGTTTGCAGTCACGTAAAATACATTATCTTCCGTACTTTTTGCTTCCACAATCGAATTCGCAGGATCTTCCGTCGTTGACAGTATTGCCAATTCCTTATCAACTTCTATATTTTCGGAATAAATCCCCGGATAAATGAGAATGATATCTCCATCTGTTGCATTATCCACAGCATTCTGTATAGATGGATAATCAGCTTCTCCGCTACCACCAACTGTGAATATTGATTTATCAAATACATTGTTCTCTGCTGCATTTCTCAGAGCCTTAACATAATCTGAAGCATAATCCGTTACTTCGGATTTATATTCCAGAAGCTCATCCGGAGTCAGTTCATACAGTACATCTTTTTCTACATCGGTGTATTCTTCTCCTGAGCTTGGAGGATATTTTATCCAATCTGAACTATAGGCAACAATAACAACTTTGCCATCTTTTGTTTTATTTGTCAGTTCCATTACGTAGTCAGTATAATTCACTTCAATAATGCCAATAATAATTGTTTCTGTTACTGTGAAACCTGCTCTGCTATTATCAACACCCACAACCTTCCCTCCGTAGGTCCTGATCTTTTCGCTCGTAACAGCATCTTCAGAAACGGTGGAAGTCTGATTGAGTTCCAGATGGAATTGCTGACCCAAAATATCCATAGTAACCTCTCCATCGGACACATCATCCAGAAATATATCGGGATTGGCTGTGACTGTCTCATAATAATTGAGGTAATCATTTTGCCTGAGTGATGAATTATTGATGTTTACCGGTTCAAATATGCTATTTGCATTATCACTTGCATTTGCAGCTGAAAAAACTGAAAACAGCATAATACAAAAAACAGCAGCTAAAAGCAAAATTGTGGCTTTAAATATTTTCTTTGACTTCAACTTTTCACCTTGAATTCTCGATTCAGAATCCTATTGTTTTAAAATTTATTTACAATGGATATAAATAACTAGTTTATGGCCAGAAAATCAAACTGAAAGTCCTTGTACTCTATTTCTATCAACAACACCCTTAAATACCAGATTTACTTATTGTTGTCGTGACAACAGTTGTGTGCACAACTGTGAGCCAGGAGTAAATATGGACGAACTACCACTCGCAGCATTCATCTCAATAACATATCGAAGTCAATTTGTGAAAATAAATAATCAGATGAAAGAATTTGATCTTTCTGCAGGCCAGTTCTTCGTACTCATGGTACTTTCGCGGCATCAGGGAATCACACAGGATACACTTTCATGTGCACTGCTCATAGACAAAGGAAGTATTGCACGAGCGGTTAGGGTTCTTGAAAATAAGGGTTTTGTTAAACGCGTCACAGATGAAACAAATCGTAGAGCTGTACGTGTCTATCTGACAAAAAAAGGAGAACAGCTTATTCCAAAAGTATCAAAATTTGAAGAGGAAATGGAAGAAGCTTCACTCTCCGGACTCACTGAAGATGAAAAAAAGCAAACAAAAATATTACTCAAAAAAATAGCACAGAACTGTTACGAAGCAGCATACAAAAATGGTGATAGAAAATGGAAGGATTTTCCCCCGAAAGACCTCTAAAAATTGGTCAAAAACAAAATTCAAATAAAAAATATGAGACTTTGAAACTCATAATTATTCTAGGTACATCCATGCTGACCATCATGGGTTCCGCTGCTGTTGCACCAGCACTCCCGGAGATGTTGGAATTCTTTGCTGACGTACCAGATGCAAGCCTTTTGGTTTCCATGGTGGTCACACTTCCTGCACTTGGAATTATCATTAGTTCACCTTTCATTGGAATCCTTGCTGACAAATACAGCAGGAAGAACATGCTTATGATCGCACTTGCAATCTTTGGAATTGTAGGGGCTAGCGGTGCAGTCCTCAATTCACTATACATGATACTTGCTTTCAGAGTATTGCTGGGAATCGGTATTGCGGGAATGACAATATGTGCCACCGCTCTTTTAGCAGACAACTATTCCGGTGCGGAACTTAAGAAAAAGATCGGGCTGCAATCTGCTTGTATGGGTTTTGGGGCCGTGGTTCTTGAAGTTGCAGGCGGTGCTCTTGCAGATATCAGCTGGCATGCACCTTTTTATATCTACCTCGTCGCACTACTTATCATCCCAGGAGCCCTTATTTCAATAAAAGACTCAAAGAAGAAATCTTCAGAAAACCAAAATGGACACAAACATGCACATGCCGAGATTTCCGGAAAAAAGAAAACACTCCCACTCAAAAGTATTGCTCTTATCTATGTCGCTACATTTACTCTCATGGTTCTTTTCTTCTCAGTACCAACAAAACTTCCGTTCGTACTTGATGAGAAAGGCATTACTTCAGCACTTATAATCGGTGCTTTGATATCAATTCCAGGACTCTTCGGTACGGTTGGAGCACTCGGGCAGATAAAGGTCTCTGGATTCCTCACAGAGATGAAGACGAATCTCTTCTTCTTCATAATAATGGGGATAGGCGTATTTATTCTCTCGATAGCACCTGATATGCTATCACTCATAGCAGGGCTGATAATAACAGGAATCGCTTTTGGAATCATAAACACCACGAACCTTAGCTGGCTTGGAAGAATTGCACCCGAGGATTCACGCGGAAAAATATTTTCCGGATTTACCACTGTGCTCTTCCTGGGACAACTGGCAAGTCCTATAGTAATCCAACCAATCCTGAAAACAGGAACACTCTACGATGCTTATGCTTTCCTTGGAATTGCAGGAATATGTCTTGGAATTGTATTTGGAATTGTTAATGTTATGGGAATAATAGAGCAAACACCTGTGATTTCTGAGCATCCTACAGGAATGGAAACTGATTAACTTCTTTCTAATTTGATAGATTTTTTCCTAACCATTAAAAGTTTGATTGGTTTGGGTATTATCTATCATCCATCCACTCATCGCCGACCATAACACCATCCTTGAAGGTTATCACCCTGTCAACATACTTCACATGCCAGGGTTCGTGAGTTACCATCACGATGGTCTGGCCGTAATTGTCATTCAAATCCTTGAACACATCCAGCACCTGCTCTGAGTTTCTGGTATCAAGGTTTGCGCAGGGCTCATCGGCAAACATTATGTCAGGTTTTTTAGCTATGGCCCTTGCAATGGCCACCCTTTGCTTTTCTCCGCCTGATAACTCATCGGGGATTCTGTCATGTTTATCTTTCAGGCCAACCTTGTCCAGTGCTTCAAGGGCAACCTTATAGGATTCCTTCTTAGACTTACCTTCCATCATGGAAAGAATGTACACATTCTCGGCGGCGGTCATTTCATTGATAAGGGCATAGTCTTGGAACACATAACCAACCTGTGTCAGCCGGTAATAGCTTCTTTCCGCTTCAGGCAGGCTGGAGACTTTCAGGCCTCGAATAGTATATTCACCATCTGTTGCATCGTCTAGTAATGCCAGAATTCTCAGTATGGTGGTTTTTCCGCTTCCTGAAGCACCCATAATAGCAACGAACTCCCCTTTTTTGATCTCAAATGAAACGCCATTAAGAGCCTTTACAGTCGTGCTGCCTGAACCATAATACCTTTTGAGGTTCTTTACCTTGATCATTTTCAACGTCCCCATATGGCTTTCAGTATACTCTCCTTTGACACACTCCATGCAGGCAACGTTCCAGCTATCACTGACAGAGTAAGCATGGTAACAATACTCTGGATAATCAGCATTACATCGATCTGAGGTCTTATCTGCATGGTCCCGTAGAACGTCACAGGATTTGCCTGGAAGTAAAACATCAGTGACAGGTACAGTATCAACCCGGCAAAGATTCCCAGAGAAACATAGAACATACTGAGGAAAGTATATGACAGCACTATCGATCTTGGGGTTACACCAACAGCCTTCAGTATTCCTATCTCTTTTTTCCTGTTCAGTATATTGATGTAGATTATAATAAGTATCAATGCTGCACCCACGATAAGCCCTACGAACTTTGACATGACATCAATGGCACCCAGGCTTTGCAGTGCTTGCCTGATAAGTGTCTCCGATTTATCAGCCCATGTGAAGACCTGCTCGTTCACTCCCGCTTCCCTTATCTTGGCCTTCATTTCATCTTCAGTGCCCGGCTCATCGATCCTTACAACCACGCTGGTAGCTTTGCCTTTATCCAGACCATATACATCTTCTATCTCCTTGTAATGAACCATAGCATTCAGGTCCACAAGTTCGAAATTACCTTCCATGATACCTTTGACCTTATAGGTCCTTTTCACACCATTGCTATATGTCACATCAACAAGTGATCCCACTCTGGTTTCACCCAGATCATCATAAATTTCACCAAATGTTGTACTTGTACCTGAGATAATAGAACCAATGATGATCTCATCCCGGGAAAGTTCCCCTAGAAAATCCCCTTCTTTGATAATGTACGGATATTGTGAGATCTCATATTCCTCTGTGGGAACCACACCTGTCACAGTCACTCCCACAACATTCTGTTTATGTTCAATAGATGCCCCAACATCCAGTCTTTTGGTTGCAGCCCTTACTCCTTCAACAGCCCGAACCTTCTGCAAGACATTATCGGCGTTGTTGATGTAGGTATTATCACCTGTCGGTTCGATCACAATATCCCCATAGGGGTAGTCCTGCATGATACCGGTAAAGAGGACGGTCATTCCTCCTATCATTGATGGAAGGAACACCAGATTCATAAAAATGAGGGAAAGAACAAAGACAATGAATAAAAGTGTCTTTTTGTTCCCTCGCTTTATGCTGCTGCTTGCAATGAGAGCTCCAACCCTGATATCATCTATCATACCGGATACCTCTATTCTTTTGTGTCCTCAGCGGGGCTGCTGCTACCTTCCATTAGCTGCTTGATGATCTCATCCTTTGACTTTTTCGTTCTGTAATTATTATAGACCAGTCCACCAATTACAGCCAAAAGCAACAATACAATAATAATAATAGTTCCTGCACCGCCATTCTGTTCCATGATTATGACATTGACCTTCGTTTCGATCTGCTCCTCACCGAAATCATCGATATATGTAATGATTACAGGAATTTCGAACTCTCCAGCCTGATCTGCAACAAAAGTTATCACTGCAGGCCCGTCCTCGTCAGGATCAAGGGTTCCAATAAAGGATTCTTTTAGTCCCTGGAATGGATGGTCTGCATAGACACGTATTGAATTAATGGTCCTGTCACCTGAGTTCTCGATCCTCATGGTTAATTCCACAGTGTCATCAGTTTGAGGAAGAACTGGATTTACCTTTACAGATGCAAGGTTCAGGCTGCTTTTCCTGTCAAGCACAGTTATCTTAATATAATATTCATCTTTCTGGATGCCATAATCATCTTCATAGTCTATGATTACAGGGATATCAAAAGTTCCTGAGTTGTTTGCCTTGAACTTGAAAAGTGCGGTTTGCTTGCCCTCAGGTGCAATGGCACCAATTGTGGAACTTGTTATACCTTTGAAGCCGTGATCAAGATTAACTACTACGGATTTTGCTATGGAGTCACCAAAATTCTCGATCTCAAGGTCCAGGTCAACCGTGTCCCCTGCATAAATGTACTTAGGATCGGTAATGACAGAAGATATCCGGGGCTCGGCGTGTTCACCTGTGACTATGATCTCAACTTCATAGTATGCTGTCCTTTTTACATCCTCGCTTCCGTAAGTTAGCTTCATTTTGATAATATGAGGACCGGGGATGGCATCAGGTGTTGTTCGCATATGGTATCGCAACTGCCTTTCACTGTTCTTATATACAAATACCGGAATTTCAGCGACAAGGTCCTCTGTAATAATGATATCAGATGGAACACTGATTATCTCGAATGTGATATCCTCAGGAATCTGGGTACCGCAGTTCTCAAGGCTTATCCCCACCGTGAATTCCTCATCCCTGCCCACCGAACTTGGACTTATATCCTCCACCACCGCTCTCAAACATTCATCACCTGAAGACTCTGCCTGAACACTGGTGACTCCGGTCAATATAAGTAGCAATGTTAACATGAACAAACATACTGATACGGTATTTCTTTTCATACTCTAGTCATCTCCCTTTGAACCTTTTCTGTAAACTCCACCAGATTATTAAATATCGGGTTCAATGCAAGCATTTGCTGCTAATAGGTCTGGAAGAGAATTCATCATCTTTTCTGAGAGTTTCCACATTGTCCTCTTATATTCATAATTTCCAGTTATTACTAGAAGTTATGTAAATAACTAATATAAATATTTTAAAACAACAGCGAACTTAAAAATAGATTCAGAAGAGCCGTGATTCTTGAAGGGGCCGGCGGTGCTCTTGCAGATATAAGCTGGCATGCTCCATTTTTCATTTACCTTATAGCACTTCTGATAATTCCGGGAGCATTAGTCTCAATTAAGGATTTTAAGAAAAAAGACTCTGAAAATCAAAACAGACACAAAAATGCACATGCTGAGACTTCCGGAAAAAAGAAACTACTGCCTCTCAAAAGTATTGCTCTTATCTATGTAGCTACATTCACACTTATGGTGCTCTTCTTTTCAGTACCTACAAAACTTCCTTTCGTACTTGACGAGAAAGGTATTACATCAACACTTCTCATTGGTGCTTTGATATCAATTCCAGGACTCTTCGGTACGGTTGGAGCACTCGGGCAGATAAAGGTCTCTGGATTCCTCACAGAGATGAAGACAAATCTGCTCTTTTTCATCATGCTTGGAGCTGGCATCTTTATCCTTTCCATTAAATCTGACATGACATCACTCATAGCAGGATTGATAATAACAGGAATCGCATTCGGAATCATCAATGCAACAAACCTCAGCTGGCTTGGGAGGATAGCACCGGTAAATTCACGAGGTAAAATATTCTCTGGATTTACCACTGTTCTTTTCCTCGGTCAGCTTGTAAGTCCCATAATCATCCAGCCAATCCTTAAAACAGGAACTCTCTATGATGCATATGCTTTCCTTGGAATTGGAGGCATTGCTCTTGGACTGGTATTTGTAATTGTTAATGCTATGGAGCTTATTGAGCAAACGTCTGTGATTACTGAGCATCCTGTAGGAATTGGAATAGAAAAATAGTGAGAAGGATACAGCCCAAAATCCTTTTTAGTGAGCAAATACTTATACCCGAAAGTCATCAGCGCTGAAGAATACATTGATGATGTGAATGGGTGTTGAAATGAATAAGGAAGTAAATATCCTTGGTGGCGGATTAAGCGGACTTGCATGTGCTATCATCCTCCAGAAAAACGGATACAACGCTAATATCTATGAAAAAAGAAAGAATAGTGGTGCAAGATTTAACAGCGACTGGCAGGGACTTGAAAACTGGTCGGAAGATCTGGACGTACTTGATGAGATAAGATCATTGGGTATTGATACTGATTTTAAATATGCACCGGTTTCAGAACTGGACATTCATTACTCGGATAAGGTCCATACAATTCGTGGTGTAAACTCAGCTTATCTTGTCAAGCGTGGTACTGATAAAGATTGTCTAGATATGACCTTATTCAGGCAGGCATCGGAACTTGGGGTAAATATCCGCCATGGAACAATACCTGATGGGATCAATTTTGATATAGTTGCAACAGGACCACCCACAGGAAATGTCCTTGCAAAAGGTATAAAATTTCATACTAAAAGACCTGACAATTGCCACATGGCTTTTGGCAGCGATATTGCAAAAGGGTTCTACTCGTATCTGCTCGTAAAAAATGGTGAAGGAACGGTAGCAACCGTTTTTGATAGAAAGGATGTACGTGAATCCGAGAATTATCTTCGTAATACCATTGAATATTTTTCAGATTTTATTGATCCGGAAGAGATCAAAACCGGGAAGAAATTTGGCGGCTATGGGCATTTTGATATCAGGAAATCCCTGTATGATGACAACGGTGCAATGCTCATAGGCGAAGCTGGCGGTCTTCAGGATTATCTCTGGGGATTTGGAATGAGATATGCATTCAAAAGTGCCAGTTTTGCTGCAAGGAGCATTATGACCGGCGAATCTTATGATGATCTGATAAAAAAGAATCTTCATCAAAGACTTAAACACTCATATCGAAACAGGAAACTCTTTGAGATACTGGGTCCTCTGGCATATCCATTGGCATTTCACCTTTTCCGTGCAAGCAAAAAACCTGTCAAGCTTCTGAATATGGTTTACAGGTAAATTATCTGCACCGGAAATTTTGCTAAATTGTTATAGGAGAAGATTGCAACAAGTTGCAAGTAAAACTCCTAAAGTAATGTAAAGAATAGAGAGCACAAGCAGTCCTTTCAACACTAAAGCTGTTTGTTTTTTCATATTTGCTCTTTAGTAATTATCAGGTCTGACAATCAATGCCATTTTCAGTTTTAAAAATCTTTTCTTGCAAATATGAGTCATTAACTAAAAACAAATTCATGCATGAAAATGCAAAAACAATATTGTAGTTTTGTGGTGTCATTATATCCCTCTCATTAATATCCAGCCTTAGATATTTCTTCGAGAAGATTTACCATACCCGCAACTGCTACAACACTATTATATTTTAATTCAGCGGTAAAGAAAAAATATTCTTTTAATAAAAATTTACCAGTCACCTAAACATGACTGGCATTCTGAAGCAGTCTGTTCTTCTAATACCTTAACATTTTTTAACACCTGCTTTTCTGAGAAATCCCTATCATTTACAAGATAATCAAACAATGAATCTGAATCAGGTTTTTTCCACTTGAAACTATAATCCTCTGTAACAGGAGGATTCATGAAGAATTCCCTTATCTCTTCAAGCGGAGCACATGCACGGATATCCCTGTCTTCTTCTCTGATAAGTGTCTCGATGTCACCGTGCTTTTTGATAAGTTTCAGAGCGGTTTTTGCACCCACACGATGCATTCCCTCGTTGAAATCCGTACCTATGCAGATTGCAAGGTCAATCAACTGCTCACGGCTCAGTTCCAGTTCTTCAAGACTGGAAGAAAGTGAGATGTGTTCGGGAGTTTTTGTAACGTATTTCTTCTGTCCCGGTAATTTTCGCTTTCCCGTGCTTCCAAGATTGCGAATGACATTCTCGGCTCCAAACAGGAAAACATCATAATCCTGTGAGCCTACGAAATCCACATCTCCACGGGAAACCATATAGGATGCCTGTGCTTCAGCCTCTGATTCTGCCTGCATCCAGGGGATTCCCATGAGTTCAAGAAGCTTTTTTGATTCAGCAAGTATCTGGGGAGTTATACGGGACGTTGCCTGGGCATATTTTTTCATGTCCTCGAGGTTGCCTTCATCCTTTGCAATCTCATAATTAAGGGCTGCATTTTCCTTGCATTCCTTGCGTTTTTCAAGAGTCTCTTTTTTCATCTCAGGTGGCTTACCGTCAAAAATGTAAACCGGTTTGATATTTGCTTCCCTGAGCCTGCTTGTCCTTGAAAAGAGCCCGGTGAGATGTGATACAGGATTACCTGAGGAATCCATGAGCATTGAACCGTCACGCTGGCGTATGGCACTGAGGAACTGATAAATTGTGTTATATGCATCTATTGCTATTACTTTTCCAGAGAGTTCCTCGTAGGTTATCGGGTTTTTTGTGAGTAGTGTTCCTATTTGTGTGCCCATGCTATGCCCCTTGCTTTGTTTCTGATTTATTTTGACTGCCGTTCAATTGGCACTCTGGTTTATAGTATTGTTGCATAAATCCGGATTTTATAACACATCCCATAAACAATAATAGCCTTCAAAAACAATACTACTTACACTTAAAGAAAATTAGGTGTAGTGTGGGTATATTATGACAGGTAGCAAATACATTCGCTGGTTTTCGGAAATTACAATTGATGACATACCATCCGTGGGAGGCAAGAACGCTTCCCTCGGGGAAATGTACAGGGAACTGACAGACAAGGATATCAAAATACCAAACGGTTTTGCCATTACTGCAGATGCCTACTGGCATGTGCTAAAATCAGCAGATGTCCTTGAAGAACTTAAAATAACACTCGAAGGACTTGATATTGAGGATGTGGCCGACCTTGCAAAAAGAGGAAAAAAAGCAAGGAACCTTGTGTTAGATTCTGGAATTCCTGATGACCTTTGGGATGAGATAAAGGCTGCTTATGATAAGCTCTGTGAGCAGTATGGTGAGGATACTGATGTTGCAGTTCGCAGTTCTGCAACCGCCGAGGATCTGCCAAATGCATCCTTTGCAGGACAGCAGGAAACCTACCTGAACGTACACGGCTACCATTCACTAAAAGATGCCTGTAACAGGTGTTTTGCATCACTTTTCACTGACAGGGCAATATCATACAGGGTGAACAACGGCTTTGACCACTTTAAGGTCGGGCTTTCCATCGGTGTTATGAAAATGGTACGCTCAGACCTTGCGTCCAGTGGTGTTATTTTTACCATTGATACCGAGTCCGGTTTTGAAAATGTTGTATTCGTTACAGGAGCTTATGGGCTTGGGGAGAATGTGGTACAGGGACTTGTAAATCCTGATGAGTTCTATGTTTTCAAACCCACACTGAAGGAGAATTTCAAGCCTATAATCAAAAAGCAGAAAGGAAGCAAAGATATCAAGATGATCTACGGACGCGGGGATTCCCGTGTGCTTACCCGTAATGTTGAGGTTCCTGAAGCTGATAGAAAGCAATACTGTATAAATGATGACGAGGTGCTGCAACTGGCAAAATTTGCTGTGACCATTGAGAACCACTACTCACAGAAGAGAGGAAAGCATGTGCCCATGGACATTGAATGGGCAAAAGACGGTGAAAGCGGGGAATTGTTTATTGTCCAGGCAAGACCGGAGACCGTGCAGTCGCAGAAGAGAAAGGATGTGCTGGAGACCTATTACCTCGACAGTAGCGGCGATGCCCTTGTTACCGGAAGAAGTGTTGGTTCCAAAATAGCAGCAGGAAAAGTGCATGTGGTTGCGGATGTTTCACGGCTTAATGAGTTCAATACCGGTGAGATTCTTGTGGCCGATACCACAACCCCTGACTGGGAACCTGTTATGAAACAAGCAGCGGCTATCATTACAAACAAAGGAGGAAGGACATGCCATGCTGCCATTGTGAGCAGAGAGCTTGGTATCCCGGCAGTTGTTGGGGCGGAGAATGCTACGGAAAAACTGAGAGATAGCATGGATGTTACGGTGAGCTGTGCTGAGGGGGATGCGGGCAGGGTATATGATGGAATCCTGCCGTTCCATATTGAAACTGTTGAGCTTGAAGGACTGGAGAAGACCAGGACAGAGATTATGATGAACCTTGGAAATCCAGAGGAGGCTTTTGCCATGTCAATGATACCGAATGATGGCATCGGACTGGCAAGATTGGAATTTATCATTACAAGCTACATCAAGGTGCATCCGATGGCTCTTATCCATCCTGAGAAGGTTGAGGACGAGAAAGTGCTGGAAGAAATCGAAAAACTCACCGGCAGGTATGAGAATAAGGCTGATTTTTTCGTTGAGAAACTTGCACAGGGTGTTGCTACAATAACAGCCGCATTCTACCCGAAGCCTGTGGTTGTGCGTATGAGCGATTTCAAATCCAATGAGTATGAGAGCCTTATCGGCGGAGAGTATTTTGAGTTTGAGGAAAACAACCCTATGATAGGTTTCAGGGGTGCTTCTCGTTATTATGATGAGCGATACCGTGAGGGGTTCGCTCTTGAGTGTAAGGCCATGAAAAAAGTGAGAGATGAGATGGGTCTGACAAATCTTATACTTATGATTCCGTTCTGTCGTCGCATTGATGAAGCTAAAAAGGTGCTGGAAGAGATGAAAAAGAACGGGGTTGTCAGGGGAGAGAATGGTCTTCAGGTCTACATGATGACCGAAATCCCGAGCAATGTCCTGCTCATAGACAAATTCAGCCAGTATTTCGACGGATTCTCAATCGGCTCCAACGACCTCACACAACTGACACTCGGCGTTGACAGAGATTCCGAGATCCTTGCATCAACTTTTGATGAACGAGACGAAGCTGTGAAGAAAATCGTGTCAATGGCTGTGCAGGGTGCAAAGCGAAACAATAAGCACAGCGGTCTTTGTGGCCAGGCTCCAAGCGATTACCCGGAATTTGCGGAGTTCTTGGTTCGGGAGGGAATTGATTCTATTTCGCTGAACCCGGATTCTGTGATGAAGATTGCGGTTAAGGTGTTAGAAGTTGAGAAATGGATGGGAAAGTGAGAGAAAAAAGGAGGTTGTCTTTTTTATTTATAGTAGTTTTAATTGATTGCTTCTCATCTAGAAATCAACCATAGAAAAACCACCTCATTCCAATCATAATTAAAATTAAGATACATAACTTCTAGTTTTGAATCCTTTTCATGAAATTATTCACAGTAATATAACCATCAGTGATTTATACTATAAACCACATACTATAAATTGGTCATAAGGGAGTAAGCTGTAAAATGAAGCAGCAGCATTCAGTACGGAATCTAAACCTTTTCCGTAATAAGCTTCATTTACGCGTAATTTAATGAAGCGGACATCAGGACAGGGTAAAACCAGATTCCTAACCAGTCTTCATTAACGTACGGCTGAAATGAAGAAAAATTCAGGACGGGGTAAAACCCGATCCAGTAATAACCTTCAACACCTTATGGCCAACATTATCTGTTTTTATTAACATTTTCTAGTATGAGATTTAATCATATTAGGTTGTCAACCTTCTCAAAACACAAAAATCAGTTAGTTCAAAATCTAAAAAAAAGAAAGTAAAAAAGTAACTACATTCAATAAATTATTATTTCTTTCCCAGGAAGTAATATGCAATTGCACCAAGAATACCAAATATTAATGCTGCAAGTATCCAAACCACTTTCATAACAGAAGTTAGACCTTTATTCTGAGTAACTACGTCATATATAACCCATATAACAGAAATTAGGACAATAAGTCCCCATATTGCTTCTAACATTTCTCATCACCTCAATAATTATTTATAAACAATTGACATTGAGTTGTATTTGTATATATATCTTACCTAATTTTAATAACAAGTTATTACTACTTTTCAACAGATTTTATTATCTGCCTGTTAAAGAAGTAGATATACTGGTATATGAAGGTAGAATCACATACATGTGACATAATTATCAGCATTTAGTTACCTATAAATAGAGTATATAGTAATATAGTATTAGGTGGGAAGTCTACTTCTGAGTTATGCACCGGCAGAAAATGGGAATTTCAGCCTGTGATAGAAGTGACTAAAAGACACTTTGGCATTGTGCGAAGAAACTTAAATTATGAGGGAGGAATCTAAATGGAAAACCAACCGGGAATGTCCTGTAAGAAGTGTAAGAACATGCTTAAGAAGCAAAAGCTTGGGGTGAACGTTGTTTATTATTGTTCCAACTGCGGATGCATGACAAGTGCTGATTTATTGTACGATTACACTATTTAATTAACGTAACTTGAATGATAGAAAGAAAGGATTGCTTTCTCTTTTTTGTATAAAAGAAAACTGTCTGTCATTCAATCCCCTGTTTTTTTGAAACTATGCAAATTATTGAGATAACCTATTTATAGAAACTCAATCAATTCTAAAAGAACATAAGGAGTTTGTTTTATGGCAACACATTACATTAACAAAATTGGGGTACTATCCCTTGGAAAAATTTTTGGCGCACTTTATGGTATAATAGGATTGATCGCTGGGGCTTTGATGACATTGATGTCACTAAGAATGGGATCTCTTATGGGTAATGAAGGAGCACTTGTAGGATTGTTGTTCGGAGTAGGATCAATAATAGCACTACCGATATTCTATGGAGTTCTGGGATTTGTTTCAGGAATAATAACAGCATTGATCTTCAACGTTGTAGCTGGATTTGCCGGTGGTCTGGAGATTGAATTGGACTGAAATACGGGTTGACAGGAATTTACAATAAGCTTAAGCACTTTTTTCTTTTCTAATTTTTTAGCTATTAAGGTTCGATCCAGACCTCAAGTACCCTGTCCTTAATCTCATAATCCTTTACTGTGGTAAGCTTCATGTCCTTTGGATTCTCAATCCATCCAAGATCATAATCTTTCTTTTCCCTGCCGCCACAGCAGACTTTCCTTGTGATACCAAGGTTCAGCTTAACGCGGTCAACATCCGCTTCATTGATCTGCTCAACATCATCCTGATATCTTCTTTGAATAAGGATCATAGGAATTACCCTGTAAAAATATGATATCCTCAGAAGATAATCGTTTCTATCTACTGCAAATATAACGATAATTACAGCAGTAATTATAGCGGCAATGATAGCAATAACAGCGACTACAACAATAACTTTGCCAGTAAAGGAGCCAAGAACACAGTAACAAGCCCTGCAATACCGATTGAAAGACCACTCATTGCACCTTCAGTCTCTCCAATCTCAACAGCTTTTGTAGTTCCAAGAGCATGGGATGAAGTACCGATAGCCACACCAAGAGCCACCTCATCTTCAATTTTAAACAACTTGCAAACCATTGGTCCAAGCAACACACCTGCAATACCTGTGAAAACGATTGCAGCAACAGTTACAGAAGGCATACCTCCAAGCTGGTTGGATATTTCAATTCCAATTGGTGTTGTAACTGATTTTGGAATCATGGAAACACTGAGTATCTCGTCAAGTCCGAAAATCTTGCACATAACAATGATGCTGGCAATTCCTGCCGCTGAACCAATGCTTATTCCGGCAATGATCGGAACCACATTCTCCTTTAGCAGAGTTATCTTACGGTACAGGGGAACAGCAAGAATAACCGTTGCAGGCCCGAGGAAGAATGAAATGAACTGGCCTCCATTATTGTAGTCATCAAAACTTATGTGAAAGCTTAGAAGCAGGGCTATTATCATGAACATACTGAGAACCAGTGGGTTCATCAGCGGTGAGCCTGTCTTTTTGTAGATCTGGACACCTGCATAGAATGTCACCAGAGAAATCCCGATACCAAATACAGGAGACTGCACAAACTCAGATACAAGTTCACTCAACGGACTGCCTCCTTTTGATAAGTAGCTGTACCGTTGCGCCGGTAACAACTGCAATTATAAAGGTAGAAACCACCGAGATTATAAAAAGTGCAGTCCATTTTCCTTCAAGTACCGTGAAACATGTAATTAGTCCTACTGCAGCCGGTATGAAGAAAAATGACAGGTGTTTCAGCAGGAAATTGCTTACATCCTCAATCATAGAGAGCTTGACAACTCCTGTAAGAAGCAGTACTAAAAGCAAAACCATTCCAAGGACACTTCCAGGAACTGGAATTGGTAAATAACTGTGTATCAGGTCACCAAGATAGCATATTGCCAGGATGATGGCGAACTGGATAATATATTTCATTTAAGGTCACTTGCGTTTTTTATAATCATTAAAGGGCTGCGTTCTTTGCAGCCTGATGAAACGCTATAAGGTCCGTAGCAGATATTAGTATTTTCGGTTCACATGAAGTAGCTGCAAGTTTCAAAGATTTATAAGAATGAACAGGTACTAAAATACTAATAACAAAGAAACAGGTTTGCACCTGTTTTCAGATCATCTCCTGTTTCCAAATTTAGAAGGAGAGCCACTCTTTTTACCCTTACCCGACTTATTCTGCCTGGAAGAACTATTATTGCTTCCTGAATTATGGGATTGGACAGATTTTGCCTTCATATTCCTTTTTGGCTTATTGCTGCCTGAACCATTTGATGCAGATTTAGGTGCAGATTTTCTGGAGCTGGTGTCATTGCCTGCATTGTTACCCTTGCTTCGACTGTTACCACTGCTTTTCCTGCCACTGCCACTATTCCTGCCTTTACCTTCGCCTTTTTTACCTCTGCCTTGTCCCCTTTTAGGACCAGAGTTTCCCCTTTGTCTTCCAAATTGTCTTGGTGCAGGTTTTGCCTCGTCACCTGTGGCATTCTTTGCTTTTTCAGAATGGTAATCATGCTCTGCAACTTCGATCTCCATTCTGATGAGCTTCTCTATATCACGGAGGAAATCACGCTCATCTGCAGCACAGAATGAGAATGCAGTTCCATCGGCTCCTGCTCTTGCTGTACGGCCGATGCGGTGTACATAGCTTTCAGAAATGTTTGGCAGGTCATAGTTGATCACGTGGGAAATATCATCAATGTCAATTCCACGGGCTGCGATATCTGTTGCCACCAGCACACGAAGCTGTCCTGACCTGAAGTCCTGAAGGGCTTTTGTTCTGTGTGTCTGGGACTTGTTTCCATGAATGGCATCAGCAGGAATCCTGTTTTTGTTAAGCATCTGGGCAACTTTGTTAGCCCTGTGCTTTGTTCTGGTAAAGATCAGGACACATTCCAGATGTTTGCTTCTGAGAAGCTGAAGTATCAATTCGTTCTTATTCTCTGAATCAACAAAGAATACGAACTGATCTATACGCTCTACTGTTGTTGCCTGGGGGGTAACTTCCACTGTAACAGGATTTGTTAGCATTTTCCTTGCAAGTTTAGAGATATCAGGAGACATAGTTGCTGAGAAGAAAAGTGACTGCCTCTTTTGTGGCAGCATTTCAACAACTTTGTAGACATCCTTGACAAATCCCATGTCAAGCATCCTGTCTGCTTCATCAAGTACAAAATACTCGACTGCAGAAAGATCTACATGTCCCTGGTCCACCAGGTCAAGTAAACGTCCCGGAGTCGCTACAAGTGAATCTACACCCTTTGAGATAGCTCTGACCTGCGGGCTCTGACCTACACCGCCAAAAATGACCGTGTGTTTGAACTGAGTGTATTTTCCATATGTTGAGAAGCTATCCCCTATCTGCGCTGCAAGTTCCCTTGTTGGTGCAAGCACCAGTACACGTGGACTTCCACGTCGTGTTTTTTTACGAGCACCTGACATGTTGTGCAGAATAGGTAATATGAATGAAGCAGTCTTACCTGTACCTGTCTGGGCAATACCTATCATGTCCTTACCTCCAAGGAGATGTGGAATGGACTGCTGCTGAATGGGCGTAGGGCTTGTGTACCCTTCCTCTTTTAATGCGCGCTGAAGCGGGTAAATTAGATTAAGATCATCAAATGACATGTGAACCTCGTTTGAATTCAGTAGAATTAGATTTAAGAGACATATTGGCGTCTACAATGTGAAATTCATAAATATCCGTTAATTTATCGATTATGCTTTTATTTCTACACAAACGATATCAACAAAGTTAAACAGTCAAAATCTTAACAGAAAATGAAAATGCTAACTTCAATAATTTATTTAAAAAATTGTATGGTGCTCCGGCCGGGATTCGAACCCGAGTCTTCGGCTCGAAAGGCCGGAATGATTGGCCGGACTACACTACCGGAGCACGTTGATTTCGCTTTAGTGAAGCGACTCCAACATAGCAGATATTGTATTTATACCTTTCGCCTTAATCAGCACATTTCACCTGTTTCTGCATCATCATTGAGGTTTTCGACCCATGCAGTAAGCTTTCCACAGATCTCTGGCTGGCATGCATCCCTGCATCCGGCGCAAGGAGAGAACATTTCTCCTGATAACAGGAGATCAAAGCAGGGCTTCTCCTCTTCTTTGACTTTCAGAAGGTAAGTCCTGGCTCCATTCGAAACAGCCTGCTCACGGGTAATAAGATCCTCATTAAGAAGCTTAGAGACAACCCTGGAGCATTTTCGACTATCAATCTCCAGCATCTTCCAGAGTTCATTCTGGAAAATACCTTCTTTGCTGTCACGAATAAGATTGTATGCAGTCTCTTCGATACTCATACTAGTTTCCACTGAGAGTTTATTCTTCCATAGGAACAACAAGAATGATATTGTTTCCACGCAACACGACAGAACCAAGGGAACGCAGACGCTCACCGTTTGCGACCTCTACAGTATCGACCATATGGAGATTCATATAATCGTCTGCACTTTTTAAAGTTCCTTCGAGAAGGTGAAGGTCACCTTTCATTTCTACCTGGACCTTGGATCCAACTAATTTCTGGACTTTTTTACTTGGGAACAAAATTAATCCTCTCTTTCATTTAGAATTTCAGGAATATATCAGATGTTTCATATCTTTAATTGAAACAATTATGTTGACTTTTTTCGCCAACGTTTCCATTATGAAATCTCTAGATATAAAAGAGTATTCCTTATCTAACTAAAAAGGTAATCAGGTTTATGCCTGACAATGCATCTTTACTGAAAAATGGAAAGTTGTCGACTTTGTAGGTACGAGAGTACATCAGTTCTCTTCATCAATAAACGGATGTTCACACTGAATCCATCTACGACCTTCTACAAAAGAGTCAGTCTCATTGATAAAACGAACACTACTGCAACCCACGTTGTTTGATATGCAATAAGCAAGCATTGATTCACAAAGCGTTTTAATTTGTTCGTTTATCTTTTGAATATCGCGTCCCCAGATTTTGCAGGACATTGCATATCTATCGTTTTTGACCTCATTTTTCAAAGGATCTACGGAGATCTGACGGCCATTCAATTCAAATCCATCAGCAACTAATGCATCGAATCTCTCCTTTGCTCTTCCTGTATTACATGTCGTTACCTTCACTGTTTTTTTAACAATATTTCTCCCTGTTTCAGATGACATTTTAAGTCCCTCCATTAATTTGTATTCTTAAATTTGGTTTGTTGTCCCATTATTCTAAAATTGGGTTAATTATCCGGATAAATGCACTTATTTTAGTAATAACTATAATTATTCCCTACTTATTAATTAATACTTTTACCTAGTTTCGTAAGATTCAAATATAAAGAATATCTATTAGAACATGACAGGTCAAATGCTAAAAGTAATCTAATTGTTCTCCAGAATAACATTTTCACATAGGTTTAATGTTAGCTCGTGGCAGCCGGTTTGACTTGTTAATATGGCCAACTCACTGAATACCTCAAGTGATTGGCCATTTCTCCTATGCCTACCATATATAGTTCAGTGTCAAAGTTAAACAGTTTATGAAAAAGTTATGGATGAATCTATACTCGAGGGATTTTACGTAACACATAACTGCGCTGCCTACTAATTGTGTAGAAAACACGCTTCCAAATTAAACTAAATCAAAAGTGAAGTTGCCAATGATTTTCATAATCATCGGCAAACCTACAACAAAAAATATAGAAAGATATCATACCTTTCGTGAAAAGATAATTCTGGAACCGTCCGTAAGATCAAGTTCCTTAAAAACATCAAACCCATTTGTTTTCAGGATGTCAATGTATTCTTCTAAGGAAACACTGTTTTCAAAGCTGTATAATGCACTACTTTTTTTCGTATCATCGAATGTCCACATATTCCAGTTAAGGGCTTCCATTGCGTTGGCATCTTCACCAGGCACCTGCCTGTTAACAAAGACTCCACCTGTTTTTAATGCTGATACGATTTTGGGAATTAGATCCGGAACTTTTCCTCCCGGATTTAATGATGAAAATACAATATCATACTCAGAACCAATATCATCTGTAAAGAAATTACCCGGTATTACGTCAACCTGATCAGTTCCATATTTTTCAGCATACTTCTTTGTATGCTCGGTCACCTGAGGAAGATCAAAAACAAATGCTTTTAGGTTTTCATTCTGACCTGTAAGAGCTATGGAATACAGTCCATGACCACCACCAAGATCAATCATTTTCCTCGAACTGTCAAAATCAATGTCCTCTGTGACAGTTTCAACAACTTCCTGAAGCATTCCGCATTTTGCATTCTCTGCCATGGAATGTATTATCCCGTCACCAAAGAAACTCTGTTTATCAACGATTACCGGACCATTGGTGATAATCTCATCCAGCTTTTCCCACATTGCTATGCTTCGCTCCATATCCCGGAGATAATTTAACTGGGAAAACGGTGAATCACTGACAAGATAAGTATTGGTTAATCCGGTATTCGAATATTTCTCCCCGTTTAACACGAGAAGACCACATTCACAAAGAACATCACAAAGCAATGGCACCATTTCCGGGTTGCATCCCATCTTAGCTGCCAGTTCTTCAGATGAGACAGGATCTTTTGTGTATTCAAAAAGCTGTAGTTTTACAGCTGTTGTGAGAATCTTATATTTTCTGAAACCATTCATGGAATCGTCTATAAATTTAATTAATTCATCAGAACATACTTCCGGCCTTTTCATCAATTCCTTTGCTGAATTCATATTTTAACATCCTGTTGTTAGATTTTTAAATAACTAATAAAATGATCATTTCCATTCCACGATCTTTCCTTTGTCCATCACTGCAATATCGTCGCACATCCATTCCACAACGTCCATATCGTGAGAAATGAACAGATAGCTTATACCCAACCTGTTTTGCAGATCTTTCAGTAAATTCAGTATCTGCGACTGAACAAGTGGATCAAGCATTGATGTAACCTCGTCTGCAACTATCAGTTTTGGATTAAGACTTAAAACACGGGCAATAACCACTCGCTGTAATTGTCCGCCACTTAGTTCATGTGGATAACGGAACAGAAGTTCTTCATTCAAATTGACAGTTTCAATCAAATCCAGGACCTTCTGTTCTTCCTCATCTGACCTGCACAGTTTATGTATTCTAAGCGGCTCCAGAAGAGCATCGTAAACCCTCATCCTGGGATTGAGAGAAGACTCGGGATTCTGGAAAATAATCTGCATCTGCCTGCCAAGAGGTTTAAGACTTCGACCTCTTAGCCCTGTAATATCAATCCCCTCGAAAAGTATGCTTCCTGCCGTGGGTTCTGTCAATCGCAGCACTGTTCTGGCAACTGTTGTTTTTCCACATCCACTGTTTCCCACTAGTCCCAAAGCTTTACCTTTGCCAATTTCAAAATCAACACCATCGACTGCTCTTATCTCCTTTCTGTTAAGAATCCCGGAGTAATGGTATTTTTTAAGACCTGTAACTGATAATAAGTTCATGGCTTATCCTGGCCTCCATTATACAGGAAACACCTGACCTCTGTTTCAATATCTGTCAAAAACATATCCGGATGAACTTGCTTACATATATCCATAGCATACTCACATCTTGGATGAAAACGGCATCCGGACGGAGGAGAACTAAGACTGGGACTCTCTCCAGAAATCGATCTTAACCCTTTCTTAGGGAGAGAACTTAACAGCACCTGAGTATACGGATGTCCTGGTTCTGCCAGGATATCATTAACGGATGCAAGTTCAATAATTTCACCTGCATACATCACAGCAACACGATCACAAATCTTTTCTGCAACATCAAGATCGTGTGTGATAAGAATCATGCTCATATTCTTGCTTCGAACCAGATTTTGAAGAAGATTCACAATACTTTTCTTTGTTTCAGGATCAAGACCTTTTGTGGGTTCATCAGCTATCAATAGTTCAGGGCTGAAAGCCATTCCCATTGCAATCATAATTCGCTGCTTCATTCCTCCGCTGAACTGATGAGGAAACTCACCCATCCTGTCGGGATCAATGCCTACCATTTCAAGTATGCCGGCGGTTTTTATTCTTGCGTCCTGCTTGCTCATTTTGTCATGATACCGGAAGACCTCTGAAATCTGGTCACCTATACTGAGAACAGGATTTAATGCAGCCGCTGGATTTTGAAGTATAATACCAATGTTTTTTCCCCTGACATCCCGTAATTTATTTTCAGACAGGGAAAGCAGATCCTCACCTTTGTAGATGATCCTTCCACTTATCTCCGTGTTTTCCGAAAGCAAGGTCATAATTGCCCGGCCAAGTATGGATTTTCCACATCCTGTCTCGCCAATGATGCCGATTGTCTCATTATTCATGACTTCCAGATCAATGCTGTTGTTGGCTTTAACAGTTCGATTCCCTGACCTGAAAAATACCCGGAGTCCCTCAATTTTCAGCAAGCTCATTCATTCACCAGCATCAGTTCGTTTCCTTTTGGATCAAGCATGTCTCGCAGGCCATCGCCTAAAAAATTAAAAGCAAGAACAATTGTCATTATGGCAATACCGGGAAATATCGTAAGAAGCGGAGATGTTCGCATAAAGGGAATTCCTGCCTTGAGCATTGAACCCCATTCAGGAGTAGGAGGCTGGATTCCAAGACCAAGGAAGCTCAGGGCTGTTGCAAAGATAATTGCATTTGCAATATCAAGTGTTGCAAGTACTATGATAGGATTTATGCAGTTCGGGAAAATATGGCGACGCATAATATAGATATCAGAAGCTCTCAAAGCTTTTGCAGCTTCGACAAACTCCTTTTCCCTCAATGAAAACGCTATTCCTCTTACAAGTCTTGTATAAGCTGGCCAGTGAGTCAGAGCAAGAGCGATTACCACATTCGATAAACTTGGACCAAGAGCTCCGGCAATCACCAGAGCAAGTATAATGCTTGGGAATGCCAGCACTATATCTACAAATCTCATTATGGTTTCATCAATAATTCCCCGGCTGTATCCTGAAATTATGCCCAGGGTAGTACCTATAAAAGAAGATATAGCAACTACCAGTACTCCTATTCCAAGAGAGTATCTGGTACCGAGGACTAATCTTGAAAAAACACACCTACCCAGATTATCCGTACCGAAAGGATACTCAAAAGAAGGGGATAATAACCTGTTTCCCCGATTTTGTTCAAGCGGGTCATGCAGGCTGATATAGGGTGCAAGAACAGCAACAAATGTCAGTAAAAGTATCAGAATACCACCAAAAGCCGCAGTTCTGTTCTGCATAAAAGCTTCAGGAAGGTGTAACCTGTTGCTTGCTTTATTCTTATATTGTCTGCCAGATTTATTCATATCTTATCCTCGGGTCCAGGAATGCATAAGCAATATCTACTGCAAGGTTAGTGAGTGCGAATGTAACACCAATGATCAGCACACAACCCTGCACCATGGAAAAATCCCTGGCATAGATGGAATCAACAAGTAATTTTCCAATTCCGGGCCAGGCAAATATCGTTTCAACTATTACACTGCCACCAAGCAAAAAACCAAGCTGCATTCCTGCAAATGTGATTATTGGCAGCATTGCGTTTTTTAATGCGTGTTTCAGTATTATTGTCCTGTTATCCAGTCCTTTTGCCTTTGCTGTTACAATATATTCCTGATTGAGAACATCCAGCATACTGGAACGTGTCAGGCGGGTTGTGATGGCAGCCATGGATGTCCCCAGTGTAACTGCCGGAAGAATGAGATGACTGATTCCTCCGTATCCGTAACTTGGCAACAGGTGAAGCGTATATGCAAATAACCATATCAGTAACAATCCCAACCAGAAATTCGGAATTGACACACCTATCAGTGAACCTGTCATGAAGAACTGGCCAATTATTGCATTTTTTTTAATGGCAACAATTATTCCCGCAGGAATGGCAATCGTCAGCGATATAATTAAACTGGAGAATGCCAGCAGCATTGTGGCAGGAAATCTGATAGTGATCTCTTCCAGTACGTCGTCTGATGTCACAAGTGACTGTCCTAAATCAAGACGTAACACATGATCCAGCCATTTCATATACTGGATATAGACTGGCGCATCAAATCCTTCAGTAACCTTTACCCAATCTATTTGTTCCTGTGTGAGATCCTCACCGTATCTGGCAATCGCAATGACTTCCTCCGGGTCCCCGGGTGCGAAATGCATCGTACAGAAAGTTACGATGGTAACTCCCAGAATTACAAAAAATACAAGAAATATTCTTTTGGATATGTATTTCAGCATTTAACCCGACCATATTGATTGCTATTGTATTTATTCAAAAAGAAAACTTAGCGAAGTAATCAAAAAATAAAAGCAATGGTCATAAGACTCATTGCTCATTTTCGATGTATACTCCGTTAAGATTTAGCCATGGATCTTCAGCAGTGATTTCATATCCTTTTACATATGAATTCGCTGCGACTATCTTCTCTTCGTGAACAAGATAGAAGGCAGGAAGTTCCTCAAGCACCATTTCCTGTAGCTGGTAATACAATTCCTGTTGCTTATCCTCATCAACTGTGGAATCGGCTGCATTTGCCAGTACATCATATTCAGAGTTGTTGTAATGTGAATATGGACTGGTTGACTGGTGTACAAAGAAATGACGAGGATATGGTCCCCATACAAAGTATCCTGTTCTCAAAAGCATATCAAAGTCGCCATCATTTTCAAGACTGGTGATTGCTGCACTTTCAAGTACCTGGATATCTACATCCATTCCAATTTCATTCAAACTGCCCTGGATTGCTTCTGCCATTGCAGTGTGTCTTGAAGCCCATACTCCTTTTCCGACAATCAGTGTCACTGTAAGTGGCTTACCGTCTTTGTCCAGAATTCCATCATTATCTGAGTCTGACCATCCGTCATCTGCCAGTATCTCTTTGGCTTTTTCAACATCTGGCTCATACAATTCCAGATCAGGGTTAGAATACATCATTGTTGGAGTAAATGCCCTGCCCTGTGCTGCCATTCCGATTCCCTCAAGAACAGTGTCGACCATTTCTTCTGTGTCAATTGTATATGCCACGGCTTTTCTGACTTCTTTATCCTCGAAAACACCATTGTTACAGTTAAACTGCAGGAAGTCAGTAAAAGTGGTAAGTGTCCTATAAACTTCAATGTCATCTTCTTCTTCAAGCCTTGATACATCATATTCTGGCAGCTTGATTGCCATGTCTATTTCTCCTGTTTCAAGGGCCATGACACGGGTAGTAGCCTCAGGTATTACTTTAAATATGACACTGTCAAGTACGTATTTTTCTCCCCAGTAGTCATCATTTCTGACAAGTATTATTTCCTGATCAGTGACCTGATCCTCAAACTTGAATGGTCCGGTTCCGATTGGTGATATGAAATTGCCTTCAGCGTCCACACAACTTGGGCTCATAATAGGCCATGCAACATGTGTAAGATAAAATGGAAGTGACATCTGCTTAGCCATTACGAATTTCACAGTGGTATCATCAACAGCTTCCACAGACTTCAGCGCTCTTAATGCACCCATTTTTTTGACATATGAGTCTTCGCTATAAGAAAACACAACAGCATCTGCATTTAGTGGAGTACCATCATGGAAATACACATTTTCCCGCAGATGGAATATCCAGGTTGTACCATTGTCAGGTGTTTCCCATGATTCTGCAAGTCCTGGTTCTATATTGAGATCAGTATCCAGACGGACCAGTGTCTCATATACCTGTGACCACACAAACCTTCCATCACCATCAGGGAACTGGCTGAGGTACCAGTTGTTCACATCGGTACTAATTCCAACTGTAAGTTCGTTAGTAGTTGTTGCTTCTTCCTCTGAGTCCACGCAGCCGGACATCAACAGGAAGGATGCTATAATAACACATGTTATCAAAACATTCAGATTTTTTCTTTTTTTATTAGTTGCCATAATTGAGATCTCCTTTTTTCCACCAGAGTTTTACTCTGGTATTCATAGCTCTCAGAATAACAGAATTGTTGTCGATTTCAAGATGATCTTTAAGGTAATTCCTGAGGATTTCGACCTGGTTTTCCTCAGAAACCTTGTAATATGATTTGAAGTGCTCAACAGCATCTTCTTCAGATGAGAAACGATGAATATGCTCAAATGGAAAAACGGTCATGTTGGGGTAAATTCCCATATCGTAAAGGACGTTGTAGAGAACATTGCATTTTGGTGAAGGGTAATACTCAGTTCCATGAAGAAGAGGCCAGAGTGCCTTATAATTGATATCCCATGATGCGTCACCTGCAAACCAGTAAAGGCACACATATTTAGAAGAAACTTCTTCCATTTTCCTGATGGCTTCTCTTATATTAGGCATTCCCAGTGAATAAGAAGCTATCACAATATCGTAGGATGACTCAATATCTTCTCCTGCTTCAATATCTTCCCAGCGTTTGTTTACGCAGTCAATGTTGCCTATTTCATCTGTTGCAATTCTTTCATTTAATACATTCAGCATCCCTTCTGATGGTTCTACTGCTGTTACATGAGTAACTATTTTTGAGAGCGGGATTGCGAGTGTACCTGGTCCTGACCCTATGTCCAGAATTCTTGAATCAGGGGTTAAGGGAAGTTCATTGATGGCTTTTTCGATAAGTGAAGCACCATCCTCTTCAAACATTTTTAAAAATAATTGTGCACTTTCTTTGTTTTTCCAGATGGAAGCGCAATCAATTCCGTGCTGTGACTGATTTTGAAGTAAAGTTTGTTCTTTCCATATTTCATTCCAATCGATCACGTCTTTCTTTATCATATTACCAGCTCGGTCTATAATTTATCGGAGTGAACATGGTTATTGCATATAAATCTGTTTATTTGTAACAATAAATGTTATTAATTTTTATTTATAAAACAATAAATTGGAATATAGAATATATAATACACACTACAATATTGCTAATTCTTAAAAAAAGTTAGAGATAGGAGGAGTGGCCAATTTAGGGATGACCTTGGTACAAAAACTGGCCAATATCAACAGGTCAAACAAAGTAGTTATGGTGAACCACAAATTTTCGTATTGATTATTTCGGAGAACTTTCAAGTAATCACAGTGTATGTTTGACCTGTCTTGCTATAGTAAACATTCTTCGTATATTAATGTTACGAATTAAGTTAAAAATAACAATTAATTTGTATTTAGATTATTAAAGTAATACTCAAAAAAGAGATCAAAATAAAAAACATAGCAAGCAAAGGAATATCATTAAATAATTGAAATCTTGAAATAATCAAGATAGTACTACATATGTGGTGAATTAAGAAGAATTATCTAACTTCCATGAATAATAGAAAAATGAAAAATCCTGCAATTAACTCATATTTTCTGATGGAGTAGCTGTGTTTAGTTTAACATAATTTACTCCTTTTAGTGCAATAGCTCTTTCAGCTACCATTTTAATATCTTCACCCTCACCATCCAGAATAAGGACTTCTAAAAACAGGTTATCTTCAATATGTATATGGATTGATGATTTGATAATTGAATAGTAATCGATTTTGATTTCAGCCAGAGCCTCTGTGAGACCATACTTATTGTGGTCATAAATCAATGAAATTGTAGCAAAGCGTCTTCCGTGTATAACATTCATCCATTCATGATAGTTTATGTAGGTTCTAAGCGTGTCTCTTATGCCTTCTGAACGAGATGAATAGCCTCTGTCTTTAATAATAGTGTCAAATTTCGTGAGAATATTTTCAGGCATTGAAACGCCTATACGAGTTAATTCTGATTCCATTTTAATCACTTAACAAATAGAGAAGCATTTTTGGTTTGTTACATAATACTAAAATAACAATAAACTATACATATAATATGTTATTTATAATTTTTTGTGTTACTAATTATTATGTAACTTTAATTTTGTAAAACAACAAAAATTGATAGTTGTATCACTCAAGCCATATAATCTGCGAGTGAGGACTTAAAATACAAATTAAAAAGTAACTAACAAAAGTAGATAATATTTTCAAAAAGAAGGAATGAGTGAATCTATTAATAGATTCTATTCACATTTCGAAAATCTATTGAACTGATACAACTGGAATTCACATATATCCCTGTATCTCAGTGCTGTCCTGCACAGCCTCTGGCTTCTTTTTTACACCTACCTGTGGTCTTGCTATCGGACCAAATGCAGCTTCATAATTCTGAATGTGCTGATTCAGCCAGCGCACAAGTTCCACGGCTGCCAGAGGTGACATAATTACCTCGGTCTCAAGCCTTCTCTGGATTACCTGCTCTCCTGACTTGTTAGTTGCCATTGGCATATCATTGTAAAAACCAATTCTGAAATCATATGGACTGTGGCCGCCCACAGCACCGATAGAGTACACCTGCTTGAAATCCTCAGGTTTGTGAAGCTCTATTCTTACAGTTTTCTTTTTCTTAGCATCTTCCGGTTTATCACTCATTACAACACCTTCGTTTTTTTCTTTGTCCATAATATCATATCCTCCCAGCAGTCTAATCTGACAACATAACTATTATAATTTTTGATATCACACGCAAGAGAAAAACAGTTTATCCCTCAACCTGCTTTCTTAAACTCTTAGCCTTTGCCGAAATATCACGCTTAGAATAAGCCCCGGCTATCATTTCAACAGCCTCAAGGTTGCGCACCACATTGTCAAGATATCCAAGCACATCACCCGGATAAGCCGTAACGCCATAAAGGTGCTCAAGCTTCCTTACAATACCCTCTGGCTCATATCCTTCCGCTCTGATAGAAATTATCTTCTCAGAGAACTTACGTTCTGCACAGCCACAATATGGAGAATCGCGGCAATTACAGGTCAAAAAATCAGCCGCAAACTCGAATAACTGGTCACGCAAGGTAATATCCAGTTTATCCATATTCTCCCCTTCAAAAAGAATATCCAGAGAAGCGCCCTGGAACACCCTTGAAGGAAGATTTACATTCAGAGCCGAAGAAATACGATTAGCATACTTGTAATAGACCGAATCAAAGAATTCAAGATTAGAAACCGTAACGATCGGATCCTGTTCCACAAGAACAGAATCGCGTATGAGAAATGCCTTTGAAACTGACAGGAAATGTCCTGCTGCTATCTTACCAAATTTAGTGAGAGATACAAAATCTCCTTTTTTATGAATGAACTTATTCTTGGCAAGCTTTTCAAGCAGGTAATTGACATTAAAATCTGCCAGCATAGATGAATGAATTTTTTCCAGGTCTTTCTTTGAAGAAGTCACAGCAACCGAAGCAAGAACTTCCTCTAGCTGTTCGTCTTCCCCATACTCAACTTTAGTATGCTCCATCTCACCTTTAAGCAATTTCAGGGCAACAGCATCCTCTGTATCACCCTTATCACCTGAATACTTCTTATTCGGAACAGACAGTAGCACAACCTGACCACGGTCGTGGTAATCCGGCCTTCCTGCACGTCCAAGCATCTGGAGGAAGTCCTGCATAGTGAGCCACTCAATACCCATTGCAAGAGATTCAAATATAACCTGTGAAGCAGGGAAATCAACACCGGCAGCAAGTGCGGCGGTTGTAACCACAACAGGTAATTTTCCTTTAAGGAATGCTATCTCAGTCTTTTTTCGTTCCTGACTTGTAAGACCTGCATGATAAGGGGCAGCAGATATCGGAAGTGCTTCAGCTATACGGTGGCAGTTCCTCCTTGAATTAGTAAATATAATGGTCTGTCCTTTATGTCCTTTTGATGACGTGGTTGCAAATTCCTCCCTCACAAGCCGTGTCATAATCTTATTTTTGGAATGTTCAGGACATAGAATAAGGTGCCTCTCTATTGGCACAGGGCGATATTCATATTCCACAAGTCTTGCACCAAACTGCTTTGCACGCAACTTCGGCTTTGCCACGGTAGCAGACAGATAGATGAACTGGGCACTGGGAGCAACATATTTCAGCCTTCCAATAACACCATCAAGTCGATGTCCTCTTTCAGAATCCTCAATGGTGTGCACCTCGTCAATAACCACAGTACCAATCTGTCCCAGCAAGTCGGCACTGCCTGTTCTGAGAAGATAATCCAGTCCTTCATAAGTTCCCACAATTATCTCAGAATCCAGAGTTCTCTTCATAGAAGCGTTTTTGGCGGTTTTGATACGAGCACTGCCAACCCTGATGGATGTTTTAAGTCCAATTGGAGAATATCGTTTTGTGAACTGGTCGTATTTCTGGTTTGCAAGAGCCACAAGAGGCACAAGATAGAGCATGCGTCCTTTACCACGCAGTATATTCTCAATACCCGCAAGTTCTGCTATCAGTGTCTTTCCGGTAGCTGTCACGGAAGTTACAAGCTGGTTCTGGCCCTTTAAAAGACCATTTTCTATGGATAGTGACTGAACTGGCAGAAGAGTATCGGATTTTGCCAGCAATATCTTCTTAAAACTTTTATGCAAAGGAAGAGGCTTTATTTTTCCTGTAGGAACCTCTGTGTTTGCTGCAATGGAATCAAACCTCGTAAGCTCGCGATCAAGGTCTTCAGGACTTACCATGGCCATTGTGCGGTCAAGGTCCTTTGTCTTGAGCATGATCTCCTCAAATCTCTGACAGGCCTCATCAGCATAGTTCACATGGGAACTCTTAAGCATCCTGTAAAGCTCTTCCCTGGCACAATCTTCGCATATCTTATCCCTGTGATATTTAATGGAGCGCCTGTTCAGGAAATTGAACCTGTTCTTTAAAAGACAGAACCTGCATGCATTAACGACATCAGCACTTAGCTGGAATCCCTGGAGCATTTCAGCAAACTCTGCTGTATGTTTCTCGTCACCGCCCTTTGCTATCATAATACGCTCAGCAATTCTCAAAAGATCAATGAATTCGGAAGGCGGCCTGTATTCACCTTTGCCATCACTTTTGACTTTGAATTTATGAGGCCGGGGACCTGCATCAGTATGCCTCAGGATGAGTTCACCGACAAAAAGAGGAACCTTCTTCTTATCCCGTATTGGCAGAATAATTATCTTAGACCTTTCAGGGCTTGCAAGTATCCAGAGAGTCATTGCTGCACATTGATGACTTTCAGTTTATAAAAACTATTGGTACCGATGACAGAAAAAAGGACATTCACAATATTATTGCATGTCATCTAAATCGTAAAAGAAGAGTTTTATAATATTAATCATAATATAATAATTGCATAAAAGAGGACATACTATGCTGGATCCTGAAAACATGTTAGAATACGAAAATACTACTCCTGATACAGGAGAATCCGCAGATAATGCTGAAAGCTCGCTTTATGACAGCATCCGAAATCCGGATAAAAACCAGGTAATACACATAGGAGTTAACCTGAAATCAACAGGCATATCTGTTCTGGACAGAACACTTGGAGGAGGACTGCCAGCAGGGTCACTTACATTTTTTTCAGCTGATTCCCGTTCTATGTCTGAGGTTTTTCTATATCAGTTCACTCAATCCAGAAAAACATATTACTTCACAAGCAACAGGAGACCAGGATACGTACTTAATGACGTTATTAACCTTGGTTTTGACCCTTCAAACATAATATTCGTAGATATATATAGCGAATATTATTGCACTTCATGCGGAGAAATATCAGATAATCTGAATAATGAGTTCATTGATTCAAAAATACTGGAATTCACTGAATACAATCTACGAAACATTGCAAATGACTCCAGTGGAGAGGACGTAAACATAATCTTTGATTCATTTTGTTTCTTTACAGGACTCAAAGCTAACAAGGGACTCATAAAACAGTTAATTAATGTCATATATGAAACTACAAAGGAACTTAATTGCCTTACTTATCTTTATGGATCAACCTGCACTGCCAATGAGAATCTCAAGGCTTTCACTTACAGTCTATGTGACGTTATATTCGAATCCCTACTTGACCAGGGAGCTGACAAGGTAGTAAACAAACTGGCAATTCCTAAAATAAGAGGAATGGTACCTAGCACTGAGATCATTAAGTTCAAGATTGGCGAGGGTGTCCAGATCGATACTTCAAGAGATATCGCCTGATTGGATAATAAATTAAAATGGATATGGTTAATTAAAACAGTTTAAAGTTCAGCGTCACAACATGCATATCTGCAATTACATGATGGATTCTCAGGAAGTTCACAAATGACGCTGGCCAGAATATCCTGCAACCTTTCTTTAATTTTATCAAGCGTATCAAGGACATCACTAACAGTCATTTTTCCATTACCAAGGCCACATGCATTATTGGTGATCGTGCAGATGGATGCATAACACATGTTCATCTCCTTTGCAAGAACTGCTTCGGGAAGACCGGTCATGCCAACCACATCACCGAACTGCCTCATCATGCGTATTTCAGCTCTGGTCTCAAAGCGCGGGCCTTCGGTACAGACATAAACCCCTTCAGAATAACCGATATTATTCCTTTCAAGATAATCTGCCATTAGATTCCTTATCTCAGGACAGTATGGTTCAGTTACATCAGCATGAACGGTTCTGTCATTGTAAAATGTAGACGGACGAGTGCGTGTCATATCCACGAAGTCTTCCGGCAGGAAGAAACTCCCAATTGGATGGTTCTTCATAGTTCCTACTGAATTTGTAGAGATCACACGTGAAATTCCAAGTTCGTATATTGCGTAAATATTTGCCCTGTAATTAATCATATGGGGTGGCAGGTGGCCATTGTCGCCCGAATGTCTCGGTAACAATGCTACATTCTTTTCACCAATATTACTTAGATAGACGGTCACATCACCATAAGGAGTACTGACAATTAATTCATCTGACACCTCTTCGGAAGGAAATGCAACACCACCAATTAAAGCAGCCTGAAGATCAAGATCCCTGAAATCCTTCAGATCATTCTTATAATCCTGTGAACTATCCGGAGAGACGAGACAATTGAGTTCTTTGTCCTGCATGTTCCTACCTTTTTGATTTTTTTCCTTTTCCCTGCGGTCTGTTGGAAACCCTGATTCCTGCCAGTGCAAGAATTATGGCAAACACAATTGAATATACAAATATCTGTAAGCCGGTTTGCAGGCCTGTCTCTGCTCCGCCCATCACTGGATCTATGGATATAAGATAGCGTGTGGCCCCCCAAAGAAGGAATCCCAACGACGTGACAAATAATGCAGGACTCATATACTTACCAGTTGGTTCTGAGCGTTGTTTGCAATCAATGATCTTACCAGCATCTGCAAACAGAACTGCCAGTACGTATATCCAGATGGTATCATAAATGAAAGATGTAATTAGTGGGATAATTCCGTAATACCATATTCCCTGTGAAGTATAAAGTGACCATACACCCATAAGCCCTACCAGAGTGCCTATCAACATCATCAGGGCTGCTGCTGCATAGGTGAAAAAAGTCAGCCTGCCTGAGTAGAAAGAATCCTTCAGTTTCTCCCAGTAAAGATCCACTGTGTCACTGAAACCTCTGTAAAGCATGTAAAGACCAACAGCCGCCAGAATACCAATTATGGCACCCTGAGAGTAGTCAATTAGAAGGAAAAATGCATAGATAAGAGCCGCAAGACCCAGCGGGACAAAGAATGTCTGGGATATTTTCGGATCATTGAATGCGTGTTTAATTATGTAATAAGTACTTTCAAGATTCGCACTCTGCATTACCACAATACGCCTGACAGAATCGATCTTCATCCTTGACTGGACAATTGGCAAAAGCGTTTCATCCTCGGCACCATCGGAAACGAATATTGCAGATTCTGCAGGGAACTTTTTCAGTAATATGTCGAGTTGGTTTGCTATTTTCTGGTCGGATATAATACCTATATTCCGATCGCCTGCAAGAGTGATTATCTCAGCATCGACTCCTTTTGCCAGTAGCTCATCAAGTATCTTGACTCCACCGAAAATCGTATTTGTATCCGAATCTTCAGGGTCTGCTGTTGCAAGTTTCACTGCTGCCTCTATATTTGCTTCCCTGCCTATAAGAGGAGCACGTACATTTGCTTTGTCTCCAAGGTCATTGTCCCTGTCAATACAGATTACCAGTGTTTGCATTCAACTCCTGTAGATATTTATAACGAAAATATAAATAGATTCTGATAAAACGATACCTGTGAGTAACTTGGAAAAAAGATAAATTGAGTTTCAAAAAAGTCATTTGTTGAGTTTTTCAATTAGCAGACGAGCCCATTTCAGTTTTTTCTTCTTAATGGGATCAACATTCTCATCATCAAAATCGAATCCAACAAGAGTTATACTGGCCGCACCGAGTTCCTTTGCCAGATACGCACATCTGTCTCCATCACTGAAACCACCAAAATTGAAAACATTATCCAGAGGAGATGCCTGGGTACTGCCAATGATCCTGTTAAGTTGTGGAACAAAGTTATTGAGTTTGTCAATGTTGTCCCCGTGACCATGTACTACTATTATTGATCCGGCTTTGTTGGCAATAATCTCTTTTTCAACATCACCGTCAAGATCGGTTACTATGATATCCGGAATAATTTCCCTGTCAACAAGTACAGCAGTAGCTCCATCAGCTGCTATTATCACAAAATCTTTTGGGTTTACCAGTTCAAGATCCTGTGCAAGAACAGGAGCATTTCCGCATACAAGAATATCTTTCCCTTCAATAAGGATTTTTAATTCGGAAAGATCAGCAGAATTAGAGGAATTGAGCATATCAGAGAGGATGTGAGCAGCCTGCTCATCACCTTCCCTGCTAAAGCCCATGTCATTTAGTATGGACTCGTAAATGGGTTCCCATTCATTAAAGTCCATTATAACCTCAGTTTGCCTTTGAAATGCCGATGGTCATGGATATTCCTTCGACATCCCAGTCCTTTTCAAGTGAACCCGCTGTGTCAACATCAAGGCCAATGACCTGAACGTTTGCACGGGTTTCTTTTGCAATGAACTGTTCTCTATCAAGTACCAAATCAAGTACCCTTTCATCGTTGATCTGTATGTGGGACTTGATATTGTCATCAACAGCAAGGTTGAGTTCTTTTCTCATGTCCTGCACCCTGCGGATAACTTCCCTGGTATAACCTTCGGATTCGATCTCACGGGTAAGGTTCGCGTCCACATAGATTATACCTGCACTTGACTGCGCACTTGCAACCATTTCTGGGAGTGTCTCTATGAAGTTGACCATTTCAGGTTTGATCAGTGCAGTTCCGCCCGGAATTTCCAGCTCGAACTGGTCTTCCAGAGCAAGTGTTTTCTTAAGCTGCATTGCATCTGCCTGCTTAATTGCACCGATAACCTTGCCAGCATCACCCTTGAATACCGGACCTATCTTTCCGGGATCAGGATTTGCCTCAAATCCAAGTTCATCCCAGGACTCGCCTACTCCAGTGAGTACAATGTCCTTTGAGTTGGTCTGGTCCATGAGTACGGATTTCAGGTTTGTAACCGCATCTGCTGCCTGCTGGTTTACAGGACTGAGAACTATGCGTGATACAGGCCACCTGAGTTTTCTTCCGACCTTCTGACGTGCATTGGATGCGGATTCCACAATTGAGCGAACCATATCCATATGAGCTTCAAGGTCTTTGTCTACAAGGCTTTCATCTACCTGTGGCCAGTCGTTCATGTGAATTGTGACCGGTGCATCCGGATTAACATTTCTGACAAGGTTCTGGTACATTTCCTCTGCCAGGTGTGGCATGAATGGAGCGATTACCTTTGCTGTTAATACAAATACATCATAAAGCACACGATAGACAGCAAGCTTGTCAGGGTCATCTGCTTCTACCCATGTCCTTGGCCTGATAAGCTGGATATACCATCTTGAAAGGTCTTCAAGAACGAATTCATTAATTGACCTGAGTGCCCTATGCAATGTGCACTTTGACATTGCATCATCAACCTCAGCAACAAGTGACTGGGCTCTTGAGAGTATCCATCTGTCCTCTTTACGCAGATGAGGAGTGACAGATTCAAGTGAAACCTGTGCCGGATCGAATTTATCAAGCACCATGTAAGGTAATGGGAAACGGTAAACGTTCCACAGAATATTGATGGTCCTGTTTATATTGCCAAGTTCATTGCTTACGAATTTAAGATCATCCCATGGAGCACTTGATGATAATACAAAACTACGCAGAGTATCAGCACCGAACTGTTCAATTACATCGCCTGGAGCTACCACGTTACCAAGGCTTTTTGACATTTTCTTGCTCTCACTGTCAAGAGTGAATCCATGCATAAGCACACTCTTGTAAGGTGCCTTGCCGAAAGCGACCATACTTGCACCAAGCTGTGAGTAGAACCACCCACGGGTCTGATCCTGTCCTTCTGTGATAAAGTCGGCGGGCCACCATTTTTCGAAATCTTCGGTCTGTTGTGGGAACCTGAGTGTTGCCCATGAAGCTACGGCAGAATCAAACCATACATCGAAAACATCTTCAACACGCTTCATCTTGCCGCCACATTCACAATCAAGCAAAATCTCATCTACATATGGCCTGTGAAGCTCGATATCATCACTGACGCCGGACATTTCCTGAAGTTCTTCCTTGGTACCGACAACATGCATCTTGCCACAGCTGTTACATTTCCAGACAGGTATCGGAATACCCCAGTATCTCTGACGGGAAACACACCAGTCACGTGCTCCCTCTACCCAATCCTTGAACCTTGCTGAACCTGCCCATTCAGGATACCATTTTACCTTTTCTATTTCTGAGAGCATCTGTTCCTTGAGTTCACCAATCTTGATAAACCACTGTTCAGTAGCAAGGTAGATGATAGGTGTCTTACAACGCCAGCAGTGTCCGTACCTGTGTTCAATGGTTCCTTCGGACAAAAGATTGCCACGTTCAATGAGGTCTTCAATGACTACTTTGTTAGCTTCACGGATGTGCATTCCTGCATATTCACCGGCTTCTTCAGTGTAACGACCATCTGATCCCACAGGACAGAATATAGGTAGATCGTTCTTCTTCCCAACTTCAAAGTCGTCCATACCATGGCCGGGAGCAATGTGTACACAACCTGTATTCTCTGCAGTTACAAAGTCTGCAAGATAGATGCTGTGTTTCATCTCGGCCTGTTTTGGCACCTTGTCAGCTATCGGACTTTCGTATGAGAGTGATGTGAGGTCCTCACCAAGCATTGTTTCAAGGACTTCATAATCAACGTATCTTCCCTTCTTGAGTACATTCTCAACAAGGTCTGAAGCGACTATAAGAGTTTCCTCTTTACTTTCAGAATTTACTGCCTTTACTTTTGAGTACTCAAAAGAAGGATGTACAGCAACTGCTACGTTGGAAGGAATGGTCCATGGTGTTGTGGTCCAGATAACCACAAAGGTGTTTTCCTCGCCTATTATCGGGAATTTTACGAATATGGATGGATCTTTTCTTTCCTCATATTCTACTTCGGAATCTGCAATAGCAGTTTCACAACGTGGACACCAGTTGACAACACGCTTACCCTGATCAAGGAGGTTTTTCTCCTGTGCCTGTTTCATTGTCCACCAGGCAGCTTCGATGTATTCATCCTTGAGAGTCATGTAAGGGTCTTCCCAGTTAAGCCATGCTCCAAGATCCTGGAACTGCTCTGTCATGTCATCTTTCTGATTTAGAGCGAATTCCTTACATTTTTCTATGAAATTGCCTACACCATAACTCTCAATGTCCTTCTTGGATGTGAAACCTAATGCACCTTCCACTTTTACTTCGATAGGAAGACCATGCATATCCCAGCCTGCACGGTCAATGATATCAAAACCGTTCATGGAACGGTATCTTAAAATGGAGTCCTTGATAATCTTGTTCCAGGCTGTTCCCAGGTGAATATGTCCGGTTGTATATGGTGGACCATCTACGAAAAAGAACTTTTTACCACCTTTTCTGTGCTCACGTACCTTGGAATAGGCACTCGTCTCGTTCCAGAGAGCATGTACCTTCTCCTCTATTTTCTTTGGGTCATACTGGTTGGTGATCTCCTCTATCATTTAGGATTCTCCATATGAATGTGAATTTTGATTAATCTGAATATATGTAAACACTTTGTGTAAACCTATCGTGCTTATCCTACTGCAATATTGAATTTAAATATATTGCATCATGAATCTGCATTCTGCTGATACTATCGCCTAAGCCGCCTGAATACTTTCAACTACGGGTATTATGAATCATACATAAAAGTTTCGAATTGGAGATAAAAACGGATTTGAAAAATCAATTACAGAAAATAAAGAAAAAAGGAGATATCCATTACAGATATCATATCTCCTTAACAAGACGGAAACCAATGTAATTCATGCGGCTTCCTTCACCAATACTGTCCCTGACAGCAGAACGACAATTCTCTTCTGCATTTTCCCAGCTTCCACCACGAATTACTCTTCTATCTACACCGCCTGTCCACTCACTACCGTCAGTCGGTGCTTTATTGTAATTACTGTGATATTCGTCCTGTACCCATTCAGCAACGTTTCCATGCACATCATAAAGACCCCATGGGTTTGCTTCCTTCATACCAACTGGTTGGGTCTTGTCCTCTGAATTGTCATCGAACCAACCATAATCAACCATCATTGAAGTATCATTGCCAAATGAGAAAGCAGTGTCTGTGCCTGCTCTTGCGGCATATTCCCACTCTGCTTCAGTAGGAAGCCTGTAGCTATCAGTTCCCTCCATCTCATTGAGAGCTTCAATGAACTCATTGGCAGCTGTCCAGGAAATTTTCTCTACAGGAAGGTCGCCATCACCTGTGAAGTAAGAAGGATTCTCACCCATAACTTCTTCCCATTGATTCTGGGTTACTTCATAGGCTCCGATATAGAAATCATTTCCAATGGTCACCTGATGAACTGGTCTTTCTGCCCTATCACTGTACTGCTCATCTTCAGGAGCGCCCATCAGGAAATCACCAGCAGATATCTTCACAAATTCCATATCAATTGAATTGGTGAATGTACTGTCATCAACCTCTGTTTCTTCAGGAGCCGAGGTTACATCCTCTACAACTTCCTGCGCATCATCATTTACAGTGTCATCGGAACCGGTACAACCACTTGCCAGGACTGCAGCCAGAAGCACAAGACACATAATAAAAGTCATGTAAGATCTTTTGATCATAAACCTATCCTCATATGTATTTACTATAATAACAACCGAAATAATGTTGATTTTTGTCCAAAACCTGATTTAAATGCTTTGGTTTATTATGAAAAATTAGTTATAAAATACCGAAAAATGATATGAAATACAGAAATGAGCTAAATGGCACCTTTTAAAGAATAAAAGGTGCCTGTGAGTCCTCCAACCACCTCACATAGAGATAATTCTAATCTGCCTGAAAGTATTAGAGATGATAGAATATAAAATGTGCACATTATAAGTAAATATCATCAAGCAATGTTTTTTCATTACGTATCTTTAATTTAGTTCTTGATCGATTTTGCATCCCTTTCAAGAATCATCTCTTTGCATCTTTTCAGGTCATCAACTGTATTGACATTTAAAGCAAATTCAATATCATCCATCACAAGGCTGACATATTCCTGTTCATGCTCGACATCTTTACCATCCATTATATTAACGCCTGAAGGAACTATCAGCTTTCCTTCGCCATCCCAGTTAAACACCGTGTCCGGCCTTATACCAAGACTTTTACAAACGGATATTGGAGAAAATATTGACATAGCAGGTTTACCACATACTTTGTATTCAGCAATAACCTTTTCAAGAAGAGCAGGACTAAGCAATGGTAAATCAGACATGAGAATCATTAGCGGTTTGTTTATACAGGCAACTTTTACCGCATAAACCATGTCACCAACATAATTACCTCCACCTGTTGGGATTACCTGTACCTTCCCCTCATACTTTTCCTCTATATAAGATGCTGTTTTAGGTGTTGCCGGAGATACGGCAACATAGATATCATCTATACTTTCTGTTTTTTGCAGTGCATCTATCACATATGATATCAAAGGTTTTCCAAGTAGATCGACAAAGGGTTTTTCCCCCATACCTAACCTGCTTCCAAATCCCCCTGCCATTATTATAGCGTCCAAACAATACCTCCATACATCACTACCAGTGTCACGGCGATAAGTGCAATTACCCTTCCAACTTCATTGGAAGCACCGATAACATCACCATTTACACCACCAAGATGTCTGTTGCTAATATTGATCAAAACAAAAGTTGCTAATATAGCTGCAATGAAAGGAATTATGCCATTCATACCAAAACCCAGGTAAAATGACATTGCGACACAGGCAACAATACCAATTAAAAATCCCATAAGATATTTAGGTACTGTGGTATTCTTGACAAGTATTGAGCCAAGTCCTTCGTGTATGGATCTGCCAAATGCAGCAACTGTGAGCATGGATTGCATAGCACTAATCTCTGACACGAACATCGCAAAGAAGAAGATTTTTGCCACATCGGCAGCAGATGAATATACAATTAAAGACTGCTCATTTAATGCCACAAGGGTCGCATAGAATGCAATAATAGTAAGGGATGCGTAGGCAACACCGCCTATTCCAAGGGACATGTCCTTAAGTGCTTTGAGTTTCTTTTCCACAGAACCATGTGCAGTCAGACCGTCACCAAGGTCAGCCATTCCATCCAGGTGGTTCAGTCCTGTAATATAATAAACAAATACTATTACAAACACAGCAGCAATGTAGATCGGAAGATAACTTACAAGAAGGTATGCAACTGCACCCATCAATAATCCAAGTACAATCCCCACTACAAGATGCAGGTATGTTCTCTTGAAGAACTCATCAAGCCCTTCCATTGTAATACCTACAGGAATTGTTGAAAGGAATCCGAAACTGGACCGCAGAGCTAATAAGAATCCATTCATCCTGCGATCACATCACTTTTGTTTTCCGGATCATTTTTCTTTTTGTTTTCATTTTTAGTCTTTTCAGCAGCTTCTGCCATTGCCCTGGTATACATGTTGGCAGAAACTCCACCTATAAGACCACCGATTATGTCATCCATGAAAGGACCAAGTTCAGCAAGAATTCCTGGTTTTTGTTTGTCAAAACGTACAAATTCAAACATTCCTTTATCACCGCTGATATATTTGGAAATACTCATACCAAGCACTTCATCTGCAATGATAAATGTCAGGTCTTTTTCGTATGAACTTCTGCTAATGTTAGGTAAACGGCCTTCTTTGCCCTCTTTTTCAAGTAATATACCGGAATAGATAAGAAGACAGAGATTCGGATCGGATACTGCAATATCAAGTTCTCTGAGGAACTTTTTTTCTGCAAGTTCTCTGGTCTCTATACCCGGATGTGGTGCATAGAGCTCAAGAGCAGCGTCAACAAGCATCTGAACTGTTATTCCTTCTTCTTCAAGTATCTCGATTATATTCCTGGTGATCTCACCTTCCAGCTCTTTGGACTGGTTCTTTTTCAGGTCCTTTGATTCTATATCCGATAATTTCATTGACATCACTTCGGGGAGATTTCATAATAAGATTATTGTTTGAGATTATATCGTTAGATTTCTAAATTTCAATTATTAGACATAAACAATACCATAATTTATCAATTGTACATTAATCACACCAAATTATAATTGATGATGCGACAATCGCAAAGAACGCTGCCACAAGGATTATCCATGATGTGAGCTTGATGTCCTCTGATACCGGGTAAACAAAACCATTACCCAGTACATAGGTATTCGGCTTTTCCAGTTTTATTTTCAGAGCACCTGCAATGGAAGCCATTGGAAAACCTGAATTTGGAGATGGTGTTTTTAGCCCGTCTCTTATACCTGTTTTAAATGCTGTCCTGTAATCAGGAATTTTGATCTTATGATATACCAGACTCACCACAAGAGTTGCAGCTGACAGGAAAATCACAGACACACGCGCAGGTATCCAGTTGAGCACATCATCTAACTTTGCAGAGAACCAGCCTACTTCACGATGACGTTCATCTGTGTAGCCTACCATGGAATCCAGGGTACTTGTAGCTTTGAAGACATACGCTGCTATTAGTCCGTAAGGTCCGAAACATGCGTAGAACAATAAAGGTGAAAGTATCCCGTCAACATAGTTCTCAGAAGTTGTCTCGATTATTGCTGAAGAGACCTGCCCTTCTTCCAGTTTTGATGTATTACGGCTCACATACATAGAGAGTTTCTGTCTTGCGCTGTCAAGTTTACCGGCATCAAGCTCAGATCTTACTTCGTTAGCTGCACCGTAGAGACAGCGAATAGCAAATGTAGCCTTAAGGAAATAAGCAGCTACCAGATAACGAAGAACTGCCGGAATGGATTCAATGCCCATGAATAACATTACAAGATAGGCGATAGTACACCCGAAAAGTATCGTGGTAAGACCAATGAATAACCCGTAAATCCTGCGATTGTTCGCAGGAATGTTCTTTTTGAAAAAACCTATCAACCTGCCCATCCAGACAACCGGATGGACTGAGAATGGAGGTTCACCAACCGCAATATCAAGAACATAGGCCAGAAGAAGCACTATCACCAGTTCACTTGTATCTGGATATACCGGCACCGGCAGGATCATAGATTGCGCTCCATTACTTCCTTCCATGCTTTTCTGATACTTTCATCGCTGAGACCTTCAGAAACAAAGATGGACAATAAGTCATCGACTATCTTTTCCTCATGGACAATAGTACAGTTCAGACAGCTCCATATCTGACCACCACTTGAGCTTTCTATCCAGTTGCCACCTGTGCGGCTGTCCTCACAAGGATAGAACGGACAGAAGCAGAAAGTACAGTCCTGCTCTTCAAAATGACAGGGATAATAGTCACAATCAATATTGCTTCCCTTACGGCCGCATTCTGCAGCAGCCTTTATATTTTCCCGAAGCTGTATCTCAGCCTGTTCCCTACCCCATTCATAGATTACCTGACGGATCGTATCTGCAATACGTTCATTCTCCTCTCTTGTACGTATTGCCACTCTTATGTGATTCTTACCGTTATTCTGGAAAGACTCGCAATCACGTATCAGTACACCATGAGATGCCATTCTTTCTGCAAGTTCTGATGAATTGAGTGAGAGATCAGTAATATCAACATAAATATAATTAACACAACTCTCTGCAGGTTTGAACCCTCTACGAGAGAGTTTAGTCATAAGGAACTTACGTTCCTGTTCTATGAAAGCCCTTGAATCAAGAAGGTATTTGCTGTTCACACCACCTTTCATGCTAAGCAGGGCAGTTGCAATGGTATCTGAAATACATCCCATGTTCCATGAAAGTCTTGCATTGTTAAGCACACATGCAAATTTAGAAGAAGCAACTCCAAAACCCATTCTGATTCCAGGAATTGCAAATGATTTTGTTAAAGAACGCTGGATGAAAAGATAATCATTATTTTCTACAAGATAAGCAACACTCTGCTCCGGTTCTGCCAGTTCAATGTAAGCCTCATCTACAAAGAGTATAGTCTTTTGGGCTGCACATTGTTCTGCAAGCTTTTCCATCATTTCTTTGTCAAATAGTTTTCCAGTTGGGTTATTGGGATTGCATACAAAGATAATTTTAGCTTCAGCAAGAATCTCATCCTCAAGGTCGAAGATATCATCCTGCTCGATGTACTTAATTTTGGCACCCATGACACTGCACTGCAATTCATATTCACTGAAAGTGGGTCTTGGAATTAGTACAACATCGCCTTCAGCTACAACACACTCTGCCACCAGTCGTATGATCTCAGTTGAACCGTTTCCGGGAATGATATTCTCATATGTCATTCCCATTCCCACAAATTCTGCTGCAGCCGTACGGTACTCAAGATAGCGGTTGTCCGGATACTGCTCAAGTTTTTCAAGCCCTTTACTAAGAAGCTCCTGCAGATCCAGCTCCGGGTCTGGCTGCTCAAAAGGAGTTCCTAATGGATTAAGACTTGCACTTGCATCAAGGATATCAGATTCTGGAATGCCGTATTTCTGGGAACTTTTTCTTATCAGCCCACCATGAACGCATGGATCAAGGCTTAGAAGATATTTCTTTACCGGAAGAGGTGGTCTTTGGTCTGTCACAATAATCAAAGCATGTAGAAAACAGGAAATATATTAACCTGTTCAGTTGATTTTCACAAAATCAAAGCAGAGGCACAATGATTTCCTTCCATGCTCTCCTTATATTATCATCAGTGTCTCCGTCTGCCATGAGTGCATCAAGCACCATTTTGGCGACCTTTGGTCTGTGCAATATAGTACAATGTTCGCAGCTCCACACATTCCCTCCGGTGGAACTTTCGATCCATTTTCCTCCTGTACGCTCATCCTCACATGCATAGAAAGGACAGAAACAGAAAGTGCAATCCTGTCCTGTAAAATGACAGGGATAATATTCACAAGTACCACGGCCGGCAGAGGAACTACCGCCATGCTCTATGGTCTCTTCAAGTTTTTCCCTTGCATCTTCCCTGCTGGTTTCTGCAAAGACGGTATCAAGGGTATGTATTAGTTTCTCAAAATCATCTCTTGATCGGATTGATAGTCTCACATATCGTTTGTTTCCGTCAAAGAAATCACTGCATTCCCGTATCAATATACCATGCATAGCCAGCCCTTCACTGAGTCTGGCTGAATCAAGAAATAGATCTTTCACGTCAATAAGTATATAATTAGTACTGCTTTCAACCGGATCAAAACCATAAATCCCTGAAAAGCGCTTGATTATGTATTTCCTTTCATTTTTAATGAACTTACGGGAACTAGTTAAGTACTCACTGTGAGGACCACCTTCCATACTCAGGAAAGCTAAACCTATGGCTTCATCTGTCACACCAATATTCCATGAAAGACGTGCAGAATTGAGCATATTTGCAAGAGAAAGGGAAGCAATACCATATGCCAGTCTTATACCTGGCATTGCCGTGATATTGGATATGGATCTTATTACAAAGAGATGATCATTATCCAATGTCAGACCTACAATACTCATATCAGGATCAGCCAGTTCAATTGCTGATTCGTCAACAATAAGCAGGGTACCATGTTCAGCACATTTTTGTGCAAAATCAGAAAGATTATCTTTTGGAATGAGCTGGCCGGTCGGATTGTTAGGATTTCCGATTACAATGACCTTTGCCCTGTCCAGTGTCATTTTTGGAAGATGTAATAATTCATCTGTAGTAAAGGAATGAATACGTGCTCCGAAAACTTCTGCTATATGACGATATTCACCGGATGATGGTGAAGTGGTAATTACAATATCCTCTTCATTGACAACGGTTTCCATGATCAGACGCAGAAGCTCACATGTACCGTTCCCTGGAATGATATTATCCGCAGATATGTTATGACCTACATAAGAGGCAGCAGCCTTTCTGAGTTCAAGATACCTGTTATCAGGATACTGATCGATCCTTTCTGTGGATCTCAAAACAGTTTGATTCAGATCAAGGTTACTTGCCGGAAAATTGAATGGTGTGCCAAGTGGATTCGTGTTTGAAGTGAAATCAAGAATATCTGATTCTGCTTTATTAAATCTCATAGGCAGCTCACGAGTCCTTCCGACATGATTTCTTGCTTGCAGTGCAAGTAAATAATGCTTCAAATGAAGTGGAAAATTTTTTCGGTACACACTTATCAACAATTGGTTACGCACAGGAGCTATATTAAACTATTCAAGTTGAGTTGTGCAAAACCCCATTCAATATGCATAGAAAAGGATAAAGCAATAAATACAGGTAACACAAATCATTATCACAAGTTCTTCAGGAACATTAAAAGATCGAATCAGAGGGATAATTGATGGCTGACGAAATTGATTATAAGATTATTGGCGACGACATGCAACTTGTAGAGATAGAACTGGACCCTAGCGAAGCTGTTAGAGCAGAAGCCGGTGCAATGATGTACATGGGTCCAGGAATCAGAATGGAAACATCTACTGGCGGTGGCCTGCTAAAAGGTTTAAAACGTGCTGTTACAGGTGAGAGTTTCTTTATCACAAGTTTTGTCCATGAAGGAAAAGATAAAGGATATGTGGCGTTCGGAGCCCCTTACCCTGGAAAGATAATACCACTTGATCTCAGCAAATTCGGAGGCAGTTTCCTCTGCCAGAAAGATTCATTCCTCTGCGCCGCAAATGGAATAGAGATCGAAATAGCACTTACCAGGAAAATCGGAGCAGGTCTTTTTGGAGGCGAAGGATTCATACTCCAGAGACTAAAAGGCGATGGAATGGCTTTTGTACATGCAGGTGGCACCATTGTCGAGAAAGATCTTGCAGCAGGAGAGACCATAAGGGTTGATACCGGATGCCTTACAGCATTTGAGGAAACTGTCGGATACGATATTACATGGGCAGGCGGTTTCAAGAACGCACTCTTTGGAGGCGAAGGTCTTGTACTTGCAACACTTACCGGACCAGGAAAGGTATATCTCCAGAGTCTGCCGTTCTCACGTCTTGCCGACAGGATTGTTGCTGCGTCAAGATACACTACCAGTAGCCAGAGAGAAGAATCCTCAGGAGTTGCCGGTTTGGGAAGCAGTGCACTGGGAAGCATACTTGGTGGAGACCGCTCTTTCTGAGCAGAAATGACAAGAGTCAAAACCGGAGATATTAAAAATGAGATTGTTTGCTATTGCAGATCCACATGGAAATTACTCAAAGATAGAAGAACTGCTAAAGATTGCAGGTGATGTGGATCTGATACTAATAGCAGGTGACATCACAAATTTTGGGCCCGATGAAAAGGCCCTTGATCTTTTTGATAAATTCAACCAGAGAATACTTGCTGTCCCTGGCAACTGTGACCATGAATCAATAATTAAAGTTATTGAGGATTCAAAAGCCACTGACATTCACAAGAAATCAATATCAATAGATGGCATTAGATTTATAGGAATAGGGGGGTCAAATCCTACACCATTCTGCACTCCATTTGAATTGCAGGAATGTGATTTTGAAGAGAATACAAAACGCATGCTGGAAGATGTGAAAGCGGATGAAATACTTGTAACCCTTACACACACACCACCTTTTGGCGTTCTTGATATGGTAGGAGATTCGCATGTCGGATGCAAAGCACTCAACGTATTCCTTGATAAGGCAGACCTGATGGTGTGTGGACATATCCATGAAGCCAGAGGGATAGAAAAGTCAGGAAAAACTGTAATTGTCAATCCGGGGATGGCTGCTTTGGGATTTGCTGCTGTAATAGATATTGAAATTGAAAATAATAGCCCAATTATAAATGTTGAACTTATAAAAAGTGATAGAGAAGTTATTTAACCATCAGAAATATATTATAATGCAGGTGATCCAATGAAGGCGAAATTATTAATTATACTCCTAATATCGCTTTCTCTGCTTGTTGCAGGCTGTGTCGATGACACTGAGACTGCAACAGAAGAGAATGCATCAATGAACGATTCAGTGACTGATGATGTAAATGACACTGTTACAGATAATACAGATGACGTTTCTGCTGAAGAAACTGAAACAGAAGATGTTACTTCTGATGAAGATGAGGATGAAGAGCTGGAAGTTACTGAGTATGAGGGACCAAAAACATACACATTAAACATGGAAAATTATTTGGTTCAGCCAAGCAACATAACGATAAACCAATATGATACTGTAATGTGGTTCAACCGTAATGATCCGGTCCGCCAATTCACACTAGTAAGCAATGAAGAACTCTGGGATAATACAACCATAGGATACAGATTATCTTTCAAATATACATTTAACGAGACCGGCACATATACATACAAAGTCCTGGGCTGGGAAGGAAGAATGAAGGGAACCATTATTGTTAAATAAGAATGCATCTTCAGGGAACCAGATGAATGTAAGATCTGTTAAAGAAGGAGATACTGAAGTTCTGGTTCCCATTCCTGAAGAAGGGGCTAATTTTGCTCCTTCTGCAGCACCTGTTTTTTTTAATCCGGTTATGGAGATGAATCGTGATATCTCCATAGCTGCAACATCTGCTTTTCTTAAAAGAATAAAACCTGACCCTGAGAAGACCATAACTTATGTTGATGCGCTTTCAGCTTCAGGAATAAGAGGCTTAAGAGTAGCCAATGAAATTGGCATTGAAACAACCCTGAATGACTGGAGCGAAGATGCCTATCAGCTCATACAGGAAAATATCGAAAAACTGGGTATAGGCGATCATACATTTGCAAGCCACAAAAATGCCAATGGTCTGTTACATGAAAAACATTTCAATATTGTTGATCTTGATCCTTTTGGAACACCTGCACCATTCCTTGCAGCTGCTGCCCGTTCTGTAATAGACTTGCTGGAAGTCACTGCAACTGATACCGCACCTCTTTGTGGTGCACATCTGAATTCTGGCATCCGCAAATATGCAGCAATTCCTCTTAATAACGAATATCACAGTGAAATGGGTGTGCGCATTCTTCTTGGCAGGATTGCGAGGGAACTCTCACTACATGATAAAGCCATGGTTCCTCTCCTGTCACATGCCACCAGGCATTATGTGAGAACTTATCTGCATATCAGAAGAGGAGCAAAGCAGGCGGATAAAATGCTGGAGAAGATGGGATTCATTGCCCAGTGTGAATGTGGAAATCGTGAAATTGTTTATGGTCTTGCTGTACATATAAATGATAAATGCAGCCTCTGCGGCAAGGAAAATACGATCTCAGGACCTATGTGGCTTGGAGAGCTTCATGACCCTGATTTCTGTAATGAGACCATTGAGGAACTGGAGCAGAGGAACTGCAAAACTAAAGAAATGTCCATTAAGATGCTGGAGTTTTGCAGGGATGAATTGGATGTTCCGATGTTCTATGACCAGCATCTGATATGCAAAAAGCTTGGAGTTTCTGCATCAACTATTGATACTCTTATAACTGCACTGAGAGATAACGGCTATAAAGCTTCAAGGACGCACTTCAGTGGTATTTCATTTAAGACGGACGCAGAACTACCGGATATAGAAAGAATAATTATTAATATCCGATAGAAATATATAGTATATTTATTTTAATGATATATATAATAATATATACTACAGGGTATTATGATGTTTTTAAAAATAAGGGTTCTAAAAGCTAAATCAGAAGGGAAATCGTATGAGTAAAGAATATGCTGAACAACTTTTTTTACAGGAAAAACCTACCCTTGCACTTCTGGCTATCTGGTCCCTTCAAAAAACCTATGCATCTGTTATAACTAAAGAAATTAATTCCACTTTTGCCCACACTACCAAAATATTGGCCAAGATGGAAGATCATGGTCTTGTACAGTTTTCGGTAGAAGGACGTGTAAAATACGTGGAACTTACAGATCATGGTTACAGGGTTGTTGATGCTCTTAAAAACCTTATAATGGCAATTGAAGGTGAAACACCAGAAGAGTTACATGAAGAGCACAGCACCGAAACTGGTGAAGAGGAAACAGGAAGCGTTGATGAAGCCAGAAAAGCAACCCTTGATCATATAGACAGACTGCACCAGCAGATAATGACTACATATAAAGATCTTGCAGAAAATAACACTGAGCTTCAGGTTATGAGAATGAAGATAGGTCCTTTTAGCAGGGATATCCAGTTACTCTTAAATTCAATAGAGGAGAATGAAGACCTCATTGATGACGAGGGCCTGGATAAGCTTACAGAGATACAAAATATCTTTGACCTTGTGATGAAACAATAACTAAAAGGACAATAATGATGGTCACAAAACTATTGATCAAGATCTATGGCAACAGGGAAAGAGCAACTCATTCTGCTGAAGTACTGATTAATAACGAACTGGAAGAGCTTGATGCCTCTGCTGAATTCTCAGTTAGTGATGATAACTGGCTTACTGTGGATATTACAGGAGAAGACAGTGAATTTGCATCTAATTTCCTTATGCAGAAATTTGGGACACCTGTTACAGAGATAATGAAAAATGAAACTTACCACGGATTCATAAGGCAGATCCATGACGATGAAATCGTCGTTGATGTCGGTATTCTTGTGACCATTCCCCGCAAGAATCTCAACAATCTTGGAAACGGAACCGCTAAGCAGATAGCTACTCGTTTTGGCATTATCAGGCATCTGCCTGTAATGATCGAGATTACTGATGAAAAGGCAAATGTAGGTATTTTTACCAAGGAACAAGCAGACCTCTGGTGGAGCTGGAAAAAGTCAGAACAGGACAGGGTTATTGCTAATTCTGTTACCAGATCGGAACTAAAGGCGGCTATCAAGAAAACAGGTCATGCAAGAGACATCTATGGTATTGAAAGACTGGGTCTTATGGAACACATGATTACATGCCGGGAAAATACCGATGGACCGGGCATTGTTGCTGCGATCGGTAAACTGGTAAAAGGCGAGCTTGGGGTTATTAGAACCTCAAAGTAATATTTTTAAAGAATTAACTCTAGAGTTTAATCATCTGGAAAATACAGTGATCGCAAGTATCATCGCATTTACATACCATTTGCATCACACATTCTTTTCCCATTTTTGCCCTGAATACTCCTTCTAAAACACCCTGAGCAAATGAACATAATGTTTTTTCTTTAATGGGGATGGAACGGCAGTCAAAAAAGTTGTTTACGGCAAGTTTGATTGGATCGTCTTCAAGGATGGTAAAGCTTCCAATATCATTGTTCTCCCAGAAATTCAGCATTTCCTGAAGAATGCTTGCAGGTTCCTGTGAGGTAATGTTATTTGATAAACTGTTACCAATATCATTTCCAATCTTGCGCATGATTGGGTCACAATTAACACCATGTGCCCTGAAACCATATTGAATTGCATGGAAAAGACACTTTAAACAACCAAATGAATGCACATCAGGAGACGATATAAGATCCAGCATTTCATTGTAGTGTTTCATTCCCGGTTCCTGGGAACATGCCACATACTGACATCTAAGGTAATAGACTTTTTTTCTTTTGTCTTTAGAGTCAATGGCTTCCTCAAGGAGATTCTGGCTTTTTAGATCATTGAGATGCACGGAGATTGTTGATTTGGCTTTACCTGTATGCTGCACGATCTCATCAAAAGATTTGCAGCCTGTTTTGAGAAAATCAAGTATCTTAATCTTTACAGAACCATTAAGAGCAATAACTCCAATATCAGTGGAAAAAATAGCCGTGTTGTCTCCGTTGTTCATGCATTTATGAATAAAACGACAATGTATTTAAACGTTCGCTATTTGGCGAATGAGTTATAAACATTATATGCTGCCTTGGTTTAAAACCATAGTATAACCATAATTATAACCACACTTACAATCATATCCAGTATTTAAAAATAAATTCCTCCCAGAAAAAATGAACATGAATAAATGCATTCGGGTACCGATACAATATGCGGAAAAAGTAAGAATCGAACTTGCAGAATCAGGTAGACTTGATCTGAAACGTAAGATTAAGCTTATTGACATAAACCAGCGTTTTCTTGAAATACCTGTTACTGAAGATATTGAAGGTTTTGAAACTATCTTACAGGAAGACGCTGAGTTTTACAATAAATGGCAGTCACTGGAAGATATACTCAGAGATAAGATATCCCCGGATGAACTTAAGAAACTGCCTTCTGGCTGGCAAATTATCGGAGATATTATAGTTGTTACAATTGACCCTACTATAGACCATCTCAAATTAATGATAGCTGAAGCTTTGCTTAAAATGTACCCCTCATGCAATACGGTTGTACGTGACCTTGGAATCTGCGGCCAGTTCAGATTACCAAAGAGAGAGGTTCTCATTGGAAATAACACAGAAACAATCAACAAAGAGCATGGTTGTCTTTTCAAGCTTGATGTTACAAAAGTGATGTTCTCCAAGGGAAATCTCCATGAAAAGAAACTTATGAGCAATATTGGAAATGATGAGACAATAGTTGACATGTTTGCAGGAATCGGCTATTTTACTATTCCAATGGCAGTTCATGCAAAACCAGAAAAAATCATTGCAATTGAGATAAACCCGCAGTCTTACGGATACCTGAAAGAGAACATAGCCCTGAACAAAGTGGAGCACATTGTTGAAGCCCGAAACGGAGACTGTGCGGAACTTACACCAAAAGGAGTTGCTGACAGGGTGCTCATGGGATATGTGAATACCACACACCATTATCTGGACTCAGGAATTGCCGCCCTGAAACCAGAGGGTGGCATCATCCATTATCATGAAACAACACCTGAGAGCCTGATATTTTCAAGGCCTGTTGAAAGAATAGAAAATGCAGCCCTGAAAGCTGGAAAGAAGGTTGAGATACTGGACTGCCGTAAGATCAAAAAGTATTCTCCAGGCGTCTGGCATGTGGTTGTAGACGCCAGGATTTGTTAAAATTTAAGAAAAAATTAGTTTGAAAATGATTTTATAGTTTTTTGATCTCGTTTGTCAAATCCGCATCAATGATGTAATCAAAATCAATAAATCCATTCCAATTGCTGTTTATTAGCATTGACTGGAAACAGACGCCAATTATCAGTTTGTTCTCGGCATCTTTGGTCAGCTCATCAACAAGCTCTTTCATCTTTTCAGGTTCAACGCCTATCTTTGGCATTGCAAGACCACCAAGAAGAACTACAGTGTCTGCGGAAGGGTCCACTTTTTCATCAAGCTGCATTCCATAGGATGAGAATACCATTGAACGTGCTTCATCTGCACGCAGGTCCGGAAGGAAAACGGTCTCTTTATCACTGCCTCTTAATACAAATGCCATAAGTTCGGCAAATGGTGTGCAGAAACCAACTGTTCCGATAAAAGTGACCTTTTTTGAATCACTGACAAGTTTTCTGAATTCAGTAAGCTGGCCACCGATGCCTTTTGAAGTACTTATAATTTCCATTAATATCTCCAAAAGGAAAAAAGTAATACAACCTTTAAGGTTGTATCGGTATTATTTAAGTATGTCAGAAATCTAAGTCAAAACTTAAATCTCTTTTACGCCGAAGGATTCCAGTAGAATGCCAGGGTTGATCCTTCCACTTGTGAAGGACTTCTTGCTCTTGACATCGTTCACTGTGATCTTGGCTGGTGCGAACATTCCTGCATCGACCTTGAAGAAGTCAAATTCTGCTTCCTTGAAGGTTGTGTAGAATGGCTTACCGAAGTCCCTTGAGGTTGTGGATGGTGCTTTCTTGACAAGCTCTTCCAGCTTCTCAACATCTCCGTACTCAACGGTGTAGTATGTCTCACCACAGTAGATGATACAGTCGTTGGTTGAACCCATGCACTTTGTGTCGTCACCGACAACTGGTGCAATTGGAGCAACACCGAAACCGCTCTTAATTGTATTGATGTCATATCCAATAGATTCAAGCTTGTGGATACCTGTCTCAACAATACGTGCTGAGATCTGGACACATCCTGCAATTGATGCTGTTGGTGCAACAGCGATGTAGACGTTCTCAGGGTCAACACTGCAGTGCTTTGCAATGTACTCTACGACCTCTTCATTTGGTATTGCACTTGACTCCATTACAAGGACTGCAAACTCGGAGTCGTCCTTGTAGCCTATTTCTTCATACAGTTCTTTTGGTTTAAGACCCAGAGCCCTTGCAGGACCGGAACCCATTCCGAAATATTTACCGACTGCAATTCTCCAGCCTGCGTACTGGGATGCCATACATGCGATGGTTGGGTGATCTGTTGCTACCTGAATAGCTGGTACTGGAAGACCGTTCAGGTCGAACTTGGTGTAGCTGATGTCTGCAAGGTCTGCAAGACAAAGACGGGAAAGATACATACCTGCATCATATCCACCTTCTACATTCACACCACAGTCAATGACAGTAGCGCCGTTATCAAGCTCTATGGACTGAACCTTAAGTTCTTCTTCCCAGTCAAGCATCTCATCGATTATAGCTAATCCCTTTTCGTTGACACTTATCACATTTATCACTCTTAACCTGTTTATCGAGTGACATTAGGCACTGGAGAATATATATCTACCGTCGTTTAGGCGATTAATAAGCTCAATTAGCTACCTATGGTATCACTCACTGCTCGTTAATATGAAAATATATGATATGAACGTTGTGATTACTATTGACTTGAGTAGCAAGCTAAAAAATCCACCGTGATTAGTTGGCTTTTTTAAGAGTCAGCCAGAAAATGCTACCCTTTCCTTCAGGATTATCATCCACATCGATGATTTCCATGTGTAGATCCATAATCCTCTTGACAATTGCAAGGCCAATGCCAGTTCCACGGATATTTTCCTTATGCAGCCGCATAAAGCGTTCAAAAACAGATGCCTTGCTTTCATTGGGTATGCCGTCGCCCTGATCAATAAAACTAAGCTTCCATTTGTTTCCAATATCCATGACATCAATAGTAATAGTACTACCATTGGGACTGTACTTTATGGAATTGGAGAGCAGGTTCACAAAAACCCTTTCTATCATAGGATTGGCAAGGGTGAAACAACCTTCATCCATCTTCACAATGATCTCCATATCCTTTTCCATTGTCTGGTATTCAAATCCTTTAACTATGTCACTGATTATTGAATTGAGATCGACACGCACAAAACTGATCTCATCAACAGATTCCAATTTAGCAAGATGTGCCGCACCATCTATCATAGAAATCAGTTTATCAGTTGCCTTATTGATGTTATTCAAAATGTGCTTTTTACTTTCATCGGTTTCAGTTTCAATAAGTAAGTCAACAAATGACTGGATAAGACCTGCAGGATTCAGCAAATCATGCCTCATGACATCAGTGAAGAGATCCTTGAGGTCATTGGACCTCTCAAGCTGGGAAGCATATTCCTTTAGCTGTTTTTCAGCCTTTCTCATCTCGGTGATGTCCTCACCGGATATCAGAATACCCATATTTTTACCTGAATTATCCATCAAAGGCGAATCATAGCATCTAAGCAAACGTTCTTCACCCGTACTTAGAATGATGGGGACCTCACTATATTCATAGGGTTCAACCTCGCCAGAAATAAGACCATCATAGTGAGCCCTGATATCATTGACCGAATCATGGGAAATAAAAGATTCTATCCATTCTTTACCAACGATTTTGTCAGGGCTGTAACCCAAAAGATCAGATCCTTTCCTGTTGATAGTAGTGACCTTGAAATCCAGATCAAGAACGGCTACCAGAACACCAACATAATCCAGATAATAATACGCTTTGTTCTTCTCGGTCAAAAGAGTATCATGTTGCTTTTTAATTCTAAGAAGTGAATCAATTTTCTTTTCAAGCTCAAACCTGCCAACGGGTTTTTTCAGAAATTCGTCAGCACCGGCCTCAATTCCCCTCTGATGGTCTGCTTTGTCAGTCAGGGCTGTGACCATTATAATAGGTATGAAATCCATTTTGAAATCGTTACGTATCACCCTGCAAACATCATATCCATCCATCTCAGGCATCATAACATCCAGAAGTATAAGGTCAGGACATTCTTCCTTTACTTTTACAAGGGCATCCTTTCCATTGTAGGAAGTAACGATATCGTAATTGTCCCCAAGATATACAGACAATAATTCCACATTTAGTGGCTCATCATCAACAATAAGGATCTTACATTTTGAGGGTGTCATCTAACACACAATATAATTCTACATTTATATATAGTTGCCTAATTATTTTGATGTTACTACTATGCTGATATTTGCATTTCTGCAAGTTCTTGTCCTGAGCAACTTCATTCGTCCTGATAGTTTCATTCTGCAAAACTGAAAAAATAGGAAATATGTTTGAAAAAACATTTATAATAAATTATATCTAAGTTGAAAATAATAAATATTCAATTCGTGGTCATAGAAAATTCAAATATTTCCAGAACAGCACATCATAATAAAAACAGTATGCATCACCAGTGGTTGTAAATATATGAAACGTTTAAACTGCCTGTTACAGTCAAAATATATCATTTGTTTCATCTATCTGATAATTGTCAACAGTGAGATGGTGACTTGATAAGGGAAAGAACAAAACTAATGATATCAGCAGGAATTCTCATTCTGGCAGGAATTATCACAATGAGTATACTATTACAGGATGCACCTGTAGTTATACAAATAGAAGGTGAATCATTCAAAATTATTGAGATTCCCTATTCCTATACTACAGGTGAAGCTTACCTGCTGTTAATATCCGGTTTTTTCTCAGGTTTTGCATTGCACCAGGTATTTTTGTCCCTAGATATATATCCGTTTGCGCATGAAAATATTCATGAATCCGATTATGGTATTGAAACCGAAGAAAATTTAGAAATACTGAGCTCTGATGAAAAAGCAGATATTTCTGATAAAAATAAGGCTTCAACTCCAGTGGACATGAGAAAAGTACTTCTCATGGCTCTGGAAGGAGACGAGAAAAAAATAGTCAGGACAATTGTGGATAACAATGGACAGATGCTTCAGAATGAACTTGTAAACAGACTTGATTTTTCCAAAGCTAAAACATCGCGTATTCTTTCTAATCTTGAAAAGAAGGGCATAATTTCTAAACAGAAATATGGCCTGACCAACTGCATCTCACTGACCGAAGAGATAAGGGGTGAGAACAAATGAGAAAAGAACTTCCATTAATCCTGGCAGGAATTATTCTTGTTTCTGTCATAATATGGTGGCACTATGACAGTAGTGTCGATGTAAAAATTGTCGAGATAAATGCACCCCGGACTCTGGGGGTAGATACTATCAGAAACGACAACATGAATGAAATTGAACTTGTCATACAGAACAACGAATCAAAAAATGTTGAAGTAAAGATTGAAACTGAAAACGCGTTTGTAGATGAAAATGGGAAGAGTGCTGATACAGTTATCGTTTTTGGATATAACGGCTATCACTACAGCAATTATATTTCAACACAGGATAAAATCAGCCTTGAGCCCGGCGAGAACAGACTAAGCCTGTTGCTTGGATATCAGGTTACAGGAGAACAGAATGTTCACATCAGAATTGTAAATAATGAGGTTGTTCTGGATGAAGAATCTTTTACTGTAGATGTTTTACCTCCTGAGCTTTCAATTGAATTGGATTATAATCTGGAATCTATCGGAGAACTGGATATCTATAATATTGATGTTTATGTGTTGAATAATGGTCTGGGGAGAGCCGAGGATGTTGAAACAACAATCAGTATAATTGATCCTGAAACAAAAGAAGTTGTAGTTTCAGAAAGTAGAAGTATTGTTGTTCCTGCTTATTCAAAAAGCCCATTCAGCACATGGAAAGATTCACCTGACGCAGTTATAGAACTAAGTTCCGGTAAGAATTCGGATAAGAGTTACATGCCTGCTCAGCCAGTTTTCAAAGGGAAAACAGGAGAGCAATATATTGTGAAGGTTACTGCTGTATGGCATGATCAGGTCATTGAAAAGGAGATACTGGTGCCTGAAAATAGTTCTATGACGGAGGTCGAACTATGAAACAGAGAGCAGAAGGATTGAGAACAAAAGCACATAATTTTATCATAATTGGATTTTTGCTATTAATCCTTGTTTCTGAATGCAGTGCTTATCAGGAAAATGATAATGCTAAATACACCACTTCAATGGTATCAAATTTTAATCTTTCATCGATCATAGATGCTTTTCGTGCATACATTAATGTCGAAAATAAAAGCAATCAGGAACAAGATAATGTAAGCCAGTGGATTGAGATTTTTGAAGACAAAAATCAAAATGAAGATGAAAGATCCCGTGCTGCACACAAACTTGGGGAATCAGGAGATAGCAGAGCTGTAAAAACTTTTATCAAAATTATGGAAGACACAGGAGAATCTGCTCAAATAAGAGAGTATGCAATTGAAAATCTGGGAAAGGTTGGAAGTAAAAAACATACTAATATATTAATACAAAAGCTTGATGAAGATCCCCTTAGAGCAGGAGCAGCTGTTGCTCTGGGTAATCTGGGTGATAAAAAAGCAGTCAAGCCACTAATGGAAATAGTGGCAAATGAGAGTCAGCCGGAATATATGCGGGAGCATTCAATAGAATCACTTGGAAAAATAGGGGATGAAAGAGCGGTTGAAGTGCTTATTGAATGCCTGAAGGATGACTCGCCGTATTATATAAAAGGTCAGGCTGCATGGGCCCTGGGAGAAATTGGTGATAAAAGAGCAATTGACCCTTTAACTGAGCTACTGGATACTGAGCATGAATTTGCAGTTACCAGTTCAGCCGAGGCTCTGGACAAATTAGGAGCGCCGGTAGAAGAGATACTTCTTGAAAATATTCAAAATCGTAATACTGCTGTGCGGATTAACTCAATCTATGCACTACGTGCATTGGATGAACAGAGTGCTTATGATATAATTCTGGAAATTGCAGAGGACAAAACAGAAGATGAAGAGGTTAGAAGAGCAGCTATCTCAGCCCTTGGAAAAATAGGGGATGAAAATACCATTGTGCCTCTTGTTGAAATTCTGGAAAACAAGAATGAAAAAAGGATAATAAGAACCAGAATCCCACGGGCATTAATGAATATTGACGAAAAAAAGGCTGTTCAAATACTAATTAAGGAACTTGAAATAGAAGACGTGGAAATTCGATTAAGCATTCTGTCTGCATTCAGAGGGTCGGATAATGAGAATAAAGAGAATCTATCGGTAGCTATCGGACCGGTTAAATACGTTTTATTAAACGATGAAAAGTGGGCTGTGAGAAAAGAAGCTGCACAGATTCTTGCAGATATTGCCGGAGATGATGCGTCTGATACGCTACTACTGGCTTTGAATGATGAGGAACACGATGTCAGGTATGTTGCAGCAATGAACCTTGTCAACATAGCAGATGAGAACTCAACAGAACCTCTGGTAAATGCCCTTAATAATGAAACAAATAATGGCATACGTCAGTATATAACATGTGCTCTTGTTCACACCAATGACAGCAGAGCAATACCAGCACTTATCCAGCTAATGCAGGATAAGGAAGAATACCTGAATGTGAGAATTAAGGCTGCAACGGGACTTGGAACCATGGGTAATAAAACGGCAACCAAGCCCCTGATGGAGATACTTGACAACAGAGATGATTCGCCAGATATCAGAAACACAGCAGCACTTTCACTTGGACATCTTAAAGACCCCACAGCAATCGAATTACTTACCAGGATTGCAAATGACAAAGAAGAGTATCCTGTCATCAGACAAAATACCCGGGAGGCACTAGAAAAAATCGAAGAAAACAGTTCTATGATAATCAATGAATCTCAGGTAGTTAAAATGGGATTCGATGTTTCTTCGATTGTAGATTTTTTCCGCTCATTTATCCATACAGAAAGAAATGATAATGTAAGTCAGTGGATTGATGTTCTGGAAAACAAATCAGAAAGTGAAGATAATAGACAACATGCCGCCTACTTGCTTGGGGAATCAGGAGACAGCAGAGCTGCAAAACCATTCATAAAAATAATTGAAAATACAGAAGAACCAGATTCACTGCGTCAGTCGGTTACCAGATATTTTGGAAAAGTTGGAAATGAACAACATACCGATATGGTAATAGAAATGCTGGATGATGACCTTCTCGATATCACAGCAGTTGTTTCCTTAGGTGATCTGGGAGATGAAAAAGCAGTTGAACCACTCATGGATATACTCGCAAATGAAAGCCAGTCAGAAAATATGCGGGGAGCGGCAGCAAAATCACTTGGACAGATTGGCGATGAAAGGGCAGTTGAATTGCTTATTGAATGTCTGGAAAACGGACCATGGCAGATACAACCGGAAGTTGCCCGGGCTCTTGGAGATATCGGTGATAAAAGAGCAATTGAGCCTTTAACTAATCATCTGGATGATGAGTATGAATTTGCAGTTATAAATTCAGCCGTATCTTTGGAAAAATTAGGAGCACCGGTAGAAGAGATGCTGATCGAAAATCTTGATCATCGGGATGCTACGGTCAGAATCAATTCAATCCATGCACTTGGTTCTATTGAGAAAACAGATGTTTATGATATATTCCTTAACATTGCGCAAGACAGGACTGAAGAAGATAAGGTGCGAAGAATTGCTATCATTGCACTTGGAAAATTAGGAAATGAAGATGCTATCAAACCTCTTGTTCAGATACTGGAAAATGAAGATGAAAGAAAGGATGTGAGAAAAAGCGTTCCGTGGGCACTAATGAGAATAGACGAAGAAAAAGCAGTTCAGATACTTCTGGATGAATTTGATATAGAAAATATGGAAGTTAGAGCAAGTATTGTTTCTTCATTTAGAGGAACAGAAGAAGAAAAGAAAAACCTATCAGTAGCAATCGAACCACTTGGTTATCTTTTACTGAACGACGAAGAATGGCCTGTGAGAAAACAAGCAGCAATCGCTCTGGGAGGTATAGCCGGAGAAAATGCATCAGATACTCTGGCACTGGCATTGAATGATGAAAATTCAGAAGTCAGGTCTGTTGCAGCAATGTATCTTTCCTATATGTCTGATGAGAACTCTATAGAATATCTGATAAATGCTCTGGCAAATGAAACAAACAAGTATACACGTAGTGATCTGGCACGTGCACTTGGTCATACAAACGACAGCAGGGCAGTACCTACACTTGTACAGTTAATGCAAAATAAGGATGAATACCTGAATGTAAGAATCCATGCCACTGAAGAACTCGGAACCATAGCAAACAAAGATGCTACGGAGCCTTTGATGCAGGCACTTGAAAATAAAGAAGATTCACCGGACATCAGAAACGCAGCAGCAGTTTCACTGGGACAAATCAAAGATTCGACAGCAATTAAGCTGCTTACCGAGATTGCAGCTGATGAAAACGAGCATCCTGCTATCAGGCAAAGTTCGCAAGAGGCACTTGAGAAAATAGAAGAAAATAATTCTGCAATAAATGATGAATTGCAGGTAGTTAAAATGGGATTCGATATTTCATCGATTATCGATGCATTTCAGACATTTATCCATCCAGAAAGAAATGACAACGTAAGCCAATGGATTGATATTCTGGATAATAAGTCTGAAAGTCAGGAAAACAAGTTTGATGCCGTGTACAAACTTGGCAAATCAGGAGACGGTAGAGCTTTAACTCCTTTTTTGAGAATAATGAAAGATACGGAAGAATCCGAGTCAATACGCCATGCTGTTGCGTCAAATATTGGGAAGGTGGGAACTAAAAAGCAGACGGACATGTTGATAAAAATGCTGGATGATGATTTTTTTGATATCGCAGCGGTCGTTTCTTTAGGAGATCTTGGAGATGAAAAAGCAGTTGACCCACTTATGGATATACTCGCAAATGAAAGCGAATCAACGAATATGAGAGGAGCGGCAGCAAAATCACTCGGAAAGATCGGAGATGAAAGGGCAGTTGAATTGCTAATTGAGTGCACAGAAAATGAATCCTGGCAAATACAAAACGAAGCTATCTGGGCGCTTGGGGAAATAGGAGATAAAAGAGCTATTGAACCTTTGACTGAGTTTATCGACGGTAAGGATGAATTCTTGCTTACCGATTCAGCCGAAGCCCTCATAAAACTGGGAGAGCCGGTGGGGGAGATGCTTATCGACAATCTTGACGAAAAAGATATAGAAGTCAGGGAAAACTCAATTACTACACTGGGTGTGATCAGAGAACAGAGTGCTTATAATAACCTTCTGGAAATTGCTGAGGATAATACGGAGGATTCAGAAATGCGGACACGCGCCATCTTTGCCCTCGGAAGACTGGGCAACAAAAATGCCATAGAACCACTCACCAATATTCTGGAAAATGAAGAAGAAAAAATGAGTGTGCGAACCAGAGTCCCGAGATCATTATTGATGATCGATGAAGAAAAAGCCATTCCGATAATGATCAAAAACCTCGGCAGCAAGGATATGCAGGTACGCAAAAGTATTTTGTCTTCACTAAGTTCGTATGAAGAAGGGCAAAAGAGAAATTCAGAACTATTTGAAGCAATCGGACGTCATTTATTATATGATGAAGATGGGGTTGTGAGAAGGCAAGCTGCAAGCACCCTGGAATCAATATACGGGAAAAATGCTTCCGGATTTTTAGCCCTTGCACTGGATGATGAACAATCTGATGTCAGGAACACTGCTGCTGCGAGACTTATGAATCATGCCGATAAAAATTCAACCGAGCCTCTGATAAATGCCCTTAACAATGAAACCCGTGAGAATACACGTTATTATATGGTACGTGCGCTTGGCAATACAGGGGACAGCAGAGCAGTACCTGTTCTTGTGCAGATAATGCAGGACAGAGAAGAATACATAGATGTACGGATTGAAGCTGCAGAAGAACTTGGTATCATCGCAGATACGAATGCGACCATCCCCCTGATGCACATACTTGAGAATAAGGACGATTCACCCGAGCTAAGAAATACAGCAGCGATCTCACTTGGGAATCTCAAGGACCCAGAGGCATCCGAGGTTCTCAGCCGGGTTGCAGAGGATAATGCAGAATACCCCTACATCAAGTGGAGTGCAAAACAGTCACTTGAAAAGATACAGGAGGCAAACGCTTCCTGATATCTTAAATTTAAATCGGATTACCTGATTTTCTAAAAATCATCGTCCTGGGCATAACTTCTTCCCAGTTTCAGGGCAAGTTCCGCTTTTTTGAGTTCCTGCCCAAGATAAGCAGCATGCTCCATCCTGGAAACCAGTTCCATTTTCAGAATTGTGTCCATGACTTCCCTTGCAGTTTTTCCGACAATCGAAACATTGTCATGTTCAGCAAGGATGCTGCCATCTTTCATTCCAAAACGATCAGGAATTATACTTATCCTGATGCTGCCTTTTGGATCAACAATCCACATCTTACTCTTTTCTGCACTTACAAATGTTTCAGGCAGAACAGAATCCGTTCGTCTTCTTTTCTCTTTGATCTCTATCAGGTCGATTCCAAGATCCTTTGGTGAACTTTCACGCTCTTTTGCCAGCATCATCATCTGGGATGCTCTTTTTAGCTCACTTATGGAACCCTGGGTCTTGTTACTGTATTCCGGAGTAAAGAGAATACTTGCTCCTACATCTGCGCCGATTCCACAGAGAGTTGCATTGACACCGGTGGAATCAGCATCAATAAGTTCTGTAACATTGCCTATTCCATAGAAAACCGGGATATCAGGGTTCTTTTCATGGAATTCCATATACCTTACAATAGAACCGGCAATTCCATGACCTATTGGGTCAAGAACGGGGTCAGCAATTAATTTCTTAATGCCAGCTTTGCGGGCAAGTTCAATGTTATTCATCAAACTGTCATAACCCTCGCCCTGATCGGGTATCACAACCGCAGGAATATCATGGGTGGCAATTTCAGAAGCGATCTCTGCAATATTACCACTATCTAAGCTGAGCACCATATCAATTCCACAATTGAGGGCTTCTCTGATAAGTACAGGATCAAGAGTATCAATACTTACCGGAAGAACGGTGGTTTTGCGAGCAATACTGATAGCTCGTTTCACATTATCAGGAGTTGCGTGCAGGGATGCACCAAGGTCAATCATGTCAGCTCCCTTCATTTCAAAACTGCGGATTCGCAATTCAAGTGCTTCAGATTCAAGTCCTGTGGCATCAACCACCTCTGAAAGCACTTTCATACGGGACTCATCACCAATCTTCATTCCCCTCAGTTGAAGCAGACAACTGGCAGCATCCTCTAGCTCCTCAACTTTTTCAATAGCCATGGCACGCCTTACATCTGCCAGAAGCTCACAGGCAGGGACTTCTGTTGAGAATTCCATATTTTCTGCAACCGGTAGAATAAAACCAAGATCATAGGCATGTTTTGGACCAAGCCTTATTTTACATCCAAGTTCCTCTTCTGCCTTTTCAAAATTACCGGAAACAAGGCCAGGAACGAATATCAAATCATAATTGAAAACAGGAATTTGTTCTTTGATCGCGGCAAGCAGTTTACGAGGAGTAATGAATGCGGCAACCTGAGTGTCAGCAACAACAACATCTGCGTGGTCACCAATTGCATTCCTTACAGTCTGTTCAGCAAGTCTGCCCGTAGCTATCAGTATTTTCATGAATGGAAATAGCAGTGAAAGTAAAAAAGAATATCTGCCAATTTTAAAATCCATTTAGGAAAAATTAGCAGATCCGGCTTAATGCCGGACTGGTACTGATTAAATCAATCAGTGAATAATGTCAATGATCGATCCGCCGTTGCCCCTGGACTGAATTGGTTCAACAACTGAACGGCTGACCTTGTTCACAGATGTGCTTGCACGTCTGTATGCACGTGGTGCCTCTGCCTGAGCAGGTTCACGTGCACTCTCGTATGATACACTACTGCACTGTGGATGCCCGAGGATCTGTGCTGACTGGACACCTGTCATGATAGCCATTACACGTACTCTGCCTTCATACTCAGGAGTGATACGTGCTCCCCAGATAACATTTGCACTGGATGAAAGCTCGTATGTGAGTGAAGCAGCAATCTCTTCAGCCTCTTTAAGACTAAGGTCTGGTCCACCGGTGATGTGTACAAGACTGCCTGTTGCGCCTCTGTAGTCCACATCAAGAAGTGGGTGGTTAAGTGCTGCACGAACTACATCATCGCTCTTGTCCTGGTTCTTGCTTTCACCAACAAGCATTACTGCAACGCCGCCGCATCCCATGATAGCTCTGATGTCAGCGTAGTCGATGTTGATAAGTGAAGGCTGTGTGATTGTTTCTGTGATTCCCTTTACAGTCTCGGAAATGATCTGGTCCATTACTGAGAATGCCTGATCGATTGGGAGATTTGGTACATACTCAAGGAGTCTGTTGTTGTCAAGCACAATAACTGTGTCTGCAGCGCGGCGGAACTCTTCAAGTCCTTCCTCTGCCTTGACTGCTCTTGCCCTTTCAACTCTGAAAGGACTGGAGACCATACCTACGACAATTGCACCCTGTTCCTTTGCGATTTCAGCTACTACAGGAGCGACACCAGTACCGGTTCCTCCTCCCATACCTGCTGTAACGAAAACAAGGTCTGCATTCTTGAATATCTCTTCAAGGGTGCCACGGGCAAGTTCTGCTGCCTTTGCACCAACTTCCGGGTATCCTCCTGCACCAAGACCGCGGGTAAGTGTCTTGCCCACGAGAATCTTCTTGTCTGCACGAATGAGGTCAAGGTGTTGCTTGTCAGTGTTGATAGCTACTGTTTCAGCACCCTCAATACCCATATTGTAAAGTCTGTTAATAGTGTTATTACCTGCACCACCGCATCCAACGATCATAATCCTTGGCTGGCCAAGAATATCAAACTGATCATCGTTTATTGCAATTGACTGGCGGTACGCTTTCTCTTTCTCTGTGTGTTTTAACGCTTCCTGAACTATTGACTGCACTTTCATCCCCTCACGGATTTAGTAACATTACGGTATAGTGTTCTGGTTTTTAGTTGTTGCTCGAATTTTACTGTAACCATTCATCAACGTTTATCAACGTTTTGTAATTCTGTAATTGCTATATTTCCCTTATTGTTTTTATACTTATCCTTTTATGCAAGTTTGAAACATTTTACAAAAAAGGACCCGGAAAGCTGGCAAACAGTAAATAGTACATTTGAGTCAGAAACTATATAAAATTAACCTGCTTAATTTTTATATTTACGAACTGCATAAAAATAGTAAGACCAGTTATTCCAGAATATTTTACCCAATATCTGCCCAATCTATTATATACCATTTTTATCATTTATATGATAAAGATATATACCTCGTAAAAAGAATTAAGAAACAAACCTATCTTGAAAAATCATCTGATAGATTATCTTAAAAATAACCAATTATCGCTTCAACCGAAAACACCAAACGCCGGAGACTTTTTTTGGACGGAATACACATTGCAATTGCAATTCTTTTGCTTTACTGGATCGTTGTAATAATACTTGACAGGAAAGGAATACTTGAAAAATACAATATCAGCACCTACGGTCCTGTTCTTATGATAAGGACTACAAAAGGACTGAAATTACTTGACAAGCTGGCCATACCTAAAAAAGCATGGAGAATCTATGCGGATATTGGTATCAGACTGATGTTTGTAGGAATGATAGCAATGCTGTTTGTTGTTATCCTTTCAGACCTTGCGATGATTGCATCGTATGAAGCTAACACAATGCCGGAGCCTAGTAAATTCAACGAAGCAAGGAATATATTCCTCATACCCGGTGTCAATGAGTTCATTCCCTTAACATGGGGTGCCATTGCACTACTCGTCACCCTTGTTGTCCATGAATTTTCACACGCAATATTATGCAGAGTGGAAGATATCAGGGTCAAATCCATGGGTATCCTGCTTGCTGTTGTCCCTATTGGTGGTTTTGCAGAACCTGATGACGAAGAGCTTTTCGGAAAGCGGGAAGAAGAGCTTAATGATGAGAACGATCCTTATGGGGACCGGCGCCTTGGAATAATAATAGACAAGAAGAGCGAAGAAAAGACAATTGTCAAAACCGATGAAAAGGTAGCCACCCGCACCCAGAGAGCAAGAATACTTGCCGCAGGTGTTATGGCAAACTTCGTGGTGGCTTTTCTGGCTTTTGCACTGCTTTTCGGACCAGTACTCGGTTCACTTGCACCTCTTGGAGATACAATGGTTGTGGGCGTTTCAGAGGATGGTCCGGCATATTCAGCTGGAATCCGTGAAGATATGATTATAACACAACTGGACGATACAAGCATCAACAACGTCAATGAAATGCTTGATTATCTTGATGGACTTGAGGCGGGAACTTCGGTGACGGTTTATGCGTCCACTGACCGTGAGATATCAAGTTACCAGCTTGAAGTTACAGATACAGATATTGACCCTGAAGGAGTTCTTATCCAGAGCATAGTTGAGAACACACCTGCGGAAGCGGCAGGAATAGAAGCCGGCACACACATACTGTACCTTGACGGAAACCCAATTTATACCTATACTGATTTCAGTGAAGTCCTGAGTGAGAGTACCCCCGGACAGGAAATCTCAGCTGTTGTTGAAAACGACGAAGGAGAAACAACTGAATATATGGTCACGCTCGCAGAACATCCTGATTATGAAGGAAGGGGCTTCCTTGGAGTTACAACAACATCCGGAGGAAATGTCGCAACATCACTTGGTTTCTCTGTGGGCGAATATCCGGCAGCAGAATATCTTGAATTACTGAAGGGTATTCCGGGCATGCTTGGAGGAGTTGCAGGATGGTACATTATTCTTGTACTTCCAATTAGCGGATTTGCAGGTGAAGGATTCCCTGGTTTCAGTGAAACACTTTCCCAGTTCTACGTGCCTGTTGGATGGGCAGAACCTTTCGGAATAGGAATATTCTGGCTTGCAAACACACTCCTGTGGGTTGGATGGCTTAACTTCTATGTGGGTCTGTTCAATTGTCTCCCTGCTGTACCTCTTGACGGAGGACATGTTTTCAGGGATTCCATAAATGCTTTCATTTACAAGGTCACAGGAAATGAGGAAAAAGCGGAAAATGTGTCAGCATTAATAACAGCCACATTCGCAATGATGATATTATTATCATTCATCTTCATGGTAATAGGACCATACCTTGTATACGGCTTCTAAGACTGGAAAAACGCAGTATGAATGCATAAACAGGGAACTCACATGAAAAGAAGACACCTCTGGCATAAAACGCTTCTCAAATCAGTCATTGGAGCCTTTGCCATAATACTGGTGTACATATTACTTTTTATTGAGATTATGATATACGAGGGACAGACTGAGTATGTAAATATCTATGATGCAATTTACTGGGTCGTAACCACCCTGACAACAGAAGGATACGGAGATATTACAATGACTTCCCCAATAGGGAAGATGTATGCTGTTTTTGTCCAGCTGACAGGAATACCACTGGTATTTGGAATACTTTTCACCCTTGTAATTATTCCCTGGATGGAGAAAAAGATCCAGTCAAGTATTCCTTCCAAAGCTCCAAAGAAGCTTGCAGACCATATAATTCTCTGCGGATATAACAAGCTTATAGAGACACTTATCGAAGAGCTGAAGGAAAACGACATCCCATATATTCTCGTAGAAGAGGAAGCAGAACTTGTGATGGAACTGCTTAAAAGAAATATTAATGCAATTTATGGCCTGGCAAGTGAGGAAGAAACACTTCGAAATGCAAACATAAAAGAAGCCCGCTTCCTGATAGCAAACAGAAGCGATGAGATGAATGCGAATATCGTGCTTACAGCACGTAATATCAGTGAAGTGAACATCATTGCAATCGTTGAGGACAGAGCCAACAAGAAATACCTGAAATATGCAGGAGCAACAAGTGTTGTTTCACCAAAGGAACTCTTTGGAAGGTTCATCGGAAGAAAGGCCGCTGATCCGTTTGTGAACAGGCTCACCGGTGCAACGGAATTCTTTGAAGGGGTCAGTATTGTGGAATTACCAATATACCCAAAAAGTCCGTTAATGGGTAAAACCATGAAAAATGCGGCCATAAGGGAAAAGACCGGTGCAAACGTTGTTGGTATGTGGAAGGGTGGAAGCCTGACATTTGTTATCAGACCCGATGACATCATCAAAGATAATTCAGTGCTCCTTGCAATAGGTTCCAATGAACAGTTATCGAAACTTACTAAATTGACTCAATCCGCGGAGTAAATGTATGGACGACTTAGAATACAAAGATCATATTGTTGTTCTCGGATGTGGAGACGTTGGTAGAAGGGTTGTGGAAACGCTAACTTATGCTAATATCAAATTTGTTGTTGTTGATTCACAAATAGTTAGTTTTGAAAATGCTGATTACGATTATGTTGTTGGAAATGCAACAGAAGAAGAAGTACTGATTCAAGCAGGAGTTCCTCAGGCATCAACGATTATAGTTACACTTAACGATGATACTCATGTAATGTTTGCAACACTCATATCAAGGGGACTTAATCCCGATTCAACGATAATTGCAAGGGCAAATTCATACAAGTCCATTGACAAGATATACAAGGCAGGTGCAAATTACGTTGCAGCCCTGCCAATCGTTGCCGGACAGATGCTTGCGAAAATGACCTCAAGATGCATTGATATCTCATGCAAGAAGATGGACGAGGATATCATGCTCTATGAAGGCGTGGATATTGAAAAACATACAATCAGACATTATGATGACCTTGCAAACAAGACTGTCGCAGATATTAGTCTCAGACATAAAGTTGGCTGTACTATTTTAGGAATTGAAAGAGACGGAAAGATCATCACGGACATACTTCCATCCACAAAGATACTGAAAGGAGATATCATTGCAGTTGTAGGCGGAAAAGAAGAGATATCCCGTTTCAAGGAAAAGTATGTAAAATGAAATTGTAATCTCTATAAGGGATGGTTTGTAAATGGAAACTATAGCCTTTGCCGTGATCGTCTTCTTTGCATCCACCCTGTTCTCAATGATAGGGCTTGGAGGTGCAATATTTTATGTTCCTTTCTTTTACTGGGTGACCGGAGACTTCATTTTTTCCATTACTATTGCACTGCTTCTGAATATAATAACTTCAGGATCAGCAGCAATTACCTATATCCGAAAGAAGATGGTGGATTTCAAAATAGCCATCCCTTTCATTATTGCATCAATGACAGGAGCACAAATCGGAGCCTATTTCACACATATAGCACCTGTGGAATTACTGCTTGGAATGCTTACAATGCTTATGTTCATTGTAGGTGAAGAGATGATCTTTTCCAGGATACGATTCATGTATCAGGAGAAAGAGATCAAAGGACAGGAAAAATACATTTTTATCACTATGTTCGGATTTCTTGTAGGAGCTATTTCCGGAATGCTGGGAATAGGCGGAGGTACATTCATAGTTCCTTTGCTATTGATATTCGGATTCGGAATTAAAAGAGCGGTGGCAAGTTCCGGTTTTATTGTCCTTTTCACATCACTTTCAGCTTTTTCGGCGCATGCTGCTTCATGGAACCCGGATATCTACCTTATCATTGCCATATCTGTTGCATCATTCCTTGGTGCACAGTTGGGTTCATACCTGATGCATAGCAAGATCAATGCCGAAACACTACAAAAGATGTTTGGAGTTGTGCTCTGGTTAATGGCAATCAGAATGCTGACTGACTTTTTATGATGGAGAGATTGTTGGGTTTAGCTAATAAAACGACCCTCAATAATATATAATTCCAGATCCGTCAACTCTTTTTCAGCATTTATATCTTTATCTGTTTTGTTTGTTAAAGAAATGATATGACTTCTTCCAAAAACAGTCCTTTTAACAAGGTTTGCATCTTCCAGTATACGTACATTTTTAGAAACGCATGCATTTGAAATGTTCAGCTCTTTAGATATTTCTGCTAAATGCATGTCTTTAGTGGAAAGAACTTCTAAGATTTTCAATCTCACTTCATTATTAATTTTATTTAAATCCCTGGTAACCATAATAATGGCCCTCTAATAATAGTCCGCTATATCTTTAATCCAGTCTTTTGCCCGAAGATGAGATGCCTATCAGCATACCAATACGGCTGCATATGCATTGCCCATTATACCACACTGTAAAATAGAGTACATGTCACAACCACTAACGAGTATAATCCAATAATAATTACATCACAATTAGTTCAATATACCTATAATTTATTTCACAATAATTATTTGTTTTTAAGATTAGAGACATAAATAAATCCAACATTTATTAATATTTCTATTTCAGGATGCTGCACTTGTTTTATTATAATATTACGAGTTATTTTTATGAGGAGTTAGAAGTTAAATGGGAGAACTTATCAAATGACAAAAATTAAACAATATACTTATGATTGCTATTTTAATAGAAACATTTAATACCGCCCGTAGCAATCAGTAGTTGCTTTGCGGGCCTGTAGGGTAGCCAGGATATCCTGATGGGCTTCGATGTAACCATATGGTACGAAGATACCCATCGACTCGTGTTCGAATCGCGGCGGGCCCGTTCTTTTGCTTATTATTTTTCAAATTCTTTGTTTATTTGATGTTGAATCTGAGTTTTAACAATCTCTTAACAGCATAAATTCAAATGTGGAAAAAGCAACCTGTGCCTTTTTAACATAAATACTAACTGATACATAAAAAATATAATATCAAGTCCATAACGAGTTCAGCGTATATCTTTTTATATCATTATGTTCGTCAGAACATAACGATAAAAACATTTAATGTTTTACAGGTGTTGTCATGAACGTAAAAAATGGTACATTACTTCTTATTTTTATGGTTCTGCTGGCTGTTACTACATGTGGATGTATGGAACAGACAACTGCAGAACAGGTACAGGATACTACAAATAACACGGTGGAAATCACGGATATGCTTGGAAGGAACCTGACAGTGCCCGAAGAGATTACGTCGGTTTACGCTACATCTCCTCCTTCTACGATTCTTGTTTACATGCTTGCACCTGAAAAAGTCGCAGGCTGGAATTTTGTAAACACTTTTAATCACACACTAATGAACGATGAATACCTCAATTTACCGGTTCTTGGAGGGTGGTTCGGCACACAAACAGGAAATTACGAGACAATTATCAATATTCATCCTGACATCGTTATCGAAGGATTCACAACAGATGGCCAGATAGATGAAGCTATTGTACGCAGGCAGGAATCTTTTGGAAATATTCCGGTTGTAGCTGTTGATAACTCAATTATTTTTGTAGAAAAATCTGACCCAACAATTGAGTATGTGGGAGAACTCCTTGATTGCGAGGAACAGGCCGCTGACCTCATTGAATTCAGAACCAATATCCTTGATGAAATAGACAGCAAGGTTTCCGATATTCCTGAAGATGAAAAGGTAACAGTCTACTATGCAGAAGGACCGACTGGCCTTAAAACCGATCCATCCGGCTCACAGCATTCACAGGTGATCGACATCTGTGGAGGAATAAATGTTGCAAACTGTTCCCTTACCCCCGGAAATGGTATGACACCTGTCTCTATAGAACAGGTAATGGAATGGAACCCGGAGGTAATTCTCACATCAAATGCCAAGTTCTACAATACAGTTTACTCAGATCCACTCTGGGAAAACATCGATGCGGTACAGAACGAACGTGTTTACCTGTCACCACTGAACCCATATTGCTGGATAGACAGACCACAGGGACCACATCTCATCATCGGAACTGCATGGACAGCTACAGTATTGTACCCTGATCTTTTTGATGACATGGATATGGAACAGACTACAAGTGATTTCTATTCACAATTCTTCCATTACGATCTCACAGACGAGGAGTTAGAATCACTACTGAATCCTTAACTGGATTCTGAAAACGATGATAAGCACAGGTATTCGCACGAACCTTCCTACCTGTGCTTTCTTAAAATACAAAACAAATGGTGGTGAAAAAATGGATAAGAAACTCTATCCAGGTATTTCCTTATTACTAATTCTGATTCTAATTTTAGCAACTGCAATCAGTGGATGTACTGACCAGACACAACAATCCTTAGTCCAGCAAGAAGAAACTGTGGAAACAGTAGAAATAACCGACATGCTGGGCAGGAACCTGACAGTACCTTCTGAAATAGATAATCTTGTGACCTCAACAGGCCCCTATTCCATACTTGTTTACATGCTTGCACCTGAAAAACTTGCAGGCTGGAACACATTTACTCCTGTAGACCACATGCTTATGGACGAGAAGTATACATCCCTTCCCGTAGTTGGTTCATGGGGTGCTGCCCAGACAGCAAACTATGAAACTATCATCGGTCTAAATCCAGAAATTGTTATGGAAGGGTACACTGTAAACAAGAAAGGACAGATCAGCGAACAGGTTACCGAAAGACAGGAGAAATTCGGGAGTATTCCTGTGGTTGCCATCAATGGTTCTATAATTGCCATAGGCGATGGAGACGATACTATCGAATATCTGGGTCAACTGCTTGATTGTGAAGAAAAGGCTGCTGCGTTCATCGATTTCAGGTCATCTGTTCTCAATGACATAGAAAACAAAGTCGGCAATATACCGGATGATGAAAAGGTCCGTGTATATTATGCAGAGGGTTCTACCGGTCTTAAAACCGATCCTTCCGGTTCATTGCATTCTGAAGTAATCACTATATGTGGCGCTATTAATGTTGCAGACTGCCAGCTCACACCCGGAATGGGAATGACACCAGTTTCCATCGAACAGGTTGCAGAGTGGAATCCTGAGGTCATACTGACAACAGATTCCGAGTTCTATAATTCTGTTTATTCCGATCCATTATGGACAAATATTGATGCTGTGCAGAACAAACGTGTGTATCTTGCACCACGTAACCCATTCTGCTGGATAGACAGGCCATACGGTGTACACCGTGTGATAGGAGCTGCATGGACTGCCAATGTACTCTATCCTGATCTGTTTTCAGACACTGAACTTGAAGAATTAACAACCGAATTCTATTCAGAATTCTTCCATTATGACCTCAGTGATGAAGAACTGGACAATTTACTGCATCCTGAAACGGAGGCATCAGCATGAGTATGGATGATAAATCCGGAAACTTTCAGGATATCGCAGAGAATGTATTTGCCCCCATATATCCCATTATAGCTTCTGATATTGCAGATTCAAGTGGTATAAAGGAAGGTATATGCCTTGATCTTGGATGCGGAATCGCATCCCTTGGCATTGCTTTTGCAGAACAGACGGAACTTAAGGTCTATGCTGTAGACATATCCGAGAAAATGTATGTGCTGTCAATTGAAAAAGCAGCCAGACACGGCGTTTCTGACAGGCTGGAACCTGTGCTTGCGGATGTACATAAGCTTCCATTTGATGATAACTTTGCAAACCTTGTTGTAAGCCGTGGCTCCGTATTCTTCTGGGATGATCTGCCTGTTGCCTTTGGAGAAATTGCCAGAGTACTTGCTCCGGGAGGCGAGGCATGGATTGGTGGTGGTTTTGGTACCGCTGAGCTTCGCCAGCAGATAGCAAAGACGATGGAAGAACGTGATCCTGGGTGGCAGGAAGGTTCTAAAGAAAGGCTCAGCCCTGAGAACAAGCAGGCAATGAAAAATGCCTGTGCCAGTACAGGACTGCAATTCAGAGTTGTGGATGATGACGCTGGTTTCTGGGTGGTTATGAACAAGTAAAATGAAACGGAGGCAAAAAAATGAAGTGCAAGATATGTGAAATGGCTTGTGATATAAACGAGCATAGTACCGGCAGATGCAAAACCTACCAGCTTGACGGTGACAAAATAATCCAGGACCCTGATCTTGGATATCTGGGAGCGTTTCCTGTTTCAATTGAGACAATTCCTATGCTCCACTACTATCCTGCAGGAAAATTCCTTCAGGTATTCAGCACAGGTTGTAACTTCAAGTGTCCGGGATGTATTGCAAGACTTCTGGCTACAAGAAGGTCACTTGGATGGCCTACACTAAGTCCTGATCAGGTTATTGAAACCGCAGTAAAACTTGGATGCATTGGAATAGTTTCCACACTTAACGACCCGGCAGCAAACTTTTTTATGTTCCGTGAACTGGCACTTAAAGCTAAGGAAAACGGTCTCCTTGTTGGATGTTCTTCTAACTGCTACTTTACGGAAGAAACTATTGAAGAACTTGCCCAATTTGTCAATTTTATGAATGTAGGAGTTAAGGGATATTCTGACGACACATACAGGAATTGTGGTGTCCTGTCCTCTAAACCTGTATTTCGAAATATAGAGAAACTATATAGGATGGGAGTTCACGTTGAGGTTTCAGTAGTCCACATAAAAGGAAAGGAAGAAGAGGTTATCCAGGTTGCCAGAACCCTTGCAAACATATCGACTTCCATTCCTTTGCAACTCATGAGATTCCTTCCATTCGGCGATGCACCAATTACACATGAGCCTTCCATAGGTGCATCCGAAAGACTGTGCAACAGCCTTCATGACCACCTGGAACATGTATACCTCTTCAACTCACCCGGCACAGGACTTATGGATACATTCTGTCCAGAATGTGGAGAAATAATTACACAAAGAGAGTTCTACGGACCCATGGGTTCCAGACTCCTGAAACCATGGAGCAATTATACATGCGAATGTGGCCATGATATCCCAGTTACAGGCACTGGAGCCATTGAAAGTTTCAGCGAATCCGGATTTATGGGTGGATACAGGATAAGCCGTGCTTTTGGAATGGTTCATGCTGTCCTTACATGCCTCGGAATCCCCGAAGAAGAAAGGATGCTTGAGGTCTGGAAGGAAATTTACAGCTCAGAAGCACTCATGGATATTCATCACATGATACAGAATCCAACTTCATATCTGGAATATATCAGATTGATCGCTGACAAGGCAGGTGTGCAGGAAAAAGGAGAAGACCTTATTTCATTTATCAGCAAGCGCATGGAACTGATTAAAAAGGTCGCCGCGGAAAACGATGGCGGAAGTGCATACTATTGCATGGGATCACCGCTCTTTGCACTGAATCCCGGAAGAATGGAAAACAATCTTGTTAATTTTGCCGGAGGACAGAGTATCAACAAATTGCTTCAGAAAGAAGGTAAGCCTGGTTTCAACATCGATCCGGGATTTATCAACGATAATAACCCCAAAACGATATTCATCTCCGGTTTTCTTTCCCGTCCACTTTATGAGTTCTATGGTCTTTGCAAGTATTATGGAATTAAAGCGGATGCAGTAAAGCAGCAGAGAATCTATGCAATTCACCCTTCATGGGATTTTGGCAGTCCCCGCTGGATACTCGGACTCCTTTATATCGCAGATAAACTGCATCCGGGAAAACTTGGAATCGATATTGAGCAGGAAGTAAATACATTCTACAAGCGTTTCTACGGCATATATTACAGTGAAGCGAAGCCTAACAGGTCTTTCCACAGGCCATCCTCAGGAATCTGGCCCAGAGAGGTTACGGGGTGCACTCATGCCTGATTACAGGCGATGTGCCACCATCACTATTTATTTGCTCCCAATATTGCTGTTAGTTGCTTCACTCTTTGTTGGCAGATATCAGATGCCAGCATCACTCGTAATTGCTGACATCGTGAATACAATAATTTCCTTTATAATTGGAACTGCAAGCCCGATGTCCACACAGCATACTGTGCTTTTCAGCGTGAGATTACCAAGAATACTTGCAGCCTTACTTGTTGGCTCATCACTTTCTGTTGCAGGAGTATCATTCCAGGGTGTTTTCCGAAACCCTCTGGTATCTCCTTATATTCTTGGCGTGGGTGCTGGTGCAGGTTTTGGTGCATGTGTCGGAATTTTGCTATGGGACAGCCAGCTTGCAATCCAATTGCTGTCGTTTGCCTGCGGACTGATAGCAATGTTTGGCGCTATCAGTATGGGCAAGGTCAGCAAAGGTACGGGGACTCTTGTATTCGTTCTTTCGGGAATAATCGTGGGTTCGATATTCACAGCCCTTATCTCACTTGCAAAATACGTGGCTGATCCGTATGATGACCTGCCTGAGATCGTATTCTGGCTCATGGGAAGCCTGTCTTCGATAAGATATAATGACCTGCTCTGGATTATAGTACCGATGCTCTTAGGAACATTGGTACTTTTCCTCCTGAGATGGCGTATCAATATTCTTTCACTGGGCGATGAGGAAGCACGCTCTCTTGGTGTGAATGTTGACCAGATACGCCTGATAATTATTGTCTGTGCCACTCTTGTTACATCGGCTGCCGTTAGTATCAGCGGTGTTATCGGATGGGTGGGACTGGTCGTGCCACATATTGCAAGGATGATAGTAGGTCCGAATTACAACAGACTTTTACCGATGAGCATGATGATCGGTGCATCCTTCATGCTTCTGGTAGATGATCTTGCAAGAACTGTAACTGCAACTGAAATACCGCTGGGTATAATCACCTCCCTGCTTGGTGCACCGTTATTCGCATATCTTCTGAAAAGGGGGCGTATGGGATGGAATTAATATTAGAAGTAGATTCACTGGCATATTCATATGGTAAAGGACCCGTCTTTGAGGATGTATCATTTTCGATGAAGAGCGGAGAAGTAATGTGTGTACTTGGTCCTAACGGAGTGGGTAAATCCACACTGATTAAATGCATTGCAGGTATTTTCAAACCTGCTGCAGGTTCTGTCCGTATACAGGGCGAAGATACTCAAACAATGACTTCAGGGTCTATTGCAAAGAAAGTTGGCTATGTACCACAACAGAACGAGACTGTTTTCCCATTCGACGTAATTGATTTTGTGGTCATGGGACGAACACCCCATCTTTCACTTTTTGGTTCACCCGAAGAAGAAGATATAGAAATTGCAAGAAAATCTCTTGAAACGGTTGGTGTTGAACATCTTTCAGACAGGACACTTAACAGTCTCAGCGGAGGACAGCGACAGATGGTGCTGATAGCCCGTGCTCTTGCACAGGAACCAGCCCTTCTTTTACTGGACGAGCCTACTGCACATCTTGATTTTGGAAACCAGGTGTTGGTCCTTGAAACCGTACAGAAACTTTCAGCATCAGGAATGTCGATTGTTATGAACACTCATATGCCTGACCATGCTTTCCTTGTAGGCAGTAATGCTGTTGCTCTTACAGGTGGAAAGCTGCTTGCCTGCGGACCGGTTCCATCGGTTGTGAATAGCCAGATAATGTCATCGGTATATGGCATAGATGTCACTGTAAGAGATATAACTGACATTAACAGAAAAGTCTGTGTTCCATGTGGAAGTGGAAAGTGCTGACACTTTCCGCTTTTAACTGGGATTCAAAATCGGAAACAAAAAAAGAATTAAAATTGAAATATGGTTTGAAGATCAATCCAGAAGATCGATCTCAAATCCGACAACCGGCTGACCAAGGCCAAAGTTAACTATAACCTGTGGGAACAGTTCTCCCATGACACCTATTTTTTTTCCATTTACGATAATGTCAGCCCTTCTGCCTTCCATGAAAGCAGGGTCTTCTGATTCTACAACCTCGTACTCCACAACTCTTTCACGCATAAGAGCATCAACAAGTTCCCTTACTTCTGTGAAATTTGCCTGCGGGCTTATGGAAACTGCTGCAAGGTGAAGTCCGTTCTTACCGTTGATAACAACGTCACCAGCCTCAAATATTCTCTGTGGAAGTTCCCTGTGCTGGTTCATGGAAAGGATCTCAATGAGGTTCGGCAGGATAGTTGTCCTGACCATTGTCTGGTCCTCGCTTATCGGATGCATTACATAGGTGACATCATCGGTCTTTTCCCTGCACATCCAGTCAAAGTGAACCCTGTCGCTTGTAAGTGTGAAAGGCATGACCTGAAGATAGCCAAGTCCGGTCATTATCTCACGCATGTCAGAACTTATGTCTGAAAGCATGTGAGACTTGCCTACTGTTGCATTCATCGGGAAAACAGCAGGGATCTTGTCAAAGCCGTATCCTACTGCAATGTCTTCAATGATGTCTGAGTTGTCAAGAATATCTGCACGGTAACGTGGGATCTGAACTTCAATACGTCCATCCTCAAGTTCTTTTGCACCGAATCCCATTCTTGAAAGCTGGTTAACTATCTCATCTGCCGGAAGTTCCATACCAATAAGACCGTCGATCTCTGCTCTTTCAAGCACCTTTACCCTTGGGCTAAGATCAAGAGGAATATCTTCGGTTCCATCTGCATTGACAACCTTAACATACTCTATTTCTCCACCACGTTCTGCAAGAGCTGTTGTAACTATGTTGAGTGCAGTGTACACTTCGTTGCTGAGTCCCGTAACATCCACCAGAAGATCAGTTGTTTCCTCGGTGACCATCGTGAGTGTACCGTTAATAATTGGGGGGAATGAGAGCACATTGTCGTTTGCATCGAGAATAAGTGGATACATATCAAAACCATCAAGGATGTGTGCGAAGCGTGTTCCTTTCGGATGCTTCTCAAGTATTTCCTTCATGGTCATTGGTTCTGTGAAATCAAGAGGAACGAAACTATAATCCGGGTCTGCTGCAATGTATCTGAAAGGAGGCTGTACCTTTGAGAGATCGTGCACACCTATTGATACTTTCTTACGGTCACGTCCAAGTCCCCAGTGAAGTGATTCCTGAAGGTCCATCAGGGTTTTGATAGCGCTTGAATTGAACTTAACACCACGGACGATTGCACAGCCAAAAATCGGACGAACTGAATCTATATTCTCGTCCTTTGTTATTTCTACAGTGTAAGGTTTGACCTCATATTCACGAAAACCGGTTTCAATATCCAGAAAACCACGCAGTGCACGTGCAACACCCTCAACACTGTAAAGGTCCGGGCGGTCAGGGAAGAATTCGATATCTATTGACTCATCTTCTATACGCTCGATATCTGCACCTATCATTGGCACGCGTTTAATAATAGTATCCTTGTCTGTTCCGGTTAATTTTTCAAGGTCGTCATATGGTAAGGTTATAATAGGCATAGGGTTTTCCTCAGTTCCTTCCCTGGTTTTATTTTAAGCTAAATATAGCAGAACATAGCCACCTTTACATTTAATATTTGTGTTTAAATGTGGTTTTCGGGAATACGTGCAGTTAGTTTTTGGAGTTCTGATTCGTTTTTTGTAGAGGAATTAGAACCCTGTGCCTCAAACATTGTGAGTTTGTAAACTGATTTATCGTAAGTCATGAATCACTTAAGCAAACCCGAAGGACCCGGCAAAGCCGGCGTTTTCCCATAAGTCTAAACGAAATAATCTGCACAATACTCTGAAATATTTTCTTTGCAGAATTTCTGTACTGAATTCTCAACAAAAATGCAATAATCTTAGGAATATTCTTCTGTGCAGTAGCATTGGAATGAGCTACCTTCGGCGGATGGTCATTTTGTTTTTAGATCAAAGGTTATTTTTGTGGAAACGAAAATGAGCAAAGTTTGTGTCACTCATATAATCCGAAATTGAACAGAAATTCACGGAGACGATTAAATATTGAATTTAATGCTCAGAAAACACTAAGCATTGTAACGTACTTTCCTGCGAATATGAATACTGACCACATAATTGGTTCAAATGCTGCAAAGATGTAGGATGTGTATTCGTTTCTTGATTTTATAACCCTGTTAATGTAGCTTACAGCATAATAGAACATTGGAGTGATTGCAAGTGTGAAAGCTGGCAATAGACCCTTTACAACGCATGCCAGCATGAAAATGATTGATACGATGTTGATAAGTCTGAGAATAAATGGGTATTTTTTATCACCAAGAATTACCGGGACTGTCAGAAGACCATCTTTACGGTCGCCTTCCATATCTCTTACATCGAAAAGGATCTGAATATTCATCATGCGGATAAAGACAAAGAGTGCAAGCATAATTGCACCATATGTAATTGGCACTGAATAATAGATGAATGCAAAGATTGCCATAAATGCCCAGACGACAGAAACAAAGACATTCTTGAATGCCGGAATCTTTTTAGTTAATTTCTTAAAGTGACTCCCATAGAGAAGACCAAGAATCAGGATCGACATTCCTATAGCAGTTATAGTAAGTGATGTGAAGATCATCATTATGGTGAAAAGAACCAGAGATGTGATAATGACTGTACACTTGCTTTTGTTCTTACATAATAGATACTTTGCACGGCTGCTGTTTGTAGCTTCATCAGAGGATGCACCCTGCAAGTAGTCATAAAGATAGATTGCGTAGAACAGAAGATATGTCACAAAGAGAATATCCCAGCTTACCGGGATCATAAACACAATGGAGCAAGCCATTACGACAGAAACTGATCCTATAGCGAAGAGATGGCCACCAAATACCAGTTCTCTCCAGAGTATCTTCATAAGCACTAATATATCATTTTTAAATCCAAATATGGAACCTACTGCATGTACATCAGAAATCATATAATCTGATACTTTTGGACATGCATGTCAAGATAATGAATATAAATGTATTTTTATAGATAATTATATGAACATTTGATATATACTAATGTATATGTAACTACCTAGATAAACATCTATGAAACAACATAGAATGGAATGCTAAAATTTGCAAATTCCTGCAACTAATGCACAACATATACAAAGAATTCATAGAGACCATGCATATTGTAAGGTCGTAAATTCACATTCTTACAATACATTTAATTACCAGAATAGTATAATTATAATATGAATATAATATAATCAATAATGCTTCTGGTACCTTATACATTACCAATAACAAATAATTGATTACAAAATCAAATTATTCATCCAGCGGTGAAACAATGGCCGATGATCAATCTAATATTTCTGAGGAAAAATCTTCCATTCAAAATAAAAAAGACAATCCTGACGAAGTTTCCAGTGACCAGGAAATTGACGATGAAATCCTTAACACGGATATAATGAAGGAAATGTCGGAAATAGAAAATGAAAGAGATAAATTCGAGAAGGATTTTGCTCAACTGCTTAGTGCAACTGAGGCCATAATCGATGAAGATAATGAGGAAGAGGAGAATGAAGAAGAAGGAAATGACGAAGATTTTGGCATTTTACTTCCAAGATCACCTAATTTCGGACCTCCAAAACCATTAATCACTGAAATTGATGAGGAAAATGCTCCTGAACCGATTAAAGAAGAAGTGAGCATAGACAGCGAAAGTGAGGACGATACCGACTCAGAAGAACTTGAAAGTATCGAGCCGGAAAAAGAACTGATATCCTCAGAAGCTCCAGACTTAGAAACTGAAGAAGAAGCTCCGCAAGAACAGGAAGAAGAAAAAGAAGAGAAACTGGGATTTGTTGGAAAGATCAAGAATATTTTCAAACAAACAGAGATCGAGATCGAACCATATGACCTGGAGCTACACGGACCAATTACAGAGTTCGAAGGCCTGGAAGGATATGAAGAAGTTGAACGTTATTGGGTAAATGAACCCTACGCATTCATAGTTATCTTATTCAACGAAGACCGCAACAGTCATCTTTACTATATTGTAGAACCAAAGCTTACTGATTTTGAACATACCTTCCTTCTTGAGATCAAAGACAGATTAAGAGACGTGCTTCTTGTGGAAGAAATCGATGAGGAAGCAGATGACAAGGAAGCTGTGCTTGAATCAAAGATCAGGTCAATAATTAAGGATTATACTATAGAGATCACGCCACCAATGCTGGAAAAGATATCATATTACATCAAAAGGGACTTTGTCAGATTCGGAAAGATTGATGCCCTGATGATGGATGACTCCATTGAAGATGTATCCGGCAATGGCCATGACGTTCCTATTTTCCTTTATCACAGGGCACACACGAATATCGCAACCAATGTTGTCTATGAAGAAGACGAACTGAATTCATTCATCATTCAGATGGCTCAGAGAAGTGGCAAGCACATCTCAGTTGCAGAACCTATGGTTGACGCAACCATGCCGGACGGGTCAAGGATCCAGATGACGCTGGGTACAAGTGTTACAGCACATGGTAGTACATTTACCATCCGTAAGTTTAGTGACACGCCAATCACCCCGGTGGATCTTATCAAATGGGGAACTTTCTCCTCAGAATCCATGGCATATCTCTGGCTCTGTATCGAGAACAACAAGAGTTTGATCTATGCAGGAGGTACTGCATCAGGTAAGACTTCTTCACTTAACGCTGTTTCACTCTTTATACCTGAAAAAGCCAAGATCATCACACTTGAAGATACAAGGGAACTCAAGCTTCCTCATCCAAACTGGATTCCAAGTGTTACAAGGGATTCCTTCACTGCAGATGAAAGGGGAGCTGTTGACATGTACGACCTGCTAAAGGCAGCCCTGAGACAAAGACCTGAGTTCCTGCTTGTGGGTGAAGTAAGAGGTAAGGAAGCACTCACACTTTTCCAGGCAATGTCAACAGGACACACAACATTCTCAACAATGCACGCTGACTCTGTTGCATCTGCCATTCACAGACTTGAGAACCCACCTATCAGTGTTCCACGTACAATGATCCAGGCACTGGACATCATGAGCATCCAATCCCAGACTTACACTAAAGGTAAGCGTGTAAGAAGGAACATCAAGCTGGTTGAGATCGTTGACATTGACCCGAATACCAGGAATATCAGGACAAACGACATCTTTGTGTGGGATTCAGAATCTGACATGTTTATCCGTACAGGTGAATCAAAAGCACTTTTCGATATTAAGATGAGGCGTGGTTGGGCACAGGGGAAGGTAGATCAGGAATTGTACTATCGCCAGAAGGTCCTTGAATACATGGTAAACAATGGTATTACTGATTTCCAGGAAATCTCCGATATTATCAATGCTTACCAGTCTACACCGGAAAAGATACTGAAGAAATTGCAACTGGTATAATGCTGGTGTAACAAGGGGGCGATATTGTGACTGAGATCAAAGAAAGTTCTGAACTAACAGAGAATGTCCCGGAGGATATTATTGAAGATATCGAAGAAGGGAACATATCTGCTGAAAATCAGACTGTACAGGAACCGGCAAGTACTGACAAGAAAGGAAAAAAGAAACAGAGATCAAATAAGTCAAAGAGCAGCTTTGATCCCGATCAGTACATGAAGAAGGTTTCAATTTATGTAGATATACTAAAGAAGATACCTTATGTCCTTCTTGGCGACAAGATCAAAGCCAGAAAGGAAAGCTATGAAAATCTTCAGAAACAGCTTAACCAGGCACGCATACCCATATCCCATGAGATGTATATCTCAAATGCTATTTTCTATTCCCTTGTTGCAGGAATAGCAGGCGCCCTTATAGGACTATTCCTCACATATACCGTAATTGTCCTTGTTGGATTGCCGGATCAGTTGACAAACATAACATTCAGTCCGAGGATGTCGTGGCTGTTGTCCTTTAAGGAGTTATTTGTCGGCGTTTTCATTACGGGTATTTTCATAGTTGGTATGGGGGGAATTGTCTATGCACTTTTCATGCTCCTGCCAGGATTCCAGGCAAGTGAGAGAAAAGCTAAGATAGATATGCAGCTCCCTTATGCTGTTACATTTATGTACGCCCTCAGTAAAGGCGGAATGAATATCATCGATGTGTTCAGGGCACTTGCAAGGTCAGAGGACACATACGGTGAAGTTTCCAAAGAAATAGATTCCATTGTAAGGGACATGGACTATTTCGGACATGACCTGAGAACTGCACTTTCAAGTGCCTCGGAAACAACTCCATCAGATAGGTTCCAGGACCTCATTTATAATCTCCTTACTGTTATTGACAGTGGAGGAAATATTCCTAACTATTTCCGTGACAAATCTGAACAATATCTTGTCAAAGCGGAAGTGGACCAGAAAGGTTTCCTTGAAACTCTTGGATTGCTGGCAGAATCATATGTTACTGCTTTTGTAGCAGGTCCTCTTTTCATAATCATCATGGGGGTCATGATGGCTGTTATGGGTTCAGGGACCAGCACCATGGTTTACGCAATCATTTACGCAGTATTGCCTATTGGTTCCATAATGTTCGTTGTGATGATCAGCATTATCACGCCAACAGAAATGGGAGAACCAAAACTTCTGCCTACCAATGAAACTCTGGACCATGGAATACCGGATGTTCCCGGAAATCTGGAACAGGCTTATGATGAAAACGGAGAACTCATCGACGAAACAGAAGAGAAGATCCGCAATAGAGGTTATTTTGAAGGTTTCATCAAATCGAAGAAATTCCTTGCATTGAAAAATATTGCAATGAACCCTCTGAAACCAATGCTTAAGGAACCTCTTACTACGCTTGCCATTACAATTCCAGTGGCTCTGCTTGTAATCATTTTACCCATATTAATGGACATGAACAAGATACGCGATACAGCCTACTTCATTGATTTTATTGATGACATGATCGTACTTGCACTGTTTATAGTCATTGTGCCACTTTCGATATTCCATGAAATAAAGGCCAGAAGGAAAAGAAAACTGGAAAATAGCTTCCCTGATTTTATGAAAAAGCTTGCCAGCACCAATGAAACAGGTATGACCCTCAGGGATTCGATCAGACTTATGGCTAAATCCGACACAGATTCTCTTAGCAAAGAGATCAAGAAGATCTGGCGGGATATTTTCTGGGGACTTGAGATTAACGATGCACTGATACGATTTGCAAATCGTTTGAGGACGCAGGTTGTCACAAGATCACTCTCACTTGTCACAAAGGCCAATGAATCAAGCGGAGATATTGGTGAGGTTCTGCTGGTAGCTGCCAGGGATGCAGCATCCGAGCAGGGAATGAAAAGAGAACGTGGCATGAGTATGATGATCTATATTGTTATTATCTACATATCGTTCCTGGTCTTCGTCGGTGTCATCTTTGTTATTTCCACGACCTTCCTTACTGAAATGGCAGCAGCCGGAGAACAAATGGCAGCTTCAGGTTCATCGAGTGGAGGCTTCCTTGGTAGTTTTGACCTTGAGGCATACACACGTCTGTTCAAGCACGCATCCATTATCCAGGGACTGAGTTCAGGACTTATGGCAGGTGCAATGGGAGAAGGAAATGTAATGTCCGGTCTGAAGCACTCCACCATTATGATGGCTATAGGATATGTGATATTCACGCTTTTCGTGTGATTGGACAAATATTATAGATAAAGCCAGGAACTTAAACTTGTCCTGGCAAATACTTTTTTAGAATCAGAATCCTTTGTACTGCTAGCAGAGATGATTTGTTCATGAAAATAGCCGGATTAGATGAAGCTGGAAAGGGACCGGTAATAGGACCAATGTGCATTGGAGGAGTTATGATTGACGATGCAAAAGAAAGTACATTGAAGAACCTGGGAGTTGCAGATTCAAAGAAACTCAGTCCTAAAAAGAGAGTACATCTTGCAGGCCAGATAGAAAAGTATTCTGAAAAAGTTTTTGTTTTAGAGATAACAGCACAGCAGATTGATGAGCTCAGGACCCTTATGAGCATGAATGATATTATGGTGGTTGCATTCTCAAAAGTGCTTGAACAACTCCATCCTGAAACTGCTTATGCTGATGCTGCTGATGTAAAAGAGGAAAGATTTGGTGTCAGGCTTCTGGAAGAGTACAGGAAGAACAATCCTGAAAAAGCTGACAATCTAACGATTATTTCAAAGCATCAGGCAGATGCAAGCTATCCTATAGTCTCTGCTGCATCCATTGTTGCAAAGGTTCGCAGGGACCAGCTTATAGAAGATTTAAAAGCTGAACATGGAGTGGATTTTGGAAGCGGTTATCCTTCTGACCCTAAAACAAAGAAATTCCTTGCTGACTGGTATGGAGAATATGGAGATTTTCCGGATTATGTGAGACATTCCTGGAAGACTGCGGAGAATGTTATTAAAAATGCTGAAGCTGAAAATAATCAGGAATGAGGATAAAGAATAACTGACAATTGCCGAAAACGAGTTCTGCGGAAACTCTCAAAAGCATAGTCGATTTTTATGTGTAGTTGATGATAACTCCGGCAAATGGATTTGAATCGGATTCTTCGTAAAGTTTTAAGATAATATGTGTTACTAAATAATAGCAGCTTTAATAGTAGGCAATTAAAACGGTACTTAATGAAAATGAACCATGCAAACAATATATCGGAAAACTCCCTTAACAACAAAACCCTTTCAGACATATCCCGGCAATTCAACATTGACAAGAACTGCCTGATGGAGCTTCGGGGTCGTTCAAATCCTTTTGGCAGTCCATTTGAACATGGTGAACTATATATTGCCATACAAAACATCGATTCTCATAAGCAAACGCAAGAATGCTCTGCATCCGATTCACAGCTTGAATTCAAAAGAGCGGCAGTTTCCTTTGTAGATATGGTAATCAAGACTGAAAATATACTTCCTGTTATCGGAAAAAATCTATGGGGAAGGGTCGTTGAGACCTTACTGGATAAAGAAGAAAAGATATTAGTTCCTCACTCATGTTCTCCTGAATTCACGTACAATATAAATGAAAATCTCATAATGAATGATCATCAGGACAACGGATGCCTGAAAGATATACCGGAAAAATCCCTGGATAAAGCTGGAATTGTACTGATAGCCAATCCTGCTCATCTGAGCGGTGCTTTGCTGTGTTCTGACGATATAATATATCTTGCAGGGCGTTGCAGGGAAAAAGGAACTTTACTTTTTGTTGATGAAACATTGATAGAATTAACCGACCCGTACCAGAGCGTTGCATCAATTGTCCGGGAAAATGATAATGTCATTATCCAGCGTTCAATATCCAATACATTTGCTATTTCAGACCATGATGTGTCTTTTGCGATAGCTTCGGAAAAAATGATAGAGAAACTCAGCCACTCATCTGCAGAAAACGATACAGACATACTGCCGTTATCCATTGGAACTTCTTTGATGGAAATGCAGGGCGGAGGTAATAGCTCTTATCTGGAAGATTCCAGAAATTTTATCAAAGAACAGCGAAAATACCTTACAGACCTGTTCTCAAGCCGCGGTTACGTACCGGAAAAAAGCGATTCCAGCTATATCCTTGTCAAGCTGAACTTTTTAATGGGACTGGAAGAACTTACGCAAAGACTTGCATCACACGGAGTGTTGATACTGGATTGCCGCTCGTTCTACATCCCTGATGAAGATTATGCAAGAGTAGCAGTTACTACCAAAAGCAATGTTGATAATTTCGAGGAGATATTCGGCATCGTTCTTAGCGAATGGGCAAGAGACCTCGCTAAAGCAAAACTCGAAGAAACGCTGAATTCAGGTAAACTTATGGGAAGAAATACAGAATGCCCATATTACCCCTGTCACTTCCCCGGCCAGGACTGCACTTTCTGCTATTGCCCCTTCAACCCGTGCAAAAACGAGAAGACTGGAGGAGAATGGATCACCGGTTCAAAAGGAAGAAAAGGATGGAGCTGCATGAACTGTCGTATAGTCCACGAACCTGAAATTGCACAGGAGATTCTGGACGCACTTCTGGAAGATAATGATCTGGAAACAAACAAAAAAGCCGCCTGGAAAAATGTGATCGAATCACGTCTTTTGTGAGTATGGCAAGTTACTGCTGCATATTTAGGAGTCAGAAAACAAAATGGACGGATATAAATATGCAACTTGTTACTGTTTTTTATTCTATGCATGAATATGAAAATCATTTATTGAAGTGCAATTTTTGAAGATTTTTGTGATAAATAAGGATTTCTACAGAGCCAATATTGAAATTAAAGAAAAAAGAGTGGAATCAATTTTTGGAGATGAACTCCACCATTGATTCGAATATCCTGATACCGTCTTTTGAGCCGAGTATTTCTTCGGAAGCTCTTTCAGGGTGTGGCATCATGCCGAGTACATTCTTTTTGGTACTTACAATACCTGCAATGTTTTCCTGTGAGCCGTTAGGATTTGCCTCGTCTGTGACCTTGCCTTCCCTGTCAACATACCTGAATGCAACCTGACCGTTGTCTTCGAATTTTGAAAGGGTTGCTTCGTCTGCATAGAAATTACCTTCCATGTGAGCGATAGGAATACTGACCACTTCACCTTTCTTGAATTTTGATGTAAATGGTGTGTCAGTTGTTTCAACTCTTAGAAGTGTGGATTCACATTTAAATTTTGGATAGTTGTTGGTTGTAAGAGCTCCATCCAGCAGGCCGGATTCTGTGAGAATCTGGAAACCGTTGCATATACCTATAACAGGCTTGCCTGCTTCTGCAAGTGCTTTGATGGAAGCCATGACAGGAGTACGTGCTGCAATAGCACCGGCTCTTAGGTAGTCACCGTATGAGAAACCACCGGGAACAACTATTCCGTCAAAACGGGAAAGGTCTTCTTCCTTGTACCATACGAGTTCAGCGTCAACTCCGATTACATCTTTCAGGACATGCAACACGTCAAGGTCACAATTGCTGCCACCAAACTGTACAATACCTATACTCATTGCAGTTCCCTCAGGGAGATTTCATAATTATGGATGATCGGGTTTGCGATGAGCTTCTGGCACATCTGCTCAACTATCTCTCTGGCATCGTGGATATTCTCTGCCTGAAGATCAATTGTGTATTTCTTTGCTGTTTTTACACTGTCGGTCTCATATCCTAAGTGTTCAAGTGCCCTTTTGATCGTTGTGCCTTCAGGGTCAAGCATACCGCTTTTGAGTTCAATGGTTACATCTGCCTGGTATTGCATTTGGAATCCTCATTTGATGATGTATATTGATAATAATATAACAGTTAACTAGGCAATTAATAATAACGCCTTATATTATAAACTTTGCATTGGGACACCCTATTTCTAATTCCATAATACAAAAAAACAAAAAACAATAATGAAATACGAAATTCTAAAACAGAAAATCATGAAAGCTCTTTTTTTGCATAGAGCAAACGCTGGATCATTGTTATGTGAGTAAGGATAACTATCAGAACAATGGATTCCAAAAGATATCCGCTTAGGGAACCAGCCACAAGGATGATCATACGTTCCGGTCTTTCAGCAATACCGATATTCATTGAACCTACACCTGCACTTTCTGCCCTTGAACGCACGTAACTTACCATATATGATCCCATGATGGCAAAGACAACCCAGAACCATATTGGAACTGAGAACAAGCTGTTCTGCACAATAGTACCGGTAAATGATCCGTAAATAATCCCGGCAAAGACAATTGCGTCTGCATAACGATCACATACAGAATCCAGTACAGCCCCAAACACAGTCATCCTTCCTTTGGCACGTGCAACGGCACCGTCTATCATGTCAAAGAAACCGCTGAAAAGGATGAGTAAAGCTCCTGCCATCAGGTCACCGGTGGCAAAAACAACGGCTGCCCAGAAGCTAATCAGAAGACCAATTATGGTGAGCAAGTTTGGAGATAACGGTATCCATTTAACAAATGGTAATATTGAAGACCTGATCTTATCTTTGAGTTCACTGAACATTATATGCCTCTGTCCTGTAACTGTTGTAACTATTTAGAATCTCATTCTATTTCATCTGTTGCATTTTATGAAATAAAAGCCAACAGCGTAAATTGATAAACTCATAATAATGATGCTCATTAGACAATATAGTGTAGAAAAGATTAAATAGTAATTTGAGAAAGCAGCAATTGCAGTTATAGTTTCACAATTTAAGAATTAATTTGTGAAAATACCCAGGGTGTTATACCCTTCTGCTAAAAACAATTGAGGAAAATAAATGAAGACCGAACGTAAGATTCTGGTATGCGAGAATGGTAAGCTGGTACTTAGGAAAATATCACTTGCCTACACGGACTCTAACGGAGAGACCGCATATTTGTTCGAGCCTGAAAAGAAGGTAGAGAAACAAACAGAGAACTATTACGAACATATAGAGAACAATTTCCTGCTCATAGGTCTTCTCAGGAAAGTGGATATGTCAAAACTTAGCAACGAAGAAGTTGAGAATCTTATGCTCAGAAAGCATGAAAAGGAAGAGAATTTCCTCAGAGCCGGAAGAGCCCACGGATACAACCTTGGCCTTGACATGAATCCAGAGGATATTTTGAAATTCTACATCTCACTTACACCCGAAGAACGTGTTGCTCTGGAATGCAAACCCTGAACACGTCTTTTTTCCTTTCATTTTTAACTTCAATTCATTTATTCAAACGATCCTCTCTTTTTCATTTTTTTATTTCTTGTAGTGCTCTACTCAAAGCATTTATCAGACTTTAACACCTCCTTGAACTAAAAACAGGTCACCGATCAGAATATGTGCTCAATTACAGGCTTTTTTAACAATGACAATTCACTGAAACATGCACTGAGTTCCCTTGAGATCACAAAGAACAGAGGACTCGATGGTATTGGAATCTGCACCTCAGAGAAAATATTTCGTGCAGAAGATGTTGATTCACTTGGAATAGACTCTAAAACTGCAGAGAGAAATGTACTGGGACACAGACTTCATTCAATGGTGAACTACGTCCTGCAGCCACTTGCCTATAAAGGTAAAATGGTTGCCAACTGTGAGATATACAACTGGAAAGAGCTTGTTGAGAAATACGAGATCGAAGCTGAGAATGACACTGACCTGCTGATACAGTTAATTGAGAAGAAAGCCGGAGATTCCAGAAGCAACAACATGATGCAGCTAATAGATGAAGTGCTCCTGGAAGTCATTGGAGTCTATGCCATCGCATACTGGCTGGATGATACAGTTTACGTTGCAAGGGATATCGTTGGCCTGAAACCACTCTGGTACAGCAACTCCGATGGTTTTGCATTTTGTTCCGAGAAAAAAGCGCTTGCAAGAAACGGTTTTGCAGATATCAAGGAACTAAACCCAAGAGAGATACTGGCCTACAACATCAAAACCGGAAATCTGGAGAAATTCAACAGGGAATTCTTCTCCATTATACCGGAACACGAAGGCAGCATCGATGAACTTGAAAAAGTGATGCTTGAAAAACTTGAAGATGCGGTATCTATCCGAATGCCGGAAGAGAAATTCGGAATCCTTTTTTCAGGAGGACTTGATTCCACAATAATCGCCTGTCTGTGCAAACTGATGGGAAAAAAGCCAGGGATCGATTTTACATGCTACACCGCAGGTCTTGCAGGAGTACAGCTTCCACCGGATGTAGAATATGCAAAGAAGATGGCTGATGAACTCGGACTCGACCTGAAGATCAAAATCATAGACCTTGACGAAGTTGAAGAATATCTCAAAGACGTGGTTCCTCTTGTTGAAGATAGCAACGTTCCAAAAGTTGGTGTTGCTCTCACCATGTATGCAGCATGTGTGGCTGCAAGAGAAGACGGCATCAGGGTAATGTTCTCAGGCTCAGGAGCCGATGAGATCTTTGCAGGTTATGACCGTCACAAGCGTTCCACAGACATAAGCAGGGACTGCTATGCTGATGTTCTGAAAATCTACGAGAAAAACACATATCGTGACGATGTTGTCTCTATGAACAACAACATCGAACTGCGTGTTCCTTATCTTGACAAGAGGTTTGTGGATTATTGTCTGAAAATCCCACCTGAGTACAAAATTGATGAAGAACAGAACAAACTCATACTCCGCATGCTTGCAGAAAAAATTGGCATTCCTGCCGAGGTCAGCCAGCGCAGGAAACAGGCAGCTCAGTATGGAAGTCGCTTTGACAAAGCCATTGGTAAACTTGCAAAGAAAGCAAGATGCAAAACAAAGACAGACTACCTGAAGCAGTTCTACGGACAGCCAAACCTGAAACTTGGTGTGCTTTTCAGTTCAGGCAAGGACAGCAATTATGCAATGCATGTGATGCAGCAGCAGAATTATTCTATTGAATGTCTCATCACCATCAAAAGTCAGAACCTTGACTCATACATGTTCCACACACCTAATATTGACCTTGCACGCCTGCAGGCAGAAGCAATGGAACTTCCACTCATTGAAGAACTAACCAAGGGAGAAAAGGAAAAGGAACTGGATGACATGAAGAATGCCATCATCCGTGCAAAGGACGAGTTCGGTATTGAAGGAGTTATTACCGGAGCCCTTTACTCAAATTACCAGCGTGAAAGGATAGAAAGAGTTTGTGACGAACTCGGACTCAAAGCATTTTCACCCCTGTGGCACATTGACCAGGAGAAAGAGATGTACCAACTCCTCGATCTTGGATTTGAATTCATTTTCAGCAGTGTTGCTGCATATGGTCTTAACAAAAGCTGGGTTGGACGTATTATCACTGAGAAAGATATTGAAAAACTTGTCAAGCTCAATGAGAAGATAGGACTCAACGTTGCAGGCGAAGGCGGAGAGTTTGAAAGCTTTGTAACTGACGGACCGATGTATCACAAAAAAATAGAGATTAAGGAAATGGAAGTCATTGAAAGGGATGAGTACACTGCAAAAGTGGTAATCACCAATGCAGTGCTTGTGGATAAAGAGTGATGTAACCTCACATCTCCCTATTATCAATAACTCTCTTACTCTTCTTTTCACTACGTGGCAATGCTCCAATAGGAACACATTCAACATCAACGCTTACTCCGATGAAATCATGGAAAGCCTTATTCATCTGTTTTGATCTCTGTTTGTTGACCTCAGGATCGTCGGCATTCTCTATCTCAACCCTAAAGAGCATACTGTCCCTTCCGCCTTCTCTTTCAAGAACAATCTGGTATTCACTGCTCACACCTTCTACCCTCATGATGACATCCTCTATCTGTCCGGGGTAGACATTAACAGCCTTGATCTTTATGCGGTCATCAGTACGCCCAAGAATGCGGTCAATACGCGGGAAAGGACATCCGCACTTGCAGGGTTCCGGATATATGCGTGTCAGGTCCCTTGTCCTATAACGTATGAGCGGTGCACCTTCCTTTGTAAGTGTTGTGATTACTAGCTCACCGAGGGTTCCATCAGGTAGTGTTTCACCGGTTACAGGGTCTATTATCTCAAAGAGCAGGTGATCAGACCAGTAATGAAGACCATCATGCAGTGAACAATCAAGAGCAATTCCAGGTCCGTAGATCTCGGTCAGGCCAAAGATATCATATGTATCTATTCCCAGCTCGTCCTCAATACGTGCCCTCATCTTAGGACTCCAGCGCTCGGAACCTATAATACCTGTAGTCAGGTGGATCTTGTCCTTCAGTCCTCTTTTTGTGATCTCCTCTGCAAGCAGAAGTGCATAGGATGAAGTGCTCGCAAGAGCCGTGGATTTAAGATCCTGCATCATCTTGAGCTGCTTCTCGGTGTTTCCAGGACCCATAGGAACAGCCATTGCACCCAGAAGTTCAGCACCTGCCTGGAATCCGATTCCTGCAGTCCATAATCCATAACCAGGAGTTATCTGTATCCTGTCCGTATTTGTGAGACCTGCCATCTTATAACAGCGCATCATCATGTCAGCCCAGACCTCTACATCTCCTTTTGTGTAGGGAATAATTACCGGGCTTCCGGTTGTTCCTGAAGATGAGTGTATCCTTACGACTTCCTCATCCGGTACAGCCTGCAACCCCAGCGGATACGCATCCCTGAGTTCTTCTTTTGTAGTTAAAGGAAGCTTGCTGATATCTTCAAGAGATTTTATCTCGCTAATATCCACGCCAGCTTCTGCAAACTTTTTCTTATAAAATGGACTGCCTTCAGTTACTCTTTTCAGAAGGTCCATGAGACTGGCTGTTCTCTTTTCCACGGATGTATCATAATCACAGAGATTGCGGTAATTAGCATCATTATTCTCTTTATCTGTAAGCTTCTTGCTGTTATTATCATGACAGTTACACATTCAACTCACCCTGTGATCATTTATCCTCATTTGTTTCCTTGCCGGATTTTTCTGATATTCCTGAAACACTTTCAATGGCCTTATCAAAGACCCTGCGGTTAACTTCCCTGTACTTTTCAGGAATCATCTTCTCAAGCACACCCCACAGATATTCATCAGAGAATGGTAAAAGACCAGCACCAGCTGCTGCTGCTATCATGGCAACGTTAGCGGCCTTGTATGTCCCGGCACTCCTTGCAAGTCCAGTAAAATCTCCTGTAATGGTCTGCGGACAGCTTTCTTTCAGGAATTCCAGTATCTTTTCAGGGTCATATTCATCGCAATCCTGTGTTGAAGGCATAATGGCATGCTCATTAACGACCATATTACCATTTTTGCTGAGGAAAAGAATATTCCTTGCAGCCTCTGCTGGTTCAAGACCAATAAGCAGGTCGGCTTTTCCATGTGGTATTAATGAGCCGCATACATCATCACCTATTCTTACGTGACTGGTAACTGAACCTTCCCTCTGGGCCATTCCTATGGTCTCGGCGGTAGCAACATGGAAACCTGCATCTATGGCAGCAGTAGCAAGTAAACGGGAAGCCAGCACAACACCCTGACCACCTACACCTGCAATGATAATGTCGAATTTCATTGTAAGGCCTCCTTCAGCACAATAGCACCAGCCGGACAGATCTGTGCACACAGGCCACAGCCACTGCATGTGTCCTGAATTACCGGAATGCCTGGTGCAATTGAGAATATGGCAGGACAGCCAAGCTGGTTGATGCATAACTTACAGTTGGTACATTTGTCCTCATCTACAACATATTGACTGGTTCCTTTGCAAATAGCCACACATTTACCTTTGAAAACCACTGCGGATGGGCCTTCAAACTCCATCGCCTCAGTGGCTATATCCATGCAAGCCTGTAGGTCATCGGCTTCAATTGTCTTTACCATCCCGACCCCGCAGCTTTTAAGGACCTCTGCAATATCGATCATCTTTGCAGGGGAACCCATGGCTGTTAAACCTATACCGGGATGAGGCTGATGTCCTGTCATGGCTGTTGTGCGGTTGTCAAGCACTGCAATCGTTATGTCTGCGTTGTTATAGACAGCACTGACAACGGCAGCAATTCCCGAATGGAAGAATGTGGAATCACCTATGAAAGCCACCTGTTTTGCTTTCTTACCCTGCATGAACTCAGGAGTATGGGAAAGACCTGCTGCAATGCTTATTCCTGCACCCATGCAGAGACAGGTGTCCACCATGTTAAGAGGACGTGCATTTCCAAGAGTGTAACATCCGATATCACCCGAAAATACTGAATCAATTCCTGACTGCTTTTTCATTTTAGCAGCAGCTTTCTTGAAGGCATAGAATACTGTGCGGTGCATGCAGCCTGCACATAATGTAGGAGCACGAATTGGAAGAGATGGGATATCCTCTGGTTTCACGGCGGCAACTGAATGGGAAAGCCGGATACTCTGGCTACCTATGTTGTCAAGTGCACGATTGACGCTGTCCACAACAACATCAACATTATATTCTCCGCTTACAGGGAAAGAACCATTCTTCTTTCCATGAATATTGATATTAAGATGATATTTCCCTGCTATCTGCAGGAACTGCTCTTCCATATAAGGATCAAGTTCCTCCACAACTATCAGGTCAGTTAGACCTTCCATGAAATCGAGAGCTGCTTTTTCAGGGAAAGGATAAGCCGTACCTGCTTTGAAAAAGGAGAATACATCAGAATGCTCCTTTATTGCTTCTTTTGCATAAAGAGCGGAAACACCGGAAGCTGCAATTCCTATTTTGCTGCTTCCTTTTGTAATAGAATTGAAAGTATTATCATCAAAGTACTCTGAAAAACGGTCAGACATTTTGACTTGAAGCTCTTCCAGAAGAGGATGACGCTGGGCTGTCAGTTTTGGGAATATGATCCATCTGCTGTCTTTCACAAATCCTTCAATGTCTTTTGATACAGGCTCGATATCTTCTATAAGTACATCCTCGCATCCATGAGAAACTCTTGTTGTAGTTCTCAGAATTACAGGAGTTTCAAGCTCGTGTGAGAGCTTAAAGGCCAGTTTTGTCATGTCATAGGCTTCCTGCGGGGTTGAAGGATCAAGAACAGGAATGTTGGAAAAGTGACCGAATGCTCTTGTGTCCTGCTCGGTCTGGGATGAATGTGGTCCGGGGTCGTCGGAAACGAGAATTACAAGTGAGCCTTTGATGCCTATGTAGGAAAGACTCATGAGAGGATCGGAAGCTACATTCAGGCCGACCTGTTTCATTGTTACAATAGTGTTCGCACCGGAATATGCAGCACCAACTGCTGTTTCAAGTGCTACTTTCTCATTGGTCGCCCACTCGGCATAAATGCCATACTTTTTTGCATGTGAAATGATTGTTTCCATGACCTCACTGGATGGTGTGCCAGGATAGCCGCTTGCAATCTGAAGGCCAGCTTTCATGGCTCCAAAAGCAATGGCTTCGTTGCCCATTAGTATACGTTTACCGGTCAATGTCATTCCTCTTGAATGAAGATAATTAGAAGATTAGAAAATAGATTTACGAATAATCATATCTTGAATATGAATTGCCTAAATCACACATTAATGCTGACTATGCACTTGTTTGATGAAATATAAATGTTTTGACGGTGGATTTTGAAGTCCATAGAACTAAACAAAAGCTTGCAGGTTTATCCAAAAGAACACTTAAGAACGTGTAAATGGTTTGTGAATTTATATAGTAACTTGCATGTTTATAGGAATCCTGGAAAAAAAGGTTTCAACTTGTAATTTGCTAAAATTTAGGAATATGATAAAAAAATAAAATACTGAAAAGCAGCATTATTTGTTATTTTTAGTTCTGTGAAAATACGTCTTTTCAATTATAGAGATTACTGCAAGAGCAATCTTCAGTATGTTCAATATTAAGCTAAGATAATCTAATAGTTCTTTCATATTTCTCCATATTTACCAATACATCTTTTGAAATTTGGAAAAACTAGAACCAACATTGGCAAATATTACGTATTTTTTGCCAAATTCAGGCAAAAATATATGCAATAAATGCGTAAATAGGTTTGTAGTATAATGTTGGTAGTTGGTTCGTAGCTATTATGTCCAACTTCCTGCAAACACAAGGATGCATTTTATTGCAGGAATGCATCCTTTACTTTTAATGTAGGTTCTCTCCAATTAGGTGAAATACTCGTTGTATAACGCGATTATTACACACTATTCCGAAGTCTTGTGAACCAAATCTTTTTACAATTCAAGTTGGTTTTCTTAGTATATATATTACTTTTAACCGTATAGGTATAAAGTAAGGGCTATCGAAAAATAAAAGAATAATAACCATCCGAGCTGGTATAAATTGAATTTAACAAAAATGAACATAAGACTTAAAATATCAAAATGACTAAAAGTCATTAAAAAAGATGAAGAATGCCACCTTGAATAGATGGCAGATAGCTTAAATTCAACTTTTAAAGTGATCCGAGCATACAACAACAGATACACCTGATTGTGTAACGATCTTACACAGGTTCTCTATCATTTCAGAATATTCATCACTGTCAACTGGTTTCCCCTTACGGAGAGTTTCCTTCAGAAGATCATCATCCACATAAATGCAATGTGTACCATGCATGGAAAGACGGTCATACTTAGCCTTTGCTTCTTCTTTTTTGTCAGCAGGATAGGAAATGACCCTGATCTTTGCGGACTTGCAACTTTTATCAGGTGAAACCTGCTTGTATTTTGTAACCATGCCGGCAGCAGCAGTCTGATTTGTATGTGGATCAATAACTATGAATGAACCTGTTACCCTGTTCTTAGAATAGATATCTGCAAAAACCGGGCTCTTCAATTCAACCTTGACTTTACCGATGCTGTTCAGTCCCAGGGATTTCGATGATTTCATACTGATATCGTCAGGGTCAAACTCATGAATAACTTCTTCAAAATTGCCTTTTACCATGCTTGTTGTGTGTTTTATCAGATAATCCTTGCCAATCTCCATTGGAGTGTTATCCATCCAGACGATATTCGCCTCAAAGCTACCGGCAATAGCAGGAAGATCATCCACCTTTGCGATCATATCACCGCGACTTATGTCGATATCATCCTCAAGACAAAGAGTCACTGCCATCGGAGCAAAGGCATAATCGAGATATCCATCATACGTGACAATCCTTGAGACTTTGCTTGTCTTACCAGACGGAAGCACCCTTATCTTATCGCCTTTATGGACCACCCCTGAAGCTATTGTACCGCAATAGCCTCTGAAATCATCGCCTCCTCCCCAGTTCACATACTGGACAGGGAACCTGAAATCGTTCAGGTTACGCCCACCGGAGACGTTCACATTCTCCAGATAGTCAAGCAATGTGGAACCCTTATACCATGGCATGTTCTCGCTTCGCTCAATGACATTATCACCCTCAAGTGCGCTTATTGGAATATAGTAAACAGACTCATCCGCTAACTTATCAGCGAAAGCATTGAACTCACTTACGATACTCTCGAACACTTCCTGCGAATAGTCTACCAGATCCATCTTATTGACAGCAATTACAAAATTACGGATACCCAGCAGGGATGAGATGAATGAATGCCTTTTAGTCTGTGTGACAACTCCGTTTCTTGCATCAATGAGAATCAGAGCAAGTGATGCATTGGATGCACCTGTAGCCATGTTTCTTGTATATTGTTCATGACCCGGAGTGTCAGCAATAATGAAACGTCTCTTTGGAGTTGAGAAGAACCTGTAAGCAACATCTATAGTAATTCCCTGCTCTCTTTCCGATTTCAGACCGTCGGTGACCAGTGAATAATCTATTTCCTGGTTCCTGTGAGTTCTAGAGAAGGTTTTAATAGTGTGTAGTTGGTCCTCGAATATTGATTTTGAATCATATAACAATCTGCCAATGAGAGTGGATTTTCCGTCATCAACACTACCTGCAGTAGCAAAACGCAGCAGATCGATATTCTGGTTCTGTTCGATTAGAGACTCGGAACTCAAAAGTATCCCTCCCTTTTTTTTTGCTCCATTGAACTGTCCTGATCGTGATCGATCACCCTTGTAATACGTTCGGAATGGCGTGCTACCATCATCTCTTCAATGATCTTCTCCAGGGTGTCTGCCTCAGACCTCACTGCACCAGTACAATAATGGCACCCAAGTGTCCTGAAACGACACATGACATCCTTGACCTCGTCCTCATACTCATCCGTATAAACAGGAATAAGCTGACCATTCTTTTCAATGACAGGTCTTTCCTTCGCAAAGTAGAGAGGGACGATGTCGATATTCTCATGGTAGATGTAAGTCCAGATATCAAGCTCTGTCCAGTTTGAGAGAGGAAATACCCTTATGGATTCACCCGGGTCAATCTTTGAATTGAAGAGATTCCAGAGTTCAGGCTTCTGGTTCTTCGGGTTCCACTGGCCATGTTTGTCGCGGAAAGAATAAATCCTCTCTTTTGCCCTTGATTTCTCTTCATCTCTCCTTGCACCTCCGAATGCAGCATCGTAACCACCTTCTTTCAGTGCATCAAGAAGTGCTTTGGTCTTAAGCTCGGCACAGCACCTGACAGTTCCAACTGAAAGAGGATTCACTCCTCTTTTGAGGGCTTCCTCATTCCTGTGAATCCTCAGGTCAAGCCCGTTTTTCTTTGTATACGCATCCCTGAACTCGTACATTTCCGGGAACTTATATCCGGTATCTATATGCAATAACGGAAAAGGTACCTTTTTCGGATAAAATGCCTTGATCGCAAGATGGGTCATCACCGATGAATCCTTTCCCACGGAATACAGCATCACAGGGTTATCAAATTCCGCAGCTACTTCCCTGATGATACCAATACTCTCAGCTTCAAGTGTTTTTAGATTTGAAAGATGGTAAGATTCTTCCGTAGTTGTCATACAGCCCCTCCCTTAATTATTATAGGTAATTTCAGTGGCATTCGTAATTGTCCTTAGATATAATATCCCAGACTCTTCTATCAGTTCTGAGGAATTATATTTCCCGAATGCAGACCACATTCTTTCTTTGTAGCCTCTTCCCACCACCAGCGTCCCTCACGCTCATGCTGTCCCGGCAGGACAGGTCTGGTACATGGTTCACAACCAATACTGACGTATCCTTTCTTATGAAGCTCGTTGTGAGGGACATTGTTCTCCCTGATATAATCCCAGACCTGTTTTGAGCTCCAGTTTGCCAGAGGATTGAACTTTATTAGATTTCCATCTCCAAACACAGGATCCAACTCTATCACAGGGATATTTGCACGTGTATTAGGACTCTGATCCTTACGCTGGCCTGTTATCCACGCAGCCCTTATGCTCAGTGAACGCCTGAGAGGGTCCACCTTCCTGGCAGCACAACACTCACCATGACCGTCTTTGTAAAATGAGAACATACCCTTTTTCAGGACAAGTTCCTCGGTCTTTTCCCTGTTAGCGAAGAAGATCTCAAGCTGAATATTATAGTACTCTCTTACAACATCAAAAAACCTGTATGTTTCAGGATGCAGGCGACCAGTATCCAGAGAGAAGACACTAACATCAGGCATTATCTTTGAAGCCATATCGATAAGCACAACGTCCTCGGCACCACTGAATGCAATGGTAATATCCTTTCCAAACCTATTAAGGGCGTACTTGAGTATCTCCTGTGGAGAACTGTCTTTGTACTCATCAGCTAGCTTCTCAAGTTCTGTTCTTTCTGGCATAGTTGAATTCTCATGTGATGTTGAATGAAAATATAAGGTCATTTTGTATGAGTATAAGTATAATATAGAAAGGAACCGCATCACAGATATATGCTACCGCTCACCTTAATTGCCGTGAATTCCGCACAAAGTAATCAAAACCTTTTTAAAATATTGCTATTTTGTATTGCGCATTAAAGCACATTTTAGTTCATTGAAGGAGGAGAATAATACTTGGTGTTGATACACAACATTTTAACTGGAGTTTACTTCAAACCCCATTATATGGCTGAAAGGAGGATTAACTGATGCCATTACCTTATCTTTACTTGATAGTTTCAGTTATTGTTATGCTTGGAATAACTTTCTTTTTCGTATTGAGGCAGGACCATGATTAACCATATACTTCTGGTTTTGTATGTTATCGGAATTCTGCTGTTATCCATTAAACTCAAACAGGGAACCTTTTCAGGATTCGTTATCTCGGATAGGAATATAACCCACCCTGCTGTCATCGGTATAGCATACATGGCAGCATATTTCAGTGCAGCCTCGTTCCTTGGAGGCGGTGGATACGGACTTGTTGCCGGACTTCCCTGGGTAATATGGGCTGTGTTCTTCCACGTTGCTTTTGCATGTATAGCCTTCCTTGTTGCACCAAAAATATGGGCAGCTTCACAGCAGTACGATGCAAAGACAGTACCACAGCTTCTTGAACGCCGCTATGACTCACAGAAAGGAAAGGTGCTCCTTGCAGCTATAATGCTCTTGATGTATACCGTTTATCTGGTTGCTATCTTTAAAGGATGTGCAAATCTTTTCCAGGGACTTCTTGGAGTGACCTATGTCCAAGGACTGATAATAGCTGTAATCATTGTTGCACTGTATTATGTGATCGGTGGACTGCCAGCCATTCTCTGGATCAGTTTCCTTCAGGGACTCATCATGCTTGTTGGTGCCGTGTTCCTTTACGGCGGACTTATTTCAAGTGGCGGCGGTGCTGATATCTGGAGCACTATCCCTGCGGATATACTGAATATGGGTGGTTCTATGGTACCATGGCAGAAAACGTTTGGAACTGCCTTTGCAATAAGTCTTGGACTGCTGGCACTGCCTGACCTGCTTATCATGCTGTTCTCAGCAAAGGATAAGAGAGTTGTACGTTTTGCAGGAATCTACGGACCGATTTCCATTACAATCTACGCTCTTTGTATTTTCTCACTGGGAATACTGGCATACGGTGCTTTCACTCAGGAACAGCTTGCACCTTATATCGCAAACCCTGACGGACTGGTGCCATTCCTTGCAACAGAACTACTTCCTACAGGATTTGACAGTATCGTGTTGCTTGCAGCCATTTCAGCCGCAATGTCCACAATGAGTGCTATTGTACTTGTTACAACAACATCTCTTACTTCAGACATATTGAAGTACTTCAAACCTGAAACAACAGACGATAAGATTCTCAAGATCACAAGGATAGTCGGAGTCGTAATCATTATTGTCTCGGCTTTCTTTGCAATTGATGTTCCACAACTCATTGTGCCTCTGGTTTCCGTAAGTATGGGCGTAATAGCATGCTGTGTTTTCGTACCACTGTTCTTCGGTCTTTACTGGAAACGTGGTACATCAACTGGATTTATCGCCAGCCTTGTAGCAAGTTTCGGCTCTGTTGTCCTGTGGCAGCTTTTTGGTAACCCGCTTATACACCCGGTTTTCATTGGACTGATATGTGGAACCGTGGCTTACATTGGCGGCAGTCTTGCAAGTCCGGCACCAGCAGCCATAACAGACAATTAATAGACGAATTTAGAAAAAACAATTTGAAACGCTGCGGAGAATTACTCCGCAATGTCCTATTTTATACATTATTGCAGTAGCCTGAAAGCGTATCATAAAAACCGTTTTAACTCTTTAAATCTATGAAATTATCAGGTGTTCTGATTTGAAGAATGTAATAAGCAAAAGTTTCGAGATTAAGGACTATATGCTTGATAATACTGTAATGAATGGTTTCTGGATGAATCTCATTGACAGGGAAAAACTGACCACTGAAGTTGTGTATTCTCCATCCGAAACTGCATCTTTCAATGTAGATGAAACTGAAAGACTTGTCACAAAAATTACAAAGAAATGCGATCATTTCAAATCCCAGCTTCCTGAGAACGTAAATTGTGAAGTAGTTTTCAAGGACTTTGAAGATATGAAGTATTCAGCAAATGATGACGAGATTCAGTTTGATTCAAAAGAACTGGATGAAATCAGAGTAATCTACCGTTTCTGCGTCGGATACCATATCTGACATTGTAATTTGATTTTAAAAAAGTAATTAAAAGGGCAAGATTGCCCTTTCTTGTGTTCTTAGTTATTATTTCTGTTTTCTGCTCACAAGAATTGCAAGTGAAACAAACACAATTCCTGCAATTGCAGTGAATCCAGGTGTGCCAGATGCTTCTTCCTCTGCAGGTTCCTCTACTTCTTCAACCACTGATGTTGATGCAGGAACCTGCTCAGAGGTTGGAGTAATTTCATCTCCCACAACTTCAAAGATTGAGAATCCGGGAGTTTCAGCATAGAAGTAGATGTATCCATTTTCTTCTCTTTCCTGATAAGTTGGCAGATCGTTCCACTGCTCACCATGATACCTACTCATACGGATGGTGGACACATCAATGTTGTTCTCTTCTATCCATTCACGGCTAACTTTGAAGCGAATCTGAATGTTGTCGGCACTGTTCGAGGAAATTGTACCTTCACTTCCAACATCAATGCTCATCATCTGGTAAGAGTTACCTGATGAAGTTGGAAGTCCTTCTGGAGAACTGGAAAGTACCTGAACCTTGGCAACTACAAGACCTTCATCGTTCTTGGCATCAAAGCTTACACCAAGTACTGGAGTTCCACTGTCAGATAAATCATAATTAACTTCCGAACCTCCTGTGACACGCTTTACAGATGTGGCAGAGCTTGATACTATCTTAGGATCCTGTCCCTGACTTACTGATGCACGAACTCCATCGTCATCATCGGAACTTTCTTCTGTTGAAGGTGCAGCACTCACATTAATGTAATACAACTGGGTGCTGATATTACTACCAGCTACATTTGTAGCATTCAGTGTAACATTGTAGCTGCCTGCAGCGGTATAACTATGTGTTTGATTCTGGGAACTAGAATTGCTTCCGTCACCAAAGTCCCAAAGCCATGATGTTGGTGTGTTTGTGGACTGATCAGTAAAGGTTACAGACAATGGAGCAGTACCCGAAGTTACATCTGCTGTGAAGTTGGCAACCGGAGTAATATACACAGTAATGTAGGAGGTCTTTGTTGTAACATCACTGCCAGCAGGGTTTGTTGCATTCAAACTGACATTATAGGTTCCGGCTAATGCATAGGTGTGTATCGGACTTTGGGAAGTAGAATTGCTTCCATCACCGAAATCCCAAGACCAGTTGCTTGGTATGTTGATTGAAAGATCGGTGAAGTTTACAGTTAACGGAGCTGCACCCTCAGTTACGTTGGTACTGAAATTGGAAACAGGAACTGCATAAGCAGTTATGTAAGAGAGCTGAGTGCTGACATTGCTGCCACCTGCTTTTGTTACATTCAAACTGACGTTATAAGTTCCTGCTGATGTGTAGATGTGTATTGGGCTTTGATCTGTTGAAGTATTACCGTCACCGAAATCCCAAAACCAGTTTGTTGGTGTATTCGTTGAGAGATCCGTGAAATTCACAGATAATGGAATTACACCTTCTGTCACATTTGCACTGAAGTTAGCAACAGGTGGTTCTGTAGCTGTTGTAAATGTTTGATTTACACAATAAGCTCCTGCAGCATTATTGTTATCCCAAGTCCTAACTTTCCAATAGTAAGTGGTATTCCAATCTAAAGCTGAACCTGCGTAAGAAATATCGGTTGAGGAATTGCTTTCAACCTTATCACTATCCCACATGTCACTTGCACCTTCAGTAGTACCAACAAGGATCTGATAAGCACCCTGTGAATCACCACTGTCATTATCTGAGAAAGTCCAGCTAAATTCAGGTGTTAAATCCGTTATGTTTGTGGCATTTATCTCCCCTTCACAAAGTGCTGAGGTTGGTGCATATGGAATGGTATTTGATACAAAAGACTCACCTTCTATAAATACTACAGCATCAACTGCATGATCACCTTTATCAGCTATAGCAAATTTCATGTGATTAAGAGTATTTGCTTCCACTGTTGTACTGGCATGCAATATTATACTGAACCCATTAAAACAGTTGTTAAGAGGACCAGCTTCATAGTATGGACCCGTTCCTATATTGACAACACTTACCGGATTCCCATCTGGTAGAAGTGCAATATTTTCTCCGTTGACAAAAAGCCCGAAAGCATCATCCCAATCACTGCTAAAGTCCTCTTCAGAACCGAAACGATAAGTAAATGCAATACCACTTTTTTCAGGCACAAAATCAAATTCAAGCACAATAGCATCGTATGTCTCCGCCCCTATAAGAGTAGTTAGATTTGCATCTCCCGGCTGACCTGTATTCGTATTCGCATTTACAGATATGTCTTCAGCAACATCTGAAACAACACCACAACTCATTACAACACCTGAATCAAAACCAAGATCACCGCCGTTAATAAAACTGCCAATTGATTCATTTATACCTGTAACTGTGATATTAGATACCGTTACACTGCTGTTTTCGCCAAGTAATGTGTTTACAAGATCCGATGCAGCTATGTTGCTTGACAAATTTGTCACTTCTATTGTATATACTGCTCCAGCGTCCCCTATTCCTAAAAAAAGTAACAAAAGAACCGTGCCCAGAACCAGATACTTCATATTAGAGTCTCCTGCAAAAGGTTCTGATTTATGGTTATATCGAATAAAGTCTGTACATTTAACTGATAATTTAGTATGGAATGTAATTTCATAATATGCAAATAAACATCCAAAATATCTTCTCCATAGTTGTTATAGAATAAAATGATATGTTAACATTATCAGTCCATAATTATATATATTTCTTTTTATATGGACGAGAGTATTATAACCGGGTCAGTTATCAAATCTTAAAAACCTGATTTTGCATAATTAACGAGTAAATAGCAAAAGAATATTTTTAAAAAATAGTAACAACTGTACTAAAAAAAGATGTTATAATAAAATTGACCCTATTCTAAATATCAATAAATAGAATAATAGATCGTTTTACGATCCTTTATATTTTAGTTATGACTCCTCTAATGAATCAAAAGAGATTTATTCCAAGCACACTCTCAGCCAGCAGCACCGAAACATCCTTTATCTTCATTTCCTCGTCCCTGGACTTGCAGGCTCCTGACATGTGATGCACACAGAAAGGACAATATGAAGCAAGCATGTCAGCCTTATCCTTATAACTCTGCACCGTCAGCATGGCGATGTCATTTGCAATATCCGGGAAGTTTGGTTTAAGACCGGCAGGTCCTCCGCAGCATACCTGTTTGCCGTCAAAGAGTTCATTGGTCCTCACACCCATGCTTTCAAGGATAATTCGTGGGACATCCTTTGAATCTCTCATAGGACAGGCATCCCTGACAGCAACAGTAAGGTCAAGCTTCTCTGGTTTTAGCGTACCATCTGCTATCATATCCTTAAACACATTAAGGGAATGCTCAACCTCAAAATTCAGTTCACGGTAGAGCTTAGGATACTCTTTACCAAGTACCATATAACAACCAGGACATGAAGCTATAACCTTCTTCACTCCCAGTGACTCAATGTAATCCACAAACTTCTTTGCATGCTCAGCAGCCTGCTCAAAATGACCACTATCAATGAGGAAAAGTCCGCAGCATTTCTCCTCCTTCAGTATCATTGGTCTTATTCCTGCATGATTGAGCAGGCGAATAGTAGCTCTGGCAACTTCCTGCTGGCTGTATGATACCCAGCAGCCTGCCATGTAAGCAATCTCGGAACTTTCAGCAAGGTCAAGGTCATCAGTTATCCAGTCAAACCTCTTTGAAGGATCCTTGGCTCCCGGACTGTTGTGCTCAACGATGTTATTTGAGATGGCTGTGGTCTTTGCAGGCTCCCTTCCCTGTTTCGCCAGCAGTTCCCTCTCATACTGGATGATATCGGTTATTGGGATATTTACCGGGCAAACATCATCACATGCACCGCAGCGTGATGAAAGATAGATGTTGTCGTACTCTTCCTGCGTAAGTTCTTCACCTGCAACTACCTTTGCCAGAGACTCGATCTTGCCCTGCGGAGTGTAAATATTACCTTCTGTAACCTTATTCACAGGACATACATCCCAGCATTTCTTACAGTCAATACAGTTACTTACCTCAAGTTCGAATTTTTGCATCATTTCACCTTTAAATACCATTCATATGCCAGTAATCTTTCTCTCTGTTCTCATCTGCCGGTGCTTTTAGCTCCTCCGGATAAGGGTACAGGAATCTGTCATTATATGATTCTTCGACAAGAGCCCTGAAAGAGAACATCCTCAAAACTTCAATTACAGCATCCCAGCTAATCCTGTTATCGGCATAACGTCCCAGCATTTTCTCAAAGAAAGAACTCTCATTATTGTCTTTGTCACCAGAAATTAAGAACATCTTCCTTGCAGCTTCAATTTTCAGATATTCAGAACCCGGTTTTCGAAGAGTTTCTTTCAAAAGTGAACCATACTCTTCAAATACCTGACCTGATTTCCCGGCACCTCCAAGCAGCCCGGACATCTTATCAAACAACGCCGGGTTGTAAGACATGAAAAGAAAACGATTTTTCCTGTGAAAATCCATTAACCTATCAGTTGAAGCCTGATCCTTTATCTGCCTGAAATCTGCAAAGGCATAGAGACCTGTCAGGAAATGATGCCTGATGCGTGGGTTAAGCAGTCGTTCACTTTCCTCTATGGGATATCCACGATACCGGTCGATAACATGACCTGCAAAAAAGCCTGCAGACCTTTCGACAACGGGAGACATTTCAGCCTTAGAATATACCTTCACATTTCCAAGACCCATGCTCGGGGAAAGCCCCTTAAAAATAAAACCGTCAACTTCTCCCAGACCATCGAGGAACTTTTCAGCAAAAGAATTCATTTTCTCAGTAAGATCAAGACCTGATTTTGGCTGGATTAGTCTGTATTCATCATTGATTTTGATGATCCGTAAGGATTCTCTGGGAACACCAAGACCGATTTCAACTTCCGGACAGACTGTTTTGATATCTGCAAATGGCATCAGATCACGAACAATGGGGGAACTTACCTTCTGTCCATTAAATCTTACCTTATCAAACTCGAGACATCTACTTACCAGAAGCACCGGTCTTGGAAACTCTTCCATGTTAATAACATAGTAACTGATGGATTATAATTATGACCTTGATCTCTTACCTTTGCCCTTCTTTTTAGCCTTGCCAGCTTTTTTCTTTTCATCCTTTACAGCAAAGGATTCCAGCAACACTACCATGAAATCCCAGATCTTCCTGATAGAAGGGATATGAAGACATTCATCAGGTGAATGAGGATTTTTTATTGTAGGTCCAAAGGATATCATATCCATGGTCTCAAACTTTGAGCCGATAACAGCACATTCCAGACCTGCATGTATAACCTCTATCTTTGCCTTTTCACCGAAAACAGATGAATAAACTTCCATGCAGCGTTTCAGTAAAGGAGAAGACATATCAGGCTGCCAGGCAGGATAACCTGAATTATGTTCATAATCTGCACCGTACTTCTTTGCTACGGATTCAATTGAGGAAGTGAGAGCTGCAAGTCCTGAATCAACGGAACTACGCTGGCTTGAGAGAACTACAAGCTTTCCGTCTTTGATGTTAATCGTAGCCAGATTACTTGAGGTTTCAACAAGTCCTTCTATGTCAGCTGACATTGAAGCAACTCCATGTGGAAGCTCCTGCAAAAGTCCGATGATCCGGGATGAAGTTTCAGAATCTATTGACTCCGTTATTTCTTTTTGAGAATCCAAAGAAGGAGAAGAAAATTCATCTATTCTAATAGCAAGCCCGGTTTCGATCTCTGAATAATCTGACTTCATTTCGTTTTCAAGATCAGATATGAGTTTAGATAATTCTTCTTGCTTACCAGCCGTAACAGCTACAGTAGCCTGAGCATAACGTGGAATTGCATTATGAGCAGATCCAGCTTTTATATCTATAATTCTAATATCCATCCTATCGGCAATTGAGCTTAATGCTCCTGCAATCAGTTTATTGGCGTTTGCACGATTTTCATGAATATCCACACCTGAATGACCACCCACAAGACCATCAACCACCAGGTTAAAAGTTATCATGTTTTCAGGCAGAGGTGAAACATCAACTGGCATGCTTATTGTAGTGTTAAGTCCTCCGGCACATCCGACAGTGAAAACACCCTCATCCTCTGAATCCACATTGAGCAGTATTTCCCCGGAGATGAAATCAGGTGTAAGGGCGTTGGCTCCGGTAAGCCCTGTTTCCTCATCCACCGTAAAGAGAAGTTCAAGTGGAGGGTGTTTTAAGCTTTTGTCTTCTGCCAGTGCAAGTGCAATGGCAATTGCTATGCCGTTGTCAGCACCCAGAGTTGTTCCCTGTGCTCTAAGCCACTCACCATCCACAACAGGAATTATCGGATTCTTGGTGAAATCATGATCACTGTCCTGTGTCTTCTCGCAGACCATGTCCATGTGACCCTGTATCACAATTGAAGGCAGATACTCACATCCTTTTGAACCCGGCACTCCGATAACAATATTGTTCACACTATCGAACTTCACACTAAAACCATGGTGCAATGCCCACTGTTTAAGCCACATGGCTATCTTTTCCTCATTCTTGGAGCATCTGGGTATGCTGCAAACTTCCCTGAAATGTGAAAGTATTCGTTCTGTGATCTCGTCCATGGTCCTTACCTGCCATTACGCTATTATTAATGAAAATAATCCTTGTCAATATTACAATTAACTGCCTGTTTTGTATAAAAATATCACACAACAAAGATAAGAACGATCTTGATAATCTCATTTTATAGAAAATACACAAATACGTGATTATGAGTGACTAACATGAGCTATTATGATACTATCAGTGTTATCTTAGGTGATATCGTAGAGCAGGAAGTTGATGCAATTGTGAATGCAGCTAACAATTCCCTGCTTGGAGGAGGAGGCGTTGACGGTGCAATTCATCTTGCAGCAAGTCCGGAACTCCTTGAGGAATGTCGGACTCTTGGTGGATGCCCTACCGGCGAGGCAAAGATCACTAAAGGATATCTTCTGCCTGCTAAATGGGTGATACATACAGTTGGCCCTATCTGGAATGGAGGACATAATCAGGAGGATGAGCTTCTTGTCAGTGCTTACAGGAATTCGCTTCTGCTGGCAGAGGAATATGATATCAAAAGTATCGCATTCCCTGGAATTAGCATTGGAGCCTATGGATTTCCGGTAGAAAGAGCATCCGTACTGGCAGTGAGAACAATTCTTGAACACATGAAAAATGGTGGAAAGCTTGAAGATATAAGGCTTATCTGCTTTAATGATGAAGCCTATCATTCTTACTCAAATGCACTTGAACTTGCTGTATCATACATATACATTAATGAATAAATAAAATACGTGATACATCATTATTATTAGAATTAGTACATCATACACATACAATACCTATTTGTAATATGAACTTAAGGTAGACATATAAAAAGTTTGGTTCAGACATAAAATAACCAGACTTAAAGAGCCTTGCAGGCTTAACACTTATCGTGTGGTGCGGTAGGTTGGAAAAATGGTTGGTGGTTACCGGAGTTATCCGGTTTGCAGACCCGTGGAACAGGGTTCCTTACAAGATGTGGAATCCTGTTCAAGTCACTCTTTTGTTGTATTAATATGACTTCCGTTAGCCAGGCTTATTCATAAATCATTTATCCAAATGTTACATACTAAAACCCATGAGCCTGCTTATCGTTAAGAACATTACCAGGGAAGGACCCGGGATACTGGAAAATATACTAAAGGAAAACAACATTGATTTCCATGTCGTTGATCTGGATGCAGGAGATAATCTTCCTGAACCTGACAATTACTCTGCAGTTATTGTATTTGGTGGACCTGACAGCGCCAATGACAAAACTATAAAAATAGAACAAGAACTTGCAATGATAAAAAAAGCAATTGACCTTAATATTCCATACCTTGGCATCTGTCTTGGAATGCAGACACTTGCAAAATCTCAGGGAGCTGTTGTTCGCAAAAATGAAGTAAGGGAAATCGGGTTTAAAGCTGAAGATGGAGAGTATTATTCTGTCAATATTGAAGGCGAATATACAAACGATCCCCTGTTTTATAGGCTTGGAAATCCCCTTAAGATATTCCACCTGCACGGTGAAACCATTGATCTTACTGATAAAATTGAATTAATGGCTACTGGAAAATACTGTAAAAACCAGATAATCAAAGTCAGTAGCAATGCCTATGGAATTCAGGGTCATTTTGAGCTTACACCTGAAATGTTCAATGTCTGGCTGGACAACGATCCTGAACTTATGGAACTTGACAGGAACATGCTTTTGCAGGATTTCGATGAACTTGCACTCGAATACAGGAACAACGGTCACACACTTTTCAGCAATTTCCTAAAAATAGCAGGATTACTCTGACCCTGGTAAATAATCAAAACTTTTTTTATGCACATCTGGAAAAAACTGGAGCTTTCCATTAAATGCTCATAGATTCATATACAACTGAAGAAACTGTTGCAGCATTGGCTATATGCTTAAAAGATAGCGAAAAAATAATCGGTTCCTGTGGATTTGCTGCGGTTGAATTCTCAAAAGACACATAATATGTTATGCACTTAAACCGGATTTCAGGAACAATGGATATGCTACCGAAGCCATGAAAAATTGATTCAATATATGATACTTGTTCTTGATATTGAAAGAATCTGCATTTATTTTCATCCTCAAAACATTGCATCCATGAATCTTGCAAAAAGAATATTTTTCAATAACCAACTGGCTTTTGTGGAGCGATAACTGTAGATTATCAGCCTTAATGCTAAAGACAAAAATAAAATAATAAAGTTTAAATATATATAAACTAATTTATTTTTTGCGGTTTCAGGTGTGAGAATGACCAGGGTACAACAGACATGGATATATGGCACTATAAAAAATCCATTTTTTCTGATAATAGCTACAACATTTCTTCTAAGCACTCTTGCTTTTCCTGTATCTGCATCTTCTGTAGTAAGTGTAGAGCAAGCAACACAAGAAGTACAGACTGGAGATGATTTTGACATTTACATCAATATAACACCATCGACAGCAGTTGCAGGTGCGCAAATTGACCTTGATTTTGACAGCAGTATGTTAACGGTAACTAATGTTGAGGAAGGTGATTTCTTTGACAGGAATGATGTCATGTCTATTTTTATTCCCGGCACCATTGATAACCAGCAGGGAACAGTCAGCGGAATTTTTGCAGTCACTCTGGGACAGGCTGTGATAGAATCCCCTGGAACCTTTGTCCATATCACTTTAAGAGCAGGTGACCAGGTAGGAGAAAGTACCATCAGCCTGTCAAATGTAATATTAAGTGATGCCAGCGGGAATGAAATTCCAATTACTATAGAAAATGCACAGGTCACCGTAACAGGAACTTCCACTACTGATTCCACAAATGATGTGTCAGGCAGTTCTGGTGGTGGAGGAGGTGGCGGTGGTGGAGACACTGGTGAGAATATTGACAACATCGAACTCAAGGAAGTCAACAAATTATACATTACAGGAAACACCGATGTTACATACACTTTTGATGAAAACAATAATCCTGTAAAAGCCATCAGTTACACATCACTTAAGAATGCAGGTTTTATCAGCACTACTATTGAAGTCCTGAAAGATGTTTCAACAACTGTTCCTGAAAAGCCGAATGGCCTTATTTATAGAAATATGAACATCTGGGTCGGCAAGGCAGGATATGCAACCGATAGTAATATGGAAGACATGAAGATCGCTTTTGCTGTCCTTAAAAGCTGGATTCAGGTCAATGGTGTTGAAACAACTGACATCCGTTTAAACCACTACCATGATGATAATTGGCAGGTGCTTGACACCGAAATGACAGGAGAGGATGATGACTTCTGTTTCTTTGAAGCAACTACTTCCGGGTTCTCACCTTTTGCAATTACGGCAGATATTGCCGATGAGCTAAATGAATTAGAAACAGAAATAAAACCTGCCAATGCAGCTTCATCCTATGATGACAATGGCCCTGATGAGCAAATTGAAGAGATTGAAGTCGATGATGTTTCGGATTCTGCAAAACTATCACTGAATGGCATCCTATTGAGCTTGGTTTCAATGTCATTTGTAGTTCTTCTGAGGCGCAGAGATAAATTATAATCTCTAATAATTCCTGAAAAAGAATAAATCCTCTCCGAACTATTGTAAATAGAGGAGAGGTAAAATGATCGGAATCATGAGTGACTCACATGACAACATGGATGCTATCAGAGCTGCAGTGGAATTATTCAATAAAAAGAAAGTAAAAACTGTTCTTCATGCCGGTGACATAATCTCACCTTTTACGGCATCTGCTTTTAGCAAACTTGAAGCAGACCTGTATTATGTATTTGGGAATAATGACGGTGACAGATTACTCCTGAAGCAGAAATTCGATGAAATTGGAGCCGAATGCTGTGGTGATTTTGGCGATCTGGAAATAGATGGTAAAAGAATTGCACTTATTCATGGAATATATGAACCACCTGTTATTGCCATGGCGGAATCAGGAGACTTTGATATGGTTGTCAGGGGACACACGCATCACGCAGGTGTAACTAAAATTAACGATACTTTGTTGATAAATCCGGGAGAGACAGCCGGAGTACTCACAGGAAAAAGGACAGTTGCACTCCTTGACCCGGAACTCGGAGTGGAAATAGTAGAGATCTGATAAAGGGATGCTTTAGAGCATCTCCTCTACCTTTGACAGGAATTCCTGAACCTGTGCGGGATCAAGATCAAGTTCCTTATTCTTTTTGATATCCATGTCAGTGAGCAGTATGTGTTTACCGATAGGAATACCTGCTTCTTCCATAGTTGCCTTTGCACAATTGAGAGGACAACCATCAATAACAATGATAGATTCGCAACCTTCTGCAGATTTAACTAGGCCTGAAACTTTACCACCGACACCTACGGTGCACATCATATTACCTGTACCCTTCTTATGTAACTCTACAGCAATAGCGTTACTCAACTGACCTACATTGGATGCACCCGCACATGGGAATATTCCTATGATGGAAGCACCACATGAACATTTTACGCTTTCAGACATAGGTATCACTGTGTTATCCATTCAATAACCTCATCGACCTTTGGTACTCTTCCAACGATCTTTACATCGCCGTCAATGACAACTGCCGGAGTTATGAGAACACCATATGCAATTATATCATCCATATTTTCAACCTTAACTATCTCTGCATCAACACCGGCCTGTGCAACTGCTTCTTCGACAAACTTCTTTGTCTTGTTACATTTTGCACAACCTGAACCCAGAATTTCTATTTTCATATTTTTATCTCCTTTATCTATTTTCCATTTTTCAACATTTTCCAATTACTTAAGGGAATACTTTTATAGCGTCAAACTCACATGCTGCAACGCAATCCAGGCAATATTTACATGACTTCATCCTTGCCGGAAAAACGATTCCATCTTTCATTTCCAGAATATCGTTCTTGCATGCATCTACGCATAAACCACAGCCGGTACATTTTTTATCATAAACTGCAACAAATACCATCAGAATACTTCCTATTGTGTAATGTAATGTAATAAGAACTGTAAAGAGAATGTCAGTACCCTCTCTTTAATATAGTTATCAGTTCCTCAGGATGAGGCATAGATTCTTTAATTTTCCGGCATGTTTTTTCAATATCATAATCAAGTCTGATAATTTCAGCTTCACCCGATTTAGTATCAAATACTGCACAACTGGCTTTACATTCTCCATCCCTTGGCTGACCTACTGAACCTGGATTTACGATCAACATTTCTTTGAACTTTCTGACAAATGACTGATGGGAATGACCTATGAAAAGGACGTCTGCCTCAATTCCACATATCATTTCCTCAAATTCATTATCCGGAGTTTCCGGTCTCATGTACTCATAATTAGACCTCGGGCTTCCGTGCGTGAAATAAAGTTTTAAGCCATCAATTTCTTTCTGAATGTTGAATGGAAGATGGCGTAAAAAATCCATCTGTTTTTCAGATGTCACTTCCCATGTGTAATCGCGGGTTGCAACTGAAAGATGCTTGTACTTATATCCGCAACCACATTCTATGCGTGAACCTACAGCAGCATCATGGTTTCCAAGAACGGTTTCTATTTTGTTCTCCATGATAAAATCAATACACTCGGATGGTGATGGACCATAATCTGCAAGGTCACCAAGGCAGATAACCATATCATGAGGAACAGACATTGCAGAATCTAGAGCTTCCTTGTTTCCGTGAATATCTGATATCAGTAATATTCTCATTTTAGCACCGAACTTTAACTTTTATAATTTACTGTTTGAACTTGTGCATTCACAGAACATACATTCCAAACACGTATCCTGCTACTGCTGCTACCACAACTACAAGACCAATATAGGTCATTCCTTTCTGGAAACCCATTATCCTGTTTATTACGATCATATTTGGGAGACTCAATGCAGGACCTGCAAGCAACATTGACAGTGCAGGACCTTTTCCCATTCCAAGAATTGTGAGTGCACTTATTATAGGGACTTCTGTTAGTGTGGAGAAGTACATAAGAGCTGCAGCAACGGAAGCTATGATGTAGGAAGTTACTGTACTGCCACCTACGTATTCAACTACGTATTCTGCCGGAAGAAGTTCAACAATGATACCTGCAAAGAATACACCAATAAGCAGAAGCGGAGTTATCTGCTTTATAAGGAACCAGGTTTCTCCCATCCAGCTTTCAAGTTCATCCCTGTCAAACCATTTCAGGGATACATATACTGTGATAAGTATCAGTGGGATTTCCACAATAAGCATTGGGGTCCAGCTTGTAAGGATTTCCGGTGTTACAAGGATTGCAAGCAGCAAAAGGAAAAGCCATACTGTGTGAGCATGCTTTTCTTCGCCAAATGTCTTGATACCTTTTTTGTCAACATCTTTTCTTTCGTATACAAAGGACATTACAAGACCTATGAAAACTGAAAGCAGAATTGCAATGATAGCTCGTGCAACACCAAGGTCATATCCGAGTATCTTTGCAGTATAGACGATGGCCAGCACATTGATGGCCGGGGCTGAGAACAGGAACGTGGTTGCAGGACCGATTCCGGCTCCTCTCTTGTATATTCCTGCAAAAAGTGGCAGGACCGTGCAACTACACACGGCAAGGAGACAGCCAGAAACAGCGGCAACCGAATAGGAAACATATTTTGGTGCGTCAGCCCCGAAGAACTTCAGGACAGACTCTTTTGAGAAGAGTGAAGCTATTGCACCTGCCAGGAAAAAGGCAGGAATAAGACAAAGGAGCACATGGAGTGCAAGATACTCCTTGACCGATGCAATACCAATATAAGCTAGGTCTATGATGTAAGAGGTCATTATTTCAAAATATGTTGAAATACTATATATATGTTATGGTTTCAAATATTTTTGAAATACGGTGCTGCAAAAATATGCCATAACTATCAATAACCGTCAGTAAACCACTAAAGGTATATCTAAAAAATACAATTGTGCACTATGTCACTGAAAGCCATTGGAAAAGTATCTAATTTTGCAGATGAAAAGACAATGCAGCTACTTGCTCTCTGGAAAGAGAGCGTAAGCATTGTTGAGCTTGAGGATACAGATGCAGAAAGTCTGGTCTATGAAGACTATACGCATTACATAGTTGTCCATGACTCTCTTGACATGGAATTTCCGGAAAAGAGAGACGAATGGAACAAAAGATTCTGTAAGGATGCGGGTGTGTCTGTTGTAGAGCTTATAAGGGTCAATGGCAAAAAAATCTATTTCAAAGGACTTTTTGCAGCTAACCATGCTTCAGTTTATGGTATTGTTCCTTACACATCATTTGATAATCAGGATGCTGATTTCCCACCAGCAGAAATGGAGATACTTAAGAAGCAGACAATGGAAGTAGCACTTCCTGAAGCTAATGGCAAAACCATACTTGATGTTGGATGTGGCATTGGCAACCTTACTTTGCAGATGGCAAGAATGAATCCGGATTCACAGGTCATGGGAATCGACCTCCTGGAAAAAACTATGGAACAATGTCGTCTGAACGCTATTGCTTATGACATCAAAAATGCTGCATTTAAAGCTGAAAGTGTCTATGAGCTTCCTTTTGATGACGAAAGCTATGAGACAGTTACATGCTTCTTTATGCTGCACCACCTTGATAATATCCCAAAGGCTCTCTCTGAGGTAAAGAGAGTGGTCTCAAAGAATGGTACCGTACTTGCAGTTGAACCACTGGATCACCACCACGGAACAGAAAGAGGTATACAGGACTGGGTAGACCACTTTGAGAAGGCAGGTTTTTCAGTTGAGACACAACTGATTAGCAGGGCTGTCTTTGTAAAGGCCAAAGTGACCTGTTGATATCCGCAAAATTGAATTTGCCGGATTAATAAAATAAGTATTGTTGACCACAAAAAAGATGTGGTAATGTTTTTAAAAAGTGGTCAACAATAATTGAAGCAGGATCTAATTTGAATTGGGTGGGGAAGGGGTGGTACATATTTGGTTGTGTGTAAAGTTCCTGCTCCAACTAAGTTAGTATTGAGAGTACATAGTACTTAAATATATTCTATTTTTATAATGCATATCGTGCCGCATGCTATCGAAATAAACTTAAAACAACTGAGACACAGTTTATTTGTGCCCTCAACCCTCAATAATAATTGTTAGAATTAATCAGGAGTAATTTGTAGAAATGAATCGTATCAATCATAATTATTTAATTTAATGATAAGGAGGAGCGGGCATATGTACCCGCAGAAAAAAGATGTGCAATGTCCTCTTTATAGAGGAAGTGCCTGACATGTTTTTGTCATTGCACCGTTTTGTAGTAGTGTTACAAATGCTACCTGTTTTTAACACTATATCTAGTGTCGGTTCGCTTTTATTTAAATGTTATGCCAAACTGTATTAGTTCTTTATCTTCCACAACAAGTGAATTGGAGAATATAATTTTTAAGTTACCCACTCGAGCTTGAGGAGAGACTTTTTGAATTAATTCTGCTTCAGGACATAATCATGTCTGCAAGTTCATCTGAGTGGGGAAACATTTCTTAATGTTTCTCAATGCCACTGTGTAAATTTTATTCTTTATCTGGACTTTCGGTTTGCTCTAAATGCAGATGAAGGAACCCTTCGACTGAATCTGAGTAATCAGGGTCTATACTGTAAGTTGCGTAACGCCCGTCTTTATCAGCCCTAACAATTCCCAGTTCCACCAGTCGTTTCATATGCCAGCTCATTGAGGATGTAGAGATTCCTATTGTTTTTGCAAGAGTTTCGTTGTTGATTCGTTCGCTGTTGAAGATCTCTAGAATAATCTGTCGAGTCATATCATTCCTCAACGCAGCGATCACTGTCATATCTTTTTCATCGTACGTGGAACTATTCTGAAAATACCGCATCTTCCCCTTTACTTTATGGCATACGATCATGTGCTCCGCTTCCAGAAGGTCAACATGGTATCTCACAGTCCCCCTGTTCAGTCCGGTTCTTTTGACTATCTCGTTAAAATAAGCTCCAGGACTAGATTGGATAAGATCATACAGTTTTTCCCGGTTCATGTTATCCAGTATGTTTGATTGGGATGTCCTTTTATATCCGCCCAAAAGGGATACAAGTTTCAGCGTGAAAAAAACTTCGGGAACAGAGGTTACTTGGGTAATTCCCAGCATCAGGAGTAACATCCAGTAGGGAATGGTTTTAACCTCAAGTTCCTGCACCTCCTCTCCGGCCACCGAGGCCCCCTGATTCATCGCTAAGGCAAGGACTTACTATGTACTCGGTAGCCCCGGCTGTTGAGGTAACCAGTAAAAAGAAAAGGCAAAGCAGAAGAGTTGCTGCTTTAATGCTGGTACACGTTGAAGTTGTAACCTTCCGTTCCAATTACCGATGCTCCATATACCTTGAATTCCCATTCTCCTGATTCCACATAGCCCTGACTTGGATTTATGTTCAGATGTATCCTGCCGTCAGTTTTCCCATCGTCCCTGTCATAGAATGTCCCTACCTTGCTGCCTCCTGGAGTGTAGATGGTCAGCGAGAGGGAATCACTGGTATCGCCCCAGTTTAGATCAGCTTCAAGCCATTCTATACCGGTGCCAACGTCCGATGTGTGTATCTTGGTCTGGCCCTGAGTTATGGAACTGTATAGCAGAATGGCAATAGGTGGATTATCCTCATTGGAAGGGCTAACCGTATAACCTTCTTTGGCCGATACTGCTGGCACTGTTAACAGAGCCACGGTCATGCATAAAGAAATAATCTTCCATATTTTCATGATGTCATCTACATGGCATACTAATTATGGAGTATATATAATTTCTGTACAAAGTATCTTACTAATGAGGAGTGTGCTGTTTTCTGCCAGTTAGAGTATTTGCATATAAAACTTATATAAAATTAATGAATAGGATTTTACGAGGTTCAACTGCAACCTTCCAAGCAATGGTTGAACCCCGGGATTGCCCAAGGGCATGATAATGTTGGCTTTGAGGATACTTAAAGCTTGTCTGATCCTGCCTTTTGGGACAGAACAAAAGGTGAAATGATGAAAACAAATATTAGATTTGGATTAAGCGTGATGCTTGCGGCAATGTTGCTGGTGAGCATGGCGTTTGTACCGGCTGTGAGTGCTAAAGAAGTAAATAATTTTGATGGTGGCGGAATTTCGGTGAGTAAGCATGTTTCTAAACCTGAAATATTATTAAATGAATCAGATATTGGCATACGTTCATTAAGTAATCCCAATCCTTCTACAAATGGATTAACATTGATAGGGTCTGATGCATCAGATACAAGTAACATCTATGGCTAGCAACTGATGTCCTACAGAATGTATTCTGTTGATAATGAAAATGATCCAGATTATGATTATTTCGTTATTTGGGTACAATCTACTGATAAGCTTAATGCGCCATTACCATTGAAATGGATTAAAACAGGCATTAAAGATATTAATAATGGAGAAATTGTTGATTGGTCACCAAGTGGAACGGTGTATACGGAAAGTGGTGAGACTAAGACGCTTACACTTGGATTATCCGTACCATTAGTCGCTTCAATATCTCAAACATTCACTGATCCCGATGGTAAGTTATACCCTAATGTTTTCACTACAACTCAGTTTGAATCAAAGTGGTCAGCTAGTGGAACCGGCACTTTGGATGCAGGATTTAATGCTGCTGGGATACAGATAAAATCTCCAGCAGGAAAATGTCCCAGTTTCACGTGGTATGCTAGTGCTAACGAGTACTAAAGACAAATGGGACAAACTTGATTGAAACTTGTACTGTGTTAGATTGATACGAGTATTTCAAATTGATTTAACACAGACACAGTTTCTAAATAATACTGAAATGAGATCATGCTCACAATAATCAAAATCGGAGATTTTAATATGGATATGCTATCAACTCTTGTTTTTTTAATAGAATTCGTTATACTCTACAAATTATATTATTTATTGCAGGACAAGTATTTTGATAATGATCCAGACATGAAACGCCCCCGGTTTGAAAATGATATTTTTAAGGTTGGCTATGTAACGGGATCCTTGTACCTGATGGACATATCAGGTGCTCATTTTTCCAGAATGTTGGTTGAAACCGGGATCTTATGGGTGGTTGCAGTGATCGTATTGTTATCACTTCTTTACAGGATCACGATCGCAATGGAAAATCGGTAATTCATTTTGTATGCAATATGCGACAGAACATGAAAAAATTAAGGTGTCTCCAAACTTTTTCTTTGGCATCATGAAAATCACATAGTTTGTTGCAAACAGGACAAGGGAACTTCGTTCCCTTGATAAAATCAAGATAAATATCCATTCTCTTCTCAAAAATATCAAGATTTATGTCTTTAACGTACCAAGGACTAGAGAGTCCTAATGCAAGTTGTATGAGTTCTTTATCGTCCACAACAAATGAATTAAAAAATATGAATATTAAGTTACCCGAACAATATTGAGGAGATCCATTAAAAATAAATATCTGAATTATATCGAAAAGTTAAAGTAAGTTCCGTGTTAACAGGTGGCATTATCGCTATTGGAGTTGCTAATTATGCTGGGAATAACAGACCCACAAATATGGATTGCATATATCTTATGTTTTGTAAGTGCCATCGGATGTGTCATCTATGGGATTATACACTGGAACGATGATGAAGGAGAGGAAGACTGATGGGTGTCAGTACTCCTTTTCTTGGAATGGCCGTACTCGCCTACATGATGGTGGTCTTCTACCTTGGCTGGGTCGGTTATAAACAAACAAAAGACAATGACGACTACATGCTTGCAGGAAGGAAAGTCAATCCATTCGTGCTGGCATTCTCCTATGGTGCTGCGTTTATCAGTACTTCAGCTATCATAGGATTCGGAGGTTATGCCGGAGCATTCGGTCTTGGAATACTGTGGCTGGCTTTCATGAACATTGCCGTGGGAATCTTTATCGCCTTTGTAATATTTGGATCAAGAACCAGGCGCATGGGTGTTAACCTGAAAGCTGTCACCTTCCCGGAGCTTATAGGAAGAAGGTTCCAGTCAAGGTTCATTCAGGGATTTTCAGGTGCATTAATCACTATATTTATGCCACTTTATGCAGGCAGTGTACTGATAGGTGGTGCACGTTTTATGGAAACTGCCCTGAATATCGATTATAACATCGCTATCCTTATCCTTGCCGTTATAGTTGCAGCATATGTAATTACAGGCGGACTCATTGCTGTTATGTATACTGATGCATTGCAGGGTGCACTTATGTTCGTGGGAATGGCAGTTTTGCTTATAATCACCTACTCAAAGCTTGGAGGAGTTACCGAAGCTCACCAGGCACTTACAAATATGGCTTACCTTGTACCGGATAATTTTGCAGCTATTGGTCACACCGGATGGACTACAATGCCAGCATTTGGTTCATCAACATGGTGGACACTTGTATCAACTATTATCCTTGGTGTCGGTGTCGGTGTACTTGCACAGCCACAGCTTGCTGTGAGATTCATGACCGTTAAAAATACCCGTGCCCTGAAACGAGCTGTTCTTTCAGGTGGTCCCTTCATCTTCATGATGGCAGGTGTGGCATACATTGTTGGTGCACTCTCAAATGTTTACTTCTTCAACACTCAGGGAATGATTTCCCTTGAGGTTGCTGGCGGAAACATCGATAAGATCATGCCTGAGTATATTAACAGTGCAATGCCGGATTATTTTGTAGTGTTCTTCCTGCTGACCTTGCTTGCAGCAGCCATGTCAACCCTGAGTTCACAGTTCCACGCCATGGGAACGGCTTTCGGGCACGATTTCTATCGCCAGGGTATTATGAATGGAAAGATAGGAAAGACGATCACTGTTACAAGAGTAGGTATTGCTGTAACAATTTTCATCAGTGTTGTCCTTGCATACATACTCCCGCCAGGAATTATCGCAAGAGCAACTGCAATATTCTTCGGACTCTGTGCAGCAGCTTTCCTTCCTATGTATTCAGGAGCCATCTTCTGGAAACGAATGACCAGACAGGGAGCTGTAGCAAGCCTGATTGTAGGTACTTTCAGCAGTCTTTTCTGGCTTACATTCGTACATGCTAAGGAAGCAACAGCTCTTGGAATCTGCCAGTCACTTTTTGGACAGGCAACACTACTTTCCGGAACATGGACTTTTGTGGACCCGATACTTGTTGCTACACCGCTATCATTCCTTGTAGCAATTATCGTGAGCCTTATGACAGAACCAATGGCAGAAGAACATGTTGAAATGTGCTTCAAGAAAAATTAATGTACTTTGAATTCCAGGAACGATCAATCAACAGATTATGATGATTGATTGGTTTCTTCTTTTTCAAAAAATAACCAGATTCCTATTTTCTTTTCATTCAAACTTTTTTATCAGCCATAACCATGCAAATTCATTTACCAACCTTTAAATATAGTAGTATGTTAACATATGACATGTTAACAAATATCATTATTATTAATACAAAATATATGGAAGGAGAAAAATGCTTGGAATAGATGACCCACAGATATGGCTGGCTTACATCCTCTGCTTTGTAAGCGCCATCGGCTGCATTATCTATGGAGCCCTTAAATGGAACGATGATTCCGACGATGGAGAGGTTAACTGATGGCACTCAGTACACCGGTTCTCGGAGTAATTATACTTATATACCTCATGGTAATCTTTTACCTGGGATGGCTTGGATACAAGAAAACAAAAGAAACTGAAGACTATATGGTAGCTGGAAGGCAGATACATCCTTACATCCTTGCACTGTCATATGGTGCAACATTTATCAGTACTTCAGCCATCATCGGTTTTGGTGGAGCTGCCGGTGCTCTTGGCATGGGACTTTTGTGGCTTGCATTTATGAATATTTTTGTTGGTATCTTTATTGCATTCGTATTATTCGGCTCCAGAACACGCCGTATGGGACTAAATCTTAACGCAGTTACATTTCCTGAACTTCTGGGAAAGCGTTTCCAGTCAAGGTTCATCCAGGGATTCTCAGGAGCACTTATAGGTATTTTCATGCCACTTTATGCTGGAATTGTACTTATCGGAGGAGCAAGGTTCCTTGAATCAACCCTCAATATTAACTATGACATTGCAGTTCTTATTCTCACAGTTATCGTAGCTGCATATGTAATCACAGGTGGGCTTATCGCTGTTATGTATACAGACGCCCTTCAGGGAACTCTCATGTTTATTGGAATGGCATTCCTGCTGGTATTCACTTACATAAAGATGGGCGGGGTCACCGCAGCTCACTCTGCACTTTCAGCTATGAGCGACCTGGTTCCAGAAAGCCTTACAGCCGGAGGACATCTGGGATGGACAGCTATGCCTGCTTTTGGTTCGCCAATCTGGTGGACAATGGTCTCAACACTTGTTCTCGGAGTAGGAGTGGGTGTGGTAGCACAGCCACAGCTTGCAGTTAGGTTCATGACAGTAAAGAATGATACAGCACTCAACAGGGCTGTACTTGTAGGTGGTCCTTTTATTCTTATGATGACAGGAGTCGCGTTCACAGTGGGTGCACTCTCAAACGCATACTTCTACCAGACAGTCGGCAAGATATCAGTAGTCGTTGCAGGTGGAAACACTGACCTTATTATGCCGGAATTCATCAACAGTGCCATGCCAAGTACTTTTGTGGTTCTGTTCATGCTGACCCTGCTTGCAGCAGCAATGTCAACACTGAGTTCACAGTTCCACACAATGGGAACATCAATAGGACATGATTTCTACCGTGAGTTCATCAAAAAAGGAGAACTCGGTCAGACCATTAACATAACAAGAGCAGCAATTGCATTCACAATTCTTGCAAGTGTCGTGCTGGCATACATACTTCCGATCAGCATCATTGCCCGTGCAACAGCTATCTTCTTCGGACTCTGTGCAGCAGCATTCCTGCCAATGTACACCGGTGCACTGTTCTGGAAACGCATGACAAGAGAAGGTGCGATCGCAAGCCTTATTGTCGGTACCTTCAGCAGTCTGTTCTGGCTTGCATTCGTTCACAAATCAGAAGCCGTACCACTTGGAATAAGTAAGGCGATCTTTGGTGTTGATACTATCCTTTCCGGAACCTGGACAGTTGTAGACCCGATACTTGTGGCTACACCAATTGCATTTGTAGTTGCAATCATCGTCAGTCTGATGACAAAGCCAACACCACAGGAACATCTGGATAAATGCTACAAATGAAATGACCTGACGTTTGGTAATATATTGTGGGTAGATGCTACCCACAATCTTTTTGAAATCCTCCACTTGAAATCCAAACTTAGATCAATATCACTTTTAAATTATTTCTAGAATTTACAATTCATTTCTTTGTGTATCTCCTATACCCAATATTTCCCAGAGAACACTGATCACCGTATGACATCAGAATACATAAATAGATATATTTGCACATATATTAAAAAATATGGCAGAGAAGAAAAAAAGCAGATAAGAAAATCCAAATTGCTCAAGGAAACATACCATGGATGAAAAAAGCAGCGCCTCAAAGAAGAAAAAAAGACCTGCACTTTCCAGTAGCTCTGCATCTTCAAATTTGATCCTCTGGAAATTATTAGTTCCTCTGGTGCTTGCAGCAGTTATCCTGATCAGTGTATTCTCAGGAATATTATGGTGGGATCTGAACCAGCAGATGAATAATAATATTCATGATACTGCCATTTTTGTTTCAGAAGAATATGATCGTTCATTGGAGGAACAGTCATTCATATTTAATGAAGAAATCAATTGGGTACTCAAGAACGATAAATTTAAAGGACCACTGGAAGAAAGCGATTCGGAGAAACTAAGAAATGAAACCATAAACCTGTATGCCAGACTTTCCAGTGTGCATAAGGTAACTGCTGTTTATTTCCACGGACCTGATCGCATAAATATCCTGCGTAGCCATGACCCGCAACAAAACGGAGACTTTGTCGATCATTTTCTAATTCGTGAAGCTGAAAGGACAGGAAATGTCACTGCCGGTCTTATGTTAGGATCGTCAGGTGTTTTTACATACAGTATTATAGAACCTATATATGAAGGCGAAAAACTAATTGGATATGTAGAGCTGAATAAAAAAATCGAAGATCTCATATATGCAGTTGCTCAAAAATCCGACTCCGAAATAGCTGTTTTCTTTTATAAAGATGAACTTGACCGCCCATACTGGGAAAGTGGTATGCGGAGCATGGGAGTAAATGGAAATTGGAGTCTTTATCCCGCAGAGGTTCTGACTTACAGTACTATGCCAATCCCTGAAAAATTAGATAATATCCTCAAAAACAGAGATACTACATCCGGACATAACTTACAGGAAATAACTCAGGAGATACAAAGTGATGGCAAGATATGGGATCTGGCAATTGTTCCATTAATGGATGCATCAAAGACTGAAGTCGGATACATGATTATAATGAAGAATGTCACGGAAGACAAAGTGGCATTCGTTTCAAGGATAAAAATAATTATTATGGGAGCAGGAATTGTTTTTGGACTTCTGTTTGCATTCTACTTTGTAATACTGGATAAAACTGATAAAAAGATGATGAAAAACAGAAAAGAACTCATTGATAGTGAGGAAAAGTTCAGGAACATCTTTGAAGGAGCTGTGGAAGGGATCGGAGTTTCAGATATTGACACCGGAAAATTCAGATATGTAAATCCGGCGTTGTGTAATATGCTGGGTTATACAGAAGAAGAATTGATGCAAATAAGACTGAATGATCTTCATTCAGTGAATGATTCGAATCAGGCCCTATATGAACTGGAAAAAGCCAGGATAAATGAAAAGACCTTATTAACGGATGTTTCATGTATTTGTAAAGATGGAACAACCATTTGCACAGAGATAAGTGCTTTTCATGCTATCATAGATGGAAAGAACTGCATGGTTGTTTTTTATACGGATGTCACTGCTCTTAAAAAGATCAATAAGGAAATACAGGATATCAAACTTGCCAAACTTGCAGCAGACGAGTCGAACCATTTGAAGACTGAATTCCTTGCAAATATGAGCCATGAACTGAGAACACCACTTAACTCCATTATCGGTTTTTCTGATGTACTTCAAACTAAAACCGCTGGCACTCTCAATGAGAAACAATCACGATATATAACAAATATATCTAACAGCGGGAAACACCTGTTAGATCTGATAAATAATATCCTTGACATATCAAAAATAGAAGCCGGAAAAATGGAAATAAACTATGAGGAAGTTGACATCAGTTCGCTTTTCGAAGAAGTAAAGAATGTACTTGACCCTTTGGCCACTAAAAAGAACATTAAGCTTGAATATAACATGGATGAACAGGTTATGGCAGTCTGTGCGGATAAAATAAAGCTAAAGCAAATACTCTACAATCTTGTAAACAATGCAATTAAATTCACAGATACAGAAGGAAATATAAGCGTTACTGCAAGCACAAATAATGATATGCTTTATGTTTCGGTCATTGATGATGGAATAGGGATTTCTGAAAATGATCGTGACAAACTGTTCAAACCTTTCATGCAATTGCACGCATTCAATGCAAAACCATACCAAGGCACAGGTCTTGGCCTCTCCCTTGTCAAGAAGTTCACCGAACTTCACGGGGGAGAGGTTTGGGTAACAAGTAAGCCGGATGAAGGAAGCAATTTCACTTTTTCAATTCCAGTGAAGAATGAGCAGACAAACCTAAAAGAATAGATATGAATCTGACATATTAGTGGCAAAAGCCGTATGACGAGAACTAGAGGGGATATATGTGATAAATATAACTCGACTTTTGCCTATGGTAAGTTCGACATAATGAAATATAAAGCTATCCGTAGCTTATATAATAACAGTTAAATATTTTATAACACAATCATTATAAAATAATTGGGCAGTCAATTTCCATAATTATAACCTCCGCATCAGATACCGTTTTTACAAGGTTTATAAAATACTGCGAATCCTGAGCAATAGCTTCAAAGGTGTTGTAATGCATTGGTACAACCGTTTTGGGGCGCAACATCTCTACTGCCAGTGCGGCATCTTCAGGACCCATAGTATAACGTCCTCCAATTGGAAGAAGTGCAATTTCCGGACTGTATAGCCTGGATATAAGTGCCATATCACCAAAAAGTCCGGTATCACCTGCATGATAGATTGACTTTTCACCTGCTTTAATAACAAAACCTGCCGCTCTGCCACCATCTATCTCCCTTCCTGCTTCATCAATGGAAGAAGAATGTTTGGCATCTGTCATTGTAAAACTTATGTTCCCAATGTTTACTGTCCCACCAATATTCATTCCCTCTGTTGTAATATCCCTGGACTTCAGGTATTGGGACAATTCATGTATGCAGACCACTGTACATCCTGTTCTTTTAGCTATCTCTACAGTATCCCCCAGATGATCGCTGTGTCCGTGAGTAACTGCAATAATATCCGGATATAGTTCATCCGCTTTGACCTTAGCAGATGGATTTCCTGTTATGAAAGGATCAACAAGAACCATAGTATCATTCACATCTATCCTGAAACATGAATGGCCTATCCAGGTAAGTGTAACATTATCCATGAAGCAAAAACAATACAGCAGAATAAGAGCCTATCGACAGAAGCAATAATTGATTTAAACTGAGAGGAAGAATAAGAATCATGGAAATAGGCATAGTCGTGCATGGACCCGATGTTGTGGATTCCGGAATGGCTGCAAAGGTAATTGACAGAATAAAAGATCTTGGAAATGTTTCTGCAATCATGGCAGGAACCATCGGGAAAACAGCAGTTCTTGATGCACATCTTGAGAACACAATAGATATAAGCAAAAGTCTCAAGCCCAGCAAGTGTATAGAAGAATTCTTTCTTACAAAAGATTTGATCATACTGTTGAACCACGGCAAAACTACTGAAAATGGCCTTCTTTTTGCAAATATTGTTGTTTCAAGAATCAAAGACAGAAATGTAAAACCGTTTGTCCAGATTGAACGTCCGGGTTTATCCGATGGAAGAGTGGTTCCCTGGAACTTTAAATCTACAGGTGAAGCTGAGAAAATCTCAAAAATGTTTAAGCTGGAACTCGAAGATGTTCCTGAGCTTGTCACACCAATAAGTATAGAAAACCACGGACATTGCATAATCAGGAATGTGTATGGAGTACACGTGGGTGAGAAGATAATGGTCAACGGAATAATTGTAGGATTTGCTGAATCTGAAAAAATCCGTATCATCACTGAAAATGGTTTTATCCGCAAGATAGAAGGTGCCAGAATTAAAGAGCATGGCCTTGAAAAACTCCATGGTTACAATAACAGGATACCTATTGATCTTCGTACATGCTGGGTTAAAAGTGGATCATTAAGAAGCAGTAAATTCTCTGTGCGCAGGAAAGAAATTACTCCTGAAACGGCTGAAAAAACAAAATTAAAAGCTGTTATCATTGACCATAAAGCTGAGAGCACATTTGAACTGATAGATGATGCAGATATCGCAGTAACCATAGGCGATGATACCACAGATATTGCTGCTGATATACTCTACAGGCTAAGAATACCCGTAATAGGAATAACTGACGGGGATATTGATGGATTCTCACACATGAAGCACATTTATCCCGGCTCCGTTGTGATATGTCTGGAACCAGGGAATGACGATATTGTTGGAAAAAAGATACGAGAGGATATTTTTGATGGAAAAACGATTGCCGAGTTTGACTCTATTAATGTATTGATGAACAATATATTCAAATTGTCGAAAAAATTAATCGTTTATAGAACATATTATTAATTAATATCTGCTTTAATTTTGCGCATATATAACTTTAAATATAATAATGTCATATTATGAAGTAGAGCTCATTAGAGCGGAACGTAATAAGGGGTTATTATGAAAGATTTTGAAGTAAAAATACTAGATGACACAGACTACAAGTTCATTGAAGCGCTGAAAAGCCTTGGAATGTCCAGGAATGTAGCAACCACACTTACCTACCTTTCAAATGTGGAAGAAGCATCCTCCCAGGAGATTGAGATGAGCACTGGTCTGAGACAGCCAGAAGTAAGCGTTGCCATGAGGCACATGCGTGAAAGAAATTGGATTGATATCCACAACAAGAAAGCAGTTGGAAAAGGCAGACCTACAAAGATCTACAGACTTTCCGCTCCGGTTGAAGATATCATCAAACACTATGAGCAGAAGATCATAGAAGACACTAAGACAACGATGGATGCCATCACTAAACTTAAGGACATTACAAAAAGAATGTAAGTTTTTAAGTGTGTCCGGTCGGAATCATCCTTGTGAAGCAATACACATAATGGTCAGATTGCCGGGCACAGCAATTCCATCAATTGGAACAGCTTTTTTATCTTTTAAAAGAAGGACAGTTTCCTGGTTTATACCAAGAATGTCCAGAACGTTTTCATAAGTAGTATCAATTGGAACTGTCAGTTTTTGATTTGAAAGGTCCGAATTGATCAGTTCAATATCAAGCGTTATTGTCACTCTACGATTTCACCTTCCGGGGACCTTAGATCTTTGAGGTTTTCCTGTATCAGCTTTGCATCTAGTTCTTCGTACTTCTTTTCACCTTTACGTTCATAGTCTCTTTTATGGAACTTTGACATACGAAAACACCTCGAATAAAATCTGGTGCAATAGGTATTAACCTTTTCGGAAAAAAAGGGATAGTTCCTCTAGAAACAAGATATGAATATTAATCATAAATTAAAAAACAAAGAGAGATTAGCATCAATTAGAAAGGTATAAATCCCCCTTAACTGTATTATTATACATCGGAAATAATAAAATGGTATTGGTAATGAGTAAGATGGGCAATAGTACATATGAAAGAACACTTGCAGATTTCCTTGCTATGCTTAAGGATAAAAGTTCAGTTTTTTGCTATAAGGATAATTTACAGGCACCTGAACTTGTGACAATGATCACACAGGAAATAGAAAAAGAAAATAAACTTCCTGTGATCAGAATCTGCTGGAACGAAAACGACTTGGGTGGTGAGAAGTTTTCAGGCAATGAAAATTCATTCTACGTTTTCAGGAATTTTACCACTGTACTTATCAAAATCGAAAGAATGCTTTCCAGAGAAAAACACCTGATAGTCGTATCAGATATAAGCAACCTTGAAAAAGAGCAGAATTCACGCCCATATATTCGCTTTCTTTCAATTCTTCTGCGTAAAAGCGGAGAATATAACAGTACCATGATAGCCATGGTTGATGAAAACTACAACAATCCACTTGTAAAGGCTGAACTTATACCTTATTTCAAAAATGGATTCCTGCTTACAGAAGATAAAACAATAAAGAATGTAAAAGGATCCCATGATATTAAATATTCAATCAAAGGTGACAGGCTCTATCTTGAACCACACATGCAGGATGATATGAATAAAATAAAAGAGATCTTCAGTCTTACACCTGAAGAAAAGAAAGAACTTGACAGGATAGTTGGAGAGAGTCTTGAAGAATACAGGACGTCCCTATAAACATATCCTATCCAATATATCAAATATATTTAATTTACAAGCTTTTCGGATATCTTTTTTAACTCTTTGCAATATTCGCATTCAGGATCGTCCTGCATTGCGATCTTTCGGGACCATGATTTTGCAACATAGTCATCGTATGCAATAAGTCCTAAAAGCTCTGTCCCAAGCTTTTTGCTGAAATCAGAGACAATAGACATTATATCATCCCTTTTATCAGCAGGTATCCTGTTAAACAGAAGAGCTGAGTGGGTTTCCAGTTTTGCAGACATACTGGATAACACGTATGTTCCCCTGATATCCTGAATATCAATTGTTGAGACTATCACTGCCTTATCAACTATATTCATTGTCAAAAGACTTGATTTATTGATACCTGGACTGCAGTCGAACAGAAAATGATCGATATTAAGTTTGTCTGCAAGTTTCTTTACCAGAAAAAGCAATTTATCCCTGGCTTCACCGGGTGTGTTGAACATGGCGGATATATCTTCTTCACATGCTTTAGAAGGAACTATGTAAACATTAGTATCCCCATATTTGTAAACAATATCTTCTGCACTACATACACCCTGCAGATAATCAATGAGTGTCATATCATATCGTATATCAAACAAAGAATGCAGACCCGGACCATTTACATCAGTATCGATTATGCACACTTTGTTTCCCTTTTGAGAAAGCATAACCCCCAGATTACCTACAAATGTAGATTTACCCGTACCACCCTTATAAGAATGAAAACTCAAAAGCATTGTACTCACCCAAGTAACTGGTCTAGTTTGTTCTCAACCTCTTCCACCGCAGACCAATGTTCGTTGTCCTTATTATCAACTTTCTTGCTCAGGGAATAATAGATCTTTTTTCCTTTCCTTTCTCTTTCAAGCCACCCGGCTCTGTAAAGCTCATTAAGGTATTTGTTCTCTATTGAGCGATGTCTTCCTGTAATTTCGCTTACTTCATCTGCAGTACACGAAGTTAATTTTGAAACAGCAAATAATGATTTGCGGATAGAATCCGGAACTGTCAGAAAAACAGCCATTTTATCATTGATTGCCAGAGAATTACGAGCTTCAAGATCTGCTATGCGTAATTCCAGTAACTTCAAACGCTCGTTTATATCACTAAGATATTCCAAAATCCCGTTATTGTTATGAAAGTCGGACATGATAATCAACATGAAGGAGAATTATTTAATTGTATACAAATTTAATAGGTCTGATAATATATAAGCTTGCTCAAATGCATTTGATATTGAATGATTAATCTTCGTTAATCTTTTTAAAATTACGACAAACTTATAAAATATCAATACATAAACGAAAGGAATGGACGAAATGAGAAGCCCATCATATATCACAAAGCTGGATGATCTACTTTACGGGGGACTAATTAAGCCATCGTCCATTCTGATTGCGGGTTCTTGTGGAACGGGTAAAACAAATCTATGTATGCAATCACTTTTCAATGCTGCCAGAGAAGGCGAAAAATGTGCTTATATCTCACTACTTTCGGAGTCAGAAGATAAGATACTCAGAGCAATGTCTTCATTCTCATTTTTTGATAAGAATTTTATCGGAGACAAATTGAAAATCTTCTCCATAAGTTCGGACGTTGTTGCAAAAGGTGATTTTGCCATATTTGAATACATAAATGAGAATATACTGAAAGACAAACCTTCCAGAGTTGTAATTGATACCATGAATATCCTGGAAGATATCGAAAGTACTTTTGATGAACGTCCATTCCACAAATCTGAACTTCGTGCCTTTGTACATAATCTGTTCCGGGAATTTGATGATCATGACATTCTTCTGATGGCCACCGGTGAAATTCCAGCTGAAAATCTTGATTTAAGCATCTGGTCATACATCTTTGATACAGTAATAGTACTTGATACGGTAAGTGAAGATGACAGCACTTACAGGTTCCTTGAGATTATAAAGGAAAGAGGAAGCGATTTTATCTCTGGAAAACATAAGTTTAGTATCACAAAGGATGGAATTACTTTTTAATTCTTATAAAGACATCGGGTTTTTCTTCAGAGATGCATGTCAAGGTTGTCCAGTTCACGCTGGCAATGGTTCTTAATAATATTATTAAGTCTCATACGCACCGTTTTTTTACCTTCCTCACTGGTGAAATGTGAAAGTACATCTGTGAGCTGGTCAACCATCAGTTGATAATCTCTTTCGGTGCCCATGTCCCTTAATTTTTGCATTGCGGACTCTGCGATTTCAGAAGTCCATTCCTCATTAGTATAATATACTTTATCTTCGACCTCAAGCTTTTTCCTTGCTACATCATTATTGACCCTGGCAAAAATAAGTTCCACGGTATGAGGATCACCTACGAATTCATTCATGAACTGCATGATGTCCATTACAACTTCAAAATAAGGAATTTCAGGATTCTCTGAGTCCTTGAATATCTGGGACAATTCCAGTCGTATATTCCTCTCGGCTGGCTTTAAAAGATAACTTGTAATATCATCAATTATGGCCGCACAATTACTACTATCCATATCCGAGGATAATTCGTACGTACTGGCCGGTAACAAATTAAATTTTCCATAATATTTCAATAAATTCTTACGCAAACGCTGGACATCTAAATTCGCCAAAATATCACCTGAATTATCTGATTATTTTAAATCTAATCCCCTGATAAAAGAATTCATCTCTCCTTCCAGTTTAGTATCCAGAAGTTCTCTTGAACTTTCAAATAGTGTTATAAAATCACTAATATCCTCTGAACTGATGTTTTTTCCCATATTAAGTCTGAACTTGAGTGCCTCGTAACTGCCAATAAGCTCAGGCATCACCATTCGCGGATAATCCCCTGCCATGGTCTTCAACATACTCCTTGCCCGTGGATACGGTAGCATCAGGTATCTTTTATATCTGGAAGAAAGACCATTATTCTTAGGATTCAAAGCTGTAAAACCCAGTTTATCTTTGAAAAAACGTGCTGCTCCTGAATTATCAGGCATTGTGATCACATTTGTCTTCAATTGATTCACAGAAATTGCAAAAAGCAAGCGTCCTATGCCAACATGCCTATGTGCCGGATGTATCTCAATACTCCGTAGCAAATGAATTGAATGTTGAACTACATTTGTCTTGCCACGATATGTCTTTTCAGTTTCCTCGCATATTTGCTCAAATCTTGCAAAACCAAGTAGCTTATTATTACCTTTCACCGCAACAAATAATGAATGACCGGAACTTAGAGAGCTTTTTAGCAGGAAATCATAGGGCATACCAAACTTGTTATGAAAATAATTAAAACCGATATTAGCTGAATTTCCAATATCTATGTCAAGCAGATCCACCGATGATCCTGCTTCAAGTATACCATAGCTGATATTCCCCGCTACGTGCAATACGCTCAAACCTTCAATTGACATTTTTTATCATCTGATCTCAAACAGTTACAGTGCCTGTGACTGAATAGAAAGTGTACCTGCCTTTTTTGACAGTATCAACCATCTTTTCCTGTTCCAGATAACCCATGACAAGAGAGAGCTTTTCAAAGTCTATTGGATAACCACTTGCCTTGATCTGCTTCTCCAACTGTTTCAATGTTGCTGATCCTGCAATCGAAAGCTGTCCGATTATCACTTCCTCTATGGGCATGTCTTTTAATCGTATAGGCTGTGGCTGCTCAGTCTCCAAATTATCATCAGTATTTATATCAAAAGACTCAAAATCAAGAGGAACTTCTTCAGGAACAACATCAGAAGATTCAAAACCAACTGGAACTTCATCAGGACTTATATCTAAAGACCCAAGGTCAAGAGGAACTTCTTCAGGAACTAATTCAGAAGACTCAAAACCAACTGGAACCTCATCAGGACTAATATCTAAAGATTCAAGGTCAAGAGGAACTTCTTCAGGAACAATTTCAGAAGACTCAAAACCAACTGAAACTTCATCGGGACTGATATCTAAAGACTCAAAGTCAAGAGGAACTTCTTCAGGAACAACTTCAGAAGGCTCAAAACCTGCTGAAACTTCATCGGGACTGATATCTAAAGACTCAAGGTCAAGAGGAACTTCTTCAGGAACAGGTTCTGCTGATTCAAAATCAACAGGCATGCTTTCTGCTTCTGGAACCAGATTCTCCTGATCAGGAGCAAAGTCCTCAAGATTCAACGGCTCAGGGGCAATTTCAGCTGTTTCAGCCTGCATTGGGAATTCATCAGCAACCATTTGATCAGGTTCAGCAGTGGCTTCTGATGGCTCTGATAAGAACTCTTCTGGTTCTAATTGACCTGCCTGGATATTAATGTCAGAAGACTCTTCATGGAAAATACCTTCATCCATATGACCCTGCTGAGGAACTTCCATCTCCTGCATAATCAGGTCTGTATGATCATGAATAAAAGATTCTTCAAAACCTGGAATATGAATATGAAGCTGTTCCTGCAGGGAATTGAACATTCCACCCACAAGAACCTTAAAAGATTCTATTTCCCCGGCAATTGCCATTATTTCCTCTTTGCGGGCATTTGATGTAGCACTTTCCTGTGTATGTATTGGTGATTCAGGAACCAGTTCACTATCCTGTTCTGTAGCAGAGGCAACTGGCTCAGAAGATTTCATCTCTTTAAGTGTGCGGTTCAATTTGGTTATTGCTTTGGTGTGCAGATTCACAGCCTTTGCGATGCTTTTCATCTGCTCCTTGATATCTTCAAGCTGCTGATTATTGGATGCAACTTCTTCAAGCTGGTTATTCTGAAGTTCTGCCATAAAGCTTACATTTTCAATAAGATTATCAAGCTCACCTTTGTGTTCAGTAAGGTTAGAAACAATCTTATCAAGGTGTTTTTCATGAGAGACTACCTTTTCAATGGTATATTCCCTGCTGCCAGTCTCTACAAAAGAACGGAAGTCCTGGGAATTATAATTAGGAACATGCTGGAATAGCATTTTAAACAATTCCACATAGGTCCCATGTATCTGTTTAATGGAAACGATCTTAGAAGAAATAGCATCGGAGAGACCCCTGACTATAAAAGCTTCATTTTCGAACCTGAAAAAGTCAACACCAGCACTGAACTCACGTACTCTGTCCCTGGCAGACTCTACCATTTCAGCAGATTCACGGTCGCCATAGATAGAGAGCATAGCACCGTAAATATCATTCAGAGTCTTTGCATAGGTTATTTCCAGAACATCAGAGGGAACTTTTGTAGGGTCCAGTGTTTCTGCGTTCACAGAATCCTCTGCCTGGACAACACGCCTGAGCCTCTTTGAAAAGAGATCGAAGTCCTGTCTCAGTTGCTTATAATCAGATTCATGTGCTTTAGAATACAGATCATCCTCTAAAGTGGATAATTTATCACCGCTTGATTCAAGTTCTTCTGTCATCTTATTCCGCATGTCATTGAATTTATCTTCAAGCCGGAGAAAACGAGATTCCAGTTCACTATAACGAGTCTCTGTATCCTGAAGTCTTGTGACAAGCTCAGACTCGGCATCTTCAGGAGTTGGATTAATATCTAAAGCAGCATGAATATTTTCCACATCATTATCTGCATTAATTGTCTGATCCAGGCTTTCATCTGTAATATTTTCAACATCAGTTTCTGAATCTTCCGTAGATACTGTTATATCAGAAACCTGTTCATCTTCGCCAGGCTCAATAGTATAATCCTGTGAGGTGATCTGTGAAACTTCAGTAAGCATTGTTTCAGTACCACATTTTTCCAGTGTGCATATTTCGTCATCCATAACAACTCACCTGTCACACAAAAGACTCAAGTTTGTGATTGATGTCCGGTATCCATTCGGCTTCGCATACATCTGCCACATAATCACCATGTAGCGGGCGTATCTGGTCATTTATAATCATTTCAAGAAGCAGTGGCCACAAATCCTCGGTCATCCATTTGGGTGATGAAGCAATCTCATTGAAAGCCATAGCAAGTACCTGCTCAACTTCACCCCTGCCCATGACACTGGTGATCTTCTCCTTGATATCAGCAAGTATCTCCATGTTCTTTTTGTATTCAGAGGACTGAGTATACATCTCATTAAAAACGATCTTGGAAAGTTCACGTAACTCATCCGCTACATCCTCTGAGTATTGTGACAATTGCTCAGCTGACATGGGACGTTGTTCGAATATATGCTGTATCACTTCCCTTGTCACCTCTATCTTACGCATATTGGAAGAAAGGTCTGGTGAACCTGTAAAGAGAGAGATTAAAAGAGCACCTCTGCCAACTGAAGAGAAAATAACAGTACCGAAATCATATTCAATTACAGACTGCCGAAGTCCCATTGCAAGCTGCTGGCTCACATGAAGCAGATTGTGGCTGATAAGATTTGTCAGCTCAAAGATCTTATGGCCAATACTATCTGGTATGTAAGATGCATATATCCTTCCGTCTGCACCGGCAAACAGAAGTACATCCACATCACTGGATTGGTGTGTCCTTTTAAGCTGTGCGACCAGAGCGAACTTCAGAAGGGAAACATCCTCAAGGTCATCCTTTGTTTTTTTAACCGCCACGTCAATCCACCTCTTTCCCTTACTGGATAAGTTCTTCTAGTTCATTCAGGCTGTCAATTTCAATAAGACCCTCTTCACTTGAATCAGATGCTGATACATCTCCCTGGAAATCAGGCATGACAACGTCATCATCAACCTGTAATGTCCCACCTGAAAGTTCATTAAGGTCAAGCTGAGATTCAGGTGAGCTTGCTTCTATTTTCTTTCTTTTCTCAAGCTCTTCTTTTGTTACTGCATCATTAAGACCCTGAGATTCGAAGAATATCTGGAGTGTCTCTTTTGGAGAGAATGGGTATGACCAGTTCTCCTTGACATATACCAGACGCTCAAGCATTCTCTCACTGGCACCAATATCAGCAGCGGTCCTGATAGCTTTGTCGAAGACATCATCATACTTGTGTACATCTTCGGCTGATATGAGTGGAGTTGTCCTTACAACAACACCTACACCACGAACGAATATGTATGGGTAGACTTCTTCACCATGTCTTGTTGCACGCATCTTGACAATCTCAAGTGCCCTGTTAAAGGCTCCACCGATTGGCCTGTATGTCAGGTGAACTGCACCGTCTGACATATAAATTGGAATAAGTACATCCTCACCAATGGTCTCACCTGGTGCTGCGTGTTCTTCTGTTGTAATAAGAACAGGACCAAGCTGTTTTAGTGTGTAGAACAGTTTTGTGATGATCTCACGCTGCTCCTGTTTATCCTGTATAGCCCATATAAGAGGGGTCAAAGGATCGATTATCACACGCGTCTTTACTGCATAGTTCTTGTTTGCTTCCACAAGAGCCGGAAGCTGCTCGTCTACCAGTTTGACAAAGTCCTTACCCTTTGAATGAAAGAAGAATAATTCTTTTTCATAATACTTATCAAGGTTAAATCCAAGCATCTTTGCTTCACGCATGATCTGCTCAGGTGGCTCTTCCATACTGATATAGAGACCGTTCTCTCCGTGCTCGAGGCCATAATTCAGATACTGCATTGCAAAGGTTGATTTTCCGGTACCACTTGAACCTACGACAAGAAGGGTGGATTTATCACGTACGCCACCTTCAATAACTCTGTCAAGACCTGCAATTCCGGTTGGTATTCGTCTTTCGCTACTCATTTTAATTCCTCCGGAAGTATTACCTCATCGAGGCTGCACAATTCACTAATATCTGTAATCTCTAAATTTTCTGCAAATCCGTCCAGTTCTTGGATCTCGGGTTCTGAATCCGGAAGCGAAGAACCATTCTCGATTGAAAGAATAAGAGATTCATTGCTGTCAAAAGGAAAACTCTTTTCAACATAGACCGACTCAATTGAGTGACCCATGACAAGCATATAGTCACTAATTTCCACCCATCCGGTTTCATTTTTCTTAACAACTTTTTTCAGAATCACGTTGTTGTTTTTCCGGTCTATCTTTTCACATTCACCTCTGTAATGTGAACCATTTGTTATCACCCTTACATTCTCACCTACGAATTCATCCAAGTGAGTATATGGTGAAACTGATCTGTAACCTGCCATAATAATCACTGCTGCTCCTTTTTCATTTTAGCAAGAAGCTCGGCAAAGCTACCCGTATTTTTAGCTTCTTCCTGTAATTTTGCAGTTTCCTCAGACACAGCCGGTGCAGGTGCAGCCGGCGCAGAGTTGTCTGGTACCTGTATCTTCTGAGCCATTGCACCGAAAGCACCGCCAAAAGTATTGTGCGATTCAGCTATGGAAGAAAGTTCTTCCTGAAGCTTCCACGGAGGGTCAAATACCTTCTCCTGTACAGGCATATTGCTGGCAAACTGCATGTACGCGTTACCAATTTCTGACAGACGGCCGCTGTCAAGTAATTTGTAAATTGTAAGTGTCCTTACCCTGTCCCTGAGTTCAGTGTCATCAACAGGAGGTCTGATGCCTGATAATATCTTTTTATCGTAGTCATCAAGCATGACCTGATATGCAGATATAGGCTGGAGATCTACCTTGAATTTACAATAAGGATCTCCGTTCTTGATGCATTCTGTTTCCTCAACAGAACATTCAAGTTCCAGATCTTCCCTGAAGAACCTGTGCAGAGCATCGGTTGTGGCTACACATACTTTCTGGTTCTGCAGTGCCGGATAAAAATTACACACCGGATTGTTCGGAACTGCAAATATGTAATGCATTGGCGCATACGATATCAGTTGCATGTTTCCAAGACCGATATCCTTAAAGAATTTCATATGGAACTTGTAAAGCGATGTTGATCTTATCTGTTCTATTGTACTCGCTTTAAGGAATTTTCTTGTTTCATTCCAGGGAACCTTGGCTTTTGGAAACTTATCACTTATGTTTTGCTGGAGTTTCAATAGTGCTCCAAAAGCTCCCATAGACTGCCCGAAACTACCATCCATTGCCGGAGGCGGACCGCCAGCTGAATTTGTCATAAAAGGAGGGAGACCAGGATCTGCCATTTATAGTGCCCCCTCTGTGATGATTAGATTCATTTCACATCATCTCCTTGATCTGCTTTTGACCCTGTTCGGTAAGCCTTCCTGAAGTGTCACACATGTTTGCTTCCCTCAGATTCTTGAAACTGGCTGCAAGTGTGTCATTATCGACACCGATGAAGAAAGTCAGCTTCTGCAAATCATTCACACCAGTGAAAAGCATGTAAAGGAGCTTTTTATCAATATCAGAAAGCGATTGTTTCTTTGGAGGTGTGCCACACATTGGTTGCAGATAAGCTTTGAGCGTATTGATCACTGCTTCATTACCTGCAAGTAAAGCAGTAGCGGGAGCTGTTGCTCCTTCTACAACAGATGACGCCTGGAGATAATCGAGCATCAGGACGTGTGAAGTTCCCAGTGCGCGCTGGGACTTTGCACGAATAGGGTCTGAAACTTCCCTGCCTACCATGGTTACACTTTTCAGAGGAATTGTTAACCATCCTCCTCCTTCTGAAAACCATAGGTTCATATTGGTAAGATAGAGAACTCCTTTCTCCCAATTATCGGAGTAAAGAGAATTACCCATCATCACTGCTTTATAAATATAACTAAGATCAACTTTTGCGATTCCCTGCTCTTGAGCCATAATGAAAAGACCCCATATAATCAAATTATATATCTAGTATTATAATTATAGATATTATTGTATTTGCGGTATTAATACTCTTCTATTGAATAGAGTATGTTCGCAACTTTTGCACATGTAATGTAAAATTCTGCGATGCCGACATTAGTAAAAATCATAAAAAATAAAGAGAGAAGAAAAAAACTAAAGTTAATATTGACTATTTTTTCTTCATCGGAAGGAAATACCTTTCAACACTGCAACTGGTACAAATAAAAGCAGTACCGCTTCTTTTACCAGTGACCATATATTTGTTCACAAGGAAATTTCCGCATTTACATGGAGACATCATTTTTTGTTCTCCAAGGAACTTACCTTCAAAATCCACAGGACTTGAAATATCTTCAGGAAGCATTTCATCAGTAACACGTGTGGTTACGTGTTCAGGGCTTCCAACAGCAGAATATGAGTCTAAAACCCCTGATTCCTTTTTCACATTAATAAGAGAGTCAGAGACTGCTTCCTTTGGGAAAAGTTTCAGTCTGCAAGCCTTCACACTTTCCTCATTAGGAATAATCCCTTCACAAGCTATAACCTTCTTTCTACTCTCCTCAAGTATAAGATAACCAGGATAGTTACCCAGGTTCACAGGACTGCTATAAGTTGGTTCTACAAAATTCAGTGACTCAAAGAACAGTTTTGCGACCTTGTTCACAGGTTTTGTAATGATGTGCCCAACAAGTATCCCTGAAATAAAACTGAATATCTTTTTTCCCATACCTGTTCTGGCAAGCCTGGGTGAAACTTCAATTCCACGAAGTACATATGTAGGTCTGCCATCTTTTGCAGGAGTGCTCCATTTTTCATTCATGGACCAGCCAAGCACAGTATTGTCCCTGACAGCAACGACAAGAACTACAGTGGGCCTTTTAAGCCAGCTCTGGAAATTTGACAGGTAATCAGACATGCCTAGATATTTTCTGAAATAAGTGAATTCACCTATTGTCAACTTGTCAAGCTCAAAAGCATGTTCAAGTTTATAAAATGTAATACCATCTTCACTTTTTCCAAGTTCGAACATTTTACCAACTACCCATTAAATATGACCCCATGGACCCCAATATGGCTCCAGTCTTGTTTTTAGAAGTGACAGATTATTATTGAATTCTTTTCTGGTTTTAGCATGTCGCGATGCAAGCAAGTCTATCTGATCAACCTCATCCCTGATATTCTCAATTCCTGCCAATGCACGCAGGACAACCGATGCAAGAAGGCCCAGATCATCATGATAACCGCCCTCTAGCAAGGTTACAACGTTCCATTTACTTGCAAGTTTAAATATTAGTCGATAGTAACCATCAACAGTAAGGTTCAACTGTGCCAAAGGCTCTTTATGGTAAGCATCAAAGCCACACTCCAGAATAACTAATTGTGGGTTGAACTTATCAAGTACTTTTTCCGCTATTTCATCATAGAACAATGAATATTCCGGATTACCTGATTCTGTAGGCATCTCCATATTTATACAATATCCGAGGGCAGGCCTTACACCAATATCCTTGATAAAACCCTTGAATGGATAAAGTGATTTCTGGTCCTGATGCATCGATATGCACAATACCCGCGGATCCGCTTCAAAAGCAGCATACGTACCATCTGAAGCGTGTGCATCAATATTAACTATGGCAATCCTTTCAAGGCCTTTTACCTCCAGCAAATATCGGGCAAGGATTCCCGAATTGTTAAATAGGCAGAAGCCATTGCACGAATCCGGACCTGCATGATGACCAGGAGGACGTATTATCGCATAAGCATGTTTGCATTCCTGCGTAGTAACCAACTCACCTGCTTTCAGAATACATCCCAATGCCTGTAGAGCCACATCAAAAGATGAAGGGCAAACATATACATCCTTACCGGGACTCTGGCGTGAATCCCTGGTGCAGGTCTTTATTAGCTCTACATATTCCTTTGTATGCACCCGCAATATATCCCTAATTGTTGCAGGGGAAGCATCATAGAAACTAAATATCTCACCATCAATAAGGCCACTGTCCTCTAGATATCCCAGTATATTCCTAATCCTCTGGGGATTTTCAGGACTTGGGTAGCCATTCAATAAGGAATCATGCAAATGATGATTTTTATTAAAAGTAATACCTACCCGGGTCATCAGGCTTCCTCTGATAACAATACGGGATGATGACTTTTAGTTTCAGCAACCTTTTTCTGAACCTCTTCAAAAATCTGCTTTTGCTGGTTCTGCTTAAAGCTGGATAGTTCCTGTTGATCATGAACCGGATTTGGACGTCCGTGAAGAGAACTCAATACACTGTGACACAATTGTCCGTTAAAATCATGATAACCTCCTTCAAGAAGGAAAGCAATAGGCCCCTTAAATACCGAATGCAATTTTGCAGTCATCTGGTGATAAGCATCTGAATCCAGTTCCAATCCTATATTCATTTCATGATAATGAGCATCAAAACCACAGCTAAGTACTATGAAATCCGGATTGAAGTGTTCTATCATAGGAATAACTGCCTCATCAAAAGCATACAGATATTCCCCATTTCTTGATCCTGCGGGCATTTCCACATTCATTGTATAACCTTTACCTGCATTCTCACCTGTTTGATTACTGAAGCCCTTTCTGGGATAGAATCCATGCGGATCACGATGAAGAGATATTAGCATCACAGTAGGGTCTTCATAGAATATTTCCATGGTACCGTCACCTGCATGAGCATCCCAGTCAAGGATCAGTACCTTCCCAACTTTCCTGTTATGCTGAAGATGCCTTGCAAGCACCGCTGCATTATTAAAAAGACAGAAACCTCCGTATTTCTGAGTGCTTGCATGATGACCAGGTGGACGTGTCAGTACAAAAGCATGAGTGAACTTTCCATCAACAAGCAGATCACCTGCCTGGATAGCTGCACCGGCAGCTGTTTTTGCGATATCGTATGAACCAGATGTCATATACGTACTGTCACCCAAAAATCCTCCACCTGAGCCAGAATATGATTTTACGAAAGAAACATACTCTTTTCCATGAACCCTGTAAAGATCCTCTTCTTTGGCAGTCTGGAAATCACTGATTAGTGTGCATGTACCGTCATTAAAAACCTTGCTCTTTTCCAGATACCACATGGCCTTGATTATACGTTCCGGTTTCTCATGAGTAATGATCGAAAGTAATGAAGCATCATGTTTCATATGATCCTCATTATAAAGGAATGCAATATTCACCGGAGATGCAGGTTCACTTGAAACTTTCTTTTTTGTTGCAACTGTTGGCTTTGGAGCAGGAGTTCCCGGAGGAACTATTTTAGAAGTTGCAGGTTTTGGGGCACTCTTAGCTGGCTGTGTCACCCTGGGTTTTACAGAAGAAGCATTAACCGGCGTTCCTGCATTTCCACCAGCCGGGGAAACGGCCAGAGTAGAAGTTGTACCTGCAACTGTTTTAACCTGTGATTTTACTTGTGTAGCTGATGGTGCTTCAGATACAGATCTGGCAACAGGTTTCTGTACACTCGTCTTTTGTACAGTATTTGCTGATTGTTGTGGTACTTGCTTTTTTGGAATAGCTGTTTGAATGGATGACTTTTCCCCAGTAGACGGCTTGCTAGCAGTCTGATCCGATTTTGAAGTTACAGTCTCTGAATCATTGTTATGATCATAAGATGAAACTTTCGGAACTTTAGGTGTTTTTTGTAGAATATCGGATACGGCTTTTGAATAGTCCTTATCAGTACCTTTCCCTCCAGCTTTATCAGCAGTCCTCTCATCATCAACTTCAATTTCAACAGACTGAAAAGAGACATCATCAAAAGCATTAGACAGTACATTCGGTACATTTGTTTCAGAAGAAGGAAATGTCATAGATGGTTCTGTTTGCATATCCGGAGCGTCGGAATAAGTTATAGTCTCATCCCCTGCCTCAATAAAACCTTCACCAATGACAATCATTTTTTTGGCTTCGGTATCCTTGTCCGCATCACTGGATTTTTCTTCTACAACACCAGATTGGATTAGATCAAGAATAGCATCTTTTTCTGAAAGGTCAATTGTACTTTTACCAGATTTATTTCCATCAAAATAAGATAGAAATGCATCATTTAGCTTTTTCATGACATCAGAAGATAACTGATTACCTTGTTCCTCGTTTTTTTCTGTATCTGAAGACACCAAAATCACCCACAATATAATTAATTCTGCAAAATCACTGCACCTGCAACCATACAGGATCAAGCACACCTATGTATTTGGTTCCTCCAAAATTGAATACCACAGTTGGTTCTTCAATGGAAGCCCAGCCTGAAAGTTTTGGTTTCACTGCCCATGTCCTTTTTACAGTTTCCCCAGGAGCTATTGTATCAAAGAACAGATTGATCTTTTCAGGCTCAAGGGTATTTGCAAACTTACCTTTAATAGCAAAATCATGATATGGCTGCTGTGTGAAATTCTTAACCCACACATCTACAGTAGCTGGTTTCCCAATTGTTATCTGCTGTGAAGGAACAAATTTAACATATTGTGCAATGGATTCTTTTTGTATCGGAGTTGCACCAGAAACATCAATAGTCCTGCTATTTTCCTTTTTCTTGGCCTTATCCTTTTTATCAAGGTAAAGACCAAGGCCAAGCATAATCACAGCAGCAATAAATATCAATGGAGCATTGTTTGCAATAACATCGATTTTTGTGGTCTCCACCTCAATATTTACTTCTTCTACATTATCAAGTGTTAATGGAACTGTGAAAGATACTCTTGTAATGATCCATCCAAGCTCACTATCCTGAAGAATAAAATATATGGGAATAATGCTGTTTTGACCATCAGAGCTTAACACTGTACATTCCACATCAACAACAGCAGCCGTTCCATCAATTTCCTGAGAAACAATATTTATATCCTGGATTGTACCAGGTTCAATTCCTTTATTGCTGAATATCATTTCAATACTTGCAACTGCAAGGAAATCCTTACCTGTGTACATATTAAAGGCAGTATTGAAATCATCATCATTAATAGCAGTCAAAAATGTGGTCACCATTTCAGGTACTTCTTCTTCAGGTTCACTACTAACACAACCACTACTATACACACTTAACAGGATAACAAATACTAAGATAATTGAACAATACTTGTGTTTCATTTAAGCACCTGAGATGATCGAATATTATTATTAAGCTATTATAATATAGGCATAGTACTTAATTATATTTGTGCCAATTGTATATATTGCATGTTAGAAAAATGAATAAAGATAAAAATTAGAATAAAGAAGGAAAACGGGAGAAATCTGCAATAAATCTTGATTTGCCCGTTTCAATCATAATAGCATACTCAAATGCCTGCCGACCATCAACAACAAATGAACGAATGCCACTACGCCCTTCAATCAACTGCCATCCGGAATCACAGGATGTCTGAAGTTCATCAATGCCATCTATATCAGTTACTATCATCTCAGAAGGCAGAGAAACACTCATCTTTTCAATTGCAGGATGTCCGAGAACCCATAAGCTATGTTTACCACATTCCAGTGATTCAGGTACACCATATACAACATTAACTGTGACCTTTATTTCAGAAGTACTTACATTGCCTTCTGCACCGGAAACATCCATATCAAAAGAATCAAGGGAAAGAGCAGTATTCCCATCATCTATTAAAACATAACCTAAGTATTGGCCTGTACCCTTCCTTTTGAATTCATCTACGAAACTCTCAACTTCTTCCTCACTTACAATGCTATTATTGTCAGCATCAAGACTCAATCTGAAGGCTTCAGCATCAGTTCCTGTATATAACTCATTGATCATGAAATCAATAGATGTATCATGAACCTGCAGCTCATTTGTAAAAATAGCACCTGCAGATGATAAAGGAACAAATGATAAAATGATAAGTAAAGATATTAACAGACTTTTTTTTGACATACAATCCCTCAAAAAAGTAAAGGTGAATAATATTATTTCACCTTACGGATATAATTGTATTGTTTCCCTGGTACCATATGATGAAGGAGTTACAAATTCAGCCATTGTAGTAGCTCCAGCCTCAGGAGTCATAACTATCGTTACAGTAGAGCGTGGTGCAATATCCAGATTGGAATCTTTCTGATTCCCACTGGTTGTCACCTCATCTATTGTTGTATATGACAGATCACCATCTGCTACTACAGAAACGTAGATGGTCACCAGATCACCTTTATTCATGATAGGGTTCCCCTGTGTAAATGAAACATCTTCATCCCTTATTTTCTGCACAGTAAAGAAGTATCTGGCATTTGCACCTGGCGTATCCTGTGTACCTGTCAACAAATGACCTAAGTTTACACTTGCATTGTTAGATGAAGAGAAATTTGCCATCACGCTGCCATAGGTTTTGTCATTATTTCCATAAATGAGGTCATTCGTATTAATCCCATCAGTTATTGTAATGATTAACTGATTCAGATCAACAGGAGAGCTTCCAACATTAAGACCCACCTTTACTTTAAGCAGTGACATATTAGATGCCATTGTAGATCCACTCTTTGCACGGACTCCCTCTATGCTTTTAACGATCAGATTTGATGATACTTCCTGTGTTGCCTGTTTACCTGTTGATTGTGCCTGTTGCTGAAGTGTGCCGGATGTCTGAATAAGCACAGATGCAGCTACAGCAGCAATCAATACCATGGCTATGAAAATAATAAGAGTACCAATACCTACCTGAGCAGTATTATCTCTTGAAAAGATATTTGAATCAGGCATTGACTCCCTCCTGAAATATCAGTTGATGTGATGATACACATCAACCATTGTAATTATGGATACAACTGAACTGTCTCAGTTACACCGTATGAAGATGGCAGTACAAAATCTGCAGTCGTTGCTGC
>NZ_VIAQ01000016.1 GCF_006546655.1 Methanolobus vulcani
ACCTTAGCGGATAGCTTGCAGGATAGGTTTGTGGGGGTTTAAGGTTCATTCCTGGGGGATTCTGGTAAGTTAGATCCACTTCAAAATGTGCCTGTTTTAACTTTGTAAAAAGTGTGCATCCATGCGTACGTATCCATGCGTACGTATCCATGCACACCCCTAAATTTTAAGGTTTTGCAAAAAAATTTTTAAAGTCTAAAAGCGCGAAAAAATCGACGCATTGCGAAAAAACGGTAGTAGTAGTAGTAGTAGTAGTAGTAGTAGTAGTAGTAGTAGTAGTAGTAGTAGACATTGTAAAGGATACGTATCCATGCGTACGTATGCATCGATACGTATTCCGTTTAGTCTAGTTGTCCTTAGTCTTTTGTCCTGATTTCGAAGGGAAACATCACAGTAAACTATCCTTCTTAAGTTGACTCATAATCCATTCTCGTGCACTTTCTGTATCGTCTTGGAAGTAGTACACCTTTGCAACCAATTTCCAGTCAATAGTGCCCTTCTTGACCTGCGTAGAGAGGCTATTCTTGAACTTGTCATACTTTGATACTCTTTCAGGCATAAACTTCTCTAATTGGGCTTTCTGGAAGTCCTCGAGCTTCTTTTGCCTATGGCTCATAATCTCGAGCTCTTCAAGTTCTGTTTTCTTCTGCACCAATGTTTGTTCCAGGCATTCAATGTCATGTTTAAGCAATGCTTCAGGGCTTACTGATTTTATGTAATCTTTAACTGCATCCTCTAACAGTTTAGAATATGACGCATCCGGAGATTTAACAGACTCGAACATATACTTTAAATCCGCATCAAGCGTAGTAGTTAATCGTGATTTTTGTATCATGACAAACACCTTTTAATACGGAAAATAACATACTATGGGTATAGTCATGATATGGGTGACAGAGAGCGACACGGAGGGTTTTAGACCAACCAGCCATGCACGACAACACACGACACAGCTCAATGTCATACCTATTTTTTTTTCATTCATTAAATCACCTTATTATTATCGGTAACAGTGGACTACTTCTTGTAATCAAATATTCATACAGTGCTATATCTACAATATCAGAATAACGGCACTCCTTTTCATGAATATAGTCATCTAACATCGTTTTTACTTCTGGGTTAATTGTTGTATTTATACGTACTCTCATCGTGTCACCTTTTACTATAACCATATCTTTCATACACCTTTACCGCTTGTTCGACAACAGCATACATCTTTAAGCCTGTAACCTTTGATATTTCTTTAATCCTATCTCTAGTTTCAGGCTCAACCTTAATCAAGACCAGTTCAACCATAGATACCATAATGTTCTTAATATTTATAAAGTTTACTTTTGTAAACTAAAAAGATATAAAAATATTACAAAAATATACCTATTTATTTATAAACAAAATTGGTTTTTCAGCACCAGTAGACCAACCAAGAGTAAAAAAGTTGTTCACAAAAACTGTGAACTAAAAAGTACTATCTACTAATAGGGCTCACGCCAATCCCGGCCAGCTCTCGGGCAGGTCGCATCCGAGAGCTTGGCCACTCGAGAGAATCCGGCTTTAGTGTCTTGCAGCTCATGGGACAAAACCCAAATATATCGCCGTACTTCGTACTATGCGATAATAGGGTTTTAAATCCCTGAT
>NZ_VIAQ01000005.1 GCF_006546655.1 Methanolobus vulcani
GTTAATCTGAATCCTCTATAATATGTGTGCCTCAGAACTCATAGGGTTCATCACTTATCAGACGTGATTTATCATCATCGGCACACAGAATTATTATTTTTGTTTTTTTTAATCGGTATGGTGCTTTCAGAGGAACTCTTTCATTTCATCAACTAACTTTTTTGCAGCCATTGCAGGGTCTTCAGACTGGTAGATGCTTCTGCCAACTATTACCCAGTCAGCTCCTGCTTTTATGACATCGGAAGCTGAACCGCCCTGTGCACCAACTCCAGGTGAGATTATTGAAAGGTCGTTTCCGATAATCTTTCTTATCTCTGCAACTCTTTCAGGACGTGTTGCCGGAGCGACCACACCTGATGCTTTTGCATCTGCTGCCATCTTTGCAATTCCTTCACCGACCTGCTGCATGAAATCAAGAGCACCAGGATGACTCATCTCGGTTACAACATAGATGTCCTTGTCCTGTTCCTTTGCAAGTTTCACGGCGGCTTCGAGGCTGTCGTGTCCTGTGAATCCCTGGACAATTACCCCATCTGCACCTGCCTTGAAAACCTGCTCGCATATCAGGCGGTTTGTGTTAGGGATGTCTGCAACCTTAAAGTCAGCAATGATAGGAGCGAATTTTGAAAGCTGGCTGATCATGTCCATTCCGGTTGAAAGTACAAGCGGATAGCCTATTTTGATTGCATCTACATACCCTGCAACCTTTTCGGATATTTCCACAGCCTCAAGCCTGTCTGTGACATCCAGTGCCAGTATAAGTCCTGTCTTTCTTTCCATGTGATTACTCCCTGTTTAACTATGATTTATGACAATGAATTGATCAGTTTATACCTATGCCGACTTACATTTTTCCAAGTCTGCTCCTTGCTGCTGCAACCATGATCGGAAGTGTGATGGTAGCATCAGAGTGGACTGTTACTGAGCGTGCTGTTTCGCTGACCTTACCCCATGAACGTGCTTCGTCAAGTGTTGCACCGCTTAAGCCTCCTGTTTCAGGGGTGTCCATTGTGAGCTGGATAGCGTATTCAAATTCCTGATGAGTTACAAGCATGGACTGGAAGATGTAGTTCTTTGGAACTCCGCCGCCGATAAGAACTGCTCCCGGGTCTTTTGCTTCATAACAGATATCAATTATTTCTTTCATATCAGCAAATGCATCAACGTTAAGTGGGTGCATCTGTTTGTAAAGCCATGCCTGAAGTCCGATCATTGAGTCCTGGATTGCAGGACAATAGACTGGAACATTCATGTCTGCTGCTGCTTTTAATATTGAGTCCTTGTCTTCGATATGGTTTCCAAGTTGTGTCATGAATTCCCTGATGGATATGGTGTCGCTACCAATATCGGAGAGGATTGACTTCATTTTTTCCTCAAAGTCTACAAAATAAGGTTCCGGGAGATAGACATCATATATCCTGTTGATTTCTTCGTGTTTGAGTTCGATATCGTCACATTCCGCACAGCCTTTGTAGTGGTGCAGTCCCATGGACTCCACTATTTCGTGAACCATGTTGGCACCGGTTGTTACGAGTACATCGATGTAGCCGTCATATATGAGATCGGTAACTATCTGACGCATTCCTGCCGGAACCATAGCACCGGCAAGTCCGAAGAAACTGGTTGACCCATTTGCAAGCATCTCAGTGTAGATGTCAACGGCGTCTGCAAGTTTTCCTGCACCAAAGGCACAGCCATCTATTGCATGTACCAGTTCGTCAACGCTCATATTTTCTGTGATCTTCGCCTGCCTGATAGGATTTTTCAGTTTATCTCCGTGTGAATGACAATGTTCCATTTGAAAGCCTCTTTAATCTAAGCAGAGTTAACGATGAGGTTGTTCTTTAAGGTTATTGAACACACCAGTTAATTCTATAATTTCTTTAAGAACGTAGGCATATTTCGGTCAGTTTCCATGCAGTATAAGCTCCATACAATATGTAAATTTGTAATTAATGCCCCGCTTTGTAATGAAATAAAAAAATGGACTTATTAGTAACTTGTCAAACAAAAAATAGCTGGCTATGTGGCAAAGAATTTACTAACGGATCTGAAAATAGATATTGGTAAAGCTTTTTATTAACAATATAAAGTATAATTAAAGCAGGAAAAAATGAAAAAGAAAAGGAGCTTAAACTGCAGCTGCCTTTTTCTGTGTTTTTGCTGTACTTTCTTCAATTTCTTCTTCCACAGCTTCAGCATCTTCTCTTGTCATAGCTGCTATAAGGCATCCTCTTGCAATAGAGTAAATAGGGTCCTTGGAATCAGACAATGTGTACTTGTTCTTCTTTACCTTTGAGATGTTAATTGGAAGGTTAGCTTCAGATATCCTGCTTTCAAACATTTCCATGAATCCCTTTGCACGGCTGCTTCCACCTGCAATTGCGATTGGGAATTCTGCGTCAGGAGGTGCTACCTCTGATAACTTCTTTTTCAGGTTTCCAATGATGTATGTTATTAATGCATCATAGTAAAGTGCAATTGCACCCTGTACACTTCCAATTTCATAATCAGAACTGAATGAGAAATCAGTCTCCTTTATTGAAGTTATTCTTTCTATTGCAACACCTGTGGCACTGGATACCTGTTCATCTATCCAGTCTCCGCCTCTTGCAATACTGAATGATACAATAGGAGTAGCAAGATATGCAACGGTTATGTTTGTCATTCCCGCACCTACACTTATGCCTATTCCTGTGAAATTGAAGTCTCCCAACTCAGAAAATACCACCGCAAGGCCTTCATCTATAAGTTGTGTATCATATCCCAGTCTTTTTGACAGAGCTTCAACAGTTTTACTGTGGTAAAGAACATTCACTTTACTGTCGACAGGGGCTGCAGGAACTGAAATGTATGCAATTTCTCCTTCTTTCTGTGGTGCACCAAGAACTCTTTCAATGATCAGTTTTATCATTGGGATTGATTCTTTTTCATCAGGGCTGATAATTCCCTGATGCATTGGTCTTCTAATAGCTTTGTTAAAAACATTTGAGAATTTGAATGCATCTTCCCCTAATACGCTGATTGTGTCGCCTTTTTGAGTGTATAATATCTTGGCACTGTCTAGCATGTTCTGTGCAAGATCTCCTGCCTCCATTTCTAAGAAGGCATTCCTCTGCTGTGCAAATGCTATGGAATCTCCTTTCCCTTTTTCTGCACAGATTATATTCATAGTCCCAACATCAAGTCCTTTTGCCATATTTTACCTCCTAATAGATTCAACTTTATTTTTTATCATGTCAGTGAAATTTTGTTTCTTTGTTTCTTCACTCTGTTTCATAGTTGCACTTAGCATTTTGCTTGTCAAGTCAATACCATAATCATTCACTTTGACCTTTCCACTCATAGTGCTTTGTAGATATTCGACTTCCCTGATGCTATCTTTAACTTCTATTTTAGCCTGGGCCACTTCCCTTAATGCTTTTCCCGGTACGAAGTCTGATACCTCGTCTTTTATTCCCATACTGAATGATGAGAAATTCGTTTTAGAAAAGGATTCATTCAGGGTCTTTTCAACTTCTCTTTCGATATCCTCTTCGGTATATGCGCTAAGTGGATCCTCTTCGAGCAGTTGCCTTGAACGTTCTTCGATAAGTTTCAATACTGCATTTCCAAAGGCATTACCTGAAAGCAGACAAATGCCAGCTGCATATGCAAACGAAACATAGGTAACATATGGATATACCCATTTATCCGAGAAAATTATTGCAAAGTAGATTACGCCAAAAATGGAAGACAGAAAACCGATTATCATTACCCAGTTACTATGGACTCCGTAAGGTCGGCGCTGACTGATCATCAGGTTAATGCCCAATAAAATGAAAGAAAGCCCAACGCCCAATAGGCCATAAGTGGTTATTATTTCTGAAGGATCAGAAGTTCTCCTGAGATGGACCATTATAGCAAATCCAATTGCACTTATGGATAGTATGAGGCCAGACAGGAATACCATTGACCCGAAATAGTATCTGAGTTTCGATTCCATTAATATAGATGAATATTTTTCTTAATATATATTCTTTGTTTATTGTGTAACTTTTATACATATATATTAATATATATAGCTATATTTATCGGGCTTCGTGTAGACTACACGTAATATAATTTATGAATGATTACTAAAGTGTGGATGATTACAGGACTATTTTTTCACTACCTGCTAAACCATCGTACCCCCTGGATTACACGCCTTTATTGTTACCTTACAATTAAATTAAAAGTCTTTTTTAATGAATACCTTTTATATCAGTTGTGCTTATGTGTAACTGTAAAGCTGTTTTTTAATAGTACCACCCATAAGAACACCGGTTTGGGTTTGTTTTGCCGGTGTTCCTCTAGTTTTTATATCCCTTCCAATCATTCACTGAGCATTCAAGCAATTTTTGTTTAACATTCTTCCTAATACATATATCACTAAGCAACAAAACAATTTGAGTATGAGACAAAATCAGATATGAACTCCGTAGAAAAACTACTTTCAATTTTATTTACATAATGCCATCATTGCCCGCCTGTAAGATGCTGATCAAGGGACTTTGCATCTTATTTCACTTTTTGTATTCAAAAAGCATGGCAGGAAATGTCTTTCCGAAACTATTTTTCTTATGAAGCTATATGTGAAAAAAGAGATATACGCAAATATTTGTGATGGGACACGAGTTGGGGTTAGTGCTACCTTGTGGGGGTAAACACACTTACCCGATTTCTCTCAACATTCCTTTTACCCCCATAAGGCCATATTTAGTTAATCTCAGGATGTGGTTTTCCTTGTTAGATATATTTTCCATTATCACTCGGCTTTGTGTGTTATCACCCACATGTTGAACACTGATTTCTATCAGTGTTTATTCATTTCACATCCTCTTTGTTATTCATACCTCTCATACTAATCTAAATTATCACTGCCAGTACTACGAAAATTTATATAGTCGTGTTTATATATAGATAAAGACAATATATTCAGATTCTTTGCCAGTTATATGAGAAAAAACTTAAGTGATATGCACAATGCCAGAAAATCCCTATACTGTGACCCTCAAAGACATTGGTGGTAAGAAACAGGTTGAACTTTCCCGATTTGATTTAGATAAAAATTATCATATTTTAGTCATAAACATAATTCATTACCTTATGGATAGCGGATATGATATTAGCAGAACAGATATGAAAAAACTGAATGATTGGGGAAAACATTCATATCATGAGATTTCTTTTAGGTCAAAAAAGAAATCAGGATTATTAAAGAACAAGATTGAATACGGAAAAATGCATACTCTGTGGATTGGACATAAAGAAGATAGAGCTATTTTGAAAGAGGTTGTTTTCAAACTCGATGGCAACAATTATCTACCCACTCCTGCATTACAGGCAATATATCGAATAGTAGGAAACAAAGAATGAAGGATATTGCCCTTACGATTTCGCAAGAAATTCCTGCACTTTTTCTTAGCATCTTCGGCTTCTCAATCCGTGATGTCCCAATAGATATTACTAAAAATGTCAACACGTGTTTGCAGCGTGGCAATATATTTATGTTATTATATCCATTCCCCAATGATACATTATTTGGAGGATTTCAACGATGAAAATTAGTGCAAGAAACAGTTTAAAAGGGACAGTAAAGAGTGTTACACCTGGTATGGTCAATACAGAAATAGTAATTGAACTTCCAGGTGGAGCAGAGATTACTTCCATTGTCACAAAAAGCTCAGCAGAAAGACTGGGAATAGAAGTCGGTAAGGAAGCATATGCAATTGTCAAAGCTTCAAATGTTATTCTAGCCACTGACTAAGTGGCTTACTCTCTTTTTACTATTAACTAGTTGATTCATGCTTTTTTTTCTTGCTTGGACTTACTAGCAAGGAAATTCTTCCAACCTCCGGCATTCTTTTAAAAATATTACAAGAATCTCCTACATGGCATCACTTCTATCAGGACATGATAACTGGTCCTAAAAATATTGAATTGTTCCTGCAAACTGATGCTGAACAGGACAATTCCCTTAAATAGAATAATATCTGATTTTAATATGGGTAAAATCAAGGGGGAGTTTTTTGCTGAAATACATTTGTCCAGCTCTATTCATATTACTTATGTTGTGCACCATATCAGAGGCGTGGCAACCTGAAACATGTAAAAATTGTCATCTTGAAATGTATGAAAAATGGAACGCTTCAGCACACGCCGAATCACTGAAAGCCGCCGGAGGTTCGGTTCTGAATATTGAAGAATGTACAAAATGTCATCTTGAATCTTCCATCAAAGAAACGTGGGGGAGAGAAGATGTTGAAACAACAATTGAACCAGTCACCTGTGAGGTATGTCATAATCCACCGGCTGAAGGTTATGATGCACATATAAGTGAACCTTCTTACTATGCACCGGAAGTGAATTTTTCTGCAGAAATGTGCGGAAACTGCCACAGAGGTGAACACCATCCGGTAATTGAGGAATGGAACGAGTTCAATGATACGAATTTCAATATAACAACCATGTCAAGTCATTCAGAACCAACCGATATTGCGGAACCGTATATCCTTGGCAGGGACAAGTCCTGTGTTTCTTGCAAAGCAACAGACGGTGCAATCCCGAATCTCGAAGATCCAGATGTCTTTGGACTGAACCTTCATGAGGTTCCTGAACCCTCCGATGTATCAGAATGGCGTATTGCATGTGTTGCCTGCCATGAACCTCATTCAGCTGGTTACTGGATAGAAGATGACGTATTGTTGTGTGGGAATTGCCATAATTCAGAACATGCAGCACCAGACGGACAGACAACCCGGGTATTGCATCCCCAATGGGAAATGTACAATGGTTCAATCTACGATACAGGTATCCATCCCATAGACATAGGATGTTCAAATTGCCACATGGCCATGCAGGAATACAATGATACTACCGAAGAATCTGCTATAACCGGACATACTTTTGGTTTTAAACCTGAGATCCTGTTCAGCTCCAACGCTACCAATGGTTGTTATGATTGCCATCAGGAAGTCTTTATTCCGGTGGTGGAGGCAAAGCAGGAACTCATCATAGGAAGAATCAATGACCTTGAAGCAACCAGGATCAATGCCAACAAGTCATTGGAAGAATTGAACGGAACTCTCGAATATGATGCTGCACTTACAGATTACAACAATGCCGTATTCTATCTTGAAGCGGTCAAGACAGACGGCAGCCATGGTATACATAATATGGAAAAAGCCAGTGACTATCTCGATACTTCCGGAGAACTCTTTGATTCTGTGATCGAACGTCAGGCAACAATATCAGAACCAGGCTTTGAATTGATTCTTGCTGTGATCGGATTGCTGACGGCTTTGTGGATCGTGAAGAAGAGAAAGTAAGACATCTATTATTTGCCTTGCTTTCCTTTTATTAATTAGATTTCGCAGTTCTCGAAATGAATTTAAGTTTCTGTGATATCTTATATTTCCACATTTCCAATCTTTCCCTACAGAGCATTGAGATTTAATGGCTTATCCACTTCAGTATTCTCCTTCATGTAATGCGGGGTCACTATAGAGAATCCTAAATCATTCCAGACATAGCTAAACAGGCTGTCCGACA
>NZ_VIAQ01000003.1 GCF_006546655.1 Methanolobus vulcani
TGAAGGTGTGACTTTCCTGACACAGCTAACGCTGTATCAACAAACTTTAAGTACTTATTAGACAAAACACAATCATCCCCTTTGTGTTTTCGGTAGCAGATAATGCTAAGGGGATTAATCCTTTTTAAATTAATATGTCAAAATAAAATAGGGGGTAGGTTTTCTACAGAGCCAACTTTTGTATCATATAAATCAAGCGTAGGAAAACGAAAGAAACTAAGTTAAGTAGGGCATCGTGGTCAATCTATAGAAAATGAGTGCATAATTTGGCTCTATCGAAATCCGCGACATTTTAATGGATATCGGTGTTAACAATAATTTGCAAAGTATGGATTATTATTGAATCCGTTTTCCAATTTCAACTGTTGCTATTGATTTTTATAGGATTTCTACAGAGCAAAAAAATGCATAAATTTAAGCACCATCAAAACCAAGTTAATCAGTATGAAAAATATCGCTGTTTTCTGCATATTCGTAGCGATGATTACACTCATCATCGCCCTGCCAGTAGCATATCCAGGTGTCGATCGCGAGGAAAATACTGTTCAGGTCACCGTACTTGCGGTCAACGATTTCCATGGACACCTGTTTGCCGAACAGCAGCTGAACGATAGGCCTGCGGGGAGTGCACCGGTCCTCGCTTCCTACCTCAAATCGGCCATGGACACCTCAGAGGGCGCAGCAACGATACTCGCCCTGACAGGAGATACGGTTGGGGCATCGCCGCGTGAAGCGTCTCTCCTGATGGACGAGCCGAGCATTCTTTTTTTCAATTCATTTACAGACCCATCTTGCGGTTCAGGTGACGACATACGCCATAGCTCCTGCAACGTTATCTCTGTTCCCGGAAACCACGAATTCAATCGGGGTGTGGAAGAACTCCTGCGGATGAACTACGGGGGGAATGGAAATGTTTCGATTCCCCGCCTCACCGATCCGTATCCTGGTTCCCTAGCAGATACCATCTGTGCCAATGTAGTTTGGAAAGAGAACGGAACACCAATCTTCCCACCCTACACGATTCGCGAGGTGGACGGCATTAGGATAGCATTCATCGGTGCAGTGACCATAGAGACTCCTATCCTCGAGCTCCCCCAGAATATAGAACACGTGGAGTTCCTCGATGAGGCGGAGACGGTCAACCGGTATGTCCCAGAACTGCAGGAACAGGGGATTCACGCGTTTGTGGTGTTGCTGCACAATGGGGGCAAGCAGGAGCCCTATGAAGGGCCGACACGGCAGGGCTGCAACGTGACTGGACCGATAGTCAATATCACGGCCGATTTTGATCCAGATATCGACGTTGTGCTTGCCGCACACAGTCATTCTTTCATGAACACTTATCTCCAGAACTCGGGTGGAAACGATGTCCTCGTTGTGGAAGCATACGCATACGGCAAGGGATATGCAGATGTCAAAATCAACATCGACGCCGCTACCGGTGAGATAATTGAAAAGTCTGCGGTAATCGTTCCCGTGTACGCAGACCAGCCGCCAGGCACGTCACCAGACCTGTCGATCGAGGAATTTCTCGTAGATGTCGAAGATGCCGTCAACCAGCTGGATTCAGAGGTAATCACCACTGCAGCTTCCGACATCACCAGGACACCGGATTGGGCCGGGGAGTCGGCGCTTGGTGATCTGGTCGCCGACTCTCAGCGTGCGGCCATGGGTACCGACATCGCCTTCGCCACTGCAGGCTCGCTTGCAGGATCGCTACAGGCGGATCTTACCTCAGGGAACATTACATGGAACGACCTAGAAGCGGTGCTGCCCGCAGATGCCTCCATGGCCACCACCTACGGTGGATGGTACAGCCGCCCACATGTTGCGTCTCGCAATATTACTGGCGACCAAATCGTGACCATGCTCGAGCGACAGTGGGAGACCCCGGTACCCGCAGAAATCCTTTCCGTGTCGGGGCTAACCTATGCCTACGATCCCACACTCCCTGTCGGCAGCCGTGTGACCGAGGTCCTAGTGAACGGAATGACGCTAGACTCTAACGCAACGTATACGGCAGCTATGAACTACTACATGGCCTACGGCATGGGTGGTGATTTCTCGCCTGCATGGGATTGGAATGTAACGGTTACCGTCGGCCCGACAGATATCGACGCTCTGTTAACCTATATCCAATCACTGCCAGAGCCGATGGATGTGACAGCCGATGGTAGAGTCGTCCGGTTGGAGGAGTAAGCATAATATCTTGTTCGGCGGTCACCACGTATCCCGTTTTCCGGGCAGGAATACGGGAAATGGCGTGCGATGATTTCCTGCTCTGTCGTCGTGTATGTCAGGGGACGCTTACATATAGACCCCCCTTGGGTCTATTTCCATTTTCGCGAAAGACGATTAAACCTAACTTTGTTAATATTCAGAGAACAAATAGGTAAATGCATAAGATATTGCCAATGTTAAAATTGATAAACATAGAACTTATCGATTAAATGGAATATACTCTTTAGCTGAAAATGGATTATCATTCATTTTTTTGTTTTGTCCATTCAGTATAATATCCCATATTTTCTGATTTGCTTCAATTACAAAAGTAGCAATATATCCGCAGCAATTATAGTGATAAAGTCTACCAAGTTTTATACTAACATGGGTTTCATTGGATAAATTTTTTTCAATAGAAAGCAAAGCACATGTTTATAACATTTGTTTTCTCTTCGAGGATGACAAACTGGATTTACTTAATGGACTACGATGCAGGCTGGATTAAAAACCAGAAAGGAAGAGGTTATAATATGAAAAGTTGGAATGATCGTATTAAGCAGACATCAATCGTTGAATAGTTGAGTACACCTTAGAATAATCTTCACTAATTCTTATATTGGAATATTTTTCTCTTTCGTTGTAAACCATATCATTATAGTAAACAGTATTTGAAAGTACATTTTTATCCTTTACAGAAAGTACATGTGATTTACCAAACACCTTCCGGGATATGAGATTTGCATCTTCCAAGATGGCGGCATGTTTAGAAACAACTGGAACGGAAACATTCAATTCTCTTGCTATTTGTGATATATGCATACTATTTTCACAGATAATTTTTAACATTTTTATGCGTGTTTCATTGTTAAGTGCATCCAGAAATGTGTTGAATTGTTTTTCCATAAAAGTGGATTTCATTTAATTAATATATAACCTTATTTATATGGATATATGTCATAATTATGATGAGCATGATATTATATGCGCTGCTGGAAGATATTCCACACATGTGGAACATGTTGGACATCTATTATTACTTCGCTTTTGGAATCTTGTCACTTTATCACCACACGTTATATACATTAGTAACATGGGCTCTGTAGAATGCCTATTGGAATCATTATTATCCACTATTCTTCAAAAATAATTGTTGTCATGCTTATATGTTGGACTTTTATTGACTAAACGAAATAATTGCGTATTTGTGTTAATTGTTTTCAAAATAGATAAATAATAGAAACTAGAAACAGATCATGTGTAGTTGTATATAATACACATACAAATAAACCATATCGTCTCCACAATTGAACACTGATTAATATCAGTGTTCCTACATTTCATCAATTTTACAACAAGTGTTTTCACATAAATTTCAGATAAATAATAGTTTCGTTGATAAAACCAAATGGATTTTTATAGAGTCTATTGATTACTATTTCTCATGTTATATACATATGTAAAATAGTATATGAAAAACAAATACTTTATTTACATGAACTATCATTACCCTTTTTAGAAAGACATAACACTAATTTAACAATGTATTATTATTGAAAAATTATAATCATTTTTAAATATGCAACAAATAGCACAACCATGTAATGGATTATCTTATGTGGTCGTCATACACGTACAGGATTTTCCAAATGGGTGTCTTGATATACAGTTGGTGGTAATATTCATAAAATCGCGAACAAACTGATATTATTCAGTTTATTATTAGTTATACTGGTATCAATACCAGTCGTATCAGCAAATGAACAAAAAACAAAAATAACCTACATAGCTTACAGTGAAAGCGAAGCGCTGGAGCTTGCAAGTGAGACGAACTATCACAGTGATCTAATTGAGTACAACTACATTGGATTCTACAATACCACATCCAAGACATTAAGTGAGGAAATAATAGATGCGGCTGAAACTGGATACCTGAGTACACAGGATACAATTCTTATAACCTCATTCTACAGTGATATTCTTGACAATGAGACCATAATGAATGCCCTGGAAGATGCTCACAATGATGGTACAGTGCTTTACAGTATCAAACCATTGGGAGCTACACCACCTGAATACTTCGATTACGCATCAGATGGAACGACCACTGACCCCATTACAACACTCTACAATAACATGGGTACTGAGGGGGAAGGACTGGAAAATGCAGAGGAACTTCTTGTTTCACTTACCATGGGATCCAAGATCACCTACATCGCCTACAGTGAAAGCGAAGCTTTGCAACTTGCAAGTGAGACAAACTCCCACAGTGATCTGATCGAGTACAACTACATTGGCTTCTACAATGCCACGACCAAGACATTAAGTGATGAAATAATAGATGCGGCTGAGACAGGATACCTGGGTACACAGGATACGATTCTTATAAGCTCATTCTTCACAGTGATATTC
>NZ_VIAQ01000007.1 GCF_006546655.1 Methanolobus vulcani
TTACATAGGAAGTTTGAAGGGAAACTTAAAACTGCAACTGTTTCTAAAACTGCAACTGGAAAATTCTATATCAGTATCCTTGTCGATGATGGAAAAGAAAAACCCGATACACAATATTTCGATGATAATTCTACAATCGGAATAGATGTAGGTATCAAAGATTTTGCCATCACTTCCGATGGTGAAAAAATAGACAATCCTAAATATCTAAGAAACAGTATGCAACGCCTTAAAGTTCTTCAAAAAAGATTATCAAAGAAACAAAAAGGTTCTAAGAACAGGGTAAAGGCACGATTAGCCGTTTCAAAACTTCATGAAAAAATAAGCAACCAAAGAGCAGATTTTTTGCACAAAACATCTTCTAAAATCATTAGCGAGAACCAAGCCATAGCAGTAGAATCTCTCAATGTTTCAGGTATGCTTAAAAATCATTGTCTAGCTCAATCTATAAGTGATGTTTCATGGAGTATGTTCTTCAATCAAATCGAATATAAAGCCGATTGGAACGGAAAAACAATTCTCCGCATCGGAAGATTCGAGCCAAGTACGAAAATTTGTAATGTTTGTGGTTTTCATAATAAAGAAATCACTCTTAAAGATCGAGAATGGCAATGTCCTTCATGCAAAACCCATCATGATAGAGACATAAACGCCGCTATCAACATTAAGAAATTCGCATTACAAAATCAAAATTTGATAATCACATAGACACCTTCGGAATGAGGGGAAGAGCCTGTGGACTTGTTTCCGATAGGAAGGAGAATGAAGCAGGAAGCTCCATGCGTAAGCGTGGAGTAGTTCACTCATCAAGTCCTTTGCGGCCAAAGATATAGTTTGCAACCCTTAAGGCATCCTTATCTCCGGTTTCTTTTCGTTCATCGTCACTTAGTTTAACCACAGGTATATTGTCTACACTGTGTAGTTTGATTACCATATTCAAAGGCGGACTTGATCTGAAAAAATCATAATTGTTTGTAAGGCTGGTACCAATTCCGAAAGTGCAGTTTATACGCCCGTCACATTTCTTTTTGATTTCAATAGCATCGGCAGCTGAAAGAGAATCACTGAACACCACTACCTTTGATAGAGGATCAATTCCCATCATCTTATAGTGATCTATAACCCTGTCCGCAAAGGCAAGAGGGTCTCCACTATCATGGCGCACACCATCGTAAAGTTTGGACAATTTCAGGTTGAAATTCCTGAAGAACGGTTCCGAGCCAAAAGTATCAGAAAGAGCGATGCCTAGATTTCCCTTGTAAACACTTATCCAGTTCTCTAATGCAAAAAGATTAGCGTTTCTCATTCCTATAAGTGCAGAATTGCCCATTATCCATTCATGACCTATTGTACCTATGGGTGTTACGTCATATTTTTTTGCAAGATATACGTTGCTTGTACCTGAAAATGTTTTATATTTATGCAATACTTTTACAGCAATGTCCTGTATCTTAAAACTTCGTCTTCTGCGGGTTCCAAACTCTGAAAAACCGCAGTTGTTTTGTTTAAGTTCTCTGCCGATGTTCTCCATAAGTTTTGCGTAATCCTGCAAAAGTTCATCATAATCTCTGCCGGTATCTGAGTCGGTATTTTTCCAGTCCGTTTCTACCATATCAAAATACAGTTCGGAAATTGTTGCCATCAGAACAATCTCCCAGAGAATACTGCTATGCCAGGGTCCTTTTACCACAAGATCAAGGTTGTTATTTTCAGTCAGGGACACAGATACTTCTGAAGGATCAAAACGGTAGTTTCTGAGATATTCAACATAACTGGGTTTAAAATAAGGACATTCAGCTTTCAGCCATTTGTATTCATCATCTGTCAGGCGGAATAATGGTATTTCTTCCCTGATAAGTCTTTTAAGCTCTTCCACAAATTCTGCTGTGAAGCGCTGTTCTCCCCTGTTGGTGAAACGATATTCTGCAGACGCCTGTGGGAACAGCTCAAGAACTGCCATCTGCATGGTTAGTTTGTAAAGATCGTTGTCCAGTATTGAGCAAATCAAATTGATTCATCCCTTCTAATCTGTAATAAATACTTGCTGTAAAGCTTCTTACATGCCTACACTCTTCATCTATATATCATGTTTGATTGTGTTACTTTTGAATCTGCAATTTTTTTCCATGGATTTTAAATTGGTATACATTAATATAGTTTTGTAACATCATAATGTACTACTAATGAGGGAAGGATTATTTTGAGTAGCAATGCAAACGCTGATGATAATGTATCAAATAGCATGACGGAGAATCTTTATCTTGAAGAATTCAGGAACCTCAGGTCTGAGATAAAGTCTCTGAAGAAAGATGTCAATAAGGCACTGGAGATTTCCGGTCACAGACATTCGGATGCCCTGCTCATGGAAATGAAAGGAGGTCTTTCCAGACCGGTTATCCAATACATGCTGGCAGACACAAAAGCGAATCTTGCGACTGGATTTGATGCTAACTGTAAACATGTTTCCTCCTGTAATTCTGCATTTTCCGGTCTGCTTCAGGAAATGGCATTACTTTTGCTTGAAGACAGGGTAAATGAAACATCTCTAACCGAATTCCGACAGAGATTCGAAAAACTCAAAGAAATGGCGGTTTTTGAGAATTGTGATAATTGTCTGGAAATAACTTCCAGAATATTTGAAAAACAGATGGAACTCATCAGGTCATTCAATATGTCTCCAGATGAAGACCAGTCTTCAATGGTTTCCATGAATATCGAAGAGATCTCAGATGAGATTGTAAGCCAGATATGTGAACCACTTGCCAACAAGCAAAGGCTTTGTATTCTCCGCCTTCTGAATTCCTCTGCCAGAAGCTTTTCTGATATATCCAAAAGCACGGGCCTTAGGGGTGGTAATCTTCTGTTCCATATACAGAAGCTTCTTGATACTGGCATGATACTTCAGAGAAGCGAGCGTGGTGATTATATGATCACAAGAAAAGGTCATATGACATTAAAAGGAATGGCCGAGCTTTTTGAAAAGCTCAGCAAAGTATGATTTTTCCCATATGTATGTTAATTTTTATAATGGGATATACAATGTTTACAATAAAAAAGAAAAACGACCGTGATATTTCAATCAGCACTCGTTCCACATTGAATATATGTTCATGACTTCCTGTGCTTTTTCTTTTCCCATTTTTTCGGCTATTATTTCAAGAAAAATGGTCATATAATGTGGCTGCACACATCCAAGACTCTCTTCACCCGTTTTAATGAGTGAAAGGAGATATTCAAGATCATCAGTATCAAGAGCTGATATCCTGTTTTTGAAATCGTCCTCATTTTTTGCATAGTGATTTGAAAGGGGAGGGAGTATTGATTTGTATGGTGCTTTTGAGCCTGCACATTCAAGTCCTTCACATTCAGGAGCTAGCTTTTTCAATACTGCAATGTCTCTGGGGGAAAGTTCTCTAGCCATGGTAATACCTACTATATTATTAGATTATCATGTGATAATAACTTAAAGAACACCTTTGAAGTAATGACCTTCATCATATTCTTCATCCCTTGTGTTCTTGAGTTTGATCTGTTTTCCATCAAGTGCTTTCCTGAAATTACGAGTGATGTCCTTTACGTCATCCCTATCGTAAAGTGAGAGGTCAAGTCTCAATACATCCGCACCGGTTCCAGATAATTCATCCAGTTTTTCCAGCATATTAAGGACAGTGGAATTATAGATTAATGTTCGTTCATCCTTTCTCATTACAGGGAACGAACCCTTGGTGCTGTCTATCAATAAGACCTCGCTATTTTCATTAATTGTTCCATCCTGAATAAGGGGTTTAAGTAAATCGTTCTTCGTAACAAGCAAAAGTTCACGTCCGTAAGCCAGAACTTCTACCTGAACATCAGGATTTGTTTTCCTGCAGACAGCCTTTATTTCTTCAAGGTTCAGTTCGGTTGAAATGGTAATACGATATGCTCCGGAACTTCTAAATGCATTGGCTGTCCAGGCATTAAAGGGATTGAACTCTTTCTGCGCTACAAATTTAGCTCCAAGTTCATTTGCAAGCTGAACTGTTCCATAGTTGGAACATGCAAGTTTAAATCCGGCATCAATGACCTGTTGCATGACTTGTTTCAGTTCAGGCATTTCTTCTTCAAAAGAGATAGCAGGTGTAATGAGGACCAGTTCAACGTTCTTTTCTTTCAGTCCTGTTGTCCTGAGGATATTTTCCTCATTCATCATTTCACTGAAAAGAGAGATTGGTGCATAGATTATGTCAGCTCCTGATTTTGATGCAACTATTACAGAGTCAATATCAGAAACCTCGACACTCAGTAGTGGTCCAGTATTCTTTTTACTTTTTTGCTTCCGATTAAACCCTGTAGAAACATCAGGGCAAGGACGGTTGCGTCCATGTATATCAAAGCGTGATTCAAAAAGCTTGTCTACTGCTTCCCTTCTTGTGCCGGATAATGCTCCAAGTGGAATGAATATGTTATCGTCAACATCCAGAATTATATCTTCTGCATGGAATGTAGTATCTCCAAGTTTCCCAAGTGCATTTATTATCTGCTCCTTGCTTGTTGGAGCTTTCTTTGCTTCTTCTACAACATAATCTCCAATAGCTTCAGTTTCTAGATTGCGGCTTTTGACTTTGATCTTCAGTTTTTCCCCTTTGCGTGCATGAATGGTTATGGTCAGAGGTGTTGTCATTAAATCCATATTCTGCAACCTTTCAAGCATCTGCGGGTCCATGGACACATATACTTCATCATGTTTCCTGACCGACTTGCTAGTTTTAGGACTTATCAGCAGGGTTGCAGTTTCGCCTTTGTGCGCAATCTCAACAGGTTTATCGTCAACCAGAATGCCATCAATACGACAGCCAATTATCCTTATTTTTGTGTTAATGCTGATGCCATCATTGACCTTGATGTCTTGTTCAGGTACAATAGTCAGCTTTCCTTCTTTCTCTGACTTGGCAATGTTTGCAACTTTTCCAAGGTAAGCACCGTAGTTTGCACTATACTTGCGCTGGGTTACGTCTTCCTCACCAAGCACAAATCCCCTTGTAAAACCACGGTAGAATAATTTCGCAAGCTCTGTTTCCATCTCTTCGAGTTCTTCATTTGTGAAGTTCTCTCCGGTTTTGCAAACCTTCTCTGCAACTGCCTTGTAGGTTCTTGCACTGGCTGTTACGTATTCAGGTTTCTTCATCCTGCCTTCGATCTTAAGACTTTTAACACCTGTCTTTATTATATCTGCAAGCCCGGGGAAGGTACAGAGTTCAGCACAGCTTATTGGATAATCGCCCACAATATTGCTGTCAATTATCTTTCCATCAGCAGACATCTTGTATTGTCGCCTGCATGGCTGGAAACATGCTCCACGGTTTGCACTTCTGTCTGTAATTGCAGTACTGAAAAGGCATCTTCCTGAAAATGAGTAACAAAGAGCACCGTGGACAAAAAGTTCGATCTCAATCTTCGTTTTGTCAATGATGCTTTTGACCTGTTCGGTTGTCAGTTCCCTTGAAAGAATAACCCTTGAAGCTCCTGCATTGCCAATAAACTCAACACCCTGTGGGTTATGGATGGTCATCTGGGTGCTTGCATGTAACGGAAGATCAGGGAAGTGCTCTTTTAGCAGGAAGAAAAGACCGAGGTCTTCAAGAATTATGGCATCGATCTTGTAAGAATAAGCTTTATGCACAACATTGATGGCTTCCTGCATCTCATGTTGTTTAAGCGGGATATTAAGGGCTAGGAAAACTTTGACACCGTAGGAATGTGCAAGGTCGATATTATCTCTTAAATCTTCAATTGCAAAGTTCTTTGCACCCTGGCGTGCATTGAATTCTCCCACTCCAAGATAAACGGCATCTGCTCCTCCTTTTATGGCCGCTCTTAAAGCTTCAGGGTCACCGGCAGGAGCCAGTACTTCAGGTGGGGTGCAGACTGAATTCATTGAATTATAATTAGTATGCATGCAAATCAGTTAAATCAGTTTTAATCGTCAGTTTCGTTCTCGTCAACGTATTGTGATTCTATAACAGTACCTTTTCCAACAAGCAGGTTATATGAATCATTTGCTTCATTGTATTTGACAAGAACATTGAATATTTTGATGATGCTGCCATATGGCACTTTTGTAAGAACTTCGTTATCTTCAGAAAGGTTATGGGAAGGAATTACAGCATAAACAGCCTTTTTTGAAGTACCGTCACATATGCGGAAAAGTCTGTATTTCTCATCCCCGAGGTCTCCTGACATAACAGAACAGACAACATTGATACGCTTTTTGTTGTGTTTCTCGATTTGTGACAGGCGGGCAAACTTTGATTTTGCAGATAGATCAATGAAGTGTTTTGCAAGTTTGTCCTTTCTGAGTATTGCATAAGAGTATTTAATATCAGTATTGATGTAGCGATAAGGTTCATCACACTCAGCAAGCTTTTCCATAAGTCTTGTGGTTTTGATATCCTTTTTCTGCTCAAAGCTCCAGCAATTTTCAAGGCTGCATTCTCCTGACCACAGGAATGTGCAGGGACTGTATATCCTAACACCAAGTTTCTTTAGCATAATAGTAAGCCTGCGAAGTTCGGTTGAATTCGTCTTGTCAGCAGGTTCGATGATTATGATATTTCCATCCTGTGAGAGCTTTTCTGCCATACTCTTAACAAGATCAGCTTTTTCTTCCAGACTCATATCCTTCATTTCATTCAGAACATTGGAAAATATCATCAGATCAATATTATCAGGTAGTTTTTCGACATCAAGTTTTGATACATCTGTCCTGATGGGGTCTTTGACTGCGACATTTGACTTGATGGCCGCGTATTGTGGCACCAGGAAATTGTAAGCTTCTACATTCTCATCGAAAAGTTCAACGGAATAGATCTCAGCCTTGTGGTCATCCAGACGATTGTACATATCAACAACGGCTAATGAAATTGTTCCGGGTCCGCTTCCGACATCAAGTATTTTCATACGGGTCTTTAATAGTCCGTCCTTTGCCATTTCATAGAGCAGGTACTGGAATTGTATGAAATAAACCGGAAACTGGTATGCCAGATAGCCAAGTACACTGTAGCCTTTTTCATAGCTTATGTTCCTTGAGCTGCTTTCATTCCAGTAGCTTGCTTTCTGCATGCGTATGGCTTTTCTGATCTTCTCCAGCATCTGCGGATCATCCCAGCTTTTGCCTGTCTTTTTCTCGATGTACTGTTCAATAAGACGCTCAAGCTTTCTGGAAACAGCAGCAGATCCAAAGAATTGGTCATTCTTTTTTATTTCGTCTTCGTTGAGTTTTATCTGCTTAACGGGGGATGCACGGACAATGCGAAAATTATCATTTTCAGGGATAATATCTACACCAAGATCAAAAAGAAGGGGCTTAAGTACCTCGTGTATTTGTTGAAGGGATGAGTCTTCTTTCAGATAATCCCTTAATTCTGATAACATAAATTCCGGTTTCATACGTGAAACATATTTGAAAGTGGATATGATCTCCCTGTCTGACATTAATGGATTCATAGCTTGTTCCCAGTGATAAATATGGTGATGGAAATGTAAGAGATACCGTTGATTTTATCAATATGTTATCTTGTTTACTATTATACATTAGGGCAAAGCGAGACATTTATATAGGATATGGTTGTACACAAATTTGGTTGTCTTAAAACAAGTAAATTGGATATATTCCAAAAATCATGGCAACAAGTACCAACTAAATGCATATATCTTCCCTTTGGACGAGGGATAAATCATTTAAAAGGACTATAAACATGGAATCTGAAAAACCATTGTTCCAGAAAATACTACATAAAGCACGGGACTCCATTCTTAATTTCGACAGCAATGAAGCCGAATCTGCTGTAAGGGAAGCAGTAGATGCAGGCATGGACCCTGTCGATCTTATTGAACTTGGATTCATTGAGGGAATGAAAGAAATAGGAGATAGATATGAGAAGGGCGATGTGCCTCTTTTGCATATATTCGCTGCCTCCAGAATTATGGAAAAAGGCCTGGCTCTTCTCAAATCTTGTGCAAACGAGAACAAACTTGATCTCAAAATGTTCGGTAATATTGCCATGAATGCATAAAGCAGAATCTATACTGCTTTATGCCTTTTTTTAACTGTAATCTTTATTAGTGATAAGTTCCCAATTTTTAATTATGGGAAGTCTTTCCATTGATGAAAACGTCCTGATGCGACGATCAGACATACTTATCGCAGATGGAAACTATGAGGATGCCATATCCTGCCTTGATATGATCCTTGAAGAAAAACCGGATGATGAAGAAGCCCTTTCCATGAAAGGACTTGCTTATTGTCTCAAAGGTGAGATTGAAAAGGGAATTGATATTCTGGAAGAAGCCCTTTCAATAGACCCTTTTTCAAAAAAAGTCCTTATTACTTTTGCAGATGCCTGTCTTCATTCTTCGATGCCAGAGAAATCCCTGGAAATACTTGACAGGGCAATAAGCTACTATCCTGATGACGATGGGTTCCTTATGCTCAAAGCCATCATAATCGGTACTTTGGGAAATAATGCAAGGAATTCTTATCTTAATTAATTCATATCATTAACTATTTGTGCAAATATTTTATATTTATTTATATGAGCTGGTATGTGATAGATGTAATTGACAAGGCTGTGGAAAGGACACGTATCTTCCTTTTTGAGCCATTTGACATTACAAAATGGTTTAAACTTGCATTAATAGTCTTTTTCATCGGTGGTTCAGGAGGCTTCAATAACGGTGGAAATGCGGGATCATATGATACTTCCGCAGGTGAACCAGATATTTCCTGGATTCCCGATAGCTTTACTGATTTTATAAGTAGTTTATCTCATCATATATCGACATTTTCTGAAACAACAATGTTAATAGCAGTGGTTTTGTTTTTGTTGCTGATTTTTTTAGTAGTTATTATTTTCGGGTATATAGGCAGCACAATGGAATTCGTGCTAGTGGAATCACTTGTAAGTAATGATGTCAGGGCACGTGAGTATTTTAAGAAGTATATGGGTAAAGGTCTCTCACTCTATATTCTGCGTATGATATTGTTGTTGGTGTTTATTCTAATTATAGCTATAATGTCACTACCTTTTATATTCCTGATATCTGAAAGTAATTCAGGTCCTTCAGGAATATTAGAAATTATCGGACTGTTCTTTGTTAGTATTGGTATAATTATGGTACTAGCTATTGTTTTCGGAATTATCGGTTCATTTATAAATATGGCCATTCCCATTTCCATGTATCAGGATTCAGGTCTGTTATCTGCAATAGGGAGTGTATTCAGCCAATTCAAAGCTGATTGGAAACAAATAATAATTTACTGGATAGGACGCGTTATTCTGGGAATTACTGTTGCCATTATGGCAGGTATTATAGGTCTGATAATACTCGTAATTCTGTTATTGATCTTAGGATTTATCGATCTGGCATTATACTTTATTCTCAATATGATATTATCTGCAACGGTATTGTGGTCACTGCTAATATCAATAGTGATTGTAGAGTTGTTGGTTCTGAGTTTCGTATCGGCTATAATCAGGATGCCATTTTCGGTATTCATGAAATATCACATGCTGAGTTTCCTGGAATTATGGTACCAGATCAGGATACCAATGTTTGATGAGCATTACCCTATTTCAGTCAGCGGTTCAAATCAGTCGATTGAAGAAGCTATGGTTCCTGAAGAATAAGTTGCAATTATGGTAACTCTGTTTACCACCTTTTTCCTTATTCTCTACCGGATAACTGATATTCTCTGCCTGCTTTAATCCTGATATGAAAAAAGTGATACTTGCCTCTTCTTCTCCAAGAAGGAGCGAACTGCTTTCCACTCTTATTGGTCAGGATTTTGAAGTTATTGTCAGTTCTTATGATGAGAAAGCAGTTGAAGGTCTGTCTCCAGTTGATCTGGTAATGCATCATTCAAGAGAAAAAGCATTTGCTGTTGCAGAAAAACTGGCCGAAGGAATCATTATCTCTGCTGACACTGTTGTTGTATGTGATGGAGAAATTCTGGGCAAACCTGATAATTCAGATGACGCTGAAAGGATGCTTAAGAAAATGAGTGGTACAAAGATACAGGTAATCTCAGGAATAACTGTAATGGATGTGGTTTCCGGTTCAGAGTTCACAGAACATGAAATTACAGATGTGTGGATGCGTCAGATGTCAGAATCCATTATCAGGAAATATGTCAACACTGGGGAAGCCGAAGGGAAAGCAGGTGCATTTGCAATTCAGGGAAAGGGTGCGATACTTGTTGAAAGGATCGAGGGTGATTTTTTCAATGTGGTCGGACTTCCGCTTTATAGGCTGTCTCAGGTCCTTGAAAAGTCTGGAATTGATGTTTTTGGTAAAGTTCCGGAAAACGAAAACTAATAGTATAATTTGAGTAATAAAACAATAGTAATAATACAATATTACTTTCTTATGCACTCCATAATATTTATGTAAACAGCAACAAAGAGAGATTATATATGTCCGGTTACACTGCAAAAGAACGGTTCATTCGGTCCCTTGAAGGAAAAGATGTGGATAAGGTCCCTGTTTGTTCTGTTACACAAACAGGAATTGTAGAGCTAATGGAACTTACAGGCGCAAAGTGGCCGCAGGCTCACTATGATCCTGAAATGATGGCAACCCTTTCAATAGCCGGTCATGAGGTCATCGGACTTGAGGCTGTAAGATTTCCTTTTTGCAATACGGTGATAGCTGAGACTCTTGGTTGCATTTTCAATGAAGGCTCAATTGACACACAGCCTTATCAGCTTGATTTCCCATGCAAAAACAAAGAAGATGTTGAGAATATCTCAATTCCTGCTGACCTGGCTGAAAGCAGAAGGGTCAAAATAATGCTTCAGGCTGCAGAAGTTATTAAAAACAGGATTTCAGATGACATTCCACTCATAGCCGGAATGATAGGGCCGGCTGCAATCGCATTTTATCTATCAGGTGCAAATAATTACTTGCGCTGGTGTATCACTGAACCGGAAATTTTGAAACGTCTTATGAAAATGGGAACTGAGTTCTGTATAGAATATTCAAATTTGCTCTTTGAAAAAGGAGTAGATGCAGTAGTAATAATAGATTCAGAGGCAGGACCTGATCTTTTCCCACCACCACTGTTCACTGAACTTGTACTTCCAGAATATCATTTGCTGACTGCTGGAATGAAAGGGCACAAAATTCTGCATATATGTGGTGATGCCACAGATATTCTGGATGGTATGGCGGATTCAGGATTTGAAGGTCTAAGTATTGAGGAAAGGACTGACCTTTCATATGCAAAGAGCATTGTTGGGGATAAGGCCTGTTTAATTGGTAATGTGTCACCGGCAGCTACTCTTTTATCGAAGTCAACAGAAATGATAAAAAAGGAAGCAAAACAATGCATAGAGGATGGAGTTGGCATACTTGCACCTGGTTGTGGTATAGCTCCTCGTACGCCTGTTGCGAACATTAAGGCTTTTGTAGCTGCCAGGGATGAATATTATCAGGAACAGTAATATAGTCTGAATATGCCTATTTTGCTTTTTCTTAAAATCATTTTTTCCCCAATTTTTTTAATTTTGGATTTCTGATCAGGATACCATTTTATTTTATTATTGCATATTATATGCAGTTTTCAGAGGTTTTATTGATTGAAAGGATGGATACTGTACAAAACAACTCAGAATTCCCTGAGCCCGGAAGCATATGAAATTCATCGTTTAATAGAAACTGCCGGCAAAAAAGGCATTGATATTGAGGTTGTATCACCTGACCAGTTCGATCTTCTTGTAACAAGGGAAGACCGCAAAAGCATATTGCTTAATGGTGAAGTAGTGCCGCTACCGGATTTCCTTTTACCGCGCATGGGTGCCGGGACTTCTTATTTTGGAATGGCCGTTATACGTCATCTGGAAAAACTTGGTGTTTATATTGTAAACTCTGCACAGTCTATTGAAACTGTAAAGGACAAACTTTATTCCCAGCAGATACTTGCAGGTAATAATATTCCCGTGCCGCGTACAATGCTTGGTAAATATCCAATTGATGATGCCCTTGTGGAAAAATACCTGAAATTTCCTCTTGTTGTAAAGACAATTTCAGGCTCTATGGGGAAAGGAATTTTTCTCTGCGACAATAAATCACAGTTCAATGATCTGATGGGACTTATACACGTGACTAATCCCAAACTGAACATAATCCTTCAGGAATTCATCAAAAGCAGTCATGGAAAGGATCTCAGGGTCTTTGTTGTCGGTGGAAGACCTATTGCCTGCATTGAACGGACTTCAAGTGACAATAATTTTAAGGCCAATTATTCCAGGGGAGGACAGGTTGCCAGATTCACAATGACTCCTGAAGTAAAGTGGCTTGCAACAGAGACTGCAAGATTGTTCGGACTTGATATAGCAGGTATTGACCTTCTTTTTGATGGAAAACATTTCAGGGTTTGTGAGGCAAATTCATCTCCGGGTTTTAAAGGCATAGAGAGTTGTTGTGATATCGATATTGCCGATGAGATATATAGTTTCATAAAGATCAGGTTAGGAAAATATGATGATTAATCAGGAACGACCAAGTCTTCTGTAATATATGATATACAAATATGCCCTGTGTATGTACAACATGAAAGTTATGAATCAGAGTAATTTATAACGTTTATATTTATGGTCGTTTTTTTATAAATTTTAACAATGTAAACATATACATTAATTTTAGCAGTATAAATTGGATATTATCTCTCAGACTGATGTTTTATAATTCTTATTGTCAACCAGGACAACACATTTATATATTTAAATTATCTATATAATTCTGTAGTATATGTGCAACAACTACACACATACACAGATGATTTCATTCACGATTGTTATTATAAATTTATAGTGTATATACATCAACAGGAAGTGGACATTTGAAACTGAATTTGAAAAACATTACAATAAGTAAAAAGATCATTGCACTTGCTTTGATCCTTACTATTTTGCCCGTGACTGCAGTCGGAATATTTGCTTACGAGCAGACTTCTACTGCTATCAGGGAACAACTTCATGAAAGACTTGATGAGCAGGTGTTCATGGAAGAAAAATACGTAGCAACTGTATTTGAGGTTGCAGATGAAACACTTGAATCTAATATAGGTGTTGCAAGGATCAATTTATACAATTATGGAACCCCTTCAATATCAGATAATAATCTTGTCTTTGGGGACACTGTTGTTAATGGAAATAATGAACTTGCAGATCTTATAAAAGAAGAGACAGGTTCTGATTCAACAATTTTCCAGGTATCTGGTAGTTCAGCAGTCCGCATTGCTACAACCATATTAGATGAAAGTGGAAACCGTGCTCTTGGAACAGCTGTTTCTCAGGAAGTTTATCAAACAGTTGTACAGAGAGGGCAGGCCTATATGGGTCAGGCAACTGTGCTTGGTGAACCTTTCCTTACAAGATACGAACCTATCCAGGATAGTTCAGGAAAGACCATAGGTATTATTTCTGTAGCAATTCCTCAAGAACACTATCGTCAGATAATCAAGGAACAGATGGAATCCATCACCTTTGGTGAAACAGGTTACATGTATGTAATAGACACCGATGGTGACGTTATTATTCACCCAACCAGTGAAGGTGAAAACCTTCTTTCAAACGATTTCGTTAAGACAATGGTTTCAGAAAAGGAAGGAAGGCTCAATTATGACTGGGAAGGTCGTGAAAAGGCTATTAGTTTTGCATACTATCCAGAGAATGACTGGATTATTGCATCCGGTACATACGTTGATGAGTTTGAGGCTCCAGTAAGGGCTATCAGGAATGGTCTTATTGCTGCTATCCTTGTATTCATCGTGCTTGGTTCCGCAGCAGGAATTTTCATAAGCAGAACAATCTCAAAGAGCGTTGAAGGAATCGTCACAGACTTCAAGAAAATATCTGATGATGCAATGGAAGGCAGGATTAATTCCAGAGCAGAAACCGATGTAGATATTGACTTTACAGCAATTCCGCTGGGTCTTAATGATATTCTTCAAACTTTAACTGGTGTCATTGATGTTGTAAGTAAGAGTGCAGATAATGTTGCTTCAACCTCACAGGAAATGTCTGCAGCAATAGAGGAAACAACAGCTGCAACTACTCAGGTTGCTGATACTGTAAATGAGATTGCAAGAGGTTCACAGGAGCAATCCGCAAGATCAGAAGATGTTGCAAGAACAATGAATGACATGACTGTTGGTGTGCAGGACATTGCAAGCAATGCGCAACTGGCAGCAGAAGCAGCAAACGCTTCAAGAGACTTCATCACGGAAGTCGGCAATCAGTCAAGAGATATGCTTGTTCAGATGGATGCTATTCAGAACGCTACAAACGACTCTGCAAATGTTATCAGAGATCTTGAGGGCAAATCAAACCAGATAGGCGAAATCGTACAGCTTATTACAAGTATAGCTGACCAGACAAACCTGCTTGCTCTTAATGCTGCTATTGAAGCTGCAAGAGCAGGAGAACATGGACGTGGATTTGCTGTTGTAGCAGACGAAGTAAGAAAACTTGCTGAAGATTCTGGAGCTGCAGCTTCACAGATTTCTGAGCTTATTGCAGAGATTCAGGACGGAACACATGCAGCAGTCGATTCAATGGACTCCGGTACTAAAACAGTGACAGAAGGTGTGACCGCACTTTCAGGTACTGTAGAAGCTGTCCAGAAGATCGTAGAGGAAAGTAACAGGGTTGCTCAGATGGCAGAGAATATTGCTGCTGCTGCTGAAGAGCAATCTGCTTCCATCGAAGAAGTCACTGCAACTGTTGATGAAGTCGCTTCTATCTCACAGCAAGCAGCAGCCGGTACGGAGGAAACTTCCGCAGCAGTTGAGCAGCAGAATGCATCCATGCATGAGCTTGCAAAGAGTTCACAGGAACTTGCTCAAATGGCTGCTGAGATGCAGGAATTTGTTGCAAAATACCAAACAGAGTAATCTCAAGAAGGGTTTTTCCTTCTTCACTCTTTTTTTAGTTAACCTATTTTCTTTTTAATATTATTTTCTTCTCTATTTTTTGTGTTTATTATATAAAAAGATATTAAGTTAGTACTAAATTTTTATTTGCATTGCGTTACAGCATAGCGAAAAACTGCAATTTCCCTCACTAGTTTTATATATTTGAGCTGTAGTATATATCACTGTTCAACTAATACACAAAAACGAATTAAGGACATTTTACATCTGTTCATAATTCTTTTTAAAATTATAACATGGTGATTTAAATTGAAAAAATCTTCCTTCAATCTGAAAAATATATCTATTAACAAAAAGATCATTGCTCTTGCATTGATACTTAGTATTTTACCGGTAACTGCTCTTGGAATATTCGCTTATGAAAAGGCTTCAACTGCCATAGAAGAACAGTTATATGAAAGACTTGATGAACAAGTATGGATGGAAGAACAGTATATAGAAGCTGTTTTTTCAGTCGGCCAGGAAAGTCTGGATTCAAATTTGGGTGTGGCACGCAATAGTTTCTATTCATTAGGTAACCCTATGATATCAGATGGGAATCTATTATTTGGTGATTATGTTGTCAATAGTAACTATGATGTCATTGACGAAATAAAAACAGAGACTGGTGGAGATCTTACTATATTCCAGGTAAAGGATGGTTCAGCTGTTCGTGTCTCAACTACTATCAAGAGTAGTAGTGGAAATCGTGTAGTAGGTACCAGTGTATCCAATGCTGTCTATCAGACAGTTGTGCAGGGAAGCCAGACCTATTCAGGAAGAGCTGATGTGCTTGGTGAATGGTACATGGGTACCTATGAACCTATAAAGGACACCTCAGGAAAGATAATTGGTATTCTCTTTGTTGGTCTTCCTGAAGAGCATTATACACAGGAAATCAGAGAACAGATGTTAGATATCACAGTTGGTGAAACTGGATATATGTATGCGATGGATTCCGAGGGTAACCTTTTGATTCACCCTACCGACGAAGGCGAGAATATGTATCAGGACGCTTTCATACAGGAAATGATTGCAAATAAAGAAGGTAGGATTAGTTATGTTCTGGATGGTCGCCAGAAAGTAATGAGTTATACCTACTATGATGATAAGGACTGGATTGTTGCAACCGGTACATATGTCGATGAGTTCGAAGCTCCTGTAAGAGCTATCAGGAACGGTATTATAGCAGCTGTACTTGTGTTTGCTATTCTTGGCTCTGTAGCAGGTGTTCTTATCAGCCGATCAATATCCAAAGGTGTAGAGGGAATCGTCTCAGACTTCAAGAAAATCTCCGATGATGCAATAGAAGGTAAGATCAATTCCAGAGCAGAAACCGATGTAGATATTGACTTTGTAGATATACCACACGGTCTTAATGAGATTCTTGCTACACTGACAAATGTAATTGGTGTAGTTAGCAAGAGTGCAGAGGGTCTTGCTTCAACATCACAGGAAATGTCTGCAGCAATAGAGGAAACAACAGCTGCAACTACTCAGGTCGCTGACACTGTAAATGAGATTGCAAGAGGTTCACAGGAGCAGTCTGCAAGATCAGAAGATGTTTCAAGAACAATGAATGACATGACTGTTGGTGTGCAGGACATTGCAAGCAATGCGCAACTGGCAGCAGAAGCAGCAAATGCTTCAAGAGACTTCATTACGGAAGTCGGCAATCAGTCAAGAGATATGCTTGTGCAGATGGATGCTATACAACATGCTACCAACGATTCTGCAAATGTAATCAGAGAGCTTGAGGGTAAATCAAACCAGATCGGTGAGATCGTACAACTTATTACCAGTATTGCGGACCAGACAAACCTGCTTGCTCTTAACGCTGCTATTGAAGCTGCAAGGGCAGGAGAGCATGGACGTGGTTTTGCTGTTGTAGCAGATGAGGTAAGAAAACTTGCTGAAGACTCTGGAACTGCAGCATCACAGATTTCCGGACTTATCGCAGAGATACAGGATGGAACTCATGCAGCTGTAGACTCAATGGAAGCTGGTACCAGAACAGTAACACAAGGTGTAAGTGAACTTACAGGTACTGTAGAAGCTGTCCAGAAAATCGTAGAGGAAAGTAACAGGGTTGCTCAGATGGCAGGTAATATTGCTGCTGCTGCTGAAGAGCAATCTGCTTCCATCGAAGAAGTCACTGCAACTGTTGATGAAGTCGCTTCTATCTCACAGCAAGCAGCAGCTGGTACGGAGGAAACTTCCGCAGCAGTTGAGCAGCAGAATGCATCCATGCATGAGCTTGCAAAGAGTTCACAGGAACTTGCCCAGATGGCTGCTGAGATGCAGGAATTTGTTGCAAAATACCAAACAGAGTAAGCAAATAGAGTAAGGAGTGAGTTTTCACTCCTAACTTTTATTTTTTTATTCTTTTTGTTTCATCTTTAACTGATATTGACTATTGTTTGTCATATTTTCTAATTTAAAGCTTTGATTTTACGGGCAGTTGCCAATGTTTTTATATCATAGTTCTATTTCTTCGTAACTGCGTTTAAAATGCGTCAGATATAAGTATTTGAAATGAAAAATATCTCATTATCTGTATAAAAAAGAAGGGTCCTGTGGGATCTGAATTATAAGCCCGAAAGTTGAAAAAAGATATGGGGAAGTTGATAATAAAGTGATAATATGCCAGGATCAGATCTAGATAGCAAAAAAGTTTTAATGGTTGTCGCACAGGAAGGTTTCAGGGATGAGGAGTTCTTTGAGCCAAGAGAAGTTTTTGAGGATGCAGGTGTAACTATTACCATTGCAAGTAAAACTACAAATGAGGCTTCCGGTGTTCTGGGAAGGTCTGTAAAACCTGATGTTGCAATTGCTAACGTAAACATTGCAGAGTACGATGCCATAGTCATATCCGGAGGTCCGGGTTCCAGGAAGTATCTGTGGCCAGATAAAGACCTCAGAGAACTGGTTGCAGATGCATTTGAGCAGGAGAAGATTGTTGCTGCTATTTGCATTTCTCCTGTGGTCCTTGCAAGGGCAGGTGTCCTTGAGGATAGAAAAGCTACTGTGTTTAAGGACCCTGAATCTATAAAGGAGCTTAAGAAGGGTGGTGCTATCTATGAAGACGAAGGCGTGATCATTACAGATAATGTTGTCACCGGAAGAGACCCCGCCAGTGCAGAGGCTTTTGGTGAGGCTGTTCTTGAAGCTCTGGAGAATTTATAAATGGGGCGTAAAACCCCCATGTCTTTAGCATAGGGAATGTAAGCGTCTAATACCCTTGATTCCGTATTATTCTATTACCGCTTCCTTGCAATGTTTGCAATGGTGCTACAAAAATACCCATCGTTCCATAAAGTGTGTTCTTCCCAATAATATTGTTTTAAATGTAACTCATTTTGTTCTCATAAACGATATGTCGATTCCTGTTTTAAACGCCTAATGATAGAATCCTATATTTCGGCTCACTCTTGACGAGTAAATGAATATGGTCTTTGTCTGTCTTCATTTCCACAATTTCAAAATTAGATTTTGTAGCAATCTTTGACAATGAATTTTTTAACTCATTTTCACTACCAATCGAAACATTCTGTCTATATTTACAGACAAAAATAACATGGTACAATAACAAAAACTTACTATGGTTTTTCCTTTTATACTCCACAATATCATCTCATTAACATAAAGTATAAATAACGTTAACTCTAGTATATGTTTGTATGTTAAGAGCTTACAAGTATAGGATGTATCCTACAAAAGAGCAAGAAGAGATGTTCTTTCAACATTTCGGAGCATGTAGATACATCTATAATTGGGCTTTAGAACAGAAAATTAAGACATACGAACAGAACGGTAAATCAATATCAAGATTTGACCTGAATAAAGGAATATCAATGTTAAAAAGAGATGGAGAACACGAATGGCTCAAAGATGTTAATTCGCAGTCATTACAGGGTGCTACTCTTAATCTCGATAATGCTTTTACAAGATTTTTCCGTGAAAAGAAGGGATTCCCGAAATTTAAATCTCGAAAAAATCCAGTACAGGCGTTCAATGTTCCTCAAAATTATAAGGCTGATATTGAAAATAACAGGATATATCTCCCGAAAATAGATTACATCAAAACTATTTTTCATCGACCTTTAGGAGATGGAGACTTAAGAACCGCTACAGTAACACGTACACCCACTGGAAAATATTACATTAGTATTCTTGTAGATGATGGTGCGGAAATTCCGAAAAAACCGAAATTTTCCGTAAACGATACTGTGGGAATAGATGTAGGTATCAAGGATTTCGCTATCACTTCAAATGCTGATAAAATCAACAATCCAAGACACCTTAAAAACTCCATGAAGAGACTTAAAGTTCTATCAAAACGCCTATCTAAAAAACAGAAATGCTCAAAGAACAGAAATAAAGCTCGTCAACAAGTAGCTAAGCTCCACGGAAAAATAAGCAATCAGAGACACGATTTCCAACATAAAGTTTCAACAAAGCTTGTTAGCGAGAACCAAGCAATAGCAGTAGAAACCCTTAATGTGTCTGGTATGCTTAAAAATCACTGTCTAGCTCAACACATAGCTGACGCATCGTGGACTTCCTTCATAACAAAACTCGAATATAAAGCCGAATGGTACGGAAAGACAATTCTCCGTATTGGAAGATTCGAGCCGAGTACAAAAATCTGTAATGTCTGTGGCTACTACAACAGTTCCATAACATTAGCAGATAGAGAATGGGAATGCCCGGATTGTAATACTCATCACGATAGAGACATAAATGCCGCTATCAACATTAAGAAATTTGCTCTCCAAGAGCAGAACTTGATAGGAATATAATTGTCACCGTAGGAACTACGGGAAGAGCCTGTGGACTTGCTTCCGTTGGGAAGGGGAATGAAGCAGGAAGCCACGAAGTCTTTAGCTTCGGGGTAGTTCACAAGCTATAAGCCGGATTCCCAGCTTATTTCTCAAATCTGTTCTATCTAAAACTGATTTTACTTATTATATTCAAACTTCAACTACCATGAGGTCTTTTGCGATTATGACCTCGCCTTTGTAGTATTTTTTTATGTGGTCTGTTGCTTCGCCATAATGTCCCTGCATATGTGGATAAAGGTGTGTAAGATAGAGTTTTTTTGCGGTTAAAGGATATTTTTCCATCATGAGAGTAAGCATGTCAGGTGTGGTGTGGTTGGTCATGGGGAATTCCAGCGGGAAGGAGCATTCGTGTATGAGTACATCCACGTCCTCTGCCAGTTCCATGACATCGTTGCAGGGTTCAGTATCTCCAGTGTAGACCACAGTACTGCTGTTGCTCTTGATACGATAGGCAAGGGAATTGTCGGTGTGTACCGTCTTAGCACATCTGATGGTACAGTTGCAATCCCCGTTAGTGCTCTGTGGTGTGAATTCATCCCCTGGCGAGAGTTCTGTGATCTCTACTGTGAATTTGTCCTTGAGATAGTCATAGACGTTAAGGGTCTTCTCAAACCATTCACGTGTTCCCTTTGGCCCGTATAACCGCATGTCTGTCCTTCCTACAAGCCAGTTGGCCTTGATGAGTGCCAGTACATCTCCTACGTGGTCAAGGTGCAGATGTGTGAGTATTATGGCATCAATGTCTTTATGATCATGCCCGCTCTCGTAAATTCTTCCAAGAACACCGCAGCCGCAGTCAAAAAGCAGGAGATTCTTCTCTGTATCCAGCAGTATTCCGGATTGCACCCTTCCATCCTGTGGTATGCCAGTACCTGTGCCAAGAAACGTTATTTCCATACCTGCTATAATAAGACTTAAGTAACTTAATTGTTATTATCTGGTGTTCAAAACCACATGACCGGCATTCCACTACTATTCTAACTGCGAGGGTTGCCCAGCTGGTCAAAGGCGCCGGACTTAAGATCCGGTATCGAAGGATTTCGAGGGTTCAAATCCCTCCCCTCGCATCGCTTCTAAGGGATATAGGTAACTCAGAAAAATGCAACTTTTAAAAATAAATTGGTGCTAAGTGACTATCTGTGCGAAGTATAAGAATTCTTTAACAAAAGAAAAATTATATCAGCTTTGAAGAAAGTATAGCTGTTTGATGGCAGATAACGATGAGTTTAATGTTTCTACCGATAACGAGGATAGAGCACAATTTGTAACAACTGCATTAAGTTCAGTGCCTTTTGTTGGTGGATTGATATCTGCTTCTGCAAACTACGTAATAAAAAAAAGACAAGACAAAAGATTGTCTGAAGCTTTAAACAAATTTATTACCAATAACATAGAAAAAAAGGTTGAAGATTCAGATTCTAAATACTTATCTCTTCATAATGACTATTTATCTCTTCAGGATGATTTTAGATCCTTTGAGGATAATTTTGATGAACTCAAAGCTGGCATTAAATCGATTGAATCACAAAACTTCGAAAGTGAGTATCAATATCTATTGGAATCACTTCGAGAAAACGTTAAGGAAAATAATCCTACAGAAGCTTTGAAGCGCCTTGGAAATCTAAAAAGTAAAATTTGGGATAAATCACCATCTAACATAAGATATGCTTTGTTATCTATTGAAGCATCAGCAAACTTAAAGTTAAATAGATATCAAGATGCAGGGAAGCTTTTGATAGAAGCTTTTCAATATAGTAGTATTGAAAAGGCTATGGTCAATGCTGCATACGGATATTTTTTATTGAATGATTATTTAAATTCAAAAAAATTAGTTGAAGAAGTATTGGAAAATAATCCCACTAATGCTCGCGCATTCTCGATTCTGATACAAATGTTTACAACTGAAGAAGAATTAGATGCTATTCCCGACTACTTAAAAGAAACACAAGATGTAGCTTATGCTATTGGAAACTTTTTTTTGAAGATAAACAAATTTGAAGAAGCAATAAAGTGGTTAGAAATAGCTATCGTTAATGAAAAAGAAACTATTATAGAAATGCGGCCTCTCTTAGCAAGCATTTTACTTGATATGATTTTGTCCGATTCAGAAAAAATTCAAGAATTTCAATTAAATGAAAAAGATAAGAATACACTTAAAAAAGTGATCGATCTGATTACAACCTCATGGAATTCCATTTCAGATCCAAATCTTCAGAAAATACATGTTGATTGGATAGTTAACAGATGTATTGCCAAACACCTTTTAGGTAATCAGGACGGTTTTAAAGATGATATAAATGATGCTTTTAAGTTCGATCCATCTGATTCAAGGATTATTTATTTTAAAGCTTTAATGGTACTAGAGCACAATGAAATCGAAAAAGCTATTTCTTTACTAAAAGATATTGATTTTGACAAAACCATACCTGAAGTACCATTATTATATTTTGACCTATTAAGAAAACAAGGCAAATTTGCTGACGCAATTACTGAAATTAATGATTTTTTGGAACAAAATGAAGATTTCCAAAAAATAGATTTCCTCTATAGAATTCTTATTTATACATACCTCGACTCTGATGTTGAATCTGAAAATTGTGTTGAAAAAGCAATAGATCTAGCTGATAGTAGAGTAAAAGCCGATCCAACAAACATTGAAAACATAATAGATTTGTCACAATGTCTGGCTAAATCCGGACAGATTGATTCGTCAAAGTCCCATCTAATCAATGCTAAAAATATTATTTCTGATTTTACCCCAACTATTCATTTAATGGAATTAGCAGATGTTTTTTTCAGATTAAATTTATTTGATGATGCATCTGAAATTTATCAAAAATTTGTTGACTCAACTCAAGTTACAGATTTAACTCACAAACTTGTAGAATCATATTACCGATGTGGGGATATTGGAAAAGCCCTTGAAATATCTAAATCATTAAGGGAAGAGTTCGGTATTATTGATCATATTACAAATATTGAAATTGCAATATATCATGATATAGATGATCTTTCTGAGGCTAAAAAAGTTCTAACTGAATATATTTCCAAATATCCAGATGATATGGATATGAAATTGAATCTAGCTTATTTAAATCTTAGATGTAATAACTTAGGTGATGTCGAGAACTTTTTAAATACATCATTTGATATTAAGTCGTTATCTATCGAAAATGGCATACGTTTAGCTCTTTTATTCAATGAAAGAGGATATTTCAAAGAAGCAATTGATATCCTATATGAAATACGGAGATACAATTTTGAGAATGAGAATGTTCATGTCGCTTACATTAAATTAATTCTTTTTAATGAAAAAGAAGAGCGTGAAAATTGGTTATCCCCAGAAAAAGTAGATGCAAATACTGTTGTAATACTTGAAGAAGATGCAGGAAAACAAGTAACCTACATCTTAGATGATCGAAGTGATGTAGATTTCCAAAAAGGAGAGATTGGACTAGAATCCCCCTTAGCTAAACTTATTTTCGGAAAAACAAAAGGTGACAAGATTACGCATAAAACTTCTTTATCTCAAGAAATACTTGAAGTAAAGGATATTAAAAGCAAATATATCCATGCATTCCAAGAGAGTTTAGATAAATTTAATTACCTATTTCCTGACACACAAGCGTTAACAAAAATCTCCTTCCCAAAAATTGAGGAGGAGGGAATCCCTCAAGACTTCCTAAAAACTATTACTGATGTTGTAGTCTTAAGAACGGAAAATAATTCAAAAGCTATAGAATTATATCTTGATAAAAAACTGCCTATTGGAACTCTTGCAACCATAATCGGCCAAACAATTTTTGATGTCTGGTTTGAATTTACAAAAAATGAAGATTTAGGAATTTATTGCTCAATTGGAAACAGTCAAGAAATCAATGAAGCTTTAAACAATCTTGAAAATAGTTCTAAAATTGTAGTCGATCCACTTTCTCTCATCACTGTTTTTACATTAAATATTGGAGATTTAATTGTAGATAGTTTCGGCAAGTTAGGTATTGCCCAATCAACAATTGACTTACTTCATGAAACACTTATAGAACAAAAAAAGATTTATTCAAGAGTACATGGTTTTTTAGTAAATGATGATAAGAACCTCATTTTCAAAGAGACTGATTCAAAAGATGTTGAAGAAAAAATAAATGTATATGAACAAATGTTAAATTGGATTCCTAAAATTTGTGAAATTATACCATGCAAAGAAGCTCTTTCTCTTAAAAAAGATAAAAAGAAAGAATATGATGATTTACTTGGAAGAGCATTTGTTGATACTATTCTTATTGCAACCGAAAATGAGAATATTTTATGTACTGAAGATAAAGTGCTTCGTTCAATTGCTAAACAAGAATTTAATGTTGATGGGATCTGGACTCAACCTTTACTCTTACATTTTCTAAATAATGATATCATTGATCGTAACCAATATAACGAATTGACAATTAAATTGGTAAATTTGCATTATTACCACACCACTATCAATTCAGAAGTTTTAGTAGAAGCAGCAAGAAAAACAAATTGGAAAATTGAAGATTCTCTTAAGAATTTTTTGAATATTCTTCGCGGAAAAAACTGTGATGAAGACTCTGCATTAGCTGTGAGTACGCATTTTCTTTCTGCAATTTGGAATGAAAAAATACCTAGAGAAGATTTGTATGTTCTAACTTTGAATTTACTAAGTGTTATTGTTCAAGAAAGATTTGCACCATTTATTATCGATAAAATAAAAAATAGAGTTAATATAAACATCCATTTATTTTCTTCAGAAGATCGAGAGGAGATCCTTGAATTAATTAGCTTATGGGAAGCTATTTACTATAAATCCATTTTGTAATATTACTCATATATATTTAGAACTTAAATCATTGAATTAACTTGCTAAAATAAAAGCGATCTCTTCCTTTAAAAATATTTTTAAGTAATTATTGATGCAATTCTTTTAATAGCTGGTGTATTAAGATTGATATCCTTATTCACCAGAATCCTATCCTTTATCCTCTTGAAAGTACCTCGATCTACTCCCCATTCTTCAACTTGTGATTGAGACAATTCAAGTATCTTTCTCATAATACATCCCTTGTAAATGAATACCTGTGAACGCTTAACATCTAGGGCCTGTTCATCAATGTTGTTGGCTTCCTTGCCAATGTAAACAACTCCATCAGCGTGAACATGCTTTCTCTCAAGAACCCCAGTATTTCCATCGAACTTATGCTCAAGGTGTTCAGCATATTGCATTATTGTCTTGCTCAATGGCTTGAAATAACGAGATCCTTCTTTGATTTCCCCTGTCTCATAATCAATGAATGGCTCATACACAGTCTTCTGAGAATCTGTAGAAAAAGGCATCAAAGGTTTTACTGCCTTCCCGTTTTCTTCAAGTGCCTGGAATCCTACAAGATAGAAATTGAAAGGCTTGATCTGGTCATTCCATTCCTTACCTGCATTGAATCCCTTGAACCTTCTCAGAACATTTGGAGTTGAAACAGTTAGTCTTGAGATTGCATACAAACCTGAATATTTCTCTTCAATATCAATTCCTGAGATTATTCCATAATTCAATTTGAGAAGATCTTCCCATATCTCAGCCTGCCAATCATCAACAGTTTTTGGGAATGGATTTGTTAAATGCCCAAGTCCATGTAACTTGAAAGACCTCTCACCTTCCATAAACTTGATTGTACCATTCTCATAAGTATAAAGGGCATATCGCTTAGAGGAAATGCCATAGAACCACATGTCTTCTTTTTCAGCCTTCAACAGATCAATATCAAGGTTGTATGGGTTAAGAGGCTGGAAATAGTTTATGATCTCCTGGGCATGTTCAGGAGGAACAAAGATGGAATCAGTATCCATATATGCATGAACTGAACCCAACTCTTTTACTTTGGCTTCTGCCATTGCTAAGAATAACTTTGACCCTGCTGTAATCATGACAGCAAGCAAAGGATGGAAGTAATTGCCTGCTTTCTCAAACCTGTTCTCAGAGGTATTGAAGTCATCCAAACCATAAACCTGAATATCGCTTTTCTTATCCTCTGGATTAAGTTCAATGAAAATACCATAGCTTGTGGCATTAACAAGTATTTTGATAGCCTGTGCTCTGCTTTTCTCTTGTTGTTTGATTTTTTGCCTTTCCTGAACAAGTACCTGAACCAGATTGTCCTTTGAAGGATCAATATCAATTCCAAGTATCTGACTAGTCCTTAATCCCTTCTGAACACCCTTTGGAATATACTTGATAGCTTCAACGATCTTTGGAACTTTGCCTGTAAGAATAACTGAAGCTATAACATCAGGAAGAGCATACCACAATTCAGAATCAGAACTTAGATAATTAACCCCAACGTTATAGCCTGCTCCAGAGCCTTTGTAATCCATCCTTACAGGCAATATGTCATTGTCAGGTACAATCTTAACCATTACAACAAAATCTTTCCAGTTATCTTTATTTTGAAGATAATCAAGATCCACTTTTGAGAGCATGTCCTTAATCTCATTAGTAACAACCTTCATCTCAAGGGATTCAGCAATCATGAACTTCCAGAGATCCATCATCATTGTAACGGTTGGATACATGCTTGTAAAATCAAGAACTGTGACCTTTGTTGGTTGTTTTCTAATCTTACATTCACACCTTCCACCATAATAAGAGGTCATGATGTTTCCGATCATCTCTGAAGGAAATTCAGGATTTAGATCTAAAAACGATTGAATGCCCAGTTGTTTTAGAGCATGTTTTCCTATTGAAGCAGAACTGAAGATTCTGGTTGGTGGGATGTTTATTTGATAACGATCCAACTCATCAATGAGCTTTTCATAGACATGATATGTTGTTTCAACATCTTGAATTAGATAATCAATATATCTCTTGGTTACTTTACCATGTTCAATTCCCTTCATCTTTTTGATGGGAGTATTGAGCTTCTCACCTGCTTTTTCAAGTGAGATATGTTTTGATTGAAGAAGCACCTCAGCCAGCTTTTGAGCATCAAGATAATATCCTGAAAAATACTCTTCACCTTTGTTCTCTTTGGTTGTTGTCAACTTGAAAGTATAGGCATCTCCCATCTTTTTAACAATGATAGGAGGATTTAATTTGTTCTCTGAAAGAGTAAAAGTAAAACCACCTTTGTTTCTTCCTCTTGATTCTCCAACTCTTTTCGAGATCTTACTGGTGTCAAAAGGCAGATTGAAACCAATACAAAGAGCATGCCTCCTAAATATTTCTGTGTAAAAAACATTATCTATAAACTCATCCAAAAGGTAAAGGGGAATTTCATTCATTCTTGCATAAGCTGAAAAAGCATTTTTCTCATTTTCAGTTAGCATTGAAGGATCATAGAACAATCCTTCATGCTGAATGTAGCCTTCCTTGTATATCTGAAAGAAGCCAATCTTGAAATTCTGATATTGATCTATTGTTGTTTCTGTATCAAATACCAAAACCCTATCATGCCTTAATGGGTCTTCTCTTGGTCTAAAGAAAGGATTGCCTGAAGATACCTTGACCTTCAGAGTATATCCCCTTACTGCAATGTTAGACATTTGTAGGCATCTCCATTACAATATCATCTAATCGATCTACAAGTTCTCTCAGTAGGGCTAAGAGTGAAATTGCATTAACCACCTTTTTATTTTCTTCAGATGCATCTTTGGATCTTACTTTAGGACTAAGCCTGTTCTGTTTTGCTGTAACCTTTGAATGACAGTTCATACAGAGTGGCTTGACCACATCTGAATTATTTCTGCCATCTACATGATGCATCTCAATAACTTTCTCATCGTCTTCTCCACATACAGCACATGCCATAGGTGGCTTCTTTCCTTTCTTATATCTGTTAATACTCTTACTGTAAGCTTCTTTATCCATAGTATCCACTCCTCAACTTTGATAAATATCCAAATATTCGGGTTCTTCCTGAGCCTCATTTATTTCATAAAGGCGTTCAAGATCTGTTACAAAGAAATGTTTTGTACCATTTACATCGGTGATATGTATATCAATAAATCTTTTCAATAAACTTGAATCGCCGGTCTTTAAAGCTCTGTTAATTGCATTGAAATATAAACCAATTAGAGTTCTATCCTTTGAATTTGTGGTTACGATTGAAATTTGACCTGCATCTTTCTCATAGATGAGCATTTCAACTTCAATTCTATCTGTTGTGGTTACTTTCCATTTTCCTTTGGATTTATAGAGATATTTTCCAAGATTTCTGATTATGTCTTTCTTGTTAATTCCAGTCTTTTCAACAGCTTTGGAATATGGTACCCCTTTCCTCATAAGCCTGAGAATTTGAAGGCTTAGTTTTCTATCCCGCTTTTGTTGTGAACTTAAACCGTTCCAAGAGCTTGTGCTTAAGTCATGATCCTTAAGCCTGGTATTTCTCAGTTCGTTCAAGCTTAGGGTTGGAAATCTTTCATGGAATCGGATTATCCTTCTAGCATACTCAGAGCTTCTTGGTTCAGCCTTGAGCCATTCTCCATAAGTCTTGTATTCCTTTGAGAAGCGCTTGAGTGTCATTTCTCAGCCTCCATGAGCCTGATGAATGCAATTCTCAACACTTCAGCCTGAGAACATCCGTATTCTTTCGCTTTCTGTACCAACTTACCCTTTAGATAAGGGGAAAGTGTAACCAATATTCTGGTATTCGACTTCATACAATAATCAACATCATAGGAAAGAATATATACAGATTTGAAGTATAGTTTAATGTATAATTTGATATATTTGCCTAATAAGATTGGTGTATTAATGATTAAGAATGAAGTAGATTTTAAGGTAAATACTGAAAATTACTTACACGAAAGTGGGCCTGTTAGGCGGGAGACTTTGATAAATCATCTAATAGAATCCAATGGCTATAGCAGATCTAGTATTGAAAGAAAGTTAACTAATCTAAAAAAGCAAGGGATTATTGTAACCTTGAAGACAACTGAAGATTTTGCTAGATTTGGTATAAAAGAAGAAGATAAGAGATCTGCATATAATCACAAGAGATAGTTTTGAAAGAAAAAGGCATATTGACAAGGTTTTTGAATACCTAGAAAATGGAGATGACATAGACATAGAAACTGCGTTAACAGAAATCAGAAGATATGAAGAACGCTATGTGATGGATTCAAAACAACTTGACAATTTAGTTACTATACTTTATGATAAATCCAATGTTAGAATTATAGATAATATTTTGAGTATTCTCTACAAACATATTATTGTAAAAGAAATACTCCCTTCTGATAAAGATAATTTACTGAAAGTTCTGAAAAAACTCCTATACAAATTCCCAGAAGCTCATCCAAATTATTCAATGATTAGGAGGCATATTCTTCGACTTCTTGGATATTATGAGGATTATGCTGTCGTTGAGCAATTAATCAAAGATACTGAAAATGGTAGATTACCACAATTCAAAAACGATTATTTGACTAATTTTACAACAAATATTATTGAAGTAGGCAGAATTGAACTATTCGAACTTGAAGTAAAGGTGAGAAAATCAGGTGATGAAAAGACAGCTGAAAGTTTGAATGAGATCAGGAATTACGCTATAGAAAATTTAAATGAATCTGGAATAAAAAACCCATTAGAAGCTATTAAGGGTGGAAATCTAAATATTCAATTTAGTGGAATCAAGGGGATCAAAAAATGAAATTCCTTCTTCTAAACGGTCATGGAATCGACATGCGAGTAAATGGGGCTAAACTACACATTAAGGATGGAAGATTCTCAACAACTGATGAACCAGAGGAATATGTATTCTCTCCAAAGAGGATGGATGTTGATAGCATCATTATCTATGGTAAAAATGGAAATCTTACACTTGATGCCATCCGATGGCTCATTAAACATAATGTACAGATATCAATTCTCAATTGGGATGGAAAGTTATTGACAACAATGCTCCCTCCTGATAGCACTAATGTAAAAACGAAATTTGCACAATACCATGCATATGAGACTCAAGAGAATAGAATAAAGATAGCAAGGGCCCTAGTTGAGGCTAAAGTTGATAAATCAACTGTTGTGCTTGAGTACCTAAATCAACGTTATTCTACTGTTGATTTTGATTTATCAACGGATGTTGATAAGCTAAAGAAGGTCAACTCAATAGTTGAAATAATGGGTGTTGAAGGCGGTATTGCTTACAAATACTGGCATGAGTTCTCAAAGGTCATTCCTGAGAAGTATGATTTTGAATCTAGAATCGATTCGAGTCGGAGGGCCACAGGGGCAGGGGATATGGTAAATGCTATGCTAAACTATGGTTATGCTTTGCTAGAAGCGGAATGTCTTAGGGCTATCAATGCTGTTGGCTTAGATCCTCATGTTGGTTTTTTACATGAAATGAATACTGGAAAGAACAGCTTGGCTTACGACCTGCAAGAACCATTTAGATTCCTTGTTGATCTAGCGGTTATCAACCTTGTTGAGTCTGAGAGAATGGAAAAGAAGGATTTCATCAGGACAGAGAATTATTCGCTCAAACTTAGACCTAGTGGAGCTAAGAAGCTAACTAAAGAGCTCAATCTATGGTTCAACAAGAGAGTTAGTTACAAAGGAAATATGACTATGTGGAGTTATGTTCTGTTCCTGAAAACTAGAGAATTGGCTCAGTATTTAGTTGGTAAACGTCAGAATGTTGATTTCATAAAACCACGATATGAGGCTAAACGACAGGACTCAAACGACATACGACAGAAGATATTGAGTATTTCTTATTCCGATTGGAAAAAGCTAGGTTTCTCTAAAGGTACGTTGCATTATATGAAGAAAAATGCTAAGGCAGATAAGCCTTTTACTTTGAATGCTCATGTTAGGGAAAGGTTGGAATTATGGGAAGGATGTTAATATTAAAAAATAATACTAATGTATATGAGATTCAAAGAAGAATATTTCTTTTGTAGTCCTAAGTTGCTTAGAAACATCCCAGAAGTAAATGAAATCTTTGAATGCATAAAAGCTGTTAAATGGCAACCCGAGTTTAAGCTGGAAGACAAAAATCACCAATCTGCTTATAACAAAGCTTTTGAACAGGAATTTTCTAATTATCTTTGGTCTAATAAACCATTACTTAATGACAATCCAAAATTGATTGGAGACTTTCAGAAAAACGATGTTTTTGTTGAAATTCAGTTTGGAAATAGTGCTACTATTTATCGTGATTACTATAAATTCCATTATGGGCTAGCAAATAAACTACTATCTTTAGCAGTATTGATTGTTCCAACAAACCCAAAAAAGTTTTTTCCAACTCGAAAATCAAGTGTCAGTAACATGGCAGAATTTGATTTTGCTTACAAATACTTCAATTTACTTCCAATTCCTGTTCCTATATTATTGATAGGATTACTGCCTGAAAATTGATAACATTCTCCAAATGTCACAAAAAGAAGCGGAAGCTCTAGGAGTTTCAAGGAGCAGGTTTCAGGGAATCAAGCAAAGAATAAGGGAAAATAGAGATATCAACTTGAATACTCCGGCAGTGAGGAGGTTGGTAGAGTATATTTATCCATTAATTGAAGTGGGGTTTAATTGCGTTAATTTGTAGGTATAAAAAAGGAAATAGAAACAATATATACTTTCTTTAGGAATCTTTAAATTCTATTTTCGTACTTGGGATAACATCATAGTTATTAGTGTCTGTTGTAATATCGGTTATTTCTACGTTATCTGACCCTTCAACAATTAATGTAATCGAAGTTTTCTCTTCTGGATTAAGATTCTTAATGAATACTTCCGCATAATTTCCATTTCCACCTAGTATTGTTACATCAGCACTTCCGTATTCTGAAACATTGGTAATGTACCCATTCGTATGTATTTCAAAATAGACATGTTGCGCAATTCCATCGCCTTTATTCTTCAAATAAACAGTAATGTCATATGTGTCTGGGGATATCTCTTGTGTTGAAGATGTAAATAATAAATCTGGGTGAGGAGCAAAAAAACCTGCAATAGCCTTTGCTATAAAGATGACAGAAACCCCTATGATAATACCAATTATTAATGTCTTTGTTGTAGATTCACAGTTTTTCTGATTAGACTCCATTGCTATACAGTAGGACACTTAATATATATATTTATCTTGTGAAATGATAACATGAGGGAGTCGATTTCGGAAAATTAGCAAATGATAGAGAGAATTGAAAAAAATCCGAATTTGCATACTTCAGCAGTTAACGAAATAGTTAATCGTGCTAATTAAAAATAGTTTAATCATTCAGTGAATGTTTATTTTTGAAATCATATATTGAAACCAAATGATTGGGGCTGACAGACTTAGCAATCTTCTCATTGACTGTATTATTTTGCATATCTATTATTGTATCAGAAAGTTTTAAACCTAGACTCGCCAAGAGTCCAGAACCTAATACACCTTCAGCAACCCCTCCTATCAAGCCTAAACTTAATGAAATTCCAAATTTAATTCCATCAGCTCTCCTAGTTATTTTCCTGGAGTCATTCCAAACATTCTCAAGTATCTCTGACATATCTCCACTTTTTTCCTCAATGATATCTGTTTTATTTCTTTTTACTCCTTCATTGAGGGAATTTACTATTTTGTATAAATCTTGATCATCATATTCTTGAATCACTTTTGTGCATCCGCTTATTGTCTCGGGATATAAAGTTATTTTATTCAAAAGAAATTTTCCAATCTCAGGAGGAACAGAAGAAGTATTAGGCTCACAATCAAATTGTTTTTCTAAATCATTTACATAACCCATGAATTTTTCTCCATAATGACATATAGGCTTCAATAAACATTTTTGAGGGTTTGATATTAAAAAACCGTATACTGTAAGGTATAAATGAGCTTTTTCAGGATCTATAATCATTAAAGTTCCAATTTCATCAGCCAGTTCCTCGTAACCGCTGGCTTTAAGGATACTATAACGACTAGCATAATCTTCTAATTTTGCTAAAGTATATGATATATTACTATTTCCAAATGCACCTGTTGCGTCCATTACAAACTTATTAAAACCATGCTCAGCTAGGGTTTCAAATTCAATTTTGTTTTTTTTGTCCAATTCGTGACCAGTAACGGATAATGAATCATATTGAACAATTGGTGGTTTGAGTTCAGTAAGTAATGGCTCAAGAAAATCCAGATTTTTATAATAGGTAGGAGGCATCATGAGAACAAATTGTATTCGTCCTGTTTCTTTTTGAAAATCTATCATTTCATCAATTTTATGGGAATTAAAACCCATTGTAAATTCGTGAGTTTTATCAAAAGCTTCTTTGTTGTCTTTAGGGATTAACTTCGCTAATGTTGAACCATAAAATGGAACAACACCCCATATATTAGTATAAGGGTCTGCAATTGGTTCTTTCAACTTAATGAACCTATTTTTAGGTGGATATCTTTCATTTAGTCCTACTTTTCCCTCATCTAGTCTTGTGATAAAACGAATGGTTTCTTCCTTTTCATGAGCCTCATAATCTTGAAGGAACTCTTCAAAAGTATTCATATTAGGTAAATAGAGTTTATTGCATAAAAATCTTGTATGGGTAATAATTATTATTTCGATTTTCAAACGAAACAATTAAAATTTAAAATATAAGTTCCGTTTTTTTGTGTTAACTATATCCCTAATCTAAAATACTAAGGGTACAATTCGAACCTTTTAAAATACAATTCTTAAAAGAGTTGCATTTTTCTGAGTTACCTATATCCCCGCATCGCTTCTAAGGGATATAGGTAACTCTGATTTTTTGTACGCTAGTCCATTTTGGACTTTAATGAAAATACATACGGTATATAATTTGATGAGGTAAATTTTAAATTTTTAAAAGCATTCATTAATGTGATGTTATATGCCAATACTAAAGATGGGGAGAAAATAAGAGCCGCTAAAAAAAATAAGAGTGAAGAAATAAAGGCATATTGCCCTCTTTGTGATTGGCCAAAATGTGAAAAGCCTTTAGTTTACAAGACTGGTGAAGTTAATATCCATCATTTTGCTCACCCAGAAGGCACAGAATGTTCAGATAAGTGGAGCAGGGGTAAAGAATCAGAATGGCATTTGGGTTGGAAAAATTTAGTCAACAAGAAATATTGTGAAGTTCCAATTGTAAAAGGCTGGAAAAAACATCGAGCCGATATACAAAATAAAAACGGGTTAGTTATAGAATTACAAAACTCTCCCATATCAGTTTCTGAAATTCATGAACGTGAAGACTTCTACAACAATATGATTTGGTTAATTAACGGACAGGAAAAAAGAATTATTGTACATTCACCTGATTCTTATTGTGGTAGCGGTTATTGGCCAGATGACTGTAATATGATAATATGGAAGTACTCAAAAAAGGCAATACTTGAAGCTAAAAAAAGAATATTTATTGATATAGGTAATGAAGAAATATTATATATAGTCAAAAATGTCAATGGGTCATATTACTCTGAAACTAACGAAGGAAATAGGTTTGGTGGCTATTTAATCAGTAAAACTGATTTTGTTGATTATTTTTTAAAGGCTAAAAACAACTCTGTTTTTGATAATATTCAGAAGAGTATGCTAGAAGGCAATGGTTGGTATTTAGAACATCTTAAATTATTCGAAAAGTATTTTCATTGGTTACTAAAAACAAAAACTCATTCTAGCTTGCGATATAGGGTAAATGAAGAAGAAATGTTTGACGACTATTTTATTGTTGATGACTATAAATCACCTCGATTTTTGATTGATTTGACTTATTTCATTGTAGAGCACCCTGAATATAATGACAAACGGTATTTATTATTCAAAACTATAAAAACTGGTATAGAGTTGGGCTGGCACGATGCTATGAGAGATGGTACATTAAAGTATGCATAATCAATTTATTTTATTTCACCAACCCATTTCAAAAAAAATACAAAGCCAATAAGCAAATAAGCTCCCACTTCTCCTTTATTTGACAACCATTCAATAATACCCAACCACCATGGAATTTGACTTTGGGCTGCTAATTCAACGCTTGTTTCTATATTTTCTTGACTGGGTTCATTAATAGCCTTCAATGAAAATATCCCAATCTTTAATAACAGAGGTAATACAAACACTGCAAATATAATAATTTGAATTGTTTCCTTGTTCAAAAAATCTGGCATTTATTTCTCCACAAAAAGCTAAAATTCTTTAGTATTATGAAAATTTGACAGTTGCAGTCTTTGTTTTATTCCTTTTTTTACGGAGATTTCCTTCAAGCACTAACAATGAAACACCAAAAGAGTTCAAATCTTGTTCAAACTGGTTGTAAAATTCAGAATTAATTTTTCCTATATCAAGGACAACTAGTGAAATATTAGGATAGTGTTTGGCATAAGTATGTAATTGACCTAAAGAATTTCGAATATGTGTCTTGCTATTACCAATCTTCAGTTCTAATGCTACTGTATTTATATGATTTTCAAGTACAATATCTATTTTATCATTAAACTGTCCACATTCAACTTGTCGATGGATGTTCCATCCATTCTTACCATATGTGAAGTTCAAAAGAGAAGAAAGATGACTTTCAAACTCATATTCGTCAATAACTTTTAAGGAATTATCAAACTCTTGTGATATTGTGCAAAGCACCGAATATAATATTTCTTCATCTGAAGAAAGTTCGGTTGAGATTTCCGTTTGAGGTCTATTATTTTGGGAGACATTAGATACAATAGCTTTATTATTTTGGTTTGATTCACTTATTAAATCTGAAACATTAACTTTTCGTTTTTTGAGATAATTTATTATTTCCTCATAACTTAAGTTAGATCTTATGGAAATTATATAATCATCTATGGTTAACTTGGGAACTTGTTCATCATCAAATACAAATTCATGAGATGTAACTTTAATTCCATAATTTTTTGCCATATATTGAAGCTGCCTCAATGTGAGTCGACGCAATGCTTTTGTTTTATTTCTTTTTAGCTCTTCACGTCTTTGTATTTCATCGGTTACTTTACCAGCACCCTCTGCCATTTTTTGTGCACCCTTTTTTACAGCATCCCATAAAGCCACAATATCACTTCTATAAAAAGTTCGTTAAATATAAATCGTTATTACAAATTGATTATATCTTACTTAAATTTTTATATTTATTCTACGTGTCTATATCAGAAGTTTACATAGATTCTTCCCACATCTCCAACCTTTCCCTCACATGAGCGTTCATAGTAAACGGTTTATCCGCTTCAGCATTTTTCTTCATGTAGTGTAATGTACCCTTAGAGAATCCCATCTTCTTCCAGTCTGAATATGAGATACTGAGTATCTTCTGCCTAATATCGTCTGAATCCTGTCTCTTAACAACATAAGCAGGTTTACTAAAATCAAGTGTTTTTCTTTTACCAACAAGATACTGAGCAAGCTCCCTAGTTTTCAATAACAAAGCATAACTCCACATAACAGACTGCTTCTTGTATGGAACTTTCTTGTTCATCCAGTCATTAAACTCTTCAGTCACTTTCTTAGCTCCTGAAGGTTTAAGCCTGAGTGAATAGCTCTCAGTCCTGATAAAGTCTGTATTATCCATCTTCTTGGACTCAATAAGGCTGATTACAGCCATATCAACAATGAATCTAAAAGGCTCTTGCAGATCATAGGCAAGACTGTTCTTGCTAGGATTCATCTCATGTAAAAATCCTACATGAGCATCAAGACCGGCCGTATTAATGGCTCTCAAGCATTCAGCTTCAAGAAGAGCATAACCATAATTAAGCATAACATTAACTTTGTCTCCTGCTCCTGTTGCTCTCCTGTATTGGTCTATCCTAGAACAAAAATCATATTCATCAGGAATAGCTTTATTGAACTCGTTCCAGTACTTCCAAGCAACTCCGCCTTCGATACCCATGATTTCCTTGATAGAATTAGCAGACTTCAGTTTTTCAATATCCTCTGTGAAATCATAATCTATTACAGGATATCTTTGTTTCAGATAATCAAGCACTACAAGAGATTTGTCAAACTTAGCCTCGATGAAGTTCTTTGCTATCTTGACCCTGAGGAGGTTGACCTGAAATGAGATTCTCTAAGGGTACTCTGCATTACATGAAGAAAAACGCAAAGAGCTATAAACCGTTTACATTGAATATACATGTTAAAAAAAGGTTGGATATGTGGAGTAAGTTGCTTTGACACATTATTCGGGCACATACGAACATCTTTATATAGTATCCGAACATAGTACGTCTGCTTTTAGAGGCTGAAACTACTTTGATAATTATAGGTCTAGATGGTATTACCTTAACTGTATTTACTGTTTTTTCGTATCTTTAACCAAATGGTTGTATTCTTTTTGAGCTAATACTTAAAGGACGTGAAATATTTGTTTAATAACATGCAGTCAAATGCTCCAGTAGAAGCTGGCAAAACATATGAAGTGACAATCGAAGACATTGCAAGAGAAGGCGACGGAATCGCAAGAGTAAGCGGATTTGTTGTTTTTGTACCAGATACAAAAGTCGACGATGAAGTTACAATTAAAGTTACTAAAGTAATGAGCAAGTTCGCATTTGGCGAATTAGCTTAATTTTTGTACTTAAAATTCATTTAATTATACAGTAGAAAACCAAGAAATTGGTTTCTACTTCACTTTTTTTATCATTTTACTTATATGTTATACCTTACAAAGCGTACACTCTTTACCAGAATATTAAATGCTGTTGTGTACACTACGTGCAAAACACCGTGCACTTTTTTCGCCTTGTATATATTCCCGCACCTGAGCGTCGGGATATAGTTATCTCCAAAAAACCGAACTTCTTGAAATATATCATTTATATTTTATTTATTTGTATATGCACATGAATTTATAATGAAACACAGTGTTAAAAATAAATGGTCTGAAAAAGCTTAGTAATGATGTTAAATCTATCAAAAGAATAATATTTAATATGTAATATAGACTTGACATGGATTCAATTGATGAAATAGTAGACCCAGATATACAATCTTTAGTGAACAAGAAAGACACTAAAGGGATACTCAACACATTGAGTCATAGTAACCCAAAAATAAGAAGTCAAGCAGAAAAGACTTTTTTCAAGTAGTAAGTTTTAATGACACTGAAATTCTTATTGAAGGTTTAAATTCTGAAGTTTAGGCAACACAAAATGAAGTAAAATGAATATGGAACGGTGAAAGTTTTGGTGGATAACTTCACTCTCAATATTTAAACAAAGGAATGATTAATGGTGTGAATTTAAATAAAATGTTTACTCTAAAACACCAGCATTAAAGCCGATGTTCCTGATTTTTGTTTCTAATTCTCATTTAATGAAACATTGTTTCTTATTCACTTTTATCTGTTAAGAAGGATACTTACTTATGTGGATTACTAAGTGGAGTGGGAATCTACATAAGATACTGGAGCGAGATTATCGGGTATCAACCTTCTATTAATAGTGGGGGTACGGTATTAGAAAGTTGATACCTTTACTACATTTGGGTGACGTACACCATATATAGATGATTTGCCTGATAGCGGTCATCACCCAATATAACATCCAACCAACAATAAAATTGGCTCTATCAGGCAACCTTTTCTAATAATCAATTGAATTTTTCCTGTTTAGCTGCATCCCTGGTTTGCGATGCGGGGTATATCTACTCAGATTATAACGCCTCTTTTGTAAGCATTATACAGCACCCCGTTTCTATTCCTACTTGTAATTTCTGCGCCTCACATTATTAAAAGAGATAACAGTGTTAACCTATTCAGTAATAATGTTTCATAAACGATATAAAATATCAAACATTATATTATAATGTGTAAATTTTTGCATAGCGCTAATGATATTTTATGGAGGAGTGGGAATGTCAGATACTGTAGGTTTTGTAGTAGTATACAATAAACCAGATGATACTGAGAAATTTGATACACGATATCAGGAACATTTGAGTTTATTTAATCGAACATTTGGGGATATCGTAGAAAATACGAGGATTTTAAAGTTAGACGATGAAACATTTTATCAATTCAGTATAGTAGAATTCAAACCTGGTACAGACTTCGATGCTGTGATGAATTCTTCTGAAATGAAAGCTGTGATCGGAGATGTACTAACGTTTGTTCCTGAAGATAAAGTTAAACTTCTGCCAATAACAGAAACTATCCCTTGCTCACAATAGTGAATAAGGTTTGATTATGCGTTTTTACTGTGTTAAATAGCTATGTAAAGTCAATATCAACTTTAAGGCATATTGGGGGTATACAAATGGTAAAAGTAAAAAGAGATAGCACTGCATTCATTATTGTGGATGCACAGAACTTTGTCCTTCATGAAAAAGGAGCTAATGCAGAATGGGAGCCTGGAAATTCGCTCAGGAAAAGGGTATTGTAAAAAGTACGGTCAAAGCCATTGAAAAAATCCGGGCAGAAGATATACCCATAATATTCGTTATTATGGAGCTACGACCTCAAATATCACAGGCTTTAAACGCAAACTTACCTGAGACAGATTTCTGGAAAACAATAAAGGAACTGGATTTTTCAAAAATAACCCGCGAAGAAGGGGAATTCCAGATGAAGGTCATCGAAGAGTTCACACCTCGGCCTGAAGATCTCATCGTCACAAAACACCATACTATGAATAGTTTTCACGGCACAGACCTTGACAGGATACTCAGGTCCCTGCACTGTGATAACCTGCTCTTTGGAGGTGCCATTACAAACCTCTGTGTTGAAAGTACTGTAAGGGGAGCTTTTGACAGAGGGTATAATTGTATTGTCCTGAACGATTGCGTTGCTTCAGTTAGTGACGAGGCACAGAATTTTGCCATGGAGTTTGTATTTCCAAAATTTGGGAGGGTATGCAACTCAGAGGAGCTTAAGATTTTGTAAAGGAGACAGTCAAATAAATAAAAATACAGTTTTCATTCGTGCCATTGGGGATTTTAGGAGGAAGAAATGGGAGATAAAAAGAGTACACAAGTATCAGTACTAATAATTATTTAATTTAATGTATTAAATAATAATGTTGGGGAAGAGGTTGGATATTTTGTTAAGTACTTTCAGTCCAGTATTATTTGAAAATAATAGCAGACTGTTTTTTAAGATACTTCACCAATCTTACCCATGATATAAGAATCAGTGGAGAGGGTTGAATATGAAATCTAAGAGCACACAATTGGCCATAGTGATTGCTGCAATGATATTGTTTAGCGTTATTTTTGTACCAACGGCGAGCGCTACTCCAGAGGAATCTAAGGAGAAATGGACGAAAGACCATACTATAAAGAACGTTAAATTGACAAAGATTTACAAGTATGAAGAAGGGTACCTGAAAATAAATAAGATATATTCTGGTGAGGAGCTTAAGAAGAAGACAGGATTCAGTAAATTAAATGAGGAGATGGAAATTCCTCTGGAGACTGGAACTGTAATGATAAACAGTAAGGATGACAAATTGGTCGTGACTGAAAATGAATTGCTATTAACGAGCAAAAAGTCTGGAACTATCAAGTTGGAAAAAGGAAAAGAGAAAGAGTATACGACCAAAACATCGATGGTAATTACATATAAGAACGATCCATACCAATGGTGGAATGATGACTATAAATATCCTCAATGGACATGGTCAAAGTTCTTCAGCTGGTATGTACGGGAAGACCCAATAAATCTGGCATGGGATAATTCCTGCTTAACTGAAGTTAAAAGCGAGATACCAGAATCTTGGACTGATAACCCATCTGAGTACACACATTATGTCTATGATCCTAAACTCGGCTGGAAGAAGGGCGATGGTGTGGCTACAAGTGTATATAGAATATCTGGTGGATACCATGCACGTTTATGGACAATTTCAAATGGTGCTGTGGTAGCTAATGCTCATGAGGATGATGGGGTTTTCGAATGGCCACTCGGACATCAGGCCATTGATTACGAAGGCGCAGAAGGGATAGTTGCCGCATTTTATGATGGATGGGATTTCTTTGCTTATCCCCTTGGTTATCCTCTTGGCAATGAATATACAAACGAATATAATGCATACAATAATGGGAATGCTACCGTGATAACTGCAGTTAAATAAGGTGGTTCCAGCCACCTTTCTTATCTTTTAGGAGTTTAATGGACAAAAATAAATCAATTCTCTCAGCAGCAATTGTGGTTTTGCTTCCATTATTGCCTGCATTGATAGATGTAGGATACAAACTGTATTTACCCATCATGGAAGATGTTATATTGCATATACTTATGACTATCATAGTCTTTGGTGTGCCGGAAGCAGTCATAATATATTACGGATACACCACAGGAGATAATATCACCTCCACACTATCAGGTGTCTTTTTAATTCCCCTTTACATCTTCTATTCAGAGATTCTTCTGGAACTGTCAGACCCAGATTTCATAATGGCAGGTTTAGGTCACTGGCTACGAATTATCACCATTATTGATCTCGTAATTCCAGCTCTAATCTGTGGAGTAATGGGTTATTGTGCATCAAAAAGGACAAGAGCATCTCTTTTAGTATCAATCTTTTCCGGAACATTCCTTATTCTCATATTTGTTCTCATTAATTGATTGATGTAGTAAATATTTAGGTTACACTGCTTCTTTTATAATTGGTGTTTCAGACTGGATTCAGTATTCTTATATACCTTAAAGTTCCACGTTTTATAGATGGAAATATTGGGGTGGTCGTATGAAGAAAATCCTATTCATGATATTGGTTTGTTCTTTGCTTATCAGTGGGTGCACTGAGTCTGACAATGTCCAAAAAGTAGAGGCTGGAGACTTTGTTTCTGTGAATTATACAGGAACTCTAAATGATGGGACCGTATTTGACACTTCCATAAAGGAAGTTGCAATAGAAGAAGGTATTTACAATTCTGCCAGGAACTATGAACCTCTGTCTTTTATAGCCGGAACTGGACAAAGGATTAAAGGTTTTGATGATGCAGTTATTGATATGGAAGTTGGTGATGTTAAAACGGTTGTTATCCCTCCGGAGGATGCATATGGTGCATATTGTCCAGAGCTTCTGATATCTGTGCCTGTTGAGGAATTCCAATCAGCAAACATTACTCCAATCATTGGCCAGAAAGTAACATCACAAAATCAAGTGGGTGTTATTGTGAACATCACTGAACAAAATGTAACCATTGATTGTAATACCAGGCTGGCAGGTGAGACACTGACATTTACAATAGAAATGGTATCAATAGAGAAAGCCTGATGATATGGCTTTAGGTGGATATGGCGCATTATATGAAATAAAATGAAGCGTGCTTATCAAACCGGATTTTCCAGCCAATCTTCCCGCTATTGCCTGCATTCCTGCCTTCAGCATATGCTTCCTAAAAGACTGTAGCTATCATTGCAGCACATATCCATGCAAATATCAGATTAAAAACATTCACAGTAGTAATCATTTTTTATTGCACATATTTGATTTGGCAGAGAAAACGGCAATCAATTATCATGATGATTAAAAAACCATAGGTTGAAACAATCCAAGTTTTAACAATTATTCAGGCGTTAAATTTATTATTAATCTGGACAACTAGCAATCGTTATAAGAAGATGTCAATTTTTTGATACACATAAACACTCCTTGTGTTAAACTTTCTTATTAATTCATTTCACATGCACAAGGTGAGAATTTGATACAAAATAAAAAAGAGAATCTAATCCATACATTCATGTATGTTTGTTTTATGGCCTTTGTAATGACAGGATACAACATAACAGTCCATCAGGGATTTTCTGCAGATATAATAAAAGTGACCTGGTTGAGTTTTCCTCCTACTTTTATAGTGGCATTTACACTTGAATATTTTATTGTAGGAAAGCATGGAATGAAATTGGTATTTAGGTTACACAAACACCATCACACCCCTTTTCAGAAAAGAGCTATAACGGCATTGGTTTTTGTTGCTGGAATGGCAACTTTAATGTCATTATGTTTTTCAATATCGGCAGTTGGATTTTCAAAAGAATTACCGTTAACATGGTGTTCTAATCTTGCTATAAATGCTGTATTTGCATATCCTTTGATAGTATTTGTGGCAGGCCCACTTGTAGGCTTTGTATTTAGGAAAATCTTCCCGGAAGGTTCTATTGTTGATCTGTGAGATGCCGGTAATAAAAGTCTTCTGAAGATTTAAACAAGTCATGTTGTTGTATATGTACAAACATCCGATGTACAATATTTACATTCCCCATCAGATGCAAAAGATCCAGCCATAAGACGAATGGTAAAATCGCAAGCAAACAACGCTATAAATATCATGATTGCGGGTACAATTATTCAGTGAATTTTCCTGAATTTTTATAGTAATTTTAGATAGAAAAACGTTTTCATTAGGCTGAATTTCCATCAATCGAAGTAAAATACACTATGTTAGGGGAATAATGGTTTAATCGTCTTTTTCAATTGAATACATATTTTAGAATTAGTTTGCGTATAATATAAATATGTTCCAACTGATATGCATTGTATAAAATATATCATCTTAAAAAGTCTATTGCCATTTTATTGAAAATATTGTTAATTATAAAATAGTAAAATTCACCATACGGTATGAAAAATAATGTATTGCAGGGGGTTGAGAGGATACTTTTCACGGTCAGCGAATTTGAAGCTTATGAGATTTCTAAAAAAATATATCATTATATATGCGAGTATTTTATTGATAAAGATATTAGAGTGTTTTTCAAAAAATATAGAAAAGAAAATCTATTGTTTCTTATTCCACCTGAAGACATTGATCCAAAAAGAAGTGGAACAACTAATAAGGATTTCCAGGGGCTGTTGACATTTCAATCTTTTTGCCACAAGTATAAAATTGATACCGAAAAAGCAATGGCAAATTATGTTTCAGAAACAGATTGTGAAAAAAATATACTATCATTAGCAGGTCCTATACCAAATGAGAAGAGTCGTTTTTTCTTTGAATTTGATGAAATTAAATATTGTTTTGGAGGGGAAAGAGGTTATTCAATAATATCTAAAAATGATAATGAAGAATTGTATACAAGTGAAATAATAAACGATGAAATCAAAGTGGATTATGGAATTATCACAAGAATGAAAAATCCATATTGCAAAGAAAACGATGTAATTATAGTAGCTGGTTGTTTAGGACCTGGAACACAAGCAGCAATTGAATCGTTAACTAAAATTAATAAAGTAAAGGTTTTGAACGAACAAAAGGAATATTACTTTCAAGTAATTGTAAAATGTAAGGTCGATTCAAGTTTGCGTATAAGCGAATCCGAAATAATGACGGATACTTTTACAAAACTATATTGATTCATAATAAACATATTCTGAAATGATTGCATTTGTAAGGATGTTACATCTGTATTGATGGTGTGGATGTGTGTGTTGAAGATGCTTAAATTTTCACGCAAGAAGCCCATGATACATATCTAGTTTTCAAAGAAGATAGTGCTGCCACGTTCTGAAATTAAAGACTTTGCAGTAAAAGCTAAACGTAAGGAACCATCTAGTATGGCATTATCTAGATTTCTTTTTACTTTTATTTCATAAAGGTTATTTAATTAAAATCACAAATTAGATTCATTCTTTTTATTATTTGCTGGTTAAAACAAGTTTTTTTTATTTAAAAACCTCTATTTTTCAGCTTTATTTTGATAAATGTTAAATTTAATGATTTTATTTGCATAAATCAATTAATAATACTTCTATCTTTAATTAATCAGTTTTTATCATTTAAATATTCAAAAAATCAATTTATATCATTTTATTCAAGGCAAAAACATTATATTGTAGATGTTTGTTTATGTGCATAGTTTTTATTTGCCTAAATAGGCTTAAAGCTGGTGAAAAAAGGTTTATGGAAATAAGCACGGCTGTAAAAAAAGTAATTCACTATAACGTGGTTCAGAACATTTTAAAACATTATCAATGCCCGGAAACATGCGGAGCACATTGCTGCAGTACAGGACAGATTCACTTTTTTGAGGACGAAGTTAAAGTCCTGACAGTTTTGAATAAAGAAAAGGCAAAAAATATTACAAGCGAAGGTTTGTATGCCGGACTTTACCAGATGAATACACCCTGTTCTTTTCTCAATACAAGCGGCAGATGTGAAGTATACGACAGCAGACCAACAGTTTGCGGTATGTATCCATTCAAGGTCAACACGTCCGGTACATCCCTTGGGCTACAGCCCTGTCCAATCGGATTTCTGATAATCAGAGATTTTGCAGAATGGATAGTTGATACCTTTTCAAGGTCTGGAGTTACGGATGAGGAAATAGTCAGGATTAAAGAAGAATGGCAAAAAAATGTAGAATCATATGAAGCTGAGCTTACAGAATTTCATTTCAAACCACTCCTTAAAGAGATGCAGATACCTTTTGATGAACTTGAGATGCTTTCAATGTTCCTGTCTTCAAAGAAATATGCAGTGCACAATATCGAAAGCAAAAAATCCGCATAAGAATCAAAATCACGATTTGTGGTTCTTGCACTTATATCAAAATAAACTGCATCAGAAGTCATATTTAAAAATCATATACATAATGTTGAGTTTCTAATCTACCTTGCAAAATAATTCACAGTAATATAACCGTCAGCCGTATATATCAAAAACAACATATTGTAATTTGGTTACGAGGAAGTAAGCTGTAAAATGAAGTAATTTTCAGGATGGAAGTAAAACTCTGTCCACATAAACTTCATTAACACGTAATTAAATGAAGAAAATTCAAGAAGGGATAAAACCCTATCCTGCAATAAACTTCACTTGCGTGTAGCCAAAAATGAAGGGGAATTCAGGACGGAATGAAACCCGATCCAGTATCAAACTTCATTACCTTGTAACCACCCTTACTAATTCTCCAGTTTTTCTTTGTTAATTCTCAAGACTGGCAAGTTTGTAGTGTTAAAAACTAGTGGATCATGGTTCTGATTTCAGGGAAACCCGAAAATCCCAGTTCAACTTATTTTTATTCACTGGTGCGAAATTACATCTGACCATTGCTTCCTTGAACTGCTTATTAGTAACAAAGAAACCAACAGGCGATTCTTCAAACAAGGTTTTAAGCGCAAAGCTTGCATAAGTCTTCTTTGATCCTTTTTGCGGGAGGATGTTTTCAATTATCCAGTCATCAATGGTTTTAATTTCAATATCACTTAATTCATAATCACCCATTTTACTTGCTCCTGCTTTTCTAACCATACGCAGATGAGGATTTTCTATATGATTTCATACTTTTTTTAATCTTTGTTTTTTTACCTTCTCATTATTTGATGAAAGAAAAGCGGTAAACCCAATGGTATAAAAAGAGTTAAATAATATACAGTCAGTAAATGCATTCCGAGTACTCGTAAAAAGATACGGCTCAAAACACAATTTGAAATTGATAGAGGAAGATTATCATGCAAAAACCAGAAACTCATATATTTGTTTGCGCAAGCACAAGACTAAACGGAATGGTAAAGGGCGCATGCGAGAACAAGAAATCACATAACCTTGTAGGAATGTTTGCCGAAGAAGTAATGGACAGAGACCTGGAAGGTCAAGTGATGGTTACTGCAACCGGATGTGTAGGTCTTTGCGAGAAAGGACCAATTGTCATGATCTACCCACAGCAGATCTGGTATGGTGAGGTTACAGCAGGTGACGTCGAGGATATACTTGATGCAATAGAAGAAGGCGAAGTAGTAGACAGACTGCTTATTTCATAATACTGAAAACAAAAACGTAAAAACAGAAAGCGATTTATTCAATCAAACTGAATAAGTCGCTTTTATTAATCCTATTCTGATTATTTCTTTTTTTTACTCGATTTAAGCATTTTAGACTAATTTTAGATTATAGAAGCGTCTTGTTACCAATTAACACTATAATTCCTGCCTCAAATCATATCGATTCCTAATAACTATCTTTTAATCAATTAACATTCAAAACTGAGCAGTCTGAATAAATATTTTAATGGTTACCCCATTTTATACTCATAACTTTTGATTTCCTCTGCTTAAATAGGCCTAAAAGACAAAAAGTTATATGTTAGAGGGACTGTACCAAAGGTATGAAACCAAAATTCTCAAATAAGGTTCTCATCATCGGTTATGGTTCAGTTTCACAGTGCACCTTACCACTTTTACTGGACAAACTCGATGTTCCGTTAGAAAACATTACGTTAATAGATTTTGAAGACAAATCAAAAGCCCTGAAGAAATACACCAATCAGGGATTAACATTTGTCCGTGAAAAGATCACTCCTGAAAACCTGAGTCAGGTATTATCCAGACACATGGATAATGATGGCCTGATCATAGACCTTTCATGGAATATTGATGCCATAGACATTATTACCTGGTGTCATGAGCATAATGTATTATACGTTAACACATCGGTAGAAGTATGGGACCCCACTGAGGACTTCATGAACAGAAGCCTGCTGGAAAAATCCCTTTATTTACGTCAGATGAAATTGAATGAGCTTTCCCGTGATTGGAAGGACGCACCTACTGCTGTTGTTGACCACGGTGCAAACCCGGGTCTTATTACTCATTTTGTAAAGCAGGGTCTGCTGGATATTGCAGAACGCACCTGTGCTGACAAGAAAGTCTCTCCTGAAGACGAAGAAGAAATTAAGCAACTTGCTGAGAAAAGAGACTTTGCTCATCTGGCTCAGAAACTTGGTGTAAGAGTTATTCACTGCAGCGAACGCGACACACAGGTTGCTAATCGCGCAAAGGAAGTTGATGAATTTGTAGGTACATGGAGCATAGAAGGGCTTAGGGAAGAAGGTACAGCTCCTGTAGAAATTGCATGGGGTACACATGAGAATAAGATGCCTCCCCTAGCTCAGGTTCCGGACTACGGTCCGCAAAATGTTATTTTCATGCCTCAAATGGGTATGAACACCTGGGTAAGGTCATGGATACCTGATGAAGAGATTGTTGGTATGGTTATCCGTCATGGGGAATCATACGGTCTTTCCAAACTACTGACAGTGTGGGATGAAGAGAAAGCAGTATTCAGACCAACTATTCATTACGCTTACATGCCATGTCATGATACACTCTCATCTCTATTTGAGTTGCGTGGACGCAATTATGAGCTTCAGTCAAAGCTCAGAATAATGACAAACGAGATTGTTTCCGGTGCAGATATATTGGGTGCACTTCTGATGGGTCATTCTTACGATTCATGGTGGACTGGAAGTGCATTGAGTATCGAAGATACAAGATCTCTTGCTCCAGGTCAGAACGCAACAACTCTTCAGGTAGCGGCTGGTGTAGTAGCTGCTGTACTCTGGATGCTTGAGAATCCAAAAGAAGGAATCAGGACACCTGAAGATCTTCCACATGATTTTGTCCTGAATATTGCCCTGCCATATCTTGGTGATTTCATATCCACTCCATCAGACTGGACACCACTTAAGAATCGCAAGGTGTTCTTTAAGGAGAATCCGGCAGTGGAACATGATCCGGATACATGGCAATTTGAGAATTTCCAGTTTATTGGATAGTTCATAGGATAAAGAAGAACACCACTTGAAAACAAGATGAGCTAAACTGGAATAGGATAAATCCTGTTCCAATAACTCATTTTTGTATTTTCAGTGTATTTAAAAGACTACTTTTTGCTATTCTTGAAAAAATAAAGGTTAGGAAAGTCAGCGATCCTTAAATCTTGTCCTATCTCCTGTATCTGGAGCTTCTGACTGACCGGGGCCAGTATCTACTCCTACGCCTGGCTGTTCACCATCTTCTCCGTTGTAATTTTCATCACCTGAACCAGCTATGGCTGTACCACTGAATGAAGCAACAACCATGAGTAAAACCAATATCAATGCAAGTACTTTTTTCATATTGACTCACCTTCTGATGATTAAATATAATTCCATACTATACTATGCTTGCATCTGATATTAGAACATATGTTTACCATATTTTCATCATAAGAGTTCAAAATGTGAATGAGTGTTCTACAAAAATCATAAATTAGAAGTTAATCATAATCTAATTACGAAAGATATATGAAAACTCCTAAAAAATTACAGAAGATGGTTGGCAAAAATGAGTTATATCGATTTAACTTCCGGGAAGAATGAGTCTATCAAAAACATGTATGAAGAAGCTAAAGATAAAATACCTGCCAATTCTATAAAAAATTCAATTGGAATGGAATTTATGCTTATTCCTGCCGGAGAATTCTATCTGGATTCTTTAGAGTTCAGCTATGAGATTCCAATTAAAGTTTCTATACCAGAACCTTTCTACCTGGGAAAATATCAGGTAACTCAAAAACAGTGGACTATTGTAATGGGGGATGAACCTTCCTGTTTTGAGGGTGATAACAGACCTGTAGAATGCATTACCTGGAATAAAGTACAGGAATTCATAAAAAAACTGAATGAGCTTGAAAATACGGATAAATATCGTCTTCCTTCAGAAGTTGAGTGGGAATATGCATGCAAAGCTGGAACTGATACTATATACTTTTTTGGAAACTCTGGCCTGCAACTTGATGAGTATGCCTGGTATTATTTGAATTCAAGTCATGAGACACATTCTGTAGGTCAGAAAAAGCCAAATCCATGGGGACTACATGATATGTATGGAAATGTCTGGGAATGGTGTCAGGATAGGTATCACAGGATTTATGAGGAAGACCTTGCCGAAGGAACTGCATGGGAAATTGTAGGTAATACTGCAATTGCTCTGCGTGGTGGCGCATGGGTCAGTTATTCTAATAAATGTCATTCATCCTATCGCAGCAGCTTTGATTCTGATTATGGTTTGTATTCTGTCGGTTTCCGTCTTCTTATGAAATTATGATTTTGCAGTTAGCTTTTAAATATCCGGGAATCTCCCATTTCTAAACTCTGAAATCAAAACTAAAATCAGGATGGTTAATTTTTCTGGTTTTACGCACACTTCCATAAAACAGTTAATAGGGCTTGCCCATAAAGTCTACTTGACCACAAACTCAGCTATTTGACTACAAAGTAACCCTTTTGACCATAAAGTAAAATTAGCAATAGCTAGCAAGACGTGCTTTTTGCTACCTAATCAGATATATGCGATTTATTTCTAAAACAAAATATTTTATAAAAGGTTGCAAATTTGAAACGATGTTCCAAACTCCATTACTCGATTATATCTACAGGAAAAGCAACTCAAGAAAGCAAAAGTTGAAACTGTCAAGAAATACCTTCAGTTCTTAAAAGAGAAAGCTTCATTAAAGCAGAAATAGTTAGATTGTTTTTGAAGTACAGTGTGATGGAAATCATCTCATTTTTTTGAAATCACAAGCCCAATAGATTTTGGAAACATAACCTTATCCTTTACTCCTTTCACTTCAAAGAATCACTTGATGTATAAGATGTTGGATATATATGCATTATTTAGTCAAGATAACTGACAAATACCACAAATTGTAAAATTAACAATATTAATGCTATAGCCAAGTAAAAAGGTTTTCTGAATGTTACTAAAATACCTATCAACGCATGAATTAATGAAAAATTCCAAAAATCTTCAAAAAGACTGTACATATGTGATAGATTAAACGTGTGTACAAGCAACTGAAATTGAAAATTTACCATTTTTGTGATGACTTCTGCATAAAAAAATGCAAGTGGGAACAAGAGCAGTCCCATTATTGCAGAGGACAATTTATTTTCAGTGAAATATGCATAGCATGCCAGCACCATAACTGGACTAATAAGTGCAATGAACATTAGCATAATAGTTAACAGAAATCCAAAGTCTCCAAATGAAGTGGAATGAAGTATATACGAAAAAAGATTCCATGCTAATGCAAATATAAGAGGAGTAATAAGGATTACAAAGATGGAGTATTTTGGATTCTTGATGTTTTCTCCTAATTTATCTAAAACTCCTGAATCTTTTTCAGAGTATACATTTAATTTCATAATTAAATACTCAAGGGATTTATCCTTTTTAAATTATTATGCCAAAATGAAAGATGAAATAGGTTTTCTACAGAGTTTCAAATACACATCTTTATGAACTATCTGGAAATGATTTTCCGACATCCAATTTGACCATAAAGTAAGCTACTTGACTATAAAGTAGGCTATTTGACCACAAAATAAGGGACTTTATGGGCAAGCCCCAGTCAATAGTTAACTTTAAATAATATTAGCTAAGTAAAGCACTTCCGTATACACTCAGATGCACCATCAATTCGTTAACTAGCAATTAAAATCTGTTCGGAGTTACTATTATGAAAATGCCTACACAAATAAAACATGCTTTGATAGAAGCAATGATATCGCAATATACTGAAGATTTTCCTTCATGTAAAATAAACCAGGAACCGCTTACTTTCCAGGTTGCTGTAGGCAAAATACTTGAGGATGCGGAAGTTTTTGGGATTACAGAATCGGATATTAAAGAGACAATATCAGCAAACCCGAATTCTTTGTCATTAACAGACGATTCAGAATCTTTACAGTTCGTTCCCCCATTTACAAGAGAATGTGATTCTTACAACAAGCTTCTTGAGTATATGCAGGAAAGCACAAAAACCAACAGGAAATTCGCAGTAGAATATGATCCTGCAATAAAGGAATCCCTGATATACAATTTCTTTAGCGGAAATATTGCACTCTTGGTCCCTGAAGAGATGACAAGCCTTGAACAACTAAAATTTGCTCTTATGGTAGGTGGAAGCAAACTCCGTGCTATCCTTGATGATACAGGCGGATGGATCTATGTATTCCCTAAACATATTATGGAATATATGGAATGCGGCAAAATGCCATCAAGAGACACAAATGTCAATATGGTGATTGCAAGCTATCTTGCAGATGTTTTCCCTGATGATTAAAAGGGAAATATTCAGTTGAAAACAAAAATGAGTTCATGAATCCATGTTCTCATTTACTTATTTACTTCTGCTTCACTTTTATTTAACTGATTGCAGATAGTTAAATACAATTTTATTAAACCTGTCATATTGCTCGATAGAACAGACATGACCGCAATTTTCGATAATTTCCATTCTGGAATTTATCCTGTTTTCAGTGTGCATTTTGGCATCCTTTAAAAACAAGTGATCCTCACTTCCAGATACAAAAAGGACTTTAATATTATTGTCAAGTTCATCTAACCATTTTAAACTTGGTTTTGTCTGAGGTATAAGGTCTACCCACCGGCAGAACTCTTCATAACCAAGCTTTTTGGCTTCAGCTACAAAAATATATCTTGACCTGCGGTGATTTCTTCTTGGAAGTATGATATAGGCAAAGAACCTGTAGAGAATCATGTAATTGATCCCTCTTTTAAAGGTGATTGCCAGATAAAGCAGGAAATTTGTTCTCAGGTTGAATTTTACAATTCCACCTCCCATTATGAGAGATTCAGTCTTTTCAGGGTAGAGAACAGCAAATCGCAGGCATATCAGAGTGCTAAAGGAAAAACCCATAAAATAAGCTTTTTTAACTCCGTGATAGATCAATGTATTATTGATCAGTCTGCAAACCTTATAGATGTCAAGGTCTTTGAATTGCGGTTCCTTATGCATCTCAAGAACAAGCAGATTGTAATGTTTTGAAAAGAACTCAATCTGCTTTTTCCATGTCCGGGCACTACCGCCGAATCCATGCACGAATACAAACCACTGAGCAGAATCACTCTTAAAGTGAACTTCTGCACCAAAACATTCAAATTTTTCTTCGTCTGCCATCGGTTATTCCTTTCTTAAAGGCAAAGTACCTCAGGAATTTGGGAAAATTCTTCCGGTTATGCTCAGGCATTTTCAGGAACAGTTCATCAGCCAGCTCTTTCCATTCCCCGGCACATTCAAAACTCTTACTGGCAAGCTCTTCGGCAGATTCGGGGTTTGCCATGTGAGTTGACTTTGCACCGCCGGCCTTTACAACATCAATAATTGCCTGCGGATTATCGATCAAAGGACAGGGACGGAGTGGATTTTCTGAAAAAGGCTGTGCTTCCCTGAATGTTGTGAAAAAGTTAGACCTCAGTGCATCCGCAAGTGAAACATCATAGATGTTCGAATCAGAGTAATGGCAGAAGGCACATGGTTCCACATCACCTTTTGCATTGATATGTGCAAAACCAACACCTGCTCCTATACATCCAAAACAAAGATGACCGTTGTTCCAGAAATCAATAATTACATAGTCTTGCTTTTCACAATAATCTCTGATCTTTTCATGCACATAAGCCCGTTCTTCTGCTGTACACATAAGTGAAGTGTCCGCAGTGCTCCCAACAGGAATATACTGGAAAAGCCAGCCAAACCATGCTCCTTTTGTCCGCATCAGATCAAGGAACTCATCGCCGGCTATGGTCTTGTAATTCTTTGAATGATAGCACGCTGAAAAAGCAAAACCGATGTTCCTTTCTCTCAGGATGTCCATAGCTTTTATGGCTTTAGCGTAAACTCCTTCACCTCTTCTGAAATCTGTCTGCTCCTGAGTTCCTTCAATGCTTATGAAAACATTAAGATTTCCAAGTTCAGCCATTTGATCGGCAAACTCTTCATCGATCAGAGTTGCATTGGTAAAAGCACCAAATGTCATTTTGTTATGTTTTCTGCAGAGTTTAATGATATCATCTTTTCGAAGAAGTGGTTCTCCACCTGTCATCAGGCAATCCATGATCCCTAATTCTTCAGCCTGATTCAATATATCATCGAATTTCTCATAAGAAATATTGTGACCACTCTCATAATCTTGTGACCAGCAGCCTTTACACCTTAGATTACAGTCGCTTGTAGGGTCAATCAGGAGAACTCTTGGAATTGAGCATTTATGCTTGAACCCGTTGTATAATTCCTTCAATGTGATGAAATTACCCATTGTAAGATGACTTGCAATACTCTTTGCTGTGAAAAACTGTTTACTTCTGTACACGTAAGCTTTGTGATGTGGGAAAGGGGGAATTTCTTCTCCTTTCCCATTGATCATCATGTATTTCAACAGAAAACCCCGCAAACTCACTTTTTAGTCACGGAAACTTTCTGAGGAATGACACCATCGAATACAAATTCGCCTTCGGAGTTAGATGTCAGACTGTTTATTTCAAGTCCGGGAACTACTGTATAAATACGGGGGAAATACTCTTCCATTGTATTGACACTATCTTCTTCCAGGTATTTTTCTGAAAGAGGTATAGATCCAAGATAAAAACTCTCGGGATCACCACTGAGTTGGTTATTTGTAACACTGATCTTTCCTTTACTGTAAATGTTAAGGGTATCAGGAAGTGGGATAGGGACATCGTCTGCAACATCAGAATAAAGATCAGTCTTCAATCTTGCGATGTCCGCAGTGCTTGATCCTTCCATCGTTCCATCAGGCAAAACCTTTACCTGAAGGTTATCGAACCACCAGAATCCAGGTGCGATTTCATTCAAAAGTGCCGTGGATTCTTCCGCAGTAAGCGTGAATTGCTTTTCCTGATAATCAGAGAATTCAAAATTATAATCATTTATGGATTTCTTTTCTGCATTTTGCTTATAATCTTCCAGTTCTTCACCGGTCATGCCTTCAAATTCTATTTGCATTCCTGTCTTTTCAAGAGCACTTACGTAGTCCTCGTGGGTATATCTGACACCAAGATCTTTGGGTCCGAACAATGAAAAGCTTCCATATACCCAGAAAATGCTACCTAATACCACCAGACCAACTGCCAAAATGGCAAATTTCATATTTTTTTTATTATCGCTAATTGTATCACCAGCCAACATACAATTATAATTTACATTTCATTATAATGAATTATTCTTATATAATCCCGTGTCTTCCGGGTTTATATATAAGATCAACTTCGGATAATCAGTCCTATTTTTTCAAGCAAGAATATATTTTTTGCTATTTTATTCGACAAAAAAAAGTTGCATCATAAGCCCTAAATAGAACTTCCTATAGATATATCAATGAAGGTGGAAGGGTTTGTTATTATCAACATTGATTCTTATTCTCTGTCTTGTGGGATTTGCATTAATTCATAGTTTACTTGCCAGCCTGCCGGTCAAACGGTTTATAAGGCGCTCATTAGGATCAAAAGCAGACAAACTGTATATGCCGGTCTATAATCTCATTGCAGTTATGACATTAATCCCTCTTGTCTATGTTCTTTACAAAAATCCGGGTGAATTCCTTTATGTCATACCTTCTCCATGGCGCTGGTTCATGGTAGCTGGTCAGGTAATTGCTTTAATAGTTGGTCCGAGAGCTTTGAGAGATGCACCACACAGGTTCCAGTTGCGAGCGCAGTTATCAACACCAAATTCACCAGATTCGATCCATCTTAACATACATGGCATTTACAGGTGGATAAGAGATCCATTCCTTCTCTCAGGACTTGTCATTATGTGGTTAACTCCTTTTATGACAACTAACCTGCTCATGATCTACATCCTGACTACGATTTACCTTATTATGGGTTCAATTCATTGGGAAAGCAGGCTGGTAGCCCAGTTTGGAGATGAATACCGTGATTATCAGAAACACGTTCATAGGATTATTCCAGGACTTAAAGCGTATTATGATAAATAATCGGTTTGGCTTTTATTGAAACAGTCTTCCAAAAAATATATAGTAGAGGATTCCAAAATTAACCCTGTATTTTTTAAGTCATTAGATAATTCTGACCTAAATCATCACTACATCTTCTGGATATTGCTCTTTTTCACTTCATTTTCGTGATTATCTAGGATCCCATCAACAAATGCGTAGCTTTCTCCGACGATTTTGACGAACTCAGCCTCGCAGACTTGAACTGGTTCGTGAATACTCACAAGCACAAGATTCTCCATGCGTGTCATAACTGCAGTCCCACTTT
>NZ_VIAQ01000009.1 GCF_006546655.1 Methanolobus vulcani
TTTCTTTTTTTCAGAGTTTAATATTTATATTTTAGTTATCCTTTGTTTTTTTATTTATATAATATTATTATTGTGTATGAATGCCTTTACGAAAGAGGATTATTTATTATTTAAGAAAATATTTAAATGATGTAGTCTTATCTTCTATTAATTGCTATATACTAACGATAGACATGAATGCTTTTTACTGGTTGGTGCAGTATGTATTTCTTGATGACAAATGATGTGGAGCATCACTCAATTTCACTAAATAAAGAAGATTCAAATATACCATTTCAAATATATCAAACAGGATTACCGAGGCTTCTTGACACACTGAATAAATATGATGTATCATCTACTTTTTATTTCACAGGCATGTTCGCGGAACAATGTCCAGAGTCAGTTGAATTAGTTCACAACAGTGGTCATGAAGTTGGGTGCCATGGTTATGATCACTCGCCTCTTCGTGCTTTTGATTCTATTAGTTTTGATGATCAAGTAAATGAGTTGAAAAAAGCTAAATCTTTTTTAGAACCTTTAGCAGGTAATGTTTCTTCTTTTAGAGCACCTGCATTAAGATTAAATGATGATACTATTTTAGCTTTGAAAAAAACCGGTTTCAAAACAGATAGTTCTGTTGCATCACAAAGGTTTGATGGTCCTTTTACATTTGGTTCTAAAAACAAATTAAAGTGGTTGAGCGCTCCTAGAAAGCCTTATACTCTTTCCTATGAATCCCCTACAAAATCAGGTAATTCTGGTATATTAGAAATTCCAATTTCCGCAGTTTTAATTCCTTATATAGGTACAACTATGCGGATATGTCCTTCTCTCTTAAAGTTTATTGAAAAATATATATTTTATGAAGCTTACAAAACTGAAAAACCTGTTGTTTTTCTTTTTCACCCCAATGAATGCCTTGATTATGGTGTCAAGGGTATTTCAACTCGTAGGAGCTCAAACCTTATTGAATATGTTTTTGCAGATGTAATTAGGCATAACTTAAAAATGAGAAATCTAGGATTAAAATCTATTTCTCTATTGGATGAATTGTTAAAAAAAGCACAGAACTATGGTTTTGAGTTCGTTACAGCTAAGGAATTTGAGCAAATATACAGGAGATGAGGGAGCAATATGGATCAAAATGAACTAGATAATCTATACAAATATGATTTGCATGTACACTCCATTTATTCTTATGATTCATTGTCTACTCTCAAGAATATATTAAAAAAAGCTAAGTCTTTGGGTTTAGATGGATTAGCAATAACAGATCATGATACAATAAAGGGATCATTGAAGATGTCTGATCTCAACAAACAATTAGGAAACCCTCTTAATGTAATCATTGGTTCAGAAATCAAAACTAACTTAGGTGACGTAATAGGTTTATTTCTTTCTGATGAGATTGTATCTCGCAACTTTGAAGATGTTTTGGATGAAATCCATAATCAAAATGGTTTCGCAATACTACCTCATCCATATAAAACTTTTGAGTATATTCCTCAAAATGTACTGAAGCAAATAGATGCTATTGAAATATTTAACGCAAGAATTCCTGAAATATTGAATAATAAATCTAATGACTTAGTTATGAAGACACATATGTTGTACACTGGTGGTAGCGATGCGCATATGATTCGACATGTTGGTAAAGGTTTAACAGCATATAGTCAAGATATTGGTCCTTTGTCAGTTGATAACATTAAAATAGCTTTGAAAAATCCTTGTATCTATGGAGAAGTTTATTCTAGAAAATATCGCTATTATACTGTTGCAGTTGGTAATATCCGCAAAAAGAAAATAGGCCACTTGTCTAAAATTATATATAATGAATCAAAAAAAATCATAGCTGATAGGAAGTGAATATTTGTCTAAAGTATTTGTAACTGATGGCCGTTCTCGTGCATCTCTTGCTATTGTAAGATCCTTAGGTCATAACAATATTCAAGTCGTTTGCGGTGAATCTTTTGATTGCCCTGCATTTTATTCAAAGTACTGTTCACATAAGTATCTGTATTCACCTCCTAATAAGAATCCCGATTTATTTTTGGAATCAATTCTTAAAACTGTAAAAGAAAACAATTATGATACCATCATGCCTGTAAGAGATGACACTACTCTTTTATTATCTAAAAACAGATCTCTTTTTGAAGATTATTTTGAGATTCCGATTACTGATTATGATAAACTTATGATTGGTAGGGATAAGTCGAAAACGATTAAATTTGCTTTGGCAAATAATATTCCATGTCCACAAACTTATTTTCCAAGTGAGATGGAAGATCTTTTGGACTTAGAGGCAGACTTAAGTTTTCCTCTAGTCATAAAACCGCATCAAGGTTCCGGTTCACGAGGTATTCAAATAGTAAATTCATACGAAGAACTAATAACTCGATATGATGATGTATGTTGTTCTTTTGGTCCATCCATGCTGCAAGAATTTATTCCTTACGGGGGTGCTTATGGTGTTTCAATGCTTTTAAAGGAAGGTGAAATTAAAGCAAGTTTTACACATAAAAGATTACGAGAATATCCTCAATCGGGAGGTCCGAGTACATTGCGGGAAAGTGTAGAATATCCTCAGATTGAAAAATATGCCTCGACATTATTAAAAAAATTAAAATGGCATGGTGTTGCTATGGTGGAATTTAGAATTGATGCGCGAAATAACAAACCCATTCTTATGGAAATAAATCCTCGATTTTGGGGTTCATTGCAATTAGCAATTTCTTCAGGGATAGATTTTCCAAATATGCTTTATACTCTTGCAGTTAAAGGTGATGTCGAGCCTCAATTCTCTTATAAAGTAGGAGTCAAATCTCGTTGGCTTCTGTTTGGTGATATATTGTGGTATCTAAAATGTGAAAATAAAATTAAACAAGCACCAGCTTTTTTTAGTAAAGAAGGAGCTGTGTTTGATATTTGTTCAAGAGATGATCCACTCCCTATTTATGGAACCATTAAATATGGTGCATATAAAGTTTTAAGTAAAGAATGGAGATCTCATGTTTTCAATAGAGGATGGGGGCTTTCTGGAAATGAATAATCTATTAAATAGGGATTTTACGTTAATGAAATATAACTCTCTATGTAAAGCTTTAATTGATTCTGATTATGTACCTTTGACTGTGGTTGATTACTTAAAGTCAAATAATGATAGTTTGAAATCAGTAGTTTTGCGTCATGATGTCGATAAATGGCCTCAAAATGCTTTGCTTATGGCTCAAATAGAATCTAAATTTAATATTAAATCAACTTATTACTTTCGAGCACAAAATAACGTGTTTAATCCTCAAATTATAAAAAAAATATCAGATCTCGGACATGAAATTGGTTATCATTATGAAACGATGCACAAAGCAAAAGGTGATGAAGAGTCTGCTCTGCAGATATTCGAAGCTAACTTATGTAAATTTAGGGATATATGTAAAATTGAAACAATATGTATGCATGGTAATTCTCTTTCAAAATGGAATAATTTGGATTTGTGGAAACACTACAATTACAAGGATTACAATATAATTGGTGAAGCTTATTTGTCGTTTGATTTTTCACAAATACTTTATTTTTCAGATTCTGGTGGTACTTGGGATAATTCAAAAATAAGAATTAAAGACATTACTGTAGGAAAGTCAATTTCTTCTCCTAAAGAAGTTAAAAACACGCAGGATTTGATTGAATTAGTTGTGAATGGTTCTGCTAATAACTTGTATCTGTTATCACATCCTGACCGGTGGAATGATTCCTTATCCATATGGATTTATGAATATATGTGGAAAAAAATCAGAAATACAGGGAAGTTTGTTGTAAAAAAGATTATAGGGTGATTTTTCGTGATATCTATAATATCTTCATTTGATGACGACATTTGGAATGATTTTGTTTATAATCATCCACATGGTAATATTTTTCAAAGTGCTGAAATGGCACATGTTTATAAATCTACTAAAAATCAAGAGTCTATATCATTAATGGCTTTTGATTCTGTAAATAATGATGTACTTGCTGTTATTCAAGCAGTAGTTATATCTGAATATTCTAGTCCATTTAAATATTTTTCATCCCGTTCAATTATAATGGGCGGACCCTTGTTTATTGATAATGAACAAGGAATTAAAGCCGTTAATCTTTTACTAAAAAAATATGACGAAATCATTAAAAAAAAAGCAATTTATTCTGAAATCAGAAATTTATGGGATGTTAGCTTTTATCATAATGTTTTTAAAACAAATGATTATCAATATTCAGATCATTTGAATTACATAAATTATTTGGATGAGGATTGCGATAAACTGTGGAGTAAATTGAGAAAGTCAAAACGGAATTCTATTGCAAAAGGAGTCAAATTAGGAACTAAAGTTGAAGAAGTGATAGACTCATCTTTAATTACTGATGTATATAGTTTGTTAGAAGAAACATTACATGGAAAAAAACCACTTGCAGATATAAGTTTATTTAATTCCGTAATTAATTATTTAGTTCCAAGAAATATGGCAAAAATATGGATTGCAAAAAATGAAGGACAAATTATAGGTGTAGTTATTATTCTAATGTATAAATCAGTACTTTACGATTGGTATGCGGGCTCTTCTAGGGATAATCAATATTTGTATCCAAATGATATCCTTCCTTGGGAAGTAATAAAATGGGGACATAATAATAGTTATAAAAAATTTGATTTTGGTGGGGCAGGAAGCCCTGATAAAATATATGGGGTGCGTGATTTCAAAAAAAGATTTGGTGGAGATGAAGTAAATTATGGGCGATATAAAAAGATACATTCAAAATTGCTATGTTTTTTTTTAAAAAAAGTATATCGGGTACATAAGTATATCAGGCATTGGTTGTGATTCAAGTGCTATGTTTTAAGTTTATTAAAAAAATATTAAAAATACTTGCAAAATATTCTCCTGTCAATGGCCTTAGAATTCTATTTTTGAGGTTGTCGGGATATTCAATCGGGCATGATGTATATATCGCAGAAGATCTTATAATAACAGAAGAACTAAATAATAGAAAAAACCTGATTATTGGTGATAGAGTTTCCATTGGTCCAAGAGTCACATTTGTGACATCTTCAAATCCGAATAATTCAAAAATATATCCCTATGTGTCAGTTAAAAGTGGATGTATTATTATAGAAGATGATGTTTGGATAGGGTCCAATGCTGTTATTTTACCAAATGTTGTGATTGGGAAAGCATCTGTAGTTGGTGCTTGCGCTTTAGTTACAAAAAGTGTCTCCCCTTTCACAATTGTAGGTGGTGTTCCTGCTAAAGTAATAGGGGAATTAAATGTCAAAAAAAAAGATTTTAATTGATATACTTCATCCTGCAGATATTAATTTTTTTAAGAATACGATTGAGATTCTTAAAAAAAATAACATTGATGTAGTAATTATTTATCGAGATCGTGGTAAGTTATCCACTATTTTAAAAAAAGAGTTGCCATCTCAAAATCCAATTCTTATAGGTAAACATTATAATTCTTTCCTTATGAAAACAATAGGATTGCTTACTAGAAGCATTCATATTAGGCAATTCATTAAAAAAAATAATTTTGATTTGTGTACAAGTTTTGGGTTTTTTGTAGGTACTTCTACAATCATGCAGAGCATTCCGTCTATCTTATTTGGAGATGATAGAGAGTATCGATTAGCATACTATATTTCAAAATACAGTGGCAATTACTTTATACTCCCACGTTCTATAGAAGGAAATGGTAAAAACATCTTGCATTATGCTGGATTTAAAGAATTAGCTTATGTTCATCCTAATTATTTTGTTCCGAATCAAAAATCTCTTCTCTCTTATGGATTACAGCCTAATAAATACGTTTTCATAAGGGATGTTTCATCAAATAGTATGAATTACTATAAGTCTAAGGTTATGAATTTTAATTTAATTATAGATAAAATATTAGATTTAGGTTTGACTCCCGTTCTATCTAGTGAAAATGATGTAATTCCAACTAATGTTAAAAATAAATGTATTTTATTAAAGGAACCTGTTCACGATATTTTTTCAATATTAAGCTTCGCTCTTTTTTCTATATCTTCAGGAGACACTATGGCTAGGGAATCTTGTTTAGTAGGAACACCTTCTATCTATTCTGGTAAAAGAAATATGCAAGTAAATCAAGATTTTATAAGCAAAAATTGTATGTTTCCAGTTTTTAATGATGATGAGTTAATTAATACAATTGATTTTATATATCATGATAATATTAAAGAACATGTAAAGGAATCAATAGATTTGGCATTAAATCTAGAATGGGATGATACAACACAATATATGTCTAGTTTATTATTAGACATGATTGATAAAAATAATGTGGGTTAAGATATGTTGTCTAACAATAGTAGTATAATGCATGATAAATCTCTTGTGAATAAATCATTTACTTCTCATTTATTAGAAATAATGGCTGTAATTTGTGATTATTTGGGTTTTACATATTTTTTTCGTATAATTGCAACGTTTCGTCGAAACAAGGTTGCAATTTTGATGTATCATAGAGTTACTAATCTATCTTTGTTAGATAATGATAATATTGTTTTACCTGATGTTTTTGAGAAACAAATCCAATATTTAGTCAGGCATTATAATGTTATTACATTTAATGAAGTAGTTGATTTTGTTTCAGGTAAATTACAAAATATCCCTCGAAATTCGGTGATCCTTACTTTTGATGATGGTTACGAAGATTGTTATTCAATTGTATATCCTATTTTAAAAAAATACAATATACCATGCACTTTTTTTCTATCAACCGATTACATAGAGTCCAATGACTTTTTTTGGTGGGATAAAATTAGTTTAATGATAAACAAGACTAAAGGTGATTACTATTTTTCAGAATTTGGTCAAATTCCGCTAAATACACAACATGAAAAAATAAGGGCTAAGTATCTACTTTTAAATGCATTAAAAAATATGAGTAACCGTGACAAAGAAAAAGTGATAAAAAAACTAGAACAAGTATTGAATTTTAATACCGATGACTATTCCCCTTGTTGTTTAAGTAGACAAGAGATAAAGATAATGAGTCAAAACGGAATGGATTTTGGGTCTCATACATGTTCTCATTCTTTACTTACGCGGATTCCACTTAATGAAGTTGATGTAGAAGTAAGTCATTCTAAAAAAACAATAGAAGATATAATTGGGAAAAATGTAATTTTGTTTTCTTATCCAGGGGGAACTATTAATGATTATAATGACTCTATCAAAAAATCGTTATATAAAAATGGGTATTTTTTGGCTGTCTCTACTATATATGGGCTAGCCAAGATATATAATAATGTGAATATATATGAACTACCTCGCTTACCGGTGTATTATCAAACTAATTTTTCATTGTTTAAATTACAACTTACAGGTATTATAGATAAATTGTTTATGTTAAGAAAATTAGTCAAAAGGTGATTTTATATGAACTCAAAACTTGGTCCAAATCAAGAAAAAAAAGTAAAAAATTATTTTTCTAACTATGCAAATGCTTATTATAAAGAAAATTATGATGGGAGTCTAAAAAATTGTTATTCATATTCTCATATTGTTCGAAAAAACCATATTATGAGAATGATCGACTTCAACCAAGGTAGAATATTAGATATCGGATGTGGTCCTGGTGTAATCACTTATAGTTTGTTATTACAAGGCCATGAAGTATGGGGGGTGGATGTTTCTGAATCGATGATAAAGGAAGCATCAGAAAGGATAGAACAAACAGAATTTAAACAGAAAGCTCACTTTTCTGTTGGTGATATCACTTCCTTGGATTTTCCTGATAATTACTTTGATGCTGTTATTTGTTCAGGTGTCTTAGAGTATTTAGAAAATGATGATAAAGCACTTAAAGAAATATATCGTGTCCTCAAGTTTGAAGGTGTCGCTATTTTTGGTGTTCCAAAGCCAAGAAAAATATATGCCAAATCTATAGAAATAATCCGTAAAATTTTAATGCCATCAGTTCCAACTTTAGTGAGAATAAAAAGAAAAAGAAGCAACCGTGAATATAGGGGTGATTCTTCAACAAGATATTTTGGACATAATACATATACTTCTTCTACATTAGATAGTATATTAAATGGAGTAGGATTTAAAAAATTGGATTATGCTAATTATCATTTCGTATCGTTATTTTTATGTTTGTTAGCTCCTAATTTATCATTAAAAGTTGGAGAAAAACTTGATGAATTATATTATAAATCTACATGTTTAAGCAGTTTTTCAAAAGGTTATATTGTTAAAGTTCAAAAGTAAAAATTGGTCACTATGAATGCTAATATAGAAACTACTCATAGGAGTTATATATTGATAACTCCTGCGAAAAACGAAGAACTCAATATCGAGAAGTTAATATTTTCTGTCATGAATCAAACTTTAAAACCATTGTTATGGTTGATTATTGATGATGGTAGCACAGATTCAACTCCAGAAATAATACATAAAGCTGAACTCGAGCATGAATGGGTTACTAGTATTACATTGAATGAAAAACCACGAGATGTTCACAAGCATTATGTAGAAATATGCAATAATGGATTTAGGAATATAATAGATATTGCTGCTAGTAGAGGGCTTGATTTTAATTATATTGGGGTAGTAGATGCAGATATAATTCTAGAGAATACATTTTTTGAAAATTTAATTACTGAATTTGAAAAAAATTCTTCTTTAGGTATTGCTAGTGGGGCTGTAACATACATTGATGAGAATGGAAATGAAGAAATAGAATATGTAAAAAATGATGAGCCTGTGGGTGCTATGCGTCTATGGAATATTGAATGTTTTAATGAGACTAATGGTTATTATAGCAGTTATGCACCAGATTCTGTATCTAACGTGCTTGCTCTTTTAAACGGTTGGGAGGTTAAATTATTTTATCACATAAAAGCAATTCATTTAAGAAAAACAAGGACTGCAGAAGGCGTTTATAATGGCTATAAGTTGATGGCAGTTTCAGATTATTATAGAAATTATCATCCTCTTTTTCTTATATTAAAAAGCTTATCTATACTTATAAAAAGACCTTTGATCGGAATTTCCTATATACATGGATTAATTTATTGTATTTCCAATCATATTGAAAAGATTGATGATGTTGGTGTTAAAAATTATTACTATACAAAAACATTATCTGATATAAAAAAGATTGTTTTCTATTCAAAAAGTGTATCTTTGGGGGAAACTAATTGAGTAGCCCTAAAAAAACAAAAGTACAATTATTTCTTCTTCTCATCGTATTAAATGTAATTTTGCGCATGCCTATTTATTTTTATGAGATTGGATGGGATTCATTTAATATTCATATATTAGCTAATGCGATATCTTATTTTGGAAAAGCGAATTACTGGGAATCTGTATATTCTGTTTTTGGGTTTTACCCTTTATCCTATGCAAGCAGTCTGCCGTTCTTAATATCAGGTTTATCACAATTATCTAATTTAGCTAATTATTATTCAATATTCATCATTAGCGTATTTCTAGGAATATTTTGTATTTTTTCATCTTATTCGATGTCTACTTTTATTAGAAAAGATTATCCTTTTATCTTTATATTCACATTATTATTTTCGATATCATCTGGTGTTCTTTTTCTTACTACATATACAGCAAGTACAAGAGGTCTTTTCATAGCTTATATTCCTCTTTTAATATATTCAATGATTAAAATCTCTTATGATGTAAAGATAAAATCGATGATTATTTTTATAATGCTTTTTGTTTTTTTAATGTCAACACATCATTTATTCTTTTTTACAATTCCACTTATTATGTCTTTTATTGTAGCAAATGTTTTATTTTGGATAAAAAATAGTCGCCATACTTATTTCTTTAGGGGCTATTCGCTTGAGTTTATTTTTATGGTATTGTTGCTTGCTTCGATAATTTTGCCATTTTTAATGCATTTATTTTGGTCATTTGATCCAACCATTCAACGATTAAGTATTGGTGGGTCAAAGTATGCTGTACTGGAAAGTGTTCTCTATCAATATACTCGATATATTGGTGTTTTAATACCTTTCGTTGTTAGTGGGTATATTTTCGTTTTGTTAAATAAAAATAAAACAACTATTGACTATTTTTTACTCACAATCCCCATATTATTACTTCCTTTTATTTATCTCCCAACATATATGGAATGGTTTTTGCTTCCAATAGTTACTATATACATATCTATCGCTCTCTCTAACATATGTAGAAATATGTCTTACAAGTTACATTTTAATATATTTTCTATCTTCATTATTTTTTTATTATTAAGTGGATCTTTATTTTCATCTTATTACCAGTTTTCACATTTTGAATCAGACGATTCTCGTATAATGAAAGATTCAACATATCATACTGGTGTATGGATAAACAGAAACGTAAATGGCAGTTTCTTTTATACAAATGGTTTGATTGCTCTCAGAGTGTTTTCCATTTCACAAGTTTCTACTTTGTTTGGTGATAGCATTGGACTTTCATATGGATATTATAATAGTACTCAAGATTTAAATCTCTCTAAAAATTCACCTTTTTCTGTCAGCTATTATATAGATGGTCCAGTAGTCAAAACTCCAGGTGCAGCGTATATTGAAGGTGATATTAATCAACTTCACTTAAGTGAATATAATAGCAAATGGGGGCAGTACTTTATATCTAAATATGATATTACTCATGTAATTCAATATAAATTAGGTGCACAAACAACATTTATGCAATCTATTTATCCAGTCCACAATGAAATTTATGATAATGGAAAAATTAGTTTATGGAGTTTAACAAATGAAATATAATATATATATGGTTTCAAGTGCAGATTCAACTATGGAATATGGGTCTACAACAAGGCCTTATTATATATCAACATATTTAGTTCAGAATAAAGATATCAATATATATCATATGTGTGAAAATCCTACTAATTTTCAAGATAATTTAATACATTATTATCAAAAAAACAAAAAAAACAAATTTAAAATTATAAATGATCTTATGTTGCTCTATAAAATATCAAGGTCTGCATCTCCACACATATTATATCCACATCAGCCTGTCAATGCATTGAGACTACTGCCTTTTAAGTTTTTATTTAATTCTCCTTTAATTTATGATGCGCATAGTGCCTTCTGTATAGAAAACAATAATTTTAAAAATCGTTTAATAGAGAAAATTATATTAAAATACTCTAACATTGTTATTGCACCATCAGCAATGCTAAAAGAAGTTTTAATTCAGAACTATAATCTTAACCCTGATAAAATAAAAATAGTTGAAAATGGAGTTGATACTACAAAATTATACCCAGAAAGTTCTGATATTTTGCTAAAAGATACTTTAGGTATAAATGAAGATGATAAAGTAATTGTATTTACCTGTCCTCGCATCGAAACTTTTCCTGCTAACACTATAGCATTAAGATATATATTTGATCTTTTTCCTAAAATTGAAAATAGACTACATAACATTAAGTTAGTTATTATTGGTGGTGGTACTGAAATTGATACGCCATCTGAAAATATAATATATGTTGGATATGTACAAAACTTATCTAAGTATATAAATCTTGCAGATGTATGCATAGCACCTTATCCTTCTACTGCTGTTTGTGGAGGCACTCGAAATAAAGTTGCCGATTATTTCGCATGTGGTAAGGTTGTTGTTTCTACGGAAGAAGGAATTAGTGGGTTTGATGACGCGATGCCCGATGTTCATTTTTTATTGGCTCAAAGTGAAGATGATTTTGTTTCAAAAATAGTTCAAGTTTTGACTAGTCCTGATGGTATGTCTAATATTGGTCTTAACGCAAGGGATTTGTGTGTAAAAAAATATGATTGGAAATTGAAAAGCAACGAAATATGTTCTATAATGAGATATTTACTAAAAAATAAGACCTAAGGTGTGATATATACATGAAAATAACATACTTATTACCTCATTCACCTGAAGTCTGCGGATTAAACAATGATGCATTTAAAGAGTCAACTCATTTCTCACTTATTTTTTGTGAAAAACTAAGTGAATTAAATAATGATGTAGAATTGCTGTACTTTGGAACAAAATATTCCGTGAATAAAAAAGAATATGAAATAATTGAATTTCCCGTGTCAATTGGAAAATCATTTGGACAAGAATTATCCGTTCCTCTTTTAAAGTATTTGTTAACAATGGATTCAGATATTGTCCATATTCATGGTCTTAGACAAGTTAACTTACTACCTATTGTTGTGATATTGTACTTAAAAAAAATACCTTTTATTGTTCATCATCATGGTGGATATTTTAATTATTCAAAAAGGAAAGTGCGTTTTTTCTATAAAATAATGTCATTTTTTTTAAAATATCCTTGTGTAACTCTTTCTGTAAGTAAAATTGAAATAAAAAACTTACAAAAATCTGGTGTATCTGCAAATAAACTGATTCATTTTCCTGTTGGAGTAGATTGTTCTCAATTTTATCCAACTGATCAGGCAATATCAAGGACAAAATTATCGCTTAATACTGATGATATATATATTTTATTTGTTGGGAGAATGGTTTTTCTAAAAGGGGTTCAATATTTGATTAAAGCAATATCTATATTGCAAAAAAACTATAATAATGTACGCTTGATTCTTGTGGGGGATGGTCCCCAACATGCTTATTTTAAGTCCGTTGCAGAGTTGGAAAATGTATCAGATGTTGTATCTTTCGTAGGTTTTGTAAATAACTATGAAAAGTTACGTACCTACTATAATGCTACAGATATTTGCGTATTTCCTTCTCTATCTGAAGGTTCCGCTATAGTAACTTTAGAAGCCATGGCCTGCAAAAAGCCAATTATTTGTACACGAGCTCATCTGGGTGGAGGTATAGTTGAAGATTACACAAATGCTTTGATTGCCGATATTAATCCTTCCTCAATTGCTGAAAAAATAGTTGAACTAATAGAAAATAAATCGCTGCAAGATTCAATAAGTAAAAGTGGCTACAATTATGTAACTAATAATCTCTCATGGGAAGTTTTATCAAAAAAACTGAATGATATATATATAAGCAATAATTTAACTGTAGATTGATTTATTGGAAGTATGCCTATTGATTTTGTAGGGATACTCTATTTTTCAATCTAGCAATTATTTATAGCTGCCGTTTTTAGAATTACGTTTAATCCTTTCTGGTTCTATCTAAATTAGGAAGCCTTTCAAAATGGCATTAATTTCTAGCTCAAAAAGCTTTCTTTTCTTTATTGTAGAATCCACTCAAGTCCCCCTACGTAAAGTACGCCATATTATATGGTTACAATTGGGATCACTGTTGAACAGAGGTAATCTGCATGATCAGATACATTTCAGGAAAACGTATAGATCAACGGAAGATCGAAACAAGAATCTCTTGTTGTTTTTGATGAGGGGCGCATATCATAGGGAACACTGCTTTAATAAGGGTAGATGAGATGAATTACTTAACTGCAAGGAAGCTCAATACAAGTGATGATAATAAATAGTGTAAATTATTTCTATTTTCAAGGAAACGTTGGAAAGAACAACTTAATTCTAAAGCAAAAAAAGTCATGATATAAAGGATACGATTCTGAAGAGATACATTCACTAGCGAGAGAACAACTAGAAGCAATAGCTATGATTCCTTTGAGACAAAGAAAAAGGAAGAGAATTAAAGGATTCTATCGCAGGAAAATGGTGTGGGAATTTGATCGAGAATTGTATAATAACAGAAACCTCGTTGAAACGATGTTCTCTGTTCTGAAAAGAAAATATGGTGAAGAGGTAAAAGCAAAAAGGTATTGGAATCAACTAAAAGAAGTCAAGTTCAAGCTATTAGTGCATATCCTTGACAGGTACGTCAAGGTTATACTTGTTGTCAAAATGAGGATTTCTACAAAGCCGCAAATCTAATGTACAAATAACTCATAGCCATGGCCATGTCAGTTATGTTTATGTTCATGCGTATCTGAGTACATATACTAACTTTGTGAGTGATTACATGGTTGCCAAAAAAACAAAACGCTTATTTTCAAAATTTAGAACTATCAACAACCTTTATGTAATATTGTCTTCTCTTCATTCTTACATAAAGACTCTAAAAATCTCGCGATTAATTATGTTTTTTACCTTCTTTTCCAGTTTAATGGTAGGAGTTTCAAGTGCCAGTGTAGATTATGATGGCTCAAAAATAATTATTTATGATGGTAGTGAAGATTTATCATCAATATATGAAAGTTTAATGGATGATTCTATTTTAGAAGAATCGGAACTCGGTGTTTGGATTTTAAAGAAACCAATATTAATTAAAAATACTGGAATATTCGTGATAGATGGCAGTGATTGCGATTATTTAAAATTGCAAAGTTTAAATGATGAAAACTCTGCATATGTTGAAAATATGGGTAGATTAATTATTTTGGATACAAAAATAACTTCATGGAATACCACATCAAATAAAATGGCTACAAATTTCGATACTTCAAGAGCATATATTTATTCTCATGGAATACAAATAAGGATAGATTCAAGTGTGATATCTGGTTTAGGTATGGCTGGATCTATTAATTCGTGGGGTGTTTCTTTATATGCGGATGAAATAGGTGCAAGTATAAGTAATACATTATTTAGTAATAATTTTAGGGGTATCTCTATAGATGAAGATAATGTGCGTATGATTAATTGTGAAGTTTACAATTCATCTGATAAAGGAATTACGATTGCGTACGGCCAACCCGTAAATAATTTGTGGATGGAAAATGTAGAGTCACATTTATCTCCTTATGGCAATGCGATAAATGTCAAGTATTGGTCTACAGGTGGTTTGAGAAATTCAACATTAGTCGATGTAACAGCCCATCATGCAAACGGATCATTGATTCATTTAGCTTCCGCAAGAAATGTTAGTTTAATTAGAGTAAAAACATATGATAGCGGCTGGTATGATGAAGAAGCTGAGTGGCAAAATGGAGCTGGTGTTCCTCCTGCATCAAAACCTATCAATAATGAAGGTGTTCATAGTGGATTAGATTTACATACAGAAGTTCAAAACATATATGTAGAAGATTTTGAAGCATGGCATGTTGAAAATGCATTGTATGTACACAATACTGGTAAAGATGTTACTGTAAACAATGCATCCGTTCATGATAGTTTTGGTGGCTTTAATGTTCAAGCTGGAAATAATAATGTCACATTAAATAATTGTGAAGCCTATAATATAGGATTTGGTTCTTATTACGATGGTGCTGGTTTTAATATCCACAGCTCTAAGAATATAACCATTTCAAATTCTGAAGTTTTTGGTACAAATCACGGAATAAGGTTGATTCCATATGATTGGGGGGATTCTCGCTATGGTGATAATGTTGAAAATATAACATTAATTAATAATCACTTCCATGACCAATTAAGTTTGAGCTATATTTCGTTTGTTTTGGTTCAACCTACTGTGTATTTTGACAATATTGAGATAATAGATCAACAAGAAGCAGAGTACGAATTGCGTCATTTAGTATATGTAACTCCTTTACACCCTATAAATGTTTTAGTAAAGTATACAAGTGGAAAGGTTTTTGAAATAAACAATATGTGGTCTTCTATATCTAGTGATGGAAGTCTATTATCAATTACTTTATCTGAGCATTCCCTTGTAACAAGTTATGATTTGTTCGTAAAGCCTACATCGTATGACGTAGATGTTATTGTTAAAGAATTTGACACTTCAAAACCAATTGGAAATAATCTTGTAGAGTTTATTGCAAGTTCAACAGAAGGAAATAATGTAGATTTCACTATAGGTGACTTACAACCTTATGCAACATATATGGTAAAAATGGATGGGTATGACTTCAGTGAAGTTGTAGCAGATGAAGAAGGGCTCATAAGTTTCAGCAATGATATCTGGTCAGAGCATACTTTTACATTGATACAAACATCAGAAAGTTCAATTCCTATCTCCTCCAGTACAAGCCTGTCATTCACACCATCCGCAACCTCCCTAACAGCAACATCCGGTGAATCCACAACATTCTCTGTAGATACCAGTCAGGAATTTACAAGTGCGGTCTGGTCTTTTGATGATGAAGAGGTTGAGAGTGGTACAACAGAGCATGTAGAAGCATGGGCAACAGCAGGTACTCACACTGTAACCTTTGAAGGCACTGCAGCAGCAGGAACTATCTCAAGGTCATGGACAGTAGTCGTCTCTGCAGCAGCAGAATCTGAGTATTCATCCATCTCAATCTCCCCATCAACTACAACTGTAGTTCCAGGAGAATCCTTCAGTCTGGACGTGTACATAGATCCTACCCAGGCTATCACAGGTTCCCAGTTTGACCTGCAATATAGTCAGCTTGCAAGCATTTCTACTGTAAATGAAGGTGACCTGTTCTCAGCGAGTGGACTTTCAACAACCTTCCAGTATGACAGTATTGATAATGCAGCAGGATTTCTGGACAATGTCTATGCAGCTATAGTAGGTAGCGGATCCATTACATCGCCAGATGTAATGGCTACCATTGGGATGGTAGCAGGTAGCAGTTCCGGTATACTGGATATTGAACTTGCTAATGTCATTCTGAGTGATGCAAACTCCAATCCTGCAGAATATAACGTGTCCAATGCGACAATACTTATCGATACAGCTCCACAATTCACATCTCTTTCCTCACAGACAGTAGAGGAAGAACAGAGCCTGAGTTTCACAGCAATTGCAACTGATGCAGATAGTGATGATCTTACATACACCGCTACATCACTTCCATCCGGTGCAACTTTCAACGATGGAAGTTTCAGCTGGACTCCATCAGAAGGAGCTGCAGGATCATATGTAGCATCATTTGAAGTCACAGACGGATATCTTACAGACACAGTAAATGTGAGCATAACCGTGACATCAATGAATCACATTCCTGAGATAACTCTCTTTGAACCTGCAGATGGCTCAATATTTGAGGAAGGTTCGACTATTGATGTGAATGTAGCTGTAACCGATGTAGATGGAGATTCATTGAGTTACATCATTGAAATTGATGGTGTAGAGGTTAGCACTTCTGCCAGCTACTCATGGACAACAGACTATGAATCCGCTGGAACACATACTATTAAGGTAACAGTAAGTGATGGTACAGATGATGTCAGCTCTTCAGGTACAATAACCATTACCGATCTGCAGCCAAGATGGGATGTAAATGAGGATGGAACAGTCAATGTACTTGACATTACTCTTGTAGGTCAGAACTATGGTAAGACCTATACAGAAGCTCTTCCTCGCTGGGATGTTAATCAGGATGGTACTGTGAACATCCAGGACCTTTCAATAGTCTCTGGTCACTTCGGTGAAATAATTTAAACAAAATGAATTAATCGCCCCGTTCGGGGCACACTTCTTTTTATTGGTCTTGTTTTCTTTTCTGGTTACTGCTCGTCAAATACCTTTTTTGTTCTACTGGCATGACTCAGAATACAAAACTCGGCTCTGTAGAATTACTATTGATATGAGTAACATAAACTTTACTGGCTTTTCATTTCCACAAAAACAATCTGAAATGTAAATACAAAGTAACCATCCCCGCAGGCGGCATATTTCGATGCTGCTATACAGAAGATTTTTCCAAAAATTATCGCATTTATGCTGAGACTTATAATAATGGCTGTGAAAGTATTCCATGGTATTATGCAGGTATTTTGTTTTACTTTGTGGGAAAAACGCCGGCTTTGCCGGACCCTTCGGGATTACTCAAGTTATTCACGAACTACGATACATCAGTTTGCAAACGAATAACAATTCAATTATCCACCGCATATGACACATTTCTGTGCTGCTGTACAGGAGTCCAAAAAGCAACATGATTGTATAATTGGTCGTAGATAAAGAGATCCGCCGGCAAAGTGTGCCAAGTTGAATAGTTACAAAAAAAGAAGTACGCTGAATCGTAATATCATATATTTAATAGCAGGTAAAAATCCCTTAAGCTTCTATTGTAGTTGCTTTAGAATCTTCCTGGTAAAAATATTCCAATTGCACAGAATAGCATTGTAAGGGCGTACATTGCCCAAGTAGCCTGCTTCTCAGTAACTCTGTAGTAGTAGGGGAGTACCCACTTAAGAGTAAGGGGGTTGGGAACCTCCAGTGTCCCATCCTCACGTTCTTTTCCAAATTTAGCCACCGGGAATTTCATAACTCTCCAGTAGGCGTACATGAGGAAGTTGATTGTATGTGGGATGAGCATGACGAATCCACTGATGATAAAACCCTGGACTACTATAATCGTTCCAATAGCAGCTCCTATGGTGAGCGAACCCACATTTCCCCAAAATATCTTAGAAGGGTACCTGTCATACATATAATAACCAAGTGTTGCTCCGGTAACGCTAACAACGGCAAAGATGTTGTCTACATCCCCTATCAATACGGACTTTATAATCAGAGAGATAAGCACGATTACAGATAATCCAGAAGCAAGACCGTTGAAACCGGAGTGCATGTTCACAAGATTGGATGCTACAAGGACATATGTAGGTACGATGAACTGCAGGTAAAGAATTCCCAGTTCAATGCTGCCAATACTTGGAAGTGTGAAAGCCGTATGAGTAGCATACTGGATCAGTGGATATGAACAATAGTACATAAGAAGCAGTTTTGTTACCCTGCCAATATCAACCATATCATCAAGTATTCCAAATAGTCCGAACATGGCAATAACGATCAGAACAACATAATTTGTTGATGAGAATTTGAAGAACAATGTATTCAGGGAAAAACACACCATGGCTACAAGGATGATGGCTATGCCTCCTCTCTCTGGAATCATAGTTACTTCTTTCTTATAATAATCCCTAGCAATGAGGCCTTTATCTGTCAGTTTCCTGATAAAGTATGGCATTGATACATATGTAGCCATGAAAGGCACTAAAAAAGTGCTTCCAAGAATCAAGGCTAACAGCATAGAAGGTGATTCCAGATCCAGCATATTTCAAATCCTCTGAATTATTTAATATTTAATTTATTTTTATGTTCTGAAGCCAATATCATCCACATAATTGAAATCTGGCTCTTAATTATCTTTTTTAGTAATTCATTTATTATATATGTATCTACTGCTATGCATTCTATGTAATTAGAATATGGAATGTTTTCCAGTCACATTAAGTATTTCCTAAAATATGTTCTGGTTTATATAATAATGTTATCCTTTTTGTAACAGATTGTTTTTTCATAATGATGATGAGCATCATTTATTGCATTAGATATAACTTTATATAGTATTATCATCCATGTTAAAATGACAATTGGGTTATTGTCATAATGATAGTTAATACTCTGGTGCATGCATTACAGTATGTCTGCTTCGAAGTTACTTACTATAGGTGGTACGATGAAATTAGTTGAGAAAAAATGCGCAATGTGTGGCAGTCCTATCTATGTTTACGAGAGCTATGCTCGTGAGGAAATGTATTGTACTCTTCACTGCATGGAACGTGCAACATTTGGAATTGTTTCGGAGGGTTTAGAGCAGTTAAAAACAGTGTGCTAAGTCCAAATCATTTTTTTACTATTATTTTTGCTAAATCGTTTTCAATCATATACTCTATATGATTTATGAGTAAGATATACGGTTATATATAAAGTTCACAATTAAGTGAATATGAAAAAAGTTCTTATTACCGGTGGAATCGGTCAGGTAGGTAGTTACCTAGTTGATGCTATGCATGATATTTATGAAGTTACGGTACTGGACAATCTTTCTTCCGGTAAGGAACCAGATCTTCCTTCAAATGTAAGTTTTGTAAAGGAAGATATAAGGTCTCCTGTTGCCAGGGAACTTGTATCTAAAAATGATATCATTATTCATACAGCAGCCCAGATCAGCGTTGCTCGCTCCATGTCTGAGCCTTTATTTGATGCAGACAACAATGTATTTGGTACTCTTAACCTTCTTGAAGGAGCCAGATCAGGCAACATTGAGCGTTTTGTCTACATAAGCTCTGCTGCAGTTTATGGAAATCCTGAATATGTTCCAATTGATGAGAAGCATCCCCAAACCCCCATGTCTCCATATGGTGCCAGCAAGCTATGCGGTGAAAAATATTGCAACATGTACTATCATGCATATGGTCTTCCCACAGTCAGCATAAGACCTTTTAATATATATAGTCCCAGACAGGATCCTTCAAATCCATATTCTGGTGTAATTTCCAAGTTCATAGGCCGATTAAAGGAAGGTCTTCCTCCTATTATTTTTGGTGATGGCTCAAACACCAGGGATTTTGTTTCTGCACATGATGTTGTTGATATGATTACAATGCTTGCAAAAGGAGCTGGTGAGGACGGTGAAGTCTACAATGTGGGTACAGGTACAGTCACACGTATAGACGAACTGGCGCAGATAGTTCTGGACATATTTGAGAGCTCCTTGGATATAGAGTACAAAGACCAAATGCCAGGTGATATCAAGCACAGTTCCTCATGCATTGCAAAGGCTAATAATATTGGTTTTGAACCAAAGGTTGATCTCTATAAGGGTCTTGAAGAGATAATAGGGGAATAACCGGATAACTATTTTAGCTTTGTACAATATTTATAAAATAGAACTACATGCAGAATCTTCGCAAAAACAAATATCTTGCATTCATTGCTCATTATTTACTTCAATTGAAGCAGTTAATCCATAAAGTGGTTTCGTGGATACAGCACTTTGATTACATGAAACACAAAAAGGAAATTCTGATAACTCTGACCATTCTTTATGCAGGATTTATTTTTTATTTATCCGCACAGGCCAACCTCGGTGTTCCTCCGTCGGCTTTCAAGATACCTATTATGTATGAACTTGCAGATCTCGTCAAAAGCCTGGGTCTTGATTTTATAATTGAAATTGCAGAGTATGCATATGAGCATATGGACAAAGTGGCTCATATGTTCCTGTATTTCGGTTTAGGTGCACTTCTACATCTGACTTTCAAAAACTCGGATCATGTACTTCTCAGGAAGTATGCAGCTATCTTTGCCGTGATACTTGGTGTTATCTATGGTATCACCGATGAGTTCCATCAATCATTTGTACCGGGTCGCTCCTCCAGTGTATATGATCTTCTGGCAGATGGTATAGGCGTGACCATTGCACAGATACTTTTTGTAGTCCTTATACTGATGAACCTGCGCAGGAAAAAAGAAACCGGCCGGGAAGCAGATCCCGGTGAAAAGTAGATTACTGATTGGTGATTGAATGACTGTTCTTGTCTCCGCGTCCAATTCCTTTGTACACAAATCCTGCATTTATGAATATATCAGGATCAATAACATTCCTTCCATCTATGATTACAGTATGTTCCTTGCCTGTGAGTTTCTTAATGTCCTCTGGTTTCAGGCTGAAATACTCTTTGTGTCCTGTAAAGATAACAACTGCATCTGCTCCTTCTATAGTTTCATTTGAATCTTTCAGGAGCTCAACATTAGGGTAGCTGAGAACATGCGGATCATGCACTTTAAGTTCTGCACCTGCTTCAAGGATCATGTCCTTGTAAGGTTCTGATGGTGGATTGCGTGCATCATCTGAGTCATTGATGAAAGCCCAGCCAAGCATGGCAATCTTTGCTCCCTTAATGTCCATGTTTATTCTTTTAAGTGCGGCAACAGTAAGGTTATACATGTGTACAGGCATGAAGTCGTTGACCCTGCGGGCAAGAACATAGATTGACTCTGCATCCTGTGGGTAATCAAGAGCTTCAGTTCCTAGTTTTACACCACGTTCAAGGTGATATGTGTCCTTGGTAAGGCAATGTCCACCAACACCGGCACCTGGCCAGAGTATGGCTCTTGTTATGCCTTCCCCTTTCAGGCTGTCAATGCCAGCTCTGACATCATATACATTGATTCCCATGGCCTCACAGTAAAGAGCAAGCTGGTTAGCTGCTGCTATCTGCAGGTCTCTGAATGTGTTCTCTGCTGTCTTTGTAACTTCTGCTGCCGTTGCACTCATTGGTATAACCTTGCCCTCTGTGAGTACAGGGGAGTAGAGTTCAACTGCTCTGTCGGTGCTTGCTTTATCAATACCACCAACGATCCTGTCATGTTCCTGTATATTGCGAAGCAGTCTTCCAACCATTACTCTTTCAGGTGCATGTGCCAGTGCAAAATCTTCTCCTGCCTTAAGTCCTGACTCTTCCTCGAGGATCTCTCTAGCCATACTTTCAGTAGTTCTGGGGGTAATGGTAGACTCAAGGACAACAAGCATGCCTGGTTTAAGGTATTTACCTACATTACGGATACCTTCCTTAAGTGCTCCAAAGTCAGGTTCCAGTGCCTTTGGGTCTGCAAAAGGTGTTTGGATAGCCAGTGTAATCGCATCAAGTTCTGCTATTCTGGAAAAGTCAGGTGTACATTCAAACTTGCCAGCATCAGTGATCTTTTTCAGGAGCTCTTCCAGTCCGGGTTCTTCTCCCTTAAGTGGACTTTCACCATTGTTGAGCATATTTATCTTGTAACCTGATGAAGGAGAATCTCTCTGGAATCCAAGTACGTGGTCAAACTTATCGGAATCAGCAAAAAGAGCGGCTGCAGGGATACCCACATAACCCATTCCGATAACACCAATTTTCTTTATAGGTCCTTTTTCTTTCAAAATATTCTCGAGTTTATGGCTCATGATAATCATTCCTTAATCTCTATCATTTTTTCTTCTTTGTATGAACTAATGGCTGCGAGGCTGACTTTCAGTGCATGTTTTCCATCGTTTCCGGAAGGATTTGGCTGTTTGCCAGTAGTGATACAATCAATGAAATATTCAAGTTCGTTCCTGAGTGGTTCTTTCTGTTCTATTTTTGCTTTCCTTATCCAGCCACTGTCATGAAGTTCCACTGTCTGGTCAATGTAATCAAGATAGGCAACACCGTCAACGCCTACTGCAGTAAGTTTTCTTATCTTATGTGGTGTGAGCCAGTTTACTTCAACAAGTCCTGAGAATGAGTGGTCAAGTCTCATGTGAATGGTTGCATGATCCTCAAAGGAGTGGATGTCTGCTCCGGCCACTGCATATACCTGATTAATATCACTGCCATATAGATATGATATTACATCTATGTCATGTACGCCGATATCCAGAATAACACCAACGTCTCTTATCCTTGGATTATATGGACCGACCCTTGTGGTGGAAATGGAAACTATCTTCCCGAGCAGACCAGAGTCTATTATCTCTTTTAGTTTTATGACCGCAGGATTGAATCTTTCAATGTGTCCAACCATTACAAGCCGTCCTTTTTTCTTAGCTGCATCGATGATTGCATCAGCATTCTCTACGGTGTCTGCAATAGGTTTTTCTACAAGTACATGTGCACCTGCTTCTATAGCATCAATAGCAACCTGGCGGTGCATCTTGGTGGGGACTACAATGCTAACTGCATCAATTCCCGATGCCAGCATTTCTTTGTAATCTGTAAATGCTTTAGTATTATATTGCTGTGCAAGGCTTTCAACAAGGTCTTTATCTATATCAGATATACCTGCAAGTTCCACATCTGGCATCTCACTGTAGATTCGTATGTGGTTCTTACCCATGGCTCCGGCACCGATTACGCCTACTCTTAACATTGTGATTCACTCCATTGCTTTATTGTAGTACTGATTGTGTTGACGTCATCCTCGGTTACAGCAGGATGGACAGGTAGTGAAAGAACTTCCCTTGAGGCTTTTTCGGTAACCAGAAGATTGTCGTTGTATCCAAGTTCTTTATAATAGGGCTGCTTGTGGATAGGTATTGGGTAGTATATTCCGGAACCAATTCCCTTCTCCTTCAGATAATCAGAAAGCTGATCTCTGTTTCTTGTGCGTATGGTGTATTGGTGGAATACGTGTTTGCAGCCTTCCCTGACTGTTGGGCACTCTATTCCTTCTATGCCCTGGAGTTTATCCGTAAGCAGTTTTGCATTTCTTTGCCTTGCTTCTATATAGGAAGGAAGTCTTTTTAGCTGGACCAATCCAATTGCAGCTGATATATCAGTCATTCGCAGGTTGTATCCTAACATTTCGTGAAGATAACGCTGTTTGGAACCGTGTGCACGTATCATACGTGCCCTGTCAGCAACTTCTTTATTATTAGTGGTAATTATGCCGCCTTCACTGGTGGTCATGTTCTTGGTAGGATAGAAGCTGAATGCGCCTGTGCCAAAGGAACCTGCTTTTTTTTCTTTGTACATTGCACCGTGGGCCTGGCATGCATCTTCAATTAGAATTAGGTTATAATCTTCTGCAATGTCACTTATTGCTCCCATGTCGGCAGGCTGTCCATAAAGGTGCACAGGCATGATAGCTTTTGTGGCAGGTGTGATCTTATCTTCTATAAGCTGCGGGTCAAGATTGAATGCATCGGACTTGATGTCAGCAAACACAGGTCTGGCACCTGTGAAAAGTACAGAGTTTGCTGTGGCTATGAAACTGAAAGAGCTTGTGATTACTTCGTCACCCTTGCTGATCCCATGTGCAAGCAAAGCAGCATGCAGAGCCGCAGTTCCAGAATTTACTGCTACTGCATATTCTGCTCCGGCGTAATCGGCAAATTCCTGTTCAAACTCTGCAACCCGAGGTCCTTCAGCGATTATTCCCGAGCGTATTACTTCAGTTACGGCTTCAATTTCAGCTTCGTCAAGCTGTGGTTTTGCAATGGGTATCATGATCATCACGAATCTTAAAAATTATTAAAATCATAGTGGAAATATTATCTTAGTAATAGTTTACAGGTTATTCAAAGTTTTCAGTTTTTCCGGGAGGTCAACTATATTTGCAGGGCATCCAATGGCAAGTTTCCATGCAGGTACATCTTTTGTGACCAGTGCCCCGGCAGCCACCATGGCTCCCTCGCCAATCTCAACTCCGGGAACAAGCGTAGAATTAGCACCAATGGAAGCACCTTTTCTTATAACCGGGCCTTCAGGATGATATTCTCCTCTGATGGGGTATTTGTCATTGGCAAGCACAGCACATGGGCCGATAAAGACTTTATCTTCAATGGTAACATGAGTGGGAATGTACACATTACCCTGGATACTGACATTGTTTCCTATTGTAACAGTGCCGTCGATTATCACATTTGTTCCAATGAGAACATTATTGCCTATCGTGGTGTTCTCTCTTATCATGACATTATGCCCTGTCTTGAAATTGTTCCCTGCTTTTACATTGCTGAAAATTGTTGTTCCTGCCCGGATGAATGCATTGTCACCTATCACAGCACCTGGCTGATCATAGTTCTCTATTTCAACACCAGTTTTTGTGATTTCTATAAGGATGTTATGCTGAGGATAGCCAAGTATAACATTTTCAAGTACTACTGATTCTTTGCCTATTCTGCTGGCACCATAAAGTTTAGCAGACTTGTGAACATATGTGTTTTTTTGCATATTTCCCCACGATGAATATAGTTATGTGTTTATATATATTTATTCTGTACTAGTCATTATCAACAATAGTTATTTGGTGCTATTATTAGTATGACATAATATTTAGTTCAATAGATGTTATCATGTCATTCTTTCCAGCAGTTCAGACAGGAATACAAAACCCATTGTCGGAGTGTATGGATTTTTTGTATCCACCTTCATCGACTCCACCAAAAATAAGAATTTGTAGTCAATGTAAAATGACAGCATTAAAATAAAAAATTTCGGAAAAAAGACAACTATTTTCCAGAAAAAGAAAAATAAGAATTAGAGAGTGAAGGTGAACTTCACTTATCAAGAACTTTCTTATACATCCTTGCCTGGAAACCGTGATACTTAGCAAAGCCCTCGGCATCCTTCTGGTCAATGGTTGCACTGTCAAAGGATACAAGGTCTTCTGAGTAGAGTGCATATGGGGATGTACGTGCAAGAATGATCACACTGCCCTTGTGCAGTTTCACGGTCACAGTACCGCTTACACGTTCCTGTGTCTTGTTGATAAAAGCATTGAGGTCTGCGTAGAGTGGCTCGTCAACAAGGCCGTAGTAGGCAAGTTCTGACCACTGATCGTCCACATTTTTCTTGAACTTCAGCTCTGCTCTGGTGAGCACAAGCTTCTCAAGGTCTTTGTGGGCTGTGAGTAATACTGTGGCTGCAGGGTGTTCGTAGTTCTCACGTGCCTTAAGTCCGAGAACACGATCCTCTATCATGTCAGTCCTGCCAACACCGTGGGAACCTGCAATCTCGTTAAGCTTTATGATAAGGTCAACACCGTTCATCTCCTTGCCGTCAAGGGATACAGGAACACCATTCTCAAAGCCGATAACAAGTGTCTGACCTTCAGGAGCAGATTCAGGGGAAACGGTCCACTGGTAAATCTCTTCAGGTGGAATAAATCCAGGGTCTTCAAGTTTGCCACCTTCAATACTGCGGCTCCAGATGTTCTCGTCAACACTCCATGGCTTTGCGGTTGTAACACCTACTGGTATGCCGTGTTTCTTAGCATACTCGATTTCCCAGTCACGAGTGAGGTTCATGTCTCTCATTGGTGCAATGACATCCATGTCGGTAAGGCGGAAAACTGCCTCGAAACGGAGCTGGTCGTTACCCTTTCCTGTACAGCCGTGTGCAAGTGCAACCGCACCTTCTTGCTCTGCGATCTCAACAACTTTCTTAGCGATAAGTGGACGTGCAATGGATGTTCCCATTACATATCCTTCATAGTCACCATTGGCCTTGATAAGAGGGAAAATATAATCGTTGACAAACTCCTCACGCACATCAAGTGTGAAGTGCTTGTTGCTAATTTTCTGTGCCTTTTCTGTAGCCTGTTTTACATCGGCTTCAGGCTGTCCTACATCAACGGCAACTGTAACTACCTCATCGTAACCGTATTCCTCTTTGAGCAGCGGGATGCATACTGAAGTGTCAAGCCCGCCTGAATAAGCAAGTACTACTTTCTTTGTCATAGTATCTGATCCTGAAAAAATATTAAGAAAAACCTAGGGAGGCCTGAAAACTCAGGCCATCTCCTTGTGATATTCATTGATTGATTTTACCTCGCCCTCACCCTGCTTCATTGTAACAATAGCATTAGCTGCTGCAATTGCTGCCTGGATGGTGGTGATGTAAGGTACCTTGAAATCGACTGCTGCACGGCGAATCCTTGAACCGTCTTCGCGTGAGAGCTTGTCTTCCGGTGTGTTAATGACAAGTGCCACTTCGTATCTGCGCATCATGTCAATAACATTCGGGCTGCCGTCATGCACCTTCCTGACGATTCCCATTTCCAGTCCATGTTCTGAAAGGAAATCTGCTGTACCTTTTGTACCAAGAAGTTCGATGCCTGCGCTTACAAGTTTCTGTGCTACATCAAGAAGTCCGTCCTGATCTTCCTCCTTCACGGATAAAAAGACCTTTCCTGTAAGTGGTAAAAGGTTATCAGCACTAAGCTGTGCCTTAAAGAATGCCCTTCCGTAATCGGAATCAACACCCATTACCTCTCCGGTACTCTTCATTTCCGGACCAAGAAGCGGGTCTGCTCCAGGGAGCTTATCGAATGGCAGGAGGACTTCCTTTACGGAAACATGCTTGACCTTTGGTTCATCACATGTTGAATAACCCTGCTCTTCAAGTGTTTCTCCCATGATAACACGGGCTGCTATCTTTGCCAGTGGCAGTCCGACAGCTTTGGAAACAAATGGAATTGTCCTGCTAGAACGTGGATTTGCTTCAAGAACATAGACCTTGTCGCCTTTCTGTGCCATCTGGATGTTCACAAGACCCTTTACATTAAGTGCAAGGGCGATCTTGCGGGTATAATCACGTACGGTTTCAAGTACTTCATAAGAAAGTGACTGTGGTGGGATCACACATGCAGAGTCACCTGAGTGGACACCTGCTTCCTCGATGTGTTCCATGATAGCTCCGATAAGAACATCCTTGCCGTCACAGACTGCATCAACATCAATCTCAACCGCTCCCTCAAGGAAATCATCAATAAGAATTGGATGCTCTGGTGAAACTTTTACAGCCTCACGCATATACCTCTCAAGGTCATTCTGGTCGTAGACTATTTCCATTGCACGTCCGCCAAGAACGTATGAAGGACGCACAAGCACAGGATAACCAATTCTTGTGGCAATCTCAATTGCTTGATCCTGTGAGGTTGCATAACCTGCATCAGGCTGATTTATTCCAATCTTGCTCATCCTGAGGTTGAACTTCTCACGGTCCTCTGCAACATCGATGTCTTCAGGTGATGTTCCAAGAATCACCGTCTTAAGATCGTTGCGTCTCTTAAGTTCCCTTTCAAGTGGGAGTGCAAGGTTTACTGAAGTCTGCCCTCCAAACTGTACAAGCACTGCACCAGGATTCTCCTTCTCGATTACATTCATCACATCTTCAAGTGTGAGAGGTTCGAAGAAGAGCTTGTCTGATGTATCGTAGTCAGTGGATACAGTCTCAGGGTTGTTATTGATAATGTGAGCTTCAATTCCTGCCTCGCGGATAGCAGCTACTGCATGTACTGTACAGTAGTCAAACTCGATTCCCTGTCCGATTCGTATCGGGCCGGAACCCAGGATCACTATCTTCTTGCGGTCAGATGGATTAGCTTCACACATCTGCTCATAGCATGAGTAATAATAAGGTGTTTCTGCAGCAAATTCTGCTGCACAAGTATCTACCATCTTATAGGTAGAGATAATTCCTGCAGCACGCCTCTGGTCATTAATATCCTCGCGGGTTTTGCCAGTGAGTTCAGCAATACGTGCATCAGTAAAACCTGTCTGTTTTGCTTCACGGAGAAGATCATCGGATATTGCTCCGGAGAATCCTTCTTCCCTGACCATGTCTTCCATATCAATGATATTCTTAAGCTTCCTAATGAAGAAAATATCAATGCCAGTTAGACTGGAAACCTCTTCCACAGAGAAACCATTGCAGAGTGCGTGGTACATTACAAAGAGACGTTCACTTGTAGGAGTTTTGAGCAGCATCCTTGTTTCATTCTCTGACCATTCTTCTGTACCGAAGTTCATCTTGATGTCAAGAGAACGTACAGCTTTTAGAAGTGATTCTTCAATGGTACGGCCGATTGCCATTACCTCACCGGTACTTTTCATAGCTGTTGTCAGTGTCTTGTCAGCATTGACAAACTTGTCAAATGGCCACCTTGGGATTTTGGTAACGATATAGTCAATTGTAGGTTCGAATGATGCCGGTGTCTTCTTTGTGACATCGTTGAGGATCTCATCCAATGCCATTCCGATAGCTATCTTTGCTGTAACCTTGGCAATTGGATAACCGGTTGCCTTGGAAGCAAGAGCTGATGAACGTGAAACACGTGGGTTTACTTCAACAATACGGTAGTCGCCGTCCTTTGCAGCGAACTGGATGTTACATCCACCTTCGATACCGAAGGTTCTGATAATCTTAATGGCTGCAGTCCTGAGCATCTGATGCTCTTCATCATTGAGGGTTTGTGATGGTGTAACTACAATAGATTCACCTGTGTGGACACCCATTGGGTCAAGGTTTTCCATGTTACAGATTACAATACAGGTGTCATTTGCATCACGCATGACCTCATACTCGAATTCCTTCCAGCCTAGTACACTTTCTTCAATAAGTACTTGGTTGATACGGCTTCGGCGAAGACCTCTTTCTGTGATCTCAAGGAGTTCTTCCTTTGTGTGCGCAATTCCGCCACCAGCACCACCAAGAGTGTATGCCGGACGGATAATAAGTGGTAATCCAAGCTCGTCAATAAGCTCTTCAGCTTCCTTAAGTGTGGAGATGGCCTTGCTTCGTGGGACTTTCTCACCAATGCTCTCCATGGTCTGCTTGAACAGTTCACGGTCCTCGGTGTTCTTGATCGCTTCAAGGTTTGTTCCAAGAAGCTTTACGTTATATTTCTCAAGGATACCATGCTCAGCAAGTTCACTGGTAATGTTAAGGCCGGTCTGACCTCCGATACCTGCAATGAGGCCGTCCGGTCTTTCCTTGGCAATGATCCTCTCGACAGCTTTCACTTCAAGAGGCTCGATGTAAACAGCATCTGCCATTTCAGGGTCGGTCATGATAGTTGCAGGGTTTGAGTTCACAAGCACAACTTCCAGTCCCTCTTCCTTAAGAGACTTGCATGCCTGGCTTCCTGAGAAGTCGAACTCTGCTGCCTGTCCGATCATAATAGGTCCTGAACCTATCAGGAGTATTTTCTTAATGTCGTCACGTTTTGGCATTATTTCTTTCCTCCTGCGAGTTTGAGAACCTTACTAAAGAACAGGTTTTCAGTATCCTGTGGACCGGGATGCGCATCTGGGTGGTACTGCACGCTGAACATGTCCAGATACTTGTGTGCTATACCTTCCACTGTTTTATCATTGGTATTATACTGTGTAACTTCCACTTCTGCCTCTTCAAAGGAATTACCATCAACTGCAAAACCGTGGTTCTGGGAAGTGATGTGTACGATTCCGGTCTCAAGGTCCTTTACAGGCTGGTTTGCTCCCCTGTGCCCGAACTTCAGTTTGTATGTCTCTGCTCCAAGTGCAAGGGACATGATCTGGTGACCAAGACAAATTCCTACAATTGGCAGTTCACCTGTGAAGTGCTTTACTGCAGAAATTGCATTCTGTGCCTGCAATGGGTCTCCTGGTCCGTTTGATATGAACAGGAGGTCAGGGTCATAGGACTCTATGGTTGAAATGGATGAGTTTCCTGGTACTACAGTTACATCCATACCCCTTGCCAGAAGGCTCCTTTCAATACTGAGCTTACGACCGCAGTCAACAAGCACAACATTGAGTGGATTGTAAGGGTCCCTGCTTGGGCTTTCAAGCTTGAAAGGCTCTGGACAGCTTACCTGTGAAATAAAATCAATATCAGAAATGCTCTTCTGTGCACGGGCAATTCTTACTGCCTCCTCCCCATCGTCACTGCCATTGATGAGGGCTGCACGCATAGTTCCATGCTCACGTGTTTTGATGGTGAGCATACGTGTGTCCACGCCTGCGATGCCGGGCTTGCCTTCTTCCTCCATAAGCTGATAGATAGTCTTTTTTCCTAGGTGGTGAGATGGCTTGGGACATGCCTCCCTGACCACAAGACCTTCAGCCTTAACAGCATCGGATTCCATACAGTTGCCACTGACACCGTAATTGCCGATGAGAGGATAAGTAAACATAAGAATCTGGCCTTTATATGAAGGGTCTGTTAGAGCCTCCTCATAACCAGTATATTGAGTTGTGAAAACAAGTTCGCCGGAAACGATACCTTCAGCACCGAAGCCGGTGCCTTTTATAATTGTCCCATCTTCTAATCCTAATACTGCATTCATCTTTTGAACCTGCGAATACATGTAAGGAATAGGCTATAAGCGTTGCGATGGCCTCTCTACTTTTTGTAGAGAGTGCCGGTGTATTGTTAAAGATTATGAGATTTTACGCAGGAATGTACCTACTATGAGGACCACAAACAGGAATGATCCCAAAAGAACTATACCAATGAACTCTCTGGGCTTGTTTGCTGCATAGTCACGCAGTTTGAGCATATACTCATTGTCTATGACCTTTTCACTGACTTCCGGAACGTCATCATCAACTTCCTCAAGTTCAATACTGTCGTTCTCAACCGTCATAACCCATATATTGAACTCCCCGTCCTTGTTGGATATGTATGCTATTTTTCTTCCGTCAGGACTCCATGCGGGTGCTCTTTCATCAGAAAGGTCATTGGTGAGTTTCATGTGTGAACTGCCATCTGCACTTAATATCCAGAGGTCATAATCCCCGCCAACATTGGATGTGTAAACGATAGAGTTTCCATCAGGACTGTAGGATGGTTCTATATTATTATATGTATCACTTGTAAGTTGTACAGGTTTTACAGCATTTACACCAATGGTAAAAATGTCTCCATTTGCAGAATAAACAATGGTGTTTCCATCCGGGTTCCATGAGGGTGAGCTTTCATCCCCCGCTGCATCTGTAAGTCTATTATTGTCTGTCCCATTAGGTGACATGGTCCATATGTCATAGTTTCCGGAAACCCTTGAAGAATATACCACTAAATTTCCATCCGGACTTACAGCAGGATTTCGGGAATCAGCAGTTTCAGTTAGTTTTACCCCTTCACTACCATCACTTTTCATAACATGAATACTGATATAGCGTGCAGAAAACGCTTTTTTACTCTCGGTTGCAAAATAGATCTTAGAACCATCTTCATTAAAGACCGGTTCTCCTTCCCATGCCATGCCATCATAGAGTTTCTTCTGTCCTGAACCATCGCTGTTCATTATCCATATTGCCTGGTTGGCAGCATAAACAATTTTCTTGCTGTCCGGACTCCATGAAGGATGGTTGGCATTAGTTGTATTTGTAAGTTTTACATCACTCTCAATAACAGGAGCTGCTGATGAATATGAGATGAATAATATCAAAAAAGAGAGCAAGAGGAGTTTTCTTGTTACCCTCTTCCTGCTTATAATTTCCCTGTTTATCAATTTCCGGGACTGAATAGTAAAAAGTGACCACATCAGAGGTATATTATATATTAAGGTATTTATTAATCTTTTGTTTTAATATTTCACTTATGGTCTTGCCGTCGACTTTTCCTCTTACCTCAGCCATTACAACTCCCATAAGAGGACCAACGGCTGCCATGCCTTTTTCCTTTACGAAATCCTGACGCTCTTTGATTACAGCCTCAACCATGCTTTCAACATCAGACAGGTCAATACTGCCCAGTCCTAATTTCTCAGCCGCATCCTTTGCACAGAGTTGCGGTTCATTTGCAAGTGCACGGAGCAAAGCATCGATGGCTTCCTTTGCGGCTCCTCCCTCTGCAATCAGGTTACAGACATCAATGAAGTGTTTGTCTTCAAGATTATCAATCTCAACCCCGTCACGTTTCAGTTCCGGCAGTGTTCCGGTAAGAGTTCTGACAACAAGTGTCGCATTGACATTCTCGTTGTCTCCAAGAATTTCCATGATCTCTTCAAACAGTGGAAGGTATGTGGAATAAGCTATCTTTCCAGCAAGTTCTTTGTGAAGTCCGAATTCTGACTCAAAGCGCTTTGCACGCTCTGTGAGTAGTTCAGGCATTTCAATAGATTCAAAGTATTCCTTTGAGATATTTACCTGTGGCACATCGGTTTCAGGATACATCCTTGCTGCTCCCGGAAGCGGTCTTAGGTAGGAGTTGTTCCCATCTGGAAGTGACCTGCGTGTTTCTTCAGGAATTCCTTCCAGGGCTTCCTTTGCACGGATTATCACACTTTCCATGGCACCTCTTGCACGTACTTCGCGGTCAGCGACCATTACAACAGCATCGTTCTCTTCAGCACCAAGCTCTGTACGCATTGCCTGAACTTCCTCTTCTGAAACACCGTAAGCCGGAAGTTCGTCTGTGTGGAAGATTCCTCCTACGCCTGATGTTTTTGCACGGTCTGAGAATTCGGTACCAAGACGTCTTCCAGGTTGAACTTCCCTGCCAACATATCCGTCAAATCCACGGAGCAGGACGGCATAAACTTTGCCTTTCTTGCTGGTCTTTTTGATGACCTTGGACTGTGTTTCCTTGAAAATATCGGTTACATCGAAAATAGTGTCACATACAGATGCATTGCGCTCAAGTAACTCATCTCTAATTGCAAGGAGATTTACCTGGCGCTCTACCTCACGCTCAACAATGGTCTCTATCATATCGAGTGCCTGCACGCCTTTCAGTTCTACACGTGCACCTTTTGCGATTGAAATATTTACATCCTGACGTATGGTTCCAAGTCCACGCTTTACCTTTCCTGTGGAACGAAGCAGCATACCTATCTGCTGTGCAGTTTCCTTTGCATGCTGTGGTGAGATTATATCAGGATCGGTTCCGATCTCAACAAGTGGAATACCAAGACGGTCAAGAGAGTATATTATAGAATCTCCCTGGTCTTCGATCTTCTGGCATGCCTCTTCCTCAAGACAGAGTACACCGACACCAACAGGGCCTACTGAAGTGTCAAGATAACCGTCCTTTGCAAGGAAAGCTGTTCTCTGGAAACCGGATGTGTTTGAACCGTCAACTACGATCTTACGCATCATATGTACCTGATCCACAGGAACCATGTTCAGCAGCTTGGTGATACTCAGAGCGATCTCAAGAGCTTCCTTGTTGACCTCTGTTGGAGGCTCATCGTCATTCTCTACAAGACAGGTCGTGTCGTATGCCTTGTAAATATACTTACGTTTGAGCTTGGACTGTTCAAGGGCAGCCCTGTCAGTTTCTCCCATTTCACTGGCTGTTGGGCGGAGATAGCGGAAGAACTCATGGTTTGATTCTTCTATGTTTCTAATCTGTGTCGGGCAATTGCAGAACAACTTACATTTTGAATCAAGTTGCTGGTGAATTTCAAGCCCGCATTTCAGGCCAAGTTCTCTGTAATCGAATTTATCGCTCATAAGTGATCTCACCAAGTTAGTTTCGCATACGTCGGTTTACACATCAAACAGCCTCAGGATGTATAAAGTTATTGTTGCGAATTCTGGTGGATACTGGTAAATCCTGCCCAATCCTGATATTTAACGTGCCGCATAATTTGGGGAGTTCACGGCGAGATTTCCAAAAATACCTTTTTTTCAATTGAAACTAATTTGAGTATATGGTTCTTAATGATTGATTATGAGAAATAATGAAAACAGCGTGCGAAGCGTTTATATGTTAAAATTCTATAGAAAAGCATGTTAAAATCAATTATTAATCATGATATATACGAAACAATCATGACAAATCCGAAATACACAGGGATCTAAAATGATATCCAATATAGAACGCTGCTACCAATGTGGTCAATGTACATCTGTCTGTCCGATGGGAGAACAGGAACAAACTTACAGGATCCGCAGGTTCCTCCAGATGGAAAAGCTGGGTCTTGAAACTGAAGAGAGTATGGTGGTTCCTTTCATCTTTTACTGTACCACCTGCTACAAATGTCAGGACAACTGCCCGCAGGGTGTGAACCTTGTGGATGCAGTTCTGGCTATCAGGGAAAAAGCCGTTCATAAAGGAAAGATGCTTGAGGCTCATAAGAAAGTAGGTCAGATGCTCATAAACTACGGCCACGCTGTACCAACCAACACAGACGCCATGGAAAAGAGGGGACTTCTTGGCCTGGAGGAAAGACCACCTACAGTACAGGCTTCTATCGAAGGATTAAGTGAGATCAAGACTCTCATGAGACTTACAGGTTTTGATAAACTCGTTGCAGAATCCGAAGTAGAAGAACAGCTCACTGAGAACGCAGCAATGGTGCAGCAGGCAGACTTCACCCAGCAGCAGGTAGCTGAGGAGAAAGCATGAGCAACCTGTCCCTTTTCCTCGGTTGTGTGGCACCTAACCGTTATCCTGGTATTGAGGCTGCTACAAAAAAGACCTTTTCAAAGCTTGGCATAGAGCTTGACGACCTTGAAGGTGCATCATGTTGTCCGGCTCCGGGAGTGTTCAGGTCTTTTGATAAAACCACCTGGCTGACACTTGCTTCCAGGAATATAGCTCTCTCTGAGGAAATGGACGACGACCTGCTTACAATATGTAATGGATGTTACAGTACACTGAAAGAAGCTGAAACCGAACTGAAAAAGGATTCCGGGCTGAAAAAGGAAGTCAATGAAAAGCTCTTTGAAACCGGTCACGAGTTCAGGGGCCAGCACGATGTCCGCCATGTTATTGAGTATCTCTATCAGAACATTGGTGTTGACGGTATCAGGGAAATTGTTTCCAATCAACTGGATCTCAGGGTTGCAGTTCATTACGGCTGCCACCTTGTCCAGCCTCTCAAGGAAGCCGGTTCTGGGCTTGTCACAAACGACATCACATTCTTCGATGAACTTGTGGAAGCCACAGGCGCCAAAAGCATTGATTACGAGGACAAGATGATGTGCTGCGGAGCCGGTGGAGGAGCAAGGGCAGCCGTCCAGGATGCAACTCTCAGGATAACCGAGAAGAAGCTCCAGAATATGATAGAGGAACAGGTGGATTGCATTGTCAATGCATGTCCGTTCTGTCATCTCCAGTTCGATTCAGGACAGCAGGACATCAACAAGAATTCCGGCACAAATTATGAGATCCCGGTACTGCACTACACACAGCTTCTGGGACTTGCAATGGGTTTTTCCCCGGAAGAACTCGGAATTAATCTTAACAGCACAAACACTGCTGTGTTCATTCAAAGGATAAAGGAAGGCTTTGTCACGGCCTGATTTTATCCTTGATCTTCTTTATGATGATAAAAACGGAAAAAAGAAACTAAAAGCTGACAACGGAAAAACGTAATTTTTACTTTTATTTTTAAACGGCGATAGTCTACGCCATGAAAAAAGGGTGATGAAATTTGGCTCAGAGTGAAATAAATGATGATACTAAAAACACGGATGAACCCAGAATTGGAGTATTTATCTGTGAATGCGGAGTAAACATCGGAGGTGTCATTGACTGCCATGCAGTCGCAGATTATGCAGGTACACTTCCTGATGTAATACGCTCCTCGGTAAATAAATACACCTGCAGTGACTCCGGCCAGTCCGAGATCAAGCAGGCAATAAAGGATAATAACCTCAACCGTGTGCTTGTTGCAGCATGTACACCGAAAACCCACGAACCGATATTCAGGGCCTGTGTGGAAGAAGCAGGACTCAACCCTTACCTTTTTGAGTTCGTGAACATCAGGGAACACTGCAGCTGGATTCACATGCAGGAAAAGGAAGCTGCAACAGAGAAAGCATGTGAGCTTGTACGCATGGGAGTTTCCAGGGCTTCAAAGCTTGAACCACTGCAGTCCAACGAGGTTCCGGTAACAAATACAGCACTGGTCATCGGTGCCGGTGTTGCAGGTATGCAGTCAGCACTTGATATTGCTGATATGGGTTACAAGGTCTACCTAGTTGAAAAGAATCCATCCATCGGCGGAAAGATGGCCCAGCTTGACAAGACCTTCCCGACAAATGATTGCAGTATCTGTATCCTTGGTCCGAAGATGGTAGAGGTTGCAAGAAATAAGAATATTGAGCTTATGACCTACTCCGAAGTTGAGGAAGTGGATGGTTATGTTGGTAACTTTAAGGTAAAGGTCAGGCACAAGGCACGCTATGTTGATGTAAACACATGTACTGGCTGTGGACTCTGTGTGGAAAAATGTCCGGTTGAAGTCCCGAATACCGAGTTCAACGAAGGAATAGGAACCCGCAAAGCTATCTACGTACCATTCCCACAGGCTGTTCCACTTAGAGCTGTTATTGATAAGTCAGTATGTATCGACTGTGGTGCATGTTCCAGAGCTTGCAGCAGCAATTCTATAATTATGGAACAGGAAGACACATTCTCCGAACTGGATATTGGTGTTATAGTTGTCACAGCAGGTTTTGATGTTTATGACCCTGAACCAACACACGATTTCGGATACGGACTTTACGATAATGTAATTACAGGTATGGAACTAGAACGTCTGATAAATGCCAGCGGACCTACAATGGGCAAGGTTGTCAGGCCAAGCGATGTAAAGCCACCTAAGAAGGTTGGTTTTATCCAGTGTGTAGGAAGCAGGGACAAGAAGCGTAACAGATATTGTTCCAGTTTCTGTTGCATGTACGCTCTCAAGGATGCTCAGCTTATCAGGGAGAAATACCCGGATTCTGAAGTATATATTATGTACATGGACATGAGAACCCCGTTCAGAAACTATGAGGAATTCTACGACAGGGCAAGGGACATGGGAATTCGCTTCATCAGGGGTAAACCCGGAAAGGTCACAGAGAATGAGGATAATGGCCTGAAGGTACGTGTTGAGGACACGCTTACAAATGATATAATTGACCTTGACCTTGACCTGCTGGTTCTCAGTGTCGGTGCAGTTTCAAGTGAAAGCACTGAACGCATACGTCAGATTCTCAAGGTTAGCAGGGCAGCTGATGGTTTCCTGATGGAAGCGCATCCAAAGCTCAAGCCTGTTGATACAACACTGGACGGTATTTTCATAGGCGGTGTCAGTCAGGGGCCAAAGGACATTCCGTATTCAGTTTCACAGGGAAGTGCATGCGCTGCCCGTGCAACTCGTTATCTGGCACAGGGTAAGGCAATAACTGAAGGAATCACCGTTGAAGTAAATCCTGACATCTGTGTTGCATGTGGAATTTGTGTGCCAATGTGTCCTTTCCAGGCTCTTTCAATCGAGGACGGAAAACTGAATATCATCAAAGCACTCTGCAAAGGCTGTGGAACATGTGCTGTAGCCTGTCCGACTGGTGCATTGCAGCAGAATCATTTCAGAAATGACCAGCTTCTGGCACAGGTTAAGAATGTATTCACCTTTGAGGAGTAATGAAAATGACAGAGAATAAACAATGGGAACCGAAGATTGTCGCGTTCTGCTGCAATTGGTGCAGTTACGGTGGAGCTGACACAGCAGGAATGGGAAGATTCCAGCAGCCTGCATCACTCCGTATCATTCGTGTCATGTGTTCCGGAAGAATTGATCCGTTGCACGTGTTCAATGCATTCCTCGAAGGTGCGGATGCAGTACTTGTAACAGGATGCCACCTTGGTGATTGCCATTATGTTAATGGAAATTATAAAACACAGGTCAGGTACGATTTCATGGAAGATATGGTAAAAGAACTCGGTCTTGAACCTGAAAGGCTTCACCTGAGCTGGATAAGCGCCAGTGAAGGTGAGAAATTCGCCAACTTTGTCAGGGAAGTAACTGAACAGGTCAGAAAACTGGGTCCAAGCCCTCTCAAACCAGAAGGAGTGAACTGAAATGGTCGAAGTCGGAGACAAAGTAATAGGTTATTCAACCGATCCAGGAGTTCGCAACAAGGGAGCTTCCGGTGGTCTTGTTACAGCAATTCTTGCAGCAGCTCTTGAAAAAGGACTTGTGGAAGAGGTCGTTGTGCTCAAACACATCAACGAGTACGAGGCAATACCAATAATCACAAGTGATGTTGAAGACGTACTTGCATCTGCAGGCAGTATGCACACTGTCCCGGTGAACCTTGCAAAGTATGCTATTGGTAAGAATGTTGCTATGCCAGGAAAACCCTGTGATATTAGGGGTGTTATCGAGCAGGCAAAGCGCAATGAGGTCAATATTGACAACACATATCTCATTGGTCTTAACTGTGGAGGAACCATGTATCCTGTTCAGACCCGGGAGATGCTCATTAACATGTATGATATAGACCCTGAGGATGTTACAGGCGAGAACATCGAGAAAGGAAATCTCATCTTCAGGACAAAATCCGGTGAGGAAAAGGGCATTTCAATTGACGAACTTGAGGAAGCAGGATACGGCAGGCGCCTAAGCTGCCGCTACTGTGATGTCAAGATTCCAGTTAATGCCGACCTTGCATGTGGAAACTGGGGTGTCATTGGTGAGCTTACAGGAAACGCAACCTTCTGTGAAGTAATGAACGAGAAAGGTGTCCGTCTTCTTGAGAATGCCATTGACGCAGGTTACGTAGAGATAGAACCTGCAAGTGACAAGGCCATTACCATCAGGGAAAAGGTGAACAATGTCATGCTTTCCATGGGTGAGAAATGGTCTGAGAAGGTATTCACTGAAATTCCTGACGGGGAACGTACTCAGTATTATATGGAACAGTTTGCAGATTGCATAAATTGTGGAGCCTGTAAGGAAATCTGTCCTGTATGTACCTGCGGTGAGGATTCAAAGTGCACTATGTATCACAATCTTGAGGATAATTACAGAATGAGCATGTTCCACATGGTCCGCCTGATGCATCTGTCTGACAGTTGTATAGGCTGTGGTCAGTGTACCGATGTCTGTCCAGTGGATATACCATTAACAACTATCTTCAGGCGTTTTGCAGACAAGTCACAGAAAAAGTACAATTACAAGGCTGGAATGACACTTGAGAGACCACCATTCCTGGAGGTGATGCCAAGATGAAGGAAATGATATACCAGACGATCTGCCCGGGATGTGGAATAGGCTGCGGACTTTACATCAGGAAAAATGCTGAAGGTAAATTGAGTATCGACCACATGAAGAGCAGTCCTGTTAACCTTGGAAAACTATGCAGGTTCGGGATGAAGCTTCCATATTACTATGCTAAAGAGAATAATGCTGTAAATCAGGTAAATGCTTCAAATGCCGATGTTGAAACTGCTATCAAGACAGCAGTTGAGATTCTCAAGGATGCTGACAGTAGCAGTACTGCTCTGTTATCCGTTGGAAATACTACCAATGAGGAACAGATGGCATTTACAAAACTGGCTGCTACACTTAGTACTGTTGTTCAGACCGGTGTAAGTTCTGAGTGTCTGAATATGCCGGAGGCATCACTTGCTGAAATTGAAAAGGCAAAAAGAATCGTGCTTTTCATTGACCCTTACGCCCAGTATCCTCTAATTGTCAGGAGACTGCTTACAGCTAAGAAAAATGGTGCCAGTATAGTGGCTGTTGGAACACAACCGCTAAACCTGGCTGATGAAACACTTGACCTGAAACCAGGGCAGTATGATGAACTGAAACTCGATAGAGAGTCATTGATAATTGCCGATATGCATCCAAATTCAGATATAAAACTGGCAAAGAATATTCTTGTTCTTGCTCAGAAAACTGGTGCTAAGATACAGTTTATGAGATCTTTCATGAACAGTTTTGGTACCGGACTTTCTGTTAATCAGGAAAATAAAATGTTTGGTCTTGCAGAACTGGTTGAGGACATAGAGCTTGGAAACATCAGGACACTTGTAGTTCTGGACAGCGACCCAATAGAACTGATGCCTGATAATGAAGCTGCTATTGAAGCTTTAAAGAAGCTCGATAAACTCATTGTTATCAGTTCAAGAAGCAGTCCGGTTACTGAGCTTGCAAACATTGTGATAGCTACAGAACCTGTTTACAGCAAAGCTGGTACTTTCCTCAATGCCGAAGGCAAGCTTCTGAAAAACAGCGGTACAGGTAAAGCAGGTGTGGATGCACTTTCATTGCTCAATGCCGGTATCGGTGGAAAGGCTTTCACTTATGATGAGATGAACTATCTTGTGCTCAAAGCAATTGAAGCTCAGAAAGAGAACAGGTCAGTTGCTGCTGAATGTGCAGCTTCAGACAATGGAATTTCTTCACCTAAAGTCCTGAAAGGCAAGTACGAGTTAAAGTATCTTTATAATCCTTTCATGTGGTTTGACCAGAAGGACGACAATGATTTTGTTCTCCTTAACAGGAACACTGTCAGGAAACTTGGCCTGAGGAAAGGTGGATATGTGAACATGAAGAGTGACAGAGGCGAGCTTAAGATGAGATTCAGAGTGGAAGCACTTCCGGACGGTCTTGTGCTTACAGCAAAGAAGCTTCCTGTAGCTACAGGAACATCAACTATCATATCAATGGAGAGATGCTAATGCCGGAACTTAATAGCGAACAGCAGAAACAGTTCATTGAGGAAATGATGACAAAGAACGAACTTAAGGGAGCTTCCAAGAAGAGGCTCATAAGGTTCCTTGCTGAGAAATACCAGTGGGACCAGCAGAGAGTTCAGTTCAAACTTAAAAGGGCAACACTTGCAGAAAGATATGCTCAATCGCATTAAAAAATGACTTGAATGGATGAAAGCTATGAATCCTCCAATTTTTGCTTTCTGAAGTTTGAGTTCGTTTTTGACCAAATGGTCCATGAAAAGTTCAGTTTAACCTCTTTTTAATTTCATCACTGAGCTTTTCAGGATTCTCCTTTTCGATCATCATTCGCAGTTTTACATTATCAAGTAATGGTTTTGCTTTTTCTATACGCTCTTTTGCAAGCTTTAGCAGTGAATCATCAACCTGTGGTAGTTCAACTTCAACATGTTCTTTGTGTGCTTCAGGCTCAACTTCAAGGGTTCTGGAAACATCGGGATGTCTTCTCTTTCCGGTAATCATGGAGTCTATTGCATCCTTCCACTGTTCTGCCCACGGAGAATCAGGAATTGATGTATGATTTACCTTTGTTCTGGAAACAGTCATGACATCTTTGGGACATGCGTTGACACACGCGCCACAATAGGTACAGTAGTCATACTTTGCTGCTATCTTTGCACCTTCTTCAGGTACGTACCAGAGGTGGGATGGACAGACATTAAAACATCCATGGCAACCCTGTGGGTCGCATTTGTCAACGTTGGCCTCTATGAGATTTAGCTCACCTTCAAATTGCTTTTTGATATCTACAGCATCATAGGGGCAGACAACCTGACACCAAGTACAGCGTGTACATTTTTCATTATCGACTGTAACGTTTCCTTCAATCTCTGGTGCTTCACCTCGTTTCTCACCTTTGACCTTGATGGCATCTTCAGGACAGAGATCCTGGCAGAGCACGCAGTAATCACATTTGTCCTCGTCAACCAGGAGCATATCAAATGGCTGCGGGTCAGTTGGAGTTTTCTCTTTTTCTATAAGCAAAAATGCTTCACAGAATTCAGCACAGAGTCCGCAGAAATTACATTTCTCGGTATCAATCTCTATCTCGCCTTCTGCATCTTCCTTAAAAGGAGTAATCTCCTCTTTTTTCGGGAAAGTGAATTCAACTTCGATGGCTTCCTCAGGACATGCAGCTTTGCAGAGTGCACATGGGAGACATTTCTCGTTCATCCTGACATATGAATCGAATGTAGGGAACTCTTCTTTCTCAGGAAGGTCACCTTCCTCAGTTATTTTGAAAGCATGAACCGGACAGAAATTGGCACACATTGAACAGAATGTGCATTTCTCAAGGTCCATCATCACAGGTGGAGCATCCAAACCTGTGGATATTTCCTGCATGGGTCCGAGTTCCAAGGCTGTGGTTGGGCAGATATCGACACAGATTCCACATCCAACGCATCGTTTGTAATCAAAATCAAGAACCTTTATGGATTTGCTGCTTACCTGGCGGTAGATGAAATGTGAGCCATCCATGTCCATGTCCTTCTCGACACAGAGTGAGTTCTCCCTGCATTCCTCGGTCATTGTTCCGCCTCCTTAAGTTCAGAACCTATAGGACCGATCTTCTTCAGGTAATCAACAAAGCCTTCGATGGAATTTGCAAACCTTTCACCTTCGGAAGCCGATATCCATTCAACACTGAGTCGTCCGGGGTCAATTCCGACATCTGCAAGGACTTCTTTTAATGCGTCCATTCTTTGTTTTGCATTGTAATTAGCAAAGGTATAGTGGCATTCTCCAAGACGACAACCAGCTACAAGTACTCCATCTGCACCATGTTCCAGTGCTTCAAGTACGAAGGATGGGTCAACACGTCCTGCACACATGACACGGATTGCACGTGTGTTGGTTGGGTACTGTATCCTTGAAGTTCCTGCAAGGTCGGCACAGGTGTAACTGCACCAGTTGCAGAGGAAAGCAACGATAAGTGGTGATTCTGATTTGACTTCGGTTGCAGCATGTATCTGAGCTATTATCTGTTCATCGGTGCTGTTACGCATCCATATGGCATCAGCAGGACATGATGCACTGCAAGCTCCGCATCCCATGCATGAGAGTTCGTCAACCACAGCTTTGCGGCCGACCATGGTAATTTTATTGAATTTACATGTGTCAGCACAAATTCCACATCCAATACACTTGTCAGGATTAACGTGGGCACTGAGTGGGTCCATTTCAAGTTCACCTTTTGAAAGCAATTGCATCGCCTTGGCTGCTGCTGCACTTCCCTGGGCAATGGATACCTGTATCTCTTTGGGACCGGATGCGCATCCTGCTATATATATTCCTTTTACGTGGGAATCTACCGGTCTCATCTTCGGATGAGCAATGGAGAAGAAACGGTCTGTACGTCTTGTAAGGTTGAGAACTCTTGATATCTTATCAGCATCTTTGACGTTTTCCATTCCGGTTGCAAGGACAACAAGGTCAGTGGGTTCTTCGTATAGCTTGCTGCTTAACGTATCTTCATAACGAAGTTTCAGTTTTCCATCGGAATCCTGAAGAATTTCTCCGACTTTTCCACGGATGAAATTTATTCCCATTTCCTGACTGCGGATGTAGTATTCCTCGTACATCTCACCGGATGCACGGACATCGATATAATGAATTGTAATATCAACATCAGGGTATCTTTCCTTGAGTAACTGTGCATTTTTCATGCTTGACATGCAGCATACTCTTGAACAGTATGGATTCCCAACCTGTTCATCTCTGGAACCGACACACTGGATGAAGGATACTTTTTCAGGAACCTTAAGTGTTGAAGGTGAAAGAACCCTGCCTTTAGTAGGACCTGCAGCATTGAGCAGGCGTTCCAGTTCCATATTTGTTATAACATCAGGATAGATTCCATAACCATATTCCGGTTTTCTGCTCGCATCGAAGTGACTGTAGCCGGTTGAAACTATAATTGCTCCCACGGTGAATTCGATTTTTTCTTCTTTTTGGTGATAATCAATAGCATCAGCAGGGCATGCAAGTTTACAGAGTCCACAGCCTACGCAGTATTCATTGTCAATATAGACTACCTGAGGGACGGCCTGTGGTATTGGCATGTTGATGGCTTTGGTTTTTCCAAGTCCTGAGTCAAATCTGTTAGGAACTTCTACGGGACATACTCGTCCGCATTCGTCCACGCAGCCTTTGCATTTGTCTTCGTCAATGTATCTTGGCTGTCTGGTTACTGTTACATTGAAATTGCCCACGGGCCCGCTTACTTCTGTTACTTCTGCAAGTGTTATGAGGTCGATGTTCGGGTGCTGGTTCACGTCCGTCATCTTCGGGGCCAGTACACAGATGGAACAGTCGTTGGTTGGAAAAACCTCATTGAGCAGTGCCATTTTTCCACCGATGGTTGGTTCCTTTTCAACCATAATTACATGATGGCCTGAATTTGCAAGTGTAAGGGCAGCTTCAATTCCAGCTACACCACCACCGATTACCATTACATCTTTTTTGACAGGAATTTTTTTAAGTTGCAATGGGTCCAGCAGTTTGAGTCTGGCAATCCCCATTCTTATAAGATCAAAAGCTTTCTGGGTTGCCATCTGTGGATCATCCATGTGCACCCAGGAGCACTGCTCACGGATATTGACCATTTCCAGCATGAAAGGATTGAGACCTGCTTTTTCAAGCACTCTCTTAAAAGTCTGCTCATGCAGATGAGGAGAACAGGCTGCAACAAGTATGTGATTAAGATCAAGGTCGGTTATATCCTGAACTATGGAGTCCTGTCCCGAATCGGAACACATGAATTGTATGTCCTTGACCAGAGCAACGTTTTTTAGTTCACTAACTTTATCCCTGAGTGATTCGACATTGATTGTGTGTGCGATATTCAGTCCGCAATGGCAGATATAAACTCCGATTCGCATATTGTTGGCTCCCTATAGCAGGAAATGATGGTCTGGATAAAGATATAGTTTTGCATGATCTTCACTATAGCAATAACATTTGAATTGCCTCAGGAATTGATTCGTTTTTAGTTAATTAGTGGTAAACTGTTTGGACTATATATAACAGTTTGACCAATGGCCATAATGGTTATATTATAAATATGCTTATTATTATCTGTTTTACCTTCCTGTGCATATGTGCAGGAAACAACCGGGGATTGGAAAATTAATCATTTTTCTTTTCCCCTTCATGTTGCTACTTTTTACTTACTGGTTAAACTGTTAGAGTGCAAAATATGGTGTTTTTGAACTAAGGCAGTTCGATTTCAAATAGAATGTGAAATGCAGCAAAGAAATTGGTGAGAATTACCTGTTGGTGTATTTATTCAAAAGATTTCAGTTTAAACGATGGCCATAATGGTTTTATTATAATTCTTCCTTCTTTGAATTGTTTGAACCCAATCAGCACAAATCTGCGCGGAAGTTGGGGAGTGGGTAGAGGACATTCTTATGTCCTCTCATTTTCTCATTCTACTTTACATCCAAACACTTCATGATAAAAATTATCATTAAAGTTACTTTTTTTTAGTTTAATCAATGGCTAGAAAAGTTATATAGTACTATTTTTTATCTTTTTGAATAACTAGTGAAAGCTAGTAGGAGTACAATCATGAAAAGAATAGTAATAGCATTTCTTGTATTCTTGCTCTGCGTTTCAGCAGCAGGTGCAAAATCATCTGAAACAGCAATCGATGCAGTCTCATCAGGTTCCAATGAGACAATTGGAATAAAATCAGTAACCACTACAATTACACAGGGAGAAGTGAATTGGCATACAACATATGTTAGTTCTTCAAATTCTGCTATGATCGTTGATCTAAATTGGGGAGATACTACGGATTCATTACAATTATATGTATATGACCCAAGTGGGAACAGTTATGGTCCATACTATGACTCTGCTGATGGTTCCAATAATGGCAGGATCAATTTACTTCTAGATAATACTCCAGAAGTAGGGACGTGGAGATGCAAAGTTTATGGCTATCATGTTATAGGAACAGAAGATTATTCTATTTAGAGTTCTTTTTCAATATCATGAAAAAATATACAATCTTACTCATTTCCTTTTTTTTAGTCATATGTTCCTGCTCGATTTCTTCAGCATTCAGAACATATACTTCAGACGAAATAACTGATTCCACATATACTCAAGGGTGGATGAGTGAAGACTCATTCTGGGATATTCCACTATACTTCAAAATTATAACAATAGGTACAATTGTTTTTGGCCTTGGATGGAAGCTCGTTGCTATTCTCACAGCATGGGCTAAAAAAGATCCCAATAACGAGAATCGCCAGAAAATACTTGATTTTATTGAACAAAATCCCGGCAGCACAGTCAATGCGATAGAGACGGATCTGGGTATCAAGCGTGGAACTGTAAGGTATCATGTGACTAATCTTAAGGATGCAGGCAAGATTCTCATGTTCAGGATCGGAAACCATCTGAGCCTGTTCAAAAATGAGAGCGCTTTGTGGAATAAAAATCACAAAGGTATTGAAGTTCATCTGCCAGGTGCAACCTGCAAGAAAGTCTGCCGAACAATATATGATAATCCGGGAATAACTAATATGGAACTTTGTAAGGAGCTTGGGCTTTCCAAAGGGTCGGTGAGTTTCCATATAAAAACACTTGAAAATATAGATTGTCTTGAAGTTGAAACCAATGGCAGGTTTAAGAATTACTTTTTAAGGGAAGGCTACCACCCGGATGAGGTTCCGTTGTTTGAGATGATAAGGTAAAAGCAATTGTTTATAGCTATGTAACTTTCTCTATTTTCTGTCAATTTTATCACTTCTATTACAGTTCTGTTCACACCCGTTTTATTCAAGATAAATTTATAAAGCTCAAGTTCCAACTTTATATGGGTATATGTATGGGAATGAAGAGTGGCACCACTGGTTATGGAACGCATTTTTAGTTATTGCAATATTTTGCCTCATATCAGTTTATGAGAATATTTCTTATGCAGTATCCAACTGGGAACTGTCTTTCTTATATGCAAGTATCCCTAATATATCAGTATATTAAATATACTATGTCAGAAAGATCCTAGCATTAGGAAGCATGGGGAATAATATGTTCTGTTATCAATGTGAAGAAACTATGAATGGTACCGGCTGTACAAAGAACGGTGTATGTGGAAAAAAAGGAGAGGTTGCTGACCTTCAGGATGATCTTATCTTTGTCCTGAAAAGTATTGCATTCTACAACTCAAAGGCAAGAGCAAACAACCTTAATGATGCAAAGATTGATGAGTTCATTCTTGACGGGTTGTTTGCAACCATCACAAATACCAATTTTAATAAAGCTGATATTGAAAGATTAATCAAAGAAGGATTTGAAATAAAAGATGGGATCAAGGAGAAACTCCCAGGTGCTGCTCCAAATGCTGGTGATGACCTGACTGTCATGGCAAAGGTCAAACCTGAAACACTGGCCAATATCAACACCAGTGTTCTGGCAACGGAAAATGAAGATATTCGCTCTCTCAGGGAACTTTTGATGTATGGTCTCAAAGGCATGGCAGCCTATGCACACCATGCAAATGTTCTTGGATACAAAGATGACAACATCATGTCATTTATTGAAAAGGCACTTCTTGCTACATTGGATGATGGCATGGGTGTTGATGAACTCATTTCACTGGTACTGGAATGTGGTTCAGTTGGTGTTAATACACTCGCTCTGCTTGATAAGGCAAACACTACAACCTACGGAAACCCAGAGCCTACTGCAGTTAACATTGGTGTAGGTAGCAATCCGGGGATCCTCATAAGCGGACACGACTTGCATGATCTGGAACAGCTCCTTGATCAAACAAGAGGTACAGGTGTTGATGTTTACACCCACGGTGAAATGCTTCCTGCAAACTCCTATCCTGCCTTTAAGAAATATGATAACTTCGTGGGTAACTATGGAGGTTCATGGTGGAGACAGAAAGAAGAGTTCGACAAGTTTAATGGTCCGATACTTATGACCACCAACTGTATCGTTCCTCCTAAAGAGTCATACATCAATAGGATCTACACCACCGGAATTGTCGGCTTTGATGGTGTAACTCATATCATTGCCAATGAAGACGGAGGAAAGGATTTCTCTACCATCATTGAGCAGGCAAAGACATGCCAGCCACCGCAGCAGCTTGAGGAAGGCACCATCATGGGTGGTTTTGCTCATGTATCGGCACTTTCCGTTGCCGACAAGATAATTGAGGCTGTAAAAGGCGGCCAGATTAAGAAGTTCGTTGTAATGGCAGGCTGTGACGGAAGGCACAAGGAGAGAAGCTACTACACAGACTTTGCAGAAGCACTGCCGGATGATACTGTAATCCTTACAGCAGGCTGTGCAAAATACCGCTACAACAAGCTTGATCTAGGAAATATTGGCGGAATTCCAAGAGTAATTGATGCAGGTCAGTGTAATGATTCATATTCACTTGTTGTTATTGCACAGGCTCTAGCAGAGGCTTTTGGTATAGAGGATATTAACGACCTGCCGGTTGCATATAATATTGCATGGTATGAGCAGAAAGCATGTCTTGTACTGCTGGCACTGCTAAGCCTTGGTGTCAAGAACATCATGCTTGGTCCGAAACTTCCGGCATTTGTCTCACCAAATGTCCTGAATGTGCTGGTTGAGAACTTCAACATCATGCCTAACACAACAGTAGATGAGGATCTTAAGACCCTCATTTAAATTTTTAATAGCAGTTTCTAGGAATATTATAACTAAGTCCTTATTTCCATTTTACTTTAGGAAGTGTATTCATGAAAATAACAAGCTACAGCAATGCAGAAAAGAAAGAAAACCCTCATGGAGTCACAGTTCATAAGCTCTATGATACTGAACACGCTCAAGTTATGCACATGCAGCTCAAACCAGGAGAAGCTCTTAAAAAGCATTCAACACCTGTTGATGTATTTTTCTATGTGCTAGAAGGTGAGGGCATAGTAGAGATTGGTGATGAGCAGCAGACTATCACAAAGGATATGTTGATAGACAGTCCTGCAAAGATCCCTCACAGGCTTATGAATGAAAGCGATAGTCTGTTTCGTTTCCTTGTGGTAAAAGTACCACGTCAGACTGAACAGACAAAAATGATGTAAACCGGACAATTTTAAGATTTCCCGGTATCCTTTTCTTTTTTCTGTTCTTCTCCTGAAAGCATTCATTATTTGGATAGCCTGACAATGTTCATGGAATGTGACTGTCCGGCGTACTTAATCAGGCTTAGGAAATACAGTTTGATTTATTTTCTTTCCACACTGTGAAAAACAAAGGTTGTTTTACATTTTTTTATATCTTTGTTTATAATATAGTGTTTTAATCCTATACTTCTAATTAAAAATCTATTGAGCAACTGTAGATTCCATTTAGTCGAAGGCGTTAAATAATGATATCCTGAATATACCAATCATACTGTAATTGACTTTATCGGAGATTATCAATGACAGATCTAGCACCAATAATGGAAAAAACGCATGAATGGGCATCAAAATATGCAAAGAAAAAGGGTTTTATTCTAAACCCTGATGAAGAAATGCTGATGATGGTAATCGAAGGTCTTTCTAAAAATAAACATGAACATGGGAAGCAGTATTGTCCATGCCGTCTTAGAACCGGTGATGAGGAAGAAGACCGTAAGATTATCTGTCCATGTGTTTATCATGAAGAGGAAATAGAGAATGAAGGTAATTGCCACTGTTCTTTGTTCTTCAAAGTCTGATATTTTTAATAACAATAAAATCTGATCAATAATTCTACTCAGCATAAATGGGCGGAGATAAAATGGCAAATGTAATGGAAATATATCAGTTGCTTCCAAAAACTAACTGTAAGGAATGTGGAAAAAGTACATGCATGGCATTTGCCGTTGATCTGCTGGCACGTAAGGTCAGTGTGGATGATTGTCCTCCACTTGTAAACGATGCTAAGTATAAGGCAGGTTATGAGAAGCTCTCTGAAATGATAGCTCCTGTAAGTGGCGTAACCGATACAGGTCTCATAGTTCATGAGGACAAATGTATAGGATGCGGTAATTGTGTTGTCGCATGTCCTGTTAATGTTGCTAATGACCCGCTGGGTGCAGGTAGTGGAAAAGCGCCGACATCTGAGAAAGTAATCTTTAAGGTTGAAGATGGTGTTGTTAAAGCCCGCAATGTTAAGGAATGCCGCCGTTTTGGTGAGAACCGGATTCTCTGTGTTGCCTGCATAGATACATGTCCTACAAAGGCCATTGAGTTCGTATGAACTCTTATTCTTCTTATTTTAGAGTGTGGTGATGATTTGAGTGAATATTATGTTTGTACGGGATGTGCACTTCTCTGTGATGACATAGAAGTTGAAACAGAAAATAGTAAAGTAAAGACTGTTCATGCTGCATGTCGCAAGGGCGTTGCACGCATGAAAGGCTGCAGTGACCATCTGGAATGTACTATTGATGGTGAAAAAACAGATGTAGATTCTGCAATTGCAAAAGCTGCTGAGATTCTTAGGAACGCAGACAAACCTTTGATTTTCGGACATGGAAACTCAAGTTCGCAAGCTCAGAAAATGTCAATCGGTCTTGCAAAAAAGATTGGTGCATATCTTGATGATACTTCCTCCTTCTGCCAGGGTCCGGTAATAGAGGCAATACTTCAGGATAAACTCAAAACATGCACATTGGATGATATCAGACACAAAGCTGATGTAATTATGTTCTGGGGTGCAGACCCTTCAAATTCACATCCACGTCATCTTTCACGATATTCATATTTCCCAAGAGGCAAGGAACGTCAGAGAGGGTGGGAAGAGGACAGAACAGCTATTTGTGTTGATGTCAGGAAATCCGAGACGGCAGTTATTTGTGGAGATAACCGTTTCTACCAGATACCAGTGGGTGGAGATGCAGAGTTTATGGACGCACTGGTAAGTGCTCTCTCCAGTAAGGTTCCAAAGACATCATTCGGATTTGATGCAAAGAGAATACTTGAACTTGCAAATGTGCTGAAAAAGGCAAAGTTCGGTGTAATCTGTGTCGGACTTGGACTCATATATTCTCTTGAAGACCTCAACCCATTATTCAGATTAATGGACAAATTAAACGAAGTTTCTGATTTCAATCTCATGCCAATGGTTGGACAATATAATATGCGAGGTTTTAACCAGAATCTTTACGAGGAAACCGGATACATCAACCGTGTGAAATTTAACTCGGAAACAGGTGTTGCAGAACATGGTCCTGAGTTTTCCGTTGTTGAAGCCCTCAGGAATAAAACCGTTGATGCTGCACTGATTATAGGCTCAGATCCACTGTCAAGTCTTCCATTATCAGTTTCGCGATATCTTGCAGAGATTCCATTGATTACTATTGACCCATGCAGGAACCTCACATCTTCAAAGGCAAAGGTAACTATTCCCTGTGCTCTTGGAGGTGTGGAGTCTGGTGGAACTGCCGTTCGCATGGATGGTGTTGAGGTTGAGCTTAAGAAGATACTCGAAACTGAAAATCTCCCCGATGCTGAGATTCTCAGGAAAATCATGGAGGCGATCTGATGGGATTTGGACAATTCCTTGCAGCACCTGAAATTAAACTGAAGGTTGTTACATACAGAGATGTGTTCCAGAATACTGCACAGGAAACCTCTCGTTTTGGAGAGGAATATGAGAATTCTTCTGCTGTCATTAAACTTGACCAGAAGGACATTGCAAAACTTGCTATCAAAGACGGAGAGACTGTGATTGTTAAAAACAGCTTCGGAAAAGTTGTTGTCGCAGCCAGGAAATCGGACTATGAAGAGTCACATGCAGGTATTGCTTACATGGTAAACAGTCCATGGTCAAATTCCCTTGTACCGGATGAGACAGGAGGCACCGGAGTTCCGAAATTCAAGGATTTCGAGGTCACAGTTCAGGGTGCCAAGGGAGAAAAGGCTACCGGAATCAGTGAGATATTCTGATTTCTGAAATCCTGATCTTTCTGTAAATCACACTAATTATTGTATGCGTCGTAGATCTGCCAGACCCATACGATAAATCCTATTAAGTAACCTATCAGGATGATTTGCAGTAAAAAGCAGATTCCAAGCACGACCCATATACCAATTGCTTTGAATAGTTCTCCTTTTATTAACTGTCCAAGTCCAGGGATAAAGAAAGATAATAGTGCCGGAACCCCATGTTTTTGTGTTTGACTCATGTTCACTACCTTTTTACTTTAATTATCCATTCAATGAATCTTTGCGTATAAAAAAGTTGAGATTGCAGGCATTGATTTTTAATTCAAATACGCAAAACATAGCAAGGCTTTTAAATCATGTGTGCTAATAGCGGACATAGGCGACTATAAAATGTTTACAACTAAATTCCATATTTGCTCCTTTTTATTACGTAGGTGATATTGTAAATTATGCAGCAGATTTCCATATCATCTAAAATTATATATTTCATTGGCGCCAAAACGGTTGATAATTAATACAGGTAATTAGTGTGAACAATCTATTATTTTATTCTTATTTTGTCCCTTTTATCGGAGGTTATCCTCACAATGCATAAGATATGTACTGATATAGTAATTGAAACTCCTATCAATGAGGTCTGGGACCTCCTGACAGATTTTGACAATTTTGAAATGTGGAATCCTTTTATAACTAAAATAAGAGGTGAACTTGAGATTGGTTCTAAGCTTGATGTTCATCTCCAGCCACCCGGGACAAAAGGATTAGATATAACTCCGGTTATTACTAAACTGGAACCAGTTAATGAATTCAGGTGGAAAGGTAATCTCTGGGTCAAAGGCATCTTTGACGGAGAACATGCTTTCAGGCTTGAAGAACTTGAAAATGACCGTACAAGGTTAATTCAGTGTGAAAGATTCAAAGGTATACTTGCTCCTCTGATTCTATATGTGGTGGGTGAAAAAACCCGTGCAGGTTTTGAGAAAATGAATGCAAGTCTTAAAAATGAATGTGAAAAAAGAAACAGACAGGGGCTTACACAGTGTGCGCCCTTGGCCTGATAACTCTGTTATCTGAGTATTGTTCCATGCAGTGTGCAATCCAGCCTGAAACCCTTCCCATTGCAAAAATGGAAGTTGCAAGTTCGGCAGGAATATCAAGATATTTGTATACCACTGCAGAATAGAAATCCACGTTTGGATAAATTGGCTTTCCTTTAATCTCTACAAATTCATGGTAGAGAATATGTTCAAGTTCTTCTGCCATGTCGAACCATGATGTGTCACCATTTTCTTCGGCAAGTCTTCTGGCAACATCCTTGTATATCCTTGCTCTTGGGTCGAGCGTTTTATACACGCGGTGACCAAATCCCATGATCTTTTCCTTGCGTTCAAGTTTTCCAAGTGCATAATCCCTTGCGTTCTCAATGCTGCCTATTTCATCAAGCATATCCATTACACCTTTTCTGGCACCACCATGGAGTGGTCCTTTCAGTGTGCAAAGACCGCATATGACTGCGGAATACATGTCTGATAGTGTTGATGAAGCTATTCTTAATGAGAATGTGGAAGGGTTAAGTTCATGCTCAGCACTGAGTATGAGATCCTTTTCCATTGCTTCAGCTTCCAAATCAGTAGGAATTTTTCCACTTAGCATGTAAAGGAAATTTGCTCCATGGGAAAGGTTATCCATGGGTTTGATAGGTTCATCACCATAACTGGCTCTGTGCAGGGCTGCAACGATTGTTGGGAATTCAGCAACAAGTTTTATGGCTTTATTCTTGTTTGCTTCAGGAGTATGCTGATTGTTCTCTTCATCAAAATGTGCTGTACAGGATATGGCGGTTCGAAGGCCATCCAGTGCTTCTACGCCAAACTCAAAATGCTTAAGCACTTCGATAAGCTTTCCATTAATGCCCCGATTTGCTACAAGCATCCGGGAATATTCAGATAATTCTGCTTCATCGGGCATCTTTCCAGTGATGAGCAGATAGGAAACAGCATCATAAGAGAGATCAGCCAGATCCTCTATATTGATACCCCTATATTTCAGGATTCCCTGGATACCATCAATATAGGAAATTTTGGTATCCAAAGCTACTACGCCTTCCAGGCCTTTTTTCATCTCTTTCATTTAAAAATCCCCGATAGGTAAAATGTAAGTTTTGATAGAATATGTTCAATGAAAAAATATGTACTAATACCTTCCAATTATCCATATATTAAAGTTTGCTTGAATTCAAAGCGATTTATAAAATCATTAGTTATATCAAGCAAAATTATCAAAACAAGGATAGGGGTGAATTTTTATTCACCCTTTACTCTGTCTCTGAGGAATTTATGAAGAATTCCTCCATTCATATAGTATTCGATCTCAATTTCTGAGTTAAGACGGACATCTACTTTGAAATTCTTTTCCTTACCATCATCTGACTTTGCTATGACTGTAAGTTCTCCAAATGGTTTGAGTCCTTCAATCCCGGTTATATCATATGTCTCTTTCCCGGTAAGTCCAATGGTTTCAGCAGATTCACCACTCTTAAACTGAAGTGGCAGTACACCCATACCTACAAGGTTGCTGCGGTGTATCCTTTCAAATGATTCTGCAATAACAGCTTTAATTCCAAGAAGCTGGGTTCCTTTTGCTGCCCAGTCACGTGAACTTCCTGTGCCGTATTCTTTTCCTGCCACAACTATCAATGGAATCTTCTGATCCATATATTTCATTGCAGCATCATAGATCGGCATTTCCTTTTCTTCAGGAATGTACATTGTCCATGAGCCTTCCTTGCTTCCGACAAGTTTGTTCTTAAGACGTACATTTCCAAAAGTTCCTCTCATCATTACTTCGTGGTTACCACGCCTGGAACCATATGAGTTGAAGTTCTTTTCATCTACACCCTTTGCAATAAGGTACTGGCCTGCAGGATATGATGCCGGGATTGAGCCCGCAGGTGAAATGTGATCAGTGGTAATACTGTCTCCGACATATGCCAGGGCTTTTGCACCTTTAATATCAGCAAGTTCCTCTACTTCCAGTGGGAAATCCTTGAAGAAAGGTGGTTCCTGTATATATGTGGAGTCTGCATCCCAATCATAGAGCAGACCTTTTGGTGCATCAAGTTTTCTCCAGAGTTCTGTTCCTTCATACACATTGGAGTATTCTTCTTTGAACATCTCAGGTGTGACTGCATTGAGGATACATTCATTAAGTTCTTCTTTTCCTGGCCAGATATCTTTCAGGTAAACAGGGTGTCCGTTCGGATCACAGGCGATTGGCTCATTTACGAGGTCAATGTCAACTGTTCCTGCAAGTGCATATGCTACAACAAGCATTGGGGATGCAAGATAGTTTGCTTTGATCTGGGAGTTAATTCTGCCTTCAAAGTTCCTGTTACCACTGAGTACGGCTGCAACGGTAAGGTCTTTGTCTTCTATTTCCTTTGAAACTGCTTCTCTTAAGGGGCCACTGTTACCAATGCATGTGAGACATCCGTAACCGACAAGATGGAATCCCAGTGCATCAAGGTATGGCATAAGATCGGCTTTTTCAAGGTAGTCAGTAACTACACGGGAACCAGGTGCAAGGCTTGTCTTGACAAATGGTTTGACCTTAAGTCCTTTCTCAACAGCCTTTTTAGCAACCAGTCCTGCACCTATCATAAGTGCCGGGCTGGATGTGTTAGTACATGATGTGATGGAGGCAATAACAACTGAACCATGTGTTACAGCAACAACGTCGTCTGCACATTTTATCTTTGTAATGCCAGTATGATGTGGATGTGTGATCTCGGAAACACTATAGCCGCCTTCGTTCAGCCAGCGTCCGTAATCAGGGTCTGTTTCGCATGCTTCCTTTCCGCTCTTTGCAGCGAACACTTCTTTCATTGTCTGGTGGAATGCCCTTGACATTTCTGGAATTGGTATGCGGTCCTGTGGTCTTTTAGGTCCTGCAAGTGACGGTTCTACAGTGCTGATATCAAGTTCAAGTGTAGATGTGAATTCAGGTTCAGGTGCTTCATTTTCAAGGAAAAGTCCCTGTTCTTTACAATACTGTCTGACAAGGTCAACCTGTTCTTCACTTCTACCTGTCATGGTCATGTATTCAAGAGTTACTTCATCTACAGGGCAGAATCCCATAGTTGCACCGTATTCCGGAGCCATGTTCGCAAGTACAGCTCTTTCTGTGAGTTCGATAGCCTTGTATCCCGGTCCGTAGAATTCCACGAACTTTCCGACAACTCCATGTTCCCTGAGCATCTGTACAACTGTGAGTACAAGGTCAGTGGCTGAAACGCCTTCCCTGAGTTCTCCGGTGAGCTTGAATCCGACAACTTCAGGTATTGGCATATAGTATGGCTGTCCGAGCATTACAGCTTCAGCCTCAATACCACCGACTCCCCAACCAAGCACGCCAAGTCCGTTGATCATGGTAGTGTGGGAGTCTGTACCTACAAGTGTATCAGGGTATGCAACAAGTTCGCCACATTTTTCATTTAAATGAACAACAGACGCAAGGTACTCAAGGTTGACCTGGTGGATAATACCGCTTGCAGGTGGAACAACCTTCAGGTTATCAAAAGCATTCTGTGCCCAGTGAAGCAGTTCATATCTTTCCTTGTTGCGGTGGAACTCATATTTCTCATTGCAGTTACGTGCATATGATGTACCGTAATAGTCTACCTGAATTGAGTGATCGATAACAAGATTTGCAGGAATGACTGGATTTATTGCTGAAGGATCTCCTCCCAATCTTTCCATGGCAGATCTTATGGCTGCGATGTCTACTACTGCAGGAACACCTGTAAAGTCCTGCATTAAAACCCTTGAAGGAATGAACGGGATGTCAACTGCAAGCACTCCTTTTGGACTCCAGCTTGCAAGATTTTTGACGTCATCTTCTGTGATAACTTTTCCATCAACGTTTCTCAGAATATCTTCAAGCAGTACTCTGATTGAGTAAGGTAATTTGGAAATGTCGGCAATACCTGCCTCTTCAAGCTTTTTTAAGCTATAGAATGTTACCTCTTTGTTAGCAATAGTAATAGTTTGTTTGGATTCAAAAGGATCTTTAAGATCATCACATTTCATAATGTCACCTATTCAAATGTAATTTTAGTTAAGCGATTATCTGCAAAGTTAAAACCGGTGTTGATTCCGGATGATGATATAGTAGTATGTTTTAGTGGAAGTCCTATGCATTGTAGGTCGCTGCATCTGTAAACTTTTTGAAACTTGTTTGCAGGACTATCAAACTAGAGTATAAAAACCTGCATTGGAATAAATAACTTTGCCTGATTCATAAGTCATATTTAATTTTTTCAAATAGCAGATGGCCTGTAATTTGTTAACAATTTTGATTAATAATTTAAAAACGGAGGAGAAAAAGAAGGAGGGATTGTTTTGTCAGGAACAAAACAATTGGTGTAAAATGCGCTCACATCCCGACAACCAGGTTGCCAAAGAGGCATACATTATTTTTGGAACCCATAATTGCAGGTCTGAGTACATTGATACCTGACTCTACAATGTGTGAAGCTTCAAATATTTCTGCAAGCTGTGATTTGCCTTCCTCAAAAAGATCTCCCACGGCTTTCATGCCTTCCACAAACCCGAGTTCTATTAGTTCTACCGGACTAACTCCTGCTTCCAGGGCTTCATAGGCTATCTTTTCGACGGCAATTTCATCGAGATCCATTACAGCATGCTTTGCCTTGTCAAAGATCTCTTCCTTTGTTGGGTTCATATATATCACCTTGTTGTTTGGTGTTTTTCGTTTTATGAGGTCATTTTTCTGATATTTTTCTTTGTTCTTCAAACAATACCCAGGTCAAGTGCCAATGATAATACAATTGCTATTACCGAGAAGGCAAAGATTACCAGGTAATTCATTCGTTCCTTTGAAACTGAAAGGCTCCACATAATATACTGTAATCCGCGGTAATCCTCTTCAGTTAAAGAAGTTCTATTCTCTATCTTACTGAGCAGTTCAAGATTTCTTAAAACTCCAACCCTGCGTGTTGCAACGTGATATCTGTGTGCGAAGAATATCAGATATCCAATTACTCCCAGGTAGAACAGAGCTTTTGACAATATCCCGTTGTAATAATCTGCAATTATTATCAACCTCAGGAATACAGCAGAAAACATTCCTAACCAGAAATAGAACTGTATCCTCTTGAGGCTGTAGCCCTCCGGGACATGTATTGTGTTCAAATTTGTAACAGTTTCCGTCATTATATCTTTCTACCTGTTTTATTTATGCTGTCTAGAGGTATATTTATATTTATCCTCAGGCAGAAGCTCATTACCGTTGTTATCATATTTAAATATTTTGCAATAAGTCCTTCGACACAATTTGCATATTTTTCAGTATTGTATACAAAACATCATAAACATTCTCAATAATGCTATCAGTAAACCCATAAGTTTGTAATGTTTGTGGGCTCAGTTTGAATAGGTAATGTGTGTAAGGTGAGAGTGCTAGTCGCGAAAATGGGAAAATTACAGAAAAAATAACAAAATTTTAGGTCTATCCAATGAATATTGCCGTGAATGTTGTGATATTTCAAGAACCTGCTTAATAGCTGTAAAATCCTGTTAGCAGATACATCAATAAAACAAGTTAAATTTATGACATCAATTGCAGAATAAAAGAAAGAAAAGGATTAGACTTCAAGGCAGTCAACAGGCCTTTTAAAGAATGCTTTAATCATTCCATTGTCATCGACATCATCTGAGAAGCGGATAAGCTCCCAACCTTCTATGCCGATCCTGTTCAAGTCTTCCTTTGTGCTGTCCCACTCACCGTAGCGAACAGCTTTGATATCATATTCCCATGGTGCCATATTTTTAACCTCTTTAGAGTCATTTAGTTGAGTATATAATAAGGTATTATCGCGTTGTATAAATACCTTGTCAAAAAATATGCTTGCCTATAAATCAAGCTGGCTTGATATACTTATGCCAGCATAAGAGGTGAAGGAAATTGAAAATTTTTCCCTCTGCAAAACCAGATTATTATGAAAAAGGGAAAGACGGGTTTAAGATAAGTTTCAGATACGTTTAAAGACCTGACATCTTCCTGAGTTTATCAATGTCTTTCTGGTCTCTTACACCTTCAAAGAGTCTGTTCTTATCAATCCACATGTCAGATGCACTTTGCAGGCCTGCAGATTTGTGTTGTGTAAATTCAATTTTAAAACCCGGTGTTGAAGGAGCTTCAGCATCGAATGATTTGTAGAATGTATTTTCAAGTAACAGTCTTGAGGAATTATTTGCTTCCGTATCTTCTGTTAATTTAGCTTCATCTTTCTTGTTCTCGGTCATACCCTAACTAATTGAATTCATGAGTATTAAAGGATTCTGATGATTAAAAGAAAATGCTATTTTTATGGATTCAACCACACATAGATTTATTAATGTGTAACACTATCACTCTTTATACTATCATGTTCAGACTGTTTTGCAAGTTTTGCATATTTAGTTCGTCCGGTTTAATTTATAGCTATTCAAAAGGTTGACATCGATGAATGAAAAAAACTTTCCGTGCAGGGGATGGAAGAATACCGACTGTGAAATCGAAGCTTGTATTAAACTTGAGAATGATCTCCTGAAAGCAAAGAATGAGGCAGAACGGGCCAGAAATACAATGGGCAAATTTCTTGTTGACATGAGTCATGAACTACGCACGCCCCTCAATTCAATTATTGGTTTTTCTGATATGCTTTTTGATGATATGACCGGTGAGTTAAATGAAATACAAAAAGATTATGTTGACAGCATATCCAAAAGTGGAACACATCTTCTGCATCTCATAAACCAGTTGCTTGACCTGGCAAAAATTGAATCCGGCAAGGTTGAATTGAATATTGAGGAATTTGAGTTGCAGGACCTCATTGGTGAGGTAAACTCCATAATTGTAGCTCTTGCAAAAAAGAAGTGTATAGCTATTTCTTACAAAGTAGACACAGATATTGGTTCACTGAACGCTGACAGACTCAAAATCAAGCAGATACTTTTCAATCTGGCAAGCAATGCAATTAAGTTCACTCCTGAAAAGGGATCTGTAACTATTGTGGCTGAAAAGCTCTCTGCTGATAAGATGTTGTTGAGAGTATCGGACACCGGTCCCGGAATAGAACCAGATGATCTGGAAAAGATATTTCATCCCTTCGAGCAGCTTGGTAATGTGGAGGAAACGGGCTATAAAGGAACAGGTCTTGGTTTGAGTATTGTTCAGGATCTTGTGTTGATGCATCAGGGAAACGTATGGGTTGAAAGTGAGCCTGGTAAAGGGTCTGTATTTTATGTGGAGCTTCCTTTAAGTTTAAGCAATGTTTAATGAACACCTTTTTACAGTGTATTTCTCACATTACATCTTTCATTATAACATCGGTAGTATTAGTAATACGAGTTCTGCAACAGAAGCCGAGAATATAGGAATTGCTAGGTTATCATCTATCTTCACGAATGTGGTCTCAACATAGGTTGCAGTAAACGCCATGAGAAGTGAAATAAAAGGATTTCCAAGTAACAGGATAGCTAGTATAAGATCGACTATAAATTCAGCTATACAACCTTCAAGACTTTTACCGTTACTAATTCTTATCCTGCCAAATCTTTTTCCAACCAGTGCAGCACTCATGTCTCCGAATGTTGTCATAAGGATTGCCGCAAATGCAACATTTTTACTGAAAACTGATATGACTATCAGCGCACCTATTGTGAAATAGACATATGAACCAATTGCATTTTTCTCTTTCTGGCGCAAAACAACATGCAAAACAGGAAGCTTGAATCCTCTGTCAAGTCTTAAGTGTTCAATGCCCAGTATCAGCACGAGATATGTTATCAGGAGTAGCTGAGAAGCCTGTTTTCCCATGAACGCATAAACAAGTATTATGAGTATCGAAGTAAAATGAACTCCTTTTCTTAATAGTTCGTTGGCAAAAGAAATACTGGTCATTTGCACTACTTTAGTGTATACACATATAAAAGAGTTCATCAAGTTAAAAAATCAGATAAATAACATTCTTCTCCTCTTCCTTTTTTGTAAAATCATTATCATCAGGTATCATCTAGAATAAGCTAATATTCTACTGATGAAAAGATTTAATATATATCAGGACTTGAAGCCCATTTCATGGTTACTATATTTGCTGACAGGATGGAGAACAGCAAAAAGTCCTTCATCAGGGAGATATTGAAAGTCACGCAGCAGCCGGAAATTATTTCATTCGCCGGTGGACTGCCGAATCCTGCACTATTCCCTGCAGAGGAACTTGCAGCAGCAGCTGCAAAGGTCATGTCAGAGGACGCTTCAAATGTCCTGCAATATAGTACTACAGAGGGTTACCTGCCTTTACGTGAGTTCATTGCGCAGAGGTATCTTGAAAAGAGCGGACTTAAGATCGATCCTTCTGAGATCCTTATAACAAATGGTTCACAGCAGAGCCTGGACTTAATAGGCAAGGTTTTCCTGAACAAAGGAGACAGGGTTGTCATAGAGAGTCCCGGTTATCTCGGTGCTATCCAGTCTTTCTCAATATTTGAACCGGAGTTCAGGGAAGTACCTCTTATGGATGATGGAATAGATATTGATGCTCTTGATAATACCCTGGAAGAAAGCGATGCAAAGCTTTTCTACACGGTTCCTACATTCCAGAACCCTTCCGGTGTTACATACTCACAAGAGAAAAGAGAGGCAACAGCCAGGGTTCTTGATAAACATGGAGTTGTTTGTGTTGAGGATAATGCCTACGGTGAACTGAGGTTTGCAGGTGAGGACGTACCTACTATCAGGAATTATCTGGAAAATACAATTCTGATGGGTTCCTTCTCAAAGATAATTGCCCCGGGACTCCGGCTTGGATGGATATGCGCAAATAAAGACATCATGGAAAGACTTCTTGTTGTAAAACAGGCTGCTGACCTTCACTCCAATTACCTGTCCCAGAGAATAATCTGCCAGTATCTTATGGATAATGATATTGATAGTCATATCTCCAGAATTAAGGGTGCGTATGGTTCTAGGCGAGACTATATGGTAAACATGATGTCCCGATATTTCCCTGAAGGTATCAGCTACACTAAGCCGGAAGGCGGTATGTTTGTCTGGGTAACATTGCCGGAAGGTGTTTCTTCTATGGATTTGTTTGACCTGGCAATAAAAGAGAATGTTGCTTTTGTTCCAGGTAGTCCGTTCTATACTATCGAGGGAGCAGGTTCTAACACGCTGAGACTGAACTATTCCAATTCTGATCCTGATGACATCGAAGAGGGAATCAAAAGACTTGCAGCTTGTATGGAAAAACTGAGCTGTTAAAAAACAGAGCAAAATAGTAATTCATTTCAGGATAAAAAAGAAAAAAGCATCACTCTAATGTGATTGCTTCTACCGGACAGACGTCAACGCAGTCTCCACAATCGACACATTCGTTTGTGTCAACGACTGCAACGTCACTGTTCATAGAAATAGCTTCTACCGGGCAGGAATTTACACACTGCTCGCATCCTGTACATGTATTTTTATCAATAACCGCTGGCATTTTATTTCACTCCCTTTGTATCATTTAACAATACTTATGATACTACAATTCCAATCTGGAATAATGAAATAAATATCTATCGTAATTACAAGGAATCGATTTTATTATTTTAGTGGTATTGATATTGTAAACGTACTACCTTTATTAAGTTCACTTTCAACAGTCACTGTACCGCCATGCATTTCGGTTAGTTTTTGCACAAGGGATAAACCAAGTCCTGTTCCATCATACTTTCTACTTAATGCAGAGTCCAGTTGTTTGAAAGGCTCGAAAAGTTTTTTCATATCCTCAGATGATATGCCAATTCCTGTGTCTTTGACACAAATATTAACCATGCTATCTTTTGTGACAGAATATATCTCAATAAGCCCTCCATTGGGTGTAAATTTAATAGAATTTCCAACAAGATTTAATAGTATCTGTCTGATTTTGTTTCTATCAGCAATAGTTATCGTATTTTCCATTTTAGATGTGTTTAATGTCAGGTTATTTTTATAGAGTAATGGATTAATAGTTTCTGCGACCTCATCAACCACATCTTTGAATGATATATTTTTACAATTAAGTTCCATTTCACCTGCTTCTATCTTTGACAGATCGAGTATGTCATTTATTATGGTAAGCAAATGTTTACCGCTAGTAGCTATGTTACATGTGTAATGTTTTTGCTTTTCATTGAGTTCTCCGGCAATTTCTTCCAGCATCAAGTCTGAAAAACCGATTATAGAATTAAGTGGAGTACGCAGTTCGTGGCTCATAATGGCAAGGAACTCACTTTTTGCACGATTGGATGATTCAGCATGAATTCTCGCTTCAAATTCCCTGTTCTTTTCTTCCATTTCCCAGAGTGCTCTTTTGTGAATAAGGCATGCTTCTATGGAAAATGCAAATTTGGATATTACTTTACTTAGTTGGTTGGCTATAATTTCAGGATTTTTGAGTTCCTTCACCCAGTAAAGTTCCAGTACTCCAAAATCCTTCAAGGGAAATAACATGCAAGAGCCATTTGTGAATTTATCCTCTACAATATATTCTTTAAAATTGTCATCTCTTGAGTTAAGCAAAAGGGCATCTTTCTGTAAAAGAACTGATATCATTGGATGAGAATCAGGAAGTTTCTTCTGGCTACTATAATATTCAGGATGAGAATACACAAGACTTGCAAAATTGCTTTTATGAAAGTCAATATATTCGTCCCTGATCCACAGGGCCACGTAATTGACTCTTTTTCTGGACATAAGTTTTTTCAGGAAGCCATCACAATTTTCCTGTAAATCCAAAGAATTACCTACAGACAGGGATAATTCATAGAGCAGAGTTACCTTATTGAAAACATCTGTGTAATGTATTTGTTCATTCATGGAATAGCCCTATCACCACAGTCTTGTTCAAAAATTCGACCATATATTTGCCCATAGAGGCAATTTCCCCCAGAGAAAGAACTCCTTCAGGAATTATCTGTATATCTCTGTTCTCCAATATATCTTTGATAACTCCAAGTTCCTTTTCAAAGTTTTCTCCCAGGAATATCGATCTTCCAATACAATCTATGACGAAACAGTGGTTAAATTCCTTCCTCTCTTCAATAAAGCAGTCATTAACTGCTTTTTTTGCAGATTGTATCAGTGAGGCTTCATCACTGCTTAATATACAAAGAACTGCATTTTCAGGTATGTCACCTGCACAAATCAAATCTCCGTCTTCATTGGTTGCCATAACTTCCCGGACGAGGTATTCCTGTCCTTCTATGTAGATTCCCAGCGGATAATGCTTTGAAATTTCAACCATGTCTTTACCAGTAATAAGTTCTCCGGTTGTTGTTTCAATAGCTTCCTTATATACTTTGAAGGCATTGCTCCAGTTCAATTCTTTGATTGTTTTCCCATTACTTTTTGTCACAACCAGAGGTCCGATTGCTTTTTCCCATCCATGGTGAACTCCAAGATTGCATTCCATATCAATAAAGGAAATAATGGCTGAATCTTCAAACATTCCCTCTGGTGTAAATAAACATTTTCTGGAATATCCATCTAGAAAACCAGCACCGCATCCCAGATATTCGATAGAATCCGCAAAAAGGTTAAAGAAAGAATATAAAAATGAGGATACATTGTTAGTCATTGTATCTACGATTATGATAGCTGTGGAACTTTTGTTTTCAAAGTTTCTGAAAGGATGTACCTGCTTTTCCAGTTTATCAGGTAATTTACTGACATTTCTTATCAGTATCGGTTTTTTGATAACTGGTATGGTGTTTATTATTGCTCCTGTGTAATATCTTTTTGAATCATATATTATTCCAGGGAATATAGCTCCAAAGAAATCTATGTTTCTTTTGTTCAACTCACTTATTAATAGTGGTATATCAGGTAGTTCTTGTTCAGCAAAGAATATGATTACCGTTTCATTTTTCTGAACATTAAGTTTCTCAATAGCGTCAACTATTTCATAAACATTTGAAGTGGTAATATACATTTATTCCTCTATAGTTGAAACATTTATCCGGAGCAATACATTTCATACTATAAATGATTATAATAGCCATTTTATATATAGCATGTCTTCATTTTTTGAACATGTATTAATTTTCTAAAGGATTTTCAGTTCTATTTTGAAATACGACTCATAAAATTTTAATTGTTCATATTTTGAACAAAAAGTAATTATATTTTTTAATTATAACTAATTACGATGCTACGACACAAAGAAAAAAACAAGGCAAATCTCTATGGTATAAAAGGGATGCATAATGTCCACTCATGGCAGGGACTTGCAATTTATTTCAAGAATAGTTCCCGTGTAGTGAAATGTGATGCATATAATACCTGCCAGTCAGATAAAAGGTCACGTGCATGTTTCTATTCTATCAGGAGATCAGATGCCATATATATGCTTCAATCGGGGTTCAATGTAAGTATTACTGTGGCTGAAAAATTACTTGATACTCTTGTGGATATGGGGGTCACAAAGGCATTGCGCTGTCGTAAGGTAGATTTATCTGGTTTCTGTGATGAAGGCTGCCGTATGCTAGCGTTTGAGGAAGACCTCTGAAAACCAATCAAAACTTTATTAAGCCAACAGAGTAATTCTGCACCCATGTTTACTATTATTACTGGTGCTCAATTTGGCGATGAAGGTAAAGGCAAGATAGTTGACCTTATTTCCGGGGACTATGATCTGGTTGTTCGTTTCCAGGGTGGAAACAACGCTGGACATACCGTTAAAGTAGGTGAGGACGTATACAAACTTCACCTCATTCCATCTGGTTTTCTTTTAGATTCAAGGGTATTGATTGGTCCAGGTACTGTTGTGAACCCTGAAGTGCTGGCAGAAGAGCTTGATATGCTTGCAGAAGGTGGCATTAATTTAGATGCAGCAAAGGTCGGTGTTGATGCCAAAGCCAGTATAATAATGCCATATCACATTGAACTTGATGGTCTGAGGGAGTCCCAGAGGACTGAGAAGATCGGTACAACAAAACGTGGTATCGGTTTTGCATATATAGATAAGGTTGCCAGGGATGAGATTCGGATGGGGGATCTTGTTGATAAGGAAAAGTTCCTCAAGAGACTTGAAGACCTTGCTGCATCAAAGGAAGCAGCCATAAAAGAGCTCGGTGGCGATCCTTCTATAGTTATGGATCAGGAACTTATTGATAAGTATATAAAACTTGGTGAGCGCTTTGCTTCCTATGTAACTGATGTCTCTTATGAGGTTAACAAGGCACTTGATGAAGGCAGGAATGTCCTTGCCGAAGGAGCACAGGGAACTCATCTTGACGTAATCCACGGAACCCAGAAATTCGTAACCTCTTCCTGTACGATTGCAGGTTCTGCATGTGCCAATATTGGTGTTGGTCCTACAAGGGTTGATGAGGTACTGGCTATTGTAAAAGCATATATTACAAGAGTTGGCGAAGGGCCATTACCAACAGAGCTTTTAGATGACATTGGTAAGCAGATACAGGATGTTGGTGGGGAGTTTGGTACTACCACAGGAAGATCCAGAAGATGCGGTTGGTTCGACCTCCCACTGTTGAAGAAAGCTATCTACCTTAATGGTTACACATCCATTGCACTTACTAAACTTGATGTTTTATCCAATCTTGAGCCTGTAAGAGTTTGTGTTGCTTATGAACTGGATGGAAAGACTATTGACTATCCTCCGGAGGATACTTCCGAGCTTGCAAGATGCAAACCTGTATACGAAGACCTTCCTGGATGGAATAGTGACCTTACAGGTGTGAAGGAGTTCAGTGATCTTCCACAAAATGCTCAGGATTATGTACTTTACCTTGAGGGCAAGATGGGCGTAAAGATAGATTACATTTCAGTTGGTCCTGCAAGGGAACAGACCTTCAGAAAGTAGTCCCGATAGGCAAAAACTGCCGAAAAACGTATATACTACTCAATAGTTTAAACATCACAAATCCAGCTGAACTAATCACCTGATGCAATTGAGTCCTGCAGATGGTGGGTATCTTAACAGATATTATAATTCAGGAGAATATTAATGACAACTGTATATGACGTTCCTGCAGCCGAGTTTATAGCAAAGGTAGCAGAAAAGTTGAAAGAGAATGATAAAGTAAATCCACCTGAGTGGGCAACATATGTAAAGACAGGTGTGCACAAGGAACTTCCACCAATCGACACAGAATGGTGGTATACAAGATGTGCAGCAGTACTTAGAACTGTATACACCCAGGGCCCAATCGGTGTTGAGAGAATGAGATCTGTCTACGGAGGAAAGAAGGACAGAGGCGTTGCTCCTGGCAAGAAGGCAAAGGGCAGCGGTGCAATCGCAAGAACTGCACTTCAGCAGCTTGAGGAAGCAGGTTTTGTCCGCTCTCTCAAGAGCGGTCGTGTGGTATCTCCACAGGGACAGTCCATGCTTGACAATGTTGCATACGAGGTAAAACAGGACCTTCTGGAAACAATTCCAGGTCTTGCTAAATACTGAATGCATTATTCAGTTCGATAACTTCTATAAGGAATCACTGCTTACATCTTAAGGAAAGGTGACTTTCATGACTGATGACCTTGAAGAGATAAGAAGAAAAAGACTTGCACAACTCCAGCAGCAACAGGCAGCTCAGCAACAGATGGGCGGTGCCGATATGCAGGCAGCAATGCAACAGGAGCAGATGCAGGCCGAGATGGAAGCAAAGAAGCAGGCTCTGATGCGTCAGATACTGACTCCGGAAGCACGTGAGAGGCTGACTAATCTACGTATGTCCCGCAAGGAACTCGTTGAGCAGCTTGAAAATCAGTTGATCATGCTTGCACAGAGTGGCAGGCTTCAAACCATGATCGATGATGAGAAACTCAAACAGCTTCTGGTTCAGATGCAGCCCAAAAAGAGGGAAACTACTATAAAGCGTATGTGAGCGCCCTTCATGCATGTATCGGTAATGTTCAGTGGTGGTAAGGACAGTTCTCTGTCCGCAATACTGCTGGAGCCTTTCTTTGAGGTTGAACTTGTAACATGCAGTTTTTCACTGCTTCCTGTTGGGGAAGTAGCTGCTGAAACTGCAGAGAGGCTTGGTTTTCCGCACAGGATCATCAATCCCGATGTTTCAATTCTTGAAAAGGCATACGATATAATAATTGAGGATGGTTTTCCAAAGAACGCTATCAATTTCATTCACAGAAGTGTCATAGAACATCTTGCGGCCAATCCGGATGTCACATTTATTGCTGACGGGATTCGCCGTGATGACCGTGTTCCAATGCTGGAACTGTCACAGATACGTAGCATTGAGGATCGGTTTGGTGTTCATTATATATGTCCGCTGAAAGGATATGGACGTGCTGCGGTGAATGAACTTGTAAAAAAGCATCTGGTCATCGAAGAAGGTCTGAGTGAGGATGTACTAAAAGCTGATTATGAAACAGAACTACGAAAAATGATAGCTCTGAATCATGGTCCTGATAAGATACGGGAGATTTTTCCCACTCATGTACAATCACATGTTATCGAACGCAAGAAGGCGTTAAGTAATGAAACAGCGAACGGAAAAACATGATTAAAGATTTATACAATAATTATGTTATAAGTTCAAAATTCAATAGATACTTTAATACAAATCATAGCATAGGTGAGACAAGTGAGCCACAATACTAAAGGACAGAAGACAAGGTTGGCAAAAGCACACAGGCAGAACCACAGGGTTCCTACCTGGGTTATCATTAAGACCGAACGTGCGGTCGTAAGCCATCCAAAGAGAAGACACTGGAGAAGAAGCAGTCTCGATGTGAAATAAGTAGGTGATGATAATGGCAGAAGACGTAGTAAAAGAGCAGATCTATACAATTCCTCTCCGTGAGATTAAGTCAATTCCACGCTGGAAAAGGGCCAAGAAGACTATGGTAGTTATCAGGGCATATCTTACAAAGCACATGAAGGTAGAACCTGATATGGTCAAGTTAGACAAGACTATCAATGAGAAAGTATGGGAACACGGCTGTGAGAAGCCACCACTTTCCATCCGTATAAGAGCTGCAAAGTTCGAGGATGGCGAAGTTCAGGCAGAACTCGCATAAATGCTTCCGGGTATCATTCCAGTTAACATAAAATGATGCGAACTATAACTATACAGGAAAGCCCCATTATAGGGGCTTTTGCAACATGTACCGAAGATATAGTGCTTGTACCTCTGGGTACATCTGAACCTCTTCGTGAAAAGATCGGCCAGTTCTTGCAGGCAAATGTAGTGGAAACCCTTATCAACGGAAGTACTATTGTGGGTTCACTTTGTCGGGGAAATTCCAATGCAGTGCTTGTTCCAATGGGTTCCAATGTAAGAGGCATGGATCAGATCGATGTTCCGGTAGTAGAGTTGCCTGGTAAGCTTAATGCTGTGGGTAATGTTGTGCTTGCAAATGATTTCGCGGCACTTGTTCATCCGGAACTGAGCGATAAATCGGTGGAAGCTATTGAGAAAGCTCTCAAGGTAGAAGTTCGAAGAGGCACTATAGGCGGTGCAAAGACTGTAGGAATGGCCGGAGTTGCAACCAATAGAGGTTTGCTTGTAAATCCTCGCGCAACAAGTACTGAGCTTGAAGTGCTTGAGGAGTTATTTGGTCTTCCGGTGGATATTGGAACATCAAACTATGGAACTCAAATGGTAGGTTCCGGATTGATTGCAAATTCCAAAGGTTACGTTGCAGGTTCGCAGACCACAGGTCATGAACTGGGAAGAATAGAAGATGCCCTGGACTTATTAGAATAAGTGATTTTAGGTGATTTAAATGAAGACATTTCAGGTCAAAGGCACATTCAAGGCCGGAATAGCATGGGAAAAGTTCACAAAGGTCATTGAGAGCCAGAACGAGAAGAATGCAGAAGATAAAGTGTATTCACTCTTTGGCAGCAAACATGGTCTTAAAAGGAACTTAATAAAGATTGAAAGTATAACTGAGGCATGATCCATGGCGGATATGAATGGACAGGATCCAAGGGTTCTTGCAAACCAGCACCGCGAGTTTCAAAGACGTGCGGAAATGGTGCAGCAACAGATGAGCATGGTCCAGTTATCACTGGAAGATTGTAACAGAGCAATAAGCACAATTGATGAGCTCAACAATGTTTCAGCTGGTTCTGAAATAATGTTTCCGATAGGTTCCGGTTCATTTGTATATGCCAATATCACTCACACTGACAAAACAGTGGTTGATATCGGTGCAGGGTATACTGTAGAAAGGCCTCTCCCTGAGGCAAAGGAAATTCTCCAGCGCCGCAGAGAAAGGCTTACAACAGCTCTTGAAAATATAAATAATACCCTTGCCCAGTTAGGCCAGCAGATGCAGGCCATTGAATCATTCCTTGCAAAGCTCCAGCAGCCACAAGGTAATGTAGGTTCCCAGTGAACCTTTTTTTTCTATTTTTTCTATTTTTAACAAACTTGCGAGTTGTATCACGTGTTCAATAAACTCAAGTCGAAACTTAGTGGATTCAAGGATAAGATTGGCAGCAAAATTGATGAAAAAGCTGTTGCTATCGAACCTGTAGGGGAAACAGTTGACGAAATTATAGATTCTCAGGAAAATCTGGAATCTCCTGTCGATGTTTCTCCTTCTATGCAGGAAGAAGTAAAGGCAAAGCCTGAAAATCCTGCTGAAGAAACTAAACAAGCTCCAGATGAGGAAAACAAAACGGCTAAGAAATTTGGTTTTGCACAAAAAGCCAAGGCTCTTGTTTTTGAAAGGGAATTCATCCTGGAAGAAGACGATCTTGAAGAACCTCTCTGGGATCTGGAAATGGCACTTCTTGAGAGCGATATTGCACTTTCAGTCTCAGAAGCAATTGTAAGCTCTGTAAAGAGTCAGTTAGTTGGAACCAGAAGGCGTATTGGTAGCAATACAGGTAACATTGTTGAAGATGCTCTCAAAAATGCAATCTATGATGTGATGAGTGCCAATGTATTTGACCTTGATGAATATGTGAAAAGTGCTGAAAAACCGGTACATATTGTTTTCATAGGTATAAATGGAACTGGAAAAACCACGTCCATTGCCAAACTTTCCAAACGTTTCAAGGATATGGATATGTCAGTTGTAGTTGCTGCAGGTGACACATTCAGGGCAGGCGCAATTGACCAGCTCGCAATTCATGCCGATAAGATTGGCGTAAAGATAATCAAACACCAGGAGCAGGGTGACCCGGCTGCTGTTATTTATGACGCAATGCAGCATGCTAAAGCTCATAATGTTGATGTTGTATTATCTGACACAGCAGGAAGGATGCATACCAATATCAATCTCATGGAGCAGCTTAAAAAAGTCTGCCGCGTAGCTCCGCCAGACCTCATTATCTTTGTGGATGAGGCAGTTGCAGGTAACGATGCTGTGGAAAGGGCAGCACAGTTCAATGATGCTGTTCCTATAAGCGGTTCAATCCTAACAAAAACAGATGCCGATTCCAAGGGTGGTGCAGCAATTTCCATTGCATACATCACAGGAAAACCAATATTATTCCTTGGAATGGGGCAGGGATATGATGATATTCGCAAATTCGATCCTCAATGGTTCGTGGATCAGCTATTTGGGGAATGATCTGCATTTTCCAAATATTTTTTAAAAAATAGTCTTTGAATAAAATTTGATTTAAATCTTAAAAGCAAAAAAGCTGGCAGATAAATTATCTGCAGCTTATCTTTAATTCTGATGCAAGTTTCTCTACCCTCTCGTTTACATTCTCGCCTGAAGCAATTATGTTAACAAAAGCTGAACCTACAATTACTGCATCAGCACCGGCTTTGATAACTTCCGCAGCCTGCTGTCCGTTGGATATTCCAAAACCAACTGCCTTTGGAACTTCTGTATCAATGCGTGCAAGTATGTTCTTTGTTGACTCTGCAACATCGACTCTTTCTCCGGTAACTCCAAGTCTTGAAACAATATAGACAAAACCTGATGTTTTTTCCAGATTCTTTTCCATTCTTTTTCCTGTAGTTACAGGTGTGATAAGGAATATCAGGTCAACACCATTATGCTTGCATGCAACATGTAGTTCATCTGCTTCTTCTGCCGGAAGGTCAGGTACAATTATTCCGGTAATTCCTGCTTCAGCACAATCCTTGGCAAATTTTTCATTTCCTCTTTTATAAATGAGATTATAATATGTCATGCATACTAGGGGAACATTTTCCTCGATGGATGCTGCCATTTCAAAATACATGTCCGGATTCATGCCTGCTTCTAAAGCTCTGGTTGATGCAGCCTGTATGGTAGGTCCATCAGCAACCGGGTCTGAGAATGGCATTCCCAGCTCAACAATATCTGCTCCACCTTTTACAAGTGCGTGAACTATCTCTTTTGTAGCTTCTGCTGAAGGATCACCTGCACAGGCATAGGCAATAAGGGCCTTTTCATTCTTTTCTTTAAGTTCTGCAAATTTATCACCAATTCTCACTGGCAAGCCTCCTTTGTCTCTTCTTCCTTTAATTTAAATACTGCTTCGAGATCCTTGTCTCCTCTTCCTGAAAGGTTGATAACGACAAGATCACCAAGTTCTTCAAGTTTCCCAATCTTTGCCATCTTCATAACGTAGGCAATTGCATGTGATGATTCAAGTGCAGGGATAATTCCTTCAAGACGGCTGAGCTCATAAAAGGCTTCCAGTGCCTCGTCATCATTGACCGTACACGGAGTTATCCTGCCAATATCCGCAAGGTGTGCAAGTTCAGGTCCAACACCGGAATAATCAAGTCCTGCTGAAACAGAACTGGATTCAAGTATCTGTCCGTACTTGTCCTGAAGTATAAGAGTGTGTGCACCCTGAAGAATGCCTTCCTCACCAACACAAAGTGATGCGGAGTGCAATGCTTCCTTTTCAGTGGTCTTTAATTCTTTTCCGCCTGCTTCAACCGGGAAGAGTTTGACTTCCTTGTCTTCAATGAATGGATAGAAAATACCCATTGCATTACTGCCACCGCCTGCACAGGCAACAATAGAATCTGGGTACCTGCCTTCTTTCTCCATAATCTGCTCTTTAACTTCCTTTCCAATAACACTCTGGAAATCACGCACGATCATAGGATATGGGTGTGGTCCCACAACCGAACCTATTAGATAATGAGTATGCTCAACATTTGTAACCCAGTCCCTTAGAGCTTCATTAATTGCATCTTTAAGTGTCTTTGAACCGGATTCAACAGCGTTCACTTTGGAACCCATAAGCTCCATTCTGTAAACATTCATGTGTTGGCGTATAACATCTTTTGCGCCCATGTAAACCTCGGATTCAAATCCCATATTGGCAGCAGCCATTGCAGTTGCGGTTCCGTGCTGTCCGGCTCCAGTTTCAGCAATAAGACGTTTTTTGCCCATGTATTTTGCCAGAAGTGCCTGTCCAAGAGTATTGTTCAACTTGTGAGCGCCACCATGAACAAGATCCTCACGTTTCAGGTAGATTTTAATTCCGTATTTCTTGCTGAGGTTCTTGGCAAAATAAAGTGGAGTTTCTCTACCTGCAAACTCTTTCATATAGAAATCCAGTTCCTTCAGGAATTCAGGATCATCCTTGTAACGTTCATAGGCTTCTTCAAGCTCAGTAAGTGCCGGCATGAGCACTTCGGGAACGAACTGTCCTCCGAATTTACCATACATTGATTTTTTCATTATCATTCTCCGTATAATTGATTAATCTTTAAGTGCATCAACAAGCTCTTTTGTTTTTGCATATATTTCTCCGCTTTTTATAATGGATGTACCGACAAGTACAGCATCAGCCCCGGCTTTTACAACCATTTTCACATCGTCAATAGTGTGCATTCCACTTTCACTGATTATAATATGACTCTGTCCATTATTTCGATCAAATTCTTTGACTAGCGGTATAAGTTGAAGTGTCGTAGCAAGATTTATCTCTAGATTACTCAGATCTCTGTTATTTATTCCAATTATCCTTGTTTTTGTTTCAAGCGCATTTTTAAGTTCACTTTCATTGTGAATTTCCACAAGTGGTTCGAATCCTTTTGATATGGCCATTTCTACCATTGATCCAAGTTTATCTCCAAGAATACCTGCTATTAATAATATAAGATCACTTTCAATTTCATTGAATTGGATCTCATCTATAATGAAATCCTTGCGTAAAACAGGAAGTGATATTTTCTTTCTCACTGACATGAGATTGTCTACCGACCCATGAAAGAATTCAGGTTCTGTTAATACGGATATTGCCACAGCTCCTGCTTTTTCCATCTCTGTTGCTATCATGGCTGCATCTTCAGGTCCAATATCCTGCAGTTTTTTTCCTGGGGAGGCAGGTTTTACCTCTGCGATGACTGCGACTTCTCCTTGTGTTTTCTTCTTACTGATGGCAGTAATTATATCTCTTTTATTTGTAGTATCATCCTTAATCATCGACAAATCTATTTTTGTCTTTAAGTTCTGCACTCTTTTTTCAGTAGAGCTAATTATATCATTTATTACGGCATGCATCAAATAACCACGTATGTTCTGTAATGTACAAAGATGTACATGAATGTAACAATATATAAGGCTGCCGGTCTTCTTCAAAGTAGGATTAATCTCAGACTTTATCAGTCTCATCCTTCAGGTAAAACTCAATGTTATGATCAGTGTGCATATTTTGCTCACCATTCATATGCTCCTGAATTCCCAATTTTTCCTGAACCGTCGTTGGTGGGAAATAGGCTAGGTAAGCAAGTATTGTCCCTATAAAAACGAACAATCTTGCAAACATTTGCATTGCATCCACGATTGCTATTGTGTCTGTAAGCATAAAGTCAAATACAAAAGAAATAGCTACAAGTGGCAGAGCTGTTCTGTATCTTATCCTTTTTGGCATCCTCTGCAGCATTATGAGCAGCAATAGTCCCAGTATCATGGAAGTTGGAATGACGAATAATCCCATAAGGTACAAATTGATTGCAGCGTCACTATTGATCATAAAAATAGAACCCCATTCGGTGACAATGGGTCCTACTATTCCGCTTTCATAAAGAAAAGTAAGATATGCTGCTCCGATAAGAGCAAAAAACAGGGAAATATATTCTCCAATCTTCTTGCTACCAGTTATCACATATATAATGAAAAATACAAGCGGGACTGATATAAATGCAAAAGGGATTGCAGTAACAAAATACATTATCGCATCGATTTCCTGTTTTCCAGAATATGCTGCAAACATTCTTACAGTTGTGGGCAGGTATGTAAGTCCGACCATCATCCAAAAAACGATCAGCGAAAAAAGAGCAGGTTTGCTATTTTCTTTGTAACTCTCCTTGTTTCTGGAAAGTACCCATGCAAATGCAAGGGATGATAGTGTGATTGCAAAACATATTGTTCCATTTAACAGAAGTCCCGGGTTCATTCCTGTCTACTATTAATTAGTTGCTTTTTATTTATATATTTTCATTGTTCAAAAGTTGCGAGTTTGATGTTTGATATTTCCAACCAAATGGTATTTATATTATTCATTACTATATTAGTGATATATCCAAAATTAAATGGATATAAGAGGAGGATCGTACATGAAAG
>NZ_VIAQ01000014.1 GCF_006546655.1 Methanolobus vulcani
GTTAATCTGAATCCTCTATAGAATAAAATATTAAATTTATTCACATTAAAAAATAAGCAGTGATTTATATAATAATACATACATGTAATTTGATAGTAGTATTGAAAATCCATCTAGTAGGCCATAATGATGGATTTTTCCTTATAGAAATCCAAATCATCAGGAAAAAAGGATTAGTGGGGGGGGGGGAATTATTATGGGAATAAATGAAAACGGATACAGGACATTATTTGACAATGCCCATGTCATTATGTTACTCATGGACCCTGATAATCTTGATATTGTTGATGCAAACCATGCTGCCTGTGAATTTTACGGATGGAATTTTAAGGAACTCACTGGCAGGAATTTTTCCCAGATCACTTTAATGCCTGAGGATGAAATCTCAGCGGCAGTCCAAAAGGCAATGAATGAAATACAAAATCACTTTTTCTTTAAACAGCGGATTGCCAGTGATGAAATAAGAGATGTTGAAGTAAATACATTTCCAACAAGCGTTGAAGAAAAAAACCTGCTGTGCTCTATTATTCGTGATTTTACAGAACCAAAAGAAATTGAAGATAAATATGAAAAACAATTCCAAAACATTCAAAAACAACTGCACACGTTTATAGATACTCTTCCTGATATAGTATGGCTTAAAGATATCAATGGTGTGTTCATCACATGCAATACTAAAATGGAACTATTGTTTAATGCACCTATATCAGACATCATTGGAAAAACCGACTATGACTTCCATGCTAAAGAGCTTGCAGATTTTTTCAGACAAAAGGATATGGAAGCATTAGAAGCGGGCAGGCCTCTGGTTAATGAAGAAATGGTCACCTATGCTGCAGATGGACATATGGAATATCTGGAAACAATCAAAACTCCGATGTATGATTTAAGTGGGAATATTATAGGTGTATTAGGAGTTGGCAGGGATATTTCCAAAAGGAAACAAGCGGAAAAAGATCTGTTAGAAGAGAGTCAACGCCTTGAAAACATCATTGAGAGTACAAATGTCGGAACATGGGAATGGAATGTTCAGACAGGTAAAACTTCATTCAATGAACGTTGGGCAGAGATAGTAGGATATACACTGGATGAACTGATACCTCTTGATTTTCAGACATGGGAAGAACTTGTCCATCCGGAAGACGTGGAAAAAGCAGAGTTACTTCTTAAAAAACACTTTGCGAGGGAATTGGACTACTATGAATGTGAAATACGTATGCTGCACAAAAATAGGGAATGGGTATGGGTACTCACCCGTGGTAAAGTAATAGAATGGGATGAAAATAGTAAACCACTTCTCATGTATGGAACTCATGCCGATATCACCGAGAAGAAGAAAGCTGAAGCAAAGCTTGCAGAAGAAAACATCAGAAGACGTATTTTCTTTGAGCAGGCAAACGATGGGATTGTTGTTATCAATCAAAATGGAAAAATTGTGGAAGCAAACCAGAAATATGCGGATATGCTTGGATATCCAATGGATGAATTACTCCAGTTACACATATGGGATTGGGATAGATCATTAAATAGAGACAATCTAATTAAAGTAATTAAAACTAATGATAAATCGTTTACACATTTTGAGACAAAGCACTTCCGTAAAGATGGTAGCTCATTTGATGTGGAAGTTACTACTAACAATGCAATAATAAGCGGGCGGAATCTGGCATATTGCATCTGCAGGGATATTACTGAAAGAAATAGAACTGCGGAAATATTAAAGCAAGCAGAGCAGAAATACAGGCAGGCACATGAAATTCTCCAGGAAGTTATAGAAAGTCCGAAAGATGTTGTTATATTTGCTCTTGATAAAGATTACCGATATATTGCATTCAATAAGAACCATCAAATGGCAATGAAAAGCATATGGAACGCTGATATCAAGATTGGTGCCTGTATGCTTGATTACATCAAACATTCTGCTGATTTTGAAAAGGCAAAACACAATTTTGACAGGGCACTTGCAGGCGAAGCTTTCACCCTTATTGAAGAATACGGCGACTCTTTACTTGAAAGAAGATGGTATGAGACTGCCTATAGTCCTCTTGAGGATGACGAAGGTAATGTCATCGGACTTACTCTATTACTGACAGATATAACTGAACGTAAAAAATCAGAGATGGAATTACTAAGGAAAGATATGCAACTGCGTGCAGCACAAAGTGTTGCAAATGTAGGAAGCTGGGAAATTAACCCGAATACACGAAAAGTCGATACATCGGAGGAAGCAAGGAAAATATACGGACTTGATGATGATAAGGAATATACTATTGCAGAGATCCGTGAAATGCCATTACCTGAATATCACCCTATGCTTGATGAAGCTATGACTAATCTTGTTCAGAAAAATCTCCCTTATGATGTTGAGTTTAAGATAAAAAGAAAAACTGACGGCCAAATTCGTGATATTCACTCTGCTGCTGAATATTTTGCTGAAAGAAATGTGGTTATTGGAATGATCCAGGACATTACCGAGAGAAAAGAGACAGAGAGGAGAATTGCAGAAGAGATTAAACGAAGACGTCTCCTTATTGAAAATTCCAATGATGGTATAGTTATTCTGGACAAAAATAGCAAAATACTGGAAGCTAATAAAAAGTATGCTGAGATGACGGGATATTCTCCTGATGAACTTCTGGAGATGAATGTATGGCAACTGGATGCCAAATGGACATGCGAAGAGATAACTTTTTTCTTCAAGAATTTCAAAGAAAGACCACAATATGTAGAGACAACTATTCGCCGAAAAGATGGGACTTTTATTGATGTGGAGATCAGTACCAGCATGGCAACTTTAAATACGGAAACACAAATTTTCTCCGTGTGCAGGGACATTACTGAACGTAAAGAAACGGAAGTGGCTTTACTTAGAGCTAAAGCCCTGGCTGAGGAGTCAAACCAGATAAAATCCGAGTTCATTGCCAATATGAGCCATGAGCTTCGCACACCACTTAATTCAGTAATTGGTTTTTCCCAGATGTTGAATGAACAAATATTTGGTGATATGAATGAAAAACAAATGCATTATGTTTCTAATATACAGAAAAGTGGCAAGCATTTGTTGGAACTTATCAATGACATTCTTGATATTTCAAAAATTGAATCCGGCAATATGGAATATACACCTGAAATAACAGATATCAGAGAAATAATGGATGAAATTATAGTGCTAACGGAACCTCTGGTTACAGATAAGCATATTGATTTTGAAACCAACAGTGAATTCGATAAGCTGGAAATAAATGTCGACAGAATGAAAATCAAACAGATCATGTTTAATCTTCTTAGCAACGCAATCAAATTTACTCCTAAAAATGGGAAAGTGTGGTTTGATTCTAAAATAATCAACGGAAATGTCCAGATATCTGTATCCGACAATGGTATTGGAATTCCTTTGAATGAACAAAAAACTATTTTTGACCCATTCAAGCAAGTAAGTTCATCAAATAACCGCACTCATGGAGGAACAGGACTCGGGCTTGCAATTGTTAAATATTATGTAGAAATGCATTCAGGGGATATTTATGTTAAAAGTGATGTTGGCAAAGGAAGCACGTTTACGTTCATTATCCCAATTGACCCAGGGAAATGATTGATTACAATATCACATTGATATAAGAACAATAGCTGTAATTGAAGCTATCACTCCTACCCATTGACGCGGAGCAAGCTGTTCTTTTAAAATAATGCATGCCAGTAATACTGTGACTGCTGGGCTTAATGATGAAAGAATTGTGGCTACATCCAGCCTTCCTGCTACAGAAGCCAGAGCAAAGAGGACAACACCTCCTGTATTTAATATTCCTGCAAGGATCACTAGCAGAAATGCATCAGATGTCGGTTTACTGGAAGCCTTTGTTAACATCATAAATCCTGTGAGCATGATAAGTGCTGTTATTCTTGAAAATGTCAATGGCCAGTAAATTCCAGTGGAACTGAATTTGTCAATGGATATAAAAAACAGGCCGAACAATATACCTGCAACTGCTATGTATTCTACATCTTTGTTTTCTAAGTTTAATCCTGCATTCATTCTGACAATGAACCATATGCCAATGAGTGCTAAGATAAAACCCGCAATTTTAAATGTGTCAGGAATTCCTTCATTTATAGCGGAATAAATTACAGGTATAATTATCGCTATTATGGCAGCCAGTGTAACAACGATGCTCATTTTTCCCCTGGCCATACTCATATAAAGTAAAATAAGTCCTGAGGCTCCGAAAAATCCTGCGAGGCCACCCCACATGAGATTGTTCAGTGAAGGTAGGTTCTCTGAAAATGCTAATGCAAGAACCGGAAACATAATTATGCCTGTTAACTGTGTGGCCATTACAGCAGAATAGGCATTTGTCCTCCTGGTAGCACATCCACCTACAAAATCTCCGGCACCCCATGATAATGCGGCTAAAAGCGCAAAGACATTTGCGAGATTGTCAACTAAGAGCATTTTGTTTCTCCGGTAATTCCCAGAATGATCGTTTTGTATATTATGTTTAGGTTTGTAGATGGAGAATAAGAAACATTAGAAGCATTTAGATATAAAGATCTTGAACTTATATCCTTATTAGCATCAAAATATTTGATGTATGCTTTTAGAAATTAATAAAAAGAAGTAGTAAGAGAATGATCATTCTCTTTATTGCAAATATTTAGTAGATGTCTTACGCCCACATTTTGGACAATAATATAGAACATTAGACTGGATTCTCAGACGTTTCAATGGAATTTTGCAATGAGTGCATAATTGGTATTGAATACTTAACAATTGCATTTATTTCTACCCCGTTCCCGTATAATTATAGTTAACTCCTATAAAGCAAAATCATTAGCTATTACAATACTAATTGTTAGTATTACCTCATATAAGTTATGCCCTATAGAAATGTTCGATAGTATGAAGTAATTTACATGTGCAAATAGCGTTTCAGTGATTTTGCCTGTATAACCCGTGGATTTATCTGGAAATATACGGATGAAGACAAGGTAGATGGTTTCAGAAAAGCTTTCAAGTTACAGGAACATGTAAGTCCCCTTGGATTTGTACCTATTGGATATTCTGCACAGAAAGCTGAGCCATAGGATAGGTATATGGAAGAAAAGGTATACTACAACTCATACGATAAAAAATAATGACTATTTTTAGTATCAGGATGATTACATGACAATCAAAGTCGTTGCAAAGCACTATGTTAAACCTGAAAAGGTAGAAGATTATATTGGTTTAAGCAAAAAATTGGTCAAAGAGACATTGAAAGAAGAAGGCTGCATTGAATATGGTCTTTATCAGGATTCAAAAGATCCACTAGTCCTGACCATGATCGAGGAATGGGAAGATAACAATTGTCTGGAAAGACACTTTGATTCTGCGCATTTCAAAGAGATAGTTCCTTTGACAACAGAGTGCTTTGAAAAAGAAGTTGAGATAAATATTTACAATAAAATTGTGTGACACTTTACGGCCACTTTACATATGAAGTAAAAGATCGTATAAGTATCGCAACAAACATAAAATTATCCTCCCCATTCTTTTTTAACCAATTGAAACTAATTCAATTAGATTAATTATATATAACTTAATTCTCTATTGAGAGAGAATCTTGCGCAGAAGTTAACAAATTGGGTAGCATACCTAAAACTCGTTTTCTAAAGTTCTCAGTTAAGAGGGATTATGAAAAATAACAACATGCCTTCCAAAAGCATCCTGGATGAAATAAAACCAGACTATGCTCAATTGCTTAATAACAATAATGCTGTTATGTTTTTTATTGATCCTGAGAGCCTGCAAATCATTAATGCAAACAATGCTGCTTCTAATTACTATGGTTGGTCATGTGAAGAACTCAGACAAATGAGAATAAGCCAAATAGACATTTTGTCTGAAGAAGAAATAAGATCTGAATTCTCAAAAGCGACAAAATTGGTAAAAAACAACTTTACTTTCAAGCACCAACTGCAGAACCATGACATCCATGATGTGGAAATTTGCGCAGTACCTATCAACACTGAAGAAAAAAATTATCTTCTCCTCACAGTCTATGATATAGCTAAAACAAATGAAAGTGAAAAGGGGTCACATCTTCCGGATAAATCGACTAAAAATTATTACAGATACACTTTGAAGAAATTAAAAGCATTATTTGACAATGCTATCATTGGAGTATCCGTCCAAAAAATGATTTTTGATAAGAGTGGCAAGCCAATAGATTATGTATTTTTAGAAGCGAACAACGCATTTGAGAAATACACTGGACTGAAAGTAAACGATATTATTGGAAAACGTGTTACCGAAATTCTTCCAAGTATTGAAGAAACCTCCCTAATCGAAACCTATGGAAATGTTGTCCTAACAGGTACCCCTATTAATTTTGAAACATTCTATCCAGAATTAAATAAGCATTATAATGTTCATGCTTATAAAGTTGATAAAGATTGTTTTACATCCGTTTTTCAGGATATTACTAAACATAAAGAAGCAGAAAACGCTATTCTGGAAAGAGAGGAACAATATAGAGCGCTTTTCACAGAAGCACCGATTTCAATAATTATACATGACATTGAGAGCGGTGAGATCATCGATGCCAATCTTAAAACCTGTGAGATGTATGGTCTTACTTCACTTGAGGAACTAAAAGCAAATGACTTCTGGACGAATCCTCCATATTCCTTTGAAGATGCACTGAGATGGATACATAAAGCTGCAGCTGAAGGAACTCAGGAATTTGAATGGTTGAACAGAAAGGTAACAGGAGATACTTTTTGGGAGCATGTCCGATTAAGCCCTGTAACCATCAACGGTGTAGAAATGGTTATGGCGGCAACAATTGACATAACCGAGCGCAAGAAGACTGAAGAGACACTTAAAGAAAAGAGTACCGAACTGCAGAAAAGCTATGAAAGATTTCGGGTAGCAGTGGATGGTTCACAGAATGGAATATGGGACTGGGACCTGTATACCAATGAAATATATTTCTCGCCCAGATGGAAGGCAATGGCCGGTTATGAGGACCATGAACTCCAAAACAAATTTTCGATATTTAAACACATGATTCATCCTGATGACAGAAAGAAAGTGATGAATCGCCTTGGAAAATACCTGAAAGATGAAATATCCGATTATGATCTTGAATTCCGCTTACGCCATAAGAATGGAAATTATATATGGGTACTGTCAAGAGGAGCAGCTCTGAGGGACGAGAACGGATATCCTTACAGGATGGCAGGTTCACTCACTGATATCACTGAAAGAAAAAGAGCTGAAGAAAAAATAAAAGAAGAAACTCTCATGAGGCGTATCCTCATTGAGCAGTCTCAGGATAGTATCGTTATCATTAACCAGAAGGGAGAGGTTGTAGAGGCAAACCAGAAATCTGCTGATATGCTTGGATATAGCATGGAGGAATTCCTCAAGTTACATGCCTGGGATTGGGAAGCCAAATTAACACGTGAAGAAATACTTGAAATACAAGAGAATATTCCTGATAAACATAGTACGTTCTTTGAGACATGCCACCTACATAAAAATGGGACTATTCTTGATGTGGAGCTCAGCGCAAACACAGCTATTCTAGGTGATCAAAAACTTACATTTGGCGTGTGGAGGGATATTAGTGAAAGAAAAAGAGCCGAAAAAGAATTGGTAAACTCCAAAATAGAGGCTGAAAATGCAAACCAGATAAAATCTGAATTCCTTGCAAACATGAGTCACGAACTTCGCACACCACTTAATTCAGTTATCGGTTTTTCCCAGATATTGAATGAAAAAATAATGGGAGATCTTAATGATAAGCAAATGCGATATGTTTCTAATATACTGAAAAGCGGCACTCACCTTTTAGATCTGATCAATGATATTCTTGATATTTCAAAAATAGAATCCGGCAACATGGAATATGCACCTGAGATAATAGATATCAGAGAAGTAATGGATGAGATCATTGTACTAACGGAACCCCTGGTCAAAGAGAAGAATATTGATTTTGTAAGCCGCAGGGATTTCGAAAAACTAGAAGTAAATGCTGACAGAATGAAAATCAAGCAGATCATGTTTAATCTTCTTAGCAATGCGATCAAATTTGCACCTAAAAATGGAAAAGTGTGGTTCGATTCTAAAGTAATGAACGAAAATGTTCAGATATCTGTATCCGACAATGGTATTGGAATTCCTCTGGATAAACAAAAAACTATTTTTGAACCTTTTAAGCAAGCAAGTTCATCTACAAGCCGTACTCATGGTGGAACAGGACTTGGACTTGCAATTGTTAAACATTATGTAGAAATGCATTCCGGAGAGATTGCAGTTGAAAGTGAAGTTGGTAAGGGAAGCACTTTCACTTTTACAGTGCCAATTGATCCGAGAAATGATTGATTGTCATTTTCTCAAAATGCTTTAATATATATGTACATATATATCCATCTATATTCTGACATTGTCATGCTTGCACTTGCATATAGTAATCTTTTTTTATAACTATGATAAATATTATTGTGGATAATGACCTTTTTGTATACACAATTTGAATGCAGAGTCTGTGTGAGGCAGATGAATGATAAAAGGGGATAAGCGAACAGATGTTGATATCAACTTCATTAAGATAAAGATATTTATAATACTGTATGTTTTATTGGCTGGTCTCTGGATATTATTCTCGAATTCTTTACTAAAAGTGTTTGCTTTTGATAGGGAGACCTGTACCATGCTGGGGACCTACAAAGGGTGGGCTTTCGTTCTTGCAACTGGATTATTGTTCTATTTTTATCTGAAACCACGAGTAGAGGAAATAATAAGGTCAAATCAGGCTCTTTTTGAGACAAAGGAAGAATTGCGTGAAAGTGAAAGAAAACTAAGAGAAGCGCAGGAAATGGCACATCTTGGTTATTGGTACTGGGATGTGAAAACAGGCGATGTTGAATGGTCTGACGAAGTGTACAAGATCTTCCAACTTAATCCAAATAAATTCGTCCCTCAAATTGACTCAATACTTGCGTTGTCGCCGTGGCCTGAGGACCACCAACGCAACGAAGAGTTGATAGATCGGGCACTCAAATCCCATGATCCAGGTTCCTATGAACAGAAATTCCTTCGTCCAGATAACAGTATTGGATACTATTACTCGACCTTCCAGGGAAAGTACGATGAAAATGGGGATCTGGTTTTGATTGTAGGAACCGTAATGGACATCACCGCACGCAAACGAGCAGAAATTGCACTAAGTAATAATGTGGGTCAACTACGCGCATTGCTGAATACTATTCCTGATCTTGTATGGCTAAAGGATGTTGATGGAGCGTATCTCGGATGCAATCACAAATTCGAGCGTTTCTTTGGAGCAAAAGAAGCAGAGATCATTGGAAAGACCGATTATGATTTTGTTGATAAGGAACTTGCAGACTTCTTCAGAAAAAAGGACATTGAGGCATTAGAAGCTGAGAAGCCCAGTATGAATGAAGAAGAAATTACCTATGCTGATGATGGACATAAGGAATATCTGGAGACAATCAAAAGTCCCATGTATGATTCAGGTGGACAACTAATTGGAGTGCTTGGTGTTGGCAGGGATATTACAGAGCGAAAAGAAGCTGAGGTAAAAATCAAGAACAAAAAGGAGAAACTGTTCCAAATAATAAATGGTAACCCTACGCCAACATTTGTAATAAACAATGATCATGTAGTCACACACTGGAACAAAGCTATTGAAAGATTAACAGGTGTTAAAACTGAGGATGTTATTGGGACAAAAAGAGAATGGACAAAAACTCTCTATGGTTTTGAAAGACCGACACTTGCTGACCTTTTAGTCGATAATCGTGTAGATGAAATAAAAGAATTCTATGCTAAAAAGAATTTTCAGGTTTCTTTTATAAAAGAAGGATACCAGGCTGAAGATTATTTCCCAATCCTGGGTAAATGGCTTCTATTCACAGCTGCACCAATCAAGGACTCTGACAACAAGATTGTAGGAGCCATAGAGACATTACAAGATATTACCGTATTAAAACAAGCTGTAAAGGCAATGTTTGATGCAAAGAATACAGCAGAGCATTCGTCTCGTGTAAAGAGTGAATTCCTTGCAAGCATGAGCCATGAACTACGCACACCTCTTACATCAGTGATCGGTTTTTCTGATGTATTGCAGGATGGGGTAGCAGGAGAGCTCACTGAAAAACAGCTTGGATACGTAAATAACATCAATTCAAGTGGAAAACATCTTCTTGCTCTCATAAATGATGTTCTCGATCTGTCTAAAATAGAAGCAGGTAAAATGGACCTTCAGTGCGAGAAGTTCGTATTTTCTGCAATCATGAATGATGTTAATGAATCCATCACTTTTTTGGTAGCTAAGAAAAATATTGATCTTAAATTTGTAGATGAGATAAAAGATATTGAGATATTTGCAGACAAATTGAAAACCAAGCAAATATTGCTAAACCTGATTGACAATGCAATCAAATTTACTCCTCCCAACGGTATAATTTCAGTCATTGCAAAGCAGACAGGCAAAGATGTCCAAATATCTGTATCAGATACGGGTATTGGAATCCCTCATGATAAATTGAAAGAAATATTTGACCCTTTTAGTCAGGTTGATGCATCACATACAAGAAGATACGCTGGCACAGGTCTTGGACTGGCACTGGTAAAGCAATTTGTGCAAATGCATGATGGAAGGATTTGGGTTGAGAGTGAAGAAGGAAAGGGCAGTACATTTACATTTACGATACCTATTGAACAGAGAAATGCTTGATTATTGGCCATAAGTATTACGGTTCTACAAGCACTGTTCTTTTATAGATAACACTATTTTTTTTAAGAGTTTGCGTATCCTTAATGGTTATTTGACGCAATATTAGAATCAATAGTTCAACTTCATCAATATTCTGATTCTATGTCTATGACAAAACAAACAACTGCATATATAATTTACTTGTAATTAATATTTTATGCTAAAATATCATGAAAAAATTATGAAATTGGTATGAGTTGATGACTTTGTCAAAAAATAACTTAATAGGGGCAATAGTTCATTTTATAGCATCTATAAAGTTACTTAATAAATTTATGATTACCTGCTACAAAGTTGCACATTAATATACAAATAATTATATATAAATAAATGCCATATATTTTTTTGTAATTATACTATGTTTAATTAAATTATTTGTTTAATTTGGCATATTATAAATGCGGGAAATAAATCTCTTTGAAAAGAGGTGTTAGGTCAATGGCAGGTAAAATAAAGAAAATGATAGAACACATAATATCAAAAAAAAGTGGTAATGATTCTACACTAGCTTCTTCGTTAAACGCTAAGTTATGCTTGCAAGGTGTTATTCCTAAAAAATATGATGCTTCATCTCCAGATGATCCAGTAATAATAGGAAAATTACAAACAATTGCAGCAGAATGGGGAGTTAGTCTGGCTGGAGTGTGAGAAAATGAACATAGTAAAAGCAAAATCTGATAAAACAACAACAAAAGAAGCTGTCGAGGAGATTAAAAGTATCTTTGGCAACTTTGAACCAAGAATGGTCCTTTTCTTTGCATCATCTAATTATGAGTCTGAAAAAATAAGTGCAGAAATGAAAGCCACTTTCCCAAGTAGCGATATTATAGGATGTTCTACAGCTGGAGAGATCACTAGCGGTGAAATGCTTAAAAATTCAGTTGTTGCAATGGCTTTTAATTCTGATGTCTTGAACAATGTGAAAATCGAAATTGTTGAAGGTATTTCTGATGGCGTAGATATTTCTGATGCAATGAATTCCTTTGAATCATTCTATGGCAAAAAGATGACTGAGATGGATTACAAGAAATATCTTGGAATGGTGCTTATTGATGGATTGACCTGTGCTGAAGAAAGCCTGATGGAGAACATAGGCAATAAAACCAATGTTTTCTTTGTGGGTGGCTCTGCAGGAGATGATCTGAAGTTTGAGGCAACACATGTTTGTGCAAATGGCAAAAGCTACAGTGATGCAGCTGTGCTCGCATTAATGGATGTTAAATCCGGTTTTGATATAATAAAGACCCAGAGCTTCAAAGTGCTGGACAAGGTTTTGGTAGCAACAAAAGTCAATGAGTCATCAAGAGAAATTCTAGAGTTCAACAACGAACCTGCAGCAGTTGCTTATGCAAAAGCACTCGATGTTCCAGTGGATGAACTTTCAAGTCATTTTATGAGTAATCCTCTTGGACTGATGATAGACGATGAACCTTATGTAAGAAGTCCACAGGCTGTAGAAGGATCAAGTGTTAAATTCTATTGTTCAATTCTCGAAGGCATGGAATTATCCCTCCTGGAATCTGCAAATATTATAGAAGAAACTGCAAACGCTCTCCAGCAGAAAGTTGAAGAGTTCGGAGAGATCAGTGGTCTTGTGAACTTCAATTGCATTCTGAGAACTTTAAACCTTGAAAGTGACGGTAAGAGCAAGGAATATGCTGAAATATTCAATGATATACCCACAACTGGTTTTAGTACTTATGGAGAGCAATATCTGGGACACATAAACCAGACTGCAACCATGATCATTTTCAAATGAAGTAAAACATTTGTTCCCTATTTAGGGAACTTTTTTATTTTCAATCTATTTATTAATAATATAATACCTGTAAGTCTTGTATGCATTCAAAATACAAGTGCTTCCTGCCAGATCAATCACTTAAATATCAGTCTGGCAGACGCTGGTGCTAAGTTCATATCATTTGTACCTGCCGCAGAGGTTGTTCTGACAACAGGATGATTTCTTTTTTTGACAGTTAACTTCAATTCCACTCTCACTACATTATCAGATATCTTGATATCATAGTCAAGTCCAATTGGTGATAGTAACTCATGCTTGTGAACCCCATATTTTTTAGATGCTTTTGGAACTTCAACCCCGATGAATTTGTTGTCTTCGTTCATATCCAGGATAATATCATCCAGCATCATCGACGAAACACATTCGCATTCCACGTGGCGAACATGTAATGTATCATTCAAGAGATCATAGTCAAATTTTCCGGATTGGGAATCTCTTTGTTTATCGTTCATTCATTTCACCCGTCTTTTTGCTTCCTGTTTAAACAAAGGAGAAACTAGCTTGAAAGCCAGCGTTTTATAATGTCCCTATTCAATAGAATAGCAAAAATCCAACCACCTGCAAAGGATCGTACCATCATATATTTGTCCTTGGGTAATCCTGTTATACTCAAAATGTCTATTTAATTCTATTGTATTGAAACTATATACAAACATAGCAAAAAATTGTATTAAAACCGAAATCAGAAGAATCAAAAGAAGTAGTTGAGTGTGGGGTGGGGTCGATGCCATTCGCAACCTAGATAACGCTTCTCCAGATGACGCTTCTGGAGCGCGGATCGAGGTGCTAAGCTGCGCTCAGCACCGCAATAATAAGAAGAAAAACGTTGTGACTCTGCAAGAACAAACTACAAGAGAAATAGATAATTGTGGTGGGCCCGATGAGATTCGAACTCATGACCCCCGCCGTGTAAAGGCGATGTCATAACCGGCTAGACCACGGGCCCATTGCTTGCGAATAAAGTTGTTCGGTGGCGCTTTCGCCCTCGAGCAACCCATAAATGTAACTAGTTGTATATAACCTTTTTTGGTGAATGAGCTGGAAAAAAGGATAAAACTGTGAATATCACAGAAAATCCGGTATAAATCTAGAAATCTGACGTAGTTGTGATGTGGGGTTTAAAAACAAAAAGATAAAATCAATCTTTTTCACTGCCGTAAGTGGAGGGCCTGGGATAAACTGAGAACTTGCCCGTCATCTTAGTGATCTCAACCTTAATTATAGCAACTTTATTGATAAAAAGGAAAAAGAAAAATGAAGAAATGAAATTATCACACGAAATAATCTACAACTACTCTGTTATCATTGATCTTTCCGACGAACCCAGCAACTTTCAGGTGTTCAGGATGTACCTGGTAGGTCTTGAAAGCTGACTCATCACTAAACTCTGAATAAAGAGTGACATCATAAGCAGCATCAGAAGGAATTGCATTAATTCCTACTTCGATAACACCAATCTCAGGTATCTTAGATTTAAGAGCCTCAAGCTTCTCCTTCATGAGTTTTGCATTCTCTTCCTTGCTGTTACCTTCTGCACTTTCCTTCAATTTCCACATAACTATATGCTTTAACATATGATTTCCTCGATTCTGGAAAGGAAAGCATTGGTTTTATGTTTAACTATAGAAACAAGAAACTTTGAGAAAAAGCAATGATGCTGATATGTATAAATAATAACAAAGTAAATAGGCCACTATAATGGCTTACGACACAAGTGATGAAGACGAGGACTATGAAATAGAAGTCGTCGAGGAATACATTGGAGATTACGGAAGCGTCCGCTCCATAGTGCGTGAGGCGTTGCCATTTGAACTTATGGCAACAATAGGAGGAGTAATATCCGGACTTATACTTTCGGGAATGAGCAAAGAGTTAGAACTAATCCCCGGACTTATTGTAATAACACCAGCAGTACTTGGAATGCGCGGAAACATTTCGTGCACACTTGGCTCCCGTCTTGGAAGTGCCATACACATGGGTCTTATCACAAAAATAGACCGCAATCCCGAACTTATCAATAACGTATCAGGATCTCTTTTTCTAAGTTTTATTATGTCGCTGGTTCTAGGAATTGCCGGCCATTTCATAACCATTGCACTTGGAATGCATAGTGCAGGTGCAATTACCCTAACACTTATAGCAGTCCTTGCAGGAGTTTCCTCAGGACTTATTCTTTCAGTTGTTGCAGTGCTGCTGGCACTTGGTATGTTTCGCTTCGGATTTGACCCTGACAACGTTGTAACACCTGCTATTGCCACCATTGGTGACATAGTATCCATGATAATGATCTTCCTGGCGGCAAAGGTGGTGCTTATGATATGACCTACTACACAGTCAGAGGCATAGTAGGAAGGGGATTCCCCATCCTGCTGGTAACATCCATCATAGGCATATTCTCTGGCCAGGTACTTAACATTGAAATCGATAAAATAGTATCAATGCCAATTATACTGGTGCTCATCCCGGCGTTTATCAAAATTGGAGGAGACACCGGCAGTATGCTTGGAGCAAGACTTTCCTCATCCTTCCATATGGGTTTTGGAAGTCAGCTGCACAGGAACCCAGTTGTTCGAAACAGTGTTTACGCTGCCCTTATAGTTGGCCTGGTTGCGTGTGTGTTTGTCAGTATCACAGTCTGGATAACCGGAATGCTATTTGACATGAAGATCGCATTCTTCACACTTCTGGTGCTCTGCCTTTTAGCAGGTACATTTGAACTGCTGGCAGTTTTCTCAGCCACCATTGCCATCGCATTTGCATCACATCGGTTCGGAGTTGATCCTGATGACACCGTTATTCCGCTTATTGCCACACTCGGTGACCTGATAGGAGTCAGCGGAATTTTCATGGCAATGCACATCATGAACCTGATATAACTATAACTATAATGAAGATAAAAACCAATAAAAAAGTAAGAATATAATGAACGGTAGAAATTTATGAGTCCCAAGGAAATTAGGTATATTCCACGTAATCTCAAGGACCTCCTGATAGAGATGAAGGATACATCCGAACTCATGGTGGATCTGGCATACTCAGCTATGATCTATGATGACGAGGATATTGCGGAAGAGGTTATTCGCCTCGAAGAAAAGATGGATACACTTGATTATCATATGAAAATCGCTGCCATGCTCAGTACAAGACGTGTTGAGGAAGCAGAGGAAATGTCAGGTGTGCTTCAGGTTGCACGTGCATCTGAAAACATCGCAAACGCAGCAGGTGACATTGCCCAGATCGTTGTCAGGGATGTTGGTATTCCAATGGAACTAAAACTGGCAATGAGAGAAGCTGAGGAAACCATCTCAAGAGCAACAGTAAGCGAAGATTCAAAACTTGCAGGTATGAATCTGGAAGACATTGAACTTGACACCGAAGCCGGAATGTGGATTATCGCAATACGCCGCAATGAAGAGTGGATATATGATCCAAACCATGCGACTCGTATAAGACCGGATGATGTCATATTTGCCAGAGGGCATGACGAAGGTGTTCCTCTTTTCATAGAACTTGTTACTAATCGCAAGTATGTGCCAAGGACAATGGAACATGAGAGGTTCCTGATTGACCTTGAAAGAGCTGTTGATATCATCGTTGAAATGAAGAATATGGGAGAACTTTCAGTAGGACTTGCATATTCTGCCCTGCTTTTCAACAATGAGGACATCGCTCACGAAGTAAAGGCTCTTGAGTCGGAAATGGATATTATGAAGCACGAACTCCAGCACTGGGTACTTGAAACTGCAAAACACGTACCTGATGTGAATACTCTCCGTGGCCTGCTTCAACTTGCAAACTCTGCAGAAGCGATTTCAGATGCAGCATACACTATTGCAGATACGGTTCTCAGGGATATAGACCTGCATCCGATCATCACAATTGCTGTAAGGGAATCCGATGAAGTTATAACAAAACTCGTAGTTCAGGACTGCTCACCAATAATTGAGAAGACATTTGGCCAGCTGAAACTGGAAACCGAAACCGGTGTACATGTGATGGCTATCAAAAGAGATGACAGGTGGGTCTACAGGCCTAACAAGAGAACTGTTGTAAAAGCCGGAGACATCCTTATCGCAAGGGGTTCACACACTGGAGAAGAGGCATTATTCGAGCTGTGTGCATGTCCGCTTGACGACGATAATTAAAAAGAGTGGAATAACTTAAAATTTTTGAAACCTGATCTGAAAAGATCAGGCCATTATTTCTACAGAACCATCTTTCTTACCAATATAGACCTCGTCCACATTGGTGAAAATACCGTGTTCCACAACTCCGGCAACCTGTGAGAGAATAGCTGCTATTACTACAGGATTCTCAATTACACCAAGACTTGCATCGATAACGAAGTTACCGTTGTCTGTTATTACAGGACCGTCCTTTCTGGCTGCAAGACGAAGTTCCGGTTTCCCACCTATTCTGCATACCTGCTGTGAAACGTACTCCTTTGCATATGGAAGTACTTCAAGAGGTACATAGTGGTTGAGCTGCTCACTGTATTTTGATTCGTCAGCAACGACAACAAAACGCTCTGCAGAACGTGAAACCACCTTCTCGCGTGTGTGTGCAGCACCGCCGCCCTTGATGACATTCAGACCTTTATCGATCTGGTCTGCACCGTCAATGGCGATGTCAAGATTAGGATGTTCTGCGAGTGATGTGAGTGTAATTCCTGCCTGAATTGCAAGCATCTCGGACTGGTATGATGTTACAACTGCAAGGATATCAAGGCCTTCGTCAACACGCCTGCCAAGCTCGGCTATTGTGTAAGCTGTTGTGGAGCCGGTACCAAGACCGACAACCATGCCATCCTGCACAAGGTCTGCTGCTGCAATTCCTGCAGCTTTCTTCTCAGGACTTTCTCCTGTTGGATTCCTTTCCTTCATAAGTATCAATCCTGAAAAAGAATTATGGGGAAAGTCTGCGCCTGTCCCTTGGGAAGAGTACAACGTCACGGATGTTCTCAACACCGAGCATAGTCATGACAAGTCTCTCACAACCGATACCCCATCCTGCATGTGGTGGCATACCGTATCTGAAAGCTTTGAGATAAAACTCGAATCCATCGGGGTCAAGACCCTGTGACTCGATCCTCTCGATGAGAAGTTCAGGAATGTGAATACGCTGTGCACCGGATGAGAGTTCCATTGTCCTGTGCATCATGTCGAATCCCTTTGACAGGATCGGGTTATCCTCATATGGCATCGCATAGAATGGCTTGATCTCTGTTGGCCAGTCGATGATAAAGTAATGTGATTCCCCTGTTTCCTTAAATACATATTCACCGATTGCATGTTCGGCTGCTGTACCAAGGTCGTCTCCCCAGTTAAGCATCTCATCTGTATTTGCGTTGACGATCTCAATTGCCTCGTCATAAGTTACTCTCTTGAATGGTACCTGTGGAACCTGAAGTTCAACACCAAGCACTGCAAGTGAATCAGATGCGTTTGCAATTACCTGCTCGTAGATGTAGGCAACCATTTCCTCAAGAATTTCCATTACATCAAAGTGGTCACAGAAACTTGCTTCGATATCAATGGATGTTGCTTCGTTAAGGTGTCTGCGGGTGTCGTGTTCTTCTGCCCTGAAAATAGGACCAATCTCAAAGACCCTGTCAAGTCCACCTGACATGAGTATCTGCTTGAAGAGCTGCGGACTCTGGTTAAGGAAAGCCTCTCTGTCAAAGTATGTAATTGGGAAGAGTGATGTTCCACCTTCTGTTGCTGTTGCTACAACCTTTGGGCTGGAAGTCTCAATGAAACCGTTATCAGTAAGGTAGCCTCTGACTGCCTTGAGGACTTCGTGTCTTATCTTGAAAATGGATGTTGTCCTCTCACGTCTGAGGTCGATAAACCTTGAATCAAGACGAGTGTCAAGTTCTGCTTCTACCTTTCCGGTTGTGTCCATTGGAAGTGGTGAATCTGCCTCGTTGAGAAGTGTGATCTCATCAGGGATAAGTTCGTAACCGTTTGGTGCCTTTCCTTCCGGCTTTACACTTCCTGTAATTGAAACCACGGATTCCCTTACAAGTTTTCTTGCCTGTTCCAGAAGCTCCGAGTCGGTCTTCTTTTTCACCAGTGTGATCTGGGATTTTCCTGTACGGTCCCTGACCACAACAAAACAAATTCCACCAAGGTCACGGACCTCGTGAACCCATCCTGCCACGGTAACCTTCTGGTCACCCAGTTCCTCGGGTTTGATCTGTGACGCATAGTGTGTCCTGAGATTTGCTAATGTCATAATATTCACCTGATTAATGTATTTATATAATAGACTGATTTGCTTCAATAGCTAATTTATTCGTAATAAAGGTTTGCGAATTGGGATTGGTGAGGAAATCTATAGTAGTAAAATAAAGACCCATATAATGGAAAAATAGTAATGATAGTAATGTGAACGAGAAGTTAGATGTTCAATTCTTGGATGTGCTTTTTGAAAGCTCTTTCAAGGCGAATCATTGCATCAATCAACTTATTCTGTAATGAATCCCACTTATCTTGGTTGAAGAGTCCAGAATCATAGGTGTCCCATCGAATTCCACAATATCTTCTGCCTTCAACAACATCCCATATCAATGGACCACCGAAATTAGCTTCAATGTCGTCTTTTTTATCATGGAAAATATTGAAGATTTGCCTATTAATTTCCTCAGAATCTTTCCCTTTGTCAATGTATAATCCAACTGATGCTGCATCTTTTGTGATATTGTAGATATATGATAACCCAGGCCTACCTGCTGTAGTTGATAACCAATAATTTTTGGTTGGGGACTTGTTTGAATGTAATTGAGTTCTGCCTTTCATTTTTTCTAACATTCTTTCCCAAAATTCTAATCTTAACTTATGCCTTTCTGCAAACTCTTCTTTATTTTTTCCCATTTGTTTTATATCTTCACTTGGAGCACATGTGACCGTAAATAGTGGAGCAGGTAATGAATCCCCAATCTTAATACCTTCTACTTTAATTAAATAGAACAGCATGTCTGCAGGTGTGATTTCATTTAACCAGTTAATTACATTGACATGTTCTTGCCGAGCGTCGCTACATATCCATATAGCAGTCTTTGCATCAAGCCCTATCATGTATACAAGCACTTGACCTAAATGTTTGTGATCCGTTGTCTCCAATTGGTTTTCAATTATCACTTTATTGCTATCAGCATCTTCAGCTAGCAGGTCAAGTGAAAAAGTACCTATTGTTTTTTCTCTTTCAACAACTGACAATTGTAAACCTATAACTTCACCCAATATTTCGATATTTTCTTCGAGCCACGGAGTAAAGTCTATCGCTTCATGAGACCAGATTTCTCTAAGTGGCAGTTTTTCAATTTTCCCAACTTTCATATAACCGCCTCAAAACTATATATAGAAATATAAACTTTGAATATTTCTATTTATCGTATTGAATCTGTTTTATAGAATAGACATTGTGACGCTGTTACAAGCATCTATGTTTAAAGTGAAAAAAATACTATTCTATGATGAAACTCAATCATAAAACAAAAAATAGATGTAAGCCTCTATTCGAGGCTCCTCTCATTAATCTCGCACCTGATATCCTGTTTAAGGATATCAACTGCATCATCATAATCCTGTATCTGACCAAGAGTCCACATCATCTTAACAAGTGCAACCTCAGGAAGCATATCCTCACCTTCAATTGCTCCAGCTTTTAAAATGTCTCTGCCTGTGTCATATACTCTGTCACATATTCTCCCATTAAGGCACTGGGAAGTGATTATTACGGGGATCTTCTGTTCGGTGGCTCTCTCTATCTGTGGAATCCAGTCTGTAGATACATGACCAAGTCCTGTTCCCTCGATGACGATGCCTTTGTAGCCTGCATCAATGAAATAACCAAGAATATCCGGGCTTGAACCAGGAGTGAATTTCACAAGGGCGCATTTTGGTTCGATTGAATCCATAAGTGTCAGTTCCCTTTCATTCCTCTTTATGAAGGAAAGACCGGTTGTTATTTCCCCGGTGGAATAATCAACATAGCCTATTGGCTCTGAGTTAATTGATCTGAAAGCATCCCTTCTGGAAGTGTGCATCTTGCGTACTTTGGTTGCACGGTGTATTGAACACTTATCATCTGATGACTCACTGTGCATAACAACAGTCACTTCTGCTATCTCACTTACAGCAACCTTTGCAGCACAAATTGCATTCATGGCATTGTCACTGCTTGGCCTGTCAGCACTTCTCTGGGAACCAACAAACACGATAGGCACAGGTGTGTCAATCATAAATGACAATGCTGCAGTGGAATACATCATGGTGTCAGTACCGTGAGCGATAATGATACCGTCAGCACCGTTCTTGATCTCTTCAACAACAGCTCTTGAAAGCTCCTGCCAGTAATCTGCCTTCATGTTCTCTGAGAGAATGTTGTAGATAGCCTTTCCACTGAAATTTGCAATCTCTGTAAGCTCAGGAATTGCCTGCAGGATATCATCTGCAGAGAACTGTGAGGTCACAGCACCTGTCCTGTAGTCTATCTTACTGGCAATGGTACCACCTGTTGAAAGGATGGAGACCTTTGGAAGACCTTTTTTGGGTTTTACTTCAGCTTTTACTGATTTCTTTGCTGAAGTTTCCATGTCTGATTTTTTCTGTACTACAGTTACAGTGGCACCCTCTGGTTCAATTCCTGCGTTATAGCCACTGACCATCTTGATAATAATATGACCGGTTGTACTTGGCATAACAATGCCTTCATATTCCACACCGGACTTCTCGACCTTTACTTTGTCGCCCTCTTCATAATCCATGATCATCACTTGATTACCTGTAAGTTTGAATATTCATTTCTAACTGTATGATAGGAATAAACTGTAAATAAGTATCTAAGCCTTATTTCCTGTATACTTTTCAACAATTCCGTAAAGAACCTTCAGTGATTCTTCAATACCGGCATTCAGCTCTGAGATACCTGCCTTTGTACCCTCGAGTCCTTCAAGGCGGATTTTTATTGCCTTTTCCATTTCAGAAGGTGCAGGACCACCTGTAATTGAACGCCTATTGATGTTAAGAACAGGATCAAGAGCTTCCTTTACCATTTGCTCAGTAAGACCTCTGGAACTCAAAGTTTCCCCGATCACATCCTTTGCTACTGTATCAACATCAGCCAGTGTCGGGTTTCCATCTCCTCTTGCCAGTACACCGACTATCTGATGAGCTGTCCTGAAAGGAATTCCACCGGCCCTTACCATTGTATCTGCAAGTTCCGTTGCTGTTGTAAAACCAAGTACTGACTTTTCAGCCATTGACTCGGTGTTAATCTTCATAGTAGCGATCATGCCCTTTGTGATACGGACAGCACTCCTAGTAGTCTCCACAGCACGCCACATATTTGGTGTTGCTTCCTGAAGGTCACGGTTATAGCTCAAAGGAAGTCCCTTGCAGAGAGAAAGCAGAGCCATAAGTGAACCAATAACCGTGCCTGCCTTGCCCCTGACAAGTTCAGCAGAATCAGGGTTCTTCTTCTGTGGCATTATTGATGATGTGGATGCGTACATATCGTCAAGTTCAACGAAAGAGAATTCGGAACTTGACCAGATGATAATTTCCTCTGCCATCTTACTGAGGTTCACCATGATATTGGACATCACTGATGCGGATTCTATCAAAAAGTCACGGGTGCTTACAGCATCCATTGAGTTTCCAAGCAGAGAATCGAATCCTAAAAGTGAACAGGTCCTGTCACGGTTGAGATCAAAACCTGTAGATGCAAAAGCTGCTGAGCCCAGAGGAGACTTGTTCACCCTTGAGAATGCACTGATAACACGCTCAATATCCCTGCCAATTGCATCTGAATGTGCAACAAGGTGGTGTGCAAATGTAGTTGGCTGTGCATGTTGCAGGTGAGTAAAACCTGGCATGAGGGTTTCTGTGTTCTCTGATGCACGCTCGAGTAGTGTGCTTCTGAGACCTGAAAGTTCTTCCATTAAAGAGAGAAGTTCGTCCCTGAGTCTTATACGAATGCAGGTTGCAACTTCATCGTTTCGTGAGCGACCGGAGTGCATTCTGCCTCCTGTGTCCTCGCCTACCATATCTATAAGCCTGGATTCCAGTGAAATATGGATATCCTCATAACTGTGGTCAAGCTGTTCAATGCCCTCTTCCCTGATCTTCAGTAGACCTGTAAGGATGCTGCTGCAATCGTTCTCTTTGATGATTCCCTGTTCTTGCAACATGACCGTGTGAGCCATGTCCACAAGGATATCCGCTTCAAATATCCATTTGTCAGCAGACATTGATGATGTAAAATTGAGCATATCTTCATCAGGTGTTGAAGATAAGCGTCCTCTGCGTAAAATATCGCTCATGTGAACCCTCGTGATTGTGAAATATAACTAAAACTAAAAGTAATCCTGATTTTTAGCGTGGTATTGGTCTGGATGCTTAAATAAGAATCGGTTTTTTGCAAGTTACCCGCCGGGAAATACCATGCGATATAATTCAAATGTTTAAGAGAAGCTATATATACTAACTGCAATATAATATTATAAAGAATAATTATACGCGAGATGTATTTGTGCTAATACAATTTCGTTTTCACTGAGGTGAGAATTAATGGCTAATGTAACTGAAAGTTATACTGACAACATTGACGAAGATCTTAACCAGCTTGTTATTTTCAACTTAGGTGTTGAAGAGTTTGGTGTCAACATCATGCAGGTACAGGAAATCATCCGCATGCCTGACATTACAAGAATACCAAGAGCTCCTGAATATGTAAAAGGTGTTATTAACCTGAGAGGTAAAATTATCGTAGTTATGGACCTCGACAGGCGTTTTGGAATGCAGGAAACAGAAATGACAGACGAATCAAGAATTGTGGTTGTTGACATTGAAGGAACAATAGTAGGACTTGTTGTTGATTCTGTGAGTGAGGTCATTCGCCTGAAAGGTTCTAACATAGAACAGACACCTGAGATCATTACACAGAAGATCAATGCCGAATACCTCAAAGGTGTCGGTAAGATGGATGACAGGTTACTTATTCTTCTTAATCTAGAGAATATTTTAACAGAGACTGCAGCGGCATAATTGCCTGCGGTATCTTCCTTTTTTCTATAACATTTTTACAGGCAACTACTGATGCCTGCTATTTTCAATCATGAAGAGATTATCGTTTGAGAGGAAATATAAATGAAAAAAATAAACTTTTACCTTCTTTTATTTGTTACTTTACTATCCATTCTGGGAGCAGGATGCATCAATGAACAGACAGAAGATGTGACTGCCAATGAAGCTAACGGGGAAAGTCATATTATCAGTACGAAAACCCAAACAGACACCATTTATCAGTTCTCAGTTATTGATGCACTCCTGGAAGGAGTATATGACGGGGAAATCAGTTGTGGAGAGCTGAAAGAGAACGGGGATTTCGGTCTTGGCACATTTGATAACCTTGACGGGGAAATGCTGGAACTTGATGGAGCCATTTACCAGATAAAAGTTGACGGCAATGTTTATGAAAAAGATGATACGGAAACATCGCCCTTTGCGGCTGTTACATTCTTTGAAGCAGATATTAAAGACAACATAAATACAGAAATGACCGGACAGGAACTTGCCTCATATATTGAGGAACTGCTTCCAAGTCAGAACCTGATGTATGCTGTTAAGGTCACAGGAAATTTCTCATACATGAAAACACGCAGTGTAGCTGCCCAGGAAAAACCATACCCAAGACTTGTTGATGTGACTAAGGATCAGTCTGTTTTTGAGTTAAATAATACTGAAGGTACAATTGTGGGATACTGGATGCCTGAATTTGTTGATGGCATTAATGTGCCCGGATACCACCTGCATTTCATAACAAGAGACAGGACAGCCGGAGGACACATACTGGATTATACTATAAGTTCAGGAACAATTGAAATTGACAGTTGTGATGGTTTCTATCTGGAACTGCCGGAAAACGAGAATTATCTGAGCACAGGTCTTTCAACAGATAATGAAGGAGACCTTGAAGAAGCAGAGAACTGATTTTCCTGCTTTAATGGAAGGGATATGTGAACATCGGTTCCTGTCCCGTCCTCACTTTCTATCCATATTTTTCCATTATGGCTCTCTACTATTACTTTACTTATATAAAGACCAAGACCATTTCCACCATAATTACGGGTTGAAGAACTGTCTATCTGGTGGAATTTGGTGAAAAGTGCAGGTATATCCTCTTCTGCAATACCAATACCAGTATCCCCTATGACAACATGTACCCTGTTCTCATCTACGGATGCAAAAAGAGTAATGTGACCGCCCTTAGGAGTGAACTTAATAGCATTATCTATCAAATTATGGAACACCTGTGGCAGATAAGTCCTGTCACCATCAATAGAACAGGAATCAAATGTAAAATCTGTCATCATTAACAGGTTTTTCTCATTGATAGAGTCAGTAGAAATATTCACGACCCTATTTAATGTAGAAATAAGGTCAATTTGCTCAAAGTTATATTTTACATCACCACTCTGATTGGTGCTCACAAACAGTAACGAATTAATGAGATCCTGTAACTTACGTGTCTTTATGACCACACGTTCTATGGCTTTCATCTGATTTTCATTCAATTCGCCAAGAGTACCGTCATAAAGAAGCTCACTGAATCCCTTTATTGATGTGAGTGGAGTATTCAGCTCATGTCTCAGATTGGACAGGAACTCGTCCTTGAGTTTATCAAGTGATTTCAATTCCTCATAAGCATGTTCCAGCTCGGTAGTTGACTTTTTAAGAGCCTCTTCTGTTTCTTTGCGTTCGGTGATATCACGAATGTGACTTACAGCCATCATTACATCACCTTTGGTATCATAGACCGGAAATATCCTGAAATCCCTTACCCTATGGTCACTGGGATCAGTGTGTTCAAATTCATTCATTGTGCCGGTTGAGAACACCGCTTTAATCGGGCAGGGTTCACATGGCATTAAAGATGGACTTAAGGATTCACAAACCTGCGGATGCAGATTATCCGGATTCTGAGGTTCGATTATGTCACCTTTCCAGTTACTTGTGACAATTCTCATATCACGGTCAACAACAAGAATCAAATCCTGAAGTGCATTGAAAGTGCTTGTGAGAAGCTCTTTCTGGTTTTCCAGTTCTTCTGCAAAGTTCTTGTTGGTAGTGATATCTGCTATAAGGCAGATGCCACCTTCTATAATGTTTTGCCGACCTCTAAGAGGCACATAATAAGAACGGAGATGTTTTTCATTGCCTGCTATACTGGCAGAATACTCGTTCTCATAGAATGAATGCTGATCCATAGAAGCACCAGCCAGCAATCTGTTAAGTGAATCATCATTTACAAAATCAAAGATTTCCGAACCCACAACATCTGCTTTTGGAATCTGAAAAATATTCATAAAACTCCTGTTGCAGTGAGTTATGATTCCTTTGCGATCAACAAAGATACCCAAGGGGGATGCATCAAATATAAGTCTGTATCTTTTCTCAGAATCAAGTAAGGCAACCTCAACTTTTTTCCTTTCAATGACCTTGCAAAGACGTGCAGTTATCATATTAAGTAATCTTTGCTCACTACTTAAAAAAGGACCAATTTCATGAAATGGAAGTTCTTTTTTATAGGAAACACGGATCATGCCAGCTTTGGCTCCATGTACTATAATCTCACTGGACAACGAATCTTTGCTTTTTTCATACCCTTCGGTATGATACTCATTACCGTCCAGAATTGCGCAAGCTTCTGCAAATTCAGGATACAGAAAAGCTGACGGTAATCTTTGGAGAATTCCTTTTAACAGAGATTCAGTAGGTACATGGAGATCAAAGAGATCAGAGATGCTGTAAATGCATTCAAGCTCTCGCTCTCTTTTTTCCAGTGTGTCCAGTTTTTCAGCGTCAATAATTGTCCGCACCACATTATAATTTAGTAATATATAATTGTATTATATATTTTTGCTATTAATAGATTTTGTTGCTTTCAAGATCATATAAATAAAAGGAAATGATTTGCCTTTATACCATCATATTAAATAGGTAGGAATCATAGGTGAGGTGCCTAAGATACCATTAGGCAAAACATGCTTGAACTACAGGTGAACAAATGTATTCTGACAGGATTAACTCATTGCCTCCATACCTATTTGCGACAATAGACGAGTCCAAGGCAGCGATTAGAGCCAAGGGAGTAGATGTTATCGACCTCGGAGTTGGCGACCCTGACCAGCCAACACCCGCACATATCGTAGAATCTATGTGTGAAGCTGTGCGCAACCCGGAAACACATACATATCCATCCTACACAGGAATGATGAGCTTCAGGAAAGCAGCCGCAGACTGGTGCAAAGAAAGTAGAGGACTTGAACTTGACCCTGCTTCTGAAGTACTTACGATGATCGGCTCTAAAGAAGGAGTTGCTCACATACCATTGGCGTTTATCAATCCGGGAGATGTGGCACTTTGTCCTGACCCTGCATACCCAGTATACAAAATTGGAACCCAGTTTGCAGGTGGAGAGCCTCACATTATGCCTCTAATGGCAGAGAACAACTTCCTTCCTGACTTTGATGCAATACCAAAGGACAAGCTTGAAAAAGCAAAGCTGATGTTCCTGAATTATCCTAACAATCCAACAGCAGCAGTCGCTGATAAAAAGTTCTTTGAAGAGGTTGTACAGTTTGCAAAGGATAATGACATAATTGTCATCCACGACAATGCATATTCTGAAATGACCTATGATGGCTATCAGGCACCAAGCTTCCTGAGTGTTGATGGTGCAATGGATGTGGGAATTGAGCTTTACTCACTGTCAAAAACATATAATATGACAGGATGGAGACTTGCATTTGCAGTCGGTAATAAGGACATAATTGCCGGTGTAGGTAAGGTAAAGTCAAACGTGGATTCCGGAGCTTTCGATGCTATCCAGATGGCAGGCATTACTGCACTTTCCAGTTCACAGCAGTGTGTTGCTGATATGAACACCATTTATGAAGAAAGAAGGGATGCACTCCTTAAGGGCCTAAATGAAGTTGGACTTGACGTAAAATCACCTAAAGCAACATTCTATGTATGGGCACCTGTTCCAGATGGATATGATTCCATGGGATTTGCAAAACTACTTCTTGAGGAAGCTGGCATTGTAGCAACACCAGGTGTTGGCTTTGGAACTTACGGCGAAGGTTATATCAGATTTGCACTTACACGCCCCGTTGACAGAATCAATGAAGCAGTGGAAAGGATGAGCAAATTGAATATCTGATATTCAGCCTTTTTCTTTCTTTTTTATTTTCTCATCTTTTCTTTCAGTTGCAGGTTTGTTCTGGTTTTTGTATTTAAATGAGCTGCAAAGACGTATCTGAAAATATATAGAAACCAATAATTTCAAGATGCAATATATATTTTAATTTTATTTATTTTTGTTTAAGAAAAATATGAACATGACTTCCTGAAATAACTACATTCCACCAATATACATGAGCAAGCTTCTAAGAAAGTATGCTTCCTAATACCATTAATACACACAACAGAGGATTGTTCAACACAGAAGCGATATACGAATTCCTGTATGAAGCCAGATACATCATCCTGCTTTACATAATAGGAGATTTCCTCACAACTTTTCATGCCATAAACAATGGATACGGGTTTGAGGAAAACGGTATTCTCTCAAGTATAATGGGAACCCACGGACTCTGGTCACTGCTAATTGTAAAACTGATGATCCTGACAGTAATCTACTGGAACTATTGTTCCATCAAGGCATCTGTCCATTCATACGCCAGAAATCTCTGGAATCTGTCTAGGACAGGAGTAAGCGTTTTCGGACTTGTGCTTGTGATCAACAATCTTATGGTAATTACTGTAAGATCAAGCCTGTTCGAGTGCCTGGGCCTCTTTTAATAAAGTCTGCTTGATATGAGTGGCCTTCATATTGATGACCATTTCAGCTATATCTGCACTGTATTCTGATATACGCTGGAAACTCTCTATTATTTTTCTCTGGCGCTCCCTTGAGAGACAGTAAGGATTGTCACTATCTTCAGACCTCTGGATTATCTTGTTTCCAAGCGCAATTGACATCCTGGAAGTCCTCATCACGTGATTTGCAAGGTCTGTATCAATACCCATAACCGAATTAAAAGAGTCCTGGAACAATTTCTGGGAAAGCAAGCCCATTTCAATGATATCAGCATTGTCCCCTTTTTCACCATCTATCTGGATTACACTGAGAGATATGTTCTGGACATGATCACCAATACGTTCCATGAGTTTTATGATTAAGCGATAACCCAGACAATCTTTGGTGTCTTTTATACCGATCTTGCCTGCAAGTGTTGAGTCATCTAAGGCTGCTTTTATTTGCCTGACACTTAAAAGGTAGAACTTGTCAACATCATTATCCCTATGAATGATATCCTTTGCAAGTTCCACATCAGCTTCTCTTAATGCCACAACGGAATCCTCCATCATAGACAAAATAATACGGTACATGCTCTGAAGGGATTTCTCAAGGGAAATATCCTGAAAATTCAGCAGATTCTGCATAATTATCTCTGTTCTGGTCTCCTCTACAATCTCAATACCTATAAGACGCCTGCGTGCAGATTCCTTCAGATACTTGCGCTCTGCAGCCGAGAAACCTCCTGGGGAAACGATTCTGATTATGTCGTAACCTACAAGATAATTTGCAACAAGAGACCTGAAGTTCTCTTCCTGGTCCTCAGATGCGATCATATCTACCTTTGAACGGACATTCTTTTTCAATTTACTCTGGTCTGAGCTAATGAGCAATGACCTGTCAGGTCTTGTTGTAAGAACCACAGTGTCGCCTGCAGTGAGTCCGCCTTCCCTTACCCACTCAATGGGAAGAGAAACAATATACGTAGAGCCACCTGTTAACTGGATCTTTCTTTTGTCTGCTATGTGAATCCTTCCTTTTATGATTTAAAGAATTGTCAGGTTACCCGATACCTGGCTTAATCTGGAGGTCATGCCATCATCATCAGTTAACAGAAGATCGATGGTTACATTATGATCGTTATACGGGTCAATTCCAATAGGCCTTACAACCATTCCCTGAAGGTCATAATCATAGAGAGTTGTTGTCCCGTTAGCTGAATCCTTCCAGATGGCCCATTTGTAACTGGTAATAAAACCATCAATATCGGTAGAATCCGAGGCATCTAATATCAGGTAGCTACTGGGACTCTGAGTTCCATTTCCATCTTGCAGATATTCAACTTTGAATTGTACTGCTGCCACTGGCATTGGAGGAGTGAAAACTTCCCTGAAAACGTTGATGTATGAAGTAATAAGTTCAACCCTGACAGGATCTCTTTCAGAAGGAGAATTACCAGGATATGATACGAAATTCAGTGAATATGAGATATTATAATTTGATGTATTGGTGAGATTTCCGCCTGAATTGTTACCCAGGAATGTAATTTGTCGTTTCTCATCATCCATTGTAATGTTGCCGGTTTCGATGCAATTTGTTCCGTTTACATAAGTGAGATTAAAATCGTATTCATATTCACCATAAGCATCCCATGGATGTTTTTTGAGGGAATATTTGAAGTCAGTACTGTTATTAGACCATGCAGAAGTGTCAATTATTTCAGTTCCCTGAACATCTATATCAGAGAAATTTAGATGAACTGTCTTGCTTTTAGTAGCAGGAACCTTCAACCTATGATTTGCATTATAAACAGCTGGATATCCGTTGTATGTATCGAATTCATCAGAGGAATCATCTTCATACGCCCGATAATATAGGAAATATCCATCATTAATCCGTATTGCAGAAATGTAGGAATCCTGCGTATTGAGATTAAGTATTTTCAGGTCAATGGATTCCCAGTTTGAACCATCCCCAACCGGATCGATAGAAACGATTTTGAGGTTTTCATTCTCAACTGCCTGCTGATGACTTTCAAGATCCATTGCCTGTTTTTCGGTAGTAGATATCATGTAGGCAACACTGGAGGCAGCAATAATGGTAATCAGTATCAATAACAGGGTGCCAAATATAACAGTAACACCAGAATCGTCGTTAAAAAACGCTTTCACATCGTTGCCAGCCATCTTTGATGAGAAGTGTATTACCGATTATATACTTTATTTCTGTAATATATATAGTACCCAATAGTCTATAGATTTGTGGATTTTATTCCAAAACCATTTAAGCAATGATTACTTTAAGGGTTTTGATGGTGCTGACTAGCTTTGGTTTAAAAAACGTACCTACCAATGTGGTACTATTAGTAGAAGAAGACATAGGAGATGTAAAAGGTGTCTTTTTCCGCAAAATTACTTCTGATGCTTTAAAATCTGGAAAAAAAGTATTTTACATATCTACCAGAAACTCAGAAAGCGACCTGAAAGATGAAATGAACAGGTTTGAATCTTTTGCAAAACCTGAGCTTTTAACAGTAATAGGTAACTTTTCAGACCACATTGCTTTACTGGACATGTGCTACAAACGTCACAGGCTTTACAGCAGGCTTCACGGAGAGGACAATGGATCACTTCTGCACAACATAAGTGAAGCTGATGTCTGCATCATTGACACGTTCGCCGCACTTTTCGTTCATGAAGACACAGAAGTCATATCCGAGACCATTGAAGCACTTATCAGTATCAGCAGGAAGGAAAATATCACATTCCTGCTTTCAGCAGATATGGGTATACTACCCGAAAGAGCTGAGAAGATAATCCGATCCATGGTTGATGGTGTTATCCAGTTCAGAACCGAGTACCTGGCTGGAAAAATTAACAGATTCATCAATATCCCTAAAATGAAAGGCAGCATTCCACTGAACAAAATGATCGCATATAATGTAACCAGTCAGGGAATCACCATGGATATGAGAGAAAGGGTTGGTTAGTCTAAATAATCAATACTCTTTTTGATTTATTTTATTTTTAATTTTTGAGAGCGGAAAAGAAGGAGATCAATCTCCTCCTCCATTCACAATTATTGTTGCAGTGCCCTTCGATTCACCGGCAGTTGCCGTAACTATGTAAGTTCCTGAATCTGAACCCGGCATAGGGGATACAGTGACTGTACCATCTTCTTCTGTCATAGAACTTGTAATCTCACCTGAAGGCGTTATTGTCATCTTGACAAATGTACCAGCAGCAGGATTTCCATCCATATCTGTTACGTTAAATATGATTGGATTCTGTAATGGAAGACCACCCATCATAACCTCCTGCGCATCACCGGAAGCCACAGTTACCATATATGAAGTACCTACACCTGCTGGCAACAGCAATGTAACACATGCAACATAACTCAGAGCTATCAATATAGCAGAATGTTTGAACCCATGCTTGATCTCACCTTCAGTAATCTGCCCGACTATAAGCCCACCAAAGAGAGCATTGAGTATGATCATATGTAAAAAACCTCTCTCAAAGTCAATATCCGAAAGACCGGCACCACCAAGCATCTCCATACCAACCCCCTGAATCAGAGGTAACAGGGATGTTGAAAGAATGTAGGTCAACATTACGATAATACCCTGTGCAAGATAAAAAATTACAATATATTGCTTCAGGTTTGCTTCCTTTTCTCTCTGGATAGCAATCACAGACCTCATATCCTCTGAAGTTCGGAACAACAGGTCAGCCACATTACCACCAGTGTAGGCAGCCTGAACAACTACATCTATATACCTGGCAACAAGGCGACTATTCATTGAATCTGACATCTTGTGCATGGATTCATCAAAGGACTTACCAAGCACCATCGATGATGCTGCATCCTGTGCATGACTGCTGATAGCTCCCAGATTTGTCTTTGAGAGATTGATGAAACCTTTTACAGGATCAATTCCTCCACGCATGAGCTCAGAAAGCTTGTACAGAAATTCACTAAAAGCAACTTCCCTTTTTTGTAGTTTCCGTTTTTCAAGGAACGAATCAATGGAATATGGAATTATAGCTACCAGTACAGCAAATACCATAATGTGATCAAGATCATCCTTCGGTTTTTCTTCCTCAGTTTCTGGCTCTGCCACCTCCTCTTCGGTAGCTACCACTTCACCTCTTTCGGCAGCCTCTGCAGCTTCCATTTCAGCCACAAGTGCCTCATATGCTGCTTTTCGTGCATCTGCTTCCTCACTTACAGCACCTCCAGCTGCGGCTTCATCTGTGACAAATGAATGACCTGTAAATAAAGCCATAACCACGATCATTAATGCAATAAATACAGGTATTCCTAATGTGAGATATTCACGTTTGATATCATAACGTATAGTCAGCATCTGAACATAGCGCTGCGCTGTCAGACGATATTTTTCAATATTCATAGAGTACTCCTTGAATATTTCATCCATAAAAGAATCAGGAAAACGATGTTTATGAAAGGTAACATGAAGTAAATAAAGAACTGGAACATCTGTTTAGCTGTAAAAGGTCCGAGATCAATTCCAAGAGCACTTGTGACCACGATCATCAGAACTACAAGTACTACACTCATAACAACGCCACTCAGGTAGCCTTCACCATAAACTCCCAGAGAATCTACGAACTCCTGCTGCATTTGTCTTCTCATGTCCATGAGTTCCCTTGACTTCATCTCGAGATAGGTACGTAATCCACCACCGGATTGCATTGCATTTGCAAGGTCAATGCATATTGCCCTTAGAGATTCTGAAGACGTGTTGCGTATCAGGTGATTCATGGCACTTACACCATCCTCACCAAGTACATCCACACGGTACATTACTTTACCAAATTCGACAGAAACATCACCATAGTCCTCAATCGCAACTTTCCTTATGACATCCATAGGGGAAGAACCTGAACTTGCAAGTATAGTCATGTATCCAAGAGTGAAAGGCAGCTCCTGCTCGATATTCATGTTCTTGTTAGATACCTTGTTGTAAAGCATGAATGGAAAACCGCTTACAGTCAATCCAAATGTGAGGAAAGTGAGAACGGATATATAAACAAGTGGAGATGATGATTTTGTAAAAAGCAAAAGGGACAATATAAACACGATCCCTGAAGCCAGGCCAGCAGTAACCAGTGCAAGAGACATGAACATACCAGGAGTAAGTACCATGTCTGCCTGGTAAAGAGACTTAGCTATGTCATCCTGTGGTTTTTTATCTATGTGTTTACCAAAGACATAACAGAACATCTTATATTTTTCAACATACCTGTTAGTAGGCCCATCATTGAATGCCTGATGGACGTTGACATTCTGGGTCTTGACCATTTAATGCGTCATCTCCAGCATCTCATCTTTTTCTCGTGAATACCTTCTAATGGCTCTGGCTACATCCTCATATTCAGTAATTCCATCCCGTGCAAGAGCTTCCAGATACTTTGCCCGGAGGTCCATTTCCCGTATCAGCTCACTCTGATCAATACCAAATTCCTCGTTGATATCATCAAACATGGCACTGCTGCCACTGTATTCATATTCATCTGTGATAGGATTCCATTTGAATACAGGGTTTGTAATAAGGTCTCCACGCTCCGGGTCAAGCTCCACTATCTCAACGATCCTTAAAGCACGCCTGAGGAAATGTTCGCCCACTTTTATCATAGAATTGAAAATAACCATGTCGACACTGGCAAAGAGATTCCTTGGAACGTTCATCGGTTCTGATTCAACCCTGGAAAGTAGTTCCTGTATAGAACCTGCGTGTATTGTCCCCATACATGGGTGACCTACGGAAATTGCCTGGAAAAGCGTACCGGCTTCAGCACCACGAACCTCACCAACTACTATGTATTCTGGCCTTTGCCTCAAAGCAGCCTTCAGGAGATCGAAAAGTTCGATGTCTCCTGCGGATTTACCTCCCTCACCTCCACCAAAACCAGCTCTTGTGATAGACTGTGTCCAGTTAGGATGCATGAGGTTCATTTCGGCAGTATCTTCAATAGATACGATCTTGTATTCCGGTGGAATAAATGCACCCAGAGCGTTCAGGGTGGTGGTCTTTCCAGAAGCGGTTCCGCCGGCTGCTAATACGGAACGTTTATACTCCACCATGAGCCAGAAATATGCAAGGACGGTTGAATCATATGTTTTGTAGTTCATCAGATCAATACATGAAACCGGATTGGATCTGAAACGCCTGATGGTGAATGTGGAACCTCTTTTTGTAACCTCTTTTCCAAGTGTTAGGTTTGCACGGCTCCCATCCACCAGTGTTGCATCCCTGATAGGCTCCAGTACCGAAATATGCCTGCCTGCCGCCTGTGCCATCCTCATGACGAAATTGTTGAGCTCGATCTCTTCATAGACAACATCAGTTGCCACGGAACCGTATACCCTGTGGTTGATGTAAAGAGGAGTATATGGACCGTTACATGTGATATCCTCAATATAAGGATCTTTCATCAGGAGGTCCATCCTATCAAATCCCATGTACTTTTTGTGAAGATAATAGAAGAATTTGTCTTTCTGAGTTTCAGTGAGCTTCAGACGGTAAATATCAACAATGAGATTGAACCTGTCCCTCAGAGCCTCAGCACGATCTTCCTCCTCTACAAGAAGAATCTCTGAGTGTGCCATTTTATCAAAGGCATTCTGTATAATGAACATTGCTTCTTTTTCAGATTCACTTAAAGGAGGCTCAAGGCAAGTATATTGAAGTGACTCTCCTGTGAATTCAACATGAACATACTGGAATCCATAAGTAACTTCATAGGTGATGCTAATTTCTTTTTGTGGAACTCCGGGAACAGGAATTGATATCTCATCAACAATGAACTCCATCTCTTCGATTATTTCGGGTTTTGGAGTTATTATCTGTTCTATCTTTTTGAGAAGTAAAGAAAACTGAGAATCTTCAGCCAATTCTTGTCCCTGTTTATCTACGGATGTGATAGTATTGCTATCTTCGTTTTCTGAATTGTTTTTCTTTTTTTTGCCAAACTTCAGATTCAATTTTGACTCTGATTTCTTTTTTGCAGGTTTTGAGCTTTGTTCCCCATCCTCAGCTTCTGCAGTGCTTAGACTGTCTTTTTTAGAGGATTTCTTTGACTTCTTTTCCTTTTTGCCTTTTCTGAAACTAAATTTTTTCTTTTTCACGGCTTTGTCTTTGGGAACAGAGGCTTCAGAATCCTCGACAATAATCTCAGGTTCTGGTTCCAAAGGGATGGAATTAATGTCTTCTTCACCATTAAGGAAGAAATCCCCAGATGAATCCTGATTATCTATAATTTCATTCTCATCTGAAAAAGGAATTATTTCCTCTTCACTGATATGCCCATTACCGGAAAACTCATCATCATCTACTGATTCAATTGTTTTATCTGGCAGATCTGGTACGTGTTTATCATCAGAAACTGATTTTATGTCAGCTGCCACTTCACCTGATCCAGATGATGATTTCTTTTTACTGAACCTTGAACGCAGTTGAAGTTTAGCCAATTCTGCGCCTCCTCAACAGAAGCCTAGTACCAAGATTGATGAACATAACTATGCCAATCAATACTAAAGCTGCAGCAAACCCTTCACCCTGGTCCACCATTGTAGGATAATGATATGAATTGTAGATGGTTATAGGAAGCGTTGCAAGCAGAGCCTGGAAAGGATATACCTTCACACCATAGACAAGCGCTTCATTTGGTACTATTTTGAATGAAAGCATGTGAATTGAGTAGCCAGCTGTCATAATAACAATTGCAGATTCTTCAGCTGCACGACCGATTCCAAGAACGATACCTGTTATTATGCCTGACAGAGCAAATGGCAGGGTAATCTTTGTTATAGTCTCCCATTTATTAGCTCCAAGTGCATAACTTGCTTCTTCCAGCTCCTTTGGCACCCTGTCAATAGCCTGCTCAGCTGCCCTTTCAATAACTGGGAGGATTAACAGGGAAAGAGCAATTGAGCCTGATATCAACGAAAAGCCTCCTGTATAGTACCTGAGATAGAAAACAAGAATCAAAATACCCAATGCACCCAGAACGATGGATGGAGTACCTGAAATCACTTCTACACAAAAATCAACTAGTTTGATGAAAGGACGATTTTTTGCATAGCGTTTCATATAGACTGCAAGACCGACTGCTAGAGGAGATGCAATTGCTGTTGCAAAAACCGAAAGGACAAACGTACCTGCTATCGAATTACCGATCCCACCTCCAATACCTGGAGTTTCATTTTCAGATGTCAGCAGGAAATACCAATTAATGTATGGAATACCGGCCCAGGCAATTTTCCCCATAATAACTATCAATATCAACCCTGAAATGATTCCGGCCAGATAGCTAATTCCCTTAAAGATATTTTCTTCAAGCCTTCGACGATCCATATGATCCACTCATTAGTTTTATTATAATAACAAAGAATATTTCCATTCCAAAAAGCAAAGCTGCGATTGCAAATAGGGCACTGACAGCTTCGTCATTGTTGAAGTTTGAACCAAGATCACCGAGTATAAGACTTGTCATTGCAGTACCCGAATCAAGGATAGAAACAGGAGCTGTTGCTGACCCACCATACAGCATGAGCACAGCCATTGTTTCACCCATGGCTCGCATGGCACCCAATATCACAGATGCAGTTATCCCACCTTTTGCAGCAGGCAATACAACATTTTTGATCGTTTCCCATTTGGTGGCACCAAGGGAAAAAGAAGCATCCCTGTAATCTTTCGAGACCATGCGTATAGCATCCTGTGAAAGTGTAACGATCGTTGGCAGAACCATCACCGCAAGCACTGTGGAAGCCAGCAACAGACTAAAACCATCATTGGGATTATTATCACGGAATATTGGAAGGAAAACTCCCAGAGTACCATTCAGGAACGGATCGATATGATGACGGAAAATATCCTCCAGTATGAAAAATCCAAATATCCCGTACACCACTGATGGAATCCCTACTAGGAGCTCGATCAAAGGACGCAGTATTGACTCTATTCTCTTTGATGCAAACTCTGTGAGAAAAATTGCTGCAAAAAGTCCTAGTGGGACTGAAATCAGAAGCGTAAGAACTGTCAGGTAAATTGTACTGAGGGCATAATTCCAGATTCCATAGGCACTTGCACCATAGTTCCACCTAGTTCCGGTTATAAAATCTAGCAGACCCACTTTTAATAAAACAGGAGAAGCCACATAGAAAACATATATTATGATAAACAACATCAGGAAAAGTGTCATTCCTGCTATTGCAGAGAAGAAGAGATTATCGGCATTTTTAAATTTAAAATTATTGGACAATCCAGCTGTTTCCAGAAGCTTTGTATTCAGTCTTTCAATAAATTGTTGCATCGTTTTCCTCAAAAATAAATAAATCAAAAAAAAGGTCTGCACTGTGCAGACCTAAACATTAAATATTTTTAGTTGTGTTTATACAAGGTCAACCATTGCGAAGTAACCTGCATCCTCGTAGTAGTTTGCGTTGGATGGGTTCTTTGCAAAGTCGATGAAGGACTGTGCGATTGCAGATGGGTTACCAAGGGTGATAAGGTTGAGTGGTCTTGTCATTCCAGCTGGGAATGGTGAAGTCTCACCGTTGATTGCAGCAACTACATTGTCAGAGTCTGCAGCTTCAGCATTTGTACAGTCGACACCAATGATTGTAAGACCATATTTCTGTGCGAATCCGTAGTCGACAAAACCGATTGAACCATCGTGACCTGCAATATATTCAGCTACAGCTGCATTGCCGTCAAGTTCCTTAGCCTGGATGTCATCAGATTCCATAATATCATCATCAAGACCGATGTATGAACAGAGTGTGTCCTGTGTTCCACTGTCACCGGTTCTCTTTACAACTGTGTATGTACCAGCTACTGTATTAAGACCTGGGAGAGTAGTTACTGTTTCACCTGCTCTGGCACCATTAGTAGAATCATTATACAAAGCAAGAACATCTGCACCTGTCATGTTAAGGTCAGTCATGACATCACCTGAAGCATTGTTCATAACCATAACTACTGCACTTGCACCAATCTGGTGTGCCTGAAGGTCTGGGTATTTTGCAAGTTCTTCTGGCTCAATGTCCCTGGATGCTGCACCGATGTCTACAAGACCCATACCTGCTGAAGCAACACCAGTTCCTGAGGAAGAGGATGCTACATCTACGCTTACACCTGCATGGGATTTCATGTATTCTTCTGAAAGAGCGAGGGATACTGGGTATACAGTTGAGCTACCGCCGATGAAAATCTCGACAGAGGAGGACTGTGCTGCATCGCCTGCGCTTGCACTGTCAGATACTTCGTTTGAGAATGATCCCATGATTGTTCCTACAGCTGCTGCACCAGCGATTGCTACCACTACTAAGACGAGGGTTGCAACGATAGGTGAAACACCAGCTTCATTGTTGAAAAGTTTCTTAAACATATTTATCGTACACCAATTTGTTTTATGTTCCTATTCAGAGTGGGTTTTAATCACTCTGGCACCTAATTGGAGTGAGAATATATAATGCTTCTACAAGTAATGTATATAGTACAATTATCAATATAGAATTCCAATATCTCTATATACTGGTGCATATACATCAAATAATTGCATTTAAGTGTAACATAGAGAACTATATTTTATTATTGTGGAAGAATAATTTATAAAAAGAGCTTTGCGCCAGCATATTTTTAATTAATTCAATTTATTAAAAAGTATACAGAAATAAGTAACTGTATATTGAATAAATAAAATATTTGCAGAAAAGAAGAAAAAGGAATCATTTGGATATCAAAGTATATACTACAAGGAATACGACAAGTGCTATTCCTATAACAACTGCATACAAATAATTTTCCACAGCAGCTATAGCAGAATTTTCAGCCATGCTAAAAACAGAAGCAATCCCGCTAAGAGCACCTCTAAAAATATTGCTTACAAATTGCTGAACCTTATCAAAGATACTGCTGATCGGAGAGAGAATCTTTGATAAGAATGAAGTTGATGATTCTGTTTCTACTTCCAGAACAACATCAGAAGTATCGGGTAATTCATCATCTGTGGAATAAAGGTCATCATCAGTGGTTTCTTCTGAAACGTCAATAACTTCGTGTTCAGACTCAACAACAACAGGCACTACTGCATTCTCTGTGATATTAGACTCTGTAACCCACCCACCATTCATAGGCTTCCAGTACTGTTTAACTTCAGCACCATCTACATAATAGGAAGATTGAGCTTCACCCTCATAATCCCATATAGATTTGAACTCACAGACAGCGGCAGGAAGATTAGGTGCTTCATCAGAAGAGAACTCGTATGACATGGAAAGTGTTGAGCCGGGAGGAAGCAACACACCCTTTACAGAAACCATTTGCGTACCATTGACAACTGTTGTACTAAGATCCCATTCGCTTAGAGGAAGATCACTCCCTTTCAGGCTTTTCTCCAAACTTCCACTTACATAGTTTACTTTATCAGGAATAAAATCAGTAAGATTAATCCAGGATGCACGGTCACCATCATTAGAAAGATCAAGAGATACTCTATAATCAGAGCCATCTTTAACCAATTTTTTAGCAACTACAATATGTGGACCATGAACAGTCAGACTTTCTGACCCGGAACTCCAGATCAGATTTTCACCAAAGAAATTAGCAGTAACTACAACTTTGTCAAAAGTGTATTTACCCGGGGCTATGGAGACCAATTTCTGACCAATATAGTACTGACCATCTGGGGCCATGGATGAATAATCACCAGATTCATAAATCTCAGATATTACAAGGTCATCAGGAATAACAGAAAACTGAACATCCATGTCATCAATTGCATAAAGACCCAGATTGAAAACGCGGGTTCTCAAAAAAGAATACTCATCAGCACCCCTTATCTCGAAATCAATTGATGCGGAAGTACTGGTACTTTTATCAAGCTGTTTTACATACCAGGTACTCATATTTATTTCTTCATTCACAATTTCCATGGTTACTTTAAGTTCTGGATCTGTACACTCAAAAGATATTGAATCGCTGGCATCAAAATAACCATCCTTAATATCATACCCACCCGCAGTAGCATTAACATAATAAGTTAAATCATAAGGCGAAATTACACCATCCCACTCAGGCGCCACCACTGTAAAATTCATTTCAACACTGTCACCTACTTCAAGACAACCTAAATTTTCCTTTAAAATGCCATCCCGGTATTCAAAGTCCTCTTTTGAGCGTACCTTCATCTCGTCAGTGTCAATCTTAAGAATAACATTCTCAATCCAGGCATCACCAGTATTTGTTACAGTTACATCTATCTTTTTCTCCTCCCCCGGAGCATACTGTTCTGAAGAAACATCCACTCCATCTACAGTTTCAGAACTTGCATCAAATTCAATTTCAAGTTCTGGACGCCCCCTTGAATATAACTTAAGACTTGCAGATGGAGTTTTATATCCATCAACAGAAATACCGGATATTTCCACTTTAACCTCATTGTTCCATTCAAGCCATTGCTTGTCGTATGAACCTGTTAGAAAAAGAAATTCTTTCCTGACAACTCCATCTCTTTCTATGGAAATAAGAGCAGCATCAAGGCTTTCGTCAAAGTCATCAGCTCTAAATGTGTAAGATTCACCATTAATCTCAATAGTCTCAACCTGACCCCACTTAACACTTACACTACCTTCACTGACCCACTCAACACAATCATCAAGGTCATCACATGGACACTCAGTATTTGCAGATGCCAGAGGTAGTTGTGAAGAGAAAAGCAGTAATGTTGTCAGGCATAACAGGCAGAGTATGCATATTTTCGTTTTTCTCACAAACTCCACTCCGCTATTATGATTTTTTGGATACTTTTCCGGACAGAACGTAGATCAGCAAGGCATATCCCGACAAAGTAACGAAAACAAAGGGTACAGCCACATTAAAAAACGAGGAGGCTGTGTACCAGCATGTAGAATAGAAGGTATAGAGGGAAAGTACCAACGCTGCCAGCAAACTGACTATTCTCTTCATGAACTTCAGAATAAACACGTAATCATATATCCCTTGCACAAAGGAAATACATACAGCCCTTTCTGCTATGAGGTACTAAATAGACTATATAATTGATACAGACAATACTCTTTCTCATTTCCACAAAAACAACTGGCAAGCTAAAAACAAAGTAACCATCCGCCGAAGGTGCCACATTCCCTTGCTGCTGTGCAGAATATTAGTCATTAGATCATTATATTTATACAAATTATTCTACAGAAGTACTGAGTATGCAGAAGTCCTAAGAAAAAATTACAAGCTATTAGAATATATTTTTGTTTCTTCTGATGGGAAAACGCCGGCTTCGCCGGACGCTTCGGGATAACTCCAGTTATCAAGGAACAAAGAGGAATCTCGTTTGCTGCTTACCTTAAAGTTATGATGGCAGAAATTCTACAAAGCCAAAAAATAACCTCGGCCATTTTGATTTTCCCTGAGATTATTCCCTTCTGACTATTTCGTATCCAAATACAGATATGGCAATAATTATGGATGTCATGGAAAGCATGAATATCATATTAGAATACGCCTCGCTGAGCACAAGCCATGACAAGCCACCGAGAACATGTGTCAGACTCATAAGAAGGATTATAAAAACGCCAATTGGATAGATTTCTTCGTCTTCCAGGAATTTTAGTATGGTGTAACCCATAAAATAATAGAAAATAACCGTTAGAGCAAGATATGGGAGAACTATATCGTGTTTTACAGCAAAGACTAGCGTTGGACTGAACTCATAATCCAGTATCCTTTCAACGCTGCCGGCAAAATAGAAAGTCAGGGAGTAATCAATAATTACACCCACACAGAGAAAAAGAGGGATGAGTCTATAATTGCGATAGATCGATAGCAGACTCTGCAATATTTGACGCATAATCCTTAATCCTGCTAAAACTGTCAATAATAAGTTCAATAGACTCCTCGGTTGGTAGCTGAGTAGCACTTATGAGCATTTTATTGAATATATCCTCTCTTCCAAGTACACGATTTGCAATATCACTTTCAGATTCACGCAAAGCTTCAGTGCTGTCCATGAAAATAGACTGACACTCCCTGCACAGGTCAACAAGTATTGAAAGTACTTCCTGTGGCAGTGTGATATAAGAGAAATGTAATGATATTTTAGAAATGTGGTCACCGATTCGTTCTATGTCATTGGCAGCAAGCCGGTAATAGAATGACTCCACAAGACTTAGTTTATCATGCTTTGAAGGTTTCCTGAGGTTCAGACGTTCTACATGTTGTTTTGATACAAGAAGGAACATTCTGTCAAGGTCATCATCACGGGATATTATATGACTACATAATTCTTTGTCATTTTCCTCAAAGGCGGATGCCAGTTCATCAAGCATGAGGTATACGAGTGAAGACATCCTTTTAAGTCCTTTTTCAATGGTGAAGTCTTCAGTGTCCAGAAAATTCTTGATGATGATTTTCTTCTCGTCACCTTCAACCATTTCCATTCCTACAAGACGATGGCAGAGGTCTTTGATCTCCCTGCGTGCTGCTGCCGGAATATCATCCCCGACAATCTCTATTGTCTGATGATCACTTATTATATATTGACCTACAAGATCTCTTTTTATGTGTTCCAGTTCTTTGTTGAACTTTATTTTTTTCGTTTTCCTGGAAACTTTGGTGCCCGGAGGTTTTAGAAGCAAAGATCCGTCTTCCTGGTAAAAAATAGAAATATGGGAACCAGCTTCCAGTTTTGAACGAACTGCCCATTTCTTGGGAAGAGTAACCACATACGTAGATTTTCCCGTGATCTGTACTTTTCTTGTATCCATCTTTTTTCACAATCCGAAAGGAAGATAGAACTAATGGACAGGAATTAACCTATAAAGCTTATCTTAATAGATAGGTAGAATCTATAGAATATATATAGATGAAAGCTGTTTATGATTGACTTTCAAAAACCAGGTATCATAAAATAGAATGTACTTCCCTTTTCCAAAACTGATTCAACCCATATCTTTCCTTCATGCTGGTCAATTATGTTTTTCACAATAGCCAGACCAAGCCCGTTTCCACCATATTTACGGGTCGATGAAGAATCAACCTGATAGAACCTGTCAAAAATCAGTTCCTGCTGATCAGCCGCAATTCCAGCACCAGTATCTTTCACATAGACAACAGATCCGCCGTCTTTTGGGAATGTACCTAATTCAATGCTGCCACCTTTGTCTGTAAATTTCAAAGCATTATCTATGATCTTTGTCAGTGCATATGCCACTTTTTCAGGATCGGCATGCACAAACATGTCAGGACCTTTTTTTACACTGATATCAAGCCCGGATGCTATAAGTTTACCATTAAAGGACTTGATAGCCATATCAACAATAGAATTGATGCTTGTCTTGACAATGTCCATATCCTCTAATTTATCATCACATCTTGCAACTTCAAGAAGATCCTGTATCATCCAGTTCTGTCTATCGAGTGCTTTTAGTGATTTCTCAAGGAATGAATTTCGTTTTTGCTGATCTGGCTCATCAATGGCTATTTCCACAAAACCTTTCATGATATTTAATGGAGTACGCAATTCATGTGAAATGTTAGCTATGATATTACGTTTCAGTTGCTCAAGTTTCTTGACATCTGTCATGTCTTTTGCAACAGCAACATATTTGATCTCATTCCTGTATTCCACAACAGCGATGCTCACCATTATAGTTTTATCCCTGCCGTTTTTTGTTTTAAAAGAAAGCTCGTTCATAAAAGTAGTATCTTTATCAGGAGACTCGAAAAATGAAGTTAGTTCTTCACTTTTTTTCATTACAAAAGAAATAACATCATAACCAATCAATTTATGTTCAGCTTCTTCAGCTATCTGCATGAATGCTTCATTTACAAATTCGATCTTACCCTGATCATCAATAACAATTATCCCATCAAGACTTCCGGAAACTATCTTGGTAAGATAATTACGTGTATCAAGTATCTCTTTTGATGCTTTCTCTTTTTCTTCGATAAGATAACCAATATGATCTGCCATATCATTAAAAGAATCAGCTAATTGCCCGATTTCATTATTTGAACTAATACAGGCTTTATGATCAAGATTTCCTTTCCCGAATATTTCTACGGATTTTTTTAATTCTAATATGGGGTTAGAGACAACTGACCCTGCAACATAAGCAACATTCGAACCAACGATAAGAAGCAGAAATACAAATAAAAGAAGATACCGTGTGAACTTATCAGCTGTAGCACTGATATATTCCTGAGACATTCCTACATGGACCTCACCTGCATTTCCATCCAGTATAGGATATGAAAAATCCCTTATGTATCCTTGTTCAGTATCTAACAAAAGAGTATTAACACCATCTGTTGCAGGATTTATACCTAACAGATCAACCGGAAAGCCTCCTGTAAAAGTGTGAACCAGTACCTCTCCATGTTCATTAGTTATAAACACATACATAACTTCAGTGTCACTTTCTTTTATGGTCTGAATAAGCCACTGAAGGCGGACAGGGTTATCTGTAAGAATAGGATTTACACTGTTTTCCGCAAGATTACGTGTAATAGAAATACCCTTTTCGTTCAATTCGGTTTTCATCATGTCTGTCTGAACCACATTAAGGTAAGAACCCATGAGAACACCAAGAACAAGAATTATACCGACAACTGTGAGGATGAGTTTTGTCCGTATACTGAAATTATCAATACTTGAGACAAATTCTTCCACTATATTCTGTGGTTTATCTTGCATTTGAATACCTCACAGTTTATTCCCATATGACAGATAGGATTCATGGTCCATTTCAACAAACATATTGAAATTCATTTCTTCAAGAACATTCACACCTTTTTCAGAGTCGTGCATACTAACCAGAGCATCAGATACAGTTTTTCTTAGTTCAGGATCAATATCCGGATTTACAGCTACAACAGGAACGAGATGATCTGAAATGGAATAAATAATGTTTAGGTCATTATAGTCTTCAGAGGAAGACGTGACCATATAATCCCACATAATACGATCTATTTCAGCCCCATCAAGAGTTCCCTGATGCACCATGTCTATGAAATTATCCTGGCTGTTACTATAAATGTAACTTGAGAAAAAGGAATCAGGTGATTCTTTTGTAAGATGAAGCATGTATTCCGGGACAATTTCCCCCCGATTAAAACGATAACTATTGAATGCAAATTTTTTATCGCGGAAGTCTTCCAATGAGTCGATACCTGAATCAGATCTTGCAATCACAAATGATGAGCAATAAAGATCTCCATTGATTACCGGAACAGCGACAATTTCCATTCCAAAATCATCATATCCGGAGATATAATCATCCTCCCTTACAAATACAAAATCAAGATATCCGGTTTCAAGCAAATAATTAATCTCTGCGGGATTATCACGCTGGACCAGTTCAAAGTCATAACCGGTCTGTTCAGAAAGGTAAGAAAGGAAATCATTATAGAATTCCATGGTTGTTTTTGGTGAAGCCATTGCAAAAACACCGATACGCAAAGATTTATCACTAACATTCGATTGCTTTAGAGTCTCGGTTTTTTCAAGAGACACTTTTAAGGCTTCTTCTGTTTCAAAGCACCCACTTGAAGCAGTTACAAAAACAAAGATCAGAATTAATGAGCTTGCAAAAATACAACTGCTGGTTCGTTTGAGTGCTTTGTTTTTCATATTTGTATTCCAACAGTCCTGCCATATATTTAAAAATACCTACGTAATCATATATACCAAACTATATCTATGGTAACTTGGCACTAAACTATATAAATTTGCTCATATATATAATAATAGTATGCTTTATATAAGTAAATAGGTATCTAAATAATGGAGGGCTAGAATTGACCCCAAAAAAGAACTACATGATAATTGCCACTATTAGTGTACTTGTGATATTAATAGCTCTAGTATTTGTGTTTGAACAGAATGATACACAGAATACTGATAATTCCTTATCTATTGAAGAACAAAATAACGTAGATATTTATGACAATGATGCAGAAATAAAAAATGAAATATTCATTAAAGGTTCCGATACTATTTTACCAGTCTCTATTGCTGAATCCGAAGCTTTCATGAAACTTAATTCCCAGGACGAGGTCATTGTTATAGGTGGAGGGTCATCTCTTGGAATTGCAAGTTTTATTGAAGGTGAAATAGAAATTGCCATGGCCTCAAGGAAAATTAAAGATTCAGAAATCGAAAGTGCCATGGAAAAGGGAATAAATCCTGTGGAAACAGTTATTGGATGGGATGGAATTGCAGTTATTGTCAACAAAAAAAACACATTTGACAGTTTAACCATTGAACAACTTAAAAAAATCTACACCGGAGAAGTTAGTAACTGGAAAGAACTTGGTGGTGAAGATGAAGAGATAGAAGTGCTGGTGCGTGATACCAGTTCAGGGACATATGCTTTTTTCAAAGAACATGTACTTGAAGATGAGGAATACACTTCAGAAGCAGTTACTGAACCGAATACAGAAGCCATTGTAGAGACTGTTGCATCAGACAGTTCAGCCATTGGATACATAGGACTGGCATATGCTGATAGCAGCGTGAAGATGCTTGGCCTTGAAACCACAGAAGGTACTTTCCATCCTGAACAGGAATCTATCCTTAAAGGGGAATATCCACTGGCAAGACCGCTCCAGTATTACACTGATGGTGAACCGGATGGAGAAGTGGGGGACTACATAGACTTTGTTCTTAGCGACCTGGGACAGTCCATCATCAAGGAAATCGGATATCTTCCTATCAACTAAGGAAGATAAAAATAAGATTTACAAAAACGCACACTGAATCACAGAAGAGAGTCCGGACCAATGCGTTCGCTCCTTATCATATGATCTGCAAGTACAAGTGCCATCATAGATTCTGCAACCGGAACCATTCTTGGTGGAATTGTCGGGTCATGGCGACCATGTATCTCCACATCTATCTCTTTCATCTCAGCCATGTCAACACTTTTCTGGGACTTTGATATGGAAGGCGTGGGTTTTACTGCAATCCTGCATACCACAGGCATTCCGGTGGATATGCCGCCTGTTATTCCGCCGGCATTGTTGTTTGAAGGGGTTACCTTACCATTATTAAGAATAATCGGATCATTCATCTGACTTCCTTTCATTCCGGCACATTCAAAACCGGCACCAATCTCAACACCTTTTACGGCTCCAATTCCCATCATTGCACAGGCAATATCGGCATCCAGTTTGCCAAATACAGGCTCTCCGAGTCCTGCAGGAACACCGGTGGCAATTATTTCCACGATACCACCTATACTATCACCTTCAGAACGGGCTTTATTTACCTGCTCCAGCATTTTTTCGGCTGCTTGCGGATCGGCACAGCGTACAACATTACTATCAACATTGCTGCGTATTTCTTCAAAAGAGAGAGGTTTTGCTTTAACTCCACCAAGCTTAATTACGTGTGCAAAGACCTCAATACCTTTCTGTGAAAGGAGTTTTCTGGCAACTGCACCTCCGGCAACCCTTCCAATGGTTTCCCTGCCTGATGATCTTCCACCGCCACGGTGATCACGAATACCATACTTTTCAGTGTATGCAAGATCAGCATGCCCGGGTCTTGGGATATTCTTTATGTAATCATATGCACTGGATTTTGCATTCTTGTTCCAGACCATCATGGAAACAGGCATTCCGGTAGTTATGCCATCAATCACACCGGACAGAATCTCTACCGAATCGGACTCTGAACGAGGAGTTGATACTTCACTCTGACCAGGTCTTCGCCTGTCAAGATCTTTCTGAACATCTTCTTCTGAAAGTTCAAGTCCTGCAGGTACACCGTCAACAACGACTCCAAGAGCTTTTCCGTGTGATTCACCCCATGTTGTGATCCTGAAAGAATGTCCGAATGAATTTCCTGGCATAACTGTATAGACCTCTTGATAGTATTTATATCGACCGTGTGTGAGCTGGCTCAATATGAACAAGCACATCCTCTATGCCATCAAAATTTTCCTTGATACGATATTGGACGATATGGGATATGGTATGAGACTTGTAAGTTGTCATATCAGGATCAACCTCCACATGTAAGTCTACATAAACATTTCCGGGAGGACCACGTGTCCTTATTTTGTGGCAATCAATGACACCTTCAACATTTCGGACAACTTCTGCTATCTCATCAATATCAATCTGGGACTCATCAGCCAGAATTGATACGCTGTGTAAAATTATCTCGGCTCCAGCATGTAATATGACCAGTGCGATCAAAACTGAAACAAGAGGATCGATAACAGGATATCCCATATGAATAGCTACAAGACCAATGATAACTGAAAGTGAAACATAGATATCACTTTTTGTATGAGCCGAATCTGCAAGCAGAACTTCACTGTTAAGCTCAGTACCTTTCTTGTGTTCGTATGTTGTCACACCATAATTCACACACATTGTCCCAAGCATTATTGCAAAACTGATCACAGTTACTTCAGGTGCACTTCCGGTTCCAAACCTGTCAAAAGCAGAATGCACGATCTCAAAAGCTACAACTGCCAGTATGACTGCTATTACAATAGATGCAAGAGTTTCAAACTTGCGATGACCGTATGGATGTTCCTTATCAGGAGGCTTGGCTGCAATCTGAATACCAATAAGACCTACGATATTTGAAACACCATCAAAAAGAGAGTGGTAACCGTCAGATTGCATACTCAGGACATTGGTGTACATTCCGTACGCAATTTTTGCAAAAGAGACGGCAAGGTTCAGGAACAGAATATAGATCATTACCTTTCTTATCTGCCTGAAACGTGATTCAATATCATACATCTGTTATCTATAAGATTATTAACCATTAACAATATAAAGTATATGATTTTTGCATCTAAAAAAAGAAGGAGCACCAATATTAGTTAAGATGAAGTGGTTTAATATATAAATAAACACATACTCCCATATTGGTGATAGTTTTGCTCCCACACAAAAAAAGATTGTTTACGCTTATAACAATATTATTTACTGCCCTGTTGATCTCCGGATGTCTTGAAACTGCACAAACCGTACCTGCAACAATTGATGATGCCGCTCTTGAAGCCTATGGGTGGTCTCAAGTGTCACTTGAAGAAAAATCCCTTGAGCAAAACATTACAGAATCCACAACAATCGTTTTCAACTCGACTACAGTAAAATATCACAACGACAGGTTGATATCAGATCTTAATGAGCAGGCACTTGAGTTCAAAGAAGAAAATAATCTCCCGGTTTCCATAGAAATACCGGAAAGCCTCAGTGCACAGATAATCACATATCGCCTTTCATTACCATCGGGAGCACAACTGCCATCTGAACTTGTTTCAAAGATTGTGGATAGCAGAATGAGTGAGATTCAGGAAAGCAACGATATTGAAAGCACACAGGAATCGTACACGCGTACAATAACACTGGCAGATGATTCAGAAGCTGTGGTTAAGATATTTACAAGTTCAAGTAACACCACCGATTCTGGAATGAAGATGATGGGATTTTTTACTACATTTTCAAATGATGAGTCCAGTACCATTGTAATAGGGCTCGTACCTGACGGGGCATATACGGTGGATGCAGGATTTATAAACGGAACTGTATTCTCAATTGATGGTGAAAGTGAAATAGATGAAATGCTTAAGCTTGTAAGCACCATAGAGTAGAATGTGAACTACTCCACGCTTACGCATGGAGCTTCCTGCTTCATTCTCCTTCCTATCGGAAACAAGTCCACAGGCTCTTCCCGTAGTTCCTACGGTGTCTATGTGATTATCAAATTTTGATTCTGTAATGCGAATTTCTTAATGTTGATAGCGGCATTTATGTCTCTATCGTGTATTGTGTTACAGATAGGACATTGCCATTCTCGAATTTTTAATGTCATTTCTTTATTATGAAATCCACACACATTACATATTTTTGTACTTGGCTCGAATTGTCCTATGCGGAGTATGGTTTTTCCGTACCATTCGGCTTTATATTCGAGTTGATTGAAGAACATACTCCATGAAACATCACTTATAGATTGAGCTAGACAATGATTTTTAAGCATACCTGAAACATTGAGAGATTCTACTGCTATGGCTTGGTTCTCGCTAATGATTTTAGAAGATGTTTTGTGCAAAAAATCTGCTCTTTGGTTGCTTATTTTTTCATGAAGTTTTGAAACGGCTAATCGTGCCTTTACCCTGTTCTTTGAACCTTTTTGTTTCTTTGATAGTCTTTTTTGAAGAACTTTAAGGCGTTGCATACTGTTTCTTAGATATTTAGGATTATCTATTTTTTCACCATCGGAAGTGATAGCGAAGTCTTTGATACCTACATCTATTCCGATTGTAGAATCATCATCGAAATATTGTGTATCGGGTTTTTCTTTTCCATCATCGACAAGGATACTGATATAGAATTTTCCAGTTGTAGTTTTAGAAACAGTTGCAGTTTTAAGTTTGCCTTCAAACTTCCTATGTAA
>NZ_VIAQ01000018.1 GCF_006546655.1 Methanolobus vulcani
CTTTCATGTACGATCCTCCTATAATCCAAATATATGGATGATTTTATATATCATTTAATTATATATATATCAATTGGTTGGAAATGTCAAACATCAAACTATGCGGGTTCGTGATGAGGAAGCATTATATATTAAAAATATGTAAATAATACTCAGAGGGATGCGATGAATGCAGGCTTATTACTAAATGCCACTATCTGTTTTGCAATAACATTATCATCATTTGCTTTTGCGTGGGTACTTGCCCGCAGTGAAGAAGAGCATACTGATAAGAGTAAACCTGCCCTTTGGTCACTTGTAATATTGTGGTCACTTGTGGGACTTACTTATCTGCCCACCACCATTAGAATGATAGCTGCTTACATGGGAAGGGAAAATCTGGACCTTATGATGTACAACCTTGCAGCAGTACCATTCTCTTTTGTGGCGGTTCCACTGGTATTCTTCATATTATATGTTATAGCAGGAAATAAAAAAATAAGCGCATATATTTCACTACTTTTTGCACTCTTTGGCGTATCATATCTTATGTTATTATTTACGAATGGTGTAATCGGACCTATCGTTTCGGATTACTCATCCTTGTTCACAATTAACAGTGATATTGCAATTAATATCTACCTGATTGGACTTTTTGTGATACCCACCGCAATGATCATAGGATTTTTGTTGTTAATTTTCCTTCAGAAAATGCCAAAACATCTCAGATACAGAACAGCATTGCCACTAGTTGCAATATCATTTGTGTTTGACTTTATGCTGACAGACATGATCACAATGGTAGATGTAATGCAGCTTGTTGCAAGGTTATTTGTACTGATAGGAACTGTGCAGGCATTTCTGGCATATTTTCCACCAATGACATTGCAGGAAAAACTGGGAATTAAAAAATACCAGTACGAACTCTACGATGATGAAGACTTCGACATTGAGGAGGAGGACGATATAGATGTCTGACGAGATTGATGTCGAACTTGAGAAAACTGTAGCAGAGTTTTATCAGTCATTAGGAATTCATCAGGGCCCAGGAGACATTCAATACAGGCTTATATTGAAAGTGCTTGGAAGAAATGAAGGAAAGATCACTGAATTCTCAGAGATTAGAAAATATACAGACCAGTTTGCAGATAAGGGCAGTATTGGAAGCAAAATGAAAACTGTATTCCAGCTTGAAGGTCTGGTTGAAAAAGTCAAACGTGGTGGATACGTTATCACTGACAAAGGAGTTACCGCTTCAAATTTCCTAAAAGATAGCACTGCATTCTATAAGAAGAACAAGAGGATGGGCGAGATTATAGAAAGGATGCCATGAAAAGTGTGTTATTCATAATGCATGAAAAAGTACAAATTACATTATTTTTTATTTCAAAACAGATACATCGTTTCCATGATTTTTATTATGGAATTAGCAGATATCTATGCCTACATCATTTTTGTGATGAGCATCCTTAGATAAACTTATTTTCATTCGTTCATGATAATAATAAATATCCAATCGAATCAATAATATAATAGATGTAACCCACTTAAAACAATTGAGCATCCATATATTCACAGTAAGATCATAAAAGTTTAATATTAATTGCAACCAAAATTGACGGTTTTACTTTTAATCAACTGAATATCTATCTCTTTCTCTATCACTATACCCAGATTTCCCGATATTCCGGCATCAGATTGCTAGCCTTATTTCTTTAGCTATTGGGAAAAAAGCAAAAGTCACCTTAAAATAGATGAACATTCACATGATTTTCCACAAAATCCTAGATTCAAGGTTAAAAGAAGAGATATTATTCAACAATAAATAGGTACTGCCATAATTAAGTTGCTATGTATGAAGATTTCAATCATGCAATGAATACAGGAAATGAATTCTAAATTGCTGCAACAATCATGAATAAGATTATATTCAAAAAATAAAAAGAGCATAAGGTGAAAAACACCTTATGGATATAGCTGTACAGTTTCTAACGTTCCATATGATGACGGAGTTACAAAGTCAGCAGATGTGGCTGCACCAGCCTCTGGCGTAAGCACAATACTAACAGCCGTCCTAGGGGAAACTACAAGACCCGTATCTAATGTAGTAAGTCCAGACAAACTACCAACGGTAGTATAACCAGTTATATCACCTGATGCTACTGTTGAAATATAAACAATTATAAGATCTCCGGTATTCATCACCGGCTCATCCTGTGAAAATGAACCATCCTCATCACGAATCTTTTCTACTGTAAAGAAATATTTACCATTATTACCCGGATCTCCAGTGGAATTTGAAGTCAGCAACTTATTCAGATTTGTGCTTGCACTAGCAGTAGCATCAAAATCCTGCATAATAGAACCGTATGTTTGCTCATTATTTCCATAGATCAAATTATTTGTTGTTGTTCCATCAGTAACGGAGATAACTACCTGATTCAGATCAACAGGGGAACTACCAACATTCAAACCGACTTTAAGTTTCAATAAGGAAATATTGCCAGCCAAATCCGTTGAAGTGTTCTTAGCACGAATACCCTCAATTGTCTTTACCATCAAATTAGATGACACTTCCTGCGTTGCTTCTTTTCCAGTAGACTGTGCTTTCTGTTGTAATGTACCAGACGTCTGGATAAGAACTGCTGCTGCTACTGCGGCAACAAGTACCATTGCAATGAATATAATAAGGGTACCAATACCCACCTGAGCACTTGTATCCACATTAAAGAATCTTTTGTTTGCTTTCATAACAATAACCTCTTTAGAAAATAATATGTGCAAAAGAATCGCACATGATTATTTATGGATACAACTGAACTGTCTCAGTTACACCGTATGAAGATGGCAGTACGAAATCTGCAGTCGTTGCTGC
>NZ_VIAQ01000004.1 GCF_006546655.1 Methanolobus vulcani
CGTTCATTACTCTTCCTTTTTCTTTGTCTCAAAGGAATCATGCTATTGCTTCTAGTTTTTTATCTTTAATGACACGGCCACCTCAGAGTTCTACTCCTCTCTATGCGTGGGCACTATAGAGAATCCTAAATCATTCCAGACATAGCTAAACAGGCTGTCCGACAATTCCTACTTACTAATTGATTATTTTTAATTTTAAAATAGATAAATTTAAATTAAAGTTTAATTTATTTCTAGTTATGGTATTTATCCAATCATCTAAAAACCAGACATGGCTTCTGCCGCCTGATATAAGAGAGATAATCAGTTCAGACCATATCTGTTACTTAGTAGATTCATTCGTAGAAGAACTGGACTTTACAGATTTTGAACTTAGGTATGCAGGTGCTGGGCACCCTGCATATCATCCAAGGATACTCTGTAAAATACTGATTCAGGCAATGATTGATGGTATTAGGTCATCACGTGCAATAGCACGATGTGCGCGTGAAAATGTAGTGTATATGTATCTTGCTGAGAAATTGATTCCTGATTTTAGGACCATAAGTGACTTCAGAATGAATAATGGAAGCCTTATCAGAAATATTTTCAAAAACACCATATATGCTGCCAGAGAAGTTGGTGCCGTAGGACTGGGACAGTTGAGCATAGATGGATCTGTTGTTAAAGCGTTTGCATCCAATAACAGTACTGTTACTAAAAATGAACTGGGTGTTATTGATGATTATATCGATCAGATGCTAAAAGAGATTACTATTACTGATGAGCTTGAAGATAAACAATTACATCAATGCAGGGGTTATGATCAGCTTGATTCAACCAGTAAAAGTAGGGTAAAATCAATATGCAAAAAGTATGCTGACAAGTTTCAGAATTCTGAACAGAAGAAAAATCTGCGATGCATAAAGAACTTGAAGAAGGCTAAGGATGAATCTATAATAGACAACGTGGAAAAATTTAGCTTAACAGATCCCGAATCAAGGTTTATTAAAAACAAGAAAGGTAGAATTGAACTGGGGTATAACACACAGTTAACCGTCGATCACAAAAAAGGCATCATAATTGCTAATGATGTGTGTCAGGATAGAAACGATGTTCATCAACTCAAACCACAGCTAGAACTTGTAGAACAATATTGTGGACAATTAAAAGAAAGTACGAAAATATGTGCTGACAGCGGTTACATGAGTGAAAAGAATATACAACTCTTAATGCAAAAGAATCTGGATCCCTATATACCAGAAAGAACTGATAAAAATAATATCAAAAAAGTGCAGAAACGTAAAAATGGGAGCATAATACATGCTTCCTTCTTTACATATGATGAGCAAAGAGATGTGTATGTCTGTCCTGAGAATCAAATTTTGAAATTATATTATGAATTCTATGACAAAAGAAGGTCCTTAACACGTCGTGTTTATAAAGGTATAAGTTGCAGAGGTTGTAAATCAAATCAACAATGTACAAATAGAAAAGATAAAACAAGGCAATTGCAGGTTAATTGCCTATCTAACGATAGAAAATGTCTGAAAGAGAAAATGAGTACTGTTGAAGCACAAAGAATCTTTGAAGAAAGAAAGTATACCGTAGAACCTGTAATTGGAAACTATAAACAGAATTTAAAGTTCAGAGAGTTTTCTACAAGAGGATTAAATTCAGTTAAAAATGAATTTAACCTGATGTGTGCTGCAATCAATCTGAAAAAGCTGTGGTTACACAAAGAATGCAAATAATTCATTGAAAACAATTGTTGTATTGTGAAATAACAAAAAAACTCCATAATTGGTGCAGTTAAGTATTATCATCTAATTTCGGATTGTCGGACAGCCTGT
>NZ_VIAQ01000002.1 GCF_006546655.1 Methanolobus vulcani
GTTTATCGAAGTTCTCTATAATATTTAAGGGACTAACTTTTATAACAAGCCGCCAAGAAAACAGTGATTATTGATGGCCGAAAGCAAATCAATGGGACTGTGGTCAGCCACATCAATTGGTGTTGGTGCCATGGTAGGTGCAGGAATATTCTCAATATTCGGAACAGCAACCCAGATATCCGGTAATGCAGTCTACATATCTTTCATAATTGCCGGTGCGATAGCACTGTTAAGCACGTATTCTTATGCAAAACTCGGAGTAAGATATCCATCAGCAGGTGGTCCGGTTGAATTTCTAATTCACGGGTTTGGTGACGGCCTACTCACCGGTGCTTTGAATCTGTTGTTGTGGACCGGCTACATCTTTGCACTGGCATTATATGCAAAAGGATTTGCTCTTTATGCACTGACATTAGTGCCAGTTGATTCGACAGGTATCTGGACAAATGTTTTTGCCACAGCAATAATACTTATTTTTACAGCTATCAATTTCATCGGTGCAAAAGCTGTAGGAAAATCAGAACTTATAATAGTATCAATAAAAGTAGGTATTCTCCTGCTTTTTGCAGTCTCCGGTCTCTTTTTCATAGAACCTTCAAATCTTTCTGTTGCAGAATTTCCAGCAACTTCAAATATCCTTTTTGGAGCTGGCATAGTATTTCTTGCATATCAGGGGTTCGGGCTCATAACCAATGCAGCAGAAGACATGATCGATCCCCAAAAAACTCTTCCACGGGCGTTGTACCTGAGTGTCATCATTGTGATCTGTATTTATGTTCTTGTAAGTATCACGGTTCTTGGAAATCTATCCATTTCTACAATATCAACAGCTAAAGACTATGCTCTGGCTGCTGCTGCACAACCTTTCCTGGGTAATTCTGGATTTACGATTATGGCAATAGCAGCTCTTTTTTCAACATCATCAGCTATCAATGCATCACTTTATGGTGGCGCCAACATAAGTTATCTTATTGCAAAAGAAGGTGAGTTGCCTGCATTTTTTGAAAGGAAAGTATGGAATAGGAGTACAGAAGGACTTTTCATCACATCAGGTCTTGTAATCTTATGTATCAACCTTCTAAATCTGGAAGGTATCAGTATGATTGCAAGCGCATCTCTGCTTGTAATATATGTTGCAGTAAATGCTTCTCATCTGAATTTGGTCGCTGAAACAGGTGCAAAGCGCTATCTCATATGGTCATCTCTTCTTAGTAGCATAGTGTTTTTTGGGATACTTGTGTATTATGAAATATTGAATTCAATAACAACACTGACTGTTTTTGCATTTATCCTTGCATTATGTTTTATAGTCGAATGGGCTTACAGAAACTATTCGAGCAGAATACTAAAAACAAGAATCAATGGTGATAAGCAGTTATGACCGACGTTTCTTCAGCAAAAAATATAGGATTCCTTTCCGCAGTTTCAATAGGAGTCGGTGGCATGGTTGGCGGGGGCATCTTCGCGGTTCTCGGACTTGCTGTTGAGCTTGGAGAGGGCGGAACACCTATTGCCTTTATTCTTGCAGGGCTGGTAGCCTTGATAACGTCTTACTCATATGCAAAACTCTCGGTTCGATATCCATCTGAAGGTGGGACTGTAGAATTTCTTAATCAGGCATTTGGTTCAGGTATGATAACAGGTGGACTTAATGTACTGCTATGGATCAGCTATGTTGTAATGCTGTCACTTTACGCTTATGCTTTTGGTAGCTATGGCTCAACATTTTTCCCGGATTCCATGCAGTCTGTTTCACGACATGTTCTAATTAGTGGAATTGTAGTATTGATGACCGCTATCAATATCATTGGTTCTAAAGTGGTAGGAAAATCGGAAGAATGGATCGTAGCATTTAAAGTTGCTATTCTTGCCATTTTTATAGGGGGCGGACTTTGGAGTATAAGATCACAACCTGTTCATGTAACTATAGGTTCAGATCCACTCCAACTTGTTGCAGGCGGTATGATAATCTTCCTGGCATACGAAGGATTCGAACTCATAGCTAATACTGCAAACGACATAAAAAATCCCGAAAAGACACTTCCTCGTGCCTATTACACCGCGGTTCTTTTTGTAATCCTGCTCTATGTTCTGATAGCATACGTGACCGTTTCAAGTGTTTCAACCGATACCATTGTCCAGGCACAGGACTATGCTCTTGCAGTTGCTGCCGAACCTTTCCTTGGAAGTTTTGGTTTCAATCTCATTGCTGTTGCAGCTCTTTTATCAACAACTTCTGCCATCAATGCTACATTATATGGTGCATCACGTGTGAGCTATATCATTGCAAAAGATGGTGAACTGCCGGAAATATTAGAGACGAAAATATGGAACCGGCCTGTTGAAGGTTTGCTATTGACTTCTTTTATGACCTTATTTGTGTCAAATCTATTTAACCTGTCCAGTATTTCAATAATGGGTAGTGCAGGTTTTCTTCTGATATTTACGGCAGTGAATGCTGCAAATGTTCGTCTTCATAAGCGAACTAAAAGTAAAAAATGGATTTCAATAACAGGAATAATCGCATGTGTTATAGCGTTACTGGCATTAATCTGGTATATACTGATAAATTCTCCTGCACATATCTATGTACTAATAGTCATGGTATTCCTTGCGTTTGCAGTTGAATACGCTTATAGAAAATATACTGGCAGGGAAATAAAGAAGATTCATTTCTTCTGACTTTAATTTACATTTTGTATATCAAAACTGATGTTTTCATATTCTGGTTCAAAAGGAATCGTAAAAACAAAATTGCTTCCTTCACCTGGGTTACTTTGCACACTAATACTGCCTCCATGCATTTCTATGAATTTCTTTGCAATGGACAGTCCAAGCCCGGTTCCTTCAAGTTCATGATTCAGGTAAGGTTTTATTTGCTTAAAAGGCTGGAAAAGCTTATCCATATCAGCCATGGAGATGCCAATGCCTGTATCCTGTATGCTAACATAAATTGAACTGTCATCTATTCCCGCTTCGATTGTAACTTTTCCATTTTCCGGTGTGAATTTTATTGCATTGCTTGCAAGGTTATAGATTATTTCCTTGAGTTTTGTCCTGTCAGCAATTATCATTTCTGGTAATGACTCATATTTAAAGTCAAGTTCCACTTTCTTTTTCATAGCCTGTGGTGTTACTGACATTTTTACTTCATTGATGCTTTCTAAAAGGTAAAAATGGTCATAATTTAGTTCCATTCTTCCAGCTTCTATCTTTGCCAGGTCCAGAATATCATTGATCACATTTAGGAGATGCTTTCCACTTTTAAATATATAGTCAATATATTCGGCTTGTGTTTCATTAATTGGTCCAAAATCCTCTCCTTTTAATATCTCTGAAAAACCAATAATCGAGTTGAGAGGCGTTCTTAGTTCATGGCTCATGGTTGCCAGGAATTCATTTTTGGTCTGACTTGCTTCTTCAGCAGTGATCTTTGCTTTCAACAGTTCATCTGCGTATCTTTTCTTTTCAGTTCTATCTCTACATACGCAAAACACAAGTTTCTTTCCGCTATATGCCATCAGGTTCGAATTTATTTCGATGTCAAGGATAGTTCCATCTTTACATCTCTGTTTTGTCTCAAATAATACTCCACTAAAATCAGAATAGTGGCTCATATTGAGCAGCTGATCTTTGTCATAATTAGCATCCCAGTCCCATACATGCATATTCTGAATTTCCTCTACGGTATATCCAAGCATTTCTGCAAAAGCGGGATTTGTTTCAAATACATTTCCATCCATATCCAGTATGACCATTCCATCCCTTGACTGCTCCATGAGAAGACGATGCCAATGAACTTCCTCTGAAAGTGCATTCTCTGATTTCAGTCGCTCTGAAATATCTTTGACGATGGCACAATTATATTCTTTCTCGCCGTCGACCATATAATTAACAGTAACTTCAACAGGCAGTAGGGTTTTTTCTTTTGTTATCTGCATGGAATTGAATGTGATACTCTTTTTTTCTTTAACCTGTTTCTTGTGCTCATTCCACATTTCTATTGTATAAGTGGGGTCAAGATCTGCTACTGACATGGTCAGCAGTTCTTCTTTAGAATAACCTGACATGCTGCAGGCAGCTTTATTGACAAAGAAAAACTCTCCATTTGTCTTTGTCCAGAATACAGCATCACTAAAATTCTCCAGTGAAAATGAGACTAGCTTCATTTCCTTTTCAACTTTTTTACGCTCTGTAATATCTCTACATATACTCAGAATTAGTTTCTGATATGAAAAATCAATAAAATCAGAATTAATTTCAATATCTATATAGGTACCATCTTTTCGGTATTGACGTGTTTCAAAAGGCCCTCCTTTATATTCATCAGTGCTAAGCATCGTCAACAGTTCTTCTTTTGAATTGTCTTTTGCCCAGTCCCATATGTGCAATGTATGCATTTCATCCAGTGAGTAACCAAGCATTTCAGCAAAAGCAGGATTTGATTTGAAAACTTTTCCTTCCATATCAAGGATAACGATGCCATCCCTTGATTCTTTCATAAGGTTGCGACGCCAGTTAACTTCATCTGCCAGGGCCTTTTCAGCTTTTTTCTGTTCGGTTACATCTCGAACGACTATGTAGTGCACGTCTCTTTGTTCAGGAAGTGGAGCACTTCTGTAAATTTTCACATCACGAACTTCACCGTTTGCAAGCCGGTGTTTTGAAAAAAAGTAATTTTTATCTCCGGCAATCTTGCATTCAAAGGAAAGGTCATTTTCTCTTCCTTTCCTTAATTCCATAATGTATACATCTATATCACTAATATCAGTTGCTTTTAGTTCTTCCAATTTCCATCCATAAAATTCAGAAGCAGCATGATTTGCATCAAGGATCTTGCAATTACTCTGGTCAATTAACATTACGACGGCTTTTTCATTCCTGAATAGGTCATGGTAAATTTCTTTATTTTTTAGAAAATAGTCTATCAACGTCTCTTCATTGTACAGGAGAGTAAAATCATCTCCTGCCTCCTCCCACTGATTTCCTTTTTTTTCCATAGGAATACCTACTCTATTCAAAAGTCCGATGTACCACCTGTAAAGACAAGATCATTTAAAATACCAATATTTTCAAAAGTGCTCCCTATCTTAACTGACGCAATCAACCCTGTAAATATTACTATTAAACCACTGTTATTTATAGATGAATGATTTGATTCGCAAGTTTACTTTCCCACTCATAGTGAAAACACAGAATATGAGCTAAAAATCTTAAAAAGCTTTTTTCAGTGTGACCCAGAAGGTACTGCCTTTTCCTTCAAGGTTATCATTAACACCATATGCTCCACCATGCAATTCGATTATACGTTTTACAATTGCAAGTCCAAGTCCCGTTCCTTTAATTCCACTTTTATCTACACGCTGGAATCTATTGAACAGCAATGTTTTATCTGAATCCGGAATTCCTGCACCACGATCAGTAACATCCACCTTCCACATGTTTGCTTCTTCACTGAAAGTTACGTCAATAATACTGTTCACAGGGCTATATTTAATGGCATTTGATAATAGATTCGCAAAAATTTCTTCTATAACAGGGTTTGCAACTGCAGGACAGTGAGTTTCCCCGTAGACATTCACAGTCTGCTGACTTGCTTCGATTTGCTCTCTGAAGCCATCTATAATCATTTTAAACACAGGTACAAGGTCAATGACTTCAAAGTCGATGTCCTCCTGTTTCTGGAGTTTTGCAAGAGTGGTGGCAGTTTCAAGCATTTCTATAAGCCTGTCATTATTGCTTTTTACTTTAAGTGCCAGTTTCCTTGCTTTTTCATCACTTATTGTATCAAGCAGTTCCTCTGCATAACCTTTGATAACACTTGCAGGTGTGAGCAGGTCATGGCGTATAATATCTGTGAAAAGGTCTTTGAGGTCATTTGACTGCTTAAGCTCACATGCATATCTTTTAAGTCTCTCCTCTGCTTTTTTCCTCTCTGTTATGTTCCTGGCTACAGAGAGGATTGCCTGTTCACCTTCATACTCTACCAGCCTGGAATTGATTTCCAGAGGAAGCAAGGTTCCATCGGAAAGTACAAAAGTAATCTCAAAGATGACGCTCTCTTCCCTGATTATACGTTCAGAATAACTGTTCATCAATTGTTTCATTTCAGGTTTCACGATATCCATAGGTGACATTTCAAGCATCTGCTCTTTTGTGTAGCCCGTAGAAGATATCATGGTTTTGTTAACGTCAATGAAATTACCGTATGGTCTGCATATATAAATGAGATCATCTACCTGGTTGAATATGGTCTTAAGATTCTTTTCGGACTCAACCAGCATAGCTTCCATTCTTCTGCTCTCTGTTATGTCCTCTCCTGAACTAATAACACCTATACGTCTTCCATTCTCATCTTCCACCGGCACATCATGCCAGAATATCAGCCTTTCTTCTCCTTCCTTTGTTATTATAACATTTTCAAAATAATCAGGAGGGTCAAGTTCGTGGTCAAGTACCTTGATGAAATTACTTCTGGTTATCTCCCTTACACTTTCAGGAAGGAAATAATCAAACCAGTTCTTTCCAATTATATCCTTTTTATCATATCCAAGGACTTCAGCTCCTTTGTTATTAACAAAGATCACATTAAGATCTGTATTTACTATTCCTATGATGGAACCAGCAACATCAAGGTAGTTGTACAGTTTGTCCCGTTCTCTTTTTAGAAGTTCTTCTGTTCGCTTTCTTTCAGATATATCTTTACCCACACAGATGAATAATCCTTTTTCATCATTCATAGGTTTGCAGGTTATGCTCATGGGGATATTTTCTTCATTTCTGCACAGGTGTTCACATTCAAAGGTGAAACTTCCGTATTCTGCTGCTTTTTCTATTATGGGCAAAAGCTCCTTACTACCTACAGCACATTGTTCCATAAGCTCAGATAGATTCATTTTGTGAAGTTCATCGGATGACAGTCCTGTGCAGTTCTGGAAATTTGTATTAAAATCAACTATATTGGTTTTTGAATCAATTACAAAGATATAATCATCAAGTTTGTTATAACAGTCCTGTATTTCTTTTTTAATTGACTTGAGTTGTGCAATCTCTTCTCTTTTTTCAACAGCAAGCGTAACAACCCTCGTGAGCATATCAAGCTGTTTTTTATATTCTTCGATCCTGCTACTATTATCTTCTACTTCGGGATTAAGTCCTTTAAGATTAATTTCTATAAAACCCTCATTCTTTCCGTTAATTACTATTTCATTAACAAGGGTCACATCAGGATCAGTGCAATACAAATTCTGGTATTCTTTTCCAAGTAATCCTATCTTTATGGAAACCGGTTTAGATTCTTCAAAAAAAGTTGGTATTCTATCTGTAAGCAACTTGAGAGATTTCTCTATGGACGGTTCGTTCAATAAAGTGCCAAAGACATCCGTAACGTCATTATTAACGTTTTCATTCCTTTTCAAGTATCCATTCATCTCTCATTTTCCCCTATGAGCAAATAAATGGCAGGTGCATTCACTAAATGAATACGATAGCAAATCTCCACACTAACCTAATTATTCTACGCTTCTTTAATTTATAAATATATCTACTAAAAGTATTTTTATAATTATATCTGAATCTATTTAGAATTTATTATGTTGTCTACAATGAATTTCAAATTTCATACAAAATTAGTAACTGTAATACTCTATTAAAAAAATACATAATCCTGTGGAGTTCTTTAGTTATACAGGTAGGCTTCAACAAATTCGGTGTCTGTGGAAGAAACAGACTCGATGATTTCAAGGAAGTCGGTATTGTCAATTCCATCCGAATTTTCTATAAATTCCTTGTTTGCCTGCTGAAGTGCCTCTACACCTATAGTCTCATATAAGGTGTATGTCAGAGAGAATGCTTTCTTATATCCGTAGTCAACACGCTCTTCAGTGTTGCTGTTGAGGGTTTCCGGTGTACTCCAGTCAGAAAGTGGGAAGTCATACTCATCATAGAGGTCTTCATACTTTTTGAGAAAACGGTCACGTCTTGACTCGGCATCTTTTGGTTCCAGTTCACTGAGAATTATGTATGTATACAGGTCCGCATAACCTTCGTCCATCCACAACTGGTCAAAGTTGCAGGCACGTGTCCAGTAGTGTGAAAGTTCATGAACAAGTATTCCATGGTTGGATGTGTAAAGCAGCCAGATTCCATTCTTTCCCTGGTTATATCCGCCGTAACCGCCGGTCTCTGTCAGGTTTGCCTGTGTGATAGTAATATTGTACTCGGGAGGATATGCAAATCCCCATTTTTCTTCAAGCAGCTCAAGGCTTTCAATGGTAGTTTCCATGATATCCTGTGCCCACTGCTCTTCACCTTCCCAGTACCGGACCTCTATGTCAACATCACGTTCTGTAAGGTGAGCTGTATCTTTTAATGTGAGGCGTGGTGAAGCTCTTACAGAGTTTACTGTACATACCTCATCCCAACTTTGTCCTTCTTCAAAAATGTAAATACTGGAATATAGTTTCTCTTCTACTCTGTAATCATCTCTGCTAAGATGGGTTTCAAATTCTTCAGGTACTTCAAGGGTTACTTTAACGTTGTCACCATATTCGTTCAATGAGAATACCGCTGTGTTTTCATTTACTTCTATTTCATAATTAACATGGAATGTATAGCTATCCTCATACCATACCTTGTTGTTGAAGTAAAAGACATAATATCCTTCCTCTGATTTGCTGAAAGCCATGCTGTTCTCTTCATCAAAGACTTTAATGTTGAGTGCTCCGTCAGGAAGATAGGAGTTGTAGTTGGAGTAGTAGCCTCTCCAGTACTTCGTGTCAGGATTTTTGTTGTGAAATGTTATCTCCTTTGATACTTTTACTATTCCCTCATCAGGAACAAGTTCATAATTTGAGTCGATATCAGTGAAGATGGCATCGCTTGCTGCTGAACTTATGTTAATAGTAAACAGGAGAAGAAGAATTATGGTTCCTGCAAGTATCTGACGTTTTTCAGGATATCTCATCACTATCTAAGTGAAGGACTGCATGTACACGGTTTAAACCGTTATGGCATCATAATTCAAATCATGTTCATGAAAAAAATATATTTGTACAAATATCTATAATAATTCAGTCAAAATTATAAAATTATGTGCAAAAACTCTTCATATCATGTATGTGGATGTACAAGCATCTGTAGCTGATTATTGGATAGGTTCCTGTTACCATGTGCCATAATAGCAAACCATTTAAAGATGTACTCCTATGAGAGGATATTTTGCGGAGATGTTTCAATGAGATACTGGCAGCCAAAATATGAAACTATGAAAAAAGACGAACGTGCAGAACTGCAACTGAAACGCTTGAAAAAGACGGCTGCTGCAGTCTACAATAACGTTCCTTTCTACAGGGAGAAGTTCAAGCAACTTGGTATAACTCCTGATGACATAAAGTCACTTGATGATATCAGCAAACTACCAACCACAAGAAAGACAGATCTAAGGGACAATTATCCATTTGGTCTTTTTGCAGTACCTAGAGAGGAAATAGTAAGGATTCATGCATCCTCCGGTACAAGCGGAAAACCAACAGTTGTTGGTTATACAAAGAATGATATCGAGAACTGGTCTGATCTCATGGCACGAAACCTCACCATGGCGGGTCTTGACAGTAGTGATGTTTTCCAGAATGCAGTGAACTATGGACTTTTCACAGGTGGTCTTGGTTTCCATTATGGTGCTGAAAGAATGGGTGCCATGACCGTGCCAAGTGGAACTGGAAATACTGCCAGGCAGCTTGAGATGATGATGGATTTCGGTGTAACTGCAATTCATTGTACTCCTTCTTATGCGCTTTACCTGGCAGAAACTGCTAAGGAATTGGACATCGTAGACAAGCTTTCCTTGAAAGTAGGCTGTTTTGGAGCTGAACCATGGTCATCCAATACAAGAAAACAGCTTGAGAACTCTTTGAACATCAAAGCATACGACTCCTATGGTCTTTCAGAACTCATGGGACCTGGAGTTGCTTTTGAATGTGAGGAGCAGGATGGTCTTCATATATGGAACGACCATTTCTATGTTGAGGTTCTTGATGAGAACGGTGAACAGGTAGCAGAAGGTGAGAAAGGAGAACTTGTACTCACATCCCTGACAAAGGAAGCACTTCCAATTATCAGATACAGAACCGGTGACATTACACGTCTTCTTGAAAGTGAATGTTCATGTGGTCGTACGACACCTCGTATTTCAAGGCTTCTTGGAAGGGCAGACGATATGCTCATTGTAAGAGGTATCAATGTATTCCCATCACAGATAGAGGATGTTATTGTGGACATTCCTGAGGTTACAGAGCATTTCCAGGTGCTTCTTGACAGGAATATAAAGATGCTGGATGAAATTACTGTCAGGGTGGAACTTGAGGAAAATGCATTCACAGGTGAGCTAAAGGACCTTGCAGCTGTCCGAAAGCATGTGGAGAATGAACTCAAGAGCGTGCTCAACATCAGGACCAATGTTGATCTTGTTGAGAAAGGTTCTATCCCAAGAACTGCAGGAAAGTCACAGAAAGTCATTGACAGAAGAAACGTCATCTAATTGTTTTCAGCACTTATATCATAATATCAGGTGAAAATATGCCACATGTCATGGAAATTCTTGGAAAGGCCAGGGTTGTTGTAGAGAATGGAGAGGTTATTGAAGTTGGAAATCCTTTGATCGGTTGGTGTCCGATTTTTGACAAAGCCCGTGGCATAAAAGAGTTTACAAAAGAAGAGATCAGGAAAAATATGGAGTTCCGTATAAAGGATTTTGGTCTCTTCACAAACAAACGTCAACTTGATATGGATATTTTCGTAGGTTTTGGTGCATCAGAGACAATGATGACAGGTCTTAACAGTGGTATGCTGGATACAACTGTTACTGCATGTGATGGTGCAGGAACTGTGATTTCCAACAATCCGAATCTCGTTCAGGGAATGGGTGCACGTATCTCAGGTCTTGTTGAAACAGAACCAATTGATGAGACGATCAATGGAATTAATGAACGTGGTGGAATTGTTCTTGACCCTTCAACTGCCAGAATTGACCCTGTTGCAGGAGTCAGGAAAGCAGCCCAGCTTGGTTATAAAAAAATAGCTGTTACAGTTGTTTTCCCGGAAACAGCAAAAGAGCTACGTGAGGTTGAAAAAGAACTTGGCCTTGAACTTGTGATTATAGGTGCACATGTCACAGGTATCAATAAGCAGACTGCACAGGATCTGCTTGATTCTGTAGACATTGTGACAAGCTGTGCTTCAAAACATATACGTGAACTTGTAAAGCCATTGGTTCAGGTTGGCAGTGCAGTTCCTCTTTTTGGACTTACACAGCGAGGAAAGGAGTTGCTTCTGGAAAGGGCAAAGAAAGTAGATTCCCCTCTGTTTGTCAGTTCTGCAAAGCTTCCATCATTGCCTGAAGAAAAACAGCCAAGAGAACTGGTTTGATCAACCAGCTTTCTTTTTGATTTAATTAATTTTTAGTCACTTGAACATTTTACTTTTTCATATTCTATTTTTCTGGAATATCAAGCTTATTTTTCTTTCTGTATGTCATTCCATTAAATATTGCAACAATGTCTCCCTTGTCATCAGTTATGTTAACAACATAGGTTGATATTTTAGGGTTGATTGATGTTTCCTTTGCTTCTGCATAAAGAATTCCTTCGACGGCGGCTTTTACAAAGGATATGTCTGCATTGATAGCAACAGCAACTGTTCCATAGGAATTTGAAGCGGCGGCAAACGCCATATCTGCAAGTGTGAAAATAGCTCCTCCATGTACAGTGCCCAAAATGTTATGATGCTTTTTTTCAATCTTCATCTCGGCCTTAGCATAGCCTTCTGAGACTTCAGTTAGTTTCATGCCAGAATTTGATGCGAAACATTCCTGAGAAAAATATCTCTGGATATCATCCATATTTTCCATATAATTCCTCATTATAGTGTGTGTCCTCCAGTTTGTTTTCCTGATACTTATACTGGTTGCATTAGTTGCTTGTGATTTCGGTAATTGTTCGCAACACTGCATGTTGAATGATTAATCGTGATAAATACGGGCAAACTATATATACTAATAAAATCTACTTTATCATGATAAAACATGACAGAATATTACGTTAACCACAATTCATACAGTTTTGGAACACTGTTCCTTTCACTGATGGTCGCTCTTATAACATACTACTCATTTCTCAGCTACCACGGTGTAGTTTAATTTGTACCACAAAGAAGGGTTGGATCTATCTGGGGTTAGTGTAGAAAAGAGTGCAAATGGTTGCTGCGATCCATTTGCTCTTTTCCCTTCGAATACAAGTGTAAAATTATTAAAATAGTATTGTTGTTTTGTGTAATCGTTTTCTATACTTAAAAACCACTATTGAGTATATCCTCATATCAGTGGTTGGCTGATTATACTTTAAGATTTTATTCAGAGAATTTCATCATCCTCTATCTCAACATCAAGCACTTCCAGTCTGATTTCTTCCCCGCTGCCGTTAAAGCATTTCCAGTTATCCGGGCCAAAAGGATGGCCGACTATTATATGATGGTTCCCTGTTTTACTGAACAACCTGAGATCAGCCTTTGAAGGTCTTATAATAGAACTGGGATGGCTGTGTACGGAACCAACAGCAGAAATATTTGGCATCATGAAGAGCTTGAGTACTGCATTTATTTCACTGGACTCTGTTCCTGGCAGAATTAAAACATCTGTGATGATACCGTCTTTTGTTTCTAACAGGCCGGCAAATTCATTCGGATAAGTCGACTTGCTGACCTCCATAATAAAATCCAGAGTATCTCTGGCAATTCCCTTTATTGCTTCACTCATCTATTTATTCTACACATGGAGGAGATATAAATTTATTGAGAACAGGATTCTTAGCTGATGAGTAAATAGATTATTCCTGAAACAACAGCTCCTGCAAAAGTTGCAACAAAATTGACACCACTGTTTGAGAGCATTCCACGCTTCTGAAGTGTTGCACCAAGAAGACTGTCGATATTTGTACCGAGGAATCCTCCGGCAGTTGTAATGGCTATTGCCATTGGTGCATTCTCCACCCTTCCAAAAAGAACTGGAAGCAGACCAATTACCATGGAACCGAGAAGAGCTGCTACTTCACCAAGTATGGTCACTGCTCCATCAACACCAGCTCTTGTTGGTTTTAATGTGGTTATCATTATTGGCTGCGAATGTGCGGTTGTTCCTATCTCACTTGCCAGGGTATCGCCGGTTGCAGTAGCCACAGTACCAAGGTATGCAAATATTATCAGGTCTGCATGCTGGGGATATATTCCATAGCATATTGCAAGAATAAGAGCCGCCATGCTGTTGCTGAATACATTCTCATAACTTCTTACACCACCCTTGGACTGTGCAAGTCCTATGGATTCCTTGTATCTGTATTTGTACTTGGTAAAGGCTCCTCCAAGTATGAAGAATGTCAATAGGAGAACAAACCAGAACAGTTCACTGAATACAATTATCAGAACTCCCAGAAGAGCAGCGCTGAAAAGGGCTGAAAGGTCAGCTATTTTTGTTCTGTATGCAAGATAACCTAATACAAGTGAGAAAATCAGTGCAAAGAACATTTGCTGTGGTGGAACAGAGTATCCGAAAGAGCTGAAAAGCCACATTGTCATTCCTGAACCAAGTGGAACGGACAGGTTGTTATCAATGTTAGATGGAATTGATTCAAAAAGTGCTCCTGTTACGGAACCTATTACCGCAAGGAAGAAGAGCATATTTAGGTCAATGGTAATATCCTGCCAGTGCATAAGCCAGAGTCCGGCTAAACAGGCTGTCAATATGCCTACACCCAGAAGTACGATGCTGGAGGGTAGTAAACAGCGTTCAGTTTCTCCCGGATTTAATTTGCAACGTAGGACTTGCAGTTGCTTGCGATGTCGTATGAAGTTTGCAGAACTTGTTCCAAAAGTGGATATTGCAATTGCACTGGCTATAACAGATAATGGAAGTCTGTAAGGTGTAAATTCCAGTAATGCACTTATCAGCATCAGGATAAATACGGATATGGCAAGGTTCTTTGCGCTTTTAAGTCCTTCATTTATTTTATCCGTGAGCATTTCCCTTGAGCCAGGAAGTGGCTTCTTGTAGAGATAACGGTTAAGAGGCCAGTCTTCAGGAAGAAATGTAAGTGCAAATATCATAAGAAAACTGAGGACCAGCAATATCTCAGGTCCTATAAAGGGAAACAGTAGTATCAGGAAGCCAAAAGCAGCATGAAGTAGTTGCCTTCTGTATTCATGTTCCATGTTCTCAAATATATTCGGAATGCCTGCCATATCGATCGCTGTTTTTTTGTACAGTTAATGTACTTTGTTTCATTCAGATACTTTTTAAGGTATTTATTGATAATGATTATTCCATTATTATAATATTAATATATTTTCCTGGTTTTCATTGATATTAAGCATCAATATTTAACTAAAATCAATTGCTGTAGCATTATGCTATGTGAGCACATGGCACTGTTAAAACGAATATATTAAAATAATAGTAACACTTAAACTCACAAACCTATCTGGAGAATACCGGGGAGTAGAATCCCTTTTTGAGATAAAATCCCGCATTTTGCATATGCAATCTGCTAATTTTCTCGTCTTGTATTCATATGGCCATTTAGGAAGGTGTTTCTATGCAGGAAAAGATCAAAGAAATTGCAGCCCGTGTAAGGGAATTACGTGATATTTCCGATATTTCCGTTGAGGAAATGGCCGGAAAGCTGGCATTGTCCGTTGACACTTATTCTAAGTATGAGGCCGGAGAAGAGGACATACCTGCAAGCGTACTTTTTGAGATCGCCCAGAATATGAATGTAGATATGTCAGTACTTCTTACCGGTGAAGCTCCAAAGATGCGTGTTTTCGCGGTTACCCGTAAGGATAAGGGTGTAAGTGCAGAGCGACGCAAGGATTACAAATACCAGAACATTGCTGCAAATTTCGCTCATAAGAAGGCAGAACCATTCGTTGTAAGGGTTGACCCTGAACCTGAAGGTGCACCAATTTCAACTAACAGTCATCCTGGTCAGGAATTCGATTATGTCCTTGAAGGAACACTTAAAGTGGCCATCCACAATAATGAGATCGTCCTTGAAGAAGGAGATTCCATATTCTTTGATTCCGGCTATGAACATGGAATGCAGGCACTTGGTGGCAAACCTGCAAAATTCCTGGCCGTTATATTGTAAATTGTAACTTATGCTTATTCGGAGGTAGTATGACTTCATTACTTGAGAAATATGTTTCACGCGTGGAATTTGAGTCCTATGAGGACTTCAAAGCGAACTTCAAAATAAATATCCCTGATAACTTCAACTTTGCCTATGATATTGTGGATGTTTATGCAGCAGAACAGCCTGATAAGAAGGCTCTTGTATGGTGCGATGACAACGGTGAAGAAAAGATATTCACTTTCAAGGATCTCCAGTATTATAGTAACAAAACTGCAAATATGTTCAAGAGCCTTGGTGTAAAGAAAGGCGATAACGTAATGCTCATGCTCAAGAGCCGCTATGAGTTCTGGTTCTCTATACTTGCACTTCACAGGATAGGTGCTATTGCAGTTCCTGCAACACACATGCTCACAAAGAAGGATGTTGTCTACAGAGTAGAGCGTGCAATTATCAATACTGTAGTATGTGCACCCGATGAAGGTATCCTTGATTACGTTGACGAGGCTTATGATGAGGTCAGCAGTATTCTTAAGAACCGTCTTGTAATTGGTCTTGAAAGAGAAGGATGGCTTGGTTTTTCCGAAGAAATGGAAAAGGCATCAGAAGATTTTGAACGTCCAATAGGTGAAGAAGCAACATGCAACGATGATATCCTGTTGAATTATTTCTCATCAGGAACCACCGGTTTCCCAAAAATGGTACAGCACAGCTTTACCTATCCTCTTGCACACATTATAACCGCAAAGTACTGGCAGAATGTAGCAGATGAAGGTCTCCATTATACTGTTGCTGATTCCGGCTGGGCAAAATGTGTCTGGGGTAAGATATACGGTCAGTGGATAGCAGGCAGTGCTGTTTTTGTATATGACTACGAGAGATTCAGCGCTGACAAAATGCTTGAGAATGCTATTAAATACGGAGTAACAACTTTCTGTGCTCCACCAACGATATACAGGTTCCTTATCAGGGAAGACCTTAGCAAATACGACTTCAGCTCCCTTAAATATTGTGTAACAGCAGGAGAACCTCTGAACCCCGAAGTTTATGATCAGTTCTACAAGATCACAGGCATGAAACTCATGGAAGGTTTCGGACAGACCGAAACAGTCGTTTCCGTTGCGACATTCCCATGGCTTGAACCAAAACCGGGTTCAATGGGAAAACCATCTCCTGAGTACGATATCATGCTCATTAACGGTGAGGGCAAACCATGTGAAGCTGGTGAAGAAGGAGAAATCTGTATTGACACAAGCTTTGGAAATCCACCTGGAATCTTCAGGGGATACCGTTCAGACGAGCAGCTTACTGCAAGAGTCTGGCATGATGGCTATTACCATACAGGTGACATGGCCTGGATGGATGAGGATGGTTACTACTGGTTCGTTGGAAGAGCCGATGATATCATAAAGACATCCGGTTACCGTGTTGGTCCTTTTGAAGTAGAGAGTGCACTAATAGAACATCCTGCAGTTCTTGAATGTGCAATCACAGGTGTTCCTGACCCTGTAAGGGGACAGGTTATCAAGGCAACGATAGTTCTTACAAAGGACTACACAGCAAGTGATGAGCTTAAGAAAAAGCTTCAGGATCACGTGAAGAAGTCCACCGCACCTTATAAGTATCCACGTGTGGTTGAGTTTGTTCCTGAACTTCCAAAAACAATCAGCGGAAAAATAAGACGTGTTGAAATACGTGATAGTGACAAGGAAGGGCAGTAACCTTCCTTTTTCTTTGCTTTACTTATCTTTAAACCCGGACCATAAAGTAAATACATATTCACTCACTTTATGGACTAATTCCTATCCGGGATATTATTTTTAAACTTTTAAACTTAAAATGAGGCATTGTATGTCAGGCAAAAAAGAACCATACCCGGTTATCAATATCATAGAGTGTAAAGCCTGCGGACGTTGTATTGTAGCATGTCCCAAGGGTGTCCTGAAAATGAGTGATGATCTCAATGAACGAGGATACCATTACATAGAATATGCAGGTGAGGGCTGCACAGGTTGTGCAAACTGTTATTATACCTGTCCTGAGCCGCTTGCCATAGAGATACACATTCCGCTTAAGGATGATTGAACTTAAGGTGAGAAAATGGCAACACAATTAGTAAAAGGTAATACAGCAGCTGTTATAGGTGCACTATACGCTGGATGTGACTGTTATTTCGGTTATCCTATCACTCCTGCAAGCGAGATATTGCAGGAAGCCTCCAAGTATTTCCCAAAGCTTGGAAGGAAATTCGTACAGGCAGAATCTGAAGAAGCTGCGATCAACATGGTCTACGGTGCAGCATCCACTGGCCACAGGGTCATGACTGCATCATCCGGCCCTGGAATCAGCCTGAAACAGGAAGGAGTTTCCTATATGGCAGGAGCTGAGCTTCCATGTGTCATAGTCGACATTATGAGAGCAGGTCCAGGTCTTGGAAATATCGGACCTGAGCAGGGAGATTACAACCAGGTTGTAAAAGGCGGAGGACACGGTAACTACAAGAATATAGTACTGGCTCCAAACTCCGTGCAGGAAATGTGCGACTTTGTTATCAAGGGATTTGAACTTGCTTTCAAATACCGCAATCCTGTTGTTGTACTGGCTGACGGTGTCCTTGGACAGATGGTTGAGTCCCTGCAGTTCCCGGAAGTTTCAGAAAAACCTGAGATTGACACAGAATGGGCTGTAAGCGGTACAGCAGAAACCAGGGAGAACCTTATTACTTCTATTTTCCTTGATTTCAACCAGCTTGAAGAGTTCAACTATAAGATACAGGAAAAGTACGATCTCATTGAGGAGCAGGAAGTGGATTGCGACGAATATATGACAGAGGATGCAAACATCATCCTTGTATCATATGGTATCAGCAGTCGAATATGCAAATCTGCTGTTGATCAGGCAAGAAAGGAAGGCATCAAAGTAGGTCTTTTCAGACCTAAGACACTGTTCCCGTTCCCGAAGGAAGAACTGAAAACAATTGCAGATTCAAAAGAATGCACATTTGTCTCAGTTGAGATGAGCAACGGACAGATGCTTGAGGATATTAAACTTGCAATTGAATGCAGCAGACCGACTGAACTTGTGTACCGCATGGGCGGAAACCTGATAACAATGGACCAGGTCCTTGACAGCATCAGGAAGATTGCAGGGGAGGAGTAAAAATGGCAGAAAAAGTCATAAAGAGCACAGGTCTGTATTCAGAGTTCTCCCGCAAAGGCGGTGCAGCTCCAACTGCAACCCACTATTGTCCGGGATGCGGACACGGTGTAATCCACAAGCTCATCGGTGAAGCAATGCATGATTTTGGAATACAGGACCGCAGTGTAATGATAAGTCCTGTAGGCTGTGCTGTTTTTGCCTACTATTACTTTGACTGTGGAAACATCCAGGTAGCACATGGACGTGCTCCGGCTGTTGGAACCGGTGTTTCAAGGGCACAGGATGATTCTATTGTTATCTCCTATCAGGGAGACGGTGACCTTGCATCCATCGGTCTGAATGAGACTATGCAGGCAGCCAACCGTGGTGAGAAGATGGCAGTGTTCTTTGTCAACAACACCGTTTACGGTATGACCGGTGGGCAGATGGCACCAACAACCCTCATTGGAGAGAAGACCGTAACCTGTCCTGATGGAAGAGACCCCAGATTTGCAGGTTATCCACTGCACATGTGTGAGCTTCTCAACAATCTGAAGGCTCCTGTTTTCATTGAAAGGGTTTCAGTTTCCGACATTTCACACATAAGAAAGGCACGCAAAGCTATCCGCAAAGCACTTGAAATTCAGCGCGATGGTAAAGGATATGCATTTGTGGAGATTCTTTCCACATGTCCGACCAACCTCAAGCAGAACGCCGAGCAGAGCACTGCTTTTGTAAATGAGCAGATGGAGAAGGAATTCCCACTTGGCAATTTCAGGAATCTTTCAGATGAGACTGAACCACTCCACCGGGGAGATAGTGTATTTGATAAGAAGTCAATAGATGACCTCTTCAATCTTGAAACCGGATCCGCACCCGATGCAAAAGTTGATTCATCATTCCCTGAAGTGCAAATTAAGGCAGCAGGTTTTGGTGGACAGGGTGTGCTTAGTATGGGTCTGACCCTTGCACATGCAGGCTGTGACGCTCAGCGCTTTGTTTCATGGTATCCATCCTATGGTCCTGAACAGCGTGGTGGAACTTCCAATTGTTCTGTTGTTGTTTCAGGCGATTCAATCGGTTCTCCGGTAGTTTACACTCCTGATGTGCTTGTGGCAATGAACCGACCTTCACTGGAAAAATTTGCTGCTGATGTAAAGGAAGGTGGATACATTCTCTATGATTCAGGTATCGGTGAATGTGACATTCCGGATGGCATCAAAGGAGTAGCTGTTCCTGCTGTAAAGATTGCAGGTGATGCCGGTTCAGAGAAGGCTGCTAACACTGTAATGCTTGGGGTTATCATGGCTCTTGGAATCACAGGACTTGAAGAGAAGAACTTCAAGGCAGCACTTGCAGAGACCTTTGCCAAGAAACCAAAGCTTATTCCACTTAACCATGCAGTTCTGGAAGCAGCAGCTGCCTGGGCAAAAGAGAATATCTGAATTAGCATAACTAAGCATATCTATATTTCAGGCATGGGTTCATGCCTGTTACATTTCTTTTTTGAAGATAACATTTTAATATCTTTAAGCACCCTCTTATTATGGGAGCGGTAAAATGGCTGAAAGCGATATAATTGAAGCTAATGATTCCAATTGGCAGGAACTCATTGAAAACCAGGAAAAACCAATGGTTGTCATGTTCTATCTGCCAAACTGTGTTCATTGTAAGGAGATAGAACCATATTTTAAGGATTACTCGGTTGAGTTTCACAAGTCATGCACTTTTGTAATGATGAACGGACTTGACAGTCCCCTTACCGCAAGAAAATATGGTGTTCGTGGAACTCCTACGTTTAAATTCTTCTGTAAAGGACGTGCTATTAAAGAACAGGTGGGCCTTGTTTATCCTTCATTACTCCGCCAGTCAATTGAAGATCTTATAAGACATGGTGATGAATGCGTGTTGCATACGTCTCCAATGCCTGATGAAGTGTCTCCATATGAGTGAAACACTTCTAGTATTTCACTTATTATGAACTTCACTCAGCTTTTTTAAGCTCGCCATTTTCAAAGCTGTAGAATAATGGCTTACCTGTTGCAAGTTCCAGTTTTGGTATATCCTCGTCACTGATGTTCTCAATATATTTGATAACAGAGCGCAGGCTGTTACCGTGTGCAGCAACGATCACATTTTTTCCATTTTCCATTTGAGGGACAATTACTTCTTTGAAATATGGAATTGTGCGCTCATATGTATCCTTAAGACTTTCACCACTCGGTGGCCGGACATTGTAACTGCGCCTCCATCTGAAAACCTGTTCCTCTCCAAACTTATCTTTTGCATCCTGTTTGTTCTGTCCCTGCAAGTCTCCGTAAAATCTTTCATTCAGGGCATCGCTTGAAAAAATAGGGATTTCGTTTTCTTCAAACCTTGATGGATGCTGTGACCATTTATCTCTCTTATCGCTTTCATGCAGGAAAATTCCCGTTTTATTCTGCTTTGCCAGTATAAGCAAAAGCGTCTCTTGTGCTCGTATGAGTTTAGAGGTGAATGCAACATCTATTTTCACATTCTCAAGTTCAACAGCACAGTCCATTGCTTCTTTGATTCCCTTTTCGCTCAGAGGGACATCCACCCATCCCGTGAACCTGTTCTCAAGGTTCCACCTAGATTGTCCGTGTCTTACCAGTATTAGATAACTCATCGTATCATTCCCTTAAACCCAATAGTATTTTGCAGGTGGGATATTAAAACTTTAAGGTTCTAAGGTGTGTTGGAAATATTAACTAGACATTATTTTGTTTGAAGATTGAATCAAGAAAACCCCACAGGTTAGAAGCCAACAACATTGATGAAGAAGAGTTAGAGCTTCAGAGAGCACAGACTTTCATTGATGAGGAAGGTATCAAGCAGTGGTTATTGGCTTTGACTCCAAAGGAAGCAAGGGGATATGGAGTTATGGAGAGGAGCACTCTCAAGAGGATGAAGGACAGGATATTGAGTGGTGGGAAGTTTAATTTCTGGACAAAGGAGGTGAGGAAGTTGGTAAGTGCATTTTAGCACTTATTTTTTTATACCTAAAAGTTGGAAATGTGGGGGAAGAGTTGCATGAATTCTATGAAATAAAAATTAGAATATCTATTTATTAAGTTCTTTCATGGGAAGAGTAAAGCTGAAAGTACTTCCTTTTCCTTCTTCACTTTCAACCCATATAATCCCCTTATGAAGTTCAACTAACTGTTTTACTATTGCAAGTCCCAAACCCGTCCCACCATATTTTCTCGTATCAGATGAATCAACTTGTGTAAACGGATTGAATATATCCTTCAACCTGTCTTTAGGAATCCCAATTCCCATATCTGAGACTGAGACTTTTATAGTTGAGTCGCTCTTGTCTACAATAACTGAAACAATTCTATTATCAGGTGAAAATTTAATGGCGTTGCTGAGAAGATTATACATAATTCGTTTGACCCTCACTCTGTCAGCGAAGATAGTCTCAAATGGGATTTCGTTATTGACACTAATATCTATATTTTTCTTTGATGCCATTTGAGTCATAATTGGAAGTATCTCGTCGAACACTTCCTTAACAAAGAATTTCTCACATTCAAGTTCGATTTTTCCTGAATCTATTTTTGACAGCTCAAGAATATCGTTTATAATGTTCAAAAGTTGTTCGCCACTGTTACGTATGTTATCAATATACACCTGCTCTTTTTCAGTCAGCTTTTCACTTGTATTTGTACTTAGGACATCTGAAAAACCAATCACTGATGTAAGAGGAGTGCGTAATTCGTGGCTCATAGTTGCAATAAATTGCGATTTTGCCCTACTGGCTGATTCAGCTTCTAGTTTAGCTTTCAGCAACTCTTTCTCAGTCTGTTTGCGTTCTGTGATATCTCTGCATACGCAAAAAATTAATTTCTGCTCTCCAAACATGGCTGCATTTGAACTAATATCAACATCATAGAGAGTGGCATCCTTGCGACGATGTGTTGTTTCAAAATGGTCACCTTTCTCATCAACCTGATTACGCATATCAGTTAATTCATCAGGTGTGAACTTTGCGTCCCATTCACATTGATGCAAAGAACTAATCTCTTTTAGTGAATAACCAAGCATCTCGGCAAACTTCAGATTTGCCTCGATAACGTGTCCATCTTTGTCGATGATAACGATACCGTCACTGGATTGCTCGATAAGGATACGTCTTCTTATAGTTTCTTTGGCAATTTTAATTTCTGCATTTTTACGTTCAGTAATGTCTGTTAAAAATACTGCGAGACCTATAACATCCCCGTCATCGTTTTTAAGAGGACTGAACACCATCTCATGCCAATGTCTTTCATGTAACAGATCTTTATATTCTTCAATAATTGTGAAGGCTTCTCCTGCAAGTGCTCTGTCACAATTCACTTTTGTTTTTTCTCGGTTTAAAGGATTCTTGATGAAAGTGAGAAAACAGGAACCAATCTCAATCTTGTCTCCCCATATTTGTTCTGTTATTGTCTGATGATTTTTGTTGAAGACAAGGTATTGGTAATTTCTATCAAGAGCAAATATAGAAATATTTTTAGGGCTTTCCATTATTCCCTGCAAGAGATTGTATGCATGTTTATATTTCTGTTCAATTTCAATATTCATATAGTACCTCTTAATTATGGAGAAATTATCCAAACGTTTTTTCAGTTTAAAGCAAGTTATATTTATCCATTAAAGTCTCAACAGGGAGTATAAACATTGTTGCTTTAATTATGACGTATGCAACTATTGCACACATGATATGTGTATTTTCTAATATAAAAAATAATGTCATTTTTAGGCTCTGTAGGAATCCTGTCTAAATCAATAGCAATAGGTTGAAATTGGAAAATATATTCAATAGCATACAGTACTTTATTAATAATTGTTAACTTTGATATCCATTAGAATTTCGAGGATTTCTACAGAGCCCATTTTTATGCAATATATAAAAAAGGCATCAATTTTGCAGAATATGTCAGAGCTAGAATTACAAAGATTCAAGAACACGCATCAAAAAATGTACAAAATAACTATTCTACTCAATTAGATATAGTAGGTTTAATTAAAAAGGTGGCAGAGTTGAGATACGCAGGGATTTCAACAGATGAAGAATTTGTCTTAGAAAAGACAAAGCTCTTAAATAACTGATTTTATTTTCTAAAGTTATTATTTTTATTGGCTAATTTGAAATAAAGAAAGTTGCAAAACCGTTGCGTTTTTTAGATATTACTATTATCCCCATACGACTATTCGAGATATTGTATTCGGACAATTAATTATATTCAATATATTTTTCTACCAACAACATGAATATTTGGACAAAGCGGGTTCTAAGGTAACCTTGATAAACAGGCTCGAACATTTATACTTCAATTATGAGCTCAGAGGACGCAATTCAGGCTCCGGATTTTATGCCACTGGTCCGACCTCCCCTAAAAGATAATAACAGTGACAGCATTTGTTTTGCTTTTAAGAACCGCGAGCTATTGCTCATAGGTGATGAAGGAAATTACAGATTACCTTTGATGAAAGAGATCGGTCAATTAGAGTATCCGGGTATAAGAACTCAGTACCTTGGAGAACTCAGGGATATTTCTTGTTATTCTATGGAACTTGATGGCTCAAACGTTTCAGATGAAATAATATCTGGTGACCCATTTGAAAAACCATCATCCAATATCTGTATTCTCAGTGAAAAGACATGTTTTGTAGGAATCCGTGAGCTGAACGGTATTCTTGAAGAAACACTGGCTGCACTTGCAGGCAAGGCTGTTCACATTATGGAGTGGGACAAGAATACACTTTATTGCGGAAGGTGCGGAAACGAAACTGCACTAAAAGAGGAAGAAAGAGCAAAAAAGTGTCCAAAATGCGGTTTTACGTCATTCCCAAAAATATCACCTGCAATCATTGTAATGATTGAAAAAGGAGACAAAGTCCTGCTGGCACGCTCACCACATTTCCCACAGGGTAAATACAGTATCATTGCAGGATTTGTAGAACCAGGTGAGTCAATTGAGCAAGCTGTTGTCAGGGAAGTAATGGAAGAAGTAGGTATCAATATTAAAAACGTCAGATATTTTGGAAGCCAGCCATGGCCGTTCCCGGATTCACTCATGATAGGTTTTACTGCTGAGCATGCAGAAGGTGACATACATATCGATGGTTTTGAGATTGAAGATGCAAACTGGTACAAAGTAGATGAGATTCCTAATATTCCCGGAACTACAAGTATATCAGGACAACTGATCAGACATTTTATTGATCGTCATTCCTGAATCCCATTTTTTTCATTTTTTCGTTTATTTTTTTATTCAAAGCGTGTTGCGTGTTACATTTAAATGCACAAGATTTATACATTCGCACAACAAATTATATACAATACTATATTTTTAAAATCAGGTAGAAAAACATAAGGATGGCGATAGGATGTCATTTAGCAGACAAATCTGTATCATTTTATTATTGGTAATCAGTTTGGCACTTGTGCAAACATGCTCAGCATTAACCTATTCGGGTGGCGGTGAATGGAACTATTCTGAAGAAATTGTTATTAAAGAGAACTCAGGCAGCAGCCTGACAAATTATCAAATTCCGATAGTTCTGAATAGCTCCAATTTTGATTTTTCACTTGCCCTGTCAGAAGGACAGGACATACGCTTTACATCCGGTGATTCACAGCTCAAACACTGGGTTGAAGAGTGGAATGTTAAAAAGGAAACAGCAACAATCTGGGTGAAAGTACCTTATATTCCTGCCGGAAGCAGTATCACTATCACAATGTACTATGGTAACCCTGAGGCAAGTGATGTAGCCAGTAGTTCCGGAACATTTGAGTTCTTTGATACTTTCAGTGGTAGCAGTGTTTTCAGTAACTGGGATTCATACACTACAGGTGGTGGGGAACTGGACACAGATGGTGGTGTGTGTAAGTTAATAGTTCCTAAATTCCATCCGGAAGATGTTTCCAGTATAAAATCTGAAGATGAATTTTCAATAAATTCCATGTTTGTGGTCAAAAGATCAAAAACAACTACCGGGGGAGACAGCAGAGGACCTGTGATCACACAGGGTTTTGTTGATCCTCAGAAAGAGACAAAGAACCAGATTCTGGCTGTGTCAGAGCTTGCGAACGAAACAGAAGTTAGCTGGACTCTTAAGAATGATAAAGCAGATGTACGCTATTATCCTTCGGACCTGACAGATATTGATGAGATAGAAGGTGATTGGTACACAATTGGTGTTGCCTGGTATCTGGATGATGAACTTGGAAATGTAGCGTGGTATAAGGACGGTATCAGAGACAGTAAAATGGATATAATCTCCACCGAGGAGAACAATTACGTCCCAATTACTGATATGAAGGTATACATCTCTGCAAATTCATATTCGGATGTTTCAGACAATACTGGCTATGCATCTATCGACTATGCATATGTACGTAATTTCGTCTCTGAAGAACCAACTGTGAGCTTTAAAACTTCATCACAGACTGTTGATGAAGAAACTGTAGTAGAGGCTCCTGCCAGGATCAACATAACACCTTCAAGTGGAATAATAACTGCAATCCGCATCTTCAATACAACTGATTACGACGAGGATGCCATTGTTGAACTAAAAGAAAGCGGCTTGAATACAATAATGGTCCTGACAAACGAGGACAACATCTGGAACCTTGAGAGATTCGTAAAGACCGCACACGATAATGATGTGCAGGTCTATGCAATGATATTCAATGACCCGAACAGCGATACCAATGAGGATAACTCTGTTTATGTCCAGAATGTGCTTGAAGAGGTAATTGATTACAACAGCAAATCACTTTCAGCATTTGATGGTGTGGACATTGCTCTTGATCCATGTACAGATGACCTGGACAATGCATGTTCTCTGAACCTGCTGTTGCTTGAAAGTGTCAGGGAAATAGCAGGCAATGAACTTGCAATTGCTGTTGACATTCCTGCATCTTACACTTTGTCTGATATTTCAGGAGTTTCAGAAACAGCAGACCTGATAATTCTCCAGACATACGAACCTGGAGAATCAAACCCGGATACGAAGTCAGATATAATAGATTCCGTGGCTTCCAGAATGGGCGAGATCAGATCATCGGAAGGAAAAGCACTTATAGGTATTTCAGTAAATGAGGATTTCCTGACAGATGCTGACGTGCAGAGTCTTCTTTCAGAGCTTGAGGAGTATTATGCAGATGACAGTGCATTTGTAGGAACCTCAATTGCTGTTTACGAAGACTACGAGGCTTATGCCAGTGTTCAGGACACCACTGAAGAGGAAAAGGAAAGCAGCAGTACTCCCGGATTTACAGGAATATCAGCAATAGCTGGAATTGCCGGAGTAGTAGCAATTTCCTTAATTCAAAAAAGAAGGTCTAAAGAAGAATGATGTGATTACACATCATTTTCCTTTTTTGTTTGTTTTAATTTAACTTAATTCCGAATTCATCATTCACTGCTCTTTCTTCTCAAGAAGTTCCACAGCAATATCCCTGAGTTTGAACTTCTGTATTTTTCCGCTTGCAGTGAGTGGATATTCTTCCACGAAGAAAACGTGCTTTGGAACTTTGTAGCGTGCTATTCTTGCCAGACCAAAGTCCCTGACATCCTCTTCAGTAATGTCGGAATCGTCATTCCTGATAATAAAAGCACCAACGATCTCACCATATTTCTCATCCGGTATGCCGACAACCTGTACGTCCTTGACACCAGGCACTGTGAAAAGGAATTCCTCGATCTCCCTTGGGTAGATATTTTCTCCGCCACGGATGATCATATCCTTTATACGGCCTGTGATACGGTAATATCCCTCCTCATCATAGGTACCAAGGTCTCCACTGTGCAGCCAGCCGTTTTCATCTATTGTTTTCTTTGTCTCTTCAGGCATGTTGTAATAGCCCTTCATGACATTATAACCGCGACAGCAGATTTCCCCAATCGTATTTGGTGGAAGTGGTTCATAAGTATCCGGATCAAGTACTATGGCTTCCACATCAGGGAATGCCTTTCCGACAGTCTCCACCCTAAGTTCCACCGGGTCATCAGTGGTAGTCTGTGTGATTCCCGGAGAAGCCTCCGTAAGGCCGTATACACTGGTGATCTCACTGCAGTGCATATCCTTTATGACCTTCTTCATTGAATCGATAGGGCAGGTGGAACCGGCCATAATTCCCGTACGCAGGGATGTCATGTCGAACATGCTGAACATCGGATGAGTATATTCGGCAATGAACATTGTCGGTACTCCATACAAAGCCGTACACTTCTCTTTCTGAACTGCAGCAAGTACCAGAAGCGGGTCATAAACTTCCAGCATCACAAGCGTTCCCCCGTGGGTCAGAATAGCCATAACTCCGAGAACTATTCCAAAGCAGTGGAATAGTGGTACCGGAAGGCACAGGCGATCATTATTTGTAAATTTCTGCCTGTCGCCAATAGAAAGCCCGTTGTTGAGTATATTGTAATGAGTAAGCATCACACCTTTTGGAAAACCCGTTGTTCCTGATGTATACTGCATATTGGTGACATCGTCCTTGTCCAGGGTTTCCATTATCTTGCGGATTTTCTCATCACTGCTATGCTGACCCAGCAGGAAGAGTTCACGGGTGCTGTACATTCCGCGGTGTTTTTCCTGGCCGATGAATATGACACTTTTCAGGTACGGGAAATTCTCATTTCGCAGATTTCCCCGGCTCTGGGTTTTAAGTTCAGGAACTAGCTCGTAAAGTGTCTCAATATAACTAACATCCCTGAAACCATTAGTAATAGCAATAGCTTTCAGGTCTGCCTGTTTCATCAGGTATTCAACTTCATGTATTTTATATGCAGTATTAACTGTTACAAGAACAGCACCTATTTTTGCAGTTGCGAACAGAAAGGTTAACCAGTCAGGTACATTCGTTGCCCATATACCAACGTGGTCTCCTTTACCGATATCAATATCCAGCAGACCCCTGGCCAGCATATTGACACGTTCATCAAATTGCTCATAGGTGAATCTGAGATCCCTGTCAGGATAGATTATGAATTCTCTATCAGGGTCCTTTCGGACCTGCTTCTCAAAAAAAGCACCCAGTGTCTCATTTATAAAAGACATGATCAAATCTCCCTGATCTATTTACGATTCTTCTCTTCTTCCTGGAGATGTTCTTCCAGTTTTGTCCTGATGTCATCAGGGATTGGCACGGATTTTTTGTTTATAAAGTCATAGTTCACGATTGTTGACCTGCCAATTGCTCCCTTTGTTCCGTTTTGCCATGCTTCCTGTGTAACTACAAATGAAGAGTTTCCTATTCTTGTTATGTAGCTGATGATTTCAACATCGTGTCCGTAGAACATCTCACCTACATAATCATACTCTGTCCTTGCCATGATGAGTTTCCAGTTCTCATAGCTCAGGTCAAGGTCAGGTGTGAATAGCCTGAAAACAGGATTTCTGGCCTGCTCGAACCATATGGCAATGGCAATGTTGTTGGCGTGTTTAAGTCCGTCTATATCGCCGAATCGTGGAGTAACAGTTGTTTTGAACATTTTTATCTACTTCTTGTATTGATTAATAAGGTGCATATACGACTGCAAGTATCTTTGCGTCTTCAGTTCCTACTGCATGCACATGGTGAGATACAACAGAGTCATAATAGATGCTGTCACCGGTTGAAAGTGTGAAACTGTCCTTTCCGTAAAGGATCTCTATCTGGCCGCTAAGTACGTAAATGAATTCTTCCCCTTCATGGGATGATGGTTTTGCTTCGCCGGACCCTGGATGAACATCTATAATGAATGGTTCCATGTGCCTGTCGGCTTTATCTTTAGCCAGTGAGAAAAAGTCCAGTGTACTGCTTTTACATGTATCGCAGTTGCCGGAGAATCTTACAACGTTATCAGACTGGCCACTTTTGACAACTACCGGACCTGTATGTGGTGCATCGTCCAGGAAAGTTCCAAGGCGGACTCCAATAGCTCTTGCAATCTGCATGAGTGGAGCAAGTGAAGGAACAAGTGCTCCATCTTCAAGCTGAGCGATCAATTCTGCACTTGTTTTACTGTTGTTAGCCAGATCTTCCACAGACATGTTCTGCATTTCACGCATCTGGCGTATTTTCCCACCTAGTATGTTCCTATCTGCCATCGTATAGCCCTCATGTTTTGTCACAAAAACGTGTTCTTAGGCTTACGGTATGCTCGGTTAAAAAAGTATTGATTTATCATGAATATTTAGATAGAAGTTAATTTGTCGATTAAGAATGACTTAGATATAATATGGGATTTCAGAGAGCTATTTAAGATACTGTGCATAATCAATGTTACAAATCACCGGATATCATTGCTTTATGGTAAGCAGAAGTCAGTGTATTATTAACAAGTTTGGTAGCTTCTTCTTCAGAATCAACCATTCTTATGGTTACCTGAGCATTCCTGAAAAAGTTAAGTTCTTTTTCTCCAAATCTCAATGTCACCATTCCAAGTTCTTCCGAATATTTTCCATTGAGATATTTTGATATTAAGGCTAAGTCAGGTGTTTCATCTAGATGTGCAATGATTCTCAATTTCCATGGGTCTGCAATACATGGAAGAACTTTTTCTATACATCTTACCTTCATTTTATCCAAATTACTTAGGATACAGGTATTTAAAAATCTTTTGAAACACATACACTTAAATATTCACGCAACAATCTATAAATGGAATTTAAAATTATTTTTAAAAAAGGTGATACGAGATGCATTTTGGTCTTGGAATTGATGCTGGTGGAACATATACGGATGCAGTACTAATAAGAGGCTCAGACGGTGCGATAGTTGATTCTAAAAAAGCTTTTACCACCTATCCTGATCTTCAGACAGGTATAAAGAATGTGCTTGATTCACTGGATCAGGAACTCCTTAAAAGTGTCAACCTTGTATCTGTTTCTACAACTCTTTCAACAAACTCGCTTCTTGAAGGAACCGGGACATCAGTTGCTCTTATCATTATAGGCGAAAAGCCAGCTCAGACCGAGTTTCCGGCTGAGTTTGTCATATGCGTGAAAGGCGGACACGATACCAGGGGTGATGAGGCCTGTGAGTTGGATGTGGCTGCGGTTGAGAGTTTTGTCCAGAGTACAAAAACAAAAGTATCTGCTTATGCTGTCTCAGGTTATTTCGGTGCACGTAACCCGGAACATGAGATTCAGGTCAAAGAGCTAATTACGAAAATGACCGGTATGCCGGTCGTTTGTGGACATGAACTGTCACAGGAGCTTGGTGCTTATGAAAGGGCTGTTACTGCTATCCTTAATGCACAGCTTATGCCTATTACCTACCAGTTTGTAAATTCAGTTGTCAAAGATGTCCGTGGACGTGGAATTGATGCACGTCTTCTGATGCTCAAATGTGATGGTTCGGTCTATAACATAGAGGATGCATTGGAAAAACCTATAGAGACGATATTCTCAGGTCCTGCTGCAAGTCTTCTGGGTGCATCGTATCTGTCAAAAATGGAGACCTGTGCTGTTATCGATATAGGGGGAACCAGTACCGATGTTTCAATGCTTCGTGATGGAGTTCCTGAAATAAGCAGTTCAGGTGCTGTTGTGGGCGGCTGGAAAACCCGTGTAAGAGCCATGAAAATGGAAACTTCAGCCACAGGTGGAGATAGTCACATATGGGTTCAGGATACGAAAGTAAATGTGGGTCCCAAAAGGGTGTTACCTTTGTGTGTTGCTTCAACAATGTATCCTGATTTTCTGAACAAGCTCAAAAGGAGCAGGATTGTTCCAAGAAATAATATGGATGAAAATCTTCAGCCAACAAAATTCTTTGTCAGGACTGACTACAAGGCTTCTGACCTCAATGATGATGAAACCGAAGTTCTTTCTAATATAGGTAGTGAACCTGTTTCAGTTACAGATATAACTTCGGATCTTCGAAGGAATATTCCTGCCGGAGTTCTGGATTCTCTCACACGAAAAAGGCTTCTGCAGGGAATTGGTTTTACACCCACAGATGCATTGCATGTTCTTGGTATCTATACAAAGTGGGATGTGCAGGCTTCAGAGATTGGTGCTGCTAATCTTGCGCGGTATACTACAAAAGGAAAATATGATTTTTGCACAAATGTGAGGGGACTTGTAGCAAAGAACATGGCAGCTGATCTTATGTCCTATATTCTTCCACATCATCCTGCCGGTATGATCGCTGATCTGCTTGACGATAAATATCCTGCAAAATTCAAGGTTGAGATTCCTGTTGTCTTGCTAGGCGGCCCTTCCGAAGCTTATGACAGTGAACTTAATTCTATGATTGATGCTGAAGTCATCGTTCCAGAATTTTCTGATGTTGGAAATGCAGTTGGAGCACTGGCAGGCAAGGGTGTCAAAAGAGTTGAGATTATGATAACCCCAGCATCACTGGAAACTCCTGATGAGGACTTCCTTGTATTCTCTCCTGTTGGCAGGGGACGCTTTAAGAATTATGTGGATGCTGTTGAATTTGCAACAAATACAGGCAAAGAGCTTGTTCTTGATTATGAACTGCGTTGTGGTATCTTAAAACAGGACACTAAGATTACCGTCTCAAAGAAAACAGTGTCACCTGACAATTGGTCACATCCGCCACTGGAGACCAGAGTTATAGTTGTAGGAATTGGAAATCCTATGATGGTATTGAAGGATTGAGGACAGTGTTCATTACAGGAAGGATTACATGGACCTTCGTCCCTACACCTTCTATGCTTTCTATCCAAAGTTTACCGCCGTGATCCTCAGTAATCCTCTTACATAGATTAAGTCCAATACCTGTGCCGCCATATCTTCGTGTCAGTGAGCCATCAAGCTGGTAAAAACTGTCAAAAGTCTTCATGATCTTGGTATCAGGTATTCCTATTCCTGTATCTTCTATGATTATATGTATTCCAATATCCTCATGTTTTCCAAAAATTGAGATCTTGCCACCGGATGGTGTGAATTTGAATGCATTGTCGATCAGATGGATGAAAACTTCACAAAGATAATTGGAGTCACCACTTACAAATGGAAGGGAATCAGGAACATTGTACTCTACTGTAAGTTGCTTATCTGTGTTTTTCATGGAAATTATGGAAAGTGCTTTTTCCACTATTTGCGGAAGATTCAACTTAGAGTATTCATATTCGTAGTTTTTAGCTTGCAGTGAACTCATGAAAAGTAAAGATTCGATCAGACGCTTTAACTGGTCTGAGTTACTATTCACGACTTTCATGGCTCTTTTTTGTTCCTTGTTCAGTGGACCAAGTGCTTCGTCACCCACCAGTTCTCCAAATCCCATGATGGATATAAGAGGGGTTTTCAGTTCATGGCTCATGTTTGATAGGAAATTGCTCTTCATTTCATCGAGTGACTGAAGCTCATCATTGACTTTTCTAAGTTCATCGTTTGTATCTTCTAACTTACGGTTGTAGATTTTCAGTTCATTCTCTGAATGCTTGAGGAGGATCATGCCACCCATCATCTGGGTTATGAGTTCTATCTGTCTGGCATCGTTCTTTGTATAATCGTCTTTTTTGTTTGCGACTGCAAGAAAACCCACAACCTTGTTTTCATAGAGTATGGGCGTTGCAAGATATGACCAGATATCTATTTTCTTGAATATGTCTGGACATCCTGCAAGTTCCATTTCACCTGGCTCGTTCAAAATAAGGGGTTTTTTGCTCTCCAGCAACTCTCTCCATCTGTGACAACTTTCAAGTCCGCACATAAGGTCATTGTCAGTAAAACCATACGTTTTCAACAAATACTCTGGTTTCGTAATTATTGAGGATAGTTTTTTGTTTTCACCAAAAAAGCCAATTACTCCTGTTTTGCTTCCTGTGAGTTTGATTCCTTCTTTCAGTGCAAAGCTGCCGATATTATCTATGGAAAGTCCATTCATATAGCTTAATTCATGGAGTGTTTCAAGACACGATTCATCGATCATCAACGCACTTTGCGCATTTTTAAGCTCTGTTAGGTCATTAATTATGAATAAAACATTTCCATTTGTTTTTGCAAAATAGACAATGACTTGCCTTTCACTTCCATCACGGCATTTTATGATCCATTCTCCACTTATTCCCGTATCATTTTTGCTGGATATTTCTTTCCAGTTTTCCTGTGCAATCCTGCGATAATCAGGGTCTGGATACACAGTATCCCACCATTCACTGATAGTTGGTATATCATCAATAGTATAACCAATCATTTCGATTAGTTTATGATTTGTATATTCAAACTCTCCACACGAATTCATAATGGCTATGGGAAGCGGTGAATTATCAATTATTTTCTTGAAATTCTCTTCACTTTCTTTTATAGTAATTTCAGCTTGTTTTATTTCAGTGATATCATGAGCCATTTCCAGACGCACTTCACTACCATCTGTCCATTTTATAATCTTGTCCAATACAAGATAATCCTTCTCAGTAATCGGGTTATGATATTCCCATTTATGTACCTGATTTTTATTTCTGAGTATTATGGAATTCGTGCAGAAGTTGCAAGGTTCATTGGATTTCTGGAGGGCTTGATAGCATTTTTTTCCAAGAGGATTCTCTCCAAGGACTTGTTTCAGGAATTTATTGGCGTATAGGATCTCATGAGTACAGGGATCAGATACATAGACCGGTTCTTCAATGCTATCAAATATTGACAATAATTGCTTTCTTTCCAGGTTCAGTTCCTCTGCAATAGACTTTTTCCGAAATGCCATGGCAAGCATGTTCGCATATGTATTAAGTATCTCAATATCCTGTTTTGTCCATTCATTGGCTTCTCTTACATTATCAAAACCGATGAAACCTGTTATCCCATTTTCTATACAGAATGGAAGAGAAATAAGTGATTTTATATCCTGGCTTAAGAGTATTTCTTTTTCTTTTTCAGCTTCAGGAGGAAGTTCTTCAATATCTTTAATGTGAATTGCTCCTTCTGCTGTAAGTTTCTCAAGCCACCATTGATAATCAGAACCTGGAAGGTTTTGTAGCATTTCTTTTTGTGGTTTCACTCCATTTGCACACCATTCATGTGTGTTGTTTATGGTATTCCCATTATCTATTAATCTGAATACATATGCACGGTCAGCACTGCAGAGTTCGCCAAGCATTCCAAGTGATTCTTCTATTTTCTCATCCAGGTTGTCGGTAAAGGAAAGCACTGAGGATATTTTAGATAATGTACTTTCTATCTTGTATTTGACTATAAGCCGGTCATGAACATCTTTGTTTTTTTGAACTTCAGCTTCCAGGTCTTTTTTCAATGCGGTAACTTTAAGATTATGTACTATTACAAAAAAAATGAGTATTGCCAGAAATACCATCCAGATGAGTTTTTGTTCCCCTTCAAGAATATAAACATGGAATAGAACAATTGCCAGAAGCATTAAAAAGAACAAAATCATTAAAACTAACTGATTTCCGGCTTTGTTTTTCATCTTTATCAACTATCTTTTTTACATATATATGGCTGCAGCTATGACATTCTAATGATTGAAGAACACAGTTTCTCCTCTTAGTATATATGTTTATTTAAATTTGTTTAACAAAGATATTTGGTTTTGTATTTTCTCATTAAGTTTCTTCCATCAATGTTAGTTATGAGGGTTCTTCTTCATAAAAAGCGTCATTTAATGATTGAAGAAAACTGTTATATGTTTATGGAATTTACTACTTTTATGCAGAGATTTCTTGACCTTCTGGAAACGTCAGAGAATTGTGTATTTCTGAGTGGAGCTGGAATATCTACATTTTCCGGAATTCCTGATTTCAGGGGCAGCAATGGTCTCTATGCAAAATATGATTCTAACAAGATTTTCGATCTTGCATATTTTCACAAAGACCCTGCATATTTCTATACTCATGCCAGGGAATTCATTTATGACCTGGATACTAAGGAGCCAAATCTTATACACATGACTCTGGCGATGATGGAGAAAAAAGGCTACTTAAGTTCCGTTATTACTCAGAATATCGACCTGCTACACCAGAAAGCAGGTTCTGTGAATGTAATAGAAATTCATGGTTCACCTGCAAATCACAAATGTCTTTCCTGTGGAGAGAATTATTCCTATGATGATGTCCGTGAACTTCTGGAAAAAGAGACAGTTCCTCATTGCATTAAGTGCAGTGGCCTTATTAAACCTGATATAATATTCTTTGGCGAAATGCTGGATGAGATTGCAATTACAAGTGCAGTAACAGTAAGTTCAAAAGCAGATCTCTTTGTGGTTATTGGCTCATCACTTGTTGTCCAGCCGGCAGCCAGTCTTCCCCTATATTCACTGAAAAGAGGTGGAAAGCTTGTTATCGTTAATAATATGGCAACACCGCTGGACGAATACGCATACCTAAAATATGATGATCTTGGTGACTTTTTCAATCACCTGTCATCTTACTTCAATGAGTGATGTAGTTCTTCAGGATTATTTTGTCATTTTCTGAAAGACGGCTTCCAGGTTCCTGAAGTTCAGCCGGGTTTTTTTATCCCAGCCTGTTTCTTTTGTCATTAAATATCTCAATAGTTACCGGTAGCATCAACCAGGATGAAAAATGCATCATTATCCGCTTTGATGACAATATCATCATTCTGATTTATGCGTATCTGGTCGTTATCTCCGAGTTTTTCACCACAGGCTGTGACCTCTCCTTCCAGTACGTAAATGAATACATATCTGGAAATATCGGTAAGCAGTTCAATTACTTTTCCAGTATCAAGTTTTGACAGGTAGACCGAGGTATTTGCCCTGAGCTTTAATGCACCCGGATATCCATGACCTGCTATAGGTACAAGCTCATTCTTGTGGCTGTCGATGTCAAAATTATTCATTCTGCATGCAGGTTTCATGTTCTGCATAAGAGGATCGATCCACATGCGTATGAGATGTATGTCCTTGCCGGACATGTTCATGTTTGTGAAAGTAACTCCGCTTCCACTTGAAAGCACCTGCACGTCACCTGCTTTCAATGTTTCCTTAGCTCCGGTGCTATCCTCATGGTTCAGCTCACCTTCAAGGACAATGGTAACGATCTCCTTATCATTCACGGATTCTGGTTTATAGAACTTGCCAGCTTTTAAAACCTCATCATTAAATACCTTCAGGTCTCCGAAGTGTGTGTTTTTCATATCCAGATAGTCTGAATATGAGAAAATCCAGTAACCATTAATTGCATCGTTTTCGACTAGATGCCTTTCATCTGCTCTAACTACCTTAATCATATTATCATCCTGTTTTTTGGGATTATTTGACATTGGTGTTTAAGTATTTGACTGTGAAGCAGATGCTATTTGCAGGAAGCTAAACGGAAATAGAGATTAATCTAAAAAAGAACCAGTAAAAAAGAAATTATGTCATGCCGCTTAATCTTCGTCAGCGGCACGTTCAAATGTGAGTTCCAGTACACCGTTTCTGTAATTTGAAACCATAGTTTCAGGGTCTACGCCACATGGAAGGTCAATGACCCGTGAATAACCGGTGCTATTGGTTATGACACTTATCTCAACATGGGAACAATATGGGTAATATTCCACATGCTTTTCCTCAACGCCAAGGTCTGCAAGCAGGAAAACCTTGTCATCAGTTTCAAAGATGTCTATGAAAGGCTCTTGCTTGAAGATGTAGAAGTCGCCTTCCTCATCATCATCTTCATAATCAAGCTCATCATATTCATGCTGTCCATTGAACCCGAATACTGTAGGCTTTTTACCTGGCTGCCCGATGATAGTGAAACCACGTATCACAGTTTTTCCGTCTTCTTCTGTGATGCTGTCGGAGAACATATCTATAATGTGTTCTATCAGTTCATCGATGCTTGTTATTTTGTCAGGCGCTTTGTCATCACCGGAGTAATGATCTTTGTCGTTCATTCCTATCTCCTCTTTCTTGAAACGGGTTTCGTAACGGACTGTTCAAAGGTAACAATTTACTGTTTTTACTGCCGGATGCAACCTTGATTGTTCTAACCTATGCGAACAAGTTGTATATATATTCTGCGTTCTGAATGAGGCTGCCTGAAAAAAGAGAGTAAGTGATACGAATTCTCCCCCTTTTTCCGTATATTTATCTATTATCTTCATTTACTAATTAAGTTCACGGTCAAAAATAAAAATATGAAGACTGAATCTATTTTTGAATCTTTTTTCTCTGATTAAGTCCATAGCATTTCTCCAATCAACTATTTATCTTTGTACCGAGATTTAAGGGACCAGAGATTAAAGAGGAATTACATGGTGTCAAAACAAGTTCCATTCACAAAGGAAGAGATTACAGAGTTAATCGAACAGTATCCGACACCTTTTCATGTATATGATGAGAAGGCTATCATAGAGAATGCCAGGAAACTCAAAAAGGCATTCAGCGTTGTTAATGGTTTCAAGGAATATTTTGCTGTGAAAGCACTTCCAAATCCATATATCATGAAGTTGCTTAAAAGCGAAGGTTTTGGCGCAGATTGCAGTTCCCTTCCTGAACTTCTGCTTTCAGAAAAGACAGGAATTGTAGGCGAGAACATCATGTTCAGTTCCAATGACACACCTGCAGAGGAATTTGCCAAGGCAAAGGAACTTGGAGCTATTATTAATCTGGATGATATAAGCCACATTGAATTCCTGGAAGAGTCTGCCGGTTTGCCTGAAATTGTCTGCTGCCGCTACAATCCGGGACCATTGAAGGAAGGAAACGCCATCATCGGTAATCCTGAGGAAGCAAAGTACGGATTTACAAGAGAGCAGCTTTTCACCGGCTATCGCATGATGAAAGAGAAGGGTGTGAAAAGGTTCGGTCTGCACACAATGGTTGCATCCAATGAGCTTGACCCTGCTTACTTCATTGAGACTGCAAAGATTCTCTTTGAGCTTATTGCTGAGCTTTCAAAGGAGCTTGACATCAAGTTCGAGTTCGTTAACCTTGGCGGTGGAATAGGTATTCCTTACAGGCCGGAACAGGAGCAGGTTCCATATGATGTTATTGCAAAGGGTGTCGCAGAAGCATATGACGGGATAATAAGGGCAAACAATCTCCACCCGCTGAAGATTTTTCTGGAATGCGGCAGAGTCATCACAGGACCATACGGCTACCTTGTAACAAGTGTTCGCCACATGAAGCACATATACAAAGACTATGTTGGTCTTGATGCATGTATGGCAAACCTCATGCGCCCTGCACTCTATGGAGCTTACCATCACATTACCGTTCTTGGAAAAGAGAATGAAGCTCATGAGATGCTCTACGATGTTACAGGTTCCTTGTGTGAGAACAATGATAAGTTCGCCATTGACAGAATGCTGCCGGAGATAGAGAGAGGCGACATTCTTGTTATTCATGATGCAGGAGCACACGGACATGCTATGGGTTTCAACTATAACGGTAAGCTCAGGTCAGCAGAATTCCTTCTAAGACCCGATGGTAGTTTTGTGCAGATAAGAAGGGCCGAAACTATAGATGATTACTTTGCAACCCTTGATTTTGAAGGGCTTGCAGATTTTGAGTGAATGCTTAAGCGTTCATTCTCTTTTTCTTTAATTTCACTTTTCTTCCATTTTTCCAAATTTTCTAATCAGATTACATTAATGCTATTAAGAGCCAGAATACTATCATATAGCAGTGACAATCATGCAGATTAAGACTGATAAAAGGATAGAGCTTATTGATATTACGGATCGGGTAAGAAAGCAGTTGAGTGAAACCGGAGTTCAAAATGGTATCTGTGTTATCAGTACAAAGCACACAACAACCTCTATAATTATCAATGAGAATGAATCCGGTCTTGTGTCAGACATTCTTGCATTACTGGAGAAACTTGTCCCTGCACATGCCGGCTATGCTCATGACAGGATTGACAATAATGCAGATGCTCATTTAAAAGCAATATTTCTTGGCAGCAGTGAAACAATCCCTGTTATCAATGGCAGTTTGCATCTTGGAACATGGCAGAGCATTTTCCTTGCAGAAATGGATGGACCAAGGACAAGAGAGGTCACGGTTACTGTAATCAGTAGTTAATGGGCTGCATAAGTCTGGTCTTCAAATAGTGGACGGTAATGAAAGAAGAAAAAAGAAAAGAAAGTAATTATATTTTATTTCTACTCATTCTGACTTTTCGTAGTCAGCATGTGCATAGAAACATCTTTTTGGAGTACAGACTGCATCTGTGCTCTTGAGTGTCTTGAGAATCTTGCTGACCTCTTTGCTTTCAAGACCTGTAACCTCTGCGATCTCTCCGGGTCTCATTGGTTTTCCTGCGTCTTTAAGTGCATCGAGCACTTTCTGTTCATTGTCTGCCATATTTTGTTCTCCTACAATTATTTTACTATAAAGGAAATCGTGAAATAAATAATTGATGCAATTGCTTGCATTATTTTTTATTTGAATTAATGCTTCGATGTTTTATTTAGAATGACTTCCTGAGCTTTTCGGCAAGTTCAGCAAGGTTGTCGGTGGGTGGGTGCAGTTCCACGATGGTGTGCATATTTCCTTCTCCATCACCTGCACGCCTTGGAATAATATGAACGTGCACATGAGCTACGGTCTGCCCGGCTATCTCGCCGTTGTTAATTCCGATATTCATGCCTTCAAGTTCCAGTGTATCTCCAACTATCTTAGCTATTTTGTTCACAGAAGCAAACAGGGTAGCAGCATCTTCTTCACCCATGTCTGTGAATTTCTCAAAATGCTTTTTCGGAAGCACAATTGTGTGTCCCTCTGCACAGGGATAAATATCCAGAAACGCATAAACATTTTCATCTTCATAGACTTTATGTGAAGGAATTTCACCAGCAACGATCTTACAGAATAGACAATCCATATGTATCACCTCTTTCTTTGATGCTCTGGATATTTAATTATTGTTGTTGGCTATTATTTCACCATCACGAAGATGTCTTTTGTTCTTCCTGTATCCAACATGTATTTTGTTAGTAAACATGTTTAACCAATTAACATTAGTTTTTTTATAAGTTCTCATCAATGTTAATCATGTATGCTATAATTAGTTTGATACTGGCCATAATAATTTTATACTACATAAAATAATTGTGTATAATTGCAATATTATTACTTAAAGTAGGGGAGGGTTTTCACACTAGAACTACATAGTGAATTTAAACCCGGTAGCCAAAGGCAGAATCAAATATGAGAATAAATACAAAAATACCAATATGTAGCTTGATTGTTTCAATGTTGCTTGTAGGGGTGGCATTTATACCTGGAGTCAGCGCGGAAGATGTGATATATACGGCATCAGATGAACAAATTATACATGTAGATGACCAAACAACGTTGTATCAGGACTTTGATTTTGCAAAACTCAGCATAAATCCGAGCTACGCAAACATTCAGATAAAACCTGGCAACACTGATGAAATAACCATAACTGTTACCAACAAAGACAATAAAACGATTACAATTGAACCAAAAGCTGTATTATCTCCCTATCAGAACAACTTCTTGGATGAAAGCTGGATAAGCATAACACCTGCCAGCAAAGATCTGGAGCCAGATGCCAAACAGGAATTTACTATTGAAGTTAACATTCCCGAAGATACTGATATAGGCAACTATGGAACTCAGATAGCATTCACTGATGATGCAATATCGGCATCTTATTCGGTCTATCCTGAATACATAAATGCCATGTACCTCTACATCGATGTCTGGACTCCTCCCAGAGTAGAGATAGGGAGGTCATACATTTATGATCATGTTGAATCGGGTGAAACCTATGATTATGAAATACAGCTCAAGAACATAGGGGACGATGACATTGCCATCGATCCGGAAATGAGTGACGAAATGGGGTATTACGGTTTTTATGGTAACATGGGGTCTGCATTTGAAAGTGATGCTATACATATTACCGCTCCTGCTGTAATAAAAGCAGGGGAGACTGCTGTTGTGAATGTACATTTGGATGTACCTGATGATGCAAAAGGTGAATTTTACGGAGATATCGACCTTAATATTGATGATCCCTCTATGAATGAATGGGATGATGAAGTGTCATTGAACTTCGAAGTCTGGACACAGCCTAGTGAACCATACATTAAGGAATTCACTACCAAAACCAATGACCTGATAACTATTGAGATTTCATCCATCACTCAGAACTATGCTAGATGGATGGGTACATACAGCCAGGATGAAAATGAAGAAGCTTCCTTTGATCTGACACTGGCAAATGAATCAGGAAACGTAGAACTCAATCTGGTCAAAACTACATATAGTGGTACTGTCAGTCTTGACTCCTCTAATTATCCTCCATGGGAAATCGATGGAGCCGGAATATATCAGGATTCTATGACATCCTATGTGGAAACATATGAAGTACCTGGTGCCATAGGTGAATGGACATTAAACATACTGCCGATGAATGCAGAAGAGTTTGGGTATTCGATTACCATCGGTGATACAGAATAAGCATTCTTATTCGGGCATCTTTGCCCGATCTTTTTTAAGGTGAGATCCATGAAATCTCTCTCAAAAATAATGTTAATCATATTTGTCCTGATATTATTCTTTGCAGGTATTGTATTCACCAATGGTCTGGAAGACTCCTCCTCTGAGCATGAATTCATATGGACAGGCACACAACCTGCAGATTCTGACAGGATCGAAGCAAGCATTGATCAGCAAATTAGCCCTTACCCTGGTATAGAATATGATAGTATAACACTCAGTGCTTCAAAGGAAAATGACAAGCTCCATATACATGCAACTGCTTCCTCATATGATTCCATATATACCGACAGGTATGATTTCATATACAGGAACAGCGAATTGACACGTGTAGGATATATTCTTGAAGCAATTCCTGTATCTATACGTTCCGAAGCTATAGCTATAGCTATGCAGGATGAAGAAGTTATGCAATCTCTTGGATCCGGTAACAATGTGAACACGGCTCCATCTGTAAAACAGATATTGCCTGATACCTCTGAGAACTTTTATACCGGTAAAACTTTGATTAGTGTAACATGGCTGGATAATTCTATATCCGCATTGATTGATATGGATAGCAGGGAAGTTGTTCAGGTATGGACTGGCCAATAAGAGGAAGCGCTGATATGAAAGGAAATGACTGTTAAGGGTCTTTCGAAAATTTTAGTAGCAAAAGTTGTTATCTCTTTTTTGTTTGATGTGCATATAATCACGACAATTCAAAATCCATGGGTACTATAACACCTTTTCTTTTTGAAGTTAACATGTGAGTGAGAACTCTTTTAACAAATAAGCAATAACAATCCCTGTCATAATGAAAAAATCAGATGCAAAAAGGGAACACATAGTCTGCAACATCCAAACAGATACCGAAGGCATTCTTATTGAAAGACCAAATCGTTTCCTGGCCATTGTCGAGATCGATGTGAACGGAAGCAAAAGTCAGGAAAAGGTACATGTCCACGACCCCGGCAGGCTCATAGACATACTGTATCCTGGAAACTGTGTGCTGCTTCGAAAAGCCAGCAATCCGAAAAGAAAAACAGGCTGGGATATGATAGCTGGAAGGATCGGAGAGGAATGGATACTTATCAATTCGGCATTCCACAGGCAGATATCTCAGTGGATACTGGAAAACCGGATTATTGACAAATTTAGAAATATTGATAATATCATTCCTGAGCAGAGATTTGGTGACAGCAGGCTGGATTTTCTTCTGGAAGAAGACAGGAAAAAGACATGGGTTGAGGTTAAAGGCTGCACGCTGGCGGAGAATAATGTCGCTGTCTTTCCGGATGCTCCTACAACCCGTGGAAAACGTCATCTTGAGGAACTCATACGTGCTGTGGATGAAGGAAATGATGCAGCTATTATCATACTGGTATTCAGATCGGATGCAAAGTGTTTTGCTCCTAACCGGAAGATTGACATTGATTTTACAGAAACGATGATCAAAGCTGTAGAAAAAGGCGTAATGATCTTCCCATTGCAATTCATTTTTGAGAACAACAATATTTACTATCTATCACAAATTCCGCTTTGCCTGGAGAAAACAGGACTGATTGCAGGACTGGTTGAATGAGTTTTGTGGATCATTTGTTATCAATAGTGGATTCTTCTAATCTTTTATTCTATCTCAAAGTAATTGATAACTTCATATGGGGTCCACCTTTATTGATATTGCTCGTAGGTACGGGTGTTTTTTTCACTTTCAGCCTCGGTTTTATCCAGATAAAACGCCTTCCTCTTGCTTTAAGATATGTATTTGGTTCACAGAGTATGGAAAAAGGGGTAAAAGGTGATGTATCCAGTTTCGGAGCCCTTACTCTTGCACTGGCTGCAACTATAGGCACAGGAAACATAGTGGGTGTCGCTACAGCCATAAAAATTGGTGGGCCGGGAGCACTGTTCTGGATGTGGATAGCTGCCTTTTTTGGAATGGCAACAAAATATGCAGAGTGCACTCTGGCTGTGAAATACAGGACATTCGATGAGAATGGAGAAGCTGCCGGTGGTCCCATGTACTATATTAAGAATGGTCTTGCAGACCGGTCGTACAGCGGTATCCTCTCAAAAGCCTTTGCATGCTTTGGAATATTCGTAGGGTGCATGGGTATCGGAACCTTCACACAGGTCAACGCCATTGTGGATTCGGTTAAGATCACATTCGGAATACCTTCCATGCAAACAGCCATTGTGGTTTCGACACTGGTCTTCCTTGTGACCATAGGGGGGATAAAAAGCATCGTCAGAGTCGCACAATTTATCGTTCCCTTCATGGCGATCACCTATGTGCTCAGTTCAGTTATCATAATAGCACTCAACATCGCATCTCTGCCCTCTGTGCTCTCCCTTGTAATTCAGTCAGCATTCAGTAGAACGGCAGCAGCCGGAGGATTTCTTGGAGCTTCCATTATGATGGCAATGCAATTTGGCGTTTCCAGAGGAGTATTTTCAAACGAAGCAGGTCTTGGCAGTGCACCAATAGCAGCAGCAGCAGCAAAAGTAAAAAGCCCTGCAAAACAGGGACTTATTTCCATGACCGGTACGTTCTTTGATACGATAATCATATGCACAATGACTGGAATTGTCCTGATAATGACAGACTCATGGAAGGGTGAACTTGCAGGTGCATACATGACCAGCCAGGCCTTTTCCAGTGTGCTGAGTATTGGCAGCTATGTGGTTGGTATTGGTTTGATGTTCTTTGCATTCACGACAATTCTGGGATGGAACTATTATGCTGAAAGATGCACTGAATTCCTGTTTGGAGTAAAGGCGATATTCCCGTTCAGAATAATCTATGTAGTGTTGGTTTTCATTGGTGCTTTTCTTACACTGGACGCTATCTGGATACTGGCAGATATTTTCAATGGGCTCATGGCCATTCCAAATCTCATAGCACTTGCTGCACTCAGGAAAGTAGTGATATCAGAAACAAAGGAATATTTCAATTCGCTTGAATCTGAAAAATGATAGGCATTGTGCCTATCTGTCTGGTCTGTATGTTGATATCATTAACTGGGATCTACCAGCCAGCAGTGACAATTTGCCTGGAATATATTCCTTCTTGTAAAATTAGCCGCAATGCAGCTCCCCCTGCAAACAGGAAGCCACTGGCACCTGCTACATTTACCTTTCATGTCCGAGGCTTTCAGGCTCCTGAAGTAATTCAGGAATCGTGAGTTATCCCATATCCACCGGAAAGACCTGTCTTTCACATTCTCAACATCTGCTCCTTCAAAATAGTTGCATGGAAGCACATCGCCCTTTGAAGTGACCGTACAGTATCCGATGGCGCCATCACACCCGATTCTTGTATCAGTATTTGCTTCAATCTCCTGTTCTGGAGTTGGTCGGAATGTACATTCAAATTCCATTGGTGCAATTTCAGGACCATCTGATTCTCTTTTACTGAGAAGGAATTCAGTCAGTTCTCGCATTCTTGCAGGTTTTACTTCCAGGTCAAAAGCACCTGTTCCACGTCCTGAAGGAACGAAAGGCAATATTCTGAACGTCTGCACTCTCAGTTCTTTTCCCAGTTCATAAAGTTCAGGAATATTATCAATATTCATTGTGGTTACTGCCGCCGCAAGTGTGACAGGAACACCGGCTTTAATCAGCAATTTAATTCCATTTACTGTCTTTTCCCATGAACCTGATAATTGGCGGAAATCATCATGAATGGCAGAGACACTTGAATCAAGACTCACCTGTGCCCTTGCTCCAATATTCGCGAGCTTCTCAGCAGCAGTTTCATCTATCAGTGTTCCGTTGGTGGCTACCTGTATCATTATGTTTTTGGAAGCAGCATATTCAGCTATATCAAAAAAATCCTTTCTGATCATGGGTTCGCCGCCGCTTAGTATCAGTTGTGCAACTCCAAACTCTGCAAACTCATCGATAAGCCTGCAACAATCTTCAAAAGGTAGTTCATCGTTGCATTCCTCTCCGGCACTTACAACGCAATGTCTGCATCTGAGATTGCATTTGGATGTAAGATCCCAGAGCACACCGGCAGGAGCAGGTACATTCCAGTAGTTCATCCTGTCATTACGCCACCACAAAAGTCCGCGACCTGTTAGGTCATCCAGTATCGGTCTGCTTTTATCCATCACAGTGTCTCGGTCTGAATGAAAAGATGTACTCAATTGTGCGATAATCTCATCGAGTGTCCGGTAACCATCACACATTTTCAGAAGCCAGTAGGCTGCTTCATTGAGTTCCTGAACTTCAGAGCTAAGCGGGTCTTCTGTAATCCATATATCATTTTCCTTACTTATCCTGAAAGGAAAATAAGGGACAGCAGATTCTGCCGGAAGATTGTTGCTACAGTTAATTCCGGTATCTACATTACATGTATCTGCTGTCAATATGCCAGACTGCTTTTCTATCACTTGACTTCCCCGAGCATCACAAGTGTCTTCTTTCTCCAGTCATGTATCCTGGTTTCTGAGATTCCAAGGGTCTTTGAAAGCTCTGTTATCTTCTTTGCATCCTCTGTTGCTTTCAGGAAGTCTCCGAGTGTTGAAATTGATCTTCCCTTAAACAGGGTTGCAGTTTCCGGTCCGATGCCTACTATGTCTATAATGTCAGTTTTCAGTGTAATTACCGGATTCTTGACACGTATGTATGGATCATAAGGCAATGGGTCCGGTCCTGGCAGACACGAAAGTCCCGGAGATGGTGGACAGGCTATGTATGGTGAAGGTGGACAAACTATCATTGGTGATGGAGGGCATACAAAGTCCGGTGCAGGCGGGCAGATGTAAGGTGCTGGTGGGCATACAAAGCCTGGTGCAGGTGGACATAGCACGTGTGGTGATGGTGGACAGATCATTGGTGCTATCCAGCATGTGAACGGGCATGTAACGGCTGTACCGATTCCCACAGCAGCAAATGCATTTATTATGCTTGCTCTCCAGCGAGAGTAATGCGGATTGGTCGAGTAGAGATCATCAAGTGAATCCAGTACCGCATCTCTCATGTCGCTGAAATCTGAACTTGAGACCAGATGTGTTGTCAGTGCCTGGTAATAGAGAAGTCCAAGTACATCGCGGCCAAGTCCTTCACATATCCTGATCCCTCTGTGTGTACCACCGGTTGCTATCAGGTAAGCGGCTTTATTCATGATTCCACTGTTGATGTGGACTCCGCCGTTGTCTGAATAACCGGTGTATTGGTCAGTTGTGTGGTCTGGCTGGTGACCTGCTATGCAACTGTCAATTGGGTTTGCAGGGTCGTATTGTCCACCGTTGGTCGGGTCTTCCATATTACGTAGAGCTGGTGCTGTTGTGGGCAGCCAGGGTTCTTCGCCAATGAGCCAGTTTCCGGATATCAAAGCACCGAAAACATCTGACATGGATTCGTTAAGTGCACCTGATTCGTTGCTATAGACAAGTCCGGCAGTATATTCGGTAACTGCATGTGTCCATTCGTGTGCGATTATATCCAGTGCACAGAGTGAATTGTATCTTGATCCGTCACCGTTTCCTATTTTGACATAACTTCCGTTCCATGTAGCATTATTCCAGCCGCTTCCGCAGTTGGCATAAATATGCATATCGGCTCCGGCATCATCGTAACTGTCACGTCCATGGACTGTGAAGTAGTAGTCGTATACCATTCTTGTATAGAGATGACAATCAACGTCAGGCCCCTGTCCGGAAGCAGACCAGTTATTATTATTGTCTTCCGAAACAGGAGCAGGAGGATAGCTGCCGTTGGCATCATGGGTGATTACTCTTGCAGAACTAGGTACCCATTGGTCTTCAAGCAGGTATTTGGCTGTGCCGTGATCGTGTAGTGTGTTTATTGTGACGGAACCTGCATACGTTCCAATTCCTGAACCTGTGGTCCTTGTATGTCCCTGCTCATTGTTATATTTCCAGACAACTTTTCCGGTAAGTGCATCTACAAAATACTCCCATTTGGCAGGTGTGTCTTCTCCGGCAAGGTCCTTATCAATTCCATTAACTGAAACATGCCACACTAGATGTGGTTCTTTCACAAACTGTGACAGGATCATAAGAGTGGGTTCAGCATGCAGTTTTCCTTTGGAATTGTTCTTATCATCTTTAAGAACGGTTTTCAATGCTTCTTCTCCTGTGATCTTTGCCTTGTCCGGCAGATCAATTTCAGGAGTCAGCTTTCCAGTTGTTCCTTTTATGTTGTCCTCTGCATCAATATGGACTATTATTTCGCTACCAAAAACAGGCAAATCCTTGTACACCTGCTGCATGCGCACATGTCTGGAACCGATACGATCAGTATCTATCCTTTTTACAAGCATTTCTTTGTTGACAGAATTTAGCAGATAAAGGTCTTTATTGACTTCCATAAACTCTATGGCAGCTCTTCCGGGATCCTTTTGCTCAGATTTTGCAAGCAAACCTTTGAGTCTAAGTGGGATACCAGTACGTTCATCCCATTTGACATCTACATTAACATCAACAGTTCTTAGCTTATCGAGTATATCTTTTTGTTTTCTGACAGGTTCATACATTCCCTATCTCCCCTTGATGGTTTTCACTATACTGAATTGAACATTAGGTCAGAGCAAATGAAAAGATCGCAGACCTCCCTTGGGCACCCCTGCCCGGCCAGATATAGGACCTTCCCTATTTCTTATTGCTCTAATTATAATTTCAAACTAATAATCTATAAAGTTTGCTCTGAAATTCAGTGCAATATATTAAAATAAGTAAAAATAAGTAAAATCAATTAATCTTTCTTCTCAGATTTTTTCTTCTTTTCTTCAATGGTAGTATTATCACACCACGCATCAACTTCAAGGTCGGCTGCACTTTTTTTATCGTCATCGGAGTCCGGTACAGTACACCATGTATCGATCTGTTCATCAAAACCTGGCATTTCAATATCTTCAACTTCTTTCTTTTTGGCATTCTTTTTGTCCATTATAACTCTCCTGTTTTGGTTTTATGTACTCTGCATTCAAAGCAGGTATTTACCATGTAATCGTGAAATATAAGTCAGGTCTGTTACATGTGTAACAGATCACTGTTTTCTTTAGTTGAACTACTCCTCCCTCACGGAAGGAGATTCTTACAAATAACTACGAAAAATATGTAGTTTTATTTGTAAATTACCGAGGAATTCTCGATAGCCTGTCCAAATGGCATTCTGTGATAGGTAACGTGTCATGATATTGATAGAACTATTTCTATCTCTATCGATTTTATTACCACAATCACATATCATATCACGTTGACTGAGTGGCATTTCATGTATTTTTCCACAAGAACAACATGCCTTTGATGTATAACTTTCGTCAACTTTTACTACTTTCTTACCTGCTAATTCGGCTTTATAGGTGAGTATATTGACAAATTGGGCTAAATAACCGTTATTTTGAGTGGAACGACTAAGAGCTATTTCTTTGAAATCTTTTACTTTTTTAGTTGTTCCATCGGCTTTAGTAATTGTTTTGACTTTGGGTTTCTTAGCCATTTTTTTAACGTTGAGGTCGCCTATGATAATTGTATTGGCTCTAGTGTTTTCAACCATCTTTTTAGATAATTTATGTTGAAAATCCTTTATTTGATTGTGTCTTTTCTTTTCCATTCTTCGTTTAGAAGCGTGTAATCTCTTCCACCTTCGACTACCTTTTTTACAACGGTCTAGTCTGGAATGTATTTTATCTATTTTAGAATTCCAATATTTATCAGGACGAGGATTCACAGCTTCAAAAAATTTGCAGTCGGTATTTATCGCTGTTACAGTTTTCGAAATTCCTAAATCAATCGCCTGATACTTATTATTGTCATAATATTTTTTTGTGGACTCTATTTCGAAAGAAACAGAAATATAAAAATCGCCCATTGCTTTATAGGGATTATCATTGAATATTTCGAACTGCTTGATTTTCATTTCCTGTAAACTCTCTTCTATTTCAAAAGATAATTCCACATCATTACATTTATGTGAAAATGTAACTACATTATCGGAAATTTTGAAACCACTTTGATTATAAGGTATAGTGAAAAAATACTTTTTACCTCTAAAATTTGGAGGTCTCGCATCTTTATCGCCATTTTTCCATAATGCGAAGAACGATTTATAACCACCATCTAACTTTTTAAGAACACCTTGTAGAGTCTTACTATATGGTTTTTTCAAATCTGGATTTATCTCTTTCAGTTCCGGTAAATCATTTTGCTGTTTATTATAAGTTATAGAAATACTTGATTTCTCCCACGACTCTTTACGTTCAGCTAGAGCGTGATTATAGAGAAATCTACATTGCTCAGAAATATACCAAAGAGTATCGGTTTGTTCTTCGGTTGGATGTATTTTGTATTTCTTTGTAAGCAACATTATTTTTTGCCCTGATTATCTACATATTTTTTTAGAACATCTAGTGTAACCTGTCCGGTAGTTGCTAAAAAATAAGAACGAGACCAAAACGCATCTTTCCACAACAAATCTTTTACTTCTGGAAATTGTCTGCGAATTTCTCTTGAAGAAATGGTTTTTATGGTGTTGATATACTTAGGTATATCCAATGTTGGTTTTGCTTTGAAAATCATGTGAAAGTGGTCTTTATCACATTCTATATTCAATATTTCAACATCGAAATTTTCACTAATGTTATGTGCAGTCTGCTTCAATAAATCGATGATGAGCGGATTTATTAAGGCGTGTCTTCTGTATTTTATACATTGTACGAAATGGTACTGTAATGAAAATACAGAATGACTTCCTTTATCAAGATTATACTGCATAGTTATATGCAATAATGGATAATTATAAATGGTTTACTATGGTTATGTTATTTTATTAGTGATCATGATAGTTATACCCGGATAGTACGCCTTTCATCTCCCACCTGTCGCTATGCTCCGAAGAAGGAGACTTCCCGGCTTAGAGTTAAATTCTAAGTTGTTTCTCAGTTACAGTATCGGACTTATCGTCCTTAGTTCCACAATCTGTCCCCACATGTGGAAACTCATCATATCATCACGTGGATAGGCTGTGAATCTTACTTCCGTTCCATTAATGCTGAAATCTTCTGGCAGGTTAATCGGATCATATTTTGCATCGTCAGTTCCAATTATTCCATAAAAGCCGCCTTCAAGGTCGTTGTATATCACAGTTCCGGTATCAGATATGAGTTCACTCTCAGGAATTACATTAATCGTCAGTTCATAGCTGTCTTCGGTTCCTGTTATCTCTTCCCATGGACGCACGTAGATTGCAGACAAACTCTGCTCGCCTGTGTCAGTGACTTGAAAAATCCACATGTGAGAACCGCCTGCACCAACAAGGCTTACATTAGTACTCGCTTCAAGGAACTCATCTTCTTCAAGTTTAAGTCCTTCACTGTATGTTATATTCCATGAATATCCGGTTGTGGGATTTTCTTCAAGTTCAACAATAATGAAATCTCCTACAATAGCATAAACGGTACTCTGGCTGTCGTTCTCTGAAAAGCTACGACTAACCGCTGTCATTGTGCCTATGGCAACGTCGGAACTGTCTGTGGTTCCTGTCTGTTCTTCTACATCTGATGTTGCAGTGCCATTGTCATCAATGCTGGTGTTATTGCCTGTATCATCACTGTCTGTTACACAGCCGGAAGCCATGCATACAAGAAAAATAACTGCTGCAACTGTAAGTAATCTGATGTTCATCTCAATGTTCATCTCCCTGTGTTATTAGTTACAGGATTGTTTTTTTGATATATACAGGTTTATTTAACTGCGATTAAGCTTGAAGCTATGCATTACGGCAGGATTTCTGATTTCAATAAACCACTTTTCAGCAGTCGTACCATAGTTTTATATATTATAAAGTCAGATATGGACTACCGACAAAGGCACAAAAAAAAGGTGAAAATATGGATATAGCAACAACACTGAGGTACAGGCTTATTAACCTGAACCATTTCAGAAGATGTATGGTGAGCAGAATGACCTACCAGCTTTCATCATACGGGAAAAAAGGTGTCGATGTCCCTGTTTTCGATATGAAACCGGCGAGTTTATCACCATACTCAGTATAAGACTTAATCATCTAGAAAAAGACTTGCCATCTCTCCAATAGGAATCGTCGGTTTCATAAAAAATGAAGTCTACGTGGGTGCATAATGCACCCAACTCCTCCCATACTTCCCTATTTTCGTTTTATTTTTATTTTCTTTAATACAGGATGTTACGCAAGATTTAAGCATGTTAGCTACATACAAAATGTATAAAAGATGTTGAAAAGTTAATCCACCCAATATTCTTTCAAGCCAATTGTCAATAATTAATCAGGGATTTATCGGGGGCAATAATATTACAGTTGTTATTTCACTGGAAAATATATGCAGGAACAGGACAACGGTTCTGGCCCAGCATGAAGGTAAGAACACAAGAATAAATGTTGAAACAACCTGCGCAAAGATTAAAAAATGGGGTAACGAATTCAATCTCCCAAAAATGGATCTTATAGACAGGGATGTATCTTTTGATCTTCTAAATAGAAAGAGAGCAGAGTATTCGATTTGCAGTAATTGTTATGTTCCTCCAACAGTTATGAGCGCTTACTGGATCGAAAATGAGAAGATTCCAAAAGATGTTGCAAAGAAATATGAGAGTGTTGACATAACATTTGAAGAGATCAAATAAAGGAGACATTCGAAACGAATTTTTCAATGGAGGTTTAAATATGGTTGTAACTATGTCAGTTGACTCTCTTTGTGGTCACATGACCTATATAACAGCAGTTACTGAAGGAAGAAAGACTCACATACATATTGAAACAGATTGTGAGAAACTGAAAAAATGGGGTTGTGATTTTGATCTTCCCAATGCTGAAATGTCACAGCAGAACATTCCGTATTATGAAATTATCATGAAGACCACAAAGAATGCTATATGTGAGAATTGTTATGTGCCCGCCACAGTTATGAACGCATACTGGGTTGAAAATGAAAAGGTATCAAAGACTCTTGCAAAGCAAATAGGTAAAGTAGAGGTTACCATTGAAAAGATAGAATAGCTATTCCTAAAATTAATACTTTTCATTGATAATGTTATTTCTGATGCAATTATGTTCAGAACTTTACATTAAAGTTTTTCTAAATAAAGTGTTCCGGGTGTGGAAAATAGATTATTCTCTATTATCGGGTCGTAAAAAATAACACTTATGCAGGACATATATTCCTGTAATGGCATAATGTCAATTTTTGGGGCAAATTGAAATGTGTCACTATTCCGGGGGAATTTGAAAGGGGAATCACAGAAGATATTCAAAGCTTATTCTGTTTCAACATTGTTTATTGCATAATGTTTCTGTGCTTGCCTGAAAATCTTTAGATTCATGAAGCAGGAAATGACCGAATATCACATACAAAGTCACAGGTGTTGAATATGGTTCATTGTGAAACAGTAAATCGTATTGATAAACATAATAAGATACATAATAATGAGCAAAAAGAAGAATGCAAAGTTTATTTAAATTCCATCAGTATGGAATTCGTGCTGATTCCTTCAGGTAAGTTCATGATGGGTTCTAAGCAGGATTCCACTGAAAATCCAACACACGAAGTTACAATTTCAGAACCTTTTTTTCTTGGAAAATATCCAGTAACACAGAAAGAATGGATGTCAATAATGGGAAGTAACCCCTCTTTATTTCCGGGCCATGACAACCATCCTGTAGAGCAGGTTTCATGGGATGATGTACAGGAGTTTATTAGTAAACTGAACGAAAAAGAGGGTACAGATAAATATCGTTTGCCATCTGAGGCCGAGTGGGAGTATGCCTGCAAGGCAGGCACTACAAGCAAATATTATTTTGGAGACGATGAATCTGATCTGGATGAGTATGGATGGTGTTCAGGGAAAACAACCCATCCGGTAGGTCAGAAGAAACCCAATCCCTGGGGTTTGTATGACATGAATGGTAATGTGTGGGAATGGTGTGAGGATAAATGGCATTCAAGTTTTGAAGGTGCTCCTGCAGATGGCAGGCCTTGGGAGTATAGTACCAGTTCTCTTCGTATTGATCGTGGTGGTTGCTGGAGCAGCCTTTCCAGATTTTGCCGTTCAGCACTTCGCAGTGCCAACATTGCTGACGATCGTATGGGATTTACGGGATTCCGTGTTCTGAGGGAAGTGTAAATTATGGTTAAATTCAATACTTTTCATTTTACCCAGAATTGCAGAGCAAATATGAACTTTATGTATTTTGTCTTGAGCCCGAATGTTTTTGGGAGAAAGGCATATATTAACGATGTTAACTATCATAATATACTGAAGTCTGCCCTGCCTTTCAGGAATCCAGTTGAAAACAGGGTTTTAGGTTATTTTCACTTTAGGATTCAGAATAAAACTAGAAAACAGGAGATTTTTACATGCCATCTGTCGTACACGTAAACTCAAGTATATGTGGCTTTATCCATATAATAAAAGGAAAATTAGATGGAAAGAACATCATTATAGATATTGAAACACCCTGTTCAAAGGTAAAACAAATGTCAAGTATGGAAATTCCAATGATGCAAACCTTAGATATCAAGGACAATTATGTGATGGACAGGGCACAGGAAGCTCGTTGCTGTCCCGGCTGTATCTTGCCTACCGGAGTATTACATGTATGCAGGCTGGAGTCGGGAATGATTTCAAAGACCCTTGCAAAACAGGTTGAAACAATGACAATTGAGTTCAAAGAGGCTGATTGACAAAAACATCCATTAATTTTTAAACAGATTTTTGCCCTTTGTTTTCTTCCCAAATCAGAGCACTATCATCTGATTTACTTCAATTTCCTGATTTTGTTTTTAAGAAAGGAACTTTGTGGATAGTCTTATTAACTAATCAGACAAATGATAAAATGGGGGTAATCTGATGTCGGATACATCATCTCAAGATGAGAACAAAGATTCTGAAAGTTCATTGGAAAAGACACTTGAAAGAAAAGAGGAACTTGAAAAGATAAGAGACAAAAGTCCTGTTATTTCTTTTCTCTGGAAAGCAGGGGTTCCCAATGAAGGGGAAAAATGGCCGGTGGAATATGTTTCAGGCAACGTGGACCTCTTAGGCTATACAGCAGGTGATTTTCTTTCCGGTGACGTTGTTTATGCTGATATAGTTCATCCGGATGACCTGAATAATTTGCGTGAGTCTCTCAATAAGCAATGTGATGCAGGAGCTGATTTCTTTGACCACAGATACAGGATTATATTAAAGTCCGGTGAAGTACGCTGGGTAAATGAGAGAACTTACGTACTTCGTGATAAAGCCGGTAAAGTGGCACACTACCAGGGTACGATCTTCGACATAACTGAGCAGAAAGAAAAAGAACAGACCTTGCAGGAAGCATTGAAGAAAAAGCAGCTTCTGGAAGAAATCATTAATAATAGCTCTATCATGGTATTCCTGTGGAGGAACGAGCAGTTCTGGCCTGCAGACTATGCTTCTGATAATGTTTCAAAACTTGGTTATCCTGTTGAGGATTTTGTAGAAGGACGTATCATGTATAGTGATCTTATCCATCCGAATGACTATGAAATGGTTAAGGATACACTTGCTGAGCAGTGCGATAGCGGTAGTGACTACTATTATCAAGAATATCGCCTAATAACAAGAGATAATAAAACCCTGTGGGTAAGTGAAAAAACTTTCATCCTTAGGGACAGGGACGGGAATGTAACGCATTTTCAGGGAATTGTTCAGGATATCTCAAAAGAGAAAGAAAATGAAATTGCTCTCAAACAGTCACTTGAAATACAGGATGAACTTCTGGAAAGAAAGAAAGCCCTTGAAACAATCATTAACCACAGTCCTGTGGTAGCTTTTTTGTGGAAAGCAGAGCCAGAGGATGAAAATGAGCTATGGCCGGTTGAATTTGTTTCAGATAACATAAACCAGTTTGGATACTCAGTTGATGAGTTTCTTTCGGGAGAAATCCTTTATGGTGATATAGTCAATCCCCTGGATCTGCCCTATATTCAAATAGAACTTTCTGATGTTGTTAAAGAAGGTGGGAATGTTTTTGTAAAGGAATACAGGATAAAGACAAAATCGGGAGATGAGAGATGGGTGGAAGAGCAAACATTCATTCAGCGTAATGATGATGGTGTTGCTACGCATTATATGGGTGTTATCCATGATATTACAGAACGAAAGGAAACAGGTTAAAGTTTAATCCCGGGAAAATGATTAAGTGGAAGGTAAAAAAGCACTTGATCCCGGCAAATAGTTCAAACTCAAGCTATTAATTACAACCTTGACAAGTATGTCAGGGCTGTATTCACTATTCAAATAAGAACTTCTATGAAGCCAATTTATTCAATGGAAACTTCTGAGAAATCTATGTCGATTGCGCCTGCCTGTTTTGCCAGCTTCTTTGAAAGCATACCCAGTTCCATGTTACAAACATGCATAACAGCTGCCGGAACAATGCAAGTTACACAGCATGTATCTTTTGCCTGATCCATGACATAGTTTTCTTTAATGTTGAATGTCTGCTTTTTAGGAACCTCCATATGTGCTATCTTAGCTACCTTGGAACAATCTGTTTCAATATCAGTCATTACTGTTTTCCCTTCAAGCTGACCACTGATCGTATGTTTAAAGCCACAAATTTTTGAATTAACCTTTACATTGGACGCCATATTTTTTCTCCTGCATTGATTTTACCAGATAACATTCATTTTATGATGCTATTTCGGTATATATAAAAATAAGTTAAGATAGGTTTAAAAGTTTTTGTAAAAATCAAAAAAAACATGTTTTTCAGCAGTTCAGTCTCCTTGCTATTGAAAATATTAGTGTGTCGTTTGACACATTAATTTATCCTTATTCCTCACCTTCTGAACAACTGCAGCAAACATTACCTTTAAGTATTTCCTGCCAGTCACCAAGTACATCATGTGTCCAGCAGTCATCGGCACCTGCGGCTTCTCTCATGGTAAGTGCAAGTATGTATGAAAGCTCCTTAACAGTAGCTCCAGCATTCAGGGCACCTTTGAAATGTTTAAGTACGCAGGGTTTTGACCTTGCTTTGATGGAAAGGGCAAAGCAGAGGAACTGGTATGTCTTCTCATCAACTGGTCTGTTTTCAGCATAGAGTTTGTCGATTTCATCTAGTTTGTTTGTAAACTCGGGAAAAAATTCTTCTAGCATTCTCATAGCATAATCTCCATTCACAAAGTTAACAGTGTTAACCCGTTACCAGTCTTATTACTTCAGTAACAGGTACTTCAAAATATGTTGAAATGCCTATATAAGCATTTGGAAATATGTCAGAGAAAAAGAAAATAGCTTCTCTTTTTCATACCTGTACTTTAAAATATTTCCCGAATATCTTCGGGCTTTTTTCCATCACTGCGATGTAAGCTCCAAAGAGAATGAAAATGCATCCTATGACTGTATCCATAAGTAGCGGTGTATGAACAATGGTGTAATCAAAAAATATACCACTAACCGGTTCAAGTAACGCAAGTATGCTTCCCTTCTGTGCTTCTATCTGGGAAATACCGCTAACATAAAGAACTGCCGCCAGGGCTGTGTTAATAATACCAAAGAAAATCAGCATTGGCATATTGTCTATGATAACCGGATTAGGGGCACCGCATGACAATGGAATCAATAGGATCACCCCGATAAAAGTATACCAGAAAAGCAGGGCAACACTAGAGTAATCATCCTTGATGTATCTTATAGTTACTATTTCACTACCAAATGAAAAACCAGACAGGATTCCTGCGGCAATTCCTATTAAGTAACCGTTACCCATGCTTATTCCCAAACTAAGTCCTGTGATAACGTTTCCTAAATCTACGATAAAGAGAAGACCGGTTAGTGATAGTATCAGTGCAACCAGGCTTTTTCTTGTGATCTTTTCTTTTAATACTAGAGGTGAAAGAAGAGTAACATACATAGGTGCTGTGTACAACATCAATATTGCAACTGAAAAGCTAGTATATTTGATACAGGTAAAGTACGAAAAGATAGTACATGTATTGATAAACCCAAGGAGCAGAATATACTTTTTTTTCCTGCGTGGTACAATTTGAGATAGCTTTCCGGTTAATATGATAAAGATAAGTAACGAAAGCAAACCAAAAAGCTGTTTGTAAAATACCATGGGTCCTGTGGGGACAGCTTTCAGGTAATCTACAAAAACTCCAAGAAGTCCGAACATAACCGAGCCAGTTATTAGTTCAAAATATGCTTTTTTAGAACCCTGACTCATAGACTGGAAATAGTTCTATAGGCTATAAAGCATTCGGCAGGTGTGGTTTTGATGCCTCGACAAAGATGTTAATAATCAGGAAGACAATTTTAAATGGGGGTTTAAATATGCCAGCATTTATTCATATAGATATACCAACGGATAATGTAGAAAGAGCCAGAAAGTTCTATTCTGATATTTTTGAATGGACCTTTGAGAAGCCATCAAAGGATATGGATTACTATCTATTCAGTACCAGAGACCTTGATGGAAATGAAGGTATTCGTGGTGGGTTGGGACTTCGTGGAGAACCGGATCAGAGGATATCTGCATATATTGGTGTTGATTCTATTGAGAAATATGCGTCTAAAATCGAACAGGCCGGTGGCAAGGTTCTGAACAAAATGCCGGTTCCTGGGTGGGGAGCTCTTGCTATTTGTCTTGATACAGAAGGAAATCTCTTTGGGCTATGGGAGGATGCAACTGAAGAAAATAAGTAGATTGATGGTATAGGCTATTTCAAAAATAACATTCGTAAAAAACATGTACTTTTAAAGGTACTTATAAATTAATTTCCTTTAGTGAATACATTAAAAGTGCAGATGTGCACAGGAAGACCTACTATAAAAATATGTTAATTAATCAAATAATGACAAATAATATTGATTTCAATTTCTGAAAAAGCGAAGGTTAAAATTTTATTTCTCATTTCCTAGACGTAAACTTTACATATCAGACTTGCACTTAAAGTAGCCATTAGAATAATGTATATACATAATCTGTCATACAGTGGCTCAAAAGCTGTAAATGGCATATATTGCTTAAAAACGAAAAAGCATAGGAGGTTCAATGCTAGATATAGACCCAACGGGTATTCTTGTCAGGTATAATGTTAAGTTAGAATCTGACTTAACTCCTGATGAAATAGCAAGAGAACTATTCCCAAAAGACATTTTATTAAGGAACATAGTTGAAGCAGTTTTTGAAGGTGATGAGGATGAAGTTATAGTCACCCTCAAAGAAGCCGTAAAAGAAGGTAAAGATCCTATATCACTTATCGATGATGCTCTTATGGTGGGTATGGATATAGTATCCCTCTTATATGATGATGGGCACTTGTTCCTTCCGGACGTGATGATTTCATCACATGCAATGACAGATGGTATTGAATACTGTAAGCAGATATCCGGTAAGAGTCATGAATGCAAGGGAACTGTAGTTTCCTATGTTGTGGAAGGTGATATTCATGATATCGGTAAGAAGATATTGACCGTGCTTTTGAAATCCAATGGTTACGAAGTAATTGATCTTGGAAGTGATGTACCTACTGATGAAGTGATCAGTGCCGTGCTAAAATACAGACCAATAATGATTACGGGCACTTCCTTAATGACAACTACGATGTATTCTTTCATGGAACTTAACAACCGGCTTCTTGAAAATGATATTATAATCCCTCTTATATGCGGAGGAGGGGCTGTGACTCAGGATTTTGTTATGAATTATGAACTTGGTATATATTGTGAAGATGCGGCACTGGTACCTAAAATTGCAGATTCTATTCTCAAGAACAAAAGCATAGAGGAGCTAAGGGAACAATTTCATGTACATTGAAACTATTAATGCATGGTTATACAATGAAAATAGGTGGCTCACATCCAAAGACGATCCCTCTTGTGTAGATTGGATTGAAGGAAGTATAGCATTCAGATGAGAGCCAATTTACGTTTTTCATCTTCATGTATTTAACATCTCCTTTTTTCCTCTATTTAAGTGAAATATGAGAAAGAAGCCTTTGCAGATTATAATAACATATGTACATATTGAGTTTATATTTGTAAATAAAATACTATCAGCTCTAATGTCGTAAGAGAACAAATCACGCAGCGCGGGGGATTACATTATCAGCTCTGAAAAAACACAGGAAAATAAGTATTCTTTACTGAATGGGAATACTAATTGCCAAATCTCTGATGCTATTCTCTCTTTTCTCTGGAAAGGGTCTGATAGAAAGCGTGTTATTTCAGTTTCTGAAAACATCTCTCTTTTAGGCTATCATCCTGATGATTTTGTTTCCGGAAAAATTAGTTTTATGGATCTTATTCATCCATCTGACATTGAAGTTGTAAGGCATAAGTATACCCGGTATGCTAAAGATGATAATAATCCATTTTTTGTTGCAGATTATAGATTGAAATCTGCTGATGGTAAAATTTGTGAAGTCAGTGAAAGAACAATTAACCTTTCCGTAGATGATGGTTGCCTTTATCATGGGATAATATCTGTGAAAAGGAGTTTTAAGTTTGATACTGATAAAGAAAAAAACTATTGCAAAAGCATAGTTGACGGTATACAGAACCCCCTTTTAATTCTTGATAGTTCATTTCATGTTTTTGCTGCTAACCAGTATTTCTACGAACTATTCAAATTGAAACCTGAAAATACTGAAGGAAAGCATTTTTTAACTTTAAATGATGCAAACAAAGATGAATTGAGTTCTTTTTTTGATAGAGCTTTTCAGGAAGAGTATTTCTTTGATTCGATAGAAGTTGTCTGTAGCATAGATGGCCTTGGAAAACGCACGCTGAAGCTTACTGCCCGCCTCCTTGATACGGGTATGGACCGGAAGAGGCTGATTCTGGTTTCAATAGAAGATATAACTCCTCAGAAAATGGCCGAAGCAAAACTTCGGGCATCAGAAGAAAAGTATTCAACTCTTATTGAAAAAGGAAATGATGGTATTCTTGTTGTAAACAGAGAAGGGGAACTTATTTTCGCAAACTCAAAATTTTCCCAGATGGCAGGGATTGAAGAAAACGAACTTTTAGGTGGCACTCTTCTGGATTTTATTCCTTTGGACTATCATCGCATGATAGGTATCCGTCTCAAGAAAGTCCTTAAGGACATGCGCAGTATCAGGCGAAATGATGAGGTTAAATTCACCAAAGCAGGTGGTGGAACATTTTCTGCTGAGATTAGTCTTTCCTATATAGTACATGAACAGCAGCCTTCTGTGATGGTGACTGTCAGGGACATCTCTGAGAGAAAACGTGCTGAAGCAGAACTAAAAGCTTCTGAGGAAAAATACTCCACTCTTGTTGAAAAAGGAAATGATGGTATAATTATTCTCCATGACCTGTCCTTCAAGTTTGCAAATTCCAAATTCTCAGAACTGACTGGCTATTCACGAATGGAATTAACTGGTAAAACATTCACAGATCTTGTGCCGGTAGATTACAGGCGTATGATAATAAAGCGTATCAAAAAGGTCCTGAAAGATAAACACAGCATCCGTAGGAATGATGAACTTGAATTCCTGACAAAAGCTGACGGGATATTCCCTGCAGAAATCAGTCTGGCTTATATTCTGCATGAGGAAAAGCCTTCTGTTATGATGACTGTCAGGGATATCTCTGAGAGAAAACAGGCTGAGGCTGAGCTTAAAGCCTCGGAAAAGAAATATTCCTCTCTGGTAGAGGAAGGTAATGATGGTATTATTATTGTTCAGAATGGAATACTTGTTTTTGCCAATATGAAGTTTTGTGAGATCACCGGTTTTTCCAAGACTGAAATACTTCTCAGTCCTTTTGAGGATTTCCTTTCATTGGAATATAAACGAATGGTCATTAATAAATTCAGGAAGAGCCTTGAAAAGAAACGCAATTCTTCACTGAAATATGAGATAGAACTTGTTTCAAAGAGGGGTGGCAACACTCCCGCTGAGATTAACTCTTCAATTATCGATCATGAAGGTGCGCCTGCTATAATGGCAATTATCAGGGACATAACTGATCAGAAAGAAAAAGAAAAGGAACTCCTTGAACTTATTGAGGTGCAGAAAGTTCTTGAAACGGTAATCAAGAGCAGTCCTGCTATTGTCTTTTTCTGGAAACCGGATGAGGACTGGAAAGTGGAATTCGTTTCCGAGAACATATCCCAGTTTGGTTACCAGGCAGAGGATATGATGTCAGGCAAGATACTTTATGGTGATATTATTCATCCTTCTGATGTTGAAAGGCTTACTATGGAGTATGATATCTTTTCAGGTGAGGAGAACCTTTCATTCGAGTATCGCATACTTACAAAAGCAGGTGAGGTGCGCTGGGTAGACGAAAGATCAGTTCTGAAACGTGATGCAGAAGGTAAGCTCCAGTACATCCAGGGTATTATTGTCGATATTACTGAGCGTAAGAATGTGAAGAACTTCATGCAGATAGGTAATGATGTTGGAATGCTATTCAGTCCGCTAGGGGATGTGGGTGATATGTTCTCTCAGCTTGTGGAGTTTACCACCCAGATGGATAATCTGGACTGCGGTGCTCTCTATCTTGTAGATGGGGAAACAGGTGACATGAATATAGTTGCTCATTCCGGTCTTTCGGCTGAGTTCGTTAAGAGCGCAAGACATTATGCAGGAAAATCTATCCATGCACGCTTACTGAAGACAGAATATCCTCTTTATACCAGATATTATGAGCTAACTTCCATGATTCCCGGGGAAAAACAAAGTTATGAGGGACTGGAAGCAACCGCCTTAATTCCAATAAGATACGGTATGGAGCTTGTGGCAATACTTATGCTATCATCCCATAGTGTTTATTCTGTTCCTTTTGAAGTAAGGGATTCCCTTGAGACTGTGGCATCTCAAATAGGTCCTGTGATAGGGCGCATGCGTGAGCAGGCAGATGTTCAGAATAATATTAGAAACCTTCAGTTTATTTTTGATGTTATGGAAGACATGGTCTTTATGCTTGATACTGATGGTTGCATTCTTTATGCAAATTCTCATGCATTTACAAGGCTTGGATATTCCAAAAATGAGCTTATTGGAATGAATCTTATCAATCTTTATCCACAGAAAGTGCTCCTTGAAGCTGCAGCAGAAATTAAATCTATATTAGAAGGCAGTGCAAAGGTCTGCACAATTCCTTTTGAGTCTGTTACTGGTGAACTTATATCCATTGAGATGTACTGTTCAATGGGTCAACTGAATGATAATCCAATAACGATATGCGTCTCCCGTGAAAAGGTATAATATAAATCTATTGGTTGAAATCTCTTTTTTTGTTCAATTAATCAGGAACAATCACACCAATAACATATTTTTTAATTTATTTTAATCTGGATATTCATATTCATTTTTCAAATCAGTTTTTTGTCGGTTACATTTCTTAAATCCTTTTTTTCAACTCCAAAACTCGCTTAATAGTTATATATATATGTATCGGGTGTTTAATTTATAATAAATCAAGTAATATTTATTTCATAATTAAAAAAGCATCAATCGGCTTGATATTTTATCGTTTTTTCTTGAATTTCACTAACATATATATTTTCATGCACATTTCTTTTTATACTTGTTTTTTCGATTTTATCGTAGGTTCATTATACATAAACATTTGCCTATATTTTGTAGCTATGTATGTATTGAATATCTGTGTATGGCAAAAAACATTACCTATAACCTGTTTATTCGTGTATGCTTATCACGCAACCATATACTCGACTTAGTTAGTTTTATATATGAGCAACTTACCATTGAAACGTTTATATATGATTAAAAAAGTGCATATTTTGAGGTTCAAAAGAACCTTTTTGTGTAGATTGGATTGAGCTTGACCCAAAGCTCAAAAAACTAGACTATCCAAATTGAAGGAGGTATAGAATGTTAATAGTAGACAAAGAAGGTATCCTTATCAGATACAACGTTAAAATGGAAAAATCAATGACCCCTGAAGAGGCGGCAGCAGAACTCTATCCAAAAGATGAGTTATACATGCCAATCGCAGAAGCGATCTTTGAGGGTGAAGAAGATGATGTTATCGAAGGTCTCGAGGCAGCTATCGAAGCAGGCAGGGACCCAATCGCACTCATCGACGATGCACTTATGGTAGGTATGAAGGTAGTAACAGACCTTTACGACCAGGGCGTAATTTTCCTTCCAAACGTAATGATGTCAGCAGATGCAATGCTCGAAGGTATCGAGTTCTGTAAGGGCCAGTCCGACGAAGCACCTGTCCAGAAGGGCAAGGTTATCTGTATGGTCGCAGAGGGTGACGTACACGACATCGGTAAGTCAATCGTAGCAGCTCTCCTCAGGGCAAACGGCTATGAAGTTATCGACCTCGGAAGAGATGTACCATCCGCAGAAGCACTTGCAGCTGTAAAAGAACACGAGCCAATCATGATGACCGGAACTGCACTCATGACAACAACCATGTATGCATTCAAGGAAGTTAACGACCTTCTTGTCGAGAGCGGAATCACAATGCCATTCGCATGTGGTGGCGGAGCAGTAAACCAGGACTTCGTATCAACCTACTCACTTGGTGTATACGGAGAAGAAGCAGCAGATGCACCAAAGATGGCTGAAGCTATCCTTGCAGGCGCAGACGTAGCAGCACTGAGAGAGAAATTCCACAACCACTAAGGTGATTAAAAATGGCAATTAACAGATTCACAACAATGGCATACTCCGAAGCAGATGAAATGGTCTTCGGAAACGCAAAGAAACCTGTAAAAGCAGGTCTTGATCTTGAGATCGGAGCAGGATACACAACCGCAGAAGTAAACTACGCACCAAGGCCAGAAGCCGGTGAGTCCATGGAGAAACTCATAAGCGAGTACCAGAGAATCACAAAAGACATCATGGCAAGAATGGTCCAGGTCGGTTTCCCATCCGTAGTACTTGAGACAGAACACGTACAGCAGATGACCAACAACCCATCATGGGGAGCTGCTGTAGCACACGCACAGAAGACCATCATGGAAGAGTACCATGAAGAATACGGAATCAAATGTGCACTGAGACACACCCCTGGTGACATCAGAGAACACAAAGAGTTCATGGAACTCAGAGGCGGCAAGATGGACGTCGTCATGGAGTCCTTCGAACAGATTGCAGAAAGCGGTGCAGACCTTCTCTCCATCGAATCAATGGGTGGAAAGGAAATCTTCGACTACGCAGTACTCAGGAACGACGTTCCAGGTATGCTCTACGCAATTGGTTGCCTCGGTACCATGGATATGGACTACCTCTGGCAGGAAATCTCAAGCGTAGCACAGAAGAAGGGCGTTGTCTCCGCTGGTGACACAGACTGTGCACAGGCAAACACTGCAATGTTCATTGCAGGTGGTCTCCTTGACAAGAACCTTGCACACACCCTTGCAATCCTCGCAAGAGCAATCTCCGCTCCAAGATCACTCGCAGCATACGAAGCTGGCGCAGTAGGTCCAGGAAAGGACTGTGGATACGAGAACATCATCGTAAAGGCAATCTCCGGTATGCCAATGGCTTTTGAAGGTAAGACATCCACCTGTGCACACTCCGATGTCATGGGTAACCTTATCATGCAGTGCTGTGACCTCTGGTCAAACGAGTCCGTTGAATACCACGGTGAATTCGGCGGTACAACAGTACAGTGCTGGTCCGAGTCCCTCAACTACGACTGTGCTCTTATGAACACAGCTCTTAAGTCAGGAAACGAGAAGATCCTCAGAGACCTCCTCATGGCTTCCGACAGATTCAGAGACCCACAGGCATACGTCCTTGCATACGACAACGCATACGCAGTCGGTGAGGCAATCGTAAAGGACGGAGAAGACATCTTCCTCCGTGCAAAGAACGCTGCAGTAGCATGCTGTGACACACTGAACAACTCCGAAGGTCTTGAGATGACAAAGTTCGAACTCGGTGCACTTGAAAAAGCAACCAAGGAACTCGACGCAATCACCTCAGAATCCGAAACATTCCTCAGCGAGTGCATGGACAGATTCAAGAAGGAAGTTCCAGTATTCAAGCCAGAGAACTACGCTCTCTAAATTTAGATTTAAGAAGTTTTCTTCGGAAAACTTCTTTCCTTTCATTTCAAAAACGAAAAATTTCACAATTATCATTTCACAATTAACTCAACAATTAAAGATCATAGGCTTTACAGAAAAAGGGTCACAACGCCATCAATTCTACCTCCAACTCCACAACCTTCATTTTATGGCAAGTACCTATCACTTCCCCCTGTAAAGCCTTTGATATATTCATGATTCTAATTTTCTTTATGTTGCTAATGTTTTTTACTTAATCATATGAAGATTTTTGTGTACATGAATCTGTATTTCATGTTCATTACACTAATAAGCACAAACAAAAGTATCATCATATAGGTGCCCTTATGGATTTTTCAAAACGATTTCATTTATTTACAACACTTGCATTAATGACAGTACTTATTTTACCTGTACTGGCAGAGGATAGCAGTTCAACTGATTTGTATGTTAGCGAAATAAGTGTTATACCTTCGAGTTATCAAGTTGAACCGGGAAGCACTTTCACCATTGATATAGACATTGATCCGTTAATACCTGTATCAGGTGTGCAGTTTGATATATCACTTCCATCTTCGGATTATACTATGCTTAGTGTCACTGAAGGGGATATCTTCTCTCAATCAGGAGCGTCTGTGGCTTTTGAATTAAAGAATACTCCGTCATCAACCTCATCAGGAACAGTATATTCTGCAGTTCTTGGAAATATGTCAGCCACTGAAGCTGGCACAGTTGCTCAAATGACTGTTGCTGCAGGAGAAGAGACCGGCTTCTTTGATATTGGTCTTGCAAATGTGATAATGAGTGATACCTCTTCAAATCCTATTGAATTTGTTTCAAATCCGGCAACTATTCTGGTGGACACAAAACCAGTATTGTCTAATCCTGGATTATTACAGGTTACTGAAAATAACCTGCTGGATCTGACAATACAGGCAACAGATTCTGATGACGATTTACTGGCTTTCACAGCTACTTCACTTCCGGAAGGTGCAACTTTTGATGGGTCTACCGGCAATTTGGTATGGACTCCCGATGCCACTCAGGTAGGTGAGCATTCTGTTGAAGTAACAGTAACCGATGGTTATCTGGATGATACAATGGTTTTGACAATTGAAGTTCTTCCTTCAGACTTTCCACCTGTTGCAGATGCAAATGGTCCATATACAATAAGAGTTGGTAAAAAAATAAAATTAACAGGAACAAGTTCCTATGATCCCGACGGAACTATAATGGCATACACCTGGGACTTCGGAGATGGTAGCGCTGCAGTTGGTGCAACTGCTTTCCATACATATACTAAGACAGGAGTGTACACAGTAACATTAACCGTAATGGACAATGCCGGAAATACTGATACGGATGTGACAACAGTAACAGTAGAAAGCTTCTTTAAGTATTATCTCGGATGAGCCTGGAATAAAAGAGTGATTTATTTTATGTCAGGAGGTTTAAATCTCCTGACATCCTATTTTTAAAAGTAAGAATCAGTATTTTAATCCCTGATTTTTAATGATTTGTATGTCAAATTTACCGACAAGCTTAATTCCATTGTTGCCATTAACAAAGCACTGACCTTTTTTGTTTTGCTTTACCAAAACAATTTGGAACGATTATAGACTCAATTTTGAATCATGGCCAAATTGGAAACCGTTGTGATGATATAAATCTCATCCTGTGTTTTGCATAAGGCCGTATCATCACAGGAATTATTAATATGGAATCATCAACTTTCAAAGACCTTCACTTATCACGAAATCTTGAAAAAGCAATTGAAGAACTCGGTTTTGAGGAACCAACTCCTATTCAGTCTCAGGCAATACCTTTTATTATGGAAGGCAGGGATGTCATTGGGCAGGCTCAGACCGGTACAGGAAAAACAGCAGCTTTCGGTATTCCTGCTCTTGAAATGGTAAATCCGAACAGCAAGAAGACACAGGCTCTTGTCCTCTGTCCTACAAGGGAACTTGCAAACCAGGTTGCAGAAGAGATGGGAAAACTTGCCAAGTATCTAAATGTAAAGATACTTCCGGTTTATGGCGGACAGAATATAGACAGACAGATCAAGGCTCTTAGAAAAGGTGTCCAGATAGTTATCGGTACTCCTGGAAGGGTTATGGATCACATTGAGAGAAAGACACTGAAGCTTAACGGCGTAGACATGATCGTGCTCGATGAAGCAGATGAAATGCTGGATATGGGTTTCAGGGAAGATATTGAAACAATACTTAGTAGTGTTCCTGAGACAAGGCAGACGATCTTTTTTTCTGCTACAATGCCAAAGCCAATTCTGAGACTGACAAAGCAGTATCAACAGAATCCGACGCATGTGAAGACAATACATAAGGTAGTTACTGCGCCAAACATGGAACAGTCCTATTTCGAGGTCAAGCATCACATGAAGCCTGATGTTCTTTGCAGAATGATAGATATCTATGATGTGAAATCATCTCTTGTATTTTGTAATACCAAAAAGATGGTTGATGACCTTGTTACCACTCTAAAGGCCAGAGGTTATCTTGCAGATGGTCTTCACGGTGATATGAAGCAAACCCAGAGAGAAAAAGTAATGGCTAGCTTCAGGAAAGGTGAGATCGAAACACTTGTTGCAACAGATGTGGCTGCACGTGGTATCGATGTGGAGAATATCGAAGTTGTTTTCAATTTTGATATGCCACAGGACGAAGAATCATACGTCCACAGGATCGGAAGAACTGGTCGTGCAGGTAGGCAGGGGAAAGCACTTACTTTTGTCACTGCAAGGGAGATATACAAGATCAAGAACATCCAGAAGTACACTAAGACCAAAGTAAAGTGCAAGAGGGTTCCTACCAGAAGCGATGCCGAGGAGATCAAGGCAGGCATGCTTGCAACCAGGGTTAAGGAAACCATTGATGAGGGTCACCTGGGCAAATATGTCCACTGGGTGGAAAAAATGCTAGATGAGGATTGTACCAGTATGGACATTGCAGCTGGTCTTGTTAAGATCATGCTTGCTGAGAACAGGTAATTATTCTATAAGGGTTACGTATAATGAGCTATATGTACTGATAATATTGTTGGGACCTATTCCCATACAATATTATATCGTACAGTTCATATTATATACTATGACTCTGTTTAGTAAATATTGATAATTAAGCACCTGTTAAAAACTGTTAATATTGTATTATTTTTCAGTAACAGGTAATGTTATGCTTGTTTTATTTGACTGGGATGTTTTTGATGTTGTGTAATCTTGACAGCATTTGTCATTAATGTCTTGTATTTGAATAAAGTAAGAATAAAAACAGTTCACACCGAGGTATTAATCTGGCTAATTATAGAAGTAAGAAAAGGAAAAGTAACGCAAGTGGGGGAAACACTGATGGTGAAGTTGTCAGAGTCAGGACTCCACGTAAAGATAATGGTGAGGTTCTTGCAACAGTTTCAAGTTTACTTGGAGCAAACAGGGTAAGGTTGCAGTGTATGGATGGTGTCGTCCGTATGGGAAGAATCCCCGGTTCAAAGAAGAAGAGAATGTGGGTTCGTGAAGGTGACATTGTTATTGCTACTCCCTGGGAGATTCAGGACGAGAAAGCAGATGTTATCTGGAAGTACACCAGACCACAGGTTAACTGGCTGGAGAAAAAAGGATACCTTAAATAGATGAATTATTATTCATCTTTTAATTGGTTTTAATCTTTAAGTTATAGTATTTTTCAATATTTTCTGTTTATTTATACTCTCTTCTTAATGTTTTTCAAATAACTGGTTTTGCTATTTGAAAAAAATCCTTTTTAAATTTCCAATTCAAATGACTAATTTGAATTGAATAATGAGAATATGATAATAAGATCAAAAGATGAAATACTGTTGATATTTCATTAAAAAAGAAAGTTGCTTATTCAGCAACTTCTGCGAAAGCGAACTTTCTAAGTACTTTTGTGATCTTGATGTTTACTTCATCGCCTACGGATGTACCTGGTACGAAGATTACAAAACCGCTTACTCTTGCGATTCCGTCGCCTTCTCTTGCGATGTCTTCAATTGTTACGTCGTATGTCTCGCCGGCCTCTACTGGTGCTGTTGATTCTTCTCTGTTGAACATTTAAAATTCACGTCCTTTTTATATAAAGCCTAAAATACCTGAACTAAGCTGAAAACATAATGCAAAATAGAAATCTACAGTCAAAGTAAATGCCATCTAATGTCAATACGTTTAGCGAATAACAGTCTTATTTTAAAGCACTCTATCATGGGTTTGTTTGTATAAAAGGGTTGCGTATGGTGGTGTTTTTACTTTTATTTTTTATTTTTGATAATAACAACTACGATAGTCTCATTGGCAACATCCATCTTCGCCACAGCAACATGCTTCGCTGTCCATATCCTTTCCCTTGAGGGCTGCACTGATCATTGCCCACGCACATCCTACTCCACTCTGTACTTCAATAGCTTGAACAGGACAATTACCGGCACATGCTCCACATTCCATGCATAACTCCGGCTTTTTAAGTTCTACATGCTTTTCCCCTTTGGTGAAAACTCCATGAGGGCAGACGTTTGTACACAAAAGACAGTTTATACATTTCTCAGGGTAGTACTGAAGTGTGTTCTCTTTGTATGAGTTGAACATTAGATCATCTCCTTCAGGTTTACAATTGCCAGAATAAGCAGGCATAGCAATCCGGTTCCTGCTTTCAGTGCCATGTAAGGCACGTACCTGAATATCTCTTTCTTAACACCGGTTCTCGATGTGTATGTCGTACAGCCTGTGAAGTTGAGGGCCAGATAGCCTGTCACTGCCGGTACTATCAGGAACATAGCCATTAGTGAGAGTATTTCTTTCCAGAGTGTCATGTTAGTGTTTACTGCAAGGATTATTCCAAATGGCAAAGCTATCACCCACCCAAAGACAATTCCCTTGATGCTGAGATCCTGTGCCGGAAGGTAAGGAAGCAAAACAGGGAACAATACTGTTCCTGCAAGTGCTGTTACGATCGCAAGGAGTGCTGCAAAAGGACCTGATAGCAGGTAGAGAATTATTGCAGCTATCAATGTTGGTTTTATCACATGGATGAATTCTATAGGTGTCAGTACCAGTCGGTCTCTAAAAGAGAACCTGACCCTTCTCATTTCAGGTGTTGAAGCATGGTTCTTGAGATATTCAGGCAAGTCGTTTGCACGTACTGGTCCGTATTCAACTTTAAACCCAGACCTGCGTTTGATTTCGTGTGCAGAAACACCCGGTGCTCCAAGCTGCGGTAATATAATGTTACGATGATTGACTAGTTTTGCAAGTCCTGACCACCTGACACGATATACTATCTCATCGGTGCCGAATGTTCCTTTTCCTGCAGCACACCAGACGTTAATTCCTTTTGTGTCAATGACGAGGATGTAACCGTTAATACCAGCCAGTGAACTGCGAAGTGCATCAAAACTGAGTGTGTAATTGGCAGAAACGAATACCGGAGAATCTGCATCAGGATTTCCAAGTTTATAGATTCCCGGTTCTACTTTGTGTCCCATCCTGCTCACTCCCCAGCGAGCAAGGAAATGGTCAAGCCTGTTGTTAAAGGTGATTAAGCTTGTAGTTTTACGAATTTCTGGTGCAGGGCTGCTTTTACCCAGACCTATCATCTGGATAAACTGGCCTGTATCCGCTTTGCTGTCAGGAGGGCAGCATGAACTTGTATCTCTGGTGTTGTCCATGTTTTTGCCTTGAAATATGGCTGTTTCAAAAAGATTTGAACAATTATTAGTATGGTGAGAGGCTGCACTTATATTTATCTGATAGATAGGAACAACGAATGTGCCATTTTCTCACACTTATTCCCTGTTAATATTATATAGTAAATGATTTTATAGAGTATTATCAAGAAGAGAGTAATTAACATGAAAAAGAAGTCTTATTCAATTGCAGCAATCTTATGGTATGTGGCAGCAATATTCTTTTTTATAGCTGCAGGAATTGGTAAAAATACTGTATTTGTTGCATTAGGGGCACTTTACATATGCATAGGTTCTTTATTTATCTGCAAGGAGCAAGAAGACCACCGGTTTTAACCGGTGGATGAATTGCGTCTACAACAACAAAAAAAGCATATATTCGATGTAAGTATACAACTTTCTATGAAAAACTCTCCTAGATAGTGATTAAGATGAAAAAAGGATATAGATATCGAATTTACCCTGACAAAGAACAAATAACTTTGTTAGAACAACATTTTGGTAGTGTTCGATTTGTATACAACCGGTCACTTTTCATCAAAAATCTGATGTATTCTAAGTTCAAGATTAACGTTAGTGAAGTTGATTTGAACAACAACTTGACTTCTCTTAAAGAACTTCACCCGTGGTTAAAGGACTTGAATTCACAATCCTTGCAACATGCCAACAGAAACTTGTTAATTGGATTCAAGAACTTCTTTGAAGGTAATGGAGCTTATCCTACAAGAAAGAATAAAAAGAACAATAAATTTTCATTCCAGGTTCCTCAGAACTACCAGATCAATCTTTCCACATCACAGATCTACCTGCCAAAAATAGGATGGATGAAGATAGTTCTTCATAGGGATTTCTTAGATAAGGAATTCGTTGAGAATGAACTTGTTACAAAAGAAGTTAATGGTGAGATAATCCTTGACCAAAAACTCAACAAGAAGTTCGATATTCTTAAGACATTAACTGTTTCCCGGACATCAGCTGGAAGATATCATGCAAGCATATTGATAGATGACCATGTTCCTGAACCAGAATTAGTTGAGTTTGATGAGAATACAACAGTAGGAATTGATATAGGAATTAAATCCTTTGCTGTTTTGTCATCCGGAGAAGTCATTGAGAATCCTAGATTCCTGAAAAACTCTCTTATGAAATTAAAGAAACTGCAGAGAGCAGTTAGCAGGAAACAAAAAGGTTCCAGGAACAGAAGAAAAGCAATTGCAAAATTGGCAAAACAACATCAATTAGTAGCGAACCAGAGAAATGACTTTCAGCATAAAATCTCCATGAAGATAATTAGCGAAAATCAAGCTATCTGCATTGAAGATTTGAATGTCAGAGGAATGGTAAATAATCATTGTCTTGCTCAGTCCATCAGTGATGTTGGATGGTCTGAGTTCATCAGGAAACTTATCTACAAAGCAGAGTGGTATGGAAAAACCATTATAAAAATAGGTAGATTTGAAGCATCATCAAAGTTGTGTAATATCTGTGGATACAAGAAGGATGATCTTACTCTTAATGACAGAGAATGGGAATGTCCTTCATGTAAAACATTGCATGATAGAGACCTTAATGCGAGTTTCAACATAAAGAACATTGCTTTGAATAACTTAAACACCGCAGGAACTGCGGGAAGAGCTTGTGGACTTACTGACAATGGTCAGGGGGAAGAAGCAAGAAGCCTCTCATTTTAATGGGAGGTAGTTCACGAGACTGTATCACAAACAGAAAGATTAAAAAAGAGAGGACTAATTAATTTCATTTTTAGCTCTAATCAACTATCTTCATTATCGTAGCTACATTACTATTAGTAAACTACATCAGTAGATCACTCAAATCAATCTCTTCTCCAGTTCTTAACTGATCTCTCATAAGTGTGATTTTCCTGTCGATCTTCTCAAGACCGGCAAGATGCTTTTTCTCATCATCTGTGGTCTTCAGGAGTTTCGAGATACCTCCGTTCTTGATTACAATACGTTGGTCTGCCGACAGGGCCAGAAGTGGGTCGTGTGTGCTGATAAGAACGATCTTGTTATTGCTGACCAGAAGTTCCAGGGACTTTACCTTGTCGACTCCGGCATTTTCTATTTCATCTATCAGGACAACGGATGCAGGGCTTAGAAGTGCCGTATCTGCTATCATAAGGGCTCTTGATTGTCCTCCTGAGAGTTGTGTAACAGGAGTTTCCCGGCTGAACGGCTCTCCGGCAAGCACATTTGCAGTATCGTATATCTTCTGGACAATATGGTTAATCTCATCAACCATACGGCTCTCTGCATGCAGAGTCAGGAAATCCTCAACACTAAGGTCCATGACGAAATTCATGTTCTGGGAAAGCTGTGCTATAAAGCGTCCTTCGGTTGAGAAGCGTTCTTCATCACTGGGCGAGCGACCTTCTACCAATATCCTGCGGCCTGTAGGTGTGTCTTCCTGCGCCAGGGACTCAATATCTCCCAGCAGGCGAGATTTACCAGATCCAGTTGGACCGACAATTGCTGTCACTTTTCCCTTTTTCAGTTCAACTAAAAAAGCCTCTTTTTCACCATTTTTGTTCCGTCCGGGTAGAATAGTCAGGGAATTGATGGAAAATCCACTATCCTGCTGGAGGGCTTTGATTTGCTCGATAAACATGAAGAAACCGTCAATAAAATCATGAAAACTGGTTCCTTTTTCTGTAAAATAATCCTCGCCAGGTGTTGAACCCAACTCTTCCAGTTTTAGGTTACCAATCTCCGCAGGCTCAATTCCAAATGAAGAGAAATAATCCTTTATCCAGGGCATCATCTCCACAAGCTTATCTATCGTCATGTTAAGAAGAGTGGTTCTCATTCAGTCATCTCCTCTGAAATTGACCAGTTTTGAAACGCCTATCTGCCTGTCATCACCTATCTTTCTCTCACCAAGACAGTAAGAGCACAAAGCTCCAGGCATGGTAAATCTGAGTGTTGCTCCTTGGAGAGTATCAACCGAACCGCTTTTCTCAACTTGTTTTGCAAGGTAAAAACTGCCCTGCCCTGTAACTCCGTTGATGTGAATTATCATTCCTCCCGGGTTTACCTGTCTCACTCTGTATGCAAAGACCTCACGCTCTGCCTGTGATACAATATCGCCTTTGGTTATGACAACGATGTCTGCAAATTTGAGCATCGGACCTATCTTTTTAGGTGTATTGACACCGCTTAGGTTGTCAATTACACAGATTGCCAGTACTTCCTTGATATATGGCGAACAACGGTTGCAGAGGCCTGCACTCTCTGTTATCAGGAAGTCGAATTTCCGGTCTTCAGCCCATTTTATAGCTTCTTCAATATTGCTCACAAAAAAGTGATCAGGACAGAGTCCACCGGAAAGTCCGGTCCTGACAGGGATGCTGTAAGCTGAATAAAGCTCTTCGTCCTGTGCCGAGAGACAATCAAATTTTACAACGCCAACTGTGAAACCTTTAGTTCTGAGATCTTCAATTGTCTTGACAATTATGCTGGTTTTTCCTGATGATGGGGGACCTGCTACAGTAACAAGTCTCAAACAACGCCTCCGGTTGTCATGAACTGCTTGTTGAACACCTCAGCTATCTCCTTTTTGAGTGCACCAATATCATTGTTCAGCAGGAAATCCCATCCAAGCCAGTAAAGTGAACCCAAATCATCCATTTTATTCTTGACTTCAGGGTTTGTAGTTGGGAAGTATGCTTTGGCAGCGATCTCACCGAACTTCTTTCCGCAGAGGAAATCCGTAATTTCCTTTACTCTTTCAGTTGCTTCCTTTTTTACCAGCATTTGCACAGGACTTAGAATCGCACCTTCTTTTGGCACAGTAATTGAAACTCTGGACTTATCCTGTATTTTCATGGCAAAGAAATAAGGCATGATATACATTGGAGGTACATCATCCTTCTTGCTGTCTACCATTTTCACCATCTGGGATGGATGAAGTCCCATATAAACAGAGGATGCCAGTTTCTTTATTCCTTCTGTACCGTACATCTGGTAGAATGGAAGCAAAACTCCATTACAGAAGAATCCATTTTGTCCACGCATGGCAACCTTGTTCTTGAATTCTTCTTTCAGGATATCTTCCCATGACTCTGGTTTTGGATGACCTTCCATGAGTTCATTAATTGTAACCAGCACAAGAAGATTTCCTGAGATCATGGTAAACTGTCCACGGGGATCAGCAAAATCAATTGCTTCAAAATCACTGTTCATTGGTGATGGGCTAAGACTCACGAAATTGTCACTGTTGAGGAAATTGTCTCTGAATGACTTGTGGTAGAAACTGTTTATGTCAGAACTAATAACAATGTCAGGCATTTCCTCGATAGATGTAACTGCGTCCATGTAAGCATAATAAGAAATCTCGTGATTGACATTACCTTCTACGAGGGAATGAAGCACATTACCTGTTCGCTTTGTGTATTCAGTTGAAAAATCATTGAGTGCACGGTTAAAGGGCATCTTCATACCACAGGGTAAGAGAGCAAGAAGTGTGAGCTCTTTTTGTCTTTCAGGGGAATCTGCAAGGGTGAAATCTCCTCTTGCTTCATTGTCTGCAATAGCCTGATTCAAAAGCTCAATAAAAGAATCCTTATTTACTGACACCACTGACAGGGCAGTTTTCAATTTCAGCAAAGGTCCAAGTTGCTCAAGAACATCCTTTTTCTCAAACTTTTCCATTCCATGCTGCTTGAATATTTTCAGTAAAAAGGGATATTTACTTAATATCTGATATACGCTCATTGTTTCATTAATTTTTTCCATATTATTTCCCCTGATACTTTTTCCTTATTTTAGATCCTTATTCTTACAGCCTGTATTTATGATCTCTTTTTGATTATCAGGTATCCAATAGGTATACAAACATATAAGTATTATCATCTAAGAAGCTGTTTTCCTACTAGGTAGTTGCTTTTTGATAGTGTATCGCTATTTTCTGATAGTCTAATTGTTTTCTTAATTAATTAGTGTTCTCCATCATTATGATGATATATTGTATGGTAGATATATTTATTAAGTATTAAAAAGTACGAAGTTTAGTCAACAAACACAATAAAAACGCAAAACAAACTAATGAAAGATACAGTTATCCTGGTTTTAAATATCTCCCCTCAGGCCGTGTCCATAAAAGGACTGCATAAACATGTATTTTTCATTTAACATCAGAAATGGAGTATGAGCAGGTGGGTGTGTTTGTTGATGGGGTTATTGTTTTTCAGGAATAACAGTTTATGTCTTCTCCAGCTTTTTGGCAACATGTGGTTGTGATATGCCCGAATCTATAGTATCTATTTTAACTCTAAGCCGTGAAGTCTCCTTCCTCGGAGCATAGCGACTGGTGGGAGATGAAAGGCGTACTATCCGGGTATAACATTCCAAATCTACTTTTACAAAAACTATAAGTATTGTAAAAACAATATAAGATATGATGCTTAAAGCTTATA
>NZ_VIAQ01000012.1 GCF_006546655.1 Methanolobus vulcani
GAGGAGGGAGGAAGGAAGGGGGGGAGGAAGAGGGGAGGGAGAGGAAGAAGAGGAGGGGAGAAAGAAAGGAAGGAGGAGAGGAGGAAGAAGAGAAAGAGAGAGAGAAGGAAGGAAGGAAGGAAGGAAGGAGAGGAAGAGAAGGGAGAGGGAAAAAAAGAGATAAGTCGTAAGGGGATATTACTTGTGAAAAAACCTGGTCAGAAGGATATGCAGATTATCATTAAGGAAGAAGGTAAACCCATTGAAGTTTTGAACATGACCGATCAGATTGGTGGTGGTCAGGGTGAAGCACTGGGAACTGCCTACAAACTTGCTGACGGAAGAGTTGTTTACGTACCTGAAGAAGAGGATGCTGGTGAAGAGGAGGTAGAAACTACTACTTCCGGTTAAGTTTGAAATGTGTGTAAGTTTTCTATTATTCGGGAATAAAACAGTACACGATGTAACAGTGGTTCATGATATTTGATTATATTTGTATGTGGGGCATTTATTTTGATTACAAAAGATGTGAAAAAAAATGATAATGAAATAGGATCACAAATCTTAGAAGTCCTTTCAATAAAAGATATGCATATAGCAGAAATCTCAAAAGAGTTAAATGTCTCAAGTACCTGTGTTTCAAAGAATGTACGTTCATTGGAAGATGCAAACCTTGTTGAAAGAAATATTTTTAGAAGGAGTCATGTTATATCGCTGGTAAAAAAATATGAAAATTAAGAAAGTGATAAAAAGTATCTGTCTGAATTGAATTTATCATTGTTGAACGTTGTTTTCTCATCTGAAAAATGATATTTTGAAATCAAATAGCTAGTGTACTTCTTGATTTAACTTTTTTACTAGTCATTTCTCTCTATTATAATATGTAGTATGATGTTATGGTTTGAAGCAATACCTTATCACATATACATGGAAGATATAACCAAGACAATCTCAGTCCCAAAAGTTCACATTGGGGTTTTATTTTTTAAATTATCACTCAAGTTTTACAGTTTTCAGTCTTTGATGAAGAGAATATCTTCTCATTCAACCCTAAATTTTCGTTTTTTGTCAAGAAAAGCTATTTGACAGTTTAAACAATTTCGGCTTAACTGCTACAATTTCAACCCCCATTTTGCCTTAAAATCAGCGTATTTATGACATCAATTAGCAGAGTTCGGAAAATACCAAAAGATGATTAATTTCCTACATGACATGATGGAACTAGACCAGAAGATATGTATAGAGCTCATATTCTCCTTTTTTTAAGTTAATCCTAATCCTTGCTGCCCTTCTAGAATATTCCTGAGTCATTCTGAATTTCTTCCCTTTGTTGACATGTTGATTAATCGGAAGACCCATTTTCCATCGACCAGCATGACGATCAACCCTTTTTAATAGACGAGAACTCAACTTATACATGATCTGTGGTCTCCCCCTCTGGCCTTTCTTTCGAGGAATCTCCTTTTTTAGTATAAGATATCCTCGCCTTCTCCTCTTGGTTTCTTCATAATAGCGAGAATAACGATGAAGTATCTTATATACAGCACTTCTTGTCACCTTATGTTTTTTGTAGGGATTTTGATTTACAAGCTCAGTAAGTTCATCGGCGGTCAAGTATTTATCTCCGTTATCCCTCATAGTTTGAAATAATAAGAATTTCGCAGCTCCTACAGTACCTCGATAGTAGCAATACTTACATAGAGGATGTTCGGGATATTCTTTATCAAAACCGCACGAGGGGCATTTATTATACATATTATGATGTTACCTGCTATTTTTTTTACTACTTAATGCACAGCAGCGTTACTGCCCATTGCTTGCAATGGCAGTTGTAGTGAGAGTGAGAGCGCTACGCTTGAGTGGGAGTGAAGGCTCAAACATTAATAAATTTGAAGTTTAATCCATAGACAGTGGTCTCTTGCTCTAATCCTTATGAATCCTTAAGCTACAAAGAACATCAAATGTACTGATGATTTTGATGATAATAATATAATAGTACTAGACATAAATATCTGTTGTAATATCATAGTTTCACCATTAATCTATGTGCATTGATAATACATTTGAGTTATAAATAGTTATTATTTGTTATTATTTGTCTGATTAGTAACATTGAAATAATAAGAATTCCTATTAAGAATCAGACAGGTCAAGCACTACTACAACAATAACTAGAAAGTTCTCCGAAATATATTCTGTATAGCATGTTAGTGGTTCCGCATAACTGCTGTGTTTGACCTGTTTTTATTGGCCAATTATTGTACCAAGACCTTCCGCTAAAATTGGCCAATCCTCCTATTCTGAGTTAATCAATTACACGTAAAACTACCCCGAAGCTAAAGACTTCGTGGCTTCCTGCTTTATTCCCCTTACTAACGGAAGCAAGTCTACAAGTTCTTCTCCTCGTTCAGAGGGTGACGATTATATTCCTATTAAGTTCTGCTTTTGTAAAGCAAATTTCTTAATGTTGATAGCAGCTTTTATGCTTCTATCATGATGAATATTGCAGTCCGAACATACCTATTCTCTATCTGCTAATGTCAGAGAAACGTTGTGATAGCCACATACGTTACAGATTTTTGTACTTGGCTCCAATCTGCCAATACGAAGTACGGATTTTCCATACCATTCGGCATTATATTCGAATTTTGTAAAGAAGGAATGACACGATGCGTCAGCTATGTGTTAAGCTAAACAGTGATTATTAAGCAGTCCGGACACATTAAGAGATTCTACTGCTATGGCTTTGTTCTCGCTAACGAGCTTCATTGAAACTTTATGTTGGAAATCGTGTATTTGATTGCTCATTTTTTCATGGAGCTTGGCTACTTTTTGACGAGATTTATTTCTGTTCTTTGAACCTTTCTGTTTTTGAGATTGGCTTTTGATAGAACTTTAAGTCCCTTCATGGAGTTTTTAAGGTGTCTTATATTATCGATTTTGTTATTCTCTCTACAGTAAAATCTGAAAGATAGTTCTGCAATGTAAGCAGCAAAACATTTTCCTGCTTTGCTATCTCATGCAAGTTCTTAGTAAAAACCGATTTGCTGATGGGTGAAAAATACTCTTTTCTTTCAGGGAAACATTTCGCATGAGCTACCTTCTCTTTCAGACTGAAATGAACATCTGCATTGATTTTCTGCTTTTGCCATTTGCACTCACTGAAAAGTATGTTCTTTGCTTCCGGGTTGAGGGACACAAGATCAATTTCATAATCATTTATCACTTTTGGAATATTGGGTATCTTTCCCCACTGCCTTCCAATAGACTTGAACCTGAATGGAAGCTTGCCATGAACATTCAGTTCAATGAGCATTTCTTTGCTGACCTGCTCAAATGATTCTCCCAGATAACGATCATAACTATTTTTCAGGTATTCAATAGCATATGAACTATCGCCTGCATCAATAGATTACAGTAAATGTAAAATCACTAGAGTTATAGTCCCTTTCAAAATAGTCTGACTCTTGACTATGATTAATAAAAAATACTGAACATACTAATTATGATTGAGTTCCGTATAATTTATAGATAATGGATATGGTTGATTTTGTTCAGATTCATAACAACAAACAATTAAGAACAGAGCTAGTGGCATGAACAGGATACCATCTGTTATCTTCATGTATCTTTTATAAACGATCAATTAAGATATCTTTAGTATTATCCATGTTGACCCAAAAAACTAAGCTATTCACCTGAAATATAGTTGGTGAGATAGGAACTTAAATCGGGAATTATTCGAAGCAGATCTTCATATAATTGGGTTCTGTACTGTAAAGGAACGGCTTTTCCACCAAGAATTTATTCGTACAGGACATTCAAAATGCCCTCGATGTGCTCTCTTCCAGAGTCACTACCAATATATGGTAATTTAACTAAGCTGTAGTTACCCGTATAGAGATAGTATTATCCAAGATTTATTACCATCATAAAGGAAGAGCTATATTTCATAAAAATCCTTCTCTTTTGCACAATATTAAGCGACCATATATGTTACCGTTATTAACATATTATCACATGTGAGGAGAATAGGTATCATTAAATGAAAAATTATAACAGATCGTCCTCCTCAACATCCAAAAGCCGTTTCCATTCAAGAGAATGCTTAGCAAGCAAAGGATAGAGATCATCCAATGTTTCGATCAATCTGCACTCAAGAATAAGTCTTTCAACAGCATCTGGTTCAGTGAAGATGTATTCATCTGCAATTACTACTCCTTCCCAATATGGATTATCCTCTCCATGATTATAACTAATAACCAGAATATTATTTTCTTTAAAAAAGCGGAATAATATTGATATAGTACTATCGGTTTCAGAATCATAGAATTCAAATCCTTCAGAATTATGGCTTATAACATTCAACAAAGTATATGAATCATCTTTTGACCTTTGTGATCTTCCAAAAACAAATGTATTTAACTCTTCATCCACCCAGCTTTTTCCGTTCTGTTCTATAAATACAAATGCTCCATCATTGTATAATCCACTGGACTCAATTGCTGAGAAGAGGGATAATAATTTTTCATTAAATACTTCATCATCGTCTAATCCACTGCAGCCAGGTGTTGAAAACAAGGATGATAACTTTTCATTAAGTGCTCCGTCATCGTCTAATCCACTGTAGTCTGGTGTTGAGAAAAGGGATAATAACCTTCCATTAAACCACCACTGGTAACCGTCCTTTAACTTAGAGTGAGCCCTTATTATCATGTCAATATTATTCAATCTTCGGAACTTCTCACAGATGTCCGGACCAAATACCTGTGCTCCCCACCTCTGCGGAGATTCTTCCAGCCTCTTTTCTTCTTGTGGATCGTTCCACAGATAAGGATGATAATCTTCTTTTTTAATTTGATTAAGAGTTACTGGCTCCCCTATTCCTCCATGGACACAAAAAACGTGAGAGGTCCTTAACAGTGATTTCATACTTAAAACTGCAGCTATAGGCATCTTTTCAAATGTCCTGTTGGCAAGAGAAAACAACTCATCATCTTTATCCAGTTCATCATAAAGTCCATAGTAAGCATTAGTTCCTGCAGTTTCATGATTACCACGAAGTAGGATCACACCATCTGGGTTATCAAGTTTTAATTTGAAAAGCCGACAGAGCACCTCTACTGAATTATCGCCCCTGTCAATATAATCTCCTAGAAATATATAATTGCTACAATCAAGTTCCTCACCTTTCTTTAATATGAAATCCAATGCTTCAATATTACCATGAAGATCACCTACAATAATGACCGAGGAAAAATCCACATGAACAACTGCCAGTTCAGATTCAAACAAGGATGATACTTTATTGTTAAGCTCACAAAATAATGTTTTTTGCACAAAAATCCCACCGAAAAGTTAGATTTAGATACAGACAGATAATTACATTACGTAATCATACTTAAAATTATAGTTTAAGTAAATAATGTCAAATTAATAAAAACACATATATTGAATTAAACATGATATTCAACCATGGAACAAGCAAAGATGTTTACCCATCTGGTACCTGTTGGTTTTTCAGCTGATAAATTGATAGAAAGTATCAAACAGTTCCCAGTTCATAAGATAATCATTTTGACACACAAAAGTGATGAAGAACAGGAAATGGTACAATCCGCAGTAAAAAGCATCAAAAAAGCTTTCAAAGGGTTTGAAGTAGAGAACAGAACAATAGAAAGAGAGAATATATTAGAATCTTCTCTTGAGATATTGGAAATCATTGAAGCTGAGGTCAAAGCAGGAAGCACAGTTAAAATCAACATCTCAGGTGGCCTGAGAAACATCGGAATATCAGCATATATTGTATCACTTGTAAGTAATGTTCCTATTTACAGTGATGTTCCCGAATACACAAATAAAGAAACATATCATCTAAAAGGCATTCTTGACATTCCCCTCTTCCCAATCAAAGACCTTGCCAAAGAACAGCTAAGCATACTTGATAAACTTGAAGATGGTGTTGAATCTGTTGATGACCTTATCGCTAGATTAAAGCCAGAACTTGAAAAAGGAACAACTGATTTTGGCAATGAAAGATCACGTCTCAGCCATCATCTTAAAAAATTAACTAACGCTGGTTTCATTGAAACTAAAAAGGTCAGTCGGAACCTTGTAATCAGGAAAAGTAAGTTAGGTGCGATTTACATGAAGGGCAGAGAGATTAAGAAACAATCGAAAAATGCAGGAAACGAATTTGCATAAAAATAGGTTTAGTAGAATAACTACATCCTACTTTATTTTACTATGATGTTTAAAGAATATTATAAATTGGTATCTGTTTGAATTTGGTGTCGTTGGGGGATGAAAGTATGTGTATAATGATTCCAAAAGTTGCTAGTAAACCTCTCTGCCCCGTTTTTTTATCTTTCTTCTAACTCTAATATCACTCTGGTATCCACTGCCATTACTCCATCTTCGTAAACAAAAAGCGGATTTATCTCAATTTCCCTGATCTCTTCTATCTTCGTTATAATATCAGACACTTTCATGATAATAGATGCCAGCAGCTCCCGGTCCACAGACTTTGAACCCCGATATCCAGTCAAAAGCGGATAGCCTCTTAACTCCTCCATCATTGCCATGGATTCCCTTTGATCCAAAGGTGCAAGCCTGAAGCTTACATCTTTCATCAACTCTACCATAACTCCCCCTGTACCAAACATAATTACCGGACCAAACTGAGGATCCCTCATCCCACCAATGATCACCTCCACACCCCTGGAAACGAATTCTTCGAGAAGGAATCCTTCTATCCTTGCCTGTGGAACATTCTCCTCAAGATCCCTTCTCATACGGATGACAGCATTTCTTACATCATCCCTATCCCTGAGGTCTGATATCACACCTCCAACCTCTGTTTTATGAAGGATATCCTTAGATACTACCTTAAGAACAAATGGAGGTTTGATCCTATCCATGCCAATTTCCTGATATTCCGTTCCTTTTATAAGAATCGAATTGGGAACCGGGATATCCCATTGGGAGATCAGGGCCTTGGCCTCTGTTTCAAGCAGGTGATGCCTGCCCTCATTCAGGACATTATTGATGATATTATCAACCACTTTCATATCCATGGTCCTGCTCCTTTTAAGATATTATCCCGTACTGTTCCCCTGCCGGTCAAAACAGCTGCAGCCCTTACCGCAGCTTCAGGAGTTGAGAATACTGGCATGCCCTTTTCCTCGAATAGCCTGTACATATTTCTTGTGAACTCCCCTCCGGGACTGCATATTATCACGGGCTTATTATATCTGGTCTGAACCTCATATATCCTGCCAACGACTCCGGCAGTAAGTGCAGGTGCTCCCCAGAGAACCGTTACAATGGCAAGATCATACCCGTTCATGAAACCCTCTTCAAGAGCAGTGAAATAATCATCATCCTTTGCACTGGCGGTCAGGTCTATAGGATTATCCATTGCAGAGAATGCAGGAAGCCTGGTACTTAGATTGTTTTTTGAAGACGAAGAAAGTCTTTTGACATCCAGCCCGAAGTCCTCGCAGGCATCTGCCATGCTCACCCCGATACCGCCACCATCTGTTATGATCAGTACTTTGTTGCCATCAACTATATCATAGGCATCCAGAACCCTGCAGGCATCCTTCAATCCCTCATATCCGTCAACCTCTATGATCCCTGCCTTCCTGAAAGCAGCCCTGTATATCTCATATTTTCCTCCCATAGCTCCCGTATGTGATCTGGCGGCATGCATTCCCGCCTCACCTCTGCCGACCTTTATGGCAATGACGGGTTTCTTTGCAGCACATCTGGAAGCTGCATCAACGAATTCCCTTCCGTTTTCAACCGATTCTATATACAAAAGAACGTATCTGGTGTCTTCATCATCTGCCAGCAGATCGAGACAATCTGCCTCATCAACATCAACCTTGTTCCCATAGCTCACGATCCTTGCAACACCTATACCTTCCGTTGCCATCTCATCCATGATCAGAACTGCAAAGGAACCACTCTGTGTAAGTATCGACAATCCACCCTTTTTTGGCCTCTTAACATGCTCCGTGGGAACCAGAAAAGTATCTACTCCGTAAATGGCATCATATATCCCCAGACAATTCGGCCCTATTATCCTGATGCCTTTTTCCTCAGCAATCATTTTAAGTTCCTCTTCCAGAAGCTTTCCTTTTTCCACTTCCCTGAAACCTGAACTTATGATGATCACTCCCCGGATGTTTTCAACAGGTCCCTTAAGGATATCCAGTACTTTTGATGCGGGAAGTACGAATATGGCCACATCTACCTGCTCCCCAATATCAGCGATAGAAGCGTAACATTTCATGCCGTCGATATGTTCATATTTAGGATTTACCGGATAGATGGAACCCTTATAACCTATTCTTTTGAGGTTTTCCAATATCACGTGAGAAGCTTTCCCAGAGGTGGGTGATGCTCCAATAATGGCAATTGACTCCGGATCAAAGAAAAATCCTATACCTTTCAGAGTATTCATTCACCATTTCTCCATATTAATTTAGGAGTTATTCCAGTGTGAACTACCACCCTATTCATAGGGTGGCTTCCTGCTTCATTATCGAGTCCAACGACTCAATTCCACAGGCTTGAACTGTAGTTCCTACAGCACGATTTAGAATATTGATGGCGGCATTATGGTCACGGTCCAGAATTAATCCACAGTGAGGACAGTTGTGTGTTCTCACTGCTAATGATTTTTCTACTTTTTGACCAGTTGCTACATAGTTGTGATGTATTACACGGGTTTACCAATTCTACAAACTTACCAGCTTCTTCCGCTTTGTATTTTGTAATCTGAATTAGATTACTCCATGATGCATCATGTATTGACTTTGATAATCTTGAATTTTTAACCATGTTCTTTACATTCAGGTCTTCAAAGGCTATGAAATCGTAAGCATTAATGAGTTCTCTGCTTAGTTTGTGGTTAAAATCATTTCTCTGATTGCGAATTTTACGATGTGAAGTGTTTACCTTATCACATTGTTTCTTCCAATTGTTAGAGAACTTCTTTTTACGACTAAGGTTGCGTTGTTGTCTTTTTAGTTCATCCTCTGTATTGCGATAATAGTTCGGAGAATCTATTTGAGTACCATCACTCAAAGTTACCAGAGAATTGAGTCCTACGTCAATACCCACAAAGGTAACAGGTTCAACAGGTGTAACATTGTTCTCAATGACTACAGAGAATGTAGCATACCATTGTTTCCCATCTTTGCGGATGGTACAGGTCTTAATTTTACCTTCAATCTCTCGATGTTGAACTATCTTAATTTCTCCAATTTTCGATAGCTTCAATTTCTTTCCAAAGATACTAAAACCAGATTGCGGATAGGTAAAACTGTTATATCGGTTCTTACCTTTGAAACGAGGATAACCTACTTTTGCTTCTCCGTTCTTACAACGTCTGAAAAAAGCATCAAATGACTTACCTAATCTCCTGATTACATCCTGTTTTACCTGTGAATGTACGTCTATATCAAATTCAAGATACTGAACCTGATACAACTGTTCCATAGTGGATAATCCCTGATTGCACCTTTCGTATGCGTTTCTACGGTCTGCAAGAAATTCGTTATAGATATGTCTACACACACCAAGAGTTCTAATTAAAGTCACTTCCTGTTGTTTTGTAGGATATAATCTAAACTTATAAGATTTCTGCATTAGATACCTATAGGTTCATAATGTTTAAACATCTTTCGTACCTATAGGAGTACATGTCATATTCAAGTTCTGCTGTATATGAAATTAACTACCATATTGTATGGTGTACTAAATATCGGAAACAGGTTATGAATGATGATTTAAAGGAATTTCTTGATGACCAGATAAGAACCATTGCTGATTCAAAAGAATGGGAAATACTTGAACTTGAAGTCATGCCTGAACACATCCACCTTTTCATATCTGCACCACCATTCATAGCACCGACTGATATTGTTAAAATTATGAAAGGAGTTACTGCTAAGAGAGTTTTCCAGAAGTTTCCTGAATTACGAAAAAAGGAATTTTGGGGTAATCATCTTTGGTCGCCAAGCTATTATGTTGGTACTCATGGTCAGGTATCTGCTGAAACGATTAAGAAATACATTGACAGTAGTTCCAACAGGGGACGTAATTCATCCACCGTTTGAAAACAGCGGTCTTCTTACTCCAACGTGATAAATTTACTGCTTTTCATAACAACAATGAGAATTGATATGAATTGATAGGGACACGACTGTCTTTTTGATAGGTGGCCCCATCAACAAAAGTAATTTTAATGCTTAGCGACATAATAAATATTAGAGTAAATTGTATAAAAGGGGGTAATCAAATGGAAGATATCTTTCGATTTGCAGATGAACTCGGGCCAGCTAAGATAATTCATGTTTATGAGCCTTCGGTTGGTCTAAAGGCTGTCCTTGTGGTAGATAATGTAGCTGTAGGTCCTTCTATTGGTGGTGTTCGTATGGCACCGGATGTAAGCACCGAGGAATGCTTCAGACTGGCCCGTGCCATGACCCTTAAAAATGCAGTTGCCGGATTGCCCCACGGTGGTGGAAAAGCGGTTATCTACGCCGACCCTAAAATGCCACAGGAAAATAAAGAGATACTTATTCGAGCTCTGGCATCTTCCCTGCGTGAGGTAAAGGAATATATCTTTGGTCCTGACATGGGCACCGATGAACGGTGTATGGCCTGTGTGCATGATGAGATTGGAAGGGCGGTAGGGCTTCCCCGTGAGATAGGGGGTATTCCACTTGACGAGATAGGAGCCACTGGCTGGGGAATGAGCCATGCAGCTGATGTTGCACTCGATTACTGTGATTTTGAGATGGAAGGTGCAAGGATGGTGGTCCAGGGTTTTGGTTCTGTGGGAAAACATGCAGCTCGTTTCCTCTCAGAAAAAGGGGCGGTGCTGGTTGGTGTGGCCGATTCCAGAGGAACGGCTTACATGTCTGAAGGATTTGATATCGATAAATTGATCCACCTGAAGGAAAACGGCATGAGTGTAGTGGATTATCCCGGTGCTGAAATTCGTGGTCTTGAGGATGTGATTGATATAGAGTGCGAGATATGGATCCCTGCGGCCAGGCCTGATATCATTCATAAAGATAATGTACACCGGCTCAAAACCAAACTTGTGATCGAAGGCGCTAACATTCCCATTACTCATGAAGCCGAGAAATATCTTCATGAAAAAGGAGTACTATGTATTCCTGATTTTATTGCCAATGCAGGCGGAGTGATCTGTGCTGCCATGGAATATCGGGGAGCATGTGAAGCGGCTGCATTCCAGGCAATAGAAGATAAAATACGGACTAATACCAGGGAAATGCTGGAAGGAGTGGCTAGTACCGGAATGATGCCGAGGGCTGTTGCAATGGAAATTGCAGTAAAGAGAATTAAAAAGGCTATGTCACACAGAAGATGGTCCCTGTTCTCCTCAGCTCCGGGATTTGTCTGATACATGTCTTAGGCAAAAATTGTTATTTTAAGCTGGAGGGGCGGGGGCTAAAACCTCTATTCCCCCTCCGTTTGTCTGAATTATTCCTTTCTTCAAAAAATGAATAACCAAAAGAAATATGAATTTTAAAAACCGATTTTTACATGTGTAGAATTTTTTGAGCTATGCACGTTAATAGAAATTAAATATTGAGTGAACAAAATAAAACTTAACCGGGAGTGAGGAACAAATGTTGTTCATGGATATAATCACGTGGGATCCAAAGGATACCGAGGAAGTACTAAGTCGTTTTGAAAAGTGGGAATACCCTCAGGGAATTGAAGTCGTCAGTGAATGGGATGACCTGTCCACATGCCGTCACATAGTGGTCTATGATGCCAAAAACTCAGAAGCATATCTTGCAGCCACCTTCCCCTGGAGGGACATCTGCTATTTCGACAGTTTTCCAGTGATGGAGTCAAATGCCTGTATGAAATGCCTGGCTGATATATGGAGTCAAATGCCTGTATGAAACGTTGGTCATGATAACGAATGAAACTTTATCATCAACAATGGCTTAACATGGTTCTGTCTTAAGTGCCCTGTTGAACCATTGGATCTTCTTTTTTATCTATACGGTATCATCTGGCCTATTGGATCAAAACGATAATTGTCGGTATCGTTGCAGCATTGGCATTCTGAATGAAAAAGATGGGATTCTCAACTGGCACTTTGCATTATATGAAGAAGAATGCTGAAGTTGATAACTATTTTCATTAAACTGTCTTGTTAGGGAAAGGGCAGAATTGTGGGAGCAAAGACTAAAGTATATATGTATCTATATTATACAAAATACGTAGGGTTGCTTTAGGATGTGAATCTGGTGAAAAAACGTTTACTTGATGTAGCATTTGCTTCTGATAAGAGAACGAATGTGCTATTATTGCTACAGAATTGCCCACAAGAAATGAATTATCTTCTTAAGTCACTAGAAACTACCAGAAATGCAATACTGCCTCAGATAAAGATCTTAGAAGAACATAATCTTGTCACCCATTATGGTGAAACCTATGAACTGACATCTATTGGGAAAATGATCGTAGATATGATGAAACCTTTAATAGATACTACTGAAATTCTGGATGTAGATATTGATTACTGGGGAAGTCATTACCTGAATTTTATTCCACATCATTTGCTATCAAGAATAGGTGAGATTGGAAAACCTACTGTGGTATCTATTTCTCCTGTAGATCAATACGATACAAGAAAATTATATCTTGAAAAATCTAAAGAATCTAAGTTTCAGTATTCAGTTACTACACTACTCTATCCTAATTACCATGATATATTCACTTATCTGATTGAAAATAATCTAAAAACAAATTTAATTGTCTCTGAAACTCTATTTGAAAAAATACGTACCGATTATCGTGCAAATTTTAAAAACTACATAAAAACTGACGTAATCAATGTCTATGTTTATAAGAAAAAAATGGACTTCCTGTTTTTTACGTATGATGAATTTTTCATCAATTTATATTTATTAAAAAGCAATAAAGAATTTGATACTAGATTTATGCGATTTGATAACAAAAATGCAATTAAGTGGGCAGAAGAACTCTTTGACTATTTCCTGAAAGATTCCGTGCAGATAACTGAACTTTGATTATCCTTCATTCTTTTTAATTTTACTTTGAAGTTCGGTTTTTTGGCGTTACCTATTACCAAAAATTGCCATGCAGAGATTTCGATTCAAACAAAAGAAAAGTTCCCATTAATAGTATTCCAATTCCTCATCTCAATTACAAAGATTATCATCTTATCTTCTTCGATACTCATTAGAATATATATTCCCTGCAAAAACTAAAAATCTGATGCATACAGATTTTACTTTACAGAGGTGTGTCAGTGGATAAAGAGGTCAGCCCTTCAATAAAGGTATCAAAAAATGGTCCATACATTGCAAAAGACATTAAAACACTCAGGAATTCAAAGGGTGTTTTAATTGAGACAAAACCCATTATGACACTTTGCAGGTGTGGTGGATCGGCGAAAATGCCATTTTGTGATGGAACACATGCAAAGATCGGTTTTTCCGGAGAAAAAGAAGAAGACCGTGTTCCCGACAAAATGGAGACTTTTGTAGGAAAACATATCACCATCCATCGTAACAGAGGTATGTGTTCCCATGTAGGTTACTGTGTTCGCAATCTGCCTTCTGTTTTCAGAAAGGGTAAAGATCCCTGGGCTGATCCAGATGCTGCAGACCCGGAAGAGATAGCAGCTCTTATCAGGACCTGTCCTTCCGGTGCATTGAGTTATACTATCAACGGGGAATTGCATAAGGATTACTCACAGGATCAGGAAATCAATATTCAGAAGGATGGGCCTTATAATGTTACTGGGATAAAACTTGAAGATCCTGATGGCTCAGTACCGGAGACCCAGGACCATTATTCCCTTTGCAGATGTGGAGCCTCCCGAAATAAACCATTCTGTGACGGAAGTCACAGCGATGTTGAATTCAAGGATGAGAAGAATTGAATCTACCTGGTGATTTGACATGATCTTCTAAAGATAATTACCAGAGTATATGCTATTTATTTTAAACGAGCATTATCGCAGGTTACAGGACAGTTTATCTGGTCTGTTTATTCATAATTTTTTGTAGATGATAATCATTCATTACTATCGTCTACTTTATTCCATTGGCAGGGATGGGATACCATTAACTTTAAAGTATATGGGAAAAGACATGCAAAGTCGGTATTAAGATAATTTACACCGATCAGGGAGTTATCATCATGAAAATACGCGAGCTTATCAGTCAGTATTGCAGCAGTACTGAGAAAAAAGGGAATGGTATCACCATCTATACGATCGATGTTCCTAAACCTTTTGAAACACCCGAACTGTTCAGTTATCTGGATTTCCTGTCCGAGGAACCCTTAAGAAAGATCTGGGCCAGCGATGCTTACAGAATGATAGCAACAGAGATAGATGGCAAATTAACTGTTTACGAACACGTGAGGATGGCAAACTACAGGATACAGCTGGATGAACTTCAGGAAAAATATGAGGTGCACAAGGAGGCAGACCTGACAGAACTTGCTGATGCGTTTGCATTTGCCGTTGGTGCACACAATAACGCTATGAGGAAGTCCGGTACTCTATATATATCTCATCCAATGGATGTAGCGTCCACCCTTCTCAAAGAGAATGCGCCTCTTGAACTTGTTATGGCAGGATTGCTCCATGATGTTGTTGAAGATACCGATGTTGACATTGGAACAATATCAAACAAATACGGCCAGCAAGTTGCTGATTACGTGAACGCTGTTACCGAACCGGAAGAACTCAGGCAGCCTGCGACTGGTGACAAGGCGCAGACCTGGAAGCAGCGGAAGGAACACACTATAAGAGAGATAAAGAGTGCTGAGCGGGAGATCAAACTTCTCTCCTGTGCGGACAAACTTGCAAATATCAGGGACCTCATCAGCGAACTAAGGATGGAAGGAGAAGGCTTCTGGGACAAGTTCAACGCACCAAAGGAAGAACAGGAATGGTACTACCGCTCAATGCTGGAAGCTTTCGCTACGGGTCCTCAGAACATTGCAGAAACCCGCGCCTACCGTGATCTTAAGGAATGTGTGGAAAAGCTGTTCTAAATTGCAGTATGCCAATCATCCCGAGTATATATTAGAGGATGATATTGAAAACTTGAAATGAAATCTGTTCACGCTGGTTCTTAGTTTACATTGGGAAGGAAGCCAATGATATTGATAAGCAGGAATTGGATGTTGACAGAAAACTTTCCAGACAACAAAGAAAGTCATAGCAGAGGCTTTAAGGAAGGGTAAAAAGATTAATTTGTTGATTGAACAAAGATCGTTCTATTTAAACAGATTGTAAGGGTAACTCTATGCTGAAACTCGATCCTTTGCCTAACTCACTTTCAAACCAGATTCTTCCTTGATGTAATTCTACAAATTGCTTTACCAGGGTAAGACCAAGCCCGGTTCCATCAGAAGTGCGATTTATACATGAATGAAGTTGTGTAAAAGGCTTGAATAGCTCTTTTTTATTCTCTTCAGATATTCCTATTCCAGTATCTTTTACTGTACATTGAAACATATTACCAACCAGGGATGTTGAAATAATAATTTTTCCTTTATTAGGAGTAAACTTGATAGCATTACTGATAAGGTTGAAAAGTATCTGTTTGAATCGAACTCTGTCGGCGTATATTTCCTTCAAAGAGTCATCGGTGAAGAATTCTATATTGATTTCTTTCTCGCTTGCAAGTGGAAATATGATATTTTTCACCTCATCAATAGCTCCGTAAATATCAAATTTTTCATAATGGAGTTCTAACTTTCCTGCTTCAACTTTTGAAATATCAAGTATACTATTTATTATGGATAACAGATGTTTACCACTTGAAGAAATATTATTTAGATATTTTCTCTGCTTATCAATATTTACTTCACTGGTTAACATTAGATTAGAAAACCCTATGATAGAATTGAGTGGAGTTCTCAATTCATGGCTCATGGTAGCAAGAAATTCACTTTTTGCACGATTTGCTGCCTCTGCGGAAACTAAAGATTGTTCCAGCTCTTTTTCAAGCAGTGTACGCTTTTGAATTTCCCTTTCCAAATCCTTTGATTTTTTGTATACAAGCACTGAGAAAACAATGAATAAGTAAAGTGATAATGCTATTAATTCATCAACTTCCCATTTATCATATCTGGATACAAAAAGCGCAATACTTTCAAAAAAATCATATTGGTTTGCACTCACCCAGACTATTAAAGAAGTCACTAAAATAAACAATTTAACTGTGTTGTTACTTAAACGTTGTTTCATATATTCGATAATTTTATTGGGGTTTATTGCATAAAAATATAATGAGTGTTAGTTTAATGTTGACATATATGAATATAACGTGTTTTTCTATTCACATCTATAGCTTAAAATTCTAAGAGTGGTATTTTTCTGAGTTACCTATATCCTAAAATAACTTTGCTGGGATATAGTTAAGCTGTAAAAACGGACCTCTTATTAAAAGTGAGCTATGTTGCCGTAACGAAATATGTTTATTTGAGTTAAATAATTAGGTTCACACATATTTAATAAATTTAGAATAGTAAGGAGATATATCCGAAGCTATGGTTAATCTTGATAAAATTGAACTTATACTTTATAGTGTTCTCTTTTTTGTCAGTATCATATACTTTATACATCTTAAAACTAAAACAAAGGAAGTTGAGTATAATCCCAATCCAAACCCGAATGAAATTTTCCAAAAAGAATTATGTAAGGAGTATAAAAAGAATCCAGATGACCGTTTTTTCTTGAAGTATTCTTTAATTATTCTTTTGGCAGCTGTAATATGTTTTGCAGCAGGTTTTTTAATTGATTTTATCTATTTCATTTTAGGAATGATACTTTTTGTTGTTTCAGCACTACTTGGAATTCTTTCCGGCATGATCAATTATTCAAAATCAAATACTCGAACAAAAAATGCCTTGAAAACTACTGCTGAAAGAACAAATGATAAGCAAGCAACAAAATTTACAAATAATTATGACAGGATGGCACTGGGAGTTTTTATATCAATATTAGTTTTCACGTATATAGGAGTCAAAATACTGAAAATAATAAACTAATATATTTTAACCTGTCAACACCCTTCCCACATCTCCAACCTTTCCCAGACAGGAGAATTTAGAGTACAGGTCTTCTCTGATTCAGCATTCTTTTTCATATAATGTTAAGTGCTTAGAAGCTTACTGTTCCAATCAAGGAAAGTAACCTGAACATTATGTTTAATCAACCACCTGACAGCATCAAGAGTTAGATTTCCATTTCTACCATAAACAATAATATGGCCTATATCCATCCTTTTTGGAGAGAATACATACTCTTTAGGTTCTTCAGTAGATGAGTCTGCTTTTTAATGCCAGCCAAGGTAGAACATTTCGGAGAGGTACTTCATGCCCTTTTCCTGAGAGATGCAAATTGACTTTATACAGCATCAGAATCTATCTTATTTCTGAAAATTCATTAGCAATCAGCTTTGTCAGACTAAATTACCTGAGGTGACAAGAAGAAGACTTATTCTTGGTGAAAGAATTACTCTAGAGAAATAGGATCAATTTAAATTCAGAACTACCCAAAGTTTTTAAGTGGGCCTAACCGGATTCGAACCGGTGACCGCTCGGTTATGAGCCGAGCGCTCTAACCTGGCTAAGCTACAGGCCCAATACGAGAAAAGATTGAAGCGCCGCAAACAGGGCTCGAACCTGTGACATTCTGGTTAACAGCCAGACACTCTACCAACTGAGTTATTGCGGCTCTCAGCATGGCGCTCACGCGCGAAACTTCTTAATGCACTTATTGCTTTTAAAGCTTTTGATTGCACGGCTTTTTAGGTCCTATTCTTATCCAATTTTAACCCCACATTTACTCAATATTTACCCTCAAAATTGAATTCATCATAATGATGATAATCATATATGCTATAAAATATATGTTCCAGTAGAAACGAAGGGGTAGTGAATGATATAAACTTTATATATAGCAACAATAAATAGTTACAGACACACTATTTTTAAAAAGAAAATTTATAAAATTTGCCCGAACCTGTCCTAATCATCTGACACAACATTAATTGGAGTGCCGCAACGCGGGCAAGTTCGTTTGTCGGTCAGTTCATAAGACTCTACTCCAAACATTCCCCTTTTTATAATCAATTCCCCACATTCCGGACAAAAAGTATGCTCATGGCCATTTCCCGGGACATTGCCTATGTACACGTATTTCATGCCCTCTTCCTTTGCAATGGAATAAGCCATCTCAAGTGTCTCCAGATGAGTAGGACAAATATTCTGCAGCTTATAGTATGGATGGAAACGTGTAAAATGAACAGGAATATCTGCACCAAGGTTCTCATTGACCCACATACACATTTCACGTATCTCAGTCTCAGAATCATTGAGAGTAGGGATAATAAGATTCACAACTTCCACATGCATTCCCAGCTTTTTTGCAAGTTTTGCAGACTCAAGAACAGGTGCCAGTTTTGCACTCGTAATCTCCTTGTAGAACTTCTCAGTAAAAGCCTTGATATCCACCCTGAAAGCATCCAGATACGGAGCAATAGTTTCCAGGGCTTCAGGAGTTATGTACCCATTCGTAACATAAATTGTATCAAGTCCTTCTTCCTTTGCAAGCCTGGCGCAGTCATATGTGTACTCAAACCATATTGTCGGTTCGTTATACGTCCATGCAATTGACCTTGCACCAGAAGCCACAGCTCTTCTTACAGCCTCCTCAGGGCTTATTTCAATAGCATTTGCCTCATCTATACTTACCTGTGAAATTGTCCAGTTCTGGCAATGTTTGCACCTGAAATTGCATCCAATGGTCCCCAGCGAATAGACAACTGACCCAGGATGAAAATGATACAGAGGTTTCTTCTCTATCGGATCAAGAGCTTCACTTGAAACAACATTATAATTCAGCGTGTAAAGGACCCCTTCCCTGTTCTCCCGCACAGCACAAAAACCGCGTTTACCAGGTGCTATTCTGCACCTGTGTGCACATAATTTACACCGGACTTTACCATTATCCAGTTTCTCATAGAGCATAGCTTCCTTAATCATCAAAAATCCCCATTTAAAGATGTGACTTCATTATTGATGAAACTAAGCATTGATGAAATTAAAACAAATAAAAAATGTTCAGGACAAAAGATTAAGTCTTGCATCAAAAAATGTCTTTGTGACATTAATCTTAATATCCCCTGAGTTCCCTTCAAGGAAAAATACAACTGCAGTATCATTAAAACTTACAGAGTAATCTGATGCATCAATCCCCGCATCATCAGCCAATGTTTCTAAATAACTTGCCCAGGATGAAGCATATGATGTTTGAATGGTCATTGTCATATCTGTGAACAGGGTACCATCCCAGTAAAGGTCATCAGTCCCATTCGTCCTGAAATTGATCTCTTCAATAGAATTACTGCTGATAGACCTTCTGGGACCACTTAAATCTATTACATTTAATTCCACAGAAATATTGCTGGAATTATCCGTTTTTCTGATATCCATCTGGGGACCAAGGCGCATCAATGAAAAACTGTCCTGAGCCAGAATGAGAGCACCACCCTCATAAACATATTTCTGGTCTACGAAATAATTGTTGTCTGATCTGTAGCTTACAGTTCCAAGATCTAGGAGTAGAGAACTACTATTGCGAGTAATTCCCTGAGTAGTCCCAACAATACTAATTCCAAAATCATCCTCATTTACAGTAAGCTGTCCACTTGTTTTCTCGGGACTGAACATAGGCAATGAAGCTCCACCCATTTTTATAGGAACACTTACAGAAAGACTTGTGGAAGGTTCGGTTCTTGCATAACCCGAAAGGATATCGAGCTCATTTTTCATTCCTGCCATATCATAGAAGACATCATCCATATGCGATTGTTCCGCAGATGTTTTCCATTCGGGAATATACTGGACATTAACAAGCGTTATCACAGATACCAGTATGCCAAAAAGGAGGACAGCTGAAATTGCTGCGGATACAGCTTTTTCACAGGACACTATTGATCTTATCTTCATTTCCATTGCCCCTTTTTTCTATCAAGCATAGAGATCGTATCTTTGTTGAACTTCAGTTGCATTGAGAGCATAGTCATAGATAGCAACTTCATCCAGCATTCCATTAAAGCCATAAGTACCATCTGTAAGTTGAGCTCCCATTTGTAGAGAACCTGTAGATGGATTAGCCGCTATGTTTGTACCTGTATTTGTATTATCTAAAATTCCATCAATATAAACATTTATTGAAGTCGAGTTCCAGGTTCCTACAACATGGTACCATGTATCGAGAGAAAGTTGAGAGGATGATAATACAGTAAATTGTCCATTATTCAAACTAAATAGTATCTGCTCGTTGTTTCCATAAACTCCTCCTCCAAACTGCAAACTGTAACTTTCATCGGAAAAAGCACTAGATTGTCCTTTATGAACAATTCCTGAAAAATCACTGTACTCTTCCAGATATATCCAGGACTCAACAGAGCCTTCAGTCGTTATATCAAGATTGCTACTATCAGGAACTGTAACGTATTGTTTATTACCAGATCCTGCACCTGGACCTTGCTCGAACTTGATTGCACTATTATTTACGTCAGAACTTACTCTGGTTGCACGTATTATTGCACCATCATTTCCATCTGCGGAATCTACGACAATGCTATCACTGCGTATATCAAAAGTCCACAATGAAACCGGCGATGTTGTTTCAGGAGTTACCGTTGAAACTGTAACAGTCACAGTTTGGGAAGTACTGCCTGTATTGCCATCATCGTCAGTGACATTAAGCGTTATTGTATAGGTTCCTGCTGAAGAATACTGATATGAAGGATTCTGGGTACTGGAAGTTCCTCCGTCACCAAAGCTCCACGACCATCCTACAACAGTTCCATCAGCATCAGTTGATTGATCAGTAAAGGTAACTGTTTCGGAGGTATTAGGACTTGAAGGTAAATATATGAAATCAGCCACCGGATTCTGTTGCTGTGGTGTTACATTGCCACCTGAGCCTGAACCCGAATCAATTTCGACTTCCTCTCCATGAAGAGAACCACTTTCTATGACAGCATTTGCATTGGTCTGAATAAGTATCATACCAACATAATCATCTTCATTGATAGTTGTATTCCAGAGATCATCCGTATCAATATCAATCGTTTGTCCAAGATGCCAGCTTCCGCTTCCCAATCTCTCTTCAAGCTGGGACGAGGAAAGGTCTCTGCGCGTGCCATTCAGGTTAAGAACTAATTCCACCTTATTAAGATCAATAGTCTCACCGCCTGAATGTCTCAGATAGACAGTGGATGAACTGACATCAACCCATCCATCTATATCTGCATGTACAACATCTTCTGACTCCATATAAGAAAACACAAACACAGCTATTACTGAAAATGCAAGCACAGCTATAGCTGTCAAAAGGACCTCGCCGATTATCTCGGACAGGGCTTTTTCATCATAGAAAAATGTCATGATTTTTGATCTTACATTATCAAACTGTGTTCCCATGTAATTTCACCTCAGATGAAGAAGGAAAACAACAGGTAAGCAAATGACATCATTATGAGAGAATGCTTATAACCTGAATGGATGTTTCCACTTCCCATTTTACCTGCAACAAGACCGGAACAGAATCCCTGTATCATAGCTGCATGGAAAAATAACAGAGTATATTTTTCAAGGTCAAAATTCATTGACAGGCTTAATCCTGAAATAGCGCCTTCGGTGGACGCAGGCATTGCTGGCAGGAAATAAGCTGCCAGTATGTAAACAATAAACAGGAATACCATGAAAGCAATGTAGATAATAAAGATGTAAACAAACATCTCAGCATTGCGTTCTTTCTTAAGCTGCCTTTGAATATCAGCATCGTGAGCTGCAAGTGTCAGTACGCTCTTAATGTCACTGGTGGACTCATTGGCCTTAATTATCAGGTTGATGATACGTCTGGTCATTTCAGTACGTATTCTGAATTCGAATTTTTTCAGTGCATCATCAAGTTTAGTTCCCCATGAAATATCATTGACAAGACGCTTTACCTCTGAATGAAGAATTCCTATCTTAAGCTGCATGCTCATGACAATAGCATCAACAAGAAGAATCCCAGCCTCATTTATGCTTGCCAGGTTATTAAGAAAATCCGGAATATGATTTTCGATCTGCTTCACACGATAGGTCCGTAATTCATCAAATATGATGTAAGGCAGGAGCAGAATAATGAGTGCTATGAATATCTGATCGTCAACTATGCTTACCGTTGCAATATTGAAGCTGTTGAGATAGAGAATATTTGCAACGTTTACGTAATTATTAACGGTATAGAATAGGTACAATAATGAAACGGGTACAGTAATAAATAGAACATAAGAGGGATTATTTCTGAAAAGCACCAGTGGATGAGCAACTTTGTCCATGAACTTGACAATTCTGGTATAATCACTCATCTTTTTCCTTTTGACCTCCTCATCAGGTTCACCTTCCGTTAATTTCACATGGGAAAAAACATCAAGTTCCTTTTCAACAACATAATAATCAGGAATCTTTGGATTATCATTTGTCAGTGAATTCAACAGAAGAAGGAAAACGACTGTTCCAATTGGGATTATCAGGTAAACTATGAGATTTAGAATGCTGGCAGAACTTGAATTTACAAGTCCCAGAACTACGAGAATTGTAATAAGAAATAACGGACCTGCAACAAAGGCTGAAATGTATACTTCTGCAAGTACACTAAGAGTTTCAAAGAATATTTTCTGCTCTTTTGTAGCGGTGAGACGATACTGGTCATTCTTTGCTTTGAGATATGAATTAACATCACCACCACTTGTCACAATTGAAGTCATTCCATCCAGAAAATCCTTGAATTTTTTGGAAGGGGTCCTCTGTCCTGCACGGTCAAAGGCCTGAAGAAGATCGGTTCCATAATATTCCATGTCTTTTACAATATAACCAACTTCTTCTGCTGCTGCTCCATAAATGTAATAATTCTGTGCCAGGGATTTCATAATATCAATCAGATTCATTCCACCACCATGACTCATTGCATACAGATACGCAGTTGTGTGTGGAAGAGACTGATTGATAAGAGCACTCCTTACATTTGCCTGAACTTCAGGTATTGACATGAAAATGTAATATGTCAATGAGGAAGCTATCAATGAAAAAATAAAAGCTAGAACAATACTTAGTAATATATGGAAATTTGACCATATCCAGGGAATTTCAGTACCGATACCTAACATATATGGTCTTACGTTTCCAAGAAGATAGTAGCCGGCAAGAAGGCCAATTAAACCTGCTGATAATGCCATGACCAGTGAAAAGAAATATGTCTGGGCAATGTATTGTTCAACCAGCATACCCAGCCCTGCTTTGCGTATTGACAGGCGCTGATCCTCATATCGATGGATGCGTCTTCTCACATATTTTCCAAATATAAGGTGGGCAGCCGAGTCGATGATATCCATACCAGAATCTCCTACATGTTCTGTTCTATCATTGTCTGCAGGGTGTCTGTCTCTATGGCTTCAATAACGCCTTGCGGATTTGCATCGTAAGCCTGCACTACCAGGGATATACTAATATAATCCCTCAGGTTCTTCTCGCGAAGATACGTAAGAATTCTGACTCTATTTTCCAGTTCAACTGCCAGTTTCTTCCGGTCCCAGCCTCTGGCAACCATTACCTTGTTCAAGGTGTACGAATCACCTGTCTTAATGTAACTATCACTAATAGGGTCCCAACGGTAGAGTTCGTTTATGCGTATATAGCCGGTTTTTGCATCTATGCCTGTAAATTCAACAAGACTCTGAGTTCTGCGAACCCTTTTGTTGTTCACGAATGTCTGTATCTGGATACTCAGGATATCGAGTGACTGGAGCATTACATGAGGAACATTGAGCGGCGGACTGTCAAGCCTGTTGACAACTGTCTGCACGTCACCCGCATGCATCGTGGAATATGTAGCATGACCTGTGGATATTGCCTGGAACAATGTGAGGGCTTCCTCGCCCCTGATCTCTCCCACAAGTATGTATTCCGGCCTCTGCCTGAGGGCTGAACGTAGCAGGTCATACATGGATATCTCACCTGAACTATTCACATTCAATGGTTTACGTGTAACACCTGCTATCCAGTTATCATGATGGAGTGTAAGTTCTCTCGTATCTTCAATAGATACGATCTTTGACAATGGAGGGATAAACAGTGAAACTGCGTTGAGCAGGGATGTTTTTCCTGATGCGGTACCGCCTGCAAATATGGCGCAATCACCATTTTCCATTGCAAGCCAGAAATAGGCCATTATTTCAATGTTACATGTATTATAATTTACAAGATCGATAGGCGTGATAGGATCTCCACGGAATTTCCTGATGGTAAAAGAACTACCTCTTGTTGTGATCTCTTTTCCAAGGGTTGCCTGAAGACGTGAACCATCAGGAAGGGTTGCATCTACCATAGGTTCACCAACTGAGATATGCTTACCACTTTTCTGACAGAGCTTTATTACAAGAGAGTTGAGTTCCTCTTCATTGAATGAAATGTTTGTCTTAATATTACGATACTTGCGATGATACATAAAAACCGGGACATCTATCCCGTCACATGAAATATCCTCTATACCGGAATCCAGCATTAGTGAGTTTAAACGGTCGTGACCAAGGAAATTACGTTTCAGATAATAGAATATCTTGTAGGTTGAAGCTATTTCCAGACTTGCATGATACCTGTTAAAAAGAGTGAGAGCATGCTCCTTGAGCACTGTCTCCTTATTTCTCTCAGTACTGACACCACCAAGACTTAGAATATCCTGAAGGTCGTCATATACCCTTTCAAGAAGATCTTTTTCATATAACGTGAGCATTGGCTCTACAACATGATAATGAAATATGTTGCCTTTTTCCAGTATGATAATGAATGAATAAGGCTCGTTTACCCAGTAACGTTCAACTTCCTGATAGCCATCAGGAACTTCAAATTCCACCAATGGGCCATGTATTTCGGGATCATAGTCCGGAATCTTTGTACGTGGATGTATTATTGAATCTATCCCTGACCTGAGATCAGTAATTAAAGTGGATAATCTGGAAGGGTCTTTGTCTTTTTTATCGACATCTTCGTTTTCAACTGGAATTTTTTCTTCAATAATTAGATCCCGGGGTTCCATCATCACGTAATATATAATCAATAGTATATAAAAAGTCTTTGATTTTTATTTGTATAAATATATGGAAATGAGTTATTAGAGAAAATATTCAAGCTATTTCAATTCCCACTAACACAGGATACTCTGAATCATTAACAATATTGAAATATAACTTCTCAGACGAACCAAGCCCTGTAGAACGCGCCACAGTTGCAGATTGTTCAAAGCTGTAATCACCATCTAATACCACAACATACCGATGTTTTCCAGGGATTTCACTTATTTCAGGAGATGCTATAATCTCACCCGGAGATATTGAGTAATTCTCACTGAATATCAATGAATTTGATGGATCGAATATCTCAATGGAGATATTATGATCCAGGCTATCCTCATTGCTTATCTCAAAAGTCAATGGATCGATAGGATACTGTTCATGCCTTTGTTCCTCTTTCTCATAATCGGTCATGTAAAGAACGTACATATTTTCATTCCCGACTAGTTCTCCTGTATTTACTATATGATAGGAATAGGTTCCAAGATCAATATAACAATGGCATGTGTCCTCTCCACAATAGAATTCAGCTTGGTTGGCTGCTACGCCATTGGCATATCCACGGTAGTAACCATCTGCTTTGTTTGATTTAAAGATTATAATATGTACATCCTCATCCAGCAGCCGGAGACTAAAATTACCACTATCGAGTGATTGCCTTAGCTTATCAACATTCACTGTTACAGCTTTATACTCATCCCAGTGTGATTGCACATCTTCTTCATCTATAGTATAGTCTATATCTGAGATGATTTCATCTTCATTTGAGAGATTAATGTATAAAAGTCCCGCAACTGCAAGTATGACCAATACAATTGCAATTAAGGAAAAAGGAATCTTTTTTGATGTTATTTTACTCCACTCCACATTAATGTAAAGTGAAATACTGTTTTTAATTTATTTAAATTTTATCAAAATAAAATAATTATGTTTTGCTTTAGCTTTAATCATATATGTTGCATCAAAAAAGAAAATAAAAAGAACTAACCTGCGCTTAAGCCGGAAGTTCAAGTTTACCGAAATTCTCTTCGTAACGTGCCTTCATGATATCCCATGTTGGAAGATCAGTTTGGCATCCGATACTCTGAACAGCGAAAGAAGCAACTGTGGAACCGATCTTACCACAAACTTCCAGCGGGTAGCCACGTGTGTATGCAAGAAGGAATCCGGCTCTGTAAGCGTCACCTGCACCGGTTGGGTCAAGAGCTTTCACTGTAACCACAGGAATCATTACTTCAGTTCCCTTATTGTAAATTTTACTGCCGCTTGCATCATAAGTTACAATCACGGTCTCGATCATGCTGAGAATATCATCCATTGATTTTTCGGTCATGTCACAGACACGCTGAATCTCATGCTTATTTGTAAAGAGAATATTGGTGTTTTCAAGGATGCTTTCAAGGTTTCCCCTTGAATAAGTCACAAGGTCCTGTCCGGGGTCAAATGATACGAAATTTGCCTTTTTAGCAATCCTTGCATTATATGTTGAATCTGATGTTGCAAGGTGTACGAAATCAACTTCTGGTGGTTCAAGTTCTTTAAGTTCTATGGATGCTCCCCAGTGGAAATATGTACTCTGATGATGGTTCTGGTCAGTGAACACAAAGGCTCTTGTGCTCTTGTGTTCTGGGAACCTGTAAAGAAGTGACAGGTCAACACCGAACTTTTCAAATTCAGCCTCATATCCTGATGAAGCAAAATCTCCTCCAACTGCGGATATAAGCTGGGCATTTCCACCAAGTATTGCGATTGCGACTGCAATATTGGCAGCTCCGCCCCCATAATACTGGTTGTAATCTATAATAGGATGGGATTCATTGTGGACTGCAATGTTCTCAACATCAAAAAGAAGATCAATAGCTGCATGTCCTACAACAGTGATTGCCCGGTCCATGTGAACACCTTACTCGAATTCCTGAACATCGACAACGGCTAGAGGAACATCCCTTAATGCACGGCCGATAACTGATTTTGAAATTCTGGCTGCGTGCTCCGCGCTTTCTGCATCAAATACTTTCATTTCAAGTACAAGACCGACAATTGCGGTGTTGGCAACAATGAAAACACTGCTTAATGGCTCTTCACATGCAGAACAGAAAGTTGTTCCGATATCTACCTCTACATAGTCTAGCTTTGGATTCAAGCGCTTTCCTGCTTCAGAAATTGCAACTCCTATTGCATCATCTGCTGATTTTACGTCTCTAACCAACCAGGCAGCTTCAAGTGTAACATGATAATTTGACATTAGATCTCTCCGATTTATACTTCATTTCTTCTTCAATTTAACTCATATTGTAAACAACACGTCATCATCGACGTCAAACAGGCCAAGTCTTGCTCCTGCGTCAAGCCATGCATGTCCGTAACTGAAACAGACCAGAGCATTGACAGGGTCATCAATTTCAATAAAGTGAAGACCATCATTATAATATGAACTTGCCATATTGCGATAATCTCCGGCCACTGTATACATATGAGATTGAGGGATAGGGGCCACTTTAGCCTTTTCAAGAGCTTCCCTTAATAGTCGCTCATATCTCTTAACTTTTTCATTCAGGTCAGCAGCCATATCTATCACCCTGTTCAACAGTACTCATAGTTAATTATCTGTTCGCCCGGAAAAGCTTCTTGAACAACTTTCCTCCACCCTCAGACTCCTCCGCATTTTTGCTTTCAATACGTGGTGGCCTTGAAGGCTGTCTCTTTGGAGGAGGAGTGAAGTTTGTGTCCTGCCCCGGAGAATCAACTACGGGAATATCCAGAACATCGTGCTCATGTGCTTGCACTGTGCTTGCAACAGGCACAGCCCTGCGTACCGGAGTTGGAACTGCCGGTTCATGGCTTTGACTTGTTGCAAACTCTGGTGGTGGCGGTGGAGTTGCAGTCCTTGCAGCCTTGAGTACATTGACAGATTCTCCACCGTGCTTGGACTTTCTTATTCTTATATCTACAAGCACAGGTCTTTCGATCTCATTGCTCACAAGCATGGCAACACCCGGGGGCAGACGCATCAGTTCTTCTTCCACATAGGATGTAACACCCTCCAGACCCTTGCTTATAGCCTTAAGGTCGTTAGGGTTTGTGACTTTCATTATAACCTGGGTTCCACATTGAGAGAGCACATTCTTGTCAACCCTGGCAGGTCTCTGTGATATTACCATCATACCAAGACCGAACTTACGTCCCTCAGACGCGATCGTTCTGAGAATATCCGTACTTGAGGTCTTGCTGAAACCCTTTTCAGGTGCATAGTTATGCGCTTCTTCTACAACAAGCATTCCAGGTGGAATCTGGTTTAATTTGCGAGCCTCGAATAGACTTGAACAAAGGCTTGCAACTATCATGCTCTGCAGTTCCGGAGCAACTCCCTTGAAGTCGATAACAGAAGCTTTACCCTTCTGGAATAATTCAGTGATAGAAGTAGGATTTGGCGAAAGGATATTTGTGTCCCTTATCTGTTCAAGGACATTGATAACATTCCACTTTGCCTTGCTCTTGTCGTTGCCTACTTCAAAAATAATATCCTCAATGGTGTATGTTTCCATCTCTGCACGCACTTTCTGTATTGCTTCGTACAATATACCAGTGTGTGTGGTTGAGAAATTATCAGGGAATATCGATGTCAGATCCTTTACTGTAAGGTTCATTCCATTGAGCCTGAAAAGATCATCTGCATCAGGGTTTATTACCTTGCTTGCAGGAGTATATACTTTAATACTGTTCCCGTAACCTTTTGGTTTGACACCAAACCGCTTGAAATCCTCTTCACCGCCTTCACCTTCTACTTTCAAAGATGAATACTCGCTATGAGGATCAAGAATCAGAAGTGGAATATTCTGATCAAGCAATTCTTCCAGCAGCACTGATGCTGTATATGACTTACCGCTTCCGGTCTTTGCAAGTATACTGCAGTGTTTCTGCACAAGACTGTTGACACTTAACTGTACTTTGATATTGGTACCTTCAAGCATACCGATATTCATTTCGTTGCCTGTAAGTCCAAGCACTGATCTTGTAAGTCCCTCGTCTGCCGCAAAAATAGGGCTTCCCGGACTGAAAGGAATCACAGGTGCACGAAGCATTCCGGTCTCGTCCCTTGAACCGATAATTGTTACTTCGGCAACTATCTTGTCATCGCTTTTATCAGCGCGTTGTCCCTTCATCGCTTCTTCGATAGAAAATGAATCACTGTACCTTTTGATGGCCATTACCTGACCAAGTACCCATGTGTGATCTTTCTCGTCCGATGACGCATCATGCCATACTTTGACGTATGCGCCCCTGTATACTTTGGAACTGTCAAAAACCATTACTTTAAACTCAAAGGTTCCTGTTTCTCCAAAAATAACGCCTACTGAACCTCTTACCATTTTTCATCCCTCAAATTCATGGTCTTCGGTATTATGTTTATTATGTGTTATTATATCTTCCCTCAGTCATCAAGTCCTTCAAGTATCTCAGCAGGTGCGCCCAGTAATTCCACAAGGGCTTCTGCTTCTATAAAATGAAGGGACGCAGGAATAACCAGTATGTGAAGAGGTTCTCCGAAATCATCTTCCTTTAGATCATGAGCGTATCCTGCCTTAACAACTGGAGCTTCTGAACCTGCTCTGGCAATGCCCACAGCAATGGCATTCTCCATCACACCTTCACCTCGTTTTTCCTCTACCTGAAGAAGCAATGAAAGTGCCTGGTTTATTGTCATATATCCTTTGTCCTTATCGATATCAAGGAAAACAAGGGTATGCATATTGTGCTCTTTGTTAAGTTTAATAGTATCATAAGGAGTTTCAGATATGACTGTAATACCACGGCTGCTGGTATATGGATGAGGAATGGTTGATGCTTTTCCAAAACGATAATTCTGGAGGCATGACAGACCACAAATCGCCGAGGCAATGGATGAACCGTGTATAAGTTTAGTCTCGATACCAAGGTTCTTTGCACGCAGTCTCAGGTCAACATGAGTTGTGGAAACCATGGTGTCTCCTCCAGTGAGAAAAGCCACGTTCTTATCTTTAGCTTCGGCAAGCCAGTCAGGAGATATTTCCACATCTTCCCTGTAAAGCAGGTTGACCTTCTTCCCATAGAGTGATTCCATTTCTTCCAATGAGCTACCCATCAGTCTTGATGTGTAGAATTCAGCAAATACCATATCAGCATTTTTTATAGCTTCAAGTCCTTTCAGGGAGATATCTTTCTCGTCAAAAAGGCCAAGTCCTATGAAAGTGAGCATAGTTCGCAGATATGTCCTTATGGGATAAATGCTTTGAGAACAGAGAGTGATATGGGATGGGAGTAGAGACTCGCAATGTTTTTATAGAACCACATACAGTTAGTTTCACTCGTATATTATACTGACAAATTATACTACTATAATTTATTTATACTATTGGAGGTCCGAAGTCATGGCAGGATATGGTAATCAACCAATAATCATCGTTGATCCAAGTAAAGAGCGCACAACAGGTAAAGACGCATTATCAATGAATATCGCTTCTGCAAAAGCAGTTGCAAGCATTGTGAAAACAACCCTTGGTCCAAAAGGTATGGACAAGATGATGGTAAACATCATGGGTGATATAACCCTGACAAACGACGGTGCAACAATTCTTGAGGAAATGGAAATCGAGCACCCAACCGCAAGAATGATCGTCGAGGTTGCAAAGACACAGGAAAAGATGGCAGGCGACGGTACCACCAGTGCTGTTGTAATGGCTGGCGCACTGCTCGATAAAGCGCAGAAACTCATTGATACCGGTGTTCACCCAACAGTCCTTGTAAAAGGTTACACAATGGCAACTGAGAAAGCTCTTGAGACACTCAAGGACTACGCGATAACAATTGAGAAAACAGACAGGGAAATGCTTGAGAAGATCGCAAATACATCCATCACAGGAAAAGCATCTGAAATGGCAAGGGGTCACCTTGCAAATATCTGTGTTGATGCAATCTATGCTATTGAGAATGAAGGAAAGGTCGATGTTGACAAGGACATTGTAATGGCAAAGGAAGTTGGTGGAACCCTCGATGATACTGAGCTTATCAACGGTATTTCCATCAGGAAAGAAGCACTTCACAATGAAATGCCACGCCGCATTGAAAATGCAAAGATCGCTCTTATTGATACTGAACTTGTGTTCGCAAAGACAAACACAACATCCAAACTCCATGTTGACAGTGCTGAACAGTTGTTCGATTTCAAGGAACAGGAGAAAGCAAACTTCAGGGCAACTATCCAGAAGATCATTGACACCGGAGCAAACGTTGTATTCTGTTCAAAGAAGATAGAAGATTATGCACTCCACTTCTTCAAGGAAGCTAACATGTATGCAACAAGACGTGTCAAGGATGAGGACATGGAAGTACTTTCATACTCAACCGGTGCAGCTCTTGTAAGGAATGTCAATGAAATTACAGCTGATGACCTTGGATACGCAGAACTTGTCGAGCAGGAAGACGAGCATGAGGAGAAGACCTACATCAAGGGATTCAAAGATGCAAGAACCATGACAATTCTCATAAAAGGTGGTACAGAGCATGTTACTGACAACATCGAGCGTGTGTTCGATGATGCACTCCACGTGGTCAAGTCAGTATACGAGGATGGTACCATCGTACCTGGTGGCGGTGCTTCTGAGATAGAGGTCGCACAGGCACTCAGGAAATATGCAGCAACCATCGAAGGTCGTGAACAGCTTGCAATCAGTGCATTCGCTGATGCAGTTGAAGAGCTTCCAAAGGCAATTGCTGAAAACTGTGGTTTTGACACAATTGACACTATAATCAACCTCCGTGCAAAACACGGAACAGTGAAGAATGCAGGTCTTGATGTGGAAACCGGAGATGTTATTGACATGCTGGGCAAAGGCATTGTCGATCCTCTCAGAGTCAAGACACAGGCAATCAAGTCTGCATCAGAAGCAGCAATTATTGTACTTCGTGTTGATGATATGCTCCGTGCAAAGGAACAGGCTATGATGGATGTCAAACCTGAGCACAACGTACACAATTACGATGCAACAGGTATGTTGTAAAGAGGTTATTACCTCTTACATTCATTTTTTTCTGTTTTCATTTCTTATCTTTTTTGAGTTTTATACCCTATTTTGGATTAATCCGGAATTTCCTGTTTCTTATATTGGCAATCCTGTTTCAGAAAAGAAAGAACATTAACCAGCTATTAAATCGATGTAAGTCATATGAGAGGATATGAGAACATATGAATGAAATGATTAATCGTGATAAATAACGAAACCTATAAATACCATGTAAGAATGGTGTATCATGATAAATCATGACAGAACAATACTACAACAACAACATTAACCTCCGAAAGTTTGCAACTATGCTGATGGCTCTTACCGCTACAATGGTAGGATACTATTCCTTCATGGCATGATTTGTAAGTGAATCTGCCATGAAAACATTTCTTTAAACCCCTTTACGTTTTTATATAATAAGATATTCTTCTTTTAATCATTCGTTTTTGAAAAATCATATACCTGATATTTTCAGCGCATGAAGTAAAAGATGATGAAAATAACATAATTTTTTGTTTATTTTCTTTTAAATTTGTACTTTTTTATGCCGAATTTTCTTAGATAACAGATAAAAACAGACAAATGCAAAGCGGGCGACATTGCAAAAGATATGAGAAGATATTATAAGATATGAATAGTAATGATTAATCATGATGAATTGCAAAACGTATAAATAGATTGATCCAAGAAGAGTCATGATAAATCATGACAGAACAATATTACAACAATTACATAGACCTCAGTAAATTTGCTGCAATACTAACCGCTTTTGCAACTGTAATAATACTTTATTCATTCATTTCATGAACAATGGTCTGGCACAGAAAAGTTCAGTATTAAATTGATCTTTATCCAATGCATCAAAATGAGATTGGATTATGGGCTTTCTGCATTTATCCCTTTACAGGAGATTAGATATCATCATCTGAAAGACCATAAAATATCTTATAATCTTCAATTGCTTTTCTTGCCTGCTTTGGATACATGTCAAGCATGTAGTAAAGGAACTCATCCCTTGAAGTGAACTCTTTCATCCTGTTAATTAGCTTTCTGGCATATTCCTTTGAATCATGGTTCTCTTTCTGAATCTCAAAAGTAAGGCAGAGTGCATCCTGTGGAAAATATTTCCTGCGTATATACGGAGCCACAGAACCCATAAGTACATCGTGGTCAAGTCTGCTGAAAGCCGGAACACCGATGCGTTCCAGTCTTGTAGAACCTGTTAGAGATTCTAGATTTTCAGCGGAGTATGAATGAATCTCAATGTAGACATCGGGCCTGAGTTCTTCCACAGCTTCAATGATCGGAATTCCAATTTCTGAAAAATACCTTTCATCCAGTGTTGAGATGTAATTACCATTATTAACAAGCGGTATAACTGCAAGAGTACCTTTTTGTGGAGCTTCTATATTTTCAAGAATATCTGAGGTATCTTTCCATTCATCACCGTGCAGGCCTGCCACAAAAAGCCTGACAGGTTCTCCTTCTCCAAGTATCCTGTATGCCATTAACCTCAACTCATTTTTACTCTCGGGTTCATTCTTCGACAGATTTCACGTTTTCTGTGCGATTATGTAAATCTCCTGCCTTTCCGAATCCAGGACATCAAGTACCCTCACGCCAAGAGACTCAACTTTAGCAAGTATGGGTTTACTGTTCTTCTCTTTTCCCATTTTGATGACCTGAAGCAATTTCCCATTGTCCCTTAACAGCGGTAATACTCTTTCAAGGGCTGCCAGCGAGTCCATCGGTTCAAGCGTCATGTCACTGAGAATCACATCCACCGGCTCCGGTGACATCTCATCAAGAGGAATCTGGAACACATCACCAAACATCACAGATACATTCTCCTTTTCACTGACAACTTTGCCAAGTTCAGTATCAAAATCCCTGCTGAATTCCACACCCTTCACAGACGAGGCGATCTCAGATGCCATCATCAGAAATCCTCCTGCACTGGAACCAAGGTCAAGTACACGGTCACCAAGAGAGATCACACCTGTTTCATCCTGAATTCTTTTTAGCTTGAAGTAACCTCTGGGCATATCCAGTCCCTCGTCAACATCAATCTCTGAATCTGCACTGATGTCTTTTGAGGGCTTTTTGACAACTGTGCCATCAACCCTGACACTTCCGTTGAGTATGGCTGTCTTGGCCCGTCCCCGCGATTTAAAGAGTCCTGTTTCAACAAGGTATGCGTCCAGTCTCATGGTTCAATTAATAAGGAAACGTACTATTTATATTGTAGTTCCGCATTGAACGGAAAAATTTCACAAGAGATGCACTTCTCAGGAACTGTATAATGATTAAGAAATTCACCTCCCTCTTCCCTGTATGGGCGATTATGCTTTCGGTTGTGGCCTTCATTTACCCTTCCATATTCTCACCATATAAAAGTGCCATAACTCCACTTCTGGGAGTTGTGATGTTTGGCATGGGAATTACCCTTTCTGCAAATGATTTCCTGCTGGTGCTCAAAAGACCAAAAGTCATTGTTCTTGGAACTGCATTGCAGTACATCCTGATGCCACTTATCGCATTCATTATTTCATACTTACTGAATCTCCCTCTTGAGATTATGGCCGGAATGGTACTTCTTGGAGCATGCCCTGGAGGAACTGCATCAAATGTGATATGCTATCTTGCAAAGGGAGATGTGGCACTGTCCATCACACTCACATCGGTTTCCACACTGCTTGCATTCGTCCTGACACCTGCACTTACCTGGCTTTACATCGGACAGGCTGTGCCTGTAGAAGTTGGAAGCATGATGCTGAGTATAGTGAAAATTGTTCTTGTGCCTGTGGCACTTGGAATTATCCTGAACACATTCTTTGACAAACATATCGAACGTTTCAGGCATGCATTCCCTGCATTATCAGTTGCTACAATCGTTTTTATCATTGCGATAATAATCGCCCTGAACAAAGAAAGCATTCTCGTTGCCGGAAAACTGGTGATAGTTGCAGTTGTACTTCATAATGGATTCGGGCTTGCCAGCGGATACCTGCTTTCAAAGAAACTTGGTTTTGATGAAAAAGATGCAAGAACAATTGCAATTGAGGTTGGAATGCAGAATTCCGGGCTGAGCGTTGCGCTTGCTGTGAAATATTTCTCTGCACTGGCTGCTCTTCCTGGTGCGTTGTTTAGTATATGGCATAATATTTCAGGGTCGTTTTTGGCGTATAGGTTTAGTAAGTGAATATTATTTTTGAAAAAATAGGTATTTTTTTAGGGTAAAGAAACGAACAGTTAAGTTCGTTTCCTGAAAATTGAATATCCTACAATTCCACCTATCAACAAAATTGACAATGATCCAATTGCTATCCAGTTTTTGGGTTTACTAATCTGTTCTGCCGGCACTTCATTTTCATCAAAAGTATCGTCTATTGTAGATTTAGTAGCTTTTAGTTCTACTTCTTCTACAGTTTTCTCCACTGAATTACCAACAATAGCAAATGGTGAGAATCCAGGAGTACTTGCCTCAAAGTGCAGATACTTATCATCTTCACCTGTCTTCTGATTATCAAGATAATTCCATTCACCATTTGAATATCTACACAACTTTATAGTATCCACATCAATCTCATTATCTTCGATCCACTCTTTCTCAACTTTGAATCCAATAACCGGATTGGCAATATTATCTGAGCTTGAGAATCCAGATTTTCCAACCCATAGATTGACATTGCAGTAAACTATATCCGGTGCATCCTCATCCACAAGTGCAGACCTTCCGTTAAGCATCTCAATTGTAGAGAATATCTTACCCCAGTTCCTGGAAGCTTCAAAGTTGATGTATTCGATGGCATTTAACTCATTATCAAATTTATAAGATGTTACATCACCTTTTGATACGAATTCAGAGAGAACGTCCTTGTATGCGATGTTTTCGATTTCTTCGCCGGTTGTACCACTTCCTCCGCCTCCACCACCACTTCCACCTGAGGATGTACTAGTCGTTGTAGATGATTCTGTATCAGATTCGCCATCATCTTCTGGAATGATAACTTCATCATCTATAGAAGAAGTTCCCTCCATTACAAAAGGATAATATCTGAGGTCACTACTATCAGCTACTCTAAACTTTATATTGTCAGTTATGTTAATTACAGCGCCCTTTGATAATAAAATTGAATATTCATTTTTGAAAACAATAGAATTATAATCGTAACTAGTAATTTCCATATTTTCAAAACTGTCACCATCTGTAAATGTTACGAAATTGTCTGATATTTGGAACAAACCTTCAATGAAGACACCTTTCTTTTCCCCGGCAACAATGATGTCTTTGAAATGAACTGCTATGAGTGGCACATTTGTATTATTTCCAATATCATGTGAGTACACATAATCACTAGAAGAAGAAACTATGCTACTATCAATTTCCTCTCCATCCTTGGTAAGAGTTAAAAGTATTTCATTGGTACTTGTGTTAATTTCAGTAATATCAAGCACATAGTTTTCTTCAAAAATTAAAGATGAATCAGAATAAATCAAAAAACTATCATCATCATCATTTATGAGTAGCTTTGAAAGATGACCTGTTGACAACAAACTTACTTCATCAAGACCATCAATGTATGTGTCATCTGCATAACCTGCAAAATACTTCTCTGCCATAAAGCTCATGATCTGGAAATATCCCCATTCAGAATGCTCGAACTCAACAGATGCAGGAATAGTTGTATAAATGAGGTCACCATCATCGATGGTTCTGTTGGATATAGCTTTTAGTTCAAGGGTTTCTGTCTGTATGCCTTCGTCAATATCATAGTAGAAACCTTCAAAATTTAGAGGTGTCCATGTAAGAAGCTCGGAACCTTCTGCAATTGTACCACGCAGTTCGTATTTCTCATTTTCAGCTACACTTACAAATGGAGCAAGTCTAAGATCATTGTTGTCAGCAACCAGGATATTTATATCCTCCATCAAGTTTGCTGTACTTCCTTTACTTAAGAGAATATTAGCATCGTTTTCCATTTCAATCAAGTCAGAGTTTATAGCAGTTATCTCCATATTTCCAAATACATCCCTAGACTCAATATCCAAGTATACATCTTCTATTTGGAAGACACCTTCGATAATCACACCTTTTGATTCATTATCAATAAATATTTCATTGAAATGAACAGCTACTGTCACAACGTCTTCTGCATCACCGAGGTCAAGTTTATAGACATAATCATCACCTTCGGAAACTACGGCACTGTCAAGGTTGATATTGTCTTTTGAAAGAGTGACATATGCACTTGTACCGTTTGTATCAATCTCAATGATATTAAGTGAGTAGCCATCTTCAAGTTTAAGGTAAGAAGACACATTTACTGATATTGTTTCACTGTCATCGATTAGAATCCTCGATAACTGACCTGATGACAGCATACTTACTTCTTCAACATCATCAATTTCAGTTTCATCAGTGTATCCTGCAAAGTACGTTTCCGCCATGAAAGAAATTAATTGATATGAGACCCAGTCACTATGTTCAAAATCAGTTTCTATTGGTCTAGTCTGGTAAACAATATCCCCCTCTCCAAGAGAACGATTTATATTATGAATAGTCATGATTTCGGAACTGAGTCCAGAGTCAAGATCATAGAAAAAGCCAGAAAAACTTCTTGCATCCCAAGTGTAGGTTGTAGATTGTCCAGTGTTTTCATCCCAAATTCTGTAACCAGTGTAATAGGTCTGTGGATAAACTGTGATGGTTGTGACATCAGAATTATCTTCTCCATCACTATTTGTCACTTTAAGAGTTACATCATAGGAACCGATTGAAGTAAATGTATATACCGGGTTTTGATCAGTTGAATCAATGATACCGTCATTGTCAAAATCCCAGCACCATGCTGTAGGACTATTTGCTGAAGTATCAGTAAATTCAACAGTGAGAGGAACAGTGCCTTCTACAACATCTGTAGTGAATGAAGCAACAGGAATATTTGATACTGGTTCATTAACTGTTATGGTCTGAATAGCAATATCGAATTTACTTCCATTAAATGCTGTTAAGGAAACACTGTAGGTACCCACATTGGTAAAAACATGAATTGGGTTCTTGTCAGTTGAAATGGATCCATCCCCAAAATCCCATTCATATGCATCAGCATTGATAGAGATGTCAGTGAGAGCTACAGACAAAGGATTGTAACCTGAAGTAACATTTGCACTGAATGAAGCTACAGGCATCACATCTCCAATACTCCATGATGCAAGTGGAAGATAATCGATATTATACATGGACCCATATAAAGAATACCTTGTATCACAGATACCATCACCGTCCGCATCAGTGCATCTCTGACTGAATCCCTTACCATCAGGCCTTGCCCAGTAGTTGCCTCCAAGATAGGGGCCACCTACGATATTAGTGCCTGCGGTTTTATTAACATTCCATTCATTGATGGTGGGACAATAGGATAAGGGTTCATAAATCCTGTAGTTTGCGGTGTTTTTAAAGAGATTGTTATAGATTATGTTGTCGAGGGAAGAATACACATAGATACCATACTCACCGTTGTTTGATACTAAGTTGCTTACCAGCTCATTGTAAAAGGAATAATACACCCATATTCCACGGTTTGCATTGCTTGAAATAATATTTTCTTTCAGAATGTTGTTGTTGCAGGTAGAAACCAAGCGTATGCCGTCATTAGAACTGTCTACTGCTGTGTTGTTCACAAGTGAGTTATCGCTGGAACAAGTCAAGGCGATACCATCGGAATTGTCTTTTACCGTGTTTTTCACTAGAATGTTGTTGTTGGAATAAAAAAGAATTATGCCACCAGAACTACTGTTTGTTGCCGTGTTGTCTGTTAATGCGTTATTAGTAGAATAGTACAGACGCATCCCTAACTTATTGCTTGTTGCTATGTTGTTTGTGAGAGTATTGTTGCTGGAATAGTATAGAATTATGCCATCATAACTATTGTTTGCTACATTGTTATATGCCAGTGTGTTGTTTCTGCAAGAATCCAGGTAAATTCCCCAGGTATTGTTTACTGCATTAATATTTGTCAGCGTGCTGTTGGAGGAATCTAAATAGATACCTGCTTTGGAATATCCCGTAAATCCACTTACATAAAAGCCATCTATCATCACTCCATCGGCAGTGACATTAAAAACATGATTATCTGCAGATGTAGCAATAACATGCGTAAGCTCGGCTCCACCTGTTGATATGATGTTCAGTTGCTTTCCCACATCTACGTTCTCATGATAAGTACCCGGATAAACGAGGATTGTATCCCCGTTATTTGCATCATTAATAGCATCCTGTATTGAAGAATAATCTGCACCTTCTGGACTTACAGTTAGAACTGCCGCATCAACTGGATTTTGTATTAGAATAAAAAATGACAATAAAATAATTGTGATGATTGAAACGTTTTTATTAAAGAGCATTAACTGTACCACCTCCTGAAAATTGTTTTACAAAATATAAAAGGACATCGAAATAGAATTCATGTAATTTAAAAAGTCATCCATGAAGCACTCAAAAATATACTCACATACAAGCTGATAGAATGACAATGAATTGATGACAAAACAAGTTTATACAATGCAAACCGATGCTTCCCCCACAATGGTGATGATTTGTTAAAAGCTGTAATATTCGATATGGATGGCGTGCTGGTTGATTCTATGTCAGATCATGCAGAAGCTGTCCAGCATATTTTTGACGAGATTGGCGTTGAAATGGATAAACAGGACATCTATGAGAGAGAAGGAGAAAGAACCGTTGACATCATGAGGTTCCTGCTTCAGAAAGGAAGCGGAGATGCATCCCAATTTGACGTATTGAACATCGTAGAGAGATACATTGCAGAATTTAACAGGATAGCAGAATTCAAGGTTTTTGAAGGTATGTTAGAGTGCCTCACAGGTCTTAAAGATAAATTCAACCTTGCTGTTGTTTCAGGTTCAGACAGACCTATAGTTTATGATATAATTGAATCTGAATATCCGGGGATATTCAGGGAACTTGTTACAGCCGATGATGTACAGCGTGGAAAACCTGAACCAGACCCATATCTTAAAGCAATAGAAATGCTTGGGATTTCAAGCCATGAAGCTATTGTAATAGAAAATGCACCAATGGGAGTTGAATCTGCCAAAAAAGCAGGATTATGTTGTGTCGCGGTACCAACATATCTTGATGCTGAAAAATTCCATCAGGCAGATATGGTCATTGAAAACCACACCCGCCTTGTTGAGTTCCTGAATGAACTGGAACCCTCTTATGACTGTTTGCGGTCAAAATTATAGTTACACTTTATACCGCTCTCATCGGAACACAGGTTGCATGAAACACATTTTGCGACCTCTGCCTCACCACTTTTGATCTTTGCCACAAGATCAGGTTCACAAATGAGAGGTCTGCAAAGTGATACCATATCAGCATATCCTTCATCGAGCATCTGTTCCATGACAGCCTTTGAGCGTATACCGCCTACAACCATTACAGGAACATCCACTGCTTCCTTTATCATTTTGGAATAATCCTTGTAATATGCTTCTGCATCAGCGTTATTGATCTTTGTCCTGAACATCTGCTGTCCGGCTTCAACGATTCCACCGCTGACCTCTATTGCACAGACATCATTTGCAGCAAGTATCTTTGCTATCTCAACGCATTCAGGTGCATCAAGAACATTCTTCATCCCCACTGGGAAACCATCGGTTGCATTAAGCTTGACAAGTATCGGGAACTCATCACCTATCATCTCGTGTATCCTGTCGATGATATCAAGGATTATCTGAGTCCTTTTCTCAGTGGAACCTCCCCACCTGTCCTTACGCCTATTCGTGTATGGAGAAATAAAATTACTAAGCAGGAAACCATGAGCGACATGTAGCTGAACTCCATCAAAACCTGCTTCCTTTGCCCTCCTTGCAGAATTGGCAAAGTTCTCGATTGTCTGAAGCACTTCTTCCTCGGTCATTTCCTCAGGAGTCATGCCGTTTCTTTTATTGGTCACAGCAGATGGTGCAAGAACTATAGGATACTCTGCACTGACCATTGTCTGCCTACCACCATGAACAATCTGGATAACTATCTTGCTTCCGTGCACATGTACCTTGGAGACTATCTTCCTGTAAGGTTCTATGAATTTATCATCATAGATTCCCTGCTGGAGATTGTCACTTTTTCCGTTTGGATTCACGTATGCATACCCAGTGATTATAAGCCCGACTTCTCCACGTGCTAGCTCTTCATACATATCACCGATCCTGTCGGTTGGCGTGCCATCGGGCTCTGCCATCCACTCATGTGTGGCAGAACGTACAAAACGATTGGGTACTTCCATATTCCCCAGCATAATAGGTTCAAACAACATGCAGGTGTATTGATAGCAGGAACTTATATGCTTTTCTTAGATTCAGGAATGGCTGTACTTCATTTCCTCAAGCTCTTCTTTCAGAGCTTCGTTGTTGATCCTGTAAACAAGCATTGAAGCAAATAGCAACGCAAAAGCAAGCATATTAACAGCAAGTGTCACCTGAAGTGAAGTTCCTTCAAGTCCACCGCCACTGCTTCCATATGAAGAGCCACCGAACATCAGCGGGTGTGCTGAGCGCCACAGCCTGATGGATAAGAAACTCAGTGGAACTGACATGAATCCGACAATTCCAAAGACAGCCGCAAGACGTGCTCTCTTTTCAGGTTCTTCAAGAGCCTGACGAAGCATCAGGTAAGCAAGATAAACAAGGAAGAGTGCAAGTGAGGTAGTGAGCCTTGGCTCCCATATCCAGTACCAGCCCCATGTTGCTTTAGCCCAGATCGAACCTGTGACAAGTACAAGGAATGCAAATACCACGCCTACCTCGGCGGCAGAATGAGCAACGATGTCCCATTTACTGCTGTTTCCTTTCAGGTGCATTATGCTGGCAATGAAAACAACGGTGAACGCAAGATAAGCTACCATAGCTATTGGTAGGTGGAAATAGAATATCCTGAAACTGTTGTCAAGTATCTCACCGGCATTGCCTTTCATCTGGGGCAAATAGAAAAATATCATCCAGATGGCAATTAGCATAACAGGAGCCGTAATAATTGTAAGTATCCGTTCTTTTTTCCTGTCAATAAGCATAATCGTTCTTCTGCCTTATTGAAATTTCTTGTTTAAATGCTTTTCATACATCAAACCTGAGGAACAGCATTGTTGAAGAAAACTGGAATAAGTGTTATGAATCTTCGATCCTTATACCCTTTGACTCAATAGCTTCAATAAAAGCCTTTGAATCCTCCACAGTAAAACCAATTCGTGTGCTTTGGGTTGACATTTTGATGAAAAATATAAAATCCCTGCCTGACCTGTTCCAGTCCAGAGGGAACCAGGTTACAAAATCACCAGAACCCCAATATCTCCACTTGCCATTAGCTAAAGTTGGCTGTCGTCTCTCCATTTTAAAAATGTCCTGAAACTTCACGAACTTCGCCTGTCCTAAAGGAAAATAGTATCTCTTAAGACGTATGCCTTTATCATCGACGTCTACAAGTTTATCGGAATATATCAGATCACTTTCCATTTTTCCTCTTTGAAGTTTGAACTTTGACAGCAGACGCAACGAGAGGTTTAGTGAAGCTAAAGCTCTCTCATATTAACAAAATGAACCAGTTATATGTTGTTCTTTTTACTGGTATTTTTTAAAATCATATTTAGCAGCAACTTTTGATTTTTCCTCTGGCGGAAGTGAAGTAAAATACTTTTTCCATCCTGGACAAAAATTGATGTGCCAGCGCCAGAATCTTCCTAGAAATGACTTTGGTTTTTCATCATATTTTTGTCTCAACTTGCAGTTTGCACAATTGCTTTCGGCCATAACCATACTCCTTCCTAAATTTAGTTATTTATTTAGGATATTGTATCCCAAATTTATATCCATAACGTTTTGACTTACCCTGCAGGCAATTGGAATGTTTGGGAGGGATGGAAAAAACACTTGATTTATGTTTCGTGGAGATTTTTCAGAAATCCTAATCCATCACAGTATATTCAAACACCAGTTGTCCTACTACAAAGAATATCAGGTCATACACAACAAGCAACCTGAGTTCAGAACCTATACTACATATCCCACCATCTGTAAGTATCGTCCCTGTTGCCATTACAGCCGGAATTATCACCGGAATAATCAGTGGAAGCAAAAGCACCGGAAGCATGATCTCTCGTGCCCTTGTACTCGCTGAAAGTGCTGAAAGCAGAGTTCCCACACTGACAAAACCGAAAGTTCCCAGGAAGATTACAAGTGCAAGTCCAGGAATACCACTGATGTTGTAGTTGAACAGAACTATGAAAATTGGTATTGTGAACAATTCAACAATGAACATCAGGATTGCATTTGATATTGTTTTCCCGATGTAGATTGAACTCCTGTCAATTGGTGAGAGTTTAAGTCCTTCAAGACATCCATTCTCTATCTCACCTGCAAATGAACGTGAAAGTCCAAGGGTGCCTGCGAAGGTGAAAGCAACCCATAGAACACCGGGAGCAAGTTTTCCTACAAGTTCAGTCTGGCTGAGAACATCACCAAATGAGATGCTGAAAATAACTATAACAATAAGTGAGAAGATAAGCATGGAATTGAGCATCTGTTTTGTGCGAAACTCGGATTTGAGGTCCTTTGCTGCAATGTAGAGGCTTTTCTTCATAATCTCACCACAGGCAGGTTAAACGTTACTAATGCCCTCTGCATCCGTATCCTTTCCCACTATGGAAAGATACTGTTCTCTGAACTGTTCCACGCTTTCAATTTCAGTTTTTAGTTTGTCAAAGCGTATTTCCCCATCATCCATTATGAGCATGCGACCGCAGAGTTCAAAAGCACGCTCAATATTGTGGGTTATCATTATACTAGTTACATCAGAATCGCCGGTACTCATGAGCACACGCTCAAAATTAGCAGCAGCATGCTGGTCAAGTCCGGTATATGGCTCATCCATGAGCAAAATCTCAGGCTGATGCAGTAATGCTCTTGCGATTGAAAGCCTCTGCTTCATCCCTCTTGAAAATGAACCGGCACACTCATCGGAACGCTGAAGGAGATTTACACTTTTTAGTATGGAATCGACTCTTTCATCGATTTTATTATTCTCAATCCCATACATGCGTGCGAAAAAAACAAGGTTTTCTCTTGCTGTCAATTCATCGTAAAGGTAAGTTTCGTGGGAGATAGCACCAATAATTCCCCTTATCTTTTCAGGATGTTTTTTGGCATCAATCCCGTTTACAAGCACTTTTCCCCTGGAAGGATTGATGATCGTGGACATTATCTTAAGAAGAGTTGTCTTTCCGGCTCCGTTGGGACCGAATATGGCAACGAACTCACCTTTTTTGATATCAAGGTCAATATTGTTCAATGCCTTCCTTCGCCCAAAGCTCTTTGAAAGACCAGTTATTGAGATGATACTGTCCATTGAGGCTATATTTACACCTTTGGCTTATATAAATTAACGTTTTTTAGACTCTGTAGAATTCCGGTATTATATGATTGACACAAACGTTGCTCTTTTTCATTTCCACAAAAACAACCTGAAAGCTAAAAACAAAGTAACCATACGCCGAAGGCAGCACATTCCAATGCTGTTATACATAAGATTATTCCAATGATTATTATTTCTGATGAGAATGCTACAGAAGTCCTGCAGATAAAATATTTCATGTTATTATGCCAAGGATATTTTGTATTGTCTTGTGGAAAAACGCCGGCTTCGCCAGACCCTTCGGTTTTACCCAAGTTATTCATTACCTACGAAAAATCATATTGAACTGACAAAACCTATCTACTTTCCTTAAAGTTTTAATAGCAGGATTTCTACAAAGCCGTTTTGTTAAGAAAAAGAGGATTTCAGGACAAAAATAAAAAGTCAATTTGACAACTGGTTATCTCTCAAAAGCAGGTCCGCCAACATCGGCATTGTTGTTGTAACCTACACTTTCCCAGTATCCCTCGTACGGTTCATTGATAACTTCAATTGCTGTAATCCATTTTGCCCATTTGTAACCATATTTATCCTCAGCCACAAGCTGCAGAGGGAATCCCCTGTCAGCAGGCAGGGTTATGTCATTTAACTTGTAGGCAAGCATGATGTCATTATCAACAAGATAAGCAAGTTCAAGTGATGTGGAATAACCGTCTGCACAATAGAATATGACCGTTGTTGCACTGCTGTTGATTCCAGTTTCATTGAACAACGTGTTCAGAGTCACACCGGTCCACTTGGCATCAAATCCCCAGCCTTCAACACAATCCAGACGAACGAACCTCGATACTGAAGGATAAGCAAGCAACTGATCATAGCTCAGGTTTACAGGGTTGTCGACCATACCATAAATTCTGAGCTCGTATGTATCCTGATCAATGTACTGACTACCTTGAATTGCATTATTTCGTTGTTCAGATATGGGAGTCAATTCTTTACCTTCAAAAACAGTAGCTTCACCGGAATTATTGGCTTCTTGTTGTTCCTGCTGCGGGTCTCCAGTGCACCCGCTGGCTAAAACAAGAAATAACGCTACTGTACAGTAAATTAAGGAACTATATTGCCTGAATTGAACCATGAACTAAGCTCCAGTTTAAATGCAGCCAAGAAGTTCTATTCCCTTATCACTCAAGGAATACTTGTCCTCAATAATATTCACGAATTCACCTTTTATAAGGAATTCTGTGTGATACTTGAACACTTTCTCATCAAGCTCAGTACTTTCCAGAATCTCACTTTTTGTAGATCCGAATGCACCGATAGCTCTGATAAGTTGACGCCTTATAGGATGTGAAGCTGCCTTGTGAGCAAGTTCATGTTCCGCTTTTACCCTTTCCCTTTCAGAAGGCTGTGCATCTAATAGATCATCGAGATCATCTTCCAGCATTTCCCACTCCTCCTATTTTCATTATGAAAGTATAATGTGACTGCTCCCACGTCTAAAGAACGTGGGCTTCTACGGATTCAATACCGACAGATTGCAACCCCAATCTGAGAATGTTGATAGCTGCATTGTGGTCACGGTCTAAAACCAGACCACAGCTATTACATTTATGTGTTCTATCAGATAGTGTTTTTTCAACTAACAGACCACACCTTGAGCACATCTTAGAAGTATTTGCAGGATTAACCAATGCAACTAAAGAACCAGCACTTTCAGCCTTGTACTTTGTTGCAGAGATTAACATGTTCCATGCAGCATCTGATATGCTTTTTGCGAGACAATGATTTTTAAGCATGTTTTTGATGTTCAAGTCCTCAAAAGCAATGAAGGAATAATCACCTACCAATCGTCTACTCAATTGATGAATAAAATTATAACGCTTGTTTGCAATTCTTTCATGAACTCTCCGTACTACTTTAATAGCTTTTTTACGTTCTGGAGAAAACTTTGCGGCTGTAGATAATTTTCTTTGAGCCTTAGCGAGTTCTTTTTCTTCCAGACGGAAAAAACGAGGGTTAGGTATCGCTGTTCCGTCAGACAAAGTTGCGAAACTGGATAAACCCATATCAATACCTACAACATGTTCCATATTACACTCTGGAATTTCTATATCCTCACACTCCGTAGTTATGGAAATATACCATTTTTTACATGCAGAGCGTCTAACAATTATCCTTTTAATGTCACCTTCGACTTCTCGATGTGCTTTTACACGGACGTTTCCGATTTTAGAAAGATACAAAAGGTTTCCATCGAGTTTAAAACCCATCTGTGGATATGTGAAACTATCGTACCATCCTTTGCCTTTGAAACGAGGGTATCCGGGTTTTTCTCCGTTTTTCACACGTCTGAAAAAATGCTTGAATGCTAAGTCTACTCTTTCCTGTACTTCTTGAAGGGTTTGAGAGAATACATCTTTATATTCAGGATTTTCTTTTTTCCAATCGGGTAGTAGTTTGTTGAGAGTGTATTTAGATAGCGTTTCTCCTCTTTCATCATAAGCGGTTTTTCTTTCTGCTAATGTACGATTATAGACTTGCCTGCATATCTCCAAGCTCTGCTCCATCTGTTTTTGTTGTGGTTTATTAGGATAGATACGGAACTTGTATGTTTTACGCATTGTATATTAATACGTTCTTTTTGCTTAAAAATGGATATGTTAGAAATGGATTAACTAAAAGGTGGGTACGATTCATCCCACAGCTAAAGCAGTGGACTTTCTCTACTCCCTACACTCCGAAAATCGTAAATAAAGTATAAAATCAAGACCACAAACCGAGAAGTTCTAAAGAAAATTACAAAATCTGAATCAGAATCATTAATAAAAAATTTATTAAAAAGAGTTCAGATGCTTGCTTTCATGCTCCTTTTTTATATAGGAGAATATAAATGCTGGCTTGTTGAAAGCAAACAATTTGTTAATGCAAGAGGGTGCATTTATCTGAGGGGATCGTTGGTGCCAGCATTTATATTAATGTGATTAAGCCACTGCTTTTTCTGGACTGCAGACATGTTTCATCTCCATTTCAGATGCTATTTGTGACTCTTTTGCGACGATTCCCGGGTCAGCAGGCAGGAATGTAAGACTTCCATTCCGGTATCTCATTGGAGATCCGATAGCCTTGTAATATTCATTTTTAAGGCTCTGTATTGCCGCTACCACGGTTTCGTTATCATACTTCGAATTACCAAGGTTTGCAAATGCTACGCCAAGCAGCACATTATTTGCGTGCAGGGCAAGATGCAAATGCCATGTGTCCTTGTCAACGAACTCATGAATTTTAATATCCATAACCAAATTGCTTTCATTTTCCCTCAATGTCACAATCTCCTTGTAATTGATTGCAATTAGTACATTACATGTACCCATATAAAAGGAGTTTGTTATTATATTTAGAATGATGTACATAAATAAAATTAGCATGTACCTAATATGGAGCATCATGTTCACAAAATCATGCAAACATGCCGGATGGCATTGGTTTGCTATACTGAACATTCCTTTTCACATAAACATCATAATTTTCGCTATCAGTGTCAAATACAAAGATATATTCGGTTTTAAAATGTGCCCAATACAAAGCAAATGGATTGCGTACATCACTAAGAACTACCGTGACATTGGAATCATAAGTAGAAACGTTATACACCGGATAATCCACCTCACCCGGAAGACTGGAATCATAAAGCGACTGTGCCCTTTGTATGTATTGAGCCGAAGAATCCTCGTCGCAATAACATTTGTTCACAAATCCTTCTTTCTCAATACCAGACCAATAACTCGATGTGAGTATCTTGTACGTGGTCTCATTGAACTCATATGCTGAAAGAAAAATACCCGGCGATATCGGATAAGAGTCCTGATAACTAATATCATGACCTTCAGTTCTTTCGATATCAGATATTAGAACTGCTTTTGCCACAGGATTGAAAACACACCATATAACAAATATCAGCAGCAGTTTCCTGTAGAGTAACCTGTGTTCACCTTTTGAAATACCAGTGAGCCAACTGCCGTTTCCCTGAAAAAGTGAACGTATATGACCATTTACCTTTGAATATGGATTATATCCATTACCAAAGACAGCATTGTTTTTACTTTCATGGACACGACCCACCATAATATAGAACAGCGGTATAAATGATATGATAGTAACCACAGGATCAAAGAAATCAATTCCACCTATTGTTGACGTTTCTTTTATGAATGGAAAAAATGGCCTCATTTTCCAGCTTGTAACATAATCAAGATATATATGACTGAGTATGGCAGCACCGGAAGCAAGTGCAAGCATGCGGTCCTTTTCCTTATACCTGATATACAATGTCACAAACAAAGCAAAAATAAGGGAATGCATGAACTCTCTGTGACCCATCATATAGTAGAGAGTGTTATACATCTGGTGATCAAGGTGTCCGTTTATTGCAATAAATAATGCATTCAATATGAAATCAAGATCCGGTAGTATTGACATAAAAGCAACTATCTTGATCTGCCTTTTATTCAATCCTGCAACTGATGCTATCAGTAACCCGATTCCCAGATGGGATAGTGTATTTACCATCCTGTCAAGCTCACCCAATATAAAAGATGTTACTATTTCTTTTTATATTTTTGGAGGATGCTGGATTGTTAGATTGTCCAGATATTTAGTTCATGGATTGTCCGCTTCATTTCTGCATAGATGTTTAAATGAAGAAAACAAAAATAATTACATGTCAATTATCTCCAAGTACAACCGGGTATCCTATGTTTTTGATACCATGGAAATTCCAATGGAGTACATGTGGTTCAGTAAATGGAGAAAAAAGATATTACCAGAATTATCCGGCAGGGTACTTGATCTGGGTATAGGAACAGGAAAAAACATCCCTTATTATCCAGATGAATGTGAGGTTGTGGGAGTTGATATTAGTGACAAAATGCTTTCTCACGCAAAGGAGAAAGCTGTTCATAAAAATAACATCTCCCTTTTTCAGATGGATGCTGAGAATCTGGCATTTAAAGATGACAGCTTTGATTATGTAATCACTACTTTTGTCCTGTGTTCGATACCAGACCCAATTGCTGCACTAAAAGAGATGAAACGTGTATGCAAACCTGATGGCATGGTCGTTAATCTGGAGCATATGAAAAGTGAAAACAGGATTATTGCTTTCATTGAAGACCTGTTCAATCCACTTACAGTTGCAATTACTGGAGTGAATATTAACAGAGAAACTGTAGAGAATGCAAAAAAAGCAGGTCTTAATGTTATTAATGTTGAAAATAAAGCCCTGAAAGATGTTTTCAGGTTAATAAAGTCAAAACCCTGAATCAATCAAATATTTCATCCAGGTCTTTAAGACAAATATCTACATCGAATTCTTTCAGCTTATAGAACTTCTTGGCACGGTTATCATTATCCTCAAGTCTCAGGTCACTTTCAACAAAACCAGCCTTTTCCAACCTCTTTAAGTGAAGTTGGATAACCTGACGTGAAAGCTCAAGATCCTTCGCCAGATCATATATGTATCTCTCCCTTTCAGAAAGCAGATACAGGAGTTTTAATCTGACAGGATGAGAAATAGCTTCTCCGATAGTTATTATTTGCTGAAGTGTTTTTGTCATCTGAGAACCTGCTGCACTTAGTTCTTAGCTCTGTAATGGAATTTGAGCATGAATAATTAATTTAAATTTCATCAAGTTTTTCCTTAATATCCTGAACCATCTTTTTGATGTCCTCTACATCCTTTTCCACTCTTGCCAGACGTTCATTGTTTTCTGAACCAGCGGAACCGGACTTATTGAGAAGTGTAACTGTCACCCAGACAACTAAAAAGATAATAATTATATTTAATAGAAGACCCCAGATACCTATTCCATACGTGCTAGTGCCCATCATATCATACATAGTTTATTTTTCACCCCTTAAAATATATAATTAATAAAGAGTATATGGGAAGGAACTATTATTACTTTTCTACCTCCCACACCTGTTTATTGAATCCTGAAAATGCTTATCAGTATCTGTAACCACAGCCACCGGAACCGTCGTAACTACTTCCACGCATGCCACGTCCATCCTGATAGTACTGACCCTGATATGCGGAATCTGCATAGAAGTCTTCGATTACATCACCGGTGTATGCATCAATACGACCCTGCTTTACAGTACCATCTTCGGTGTAGGTAAATACCCACCATCTTCCCATCTGGTAGACATCTGACTCATCTACTTCCTGGCCTGTTGCATCTTCTGCGATATCGATGGCATCAGTAACTGTTTCTACTGTAATCTCAACCATTGTTCCGTCAGTTGCATATGCTCCATTGGCCGGACAATCAGCATTTCCATAGCCGTTAATGTATCCATTAGCATATCCAACACATTGTCCTGCCAGCCTGTACATATGTCCAAAGAAAGTGGTGTCCTCGGCATTATCTGTTGCTGCGCTTGCCATCCCAATCCCTGCAATTGCTGCAATGAGCATACCAGCAAGAAGTATTGTTGTAGTTTTTTTCATTTTTACACCTTCCTTCATTACAGGAATATATCATCCTGCATATGTAGTTTTAACACTACATATGCATGAGAGGTTAGTATTTAAAGTTAAGGTGAAACTTCTGATTTTATCTCATTTTTCACAGTTATTTAAAAATGAACACAGTTGCAGATAAAATCAAATCAAATTTGTTTTTAATGAAATGTCAGTTTGAAAAATGGCCAGAACTCATATATGCAGTAACAGTCATAGAAAATTAAATATTAAATTAAAATTAATAGATAAATAAATAAATAAACATTGATGCAATAATCCTACATTATTTTAAGATGAATTGAAGAAAAGATATCATGGCCCTAAACGAAGAAAAAAGAATAGAAGTCTGTGCAATCACAGACTCAACTATAATGACTGAGCCTACAGCTTTTGCCGGAATATACTTGTTCCACATAACGATTGGTGATATCGGGACAAAACATTCCACTATTTTTACAGTCGAGCATGAAGAACACAGACTTACAATTCTTTACTCAGGAATTTGCCCTGTCCTGAAAAACGATAAATTACTGATAACTGGAAAAATGAAAGATGGAAAAAAAGCAGGAATACAAGGAGAAGTGATGAAAGCATCCTGCATTGAGAATCTTGATACTGGCGACGTTTATCACAAATGACAATCAGAACAACTTCATCTTTGTACCAATACCCAGTTCAACAGCTTTTGTGTAAACAATATTCGCAGTCACAAGATCCTGAACTGCAAGTCCTGTTGAATCAAATATTGTAATATCATCATCAGAAAGACGACCTTTTTTTACTCCTGCGACCACTTCACCAAGTTCTGCATGGAAATCAGATTCTGAGATAATTCCCTGAGACAGCGGCACATTAACCTCTCCTGAATGAGATGCCTGTATAATATCATCAACAATTATCCTTGCTTTTTTCATAAGTGAGGATTCCAGTTCCTGCTTACCCATGGCATCGGCACCGATGGCATTGATGTGTGTACCTTCATGCACCCATTCGGCCTTTACAACCGGTTCTCTCACAGGCGTGGTTGTTACAAGGACATCGCAGTCACATACATTCTTGATACTCTCTTTTCTCGTAAAGTCACAACTGACCACTTTTTGCATATCCTTTTCGAAGGAGTCACAATGAGCAGCATTCCTGCATGTAATCTTAACTTCTTCGATATCCATAACTTCTGACAATGCCAGCAATTGGGTTCTGGCCTGGCCTCCTGTACCAACCATACCAACTATATGTGAATCTTTACGAGCAAGATATTTTGCAGCGACTCCACCTGCAGCACCGGTTCTCATATCAGTTACATGCGTACCATCCATGATTGCAAGGGGAGCACCTATTTCCGTAGAATTAAGGACTATCACAGCCATAACAGTAGGAAGACCTTTTTCGCGGTTGTCCGGGTGCACGTTGACAATTTTTACACCTGCAATATCCTTTTCTTCCATAAACGATGGCATGGTGCGCAGGTCACCATTGTGCTTTTCAAAATAGAGATAGGACTTTGGAGGCATCTGCACTTTTTTAAGGCCATGCTCCCTGAATCCATTCTCCACAGCAGACAGGGTAAGAGGCATATCGATTACACTTCTGACATCAGATTGGTCAAGCCACAGAACATCCATTTCCATAACACTCCTTCTATTGTAAATATATAAAATATGTTGGCAGGATAAGATAAAACCCTATTCATCCTTTTTTAAAGAATATATATTATATATTATAAGAAATGTAATATAATATGTGATGGAACAGAACCCAGGTGACATATCAAGGAAAGATATCTCCGGTCTTGTGAGTACAGGAGAAAAAATGCTGGAACTGCTGGACGAGATGTCTGCAAATAACGAGCACGAATACCAGAAAAATCGCAATATCTTCACATCAGAATATGGAAAATGGTATGCAAAGTGTCTTCCACTCATTAGAAGTATGGTACCTGATAAAGCGACCAGATTTGAAAGCCTTTATCACACTAACAAACGTTCGGGAATGAATGAATATACCTACACCATACAGGATTATATTCATGGTATCTATTTTAAGGACAGGCCAAAAAGCTACACAGATGCTATACTCTCAAAAAGACTGAAAGAACAGATGTCTATCTTACAGGCATCAGTAGCCAGAACCAGTGATTTTACATTTGACATGGAACAGTTTGTTAAAATAAATCCTATCAATGGGCTGGATTCATCATCCATCGTCAAGCAGAACAAATTGATAGATATTGATTTTGTTGATGATCACTACAATTCTATCCGCACGGAAATAAACACCTGTTTTAAACAGGGATTTTATATGGCAAGCCTTGAGCTATCAAAAAGGCTCATACAGAACCTTCTGGTAGACCTTATCAGAAGTAATTTCCCCCTTGCAGGTGAAGGCCACAGGTCACTTTATTATGATTATCTGAAAGAGGACTTCAGGAATACAGATGAATTGTTAAAAGAACTCTCTGAGAAAAAACATGACTTCAATGTTAACCCTGATGCTATCGATTATTTGATAGAGCTTATCGGTCCGATGGAACCTAAGAAAAAACCGGAATCCCACAGTTTTGGAGTTATCCCGAAAAGAAAAGATATCCAGAATCTCAGGATTGAAGAAGCAATGGAACTTATCATCCAACTAATCGACTTTATCAAGGATTAAATCCTCATTCAAGGAACTTGAAAAATAACCGGTGGAACTACACAGCAGACAGATTAGTGTTGAAAGTGAACCCGGCAAGGCGAGCACTTTTACTTTTACATTGCCTGCCTGCAAAAAGACTTGATTTTTAAAATCATTTCAACTTATTTTAAACTCTTAAACTTGTATTAAGTTCAAACCGATTCGAAGTTTAAGTAACTGTTTTATTGTTTTAGATTCAATTAGGCTTATAGGGGGAGTGAGGATTCTATGAAAAGCAACAACACATTTGTAGGGATAATAGTGCTGATAACAATCATATTGGTTACTATTGCCACATTTTCACTGGGATGTGCCGAACCACCGGCAATTCCTGATAATGAGTCAGTTCTTACAGAAGAAAACAACAGTGAGTATGTTTACGGTGACGCAAATGTAGAAAGCATACAGATACTGACGCTTGAATCGTTTCCTGTCCAGATACATGTGATTGCAACAGGATATCTGCCGGATGGCTGTACAGCTATAAATGAGAAAACCGTCTTATATGATGAAGAAACAAAGAGCTTCACAGTCCATATCACAACCATAAGACCTGCAGATGCAATGTGCACTGAAGCAATTGTATCATTTGAAGAATCTATTGCCCTTGATGTTAACGGGCTTGAAAAGGGCACCTATAAAGTGGATGTAAATGGTGTTACTGATGAATTCGAACTTCAAATGGATAATATTCCACAGGAATGAGTGTTTTTACTCATTCCTTTTCTGCTTTATCAGAAGTCTTTTCAAGTTTCCCAAGAATGCTGAGGAGATCTTCTTTTGAGAACGTACCCTTTTGCAATATACTGAAAGCATTGCTGTTCAGATAATCTACTTCATCAGCTTCCATATCCTTGGCAGTGCACACGACCAATGGTATGCCTATTGTCCTCGGATCGGATTTTAATGTTGATATAACATCAAAACCACTTACCTCAGGCATCATTAAATCAACTATCAAAACATCAGGATCTGTTTCAAAAGCCTTATCAATACCTTCCTGCCCACCTCCGGCGGTTATCACATCGTATCCGATAGATCTTATCATTTCGGAAAGCATTTCTACAACCATTGGGTCATCATCAATAACCAGGACTTTAAACGATGTTTTCCCTGACTTTATAACAAGATCAGAAAGAACTCCCAGCAAGCGATCTGAATCTACAGGTTTTGTCAGGTGAGCCACAATACCAACGATCATACCTATATCCTTCTCACCAAGTGAAGAAAGTACCAGCACAGGAATAGAAGAGGTACAATCATCTTTTTTCAGCTTTACCAGTATTTCAGTTCCGTCCATTCCAGGAAGATTCAGATCTAAAGTGATAGCAAACGGATGGACTTCTTTCACAATTTCAAGTGCTTCTGCACCATTTTCTGCCAGAATTACCCTGAAACCTGCTTCATTTAGCATGAAACTTAGAAGTTCCCTTGAATTCGGATCATCTTCCACCACAAGAATAAGAGGTTCAGATCCATCTGAATTCTTTGGCTCAAGAATAATAAGATCATCTGCCGAACTTAGTTCTAATGCCTGAACAGTATCATCCTCTCCATTCTCATCTACAATTGCATTGGCATTAAGATCCTTGTCCTCGAGGTTTAAAGGAACTCTGATACTGAATGTGGAACCTGTGCCCAGTTCACTCTCAACTTCAATTGTACCGCCATGCAATTCAAGTAAGTTCTTTACAAGAGCAAGACCCAGACCTGTGCCCTCAAATCTCCGGTTACTGGAGGAATTAATCTGTACAAACGGCTGGAATAGTTTTTTCAGATCTTCTTCAGACATGCCAATGCCAGTATCACGGACACTTACCTGAAGCATCTGGTCTTTCATAGAAATATCAACATGAACCTCTCCATGTTCAGGAGTGAACTTTATTGCGTTGCCTATGATATTGTACAAAACCTGTTTCAGCTTACCCCTGTCGCCATTTATGAAAATACTTCTTTGCTTCATGTTGAATTCAAGAAGAAGATCCTTCTTTGATGACAGTGGTTCCATCATGAGATGAATATCAGATATCAGATCAGAGATATCAAATATTTCATGGAAAAGTTCCATCTTTCCGGCTTCTACCTTTGAAATGTCCAGAATGTCATTAATTAGATTCAGCAGGTGTTTTCCACTATGAGAAATGTTCTCCATAAACTTATTCTGCTTGTCATTAAGATCTCCGAAACTTCCGTCCAGCAGCAGATCAGAGAAACCAATAACTGAATTTAAGGGTGTGCGCAGTTCATGACTCATTGTGGCAAGGAACTCACTCTTTGTACGGTTTGCAGCCTCTGCAATAATTTTTGCTTCAATTAGCTCATTTTCAGTTCTCTTGATATCAGTAATATCAACAAAACTTTCAATGAAAAGTTCACGACCTGATAGATTGACTACTTCCACAGATTTCAGAATTGGGACCTTCGTGCCATCAGAACGTATAACTACATGTTCTAATCTGTCAAGCGATTGATTAAAATCAGTAATAGGACAACTATCAACCTCACTTGGACAAATGAATTTATGACATCTGTGACCGATTAGATCTTCTTTTTTGTGGTCTATAATTTCCAGAGCAGTTGGATTGACATCGACAATCTCATGAGTAATAGCATCAATGACAATCACACCACAATGTACATTGTCTATAATAAGACTCATTCTTTCCTGATTTTCATGCTCCAGTCTTTCTATCTGTTTTCTTTCAGTAATATCGCGAATAATAAGCTGAACAGTTGAATCTGCATCATCTACAAGAGTAGCAGTTACTTCAGCATCGATAAGGTTTCCATTTACTTTCTTAATTTGCATTTCAGCTTTACTGAAACTGTTTATTATTGAATAATCAATAAGAGAGTATAACAATTCCTGCTGACCAGCACTTACCAGATCATCTAGCCCTAAGTCAGCTATAGCCTGATCAGGCAGACATGCAAACATACGTGCTTTCTCATTAAGATCATTAATCATTCCATCTTTCACAATGAAAATTGCATCATTAGCGTGTTCAAAGAGAGATCTGAATCTATGTTCTTTCTCACAGAGAAGGTCTTCAGCCTTCTTGTGTTCAGTAATATCCCGTAAACTAAGAATCCTTCCAATAATTTTGTCTTTCTGCAATAAAGGAAATGTAGAAAACTCAAAATGAGTACCATCTATGAATTGTATGATAAAAACATTACTCACTGCTGTCATGTGATATTTACGCAGCATGGAAAGGAGATAATCATAATTGACTATCCTGTCTTTAAGGTGTTCAAGTAACTTTAGGCCATCTTTTTCAACAATAATATTATCTGGAATATCCCAGAGTTTGATGAACTTGGACTTAAAATGAGTCATTTTGTAATTGTCATCTATGACAATGACTCCATCTGATACAGATTCTATCACAGAGGAGAGAAGACTTTCTCTTGCACTGAGAGTTCCAGCCAGATTATCTATACTTGACGCCAGTGACGATATTTCATCGTTTCCAGGAACATCTATGCCTTCATATGAGGATAAATCAATCTCTGCTGCATCTACATTTCTCTTCAAAATGGATAATCTGGAAAGGATACCATTTTCAAGGAATACTGTTCCTGCAGCTCCATAAAGAATACCTGCAAAAACAACCACATATAGAATATATAAAAATGTATCCTTAGCTTTCTGATATATTATACGAGGAGTCGAGACCTCAAGAAGTAAGGCTGGTTCTCCATATACATCGTTAATTACAGTATATCCAAGAATAGTATTATCGCTAATAGGCTCAATATAAATGTTCTCAGCATTTTGCGTGGACAATAACAATTTGTTTAATATTTTGTCATCTACGTTGTTATTTTGAAGAAGAATATAATTTAGTGGAGTGCCATGTACATCTGAAAATATTTGATTCCTGCTTTTAGTAAAATATGAGCCTACAATTAAAGTTCCTTTTGAACTAAAATTATCCAGAGGGTCCTTAATTGTACGTGATGCAACCATGAGAGGACCTGCAGGCAGTACTACTACACCTGAAAAAGTATCATCGTCGGATGAAGACAGCAATAAAGGATTTTCATCAGTGAGACTGGAAACAAATTCATAAGGAACCGGGATTTCAGTGTCTGATCTATAATCATAACCCATGTTATAAACAATATCATTAGAACTATCAAGGACTATGACAAAATTGAGATTGTTTTCCTTTTGTTCATCATATACTAAATTCCAAAGATCCGGATCAAACCCACCATTTGATGCCAGTTTATTAATATTTGGACCGGAGTCCATGCTCTGAGCTATTAATTCAAGACCAGAAACCGAATACTCAAAATAATCAATCGCTTTATTTATATCATCAGTAACATCCTGGCGTTCAAGGTTCTCAAAGTTCTGGAAAATGATAGACCCGGAACTGAGATACAAAGTTAAAACCAGTAAGAATAGAGTCAAAATAAAAACTATCAGTGTCTTTGAGCGTAATTTCATATTCAACCCAGAACCCTTACGCAAAAAGGAACTTAGTTTGAAGCTTCAAGGTGATATTGGATCTTTTCTTTAAAACTGTGGATATCTATTGGTTTAGAAATATAATCAATACAACCTGCGGCAATGAAACGCTCATCATCACCACGCATTGAATGAGCTGTCAGAGCAATTACCGGAATATCTTTTGTAGCTTCGTCTTCCTTTAATCGTGAAAGAACCTCTAGCCCGTCCATTTTAGGTAACTGGATATCCAGAAGAATCAGGTCAAATTTTTCCTCTTTTACCTTGTCCAGAGCTATGAACCCATCTTCTGCAGGAGTTACATTATACCCATAGGACTCCAGCAAATCTACAGTTAACTCCATATTTACAGGATTATCCTCAATTACAAGTATGTTGCACATTTTTTCCCTCAAGATATTTAGACCCGCTTTGTTTTAGATATAAAACATCAGCATTATTCGCAAAGTTGGTATACATCCATGATGCTGTCACGGGAGATAAATATAATAACTGAATGATAATATTATTCAGTTACTCTATAAAAGCATGTCGCAATCAGAAGTTCATTCGGAATAATTACTGAATGTTAGTAGTATCCCTATTAAATATTATTGAACTTAATGTTAAGAAAGTAGATCAGTAATGGTTGAGTTATTTATAAGAAACAATTCCTATCAGAGAATACAAAATTGAGGCTACTGAATGGAAGATAAAATTTTGGACATACACAGATCACCCTTCAGAATAGTTCTGGCAATAACCGGCGGAGGAACTGAAGCTATCGGAGAACTTCTACGTCATGGAGGGGGATCAGATACTCTTCTTGAAGCCATTGTCCCCTATGGCAAAGAATCATTGCACGACCTGATCGGAAAAGAACCGGATAAGTATGCTTCTGCTGAAACTGCAAAAGATATGGCAATGTCGACCTATCGTCGTGCATTATTACTTGATTCTAAATCTGAAAAACCAGACCCACAGAGCCTGATAGGAATTGGCATTACCTGCAAACTTGCAAAACAAGGACGTGAACGTGAAGGCAGGCAACATGAGCTTTATTTTGCCAGCCAGTCATACTACAAAACTACTGTTTCCGGTGTTAATTTAAAGAAAAAAGGGAGCAGAGAAGAACAGGAAAGTATCGCAGCAGATTATATTCTGGACAGAATAGCATCCCTGTGTAATCCAGAAAAGTACGCAGTTCAAGGTATTCAAGAAAAGGATACGGCAGAGAGAACACTTATTCTGGAAAATGAGGCTGAAGCTAATAATGAAACTTCAGAGCTGCTCCTTAAAACACTAGAAAGCATTAATTCTGGAAATAATGTCCCACGAAAAGTTAATCTTGGAATAAGTGCCAACAAACCAGGCATCATTTTGTCAGGTTCTTTTAATCCATGCCACAAGAACCATATTGAAATGGCGATGATAGCATCGGAAAAATATGACATGCCTGTGGACTTTGAGATTTCCCTTGCCAATGTTGACAAGCCACCTATTAACTACATATCCCTGAAGGAAAGAGTGGATTCTGTCAGGGCTTGTATGCAGGATATGAGAGGAGGTTCGGCAGGAAATATTTATCTGAGCAACTCTCCTCTTTTTGCAGACAAAGCTATTCTATTCCCGGATTCTGTTTTTTTGATAGGGACAGACACCCTTAACAGACTTTTTAATGTCAATTATTATAGGGAAGGAGAAGACATGCAGAGCCTCATTGAACACTTCAGTAAATACAATACTAAATTCCTGGTTTTCAGGAGAAAGGAGTCACAAATATGCAGTGAGATTGATATCCCTGATATCTGCGAGATAGTCTCATATGATTGTTACACCGATGACGGCACTTCTTCTACGAAGATAAGAAATGAGAGGAAATGCAGTTTCAAATGATACTGCATGCATTGTATATGAAAGGACATCCCCTCATGTCATTCGTCTTTATAATATCTGCATTTACTGCATTTGCAAGTTTATGAACAATATCCTTTGCTTTTGCTATACATTCAGCATCCATATCATTCCACTTACCGAATGATATGTTATCAAGAGTCTCCTTCAGCATTAAAAGCTCATCTTTTGATACACAGTTCTCACTAGTTACACAATAGTCATTATCGTTACTCAGGTTCTTTAGATTACAGAGTATGGTATCCAGCCGGGAGCTTGTAAGCTCTTCGTTAAACCTGTGCTCAGAAGGATTTACATTATCCCTCCGATAATGAACTTCCGCCAGGAACAGGAAACGGTCGCACTCGTGGAACCAGTCTCTAACGTCATATAATAGATTCATACCCCACACCACTAAAAAGATTGACTTCTATGATATAAAAGGCTATGGTGATAAAATTATACAAAAGTAAAAAATGCACAACAAAATATATACATTCGAGAGAAATAGATTCTTTTTACTAATTTACGACTTTTTTTCAAGATATTTCTTGTACCAGACAAACCATGGAGTATCCAGCAGACCAATGAAATTCTTGGCAATTATCTGTCCAATGATAAGAGGAACAAGTGGTGCAACTCCATAGAATGCAAGAACTACAAATATCAGGCTGTCAAGTGTGAGACTTAAAAGGTCACTTGAAGCACTTCGGAGAAATACCTGTTTTGGGTAATTCCTCTTCATCCAGGCAAATACGTATGCGTCAAGGTTCTGGAATAGAAGGAATGATAACCATGATGCTATGGTGATCCTTATGCTCTGTGAGAATATACCCTGCCAGGCATCCTCGTATTCAAAAAAAGGTGCCGGACTAAGACTATTTGTCATTAGAATAAATGTCACCAGCAAGATCTGTGTCAAAAATGCGATGATTATGGCAACATGAGCTTTTTTCTCACCGTATACCTCATTGATCATATCAATAGCCTGTGAAAGGAATGGGTAAAGGAATACGGCAGCAGGCGCAAAAAACGTGTAAAAACCCAGGTCGAATTCTATAAGTCTTGAAGCTACTATCTGGGAAGCTGCGAGATAAATCGTGTAAAAAGCCACAAGAGCAGAAAAACCATATTCTCTGTGCCTGTTGATGATGAATGCAGAAACATATGTAACTACTGTGAGACTTATTATCCAGTACAACCATACAACAGGAAACGTTATGCAATCACCACATAGATGCTCATTATAAAGATTAATAATAAGATTTAGATAAACGATATATAAACATTTCTAACAATACGGAAGAGTTTCTGATCATTAAAGTCATGACGATTCTGGAAACATGAACACCAGAGTTTTCCTTCCCGGTATCTGAGCATGTTTATCCTTTCCTGCACCATCAAATCAAATAGTTTTTCTATGCCAAGAGGAGGAGATACGGTAAAGGAGATTGTTGCAGCTAATACCAAACGTGTTTGAACGGTTGGAATTATGTGAAAGTTACAAGAATTAAACAACAACAAATTCACTTATCTTATCTATACGTTCTGTTGTATATTTCAAATTTGAAATATCAAACAACAAATATCATTCAACAGACCAAAATGTAAGAACAAAAAACGTGATAGATATCCTTTATACCCTCTATTCTGTAAAGTTCGTTAAAAGCTGACCTTTCACTACCAAGTAGCACGTTAACCATAGTTACTCCAATTACCATTGTATCACTTAACATGAAAAGAACACTTAATATTAATCATAAATTGTAAGCCATACACACGTATGAACTGTAAGGCATAGTTAAGAAAAATATGAATACATAAGCATACACCATTTTGTACAACTAACCACGCTAAAGCAACAAGATTACAAAATCATACGCGTAGGAAAATATAAAAAATCAGTATCCTTCGCGGTTGCGGCCCTGTTCTATTGACATTTTTAAAACATCTGGCTCCTGTGAGCCCAGCAGGAGGCGCTTCCCATTTCTAAATTCAAGCATCAGACCTTTATTACCACTTATGTTGTAGGCTTTACCGTTGCGACCATACCTTATGCCCCAACCACCATAATCCCTCAGTGGTCGATAGCGCACAACCTCAGCAGAGATTATGTCACTAAAAGGAAAATGCTTGAAGGAAAGGTGGAACGGGAAGAACTTCAAGTAAAGACCACTGTTGCGCACAACAAACACAAGACGGATAGAAAGCATGAAAATTGGAAAAATAATTCCCATACCAATCAGAATTGCCAGCATCCCTTCATCTGATGCAGGATTACTGCCGAATGGACGGCCATATACGAGCTGTTCTATAGCGCCGTACCATGTCAGCCCGGTAGTCACAAGTAACAGTGCCAGTAACCAGATTTGCCTGAATTTCTGAACCTCCCGGAAAATCACAGAGTCTGCTGAATCATCGTAAGTCATCAACAAAAAATAAGAATCTGAAAATATATAATCATTATTAATATTGTGACTACGAGGTGAACAATATGCATTCCATTGTATATACCACAACTTCAAGCAAAGAAGAAGCCAGGAAAATTGCCAGGGAACTTGTGGAAGGTAAACTTGCTGCCTGTATCAATATACATGAAATTGATTCTGTGTATTCATGGGAAGGTAATATTGAGGAAGAACAGGAATTCGCACTCTCCGTAAAGACTGCAACATCAAAAATACAGCAGGCTATTGACAGAATAAAAGAGATGCATAGTTATGAATTACCTGCAATAATAACATGGAAGATCAGTGGCGATAAAGAATACCTTAAATGGATATCCGAAATGACAGATTAAATCAAAAAAGAAGGTAAAGAAGATAAAGAAACTGATTGCAGGATGCGGCAATCAATTTCACGATCATTTCTTACGATAACTACCTCTGATGAATAATAGTCCTGACAGGGAAAGGAATCTCGATACCCTCTTTCTCAAATTCAGCATTGATCTTTGTATTAACCTCGTTAATCACAGTGAATTTTTCACCCGGATGAGTTACCCACATAATGATTGCAAAATCAAGACTGGAATCTCCGTGGTTATCAAACCTGACATAAGGAGAAGGGTCATCAAGTACGAAATTCACAGTTTTTGCAATGTCTGTCAGAATACCCCTAACCTTTTCAACATCGGAGCCGTAAGCAACACCTATTGTTACCTTAACCATCATTGTCTCTTCCGGTGAAGTATAATTAGTAACCTTACTGTTTGCGATTATGCTATTTGGAATTACTATCATGTTGTTGTAGAGATTCTTTATTCTGGTACTGCGAAGACCAATTTCCTGCACGATACCTATCTCACCGTCATCGATCTCAATCCTGTCCCCTGGTTTGAAAGGCTGGTCGAAGTAAATTGAAAGACCACCGAAGAACTGGGAAATTGTATCCTGTGCAGCAAAAGCGACTGCCAATCCTACGATACCTGCTGATGCAAAAAGAGGCAGTATATCTGCATCCCACACACATTTCAATATTGCAAGGATACCGAAGAAAACAATGAGTACGTCAACTATGTTCTTGAATAAAGGCAGAAGTTCATCATCCAGTTGAGTATCTGTTTTTTTGACAAGATGAGAGAAAACGTGCTTGAAAAGGACTTTGTCTATCTTCAGCAGAGCAAATATCCACAGAACACCCAGACCCGTTAGAAGAAGACCCATAATAAGCTCTATAGCAGCATTTCCAGGGAGTACAATTTCTGCTGCAAGGAAAGCTCCCACAAATGCAACCGTATAGAATATTGGTTTTTTAAGCGCATCAACAATAAGGTAGTCACAGTCATACCGTGTCTTTGCAGTATAATGCAGGAAGACCTCCTCAAACAAAATATCTGCGATAAAAGCCAGTATAACCGATGCAACGATCACAATTGTTGCAGTCACAATATCCGAACCAAAAACCCCGGATTGAGACTGCACAAACTGGTTAATATAAACAGGAATCGTATTGTTCAGAAACATGCTGCTTGGTTTTGAATAAAATATATATAAACTTTGTTAAACAAACAATGGATTTAGAGAGTGAAATCACGGCAAGAAGAATAATATAGTGCCCCGCAGATTAATCGAATAATGAAAGAACGGAATTCTGATGTTGCAGCTATGTGGATAGAAAAAGGATTCAATGAACAGGATCCTGAAAAAAAGCTGCACTACTTTGGCCTGGCACTTGAACTCGATCCAAATAATCCAGTGGCACTCAACAACAAGGGCATGCTACTATATAAAAAAGGAAAATTTCACGAAGCTATCGAGTGTTATGACAGGATACTTAAACAGTACAACATGTCCAGATATCTCCCCGCCCTTTATAACAAAGCCCTGGCATTAAAGAAAATGGAACGTTTTGAGGCTGCTCTTACTTTTATGAACAGGGCATTGAAACAGCAGCCTGATAACGGGAAGATCAAGCTGCATGTGGAAAATCTTACACGCATTGTCGAAGGAAAAGAAGAAATTAAACCTCGCATGGAAACCCGGATACCAATAGAAAAACTTGCTGTTAATCAGGTATACACACTATGGGAGCCACCGGCAGTAAGCACACTTCTTGCTTATGAGATGAAATGCAGCCATAAGGACATCAAATATTACAAGGGTTTTGGAGAAGACCTTGTTAAAGAGAAGATAATCCAGGATAAGATCAGCAGGAGAGTATACTGTTGCGGAACATGCCGTTTTCGCAAAGATGAACTGTGCCAGCATAAAGACACAAAAGCAATGTTGATTTCCCAAAATGCCATATGCAAAAACTTCAGGCCGGAATAAGAATTTATGATTGAAAATTAACTATAAAACCAACTAAAAACTAACTAAAAAGATAATGAAAAGAGTATCAGAGGATACCCAGATCAGTCAGACGCTCCGGAAGATATCTGTCCGTCACAAAATCAAGACCTTTTCCTGCAAAGGCCTGCTGTTCAGCCTTTTTGTTAATATCAAGCTGGAGACTTATCTGTTCTTTCCAGTAATCGCTGGCAAACCTTGGATCTGTAAGCTCACTCCGCAGGGCGGCCACATCTTTGTCTGTGAGTTTATCCGTGGACAATTCATATTCAACAATATCAGAAGGCTGAACACCAATGAACTGTGCACCGGGTGTTGCCATATGTTCTGAAAGATGTGCACTTTTAATAGCACCGTATGCCACCGATGCAAAGATACGATATGACCATGGGTCACCATCAGTAAAGACAACTACAGGAATATTCAACTCCTCATTCATCCTCTTGATGATACGACGTGTAGAACGTGCAGGCTGACCCTTCAGGTGAACAAGAATAGCATCATTTCTGTCATCAAATCCATTTTCAATAAGCCTGGCATACATACCACCAGTCTCAATGGCAATGATGAATTTTGCATCCGTATCAAGGAACTCGATATTCTCCACGTTGAAGGGAATCTGATAACCACTCTCACCGATATCCTCCTGACAATGAATCACACGGTCACCACGTTTTGTTTCTTCCCGCAGGCGTATAGGACCGAACATAGTTGCACCATCCTCTTCAGGACGCATGTGGAAGTATTCCCTCTGGAGACCGGAAATTATCTCAAGATCCTCGATGAGCCTGTCACTTTCAGGCTGTTCACGGAATTTAGCTATATCCCAGTTCTCTGAAATATAATACAACTCCCTCAAAGTAGACCCCCTGTTCTGCCCAAGGTGGTTCTTTACCAGGAAATCTATAACATGACTGGTTTTCAATAGTTGGAAAGCACCTTTTACGGTTTTGACACTTCTTTCAGTTTCCCTGTCACCATAGACCCATACATCACTATCCTCACTGTACTCGATATTAGCTTTTGTACGACTGGGAAGGGAGACATTGGGCACTACCTCATCAATGAACTGATCGTATAATTTACCTGCAAGACCAAGCAAGCGCCCGCTTGCAATATCGTCATGTTCTGTTTTCTGTTGAGAAATATTGTCTGCCATTTATTTACCCCCTGATAGCTTTTGCACCGGTAACAAGTTCTTCATCAAGACCCTCTACTATTAAAGTAGGTAATTTCGCAATCTCTGCCTCGCTAAGTGTTGCTACAGAGTAACTGAGAACTTTAGAGGCTCCCGGAGAAACACTGAGTTTCCATATATAATCAAAATCATTACCCATGTTTATGACCGTAGGCTCTGGCACTGCATTTTCAATATTAAAAGGAACCATATCATGCACATTGAAATTCTGCTTTTTACTTGTATAGTTCTTGGCCCTGATGGAGATCTTAGCACCACCATTGCCATCAGTTTCTACTATCCTGTCAACCAGAAGATTACCCATTACTTTTGCAACAACAGGATTTATGTCAGGAACATCACGTTCAAGAGTTTCAGCAAGCTTGCTGGCCAATTTTGGAAGTACCTTTGTGATTATAACCTCTTTTTCACGCCTCTTTTTAAGATCGTTACGTTTGTTAAGATACCGGTTCATCTTTCTGGCTACTTCTTTGATGGCAAGCTCTACCTCATCCCTGATTTCAGGAATCTCTGCCACTGCATCCTTTGATTCGGATGTGAACGGCACATTGGTTGATGCTACGTGAACCAGGATAACCACAGGACCTGTGGGGAGTCCTCCACCGGGCTGGCTCAGTCCATATTGTTTCCACTTGACAGACTCAACGGCATGAGTGATAACACATCCACCCTGCTGATACAGGAGTGGAACCCTGTTGGCAAAACGCATGATATCCACACGATCATCTTTCTGGAGTTCACCGCCATAGGCGATACCAACTTCAACAATGAAAGGATTGCCCGAGAATACTGATGCATTCCTGGTAGTGGTAGCGATAAAATCAACACTGAATTCTTTCTCAAGTCCTTTATAAATAAGATCCTCACCAATGGGAGAGAGACAATCTGTAGGAGGAGCCATTATTTTTACTTTTGAGAACGCATCCAGTAACTTACGAGACTGATCCCTGGTCATCTCATGAGGATCCAGATCTGGATCAAGACCGGAAGCCTTGCATATCTCTTCTGCGGCAAGGTGGCCGATCTTTGAAAATGAATAACGCAGGAATGGAGAAAGCTTCTGTCTTTCAGTGTACCTCAGCATTTTCATGAGAGTACCCAGTTCAATTCCATGAGGGTGCGGAAGAATCTCTTTTGCCGGAACAGGAAGTTTGTCTGTTGCTCTTTCAAAGGTTTCCTGATTCCCATCTGGTTCGATAAGAGTGATTCTTGCATGAGGATTTACGATTGCGGTGGCTTTCAGGTACTCATAGATAGACTGACGTCTTCCTTTGACATAGGAAGCTTCCATTTCCATTTCAATACGTGTACCATGCGGCCTGTCCCAATCCACCACATCATCCTTGAGAATCTCTGGATCATTGGTGCTGGTGTTTATCATCAGCTCGTAATAATGAGCAGGTTTTCCATGACCTATTTTGGATATGATCTTTGTGTGATGACCGGATGTCAGTTGAGAATAAAGTACCGATGCGGATATACCTATACCCTGCTGACCACGGCTTTGTTTTAGAGCGTGGAACCTTGAACCGTAAAGGAGTTTTGCAAAGACCTTTGGAATCTGTTCCTTGATAATACCAGGTCCGTTGTCTTCCACGATGATAATTACGTTGTCTTTTCCCGAGCGTTCTATGTGAAGGAATATATCTGGGAGAATCTCTGATTCCTCACATGCATCAAGAGAGTTATCCACTGCTTCCTTGACCGTTGTTATTAGACTGCGCGGGGCTGAATCAAATCCCAGTATTTGCCTGTTCTTTTCAAAGAACTCTGCAACGCTTATTGATTTCTGGTTTTTGGCAAGTTCTTCTGCAATTGGATTATCCATAAAAGTATCTTCCTCGTCCGTTATTGCCACTATCCCTTGTGACCAGAAAACAATAACCGGGAATATATAAAAATGTTTTTTTTAGAATCACGGATTATATCTTTTCCATGATTCCATTTTTTAAGCAGTTTATACTACTTACGTTGACCGTATTCTAAATTAAAAAAGAAATGAAATCTATTTCAACTCTGCACCCACAATTGTCTGGGTCGCAGTGACTGATTCTGTTTCACGTATAAGGTCGACTATGCTGTTGAGATGCCCAAGGTCATCAACCTCAATAATCACAACAAAGTCATATTCTCCAAAAACATGATAGATGTCCTTTATACCTTCTATTCTGTTGAGTTCGTTAAAAGCTGACCTTTCACTACCAGGCAGCACGTTTACCATAGTTACGCCGATCACCATTGTATCACTTAGACAGAAGTAGGATACAAAGTATATAGAAGTTTTCAATAATTCATTTGAGGCTCAAATAAGCAGGAAATCTTGCTGGATCATTTTCGTAGTCAACCGCCATAGTTCAGATGAACACCTCATTATGATGATGAGTATAATGGCAATCTTTATATACGAAGAATATCATACTAAGTGTTGATGAGCGGGTTATCCTCTTTTTGACAATAACCCCCACTCCCCAACCCGCTCATACTCCACTCCATTTTTCTTACATACAATATCAAAGAAACAGATAGCTTAAGCTGTTTTTCATATATAAGTCTATAACTATAGACACCAGAAGTTATGATTTTATTGCACGTATGATGAAACATACTGAATCATACATTTGCTCAATAAAAATAACAGGCCACTTTTTTCTATTATGCTACACAATTCACACTAAACAATACAACAATCAAAATAAAAACATATGATTATATTCCACGTATACATCCATTCATTTGAAGACAAAAGTTGCGAAACAATCATTTAATTAATGGGAACAGATAGAATCCAAAAGCTTTGGAACAAGAAAACAAAATAAAAAGAAGCAGATAAACAAAACCAGGCAACATTACACACAAAAAATTACAATCTGATAATTATAAATTAAAATATAGCATATATAGCAAACATAATAACATAAATAGCGCATAATATATATTCCACCATATATAACAGATTACACATACTATGTTGTAAGCTATCTGGCCACTGGTTTTTTGACAAAATACAAAGCAACACTGAAGTATTAACCCAGAACAATATCAGAAATCAAATAATGTTTTTTGTGGTTTTGCTGCAACTTCCTTTTTAGCAGGTGTTGCCCCTTCATCCTTATTCGGAAAGCCCTTTCCAAAAGCTGAATCTAATGTGGCATTATTTGAAGCTGGCAGGCTATCAAAACTAAGTTGAGAAGGATCCTTCTTTGGTGCAGCCTTTTCAACAAAAAATGCAGGCTCATCTGCCGGAATGAATACCTGACGTTTTTTCTGTGCATCATCATACACCGCCTGAAGCTTTTTTGTGACCTTCTTTGCTCCCACCATATGAAGCATTTCATCCATATCCAGTCCAAGAACAGCCACAACATCAGCAGCATATTCATCTTCCTGAATCAGGCGGGAATACATACCTGCCACCTCAAGACGAGAATATCGCATTGATTCATTACAATGTGAACCAATCTTTACAGCAATATTGTTTCTCATATTGCGCCTTGAACGCATCTGCCCCATCTTACGCCACAGAGATGGTGGCTGATATTTTACAAAACCTCCCCGCACTCTGGATTTAGAAACTACCGTACCACCAGTCATAAGCATGCCTGCGTAACGCCACATGCGATAGTTCTGGCGCCTGCGCACACGTCCAAGAAAACGGTCAGAGCGGGAAAGATAGGAATACCCGGCAATAATATCAGGAGTCAAAGCCTCCTCACCTTTGCCAGTATACTGATATGGAAGATTTTCATCAACCCAGTGAATCAGATCCTCTGGTGTTTCATCAAGGTTATAGGTAGCTTCTAGGGCAGATGAAACATCCTTGCCCTTGAATATCCTCCCAACTACCTTGAATATGGATTCCTTATTATCACGTTCAGAAGTGGAAATATCCTCGATATTGATCTCAGTACGCCCCATTGCAATTGCCTGGAGGTCATTTACAGCACTTCTGAAATCACCATCAGCAGATTCTGCAATCTTCTCAATCACACCCACGCCGCACATAACATCTTCCTGTGCTGCTATTTTCTTGAGTGCCGGAACCATAGAGCGAGATTGTACCGAGCCAAATTTAAGTTCCAGACATAAAGAACGTACAGTAGATGAAAGTCCGTAAATATCGTTGGCTATCAGAACAATAGGCTGACTGGCTTTCTTGATAACATCAACTATGGCACGTGCACCACCACGGTCACTGTTTCCGTGGAGATTATCAGCCTCATCAAGAATTATGAGTCTCTTATCAGATGTACCAGTGAGGGTTTTCATCGTAGAAGCTGACCCTGCAATCTTTTCAATAACACCTGCAGTCCTCTGGTCACTTGCATTAAGCTCGATGACCTCCCAATTCATATCTCTGGCAAGAGCATGTGCAGATGAAGTTTTACCAATACCTGCCTGACCGTGCAATACTACTGCCCTTTTTTCAGGAGTACCAAATTCCCATTGTTCACCCCAATTCCTGAGATCATCTATCACTTTCTTGTGGCCAACCACATCGCTAAGTGAGACTGGCCTGTACTTCTCTGCCCATTCCATCTGCACAGTCATGATATTACCCAATATTCAGGAAAAGTAATTAATGTTTGCACCACTTTTGTTGTTCTGATTGATATTATTGATGGTAGAGGTATCATCCATGGGATCAAACAGTACAGAAAATCTCCTGGGCCTTATAGAAAAAAGGGCATTACAGAACAGGGCAAGAGTTGCCATAGGGGTACGCAGCCCAAGTCCCAAGATACTAAAGAGTGCAAGGGATGCACATGTTGCAGGATATGCACATGTGATGCTGGTAGGCAACAAACAAGAAATTGAAGAGATAGGTACAGATCTTGAGATAATTGGAACGAACGATCCTGAAAGAACTCTGGGAGACTTGCTAAAGTCCAGATATGTGGATGCGGCAGTCAGAGGAACAGCAGGAGCCTCTCAAACATTATCACACCTCAAGAAGATGCTGAACCAGGAAAACCTTCACAGGATTGCATTATTGCAGACTAATGAAGGAACACCTTTTTTCATAGCACCTGTTGGAATTGATGAAGGAAATGAACTGGCCGACAAGATTGAATTCATCAAGCTTGGCGTTGAATACATAAGACGATTTAACATTGAACCGGTTGTTGGAATTCTATCTGGTGGACGACTTGGGGACTTGGGACGTAACAGCCGTGTTGACCAGACGCTTGCCGAAGGGGACTTCATTGTAAACAGGATAAGAGAACAGGGAATTGATGCAAAGCATTATACAATCCTCATAGAAGATGCAATAAAGGAAGCAAATTTCATCCTCGCCCCGGATGGAATTTCAGGAAACCTGATATTCAGGACACTTGTATTTCTGGGAGGAGGTTATGGATATGGAGCGCCGATACTTATGGATGATTATGTATTTGTGGACACATCCAGGGTCGGAGGTCACTATAACAAGGCAATAATGCTTGCCAGCGCACTGGTTGGAAAGCAAGAGACAAGTACTGAAAAACAGTAACAATAATTTTTTATACCGGATGTATACAATCTAAATTATAAGATTTATTTTATCATGGGAATAGTATTGTGCAATTAAATATTCATAGGGAATGAACGATATGGAAGCTGTACTGATAAAAGCAAAAACAATTGCTTCTGCCTGGTCTCAATTGATACATGAGATCTACGAGAAGGGAGAGGAGCATAAGCCAGACTATAAGACTATGACAAAAAGAGTTCATGCCACCATACATATTGAGGATGTGAACAACAACCAGGTTAGTCCTGCCGTACCCTTTGGAGAGAATCTTATAGCCAAATATAAGGAAGAACTTACTGAAGAATACGCAGACTGGTACAATTCCCTTGAAGATGACGATAAAAGGAAATTCGACTATTGTTATGCCAAGCAGTTGTTCAGGTACGGACAGGCAGCATACGACAGTGTGAACGCAAATGTAAGCAACCTGCGCCCAGGATCAAGAAGGCATGTAGGCGTGCTCTGGGAAAATGAAGTACACATCCCCAAATTTGAAGACCAGCCTTGCTGGATTGCCTACAAGCTGGAACAATTAAATGATACACAGGTAAGAATATACCTGCTTTACAGATCATGGGACGCATTCGGCGGATTCCCTGCAAACATCCCGGCTATTGTTGAAGGATTCAAGAAAGTATTCAAGGAACATGACCTGAATTATGAGATCGAATCACTTATCGCAACCGGATGGGACACACATATCTACGACACTGATTTGCAGGCAGTGGAAAAGATATTCAAGACAAGTGAATTATGTCCGCTATGCAAATGCATAACGCCAAAACATTCATTCATTCAAACTACTAAAGGCAAGGCTTGCCCGGAATGTAAGAAATCTATGTAATCTTACATTTACATTCTTTTTAATATATTGTTTACGAGCTTCTTTTTTTGCAAGATTTCATCCAACTAGTGCATAACTTCTTTTGCTACTTTTTTATTTTGCAATCATACACAATAAGCAACAATCATATGTTTTAAAATATAAATTCGATAATTATATATGTATGATTTATGCATACATTAATGTGATTCCACCAAACAGACATTCAAAGAGAAAGATACCATGAAAAGACTTACTATCAGCATGTCCGATGAGCTTTTTGACAAACTGGATGTAATTGAAAATAAAAGCCTGTTCATCAGAAAGCTTATAGAAAGAGAACTTGATGCAGTGGATAATTTCCCTTCTGAAGAAGTAATCCCCTGGAGCGAAGGTTTCAGCATTCTTAAAAATGATGTTAATACAATATCCAAACGCCTTGAAGAAATGGAAAGCAAACTTGCAGGAATGAGTCCTGCATATGAGAATGAACCTTTGATGCAGGAATCATTTGACCCTGTTTTACAGGAAACTCCTGAACAAATTCCGGCATTACATGAAGATCTTGCACAGAATATGGACAGTCATGAAACCGCAGCACCTGTCCTGCAAATCCCAACTGAGAATATTAGCACCCCTAATATAACTGAAAACAATGACGCAGACCATCCGGACATACAAGTACCAGTCGAGGCGGATACAGGCATCACCATGGAAGAGGTGCATGAAACTGCCATCAATGATCTTGAAATTGAAACCGTCAAAACTGAAGATTTTGGAAATATTGAAAAACAAATTCCTGAACTAAATGTACCCATAAATACTCAGGAAGCTGCTGAAACTGTGCCACCCGTTGAAACCACTGCACAGGAACCCACATCAATGGAAACTGTCATCATGGAAGAACAAATCATACCAGATGAAATGACAGTGCAGGTAGAAAATAAAGAAGTCGTTTTTAGTCATTCATTACCGGAAACCGAACTGCAAAGTGCAGCAACTACTGAAATACCGCAGGAACACAAACTCTCTGAACTGGTTGCAGAAAAGATTCATAAGGAGACTGAAGAAGAAATCAGTCATTTCAATGAACCAGAAATGCCCTCATTCATGCCTTCGGAACAAGAAACAATGCAGCCTGGTATACAGATGCCGGAATTCAAACCACCGGAGCAGGAAATACCACAACAGGAGTTCCAGATGCCGGAGTTTAAACCACCGGAACAAGAAATGACACAACAGGAGTTCCAGATGCCGGAGTTCAAACCACCGGAACAAGAAATGACACAACAGGAGTTCCAGATGCCGGAGTTCAAACCACCGGAACAAGAGATGACACAACAGGAATTCCAGATGCCAGAGTTCAAACCACCGGAACAGGAAATGGCACAAACAGAATTCCAGATGCCGGAGTTTAAACCACCAGAACAAGAGAGGGCACAGACTGCATTTGCAATGCCAGAACTGCAAATGCCAGAAACAGCACCATTACCACCTGCAAATGATGCAGAATTTGCGATGCCGGAAATGAAAGCACCCGATATTCCTCCTGCTACGGGACAAGCCATGCCACCATTTAATATGGGAACAGAAACGATGCCGGAAATGCAGAGTACTGCACCCCAGATGCAAGCACCAGGTGTGCAAGATGATACTAATCAGGGAACCGGAACAAAACCTGACAAACTTGAAACTAATATTTTAATGTACATGCCACGTGGAGCTAAAGTTAAAAAAGAGATTATCAAAAGCCTTGTGTCACGCCAGTTCAGCCAGGAAGATATTGAAAAGAAAATACAGGAACTGGTTGCAAGACAGATACTCATACTCAAGCAGGAAAATGGCGTTGAACAACTTCACAGGTTAAAATAAAAATAGTGACGCCTGATTGATATATCAGATAAGTCCTGACCTTTCTGAAGACATTTCAGAAAGGATAATTCCAGATGAGCATTGTTTGCAAACATTACGAGAATGGTCAAAACAACTACCGCAAACAAGCCTGCCGCATAGACTACATGTGTTCAGATTGGATACCGAACCGCATATAGCGCAAATACCCACTCTTTTCATTAAGAATATTCACGCAATTCTAAATAAAAAAACCATCGGTCATATATAAAAAAGAGAATACAGGCCTTAAAGGCCTGCTCTAAAAATGCACTTCATTTCAAAGAAGATTATTCTATAATAGCTCCCTTGTTTGCGGAACTAACAAATTTCCTGTATCTTGCAAGATAACCAGTAACTTTCTTTTCCACTGGGACAAAGGTTTTCCTGCGTTCTGCAAGCTCTTCCTCAGAAACTTTCAGGTCAAGCTTTCTTGCAGGAATATCGATCTCAATTATATCGCCTTCTTTTACAAGACCAATTGGACCACCTTCCTGTGCTTCAGGAGAGATGTGACCTATACATGGGCCCCTGGTTCCACCGGAGAAACGACCATCTGTAACAAGAGCAACCTTGTCGATAAGCCCCATACCTGCAATAGCAGATGTTGGAGAGAGCATTTCACGCATACCAGGACCTCCTTTTGGACCTTCGTAGCGTATAACCACAACATCACCGGCAACAATCTTCTTGCCAAGAATCGCAGCCATTGCATCTTCTTCACTATCAAATACCCTTGCAGGACCACTGTGCTTTAGCATCTTTGGATCAACTGCTGCCTGTTTGACAACTGATCCATCAGGTGCAAGACTTCCTTTCAGTACGGCAATTCCACCTTCCTCATGTATTGGAGATTCCATTGTACCTACGATCCTAGCATTGAGTTTTGGATTTATAATAATCAGATCAGCAAGGTTCTCGCCTACAGTCTTACCATTAACTGTTTTTTCATCAAGATTGAGACTGGACTGGAGGCGGGACATAATTGCATGGACACCGCCTGCCCTCTCAAAGTCAAGCATATAATTTTCCCCACCTGGTTTGAGAGAGATGAGATGAGGAGTGCTTCTGCTGAGCCTGTCAAACACGTCAAGGCTGAGTTCAAGTCCGAAAGCATGGGCAATTGCAGGAAGGTGAAGAGTGGTGTTTGTACTACCACCAATTGCCATATCGACCATTATGGCATTCTCAAATGATTTCAGTGTGACAATGCTACGTGGAGTAAGATCTTCATTAACCATGGAAACAATACGTTCACCCGATTCTTTAGCGAGTCTTATTTTCTTTGCATCTACAGCATGGGCAGTGCCGCATCCAGGGAGACTGAGACCAAGTGCTTCTGTCATACATGCCATGGTGTTTGCAGTATACATTCCGGCACATGAACCGGCACCACTGCATGAGCAATCCTCAAGAAGTTTCAGCTTTTCATCAGATACTTTTTCAGACTGGCATTCTCCGACTCCTTCAAATACAGAAATGAGGTCCCTTGGCTCATCATCAAAATAACCAGGAATCATTGGACCGCCTGTTACTACAATAGCCGGAATGTCAAGGCTTCCTGCTGCCATGAGATGACCAGGAGTGATCTTATCACATGCGGTAATCATAACCATACCATCAAGCTGGTGACCCTGAAGGACAAGTTCAATTGAATCTTCGATTGCTTCACGACTTGGAAGAGAATATTTCATTCCTTCATGACCCATGGCAATTCCGTCACAGATACCAATTGTATGGAATTCAAATGGAACACCGCCGGCACTTCTGATACCTGCTTTTACAGCCTCTGCAATTTTATCAAGGTGAATGTGACCAGGAATAAGCTCATTCCTTGAGTTTACAACTGCAATGAACGGCTTTTTCATTTCAGAGTCTGTTACACCGGTTGCCTTCAAAAGAGAACGATGAGGCGCACGTTCGAGTCCTTTCTTTGTCTTGTCACTTCTCATTGGAAAAACCTCGTATGGTGCATTTACAGCACGCTTACAACATATAGGTAATAGAAAAAGGAATATATAAGAAGTATGTGCCAGCCAAAAAAATGGAATATGTTACTTCAAATTCAATAACAAATGCTTACTGCCTTTTTTATTAATACCCGAAGAACACAACAATCATATTTTTACATACACAGGAAGAATGTTACGCTACATACAAAGTAGGAACCACCCCCTAACACCAAGACCAGTCATACACGCATGAATTGTTAAGATATGACATAATAATACGCGTGTGAAGTAATATAGTCGAAGAATTCAGCATATAAACAGCAAATGAATGCAAAATTAACCATCACGCAAATAACTAGATATTATCGATAATCCCATGCATTAATTGCCACCAGCGCAACATTACACAATCAAACCAATTCAACAACAAACGAGGGATTTTATAAGTTAATCGTATCGTTATTTATATACTGACCGTCTGATTAAATATCCATAAATACCTTATATACAACCATATTGAACATTGATAAACCACACATGCACATTAATCCAAAAACGATATCAAAAGGCGCATAAACAAAATATGTAGTACAAAATAAGTATAACAAGATGAATGAGATTGGATATACATACAATATTGTATGTTTTTAAAAACATATATTATAATTGAAAATTAAATATAAAACTAATAGCAAAAAACAAGAAGAAGAGCATGAGAGCAGTAATAATTGACGGATATGTGGATGAGCCGGCATGTTTTGGAGTGCCACCCTATATATCACCCTACATTAGGTACATAGCAGGTGCTTTAAGAGAGAAAGGATTTCAGGAAGAGAATATATCCTATTTTACAATCGACCATCTGCGTAAAGACATCACAGAAGCACCTATACTCATAAAGAGAGCAGACATAGTAGTAGTTCTTGCAGGTATGACCGTTCCAGGCAAATACCTGCGTTCAACACCCATCAATATAGGCGAGATAGAGAGTATATTCAGTGCCACCAGTGGAATAAAGGTACTGGGAGGACCCATCAGACTTGGCTTCTCCCTGGAAGGCGGGAAACAAGCTGAATGTGACATTATAACTAACACCGAAGTCTGCATTTCCAGAAAAGACATTGAGGCTTTAGTTTTTGATATTACCGGAGATAACGCACAATCACCTGACGGTTACAATCATAGATTCAGGTCTGTTAAAGAGATAGGAAGATGGAGTACAAAAGGTAGTTTCATTATCAAAAAACACCCTGATTATCCAAACGTGATGTGCGAGATCGAAACCTACAGAGGTTGTGGACGTAAACAGCACTGTTCATTCTGCACGGAACCATCATATGGAAGCTCAGATTACAGGCCTGTTAAAGATGTTATATCTGAAATATCCGAACTCTACAAACATGGTGCGAGGTTTTTCAGGATTGGGAGACAGCCCGACATATTAAGCTATCATGCAAAGGACAAGGGAGGAGAAATACCCGAACCTGACCCGCAGGCCATACTTTCCCTGTATAAGGGAATCAGAAATGTTGCACCGGATCTTAAAGTTCTTCACATGGACAATGCAAATCCAGGAACAATTGCAACCTATCCTGAACTTAGCAGAGAAATTTTCAAAACTATTGTCAAATACCACACATCAGGAGACGTAGCTGCTCTTGGAATGGAAAGCGCTGATCCTGAAGTAGTCAGAGCAAACGGCCTTAAAGCAATGCCTGATGAGATATTTGAAGCTATTAAGATCATAAATGAAGTTGGAAGAATCCGGGGAACTAACGGAATGCCTGAGATCCTTCCGGGCATCAATATTGTCCACGGACTAATAGGAGAATCCAAAAAGACATTTGAACTAAACTTTGAGTTCCTCAAAAAAGTGCTCGACGAAGACCTGTTACTTCGAAGGATAAATATACGTCAGGTGATGGCATTTCCAGGTACACGCATGTACGGCAACGATGAGCTTGTAAGAAAACACAAGCAGATATTCCTGAAATATAAGGAAATGATCAGGAAAGAAATCGATTTGCCAATGCTCAAAAAGATAATCCCTGCAGGCACTGTGCTAAAAGATGTGATGTGCGAGATAAACAGTGAAAGGATTTGCTTCGGCAGGCAGATGGGATCATACCCACTTCTTGTAGGAATTCCTGCAAACCAGAAATCTGGAGAATACATTGATGTCACAGTAACAAGGCATGGTCATCGATCCATTACTGGAATTCCATATCCACTGAATATCAACACCGCCCCTATATCGCTTATACAGGAAATCCTCGGAATCGGAAAAAAGCAGGCCACGATCATCAATAAAGAGTTGCCTTTTAAAGATGCAGATGATTTTGCCCAAAGGACAGGAAAAAAAGAAATACTCCCATACATCAGCTTTTAAAGCTCATTTCAGGAAGTTCTTGATAAAATCCGCATCCTTCACAATCTTGAAACTGACAAAGCCGCCCACAAAGATATTCATGTAGAAAGTGAAGGCCCTCCAGGCAATAATTACAATTCCAAGTAATGATGAAGGAATGAAGAGAGAAAATGCAGTGGTTCCTGCAAATTCAGCGACACCACTTGCGCCGGGAGTTGCAGGTATAACAAGCAGAACCATAACTATCACCTGTGATGCAAAAACAATAAGTGGGTCTGGATGTTGGTTCAGGCCAAGCACAATTACATATAACATCGAAAAGTCAACAAACCAGAAAACCACTGTATGAAGTATTCCAAAAGCAAGCCCGCGACGACCTTCATTAAGCAATATTGAAATGCTGTCATGGAAATGCTCAAGCTCTGAGTCCACCCTTACCATAATCTTTTCCAATGCAGCATCTGTTTTCTTTCCAAGAAATGGAGCGAGTCTTTTTACAACAAAATAAACTACACTTTTAGCAGGACCTGGTTTCCAGACTGCATACAATGTAAGAATAAGTATGAACACCAGCCCCAGCTCTGCAAAGATGAACATAACATCGAAAACAGAATCTTTTAGGACACCTCGTATTATGTAAATGGAAACTGGTGCCAAAGCCAGAATTAATATCCCATCAAGAATCCGCTCCCCCAGAACAACGGCTGTTGCTCGTCCAAGAGGAATATTTTCTTCATGAAGGAGATGAATTCTCAAGGGTTCACCGCCTAAAGAGGAAGGTGTTATTGATGCGGCAAGGGTGCTGGATGTTACTATTTCACAAGCTTTTGTGTAACTAACATCAAAACCCAATGCCCTGCAAAGTGAACGTGTGCGCATACCCCATACAATATAACTTAAAGCATGAATACAGGCAGCTGCAAGTATGTAATCGGGTTTTATTTGCAGGAGTGCTGATAAAGTATCAGAATCAAAAGTAAAGGCAACAACTACCAAACCTGATACAAGGCTTATTAACAATGATATGAGAATCCATTTTTCAATCTTATTCATAACCCCAACCTGCAAATAAAAGTATTATGTATGAAACTTATTACATACACTAAAATACATTGCCTAAAACCTCGTGAGACTTACTCACCAAGCATGTCTTCTTTGACTTTTGATCCTGCAGAAATAGATATTTTCGGCCATATCCTTACATTAGAATGAACCGTAACATCGTTTTCGATTTTGACTTCCGGACCTATCACAGTACCATTTTCAAGACTGCAATTATCACCCACAATAGTACCGTTATCTAATATAGAACCGGACACATTAGAATTCCGGCCTATTGATACGTTATTGAACATATAAGATGATAATATCCGAGTATCGTTGCCAATAATGCAATTCGAACCTATCGCAGTATATGGTCCGATAAGGACATTATCACCAATGGTCGTATTTCCACCGATAACAATAGGCCCCACAATTGCAGAATTGGAACCTACAGTCACATTGTGCCCGAGTGAAACAGGACCTTTTATACGAGCGTCCAGTGTCTTGAAATGACCTTCTATTGTAGTACCAGGAAGTGATTCCAGCATCCACCTCTGTGCCTGCCTGTAAGCTTGCGGACTTCCAACATCAGTCCATCTGCCTCTGGCAAGAATACCGTTTATCTTCCTTTTTTTAGCAAGAATATCCGGGAATAGGTCCTTTGCAAAATCATATTGCTTGCCTTCCGGAATCCAGTCAAATATCTCGGGATCGCATACGTAAATACCCGTACTTGCAAGGTTACTGAATATTTCACCCGGACCTGGTTTTTCGAGGAAGCGCCTTATACGGTTGTTCACATCCATATCCGCAATACCGAACTCACGAGGATCGTCGATGGATAAAAGCCCGATTGTGACAAGTGCATCCGTCATTTCATGGAATCTGTACATTTCCCTTAGATTCAGGTTGAGTACGTGATCTCCACCAAGAATTATGAAAGGACTATCACGAAGATATTCCTCTGCATTCTTAACGCCTCCGGCAGTTCCCAGTTTTTTATCCTCATAAACATAGTCTATATGAACCCCGAATATCCTCCCATCACCTAACTGCTCCTCAATCTTTTCAGCCATATATCCAAGAGTGATTACAATATCATTGAAACCTTCCTTGGAAAGGTGCTCTATCAAATGCACGACTGATGGTTTGTTAAGAATAGGAATGCTTGGTTTTGGACGAGCAAATGTTAAGGGACGAAGCCTGGTCCCCTCTCCACCACACATAATACAGGCTTTCATATTTAAGTAGGAGGGCATTTTTTACTTATATGTCTAGCGGATTATGAAACTAAAGAGAAAGTAGCACCAATCAAAGAACTGTTACGTCACCGCTATTATCCACCACAATCTCAAGCTCACCCTCATATTCAGATACCATTCCAAATATAAGCACCCGGTCGTTTACTTTTACCATCGAATCAACATCTTTTGACCCGCTGCCTGATGGCACAAACACTTTAACTACACCGGAACCATAATCCACGTCCATCAAAAGGTGATCGCCTGAATAAGTGAAGCCTTTTGTAAGAATATCACCTTCGAGTTCTACTTCATCACCCGGAACTGAAGAGGAACTATAAGACATAGTACTACTTTCTGAATTATCAGAATAAAAGAAAGTGTATGCGATGGCTAAAGAAAAAAGAGCCATGCATAGTATGATCACTACGATCTTTTCTTCTTTTTCCATATATATGACCTATCAGGCATTTTCAGGATTATTTATAGAAACAATTTCAACCTCAAATGTAAGACTCTTGCCAGCAAGTCGATGGTTAAAGTCAACTGTTACATTGGTTTCATTGACATCTGTAATAACACAAGAATAACCTGGTATTGATTCCCCAATAACAGGTGTAATATTTGCAGCTTCAAAGTCTTCAATCTTATATGAGATAATGCGTGCATCCTGCACTTCACCGTAAGCTTCTTCTGGCGGGATAGTGACAGTCTTATTTTCACCAACTTTCATGTCAATGACAGCATTATCAAAACCATCGATCATCTGACCGGCACCTACTATAAAGTAAATAGGACTGTAGTCCCTGCGAGAATTATAAATTCCATTTTCTTCAGCAACATCTGCTTTTGAGGTATCAAAAACAGTTCCATCTTCAAGCATACCTGTGTAATTCACAGAAACATTATCACCGATCTGAACTACCCGGGAATTTTCTGAATTGCCAGAATCCGTACAACCACTTGCCAGTAGCATACATATCAAAAGTAAAAAAAGGATTATTTTCTTCACATAATCACCATCTAATCAATTAATAAATTTCATAATACAAGAAGCAGACCTCACAACCCACATCAAGAATTATTTTTATGGATAAAAGAAGTAGAGTTTTTCTATATAAGGTTACTGAAAAAAAGATCATTTTAAACTATTTTGCTGTTAGTAGATATATTTACGGATATAATTTGTTAAGAAAAGATTAATATATAAAACAACACTATAATTAGTGTGCAATTGTTGCCAGTATGACAACCAATAAATCAATTCACCGGTGAACCTGATGCGACAAAAATCAAAAATTAAAAAACTTAGTTCACACACAAATGCTCAAATTGGAATCGGAACTCTTATCATATTTATTGCAATGGTTCTTGTCGCAGCCGTGGCTGCCTCAGTATTGATAACCACATCAGGAGTCCTTCAACAGGATGCACAGCAAACCGGAAATGAAGCTACTAAAGAAGTTTCATCAAACCTTATGATACAAAAGATTGAAGGATTCAGGGCAAGGAACAGCAGTACAGACATGGCAAATACAGTTGATCTTCTGAAAATAACCTTGGGACTGAGTGCTGCAAGCGAGCCTGTTGACCTTTCAGCAGTTGTTATAAGCATTACAGACGGATACAAAACCAATAATGTAATCTATGCAGGTAATAAGAATAGCCTCGCACCGCGTGCAGACTTTGACGGAAATATGTCAGGATTCAGTACAGACAAGGATGTAAATCTTCGCAAACTTGTGACTGAAAACACCACAATAGGTAATTCCGAGATTAATGTAACCTACACAAACGCAGAATATTATTTTACAGTCGATACCATCAGAGATGAAGATAGCTCATTTACTCAGAACACACCAGTTATCACAACAGGAGATTTTGTAGTAATCTATGTGTCTACAACATCACCGAACTCTGCCAGTACAGGATACTCGTCACTACATGGAATGAATGTTACATCCTCACTACAGTCTTCAGGGCTCATACTTGAACCCCGTGCTACTGTTAACCTGGCAATGACACCCGAAGCAGGTGCGTCAATAAATGCAAACTTCATTCTCCCTACAACATTTGGAAGCTACGAAGCGGTGCAACTTTATCCGTAAAGAAATCCGCATCTCAGGAACTGATGTTTAAAAAAATAGTGTGATGGACTTGCAGAGTCTAGCTGCAACACCATATATAAAAGGAAAAGGCACTTTTTTCAAAGTGCCAAAAAAAGTTATTCAGATTTTCTTTCTTCTCCAGAATCCAAGATATATGACTCCCACAACCCCCATTACAAATATTGATGCAATGATGTCCGAGCTTGAGAAAGAAAAACTGCTGCTTTGCACAGGGATTACACTTTCCTTTGTCATTTCATAGCCTTCAATATAGTTATCCGGAGTTGATTTTGCAGAATCGTCTACAAGAGTGTCATAATCCGTTCCAGCTCCTGCTGAATCTGCCATCATAGTCTGGTTTGATGAACCTGCAGCCATTGCTCTTTGGATAGAGTTAAGAGAGTCATCATGTGTTTGCAATGAACTGGTGTCAGTCTGTTGCTGTGTCGTAAATTCATCTCTCAGGGTAGCCTCATACATCAATTTATTGTATGCCGCCTGCATTTCCGGGGTGACTCCTGCTGCCTGCATCTGGCCATCTATGAAATCAGCCAGCTGTGCATTACCACACGTGTGATGACAGCAGGTAACTCCATTTTCTACTACAGATTCCACATATTCTTCCACAAGGGTCCGCAGCTGTTCATCAGAGGCATCCCAGTAAGGATTGCCTTCTCCATCTGTTTTCCTTATTGCTTCAAGCATCCTGGCATTCATTGACTGTTTAGCCCATGGGTTTGCCCCCTGGAACCATTCATCCAGGCCAAGATTATACTTATCCAGAACATAGACATCATAGAATTCGTCCCACATATCATCCGATATCTCACCTGGTAGTGTGACTCCCAATCCAAAGAAATCTTCAAGTACACTATCTATCTCACTCGCTCCAGTATAATCGTGCCCCATCATACCTTCGATCCATTTAGGATTGAAGTACCTGGAACGAAGATCCCTTGTAAGGAATTCACTAAGTGTCTCTACACAAGCTTCATTTGGATTTTTGAGATTTGCGATATACATTTCAGGTGTATAGCCTGAAATATTTCTCACAGCCATTCCAAATCCACCGAAGAACTCGTACACATGATCAAAGACAACACTGCCGCTTCCACGATTATCGTTGCCACTGCGACTGAACATCACAGCATCTGTATTGGAAAGTACTGACCTGAAAACGTTTCCATCACAATTGCCCCATATTTCGTCACCATAGGCATAGCTCATGGAGTCTATGTAAAGATTGGCAAGTTCACTTTCATCCTCCCAGGTACCGCTGGCACTTACGGCTTCTCTGAATCCACCGGCTCCCCAGCTTCCTTCATCGGGTCCGAATACTCTGCACATTGAAAGCTGCCTTGCATCTTCTTCTGAATAGTTGCCTGTAGCCATCAATGCCTCATAGATCAGATCGGAGTTCTCACTGACGTAATTTGCATATAAAGAGCTATCTTCTATAGCTGCCAGACGTGCACCCCTGTCCATAAGCTCAACCTGCCATTTCCAGTTATCACGATAGATACCAGTCATGGTGACAACAGCATCTATTCTGGGCCTTTTAAGTTCATCCTCCGGAATTATCTCCACATCGATCACATTGCCGGAAGAATCCCACACAGGCCGAACGCCCATCATGTAAAGAATCTCAGACTCCATGACACCTTTGTGCCTCATTGATTCACCGGACCAGAGTACAAAACCGACCTTTCCTGGATATTCTCCATTCTGACTAACCCATTCATCCAGGAATGCATCCACAAGAGTCATTCCGGCATCCCAAGCCTCTTCTGTTGGTACAAGGCTTGGATTGAATGCAAAGAAGTTCTTTCCGGTAGGCAGTACATCTGGACTTCTAACCGGGTCATCTCCTAGAGCCGGAGTGATATATTGGCCGTCCAGAGCATTGAGCATGCTCTGTATCTCCTCATCCTTGCATGCCTTGATGTTCTCAGCATACAGGATGGCAAGGTCCAGGTCATCTACAACCTGATCTTGCTCTTTAGTAATATCCGCCTGAGTCTGGACGATGATCACAATGCTTCCGGGCTGATCCATATATCCCATTTGTCCACTGGAATATACTTTACCTGAGACAGATGCACTGCCTATAAGGGAGAGTACCACATCAGCATCGTTATTGTTGTCAACCTGAAGTTCAAGATCCAGTCCTTCAACAGACTCAGCGGATTGAATTGTAACCGTCGTTTCCCCGATCATCCAGAATTGCATTTCACTAATGTAGTTAATTGCAATTACAGTGTATTCCCCATCTGTAAGACCCGTGAACCGGTAAGTTCCCTCAAAGTCACTTTCAGTGACATTCAGAACCTCTGTACCTTGTTTGAGCACAACAATGGAACCTGATCGGTTTGTCAAACCATTATAGCCATTTGCAAAAGTCTTTCCTGAGATTGATGCGATCGGCAGTTCTGAAAGGATAGCATCTACCTCGTCAAGACTATCTGTCTTTAACTCGATGTTCTGATCTGCAATATCCTGCCCTGATGAAATGCTGACCGTCGTTTCCCCAATCATCCAGAAATTCATGTCATCGCTATAGTAAATAGCAACTACAGTGTATTCCCCGTCGGCAAGCTCCGTGAACTGGTAAGCTCCTTCTGAATCGCTTACAGTTACTTCCAGAACCTCTGTACCATGTTTGAGTGCAACGTAGGATCCTGATAGATATTTCAAACCCATGGGGCTATTTGCAAACGTCTTTCCTGAGATAGATGCATCACCTATCAGCCTTGCATCATTCAGAAGGCTCAGTACGTGATCGAGCTCTTCGTGATCTGAAACAATACAGATATCCTTGTCAAACACGTCCTGGTCATTCTCTATGTGAAGACTTTCTTTGTTTACCATCCAGAAATTCATTGCATCTATATACTTAGCTGCATAGACCGTATAATCTCCGTCCTTGACGTTACTGAACTCGTATGCTCCATATTCATCACACGTTGTTGATGCAACAACATTTGTTACATAGCCTGAAGTATCGAACCGACTTGTAATTGCATCGGTCGGAGATATCTCATTGAGAAGAACATCTTCTAAGAGATAATCAAGGATATTTGGTGAATGTGCAACGTCCACTTCATCTGGATCGTCACATATTGCTTCGACATGCTCTTCAAAATCCTGTCCAAGCATTGATTTAACCATAGCTATTACCTCTTTATCATCCATCTGCTCACCGAGGATATGTAGGCCATAGGGTATGTATTCACTTGCAAGTTCATGCAGGTAGTCATGCACCGGACCTGTCAGAACAAAACTATCAAACTCTGTTTTATCCATATCTTCAAGATCGTCTGCAGAAACATTGAACTCCTGTTCGAAATTAAGTTCATCGTATGTTTCTATAATCGATCTCTTGTATATCTCAGCCATGACCGGGTCTTCTTCTGTCTCGTAATAATGCATCTTGTCATGCAGAAGAGTGAGATTACCGTACAGGCCTGCACTGACGATGGCAGGTGTTGCATGGTCTACCATTACAGCATTACCTCTTCTCTTTGCCGTAATTCCCTCTCCGATGCCTCCTACATCGTAGAGATACACTACAGGCGTATCCTGTATCAGAATAGCTGGCCAGCAGGTCTTTACAGAAAGGCTTGTGCCTTTGCCCTGCAGCCATTCCTGCGTGCCATGGCGTCCGAAGTGGACAATGGAATCAGCGTCGAATCCGTTATTGAGCCAGAGGTAGAATGCAATATAGTGGTGGGAAGGAGGCATTGTCTGGTCATGATAAAGAAGGGTATCATCTTGTGAGAAACCTCTTGTAGGCTGAGGAAGAACAAGGACGTTTCCAACTTCTATCTTCGGGAAGACAAAGTATTTTCCACTCTCGTTCTCATATACCATTTCCGGGCCGGGTGCTTCTCCCCATGTGTCAAGTACACTTTGCCTTGCTTCTGGCTCGATTTCACTGTTGAACCATTCCAGGTAAGTCTCCACAGGCAACAGCTCGACATCATAGTTCTCCACCATGTATTCAAGTTCGCCGGGTGCCCACACTCCGATATTCCTTCCCTGCTCAAGCACAGTTTCCAGGAATTCGGATTCGTTAAGTTGTGTTCCGCCAAGGTCATAAACGCTCTGGTTCATAGCATTGAGCAGGTTCGGTATACTGGGGGCGACATCCAGGTTGCTTGCTACCAGTGCCGACTGCTTTCCATGAGCATAGTAGATAACAGCAACTTTCTTGTTTTCCTCCTCAATGTGCCGCAAGTCTATCCAGCTAACTGTCCTGTCCACCAGCCAATCTACCTGGTAGTCAATAGGCTTGAGTACTCTAGCACCTAAGTTTTCATCGTATTCCTGACCTCCAACTACTATGGACTCGATCTCACCACCGATCTCCATAATCGGAATCTGGTACTGGAACCAGCAATCCTGACCGGTACTGGAATTTCCCCATTCTTCAATAGTACCCTGATAGATGATACCGTTGATAACAGGAACATTTGCTTCCTGCAGATATTCTGTGTTCCTCACTGCAGAGGACATGATCCATACACCTTTTCCAAGATCAATGAATGCGTCTGTTTTCCATTCATTGTCAACTGTGAAGAAATCGTATGCTTTATCTGAATACAGAACATCCGGCCTGTAGGCTGGGATGGTGTTAATACCTCTGGATTCCAGCTCCCTTATTACGCTTTCTGTGACACTATCACATACTCCTTCATCATAGGCAGTGAAGAAAGTTATGCCGATTGTGTAATTATCGGGGTTATACACATGGTGAGTTCCGGTGTCTCCTTCATACCATTCCAGATATGATTCCAGATCATCAAAAACGGTGTTGGCATCCGGATGATATATACCCACCTCCGGCATCATGGAAGGTTCCTCGATCTGTATTGTGCCATCATATTCACTGAAAGGTCTTGAAAGGTCCACTACTGAAAGATAGGTGATCAGACGAATGACATTTCCATCATATTCTTCATCCCAATAATCAGCAATATATGGATGAGCTGTATGATTTACTGTCCCTACACCATAATTCCAGTCAACCACCTGTACGTCAGATTTTGTGTTTTCCATCATTTCGAGTATCTGTGGCTTCAGATTCTCTCCCAGGAAGCTCATCCCTCCCTTTCTGGATATGAATATGATGTCATACATACCCATATCGATGCTATCGTCGAATGGACTATAAAGGTTATCGACAACATTCATACGATAGCTTCCATAGACATCGATGTTTTGCATACCCATTTCTGTGGTTGCATCTTTGAGCCTGCACGTCTCTTGTGCACCGATGGCCAGGAATAAGATATTCTTATCTTTGTATGTTTCAGGAAGTTTTGTTGTGATAAAGTCCTTCTTAATCTCTGTACCGGCATCATCCGGAGTTGTTATCGTAAGTGTTACAGTATAACTTCCCACACTATCATAAACATGGAAAGGATTCTGTGTGGTTGAGTTTGTTCCATCTCCAAAATCCCAGAACCATGAGGTAGCATTCTCTGATTCATCTGTGAACTGAACTGCAAGTGGTGCATCACCGGAAGTTGTATTTGCAGAGAATTTAGCAACTGGGTGTGATGTTGATTGGTCTGATATTTCAGATACCCGTTTAAGCAGAGTAACAGTTACATCAGATATACCTACTAAAGGCCCTACTCCTCCTGGTGTTGAAAGCGTCTTTCCTGAAATGGCAGCTCTGTCCATCAATGATAGTATTGGTTCCTGTGCTCCAGCTTCAGCAAATCCAAGGGTCAAATTGGCATTGGCAATGTCCTGACCATCCTCAATGGTAACATCTGCTTCATCCATAAGCCATTTTCCACCCATTGCAGGTGTGTACATAATGGCAACAAGCTGGTAATCTCCATTTGGAACATCGCTAAATGAATAATCTCCATTGATGTCACTGGTCGTGTTTGCCACAAGTTCAGATTCTGTTTTGAGCACAACATTTACATCAGATATACCCACTAAAGGCCCTACTCCTCCTGGTGTTGAAAGTGTCGTTCCCGAAATGGCAGCTCTGTCCATCAATGATAGTATTGGCTCCTGTGCTCCAGCTTCAGCAAATCCAAGGGTCAAATTAGCATTGGCAATGTCCTGACCATCCTCAATGGTAACGTCTGCTTCATCCATAAGCCATTTTCCACCCATTGCAGGTGTGTACATAATGGCAACAAGCTGGTAATCTCCATTTGGAACATCGCTAAATGAATAAACTCCATTGATGTCACTGGTCGTGTTTGCCACAAGTTCAGATTCTGTTTTGAGCACAACATTTACATCAGATATACCCACTAAAGGCCCTACTCCCCCTGGTGTTGAAAGTGTCGTTCCCGAAATGGCAGCTCTGTCCATCAATGATAGTATTGGTTCCTGTGCTCCAGCTTCAGCAAATCCAAGGGTCAAATTAGCATTGGCAATGTCCTGACCATCCTCAATGGTAACATCTGCTTCATCCATAAGCCATTTTCCACCCATTGCAGGTGTGTACATAATGGCAACAAGCTGGTAATCCCCATTTGGAACATCGTTAAATGAGTAATCTCCATTGATGTCACTGGTCGTGTTCGCTACTAGTTCCATGTTAAATTCTTCTGCCGATACCACTGTCGTTAGTGCTGCTAACAACAATATACTAAAGAGTAATGAAATTACATACTTATGCTGCATATAACCACCCGGTAATGTACTACCACTCCTGAACTTGCTTGGAGGCTGCACAGGAGAAAGCGTAACTGGTATCTTTCAAAATATTAGTTCTCAAAACCTGTCATTCAAGGCTTTTTTCTTAATTTCGTTGAATAAATGAAGTTGCAAAAAGAGAATATTTTTTAAAATGACACTCTTTTGTCCCAACCAATATATTACTCATACCAGCCATGAAGAGTATTGACTACATAATACATATAAGTATTTTGGATTATAATAGTTAGTAAATAATTTACAAGTGAATCATACCCACCAAAAAAGTTCTTCTGAATTTGCTTATCCTCCAGAGTCCCGGGTATATGGCAGCAAGTGAGGCAATCCATAATCCGAATGGTATGTGTAAAATTGTTTATTAGAAAAGAATAATATCGTCCACCAATTTTTATGTTACACGTGAACAGAAGAAAGTTACTTACTCACTACCTAGTTCTTTATTCAACACCACAAGTCAATGTAGTATTATCACACAATATATGAAATACCAATAGAAAGCGTTTCTTCGAATAATATGTTGTCAAAATCATAGTAAAGAAGTAGGGGTATTAAAAATAGTGTGGTGGACTGGTCGGGAATTGAACCCGAGGCCTCTACCATGCCAAGGTAGCGATCTTCCCCTGATCTACCAGCCCGAAATATCAAGTGTTAGAAAGCATTATATCTCATAAAGCTAACGCCATAAAATTACAACGAACAAGTTCATTCAAAAAAAATTCTTTTGATTTTCGATTCCGAGCGAAACGTTAAAGTATCTGTATGCGTATTTGGAGTGTCGCGTGATGAAGGCGACACACGAAAGACAGGCAAATTGGGCCCGTAGCTTAGCTAGGTGGAGCGCACGGCTGATAACCGTGAGGCCCTGAGTTCGAATCTCAGCGGGCCCACCAATCAAACCTGTAATTTTTTTTACGTGAAATTGTTTATTCAGAATGGTGTTTATTTGATTTTTAATGTAATGTAGTTTAAGTTATCAGAAATTAAAAATCCATAACCACACCAGATACATTCTTCTGCTAGTTATTTATGAAATAATATGAAAATATTATAATGTCTGATCTCTTATTGCTTAAAATATATTATAAAAAATAGATGTTGAAGACTTACTATTCTATTATAAAAAATATTAATATATAATAAATACATATAATATTTAGATAGTGCAAACAATATTTCAGGGCACAGACAGGACTAAAACACACTATACCAAAAATTCCAAAAAACAGACATATCTGTACTAAAAACCCTGAAAGTACGAATCCGAACAAAACGAAACAATTCATATAATCGGTGATTTACAATGAGAGAGAAAAAACCAAGTGGCATGAGTGAAAAAGAGTATGAGATCGTAGAATTACTCCGGAAATTAGATATAAACAGACCTGTGGCCCTGACTCTTGCCTGCCTCTCCAGTGGAGAAGAAATTACCTCCCGTGAAATAGAGATGAATTCCAGCCTCAGGCAGCCTGAAGTCAGCATAGCAATGAGATACCTGAAAGATAATAATTGGGTAGACATTCGGGAAGAAAAGAAAACAGAAGGGAAAGGCAGACCTGTAAAGCTATACAGACTTATCACACCACTGGAAGATATCGTGCAGAGCATTGAGCAGAGAGTGCTCCTTGAAAGCAGATACGTACTCAATAATATTGAAAAGCTGAAAAGACTTGCATAATCTTTTCATTTAATTATATTTTGCTGCTTTATGCAGCAAAAACTATTTTTTACAGATAGAGCATATCATCAACTAGTAATTTGCTTCTATCGAAGATTTTAAGTTAATAAGGTAGTGTATCATCGTTATTACACTAATTTGCAATTATAGAATGGAGTTAATCTTTTGAGCACTATAAGTGAGAAAATTTTTAGCCGTGCATCCGGCAAGAATGCGAAAGCAAACGACTTTGTTATCGCAGATGTGGATTTTGCCATGGCACACGATGGCACAAGTGTCCTTGCAGTTAAATCATTCAAGGAAATGGGAGAGGAAAAGGTCTGGAACCCTGATAAGATAGTTATTCCTTTTGACCACCTGACACCTGCAAACACAGATACCACCGCTGCACTTCACCATGAGATCCGCGAATGGATAAAAGAACAGAAAATAAGCAATTTCTATGATGTAGGAGAAGGAATCTGCCATCAGCTGCTCCCTGAAAATGGATTTGCCCTTCCCGGTAAACTTGTAGTGGGTGCTGATTCACACTCCTGCACCTATGGCGCATTCGGAGCTTTTGGAACAGGCGTAGGTGCCACAGATATGTCAGAGATATTTGCTTCAGGAAAACTCTGGTTCAAAGTCCCTGAAAGCATAAAGATAACAGCAGACGGCAATTTTAATGACGGGGTTTATGCAAAAGACCTCATACTTAAGATAATAGGCACAGTTGGTGTTGCAGGTGCAACCTACAAAGCTACTGAATTCTATGGAACTGCTATTGATTCCATGTCCATGTCAGGCCGTATGACACTTAGTAATATGGCTATTGAAATGGGTGGAAAAGCAGGAATAGTTCCGCCTGACAAAACAACATTCGATTTCCTTAAAGGCATTGCAGCAGAAGAATACGAGCCGGTTTATGCTGATGAGGATGCCATATATTCAAGTGAATACACCTTTGATGTGAATGAACTTGAACCACAGATTGCATCCCCTCACCAGGTCGACAATGTCAGTGACATATCTGACATCAAACCTGCTAAACTTGACCAGGCTTTTATTGGAACCTGTACCAATGGCAGGCTGGAAGACCTTGAAGTCGCTGCATCAATCTTAAAAGGAGAAAAAGTTGCCATACGCACACTTATTGTACCTGCTTCCCGCAATGTACTGATAGAAGCTGTGAGAAAAGGAATCGTTGAAACTTTACTAGAGGCTGGGGCGGTTATTGGCTCACCTGGATGTGGACCATGTCTTGGAGGACATATGGGAGTTATTGGAAAAGGCGAGACCTGTATTTCTACAGCTAATAGGAACTTCAAGGGAAGAATGGGCGTAGGTGGGTTCATTTATCTGGCATCCCCTGCAACTGCAGCTGCATCTGCCCTTACAGGCGAGATAACCGATCCACGCGAAATCTGATATCTTATTAAAGTATATATAAGAATGGAGATAGCAAGATGGAACTTGATAAGTCAAAACTTGAGCACCTTATGGGACACTGGATAGAACACAATGACAGCCATAGCAAAAGTTTCAACGAATGGGCTGAGAAAATCGAAGCTGCAGGATATGCAGATATAGCCGAAGATGTCAGGAGTGCTGCTAAGAAAATGGATGAATGTTCTGTTTTGCTTGAAACTGCCAGACAGAAACTTGAATGAGCAGGACGTGTTAATGACACGCAATATTCGCAATTTCTTTACAGGTATTGTACTGGTGGCTTGTATTTTCTGCCTCTGCGGGGCTGCAAATGCAGCTACCAGTGTCAGCATATTACCATCAGTTGAAACTGTAGCTCCGGGAGAAGAATTCACACTTGACGTATATGTCAAACCAGATACTCAAATAGCAGCGCTCCAGTTTGATTTGAATTCTGATTGCTCACTTGTAATGGTTAAGGCTGTAGAAGAGGGGAACCTATTCTCAAATACAGGCTCAGCTGTTTTTTTCCGCCCAGGAATCATTGACAGTGAAAACAAAACCGTGTTTCAGGTTTATGGTGCAATTATGGGAGGAGATGGCACATCGGACGAAGGCACATTCTGTACCATAAAACTGAAAGCTTCCGAAGAAACAGGAAACTGCCAGATTAGAATTACGAACATCGTTGTTGGAGATAAACAAGGTGATGAACTGGATGTTATCACCTATGACGCAATGGTGAGCATCAGTGATGAAATTGCGACTTCTGACAGAGATAATGACAACGACGATGATACTGAGTTAAATATTATTGAAAAACAGGATGATAATACAGATTCATCAGTCAATGAAGAAACAATATTCCAAAGTGTTCAGGATACCGCAGAAAGCACTGAATCACAGGAAATTATATCTGCACCTGAATCTGAAGGCAATACATCAAACATTAGTATACTTGCAGTTGCTGCAATAGTATTTCTGGCTCTGGCAATTGTTCTTGACAGAAAAAGGAAATAATAAAAACAGGTAAATAAAGGGAAAGATTCCCTTTTGGCTTTTTTAATTTGATTTTGATAGGGAAGGATTCTATGTTTATCTTCCAAGTTCAGCATGGGCTTTTGCAAGATGACCTGCAGCCTGCGCACCTATCAGTGAGATCTCACCTGCCAGCACAGCAGAAGCAATAATCTCTGCAAGCTTTTTGGCGTTAGAACCCGGAGGAGTGCCTGAACCATTGACACCGAGAATCCTCAGGCATTCGTGCTGAGGGCCGAGATTGGTGCCGCCTCCTACAGTACCTATGGCCATTGCAGGGAGCGTTACTGAACAGTAAATGTCACCATATTTTGTCAGTTCCATGGTTGTTATGGCACTGCTGCCTTCTACCACATGAGCCGGATCCTGGCCGCATGCAATATACATTGCAGCTATGATATTTGCAGCATGAGCATTATAACCCAAAGAGCCTGCGCGTGCAGAACCAAGAAGATTCTTGCGGTAATTAACTTCTACCATAGTCTCAGGTTTGCATTTAAGACGTTTCTCAACAAGTTCCGCAGAAATAGTCACATCTGCAACAACGGTCTTTCCCCTTCCAAGAATATTGTTAATTGCCGCAGGCTTCTTGTCAATACACATATTGCCTGATAGAGAGATAGGAATTGCACCGAACTCATCCTTGATCAGGTTGAGAACTGCGTCTGTGGCAATGGTTACCATATTCATACCCATTGCATCTTTTGTATCATAGGAAAAACGGACATACACTGAATTACCTGTCACAAAGGACTTTACATCAACTAATTCACCAAAACGAGTTGTTTCAGATGCCTTTGCTTTCATTCGAGCTATAACCTCGGGATCCTGCAGCCAGTCTGCAAACTCCTTTGCCCTGATAACATTTTCCAGCCTGAACACAGGAGCACGGGTCATTACATCCTGGAATACCCTGACATTCGCACCGCCTGACATGGTAATTGCAGAACATCCCCTGTTGACACTGGCAACAAGTGCACCTTCTGTTGTTGCAAGCGGAAGGCGGAACTCATCATTGGCAAATTCCCCGTTCACTTTAAGCGGACCTGCTACACCCAGAGGCACCTGAATAACGCCTATCATGTTCTCAATGTTTTTCTTAGTTGCATTCTCAACATCGATTGAGAAATTCTGTATATGATCAAAATCAAATCCTGATACTTCCTCAAGAGAATATCTTCTTAGCATGACAGCCGTTTCCTTGTCTGTAAGGCTGTCAAGTTTGTGATAAGAAATCTCACCTGAAATTACTTTTTCAAGCAACTCTTTTTTTTCCCTGTTCAAATCCATTCTTGATGTCATATATAAACTCCAGTGAATTAAACAAACAGCATCCCATTACGTTTTTTAATGAATGTGAACTTGGATACAATAATACAAATAGTTCACGCCCTGTAGTTTTCGGCTTCTGATGGAGATATAAGTCCCAGGTATTCAGGAAATAAAATTAAATACGTGATTTTTTATATTAGGATAACATAATAAACAATATTCTAAAAAGTAAGGATGATATTAATTAACCCTATCATTAAAGGGCTTACTCATTGACAGAATATGTTTGGGATATGACTATTAGAAATTGATCAGAGAGATATAAAGAGTGGTAATATGACAGATGCCGATCCATCAGAAAGAGTAAGTTCCGGAATTTCCGGACTGGATGAAATGTTACGCGGAGGATTCTTTAAAGGAACTGCAAATGTCGTATCAGGTGATTCTGGTACAGGTAAAACGATATTTGGAACACAGTTCATTGCTGAGGGAGCAAAGAATGGTGAAAAGGTGATGTGTATCATCACCTCTGAAGAATCAAAATCTATTGTAAAAGAAATGAAGACGTCTTTTGGATGGAACCTTGAAGAATATGTTGAACAGGGACTTTTGACCTTTGTAGATATCACAGACCCAAGTCTGCGCCTCCAGAAGAGTGTTGAAATTGCTCCATCTGAGCTTATCAAGAGCTTTAAGAAACTCATTGAAAGTAAAATAGAAGATATACAGCCAACACGTATCTTTATAGATTCCGTAGAAGCATTGTTCCTGGCAATTGAGTCAAACTATAAACTCAGAACACTCATTGATGACGTGTTCAGTGTTTTCCGTAAACACAACGTTACTTCTGTAATAACAGTAGGGGCAATGTTCGGACTTGATGAAATGGTAGAATACGGTGCAGATTCAGTCATTAAACTTGGACGAATTATGGCAGGAAACAACCTCCAGCGTTCCATCTATGTCATGAAGATGAGAGGGTCCGGCACCATTAATGAGGTTCGTGTACTCAGTATCTCAGACAGCGGCATGTCAGTCCTTGCCCAGTCTCCATACCTTGAATAAGTGGCATTTGTATTTCTGCCACTTTTTTATCTGTTTTTTATTGTTTTCAACTCAGCCATTTCATTTTTCAAAAATTCTGATAAAATCTGTAGTATCAGAATGGTATTTTAATTGCAAAACTAAAGCAAAAACGCTGCAATAAAATCAATTAAATGATATACCAGTCGTTATCATTGACTCTGGCATTTTCTTCTTCTGAACTTTTTGATTCGCAAAAATCCTGAGATAACTTTTTCCCCATATATGACGCAATTGCATCGGAGAAATCCTGAAGATAACTGGCTTGGTTAAGACTACCGTAAATGAATTTCTTACCTGGCTGAACATGTGAGTTAATAGTTTCTTCTTTAGGAACAATAGTCACTTCAACACCGGACATCTCAACTGCAAGCCCCATCGCCTTTCTGAAATCACCTATACAATAAGCAATGCGGTGCTTGTAATTATCCCGGGTTTTCTCAAGATACTCTGCCAGTCTCTGGCTTTCCATTTTAATAAAATCCCTTTTGATCTTGGCAACATTGCATTTACCAAGCATGAACTGGTAATCCATGAAAGGATACTCAGTATCAAGTTCACGCGGAGTTATGCCGCATGTCCCGAATACCACAACATGTACATCTTCGGGCTCCAGCATCCCGAATATCACCTTATCGAAAATCTTGTGAGAAGGACTTTCATGATAGGGTTTCTTTTTAGCGCATGGGACAAATATACAAAAATCCCTAACAGGTGGTTCATACTCAGACAGTATCCACTCATTTGCGCGTATCATATCAGGATGATATATAATTTCATCAGTGTCCAGCGGGAGACTGGAACGTTCATCTTCAGGTATTATTGTCAAGCAGAGAGAAAATCTGGCAAACTATATATATAATTGACGCAATCTCTATTCGGTTTTGTGCAAACTGTACAACAGGACCGGCACAGTGCCTAAATAAAAATTATAAATATGTGAGGAAAAACATGGCAAGTTCTATACCTGAAATGCTGAGAGCGGAATGTAAATGCGAAGACATGGCAAAATGTGTTCTCGGTCTGAAAGAACTTGACATTAGCACCTACAAAGCACTTCTGGAAAACGGCCCTATGACCGCAGAGAAACTCGGAGAACTTCTCGGTCGTGAGCGCAGTACAGCTTATCGCTCATTACAAAACCTGATATCAGCCGGTCTTGTTTACAGGGAAACAAAATCCATATCCATTGGCGGATACTACTATGAATACGTGGGAATCGAACCTGTTGTTGTAAAAGAGATGATTCGCAAGAACATAGACCAGTGGTACAAAAAAATGAATGACCTTATTGAGAATTTTGATAAGGAACTGCTTTTCTGATTCAATCAGGTTTTTAAAATTGTAGTTTGCAAACATGCCAGAGTCCTAACTTTATTTTTATTGTAAACAGATATATAATAGTGAAACGTATGTAACTGTTGCACATTGCGTACTGTTATAGCACAGAACACAAAATAACATAAAATGTACTCTTGCGGTGCAGAATCATGAGGGATGCAGACAAAAGCAAAGAGCAGTTAATACAGGAACTGCAAGAACTCAGAAATAAGTATGAAGGCACTCCTAGTAACTATGAGCCTTCATGCAGCAACATTAATGAAAGTAGAAAAACTGACCTCATTGGAAGTGAAGAGAATTACAGACAGGTACTTTCATCGATGTCAAGTATAATCTGGAAAGCAGATATTGATAAAGGTGAATTTACAAACGTATACATTTCCCCGGCTGCTGACACTATACTCGGACTTGAAGACGGAACAATTGATAATAAGTGGGAAACTTTTCTTTCGTATGTCCATCCGGATGATGCTGATACCATATATAAAAAGATATTAAACGCCATCATAAATAACGTCTCAAAAATAAATGTCGAATTTAGGGTTAAAAGGGCAGATGGAACAAAATTATGCTTCTATTGCACCTGCTCCATATTGAATAATAACGGTGACACACAGATTTTTGGAAATGCTGTGGATATCACAGAACACAAAAAAATGGAACAGGAATTAAAGAATAAAACTAATGAGCTTACCCAGATAATGAACAGTTTTCCTGTACCAATGTTCATTCTTGATAAAAATCATAAAGTTACCTACTGGAATCAAGCATGTGAAAAAGCGACTGCCATATCAGCCGAAAGAATGATTGGCGCAAAATATCCAGGGCTGGCGTTCTATCCGAATAAAAGAAAAGTTATGGCTGACCTGATAGTTGATAATAATATCGAAAGCATTGCTGACTTCTACGAAGAAAAAAGCCTGAAAAAATCCTTCATTGAAGGAGGATATGAAGCTGAAGATTTTTTCCCACTTTTGAATAAGTGGCTCTATTTCACTGCCGCCCCTCTAAAAGACATCGATGGAATCATAATAGGAGCTATTGAGACCTTACAGGATAAGACCATTGAAAAACAAGCAGAGGATGCGCTGATAGCTGCCAGGATGCTTGCAGAGAACGCCTCACGCACAAAAAGTGAGTTCCTGTCCAATGTGAACCATGAGCTCAGAACTCCACTGAGTCTTATTTTAGGATACTCAGACCTATTACTTGAAGAAAATAAATTAATGGATGAACAACAGGCAAAGTTTGTCGAGATTATTAAATCAGGTGGCTCAAGACTTCTTGACATGATCAATTCCCTGATATATATTTCAGAGATAGAAGACGGTAAAATGGAGCTTGAGATCAATGATTTCTCCTTGCCTGAAATGGTCTATGAAATACAGAAGGTTGCAAGATCCATTGCAATAAAGAAGAGCATAAAACTTGATTTTACACTTGATCCTGATATAAGGACAATCTATGCTGACAAATCCAAACTAAAGATCATCTTCCATCATTTGATTACAAATGCTATTAAATTCACCCCGGAACAGGGAAAAATATGGGTCAACATAAAACATGACCATGGAAACGCATTATACATTGACGTAAAAGATAACGGTATTGGGATTTCAGAAGAGGACAAGGCTAAACTTTTTGATACTTTTGTCCAGGTCGATGGTTCTCCAACCCGCAGATATGGAGGAAGCGGACTGGGTCTTGCCCTTGTAAAGAAACTTGTGGAAATCCATAAAGGAAGCATCTGGCTTGAGAGTGAATCAGGAAAAGGCAGCACCTTCCATCTGGCGATTCCTGCACAAAATGAAGTAATAAGCAGAACTAATGTTTTACTGCATCCAACGGCAATTTGAAAAAAAGACACTACCCTTGCCTAATTCACATTCTACGGAAACATTAAGAATATCCTTAATGAAATTTAAAGTAGAGTTTCTACAGAGCAGAATATTAGACACCCATAACATAATAAAAAAGAAAGCAGGAATTGTACATTATTATCTTTTTTAATATTATATTAATTGTATGGCAACCTCTGGTTTACGTTATTTGTTCAATTGTGATATCAATAATTGAAATCAGATACTTATCTTCCTGAACAGATAGGAACCCACTACCACCATAAGTATAGTGAACCCTGATAGAACTCCAAAAATTACAGCAGGTTCGATCTGAGATGTACCAAGAAGTCCGTACCTTATACCTTCTACACCGTATGTGAGAGGGTCCAGCAACGTTAATGATCTTATCCACTCAGGCAGACTGTCTATTGGAAACAGAGCACCAGATAGGCCAAATATAGGGAAAATCACAAAGTTCATTATAAGCTGGAACCCATGCATATCATCCATTCTTGAAGCAATGGCAATACCAAATGCTGTGAATGAAAGTCCTATCAATGTCATGAAAACTATAGCAACGGCAAATCCCGGAATATTGCTTATCTCCAGTCCCATGAAAAGTGAGAGTCCCAGAATTATAAGTCCCTGAGTCACGGCTGTTGTGGCTCCGCCCACAGTCTGTCCAAGCATGATCTCTAATCTGGATACCGGCGCAACCAGAGTTTCTTTCAGGAAACCAAACTGCTTGTCCCATATTATCTGTATTCCTGCAAAGACAGATGTGAAAAGAACGCTCATTGAGATGATACCAGGCATGATAAAACCAATATAACCCTGCTCAATCCCGGGCATTACAACTACGGAATTAAGTCCGAAACCAAGCACAAGGAATAGGAACAATGGCATTCCAAGGCTACCTATAAGCCTGCTTTTTGAACGAATGTAGCGCTTCACGCTTCTTAGCCATATAGTATAAACAATATCCATTTTTACCTCCTCCCTGCCTTTCGCATCATTCTCATCTTGTCCTTGGAACTGGCTTCTTCTTCCCTGATAGTCCTGCCTGTAAAATGCAGGAAAACATCTTCAAGGGTGGGTTTATGGATGGAAAAAGAATTGATTTCAATATTATTTGCAGATGCAACATTAACTATGTGCGCAACATGTTTTTCAGCATTCTGTATTCCGATGGTTATTGAAGAATCATGGAGCTCAATGCTTTTGACCTCAGGAATGGATTTTATTGCTGAATAGAGGGCATCCCTTTCGGGAGAAATAATAGTGATCACATCGCCGCCAATATCATTCTTGAGATTCTCAGATGTATTCATTGCTATAATCTTTCCCCTATCGATTATGGCTATGCGATGGCAGAGCTTGTCAGCTTCTTCCATATAATGGGTCGTCAGGATTATTGTAATACCTTTTTCCTTGTTCAGTTTGTCAATGTAATCCCATAGATGATTCCGTGTCTGTGGGTCAAGGCCAAGGGTAGGCTCGTCCAGGAAAAGCACCTGAGGTTCATGCATAAGGCCACGGGCGATCTCAAGACGGCGACGCATTCCACCAGAGTATGTTTTTACAAGGTTATCCTTTTTATCGTAAAGCTCCACAAGTTTAAGAAGCTCGGTGATCTTCTTTTGTCTTGTGTTTTTAGGAATTCGGTAAAGTCTTCCATGGAAATCCATGTTCTCATAGGCTGTCAGCTCTTCATCAAGGCTCTGGTCCTGGAAAACTATTCCTATGGATTTTCTGACATTGTCCTGATCCTTTAATATGTCAAAACCATTCACTGAAGCTTTCCCCGAACTTGGAGGAAGCATGGTTGAAAGCATGGACATCGTTGTGGTCTTTCCGGCTCCGTTGGGACCAAGCAGACCAAATACTTCACCTTTTTTTATGTTAAAAGAAAGATTATCTACGGCGGTGAAATCACCGAATTTCCGTACAAGGTTCTCAACTTCAATTGCATACATTTTTCATACACCAATGCCTTCGAATATGATATCGATCTTTGAAGATAAATCCATAGAAAATGAATAGTCGGTCTCTGAATGTAACCAGGTCATAAGAGTGTGGAAGTAAACTGCATAGATGGTTTCTGATGCCAGCTTTGGATTTATATTGGGTTTTATTTCACCCTTGTCCATACCTTCCTTTATGAAATCCGTAAGCATATTGATAAAATGTTCATGCCTCTTTTTTCTGGAAGAAGGATCTACTGACTTATGATTAGAGGACATTATCAACCTTCTATGTTCAAAGGCTAACAACCTCAGAAGTTCTTTATCCTTTTCATAATATTCAGCCACAAGAACAAGGAATTCCCTTATTTTCTCTCTTGAGGAAATATCACGGTGCATCTGTTCTTTCATGATGCTAACTATAAACTCTTCTTTCTGTTCTCTGAAATAAGAAAGAAGTGACTCTTTTGTGGGAAAGTAATTGAAAAAAGTACCTTTAGCGATGCCGGCTTCTTTTGTTATTTCATCAACCGTTGTGTTCTCAAATCCTTTTTCCTTGAACAGACGGCTGGATATTTCAAATATCCGGTTTCGGGTTTCTTTTTTCTTTTGTTCTCGCAGAGACATGTAACCTCATTTATTACCACAAAATGACCAGGGTCATAAATGACCGCGGTCATATTTAAGCATTGTGAATACCAGAAAGTAGATAAAAGACCTGTCTTAGACTATGAAGCTGGAGTGAATAAAATGGATGAACACCCATTGAAAATAATACAGGACAAAGACAATGATTTTTTCAATATAATTGAAGCCAGCCTTGAGAATGCACTCTCAGAAGGTAGCATACCACTCAAATATAAATTCCTTATTGCCATGGCACTTGATGCGGAACATGGTGCTGTGGACGGAGTAAAAGTGCTTGCACTTCAGGCAATGGAAGCAGGCGCAACAAAAGAAGAGATAATGGAAGCAGTCAGAATTGCAAACTACATAGGTGGCATTGGAAGTGTTTACACCGCAGCTAATGCACTGAGAGACATATTATAGAATAATAGAATCAAATTAACAAACCGGGAGTTGAATTTACCACTCCCGCATACACATCATACTGAAAAACAGTAATAATTAAGCATCAACCATCATAAAACACATACATCAAATTTGATGGAGTATGATGTTTTCATACAGATCGTACAGCATACGCCAACTTACAAAGCCTTATCCTGCATATGAGAATCATAATCTGCATACACCCCTGTAAATACGATCATGAAAGTTACAATGATGGAAGACATGTATATCCACAGGAGAATTACAAGTATTGAACCAATGGTTCCATAAACTGTTGTTATGCTGCTATAAGACAGATAGATGCCTATTACATATTTGCCCAGTGTCAATAACAGTACTGTGAGCAATGAGCTCATAAACACATACTTGAGATCCATATTTGCATCAGGAAGTACTCTGAAAAGATACATGAAAAGAACGATAAGAGTCATAAAATTGATACCGAAGCTTGCATACTGAATAGTATCAACCGAGATTGAAAATGCAGCCTGCACGGCATCAGATATCACAAAGAATATCATCTCGAACAGAGTGCTCACTGACACAAGCATTCCAAATGCAATGGCTGCTATCAGAGCGGATAACCTTGTGTGGAAAAAATGATGAAGCCAGTTTTTATTTGAGGGTGCAAGACCCCACATTTTGTTTATCATTTTTTTTATCTGGAAAAAGATGTTACCTGCACTCCAGAGATATATCAGAAAACTAAATACAATCCCAAAATTACTGGGACTGCTAATAGAAAGTTGGGTGAAAAGGGAATTCAAGGCTTCTATTGCAACATCATCTGCAACTACTGAAACATCCGTTAAGATAGCTGCTTCCAGCAATTGTTGTTTCAGGAAGATACTTCCAATGAATAAAGTGAAAAGAAGTAGCGATGGAAAACCCATGAGTGCATAGAAAGAAAGGGAGGCACTATTTGTGACCCCATCTTCTTTTGCCCACCGGTCCAGCGTTGTTTTCATTATATCTTCAAACTGAGATTGCATCTGTTAGAATATTTGTTCTATAGAATATATTAGTTGTCTGGAGAGAACAATTAAACATGGATAATAGCATTAAATAGCAGGAAAAAGAATGTAAGAAGTAATGAATAATACGAGTAAGATGCTTCAGGCATTACTGGTCCTTGTCATACTTGCAGCAGTTCTTGCATATGCACTGTATCCTTACATAAACGCATTTTTCGGTGCATTTATCCTCTACGTTGTATTCAAGCCTTTGTACAATTATCTGATTACAAAACAGAAGATCAACAAAAGTATAGCTGCTTTTGCAATAATACTTCTTACTATTGTCCTTATCCTGATACCCCTGTATTTTCTTATGACTATAATCATAATTCAAATACAGAGTGTGCTTTTTGACACGGATACTTTACTGTCCCACCTGACAAATATCAATACCTATATCGAACAACTTACTTTAGGCAGCCTGCCAATTGAGATTAATTTGCAGGAGAAATTCGCAGAGATTGTTACAGCAGCAGCAAACTATTTCAGTGTTTTACTTGTAAATGCCGTCCAGAGTATTGGCCAGAGAGTTATAGAATTTATTATAATGTATTTCCTGCTCTATTACCTGCTGGTTGGTACAAATTCAACTTGTTCTGTAAGACTTAAAAATGCAATCCCTTTCAGTGGAGAGAACACAGAAATATTGCAAAAAGAATTTACAAATATAATAAATGCAACGCTTATAAGTTCAGGAATTATTGCTGTTGTCCAGGGCGGTTTACTTACAATCACATTCCTGCTGCTTGGAGTTTCAGGAGCAGTCCTTTGGGGATTTATAGCCATGATATTATCATTCCTGCCTGTTGTCGGAGCTACGATAATATGGATACCAGCTGTCATTATCCAGATAATTCAACAGGATTATTTTACAGCTGCAGGAATACTCATCGGAGGAATTATTCTTAGTTCGGTTGATAATTTCCTGAGGCCGGTAATACAGGATAAAATTGGCAGGATTCACCCACTGGAATCACTTATAGGAGTAATCATTGGCCTCAATCTTTTTGGTCTTCTGGGAATCTTTATCGGACCTTTGTTAATCTCATATGTGGTCCTGATGGCAAAGATGTTCAATGACGAATACCTGTCTTAAACTGAGAAAGATACAGGTTTAACACCTTTATAAAAATTAATATCACTTATACAATAGATGTGCCCGTAATGTATATATATGATTTTTACGGAATACAATTGCTGATTTCCGAATAACATTCCGTAGGAAGTTCAGTACAATATTGAATTTAGAAGTGATCATGGTGAAACCTGCGAAAGAATTCCTTGACAGAGCGATTGAAGCAACCGTAGACCTTAATGACAAAGAGGCATGCGAAATTGCATATGAAGCACTGAAACTTGGAATTGATACGCAATATCTTCTAGAGCATGGTTTTCATGCTGCACTCGCTTTAATGAAAGATATGTTCGACGAGGGAAGGATCTATCTCCCGCATATGCTAGCTGCTGCAGAAGCAGTTGAAGCTGCTACCAAGGTTTTGATGCCGACATCCATAGAAAACACGCAAAATTCTAAAGGTGTTGTGCTTCTTGGCACCATAGAAGGCGATATACATTCTATTGGTAAGGACATAGTTGGAACAAACCTTCGGATAGATGGCTATGAGGTCATTGATCTTGGAGTGGATGTACCTGTGGAAACCTTTGTCGAGATGGCAATAAAATATAACCCGGATGTGATAGCGACATCCGCCCTGATGACAATTACAATGACAAACCAATTGACACTTGAAGATAGTCTCAGGGACGCAGGTATCAGGGATAAATTGAAGACAATGATCGGAGGAACACCTGTTACACCCGATTGGGCTACAAAGATAGGTGCTGATATATACGGAAAGGATGCATCCGATGCAATCAGAAAAATAAATTTAATTATGCGGCCTGAAAAAAAAGAAACAATGGCCGTTAGTAAAAATAAGTGTTATGAGAATGTTTGTTACTGAGTTTATTGCTGATTGTCCAGAATATAATTATAATTCATTATACTTTTTCTTGAGTAATCAGAAATTATAGAAAATTAACTTTTAATAGCTGAAGAACCAGAACGCAGACAAAAATGAAAGCGTTTTTTTGGGAGAGATGATATTAGGAATGCAGAGGGAATCTGCCTGCGTTCTGTTATTTTGAGACTGTTTTGCGTTTTTCTCTTCAGCGTTTTTCCGATGAACACATCGTACCACCATAGTCAGCAAAACCTGGTCAAAGAGGTTTTGTGACCGCACACCATAGTATCTTAAAATGATATATAAATATTTCTATATTGTAATATATTATGAGACTCATCATTATGAGATTTGGAGTTTGGAGAGAAAACAACCTAATTGCAGAATAAAATTAAAATGAGCGGGAAAAAAATACAATCAAAGTAAAAATCAGACAAAAAAGAAATTGAGAAAAAAGTGAGAAATGGAAATTTCGAATTTCCAATCTACAAGACTTATGAAATTAAAATTAAAGCTCATTCACAAACGCTTCAATCCTTACCAGAGCCTCTTCAATTTCCTCTCTGGAAGTTGCATAGGAACATCTTAAGAAACCTGTGCCGGCTTCACCGAACACGCTGCCCGGGATTGTGACGACCTTCTGCTCGTTCATGAGGCGTTCTGCAAACTCCTCGGAACTTAGGCCAGTACTCTGGACACTTGGGAAAACATAGAATGCACCCTTTGGCTCGAAGCATTTGAGTCCGATCCTATTAAGGCCGCTGACTATAAGATGGCGACGACGGTCGTAATCACGAACCATCTTTTCCATTTCATGCTTGCCGTTCTTCAGGGCTTCTACGGCACCTATTTGTGCTGTAATTGGAGCACAAAGCATTGAATACTGGTGTATCAGCATCATAGCACTGATGATCTTAGGAGATGCCATTGCATATGCCATCCTGAAACCGGTCATTGCGTATGCCTTGGAAAAACCATTCAGCAGGATTGTCCTGTCACGCATTCCTTCAAGAGATGAAAAGCATGTATGTCCACCGTTGTAGGTAAGACAGTCATAGACCTCATCGGAAATTACCATGATATCGTGCTCACACACAACATCAGCAATAGCCTCAAGGTCAGCTTTACCCATGGTTGCACCAGTTGGGTTGTTTGGATAATTGATAATAACTGCTTTGGTCTTTGGAGTGATAGCTGCTTCAAGTTCCTCAGCAGTGATCTTGAAATTGTTCTCAAGCTTTGTTGAAACTATTACAGGAACACCGCCTGCAAACATCACTGAAGGAACATATGCAACATATGATGGCTGGACCACAATAATCTCATCACCCGGATTGGTGATAGCACGTATAGCCACATCAAGAGCTTCACTTACACCGGAAGTAACAAGAATTTCATTATCGGGATTATAATTCACACCATACTTTGCAGCATAGTAATCTGCCAGCTCCTCACGAAGCTCAATTAGACCATAATTAGAAGTATATGAGGTTTCACCACATTCAAGTGAGTGGATGCACGCCTCTCTTATGTGCCAGGGAGTCACATAATCCGGCTCACCTACACCAAGGGAAATAACATCTTCCAGACCTGATGCAAGATCGAAGTAGCGACGAATGCCTGAAGGAGGCACCTTGTTCATAACATCAGCTACAAATTTAGAAGGGGTGCATGCTTTTCTCATATATTATACATCCTGTAAATGTGACTCAGTTAGTAATTATGGAGTCACCGGTAAACGTGAAACATGATCCTGCTCGAAGAGGATAACACCATCCTCTTTGTAAGTTTTCAGGACAAAGTGAGTTGTTGTATGCTGTACCTGCTCGAGAGTGGATATCTTCTCAGCAACGAAGAAAGCAACTTGCTTCATCGTCTTGCCAGATACTGTAAGTGAAAGATCATATTGTCCGGAAAGAAGTCTCACAGAACGGACTTCAGGGAACCTATACAGACGTTCAACAAGAGGTTGATAACCTATTGATCTTTCAAGACTAACCTTAAGCTCGATGATTGCATAGACATTCTCATCGCCTGCAAGATCCCAGTCAATGACAGTCTTATACTTGCGGATAACTCCGCTTTCTTCAAGCTCTTTTACTATCTTATCAACTTCATCTATAGTGAGTCCTGTGAGGGTCGCAATTTCTTCATGACTTATTCTTGCATCCTCTTCAAGACATTCCAGAACATGACGTGTTTTATTATCCATCATTTATTTAGCAACCCCATAACACCAGACAATCAAATTAAAAAGAAAAAAAGTGCCCGATTACTCGAGCAATACCGCGTTCACAACACCATCCTGACCAGGACGGCTTGTGATTTTTGCATTACCAAGAGGGGTCTTGATAACTGAGCCCTTTGTAAGAATATTACGTCTGATGTAGTGCTCATTTGCAGAATTTCCGGTAACGGTTTCGATGGTAGTCTTCTGGGTTTTACCCTGAGCATCTGTTACATTTGCAACATTGCACTGAAGAAGTCTTACCTTTCTGTTTCCGCCTCTTGTGGAAACATTCTTTCTCTTTGTTTCATTGATATGAGTGTCAGCTGGTTCGCTACCAAGCTCAAATTTCCTCTTTCCGCGAGCTTTCTTGATCTTAGCACCAGTATATGTTCTTCTAGATCTACCTTGCCATTTCATGATATATCCTCTTATGATTGTTATTATAAGTATGAATTGAATTAACGTTGTAATTCGGATTAAATCTGGTATGATTTATGGACGTTCCTTTAATAATAAGATGCTATATGAACTTTACGAGTGATAAAGTACATGGACATCACGGCACAGAACAGCAAAAATGAAAAGAAGAATCATCTTCTTCACTGCATTTCATAGACAATTCATAAATAAGTCCAGCGCTTATATCAACCTATGCTTCGCGTAACATTTCTTGGAACAGGAGGATCCCTTCCAACCCCGGAACGCAATCCATCGGCCATCATGATCAATCGTGAAGGCGAGCTTATGCTATTTGATTGCGGAGAAGGGACACAGCAACAGATGATGCGGGCCAAAACGGGGATGAAAGCATTATCATCCATATTTATAACACATTTTCATGCCGACCACATACTTGGAATTCCCGGCCTCATACAGACGATGTCCTTCCACGGAAGAACGGAACCACTGAAAATATATGGCCCCCATTGGGTTCATGAATTTGCGAGGATACTCAGCTCACTTGGATACTACAAACTAAAATTTGAGATCGATGCCATTGACCTTTCACCAGGGGATGTGATCAAAAGAGATGAGTATTCAATCGTTGCACTCAAAACCGAACACAGCATACCAAGTCTTGGATATGCACTGATAGAGAACATGCGTCTTGGCAGATTTGACCGCCAGAAAGCCATTGAACTTGGCGTTCCACCCGGACCTCTTTTCTCAAAACTCCACAGAGGAGAAGCAGTGGAAGTAAATGGAAAGGTCATACGTTCTGAAGATGTAGTTGGAGAAATGCGACCCGGAAGGAAAATAGTCTACACAGGAGACACTCGTCCCTGCAAAGCAATACTTGAAGCCAGCAAGGATGCAGACCTTTTGATCCATGACTCAACACTTGCCAGCGATCAGCAGGAATGGGCTATTGAGTCAATGCATTCCACATCTGAAGAAGCAGCAGCCCTTGCAAAAGAAGCTAATGTTCTGAAACTTGTACTTACGCATATAAGTTCCAGATATTCCGATAACCCAACACAGTTGCTTGAAGAAGCTAAAAAGATATTCAATAATGTAGTCGTTGCTGATGACCTGATGGAACTTGACATACCATTCCAGAACAAGATTTAAGCACGACAAGCAGTAAAAACAAAGATAAAAAAGAGAACTGGATCTGTTTAAAGGAAGGTCCAGTCGAGCCTTTTATCGCTGGCATCGTAAAGTGAGACTTCCATTGACATTTCCATATCTTCAAGATCAGATGGCAGGCGCTTCATACCAATATAAAGAGTGTCGCCTGGAACGTAATCAAAACCCTCGGGTTTGATTTTCCCGAAATACACGCGACCACCAGACTCTACTTCTTCAACAGTGACCCCTTTCCACATGAGAGTATCAATTACATTTACTATGACACATTCGAAACGGTCAGATTCATTTACCTCAGACATAGCTCTCCGATATATTTTCAGGTTTTAAAAAGATAATCCTAGAAAAAAAATAATGGATCAAATGTACATTAGATGTACATCCTATCAGCGTTTGGTGATGCAGGAATATTCTTTAGTTTTTTCACCGAAGCATAAAGGTCATCCTGAATAACATATTCCCTGTCATCAATAATAACATTATGAAGAGCAGTCTTTAACACCTTACTTACAAGATCCCTTCCAGAAAGGCCTTCGGTCATCTTTGCAATGGCAGAAAGATCAAGATCCTTTACAGGTACTGGAAATGTCTTGACATTGGACTTAAGGATTGCAAGACGTTCCTTCTCATCTGGCAACGTGAACTCGATCTCTTCTTCAAACCTGCTTCTTACGGCAGCGTCAATCGTATCTGTACGATTGGTAGCACCTATGGTGCAGACACCTACACGTTCAACGATACCGTCCATCTCAGTCAAAAGAGCATTGACTATCTCTGCAACATCACCACGAAGTTCCTGATGTCTGCGGTCAAGCGCGATGGCATCGAGTTCGTCTATGAAAATGATACATGGAGCCATTTCCTGAGCACGATCGTATAACTGGTGGATCTGCCTGGCACCTTCACCCACAAATTCACCGATTAGTTCCGTTGCCTTTACAGGAAGTATAGGAACATGAGCTTTATTTGCAAGTGCTTTTGCAAGCATTGTTTTTCCAGTACCAGATGGGCCAAAGAAAAGTACATTACGTGGTGCCCATTTACCAAACTTCTCAGGTGCTTCCAGAAAACGCTCAATTAACTTACATTTCTTGCGTGCACTCTGCTGTCCGATAACGTCATCAAATGTAACATCACTTCTAAACTCAACAGTAGGAGTGCTGCTAACAATGGTTTCATTCACAATTATATGCGTATTCTGGCCAATGACAGAACCAGGTGGTTCTACATCAGTTACTTTGTATGCAAAATCAGGAAACATCCTGTTGTCAAAGAGATAATCACCTTTTTGCGCAGTGTAACCTTTCCACTGTTCGCGTGCATAATGTTCAAAAACTCCCGGATCTGTGATTTCAGGATATTCATCAAGCACGCTGGTCATTGGATAACCGGCCGGCTCCAGGATAAGAAAATCAGCCGTACTTTCCCCGGGTTCTGAACTTGATTCCCTGCTGGTTTTGGCAGTCGTTTTCTGGGCAGTCCTTACTATATGTATCATCTCTTTTATTTTCTAATACTAATTGAATAAAGAAAGCTATTAAAGCTAACCCTTGAACCTGTTTTAAGATCAAAATGTGATTTTGACCAATACGTACTGGAATTCCATCACATATTACGATCATGAATTTAAAAGGCACGGTTACGCGAACTCTATAAAGTTTTAACAGAATATGTAAACGAATAATAAATATACTAATAGAAACTATAATAATAAATTAATGAAAAATGAACACACACTGAAAAACATAAAGATCACCAGTGTGGTAAACACTGTTCTGATTCTGGTAATTAGCATATTCGGATTAGTATTAATTGCACCTTTTGTAATTTCAAAGGATACGAATTCCCTCCTTATCAGCTTAGCTTTGGTAATGTCCACATTTATAATAGTTCTCTATGCAAATAAACAGATAGAGAAGAAAAACACGGAACTGGAAATGAAAATAAGTGAACTGGACGAAATGCACAAAGAACTGAATGAGAAGCATAAAGGATTGGAATACCTTGTTTCCCATAACACAAATATTGAGAACATGATATCTTCATTGATCTCCATGTTCATTAAACCAGGGAACATAGAAGGAACCCTGGATGAAATTTTAAAGAAGACTGCTTCATTCTGTTATGCAGAACATTGCTACCTTTTTCTATTCAAGGCAAATGGAGAACCTTACATATCACATAGCTGGAAAAATGAAGAAAAAACTGAGAAGAAAAGTGTTTTCGAATTAAACTCTTACTCCAAATTTCCATGGATAGGAAAAAAGATCGTTCAAAAGCAGATTATACACATCTCTAAAGAAGAACATCTCCTGGCCGCTGCAGACAGAGAACGAGCTATAATCTTATCAAATGGTATCCAATCACTGATGGTAGTTCCGGTTGAGTTGGAATCATCATGCATCGGATTTATTAGTATTGAAAGTACATCAAGCAAAAGTGATTGTAACCTTGACAATATCCAGACATTAAAGATTTTGTCAGAGATTATGAGTACAGCACTCAATTACAGATCTTTTCTCAAAGACCTTGGGCTTTTTAAAGACCTTATTGACAGATCCAATGATTTCATTTTTATTATAGATCTGGAAAAGAACAGGATTATTGATGCAAATGAGACTGCATGCAAAGAGCTTGGATACACCATAGAAGAGCTGACAGTCATGGAAGAAAATGATCTCTGTTTACTTTTTGAAGATACATTCTGGAAAAATGACCTTCGTGACATTGTAGGAGAAAGATACCTACAACCTGGCCAGACACTCACTAAAAAGAATGGAACAAAAATACCAGCAGAAATGAATATTACATTTGTAACCCATGACCACCACAATTATGCCCTTGCTGTTGTACGTGACATTGCATCACGTCTGGATATGGAAAGCAGACTTGCAAAAACAAAGCAGGTAATGGAACTTGCTATGGAAGGTGCTGATCTTGGAATGTGGGACTGGAACCTCAGGACTGATGAGGTTATGTATAATGAACGCTGGGCAGAAATGATCGGGTACGATGTTAATAATATTGAAAAGAGCATACTGAGCTGGAAAAAACTCATTCATCCTGATGATATGGAAATTGTGGACAATAGCATAAATGAGCATATTAATCGTGAAACACCGTTCTTTGAAGCAGAGTTCCGTATGAAGAATAGCAAAGGCAGATGGCAGTGGATACTTGCCAGAGGAAAGATCACTGAATTTGATAATAAACAGCCATTCCGCTTCACCGGTACTACAATGGACCTTGATGAGAGAAAGAAAGTAGAGGAAGAACTAAGACATTCCAATGAACTCAAAGACCTTTTCACTGATATAATGCGTCATGATCTGCTCAATCCTGCAGGAAATATCAGAGGATTTTCAGAATTGCTCTACGAAATGGAAGATGATCCTAAAAAATCAAGAATAATTGGTAACGTACAGCGCAATACAAATAAGCTCATTGATATGATTGATACGGCCGCAAAATTTGCAAAGCTTGAAACAACAGAAGAACTGGAATTAAAAGGAGTTGACATCATGGAAAGTCTTCGAAATGTTATTGAACAGTTCGAACAGCAGCTCCATGATAAGAACATGAGTCTCCAGGTCCTGGCAGAAGGAAATTACCCTGCAATGCTCAATCCTATTGTAGAAGAGATTTTTGCCAATTACATATCAAATGCTATTAAATACAGCCCTGAAAACACAGAGATCAACATTGATATTATTGATCTGAACTACACATGGATGGTAACTGTGGCAGATTCAGGAGAAGGTATCCCTGATGATGCAAAACCACTTGTCTTTGATCGTTTCAAAAGAGTGAACAAGAGCGGAGTAAAAGGATCCGGACTCGGCCTTGCGATTGTCAAAAAAATTGCTGAACTTCTTGATGGTTCAGTGGGTGTTGAGGACAATCCGGAAGGAAATGGTAGTATGTTCTGGGTTAAACTCAAGAAATATCACGGAATGCTGGATAATGACACATCACCAATCATTGACATTAAAGCTCCCATTGGAAATGAGGCTATCCATAATGCAAAAACTGAGATCCACTCTATGATGCATTAGGTTTAAGGAATATAATAACCATCAGAAGCCCTTGATATCTAATATCATGAGGAAATAAGATGGAACTTGATGAACTTATCATAACAAGGGCTATAGTTGATGAATTTTCAAAGGTTTTTCTTGACTACACAGATGTAGATGTAGCACTTGTAGGTGGAGGACCTGCTAACCTTGTAGCTGCCAAATATCTTGCAGAAGCAGGTCTTAAAACCGTGCTGTTTGAGAAGAAACTCTCAATAGGCGGAGGAATGTGGGGAGGCGGAATGATGTTCCCACGCATAGTTGTCCAGGAAGATGCTAAACACATCCTTGATGACTTTAAGATCAATTACCATGAGTATGAAGAAGGATATTATGTTGCAAGCTCAGTGGAATCTGTTGCCAAACTTATCTGCGGAGCTACTGAAGCAGGTGCAGAGATATTCAACCTTATTGATGTGGAAGATGTAATGATCCGTGAAAATGACGAAGTGTGCGGACTTGTTATTAACTGGGGAACCGTTTCCATGACACGCCTTCATGTAGATCCTCTTGCAATTAAGGCAAAAGTTGTTATTGATGGAACCGGACATGATGCCGGAATCTGCAATACCGTTCTCAGGAAAATACCTGGTGCAGAAATCGGCACAGGAATTCCGGGAGAGAAACCAATGTGGGCTGACATTGGAGAACGTGCTCTGATGGATACCACAAAAGAAGTATATCCCGGACTGATAGTTGCAGGAATGGCAGCAAATGCAGTAGCGGGGGCGCCCAGAATGGGACCTGTGTTTGGTGGGATGATGCTTTCCGGAAAGAAAGCTGCAGAAATTGCAATTGAGAAACTGAAAAACAAATAAAAATGGATTTTCTTTATAAATAAAACCGTCTGAGGACACTGTTTAACAGGTTTCCAAAGGAAAAGTTTATGTAAGAAACGGACATCTATAGGGTGCTTTCAAGTAAAGCACCTACTTCGTGCCGGGGTAGGGTAGCGGTTATCCTGTAGCCCTGTGGAGGCTACGATTCGAGTTCGATTCTCGATCCCGGCCCCATTTTACACATAACAATCTAATTTTAGAGTCTATTTTTGTATTGTTATTTACGGTTAAAATTGATTTTAAAAAATTACGTTTTTGAAATACAACAACACGTTGCATTACCACCAGATCCCATAATTGTATGAAAGTTAACCCCATCCCGCTGCAAGGGGTGGTACATCCTTGCAAATTATCCGAAAATCGGACTAATATATATGTTAGATGCTGCTAGTATATATCAGTATAGATTTCATACATATGTATGGCATTTTAAATATATAATGTGTAAAAAAGATACAGATGTCTTTATTTTTTAAAAATAAAAAATGTAAAAACAAAAATGAGAGTTAAAACTCATTCAGTTTTAACTGTTTTCTCTGACACAGGCTTTCACCAGGAATATCCACCGGATATGCTCCTGTAAGACAACCCACACATAGATTGTCCCTGTCAATTCCTATTGATTCCACCAGACCATCTATGCTAAGATAGCCAAGAGAATCCGCATTGATCATAGCTTCAACACCCTGAATGCTCTTATGAGCTGCTATGAGTTCGTCTCTGGAAGCCATATCAATTCCTAGATAACATGGTGCAATGATAGGCGGACTTCCAATACGTGCATGTACTTCTGTGGCACCTGCGTTGCGTACCATATCAATGATTCGGCGTGAAGTTGTGCCTCGCACTATGCTGTCATCAATAAGAACAACTTTTTTACCCTTGATATTCTGACCAATGGTATTCATCTTAAGGCGCACGGCAGTCTCGCGCATCGCCTGACCCGGAAGGATAAAAGTACGGCCAATATAACGGTTCTTCATAAGGCCTTCTTCGTAATTGATCTTTGATTCCTTCGCATAACCGATTGCAGAAGTTATACCGGAGTCCGGAACAGGAGACACCATATCTCCACTCACAGGATGCTCGCGTGCAAGCCTTTCACCAATCTTTTCACGGACCTTATAGACAAGCTGTCCGTCAATGATAGAATCTGGACGCGCAAAATAAACATATTCGAAAACACAGTGAGCACAATACTTCTCTTGAAAGAGCTGGTATGATTCTACTTCGCCATCACGGAAAATAATAAGTTCACCAGGATTTACATCCCTGAGAAGCTTGCCGTTAAGAGTATCAATAGCCACACTCTCGGAAGCTACCACATAACCAGAATCAATGGTACCGAAACACAATGGTTTGAATCCTAATGGATCCCTTACCGCCATGAGCATATCATCGATCATTATAGCCAATGAATATGAACCATTAAGCTGTTTTATAACATTACGCATTGCTTCAACCGGATCATACTTCAACAGTTCCTTCACAAGAAGATGAGCAATTACTTCCGTATCAGAATTAGCAACGAATACATGACCTTCGGCTTCAAGCTGCTCGCGCAGTTCATAACCATTGACCAGATTACCATTGTGCGCAAGAGCAACATTGCCACTCTTGTATTTTACAATGAAAGGCTGGCAATTCTCTATACGTGAATCGCCGCAAGTAGAATAGCGAACGTGGCCGATGCCAACATCACCTTTGAGGGCAACAAGTTCATCCTTGTTAAAAACCTCAGGAACAAGACCCATACCCTTTAAAGTATGAGGCTCCTTACCATCATGGACAGTTACTCCTGCGGATTCCTGACCACGATGCTGCAGAGCATATAAAGCATAATAGATACGAAGCGCGGAGGGGACTGGATGTGGTTCTTCATCGAACTGTACAACCCCAACAACACCGCATTCTTCGCGCATTTATATCCCTAGTCTAAAAAGACTTAATATTTGCACTTTGCCTGCCACTTGTAGCTTCTCATGCGTGAGGTCTTTCCAAAGCCACAGGATGTGCACTGTTTTGTATGAATGTTGAGTGAAACACTACCGCAGCGCCTACATTTTACATGTGTACGCTTTTGTCTTTTACCCATTGAGGGAGTACCTTTTGACATTTATAATCACCTTTAATATGAAATTCCTTAATTGATTAATAATAATTTAAAGCCTATGAATTACAGCCTGGAGGTTACCCATGATATTGCTAGTAGTTCTTATAGGTTACGTTCACTTCAGGGAGATACGTATACTACGTTGTCACCTCTGATTACGACACTACCCAATTTTCTTACAATTTCTCCTTCCTTAAGTTCCTCTGCATCATCAAGTACAAGGTTCATATGTACGTCATATCCCTGGAGTTTTCCACGGAATTCCCTTGCGCCTTTAAGTCTCACAATTACAGGTGTGTTCAAAGCATCGTTCAATATATCAAGAGGTCTGTTTCCCATTTTAGTCGCCTCAGTTAAATAAATCTGAATAAATTCTACACTTAAACTTGTAGCTAATATCTAGCTTGTAAATTTGCTTATTTACATATACATATTGCGATGCTCCAATGTTGCGTATGCTGTATATAAAACTATCGAGATTAACAGTTTTCAGATATCCAGAGGACTGCAAAACTATGAAAATGAGTCGCAAAGATATATAGGTTCAATTGACCAACTGTTATATAAGCGACAAGACATTTAAGAGCTCCGTCAACGTCAAAGAACTAAATGAGAGATCTAAGATGAGCAAGATACCAGTCATACTTACCATTGCAGGTTCTGATTCCGGTGGAGGGGCAGGAATTGAAGCAGACATCAAAACCATAGCTTCACTGGGACTTCATCCGGCATGTGCGATCACATCAGTTACTGCCCAGAATACACTGGGAGTCAGAAGTGCTTATGACATTCCCTGCAAGGTTATTATTGAACAGGTTGATGCCGTCTGTGATGATATGGACATCACATGGGCAAAATCCGGTATGCTTTCTTCATCAGAGATTACCTCTACTGTTGCAGATATGGTGAGAAAACACAATCTTAAGCTGGTTGTTGACCCTGTTATGGCAGCCGAAGCAGGCGGTGACCTGCTTCGCAAAGAAGCTATCAGAACCCTCAAGGAAGAACTCTTACCTGTTGCGGAGGTTGTGACCCCGAACATCAACGAAGCAAATAAGCTTGCAGAAATGCAGATAAAAAGTGTTGAGGATGCAAAAGTTGCCGCAAAAGCAATCAGTAAAACCGGAGTCAAATACGTCATTGTCACAGGAGGGCACCTGGATGCTTCAGATATAATATATGACTCCTGCAATGACAGATACTTTACAATCAAAGGGACTTTTGTTAAAGGTGGCACTCATGGATCAGGATGCACATATTCCTCTTCACTTGCATCTTACCTCGCTAAAGGAGATAGCATTGAAGAAGCTGCCAGAATGGCAAAGGAATTTGTTGTTGAAGGCATCAAAGGAAGCGTTCCTGTCGGCAAAGGTGTCGGACCAGTGAACCAGCTTGCATGGCTTCTGAACAATGCAGAACGATGCACAACTATCAATAATGTAAGAGAAGGAGTGCATATATTAAAGAAAAAAGATACTTTTGCAAAGCTCATCCCCGAAGTGGGATGTAATATCGCAATGGCACTCCCCAATGCGCAGAGCACAGCAGATGTGGCGGCTGTAAGCGGCAGGATAGTAAAGCTCAAAGATAAGGTCCATATTGTCGGCGATATTGAATTTGGTGCAAGCAGCCATGTTGCAAGAATAGTACTGTCAGCCATGAAATATGACCCGGCATACAGGGCATCAATGAATATCAAATACTCAGAAACTATCCTTGATATTTGCCGGGAACTTGGACTTAGTATTTCTTCATTCTCAAGAGAAGACGAACCTTCAGACACACATACAATGGACTGGGGAACATCCTTTGCTATTGAGACTTTCAAATCCGTACCGGACATAATATATGACAAAGGCGGGGTCGGGAAAGAAGCAATGATAAGAATCATGGGACTGAGTGCCTCTGATGTAGCAGAAACAGCTGGAAAGATAGCCGCTAAGATAGCAAATAACTAACAGCATCCCTAAAAATAAATAATTATTACAAGCCAGAGATATAAATTTAGAAAAAATCCACTGGTACCTTCAAGAGTGAAAATAAAATGGAAACTGAATTTTTCAAAGACCTTTACCTGTCAAAGGAAATAAGGAAAAGTATCCGTGAAATGGGTTTCAGGAAAGCAACAGAAATCCAGAAGAAATGTATTCCGGAAATAATGGAAGGTAAAGACGTTATTGGCCATGCGCAGACAGGAACCGGCAAGACTGCTGCCTTTGGCATACCCCTTATGGAAACGCTTGAACCAAGCGAGAAAATGATTCAGGCACTTGTAATTTGCCCGACAAGAGAACTGGCAATACAGGTAGCTGAAGAACTTGGCAAACTTGCAAAATACATCCCTGAAATGCAAATATTACCTGTTTATGGCGGAGGTGCAATGCAATCCCAGGCAAATGGCCTGAAAAATGGTGCTCAGATAGTTGTAGGAACACCTGGGAGAATAATCGACCACCTTGAAAGAGGAAACTTCCCCACAAATGATATTGGAATTGTTGTGCTTGATGAAGCTGACGAGATGCTGAATATGGGCTTCAGGGATGATATTGAGAGGATACTTGACAGCACACCTACAGACAGGCAGACACTTCTATTCTCAGCTACAATGCCGGAAGCAATACTGAAACTGACAGACATGTACCAGAACAATCCGGTACATATAAAAGTAGTACAGGAAGAAATGACAGTACCACAGGTGAAGCAATACTATTTCGAAGTGAAGGACAACGCAAAGATCGAATCCCTTAGACGACTTATCGAAGCTGAGAACATCAAGTCTGCACTTGTGTTCTGTAACACCAAAAAAGAAGTAGATAAACTTGTGATCAAATTGCGCTCCAGAGGATATCCGGTGGATGCTCTCCACGGAGATGTCAAGCAAAATAAGAGAGAGCAGCGCATGAACAAATTCAGGGCTGAGGATATAGGTATCCTTATTGCTACTGACGTGGCTGCAAGGGGTATTGACGTTGATAACATTGAAGTTGTCTTCAATTACGACCTGCCTCATGACCCGGAGATATATGTGCACAGGATCGGCAGGACAGCTCGTGCTGGCAGGCCTGGACTTGCATACAGTTTTGTAAGCGCGAAAGAAAAGACAAAACTGGAAGCCATTGAAGAGACTACTAATACGGCCATAATCAAAAGAGACCTTCCAAGCAACCGTGACATTGAAAAGATTAAAGAGAACAGGGTTGCCGATGAGATCAAAATGCTTATCAGACGTGGTAAACTCGACAAATATGATGATTTCGTTACCGGCATAGCAGACGATGATGTGGATTACCGTCAGATAGCAGCCGCTCTGGCGAAGATGTTGCTGAAAGGTGACAACTAACCCTGCTAAAAAAGATATTCAAATAATCAATTATAACTGAGGAAATTCAATGAAAGATTTTGTGATAATAGGACATAAAGCACTGACAAGCGGAGATTTCTCCCTGAATGACCTTCCTGGCTCTGCCGGAAGGATGGACATTCTCTGCAGATGTGTCAACTCAGCCCTTTTCCTTTCACATGGAATGAGACGTGATGTGAATGTCCACCTTGTACTTCAGGGAGAACCCAACCCAAGCAAAATAGTCAGGTTCAACGGTGAGAAACTAAAATATCTCAATCCTGATGAAAGAAGCAGTGGATCACTTATTAAGAAAGCACTGGAAAAGGATGCAATTGAATACGAGATACAATCTACTCCCGGAGTATACATACGCCGTGCAGGCCTGGAAGAGCTGCTCAAAGAATTCAGCGAGGCAGGTAGGGATATTTACTACCTGAGAGAAGATGGAGAAGATATAAGCGAATACTCCGAACTTAACTCTGATGCTGTGTTCGTCCTTGGCGATCATATGGGAGTTACCGAAGATGAAGAGAAAATGATAGATAAGGTTGCAAAATGCACCCTCAACATAGGACCTATTTCACTACACTCTGACCATTGCATGATAATCATCCACAACGAGCTTGACAGGAAAGAGGCATAATCAAATAGTCGAAAAGGGTTATATTATATAGTACCTATTTACGCAAATCCTAAATTCCCTTTATAATATACTACAAAGTGATCCAATGAGCATACTTGAAACCGCTAAGAAAATAATCGAAGAAGGCCCCATCTGCGACCATTGCATGGGTAGGCAGTTCGCCAAATTATCCACCGGCCTTACTAACGTTGAAAGAGGGCAGGCCATCAAACTGGCTCTGGCAATGGAAGGCGATGCAATGTTCAAGGAATCTGGCGATGATTCCCTCCTTGAAGAGATGGCAAAAAGCAGCAAATATGCCAGAAAAACATTGAAGATAGAAGGCGAGGATGAGAAATGCTGGGTATGTCTTGGTATTTTCGAAAACCTTGATGTCTGGGCAGACAGAGCGGTGAAAAGTATCGGAGACAGAGAGTATTCAACAATCCTGGTTGGTACAAAAGTCAGCGGACTCATTGGGGAGAACGAGGAAATACTCTGGAGCGAGTGTGGGATCACACAGGCCGAGCAGTTCAAAACTGAAATGAACCGTGAGGTAGGTAAACTAATTTCTGCACGCACCGGTAAAGAAGTGGAATTTGAGAGACCGGACCTTGTTATAACCCTTGATATTGCAGAAGAAAGAACAAGTGTGCAGGTAAAATCACTCTACATCCAGGGAAGATACAGGAAACTCATTAGGGGAATCCCACAGACAAGATGGCCATGCAGAAGCTGTGGCGGCAGGGGATGTGAGCAGTGCAATAACACTGGAAAGCAATATCCTGAATCTGTGGACGAACTCATAGGCAAAGAACTTATAGAAATGACCGAAGCAAAGGATTCCAAGTTCCACGGCGCAGGAAGGGAAGACATCGATGCGCTCATGTTAGGCACCGGAAGACCATTTGTAGTAGAAGCTGTTAGCCCGAAAATACGCAGCATAGATGTCTGGGAACTTGAAAAGAAGATTAATGAGTTTGCAGACGGAAAAGTTGAGGTTGAAGGACTTAAGATTGTTGAGAAGGCAGTAATTGAGACCCTGAAGTCCTCAAAGGCGGATAAAGTTTATAACCTTAAAGTTACATTCAAAGAGCCTGTTTCCACGGACAAACTGGAAGATGCTATAAATTCACTTATCGGAGTACAGATACATCAGAGGACTCCGCAGAGAGTGGCCCACAGAAGAGCTGACCTTGTCAGGAAACGATATGTCCACAACATGAAGCTCGTTGAGAAAACAGATGAATTCGCTATCATAGAAGTGCATTGTGATGGTGGTTTGTATGTCAAGGAACTTACATCAGGAGACGATGGAAGAACTGAACCAAGTCTGACAGGACTTCTGGGCATTCAGGCAAAAGTTGATGAACTCAACGTTATTAAAGTTGACATATAAACAAGTCCGATGGACTAACATACAATTCATACATTAAAATCATATTTTCAATGGAGGAAAATAATCATGGCAACATCACACGGTGAAAAACACTGCACAAGATACAAGTTAAAGAAGACCTCAAGAGAAAGAGGACTTTCCCCGGTAAGCAAGGCAATTCAGGAATTCGACTGCGGCCAGATGGTCCACATCGACATTGACCCAAGTGTACAGAAAGGAATGCCACACGCAAGATTCCAGGGAAGGACCGGAAAGGTTCTCGGCCAGCGCGGACGTGCCTACATCCTGCAGATTAGGGACGGAAACGCAATGAAGGAACTTATATCCCTTCCACAGCACCTTAAACCACAGAAATACTAAATTTATAGTAAATTCAGGTGTAATACCTGGATTAGCTTTATTTATCGTTAGATATATCTTTACTGCGTATATTTAGCGATAATATTTTATCTCTGAATTAAATCTTGTAATCATATCGCCATTCCAATGTGGCTTAATCTAACTAATGCATAGAGTGTATATCAATGATAGTAAAAGAAGTTCTTAGTGAAGAGTTGTTGACCCTGCCTGAAGTAAAGGGTATGCTGCACGAGATTATGGAAGAACGCCTCAATAGCGAGGAAGAGTTGGGCTATGAACTGCGCAAAGCTATCAACCATGCAGAGATGTTCTCAAAGACAACTCCGGAAAAAGCAAGAGATCTTGTAAATAAACTTCTTGAGCTGGAAAAAATGAAGCCTGAGATCGCAATCAGAATTGCAGATATCATGCCACAGTCAAGAGATGAACTCAGATCACTTTACGCAAAAGAAAGATTCACACTTACTGAAGAAGAACTCGATGAAATGCTAAACCTTGTTGAAGAAGCAATGGATTAGATTTATATTCGATACACACCTTTTTTAACATCGAGAGAAGTTGCAGCAGTAGCAACAGGTATGCCACTGGAGGGAATGAATATATGCCAGCAAGGGGAAAATCACCTGAAAAAGAAGAGTATGCATGGATTTTAGATTATCTCCCATATGGGAGCAGCGATGACAAACGCCCTTCATATCAAAAGAAACCTCTTGTCCAGGCAGTTGGAGAAAAACATTTCGTCCTGATGGAGCTTGTGCCCAAGGAAGGAAAAGTGCCTGACATCCAGTCAAGAGTTTATATAGGCGATGGCGACAGAGATCTTATTGATCATGTAAAACACCGTATCACATATGCAGATCTCAGCCACGGAGCTCAGCTGGAGTTGCCGTACATCCTGGAAATGACTGTTAAACATAATGAGGACAGGTTTGTACAGTTCTTTAACGATGCACACCCTATCACAAACAGGCTTCACATGTTTGAATTACTTCCGGGAATTGGAAAGAAGCTTATGTGGGCTATTATTGATGAAAGGAAGAAAGGAACCTTCAAGACTCTTGCGGAACTACATGAAAGAGTTGGGGGAGTTCATTCTCCTGAAAAGACCATCGTAAACAGGATAATAGAAGAGCTAAAAGATGAGAATATCAAATACAGGCTTTTCACAACCCCTTCACGCCGCCCACGTACTCATTAAAAGGTGTTCATTTCTTGGTCTATGAGATACTCAGAAAATATGGCATCCGTGGTGGATACCATGACCAGCATTTTTTGATCGACGAAAGGATTCTTGACAAAATCGTTGATGCCGCTGACATACAACCCCATGAGACAATACTGGAAATCGGTGCAGGCATCGGAAACCTCACTGAAAGGCTAATGGCAAAAGCCGGCCATGTCATTGCAATCGAAAGGGACCCGGAACTTGTTTATGTACTAAAGGACCGTTTTGGAGAGCCAGAGAATTTTACGCTTATACATGGAGATGTACTTGAGGTTGATTTTCCGCCTTTTGACAAAGTTGTAGCCAATCTTCCGTACTCTATCTCATCCGAGATCACATTCAAGCTTTTCAAATATGATTTTAAACTGGCAATCCTGATGTACCAGTACGAATTTGCACAGAGACTGGTAGCCCACGCTAATTCAAAAGATTACAGCCGCCTGTCGGTTAATGCACACTATTTTGCAGACACATCAATGATAATGAAAATACCAAGAGGAGCATTCTCACCCCCTCCAGAAGTGCTTTCAGCTGTTGTTGAAATTAAACCACGTCCTGCCCAGTTTGAAGTTCTTGATGAGAAGTATTTCCTTGATTTTGTCACTGCAGTTTTCGGACAGAGACGAAAAAAGATGAGAAATTCCATACTCAGGAACAAACAACTTCTGGGAATTGAGGATATGAAGGAATTCATAAACGAATTGCCACAGGAATTGCTTAATAAAAGACCTGAGAACCTTGAACCGGAACAATTCGCAGAACTTGCAAATATGATGTTCAGGCATAAACAGAAATAACATTTATCCATGGTTACAATTGAACACCGAAGTGCAAAGGTCACACTGACCGATCAGGTTTACGAACCCGCAGAAGATTCTTATTTACTTGCAGACACAGCTCTGGACCTGACCAAAGATGGCATGAAAGTTCTGGAGATTGGAACCGGGACTGGTTTTGTCTCTGCTGTGCTTAAAGCCAATAGGAACATATACCTCATTGCTACCGAAATAAGTCCTATAGCTGCGAAATGCGCAAAGTCCAACGGAATAGACGTAATAAGAACTGACATGTTCGCCGGTCTGAAAGAAGAAAAGCAGTATGATGCTATTATTTTTAATCCACCTTACCTCCCTACAGCAGAAGATGAGAAAGTACCCGGCTGGCTAAACTACGCATTCGATGGCGGTGTGGACGGACGAAAGGATGTGGAGCCTTTTATGCAGCAGGTTAGCAATTATCTCAAACCTCATGGATTTATTCTTATGCTGATCTCATCACTTACAGGCATAGAGAAAGTGATTGAGGAAATGAGTAAATACTCGTTCGAAGCACAGGTGATCGCCAGCGAGAAATGCTCTTTTGAAAAACTTGTTGTCATTAAAGCCCATTATTCCTATTGAAACCTATGCAATTATATTTATATTTGGGGTTTATTAATATATAATAGATCATATGGAATCATAAATATCAATATGGACTTACGCCCATTTTGACAATAATTGACAATAGAACACATAGAAATGCGGTAAACTTATGTATGAAATAGTTATCCTCAACACAAAAAATGAAGAATCACTTAAGCTGAAGAACAAAATTGAGGATATTTGCAGTAATGTATCAATTTACAATCCGGAGCAAAAAACGGATTATAGAATACAAACAGCAGAAAACTATACTATATACATCTGTAAACTTGAATTATCAGATTCAGATACTTGGGAAAATTCAATAGAAATAGCTTCTTCGAAAAGCAGCCCTATTATACTTATAGTATCTGAAGTCAATGATGATTTTCTGAACAGGATCTCTAAATCAGATACCATCTGGTACATAAAAGAGCCATATACACAAAGTGAGCTTAACTACCTGATAGAAAAAGTTTCAGGTAGCCAACATGCCATTATGGAAAGCTTTAGCATGTTTTCAGAAAATGTACATGATTTTGCTTTTACAATGGCTGCCAATGGAAACTTGATCTATGTAAGCCCTTCTGTAGAAAGAGTAACTGGCTTCACGCAGAAAGAAACTTTGGAGAAAGGTCTGAAAGAACTGGTACCTGAAGAAACTTTTAATTTTATCGGTGGCATGATGGGAACTTTTTTTGCGAAGCTGAAAAAAGGAGAAACTGCCAAAGCATCTGTTTTTGAAATTGAAATACTGTGCAAAGACAATTCAACACTATGGATGGAATTATCAATTAACCCTGTTTTTGATTCTGAAAGAAATTTCAGGTATTTTTCAGGAGTCATGCACAATATCACAGACCGAAAAAAGGCAGAAGAACGCTTTGATGCTGCTGTGAAATCATCAAATGATCTGATTTATGAATGGAACATGCAAACTGACGAATTAGAATGGTTTGGCAACATAGAAAAGACGCTTGGCTATGAATACGGTGAGATTAACAGAAGTATAGATGGATGGTCTGAAATTGTACATCCTGACGACCTGCCTGTTGTCACGGATATAATAGACAACTATCGCAAAGAAGGAGATGACTTTGAGGCTGAGTATCGCGTCCTTACAAAAGATGGAAATGTGCGATACTGGAAAGAGCATGGTACACCCGTATTCGACAAAATTACAAAAGAATTTGTGAAAACCATTGGCGTATGTTCCGATATCACCGACGAGATAAAGACTAAAAAAGAACTGGAAGAAAAAGATGAGCTGTTTCGCCTGATTGCCGAAAATGCAAACGATGTGATTTGGGTCCTCAATGAAAATGGAGAACTGCTCTATATCAGCCCTTCTATTCGGAAACTCAGAGGTTATGACCCAGAGGAAGTACAGGCTACACCTATTGAAAAGAGAATCATAAATGAATCCAGTATCCGGGCAATGGAAACGTGGAATGATTTTTTCCGGAAATTCAAAAATGGCATGCTTCCCGATACATCACAAATACTGGAAGTAGAGCAGTCATGTAAGGATGGATCAACTGTCTGGACCGAAATGCACGTCAATCCTATACTGGATGATAAAGGCAATTTCAGGTATTTCCTGGGGATTACCCGTGACATCAGTGAGCGGAAAAAGAGTGAACAGGAACTAATAAAACAAAAGAATATGCTTGACAGCATTTTTGAACATGCGCCAATACCAATGATACTGCTTAATGAAGAAGCAATTGTTGAGAATATAAATTATGCATGTACAGACATGCTGCAGCGAAAAAAGAAAAACATGCTTGGACTCAAAGCAGGAGAAGTATTCAATTGTATTAATTCAGTAAAAGGAGATGGTTGTGGAACTAATAGAGAATGTGTCAAATGCATTTTTAGAAACTCTGCCATTGAAACGTTCCTGACTAAAAAGAATATCCTCAAAAGAGAAGGTAAAACCACCATACTTACCCCTGATGGGAAGGCTATTGATCTCAATGTGCTTGTTTCAACTGCTTATATAGATTTTTCTGAGGCACCAAAGATAGTTGTCAGCGTGGAAGATATAACCTCAAGGAAAAAAGTAGAGGAAACTATCATAAAATCAAAACTTGAAGCCGAAGAGGCAAATCGTACAAAGAGTGAGTTCCTTGCAACCATGAGCCATGAACTGAGAACTCCACTCAATGCAATCATAGGTTATTCCCAGATGCTGCAGGATAGCAATTTTGGTAGCCTGAACTCCAAACAGGAAAAGTTCACCGGGCATATATATACAAGTGGAAAACACCTGCTTGAACTTATAAATGATATTCTTGACCTTTCAAAAGTGGAAGCTGGAAAAATGGATTTACATCTTGAAACATTTGATGTGAAAAATGTGCTCAATACTATTTCCATCATAATAAAACCACTTGCTGAGAATAAGAAGATAGAAGTTGATTTCCTGATCGACCAGGATATTAGCATATATGCTGACAAAATAAGATATAAGCAGATACTCTATAACCTCCTGAGCAATGCAGTAAAGTTCACACCCAGAGATGGACATGTTACCGTAAAAATAAGTACCAATGGAAATGTTTTGACAACATCAGTCATTGATGATGGAATAGGAATCTCCCGGGAAGAACAGAAGAAACTCTTTGATCCATTCTACCAGACAGATTCGTCAACTGCGAGAAAATATCAGGGTACTGGACTTGGATTATCCATTGTGAAAAAAATGATAGAACTTCATGGAGGCACTATTGGTGTGAAAAGTGAACCTGGAAAAGGAAGCACATTTACTTTCACATTACCAATAAAAGAAGAATAAGAAAAAAGAAAAGCGGCTCATATAAAGCTGTCTATAAGATCATTCACTTTTTCTGTTGCAGGCGGGTTCCTGTAAAGCGGCCCGGATTTAAGAACATCAAGATAATCCTCAAAACAGGGTTTTTCATTGACATAGAAAACACCCAGAGGAATCTTTTCTCCCCACTCCATTGACTTTTCAAATGCCCTCACACGATCATTTAGTTCATATCCAGTATCATCCATCTCGTATACTCTTTCAGAATACCACTTGAACGTATTCAGTTTGTTGAAAGACACACATGGCTGGAGCACATCAACAAGTGAAAGACCTTTGTGCTCAATGGCCTTCTCAATCAGGGATGTCAGATGTGAGACTTTTCCGGCATATCCACGGGCCACAAAAGAACAATCCAGGGATATTGCCAGTGATAAAGGATTTAGCGGCATGTTGAAAACACCATGAGTCTGCACTTTTGTCTTCATACCGATTTCACTGGTAGGTGAAGCCTGACCTTTTGTGAGTCCGTATATCTGATTGTCGTGAACGATCATGGTTATATCCGGATTTCTCCTGACAGTATGCAGGAAATGATTGCCGCCTTCGCCATAGCAATCTCCATCACCTGTCACTGCAATAACAGTAAGTTCATGGTTGGCTATCTTGGCACCTGTTGCAGGCGGCAGTGATCGGCCATGAAGTCCGTTAAAACTATTGCAGTTGAGATAATGTGGAGTCTTGCTTGACTGACCGATACCTGATGCCACAAGTACTTCATGGGGTGAACGTCCAAGGTTTACAAGTGCCTGTTTAATAGCTTTCAGAATTCCAAAATTTCCACATCCAGGACACCATGCAGTCTCAAACTCACCGTAATCCTCTATGCTTACCATTCAGATCACCTCCTTTTCCTTAAGGGCAGCAATTATGAACTCCGGACTGAAGGGTTCACCATCATACCGAAGAATAGTTTCAGTTACTTTCACATCCGTCTCAAGCTTGAGATGCCGGGCAAACTGCCCTGTAGAATTATTCTCAACACATACCGTCTTTTTGGCTTTTGAGAATAATTTTCTGGTTGCTTCTACGGGTATCGGATGAATATGAGTGAAATGGACAAGATTTACAGACTTGCCCTGAGCTTTTAGAATATCCACCACCTCGGCAAGAGGACCATAAGTTGAGCCCCAGCCAATGAGCGATATTGCAGCATCGGGATTCCCATAGATTTTAGCAACAGAGATCTCATCACGGAGGACTTCCATTTTCTTCATGCGCTTATCATTCATCTTTATGCGGTTTTCCGCATCCTCGCAGATGTGACCGAACTCATCATGCTCGTCGCTGTCTGATAGAACAAGTACACCCTTCTGACCGGGAAGAGCACGCGGAGAAATTCCAAGAGGCGTTAGTTTATAGCGTTTATATTTCTCTTTTTTAGTTCTTAATTCGGAATCTGAAAGAAGGTAGCGCTTCACAGTAATTGTGGACGGGTCAAACCTCTTTGATGTGAAAAGTGAATCTGCAAGATATTGGTCGCTCAACACAAAAACAGGAATCTGGTACTTGTCTGCAATATTAAAAGCTTCAGCAGTCAGATAAAAGCATTCTTCCGGAGTTCCGGGTGCAAGTATACATCTGGGGAACTCTCCCTGAGCAGCAGTCAGGACAAACTGAAGGTCTCCCTGCTCGGTCATAGTTGGAAGACCTGTTGCAGGCCCCGGACGCTGGCAGAGGAATATTACGATGGGGGTTTCGGTAATACCGGCAAGTCCGAGAGCCTCAGTCATAAGGGCAAATCCACCACCGGAAGTAGTAGTCATGGAACGCGCTCCTGCATAGGAAGCACCAAGAACCATATTCAGTGCTGCAATCTCATCTTCTGCCTGTTCCACAACAACATTGAATTTATCGGCATTTGCAGCCACATATGTCATGACACCAGTAGACGGAGTCATAGGATAAGCAGCAAGGAACTGCACTCCGGCAGCAAGTGCACCGAGACCCACTGCATCGTTGCCGCTAATAAGCATCATTTTTTCCTTTTTACCGGGATCACTGACAGCGAACTTGCAACCACCGGGATAATTTGTTTTCACGTAATCATATCCTGCCCTTGCAGCACTGATATTCTTCTGTATGATCTCTTCGCCTTTCTTCTTGAAAGACGCTTTCAGAATTTCCTCAAGGTAAGATATGTCAAGACACAGAAGACCAATCACAGCACCCATAGATACTGAATTGGAATAGATCTTATCACCGCACACATCCTTTGCGATTTTAAGCATTGGAACATGGAATATGGATTCTGATGAACTGTTGACTTTGACAACATCAGCATCAACTACTACAACACCATCGTCTACCTCAGAGAGGTGCTTGTCAATAGACTGCGAATCCAGCGCAAGTAGCAGATCCACACTTTCTGTCATTGCAGCAATAGGAGAATCACTTATGCGTATATTGAATGTGTTGTGGCCGCCACGTACCCTGGAAAGATAATACTGAGTTGCAAAAACATGGAAACCACTTTTCTTTAGCGTCTTGGAGAGGGCCATGCCAGTTGTCTGAAGACCCTGTCCGGCTGCACCCCCTACTTTGATATTAAGATCAATTTTCACGATAATCCCCATTTATAATTTTATTTTAAAGTGCTGGTAAAAACCTTTATTAGAGATTTTTAAGCCATCACCTGACATTTTAAATATATACTAAACACCAATTGGAAACTGCCTGTTAAGACAGTTTTTCTTATTAACTCCCAACTTATTTTCGGAGGCTAATCTATAAAAACATTCGCAAAAACTGCATGTAGCTGTTCAGAAATTCGCATCAAAATCTTCAATTACACGTTTAAATTGTAGTGGCCAGTAATCACCAAAAAATAATACTGCAAACCGACCAAGAATATATTTATATAATATATATTGCATAATAATATATAATTCAATGGAAGTAGATCATATAGTCTGGCGTGATATAAATGGAAAGAATGCCCACAGGAATAGCAAATCTTGACAAAAAAATTAGTGGCGGTTATCCGAAAGGTAAAGGAATTCTTATCACAGGAGTTCCCGGTGCCGGGAAAACCATATTTGGATTACACTTTCTGCATAAATCATGCATGGATGGTAAGAAGTGCGTAATGGTTGCAACCGAAGAAACACCTGAAGATGTGCTTGAACAGGCTGCAATGCTGGGCATTGGTTTAGAATCTTTTATTGAGAAAGGGCAGCTTGTAATTAAACAGGTTATTGAGTTCAGAACAAAATCAATCGCCAGAGAAGCTCATCTTGTTGATGATTACAGTGACACAGAGATAGACATTATTGAAGAAGCACATCTTGACAGGTATCTCAAGCCTGATCAGGAAGGTTTTAACATTGAGGAAATTGACCTTATTGACCTTGTAAGGTTGATACCTGAAGGAACAGATGTAGCTGTCATTGATAATATTGGAGTCCTTTCTTTTGGGCTGAAGCCAAAGAAATTCAGGGATAAGTTTGATACTATTAATCGAATGCTTGCAAAGCAAAAGACAACAACCCTCTACATAATGGATGAAGCCGCATATGAGATGACGTATAAGATTGCAGATTATTCCACTTATGGTTCTATCAAGCTCATGGTCAAAGAGAATCCATACACCGGCAAGAACGAACGTTTCCTGAGCATTCCAAAAATGAGAAGCACAAAAATATCCCTGGATATTACGATATTTGACATTACTTCTGCCGGAATAAGTTTGAAAGGCTCAAAGGCTAAGCTTGTTGAGCTCTGATATAACATCTTTTTTGAAATTTGCGGATAGGATTTTTAGCAAATATCTCAGGAATCATACCTGAAAAACCATCAGGTATATATAATAAAAATTAAAATATATAATTAAATTATAAACTAGTCGCTACTACCAAAGAAAACGCACCAGGGGTCCTTACCATTACGCTTACAGAGAATCCAAAAATACTCATTGTTGACGATGAGATCATGAATATAGAGTTACTTAAGGCATATCTAGAGAATGATTACTCTACAGTGTCAGCTACGAATGGCAGAGATGCACTGGAATTGGTACCTGTGGAAAAGCCTGATGTTATTCTTCTTGACGTCATGATGCCGGAACTTAATGGATATCAGGTATGTGAAACATTAAAAAAGAACCCTGAAACCCAGTTCATACCTGTGATCATGGTCACTGCACTTTCCGGAAGAGATGACTGGATAGCAGGTATTGAGGCGGGTGCGGATGAGTTTCTCACAAAACCAGTAAACAAAATGGAACTTCTGACACGTATTACTTCACTGCTAAAACTAAAAAAGATGCACTATGACCTATTGGATGAAAGGAACAAACTTAATCTTCAGAACAAGATACGATCAGTGCTAACACAGATAATTCCTACATTGCTGCGCACACTTCCGACAGAACAAAAAAGTGTTGTTATACACCAGATGATTAACATGGTGGTAGAATCTATTCTTGAGAATACCGACTCCGACGAACATGGAGATGAATGTGAAGGAATAGGCGAAATATGTTGCAATATCATAAATCAGCTGGGTGCAAATTTTGAAAATGAAACGGGAGAAAATGGAGATAAAGAATTACTTCTAAAAGGGAACGTGTGTCCATGGGGAAGAGAAGAAGCACAGCTTAACCCCATATTGTGTACACTTACAAGAGGAATTTTCTCAAGGATTATTGACATTTATGAACAGGACCTTGAGGTTGATGTGCTTGAAACCATAGGAAATGGTGACGAGCAGTGCCTGTTCCAGTTAAATAAAATAGAATATTAGATCAAATCCAATATTCTTATTGCCAGATGGGCAGCGTTTGCACCATTATCGACACCAACACTTGCTACAGGTACGCCCGGTGGCATCTGTGCTGTTGAAAGCAAGGCATCAAGGCCCATCATTTTTGCACTTACAGGAACACCGATAACCGGCTTTTTTGTCTTTGAGGCTATGACGCCCGGAAGGGCTGCAGACAGTCCTGCTATGGCTATGTAGACTTTTGAATCACTTTGAGAAATATACTCATCCAGTTTGTCCGGGTTACGGTGAGCGGAAATCACCTGGACATCATATAAATAATCCGTACCGTCAAGCACCCCGGTAACTCTGTTTGCCACAGAACGATCGGATTCGGAACCCATTATTATTGCAATATCAACCATTTCTTTCCTCCTAAGGAAGATTACCTTCGCCTCTCAGCTCATGCTGACGCTCTATATTCATCCTTATCAATATATCGAATATTTCTTTTACAGCAGAAACATCAAGATTCAATTCGATTGCAGCATCGGCAGCACGATCCAGAACCACATCATTCTGCGTGGGATCGTTAATATTGATCTTTTCCTGTTTCTTGGCCTCAAGTACCTTAGCAGCCATACCTACCCGCTTATGAATAAGCTGCATGATCTCGCTATCAATCTGTTCTATTTCTGTGCGTACTTCTTTGATAGTGGACATGTATACCCCGCATGTAAAAACATCTATTTATTACTACAACTTAAGAATGTGATTTTTGATTTGATTACATCAAATTGATACTTTTTGACATATTAGAGCTATGCTGTATCATAGCACTCTCCATTATGAGCACCTTCATTATTTACTTTAGTCTTTATCACGTTTCCGCTGGAATTATAGTCTTTCCAGACATCCTCAAGCAAACCTGCCTGCTCGTCATTAACAAGCGCAACATATGAAGGGCCTGTTCCTGAAAGTGTTACACCTTCAACACCAATCTCAAGGGCACGCATCAGGAATTCTGTGTCAAAACCAAGGGCTCCGCAGTAAAGAAAACCGTTAAGTGTCATTGCCTTTTCAAAATTACCTTCCATCGAAAGGTCAAATGCCATGTCAACCCAGGGAGCTATCAGCCTTGAACGGCCTACATCAGTACCTGAGCTGAATGATTTTTTGTCAGGTGCAAATATCAGTACCTCATACTCGTGCTCTGTCCTTTTTAATAGTTCCATTGCCTTGTTGTCGGTTACTACAAAACCTCCATAAAAAGAAGCACATGCATCATCCAGAGCACCGGTTATTGTCACTTTTGAGTCAAGGGCAGCCCTTACACCCATTTTCACAATATCAAAAGGATCAAGTTCTTCACCTATAGCATCAAGAGTTGCAAGAATAGAAGAGTTTGCTGCTGCACTACTGCTTTTAAGGCCTCTTGCAAGAGGAACCTCTGATCTGGTAGTTACTGTACCACCCATTTCAATGCCAAAATGTTCAAGCACATATGATACAGATCTTTCAATAAGCTGAGTATCCGCATCAGGCATTCCCTGAATGGTACCATTTACAGAAGTAATATCATCCGTAAGCTCCACATCAGCAAATGTTTTCAGATCGACACCAAAAGCCGCACCTTTCCATGTGGCTATTGCGTTGATTACCGTACCTGCACCGAGTGCATAAGCACTTCCTTTTGCTACCATAATGTGATTCCTGTTATTCTTAAAAAATCCAGAATGCAGAATCAAATATTATAACTCTGCAAAAGTCTGTATTTTACCCATACCAGTACTGTAAACTATTAAAGAATACTGTTTACAGGAATGAAAACAAAAATATTAGACATTACTTAGGAATTGTTCTTTAGCCTTAGGATTGTGTCTTTTAGTCTATTGTAGCAAACCCTGTGTTTTTCTTCTAATTCCAGAGAATGATTCCCAGTTTTAAAGTCACTTTTCTTTGGTGCACCGCAAAGGCATTCGCCAAGTTTCTCTTTCATGTGTGCAGTACTACTATCATCTTCAGGCAACAATTTCAGAATGAATTTACTGTTGTGTAAATCAGTTTCATCTTCTTTTAATAATTCTCCGCAGGAGTTAGAATACATCAGGACACCATTAGAGACCGGTCCATAGAACTTTATCTTCTCACAGGTCTCATTTTTGAGATGTTGAGGAGACTTGTAAACATTGTCATCCTGAAGTGTGACAAGCACCCTGAAATCTTTACTTTTCTTGAGTCCTGGTGGAATTGTATCCGGATACAATACCCTTGGTTTCACGCCCATATGCTCAAGATCAGAAACAAGTTCTGATGATCTGGAATCATCAACAACGATGATATCTTCTATCGCCTCATCTTCGGCCAGAATTCTGGCAATTTCTTTTTCGTATTCAATACATCCGATTATACTCATCAAAGGCACATTCCCATCTCCTCATAAATGAGGGTATCACAAAAATATTGCAAAAAGATCGATGATCGATCACATAAGCTAAAAGCAAAAAATTTCGCAGACCAAATATATACCCCATATATTATGGGATAGCTAGTAGTATATAAATCCTGCGAAAAGTATGAAATTTATTAAAATATTTAGTATGAGTCAGAACCTATTGGCAGGTATAGTTGAAAAATACAAACGATAACAACAGATACAAACGATACTTTTATAACAAATACGAGTCACTATATTTTACAATTCTCGACCCTATGGGCTGAGACATAAGTTAAGTGACACGATCATTGAGAATCAAGATTGTTAGCAAGTTTTCCGGAAGGCACTGTGCCTGACGGTACTTGTTGAAAAAGGCGTATTCATGCCCGCAAACACAAAAAGTGCTTGATTGAGAAATGTTCTTTAGTAGCCTCAGTAATACTGATATCTGCAGTCTTTTTTTGCAGAACCGCTGCAATCTTTCACAAGACATGACCTGGAAGCATTTGTACCTATAGGCAGGATTACGGAGAAGATCAAATGAACGAAGTAGTGTTTGGAGTAAAAGACGACAAGCAACTTGAATACACTCCTGAGAAGTGTATCGGTTGCGGAACGTGCGTTATGGCATGTCCTAAAGGTTCATTAGTTATCGGTTCAGTAGGAGCCGTTACCAGAGGACTTATCGACAAAGATTTCCTTGAGAACCAGACAGATCTCTGCATATTATGCGGTATCTGTGCAAAGACATGCCCTACAGGTGCACTCGAACTGAAACAGGCCGGAGAGTCTGTAAATGACAATGCTCACATAAGCGTTGCACTTAAGGACACAACAGTCAATGACAACTGTGTACACTGCGGACTCTGTGAACAGATCTGTCCTCAGGGTTGCATTGAAGTCAAACAGTGGCTTTCCAACGATGGAACTGCCAGTGTTGGCGGTGAAACTATTATTGACACAGAATGTTGCATACACTGTGGATGGTGTGCAGAAGTCTGTCCTGCTGAAGCTATCAGCGTTGAAAAACCATTTGAAGGCACATGGGTTCAGGACGAAGACAAATGTACTGCTTGCCGCAGCTGTGTAGATGTATGTCCATGCAATGCACTGTACAACCCGGACTGGGAAGCTGGTGAGAGAGTAAACAAGGTTGCACAGCGTGCAGATGCATGTATTTACTGTGGTGCATGTGACATGGCATGCCCTGTTGAAGCTATTACTGTTACTAAGACAGCAATCCTTCCGGAAGTTGACAAGAAGACACTTCTTGAGAAGAAACTGCTAAATAAAGAAATGAAGAGACCTACACTTACATCAACACTTGTCATTGATGAAGATTCATGTCTTGGATGCGGAAACTGTGTAATTGTCTGTCCTGTAAATGCAACCGACGATGAAGTTGGAGCAGGTTACCTTAATGAAGTCGATGCCAAGAAAGTCCTTGAAGTAAGAAATGGTGTGGCAAAGGTTGTCAACCAGGACCTCTGTGGTTCAGATGGTGCATGTGCTATGATCTGCCCGGTAGGTGCCATTACACTTGAGAAAAGGGAGGAATAAAAATGGCAGGAACTATTGCAATCAAGAACGGTTATGTTTACGACCCGCTCAACGACATTAACGGCGAAATGATGGACATCTTCATCAAGGACGGAAAGGTTGTCACAGAACTTTCCGGCGCTGACATGAAAGATGTTAAGGAAATTGATGCAAAGGGCAAGACCGTTATGCCTGGTGGTGTTGACTCACACTCTCACGTAGCAGGAGCAAAGGTTAACGGCGGTAGAATGATGAGGCCAGAGGACCATTACAAGTTCTACCAGAAGAAAACACCAATTACACACTCCGGTTGCGGATATACTGTACCATCAGTATATCTCGGAGGATATGAGTATTCCAAGATGGGATACACAACCGTCTTCGAGGCAGCTGTCCCACCAATGGAAGCACGCCACACACACGAGGAAATGCGCTCAACCCCTATGCTTGACATGGGTGGATATCTTGTACTGGGTAACAACTGGTTCCTTATGAGATACCTCAAGGAAGGAGATATCGACAAGGCAGCAGCATATATCGCATGGATGATGAAGACACACAAAACCTATGGTATAAAATGTGTCAACCCTGCCGGTGTAGAGAACTGGGGATGGGGAGAGAACATAGGTGCTCTTGATCAGGCAAACATTCACTTTGAAACCACACCAGAGGACATGATTAAGGGACTCACAGAGCTTAACGAGAAGCTCGGTATCCCAATGCCAGTGCATCTGCACGCAAACAACCTTGGTCACCCTGGATGCTGGGAAATCACAAGGGACTCACTCAAGATACCAAAGAACGTCAAGGCAAAGCCAAATATGGATGTTGAGTGGGCAGAGACAAAGAAGAACGCTAAGAGACACGAATCTGTCTACCTTACACACTGCCAGTTCAACGCTTTTGGCGGTACATCCTGGAGAGACTTTGAGTCCGGTGTAAAGGGAATCACTGATTACGTCAACAGCAATGATCACGTTGTATTTGACAGTGGATGTGTACCATTTGGTGACGCAACAGTAATGACTGGTGACGGTCCTGCAATCCACGACCTCTACGTACTCACAGGCCACAAGTGGTCAAACACAGATGTAGAGTGTGAGTGTGGTTCCGGTGTACTTCCATTCCTTTATCTGAAGGGTAACCCTGTACACAGTGTACAGTGGGCTATGGGTCTTGAATCACTTCTCTACGTCAAGGACGCATGGAAGACCATCATGACAACTGACAGTCCAAATGGTGGACCATTCATCAAATACCCACAGGTAATTGCATGGCTCATGTCTAACAAAGCAAGACAGGACACATTTGCAGAATGTCACAAGTGGGCACAAGACAGAACTGGCCTGGGTGCAGAGACAAGGGAAATGGATCTCTTTGAGATCGCAACCATCACCCGTGCAAACCCTGCAAGAACAATCGGTATGTCATACAGAAAAGGTACCCTTGGTATCGGTGCAGACGGTGACGTTGCAATTTATGACATTGATCCAAAGAGCCTCGAAGTTAACGACTACGAGAGTATCATAAGAGCATTCGAGAATGCTGCATACACCATCAAGGCAGGAGAAGTTGTCTCCCAGATGGGTGAGATCGTAGCAATTCCGGAGAAGAACACATTCTACTCTGATATCGCAACAGATGAAGATGCAGAGAAGAGCATGCTTGCGGATGTAAAGAAGTGGTTCAAGTACTACACACTTGGTTTCGACAGATATCCAACACCTGAAAAGTACCTGGCAAACCCAACACCGATTCAGGTCAAAGCGGAGAAGTGATTTTAATGGCAGACGTAATTCTTAAACCAACGGGAAATTTTGACCTTACCGTTGAGGCAGAGGTCATCACACCTGACAACTTTGCCGGTAAAAGTGCCGATGAGATTGGAAAATTGCTCGTCTGGCAGGGTCCTGAAGAGTTACCACTTGCAAACTTCTTTTCAGTAGAAGGCAATGGTGGAAACTCAGCAGAAGACACAACCATCATCATAGACGGGGATGTCTCAAGGGTCAAGCGTATAGGACAGGAAATGACTGCCGGAAAGATCCTTGTAAAAGGCAGCGTAGGCATGCACACAGGATCCACAATGAGCGGCGGAGAGATCGTTGTTGAAGGCGACTCCGAATCATGGGCAGGCATGGACATGACAGGCGGTTCCATCCACATTAAAGGAAATGCAAAGGACCATATTGGCAGTGCATATCGTGGAAGCTGGGAAGGAATGACCGGCGGACGTATCACAATAGATGGTGACGCAGTCAGCCAGATCGGTGGCGGCCTTAGTGGTGGAGAGATCATAATCGGCGGCAGTGTAAAACACTTCTGCGGAATCCGCATCAACGGTGGTCTCATCTATGTAAAAGGAAACGCTTTCAGAACTGTCGGAGCTGAGATGACCGGCGGTACCATTGTTATCGGAGGCTGCATTGAGAGATTCTTGCCAGGATTTACAATGGAAGGCGTAGAATCCGACCTCAAGTTCAACGATATCGAGTGTCCCGGAGAATACAAGAAGTTCACAGGCGACTATGCCATCCCACAGAAAGGAAAAGGCACAATGTACGTATCCTGTGACAACAACGAGTGTCTGTGAGGTGATATTCATGGAAGCATTACTCAATACAGGTAGTACAATCGATGAAGGAAGACTTGCAAAAGGCGGAAGCAAGTACACCGATGACTACACAAAGGAATGTGCAGTCTGCTGGATGTGTGCAGAAGACTTTACATCCCTTGGCTGCCCGGAGAAAGTGGCAGTTATATCAAGAGATAGAAAATATTCAGTTGCACTTAGCACAAAAGTAACTGAAGCAATGAGATCAGGTCAGGTATTCATACCAAGGTCCATCTGGGCAAATGTAGTTGTTGAGCCTGACACATTCTCAACCGGTTCACCACGTTACAAGGGAAGCCCTGTTTTTGTTGAACCTACTGACGACGTAATCCTCAGCGCTGAGGAACTTGTCACAAAGATGTACATGGGAGGTAAATAAAATGGTCTACAAGAACATTATCTGCCCGGTTTGCGGAGGTTCATGTGACGATGTTCAGGTGAATCTGGATAAGGAAAACGGTACGATAGATGTCCAGAATGCATGTAAAATGGGTTCTGCCAAGTTCAAGGAAGTCGTAAGCTCACACAGACTCCTGAAACCAACCATCAGAGAAAATGGTAAGGTAAAGGACGTAAGCTGGGATGAAGCACTTGAAATGGCAGCAGATATCCTTGTAAATGCAAAGAAGCCATTCTTCTTCCTTGGAAGCGAAACAGCATGTGAAGCACAGGAAGTAGGACTTCATATTGCTGAATACCTTGGTGGACTTGCAGATTCAAATGCAACTATCTGCCATGGACCAACTGTCATGGGTATTCAGGAATCCGGTATGGTCGGAGCTACAGCCGGTCAGGCAAAGAACAGAGCCGACATGATAGTATACTGGGGTGTCAATGCACTGGAATCCATGCCAAGACACATGTCAAGGTACGGTGTGTTCCCAAGAGGATACTGGACTAAGAGAGGAAGATTCGACAGAACCATGATGACAGTGGACCCAAGGGTAACACCTACAGCCGCTGCATCTGACCTGCATCTTCAGCTTAATCCTAACACAGACTACGAGCTTCTCAGCGCACTGTTCACAATCCTGAACGGCAAAGAGCCACATCCATCTGTTGAAGAGATCACAGGAATCCCAATTTCAGTGATGAAGCAGACAGTTGAGATGATGAAGGAATCAAACTTCGTAGCTATCTACGTAGGTCTTGGTGTTTCATCCTCATACGGTAAACACAGAAACATTGAGATTGCACTGAACTTCGTCAAGGAAATGAATAACTACACCAAGTGTAACATCGGTGCTCTTAGAGGTCACTGTAACGTAGCAGGATTCAACCAGCTTGCATCCTATCTCTATGGTTACCCATTCGGTCTTGACTTCACAAAGGGATACCCAAGGTACAACCCTGGGGAGACAACCTGTGTGGACCTGCTCAGGGAAAAGGATGTTGACGCAGCATTTGTTATGTGTGCAGACCTGATGGACCATATTCCTGCAGACAGTGCACAGTACCTCGCAGATATTCCAATGATCTGCCTGGACATTGCACCATGTCCATCAACCACAGCAGCAGACGTAGTTCTGCCTGGTGTAATTGATGCTATGGAATGTGATGGTACATTCTACAGGCTTGACAATGTGCCTGTATACTTCGAGCCATTCACAGATTCCCCATTCACCGAAACAAAGAGCAATGAGGACACCCTTAAGCAGCTCTTTGCAAAGGTAAAGGCTAAAAAGGAAGCATGAGTGAACACTGGTACTCAGAAAGGAAAGGGAAGGATGAAACCTTCCGAACGGACGAGGAAAGTATTTCCACTCCATTTTATGTCCCGATAGAGTGCCTGGAGATCACTGAGAACAGTAAACAACACATTACTGTGGACGTTATTGTCGAAGAAAAGTTCGAACTTTTCGTGAATAACGTTCACGTAACTACTTTTTTTGCAAGCCCCTATGAACTTGAAGAGCTTGCACTGGGATTTCTCGTCTGCGAGGGATTCATTGAACCTGACACGGCGGTTGATTCCATAAAGATTGAAAATAAGTCTATTTTCTGTGAAATTAAAATTAACACTCCTGAACTGGAGGAACTCACCCATCTAGAACGATGCGGAACAACATCATACCGCAAAGATGTCATCAAACACATTAATTCTGATACTAAATTCACTACTGATGCAATTTCTCATGCTGTTGGCCAGTTGAAAGAACTTGGAAGAGCATGGCACAGTACCGGCGGTGCACACACATCTATTATCTACAACAACCAGGGAGAAGTGCTCTTTTTCTGTGAGGACGTGGGGCGAGCATGCTCTGTGGACAAGGTTGTTGGAAAAGCCCTGATGAATGGTGTTAATCTTTCTGAATGCGCTCTGGCGACCACCGGCAGGCTGGCATCTACCATGGTGTCAAAGGCTATGAATGCTGGAATTCCTCTTATTTCAAGTAAGGGTGCCACGGTTCGTGAGTCTGTTGAACTGGCTGATAAGGCAGGTATGACACTTGTGGCTTTTGTGAGGGGGAAGAATTTGTACGTGTATGCCGGAGAAGAAAGAGTGATTATTGATTAATCACCCTGCTGCCACTTTACTGTTTGATTGATTTGTTTATTTTTCAGCAGACGGTTAAGTTTTCTGGTTCCGTGGAAACTTATTCATCTTATAGGAAGTGCTTTTTTATAACATAATAAAAAAGACCAAGAGCTAAAATCCCAACTACTGCTTGTACAATAAGCGGAATTATCCATACAGAATCAGGACGTTTATACGTCTTTATAGCCGGCCCTTCTCTGAATATATCGCTTGGGACTGAATAGTTACTTCCAAGCTTGACGAGCCAGACCTGCTGGCCATAATAGTCTACTGAGTCGGTAGTACCAACTACAATATACCCGCCATCAGAAGTTTCCTGAGCGGAATATGCCATCTCGTTGGAATCATTCCAGCCAAGTATCCTGTTCCATTGACGGTTACCTTCCGAATCAATTTTGATTACCAATGCATCTGATCCTGCAATATCAAAGAAAGTGCTCACGCCTGCAACAATATAACCACCATCAGATGTTTCCTGTATAGATAATCCTACATCTCCGCACTCTTCCCAGCCAAATATCATATCCCACTGTTGCTCACCCAGATAATCCGTCTTTACTACCCAGGCATCACCAAATTCCGTATCCGAAGAATCTGTTAACCCTGTGAGAACATATCCACCATCACCGGTTACCTGAATAGAGGTCACTGCATCAATGACTTTACTTCCAAAGGTTTCGACCCATTGTTGCTCACCTTGTGAATCGATTTTGATAAGGCAAATATCTGGCGATTCATCCAGAGACTGACCTGCAACTACATAGCCACCATCGGAAGCCTCACGGGCAAAAAGCAATTTGTAATTGGAATCGCCGCTAAAAGTTCTATTCCACTGTAGATCGCCCTGGGAGTCAATCCTGATCAACCAGGCATCAGATGATGCTGAATCTGAAGATGAACCTGCTACAGTGTAGCCACCATTCAGAGCCTCACTGGCATAAAGTGCCATATCCTCCATATCACCACCATAGGTGAGGTTCCATTGATGTTCTCCCTGCAAATCGGTCTTGATGATCCAGGCAAGGCTTGAACCGGAATCAAACAGAGATGTATATCCTGATATCAGGTATCCTTCGTCAGATGTTTGAAGAACAGAATATACACCGTCATCATATTCCCCGCCAAAAGTACGGTTCCACTGCATATAACCCTGAGAGTCTGTCCTGATCAGTCGAATATCATCATTAAAAGTATCATCTGAAGTAGTACTTGCAACGATATAGCCACCATCAGAGGTCTCCTGAACAAAGGCACCTATATCTTCGTAATCATCCCAGCCAAATATCCTGCTCCATTCTTCTGCAGGTGCATCAGCTGCAAAAGAGGTGGGTGTAAGACAAACTAGTGAAATAATGAAGATTGTTATGCAAATGAATATTCTCAATTCTAGCGATGAAATTAATCTGGTTATCATATTTTCTCCCTGTAGACCGATTATGAAAAGCTAACAACCATCATGAGAAAAACAAAATATGCTATATATGTTTCTATTTGTTCTCCCGGAATCAAACACATCATTTATTCATAGGAACAAATACTGAAAAATCAAAACTATTATATCCAATAACTACCCTTCTACTCCTGCAACGTAACACAAATACTGTTGAGAATATTACTTCATATAAAAAAGAAGGTTATATCATGAGTGAAAAAATAGGAATTTTAGCTATTGGACACGGCAGCAGATTACCATACAACAATCAGGTAGTAACTGAGATCGCAAACATGATCGCAGAGAACAATCCTGAATATGTAGTAAAGGCAGGATTCATGGAGAACAGTGAGCCTACAGTAGAAGAGGCACTCACGTCATTTGAAGGCACAGGTGTAACAACAATCGCTGCTGCACCAGTATTCCTTGCTTCAGGCATCCACATCACAAAAGATATTCCTGGAATCCTCAAACTCGACCCGGAGACAAATGAGGGTGAACTCGAACTTGACGGAAAGAAGGTTAGAATTGTATACGCAAAGCCTCTTGGAAGCGACAAGCTCATTGCAGACCTCATCTTCAAGAGAGCACAGGAAGTCCTTTAAACTGTGTCACTGACACAGTACTCTTTTTTCTTTTCACTTCAGTCTTTTACGACTCTTTTTTGATTATAGCAAGCAATCCATTCTTTTATTCATAGTCTGGCTTAGAACAAACCGTTATTTCAAATTTGTATATCAATTCAAAATATCTATCATTTGCAGAATCAAAACATATTAATAAAAACTTACAAACGTATTAGATTTAGCAAGTAATATATACTTCATTGATTCTAATAATTAGAACAGAAGGTTACATTATGAGTGAAAAAATAGGAATTTTAGTCATAGGACACGGCAGCAGGTTACCATATAACAATCAGGTTGTTACTGAAATCTCAAACATGATCGCAGAAAATAACCCTGAATACGTTATAAAAACAGGCTTTGTAGAACACAGTGATCCTAAAGTAAAAGAAGCGCTGATGTCATTTGAAGGCACAGGTGTGACAAAAATCGCTGCAACACCAGTATTTATGGCATCCGGAGTCCACCTTACAGAGGACATTCCTGAGTTCATTAACCTTGATCCAGAGACTAATGAAGGAGAGGTTGAATTGGATGGACAGAAAGTGAAAATCGTCTATGCAAAACCTCTTGGCAGTGACAGGCTCATTGCAGATCTTATCTTTAAGAGAGTACAGGAAGCACTTTAAGCTGTGTTTTTACACTGCTCTTTTTCTTCTTTTTTCTTTTTTATGTATCGAAACCAGTAAATAGCCAGCTCACCAAATATAATTCATAAAGGTTTATGAAGAGTTGTAAACATGGAAAATGCCGAGATATCAGACAAACTTGTAAAGCTCCTTGATCTCAGATATGAACCGGTTGCCGTAAAAGTAATAAAAAAAGGCGAAAAGATTCCGGAAGGATTCACAGAACCTGAGAAAAACATCCGACACTGTCAGTCAATAATGAGGGCAAGGAAAGGGGAATCTTTTGTAATTCCTGCAGACAAACATGCGTGCATGGTTGGAGCTTCAAGTCTTGGACTTGTGCCATTGCCTCCAAAAGTAAAAGAAGGGGATTTCCATGCTAATCTTGGAATGTTTGATTGTTCTGATGCTGCAGCAAATATGATAGATCAGCGCTCAGCATTTGAAGAAGAGAGCACTATTGCCACAATAGTCGGGCCTTTGAAAGACTTCAAGATTGAACCTGATGCGGTCATCCTTGTCGATCTTCCTGAAACACTATACTGGCTTATCCCTGCAGCTACATTTTTTGAAGGCGGAAGACAGGCTTTTAGCACTGCTGCGTTCCAGGCGACCTGCGTTGATTCCACCATAATACCAATTACCAGTGGTAAAATGAATATGAGCCTTGGTTGCTATGGATGCCGCCGGTCTACAGACATCCAGAATGATGAGATGATAGCAGGAATCCCATATAAGAATCTTGGAAAGATGATAGAGGCTCTTGAAAAGATAAGCGATGGACCAATGCAAAAAGCAAGACAAAAATAAAATTCTAAGCTTTGAGCAGAATGTTGCGCCACCACATATTTTATCTCATATGATGGAATATCATCCCTCATAATATCTGACCTAGGTCACCTGGTGATTTCTGAATGAAATGCGCACACTGCGATGATAAAATGTGCCGTGAAGGCAAGGATTGTGCAGGCATAACCGATGATATCAGTTATGAAGGGAACGAACTTGAATCAATGAAAACCTCTGCTGCCATTGAAGCCCAGTATTATATGCAGAAAACAAGGCTTGAAGAAATAATCCTTTATGCACAGAACATGGGCTACAAAAAACTCGGGCTTGCATTTTGTGTTGGCATGGAAAGAGAAGCAGAGATCATAGAAAGAATACTGGAGAAATATTTTGAAGTATTCTCTGTATGCTGCAAAGTTTCCAGTATCAGTAAAGAAGAATACGATCTTGAAAAACTTCACCCGGAATCATTTGACCCTACTTGTAACCCCATTGGACAGGCAATGATGCTTGAAAAGAAAGGAACGGAGCTCAATATAATCATTGGCCTTTGTATAGGACATGACATACTTTTCACACAGCATTCAGCCGCCCCGGTAACCACATTCATTGTAAAAGACCGTGTTCTTGCCCACAATCCGGCAGGAGCCATATACTCAGGCTATTACCTGAAGAAAGTTTTCGGAATTACAGACTGAGGAACACGTATGAAAATTACCATTGTTTATGACAATAATGCACAGGAAGGTCTGAAATGCGGATGGGGATTTGCCTGCCTTATCCAAACCGGGACCAATAATATATTGTTCGATACCGGCTGGGATGGACACCTGCTTCTTGAAAACATGGAGAAATTATCAATTGACCCACAGAACATTGATACACTTGTACTCTCTCATCAGCACTGGGATCACATCGGAGGAGTTACAACTTTCCTTAACATAAATCCGAATGTTGACGTTTTTGTGCCATCTGGATTTTCCCCACGTCTTAAAAAAGAGATTACCTCACGGATAAACAAAAAATTATATGGTGTCAGTTCTCCCCGGGAAATCTGCAACTGGGTATACTCAACAGGGGAATTAGAGAAAAAAGGCACCGGCATAAAAGAACAATCATTGATACTGGAATGTGAATCTGGAAATTATGTTCTCACGGGTTGTGCACATCCGGGTCTGCTCTTAATTTTAGAAGCTGCATCTTCTTTTGGCAAAATAACCGGAATAATCGGAGGTTTGCATGACAGCCAGGAATATGGCTCGTTCAAAGATATGCAATTGATTGGAGCTGGACATTGCACTTCACACAAAGACGTGATCAGAAAAATGTATCCGGATAAATTCCAGAAAATATTTGCCGGATATAAAATTGAGTTATGAACCAGTAAGAAAATAACGAACTGAGAAGACCTGCATGACAAAAAGAATCATTTACGGCCCAATACTCTCCAGAAGACTTGGAAGATCCCTTGGTATTGATGTAATCAAAACATCTGATACTAAGAAAAACTGTAATTTTGATTGTGTATATTGCCAGCTTGGACATGTTCCAAAAAAAATAACAGGAACTGAAAGTGTAAAAGGTACTGTAACACCTGAAGAAGTCGTTGAAGGCTTACGTTCTTACCATAAAAATATCGAAGATCTTGACTACATAACTTTTTCCGGTACTTGTGAACCTACATTAAACCCTGCACTTGGAGAGATGATCAGAGGGATTAAGGAAATTAGTCCTCATCCGATTTGTGTTATCACTAATTCATCACTTGTTGACAAAGAAACTGTACGTGAGAGTCTATCAGAAGCTGATCTTGTAGTAGCAACTCTTGTTTCAGGTTACCAGAAAACGTTCATGGCCATCAACAGACCTGCTGAAGGTATTGAGCTTCAGAACATCATCAATGGACTTAAAGAGATCAGAAGAATGGACAAACGTCCGATTCTTGGTATTGAAGTGATGCTGGTTGATGCCAACATTGATTTTCCCGTAAATCACACAGAAAGAGAGATTGAGAGATTAAAAGAAATATTAATAGAGATTGATCCTGATGAGATAGAGATACTCACAGTAAGCAGACCTCCTGCGGAGGATTACATTGTTCCGGTTTCTGAAGACAGATTAAAACAGATTGCTGCGGAATTTGAAAAGATGTTTGGAAAAGAGCGTGTGAAGCTGGTGATTAAAGGAATTAAAAAATCTCGCTCAAAAATGAAACATGGCAACGTCGAAGAAGAAGTTTATGATCTTGTAATGCGAAGACCCTGTACATTCAGACAGATATCTGCTTCTCTTGGAATAAATGAGAAAGAACTTAAACCAATTGTTGACAGGATGCTCTCATCCAAAAAGATAACGGAAACAGCTGGCGAAACGAAATACTATAAAATAGTCTGATAGCTGGAAAAATAAGGATTCAGTACATAATTGTACTGAATGAAAATATATATTTTTAAAAAATTATTTAACAGGCGTAGCTGCCAAACATTGCCTTTGCAGATTCTACAAGAGCAGGCAACATGTCCACAGGTACGCTCATGATCATTTCTTCGTCCTGTATCTCAGTGTACTTTCTGCTGCCACTGCAACCGATTGTGACACCTGCCTCACCTGTAAGATATGGATATGAAACACCATCTGCGCATACACTCTGTTTGCCAGCAAATGCTGCATTCACACGTCCACCATCCTTTTGGAGCAGTGCCTGTGAAAGTTGCATCACGATCTTAGGCTTTGTAATGACAAGAATTACATCAGGCATAAAGGTTGTTTCCTCAAGTGGTGCATAGAGTACAGCCTTTACGGAATTTGCTTCCACCATTGGAACCTTGTCCATAGTTGCTTTTGCAGCTTCAATAGAAGCAAAGTGATTAAGATTGTAATAGACCTCACCAGACTTGAGCTTTGGACTCATCTCAGCCAGTCCCATAACAGATGCACCACCCTTACACATTTGATCATCAAATGTTGCATAGAAGTGAGTGCCCAATCGCCTTACATTATCAACCATCTGGCAGTGCCTGATTGTTTCACCAACGTGTGGGATTCCTTCAGGGATCTCCTCGTCAGCTTTGACAAGGTGAACTGCCACCGGAGAGGTAGTGATTTGAAGTACTTCTTTGAGCTCTTTACCATATTTCTGGATATCTTCGTTGTTCATTATGGAATCTCCTATAAAAGAAAAAGTTCTTGTTTTTCGGATGTGCATGTATTATGCACAACTGGTATATCAAGCTTACCATTTGAAGCAAAAATCGTATGTAAGAGACACTAAATATTAACGCCTGTGAACACAATGAAAAAGAGAATAATGTTCATGCGAATAAGCAAAAAACATCATCAAGCATCATAGTCATCAGGATATATTTTTCTTAGTTCATTGTAGAATTCAGTCAATACTACTTTATAAATAATATACACCGGAATTGCAAGAATCATACCTAAAGCACCAAGCATGTCTGCAAATATCAAAGTCAGCAAAATACTCAACAATGGATTTACATTCACTTTACCTGAGATCATGTAAGGTATCAGATACAGATTATCCACAAGTTGCGCTATTACAACTGTTATTATCGCATAAAGTGCAGTCGTCGGGCTTACAATAAAAGCTATTATCACAGCAGGAATTGCACCGACAACAGGACCAATATAAGGAACTATGTTCAGCAAACCTGCAAGCGCACCAAGGAAAAACCATCCGTTAACGCCTGCCAGATAAAAACCGATGCAACAAATAAGTCCCACAATCACGCTTTCAAGAATCTTTGCAGAGAAGTAGTCCCTGAGGCGCTTTCCAATATCCAGCATTGAAGAAGAGACACAATCCTGATACTTTACAGGGAAGATGCTAACGATCTCAGAGACTATTACGTTCTTCCTGGCAAAATAAAGACGGAACATCATTGGTATTATCAACAGGCCTGTGAATATATAATAAGATAATTTTGAAATCAGAGATGAGAAGAAATTGAAGATGTAATCACCAATTGACTGCATGTCCTCACTGGAAATCAACGGAGATGCAGCCATATCACCATCAACACCTACACTCATATTTCCACTTATATTCCCAGAAGGAATTCCTGACGGACTTTCGCCCATCATTGGACCTATATTAACATTATTTTGTGAAGAAAAGAGATAACCATAAGTAGAAACAATATTAGAAATTCCTGTTTCATACTCTTCCTGAGAGTTCACAAGAGAGGTCATATCTGACAACTGACCAACCAGTAATAGAGATACCAGCAATATGCCTATGACAACAAGAGATACAGCATAAAGTCTTCTGGCCCATAAAGACTTATGACCAAAATACCGATCAAATTCTATAATGACGCTATCAGTAAGAAGTATGAGTAAGGTCCCAACTATCAAGACGATGAATATGTCCTCAAAGTAAAATAGTACAGCAAAAAAAATAGAAATGAATATTGATACTATGAGCATTATGCTCCATACCTTAGAATTAGTTGTCAGTGCCATTTTTTCCCCTGTAAAATCTTAAGTATTTACAGGATTTCTTTTTATAAATAATTCTTTCATGGATTTAAGCACAGTATCCAGAACATTTTCTGAATTAGAACCATCTTCACTTTTCCCGGAACCAGAGTCTGAGCCTGAAGATTTCTTTGAAGAATCATCACCCATATCAATAACTACCACTTCATCATCTGAACTTGCATTTACCTTTCCGGTTATCGCAAAATTACCAAAGCCAATTGTTGTTGAAACGAAAGTAACGTTTGAATGGGAATTCTCTGATGCATTGTCTCCTGACATAATCTTTACAGGGAAGGTTTTCCAGCCATAGCTGCTGAACAGATTCAGACGTACAGAATCGGCATCAATATTATTTTCATCAAGCCACTTCTGACTGACACTAAAGAAAATCCGGGAATCGCTGATCTTGTTATCAAGACCGGTTTTGTCAGGATTGATATTTACATAACAGTAAACCTTATCATCCGGGTCTTCAGACACAAAGGATGAACGGTCATTTAATACTTCAAGTGACATGCGCACATAACCTGCATTTACAGATGAAGTGAATTCAAGAGAACTTATAGGATTTTCCTCTTCATTAAATGAGAACTCAGTAAGCACATTTTTGTTGAGTATCTGCATACTCACTTCTTTCACAAGAATCTTTTTGGAATCTTCACCGGAAGAAACAGAACCAGATGAACTGCTGCCTCCGCTTCCGCCGGACATAATCTGGGAAGGGGTCGGAGTAGCTACCCAATACCACTGGTTTTCTATACTTCCATTTGGATTTGAAACATTGACCATTATACTGTAATTTCCCGTTTCTGAAACATCAGGAACATAACTGCTGTTGCAAATATCAGTATAACTTGCCACTTGATAATTATCGAGGAACCAGACCACATCGGAATCCTCACTTACATTTGCCCAGAAGACAGGTTCACGGTCAAGTCTTGAACTGACAACTGCATCATCCGGTGAAAATGTAGCATTGACGGTTGCAGATGCAGGAACAATTACCAATATAAGGAAAATAATGGAAATTATAAGCTGAGCCTTAATATCATGTTTAGTGAGAAGCAAGATAAAACCTCATATCGTATATCTTTCCGATGTGTCCCATTTTGCACTTAACAGATGAGAAATAACAGAAGAGAAATCTGCACCATTAGTCCATACAGCAGACAGATCAGTGTACCCATCCCCATCTTTTAGTATATCAACAAGCATTTCCGAATTATCAATAACAATAACAAAACTCTTGAGCTCTGAATCAGCCTCTTCAATTGAGTTTACACGTACTGTTGCCAGAGGAACAAGATTCTTGATCTTCTTTGCTTCATCCTCACATGAACTTATAACCCTCACATTAATGCCTTCTTCACTGGCTTTTTTATTCATAATGCCGATAATAGTAGTATAATCTTTTTTGAGGGATGAATGGTTTTCTGCAATTGTCCCGAAAGGAGTTGATGAAGCCAGTATGAGAATATCCTTTTTTGCACCTTCCAGCATCTGGATCACTTTACAGGTTACATTTCTTACACCATTAATATTCCAGATATGCTCCTCATTTGTTTCACTTGCAGATTCGCCATATATTTCATTTAGTTTTTCAAAGACAATATCACATTCTTCTGCATAGTCTTTCTTTAACTTGGAAATGGCATCTTCAGGAGAGATGCACCTGTAACGCATTGGTTTTGTGTTCTGGAATTCAATAATTCCCCTTTTTTCCAACTTTTTCAAAGCACCGTAAATAGCCGAATTCGGAACTCCTGAATCGTCATGTAATGTTGAAACTGTTGCTGTTTCATTCCTGACAAGAGCCACGTAAACCTTTGCTTCGTAAGAAGTAAAACCAAGATTCTGAAGAGATGTGATGATCATAATTATTGCCCCTGAAAACTAAAGATAAGAAGAAGATCACTTATCTTCTTCTTTTTTTGCTAGGAATTTCTTAGCACCTATTGCAGCCACAACTACAATGATAAGTACTACAACAATACCTACATATACCCCTGAATTGGAGCCAGAGGAACCTGTTGGAAGAACTTCGGTTGTTATTTTCACAGTATCGGATGTCTGGCTGTGACCATCAGTATCTTCATATTTTACTTCACTGTTGATAGCATAGGTCTTTGCAACACCAGTCTCATCTACCTTCAGCTTGAAAATTGCTTCTGCAGATTCCCCTGGTTCGAGTGAACCTATAAATGACTGGTCATCGGTTGTGCTGAAAGGATCAGCAGAACTTATTCTTACAGTTGCATCTTTTACAGCTTCTTCACCAACATTCTTGTAGATAACATGAATTATGCCTTCTTCTCCAAGAACAAGCTCACCGGTGACATTTGTGACTTCAAAGTCAGCTTCCTTGTCAACAATAACACTTACCTCATCCATCTGCTGGCCTACTGCATACCAGAGACCAACTTCCATGTTAGTAATACCAAGGTCTGTTTCGTTGTCTCCGTTGATCTGTACATTTTCCTGATAACCATAGTAGAGTGTCAGGTTAAGTGGATATTCACCGGCAGGTGCATTATTTGATATTTCGATGTTAAATTCCAGCGGATCAGATGTCTGTTCACCGGATGCAAGAGTTCCTGCTTCCTGTTGACCTGACTTTACCCTGATATTTGGATCATCAGAGGTCAGGATTGCAACAATACCAATTGCTGTTGTCCTCTGTGCCTCATAGCCCATCTCAGTAGACTGGATCTTCTGGTCAAGTTCTGATACAGGATCATCATCTTCTTCTGACTTAAAACCGGTAATCACACCTTTATTCATGAGGTTGATCTTAAGGGTAACCTCATCGCCTCTTGAATATTCATTATCTCCTACAAGGGTGGCAGATACATCAGGACCACCGTAAACTGTGTAATAGTTCTCATCAAAATTGAAGAAATCCGGAAGTTCCAGATCCATTGTAGACATGGAGTCAGCACTCACAGGAACTACAAATAGCAGACTGAGGATCAATGATACTGAAACCAGCGTTTTAAAGTTAATATTTTTAATCATAAGCATCCCTCTAATTGTCATTAGACACGTTTTTCCTTTTATTTTTAACAATCAATACTATTATTATTACAAAAATACCAGCAAGAGCAATACCAACTACATTGATCTCTCTTTCAGGTTCCTCAAGTGGCAGGGTCACTTTCATGCCTGTAGAGAAAGCATCTTCACCATCTTCATCGATGTATTTGATCTCGCTGTCAATACCATAGTTCTTTGCGAGTGTACCAACATCAGAACTGATTGTGAAACTAGCTGTCCTGCTTTCACCTGGTTCCATTGCTCCAAGAACCCTGGTTGAACGTTCAGTACTCAGTGGCTTCATTGCAATAATTCTTGCAATGGCATCTTCGGCGGTGAGTTCACCAGTATTTGTGTATGTAACATTCACAACACTTGTACCGCCTGACACCAGGGACCCTGTAATATTTGTTATCTCAAATTTTGCTGCAGGTTTTACAATAATAGGAATCTGAAGAGTTGTTTCCACATTAGTGTAAATACTTGTATGATCGAGATTCGGCTCACCAAGTATTATGGATTCACCTGCTGTCATCCTGACCTCACTCTGATACTCATAGCTTAAAGGTAATTCCAGCATGTAGACACCTGCAGGAATATCCTCTGACAGAGTTATGGTAAATCTCATCGGATCATCGGGCAAAACTCCAGGATATAATTCTTCCAAAGTCTGACCGTTTGTTTCAGGATCGATATCTATCAGATCCGTAGAAGATACAAGACTTGCCTTGATACCGTATGCAGTTGTCCTCATGGTTTCATACTGCAACTCATCAAGTGAAAGCTCATGTAATGTTTCTGAAGTCCCCACACCTTTGTCTGCTTTAAAACCATAGATTACGCCACGGTTTGCAAGAACAACTTCAAGGGTTGCGGTTTCACCTCGTTCGAATTCCGTATCACCAAGTACGGAAGCCGAAATTGAAGGCTCACCATACGAGTTATAGAAATTATTTGTATATTCATATGTAGGAGGCAGGTATTCTTTTGCAGCCACAGAAGGTACTGCTGCTGCAAAAGCAATAGAAAGCAGAATACATACCACCATAAGACTGGTATATTTTTTAAGACCATTTATATTACTATATCTCACATTCATTGGGTAATTGCCTCCTGAATGCTTTTTAATATATTACTTCCACCTGAACCGGACTTGTTATGCGATTGGTGCAAGTGTCTCCTCTTTTCCCTGAATTTATCCAGTGTAACTATGATTGGAGGGAATATCACAAATGTTGCAAGTAATGCAAGTACTACATCCATTACCGTGATAACTCCAAAGTTACTGGTAATTGAGAATGGTGAAGCTATAAGAGCAGAGAAACCAAACACCGTTGTAAGACCTGATGTTACAATGGCTTTTCCAATCTTGACACTTGCTTCCTGCATTGCTTCTTCAGGATCAGCACCTTTGTCCCTTTCTTCAAAATAGCGTTCCATCATAAGGATGGCATATTCCGAACCAACACCAAGGATCAATGCCCCAAGTGTCGCAGTCATCGGTGTATATTCCATTCCTGTATAATACATGAATCCGCCGGACCAGCCTACAACCATAACCATGGTCAGAACCGGAGTGAGAGCTTTGAGAATATCCCTATAGATTACCAACAAACCTGCAAATACCAACACAATACCAAGCATTGTCATAAAGACCCTGCCTGAGGTCAAAGCAGAAATTACAGCAACATAAACCATTGAATTGCCTGTCATCGTTATATGTACGCCTGGAGGAGGAGTCATCCAATAAATATCTTCTTCCACAATGTTTGAAAGAGATTCTATGCCTTCCAGACCAATATCCGTCATTGCATTACCTATGTTTAAGTTCAGCAGGATTATTGTAGACCCTTCCAGATAGGCATCTCGTTCCCTGTCAGAAAGCTGATCATATATATCCTGTATCTTCTCTGAACTATCAGGAATCTCACCAGAATTTGCCGCTTTTACGACGTCAACAATACTTGAAGAACCCTGTATATGGCTTCTGCCGTCGACTTCATGTTCAGAGAATTCATCAATCCATTTCAGAAGTTCCGGATCAGCATTATCTCCCGATTTTATTATCAGGTTTAACTGGTCGTCTCCACCCAGGATATTACCCATATGTTTCAACTCCAGTAGAGAAGGCATATCCTGCGGGACGAAAGTCTGGGTGTCAGTCTGAATACCTACAAGATTGTCTGCATAGAGACCACCAACACACAGGGAACCTGCAATAAACAATACAAGAAACGCATTTCTCATTGAAAATGTAGAAATCCCTTTTAGGGCTTTTTCAAGGAAATCGGCTTCATGTTCTTCATCAATAATAATATGAGTTTCATGGTGTGCTGATTTCTTCTTCAAACCAAGTCTGCCAGGTATATTTAATTTAGATATCTTATCGAATCCATAGAGAACAGTGACTCCCAGAAACAGAGAGGAAAGGAAACACATTGCTATTCCTATCATCAGCAGTTTTCCGAAATCCTGGATCATCGGGACTGTGGATGTGAACAATGAGAAGAAACCAAGAGCTGTGATGATAAGTGCTATTAATACTGCAGGACCGGTATGCTTGATAGTATCAATAACGGCCTCTTCATCACTTACACCACGCGCAAGTTCTTCTTCTATCCTGTTATGGAACTGGATGGCATAATCAATACCCAACCCGATAAGAACAGGGAATGCTGACATTGAAACCATTGACATTGGGATATCAAGGAAGCCCATTGCACCAAACGTGAATATTATACCCACAAGAACAATTGGCAGAGGAAGCAGTCTCCATCTGACATGCTTGAACACCAGATACAGCACTATTATCATCAAAAGAACAGATAAGGAAAGAAGCATACCCATGCTTGTAGTCATTTCATCATTCATCGCTATCATGAATGCCGGATCGCCGGTAACGATAATATTATAATCTGCAGGGAAGTTTGCAAGTTCAATGGAAGATTCTGTTTCCCTGAGAATGTCTTCCTGGGTGGCATCCGATGTAGTACCTTCCATGACAACAGACATTATGGCATGTGTGTCGTCAGGCATAAGGGCACTGGGCATTGCTGAGGTTATTATTCCATCGATCGTTTCCGGATCATCGGGGATAATACTTCTGCCCGTCATCTGATAATTAACTTCTTTAATAACAGTAGAAGGCGAAGTTACTTCCACAACACCTGGTATTTTCTGAATTGACAGGTATGCCCTGTCAAGGGCTTTCAGAAGCTCCGGATCTGTAACATCACTACCTTCAACCATTACAACAATGGACTCAGTGCCAAAGAGATTCAGGTACAGATGATCATAATCCTGATACAGCTTTGAGTTTTTATCAACAAAGGTATCCGTACCTGAAGCCATTCCAATTAACTGAGCACCCTGAAAAGAGATAATTATCAGAAGTAGTGCTATCATTATAATCGGAATGGTATTGTTCTCTACGAAAACACCCAGCTTTTGAAAGATGTTTTTTATGATAAACACTCCTTGTGATTTATTATTATTACTAAAAAACTCTGTGCGAGTTGTTTTAACATGACGACAAATAGCTAGTTTAATATATAAGGGTTTTACCCTAAAATAAACTCATCAGAAGTGTATTTGGTTACAATTTGCCGCGCCAGCACGTCGATTAGTCATTTATATCAAATATTAAAACAGGGTAGAGACATCCCGGAAAGGATGCCTCGTTGGGGGTTGGATAGGGTGGTACTAACATACACGCATTGCGTGCTGTTGATGGTACACAAAACTATGTACAGCATTATTAGTAAATAAACCTTGCGATAAATAGACAAACTGTAATTTATAAGATAGATCTTAGAATGCTAAAATGCGTGTTTGAAAATATAAAAATTAACTTCAATATCTAACGAAATGATGTATGAGAATAAATAACCGTTCAACAAGAAGAAAAACAAAGAAATTAAAACATTGTATATACATGTGTATATATAAGAATTTCACTCTTAAAAAAACATATAAAAAGGTACATTAAAATAATATTTAATAGCGATTGTCGCAAAAATGTCTGGAAGATACTTTAAAACCAGCGTAAGAATGAGTATCTTCCATTAATAAATTCAGATCAATCTTCTTTTCCTGAATCCAATCATTATTAAGGTTTTTTACAGAAATATCTTCAATATATTCTCTTAATATGTCAACTGAAGATTTTGTATTGGGAAATACACCTAATTTTTGTTTCATTTTGAAACACCTTTTAATAAGTAGTTTGATGCTACGAATACCTGACGATGTATCGTCAAGTATGAATACGTCAGAATAGAATATAAATCTTATCAGCAAAAACATCTTTATAGTTGTTTTGACAAAGGAATTATAAGTATAAATGCTTACAAAACGTGATAACATGAACCATGAAGGATCACTAAGAGATCTGGGGCTTACTAAATACGAAGCTTCTGCCTACTCAACATTACTAAAAGAAGGAGTAACCGGAGCACAGGAACTGTCACGTAAATCTGACATACCTGTCGGGAAGGTCTATGAAGTCCTTTCAAATCTGAATAATATGGGACTGGTTGAATTCCAGAGATCAAGACCCCGAAAATACAAGGCTGTTAAACCATCTATTGCTCTGAACAACCTTTATACTAAAAAAGAAGAAGAAACAAAGAACGAACTGGAAAATTTTAAACTGAAAGTGACAGAACTTGAATCGAAATTCTCCGATATAGCACAGCCAGATCATACGGAACTGCAGTTCTGGGCCACTTCTATTGGTGAAGAAGATATCATTAAGAATATCAAGAATCTGCTTGATGAAGTTGAAAATGAGATATTGCATGTTAAGCCAGCAAAAATGTCAAAATTCATTCATAAAGAGAATAACATTGATCCAAATAAATTCATGCCGAATGTCATTGATGAATTTGTCAAGGCTGCAAAAAAAGGAGTTAAGATCAAAATAATCCTTCCAGAAAATGTCTTTAATTACGTAATGATAAACAGGTTTGGACATATAAAAGATCCACATGACAAAGAAATGATCAAAATGAACATAGATGCAAGGGCCCTAAATTGTGATTTTGATTTCAGGCTCATTGATGAATACATTACATATATAACAATTCCAGATCCCTTAAATCCAGATGATTTATTCGGCGAACTTAAAGTATACGACAAAGAATATGCAGCAAAACTGAAAGATAAGTTTGATGAACTCTGGATTAAAGCAAAAAAGATGGACTTCAACTTTTGATTTATGAAGATACTTAAAATACGGTTATTTTTCTATACTGGCGCAGGTTTAGTACATAATTGTGACGCTTAAGTATATATTAATACACAACTTATTGCAATTCGGTGATAATTCATGGAATTAGAAGACATCAACAACTACGTACAGAATGCCAGTGCAGAAGAACTCAAAGCCTTTGGCTTCCTCGGCCAGTGGATGATGGAAAACGCACCAAAATATTGCACATGTGAGTGCAAATGCAACGAAAACTGTGAGCTTGCAAAAGCCCTTGGTGGAGCACTTCAGGCAGCTGGGCAGAAGTTACAGGGACAGTAAGTAGAATTCATATGAATTCTACTACTTTTTTACCTCTGTGATTTTGTTACTTTCGTTTTGTTAATTTATTCTGCAGGTCTAACGCCCACAGTAAGCTCTGCACCATTGCTGTCAACAATTACTGTTGAACCTTCCGGCACCTCGCCTGCAACAATAAGCTTTGCAATCCTCGTCTCAACCTCGTTCTGAATAACTCTCTTAAGCGGCCTTGCACCGAAGGTTTCGCTGTATCCTGCCTTTGACAAATATGCCTTTGCAGCATCTGTAAGTTCAAGGCTGATACGCTTATCCTTAAGCCTCTCTACAAGGTCAGCTGCCTTGATGTCAACGATCTTTACAAGCTCTTCCGGCTTGAGTGCATGGAATAGAGCAATCTCATCAACACGGTTGAGGAACTCCGGCCTGAAATACTTTCCAAGCTCAGTCATTGCACGCATCTGCAGTATATTGTAATCCACATCCTGTGCATCCTCATCAGACTTCAGGAGTTCGGTAAGATCACCTGCGAAGATGTTGGATGTCATGATTATCAGCGTGTTCTTGAAGTCCACAGTCCTGCCCTTGGAATCGGTCAGGCGACCATCATCAAGAATCTGCAGCATGACGTTGAACACATCCGGATGTGCCTTCTCAATCTCATCGAAGAGTACAACGGAATAAGGTCTTCTGCGTACAGCCTCTGTGAGTTGGCCACCTTCATCATGTCCTACATAACCAGGAGGTGCACCGATCATCCTTGCAACTGTGTGCTTTTCCATATACTCGGACATGTCAATACGCACCATGTTATTCTCATCATCGAACAACTCGGCTGCAAGTGCCTTTACAAGCTCAGTCTTACCAACACCTGTCGGACCAAGGAAGATGAAACTTCCAATCGGACGCCTCGGGTCCTTGATACCTGCGTAGTTGCGTATGACCGCATCAGCAACAGCCCTAACAGCTTCACTCTGACCGATGATACGGTTGTGAAGGTTGTCCTCAAAGTGTACTAGCTTCTCACGCTGCCCTTCCATGAGTTTTGTTACAGGTATGTGAGTCCACTGGCTGACAACATCGGCAATATCCTCTTCACCCACCTCCTCATTCAGAAGCATCTCACCCTGCATTTCCTGAAGCAACTTTTCCTCTTCAGCATACTGGTGTTGCAATGGGATGAGTGTTCCGTACTTCAATTTGGATGCAAGTTCAAGGTTGTTATCATTCTCAGCAAGTTCAAGCTGAACCTTTGTGTCCTCTATCTCCTGCTTCAGTGAACCAAGCTTTGAAATAGCTTCCTTTTCACGATCCCATCTCGCCCTCATAGCATCGGATTCAGCCCTGATATCTGCAAGTTCCTTTTCAAGGACTTCAAGACGCTCCTTTGAAGCAGCATCCTTTTCCTTCTTCAGTGCCTCGCGCTCGATCTCAAGCTGCATGATCTTACGGTCTGCCTCATCAAGTTCAGCAGGCTTGCTGTCAATTGCAGTTCTCTTCTTTGCAGCGGCCTCGTCCACAAGGTCGATCGCCTTGTCAGGCAGGAACCTGTCTGCAATGTAGCGATGACTCATGATCGCAGCAGCCACAAGTGCGGAGTCCTTAAGACGTACACCGTGGTGTACCTCATACTTCTCCTTCAGTCCACGAAGGATGGATATGGTGTCCTCTACAGTTGGCTCCTCAACGAATACTGGCAGGAACCTGCGTTCAAGTGCAGCATCCTTTTCGATGTACTTGCGGTACTCATCAACAGTTGTTGCACCGATACAGTGAAGCTCTCCACGTGCAAGCATTGGCTTCAGGAGGTTTCCTGCATCCATTGCACCTTCAGTTGCACCTGCACCCACAATGGTGTGAATCTCATCAATAAAGAGAATGATCTGGCCCTCAGAATCTGCAACTTCCTTAAGTACAGCCTTGAGTCTCTCTTCAAATTCACCACGGAACTTGGCACCTGCAATAAGTGCACCCATATCAAGAGCAATGATACGCTTGTCCTTCATGGCATCAGGAACATCCTTCTTGGCAATACGCTGTGCAAGACCCTCAACAATTGCTGTCTTACCGACACCTGCTTCACCAATAAGTACAGGATTGTTCTTTCTGCGGCGTGAAAGGATCTCAACTGAGTGTCTAATTTCCTGATCCCTTCCAATTACAGGGTCAAGCTTACCCTGAGCTGCAAGTTCTGTGAAATCAATTCCATACTTCTTCAGTGGTTCCATTGTGTCTTCCGGATTTTCTGAGGTTATTCTTCTATTCCCCCTTACCTGCTTTATTGCTTCAAGTATCCTGTCACGTGTAACGCCTTCACTTGAGAGTGTCTTACCACACGAGCTGTCCTTTTCCTCGACCATTGCAAGCAGGAGATGCTCAACACTTACGTATTCATCCTTCATCTTGCCTGCTTCCTGTGAAGCAGCATCAAGGACACGTCTCATAGTCTGGGTCATGTAGACCTGATCACCACCAGGCCCTGAGACCTGTGGAAGGGTTGCAAGCTGGGCTTCGACTTTTTCTTTTACGCGGTCCACCGGCACTTCCATGTTCTGAAGTAAGGTTGTTACCAGTCCTCCGCTCTGCTCCAGCAATGAAAGAAGCATGTGCTCGCAATCTATCTGCTGATTTCTGTATCTTGCAGCAATTGTACTTGAACCCTGAATAGATTCCTGGGCTTTTTGTGTGAAACGATTAAGATCCATAATTATAAACTCCCCGGGATTGACATTTCCCATTTATTGTTTTTTGATTTTAACATAAATCACTTTTGACACTTGACACGTTTTTCAGGGTCATGCCTGAACCCGGAATGAGTAAATAAATATCCGATAGCAAGCGGCTATAGCCGCAGCTATACAGGATTACTCATGCATGGACCCATCTATTCGATGAGTATCTTTTTGTTTTCTTCTATCTGCATCTTTGGCAAAGTAACGGTAAGCACACCGTTTTCGAGTTTTGCCTTTGCACCCTCTACAGAGACTGTATTTGGTAATGTAACAGTTCTTGAGAATGAACTGTAAGTCCTTTCTCTGCGCAAGTAGCCTTCGTCCTTTTCTTCTTTGTCTGAACTGCGCTTTGCAGATATAGTCAGCATATTGTCACTGACATCAAGGTCAACGTCACCTTTCTCTACTCCCGGGAGATCGGTGGTCACAAGTAATTCGGAACCTTCGTCCTTGACATCCACAAGTGGTGCGAGTATTCCGGCTTCCGACCATCTTTCCCCGAAACTCCTCTCTTTGAACATGTTGTTCAGCATTTCCTGCATCTGCACGATCTCGTCCATAGGGTTCCATAATCCTCCTTTTGCAGGTGTTACTTTTGTCAGACCAAATCTCATACTATCACTCCTTTTATCTCATGGATATTTTGTTGTTCTTTGCTTATCAGGCTGTACAATTTTACTTTTGAATTTCTGTGGATTTCTGCTGATTTTGAAACGTCTATTCTTCACCTCGTTACGTTTTCTGAATATTGGTTGAATAAATAAAGATAAGAGTGCGATCAGATTATGATCGCAGGTGTCCTATCATCTTTCTCATCATCAAAGTCAGTTACAACTGCTTCTGTTGTCAGGATCATGGCCGCAATGGATGCAGCATTCTGCAATCCGCTTCTGACAACCTTTGTTGGGTCAATAACACCAGCCTCAAAGAGGTCTTCAAAGCTGTCCGTCTTTGCATTGTAACCGTACTGATCATTGGATTCCCCTCTGATCTGAGCAATGATTTCAGCACCATCTCTTCCGGCATTCAGTGAGATCTGGCGGATAGGTTCTTCCAGTGCACGTTTGACGATCTTAAGACCAATGTCCTGTTCACCTTCAAGTTTAAGGTCTTCAAGCACAGATGTTACACGGAATAATGAAATTCCACCGCCTGTGACCACACCTTCCTCAACGGCAGCCTTTGTAGCATTAAGGGCATCATCGATCCTCATCTTCTTTTCTTTGAGTTCGGTCTCTGTTGCAGCTCCTACCTTTATGACCGCTACACCGCCGCCAAGTTTTGCAAGACGTTTCTTGAGCTCCTTCTTCTTGAACTCCGCATCTGTGACATTGATCTGTGATTCAATAAGCTGCATTCTCTTTTCGATATCAGCCTTGTCACCCTTGCCTTCAATGATTGTTGTCTTGTTCTTGTCAATATTGATCTTGCGTGCTGTTCCAAGCATGTGTTCTGCGAATTCCTCGATCTTCATGCCCTTCTCTTCACTGATTACCATACCGCCTGTGAGAATTGCAATATCCTCAAGCATGGCCTTCTGCTCATCTCCAAATCCGGGAGCTTTTACAGCACATACGCGTAATGAACCACGGATGATATTCAATATCAGTGCAGCCTGTGCATCACCTTCTACATCCGGAGCAATCATAACCAGAGGTCTGCCTTCCTTGGCGACCTTCTCAAGTACCGGGATGATCTGGTTCATGGTGGAAATCTTGCGGTCAGTGATTAAGATGTAAGGATCCTCAAACTCACAGGTGAGCTTTTCCTGATCTGTTGCCATGTATGGTGATACAAAGCCACGATCGAACTGCATACCTTCCACAACTTCGAGGTGTGTTTCCATGGTCTTGGAATTCTCAACTGTAATTACACCGTTGTATCCTACCTTTTCCATTGCATCGGCGATGAACTCACCAACAACCTCATCGTTGTTTGCGGAGATAGTTGCAACCTGAAGGATCCTTTCCTTGTCCTTTACATCCTTGCTCTTTTCCTTGAGACTTGCAACGACCTTCTCGGTTGCCTTTTCAATACCTTTCTTTACCTCGATCGGGTTTGCACCTGCACTGATGTTCTTTAATCCTTCTCTTATCATTGACTGTGCAAGTAAGGTTGCAGTGGTTGTTCCGTCACCAGTATTATCCTGAGTTTTTGATGCAACCTCTTTTACAAGCTTTGCACCCATATTCTCGAACTTGTCTTTAAGTTCTATTTCTTTAGCAATGGTTACACCGTCATTGGTTACAACCGGACTACCGGGCTTGTCAAGGACAACATTACGGCCCTTTGGACCAAGTGTAATTTTTACGGTATTTGCTACTTTATCTACACCACTTAACAATGCCTTACGTGCATCTTCATCGAACATTATCTGTTTTGACATAGATATTCCTCCATCATACCTTATTTTTCCTTATTCTTCAACTACTGCTAAGACGTCCTTGAAATCAATGAACATGTGAAGTTCACCGTCAATGTCGATCTCGTCACTTTTGTAACCGCCGTAAATCACGTGTTCACCGGCTTTTAATGGAAGTTCTTTGCCATCCTCATAGGTTCCCACAGCAACTATAATTCCTTCTTTCTTCTCTTCCTGTGCGGAGTCAGGGATGTAAATTCCACTTTCAGTGACTTCTGCCTTTTTGACAGATTTAATTAAGACTCTCTCACCAATTGGTCTGATAATCATCGTTTATTTTCCTCCAATTATCACTTGACCGGAAAAGTTCCGATCAACTGAGCAATAATATTGTAGAACTCGTATATATACCTTTTGCAAAAAATAGCGTTTTTATCGGTTTTGTCGATATCATGTCGATATTGTACAGATATATTTATATATATACTGCAAGATAGAGGAATCTTATGCCACAACAGATAATCCTGATAAATCTGGAAAAGCCCAGGGAAAAGATACTGGAAGAAGATATTCGCTGGTTTTGTAACAGTTTTGGATTATCTTCAGGCCGAGATACGGAAAATCTTGCTACACAGATAGTTCATGATCTACTTCAGCAGCTGGCAGAAAACCAGAATAGAATATCATCAGATATCATAGCCAAGAGTATAGAGGTCAACCAGTCAAGAGTAAATCATCACATAAGGAACCTGATCAACTCAGGACTTATTTACAGAGAAAAAAGAGGACTGTACCTTCGTGGAGGAAGTCTTAAGGCTGCAGTACAGGAAATGAGAAAAGATTCCGAGCGCATATTCCAGGAACTGGAAGAAATTGCAGAAGAAATAGATGAGCAGATGGGACTGAAGAACAGATAAACCATCTACACCTTTTTTTCGAATTGTTTTGACTCATAGCTTGTCATGAACCCAGAAATCACCTTCAATGGTGTACTCTTTTTTCCAGATAGGGACGTCTTCCTTTATATGCTCAAGTGTATCCGCAAGTGTCTGGAAAAGCTCCTGCCTGTGAGCGGCGGCCACGACTATGTAAACAATATCTTCTCCTGATTTTATCAGTCCGGTCTTGTGATGAATTAAGACATCAATGATGTTATCTTTTTGTTTCATGTCAAAGCATATCTTTTCAATAGCCCTGTCGGCAACACCTTCATATTTTTCAAAATCTATGGCAGTTGTTTCCACATTGTCATTGATACGTCGGACTATACCTGTAAATGTTGCAATTCCGCCTGAAAGACAGAGATCAGGATTGGAACGCACTTTCATGATGAGAGAATCCAGTGTGACCCATTCAGGCTGATCATGCATAAGTTCCACAATAGCGGCTATATCCCAGTCTGATTTTACAGGCAGTTTAACAAGTATATTAGATACTTCATCGGAACCTTCTGGTTCACCCAGAAATATCTTTGGCAGGTCACTGCTCTTAGCACCTTCAACTATTGCAAAGTCTGCGCCGTTGTCTGCAAGAGAGTTCAGGGCATCCTCCAGAGATGGATTACGCTTTATGGTTACAAGCTCAGTGTCCGTTATTGCTGCAACCAGATCAGCACCTGCATCGAAATGCTTACCGGTATCGGTGTTCTCTGGATTGAAACGATGATGCAGCATTTGTTTTACAGTTCCAACTTTCCCATGTTCGGAAAGAGCTTCTACAAGGCGAGTAACCAGCGTTGTTTTGCCTGAATTCTTATATCCTGCAACACAAATGACTTTCATACAGGAAGCTATGCAAGTTCATTCTATAAGTACACAGCGCAAACAGTATCCAGTCAATTCATATTAATTATTTTTTAGATAAAGAGTAAATTATAATAGACAAATTACGATTAATTTATATTCTACTATTTTATAGCCATTGCAATGAGTGAGTACAAGATTAGCATCCATGACATGCCAATGGACGAAAGACCCAGGGAAAGACTGCTGAAATACGGCCCAGAGGCACTTTCAAATGCAGAACTGCTGGCAATAATCCTGAGAACAGGATCACAGAAAGAAAATGTAATCAACATGTGCAGCCGTATTTTTTCGGAATATAATATCAAGCAGCTCAGCCAAGCCAATATTGCAAGTCTGACTAAAATTCACGGCATTGGTACTGCAAAAGCTGCACAGATAGCTGCTATCTTTGAACTTGCCCGCAAACTGGAAGGATTCTCCGATAAACCAAAAAGAAAGATAAGATCACCAGCTGACGTATATTCAATTCTTTATCCCGGTATGCGTGAACATAAGAAAGAAAGACTTGTGGCACTTCTGCTTGACACAAAAAACCAGGTTATACGCGAAGAACTAATTTCCATCGGCAGTCTGAATGCAAATATTGTTCATCCAAGAGAAGTTTTCAAGGCAGCACTCATGGAATCCTGTGCTTCAGTCATCCTCTCACACAATCATCCTTCAGGCGACCCCACACCCAGCAAAGAAGATATTGCGGTTACCGAGAAACTTGTGGAAGGCGGTAAGTTGCTTGGCATTGATGTGCTGGATCATGTGGTTATCGGGGATGGTAGGTATGTCAGCTTGAAGGACGAAGGGTATGTGAGATAATACTACGACAAACAAAACATTTAAAGTATTGACTTGCATTTAAGTCCCAAATGAAAGAGATTGAACTTAGTGACCCCTATATCACTCCATACAGGGGCATATACGCAATATGCGACAGTAAAAACGAATATGCTGAGATCATCGAGCATTCGAACTGTTATGGCGGTGCTGCATGGTCCAAGTTCCATTATTCTCACTCGCCGCTCATCCAGAATACACGTTCCATAGGGAACATGGTCAGATATACCGTAAAGACCGGTACTTCTGCCCTTGAACTTAAACCATCCACAGCTGCTGCAGGCATAGAGTCAGTGATTGTGGAAGGAGACGAGGTCCACATTACCTATGCAGGACTTGGAGGCGGAGGAGTAGGGGCCACCAAATGCAGGGCATTCGCTGAAGGTGTGCTTCGCTGTAACTACACCGAATCCGGCGGTGGCCGTGCTGCAAAAGGTACTATTGTAGTTCCAAGAAGAGAAAGAGTGCTCATCGGAATTGATGACACCGACACCAAGGAAGAAGGTGCAACCTGGACACTTACTCACAATATGGCAAATGCACTGGATTGTAACGAGTCTATTTATTTGTCACACTCTCTTGTACAGCTTTTCCCGGTATCCGCAAGAACCCAGAACTGTGTTTCCACAGTACTTGAATTCGGATGCGTGGATGAGAATGCAAAACAGGAACTGCTTGAAAGTGTTAAAGCAGCTCTCCTGAAATATAGCGTATCCGATGAGACCGGAATGGTCGTACTCTCTGATTATGATGCAAAGAAGATCAACGAATACAGCACAAAATGTCGCAGTGGAGAACTTACAAAGGAATACGCTCTGCAATATGCTAAAGACAACGGCATTGACATCTGGCTTGATGGCAATGGCATCATAGGTGCTCTTGCATCACTGGCATGGTTTGCCCAACCAGATGATTCAGTTAAACTCAAAGCTCAAATCGAATAATCAAATTATGACTAACACAGAGGATATAACCGGCCTTGAAGCAATTCATCTTGCAGCACTTGACAGCAATGTCAGGTTCATTACTGCCGTAGCCGGATATCCCATGACTGCAGTTGCAGACTACTTTTTTGAGAATAAGGAATCCATAGATTACGATATCCATTGGTTCACCAATGAGAAAGCAGCCATGGAAGCTGCGCTTGGTGCATCAGTAACAGGCCGTCGTTCAATTGTAATGGTCAAGCATGTGGGCATGAACGTGCTTTCCGACCCGCTCATGACAGCAATGATGCACACCATAGGGTCAGGACTTGTAATACTTGCAGGCGATGATCCGGCGGCAAAAGCATCGCAGAACGAGCAGGATTCCAGATTCTACGGGGCAATTTCAGAGACTGCCACTTTTGATCCTTCAACACCGCAGGATGCATACGATTCACTAAACAGGGCTTTTGAGCTTTCTGAAGAAGCGAAGGTTCCCATAATTATGAGAATAACTGACCGGCTGGAAAAGGAAATACAGAAGGTCAGCAGGCTACAGGCGAACTCAAAAACAAAAACTGAAGAGATGGTTTTAGACAGGAATATCTGGAAACTGACAATGCACGGTAAACACCAGAGATTCCACATTGAATCCGAACCTCTCCTCATTCATGAAGCTGAAAACTCAAGGTTCAATCATATTTCCATAAAGGAAGGAAACGTTGGAATAATCTCATCCGGTTATCCTTCATTAATTGTGGACGAAATCCTTTCCACTCAATTAGTTTATTCTTCTTATTCACATCTGAGTCTTGGAATGGTTTCACCATTTCCTGAGAAACTTGTTAAGCGCTTCATAGACCAACATGAACGCATACTTGTTGTAGAAGAAAGCGAACCTTTTATCGAGTCACACATAAGCACATGTTGTGAAAAGGTTCTTGGAAAAAGAACCTGTCACCTTCCTTTCAGCATGGTTGAAAAGGAGCATGTTGATTTTGCTTTTGAAAACATCGATAATGATACTGTATCAAAATATACTGAGATCCAAACCATTCTCAGCAGAGGTTCAAGACCCATGTGCAGTGATTGCCCATTCATGCCACTCTATAATGTGTTGCATGATATCCGGCCGGTTGCAGGAGATATGGGATGCTCCATTCGTACAGCGCCCGACCCATTAAACGCAGTTGATACCGGATTTGCACTTGGTGGCGCAATATCAACAGCCTGTGGTTTTCCAGGAAAGGGCATAGCTGTGATTGGAGATTTCGGACTTGCACATTCAGGCATAATTGGACTGATAAATGCAGTTGAAGGCGGTTTTGATATCCTTGCAATCATACTTCAGAATGATGTGGCTGCAATGACAGGCGGACAGAGTGCACCCGACCTGAAAAATGTTGTAAAAGCACTTGTACCTGATACAACTTGCGTTAACATAGATGAGATGCAGGATTTAGAAGGAAAAGAAACTTGCTCAGAGATTATTAAAGGGATGATACAGAAAAAACTGGACACAAAAGGTGTTTCTGTAATCTACATCGAAGGCAAATGTACGAAACAGTAAATGTTTGATGTTTCAAATTAATTGTTTCAAATTTATAATTTATAATTTCAAACAATAACTGCATTTCACTTTTTCTTGAAATTAACCTTCAAACCCAGAATTTCACCTGAACCTGAGTGAATATCCCTTGCAATCTCAGCACAGCCGATGGCTGCACTCCATCTGTCCAGAACATGAGCCCGGATACCAAGATGAGCTTCTATCTTCTTTACAACCTCAGGAACTTCTCCAACAGAACCTTCGATGATAACTTCACCTGCAGAACCATAATCTTTCATCAGAAGTTGCATACCTGCAATCTCCATGGCAGCAAAAAGTGCAACACTATCCAGAGCCAGCAAAGCCTGAGAATCTCCGCCTTCTGCCGCTTTAATGAGTTCATGCCTGTCTGAGAATGAAGTGCGTTTAAGAACACCTGAATTTACAAATGCCTCATTAGCGCTCATCTTTCCTGCATCCACGTCCCTGAGAGCCTGTACATCCAGTGGACCGTGTTGAAGTCCGGGAGCAAAGATGCAGGCATCTATGGCACCGATGAGTTTTCCGTTGGCAACGGCAACTGTAACAGTGTTAGAACTTATATCAGAAAGAACAAAATCAGTGAAACCAAGCGCAAATGCATGATAAGCGATACCTATTTTTTCAGGACTTGTAGAATGTGAGAAAATATTTAGACGGGGATCTGTGTCACTGCCTTCATGGATACCAGGAATTACAACAGCAGGAATCCCTGATAATCTGATTGAATCAAAAACAAGCCCACCACCACCTGTTTTCTTGCCAGCACCTTCAATACTTTTAACACCACGGTTTTCAACAGCACGTATGTCCTCAATATCCTTTATACCATCACCCATGGAATATGTCACAGCCATGAGATGAATATCTGAAGAAGAGATTCCAAAAGCAGCTTCTATTGAGGATAAAAGATGGGACTGTGTCATCACGGCAGCTTCTATCCTTGGAATTTCAAGTTTCAGCACATTACCATCTGGAAAAAGTGCAGCAAAACGCATTGCAGTTGTACCATGATCTATTCCAATGAACATAAATTACACCTTAGATATCAGATAATAATGAATTAAGCTCATCCATCACACGTTCACCCTCCTCAAAACTGCCCACATTCGTGATAATACGCAGTTCCTGGAAAGATGTACCGTGTGAAAGAAGAAGTCGCACGTTTCCCCTGTCATCAGGCCTCTGTACCCTGGCAGCCAGTTTTCCACCGGAATTGCCTTTTCCTTTTACGGTTATCACAGAAGGGATCATTTTTTTGACAGAAGGATGCTGACTCAGCAAGGACACTATCTTTTTACCTGCACGTCCGCCAATAATAGTAGTATGTGAACCACCGAGTTTACACTCGGGCTTGCGAACTCTTTTTGAATTGATAGCATCCGTCATTTCAATTGGAATGACAACAGGTCATATAAATTATTAGTGGTTCAATTCAGTTGTTCGATTCTGCATCGCCTGCAAAAACCAGAAGATAATATGAAAATGACAAAGAATAACAAAGCCCTGATCAAAAAAAGTAAATGACTATTTAGAGAAAAGAAAATAATATTCAGAAAATCAGATTTCCTGAATATCTGCCATATCGATGAGCTTTACGCCTTCACTGTTAAGGACCTTAATGGCTCCTTCGATGTCATTTACCCTGAGGATAAGAAGTGCTTTCTCAGTCTTTGTGACAAAAGCATATGCATAATCAATGTTGATGTTCTGGTCACCAAGCACATCAGCAATCTTACCAAGACCACCCGGCACATCTTCCATTTCAACACCAAGAACACTGGTTTCGGAAACAGTGAATCCTGCATCATGAAGAACTTCGTGGGCAAGGTCCGGCTTGTCAACTACCATCCTGATGATACCGAAATCTCCGGCTTCAGCGATTGTAAAAGCCCTTATGTTAATACCAGCATTTCTGAAATTAGTTGCAATGTTAGCAAGGCGACCTGGCTTGTTCTCTGCGAAAAGTGATATCTGCTTGATTATCTTTTCTTCCATATTAACACCTGCATTTTTATTAGAAGTTATGTTGCATAAGCGTTTATAGCTTTCTGTTGTCTATCACTTTCTTAGATTTACCCATCGAGCGTGGGATTGTTCCGCTCTCAACAAGCTCGACCTTGACTGCCAAGTTAAGCACATTCTTAAGTGCAGCCTGAACCTTCTTCTCAAGAGAGATAATATCATTGACCTTGTCACTGAATGCTTCATCGGTCATCTCTATCTGGATGGTCATAGTATCAAGCTCATTTATCCTGTCCACAATTATCATAAAGTGTTCGCCAACTTCAGGTATAGTCATCAGTACAGACTCTACCTGTCCGGGGAACACATTGATTCCACGTACGATAAGCATGTCATCTGCACGGCCAAGTATCCTCATGATACGTGGATGTGTACGACCACATTTACATGGCTCCTTGTTAATGATAGTGATATCACCAATACGATACCTTATAAGCGGGAGTGCTTCCTTGGCAAGAGTTGTGATTACAAGTTCACCACGTTCACCATCAGGAAGCTGCTCACCTGTTTCGGGATCAATTACTTCGAGAAGGAACATGTCGGCCCACATATGGATACCTTCCTGGAACTGGCAGTCAGTACAAAGAGGACCACTGAGTTCTGAAGTACCGTAGATATCATAGGCTTTGATACCGGTTGACTCCTCTATTCTTGCCCTCATTTCTTCAGACCATGCTTCTGCACCGAATACACCGACTTTAAGCTTAGTGTCATTCTGTATGCTGATGCCATGCTGATTTGCAACCTCGTTCATGAAAAGGAAATAGGACGGAGTACAGGCAATCGCAGTAGTGCCCAAATCCTGCATCAGTTCTATCTGCTTTTCGGTGTTACCCGAGCTTGTAGGAAGAACAGTGGCACCTGCTTCCTCAGCACCATAGTGAAGCCCGAGACCGCCTGTGAAAAGACCATATCCATAGCTTACCTGCATAATATCCCCACGACCCACACCGATTGAAGTGAGAGCTCTTGCAAGGGATGTATTCCATGCCTGGATGTCACTTTTTGTGTAACCTACAACAGTTGGCTTTCCGGTGGTTCCGGAAGAAACATGGAAACGCACAAGCTGTTCGTTAGGAACACAGAACATTCCTGTAGGATATGTATCTCTTAAATCGGATTTGTAGGTAAAAGGTAATTTCTTCAGGTCATCAAGTGTATGGATGTCTTCAGGTTTGACACCTGCTTCATCAAATCTTTTTTTGTAGAAATCTGAGTGCTGGTAGACATAGTTAACCAGACTTTTGAGTTTCTTCTCCTGCATCTTTTCCAGTTCATCAACTGGCATCCTTTCCATCAATGGGTTCCAGTATTCTAGCATCTAATTGCCCCTTTAAATTATTCAGATTCGTGACATTCATCATTCAATGAATCACATATAGAAGGATTGGGTTTACCTTTGAGGATATCACGTATCCTGTCTTTGCATTCACCTAGAATGGTATCCATGTCGGCAACTACATCAATTCCGGCAGCTCCCGCATGACCTCCTCCGGTACCATCATAATTATGGCTAATATCTTCCATTATCTTCCCAAGATTTACACCTGCAGCGACAGCTTCACGCTTGGCCCTTCCACTTACCCTGATATTGGCATCACGGGAAGTTCCTATGAGAGCTACATCAGCACCAATGTTAAGGAACATGGATGAAGCTGCACCACCAAAAGAATTCACATGAGAATCCACCAATAACCAGTCATCAACCCTCTCAATGTTTGCACGGGTAGCACATTTTAACATGGCTATACGCATGGATATATCCTGTGGGGTTGCTGCCATCATCTCCAATACTTCTGCATACTCTACACCACTACATGCGATTATTTCAGAAACCGTCCTGAATGTTTCCTGTGTGGCATGTTTAAAATGACCGGTATCAGTGATGATTCCTGTGAGCAAACCCATTGCAGTACGGCGCATTACAGGTGCACCCAGGGACTTAAGAATATCAAAGACCATCTCAGCAGTGGATGTTGCATGGCGATGCAGATAAAACTCTGCATTTTCGATAAGAGCAGTTGTTGCGTGATGGTCGATCACACAGTATTTGCCAAGTTTGATGTCATTGAGCTGAGAACTGGTTGAAGTGTCAACTACAAGAGTAATGTCATATTCTGACGGATCGGGTTTCTCGACCACGTCAATGCTAAGTTTATCAATAAGAAGAGAAGCAACCCTGTTACATCCATCAACAAGCCCTATTGTCCCTCCAATGGCTTCTGATAATGCAAAGGCACTGCTTACCGCATCCGGATCGGCGTTCCGATGACAAAGATAAAGGATATTGTTATAATCCAGAAGCTTATTGTAAAACTCCGTTTCTTCAACTTGCATGGAAACCTCTGAACATAGCCGGTGCTTATACCGACATGTCATCAGAAATAGAGAACAGGCTTATTGTGCCTGGTTCCCCATAGACTGTTCAATCTGTTCCTGAAGTTGTGTGAAACGTTTTGATATCCTTTCTTCCTGTCTGGAAATGGATTGTAACCTGAGTGAAAGTGTTTCCACCTTTTCATTCAGCTTGGACACAGATTCTTCCTTGTTTGATTTTATCTGCAGTTCACCGACACTGCGGTAAATTACAACATCTTCAGGCAGTTTATCCAGCTCTTCAAGTGCCATTTCAGCTTCTTTCTGCATGGACTCGATCTGGGATTTCTGCATGGCAAGGGACTGCGCCTGCTGCTGAACCTGTTGCAACTGCGCAAGCTGGTTCTGTATCTGTGGGGGTATTTGCGTACTCATTTGGTTTCACCTGGCATACCAATAAACCTGAAGTGATTTTAATGTTTCTATATATGTTAGTGCAAAAACAGGGATGGAAAGAGAGAATAAGCTGCAGAGATGTTGTTGAAAAAACAAACATTGTGTATTAAGCGAGACAGTCTGCAGTCTCGGATGCAACCTGAATTAGACGCAGCCAGGTATTAAGAGTTGAACGCATGGCAACAAGGTCATCCGACCGGATTTCCAGATAAAGAGTTGAGTTGTCAACTTTTATTTCAACAGAAGAACGATCTGTTACCTGACTTTCAAGTTCAGGTTTGAGTGATCTGTAAATGCGTGAAGCTACAGGGGTTTCAAAAACAGAATGCGAAGTTAAGAGCACTCTTCATCAACCTCAAATACTTTGTAGCTCTTCATTCTGAGACTGAAAAGTTCGTTTTCACCTTCTTTGAAATCCAGCTGATTTCCTGATATTGTAAGAGATAACACCTTTGAAAATGTTGAGTCATCAGGAACTATCAGATCTTTGATCACTAGTACTAATTCATTGTCACCAATAATTAAAGGAAATGAATTAGATTTCTTTGGATAATTAGAAGGAGCTTCCAATACGGAAATATAAATTGAAAGAGTACAGAACCCTTCCCCGTCATAAAAAGCTAAACTACCGGGGTTACCATGATATTCACCGACAATAAGAAGAGGATTTCCATGAGAGAGGCTTAATACCTCACCCATGCTCATCTTACCTCGGTTAAAGTACTCGAAACCGAAAAATGATGCCAGATGCTTACATAAAGTACGCGTACCGGCAGATGGTTTGCGAGAAGAAGTGATATACATCGCTTCTTACTCTGCTTTGATGCGTTTGATAGTTGTTGGACGTTCTTTTACAAGGATACGGTGTCCGCAGTAAGGACAGCGAATACCTGTGTACTCGTAGTCGATCTCAACATTTCTCTTGCATCTTGTACATTTATAGGCCATACTCACCTTACTCGATTGCTGCTGCTTCCTTTGCTTTCTTTACAGAACGTGCAACTGTCTTACCGACGTTGGTCTGAGGCAGGAATGTGCCACCTGCAAAAGTGTAATCACATTTGGTACATTTCCAGATACCTGTACCTGCTCTCTTAACATTAGGACGTGCACATTGTGGGCACTTGTGTGGCATGCGCATCTTTTCTTCAAGATCTGCCACAAGTTTACGGTCCCTTCTACCATAGCGGGTACCGAATCTACCGGCTGATCTGGATACTCGGCCTTTTCGTGTATATTTTTTTGCCATGAATCTTATCTCCTTGAAATGGTGTAAATATTATATGATATTGAATTTCCGATCAGATATTCAACAGGTGAGCTTCCCTGAGCTCTGATGCTTTCTGGCAGGCAAGTGACACAGCCTTTAACAGCTTTTCCTCAGTAAGTGCGCCATCGCCGCTCTTCTGCATTCCTGATATAGAGCCATCCTGATTTGAAACAATGGTTATGCGGGTGTCGCAAACAGTTTCTTCATCAAGGTCAGGGTCAACCATCATCTCACCGCCGATGTCGACCAGCGTAACTGCGATAGGCATATCCCTGATAGGCATTGGCATATCCTCACCGCGACCTTCTCGTTCACCAGGAACAACAGCGGTCAGAAGGGCAGCTATTGCGCCCAGAGAGGATACATCCTGAATATTCCCTTCATTGTTGAGAACATGGATATCTATGAATACCATCCAGACTTCTTCTCCCTCCGTAATACACAACTTGTTTAAATCAATTGCGCCTGATTCACGGATTCCCCTGTCAGTGACACGGGCCATCTCAATAGCATTCTCCCTTGGAGGACCAGCTTCAAAATCAGGAGAAGCTATTGGATTAAGTTCCATACTTGTGATAATGACACCTTGATCTGCAGAATCGGGGAAAGGCGTTCCTACCTGCAGTTTTACTCCTACAAGAATTTCGGTACCACCCATCTTAATCCAGGCGGAACCTTCAGCCTTTTCTATAACATTGGTTCTGATCTCAATATCCCTCATCTCGTCAAAAGCACGTCCATCAGCACGCTGACCTTTGAGCATAAGGTTGTAAATGTAATCTTTCTTAAGTACTGACATTACTTCGTTGCCCATGATCTCACCTCAGGCCTTCTCGTCTTCGTCTTCATCATCAGTGGCATCCTCTTCATCCACATCAGTGAAAGACTCTTCTAAATCCTCTACAAGCTCTACAGAATCAAGGTCTTCGGCATCCTCAGATTCAGACTCATCTTCATCAACTGAATCCTCGTCACCACCTTCAACCTCTTCTTCCTGGTCAGTATCATCCTCAGATTCGACTTCAGCCTCTTCCTCATCTTCAACATCGTCCTCGGATGATTCAAGAGTAGATTCCACGAGGGCAGAAACATCAACGTCTTCATCCTCGTCAGGAACCTCTACATCATCAAGTTTTGTGAACTTGTTTCTGAGAGTCTCCTTCTGTATCTCCATAATCTGGCGACATCCTTCTTTGCACATCTCAATTGCCTGTTTGAACTCTTCCTGAGTAACATCCCCATCCATCTGAACGAGAGTAATCTCGCCATCAGATGTCATAGCCATTGGGATATCAGCATCACCATAATTGTCTTCAGGCTTGTTAAGGTCAAGTACAAGCTGTCCGTCAACCTTTCCTACTGCACATGCAGAAACAAGTCCCTTCATAGGAATTCCTGCATCAGCCAATGCTACAGAAGCTGCATTAATAGCTGCAGTCCTTGTACCAGCATCTGCCTGAAGGACTTCTGCAAAAACATCAATAACTGCACCAGGATAAAGGTGGGTCAGCACGACAGGCTCAAATGCCTCACGACTTACTTTTGATATTTCGGTACTTCTTCTGCTTGGACCTGGTCTGATACGATCCTCTACAGAAAAAGCAGCCATATTATAACGATATCTTATCAATACAGAATCAGCTTTCTGCATTCTTCGTGGGTGAAGCTCCCTTGGACCATAGACAGCCGCAAGTACCTTGTTCTTACCCCATTCTAAATAGCATGAACCATCAGCCCTGGAGAGTACACCGATCTCCATTTTCATTGGCCTGATCTCATCAACACGTCTGCCATCCAGACGTAATCCATTTTCATCAATGAACTTTTCAGGTTTATCACTCATATTAATTCTCCAATGTTCGCACATTCTCCCTTATCAAAAAGAATCACTCTGGTCAATCATCATCTTCCAGAAGAGCATCCACTTTTCGATAGGTATCTTCCCTTATCTCGCTTTCATCCTCAGAGTCTTTTGTATCTTCAGTGAGATCTTCTTCTAAAACAGTTTCATCCTTCTCAGAAACATGTTCTTCGTCACCTTTCAAAAAAAGAGAGATCCTATCTGTCAATCCTGATGTGTGAGAATGTTTAATAATAAGCTCAATAGCCTCCGTGAGAAGGTCCATTTCACTATCTTTGCCTTTTATCCATATTCTTCCGTTCTGGCCTACGAATATCTCACAGTTTGTCTCTTTCTTAAGCATTGATACCATAGAACCACCATGTCCTATGATACGAGGGACCTTCGTAGGAGTTATTTCAATTACACGGCCAGCACTGAGAGCTCTCAGACCGCGTTCTCTCATGGTCAATTCGACCTTCATGGATGAACTTACATCTTTTACACGAAGCAAGACTGGTGTGCCTATGCCCATGTACTCCGCCATCATTACCTGTTCAACACGCCTTGGATATTCAGACACGTGCAACAATCCGTCATATGGCGATCCAATATTAAATATCCAGTTAGAGGGAGTTACCTCTATAACTGTACCAATAACGTAATCCCTGGCAGAAGGAATATACTTTCCAGAAAAAGGAATGACTGAGATCTTTTTCTTGGCATTCTTAACTCCGTATAAAAGAGAATAGACTTTTCCGTCCTTTACATATGTACCGGGACCGGAATCTGCCTTATTTTCAGACAAAAGTTGTCCAGGAATTACTATTTCACGTTCCATTATGGGGCCTCATAATAATTTAGTTTCAGCATCCCCTTTCGTAAGATGATTCACAAGGCCGTAGAAATCATTCTGCAGGCCGGCAGGCATTTTGACAACGGCTACCCATGAGCCGTCATTTTGCCATTCATTCTTTATAAGGGTAGCAAAGTTGGCAATGTCCCCATAGGACTTTGCCGCATATTCAGCCGGAATCTTTACAGCTACATCGACCTCTTCAAACCTGATAGGAATTATCGGACGAATAGCTTTCATTACAATGTTTACCTGCTCATCGACACCTTTCAAAGGATCGATGCGAATCTTTGCCTCTTCCATTGCCTTTTCAATCCTGGCAGGAGGATGAGGTGTCCTTGTCTGGGGGTTTATAGCATTCTGTGCAATAATTGTTATGACCTGTCTGGTCTTCTCTTCGAGAATCTGCTTTCTCTGCTCTTTTGTAAGCTGGAGTTCACCATGCAATATAATCTGCCTGGCGATATCCATGACATTATCAGTTTCAAAAGTACTTACAAGCTCAGATTCTCCTGCATGGTCTCCCTGCGCAGCGTCAGAAAAAACTGATTCTACAGCAATGATGTCTTCTATATTGACATCTTCGCCCCTTTTCAGAGAAAAAGCACCTTCCGGTTCAACTAAAACCTCAAACTGATGCTTACCTTTCTTGAGCCTTGCAATAACAGACTCATCAAGAGATACCATGTTAGTTCACCCCAATGATTGCTTAAATTATTCCTCTGATTCCTCGCTTTCAGAGTCTTCACTTTCTTCTTTCACATCGTCCTTAAGCTCTTCGCGAACCCTGGAAACAAAACCAGCAACTTCCTCTTCAGAAAGCTTTCTGAACTGGCGGTCTTCAAGAGTTACAACACCAAGCTCAAGGGTAGCTGCATCAACCTTTCCTTCTGTTGATTTGTAAAGGGCTTTCATACCAAGCATGATTGCAGCATCAATGTCCATATCATCCTGATAATCTGCCTCAAAGAGCTCCATGAAAGCGTTCCTTCCAGCACCGATTGCAGTTGCTTTGTATTCAAGCAATGCACCGCTTGGGTCACTCTCAAAGAGACGTGGGCGTGAATCGTCCACACCTGCAATAAGAAGGGCTGTACCATATGGGCGGACACCACCGTACTGTGTGTATGTCTGCTTGTGGTCACATATCTTCTTGGCAATAACTTCGACACCAATTGGTTCGTCATATGATACCATGTTGACCTGAGCTTCGACTCTTGCTCTGTCAACAAGAGCACGGGCATCGGCTACAAGTCCTGAAGTGGCAACACCTATGTGGTCATCTATCTGGAAGATCTTCTCTATTGATTCTGCTTCTATTAATCTGCTTGTAATTCTTTTGTCTACAAGCAATACCACACCATTCTTTGCTTTTACACCGGCTGCGGTTGTGCCTCTCTTGACTGCTTCTCTTGCATATTCTACCTGGAAGAGACGTCCGTCAGGACTAAAAACTGTGATGGCTCGATCATACCCCATCTGTGGCGTCATTTGCATCTTCACTTCATCTCCTGATTTATTTATAAATAACAGAATATATACGATAATTAACTGAAATACGCTTTCTACTCATTTATATGTGACTGTTCTTCGGGATTAAATACATCGACACCCTCTAAATACTTTTTTGTTGCACCAAGAACAGTACCTGATACTCCAAGAACATGGAATAAAACTCGTTTTCCTTTTACATTTGTGATAGTGGCCATAACAGCCCTTGCCTGTGATACATGTTCACGATTGCAACTTATTACTCCTTTATTATTATCAAAAGCAAAAAGCCATATATTGCATTCGCTTGAACCAAAATCACCAAGAAGGCTTCCTGAAGCTGAAAATATCTCCCGGATAAGTTCATCCCTGCTTATAATTGAATTTCCTTCCGCTATGAGCTCAAAGGCAAGGTAACGCTTATTTTCCCGCATGGTTGGTGGAAGTACTTTCATTGGCCATCACCTTCAACCGTAGCATCTCCGGGCATACCGTCTACAATCTCCACTCCCTCAAACACATATTTTGAAGAAGGACGGTTTCTTGAAATAATACTTTCAGGAATGGTGGACAGGCCATAAACAGCCTCCTCTTTTGTCATTCCAAAAAGTCCTGCAAGAGCTATCAATTCCCTTGGAGCTCGCAGATCATAGCAGGATCTTGCATTGGATGTCAGAATAAATGGAACATTGTATTTGCGGACAAGTGCCAGATCTTTTCTGAAATTAGACAATGTCCTGACCCTTTTGCCCCCGCGATGGACGATAACTTCACCGAGATCGAATGAAATTGCAACATTGTTGTCGCTTGCAGACTTTGCAAGGACATGATTTAAACCATTATCTTTCATTGACCCGAAACCACAGAGAATGTCCACATTGGAATTCTCTACAGCTGCACGATTGATATTCTCACTACCACCACGTACAACTATAATATCAGTGTTCTTACGATACTTTCCCACCATGCCATGTAAACGGGAAGGATTATCGACCCTGACCTCAACACCACTGAAAACTTCAAAACCGTGTACTTTCTTCGCCTTTACAGGTTGAGAGCTACCGGAAGGATTGATAATGGCAATTCCACCAAATTCTAATCTGGAAGAAAAAGCGGCCAATTCTTCGATCGTGTTTTTACCTTCTGGTGCAGAGTAAACGTTCAGATCATAAAAAACAGGTCTAGCCAAACAATTCCTCCACTATCAGCCCCGCCTGAAGACGGTTCTTCGGATATGTGGCTATTTTTACTTTGACAGTAATGGCATCGGATGATGAACTCAGTACCAGCTTCCCCTGGAAAGCCGCCTGTTTGTCAAACCTCATATGGAATAACTGGTCATCATCAAGCCTATCAGGCATTTCACTGCGCAGGATTTCTACATCTTCAGGGCTCATGTTTTCCCTGATAAACCTGGCAAGTCTTACTGAATCCGATTTGCGAGAGATCTGCGAACTGAGCATCACAGACGGATTACCATAGTGACCTTCAATATCAGTTACTTCTACAAGTTCATCGGTAACGTCATTGTCGGACATACCAGTGGCATTCCGTAAAAAGAAGTCCAGGGCACCACGTACCCTGGAAAGATCCTCAGTAGAGTGCGCGATCACGCGCAAGTTGATATAGTGGATCACTTACCTCTGTTAAGGTTAGATCTCAGGCTTGGCCTAGTCTTTTCAGTACCAGTTCCACGGGTCATCATACCTCTGCCCTTGCGACCTGCACTGGTCTTACCGCGGTGTGCACGTCCTTTGTGAGTGTTATCACAAATCCAGTTAAGGTTCTTGTCACTCTTGATTACAGGGTGATTTGGATCTACAAGGATAACCTCGTACCACTTGGATTTACCGTCGTCACCTACCCAGTAGGAGTTGAGAACTTCCATGTTAGGGAATTTCCTGTCAGCACGCTGTTCGGCGATTCTCTGAATACTCATGCCACCAGTGATCTTGTTCTTACCCATACGCTGTGTACGTCTTCCACGGATGTATCTTGGCTTTCTGAGACCTCCTCTGCGTACCTTTACACGAGCCACAACGATACCCTGCTTTGCCTTGTATCCAAGGGAGCGGGCACGGTCAATACGAGTTGGACGTCTGATCTTAGTTACAGATCCTTCCTTCCTCCATTCCTGGAGTCTTTCCCATCTAAGTTCACGGACATATGTGTTGTCCGGGTCTTTCCATGCGTCCCTTACGTATGCATAATATGATTTTGACAAATTTATTCACCTAAGTTTCATTTCTAGTTTCACGGTTCAGCTCTTGTATGCTTTTACATTACAAAAACTACATTCCCACGGGACTAATCCCGGCAATGAAACAGGACTACTACTTAACCCTATTGAATTTAAACCTTTGCACAATTTAGAGATAAAAATACAAAAATCAAACAGATAAATGTAAATTTATATAATGTTGGCACTGTATTCTAGTAAAGAGAATTTCCAGAGGAAAAAGATGAACAGATCAAAACTAAACTACTATATCGACATCTTGCTGACAGTATTATTCATTGTAGTTGCCATTACAGGTTTTGTATTATACCTTGCCATCCCTACAGGAGTACGACAGGGCAGATACCAGGAGTTTTTAGGAATTACAAAAACAACATGGACACTCATCCACAATAGATTATCCATTCTGCTGACTTTATTCACAGGTTTACATTTCGTCCTTCACAAAAAGTGGATGAGTTGCATGACAAGGAATTTGTTTAAAAGTGAAGGAAAGCAGGAAAGCACCGAGTGTGATATTATAAATACTTAAGCTAAAAATGCAGGCTTCGAATTATTTAGTTCAAATCACTCAAATTTACTCAGATCTTCCCCTGAGCGCATGATACCGGTAATTTTACCATCATCGTCCTTAAGGACAACATCATACCAGCGCATAGGGATTTCTTTTCCATCTTTTGCAAGAACAACGTGCTCTGCAAATTCCTGTGGTTCAGATTCACCGGAGATAATCTTTGTAAACTCGTCCTGAAGTTCTGCACCTTTCATCTCAGGTACAAGGAATTTGACGAAATCATGGCCAATAAGCTCGAACTCATCATAACCCAATACTTCGTTACCTTTACGGTTCACAAGATTGATCTTCATATCAGTATCAAGTACAAAAACAACAAAACCGGCAACATCAAGATAGTTCATTGCCTCGTTCCTCTCTGCAAGAACCTTGTCCTGAAGGCGTTTTATACGCAGAAGGGATTTTACCCTTGTCACAAGCTCAAGACGGTTAACAGGTTTTCCAAGAAACTCATCTGCACCAACCTCAATACCTTTAATGCGGTCATCCTTGCCTGATAATGCAGTAACCATAACCACGGGCAGGAACTGAGTTTCCACAGATGTTTTTAAGACTCTGCATACCTCATACCCATTCATATCAGGCATCATCACATCAAGCAGAATAATATCCGGCTTTTCGGATTTTACCTTATCCAGTGCCTCCTGCCCACTATATGCAGGAATAACATCATAATCTGATTTAAGGTAAAGTCCCATTAGTTCTACTATGGCCTGCTCGTCGTCAACAATGAGTACTTTATCCCTGTGGTGCATGAATCATAGGCTCCCTTTTTACACGTGAATTAAATAAATACATTGCAATATAAATTTAATGGTAACCGTCCATCTTGTTACATTATATAAGTAAAATTATTTTAAACTTTACTGTTAATTATATAGTTCTATCTACATATATAGTTTAGGCATAGAAAGAGTTACTCGCTCTGTTTTAGAACCACTAAAAATGAAAATAGATGGGGTTGGTGAGATTCGAACTCACGATCGACGGGTCTCTCCGAACAGCTGTAAAAAACAGCTATAGTTCTCATGAGCACACATCAGTGCTCCAACGGCTCCTCACAAACCAACCCCGTCGGGTTAGTCTCAGTAGACCCGTTGTTCATCATTTATCCGCTGGAGCCCATCGCCATGCCGGGCTAGGCCACAACCCCATAAATTCGGGTAGTATCCCCTGAATACATCTTATCTAAGATATATTTAGCGGTACTACGCGCCTATGCTTATATATCTTCACCGGCAACCCGGGCCAGATCCCCGAATTTACACAGCTCATCACAGAGTTGCTCTATTTTTGAGCGCAACTCTTCCATTGAATGACCATACATGGCCGTGAGGTAGATAGCTCCACCTGCACCTACACCTTCTTTCACAAAACCGACTTCATATTGCTGCAGACCCTTGAAGGAAGATTTACCAAATTCGGGATCAGCTCCTTCATAATCAGCACCAATCTCCTTGGCAAGTTCCACAAAGTTTGCAGATTCATCACTAACCACATAACTTGTAGTAACTAACTTTATGTTATCTGTTGGATAGCCCATGTGTTTTATGGCGGCAAATATCGATGCCATCTGTGTACCGCCTGCAAGAATCACAGGAATATCACCCAGACCTGCAGTAATTCCCGCAACTGCAACCATCATAGGATCACCTACGGAAGCTATTGCTTTAAGAGGATCATCACGCAGAGAACCAAATGTGATTCCTGAAGAGGACAAAGCCTCTTTCACAACCTCTTTTTTAAGGGTAAGAGGATTTGCATCAGAACTGCTGCTAACATTTCCATCATAACCGAGTGCCTGCAATAATGCATTTGCAGTAGTGGTTCCTGCAGGGATACTCTCACCGATCATGATGAAGTCATGTTCCTTTGCAAGTTTCTCCCCAAGCTTAAAAGCATTATCAAAAGCCTCCTGTACATTGTGTACAGCAACAGGTTTTCTGATATCATCACCTGGCTTCCCCCCTATATCAACAAGAGAAACCTGTTTAGCCGGAAGAATCTTCAGACCTGAATTAACGAATATATGAGGAACACCTGTCATCGAAAGTGCCGCACGTGTAATGAGTGCAGGCGTAGGCGTATCATATGGAGGAGTCATCGGTAAGATAGGAATATCGATGATAGCTCCTGTCTCAAGAACCTCTGCATCACCGGCAGGCGTGTAGTCTGTCAGTTTTGCAGTCTTCCCTGCTGCGGAAAGACCCTCGATATATGCAGTCTCCGTATTTCCAAGAACGCAGACGAACAACGGCTTTTCAGGTAAAGGGATTTTTTCAGGTGATATTGTTTCCATGCCAATCACTTAGATGTATTTTACAGGGTGTATATGTCTTTTTCCTGATAACTCAGTATGTCCTTGCAACGTATACTTTGGTATCAGCATCTGCACCACATACAGGACACTTGCCCTTACACTCTTCCTGGTCAGTTGGTATTCCAAGTATTCCTGCACCGATGTCATCTTCGAGTTTCAGGCCGCATTCTTTGTTGCCACACCAGAAGATCTTTGCAATACCTTTTGGAAGATTTTCCCTGACATCATCCAGGCTCTCGCAGTCAAATACACGTGAGTAGATACTTTCCTTTGCCTTTTCGTAAAGTGAATCATGAATATCATCCAGCATGGAAGAAACATCATCAACAATAGTATCCAGGGATACCTGCTGCTTTTCTCCAGTATCGCGGCGTGCAAGCATAGCTGCATTGTTCTTAAGATCCCTTGGACCAAGCTCCAGTCTTACAGGCACACCTTTCATTTCCCACTTGTAATACTTTGCACCCGGACGCTCATCACTTGCATCCATTTTAACGCGTATTCCCTTTGCCTCAAGTTTATTCATTACTTCCTCACAGGCTTCAAGAACACCTTCTGCCTTCTTGAAAATGATAGGAATAATAACAACCTGAACAGGAGCAACTGCCGGCGGAAGCACAAGACCCTTGTCATCCCCATGGATGGAAATGAGAGCAGCTATGGAACGTTCGGAAACTCCGTAACATGTCTGATGAGCATAGACCTGCTCCCCTTCTGCATCCTCATAGGTAATATCAAAGGTCTTTGCAAAATTATCACCAAGGTGGTGTGCAGTACCTACCTGAAGAGTCTTTCCATCAGGCATCAGTGCATCGGTTGCGATTGTATAATCTGCACCAGGGAATTTATCCCAGTCAGGTCTTTTGGACGCAAGTACAGGTACAGCAAGCTGGCGATAGAAATCAGTATAGATCCTGATAGCTTCATCAACCTGGGCTGCCGCATCATCCCATGTAGCATGTACTGTATGAGCCTCTTTAAATGAAGTGATCTCACGGAGTCTGATAAGAGGACGTGTATGTTTTGTCTCGTACCTGAAGGTGTTGACTATCTGGTATAGTTTGAGTGGCAGGTCCGCATGTGACCTTATCCAGAGCTTGTACATTGGATAGATAGCAGTCTCACTGGTAGGACGGAGTGCAAGCTTCACATCAAGCGGAGTCAGACCTCCATGTGTTACCCAGTAAACTTCATCTTCAAATCCTTTAATGTGCTCTGCCTCTTTCATGAACTCATTTTCAGGAATAAGGAGTGGGAACATAGTTTCCTGATGATCCTTGTCAAGCAGCCTGCGCATGATATCGTAAACATTTCTTCTGATGTTGAATCCAAATGGGAACCATACATACAGTCCCTTTACAGGATAACGTACATCCATGATCTCGCCTTTTAAGAGCAGATCGTTATACCATTCACTGAAATTCTCTTTAGAAGGAAGTGCAGCATCTTTTTCTTGCTCTGCCATTTATTCACCTTATAAGTTTCATAGTTGATTTGGCTACAATAACTAATACATTGCTTATAGCCATTTCCTTTCATAGCCAAACAGAGACAGATGTGGCTCTACTTACATGAAATTGGAAGAAAAACAGAAAAATAACTACCTGATTTAATTGAATTTTCCAGATAGACAAGAATTAAAAAAATGTAAAGTAGAATCTTTGACAAAACAGACTTCAGTCAGTTAAACTGTGCTCTGAATCGCTTGCATCTAATTCCATTTCTGAGGAATTTGTATCGAAGACAATCATACCGGTCTTAAGACAGCCAGCTTCCTCCGGAGCAAGCACAGATGACTTGACCTTTTCTGAAATGATCGCACTGTTGCCAAAAGGATCCTCTATGACAACGGTAATTGATCTTTGTCCCTCAATTGCGCCTTTAAGGACTTCCTGGACTTCAAGGCCACGCAATCGTTTTTCTTCATCATCCTCACACCATTTGGTTGCAGTGATAACCACATTGAGAATCCTGTCAAGTATACCTTCAATATTGGTTATGTATGATTCGGATATTGAACCCGGTTCAACATCAATTCCAAGCTCAGGTATCCTTATAGTTCCTGAGGTAGAGCGTACCACTCTGCTGTTGAGATCTTCAAGACCTTCCACCAGCAGTTCATAACGCATTGGCTCTTTCTGGGTAAGAATAAGAGTGTCAGCAAACCTGAAACTGCAACTGCATGAAGCGGTGATGTACATTACCTCGCCAAAATAAGGAATTTCATCACTCTGCCAGCTGATAATCAGCTCTTCACGGCAGAGTGGACATGAAGTCCGGGTTACAAATTTCTGACAGGAATCGTTTTCGCTCAATATCTGCCACCAATGATCTTTGACCTGTCTATCTTGATACCGGTTGGAGTTACAAGAACCTGGTCTTCCTTAATACCGGCGATATCGCCATGAACATCCATTACTACTTCCTTGAGATCCTTCAAAGCACGGTCAAGTAATAACTTATCAACCTTGATGTTTGAGATGTCTATCATTACGATGTTACCGTCATATATCTCTTTTTTGAGTGCGGTCAGCTCATTGAGGTTTGTGAGTTCTGCAACGCGGATGTAAGTCTCTGCTGGCTCGTCATCCATTACCTCTTCGTACTTAGTAAGGTCAAGTTCAGTATACTCATCCTCAGTGGTTGAGCTTTTGCTGCTGCCACCAAACAATTTGTTAACAATATTTGCCATAATTCGCCCTCATGTATTCAAAAACACTGTTATATTAATAGCACTAATACTTAAAACGTTACCGGAATAGATTGCGTATACCGGACATGATCAGTATTATCTACGTGATATTTAATTACTGATATTTACTGGTATTTATATTCAATCTCATCCTATTTTAATGATTTCTTTTAGATGTCAAGATTCCAGAGCTTATCGCCTACGTAATGAATGGATTTTACACCTTTACCAGTATTTCCATTCATCTCAGCACCCGGCATCAATGCAGTCCCTATTGCAAGAGGTTTGCTGTGGGCTTCCTCTATAATGATCACCGGATCACCTTCCTGAATATTGTCATCTGCAGCAACTATGCCAGGACACATGATGTCAGCGCCATTTACCACAAAACGAACGGCACCGGAATCCACAGTTACCACGTTCTTCAACAAGCCAAGCTTCAGTACTCCCTTTACAGTAGGGAAGTAGAATTCATTAATCTGGAAAAGCAAAGGTTCACCGTCAACCAGTATAAGAGACAAGTCATCTATGTTTGCTGTTTCAAACTTGCTCTTTTCCAGTTGCTTTACAGCATCACCAAAAACGGATGTAATATCACTTAAAAGCTGATTCTTTGCAGATTTCCTTAACTGTACCCTGGACTTTATTTTCAACTGATCACCTGTCAGATAAGATAGATTGTGATTTGAATGATTGTCTAATTAATAATCCTGCTAAAATAAGTGATGGATGCTTTTAAAGTTTATGTGAAAACACACAAAGCATCCCTATATAAATTTGCAGTAATATATTCAGTTGACTACAGAATTTCCTGTTGTTTATCTAATAATTACAACAGGAACTCCGCTGATGTCAAGAACATCCACAGCCCTTCCTGCGGAAACTACCTCTTTCTCTATTTCAACACATTCAGGTTCAAGCTCAATTGTCTGGCCGTCTACTTCAACAACAACCTTGCCAGTTGCAAGTTCATCTGCGATCTTCTTTGGATTTGCTTCTGTAAGTGCATTGATAATTGCCTTGGCCTGTCCCCTGAATTTAGGACCAATCATACCCATGTTTGGCTTGACATTAACAGGAACATGCTCGAAGTCAGGTTCACCGTCGATCATCTCAACCGGGGAATTGGTAGCTCCAAGTACATCAGTCAGATCATCAAGACTTCCGTAGATCTCAATCTTCTCAAGAGGAGCATTCAGTGCCATTCCGTGCTCGGACTTGTAGCGCCTGACATTACTTGCGATTTCCTTGATGAACTCTCCGGATTTCTCCACATCTTCATCGATAAGTGAGTCACAAACTTCAGGCCATGCCTGAACGTGAACACTGCCATCACCGATACGTGAGAACATTTCCTCTGCAAAGAACGGAGCGAATGGTGCGAGCATGCGTGAAAGCGCATCAATAGCCACATACAAAGTGTACCTTGATGCCTTCTTTCCTGCTTCATCTTCACCATAAAGACGTGCCTTGACGAGCTCAATATAGTTGTCTGCAAGGACATCCCATGTGAAACCTCTTACAGCTTTGAAAGCCTCATCGAACTGGTATTTTTCCATTGAATCGGTAACTGAAGCTATGAGCCTGTTAAGGTTGCTCAGGAGCCATTTGTCAACGACCTTAAGCTCTGAAGCATCAATTTCGCTGTGCTCGTATTCCTCAAGATGGGACATGCTGAACCTGTAAATGCTCCACATCTTTGCGAAGAATCTTGATGCTGATACAACATCTTTCCAGCGGAACATTACATCTGAACCCGGTGAACCACCAATTGCAGCCCACTGCCTGAAAGAGTCAGCACTATAATCTTTAATTACTTCTTCCGGTGAGATGACATTACCAAGTGATTTACTCATCTTGTGACCGTCTTCGCCAAGAACCATGCCGTTGATAAGAATAGAATCCCATGGTCTCTTGCCCTGGATTGCCATTGACCTGAGAATTGTATAGAATGCCCATGTCCTGATAATATCATGACCCTGTGGGCGTAACTGAGTTGGAAGCCTCATTTCGTGGTCTGTGAGCCAGCCGGAAACATGGAGTGCTGTTATTGATGAATCCATCCATGTATCCAGAACATCTTCTTCAGCCTCGAATTCTGTGCATCCGCATTTGCAGGCTTCTGGTGGCTGCTGTGTTGTTGGGTCTATTGGCATCCACTCTTCTTTGGCAACCATTGCCTCGCCACATTCCTTACAATACCATACAGGAATCGGAGTTGCGAAAAGTCTCTGACGGGATATACACCAGTCCCATTCCATGGTGTTGTTCCAGTTGTCAAGCCTGACCTTCATGTACTCTGGCAGCCATTCAATCTCATTTGCTGCCTTTGCAATCTCATCATTTGGAATTTTAATGAACCACTGGCGTTCGGAAAGGATCTCAATAGGAGTACTGCATCTCCAGCACATACCGACATTCTGATCCAGTGATTTCTGCTCATAGAGATAACCTTCATTCTTGAGGTCTTCGATTATTGCCTGCTTACATTCAGGAATTGTCATTCCCTTGTACTTGCCTGCAATTTCGGTCATAAGACCCTGCTTATCAATTGCCTTACGCAATGGAAGACCATGCTCCAGCCACCATCTGACATCCTGTTTGTCACCGAAAGTACAGATCATAACAACACCTGTACCAAATGAAGGATCAACAGCCTCATCGCCAATGACCTTTACCTCGTGGCCAAAGAGCGGAACTTTCACAGTTGAACCAATGTGTTGTTTATAACGGTCATCTTCAGGATTTATTACAACTGCAACACAGGCTGCAAGCAATTCCGGTCTTGTGGTTGCAATCTCAAGACCATCGAAGTGCAGGAAATTAAGCTTTGTTTCCCTTGCATCGTACTCAACCTCTGCAAAAGCAATAGCAGTTTCACATCTTGGACACCAGTTTACAGGGTGCTCGGACTGATAGAGACGACCCATATCATACATCTGCCTGAAAGACCTCTGGGTCTTTGAATAGTACTCAGGCTCCATTGTCACAAACTCATTGCTCCAGTCTGTAGAGAAACCGAGGTTCAGCATGGTCTGTCTCATCTTTTCGATGTTGCCAACAGTGAGCTCACGGCACATGTTCCTGAACTCTTCCCTTGGAACCTCATTCTTTGTGATGCCGTGAATCTCCTCAACCTTTACTTCAGTAGGAAGACCGTGACAGTCCCATCCCTGTGGGAACATCACATTGAACCCACACATACGTTTGTATCTTGCAACAAAATCGATGTAACACCAGTTAAGGGAATTACCGATATGGAAATTTCCAGTAGGATATGGTGGTGGAGTATCGATAATGAACTGGGGTCTGCTGTTATCTTTCCAGTTAAAGTGATACATGGACATATCCCATGAATCGCGCCATTTAGGCTCTATAATGTGTGGGTCATACTCTTTAGGAATTGTCATTGTGACTCTCCGATAAATGCAATAAAATGTAATTTGATGTATTTGGTATTCATGTAAAATTCATCAATTCATTGAATGTATTGATTGTGTTTTTATCCTAAGTGGTGTAAGATTATTTAAATTATCTGGTTAGACCTGAAATACCGGAGCATGCTGATAAATACATTTATGCGAACCGGAAGGAACATGGCAATCATCTTACATTCGTTAAAAAGAGGCTGCCCCTGCACAAAGGAGCATCTTACAGAAAACTCCACGGACAAGAGGTCATTGGTGTACGATTGAAAGCAAACATTTCCTTGACGAATGGGTGATGATACCGCCTGGAACATATGCCCTACATTTTGCCCGGTTATGTGCAAAAGGACAAGCCACCCATTGTGAGGGGAATTTGATATATCAAATTTGCGATTTTATTTTACAGTATATATAACTACACAACCGTGCGGAAATGGCCATTAATAAAAATACAAAACAAAGTTCAATACAACTGCAGTACCTCCGCATTTTGAATAAAAATATCAGGAAACCGAAAATACTTTATACAAACCTCATCCATTTTATGAAGGGGAAGCATAGGGTAATGAAAGGTGACATAATGGCCAGGAAAGTAGCTATTTTTGCTTTTAATGGAGAGGAGATGTGTTTCATCCACGCCCTGATGAATGCACTTGATACGAAAGACAAAGGCTATGACGTGAAACTTATCATAGAAGGTTCTGCAACCCGTCTTGTAAAGGAAGCTGAAGGTGAGAAAAAACCATTCACAGCCCTTTATGTTAAAGCAAAGGATGCAGGACTCATTGACTGTGTATGCAGAGCATGCGCATCCAAAATGGGAAGCCTTGAAAGTGCGAAAGATCAGGAACTTCCTTTGTGCGATGAAATGTTCGGACACCCACGCATGGCCCGATACATGGACGACGGCTACGAAATTGTCGTAGTATGATTATCTCATGAAAACTTCTAGTATTTAAAAAATAGTCGAACGGAGATTGTAAATGTTAAGCGAAAAGATGGTAGCAGCCCTCAATGGGCAGATCAACAAAGAGATGTATTCTGCATATCTGTACATGGATATGTCAGCTCACTGTACATATGAAGGACTTGATGGTTTTGCTAACTGGTTCATGGTACAATACAATGAAGAAATGAGCCATGCAATGAAGATCTATGACTATGTAAATGACCAGGGTGGAAAAGTCTTACTTGAAGCAATTGAAAAGCCACCTGAAAGCTTTGGAACTCCGTTAGAAATGTTTGAGGCAACACTCAATCACGAACAGTTCATCACAAAATCAATTTACGATCTTGTGACACTGGCAAACGAAGAGAAGGACTATGCTACACAAATATTCCTCCAGTGGTTCGTAACAGAACAGATTGAGGAAGAAGCAAACGACAATGAACTTATTGCAAAGCTCAAGCTCATAGGTGAAGATGGAAACGGCCTCTATATGCTTGACAAGGAACTTCTGACAAGGGTGTTCACACCACCTGCTACATCAGAGGAATAAGAACTGAAGTTTGTTGTACAAACTTAACGTCATTCAATGTTATCAAAAACACAAAATCATATAAAAGGTGAGATAAATGGAATTTGAAGAAGCGCTTAAAGGAAAGGATGTTGAAGGTAAAGAGAAGCATGTCCCTGAAATAGACATTATCAGAGGACATGGACATGCAAAGGCAGACTATGTACGCGTAATTGTCGGAAAGGAAGTAAAACACCCAAACACTGTTGAGCACCATATCTCATGGGTCGAGCTTTACGGCATCACAAAGGATGGTAAAATGGTAGACTTTGGAAGAATGAACTTCGAGCCAGTATATACCGAGCCGACTGCTTCATTCCACATTAACAACATTAATGACTTCAAAGCCTTCTGTGCACTCGAATACTGTAACGTCCACGGCCTGTGGAAGAACTGTATTGAGGTTTAAATACTAAAGTGAAAGAATATACATTTTGTGGCATCAGTAGCCACATCTTTTTTATACCTGTTCATTCCCTCCTTTCACTAATAACATCATGCAAATGAGTTGAAAAAAGAGGAATAAACAGTGATCAAAAAACTTATCGGAAAACTTGCATTCCTTGCCATTGTAGTCGGAGCAATGGCAATGATCATACTAAACTATGTAATACCTTACATGCATGCATGAAAGAAAAAAAGGTTACTTAAAACTCGTCGTAACCTATCTCTTCCTTGGAAAGATAACATGCAGGATCGTCAGCCCAGGTGTTACCATAGATAGCTTCAGCTCTTACACGGAAGTTTCCGTTACAGATATCGAACCATTTGCATTTTGCACACCTATCGGCATTTTCTTTTATCAGAGGCTTGCGGTCCTTAAGTCCTGCCATGAGTTTATCACTGGCATCTCTCCAGATCTCACTGAACTTGCGCTCTCTTATATTTCCGAATGAGTAATGCCTCCAGAACTGATCAGGATGTACTGAACCATCCCATGAGATGCAACCAAAGCCGATTCCGGTAGAATTGCCTCTGTTCATGTTCAATAGTTCAAGAACTTCTGCAGCCCTTTCAGGGTCCTCTTTCAGAAGACGCATGTAAATGTATGGACCATCACAGTGGTTATCCACAGTCAGAACTTCAGCTTTGAAGCCTTTTGCATGTAGCTCCCTTGTCTTGTCCATAAGCAGGTCAACGGTCTTGCGACTTTCCTCAAGGCTCAGGTCCTCATTAACCATTTCAGAGCCACGGCCTGAATATACCAGATGATAGAAACAGATACGAGGGACGTTTTCCCTTTCCATCAGATCAAATATTGCAGGAATATCATGTACATTATGGCGATTGATGGTAAACCTGAGTCCTACCTTGATACCCTCTTTCTGGCAGTTGTGCAGACCCTGAAGTGCTTTGTCAAAAGAACCTTCGATGCCACGGAACTTATCGTTTGTTTCCCTCATACCGTCAAGGGAAATGCCTACATAAGAAAGGCCAATATCCTTGAGTTTTTTTGCCATCTCTTCAGTGATCATGGTACCGTTTGTTGAAATTACGGCCCTGATACCTTTTGAGCGTGCATAACCTGCAAGTTCAGGCAGGTCTTTCCTCATGAGAGGTTCACCGCCTGAGAAAAGTATTACAGGACAACCGAACTCAGCAAGGTCATCTATGAGAGCCTTACCTTCCTCGGTGGTCAGTTCGTTTTTGTATTCCATGTCCTTTGAATGAGCATAACAATGGACACAGCGAAGATTGCAGCGCTGGGTGACATTCCAGACTACAACGGGTTTTTTATCCTTTGAGAACTGGAGCAAATGTGATGGGAGTTTTTTAGAGTCACGCCCGTACCTGAGCGCGTCTGAGGGCTCCACAGTTCTGCAATAAAGTTTTGAAATTCCTATCATGATCGGACTCCGAATAAAAGATAAAAGAAGATTGTTCTATTATATGCGAAGTTCCTATACCATCATCCTATATTACATCTATGGTAGGTCGACTAAGGTAAGTACTATAAAAACAATCAAAATAAAAAAAGAAAGAGTGGAAATGTTAGTTCAGCATATCCAGAACTTTTTTGAGAATAGCCTCGAATGTGAATTTCCCGGGAGTCACTGAAACTTTAACACCATACTCTTCGATAGTCTGAGCAGTAGGTACACCTATAGCCGCAACAATAGAATTGTTCATGATGTTTATCACTTCATCCTTTGAAGACTGGTCCACAGCATGTTCGAAGAAATTGCGCACCATCATAGAACTTGTGAATGCGAACACATCAACTTCGCCTGCAAGTACCTTTGCTATGAATTCTTCCTGCCCGTCACCTTCAGGTTTTGTCAGGGTATAAACATTAGTTTCATGAATTTCAGCCCCGCAATCCTTCAGGCCTTCTATAAGAAGTGTTGAACCGTAGAAGCTTCTTGCTGTGTCAATTACCTTGCCTTTTACATCAGGACAGAGAAACTCCACAAGACCTTCGGAACTATATACTCCGGGCATGCCAAGTACATTTATACCCATGTCGTCCAGTGCCTTGCGGGTAGTAGGACCTATGGCAATAACTTTTGTAGAATTAAGGGCAGTAATGAATTTCTCATGCTCATCAGCAGGAATCTTATCCAGTGTGAAATCTATGCCGTTGGCACTTGTAAATATCACATAATCTGATTTTCCTGACATTACCCTTTCAACAAAGCCATCGAAGAACTCGTCCTTCATGCCCTCAAGCTCGATCATTGGAACTGCAAGGGGTTCAAATCCCATAGACTGCGCAAGTTCCACTGAATCTTTCAGGTAACGTTTGGGCCTCATTATAGCAAGTACAGGTCTTTTGGACTTTTCTGTCAAAGGTAACACCTTCTAATCAAAATAATTTGAGACCTGCTCGCCAAGAATATCGTGCAGTGATACAACATTACCAATTATGGTAATTGCAGGTGCCTTTACACCTCTCTCCTTTGAGACTTCAGCGATATTCTCAAGGGTACCAACTGTTACACGCTGGTCAGGTCTTGTTCCCTTCTCAATAAGAGCAACCGGAGTTTTTGGGTCCTTGCCGAATTTTATAAGTTCGCCTACATTCCTGCCAAGCATTTTCACTCCCATGAAGATAACGATAGTGCCATCGAACTTTGCAAGTGTTTCCCAATCAAGGGCTGTTTCTTCTTTTGTAGGGTCTTCATGACCTGTGATGAAAGTCACCATTGATGCGTGGTCCCTGTGGGTAACAGGTATGCCTGCGTATGCAGGAACTGCAACAGCGGATGTGATACCTGGAACGACCTCAAACTCAATTCCTTCTGCAATAAGTTCCTCGGCTTCTTCTCCCCCACGACCAAACATATAAGGATCGCCACCTTTGAGGCGGAGTACGTTCTTTCCTTCCTTGGCTTTCCGGATGATAACAGCATTGATCTCATCCTGAGTGAGTGTGTGATCACCTGCATGCTTACCTGCATCGATCTTTTCAGCGCTGTCAGGAATGGAATCTATTATCGCCTTACCCGGAAGCTGATCGTATACCACGACTTCAGTCGTATCGAGTAACCTGCGTGCCTTAAGTGTCAATAATTCCGGGTCACCCGGACCTGAACCAACCAAATAGACTTTACCATATTTCTGGGCCATGTTAGTGAGATCCTCTCTATCTTTATCAGAAAGATAATGAACTTACCAAGTTATAAATATGCATCGTCTTGAAAGACGGAAAACAAGGTAACTTTATAAGTAGTCAAAAAGGAAAAACTAATTTAACAAAACAAAATCAATGTGATAAAAAGATCAGAACAACACACTGGAAATCTTACTAAATATAAATGGAGTGCTGTACCGTTAGATACCGCACCTTTCCCAACCCGTTAAAATTTTATTTTTTGCTCAATATGTAGAACAACATCTCTTTATTCAATTTACCTTCGCGTTCAAGTTTGCTTACTATATTTTCATCAGACATGCCTTCTGATTTAAGCTCTTTGATCTTATCAAGTAGCGCCGGAGCGATACTATAATACTCATTTATGTCTTTCCTGTGACCCCAGACATCTCCTTCAATGAGCTTAATATCCTGCATTTGCATGAACATCTCGATGGACTTTGAGACTGTACGTCTGTAAGAACTCGGGATCTGGATAACTTCCACTTTAGGACAGGTCTGGACCAGTGAAAAAATATCCTTGTTCGATGGTCTGAAAGCAAGATGGATCACCTTCTCACCCGGATTCAGATGTGGTATTTCCTCTCGCGAACTTACAACTCTTATTTTCATAACTCTCCCTCACCTCCAGTTCGTTGAGAACTTATTAAAATAATGTATGTGTTCACCTATTAAATAATTACCGATTTAAAATGGAAAAAAATAGGGAGGTAATTTACTCAAACCTTGTTCTTACAGAATCTGCATGTGCCTGCAGACCCTCTTTTTCAGCAAGAGCAATTACAGAATCTTTCAAAGTTTCAAGTCCCTGCTTGCTAATTCTCTGGATACTTGCAGACTTCATGAAATGAGCAAGGTTTAGTCCTGAGTAGATTCTTGCATAACCCGCGGTTGGCAATACGTGATTTGTACCTGATGCATAATCTCCAACCGGGACAGGTGCGTAGTTACCCACAAATATGGAACCTGCATGTTCGATTCCTTCAAGAACTTCATCGTCGTTCTCAACCATGATCTCAAGGTGTTCAGGTGCAAATGCATTTGAAAACTCGATGCACTCATCCATCGAGTCCACTATAAGGATAGCGGCATTCGCAAGAGAAGTATTTACAATCTCTGATCTAAGCGTTTCTTCTGCCTGTTTAAGCACCTCAGCTTTTACATCTGCGGCAAGATTCTCAGAAGTTGTTACAATAACTGATACCGCATTTGGATCATGCTCTGCCTGAGCGATCATGTCTGAAGCTGCCATCCTGGCATTACATGTTTCATCAGCTATGATAAGCACTTCACTTGGCCCGGCAGGGAAATCTATCTCAGCCATATCCCTTACCTGCATCTTTGCAGACGTTACAAAAACATTACCCGGACCAACGATCTTGTCAACCTTCATAACAGTGTCAGTACCATAGGCCATACCGGCAACTGCCTGTACACCACCGATTTTATATACATGGTCTGCTCCGGCAACTTTTGCTGCCGCAAGAGTAAGAGGATTTACTTTTCCATCCTTGCCCGGAGGAGTACACATAACCACATTCTTAACACCGGCAACTTTTGCGGGAACTATGGTCATCAAAGCTGTGGAAGGATATGATGCTCTGCCTCCCGGAACATAAGCCCCAACAGTTTCAAGGGCTGTGAACTTCTGTCCAAGTTCAATTCCCGGTGAGACTTCAATGAACCATGTCTTTTGTGGCATCTGGGCCTCATGGAACCTGCGAATGTTGCCTGCAGCAAATTCAAGATGCTTCATAAGTTCAGGATCAATGCTTGCTGCAGCCTCATCGATCTCTTCCTTTGTGACCTCAATTGCCTCAATATCAGCACCATCGAACTTCCTGGTATATTCACGCAGGGCTGCATCGCCATTATGCTTTACATCTTCAAGGATAACTGCAACTGTATCTTCAACATTTGCAAGATCTCCGCCACCACGTCCTATGAGTTTGTTCTTTTCTTCATCGGTTAATTCGGATAGTTTCTTGTAAAGCATAATTATTCCTCTGCTGAGTAACTAAAATTGTATAAGATTAGTAATGTTAATCAATGATATGACTATTTCCTGATGCTTATACCTGTTCATCATATATAATGCTTAAAATTTGAATTGAATACATCAATTCTACACTAAAAATTAATCGTCGAAAAAAAAGATCTCCTCGATTTTTGATTCGAACACCTGGGCTATGTCATATGCAAGTTTTAACGAAGGATTATATTTTCCCTTTTCCAAAAAGACAATAGTCTCCCTTCTTACTCCTACTCTATCTGCAAGGTCTTTTTGAGTTAAATCGAACTTTGACCTTAATTCTTTAATTGTAGTTCTCAGCTTATTCACCTATCGTATTGTGTATCATTTGAAGGTTAAGAAAACATGTGATCTGATAACCTAATCACTATTTAGACTAAAAACCAATTTCGTCTTTCACTTTTGTGTAGTACATTTGAAGTGCTATTTTTGAGATTAACATGACAGCTAATAAAATAGCTAACACTTCAAACACATCAAATAATGTTGGGAAAAAATGCAACACCACTGTCAATAATCCAATTGATATGATTGAGAGACACAATGCAATATCCGATGACATACCAGAAATTCTTTTGACCATTTCATCCTTTTTGATGCCGTTTTTTAACATTGCATTTCGTATAATGTTACTTATAGATAATCCAATTACAACAGCAGCCATCATATTCCCTCCAACAGTATCACCATAAGAATATAGAGTTACGGCAGCAATTCCAAAAATTACACATAATATCCAGTACATAGTAGATTTCTTCATTATTGACCTCCTAAAATTAAGTCACTCATAAGTTATGTTAACTATATCTAACATATGGTATTTTAAACTGTTGAGTGTGTTAGAAATATACAACATCCAAATATACGTAAATTCAGCTCATAAAAACCTTCGATACTCAGGTAAAAATGAAAGAAATTATTGACTAAAAATGAATTATACCGTATTAAAAAACATGTATTTTCCGGATTGATGATAGTTGGATTGGTGTTTATACAATGCCTTTTTAGTAAACAATGGTGTTATTTCTCAAAATCACTGAAAGTGCTCTGTTCCCTTTCAATAAGTGAACTCATTGTCCTGGATTTAATACCATCTTCTGAGCCAGATGGCCTTAATCCTGAACTAATAGCAAGCTCCTCAAAAAGTTTCCTGGCGGTCTTTGGACCTATCAGTTCAGATACCGTGCTGATATCTGAATTCCTAATTGCCTGCACTGTTTTAAGTCCGCTATCATAGAGCTTGCGTGCACGCACACGACCTATTCCTCTGATACTTACAAGCTCGATAAGATCGGATGAAGCACCGTAGTGTATCCTTTTTTCCAGCAGGGCAACATGGTTGGAAATATCTTGTGACATCTCAGGAGCAATGAGTCCTGAAAGTCTTGAAGTTGCATGCATTAGCCACTCTGCAATATCGGCAAAAGCATGTACATCACCCTCACCAACATTGAATTTCTTTGTTATCTGGTCAAGGGATTTCTCATTGATCCAGTCTTCTACCAGAAGTGCAGTTTTCACTTCAGCCATGAACCACTCATAATCAACTTCCTTTGACCTTGGAGGAATCTCTACAAACTCATCACTGCGAGCCATGATAATATCGTTGATCACTTCATAGTCACTGGATCTCATGTAGAGCTGCCTCATATCCGGTGTTTTGCAGATAAGATGCAAAAGAGTCATGTCCGTAATGTTCTCAGCTTTAGCTTTTTTCAGACCATCAACAATGTAAGCACCTGAAAGCGGATCAATGTAGAGAGTAGAGACAAGTCTTCCAAGTACTGTTGGAAGCAATGTACCCTCACCTTCAAGCATACCATGGTTTCTGAGGAAATAGAGACACTCATCCACAACATCCATGATCCCCCATGTATCGTTCTGGTGAGCGAAGAAAGTAGCTTCAATAAATTCAAGGAGACCTTCCCTTGTTGTTGCGAAGCCGTTGACAATTGTTGAAAGGATGTGAGTTCTCAGTGCATTTTCTGAACCGAGCTTGGACCAGATATCTTCTGCGTCGGCATCAATGTAATTATCGAAAAGACCTGTCATTTCATTATATGATTTTGCGATGAGGACCGATTCACCATAAGGATCAAGGTGCGGCCTGCCTGCACGACCTGCCATTTGCTTGTAATCCAGCACCGGAATTGGCTGCATACCATAATTCGGATCGTAACGTCTGTAACTTCTGATAATTACCCTTCTTGCAGGAAGATTGAGTCCTGCTGCAAGGGTAGGGGTGCTGGAAATCACCTTTATCTTGTTAGCTCTGAATCCATCTTCCACAATCCTACGGTGTGCAGAATTAAGTCCTGCATGATGGAAAGCAGTTCCATTCCTGACACACTTTGCCAGTTCATTGGCAGCTTCAGTCTCACCATTCTCTATAATCCCCTCGACAAGTTCGTCAAGTGCTTTTCTTGTTGGTTCGTCAAGGGTCTCAGCCACTTTTGTGCCTGCCCTTTTAGCAAAAGAAACACTGTTCTTTCGGCTGCTTTCAAAAACAAGACACTGACCGCCTTCTTCCAGTGTATCCAGCACCACATTGACAGCCTCATCTTTTGCCCGGGCTTCGATGCGTTTCTGTGAGCCATGGAAATTTATATTTCCATTAAGATAGACACCTTCCTGAAGGCGTGTTGGTCTCCATTCACTGAGAACAAGTTTTCCTTTCAGCCAGTCAGCGATCTCGTAAGCATTGCCTACTGTTGCTGAAAGAGCAATAATCTGACATCCGGGATTAAGTTTCATGAGTTTTGTTAACGTAACTTCCAGTGTAGGACCCCTGTTTGCCGAATCAAGTAAATGCACCTCATCAACCACAATTGTGGTTATGTCCTGCATCCAGGAAGTCTCATTACGTAATAGAGAGTCTGTTTTTTCTGATGTAGCAACTATGATATCATTGAAACCTAGCCGCTCATCCTTTGATTCGAAGTCACCGGTAGAGATGCCAACTCTAACTCCTCCGGATTTTATATTGATTGATGAAAATGACCTGAATCTCTCAAATTTTTCACTTGCCAAAGCTCTTAGAGGTACTATGTAGAGAGCTTTGCCACCAGATGATATGGCTTTTAACATTGCAAGCTCTGCAAGAAGTGTTTTTCCAGACGCAGTAGGAATTGCTGCAAGCAGGTTGTTTCCATCAAGCAATCCTTTTTCGATAGCTTCCACTTGTGGTGGATACAGTTCTTCAATTCCAGAATCTAGGTAAAATCGGAGAACTTGTTCTGGAATGTCAAGATTTGTTATATCAAATGTACCTGCAAAATGTTTAATATTCTCTTTTTTGACTGAAAATCTATTTGTTAGTTTATTGTTGCTAATTTTCTCATACTTCTCTTGTTTTATTTCAACATATGATTGTTTTTTTTGTACAGGCACCCCATTCAATCCATCTTGCTTTTCTCGGAGGATATTATAAATTTCCTGTTCTTCTGCATACTCTTGAGTGATAAATTCAGAGAATGGATCTAGAAAAATATCAATCGTTATCTGCTCATTTACTTTATCTGAATATATTTGATCAATCCACTTGGTAAATCCAGAATGAGTCTGAGGTAATTTCTTTAATCCTTTCCCTTTTAAAACTTTATTTATGAAAGTTGATTTAGAGATTTCACAACCATAGTTTTTTTTTGAAATTTTATCAAAGCCTTTAGTATGAGATTTATTTGGGATATAAAAAATAAGGTCATTGCCCATATCTAAAAATAAAGGTTTTTGTGTACAAAGAATCCATTTCCTTGCCCATTTCCAAATATACTCATAAAATACAACATCTCTTTTTAAATTGTAAGCTAAATGCAAATTAAAATTTTCCTGAAGATATGTGGCATCAAATAACCAAACCATATCTCCATAAAATAATTCCCGGGCTCTTATATCATATTCATTTATCTTAGAGTGTTGGAGCTCTATTACCAAACCATCTTTGTTTTGTATATCAGCCCGATGTCTTTCACCATTTTTAGTGATGGTAACTTCACAATATTTCTCATCAACTAATTCTTTCCAGCCTAAATGCCAATCTGTTTCTTTTCCACTAGCCCACGGATCACATTCAGCTCCCGGAGGGTGAGCAAAGTGAGGTTTCCTTTCATCACCACATCTTAGTCGTAAAGGTCTTTCATTTAGTGGGTCACAAAAAGGACAATAAAATTTAATTTGTGTTCCTTTTAATTCAAAAGTAGCCTTTACCTTTTGACCATCAGATGTCTTTGCATAAAGCATAGGTACGTAGATGGAATCGAAATTAATAATATTTTATCCCTAAAAGACGCGTAAGCATTTTTCACAATTCTATACACAAGATCGAGTGTTGGAAATTCTAATAGACTTACATAAAGTTACCCCGAATTATAAATAAAGGGTTTGTAATAAAAATGAAAGCAGCAATAAATACTGCTGCCAAATTTCAGTTATTTTCTTTCGCATCTGCCACATAGTCATAAAGCAAAGCTGCAATCACAGCGCCTGCAATCGGACCAATTATATAAATTGGGAACTGCCACCAGAGATTTGACCCTCCGAGAAGGAAATCCGCAAGATACGGACCGAAAGTACGTGCAGGATTAAGGGATGATCCGGTTATATTTCCAACTACGATAACGTCCGCAGCTACCACAAGACCGATAGCCAGTCCTGCAAAACCTGCCGGTGCTCTTTTATCCACTGCTGAACCCATGATGGTCAGCATAAGGAAAAAGGTTGCTACTGCCTCACAGAGTATGGCCTGACCGTAACTCACACCATCAAACATTGCTGTTGCACCAAGACCCGTATCTACCGCCCGGCTACCCAGTATCGCAACAATGGTAAAGGATGCCAGGCTTGCACCGATAAGCTGTGCTACTATGTAACCAAGCATATCCTTTGCAGGGAAGCGTCCTGTTGCCCATAATGCGATACTCACTGCAGGATTGATATGTGTGCCTGATATATGGCCGAAGGCATATATCATTGCAATTATCGCTATGGCAAAGGAAATTCCTATTGCAAACCACGCTGCGATATCAATACCCACAAAAAAGGCATTTCCCGCTATGGAATCTGAACCCTGGACTAGCAAGACAGTTGTAACAACTGACCCTGTTCCCAAAAAGACCAGCATATAAGTTCCTATCAGTTCGGCTATGGATCTTTTTAACAGACCCTGTTCTGACATATAATCACCCGCCTGAAAACAAAATGTGCCTTAGAAAGGCACATCCGTGATCAAACTGCCTCCTGCCAGTTGCAGTATTTGCACTTGTAGTCGAAGTAGTTGGCTGCACAGAACTTACAGGTGCGTGCCGGTGAATGCGGCTCTGTCTTATGCAAGGATATAATGTTTGTCAGCATGGTAGCCGTAACAGGCTCACTTGTCAGCAGGCATGGGAAATCAGCCAGACGCATAAGTGCTGAGAACCTGACGGTGATGGCACAGGCAGGATATGTGTAACGCTGTGGGTTGTTGAGAACCTCATTCTTCTCTATCGGACTCAGGTCAACAGGTATACCCTGAACCATGCCGCCCATACCCCTTGGCTTGTGATCTATGATACGCTCACCCTTTTCTATAAGGTCAATAAAATCAACGTTATGAAGCTCGGCTGCTGCTCCTCTTGTTGGATTATTAAGTACCAGATTGTGGAATCTCTTGACCAGCAGATCCAGTACCATCATGGTTGTGAAACCATCCATCCAGAGAATCTTTGTTGTTGCGGCGGCGGCGGCATCTGTTGCAATGGTCAGTGGTGAATACTCGTCTTTGAACTTACCCATTGCATTGTTCATTGTGCCGTCCATAACATCGGTTACAGCGTTGATGACGGCCATCACAACATCATCCTTTGTCATATTAAACATCGACTGGGAAATATGATGTGCAACGTCACCTACACCATATGCAGGAACAGTAACAATGTTTCCGTAGAAAACATCTGCATCCATGGCAGCTTTGACAGTTTTCTTCATCCTGTTTTTGTACTCACTCATATACTTCTTTACATCAAAAGATATGTGACCGGCTTCATCCATGAGCTTGGCCTGTGCAGCCATAGGTGTATCGTAGACCATCTGAAGCATTTCAATCTCCTCTTTAATGGCTTCAGCGGGTGTTTTACCATTCTCGATTGCCATCTGGAATTTTGCACCGATGCCATATGATGTGTTCATACCCCATGATTTTGAAGAAAGAATTGCACGCTTATGATCAACCGGAATGTCTGTTTTTTCAAGAATCCTGTTGACAACATTGCTGGTGCTTCCTGGAACAAAAGCAAAGTCAACAACGCAGGTAGGACCATAGAAGCCTGCATACCTGCGGATTGACTCTTTGCCGATGAGAGCTTCCGAGCGACCGATCTTCTCGATGAATTTTTCCACTGATGTCCTGAAAGAGGGGTCCTCCTCATAAAGGATATCCAGAATTGGCGGTGTCTGATAGTGTTCAACAAACGGGTCATCCTCCGGCCTTACGCTGTCTGTTAAGCTGGAGAGAACTTCATAATGCGTGTTAACTGAGTTTATGTGCAGGTCAAAAACTTCCTTGCACTGCTTACCCTTCGGCTCCATCTTGTTAACTGCGTCAACATAGGGTTTTGCATCCTCTACCTTAAAAGCCGTACCACGCTTCTTGTTAATTGTACTAACTACGGCTTTCTGTGCATTCATGGCTTCTGTTGCCATTTTATCGTATATCTCTTTCATGTTAGCCCCTTGTTTACTTGAAAGTGACAACTAATCCTGAAAGAAGTGCAAATTAAAATACGACTTCAAAAATAAAATATACCTCACGGTACTTGATTAGTATGAGCTACCTGATTGCCCTAACAACACTCCTTCTCAGTGTATTCTTCACTCCACATAATACTTTCCAGGTAATACAAAATAAATATTTCTAAACTAAAATAAACAAACTAAAAGTTTACACATGCAGAAGCCAGAATAGAATAATTAAGCATATCAAGCTAAATTTTAATTGAAAATAAATAATGCATATGTGCTTTTTGCAAAGCTGAAATGTCAAAAAGAGAATAAATGTGGCATGAGAAATGCCACTAATTTTCAGATAATCAGTCGTTGCTTAGCTCACCGCTGAAGTACTTGTCATAGGAACCCATGTCAAAGTGACCGTGACCACTGAGATTGAACATGATGGTTTTCTCTTCGCCTGTTTCCTTGCATTTGAGTGCTTCATCAATAGCGCATTTAATAGCATGGGCAGATTCGGGAGCAGGAGCAATTCCCTCGCTACGTGCAAATGTCACTGCAGCATCGAATATCTCTATCTGGTGGTATGATCTTGCTTCCATGATTCCGTCTGCAACAAGCTTACTGATAATTGGTGATGCACCGTGGTATCTGAGACCTCCTGCATGGATTGCAGGTGGTATGAACTCTGAACCCAATGTGAACATCTTGAGCAGAGGGGTCATCTGTGCCATGTCACCGAAGTCATACTTGAACTCTCCTGATGTGAGGGTTGGACATGCGGATGGTTCTACTGCTATGAATCTTGTGTTGGTCTTGCCTGCAAGGTTGTCCCTTATGTATGGCAGACTTACACCGGCGAGGTTACTTCCGCCACCACAGCATCCGATAACAATGTCCGGGTAGTCCTCAGTCTTGTCAAACTGTGCCTGCGTCTCAAGACCTACAACGGTCTGGTGCAGACTGGTGTGATTAAGGACACTGCCAAGTGCATACTTGGTGTTGTCGTTAAGAGCTGCATCCTCGATAGCTTCACTGATAGCTATTCCAAGACTTCCTGATGTGTCAGGGTACATCTCACGGATCTTTCTTCCAAACTGTGTATCAGGGCTTGGGGACGGAACGACATTTGCCCCCCAGAGGTTGATAAGTGACTTGCGGTATGGCTTCTGGTAGAAGCTTGAACTTACCATGTATACCTTACACTCGATGTCAAAGTAGTTACAGCAGAGTGATAATGCACTGCCCCACTGACCTGCACCGGTTTCGGTTGTGATTCTTTCAGTGCCTTCCTTCATATTGTAGTATGCCTGCGCGATTGCAGTATTTGGCTTGTGACTTCCTGCTGGACTGACACTTTCGTTCTTGTAGTATATCTTTGCAGGTGTTCCCAGAACTTTCTCAAGCCTGTGTGCCCTGTGCAAAGGTGATGGTCTCCAGAGTGAATATATTTCCCTGATCTCTTCAGGAATGTCAATGTATCTCTTGGAGCTGATCTCCTGATTGATAAGTTCCTTTGCAAATATTGGCTCAAGATCTGCAGGATTCATTGGCTCATTTGTTGCAGGGTTCAGTGGTGGCTCTACCGGCAGGTCTGCAAGTATGTTGTACCACTGTTTTGGCATTTCATTTTCATCAAGTAATATCTTTGTATGGTCCATAGTTCATACCTCTGTAAAAAGGATTCAATAATGTATATCATAGTACATTAGAGAAATATTTAATGCTTTTGATTTATGCATGAAGCAAAATATACAGTGAATAAAATCAAAAAATAATCAGAAAAGTAGATTCTAATCAGAAACTACTTTCTTTTGTAAATAACAGCTAGCACCAATGCAAAACCAGTAAATAACGCAGTAAATGCAGGCGTGGATGAAGAACTGCTTTCATCTTCGGAGTTAGATGTTGAATCTGTCGTGAATTCTGTACCATCGTAGTACTCTTCGGAGATTGTTACGTAGGCTGCGGTGAACTCGCCTTGAACAAGAAGCTTTGTTGTTTCAAAATCATTCAATTGATAAACAAAATCCAAAGGCATACTTCCTCCTGCCCATTCATCAGTAGCTTTGAGTTTCCACTCATAAGAGATGGTATCGTTTATCTCTAATTTATCATCAGTATATTGATCTATTTTTGAAGTCGGTCCTTCAATTACTTCAAAACTACCATCTGCCAATTCTGTCAGTTTCACGGATAAAACACCAGGATTAAAACATGTCACATCAAACTTTACTGTGAAAGGTTCACCTATTTTCACAAGGGGTTTTGGAGTTGAAGCACCCGGATATAATTGATCATTATAATACACATTAATTGAAATATACTGACTTGTAGCTGAAGTTATGGCTGGTGTTAACGTAAAATAAATAGCAAGTACTACTATTATCATTTTTGTGTTCATCTTTAATTCTCCCATTCGGATACTAATGTGTCATATGCTTCTGATTTTTCATCTCTATCACCTGTTTTGTCACCAACACCTTTTGGCCCAGAGCCTACAATTGTAGCTGCATATCCACTGAATCTAAACTTAATTGGAGCATTGTACCCTATCCATAAAATATTCCCATTATTACCTCTATTAAATGGATGAGGAACACGCTCTTCCTGTCTCACATACACCTGAGCATCATGCCCAAAATATGGATTGAACATACATTCATTATCGTTATCTATTACCTCGAAGCTCTTGTACTTTCCAATAACTTCATACTCCCAGACATTCACAGTACACACCCAGTTAGGCGGAAGCACAGGCAGACCACATGGAACATATTTCATGGACCTTTCAAGCCTCTTTTCAATATTCTCAGCAAGTTGGCCTGTCAGTTTCTCGCTTGATTCGTCCAATTTGTTTTGTAACTCGTTGTTGATGTTCTCAAAACACTGGTCAATGGTTTCCTGGCAGAGTTCAATTGACTTACAAATACCATCTGATATTCCTATACGTAGATCTGCTTCAAGACGATAAAGAACCGCATCCATTTCATCAGAATCTATGGTAGGATTATCATTTTGTATCTTCTGACTGATGCGATACAGAATCTCATCCTGTAATGTGTTGTCGGCAGCCATGTCCACAATTTCCTCATCAGAAAGTGAATCAAGATAAGTTTCTGTAATTGTGATCACATCCTCTTTGCTAATCCAGGTGCTTAGAACCGGATCACTGGAAATCTCATCAGCAATGGTTCCGGGAACCTGATCCCTGATGCTACGGCTGTATTCATCCATCATTTTACTGCGGTTCTCTTCAATAAAAGAGATGTCCGTTGAAACTCCGTTCTTGACAAGTTCCGTACTGTTGACTGCAAGATCTGCAAGCAGTGAATCGATCTCCGCATTAGCATCTGAAATGCTCTGGCTCATTGACTGAGAGATCATATCTTTAAGTGGTTCAGACGCTTCTGAAAGCGTCCCTGCAATATCATCTCCTATACCTGTAGAGAAAACACATACATTCCTGACAGCCAGCGGATAGACCGCCTTCCCTGTTGTGTCCTCCCATTTGTACTGACTCTGGATATCGAAATCCGGGTCATGGTAGAGATAATCAGGATACTGGTCTACAACGATTGTCATGTTCTCAGTCCAGTTGTACTTGCTACCCGGCATTCCCACAACCTCAATCGTTTCGATAATACCCATTTCAGCAGCCAGGGCTGTTGATGCTTTATCCATGGCGGGGTTGTTAAAGATAACATCTGTAGACACTTTATTTTGTACAAGATCAAGAAGAGAATGTCCCTGTTCTTTCTCAAAGGATTCGTCGATGTAAGTCTCAAAGGAATCTTCTGTCTCTTTGTTCCGTTCCCTGATTTCCCTGAGCAAACGGTCATAAGCTTCATTCTTTGAGATAGCACGACATGCAGCACTGCTTGTACTGAACTGTCCTGAATTCATGTACTGAGATTGATCGATGAAATAATCTCGTTTAGAAGATTCTTCCATTTCGTCAGCAAGGTCAAGTGAAGCCTCCTGTATCAATGTGATTGGATTCTCCCCCAGATTTTCACCAAGCAGAAATACTTCCCTTGTAGGATTGTCAGTATTTATGGAATCGAACATGCATTCCATTTCCTGACTCAGATTCTTGTGAAGCCATGAAGGAATGTCGCAATAGACTTTCTCATCAGAGAGGTATGCTCCATCACTGTAAGTGTTGTATCCTTTTTCAATCTCAGCCAGATTTACATACTGGTCACGATACTTATCTGCTGCATCACTACACCCAAAATCCGGTTTTGGAATTCCATCAATGATCACAGTTGTATTCCTGTAATCATTGGAGCTTCCTGAATCGTAAATGGCATCTTCTCCGACATAACCACCCGAAGGAAGATACTGATGATACACGATGCTTATGTATTCGGTTTCTGTCTGTTCATGGGGAACTGAAATTTCGTCTGAAATAAGATAATTTGTCAATGAACCGGAAGAATCACCGTCAAAATGATTCCAACTCCCTCCTCCTTCCGGGTCAGGACTATAAGTCTTGTATGACCAGTGATATGAATAATAGATATTCCAACGTGTTTTGACCTTGAACTTAACTTTATACGTAATCAGCCAATCAAAAGAATGATTTTCATGAGATAGATAACCATCTGTCCTTTCAATATCCACCAGATTATCGTGGCCTATGTAATCATAAGTTACATCCACGTCCTCACAAACGATATTTGTAGAAACATGCTCCACATTTACGCTATTGAAATACCATTTGTGAGAGGAGGCATCCACACTTACTTTGTGATCAAAATCGAATATATCACTAAAGCTATAGTCAGGAGAAAGTGCACATGTATGTGAAACTGACACTGGATGATGGCTTGTCCAGGTAATGTATTTGTCTGCCTTTGATTCACCTGTTTCGTAAGAAACCGAATCATATGTCGTTGAACCAACCCACAGACTATAAGGAACAGCAGTGTTGAAACCATCCCTGAATACCTGACCCTGTACTGTGCCACTATATACCTCATGTGTTACATCGTGCAGCAGGTCAGGATACTCATTGCTCCACTGGTCAACATCATTGTAGACCCAGTTACTGTAAACCTCATTGGTAAAATTGGAAACCGAAACTACTATTTTTGAATTATCAGCAACCTCTTCCATGGTTATGTTAGATTCCCTCATGGACTCATTGACACCCTGTTCAACACTTATATTGAAAGTGCCGTCACTTGACAGATCATCGTATGTTGTGCTGAGATTTTTACCGGAATCGTCCTCATATGAATTCGTTCCCTTTTTGACATCCTCATAGAGCACTTTGCCGTTGTAATAAGTGGTGTATGTCAAAGCCCAGGGGTCCACAGAATCGAAAACACGTTTCTGTGTGTAAAGAGTTCCGCAGTTCACGGAAGCGGACAATGAAGGATCCGTCACGATGTTCAGGGGACCATTCAGATAATGCTGCCACGGACCATAGATGAAAGTCCTGATGTTAGTGGCACCAAGCACAATATCCGATGTCACTCCACCATTCAGCTCATTTTCATACTCATTTACCAGTTCTTCAAGCAGAGGTTCTCTGGAAGTGATAAGAGCACTCACATTCATGGAACCGGCTCTTGTACTATTGTCTGTGAGGCCTACAATGGAATAATTGAGGTTTTCAACGGACATTGTATAATAAATAGGATATCCCGAATCATCTGTCGGTGACCTGCTTATTTCTCTTTTTAATGTTCCGTTGATCTTACCGATCCTTATCTGTAAAGGAGATACATCAGGATTAATATTGATTGCATAATTATTGAATGTGTGCTGATTCTCCTGATATGAGGTTTCAATATATTCATTGAAATATTCAGCCGTGATGTCTTTCAGGGGACTGGTGCCAACGTGGAACCAGTTAACTGCTTTCTCCTCGCCATCATACTCTAAAACAAGATATGCATATCCGTATTCTGCATTTTCAGGTATTGTTATTTTTTCTTCAAATTCAGAAGATGTCCAGAACGAATGAGTTTCATCGTAGGATATGGACTTGTAAACTGTACCGGAACCACTTTTAAGTATCAGGGTTCTTGGTTTGTCGGAAAAAAGGCATGATATGGCTTCGAATACATCTGAAGGAAGAGTTACATCTACCGTAATAATGTCTCCGGGTTCAGTATTCCTGTTATCCGGCTCAATGGAAAAACCATCCGATTCCATTGATTCGTATACAAGGTCTTCGGGTTTTATGACAGGATGCTCTCCCTGCCATGCGAGGGCTTCCATTCCCGCATAATTAAGACAGCGAGCGAGATCTGATGACGCAAATTCAACTGCCGTCTTTTCCATATCTGTAGTATCCGTATTGTGTATCACTTCTGCAAGTGCATAGTCTGTTTTTGTAAGGTATATCGATGCTATTACGGCAAAAAGCAGAATGAATATACCGATCACCGCAAACGGAATATAGGCCCGGGTGTCCTGGCTAAAGCTTCGTTTTTCGTTTTTGGGATCGGATATCATAAGACTTACCTTTTTTCAGCTTTTGTGAGCTGGACATTGCAGGTAAGAAGAATATTTAAACGTTGTTATTTTATTCTATTTTAAGTTAAATTTTATAACTGTACTTAGATATTCATTTATGAAACTGAAAAATAAAATATTGAAAGACAAAAAATACAGTATTTGCTTATTTGCTCTTATATAGATAAGAACTAATCGAAACTGTAAAATATACTACATTTATAGTAGCAGACATAATTAACAGGAAGTTGCAATTATTCATTCAGCTTTCTCACAACTAACTGAGCAATACTTGCTTACAGAATTCATGCATTTGAATTCATAATTTGATATTTACAATTCACACTTATCAGGTTGACACAAAATGAAGATCACTAAACCACGAGGCACACGTGACTTCCTCCCAGAGGACACAAGGAAAAGAAGATATGTAGAAGGTATACTGCGTCAGGTAGTCAAAAACTGGGGATTCAGCGAAATCATCACTCCTACATTTGAGAATCTCGAGCTATTTACTCTCAAATCAGGCGAGGGAATTATTGGGGAACTTTATAATTTCACTGACAAAGGTGATAGGGAAATGACACTGCGTCCTGAGCTGACCGCACCTGTAATGAGGATGTATGTCAACGAGATGCAGGCTTATCAGCAGCCTTTGAAATTATTTTACTTTGAGAACTGTTTCAGGTATGAGAGACCACAGAAAGGACGCTTCAGAGAGTTCTGGCAGTTCGGCGTAGAACTTATCGGAAGCAGAAGAATGGATGCTGATGCTGAAGTGATTGCCCTTGCAACAGAAATGCTAAAGTCCGTAGGTATAAAAGGCGACCTTAACGTAAACAACCTTGGAGTTATCAGGCATCTTCTCAGTGTTCTGGAAAATGAACAGCAGAGCCAGATCATGAGACTTGTTGACAAGAAAGATTATGAAGGACTTGATAACTTCCTGGAGGATATTAACGCTCCTGCTGACCTTCGTCAGAAACTTATCGAACTTATCTCACTTACTGGTAATGATGCGATAGCAAAAGCAAGAGATATTCTGGGAGATCTTCCTGAAATAGACGATTTCCAGGAACTTCTTACTATGCTGGATGCCTACGGTGTGGAATACACAATTAACTTTGGAATTGCCAGGGGACTTGATTATTACACAGGAACCGTTTTCGAGATTTACGCAGAAGGACTCGGTGCACAGAACCAGGTCTGTGGTGGCGGTTCATACCAGCTTATCCAGCTTTTCGGTGGCGGAGATGTTCCTTCAACAGGATTCGGGCTTGGTTTTGATAGGATAATGGAAGTATGTGAACTTGAAGCACCTGATGATGCACCTGTTGTGATTATTGCAAAGGACAGCACACGTCTTGATGCAATAAAAGCAGCCAATGAATTTAGAAAACACGTGCCAGTATACAATGATCTGATGAAGAGAAACTTCAAAGCTCAGTTATCATATGCCAATAACATTGGTGCAAAGCATGTTATCATCATTGGTGAAAAGGAAGTTGAAGCCGGGAAAGTCATGTTAAAGGACATGACCAGTGGTGAGCAGGAGCTTCTGAGTCTCGATGAGGTCATTACAAAGCTCACAAACAAATGACCCTTTTTTCTAGAACTTTTCTAAAAAACGAGAGGGCAGCAGATGCCCTCCCAATGAGATTGGTGCTTGCTGTAATAGTAATAGGGGCACTGCTAATCCTGATGACAGGTGCAGTTTCCTCTTTGATCGAAAGTGAGGAAACATACACAACCAGATCAATCATTTCTGAAATAGAATCAAATGCAGAACAAATGTCAGCCAAAGGCACAGGCAGCATTGTCACACTTGATGTGAATGTACCTTCTGGTGTTGAGATCACATTTGGAGCGATTCCTGACCATGAAAATGCCTGGCCCTCTGATGCTGAAAACTATTATTTTGAACTAAATGGGAAGCAGACCATTGGACAGTCGTCCGCATATTATTCCAATAAGGCATTAGATAGTTGTTTTATCCTTGATTCCGGACCACATGTATTGACTCTTAAAAGTGTGCGCGATCAAAATGGAAAAATTTTTATTACACTTTGTGATAAGTCGCAACCGTAATGAAAAAACAAAAAGAAGTTTGTATTCACCATTTAATCACAGATGATTCTGCATGGGCAGACTTGCTGCTCTCAAAAACGGCACTAATACTGGCTACTGTAACAATATTAATGGCGGTTTACAGTCTTGCAGGCAGCTCTTCAGACCTTGTAAGAAAAGATGAATTGGAGATCATAACCGTGGATATTGCTTCAAATATAGATTCAATGGGAGCGGCACATTCTGATAGTTCAATCAGTTACTTGGAATTAAATCCAGAAAGGTATGAACAGCAATTAACTCTAAAAAGTGACCTGAACATATCAATCAGCGGTGAATACGTATTCTGCACACTCAAAGAGAACGGACATGATATTTCAGCAGCCAGGCAGCTAAGTTACAGGACACTTACCCTGAATCCCCAGGAATTGCGCAATATACTCACAGGCACCTTCGGCGCAGACGGCAACATCAGCCAGCCGATAATTTCAGTATTCCCATACGCGGATGTTACTGAATTTCTTGCCGGCATGGGAACTGATGAACTTTATGTGAACATGAGTAAAGAGATTCACATTCAGAGAACAACGATATTTGTTACAGATGGAAGTGAGGTGAACGGACTTGAATATGTCCTCGTTTACCAGTGATGAGAGAGCACTTCTTGAACCGAATAATGACATCATAGCCACGGCTCTCGTTGTAATTGGCTTTGTAGTGTTTGCTGCAATCCTTTCAAAGACATATATCGCATTCAATGATAACTCCCATGCACTTGAGAACTATGAACAGGCTGCCATGATAGTAAATGACATTGCATCCTATCCTCCACTTCAGGGAAGCCGACAGGAACTCATCTCCGCACAGACTCTGGATTTGCTGGCAGATTCTTCACAAGACCCGCAGTCACATTACATGTTCTTCCACAGATTCTCATCAAATCTTGATTTCTATGTAGAAGCACGAACAGATGACGGGAACTATCACTGGACCATCAGCAATGGAAACACTGCACTGAATGGAAGGGATGTCATAGCTGCATCCGTCCCTGTTGTAATAGAACTTGGCAGCAATGCACGCTGTGAACCCGGAACAATAACTGTAAAACTTGTGCAGAACGGATGGAATTGAGGATCTAACCCTGAAAACAAAATCAAAAACGGTGAATATGAATGAGATTTATAGATGATGAAAAGGGATTTTCTACCAGCATAGATGCAATTTTATTTCTCATACTGGTATCCGTTTCTGCAGTGATACTGTTCCCTTCACTTGCTGCAGATGAGCAGTATCGTTCCGCATCCTATTCATCAGCACAGGACATGGATACCCGGCTTATGAATACGATCATGAGCAGTACCGTGGAGGAGTTTGAATACACAGTAAAACCAGCCGAAATTGCCGGGATTGAAGTTAATCTGTCGGAAGATTCCATCCTTGAAAATGCAGAAGAAACACTATTTGCAAAAGAGCAACAACATCGAACCTTTTCTGACCTTGTGGCCGAAGGTCTGGTATTTGGCCTGGTAATGGAAAAGAATGGTACTGAAAAGCCTCTAAATCCCATGACAAAGATGCAGAGTATTGAAACCGAAAAAGCCATTGAAGAACATCTTGAAATGACAATAGGACAGAGATACAATTACAGATTTGAAGCACACTGGCAACCTGTTTCAGGATACAATATACACAGCGACATAGTAGTTGGTCAATCTGCTCCGGCGGATGCAATTAAACAAAATGCCAGAATATCAGTTCCTGTGACATATGCCGTCACCAGGGATGAAATATGCCAGCCATTCAACGAGAGCAGTATATACGCAGCCATTAGTTCATCTGATCCTGACAAAGAACTTCATGAAATGTTTAATTCCAGTATTGATATAGCATCAGAAGGATCTTCAGGGATAATCACTGAAATCGTATTTCCATATGAATACCTCTCATCACTCAATGGAACTGAAATATCAATTGATAGTGAACAACTTGCATGCATTGCAGGACCGGATAATGCAAATTACAGTAGTCCAATTATTAAGAGTGCACTTGGATGCATGAACTACACCGTGAAAGACCTGTATGGACTTAACGTTGAACTGACAACTGAGGAACAAAGTATCAATCTGGATATTGTGGATACTGTACATGACTTTATCAAAGAGAAGAATACGAACCAGATATCAGAGTACATATTAAGTAGCCAGAGTGAGGATATCAACCAGACTATTGCGCTTATGTGCAATGCATCAGAGAACACTAGCAGGCTTGAACTTGCAAATACGCAGATCTCAAAAATCTACAGGACTGCCAATACCGGTGGAGCAGACATCGTAATTATAATCTGGTAAGGATGGTTTCTTATGGAAATTCGCATCACATCAATCATAACATATATATGAGATGATTGACTTCATAGGTAGCACTTCGCCAATCATATTAACATTTTATCGAACCGACTCCCAAGTTCAAGAGTTCGATAAGGATCAAAATATACTATATTGAATTCCATCTAAATTCAATATAGACCTATTAAATCAAAACTTAAATTACAATTATCAGGAGGAAGCTAATGGCAAAAATGCACACCCGTAGGAAAGGAAACTCCGGACCTACAAGACCACTTCGCACAGAAGTACCTTCATGGTCAACAATGACCGCAGACGAAATTAAAGAGGTAGTTACCGACCTCTGGAAGCAGGGAATGAGCACAAGCGAGATCGGAATGATCCTTAGGGACAAGTATGGAGTACCTGATGTTAAGCTCGCAACTGGCAATAAGATCACAAAGATCCTTAAGGACAACGGTGAGAAGTTCGCTGTACCTGAAGATCTCTACAACCTTATCGTAAAGGCAATCGGAATGAGAAAGCACATGAACTACAACCACAAGGATGTACACAACAAGCGTGCTCTCCAGAATACCGAATCCAAAATCAGAAGATTGGTAAAATACTACCAGTCCGCAAAGGTTCTTCCAGCTGACTGGAAATACAAGCCAGAAACAGCTGAGATGCTGATCACCAGATAAGCATATTTCAATTATAAACTCTTGTTTGGCCTATTGGTCAAACAAAACTTTTCTCTTTTTTCATTGTTCCTATATTTCAGCGGTAGCTCTATACATGAATTAATCCAAGAGTAGAAATCTATCGTTATCTAAAACACTTATGAAGGTAACTTATAAATTGTTTTAAAGAGCATTATATGCCATGAAAGCTGTCATACTTGCAGCCGGTGAAGGAAAACGATGCCGGCCCCTCACACTCACAAGATCAAAAGTAATGCTTCCGGTGGCAAATAAACCTATTCTTGAACATATCATCAACGCTCTTGTAAAAAATGACATCAAAGAGATAATACTGGTTGTCGGTTACGAGAAAGAGCGTATCATGGATTATTTTGAAGATGGGATCAATTTTGGTGTGAAAATCAAGTATGTGGAACAAAAAGCACAGATCGGAACAGCACATGCAATTCTTCAGGCACGTGATCAGATAGGAAAAGATGAAGATAAGTTCATTGTTGTCAATGGGGACACTATAATAGGACCGGATGCCATTGCAGACCTGATAAATGGAGAAGAAGGTGATGCAACAACATTACTCACATGTAAAAAGGACGATGTCAGCGGTTACGGAGTAATTGTTGCCAAAGGAAAGAAAGTGATTGAAATCATTGAAAAACCAAAGACACTCATAAGTCACCTTATCAACACAGGCATCTATCTTTTTAAGAATGACATTTTTGACATGATTGAAAAGACATCCATATCAACAACCGGTGAATATGCAATAACAGACACAATTCAAATGATGATCGATGAAGGAAGGCCTGTAACGACTACAGTAACAAACGCAGGGTGGATTGATGCAGTTTATTCATGGAACCTTCTGGAAGCAAACACAATTATTCTCGGAGACTTTGAAACTGATGTTTCAAAAGCAAAAATCGAAGATTGTGTCAGCATAAAAGGAAGTGTTTCTATTGGCAAAAACACAACAATAAGGGCAGGATCATACATTGTGGGACCCGTAGTAATTGGTGACAACTGTGACATTGGCCCAAATGTAGTCATATTGCCTTCCACCAGTATTGGTAATAACGTATCTATTGCCTCTTTCTCATATATCAAAAACAGTATTTTAATGCAGGATGTGCGGGTCAGTACACACAGCAACATATCAAGCTCTGTTATAGGAAGTAATGTCATAACAGGTCCTAACTTCATTACAGAAGAGGGAGAAAAACTACATATAATTCTTGAAAATGAACTTAATGAAGCTGAAAAGCTTGGAACTGTAATTGGTGATGACACAGATATCGGCGGAAATGTGTTAGTTCGTGCCGGAAAAATGGTCTCGTCTAACTGTCGTATCAGTTCCGGAAAAACAATTGCAGAGGATGTACCAACTAATGCACTTATAAATTAGGATTGGGGTAAAAAAATGTGTGGAATAGTTGGATATATTGGTGATGGACAGGCAGTACCTATATTGCTTGAATCGCTTAAAATGCTGGAATACAGAGGTTATGACTCCGCCGGTGTAACTGTTTTTAATGAAAAGCTTGAGACATATAAGATTGCAGGCAGAATAAAGAACCTGGAGGAAATTATTCCTGAAAATGTATCAGGAAATATGGGAATCGGACACACTAGATGGGCTACTCATGGAAAACCGGAAACCAGAAATGCTCACCCTCATAATTCATCAGATATATCAGTAGTACACAATGGTATAATTGAAAATTATCTGGAACTCAAGGAAAGTTTGATTGATCAGGGATACGAGTTTAAGTCTGATACCGATACAGAGGTCATTGCACATCTTTTACATTCCAACATGAACTGTGATAGTGAGATGTGTCTGCTGGATGGTCTTGCTAAAACCGTAAAAGAACTTGACGGATCATATGCCATTGCTGCTCTTTGTAATAATGAACCTGGAATAATTGCCTTTGCAAGGAAAGACAGCCCGCTTGTAATAGGAATTGGAAATGGAAGCAACTATGCTGCATCCGATGTCACTGCTTTTTTGAAGCACACAAAAGAGGTTCTTTTCATTAATGATAATGAGATAGGTCTTCTAAGACCAGATTCAATCGAGATCTATGACCTTGAAGGAAACTCAGTTTCAAGAGACACAGAAACAATTGAATGGGACCTTGAAGCTGCAGAGAAAGCAGGTTATGAACACTTCATGCTCAAAGAGATTCACGAGCAGCCTACTTCCATACAGAACACATTTGCGGGTAAGCTTTCTGAGCTTGAGGGAACTGTCACACTTGAAGAGATATATCTCAAACCTGAAGAGGTTAAAAGACTCAGAAGAGCCACGATAATTGCATGTGGGACTTCCTGGAATGCCGGAATTCTTGGAAAATACCTTTTTGAGAAACTTGCAGGCCTGCATACTGATGTTGAAACGGCATCCGAGTTCAGGTACAGTAATCCGGTTCTTTGTGGCGAGGAACTTACCATTGCAATCACCCAATCAGGCGAGACCGCTGACACCCTTGCAGCCGTCAGAAGCTCAAGTTCTTATGGATGTCGCAGTATCGCAATTACAAATGTAGTTGGAAGTACAATCACAAGGGAATCTGACAGCGTGCTCTATACCAGAGCAGGGCCAGAGATAGGAGTTGCTGCAACAAAGACATTCACAGCCCAGCTTATGGCACTTTACATGCTTGCGATAAATCTTGGAAGAACACGAGGAGTTATCAGTGCCAATGAAGCAAAGGACCTTATTGTCGGAATAAAGAAGCTTCCCGGCCAGATACAGAAAGTACTCAGCAGGAAAGATGCGATTAACGAATGTGCTACACAGTTTGCAGATAAGAGGGATTACTTCTTCATCGGCCGTTACCTGAATTTCCCTGTAGCTCTGGAAGGAGCTTTGAAGCTGAAGGAAATCTCATATATTCATGCCGAAGGTTATGCAGCAGGCGAACTTAAACACGGTCCACTGGCACTTATCACAGATGAGACTCCGGTTGTGGCAATTGCCACGAAGGGACATACATATGAGAAGATACTGAGTAATATCAAAGAAGTAAAAGCGCGTGATGCGACTGTTATTGCAGTTGCAGATGACGATGATACAGAGATTGACAAGTATGTGGATGTAGTGATACGTGTGCCACCTGCACACGAACTGCTGTCTCCTGTGCTTTCCTCAGTAGCGCTGCAGTTGCTTTCATATTACACAGCACTGGCAAAAGGATGCTCCATTGATAAACCAAGGAACCTTGCAAAGAGTGTTACTGTAGAATAATCATTTTATTTTTAGAGAGGATAGCAAATGAAGTTATTTGGTTCTTCAGGTATCCGTGGACTTGCAAATGTGGAAGTTACCGTAGACCTGGCACTGAAAGTTGGAATGGCTCTTGGAAAATCAAAAAAGAATGCTGTTATCGGCAGAGACCCAAGGGTAGCAGGAGAAATGATCGAACTTGCAGTAATTTCCGGTCTGATGTCTGCAGGCTGTGATGTTGTAAGAGTTGGTCTTGTGACAACTCCAACCCTTGCATACGCAGCAAGGAATTACGATTGTGGTGTAATGATCACTGCATCACATAACCCTGCAACTGATGTTGGAATTAAGCTATGGAATCCTGATGGAATGGCATTTGATTCAGCGCAGCAGGAAGAAATTGAGGACATCATCGAGAAAGAAGATTTTGTTTATGTCCCCTGGAATGAGGTTGGTGAGATCTCCGCATACGGAAATGCCGTAAGGGATCATATGGATATGATACTCAGCCACTCCACAGGTGCACAAATACGTGTTGTAATAGATTGTGGAGGCGGTGCAGGAGGTACAATAACACCTTTCCTTTTACGCGAGATGGGATGCGAGGTTATCACACTAAATTCCCAGCTTGACGGACATTTCCCTGCACGTAACCCGGAACCAAATGACAAGAACCTCTGGATGCTGAAAAAAGCAGTAAAAGAATTCGATGCGGCTCTTGGTATTGCCCATGATGGTGACGCCGACAGGATGATGGCTGTGGATGAGAATGGTATCTTCCTTTCAGGTGACGAAATGCTTGCAATCTTTGCACGTTTTGAATGCAAAGGCAATCCTATGATTGTGGTTCCTGTTGATACATCAATGATAGTTGATGATTCCATGCCTGGTTCCACTGTTGTTCACACAAGGGTTGGAGACGTATATGTTGCCGAGGAGATGAAGAAACTTAAAGCTGATTTCGGAGGTGAGCCGTCTGGAAGCTGGATATTCCCAAGGATTTCCTACTGCCCGGATGGAATTTATGCAGCAGCCCTTCTTGTTGACATTGTGAAAGAGAAAAAGCTCTCTGAACTCAGAGATGAGCTTCCCAAATATCCAACACTCAGAAGCACGGTTTCATGTGACAATGATAAGAAGTCTTCTGTAATGCAGGCTGTAAGCTCGAAACTTGAAAGCATGGGTGAAGTTTCCAGTATCGATGGAATCAGGGTTGATATGGAAGGTGGCTGGGTGCTTGTGAGACCATCAGGAACTGAGGCAAAGATAAGAGTAACTGCTGAAGCCAGACAGGATGTTGAGGAACTGCATGCCAAAGTTAAGAACATAGTAAAGGAGTGCCTCAAATGAAAGTAGTAATCCTTGCTGCCGGTGAAGGCACACGCATGAGACCTCTTACCGCTTCAAAACCAAAGGTGATGCTTCCAATCGCTAACAAACCAATGATGGAGCATACCATCAATGCTGCAATCGAAGCAGGAGTTAAGGAGTTCCTGATCGTTACAGGTTACCGGGAGGAGGCTATTAAGGACTATTTCAAAGATGGTAGTCATCTTGGAATCAGTGTTGAGTACGTGCGTCAGGAAGAGCAGCTTGGAACTGCAAATGCCATTGGTTGTGCAGAAGGTTTTGTGGAAGGTCACTTCATAGTGCTTAATGGCGACATGCTTGTCAGCACAGAACATATTGCTCATCTTGTATCAAGAACTGAAGATGCTATTATCAGTGTCAAGAAAGTGGATAATCCTTCCCAGTTCGGTGTCATCGAAAGCGATGGGGATAAGGTCACACGCATTATTGAAAAACCTAAAAATCCACCTACTAACCTTGCAAATGCAGGAATATACCTTTTCCATGAAGCTATTTTTGATTATATTGCAAAGACCGGTAAATCATCGAGGGGAGAATACGAAATTACTGATTCCCTGCAAATGATGATTGATGATGAACTTAATGTTGGTTATGAAGTTCTGGAAACGGAATGGATCGATATTGGCAGGCCATGGGATATTCTTGATGCAAACAAGGTACTGCTTGAAAATATCGATAATACCTGCGAAGGAACAATCGAACCCTATGCAACACTGCATGGTAATGTGAAGGTTGGAAAGAACACAATAATCAGAAATGGGGCATACATAATGGGTCCTGTTATCATAGGTGAAGATTGTGATATCGGCCCTAATTGTTTCATCAGGCCTTCAACTGCAATCGGTAATGATGTTCGCATTGGAAATGCTGTTGAGATAAAGAACACTGTGATTATGGATGGCACAAATGTTGGTCACCTAAGTTATGTCGGTGACAGTGTCATAGGGACTAACTGTAATTTCGGTGCCGGTACAAAGGTTGCAAATCTCAGGCATGATAATAAGAATGTGAAATCTGTTATCAAAGGCGAGATTGTTGACACCGGAAGAAGGAAGCTCGGCGTAATTATGGGTGATGATGTACACACAGGCATCAATACCAGCATCAATATCGGCACTGTAATGGAAGCCGGAAGTTCAACAATGCCCGGCGAAGTTCTGATTTACAGAAGAAAAACTAATTAAGGCTCATTGCCATCTTTATTCGGAGATTCGGATGAACTTAAATATCGAGATGCAAAAACTCAAGGAACTGGCACGGGAAGCAGCAGATATAATTGAGAAGTATGAGCATGTACGTGTTATTTCCCACAATGATGCAGACGGCCTGACATCAGCCGGAATTATCTGCCAGGCTCTTCTGAGACAGGATATCCGTTTTCATACATCTATTGTGCCGCGTCTTGATAAATCCGTAGTGGAGATGGTGAAAGAAACCACAGCAGACGATGATCTTGTGATTTTCTGTGATATGGGCAGCGGCCAGTCAGATATAATCTCCGAAATAAAGCAGGATATTGTTGTACTTGACCACCATGTTCCTGTTGGCGAATCTCCTGCAAAGGTGCTGGTTAACCCGCATATTGTGGGAATTGACGGTGCAATGCACATATCCGGCTCGGGAGTTACTTTTTTTGTAGCAATGGAAATGGAACCTGCAAATATTGACCTATCGGGACTTGCTATTGCAGGTGCTGTGGGCGACAAACAGATTTTCAGTACACTTAACGGCCATATTCTTGAAGAGGCTGTGAATGCCGAAGTTGTTTCAATAAAGAAAGGACTGAAAATCGGTGACGGAGATATTGCAAAGGTGCTTGAATACACGCCTGAACCTTATCTTGATATAACCGGTGACAGTGAAAAGATAGCTCAGTTCCTGGATTTCCTTGGAATTGAAGGAAATATCAAAGACCTGAACCCTGACCAGACAAAAGCACTTACATCAGCTGTTGCGCTCAAACTTGCAAAGAATGCAAGTCCTGAAGCTGTGGATGCTGCAATCGGTGATGTTTACATATTGAACAATGAGATTGTTTCTAATGTCTATGACCTTGTTGCAATTCTTAATACCTGTGGCAAGGCTGAAAAATATGGCATGGGACTTTCCATATGCTTGAAAGACAAAACCCATCTGGAAGAAGCAAGGGATATGGCTATTTCTCACCAGATATCCATTGTGGAGAATATCAAAAAAGGCATGGACATGGTTAAAGAAGGAACAAGCATTGGTTACCTGATAGGAGAAGATATGGAATCCACTGGCATGATTGCCAGTACATTTGTCAGGTATGTAAATCCTGAAATGCCTTTTGTTGCAGTGAACCAGGTAGATGAGCTGGTAAAAGTTTCCGCAAGGGGCACCCGTGCACTTGTGGGGAAGGGACTTGACCTTTCATTTGCACTCCGCGAGGCTGCAAAGTCAGTTGGCGGCGAAGGTGGTGGACATAATGTTGCATCCGGTGCATCAATCCCACCTGGAACTGCCGAGCAGTTCATTGCTAAAGTTGATGAGATAGTTGCAGAACAACTCCCAAAGCAGGAGCAGACTGAATGAAGATAACTACAACTATTGAATTTAAGGATGAAGGTGCCATGCAGATTGCAAAGAGAATTGCAAATTCACTGGCTCCTGATAACCTGACTAATATGCATACTGAAGTAAAAGATGACAGCATGTGCATTCATATTTCCACTGAAAAAATAACTTCACTAATTGCCACTGTAGATGATTTGCTGATGAATGCAAAGCTTGCAGAAGAGATAGCAGAAGACCTTGAAAAATGATAGAATAGTATATTTCAGATTTCTTCTTTTACTATTCTACTGTTATTCCCACAAATGCCTGTTATTATCAATAAGTGCGTTCTGTTCCTCAATCCTTGAACGCTGGTAAATTAATGCTGCAGGATGGTATATTTTCAGAAGAGTGTATTTTTCATCCACTGCTCTTGGAACTCCCCACTCGAGTTTTTCACCATCACAAAATGCTTTTTCTGCAGTGTTTCCAAGAAGTATGATCACTTTTGGATTTAGCAATTGAATCTGTGCTTCAAGAAATGGTTTGCAGGCTTTTATCTCACTTTTGAGAGGATTACGATTTTTAGGAGGGCGACATTTAATTGTGTTTATAACAGCATAATCATCGCCTGAAAGTCCCATATACTCGATCATGCCATCGAGGTTCTTGCCTGCTCTTCCGCAAAAGGGAACACCGGTTTCATCTTCGTTCTTTCCAGGTGCTTCGCCTACAAAAACAACTCTGGGAGTTCGGGAACCTTTGCTGATTACTTTGTTGGTTACAGTTTCATGAAGCTGGCAGTCTGTGCATTCAAGTATTTCTTTTTCAACAGTTTCAAAACCCTGTTCCACAAGTTCACTTACTGACCTGACTGCCATATAATCACCTTTCCAATCCTAGTTTCAATTTTAGTTTGTAAGCCTTATTCCTGCTTCTGTTTTTCTGCCTGCAATGCTTCCATGAAGCGTATCTGCTCTGAAATGAATGTGTTGTATGGTGCATCAATTCCAAGTTTCTTTGCCCTTGATACTATCGCACCGTTGAGGAAATCAATCTCAGTCTTCCTGCCGGAAGTGATATCCTGGTACATGGAGGAATGATGCTCTGCAGTATTCGGGAGCTGGAAATCATGGAGGAAAGCAAGGTATTCTTCTGCGGTCTTCCATGGAAGTACAACACCTTCTGCTTCAGTGACCTTGAAAGCCTCCTGAACAATGTTCTCTATAATACTCCATGCGTGTGAGTTTTCAAGTTTCCCGTATGGAACTCCCATGACAGCACCAAGTGGATTAAGGGCTGAATTGTACAGAACCTTTGACCAAACAGAACTCATGATGTTCTCTGTTCCGTTTACCTGAATGCCTGCACTTTTCACAAGTTCAACAAGCCTGAGCACGCTATCATCAAGTCCTGATGGGAATCTGCCGAGATTCATTGGCCCGGTTTCAACGGATACATGAATCTGTGCATCGCCTGACCATTCAAAACCGGTAATTATGGTACCTCCAATTACTTTATCGGTGTATCCAGCAATAATATCTTCATTTCCAAGACCATTCTGCATGCTGATAACTTCCCTGCCTTTTATTATATCGGCAAATTGCTCACAGATTGATTCGGTAGCAATTGACTTGGAAGTAATGAAAATATAATCATAATCATCTTTAGGGGCATCTTCTGAACAACTGAACTTACAGGTTGCATCACCCCAGATGCCTGTCATCTTAAAACCATCTGAATTTATTTTGTCAGCATGTCTCTGGCGGCATACTGCATGTACATCACAAACTGAAGATAATTTTGCAGCAAGGGTCAGACCCACTGCTCCTGCACCTAATATCAGGACTTTCATAGAGCACCTCTTTTTTGCTTTAGATGTTTTTTTCCGTTAAAAGAATAACTCTTGGACGCTGACCAATTAAGAGAAGCTCTTAATTAGCAAAAGATACATCTTGCATAAAGTAGCCTGAGGGCTGGAAATAACTATAACGTTCATGAAAAGCAGTTATGGCTGCTTGATTTTCCCTATCACAATCATACAGAGGAATGGAAATCTATGGAAGGAAAAAAAAGAGACGAATGCTGTCCGGTAGATAAACCGGAAGGTGCAGGAAGTACAATTGACTTTAAATTCAGGCTGGAGTGCGCACTTAAGACAAGTGCAGATGCAACACCGGCTACAGATGTTGTTGACAAGTACATCCATGAAGCTAATCACAGTATTCTTACCAAGGGTGCACCGGAAGGACAGGGTGCAAAGGTCACAGGATGGAAAGTAGAGGGCGACAGGATTAAACTCATTATTGAATCCGGCAGGCATGTACGTGTCCATGATGCACTGCTTCGTATGAGAAAACCTCTTGCAGGCAAGCTTGGAAAAGAATTCAAGATCGGTGTCCGTGGAATAGAAGTAGAGTCATTCACAATTGAAGTTCCTTCTGAGAAAGAACTTCCTCCAATGAAGATTCCTTATGTTGCAGAAATGACATACACAGATGGAATTATCAAGCTTGTTCTTGATGTTGATGAGTCTGCAATGTCAAACCGTGTTCCTGACAGGATACTTTCTCTCATGGAAGACAAGATCGAGCAGCAGTCCTATGGTGGAAAGACAGAACACTGGAACATTCTCTGGCAGAGCGAGAAGAAAGACCATAAGTTCAACGAAGACCCGACCAAAGCAATGATGGATGCTGGCTGGCTTAAGAGAGGTGCCAGCAGAGGTCAATGGATACATGGTCCGCAATCCACAAGGATGTTCAGAACTTTTGAGAGAATCGTTCTTGAGGAGCTTCTTGAACCTCTCGGATACAGGGAAATGATCTTCCCGAAGCTTGTACCATGGGAGGTATGGCAGAAATCAGGACATGCAAAAGGTGTCTATCCTGAGATTTATTACGTCTGTCCTCCAAAGACAAGAGACCCTGAGTTCTGGGAGGAAGTTATCGACCATTACAAGGTAACACACGAAGTTCCAACATCCCTCATCAAGGAAAAGATCGGCGATCCAATCGGTGGAATGTGCTATGCACAGTGTCCTCCTTTCTGGGTATACCTGCAGGGTGAGACCATCCCAACCGACGAGTTCCCAATAAAGGTATTTGACAGATCTGGGACATCACACAGATATGAGAGTGGTGGAATCCACGGTATGGAACGTGTGGATGAGTTCCACAGGGTCGAGATTCTCTGGGTAGGTAATAAGGAACAGGTAATCAAAACTGCAAATGAACTTCATGAGAAGTATATGTACATCTTCAATGAACTCCTTGACCTTGAATGGAGAAAGGCATGGGTTACACCATGGTTCATGGCACAGGAAGGACTTACAGGAGTTTCCGAGCAGGCAGAAGCCGGTACGACTGACTATGAAGCAGTGCTTCCTTACCGCGGCGAGGATGCCGAATGGCTGGAATTCCAGAATGTCAGTGTAAATGGAAACAAGTATCCATCAGGATTCAATGTCAAGTGCCAGTCCGGCGAGGAACTCTGGTCTGGATGTTCCGGTGTGGGACTTGAAAGATGGGCTTCCGCCTTCTTTGCACAGAAAGGAATTGACCCTGAGAACTGGCCTGAGGAATTCAGGAAAAGAGCAGGAGAGATTCCAAGAGGAATTAAATTCCTCTGATTTTCTTTTTTATTTCATGTTTAATGAGGGAATGAACTCTCAGTTGATATTTTGAAAGTCTCATTTTCCATACATTATTGTTGTATAGCCGCCAACCTGTTTTTTACAGATACCTGCATGCATTTCCTCATCTTTGATCAATTGTTCCATATCATTAAGGAATTCATTCACATCATTTTCATCAGGAAATACCTGACTTAACACATCGGGATTGGTATTCTTCATATCTTGATAGGCATTCATTGCAAGTATTTCATATTTCATTATAGTCCTGAACATTTCCTGATTTGAAGATCCATTGAAGTCAAATATATGCTTTGGAAGGCCGTGAGGTGCTTCTTCGGGAATGGAAATATTCCCTTTAATTAGCCATTTTTTCATGAGCTCCCCATGTCTGTCTGAATCATGAGATAAGGTTTCAAGTGCAGCAATATTCTCATCCATCATTTCAATACGAGCTTCCCAGGTGCCAAGTTGCTCCATTTCCGCTTCGATCCAGTACATCCGCTGAAGCATTTTTTCAAGTGTTACTTTATCGTTGATCGCTGGCAAAATTATTCCCCATATAATAAGTAGTGTAAATTTATAAAAATATAACTATATCGAATTGTTGTCTGCGGAATTTTTATCCATTTATTTCAAAATCAAAAAATAGGTGGTTCTATGCTGCGTATCATCACAGCATACATTATAGTAGATAAAATTAGATCAGTAATTCCGGATAAATCCGGCATCTACATCAATATTTGATTTTTTGTATCAAATCAATGAATTCCCTGGTTTCCCGTTCCACATCATCACTGCAAACAACAGCAGAAATCGCAACCAGACTGTCAGCACCACCAAGGATCACACTTTCGCTGTTCTGCTTATTGATGCCACCTATAGCAACAATAGGGATTTTAATAGCATCTTTCACAACTCTGATGCTTTCAGGACCGATGCCGTTTCCAGCATCCTTTTTAGTAGAAGTGTTAAAAATCGGGCTGAGGCCCACATAATCAGCACCCATTCTTTCCGCTTCAAGGGCTTCCTCTATATTGTGAACTGTAAGACCGATAATTTTGTTTGGTCCGAGAAGTTCTCTTGCAGTATCAATTGGCATGTCATCCTGTCCGATGTGCACACCATCAGCATCAACGGCTAAAGCAACATCAACGCGGTCATTTACAAGGAAAATTGACTCACTGCCACATAATGTCTTGATCTGCGCTGCTTCAAGTATCATATCCTTTGTACTGATGGCCTTTTCACGATACTGGATAATCCTGCATCCTGCAGCAACAGCTTTTTCCACATCAGAGAGGGTACCTTTTTTGGACAGACCTGAATCTGTCACAAGGTAGAAATCAATTTCATCCAGCAATACTCTTTTATCAGTCATCGGTTTCAGCACTCTTCGAAGTTCATCATGGACTGTGCTTTTTCATCGGAAAGATTGTATACCTCATCATAGAGATACATCTTGAATGTGCCCGGACCTGCAGATTTTTCAGCTGCAAGCTGTCCTGCAATTCCAAAATAGCAGAGAGCATCTTTTGCAGCTTCACAGAGGTCTGAGTTCACTCCTGCAAAGGAACCTATTATTGATGCAGCCATACATCCTGTTCCTACAATTGAACCCATCAATTCATGTCCGTTCTTAACAACGAATGTTCTTTCCCCGTCACTGATTATATCTTCAGCACCTGTCATTACAACTACACATGATCTGGCTTTTGCAAATTCCTTTGCAATCTTTTTAGGATCAGCTTCAATAGATGTAGCTTCTACACCTCTTGTAATTGCATTTTCACCTGCGAGTTTTGCAATCTCAGAATAGTTACCTTTGATTATATCCACACGGACGGAATCAAGTATTTTTGCAGCCATCTCATCACGGAACTTTGTTGCACCGACTCCTACTGCATCAAGGACTACAGGCATGTTCTTCTCGTTTGCAGCCTTTGCTGAGAGGATCATTGCATCGATGAGTTCTGTTGTAAGGGTTCCGATGTTAAGAACAAAAACTGTGGAAATACCCGTCATGTCTGCACATTCTTCCGGGGCATGAGCCATGATTGGAAGAGCACCGAAAGCTCTTGTTATATTTGCACAATCATAGATGGTTACCCAATTTGTGATGTGATGTACCAGCGGTTTAGATTCCCTTATAGATTCAAGCGGATTTTTCATTAAAATGCCCCCGTTTTTTTGATGATAAGTGTACCATATTAAGCATGATTGATTATTCGATTATGATTGCCATAGAGAAGTATTTATTCATAAAATACTTTTTTGTATCTATTATTACCTGAATTGAAACTTAATACTGGCTTTTTCTGATTCAGACCTAACCGATTTGTTTATATATGGATATGCATAGTATAGAGAGCCAATTTATCAGTGCATACATTATCTCATAATTATTTATGACAGCTCGTTGAACAATTACAGATTACATATATTCATAAAATTATATCATTAAATCACACTCATCTGGAGGAATTATTACTTGGCAAGGAAAGTGCAGAGAAAGTTAGACAAATGGAAGTCAAAGACATGGTACAACGTAGAGACACCGGAATTCATCAGCAGGACAAACATTGGTGTTACACCTGCAGAAGAGCCTGAACAGCTCATCGGTCGTGTCGTTGAAACCACAGTCGGCGAAATTGCTAACGATTTCACAAAGCATAACACAAAGCTTAGACTCGAGATCAATGATGTCAACGGTGACATCGCAAACACAAGATTCCTCGGTCACGAGATCACAACAGATTACCTTCGCTCAATTGTAAAGCGTCAGACCTCAAGAATCGATGCAAACCTTGATGTTAAGACAAAGGACGGATACGTCATCAGAGTAAAGCCAATTTGCTTCACTGTAAAGAGAGCAAGAACCAGCCAGATCAAAGGCATCAGAGAAGTAATGGCTAAGATCGTACTGGAACGTGCAGCAGAGCTTAACTTCGAGCAGTTCATCGAAGAAGCTATCATGGGCAAGCTTTCCGCAAACATCTACAGGAATGCAAAGTCCATCTACCCACTCAGAAGGGTAGAAATCAGAAAGACAGAAGTAAAAACTGTCCCTGCAAAAGCTTAATTTTAAATTTAAATATAAACTAGAAGGTGGCCTGCGCCACCTGAATATCTCTTTTTAGTTGATTTTCCTCAGGAAGCGTAGCTTTAATTTATTCTGAAACACGTGCTTTACTTTCGTACTCATCACGTATCAGTTTCATCATTTCCAGATTCGCATCGATGACAAAGGCACCAATATAACCACAATATTTGCAGTGATAGAGACCTTCAGTGCCACCTGCTTCATAATAAAGTTCAGGACTGCCACATACAGGACAAACTTCTATCAATTCTTCGTCTTCATCAGATTCCTGAACATCTGCCAGTTCGATATCATTATTGTCTTCCACGATAGCATCTCCTTTAGATTCCCCACGTGATGTGTACCGACAATATAGTATGGAATTTCAAAAGATATGAAATTATCTGATGCTGATTGTAGCAGCAGCATCTATTTTTAAAAATCCTCTAATATTTCCGATGGATACGGGCAGAAAAGTGTTTGTTCTGAAAGATACTCCACACCATATTTCCCGGCCATTGACATGAACCATTTTCTCAATTCAAATATTACAGAGCCATCTGTCCGCAACTTTTGTAACTGCTGCATGAATCCGAATTTTTCAGCGACACTGAGATGTCGAGAAAAGTAACCGAATGCATGCATAAAAGCATTGATAGCAGAACCAGTTTGCGAAGATTTTGAAATTATTTGCATTAAAAGTGCAGTGTAATTCTCATACACTTTCTCAACCGGAAAATCATTCCTATTAGCAACTATGTTTCCCATAGCAGTCATCATCTGTTTGTCATAAGCCATGAAAAGCAGTTTATTTGCAGAATGGAATTGTACCAGTGAATGAAGTTTGCATGAAACGGATGCATCCCTGAAAGATGCAAGCATAAAGACCTGTGTCAAAAAATGGTCCCTCTTTATCGGGTCATTGATTTGTTCCTCATCGATGACAGGAATTTCAGGATAATTCTGAAATACCGTTTCTGCAAAAAATCCGTTTCCTTCGTGATGAGTATACTCTTCAGTCTCTGTGTCAGGAAATACTTTAGTCGTACCTGTACCGCAAGATGGAGATTTTGATTTGAGTATGAAACCATGAAAATCATCCCGTTTTTCGAGGTAAAAACGGGAAAACGATTCCATCTTCTCTGTCAGGTCAAGACCTGTTGCAGGTTGTATCAGTTTCCTGCTGCTTTCTTCAATATCCTCAACTATGCGTATAGGTTCCCTTGGAATCCCAAGACCGATATCGTACTCAGGACACACATCAATAAACTCAACAAATGGTTTCATGGCTTCTGCTAAAGGAAATGAAACTATCTGTCCATCATAGCGACAATTATCAAAACCAAGGCATCTGCTGATTACAATTGTCGGGCGTGAAAAACTGCATTTGGACTGAGATTCCATGTAAAGTAAACAGTAAACTGGAAAAAAGACTTTTTGGATAGAATCAGTAATAAAAATAAAATGAAAAGGATTGAATTATCAATCCTTACGTCTAAAAAGAACCATTGATACTATTACTACAATAGTTGTCAATACACCAAATCCCGGAGCGCTGCTTGTAGTCTCTGTAGCATCAGAAGCTTCTTCTGCAATATTATTACCGATATCCATTTCAGTTTCTTCTTCATATACCTCTGGTGTGGACTGCAATGGAGTTTCTTCAATATCTGCTACTGCATTGTCTTCTTCCTCATCGGGTTCTATAATTCTGAGTTCAGTACCTGTATTACCACCTGAAGAACTGGTTCTACTTTTTGGCGTAACAGTATTAACCACTGCCTGTTCATCAGTCTTTGCAGCGTCACTAATCAGATTGGTGTTTACATTACCCGAACTATCAACAGTCATGATGCCAATTTCACAAACAGTGCCCTGTGAGATACCTGTTGCATTGAAGAATTGATATGTCACTGTACCAGTATAATTTCCATCGATGTAAATTTCACAGTGGTCAAAGTCCACATCTGAAGGATTGGTCCAACTCCAGTTGATCCAGGTATAACCGATATCAACCTCACTTAAACCTGTAACAATAGCAGGTGCAGTTCCATCAAGTGTGGTAGCAGTGTCGTTGACCCAGGTTGTGTTGATATTGCCGGACTTGTCAACTGTCCTTATTCCTATTTCATATGTTGTGGAATCAGATAGAACAGTAGCATTAAAATGCTCTGTGGACACGTTTGCTTTGAAAACTCCATCGAGATAGACCATGCTGTGATTGAAGTTACTATCTGACGGATTGGTCCAGCTCCAGTTGATCCATGTGTAACCAATATCTGATTCTTTGAGGTCAGAGACACCTACTACAGGAGCATAACCACCCAGTGGGAAATAATCTACATCTGCGCCACGAACGTAAGCTTCGTCACAGATACCATCACCATCGGCATCTATGTGCGTCTGACTGAAGCCTGTTCCATCTGGCCTGCCCCAGTAGTTACCACCCATATATGAACCTCCGATTATGTTGACACCTGAACTTCTGGTTGTGTTCCAGATACTAACAGCACTGGCTGAGAAGTGATTGTATCTGTTCATCAAATAATTGTTGTAAAAGTTATTATTGGAAATATACCTTTCATTAAAAACGATTCCATAATCGGTATTGAATAAAATGTTGTTTCCTGTAAAAGTGTTATAAGAAGAAGTACCATAATAGCTTGAATCAATATAGATACCGTATTTGTTATTTGTGATAGTATTATCAGCGAACAGGTTATAGTTTGCATTTTTTATTAGTATGCCATTACCAGTAAGAAACTCACTGATAGTATTCTTCTCTATGGTTAAGTTGCGTCCTTCATAGGAATAGATACCATAAGAACTTCCGAGAAGTCCCCCGTTGATATTAAAACCTGTGATAGTCACATTGCGTGCATAATTTGCATTGAAACCAGCTACTATTGTATCAACTTGATTAGCTGATTCAGACATTATTGTGATATCTGTTTTATATTGAAGATTGACTAATTCCGGATAAATACCAGGTTTTACCAGAATAATATCTCCTATAATTGTTGGTGAGTCAACAGCTAATTGTATGGTAGGATATGCTCCAGGCGTTGCACCTGAAGAATCAACGATCAATGTTTGTGCAGATGCACAGTTTGAAAGCAATACAAAAGCTAAAAGTGCTACTATCGATATTTTCGACAAATTAAGAAAAGTACTGTTTTTACATGTTTTTTTATTAGTTACCACCAAGATTACCTCCAGCCAATTGGATAATCAAAAGCTGTTTTTTAAAATTAGTAATTCAGCCTAAATGTGCATTCATACACAGTTATATAAACTTTTCGAGATTAACGCTGTTAATATATGAATATAAAAAGATAATCATAATGATGATAAATCAAAGAAGAAACGCAAGATAACGATAAAAACAAAATAAAAATAGGAAAGGATTTTAGAATCCTTTTATTTATGTGTATAATAAGCCACAACTTCATCATCTACAGAATCAATGCGACAGAACCCGAATCTTTCGAACTGTACGATCTTATCAAGCTCAGTTGTAACCTGCTTTTCACCGATACCTGTAAACTCACCATCGGGTGACAATACTCTGATAGAAATACCGTCCATTGGAGCCCAGTGGATGATTCTCATCTTTTCCTTTTTCACTGACTCGATTGAATCACCGATATGCTTTGCCTGAAGCGGCTCAGTGGAAGTAATCTCCACATTGAAAAGGTCCTTGAGTCTGAGTTTTGAACCTATCTGGAGTTTATCAGCATCTTCATTGCAGATATAGACCTTATCGACAACTTCAATCTCACGACATCCCCTGTCTTCAGTCGGATGCAATGAGGGATTTACTATGCATGGTTCTGAATCTGTGATTTCAATCTCAACAGGATTCCATACAAAAAAATACCTATTTGCAACAGAATCAATAAGTTTACGATTCTCTGCGTAAAGAGTGTCCATACTGATGCTGACATCAGTTTCTCCTACACCCATTTCGATGAAGAACTTACGAATCGCTTCAGGGAGAATACCTCTCCTGCGCATTGCACGGAGTGTTGGAAGACGCGGGTCGTCCCAGCCTGAATACTCGCCATCCTCAATGGACTTACGTAATGCACTGGTACTGAACTTACCGAACTCGTGCATCTTAACACGTCCCCAGTGAGTTGTTTTCGGATATTTCCATCCTAGATAATTGTAGATATAGGTCTGGCGTTTCTCACTGTCCATCAGGTCCTTACCCCTGATAATGTGAGTCATGCCAAGTTCATGATCCTCAATAGCACCTTCAAAGTCAAGAAGTGGCCAGACACAATATTTGCCATCGACTTCCGGACGTGGGTGAGGTACCTTTACAATCCTGAATGCTCCGAAATCACGAAGTGCAGGGTCCTTGTGAGTTATATCGGTCTTAATACGCAGGACAGCGGATTTCTCCTCATACTCACCGGCAAGCATCTTGTCCCAGTGCATGAGGTTCTCTTCCGGACTTACATCCCTGTGAGGACATGCTTCCTTGGCATCCTTAAATTTCTTGAAATCTGCACCATCACAGAAACAGACATATGCATTTCCCATTTCGATGAGCTTTCTGGCATAGTCATAATACATTGGGATTCTGTCTGAAGCTATGACAACCTCATCAGGGTCAGCACCAAGCCATTTACAGTCATCAAGATACCAGTCGTATGCTTCCATCATAGGACGCTTTGTCTGAGGGTCTGTGTCATCGAAACGTATGATGAACTTGCCGCCATATTTCTTCACATATTCTGAATTGACAACGATACCACGGGTGCTTCCAAGGGTTGGTGGACCATTTGGATTTGGTGCAAAACGCATAACGACCTGCTGTCCCTCTTCAACATCAAGTGCCTTAAGACCCTTATCAGGTTCCTTCTTTGTATTGAGCTCCTCAATGAGTTCAGGGGCAATAGCCTCAAGGCGGGCCTGCCACTCTTCGGGGGTTTCTTTAGCAACTTCTGCAAGTATCTGTTGGATAACAGGTCCGACTTCCTTTGCCATTGGACGCAGGTGGGCACATTCACCCATCACACGACCCATAACAGCACCAATCTGTGGTGCCTGGCCGTATTTTACAGCATTCTGCAACGCATATTTCTCTATGGTCTTTTTATCGTCGTCAGTTAAAGTCATTATAGATCTCCGGGAAAATCAAATATGAGCATTAAATATTGAGTGTCATAATCCCAAATTTTACGGGACTGCAAGCATCAATATAGTAGAGTGAATTATAAGAACTGAACTTAAAAGATATGGTCAGATCATAAATGAAACAGGAAATCTCTCAGAAAGAGCCACCTATTTCCTTTACTTCCTCAGCCCTGTTGATCAGTTCTTTGATGTTCTCTTCAAAATCAGACAGGAATTCTTTTACTGCGTCTCCTGCAACCGCACCATGTGACGAAGGCTTGATCAGTTGTTCCTGTTCAAGTACACGCAAAGAATAACGCACTTTGTGTGTTGGCATACCGGTTTCCTCTGAGAGTTTGAGAATACCAATAGGACCTCTTTCAACAACTACTTTTAAAACCTCTAAATGACGCTGGGAAAGTTCCAGCTCCTTGTTAACCTGATCGAATAGCATTATGCAACCTCGTTGACCAAAGTTCCTATTCCTTCAATTTCCACTTCAACAACATCACCGGGGTGAATTTCACCTACTCCCGGAGGTGTTCCTGTTGCAATAATATCACCAACCTCCAGTGTCATAACTCCAGAAATGAACTCCAGCAAATAAGGAATATCAAATATCAGGTTGCTGATGTTAGAATCCTGTTTTACCTCTCCATTTACACGAGTTACAATGGAAGCGTTCTCCGGATCAAAATCCTCAACAGGTACTACAAAAGGACCTACAGGCGCAAAAGTATCGAAGCTTTTAGACCTTGTCCATTGTCCATCCTTCTGCTGCAGGTCACGGGCAGTCACATCATTAAAACATGTGAAACCTGCAATTACATCATAAGCCCTGTCATAGGTAATATTCCTGCACTTTTTACCGATAACAATTGCCAGCTCTGCTTCATAATCTACCTGCTTGCTGATCTTCGGATACATTATCTTCCCATTTTGCCCGATGATAGCTGATGGTGGCTTTATAAACAATATTGGCTCTTCAGGAACAGCCATACCAAATTCAGTAGCATGGTCATGATAATTTAGGCCCACACATACTATCTTTGATGGATGAGAAGGTGGAAGTATTTCCAGTTCGGAGAGTTCATACTCCATGAAAGAGCCTTCTATGGAAGTTACTTTGTTTCCATCAACCTCTCCGTAAAATACATTATCGTTATACCTGAATCGTCCAAACATTAGTGGGACTGTTTTGTTTTCATTCTAGATAAGGATGAGTATTGAAAGTATTCGGGAACATAATCCTAAGTAAAATATTTAAGTGAACCTGCAGATTTGAAGTTGCAGTGATAATAACATTAGTAATTCTAGCCATTGTGTTCTTTCTTACAGCCGTAAGACAGGTTGGGAATGTGAAACTTGATATCTGGCAGATAATGTCCCTTGGTGCTGCCGGTGTAATTCTTACAGGCCAGATTTCAATAGCTTCTGCCATTAAAGCTGTAAATGTCGATGTCTTGCTTTTTCTTTTCGGCATGTTTCTCATAGGACAGGCACTTGAGATGAGTGGGTATCTTTCCCACCTGTCATATAGATTTTTTAAAACTGCAGGTTCGGTTGATCTTGTAGTACTGTACATTCTTTTTGGCATGGGATTTGCCTCGGCATTCCTCATGAATGATACACTTGCTATAATCGGAACTCCGGTAGTACTTCTGCTTGCAAAGGACCACCATATCAACCCTAAACTGCTTCTGATGAGTCTTGCGTTTGCAGTAACAACTGGCAGTGTCATAAGCCCTATAGGCAACCCCCAGAATCTCCTTATAGCGCTTGAAAGTGGGATGCAGAACCCATTTATTGAGTTTATGAACCATCTGCTTCTTCCAACTGCCATTAACCTGCTGGTTGCATACATATTCCTGAGAATTGCATACAGGAAGAATTTCATTTCAACTGTGCTGAGTCATTCAAAACAGGCTATAAGTGATCAAAAACTTGCAGGACTTTCCAGAATTTCACTTGCACTGGTAATGCTGCTGGTATGCATTAAGATATTAATGACAATTACAGGACTGGTTGAACATTTTGACCTGAAACTTACATACATAGCTCTTGTAGCAGCAATACCGGTTCTTATTTTCAGTGAAAGAAGAAAAGAAGTATTGAAAAATATGGACTGGCACACACTGATATTTTTCGTGGCCATGTTCGTTCTTATGGAAAGTGTATGGGACAGCGGATTCTTCCAGAATATCATTTCTTCATCTGAAATTGACATCAGCAAAGTGCCAATGATCCTTACAATAAGTGTTACGCTCAGCCAGTTGATATCTAACGTTCCGCTTGTTGCGCTTTACATACCCATTTTATTGCATGCCAATGTAAGTACCGGAGAATTTGTGGCACTGGCAGCAGGAAGTACTATCGCTGGAAATCTGTCAATACTGGGTGCTGCAAGCAACGTAATCATAATACAGAATGCAGAGCGCAGGAGTAATGTCTCACTCGGGTTCTTTGAATTTGCCAGTATCGGAATACCTCTCACTGTGGTTCAGATATTTGTTTACTGGTACTTCATAGGATAAAAATAATAATTCAATTCTTTAATGTATTATGAACTGAAATTACTGAAAAAGAAGAAAGATGTCCTGCAAGCAGACATCTCTGTTTTTATTTTGAATTCCTTTAACCTATGATTACAGTCTCAAAGGATCTTGGAAAGGATCAGGACAATAAGCATTGCTACAACGCCAACTGCCCAGAATTTGAGAGTTTCATTCAATGGTATCCTTATATCCACAAGATCCGCTCCTGAAATTGCAACTGGTTTAGAACCTGCTATACTGCCGGAAGATAAATCGTACCCTGCTGCTGGTCTTTTTGGTGCTTCTGACACCGGAGGTGCTGAAGCAGCCACAGGTGTGCTTGCCGGAGCACTTGCAGGTGCAGACCATATTGATTCTGGTTTGGACCTTCCAATTACATTTTCTTCAGCCTTGTAGGAAGAAACAGGTTTCTGCTGTGCAGGTGTGGACGGAGATGAGAATGTATCTTCCCTTTTTTCCACAGGCTCAGGAGATGAAAATACAGATGGTTCATCTCTTTCAACAACTGATGGTGAACCTGAAATCACATCACGCTCTGTTGATTCAGATGATGAAACAGAACCGCTTCCGAAAACGTTCTCTTCTGTTTCTTTGTGGGATTCATATCCAGAATCCTCTGTAAAAGATTCAGGTTCTGATGCTGGTTCAGATATAGGTTCCGATCTGAAATCGGATCTGACTTCTGGTTCCTCTTCGATGAGCTCTTCCTGCTCTTCAACATAATTGTCATTTGCATAAGATGGAGATTCATTGTCCGATTCGTCATCAGATATCACGTTACTGAATATTGATTCATCACCAACAGGTGGCCTGTATGATGAAACACCCTCGTTGGAAGGTTCTGCTGTTGTAACAATTTCAGGTTCGTAAAGAAGTTCTTCTTCCATCAGCTCTTCTTCAATTACAGATTCAGGGGGTTCTAGCTCATTTACATCCTCTTCAACTAATAAAGATGAAGGAACATCAGCAGATGGTTTATAGGAACCTCCAATCAGGCCCTGATAATCCGGATCGACCTCTATTGCAAGATCAAAGCTTTTCTTGGCTTCCTCGAAGCGTCCCATTTTTTCAAGAGCTTTACCTTTCTTAAACCATGCTTCAGCACTGTAAGGATTGATATCCAGTGATTTAGTATAATATTCAACCTGCTTATCAACCGTTTTGGCTGAGTCGCCCATTTTTATCCAGTTATCGGCAGCTTTCTGCTTTTTCTTTGATTTTACGTCATCTAACATTCCCATGTAAACACCTTTTTGAAATACCGGTAGCCTGCCGGAAAGATTGAAATAATCAGTACCTTAACCCAGTTATTAAATTGTTTATCTATTTAATAACTCTATTTACGTTTTTAATGCATGTATGGCCTATATAAAAATATATGCATTTAATTGAGGCATTCAATTACGATGATCAGCCCTTCAGTCCTTCACTTCTTCATATTCAAAAGCCCACATGGGAAGTCCTTCAATTTCAACATGCTCCAGATGTTCCATCTCATGTGCAGCATAGAATGCTGAAGGACCGGAAAAAGATACGGTTTTTTCTGTGGATTCTTTTATGTAGATCTTCTTTTTTGCTGTGCTAATGGAAGCAACTATTATTCGTTCAGCCTTGAGTGTGACTGAATATGGCCGTGTGACAAGAGAACGCTCATCCTTCCCGCCGCATTTTTCCAGTCTATGAACGATGCCTTCCTTTGATACCCACTCTGGATTCAGTAACATCCAGACTTCTTCAATAGTATGACCTGTTTTACTCTCTTTATCATAGTCTGTGAAGACTTTCATCACAGAGATGCTTTTCAGGTCATCTGTAGAATAGCTCCATGCACCTCCGACTTTCAGTGAAAGGACCATGGGATAGAATGCATCCCTGAGAATGTCGAATTTTCCAAATATCGCTTCTTCCCTTGAACTGAATTTGAGGATGGCTTTCAGGTCGTTGATCTTCATGTTCAAAATTTATTATTGATGCATGGTGATAAATAAGTTATCAAAACGTTCCATTCTTTTGATATATGTTGAACTCCAATTTACTTGTGTAAATACATGCAGATGAAAAATGGGGATGAATCTGAACAATGCATGTAAGCAAAATCGCAATCAAATTATAAAATCAATCAATGGGAGTATAAATATGGATAAAATGAAAAAAGTCGGGCTTTTAGGAGCAGCAGCACTTATCGGTGCAGGACTTGCAGCACTTTCAGAAGAGAGAATCAGAGAGTTCGTTAAGGACAAAGTTGATACAGGAAAGCTTAGCAAGGAGGAAGGAAAAATCCTTGTTGAAGACCTTATCAGCGAAACAAAGAGACAAAAACTCAGTCTGGAAAAGAATGTTCTTGAAAAAATCCACGATTCTGTAAAAATGGCAGACAAGGAACTGGATGAACTTACCGACAAGATAGATGAGCTGAAAATCCAGGAACTTGAGGCTGAACTTGAAAGAATGAAGAGTTTAAGAAAGGGGCAACAGTAGGTTGCTTCTTTGTATTTTTATTGATGAAAATGAATTTCATCGAAAGAAGACCATGTAAAAATATGCGTTAATTGAATGTCAATAAACCCTGGCTGTTGATAGAATCTATTAATTGATATAACTATTTTAGAAATGATTAAATATAATAAAACTGGTACCTAAATTACCAACATACAAAAAATGATAGATATATGTCTAATAATTTATTAATTGGTGATCCTGTACAAGTTTTTTATGCAAGTACTTTTGCACTGGTCCTCTCAGTTATATTTTTTATTATAATAAAAAATGCTAATTATACTGCAAACGCAAGGAAAGTTTCATCGCAAAAAAACTCTACATTACTTCGAGGATTTAACCCTAAATATGTTGGAAATATATTTGACTTAAAACCAAAGATAATGCATTGCCATATAATTATTATAATTATAACAATTACAGTGCCGATTATTTTGGAGTATGCCCTCGAAATTAAGTCTGTTGATGATTTTGATTTTAGTTCCATTCTTATATCTATTGCAATTCCAGTTATCACATTAGGTATAAAGCCACTTATAACAGACTATAAAGTAATAATAAAATTGTTCAAACATTATTTTAAACTTGATTTTAAGTTATTTCTATACATATTGCTAGAAACGTATCTTACGTATAGAATATTCAATAGTTTTTCACGTTTTCCATCATATGCAATAATTGGTAGTTCTCTTTGGTTAATTAGTGGTGCTTTCAGAATATTATTTCAAAAATCAACTGCACTATTTTGTGCACAACCGAAAGACTTAGCACAATTAATTATGCTTTTTGGATATTTTAGAATGGCATATTTTGCATTAGGCTACATTTTAATAATAAACAAACTAGATTTTATATCAAATATGTATTATTTAATTTCAAATATATCCTCGTTTTCGCTCTTAGATTTGTTATACATGTCTGTATTAATAATGCTGATTTATGCTACAACTAGATTCATTATTACTTTGTATCCTTATTTCACCAATGATCCAGAAGTTCAAACATCCATAGAAATTCTCCAATATGTATCTACTAAAAAGAAAGGTACATCTATCCAAAATATTGAATCTAACTTTAATCTTTTGAGCAAAGAAATGATAGAACAATATCTAAATAACCTTATATCATCAAAATACATATACAAATATAAAACTAAATATAAATTAACTAGTGAATATGAATTATTATTAAAAAAATGTGACCAAACGTCACTATAAAACTGTTTTTTATTAACACAATGTAACTACGATTAAGTATCAACAACCATTGTTATTATATGAAATCTAGTTAAATACTTTTTAACAAGCAATTTACAGTCTAATATTATACCCATAAGCTACGCTTCATTCAAATTCATATTCCAACATCCAATACCACAACGGCACATACCTAACTTTCTTCCCCTCAATCTCTTCCTCGCCAAATTCATCAGAAGTGATTATTAATCCTTCATTCATTTTGAAGTTCTTCATACCGGCGAGCAGACCGTTTAGCTCACGTTCTTTTGTTTCAGGGTCTGAAAGATTATAGCAAACCTGTATTAATTGAGTTGGTTCAAGGCCTTTCTTTGTAACAAAATCAACTTCGTGGCCTTTCTGGTTCTGCCAATAGTAGACTTCTTGATTGGAACGCAAAAGATGGATGAAAACCATGTTTTCGTATAGTCTGCCGGTGTCCGAGGAGAGTTTAAAAGAAACTGCATTGATCATGCCATTATCAATACAATACAGCTTTCTGGGTTTGCTCATCTGCTGCTTCAGTGACTCATCGTAATGAGAAACACTGAAAAGCAGGAAAGCGTCCTCAAGGTAGTTGATATAATTGATCAGGGAATCAGTGCTCAGGGATGAAAAATTAGCAAAGAGTCGCCTGAGTGAATTGTAAGTATGTGGTTTTGCGATATTTGAGATACAGAACAATGCAAGGTCTTTGAACACCTGTGGATTCCTGATGCCATATCTTGAGATTATATCACGATAGATTATATCATCAAAATACGACTGGAGTAGTTCATGATGTTGTATTGATGGATAAACTATTGTCTCCGGGAAACCACCGTTAACCAGATACTCGTTAAACATCTTTTTTACAACGATTCTGTCTTCAGAATACGGAAGTGTCTTCAGGTTGTAATCGATAGAATGATATTCAAGGAACTCTGCAAAACTGAAAGGGAACATACGTGTACTAAGGTGTCTTCCTGTCAGCAGTGTGGATATATCCTGTGAAAGCAGGGAAGCATTTGAACCGCTTATAACTATCTTTACGTTTTGTTTTCTGTCATAGACACCTTTCACCCATCGCTCCCATGATGGATAACTCTGAACCTCATCAAGGAAAAGATATAAACGACCATCATTGGAACTGTTCTTAGTGTCCTGAAGTTCCCTGAATGTTTCTATTAAAAGCTGAAGCTCATTTCCATTTATCGGCTGGAGCCGGTCGTCATCAAGGTTGAGATGCAATATATTGCTCTTTGGAACCCCCTGCTCTATCAGTTCCTGTATTAACTGATACATGTAGAAAGTCTTACCACATCTTCTGACACCTACAATATCATTTACATGAGGCGTGTTGAGATCTAGCTTGTAACCTCGCCTCTGCAACGATGGTAAATCTCTTTCATGCCAGTCGATGATTGCATTCTTTAGTTTTTCTTTGATATTCACAATAACAATCTAACATCTTTCTTTAAATATCCATCGACTATACTCGATAAAATACACCCTGTTTATCTATTATACTCGACAAAAATCGCAATATCTGTTCAGTATAATCGATAAAGAAACATTTTCTTCATAAAACCTTACTTTTCCAGCAATTCCATGAGTGCATAGAAATGTTGAATTTCATGAGTAGTATACAATACCACGCTTCCAAGTGCATTCAATCATAGAGTTTCTAAAAACAAATTACCGAATAAAATCATTAAACGTGCAACAAACCTTAAAGTATGAACTCAACTTCACCGTATTTAATCTTACTTGTTTTATGTTAACAATATCTAAGATAATATGCTTTTAATAACCCAATTAATACAATTTTTGAAATTGAATAATCCATAACATAGTAAATTTACTTTATTTAGCAAATAAAGTGCTAAAAAGTGCTATTTTTACAAAAGAAGGCAGCATAACTTATATATTACACTATACTCAATAAGATATTGGAATAGGATTTTCTTTTTATTGTCCTGTTCACTAAAAGAGGGAGGAAACAAATAATGCAACCATTTATCGTTGAACACTATCTGCAAAAAGATGTTGATGTTTATTGTGGTGGACCAGACACCTTCCAGGGAGTAGTTGAAGCTTGTGCCGACGGTGTCCTGACCCTTACAAAAGAAGGCAAGTTCACTCACATAGCTATCGATAAAATTATTGCTATATGGGCAAAATGATTTAGTCGAGAGTAGTCTTCTCTACTCTCTACTTAGTTTGTAGCATATTAGTTTTGATATTCTCGCTTTTCCACTATTTTTTTGCATCTTGCCGAATTTTTCCTTGTATAGTGATGCTCATGTCAGGGAAAACTTTGAGTGTAGCTAAACTAAAAACTCCTAATTCTTCTGTTGATCTAAAATAAACAATTCATAGACTTTATAATCAACATTGAAAAATTTGGAATTTGGTAATAAGATATTCAGTTGAGTAAAATCACTTGAATGATACCTACGACCTTTGAATTACAAATAAAAAACAGGATAAAACAGGATTTAGACCCTTACATATGTGTCAGGGTCTTAGACTTATCTGATTAAGAGTTTATGCTGTGACAGCAACCAGTGTAACACCAAGTTTAGCTTCAGTCTCTTGAACCTGTTTCATGTCAGCTTCAGAGAGGTCAGCGGTCTTGACGTCCTGTCCGGTAAAAGCCACTATAGTAACACCCATCTTTTTCTCAAGGTCCTGTACGGTCTTTACTGCTGCATCATCTAATTTTGAATATCCATATATCATTTGTTTGCATCTCCTTTTGGTTATTGTTTAAAACTAACCCCATACTGCTTCTTTATTTTATGTTAGCTTCAGGCTAAAATTGAATAATGTCACTTAAAAGGATTACTTTCGCTTTTCTTGAAAGATTAAACGTAGTATTGATGACGCTAATTCGTTTTTACAAAAAATGAGGGTTTCACACGCGTTAACGAAAACAAGGTTAATAGTAAAAGATTAGTTACAATAAAGAATTGCAAGTTAAAGTAAATCAACAATTAACTCGCGCCAGAACTGTTATTGAGATGCTTTCAAAACAATATTATCTAATTTATTCCCGGATAATGATAATCCTCCCCAGATTCTTCCGAAGGGTCAACATGAATTGTGGTTCCAGATAGGTACTTAAGGTGATGAAGTAGATTTTTCCTGACCTCATCTGCTATTCTATGCCCTTCACGTACAGAAAGATCCGAGTTCACTGAGATATTGATCTCAGCATGTAGCCTGTGACCAATCCATCTTACTCTGATATCAGATACATCCTCCACACCTTCCACATGGTTGATCGAGTGACGTATTTCATCTATTACTTCAGGTTCAACACCATCCAGTAATCTGGAAAACACCATTTTGCTAGAGTCCCAGACTATTTTCAGTATAGCCACTGTTATTATTAGACCTATTATAGGATCTGCCAGTGGATAGCCCATCCAGACACCAATTGCTCCAAGCAGGACTGCAAGGCTGGTAAAACCATCCACTCGTGCATGATAGCCATCGGCTATAAGAGCTGCACTGCCTATTTCCTTACCGGTCTTTATTCTGAATTCAGCAACCAATTCATTGCCCACAAATCCTATCAAAGCTGCAATAGCTACATATTGTAAAAACATTATTTCCTGAGGATTTATCAGACGGTGAATAGATTCATAACCCGCTACAAGAGCGCTAAATAATATTAAAAGAATTACCACCACACCAGCGAGGTCCTCCACCCGTCCGTAACCATAAGTGAATCGGCTGTTGGGCTTGCGTCTTCCAAGAGAGAAAGCTATCCATAAAGGAATGGCTGTTGCAGCATCGCCAAAATTATGTATTGTATCTGCAAGCAAAGCAACACTTCCAGTTATATATACAATGAATATCTGAAGAAGAGCTGTAACCATAAGTGCGATGAATGACCACTTGACAGCCCATATGCCTCTTGAAGTGCTGACAATGGAAGGATCTACAGCTCCATGCGTATGAGCGTGGTGTTTTTCATGTTCATGATGATGTCTTCCCTTCAAAATTGCTCCCCGTCCATTGTAATTTTTATATAACATTCATATTAGTGTTTTGTGATAGAGATAGAGTTTGTTTTGAAACATATGTTTTTGACCGACCTGGTTTATTTCCAGTGCAACCGCATTGTTGTGTTCATTGTTGTGTTTAATTGTTATAAGCTCAAAGAGAGACTCCTATTGTAGGTTTTTAAGTTATTTTCAGACCTTTCGAATTACATTATTACATCTCACACAAATAGATAACTAGAACAAGCAATAATACAAAAACATATGAATGTAGTAGATATATATGTATTTGTGAACACTAATAAAGATGCAGATTATATTGCCTATTTCGATGAAGAAGATATTTTGATTATTGAGTCAACTTCTGACAAGAAAAAAAGTAAAAACGATGATGCGCCAGCAAAAGGATGAACATGAAAAAACAAGAATGGAAAAAAGCAAGGTTTAAAACATATTCAGATAAGGACCTTATAGAAGAACTGAGCAAACGTGGTTACATAGTTCTAAAAACATCAAAGTAACAATTTTGCATCAAGAATAATAGCAAACTTTACTAAATAGTTTCATTCTACAGATTCAAGATGCTTCGATCTTGTTATCGGAAATCTAGATTAATATCTACAAAAAACTGTGGATGAGATCATTAGAGAGGTTTTGTAGAGGTCATCAATTTTTAATTTTGAGACTTTTCCTACAAGTATCTAGTATACTGGCTTTTGTTTCTGAAAAATATTAATTCAAATGCCCTTTGTATTACAATCTAATAATGTCTGCCTGTTCCCCAATAATATTCAAAAACTCTCTTGCACCATTCTATAAAAACGTCATCTGAACCAACGAGTACATTGTCCCTATCAACTTTTCCATCGAGTCCTGGAAGTGCTAGCAGACCGAACCTATCGGTAACATTGATGATTATATTAACTTCATTCACCGTTAGGATTTCAGTACTATTGAGGATCTTTTCAGGTACGTCCACCAAAAGTTTTTCCGCAAAGTCCCTGGGGTATATTGCACGAAAATTCACACCCTCGTCCAATTTCTTTTCTACCATCGGTATAAAGAAACGTGGAAAATCATCGGAAAGATACCAGGCATATTCATGAATCTCTTCAAATATCTCGGTCATTTTATTAACAAGCACAAAAACGCCTTCTATAACCTCCCCTTCTTTGAGAGAATCGATCTCCCTGAGTAAATGCGGAGGTATCGGAGAAGTATCATGATGCAGGAAAAAATCAGATCTCTTTGCAATGGTTTCCAGATTGGATATTGATGAAACGACCAGTTTACCAAGAGATGTTAGTGAATAGCTTCCATCACCATCTTTTACAATGAGGTCCATTTTAGACAAACGGTTCAACTGCCTTGATGTTTCAGGAGATGTTGCATCTATTATGGATCTTAGCTGGGTGAACTTCAGTGGTTCCTTTTCCAGGGCTTTTAGTATAGCTATCCTGTTCTCTGATGCAAGTTCAGCAAAGAGCTCATGACTTTTCATTTCTTTAAATTGTAACAATTATGTTACTTAGTCATAACGATGCGACTAAGGTAATAATTGTTCCAGATTTTTTTAAAGTACCTGTATGAGAATAGTATTATTTGTGAAGGAAATGGTCGAACAAGAATTTGCATTTTCCGTTGCAATCAAGGATTTCAGTGTCATAAGAAAACTGAAGACCTGTTGTGATTGTACCAATGTGATGGAGATCAGTGGTATACTGGACATTGAGGAATTGAGCTTCATCGAGCCCTGTGTTCTGCATATCTCAGGCAAATTTGGTGATATTGACCTTTCTTTTGATGAATCTCAACTAAAGAATTTGTTGTTAAAAGGTGATAAAAATGAGGACAAATAGAGAAGGAAATTGGTTTGGATTTTTGGTAATGATTGTCGGAGTAGTATATCTACTTGCAGATATTGCAAAGACATTCAGCCCAGGAATCAGTGGATGGACAACATTCTTCCTGCTTACAGGTCTCTGGTTCATGCAGAACAACAGGAGAAGAAAAGAGCTTCATGAATAAGGTAGATCGTTTATTCTAAGTGGCTGAAGATTATGAGTAATTTTAAAAACAAGGATTTCAACAAGAAAGCATCCAGAACAAAAAGCAGACCAGATGAAATAATCAAGTTGCTTCTTCTGGAATCTGGTCAGAATGTTGCAGATATGGGAGTTGGAAGAGGGTTACCCTCCTTTTTGCTATATGCTTTAGGTCGTGAGTACATGGACAATGATATTGAAAATGAGCAAGGTGAGAACAGGTCCTTACAGTGGATCTGGTATGTTATTCCGTTTGGTGCATTATTTTTATTATGGGAAATATTAGCAAGAATAATTCTTGTGAAATATGGTTTACCACCAATTTCCGTTATTGTATGGTCTTTGTCACCACGAATGATATATCAACTCGGAATTACGTTTCTTTTTTCCATTTTGGAACTACTGGTAGTGCTACTGATAGGTTTACCACTGGGAAATCTTATACACACATCTAAAAATGTAAAGCAATTTATCACCCCGGTATTGTGGTTTCTGATCTTTTTGACTGGAACAGCAATTATAGTAAAAACACCCATATTAACCGTGCTATTTGGAATTTCGCAATTTTTGATCTTCTTACAGTCAATAATAGTTCCAATTTTAGTAGTTATGTTGATTTCTGGCGATGGTCAAAAATTAATTGCAACAAAAATGGGTTATTTATTTTGTCTACTTTTTCAAATGATGAGTGAAATGACAATTCAAACCATGGTTGGTGGCATTGGACAACTGCTTTCAATGTATTACAATACACATAATTTCACTATGTTGTACTCAACATTGTTTCTAATTGGTGCAGCTGGTCTTTTTGTTGAAAAGGTACTCATTGAGTATGTGGGAAATAAACTGAAAAACTACAATAAAATATTGGATTTGTAGAAAAACTACTATATTTTTTAGCATAACAGAGGAGGTAAAACTTGAGCAAATTAATGAAGTTTATTATCATTTCCTTAATTGTCATGATTGTATTCATAATTGCAGTTTTCCTAATTGGCAATTTTTATTTCAGTGTGAATACTGTTGAGAAGAGCGGTGAGCAAGTTACTAATATAAGTGGAGATGACCTGGAGAACGACCTTTTGATTGCAAAAAGCTACAGTTATGACGATCACCTGACCTTCACATATGTTCCACGTACATCAGGAAAGCCTATTGATTTGTATGCTGACTATAAACTAAAAGAAGACGGCACAACAATAGCCACTGGAAACCACAGGTTATGTGAGGATGTTTCTGTTGATAAGCCAATAGTCATTGAAGTTCAAAGAAACCTTTCTTCTGTGTATGAATTAGGTATGTCCGTTGAAGATACGAACGGGAACATGGTTCAGAAAAGCAACATTGCAATAAAACCGCATAATGAGTTGTTTTTCGGATAATGATTTCTACAGAGCCAAAAGATATAACCTCTTAAAACCAATCATAACCCATGCAGAAAAGCATCTATCTTTATTCAATTGGTGCATGGATAATGCTTGTAATTCTGGCAATAATCAATGGAATTATCAGGAATTCATTTTACTCCCGGCAATTGGGTGAACTTCTTGCCCATCAGGTAAGCACAATTGTATTCTGCATAACTATTATAGCATTCTCCTATCTCTTTTTCAAATATTCAGGTGCCACAGGTACCAGAAAAGATTATTTATATATTGGACTTATGTGGCTCTGCCTGACTGTTGCTTTTGAGTTTCTTTTCGGTCATTACATTGCAGGTCACACATGGGAACATCTTCTTGCAGATTATAATGTGTTTAAGGGAAGAATATGGATTCTTGTGTTAATAATTACAGCAACAGCGCCATCAATTTCCTATTGGATGATAAAACATAGGTCATGATTTTTACCATACAAAATGGCATTCCATTTTTTGATTTTTTATCCAAACAAGACGTATCTATAGATTTGTCTTGCTTGTTTGCCAATTTTCAAAAACTCGAACTTTTGATTCTCCGCTTTCGCCATAAAAGAAATATTCTGCATAATAGAAGAGTAGATAGATAGTGGTTTATGTTAGAATAATGAAAAGGGGAATGCCTTTTAGGATGCAATAATTGAGTAAGCTGTAAGTAGGATATAAAGAGCAAGATAGACCTAAAACTAAACACATTATTCTTTTCAATGTACTATTGTTTTTAATTATATCCGACATTCCTGGAGTCATCCATAAACCACTCAAGAACAAATGAAGTTAATTAAAAGTATGAACACTGAAAAATCAGTGTTCAGGGGGACAACAGGCAAAAACGGGTGATAACGAAAAAGGCATGCTGCCGCCAAGTAGCATACCTTAACTACTTCGTTTTGCGTTGTTGATGTTTATTATTACACACACTATTACTTAACTGTTTTGAAATAAATTAACGCTGTTTACGTTTGGAATGAACAAATTAACGGTGTTAATAAGAAAAAATGAATGGTACATGATTCAGGAAAACACCAAATAAAGGAATACAACCATAATAATGGAAGAGTTAGGACCGAAGAAAACAATAAGGAAAAAGCAGAATATGATACCGAAAATACAAAAGACTTCAGAGTATACTCATTTTGCGGCTATGTCTACGAGTAGTAGACGACACATGGGAGGAGAAAAAGGTATTCATGAAGCCAGAGTTGCGACCAAATAATTGAATGCGAAATATCAGATATAACAATATATTAGACTGCAAAAACAACAGGAAACAGAAAATGATAACAAATGACTTTGCTCTTGAATCATATCCGGAATCTAAAGTACCTTCACAACAACCAATTCTTATATTCAACCTCGAGGATCGCACAGCCCACCTGATTTACGAAAAAATAAGCCAGCCTTTGTATCGTAATGAACTTTCTGAAAGAGGAGTTCATTACCTCGAATCCTATATCCCCAGAAAATCAAATCTCGAAAATTTCCCGCAGTTCTACGAAACTTACATTCGTCCTCTTGCAAATCTATTTATTCATCCGGAAGATGAGAAAAGCTATTACATAAAGAATAATCGCAGGTTCGTGGAGATAATTCATCCAATCATTGAACATGGATTACCCAGGTATTAGGTGATTACATAGGTGCCCATAACCCTTGTAAAGAAACACAATCAAGTGATTTGTATCCTGAAATTGTATTGAGGAACATTATTAAAGGAAATGCATGTAGTTAGGCTCTGAACCATATTATAAAGAGCCTCGGGTGGGATTTGAACCCACGGCCTCGTCCTTACCAAGGACGCGCTATACCCCTAAGCCACCGAGGCACAGAATAAGTATTGGGGTGCTCTCCCCTAATATACAGAATCAATTAATAAGCTTTCGGTTGGAAGAGAGGTTATTTATAAGCACCAGCGTGCATCAACAGGGAATTTCTCATTGATCCACATCAACACACCACTGTGATGGACAATGCGATAAGAACGCGAGAGTAATTTTTGCGCTCCGAACAGAGGCTCATCCTCAATAATCTCAATATTTTCAAAATCCCTGCGAGTCTCAATATCGTGGTCACGCAAAATCCTGCCAATTGGAATGTCAGCTTTCATCATGTCAGAGCGTACACCCTCTGGCATATTTTCAATAGCTGACAGAGAGCGGGCAAACACATATGGAACATCACCGGCGGTAAGGGTCACCACACGCTCATTGATATCCGCACCCACACTTACATCGAACAGTTCAGCCATTTGCTTATCCGCAGGAATAATGTGCTGATACTCAGTAATAACAGCAGTAGGGTGTTTGGTCATGATCTCCAGCAGGAAAGTAACCGAACCATCGGTTCCTGCACAGACCCTCAGACAGGTTGGAATATCAAAGCTCTTCAGTTTTTCGAGAAAGTCCATACTAACGGCCCCGGGAACTTAAAGAAAAAAAGAAGAAAATTACTTGGAAACTTCCTTCTTTGCCTGCTTCAGGCGCTCCTTAGCAGTATAGCCTGTAGCTGCGTAAAGGAAATCCCTGAAACGCTTATTAGAATCAAGAATAAGCTCATCATCTGTCATGGAAGTGTCAGATTCAGTATCTACAGCAAGTTTTTTACCCTCTATCCATACCGTAACTTTGGAAAGAACACCATACGAAGTAATGAACTTACCATCTTCTTCTTTGATTTCACTTGGGAAAGCCTCTTTTAAGCATTCATGAATCCTATCCGTATCGGGTTTAAAACCACGCTTTAACTTGTATTCCTGCATTTCAATCAACCCTATATAACATTCTCCAAATGAATAAATGTACCGGTTTGCATATATAAAAAGCAACCTGAGACACATATTAAATAATATAAAAATGAGCTTTAAAAGATTCTGAAAAATCCCCTTAACTCTCCAATTCTACTACTATCTGGTTAGCACCAGTTTCCCCCTGTCACCTACAAGTCTTACCTGAGGAACCTTTTCAAGAACCATATTTCCAAGTTGTTTTAATTCATTCCATGAAGGTGTTGGTGTTTCATGACCCATGAAAGGCAAGTCAAAATCAGGATTGCTCATAAACTGGTAGAGCATCACTTCAGAAGCACCCTCAAGGTCTGGCAATATGCGAGGCATGGTTTCAGCATTCACATATTCCGGAATAACACGTATCCACACCCTGAGCCATTTCTGCTTTGCAATGGCCATGGATTCACTCAGGAGTTTCAGGTATTTCTGTGTCCTTTCTTCAGACATTCCTGTAACTTCCATAACTGCTTTTACATCATCACCCGGTGCTTTGATCTCAAGTACAAATCCATAAACAAATGGAAGAGCTTTTTCAAGTACATCGGGCTTCATACCATTGGATTTCAGGATGACTTGTTTTTCCATCTCATGCAAGCCCTCAATTAAAGGAAGCAGATCTTTCTGCAGGGTTGGCTCTGCACCTCCAAGGTATACGTTCTCAGTTGTAGACTTACTGGCATAATCCAATACTTCATCCAGAGTCCATTCTTTTACAGGCTGATGTATATGAACGCAATAAGGACATTTCATATTACATCCGCCAAACTCAACCCTTATCTGTCCTTTTGCATCTGATAGATCAATTAATCTCATTCATAAGCTCCTTCACTCAATATCAATATTGAAATAATCATCACTATCTATATTTTTAGAACTAACAGTATTAATAGTTAGACCCCATAAATTCGGTATTACCCTGAAACTGACAAAGCGATTATTATTTATGTGTATCACACTATCAAAGCAGAAAGACGGTGATCATATTGACAAGGAAACTTACTCTTGAAGATCTTGAAAGATCAAAAACAAAGAAGGAAAACAAACCGGAAGAACAGGATCTTACAGACCTCTATGACCTTATCATACCACCTGGAACTCCTTCATACATTATCTATGACCTTGTAGAAGAGTTCGACCTCGAACCCGTTGAAAGAAAGATCAATGTAAAGATCGTAGATACTGATGAAAGGGAACTAATTGCCCTTAGAGGAACACTGGAAGTAGTACAGGCTGCTGAGAAGTTCCTGCATGAAGAACTCCAGGCATGGATTGAGAGTTAAGTAAAGTAGAGTGCTCTTACCATTAACAAATATACATAACCAGAATTGGATCTGGTTAAACTGTTTTCCAAAATAAGGTTCAGGAACAAGACAGCATTTTGCTGTCCATTCATATTCCTGTTATTCCGCTTTCCTTAAAGTCAAATACTACAGCTTTGCCATTGTCATTATAAATATCAATTACCTGGCTGTCGTTAATCTCACCGACTACAGCAGCCTTTATACCTGCATTTTCAAAAACCTTAACACACTCATCTGCGTGCTCGGCCTTTGCAGTAACAACATAACCAGTTGCAGGATATATCTTAAGCCACTGTTCAAAATCGAGACCTTCAGGGCATGGAATCTTGCTAAGATCAACAGAAGCTCCTACCCTGCTAACCTCACAGAGCATACCAAGTGTGCCAATTGTACCTGGGTTGCTTATGTCTTTTCCAGCAGTTACCAGTTTCTTTTCCCCGATTTCCTGCATAACCATGAAACGTTCACGCACGACATCAGCATCCTTAAAAGATGTGGTATCCCAGCTATATGGCGAGTTCTTCCCAACACGACCATCCATGTCATAGGCAACAATCACAACATCTCCAGACTGGGCAGTGTCACTCCTGATTACACAATCCTTCTTTGCAATTCCGATTATGGCAACTGCAAGAGAATTGTATGGAGTGTCGGGATGCATATGACCTCCGACCATTGGAACTCCGAACTTACTGATACCATCGCGGATTCCTTTCATGATATCTTCTGTGGATTCAAGATCACTGGAAGCCATCACATTTACCATTGCAAGAGGGCGACCTCCCATTGCAGAAATATCATTCACGTTGACAACAACAGAAGTATAACCAGTCCACCATGGACTCTTGTTGACGATCCTGCCCCATATGGCATCGGCTGCAAACAGAATTACATCATCGCTACCAATATCGATGATAGCCGCATCATCACCAAAGTCATCTATGACCTCACCATATTCAGACCTGACAGTCTCAAATATACTTACGATATCTGCTATCGGTTTTTTTCTGGTGACGCCTTCAAAGTTTCTTAAATTTACCGCAAGCTCTTCGATATTCAAAAAAACACCTGCATAATTAATAGAATTAATAGAATAAAATGACGAAATAATATGAAAAGGTTTCAGTGAAAAGGACTTACTCCTTTCCACATGAATGCTTCTTTTTCATATCAACCTTAATAATGTTCCTGCGTTCTTCACTCATCTGTGACATGTCCTGTCCGATAAGTCCGTATGCATCAGACCTGCACTGGCGGCAGTGTCTCATCTGCTGGACATATGGTTCACACTGGTTCTGAATAGCCTTACACTCTGCGGGCGTAGGTGCTGTCCTGTCAGCAAACTTTGCCTGGCAGATAAGTGGCATCACATTCATAATAAAGACACCAAGTTCATTGATCTTCTTTGCAAGCTCAATTATGTGCTCGTCATTGATACCTGGAACCAGCACAGTATTGATCTTTACCACAAGACCTGCTTCCACAGCCATCTTGATACCTTCTAGCTGTTTCTTCACCATAAGTTCGCCAGCTTCGAGACCGCGGTAAACCTTTCCCTTATAAGTTGCATGACTGATCATCTGTGCCTCTATTTCAGGATCAATGGCATTCATGGTCACTGTCAAAGTGTTGACTCCAACCCTAAGAAGCTCAGGCATCTTATCAGGAAGATTCAGCCCGTTAGTACTCAGACATAGAGTTACATCAGGGAATTCGTTCTTGATAAGTTCAAATGTCTCAAATGTCTCATCGTTAGCCAGTGGATCTCCGGGTCCTGCAATACCAACTACCTTGATAAAAGGATAAGCTTCCAGTACCTGCTTTGTCTTCTCAAGTGCAGCCTGTGGACTCAGAACTTCGCTGGTAACACCAGGTCTGCTCTCATTCACGCAGTCAAACTTACGATCACAATAATTACACTGAATATTGCATTTCGGAGCTACTGCAAGGTGGATTCTTCCGAACTTGTGCTGGGCTTCTTTGGAATAACATGGATGCTGTGATATCACTCTCTTGACATCTTCATCCTTGTTTATTTCTATTTCACAAACGTCTGCTTTTTCATTTTCCATTATATAGCTCCTATAGCTCTATGCAGCTCCAATAAACACGGCTCAATTTAAGGGAAACTAATAGATATACTTTTGCGTAAACTTATGACAAATTTACATAAACAAAAGTACTCCGCATACTCCTTATATATCCTTATAATTCCTCAGATAATACTTCAAATGGTACTTATTTCACACCACTTACCATTGCCTTCCCACATCCTGACTGAAAGTGGAAAATCAAGCCTTGAAGAAAGCTTTGCATGCACATGTTCGCACAGGTTCTCAACACTTGGAAATTCCAGTATGTCATTGAGAAGTACATGATCGTACTCCTTAAGAACTTCTTTTATGACCTTCTTGATCTCATAGAAATCCATGACCATACCGGTCTCTTTCTTTTCGCCTTCAATTACAATTTCTGTTTTGTAAGTGTGTCCGTGAACGATGCCACATGTCTCATGCCCTGGCAAATAGTGGGCACTATCAATATAATCAACAATTCCAAGTCTCATTTTCATTATAAACAACCCCACATCTTATGTGTCTGAGGTATTATTCGTGTATCAATATCATTAAGGAAAGATTCCTGCAATTTTAGCAAAAAACCGGGTTTTGGCTGCATTTCTTTCTGTGTTACAGGTTGCAGTATCAAACTGGAAATATAACCGGAGATAGCTCCCACAACACCTTCAATGTCATCTGCAGATGTGTCCTTTGTTACAACTATCTTACAGAAACAATCCCTGTCCTTTGTCACCTTTAGAGCCCGGAAGCACTCAATTGTGCTTTCAAGATGCAGTTCAGGATCTTCAAGCAACTCAGATGACAGCAGTTTCACATCACCTGAAACATAGGATATTTTATCCTTCACCTTTTTAGCCATACGAGGAAGTGTCATATTTGACTCTAGGTACAGTGGAGCTTCAGTTTCAAGCAAATCGATAAAATCCGCATTCATTAGTGGTTCTCCACCTGTTAGAGATACGGAGTGCAAACCTGAGTAAGAATTGACCATTTCACTGACCTTTTCAGGACTCAATGGATTTTCAAGTTCCAGAAACTCATTAGAACCAGGCTCAGCTTCAAATTTGCAGACTTTTGTAGCTTCAACAGGAGTGTCGCAATAGTTGCATTTCAGGTTGCATCCGGTAAATCGGACAAAAGCCTGCCTGCATCCAACATACGGACCTTCACCCTGCACTGAACAGAACAGTTCACTAAGAGATGTCTGCATCAGATCACATCCAGTGGTCTGGATTTCCTGAGATCCTTCTCAATATCAATGAATTCATTGTAATATCGTTTTGCAATTTTTTCCATTACGCCTGCAACATCATTGCTTCCAAGTCCAAGGTCTTCAAAACTTCCATAGAAATCATGGACAACATTAATTCCAAAATGGATTTTCTGAGAGACAGCTGATGTGCTTGCGATGGATACAGTCAGCTTTTTGCCATCTACAAAAAGATCATCGCCCTGCCTTACAATATCATTGCGATATTCTGAAAGAATTTCTTTGACTATTGCAGTGAACAGGCGCTGTCTTGCATATATAAGTTTCAGATCGGTTGAATCAAAGTGCTCGATGATAAAATGAACCATATCAGTGGAGAATATCATGTCTCCCTGTTTCTTATCCTCAAGGTCTATCATGTGCTCTATTTTAACATCACAGCCACCTCTGAAAGCTATGATCGAATCTTCCTGGATGTCTGCAAGATTATAAGCCCAGAGAGAAGAAATCTGGCTTCCGTCATAATCCGTTTTTTCATCAAGAATTAACCATTCCATAAATAACACAACACCACAAAGTCACAGTTTCTATTGCTTACCAAGCCTTACAAGCAGAGGGTCTTTGGCACCTGCAGCTTCAAATGCTCTTCTTCTTCTGGTGCAGCTTTCACATTCTCCGCAAGGAACATCAGCACCGTGGTAGCAGCTCCAGCTATATTCAAGAGGAGCTTTCAGTTCAATAGCTTTGGCAACTATCTCTTTCTTGTCCATACCTATAAGTGGGGCAAGTACTTTTACACCGTTCTGTGTAGAATATGAAAGTGAATTATCAATTGCAGTGATAAATTCCGGGGAATTATCAGGGAATGTGACAGCTTCCTCTTTATTAAATCCGACAATAACATACTCACACTCCATGCTTTCTGCATAGGCCGCTGCTATGTTTATGAGAATACCGTTCCTGTTTGGAACCCATACAGCCTTGGCAGATTCAACTGTTATGGAAGGATCAGCATCTTCGGATATCTCTTCCATACTAAGTTTTGGAACATCGGTATCTGTGTTCACAAGTGATGTATTGGTAATCTCCTGCATCCAGGTAATATCGAGAACACGATAATCCAATCCAAAATGGTCGCAGACTTTTATGGAATTCTGTATCTCTCGCTCAACAGCACGCTGCCCGTAATTGAATATAAGGGCCATTTTTATGCCAGTCTTTTCAAGGACTGCCGCAACGGAAGTCACTGAATCAAGACCACTACTTAACAAAGCAATTGCAGTAATAGGGATTCCTCCTTAGAGAGTATTTGATGATAAGTAATACTCAGATAATACTGAGGGATTGCTTAAAGAATATGAATGTATAAAAAACCATCGATGAAAGAAACAGAATATTAATTACAAAAAATAAGAGTAGGATAAAATCTGCATCAAGAGACTATTCTTAATGAGAAATTAAGGAATGAAAGTAATAACAATGAAAATCACAGTAAACAAGAAAAACAAATAAAAAAAGTAGTGTAAAAACCGTACTCTTACGGTTTTAATCAGATGTTAGTTTACTGTCTTCTGCTGAAGATGAAAGCCATTCCAATAATTGCTACCATTGGGATTGCAATAGTTGGGAACTCAGGAACTTGCTGCGTACTTACAGGAGTTTTAGGGTCATCATCTGAATCGTCTCCAGAATCATCAGCTTCATCCGCATCTGCAGTCAAATAAATTGTCTGTGTTATTGAATCATTGTTCAATCTATTAGATTCAGACGCATATGCAATTAGAGTGACATTATATTCACCATAAAGAGCATATCTATTTGTGAAATTTTGATCTGTGGAAAAATTTCCATCATCAAAATCCCATTCCCATGAAGCAGCATTCACAGAGGTATCATTGAAAGTCACGTTGAGACCTTTGATAGTGCATGTGAAATTTGCTATTACGTCATCTTCAACAGAGGATTGGACTGCAACGCTGGTATCATCCTTCTTATCCTTTGCTGCTGGTGCACTTGCTGCTGCTGGTGCACTTGTTGCTGCTGGTGTACTTGCAGCAACAACTTCTTCACTACCTATTTTATCACCTGAACTTGCTTTAGGGCTGTCCTGAACAACAGGCTCCTTGTCTTCAATAACCGGAGCAGGAACATCATCAGGAGATTCCTGAGCTTGACCACCCTGATAATTTATCAGTCCTGCAAGCAAGAGAACTGACAATAGCAAAGCTATAACGGGTAAAAGTAATCGTCTGTCCATAATTGTACCACCTTTTTCCATAATGTAGTTACGGAATATAGTTACTTATTTACGCATAAGCGAGAGTACTATATAAATATTTGCTTACTGCCTAAAGCCATACTCATAATGATATATCTGATTTGTAATGTTGAAATACAAATCATGCACGGAATTCTAGTAAAAACGATCATAAAAAAAATGATTTTCAACACTTAATCAATTTTGCTAATCCTATAGGTACATATTGCATAAATACACAAATAAGTACAGGGAGTAATATAAGTGAATGACAGCAACATGCATCAGGATCATAAATACAACAAGCTCAAAGATGAAAAAAGTCCTTACCTATTACAACATTCTCAAAACCCTGTAGACTGGTTCCCATGGGGAGATGAAGCTTTCAAAAAAGCAAAGGAAAAAGATAAGCCAATATTCCTATCCATTGGTTACTCTACATGCCACTGGTGTCATGTAATGGAAAAAGAATCCTTTGAAAACGATTCAGTTGCAGAACTTTTGAACGAATCGTTCATTTCTGTAAAGGTTGACCGTGAGGAAAGACCTGATATAGATAATGTATACATGGCAGTCTGCCAGGCAATAACCGGTAGAGGAGGATGGCCGCTTACGATACTCATGACACCTGACAAAAAGCCATTTTATGCTGCAACCTATATTCCCAGAGAAAGCAGATACGGTGTACCAGGGATGCTTGAGTTGCTGCCTGCCATATCCCTGCTTTGGAAAAACAAAAGGCATGAACTTCTTAACAGTGCTGAAGCCATAATTAATGCAGTTTCAGAGAACAATAGAAAAGAATGCAAAAATATTAGATTAATCAATAAAGAACTTCCAGGAAAGACATTTGATCAGCTTTACAGTATTTTTGATGAAGAATATGCAGGCTTTGGAAGAGCTCCCAAGTTTCCTACAGTGCACAATCTTACATTTCTACTGCGATACTGGAGAAGAAGCGGTAACGCACTTGCACTGGAAATGGTTGAAAGAACACTGGAAGCAATGCGTATGGGAGGTATATACGACCACATAGGCTATGGAATTCATAGATACTCCACAGACAGACACTGGTTACTGCCTCACTTTGAAAAAATGTTATACGACCAGGCCATGATGGTAATTACTCTCACTGAAGCATATCAGGCAACTGCAAACATGGAATATAAAACCACTGCGGAAGAGATACTGAGATACATTGAAAGAGATATGACATATTCAGAAGGAGGATTCTATTCCGCAGAAGATGCAGATAGCGAAGGCATAGAAGGAAAATTCTATGTATGGACTGCAGCAGAGATAGAAGAGATACTGGGAAAAGAGCAGGCTGAAATATTCATAAAGATCTTTAATGTAAGAAATGAAGGCAACTTCACAAAAGAACATAGCAATAATCTGACAGGAAAAAATATTCTCTACACAACTGAGAGCATGCAGAATATACGCATCTGGAATGGAGAATATGGGGATTATATCCTCAGATCCATTGAGAAATCAAGAAAAAAACTATTCACTGAACGTGATAAAAGGATACACCCCTCTAAAGATGATAAAATCCTCACAGACTGGAATGGACTTACCATCGCTGCATTCTGTAAAGCTGCACAGGCATTTGATAACGAGAATTATATGAAAACAGCCATGAAAGCTGCAAACTTCTTCATGGAAAACATGACTGATACCGACGGGAAGATGAAGCACAGGTACCGTGATGGTGAAGTCGCAATCGATGCTTTCCTTGAAGATTATGCATTCTTCACATGGGGACTTATAGAACTTTACCAGACTACTTTTGATGTCAAGTATCTGGAACATGCCCTGAAACTGACCGATTATCAGATTGCACACTTCAATGATGATGAAAATGGCGGATTCTTCCATACATCTGATAAAGCGGAAGAAATGATATTCAGAAGCAAGGAAGTTTATGATGGTGCTATACCATCCGGTAACTCAGTAACAATCATGAACCTGCTAAGACTTGCGAAGATAACAGGTAATACTGAACTTGAGGAGCTGGTAGATAAAACTCTCAGGGTTTTTGCAGAAAAAGTAAAGTCAGCACCGGCAGGACATACGCAGTTTATGTCAGCTCTTGACCTTGCACTCAACGGCTCTGTGGAAATAGTGATTGTCGGAGAGAAGAATGATAGCAAAACCAGAGAAATATTAAATTTTATCAATGAAAGATTTATTCCTGAAAAAGTTGTGATATTAAAAGACATGAACAGTTCTGATAGGATAAGCAAAATTGCGCCATACACCAGAGACATGGTGATGGCAGACAATAAAACAACTGTTCATATATGTCAGAATCACACCTGTAAGCTCCCTTTAAATGATATCGAAAAGATAAAAGAACAGATAGAGGCACTATCACATATCTAAGGAGTAATACAAATGACAACAGGAAAGTTCTACAATCCGGAAATAGAAACAATGGAACGATCTGAACTTGATTCCTTAATTGATGAAAGGATCAGATATACTGTTAATTACGCTGCTGAAAATTCATTATTCTATAAGAAATGGTTCACTGAACATAAAATAAAACCATCTGACATCAGGTCACATGAAGACCTCCTGGAACTTCCCATAATATCAGGAAAAACTATTCGTGAAAATCAGCCACCTGTCACTGAAGACTTTGGGTTTAAAACTGTGGACTGGAAGGACGTATTCACGATACATGAAACAAGTGGTACCAGCGGTACACCAAAAGCGTTCTTTTTAACATGGGATGACTGGGAAAGATATGCAGAAAAATATGCCAGATGCTTTGTCTCACAGGGATTCAGAGAGCATGACCGTGTTGTTGTTTGTGCTTCATATGGAATGAATGTAGGTGCAAATACAATGACACTGGCAGCCAGAAACCTTGGCATGACAATGATCCCTGAAGGTAAGTGTACATTTCCTGTCAGGGTCATGGAATCCTACAAACCGACTTCCATTGTTGCCAGTACATTCAAGCTTTTGCGCCTTGCAAAAAGGATGAAAGAAAACGGCATGAAGCCGGAAGAATCCAGCATTGAAAGACTTATCATCGGCGGAGAAAGCTTTGCAGAGGAAACCAGAAAATATGTTGCAGAAATCTGGAACTGTAATGTCTATAACAATTATGGAAGTACAGAGGGAACTATGTGCGGAGAATGCAGCGATGTCAGCGGCCTCCACGTACCTGAAGATCTGGTTCACCTGGATGTTTACGACCCCAGCATGGACAAATTCGTAAAGGACGGCGAATGCGGCAGACTTGTTCTTACCACATTGCTGCCTGTTGGAGCAAAAAGCGGGAACGTACTTCTCAATTATGACACCGAAGATACAACTGTTGTTCTTGACAGAGGAGAATGTGCCTGTGGAAGAACACACATGAAAATTATGACTCCTCAAAGAGAAGCTGAAACTTTCTGGACAGCAGGAACACCTTTTAACCGGGTAGACATTGAAAAAGGTGTTTTCCAGAGAGAGAATATGGAATATCTCACCGGAGAATATGAAGCATTCCTTTACGGCGGAGATGATGAAGGTGAAACAACCCTCAGAGTAAGCATGGAATGCAATGATTCGGAAAGATGTAACAAAGAGCTAATCAAAGAGAATTTCCTCAGGTCATTCTTTGCCTACAAAAAGAACCTTGAAAATGCTTACATTGATAGTAGCCTGAATATTCTTTTCAACTACGTAAAACCCGGAGAACTGGAATTCTACCGTATCAAGGGCAGACCAAAGCGTATTGTTGACAGAAGATGAGCTATTTTTCACCCAATGAAAAACACATAAAATCAGATAATGCTGATTCCTTCCCATAAAGCCAGGTAAAGAGTGAATCCACCTAGCAAGGACAGAGCCCAAAGTACCAGGGTTGGCTTCATCATTTTAAGTGGTGAAATCAGCGAGGGGATCTTTCCACTGAATGCCAATTTGATGTATATTGAAAACACGATAACAATCAAACCCAATATGTGATGCAGATACATCAGGGATGTAAAGGAACCTGTCATCATTATACCAGACAAAGAATATATGGATGGTACCATGAATATGAGTACTGACAATATTTGTACTGCAATTGCCATGGTTATGAATTTACAGTGTTTGTTATAGGGATTCGTGTATGCTTTTTTCACTGCAAAGATGAGTAATATAATTACTATTACCTGCAAAAACAAGTCCAGATAAAACAAATTAAAATCTGTAAGCATATCCATAACCCCCTCCGTTAGGATATATTTTGGCCTAAAAACATAAATATTTAGCTAAAGCCGAATTCAGATATTTGAGATTTTAAAAGAAAGAAATATTAGATTAAAAATTACCCTTGTAAACTTTCAACCCGTTTTCTGATACAGCCAGAATCCATGGTTCCATACTGTGTGCTGTTGCACGCATTTTTCTAACTCTCATGTACCTGTTGGCAACATTGCCTTTCAAGTGAAGGCCAAGCTCAATGATACCGTCTGCAAGATAGCCTTCCATACCTGTGGAAGGGTCAGACATGTCAGACTTTTTCTCTTCTTCCAGTATCAGGAAAGTTGTAAGATTCTCACGCCTCAATGTTTCAAGGAATTTGTACATCTTTTTTCTCAGGTCATGGGGCTCATCATCAAGAAGTGAATAAAGAGCACCCAGAGAATCAACAGCTATACAAGTACATTTTTCCCCAATGTGTTCCTTGAACTGAATAATATTCTCCTCAAGAATGTTTATTAGATCTTCTGAAAAGTCATCATACATTACGCGATAGTCACTGAAATCAGATATATGCAATTTATTTGATAACTTGATTCCCATACTTTCCATATTCAAAAGATGGTTTTCCTTGCTTTGCTCAAATGTTATGTACAGACCATACTCATCCTGTTCTTCCAGATAATTGGATAATAACTGGAAAGTGAAACCGGATTTCAATGTACCGGCCGCACCGGTGACCAGCACTACACTGTTTTTGGGTATATCTGTCTCAAAGACATCATTCAAACCATCTATGGCATCCATAAATCTCATAATACCCCTCATTCGTCCTATTTTCAAAAAAATGTAAAGGATAATAGTGTAAAAATAATATATATCTTTAATGATAGTGATAAAAATAGTATTAAGAAATCTAAATATTAACTGATATTAATACTGTATTTACCAAAATTCGGGCATATATTACAGATATATTTAGTACAATCATTACTTTTCAGCAGTACCGGTTGGTTATTTTATAAAATCCTGCCCTGAGATGAGCCATCTCCCGAAACAGGCCTCATCCATCTTTTAAGAAGATGGAATTCTTTTTTCTCAAGAACATCCGGGTCAAGCTGGAGAAGCATTCGGGAACCGGATGCCATAATCGTATCGTTGGTCTGTTCCAGTAATTTGACCACTGAAAGGAAATCATTGTCAAGTATCAGGTACTCCAGCCCATCCATAAGAACAACACCATTTTCAACCTTATTTACAAAATCAGTTATTGTAGGATGTATCCTGAAAAGCTCTGTAGAATCTATTGACTGCTGACCTGAAGTTTTGTTCTTGGTCAGCCATACAATAGGAGTTTTTGTGAGACCATACATGCTTCTTATCTTATCAGGGTTCATCCTTGTAATGCAAAGTCCAGGCATTCCACTTTTAACAAGTTCAGAAAATATATTGTAGCTCTGCCAGGGATCCTCTAAACCTGAAAGATAAATATATCCGCTTTCAAGCTCTGTGTTTGTCTGATCTGAATCATCTTCAATGTCTTCTGTAAGCGGAGTTATAAATAGACCCCTGAGACGAGAACGATCCTGAAGCGTTATAACAAGACCTTCTTTTCCAGAATCATCCGGAAGCATTGAAGTCGAAACATTCATGAGGACTTTTTCTTCATGTTTGGTGTAGAATACCATTTCAAAGTCATTCTTATCTGTGAATTCCAGCAAGTCTGCATCATCTACAAATTCCCTGATTGGTCTTGCAATTATCTCACTTACCTCATAACCTAGCAGATCTGCTGCATTTTTGTTAGCAGTAACAATCATTTTCTTGCTGTCAAGGGCTAGTATAGCAATTGGAGATGCCTTCAGAAGATTATCAAGATATTCGTTGGCCCTTTTTATCTTGGATTCCGCCTCTATCCTTTCTGTAATATCCTCACCGGAAACAAGCAAGCTGTTTATGTTTCCTTCTGAGTCGTGCAATACAATATTGGTCCAGCTCATTATTCTTTTCTGCTTATTGCTGTTAAGGAAAGGAACCTCAAAATAACCTATACCTTCTGTATGGGTGGAAAGCAGGTTCTCAAAACCCTGTTTGGCAGTTTCCCTGAAAAGTTCAGGTACATAACTCTCAAACCAATCATTTCCAACAATCTCATCTTCCCGATAACCCAGTATTTCGCATCCTTTCTTGTTGATGACTTTAACAATACCATTTTCATCAAGAACAAAGAGCATAACTCCTGCAAGATCCAGATAGTTCTGTGCTTGGTCCCTTTCGGATATCAGTTCATCATGCAGTTTTTTAATTCTAAGAAGTGAACCAACCCTGGTCTTAATTTCCAGACGCTCTAGAGGTTTTGTAAGGAAATCATCTGCACCGGCATTAATACCTTTTATACGATCTTCCAGGCTTGATAGTGCGGTAACCATGATAATAGGAATGAAACGGGTCTTTTCAGAACCTTTCAGGATTTTACAGACCTCATAGCCAGTAATATCCGGCATCATCAGGTCAAGGAGAATTATATCTGGGTTATGAGCCTCCACTTTTTCCAGTGCCTCTATGCCACCATATGCTGATATCACCTCATATTCATGCATGAGGTAAGCCTCCAATAGCTTAATATTCATCGATTCGTCATCGACAATCAGCACTTTTCCTTTTTTATGCTCATCCATCCCGGTCACTCACAAAGCAAATTGACAGTTATTAAGTAGAGAATTATATCCCAAAGTCACAACATAGTATAATATTTAAAGTATTTAAATAAACCCCGGATTCCTGATAATTGAAGCTCAATATACCATATTGATTCCAGATATGAAAGTTCACTGAACTAAATGTTAGCAAATTTTCTGTTATTTTACCAGATGTAACAACTACAGTGTCGTGAAAAGTCAACATTTTCTTTTTAGAATTATTTATATACATTATCTTTTAGTTTTAAATTTTGTTTGAAACTACAGATTTAGTAATATTATATGATTAATTATTAATACAAACAAATCTAAACGTGCAACAAATCAACTATTAAATTGGAATACAACTTGCAGTTTTACTACTCCTCACTAAAGACCTTGAGAGATATAAATGGAAACAAAAGAGATCATTCAGAATTACTGGGACTATCGCAGTGAGACCTATAATACCAGTTTTGCTGACCAGTCAGAAGAGGAAAGAAGGCTATTGACGAATATGCTGTCCACAGCAATGGACAACAGAACCGATCTTAAAGTACTGGATGTTGGAACCGGGCCTGGCGTTCTCGCTCTTATTGCAGCTGAATTGGACAATAATGTTACAGCCGTTGACCTGTCAGAGAAGATGATCGAAAAAGCAAGGGAAAATGCACTTATGAGATCACTGGACATTGAGTTCATGCAGGGAGATGCGGAGAAACTGGAGTTACCTGATGCTCATTTTGACGTTGTGATGAACAAATATCTCCTCTGGACACTGCCCGAACCCACTAAAGCACTTACGGAATGGAAAAGAGTACTCAAAGATGGAGGAACCATCATTGCAATTGACGGTGACTGGCACAATGAAGGACTTATAAGCAGGACAATAAAATGTATTTCCAATGCAATTAAAATGCTCAAAAAAGTAAACTATCAACGCGTATATAACAAGCATTATGATCCGCTAAAAAATGACCTGCCACTGTTCAGCCTCAAACCCGAGCGTGTGATCCAGCATTTCAAAGAAGCAGGATTTGAGAACGTATCGATTGAGAGAATGGACAACCTATTCAGTTCCTCAGGAAAAAGCAGAAAACTGCTGGATATAATTAATTGTTCCAGCCCGGTATATGTGATCAAAGCTCAGAAATGAATAAATAAACAAATAAATAAATAAATAAGTAATGGTGAACCGCAATACTCGCACTTATGCAGAATTAGTGAGCTTGTAAGTGGTGTGAACCTTTCTATAAACTCCGGGGAAGTAATGGGACTTATCGGAGAATCGGACTGCCGGTGACTACAAACTACTATTTATCATCACATGTGGAATTTATACAGCTACTGCTGTATTGTATTATGTTTTCTTTGACTGGGTGGAAAAGGAACACAATAACAATATAAGTGCAGATATCTGATATCAAGCCAACATATATAATTCTTAAAAAGAAGAATAAATTGTGTGGATTTTAAAGGGCTTTGGAAAATAAGGTCATAAAATAAATCAAAGGCTGAAACCTGATGCCAGATAAACAACATATTGCCAGGAACCTGAAAGACAAAGACAAATTAAGAACTGAAGCTGCCGAGGATATACGCTACCTGCTAGAAAGGGGTTATCGCAGGAACAGTGCCATCCGTTTTGCAGGTGACCATTACAGACTGGACAAAAATGAAAGATACATACTGGCACGTACAGTCTTTTCCAGTGAAACGGCCAGCTCACGTAGAAAAAAGAAACTTGGTTTTGATGACCTGATAGACAGGAAACTGCTTGTAGACGGATACAACGTACTTATCACACTGGAAAGCCTGCTTGACGGTGAAGAAGTATGGATTGGAGATGATGCTTTCCTTCGTGACATAAAAGGAGTGTTCAAGAATCATTCAAATGGAGATATTACTTTCCAGGCTGTTGAGGAAATGCTGGTTTTTATTAAAAACTCGGATGTTGAAAGCGCTGAAATATTACTGGACACACAAATGAAAAACAGCGGTGAACTTGCAGCGTTCATAAGGAAACGCATGGAAGAACTATCGATCAAGGGTGATGCAAGAACATCAAAACATGTGGACTTTGACCTGAAGAACTGTCCATTAGATGAGATAGTGGCTACTGCTGATGGCGTAATCATCGATGCTGTGAAAAGTGTAGTGGATATTCCGGGATGTGTTGCAGCAAGTTTAAAAAACTGGCAGAGATGTGCAGAGAAACTTGCAAGCAACAGTTCTAATAGTTCATAGCACTTAGGGAGCAAGGAAAGAACATGAAAAAACTGGGAATCGTTGTAACTGATCCTCATGACTGGACTGCTCAGGCACTCATGCAGGAAGCGGAGAGAAGAGGCTTTGAGACATATTACCCTGATCTTGGACAAATTGAAACATCCATTGGCAGAACTGTAAGCCATAAAGCAGGAGATATCTGTCTTTCTGAACTTGATGCTATTGTTATAAGAGATATGGGACCGGGAAAGAATGACGCTCATGTATTCCGGTTTGATGTTCTGAGAGAACTGGAACAAAGCGGTGTACTAATAGTAAATCCACCGGCTGCCATACAGAATGCTGCCAACAAGTTCTACGCAAGCTGCCTGATGGCAGGTGTGGGGATTCCTACACCAAAGACCTTTGTAAGCCAGGAAGTAGAAAAGGCTCTTGAAATAATTGATGAACTTGAAGATGCCGTTATAAAACCTGTTTTCGGATACAAAGGCATAGGTATTAACCGTATAAAGAACGAAACTGTCCTTGCACCAGATGGAACTGAAGAAAAAACAAATGCAGAAAACCTTGTGAATGAAATTATTGATGAAAAAGGAATGCTTTATATACAGGAATTCATAGAAAACTCTGGACAGGATATTCGTGCATTTGTTGTTGACGGCAAAGTTATAGGTGCAATTTACAGAAAGGCGCCTGAAGGTTGGTGGCTGAATAACCTCAGCCAGGGAGGAACGCCTCTTGCCTGTGAACTGACAGCAGAGCAGGAAAAAATGTGCATAGGTGCCGCAGAAACCATCGGAGCGATTTATGCAGGTGTTGACATTATAGAAAGTGACAACGGATATTTTGTACTGGAAGTTAATGCTACACCTTCTGGAGCAGGTATCTATAAATCCCTGAATATCAATGTTGCAGAACACATCATAACTGCCATAGATAGCAGGCTGAAAAACGGGGCTTTAAAATGACCGAATATAAACAATGCATTGTAATCAGGGACGATCTTAAACTATCAAAAGGCAAACTTGCCGTACAGGTTGCACATGCAGCCGTCTCTGCATCAGAGTGGGCTGACCGCTCAACCCTTGACAAATGGAAAGAAGGCGGGCAGAAAAAAGTAGTTCTGAGAGTTCCAACAATAAAAGACCTCTTTGAGTTGAAAGAAGTTGCAAGAAGGCAGGGGCTTCCTACAGCACTAATACAGGATGCAGGACTCACAGAGATTGCTCCCGGAACTGTTACAGTTCTTGGCATCGGACCTGCAAAAGCTGATGATATTGATAAAGTAACAGGGAATCTGAAACTTGTCTGATTCTGTATTTATTTGTGGGGTTAGCATGAAAAATGAGAAAAAAACTCAAATGCTGAAAATAACTTTTATGCTCCTCTTACTTTCAGTAACCATACTGAGTTCCGGATGTATTACGGAATCTGTAAAAAAAGTGGAGGACATAGTTGACCCCTCATCGGTAAACCTTTTCCAGACTGAGGATTACTATATACTGGATGCCAGTGAACTGACTATTCCTGTAGTTCCTTCACAGGAACTGAACATCCATAGCGAAAGTCCGGACAAATATACAGAAATGTCACCTGGTTTTGAAATATCCAGTTCATACCGTTATACCGAATTCTTTGAAGGCACTGAAACAGTTATCAGTGTATTTGTACACAACATGGGAGATACTCCTGTTTACATTTACCAGTTTGGTTTTAAGCTAAAAGAAGAGAATGAAATAGAATCCTACAAAACAGGTGTCACTGTGGAACCTGGAGAAGAGGTGCGGATAGGTATTTTATCCATGAAAGTTCCAGAAGATACTACACAAATTAAACTCGAACCTTTTATTTCACTCCTTGTCCAGACAGATTCCGGTAAGTGGCATGATTATGAAAACCAGGAATTTGATGAAATAACCATCGAAGTATCCGAAAAAATGGAAACACAGAATCCGGAATACACAACAAACCCTGAAGAACTATTCACTCAGGTTAACGAGAAAATAGACCCGTATGATGTTCAAGTACGCACCATGGCAGCGGCATCCGCAAAAAAATACCCTGGCCAGTACAATATATACCAACTATGTTACCTTTTTGATGATACGAAAGAAACTATACAATATGTAAGCGACCCAAGAGGTAAGGATCTCTGGTCAACTCCTAGTGAAACTATTACAGTAGGAGCCGGTGATTGTGATGACTACGCCATTCTGCTGGCATCACTCATAGAAGCAATCGGAGGAACCTCAAGAGTCTACCTTACAGATACTCATGCTTTTGCAGCAGTATACATTGGGAACGATACAGAAATTATTGCAGATGCCATTGGAGAATATTACGGACCAGTACCTATCTATTATACTACAGATGAATATGGCTGCTGGCTAATGATGGACCCTACATCAAGTATCTATGCCGGAGGACTTCCGGGAGGAACAGCACCAACTGAAAATGGATGGACTTTCCTCAATACCAGCACAATAACTGTGATCGACATAGCTCCCGAAATTTAGGATGATAATAGATGATACCAGAAATTGAAAAAAAGATGGGAATCGAACTTTACAGCACGCATACCGAAGGCATAGGTGGTGTGCTCAGGCAGGAACCTGAAGATTTTATTGTCAAAGAAATAACAAACCGCGAAGAAGGTGACAGCGGTAAGAACCTGATACTTGAGCTTACAAAAACAAACTGGGACATGCACCATCTTGTAAGAGATATGTCCCGTAAACTTGGCATCAGCCAGAAAAGGATCGGTTTTGCAGGTACCAAGGATAAAAGAGCTAAGACCACCCAGAAGATAAGTATTTATGATATTTCCGAAGAGGATATTGAAAATTTTTATCTCAAGGATGTTGAACTGAAAGTTATCGGAAGATCCAGCAGGTCTATCGGACTTGGTGACCTTTATGGAAATGAATTTGTCATTACTGTCAGGGATATTGAGATGGAACCTGATAATCTTAAGAAAACTCTTGAAGCTGCCACAAAGGAGATTGCAGAATACGGAGGCGTTCCTAACTTTTTCGGAGTACAGAGATTTGGAGCTGTAAGGCCTGTCACTCATCTGGTAGGCGAGCAGTTACTTAGAGGAGATGCAGAAAAAGCTGCCCTTATCTATATTGCAAGATCATTCCCTGATGAAATGGATGATGTGAGAGAGGTCAGGGACTTTGTATGGGATACAAAGGATTTTGCTGAAGGACTGAAAACCTATCCTTTGCGCCTCAGGTATGAGAGAGCAATGATGCATTACCTTGTGGAAAATCCAGGAGATTATGCAGGTTCTTTCAGTGTGCTCTCCCCCAATATCAGGAAGATGTTCATACATGCTTACCAGTCATATGTGTTCAACCGCATTATCTGTAAAAGAATAGAAAAAGGACTTTCTCTGAATGTTGCCTCTTCAGGCGATATTCTCTGCTTCAGGAACAAAGAAGGACTTCCTGACACAAAAAAGATGCAGGGAGCAACAGAAAACAATGTTGATGGCATGAATAATCTTCTCAAAAGAGGAAGAGCTTTTGTAACTGCCCCGCTTATCGGATATGAAAGTGAATTTGCATCAGGAATTCCCGGCGAACTTGAAAAGCAAGCATTCGAAGAAACTGAAATGTCATTGGAAGCCTTCAGAATGAAACAGATTCCCGACCTTGCATCAAAAGGACTTAGAAGGGAAATACTTCTTCACTGCAAGCCTGAATTCGTTACAGCAGAAGATGAACTTAATCCCGGAAAAAGCAAGGTCACACTTAGTTTTTCCCTGCCAAAAGGAAGTTATGCAACAACAGTCCTCAGGGAATACATGAAGACTGATCCATTAAAAATGAGTTAGGCCCACAAATGTGGGCTTTTTTGTTAGTTTTCTGAAAACTATTTTTAGATTTTTTATTTCTTTGATAACATCAGAGCATTGATTCAATGAATGCTTTAAATGGTGGCGAAGGTCTTCCAGGTCTTGACTTGAATTCAGGATGGAACTGTGATGCGAAGAAGAACTTCTTGCCAGGAATCTCAGCGATTTCCATTCTATTCCTGTTCTTACCTGAAAATACCATTCCACTGGCTTCGATCTTCTCAACATAGTTTGGGTTGACCTCATACCTGTGTCTGTGACGTTCCACTATTTTTGACTGACCGTATATCTTCTCTGCCAGTGAACCCGATTTAAGGTCTGCATCATAATCTCCAAGACGCATTGTTGCACCCATATCAATCACATTTTCCTGTTCTGGAAGTATATCAATGACCGGGTAAGGAGTATCTTCATCGAATTCTGTGCTGTTGGCACCCTCAAGACCTGCTACATGTCTTGCAAACTCAATTACAGACAACTGCATTCCAAGACAAAGACCCAGATATGGAATGTCATTCTCCCTTGCAAACTGGATTGCCTTTATCTTACCTTCAGTTCCTCTTTCACCAAAACCACCTGGTACAAGAATACCATCATATTCTGAAAGTGAGGAAACTGTTTCCGGGTGCTCTTCAAAGTCTTCTGCATTTATCCAGCAGACATCATAGTTGACACCACATTCAATTGCAGCATGTTTTATGGATGCGCTAATACTGAGGTATGAATCTTCAAGGTGAGTGTACTTACCAACAATACCAATCTTCACATCACCTTTCAGGTTGTTCATCCTATCTACCATCCGGGCCCATGAATCGTCTTCTGTTCCGGTTGAACTGAGCTCAAGGTGTTTCATAAGGAAAGAGGTAAGACCTTCCTGCTCAAGCATCAGAGGAACTTCATAAATATCATCTGCATCGTGAGCACTGATCACAGCTTCCTCCGGTACATCACAGAAAAGAGATATCTTGGAAATTGTTCCTTCATTAAGTGGTTCCGGACATCTGGTTACAATAATGTTGGGTTTCAGGCCAAGCTGTCTTAAGTCTTTAACTGAGTGTTGTGTTGGCTTTGTCTTCTGGTCACCCTGTGAATCCATTGGCACAAGTGTCACATGCACAAAAGCGAGATTCTCTTTTGGCTCTTCCCTAGACATTTGTCTTACAGCTTCAAGGAATGGCATACTTTCGATATCACCAACAGTACCACCTACTTCGATCATACAGACATCTGCACCGCTTTTTGCAGCAACTCTGCGAATGCGGTCCTTGATCTCATTTGTTATATGAGGAATGATCTGCACGGTCTTACCAAGGTACTCACCTCTGCGCTCTTTGGAAATTACCGCTTCATAGACCTTGCCTGTTGTAAGATTATGATCTCTTGTGAGTTCCGTATCAAGGTAACGTTCATAGTTTCCAAGATCAAGGTCCACTTCACCTCCGTCCTTCAGGACAAAGACCTCTCCATGCTGGAACGGGCTCATAGTACCTGCATCAATATTGATATAAGGATCAATCTTGATGGCTGTGACCTTGTAGCCTTTGTTCTTCAGATTCCGCCCTATTGAAGCAGTGGTTATTCCTTTTCCAAGCCCACTCATTACACCGCCTGTAACTATGATATATTTCATACTATTCACCTTGATTATCTTTTAGATTTAGGAAGTCTTAATAATAGATAAGCCATCAAAAACGTCAGCATGATCGAACAGAATACAGAATTGTAGAAACTAAAGAACTCTTTGAAAAATTCACTGAAATCATGCGACACTATAAATGAAATAAATAAAGCAATTAATAACAATAAAATAACTAACTTCAGGATTCCGCCTGAATATGGGGAAAGTGCCTTGAAAACCGAATCAAACATTTCAGTAGAAATGGATGGAAGCTGAACACTCCAGTGATCATCTCCGAACATAGAAGAAGATAATGATTTGGATGATGATTTGGATGATTTAGAAGATTTTGATGTTGATTTTGGCTTTGGGGATGATGATGCAGGTTTGTAAAGAGATTCATCAACATCAACAGTGAAACTGGCTTCATTTGGTCCGGGATGACCAAGATGAAGGTTAAAACCCTGCCTTTTGGAACCGTAACCTACAGTAATATATACCTGTCCTTTTGTGTAAAGCCTGCCATCATATGGAATTCGTGCTATAAGAGGTATGTATTCCTCGTGCTTAACGTAAGGATTGTCTTCAAGAATTGTGATATTTTCCCTAAGAGCATCGCTTACAGAAAGATTGACATGTGTGGGAGCACCATAGTTTATAAGCACAACCTCAAAACTGCGTTCCTCACCGGGAGATAAGGGTAACTCAACAGTATCCGTGTCGAATTCAATAGAATTTACTCCAAGTCTGTTGATATGAACCTGCTGCAATTAAATGTCCTCACCGGTTTCATTCCCTGAGATCAGGCGGAAGCATATTTGGAATACCTTCCTCTATGGGATAGTACTCGTTACAAACAGAACAATACAGGGTGCCTGAAATTACCTCGTTGGCATCTTCCTTTTCGATGTTCAGGACAAGATCCCCTTTGCAAATCGGGCAGGCAAGAATATCCATAAGGTCTTTTTTCAGTTGAATCACCACCTTTCAATACGTTACAATAAATATAAGGTTTTTCTATCACTTAAACTATAAAAATAAAACTGCTTAATCAGAAAAAATGTCAGGAATGAAGAGATAGTTTAATTTACAACCAGAAAGCTACAATATCTTATGTTCTCGATCTTTCTGAAAGTACTGGACTTTGCCATACCTATTCTTATTATGATCTTTGTGGGATTGTTCGGTACCGGAATTCTTATCGAGCTGGGTTTTATGCAGAAACTATCCGGTCTTGTCAGGCCTCTTTTTAAGTATACAAATCTTCCAGACACATGTGCATCTTCGTTTCTTGTGGCCATGGGATCCACAGTTGCTGCAAACAGTATGGTTGTCAATTTTAAGGAAAGTGGATGCATCAACGAAAAAGAGACTATGCTGTGCGCAGTGCTTAACAGCACTCCTGCATATATAAGAGAAATTATCACATACCAGATACCCATTGTCCTCCCTGCTCTTGGACCTGTAGTTGGCGGCTTCTACGTAATGGTGTTCATAATCACAGCAATTGTGAAAATCAGTTCAGTGATAATACTAAGCAAGATCTTCCTGGAGAAGAATAATTGTGTGTACGATGACAAAATTGCTGATAAAAAAGTCACTCTGACTGAAGCTATCAAAAAATCCCTTAAACGCAATAAGAAGTTGTTCAAGAAAATAGCTATCATTTACCTCTCAATGACAACACTTGTATTCTACCTCAAGGAAAACGGTGCATTTGAGATTTTCAGTGTGCTACCCCTTGCAGAAATATTCGGCATCCCCCCGGAAAGTATAGTGCCCCTTACAAGCTATGTTGCAAGCCCGATCCTTGGAATATCCCTTCTAGGACCAATGATCAGTAACAATGGTATCTCATACATACAGGCAATGATAGTGCTTATGCTTGGAAGCATGTTTATGCTTCCGGTATTCAGTGTAAGGACACTGCTGCCAAGATATGTTTCTATTTTCGGACCAAAAACTGGTGTCAAAATCGTGGCATTTTCAACCGGAATCAGTGTAATTGTCAGATTCTTCTTCCTGATAATTTTGCTGACTATCGCCAACTAATCAATGATTTTTTAATACTGATTTTAATTAGCAAATTTATAGAGACCTCCATATTTGCAGAATAATATATAATGAGAAATATTATATACTTGCCACCATATACATTAATTGCATAATTTGCACAGGCGATGTTTTTTAGCCCGTATAGATATGGAATTGTAAGTGTCAATTGTCTCTTTAAATAGGAATTGTTCAAAGAACAATAAATTAATATAATATATTATACTCTATATAATATCGTAGAAATACAAACCATATTCTACTCGAATATTGTGCAACTTTTGCACATATTATGTAATACCAAACATGGGAGATATGAACAAATGGTAAAAGTAATGATTGTGGATGATGCTGCCTTTATGCGCATGGTCATCAAAGACATATTAACAAAAAATGGTCATGAAGTAGTTGCCGAATGTGTTGACGGGCTTGATGCTGTAAATAAATATCCGGAGGTAAAGCCTGAGCTTGTATTCATGGATATTGTCATGCCAAACATGGAAGGAATCGATGCACTCAAAAAGATAATGGAAATGGACCCGGCTGCAAAAATAGTCATGTGTTCATCTATTGGACAACAGTCAGTTGTCACTGATGCACTAAAATCCGGTGCACAGGACTTTATAGTCAAGCCTTTTGATGCTACAAAAGTTCTCGAAGTAATTGGAAAAGTAATGTAATATGACTATCAATGCACTTGTGGTCGATGACTCCGCACTCATGCGAAAGGTCATCTCGGACATCCTGAAAGAAGACCCGGAAATAAATGTAATAGCTACTGGCAGGAACGGCCTTGAAGCTGTTGAAAAGGTCGAACGCTTCAGGCCGGATGTGGTGACCCTGGATATTGAGATGCCTGCTCTTGACGGATTGCACGCTCTCGGATACATCATGAGCGAATGCCCAACTCCGGTAGTCATGTTAACGGCGGTCGACTCGAGGTCTGCGGAAAGTACACTAAATGCATTCGAATACGGTGCAGTAGACTTTATACAAAAACCTTCAGGAAACATAAGTGTAAACATTGCGGATATTGCTGAAGAGATCCGCAAAAAGGTAAAGATGGCTTCCAAAGTGGATCTGAAGAAACTCGGATTCATGGAAGAACACGTGAAAAAATCACGGGAGAACGAAGGGAAACCCTTGCCAGCTAAACCAAAGAAAACAATTCCAAAAAGCATTCACCATGCAAACAGTAAGATCATTGCCATCGCATCCTCAACAGGTGGTCCTCGTGCTCTTGAACAGGTTGTTCCAAAATTACCAGGCGACCTGAAAGTGCCTGTAGTAATTGTCCAGCACATGCCTGCAGGATTTACAGCATCACTGGCACAAAGACTGGACGGACAGTCTGAACTGACAGTCACCGAAGCTAAAGAAGGAGATGTACTCCATCCGGGACATGCCTATCTTGCACCGGGAAATTACCATATGGAAATTACATCTGTTGAAAAAGGTGGAGTTCACCATGAAGTTGTAAAACTCAACCAGAATCCACGTGAGCAAGGAGTAAGACCCTGTGCCAATATTCTCTTCAAATCACTTGTGCCTATCTATGGACCTAACATAGTAACAGCAGTCCTGACAGGAATGGGAGCTGATGGTGCTGATGGTGTGGAAGAGATAAAGAAAGCAGGTGGAAAAGCAATCGCCGAGGATGAAAGATCATGTGTGGTATATGGTATGCCTAAAGTAGTGGTCCAGAGAGGACTTGCTGACAGTATCGTACCTCTTGAGAAGATATCTTCGGAAATTATACGAATACTGAACTCAACCGGTGATTGAAATGTGTTTGGAAAATGAGAAGATCATTATAATCTCAGGGTTGGTGTGACCATGGATATGTCAGAATACAAAGAAATATTTAGAGCAGAATCAGAAGAACATCTGCAACAACTTAATGATTCGTTACTGGGGCTTGAACAAAACCCCAATGATCTGGAATACATCAATACCATGTTCCGTTCAGCGCATACCCTAAAGGGAATGTCCGCTACAATGGGTTTTAACACCATTTCAGAACTGACTCATGAAATGGAAAACCTGATGGACATGGTTAGAAAATCACAGGTTGAAGTAAGCAACGGACTCATAGACATTCTTTTTGAATGCCTGGATACACTGGAAGCTCTTGTTGAAGCTGTTGATAGTGGTGAAGAAGTGGACATTGCACATCTTCAGGCAACACTTACACAGGCTATGGAAGGAAACATGCCAGTGGAACATATTAAGAATTCTGTTGCTACAAGTATTGATGTCATTCAAAATGAGATTGCCAAGGATATTCCGGATGAAGGAACAAAAACACAGGCAGAACTTGACACTGTTATCGACAACATTGAATTGTCTGATAACGAAAAACAGGCAATGCAGGAAGCTGTTAATGATGGTAACCGTGTGGTTTCACTGAAAGTAATTCTTGATGAATCATGCGTTCTGAAATCTGCAAGGTCAACTCTGGTACTTATCAACGTATCAAAGATGGGAGACATAATAAAGTGCACTCCTACGGAAGCTGAGCTTGAGGATGAAAAATTTGATCTGGACTTCACAGTAATATTTGCAACAAAATCAGCTGATGATGACATCGTTGGAGCTATCAGGAAGATTTCAGAGATTAAGGAAGTAGTTCCTACAACCATCGCTGAGAATTCAGGTGTTGAAGAAAAACAGCAGGAAACAAAGGCAGTAGATACAGAAGAAAAGAAAAGTGCTTCTGCTGTAAAGAGATCCGATGCTGTCAAGAGCATACAGAGTGTAAGAGTTAATATCGAACGCCTTGACAACCTGATGAATCTGGTGGGAGAACTTATTATCAACAAGATCAGGTTGAACCAGCTTGCATCTGATCTTAATGCAAAAGACCTAGATGAATCACTTGCAAACCTTGACAGGCTTACAAATGAGATCCAGACCGAAGTAATGGAATCAAGAATGGTTCCAATTGACCAGATTTTCAGCAGGTTCCCCAGAATGGTAAGGGATCTTGCAAAATCTGAAGGAAAACAGATCAATCTTATTATTGAAGGTAAAGAGATCGAACTGGACAGGACCGTGTTGGATGAGATTGGCGATCCGCTGGTTCACCTTCTGAGAAATGCTGTAGACCACGGAATAGAATCTGAGGAAGAGCGTAAGCAACTGGGTAAACCTGTTGCAGGTCTTGTAAGACTGGCAGCTTCACGTCAGAGGAACAGTGTACTCATTGAGGTTGAAGATGATGGTAAAGGAATGGAACCCGGACACCTTCGGGATGTTGCCGTCAAAAAAGGCCTTCTTACAAGAGAGGAAGTTGATAAATTATCTGACAATGATGCACTGAATCTTATATTCATGCCAGGTTTCAGTGGAGCTAAAGTGGTTACCGATATTTCAGGCAGAGGTGTCGGAATGGATGCTGTCAAGACAAAGATCGAAGCTCTGGGAGGAAGTGTTAAGATAAGTTCCGTCCCGGGGCAGGGCAGCATAATGAAACTGCAGCTACCGCTAACAGTTGCAATCATTCAGTCACTCATGGTTACCGTATCCGATGAGACCTATGCCATACCTCTTGGAAATGTGATCCGTGATGTCGGAATAAAAGCCAGTGACATAAAAACCATCGAGGGAAAAGAAGTAATCATGCTCAGGGGAGAAGTTCTTCCATTACTGAGATTGCATGATATTCTTGAATCATCCACCGAAAAAGAAGATAAACAGAATCTTATCGTTGTGGTTGTCGAAAAGATGGGAAGTAACATAGGACTGGTAGTTGATGACCTTCTTGGACAGCAGGAAGTAATCATCAAGACACTTGACAATAAACTTTTAAAGAATATGAAAGGGTTTGCAGGTGCAACCATCCTGGGAGATGGAAGTGTTTCGCTAATCCTTGACATTGCTACATTAATCTAAAGATGAGGGAATAATATGACAGAATTGGACGAAATGGCAAAAGGAGCATTTCAAGAGGCCGGAAACATTGGAATGGGACATCTGGCCACTTCACTTTCAAAAATGGTGAACAGGGATGTGAAAATCGATATCCCTGTAGTAGAAATGCTTACTCTGGACGATATAATCGCAAAAAGCAATGAAGAAGGCAAGAACAAGAGCGTGGTTGGAATACATCTTCATATAACTGGAGATGTTTCCGGAGGAACCCTCATACTGCTTCCTAAGTTCTCAGCACTATCTTTTTCCGATTTGTTGATGAAAAAATCAATCGGAACTACAAATAAGATAGAAGAACCGCAGATCAAGAAACTCCGTGAAATGGGAGTGAACCTCTGCAGTGCTTATATGCGTGTTGTAAATGAATTCCTCGGAATAAACCTCAACATCGGAGACCCAAGCATGGAAGTTAACATGGAGGGAGTCGGAGATTTTATCAGACAGGAAATAGGACATGTTGCAGATGAGTTCATTGTTGTGAAAGGTGAATGTCTGATACCTTCTACAAACTCAAAAAATGAATTCAACATGATGTTTGAACCCGGTGCCACGGACATAATAATGGCAGCTATCATGAAGAAAATGATGGGATAAGATGAATAGTGCCCATTTTGCCCTGGATATAGGAACAAGAACTGTTGTGGGACTTGTTACAGAAGATGGGAACCTCAACATAAAAGCTGCGTGTGTTCATGAGCATAACGAGCGTAGCATGCAGGATGGGCAGATTCATGATATTGAGAAGGTTGCAAAGGTTGTAGACGAGGTCAAAAAAGACCTGGAAAAACAAACCGGATGCAAAGTATCTAAAGTTGCTGTGGCCGTTGCAGGAAGAGCACTTAAAACCTCCAAAGTAAAAGTTTCAGTTGAGATGCCTTACAGAGAAATAAGTCGTGAAGACATCTCTGAACTGGAATTTGAAGCAGTTGCACGCGCCGGAAATCAACTTGGAAATGACAAAGGATTCAATTGTGTTGGGTACTCCGTAGTTCACTACGAACTTGATGGTGAGGGCATTTCCAATATAGTAGGACAGAAAGGAAGTTCTGTCACAGTGGAAGTACTTGCTACTTTTCTGCCTGAAGCTGTTATAAACAGCATGTTTGCCGTACTTGACAGATGCGGACTTGAAGCTTCAAGTATGACACTTGAACCTATTGCAGCCCTTAATGTTGCAATACCTGGTGACATGCGTAAATTGAATATCGCACTTGTAGATATCGGAGCAGGAACTTCCGATATTGCAATTACGGATAAAGGAACCGTAATTGGCTACGGAATGGTCCCTGAAGCAGGAGACGAAATTACTGATTTTATATGTGATCATTATCTTGTGGACTTTAAAAAGGGAGAAAATATCAAAAGATCCCTTACAAGCAAGGAAAGAATAGAACTTGAAGACATCTTTGGCGTTACCACTGAAATCCCGGTAAGCCAGGTGATCGCTGACATCGAGCATGAGGTCGATAAGCTGGCAATGCACATTGCCGAAGAGATTCTTAAAATTAATGAGAAAGTTCCACGTGCAGTGGCTCTTGTAGGAGGAGGGTCACAAATTGCAGGGCTAAAGGAGCATCTTTCAAAACACCTTGACATACCCGTACAGAGAATTGGTTCACGCCTTCCTAAACAGATAGAAGACCTGTCTGATAATACCGGAATTGTCACCGGTGCGGATATGATCACACCACTTGGCATAGCTCGTATGGCAATACTTGAGGAAGGAATAGAATTCATTGACCTGAACGTAAATGGTCTGGAAATTCATCTGATGGATATCAATGGACTTTCTGTTATGGATGCGCTTGTAGCTGCAAAAGTCAAACGCCTCTATCCACGTCCTGGAATGGCACTAAGCCTTACTATTAATTCTAAATTCAGAACAATTGAAGGAGAAATGGGTGAACATGCCACCATATTACTCAATGGTAAAAAGGCAAGTCTTGGTGAGCCCGTACACAAAGGTTCTGTAATTGATTTCACTGCACCTGTGGATGGAAAAGATGCTCACCTGAAAGTTAAAGACCTTATCAGGATGCAGGAGCTGAAAACTGTATACAGGATCAATGTCAATCACATGGAAAAAGAAATCGAACCTTTTGTTAACATTAATGGAAAAAGAGTATCCTTTGAAGATACAATACCTGACCGGGCTGATATTAAGATACGTGCACCCAACCTGGAAGATGTGCTTGATATGGAGTTCAGACAGGATGAGCTTGAAAAGATGTCGGTAAGGATCAACAATACTGTCCGGTATTTCGACAGGATAAATTACTCATTCAAACTGAACGGCGATCCGGTTGACAGAAAAGAACTTTCACAACATCCGCTCAGTGATAACGATATAATACTTATTGAAAAATCAGAGTTTGACTACAGGATCGAGAATATTCTGGGCAAACCTGAAGAAGGCAAAAAGATCAGCGTACTTCTCAATGGCAATGAGATCGTATTTGACGGATCAATGCCGCAAATTACCCTTAATGGGAAAAGGGCATCTCTTTCTGACAGAATCGATGATGGAGACAACATCAAATTGAAAATGGGAGAAGATGCAGAACCTATACTGTCAGACCTGTTTGAATTTATGGATATTAAAAAGGAGGAACTTGTGGGCAAGAGAATGAGACTTCTTGTAAACAATGTTCCTGCCAGATTTACAACCCCTTTGAGGGATGGAAACAATGTGACAATAGAATTTGCAGAGGTATAAAAATGCTTAAAACTGTTGGGAAAAACGAAGAAGAATATTACGCAATACTGAAGAACCTGATCCAGAAAAACCTCGGATTTAATTCAAACCAGTACAAAGATTCTCACTTCAAGAGAAGAATCGATGTCAGGTTGCGTGCAACAAATGCTAAAACCTACAAAGAGTATGTGGAATTGCTCCAAAATGATAGGAATGAGTATCCTGTACTCATGGAAACACTGACAGTAAACGTTACTAATTTCTTCAGAAATCCGGAAGTGTATGATATTGTAGAGAAAGAAGTACTTCCAGCATTAATTAAAGCAAGGAGCAATGGACTGCGTTCAATAAGAATATGGAGTGCAGGGTGTTCCATCGGTGTAGAAGCATATTCCATAGCAATGTTATTAAATCATTTACTTGGCGATGATTTTAGTAAATACAGCATAAAAATAACCGGGACTGACATCGACAAAGATAGTCTCATTAAGGCTCAGAACGGCACATATACAGATATAGAAATGAAGGATGTAAGACCTGCTTTTCTTAAGAAGTACTTCACCAGGGACGGAAACACGTACACAATATCAGATGAGCTCAAGAAGATAACACAGTTCAAAAAACAGGATCTGATATCCGGCCCTAAAATGAGCGGTTTTGATGCAGTATTCTGCAGAAATGTTACTATTTATTTCCAGAAAGAGTTGCAAGAACAGCTATACCTGGACTTTTACAATGCACTTGGGAAAGATGGTTTCTTTGTAATGGGAAAAACAGAGACATTAATAGGACCATCAAAAGACAAATTCAAACCTTACAATTCCAAGGAGAGAATCTACCAGAAATGACATAGAGCATATCAGGAAGTGACATTTAAAAAACGTAATCATGGAGTTTGCAAATGAAACATAAGATATCAAGCCTGAGCGAGTTACAGGTAAGCGCCCTGAGGGAAATTGTGAACATAGGCGTTGGAAACGCTGTAACTTCGCTTTCAAAAATGATAGAAACCGGAGTAAAGATAGAAGTTCCTGACTTTAAGGTTGAGCTTATCGAAAATGTACCTGAGGTCCTTGGAGGAGCTGCTAACGTTGTTTCAGGTGTGATAATGCAAGTCGCAGGGGACGTTGATGGATACATAATAATGATGCTTCCGGAAGATGCCGCCCAGACTATTTGCCAGATCATCACAAATGAGGATAATGTAGATATTCTGACGCCTTTGAATCAGTCCATTCTTGAAGAAGTGGGACATATACTTGCAGGCTCTTATGTAAGCTCCTTATCAGATTTCCTTGGCCTGAATATCAAAATCTCTACACCAATGCAGACTTTTGATATGCTGGGCGCTATTATAGACCAGATATTGATCGAGATGAGCCAGAAAGTTGAACATGCACTTCTTTTTGACACAATGTTCATATTACAGGGCAACAGGACCGATGGTTTCTTCCTGACAATGTTTGATCCTGATTCCATGGATAAGATACTTGATCGTATTGATAAAATGATTTGAAAGGAGTGAAATGAATGAACATAGTACTTGATAAGTTCTATTATGATGCATTAAATGAAGTGGGAAATATCGGGATGGGAAATGCAACAACTGCACTCTCACAACTTGTGGGTAAGTCCATACAGGTTAGCAGTTCATCCCTTTCATTACTTAAAGATAAAGATATCTCCGAGAACCTTAATTCGGAAAAGGTTGGAGCTATAGTGAGAGTAATGGGAGATATGAATGGCGGATTCATATTGGTCCTTGGGAAGAACCATTCTGAAGTCCTGACAGATATGCTTCTTAAAGACAGTCCCGCAGAAGACAATTACATGAAGGCATCTGCATTCATTGAAGTTGCGAATATACTTGCAGGCAGTTATTACAATGCGCTTTCCAAGTTTCTGAACCTTTCTATCATACCCTCAATTCCAGTCATATCCGAAGGAACTACAGATGAGATATTTGAAAAATCTAAAAAGCACATGAGTGGGAAGATCGATCACATTTTCGGCCTGAAAACTCTGTTTGAAATCAAGGGAGAAGATGAGTACCATAGCCTGAGCGGTGATATGTACATGCTCCTGGATACAGCTTCATTGCAGTCAATCATTGACAGGATAGAAGAAATGCGTACGAGATAAACATGATAATAGTGGGAATGGCTGACAGTGCTGTTGCAAAGAAACCCGCAAAACTCACCACTCTAGGATTGGGATCTTGTGTGGGAATTTCACTGTATGACAAAAGCACAGGTGTCGGCGGTATGGTGCATATTATGCTTCCAAGCATAGAAAATGCAAGAGCAAAAGACAATATCGCCAAGTTTGCAGATACAGGAATCCCTGCACTTCTGGATGAGATGACAGAGAAGGGTGCGTATAAACACCGGACAACTGCTAAGATCGCAGGTGGTGCTAGCATGTTCTCATTTAATTCAAATGCCCAGCTCAATATTGGAGAAAGAAACATAGCAGCTACAAAAGAGGCATTGAAACAACTAAAAATACCCATTGTTGCAGAGGATACCGGACAGAACTATGGACGTACCATTGTGCTTGACACTGAAAACGGAGAACTTACTGTCAAAAGCGCACTTAAAGGTATAAAAGTATATTAATATATACAACATAATAATATATCACATGGATAATAATAGGTGACAGCAGGATGTTAACTCCGGAAATTACTATAACACACATAATATTCATATCCATATCATTAGCGTGTGGATTGGCAGCCATATACTTCTGGGTAAAGGTTTATTTTGAAACGAAAAAAGGATCTATTGCCTGGTTACTTCTTGCACTTACAGCTATATTCCTTATCACATCCTCAATATTCCCCTCAATTGCCATCGGTTCTCAGGATGAAGACATTACTGAACTTGTCTTCCTGTTCCTTGGTTTCTGGAGTGCTGTCTATACCAGTATATTTGCTTCTGCAGGATTTTTGATGCTTCAGGCATTTACGACAATTCCAAGGGAAAAGCTAGGAGATTTCCTGATAGAAGGAATGATATTCACAAAACCTGTTGAATCCGAAGATGACATGGAAGAACTGCCTGAAGTAGAGCAAATGTCAAAACTTCTCAGCAGGTCAACACTTATCGAATACACACCTAAGACCCGATACGAAGATTCTGTAATAGAAATCTGCCTTCGCCTTTACGGCGAAATGGTAAACACTGTTCTTGTATCAACACAGCCACGTACTGAAATGTACAAAGAGAAGATTGGAGACCTGATGGATATAGGTGCAATGAAATTTATCGAAATCTCATCCACAACTAAAACTGTCACTAATGAAGAGGGAATTGTAAAATTACCTGCTGATGAAATTGAGAAATTCTTTGAGCTTACAAGCAAGCTTCCTGAAGGCTGTGCCGTTGTCTTTGAACCAATAAGTCAGTTGATCCTGACAGATGGGGAACAAAGGACATACGAGTTTATGTCTGAAATGGTTGAACGCTTCTCTGCCAGCAAATTGCTTCTGGTCGGCATGATAAATAAAGATGCACATGACTTACAGATAATTTCCAGATTTGAAGGTCTTTTCCTGAACCTTGCAGATGAAAAGGATGCAAAGATTCGTGTTGTAAAGGGCGGGAAAGAAGAATACATCCGGTTCTATGTAGGAGAGAAATTCTTCATGGAGCAGGATGTTGAAGTTATACTTGAAGAAAAAAAGGTTGAGTTCTAATGACCAGGCAACTTGACAATTTTCTGATTGATGCATTCAAGGAGATAGGCAGTATAGGTATGGGAAATGCTACTACTGCCCTGTCCCAGCTTATTGAGAAAAGAGTGCAGTTAAACCTTTCAGATGCACGTTTGTTTGAACCGTCTGCTATTATCGACATAATACCGGACTCCATTACAATGACCGGTATAATGATCCCGATCCACGGGGATATGAATGGTCTTGTAATGCTGCTGTTTGAGTTTGGCAATGCTGTTTATCTGAGCAACCTGCTGTTACAAAGTATCGAGCATGAGGATGACCCCAGTATTTATGAGTCTGCTCTTCTTGAAACAGGAAACATTATTGCCGGATCATATCTGAATTCACTTTCATCTTTCCTTAATCTTAAGATCATGCATTCTGTGCCGGACATAAGTATCGGCAATATTGAGGAGATCCTGAAAAAGAGCCTCAATATGATGCATAAAGAACCGGAAGGAATACTGAACATGGAAACAATGTTTATGGTTTACACATCTGAAAAAGACGTCGGAGCCGGCACTATCTATGGAGATATGTTCCTTCTGCTGGAAGAGGAATCGCTTGACAGGATGCAAAATTCCATTCAGGAAATGCTGAAATGACTTTACAATTATGAATCAGGTTTTACGGTTGAACTATATGAAAAATATCTGGACACAGCATCTGGAACGATCAAATAATGATGATCGAAACGGGGAAAGCACGTTTTCACAGATGCTACACTCTCTTGTCAGAATTGAGAATGGTAGCTATCTACGGGCAACCAGCACAGATACTCCGGGAATTGGAAATCGAACTGATGAAACTGCTCTTTACAAGGCAGAAACAGAGGTCCAAATCTGGGAGGCTGATAGTCATAAAGGGTACGAACTTGGAATAGATTCCCTGAAAAAAGATAGTGTAAAACTAATCATGGCAGAGGATGGACAACTTATCCTCAGATACAACGTTGCCGGTGAAACACCATTTGAAATGGCTGTGAAATCTGAAGACGATGCTCTGAATATTATAGCGGAAGATAATGCAACAACTGAACAGCTTTACCCGGCTAACCCGGAGCTTAAATGGATTAAAATAACATAACTTTAATATTAATCTATTAATTCAATGGCAAAGAATAAAAACCATAACAACAATTAATATATAAATATAGTATAATAACTAATCGGACCCGAGAGATAAAGGAGACCTATAATTATGATGGACATTGCAATTTACTCGCTTGTTGATGACATGGTTAGCAAAGCAGGAACAGAAGGTGTCGTAGAATACTGGCTTCGTGTAGGTGAGAGCTATGCAGAAAGGATGGGCAAAGAAGCATATGTGGGATGGCCTGCCTTTAATGTGGCAATGAAGGATGGAAGGACATCTCTCACTGTAGAAGGTGATGTTAATGTCCAGACCGACCTCGCTATCACAGATAAGGATGGAGATGTCATCGGTTATGTCTATGCTTTAAAAGTGTGCCCAATGGCACCTACCATGGGAAGATACATTTCAAGAATCGGCCCAATACCTGATTCTGACACCGACGTGGCTGACAGCTATAATAACCGTGTAAGAGATTCAGCTGTTTCTAATTACTGCATTACTCACCAGAAATTCAGGGAAGTTGCAGCTAACAATATTACTGTTGCAAAACAGGCCCTTGAATGTCTGCATCTTGCAAACAAAGGAATGACCGGTGAAGTGAAAATGGTACAGGAAAACCTTGCCAGGATCAATGTTGACGAGAGACACATTAAAAGTATTCTCAGAAATGCATCCTGCGTGTTCGCTCTTATTGTTAAAGGCAAGAGTGCAGGCGAGGAGATTATAGATTAAAGGTGATCATATGGCTGAAAATATAGAATCCAATCCTTTTGTTGATGTTTCAGTGTTCCTGTTCTTTGAGGATATTTCCGATAAGCAGGGTGTTGAAGGTTTTACCAATTACATGGTTGGCCAGGCAGAATCACTGGCAAAATCCGTACCTGAGGAAGAATACCAGACCTGGGATGACTTTGCAAATGCTGTAATTAACGGTGAATCCGTACTTTCATCATTTGAGCATATCGGACAGATAAGTAAATATGGTTTTGTCACAAAGGTGTGCCCATTCTCCAAAGCCATCAGGGAATACATTAAGAGAATCGGTAACTTCAACCCGGTTCATATGGAAGCAACAGACCATTATAATCACACAATACAGCCTTCTGCCGCACACAGTGCATGCATGATGCACCAGACTTACCGCAAGGAAGTTGCAAAGAGAATTAAGATTGGCGGCAAACCACTTCAGTATGCTCAGATCGCAGCAAAGGCATATACAGGTAAGATAGCACTCCCACCAGAATCATGGAAGAAAGTCCTGCTTGAGAAAGCTGGAATTTCCGAAACCCAGGGATTCATGGAAATGAGGGAGAACAGTTGCCTGTATCTTCTTTATGTTGAAGAATAAGAGAGAAACATTTTGGAGCAGTAAAGTATATACTGCTCTAAAACTGATTTTCTATTAATGGAACCTATAATCATTTTCCTTTTTTCTTTACTTCTAATCCTCATTCTCACAGCAAAGCTTAGATTGCACCCTTTTATTAGTCTGATTATTACATCTGCCATCATAGGAATACTTGCAGGTGAAGCATCTACAACGATAGAAACGATTACATCCGGCATGGGGAAAGTATTCTCACATTTTGCTATAATCATCGCTGCCGGAAGCATTATAGGGCTTATACTGCACAGAACAGGTGGAGCAAAACTAATTGCCAGCGATATTATAATGATATCAAAAAAGCCGCTTTTCGGCCTGAATATACTTGGATTTATTTTTGCAGTACCACTTATGTGCTGCATCCTTGCCTATGTGATATTCATCCCGGTTGCAAGAGAGATACGAATCAGGGAAGGATTTCCAAATGTTCTGACGGCATCAGTACTTGTTTTTGGAACTCTGGCATCGTACAATCTAATATACCCATCCCCAGTTGTTTATTCTGCCGTTTATGATTTAGGAATTAATGCCAGTGATGTGATGATTCCCGGAATTATAATTTCGTTTATTGTTTCTATTACAGGATACTTCTATGCTACGAAATTCTGCAAAACAGGAGATATTAGTAATTTCATAGTTGACACTGAAACAGAAAATAAGAATATGAATACTCCCAGCAGGATGGCTGCTTACTCTCCAATTGCTATTCCTGTTGCATTAATCCTTACAGATGTATTCACAAACATAGCCATATTTGACATTCTGGGTGAACCTGACATGGCACTATTAATCGGAGTTGTCATGGCGATATTCTTTGCTTACAGGCAGTACAGCTTTGATTCTGTAAGAGAATGGGTTGAAAAAGCAATCAAAAGAAGCGGTGTGGTAATTCTGGATATGTGTGGAGGCGGCGCACTTGGTGCCACTCTCGCAATGACAGGAGTTGGTCAGGAGATGGGAACCTTTCTTTCAGGATTACCTTTACCTGCAATACTTGTGCCTTTCCTCATTGCAGTTGCAATACAGAGCGTACAGGGTTCCCGTGTTGTCACTATGCTGGTCGCACCTTCAATAGTTATACCTCTTGTACCGGTGCTTGGCCTACCACCGGTCATCGTGCTCTTTTCAATGGCATCAGGAACGTTCCTAATATCACACTTTAATGATCCGTTCTTCTGGATATATAAGGATCTGGCAGAACTGGAAACATCTGAGGTTCTGAGAAGTTATACGCTGGGTGGTGCAGTGATGGGAATTAGCAGTCTGATGCTTACAGGTGTAGCATATATGCTGTTCTACTGAATGAAAAATATCAAAATGCAAAATGAATTCAAGAGCAAATTAATCCAAAAAAGAAAAGACATGACCGGTCAGACCGGTCATCTGTTTTAACGTTTAATGATGTGCGTGTTCGTCTTCAGCCTTCTGCTTTTCCCATGACTCGTGTGCCTCGTTGATTGAAGCAAGGCACTTCTTGCAGAGATGTACTGTATCAGGGTCAGCGCCTTTTGAGAATGAAGGCCTGCTGATTGTAACATCGTACAACTGTGCGATTGCACCACAGAAATCACATACACCTGCTGTTCCGCAGCTTGGTGACTCTTCCAGTGCATCATGGGCTTTTTTACCTGCATTAAGGCATCCTTCGCAAAGTCCCTGCCACATTCCATGAGGATAGGAATTCTCATACTTTGGTTTGAATACCCTTACAGGAACCACTGTTGGAATTCCGACTCCACAAAGATCGCAATCTGTCATTTTACATACCTCCTGTGAGCAGTACTGATGCTGCTTCCATTGCCCAGTGGACAAATGGCTCTGACCAGAAACCAAGTGCAAGTACACCAACTGCTGCAATTATCATTGCAATGGTATATGGGAATGGTTCTGAGACTTTCTCACTGTCTGTTGGTAGGAAGTACATGTACTTGACAATCTTTGCATAATAGCCCAGTGAAATTGCACTGTTAAGAATTGCAATTACAGCGAGCCATACAAAGCCTGACTGGATGGTTGATGAGAACAATACAAACTTGCTCATATAACCTGCTGTGAGCGGGATACCTGCAAGAGCAAATACGAATATTGTCATACAGAGAGCTGTTATTGGCATTCTCTTTCCAAGACCTCTGAAGTTTTCAATGTGGTCTGGGTCAGCTGAATCCTTGTTCTCTGAAAGTACCATGTATGTCACAGCTGCAGTTGCAATGAAAGCTCCTGCTTTCATGAAACCATGTGACAGTGCATAGAATATTCCACCGCCAAGTGCAATTGGTGTGAGTACCACAAATGCCATTGTGATGTAACCTGCCTGTGCAAGTGAAGAGTATGCAAGCATTCTCTTAACACTTGTCTGTTTAAGGGCTACAACGTTACCGTATGTCATTGTGATGACTGCAAGTATTGCAAAAGCGATCTGCCAGTCTGCCTTAAGAGCGATGAGTGCAACCACAAATACCTTGAGAGCTGCTACGATACCCATCTTCTTTGAACCTGCTGCAAGCAGTGCTGATACAACTGATGGTGAACCCTGGTATGTGTCAGGCGCCCACATATGGAATGGTACAAGAGCGATCTTGAAACCGAATCCTGCAAGCAGAAGAACTACTGCAACAATTCCAATCGGGCTTGATGCAAGTGTAGCTGAGTTTGCTGCAATTTCAGGAATACTTGTTGTACCGGTTGCTCCGTAGACATATGAGATACCAAGAAGCATAAGTGCTGCTGAAAGTGAACCGATGATGAAGTACTTCATAGCGGCTTCCAGTGACTTGATATTCTTCTTCTCAAAGCCTGCAAGTGCATATGTTGCAAGACTTGCAAGTTCGAATGCAACGAAAAGTACCATGAGGTCGTTTGCTGATGCAACGAACATCATACCGATTGTTGCGAAGAGTCCAAGGGTAAAGAACTCTTCTGTGTTGCTGTTGCCTTCAGTGTATTTGATTCCTGCAATCGTGAAGAGTAATGCGACAACAAGGAAGACTATCTTGAAGAACTGTGACAGCGCATCAATTGACACCGTATTGTAGAATAACAATGCTTCTGTTCCAAGACTTGAAACTGTCAGTGCCAAGGCAATCAGGACACCAAGGGATGCCAGATAGCCAAGTATCTTCTTTGAATCTGTTGGAAGGAACAGTCCGATAAGCAATACTGCCAGTCCTGTTACCGCAATGGTGAGTTCAGGTGCTACTAACATAAGATTCATAATTTACACCCCCATTGCAGCCATCAGGCTGACTATGTGCTCTGAGTTCGTCATCATCATATCAAATACCGGGTTTGGATGAAGTCCGAAGTACAGTATGAGTATAGCAATGACTCCCATTGAAAAAGTCTGGAAGGTATTAATATCTGTAACTGTACCGAGTTTCTCGTTATAGACACCAAACATAGCCCTCTGGAGAGCCCAAAGGTGATATGCTGCTGTTATCACAATGGCAAGCACTGCAATTATCACATATGATGGCAGGTTCACGAAGCTTCCTGCAAGTACGGATACTTCTGCAATGAAACCAGTGAGACCTGGAAGTCCAAGGGATGCCATAAATGTCAGTACCATAATGACTGCCAGCTTTGGCATTTTCTGTGCAAGACCACCAAGATCGTTCATTATCCTTGTACCTGTTGTGTTGTTGATAACACCACATGACATGAACATAATGCTCATGATAAGTCCGTGTGAGAACTGCTGGAACATTGCTCCTGACACAGAGAGTGATATCAGACCGGCTGCACCGAGTGTTACATAGCCCATGTGACTTACACTGGAGTATGCAACCATTCTCTTCATGTCCTTCTGTGAGAGTGCAAGGAATGCACCGTAGAGAACACTTACAGAACCGAGAGCTGCCATGATGGTTATCATCAGGTTTGGTGATGCAGTGAATGGCAACATTGGAAGCATGACCTTAAAGAGACCATATCCACCGATCTTGAGCATGACAAAGAGCACACTGCCGGCAGTTGGTGCCTCAGTATATGCATCTGGAAGCCATGAGTGGAATGGGAAACTTGGGATCTTCACAATGAAACCGAAGAGCAGTGCAAGGAAAATCATATCCTTTGCAATTCCGGATTCAATGAACTGGAACTGGCTGATAAGCGTTGGTATGTCCAACGTTGGAGTTCCTGTCATGTCCCATGCTGCGAAGTAAAGTCCGAATATACCTAGCAACATCACAAGGGACGCCACGTGAGTATAGATAAAGAACTTAATTGCTGCTTTATGTTTGTTGGGTCCTCCCCATATGCTCACCATGAAGAAGAGCGGAATGAGTGTAAGTTCCCAGAATATGTAGAACAGGAAGAAGTCCAGTGCGGCGAATACACCGATTACTGCACCCTCTGTTGCGAGTATGCATGCATAGAACTTGTTTGGTGATTTCCTGTCATCGTTCCATGTGAAGAGAACGAGCAGTGGAAGTACAATTGCATTGAGAAGAATCAATGGCATTGCGATTCCGTCAACACCGAGATGGTAGGTAATTCCAAGGGATGGTACCCACTGTGCAAGTTCCTCAAATTGGTTATCTGCTATAGTGCTATCGAAGTTAAAGTACATGTATACTGTAAGTAACAGTACAATAACAGTACCGGCAAGTGCTATTACTCTTGCCTGTTCTTTTGTTTTTGTTAATAATGCAAGTGCTGCAAATATCAGAGGTATCAGCACGATCATTGAAAGTATCGGCATCATCAGAGTACCTCCATTACCACTTTAATGAGAATGACCAGAAGACTTACTCCGGTAATTACTGCTGTGGCATAATTCTGTACTGCTCCTGTCTGGAACTGACGCAGTGATTCACCAGCTTCCAGTGTAAAGTCACTGAACCATTTAACAATCCAGTCAAATCCTCTGTCAACTGCACGTCCTGCAAAGGCAAAGCCTTCGTAGATTACCTTGACTGAGATAAAGTTGGTGAATATGGAATTCTGGTAGTACCTGTTGTACAGGAGTTTGTAAATAGGGTTGTTTCTTGATACAAGCTTGTCCATGTTGACAATCTTAAGTCCGTAGATCAGGAATGTAATTACAAGACCTGCAAGTGCCATGATGAGTGGTAGCCAGAGTATAAGCATTGGCTCTTCACCTGCATGTTCTGCAAGGTGATAACCACCGAGCGTTGCCAGGCTTGAAATATCCATGTTTACGAAGTTGTTCACGAATGTCTCACTCACGAATGTGTTGAATGTCTTGGTTGTAAGTCCACCGAAGACCAGTGCACACAGTGCGAGTATTGAAAGTGGGATTGTCATTGATGCAGGGGACTCGTGACCACCGTAATCTGTACGTGGCTTACCATAGAATGTCATGAAGATAAGCCTGAAGATATAGATGGAAGTCAGCAGAGCTGCTGCGATTGAGAAGATATATGGCAACCATGTACCTGTTGTCTCTCCGAAGAGGTATGCATTCTCAATGATTGCATCCTTACTGAAGAAACCACTTGTACCGATGGATGTGCCTGGAATACCTATTCCGGTAAGTGCCAGTGAAGCAATAATCATTGTAATTGCTGTAATTGGCATTACCTTTGCAACGCCTCCCAGCTGTCTCATATCGTGTGTACCGACTGCGTGAATCACACTACCAGCACACAGGAAGAGAAGAGCCTTGAAGAATGCGTGGTTGATCAGGTGGAAAAGAGCAATACCGACTGCTTCAGATCCTACTGCTGCACCTACACCAAGTCCAAGCATCATGTAACCGAGCTGACTTACTGTAGAGTATGCGAGTACACGCTTAAGGTCGTTCATGACAATTCCCATTGTTCCTGCGAATATTGCAGTGAAAGCACCAACGTATGCTACTACCATGAGTGAGTCCGGAGCTGCGATGAACATTGGGAATGTTCTTGCAACCAGATAGACACCGGCTGTAACCATTGTTGCTGCGTGTATGAGAGCTGAAACGGTTGTTGGACCTTCCATTGCATCAGGGAGCCACACATGGAGTGGGAACTGACCTGACTTACCAACAGCACCACCGAAGAATAGGAGTGTTATCAGGGTAATGTGGCTGACCTCCATTCCAAAGATGTTTGCATTAATTGCTGCAAGATCCGGAATATGTGCGAAGATCTCATCGAACCTGAGTATATAGACACCATCGGGGACGTTGCCGTTGAATATCTTGAAAAGGTCTGAGAACAGGACAATGATACCTGTAAGGAACATTACGTCACCAATTCTGGTTGTCAGGAAAGCCTTCTTTGCTGCTGTTGCAGCGGATGGTTTCTCGAACCAGAATCCGATAAGCAGGTATGAACATACACCCACGAGCTCCCAGCAAATGAAGAGCTGAAGGATGTTATCTGAAAGAATCAGACCAAGCATTGAAGCTGTAAACAGTGCTGTCTCAGCAAAGTACCTTGAAGGTGCTTTGTCATGTGACATATAACCTGTAGAGTAGATGTGAATAAGCAGACTTACGAATGTAACCATTGTAAGCATAACTGCTGCCAGAGGATCGACAAGGATACCTACGTTGAGTATGGCAAACCAGCTATATGACTGACTCACAACTTCTTCAGGGTTTGCAAGTAAGTTCAATGTAATTAATAGAGATATTATGAATGATGTAGCAATAGCTGCTATTGGTATTATTGCACCGCCAGTTGGCAATTTCTTCCCAAGGAAGAATGTAAGCACAAAGGCCAGTGCAGGCAGAACCGGTATTAAGAATGCAAGATTTTCGACTGCCATTTTTACCACCTCAGTATGTTAATATGGTCAAGGCTGATCGTATCCTTCATTCTGTAAAGGGCCATGAGTATAGCAAAGCCGATTGCTGCTTCACATGCTGCAAGTGCAATGGAGAACAGTGCAAATACCTGTCCTGTAAGGTCATGGTGATAGCTTGAGAATGCTACAAGGTTAAGGTTTGCAGCATTAAGCATGAGCTCAACACACATGAGAATACGAATACCACTGCGCTGTGTCATAAGTCCGTAAAGACCTACGGAGAATATGATTGCTGCAAGAGCAAGATAAAGTGCAATTGGTATCATTTGTTATCATCTCCTTTTGCCATGTAAATAGCACCTATTAATGAGGACAACAATACGATTGATAGTATTTCGAACGGTACCACGAAATCAGTGAAAATCATTATACCGATAGCTTGAATGTTACTCTGATCATCAATGTTCTGTGGAAGCTGATCCATTGTTGGCCAGCTTGTAAATGCAACTGACACAACGATTACCAACAGGAACAGAAGTGCGATAATCATTCCAAGTATTCGTGGTTTAAGGTAGTCATACACAGATGTGATAACATCCATCGCTGTAAATGATATTTCTTTATTCAGCATCTGCACCAAACTCCTTCTTAGTAAGCATTACAGCGAACAATATCAGTACACCGACTGCACCAATGTATACCAGTACCTGGACTACTCCAAGGAACTGTGCATTGAGCAATATGTACATAGCTGCAATCAAAAACATTGTAGTTACAAGCGCAATAGCTGCCCTTACTACATCCTTTGCTGTTACTACAAAGAGTGAGAACACTATCGATAAAACAGCCAGGATAGCAAAGACTATCATTTCAATGACTGAGCCTACTGTGGCGACCATCTGCTCACCTCTTCACCTGCTTCTTCTTCTGCATTAATGTCAACTTCCCTTGCCAGCATGTCCGGTGTAAAGAGAAGATCCTCGTGGTTCCAGCGGATCACACCTGTCAGGTACACCTTTGAACTTGACAATGCTTCCTTTGGACACTGACTGATACAAAGACCACAGAACATACAGTGACCGATATCAATTGTAGGGAACCATCTCTGCTTGTCACTTTCCGGATTGACACGTGCCCTGACTATCTTGATACAATTGTTAGGACATGTGTTGGCACATATTCCACAGCCTATACATTTCGATTTATCCAGTTCCTGTAAGCCCCTGAACCTGTCTGAAAGCTTTGTGGGTTCTTCCGGACACATTCTTGTTACAGGTGGTTTGAAATAAATATTCTTTAAAGATGTTATGAAATTTTTAAGAACCAATCAGTACACCCCCAGAAGACCAAGTGCGATTACCCATCCCAAGTTAAGGAGGGACAATGGCAGGAGTTTTTTCCAGCTAAGGTCTACTACCTGGTCGATCCTGAACCTTGGAAGAGACCATCTGATCATGATAATTCCAAGCATTACCAAAGCCACCTTTAACAGGTAGTATACTGTTGGAAGAATTACACCAACAATTGTTATGTCTGTCAAAAATGTTGGCAGGTTCCATCCACCAAGGAACAACAGTACAACAAGCATTGAACCGAGAATCAGGTGTATGTATTCTGCAAAGAAAACATAACCGAACCTCATACTTGTGTATTCGGTGAGGAAACCGGCAATGAGTTCTTCCTCGGACTCGTTCTGGTCAAATGGATGGCGACCCATATCAGCCATAAGAGCAATGAAGAACACAACAAAACCCAGTGGCTGCATTATTATGAACCACAGTGGACTCTGAGCCTCTGCAATCTTCACAATGTCCAGTGAACCGGCCATAATGGCAACACTGACAACACAGATTCCAAGAGGAACTTCATATCCTACCATACGTGCAAAGTTCCTGAAAGCTCCCAGAGTAGAGAACTTGTTGTTCGCACTGTATGCAACCATGAAAATACCTATAATCGAGATTGCAGACACTGCTTCGATATAAAGAACACTTATATCCATTTGGGTTGCTGCAATCACATAACTCTGACCATTTATAATAATAGCACCAAAAGGAAGTGCTACTAGCATAAGGAAGACAGAACCCATAAGAAGAATAGGTGCTGAAACGAATAATAATCTGTCAGCGTTCTTAGGAATAATATCTTCTTTTGTAAACAGTTTGATAGCATCCGCAGCGAGCTGTAGTAATCCGTGAGGACCCACTCTGTTAGGACCGTATCTCTGCTGAACATCGGCAGAGAGTTTACGCTCGAACCAGACAGCTATACAGGCACCACCGAAAACGGCACCCATAAGGCATAATCCTAAAATAGCTCGCAGGATCGGATTATAGATTATTGCTTCTATATCCATCATAATCACCTGTCAACTTCACTGGTACATGTGTCCATACTACCGGCAATAGCCACGATATCTGCAACCTGCACACCTTTTATCAGTGGTGGCAGAGTCTGCAGTGTAGGGTACACAGGTCCCCTTACCTTTACACGGTATGGTTTATCAGATCCATCAGACACCATATACATTCCCATTTCACCACGTGGAGCCTCTACGCGATGGAATACTTCTCCAGGAGGAACTCTCATTACAGGAGATCTCTTTCCATACGGAGTATTCTCCGGGAAAATCGGTCCGTTAGGAATCTGGTCAAGGCACTGCTCTACAATGTGCATACTTTCACGCATTTCATCAAGGCGTACCTGAACTCTTGCGTAAACGTCACCATCTGTATGTGTACAAACCTTAAAATCGAGGTCCTTGTAGACAAGATAAGGCTCATCCTTACGGACATCAAAAGCAAATCCTGTTGCCCTAAGTGGTGGACCACAAACACCGAGGTCCTTTGCAACATCTGCTGTAAGAACACCTACACCCTTTGTTCTTGCCTTATAGATAGAATCAGTACTGAATAATTCTTCATATTTGTCAACGGCTTTTCTAAGGTTTCCGAACACGTATTTGGCATCCTCTTTAAATCCGTCAGGCAGATCATCCTTTACACCACCATATCGCAGGAAACTGTGTGTGACACGTGCTCCTGTAAGGGAGTCTATAAGAGACATCAAATCTTCCCTGTCCCTGATGGTATACATGAACATGGTCACAAAACCAACGAATTCAGCATATTCGCCCATAGCAAGCAGATGACTCTGTATTCTGGAAAGCTCTTCTATAATTACACGTATATATTGAGCTCTTTCAGGCACTTCGATACCTGCAAGTTTCTCCACACAACCAACGTATACTTCCTCATTGGTCATTGCTTCAAGGTAACATATCCTGTCCATTATAGTAATGCCCTGAAGATAGGTCTTGTTTTCAAGGATCTTTTCAATGCCTTTGTGAATATAACCCATTTCAATCTCGGAGTCCACAACGGTCTCACCCCTCAGTTTAACATTCAATCTCCAGGGGCCGAAAAGCATCGGATGTTGTGGTCCGATTTGTAATATCATTTCAGAAGGTCCAACTGTTTTATCCATAATTTAACCCTCACACTAAATTCCTAGCTGTTTTGTTGGGGAAGCCTTTGTAATCCTTACGCCATGGCCACTCACCGTGTAGCTCTTCTGGAAGTAAAAGAGGTTTAAGGTCAGGGTGGTTAAGGTACTTCACACCATACATTTCGTACGTTTCTCTTTCGTACCAGTTCGCATTCCAGTAAACAGCTACTATGGACTCTATCTCAGGGTTATCCCTTGGAAGGAGAGCCTTCATGGTGATGACCACCGGATGGTCATAGGAACCTATTATGTATACTGTTTCAATCTCGTTTCTGTCCGGATAATCTGCTCCTAACTCACAGCAAAGATGTCCGAAAGAAAGATCTTCCTTGAGGTAGCGGCAAACTTCCACTACGTTTTCAGGCTTCACTTTGGCAACGATCCTGATGTCAGACTCGACACTGGCATCATAAATATCTTCTGGAAACTTGCCTGTAAGTGAAGAGATAATAGAATTAGCATCCATTGATTCACCTCAATACTCTGTACCTTTGTCCTTCTTTGCTTCGATCTTTTTCTGAAGCTCAACAAACGCCTGAATCAAAGCTTCACACCTGGGTGGACATCCCGGGACATAAACATCCACAGGGAAATAATCCTCAATGTTCTGACGGGTACTGTATGACTCGTAGAAAGGACCACCACTGATTGCACAGTCTCCGAAGCATATACACCATTTTGGTGCAGGCATCTGATCCCATATCCTCTTCAAGGCTGGAAGGTACTTCCTTGTTACATAACCACTGATGATCAATACATCAGCATGTCTTGGGGAATTACGTGGAATAATACCGAAACGATCGGTATCATAATGCGCCATACCTGTTGCAAGTAGTTCAACACCACAGCAACCCATTGCATTTACAGTGAACCATAAAGAGTTCTTACGGCCCCAGTTTAGAACATCCTGAATCTTTGTTTTCTTAATGAAATCACAGATTGCATTTGACTCCGTAAGCATCGTTCCCGGAACGTCAGTATATCCTACGTTTAAAACATCATTTTGTTCGACGTTCGTCTGCTCTATTTCATCCATTTAAGAGCCTCCTTTTTGATCAGATAAACGTAGCCAAACAATACAACAAAGATAAAAACAAGCATTTCAGCGGTTGCGATAGAAGTGATATCATGTCCCTTGAAAATCGTAGTCCATGGATAAAGGAAAAGGACTTCAATATCAAAAAGGACAAAAGCAATGGCATAAAGATAGTATTCGACATTGAACTGTATTCTGGCATTTCCTACTGGAACAGAACCAGCTTCATATGTCGCGTACTTTGCTGATGCTTTACTCCTCGGACTTACCAATTTAATGATAAGCATTGTTATGGGAGGCATCACTAGTGCCACAATGAGAATTACTGCAACCGGTATGTAACTATTGGCTATGTTACTAATATCGATTATTCCTGACATAAACTATTCTCCTGAAAGTTATAATGATACATAGACTATTTGTATAAAACACCTTCGTGCGAAGGATTACGCAAATATCTATTCAAACTGTGCGGATAGATAAACAATATCTGTCGACATATTTTTCAATAGATAGAGTTCTAATAATTGATAATAATTCATCATATTTAAATTGTCTCAATTAAAATACCGCAGCCAGAAAACCAGCCAAAAACTATAATAAGAAAGAGTGACGGAAATCATGATGAAATGCACAGGCAGAAAAGAAACTGTGCCTGAAAATAATATATATTTCAGATTATAATTTTTAAACGCTTTTAAGTGAAAAATATTTCTTAATTACGGCGTCGCACTCAGAACAGGAAATAACCATCCAGTCACCAACGTCTCTTCGTGTGTATTTCTCAAATATGGAAGCACCACATTCCGGACAAACATAGTAATCCTTGAAATAATAGTGGTAAAAGTGAGGAGTTGCCTCCAGCCAGTCAAGTACTTTTTGCATATGCTCAAAATAGCGCTTCTTTGACGGGTGACCGTCCCCATTTTCCAGAGCATCCTGAACTCTTGTGCTGATTTCCCGGGTATGCTGACCTGATCTCTGCGCCAGTTTCTTGTAATCAGAAATGTATTTCGTAGTGCTATTAAGATAATTCAAATACGCAGCATGAGCTTTAGGTTCACGTTTCCAGATCGTGCGCAGGAAGTACTCACCCATAACATCTTCCATAATATCTGCGCATGTCGTGCATATGTTATAACCTTCAAACTGCTTGAAATCCTGCAGTTCACCACATATCATGCAAGTTTCCATAAAGTCCACCTTTAGAGAGAACGTGGTGTCATTGCTTCACGTGTGAACATAATCGGGAAGATATTGAGGACTGCAAGAAGATCACCTTCTCTTACCCTTCCACTTTCCTGACCAATAATATAGGCCGAATTTATGACACGTTCACTGTCCACAGGTTTTGCGCCGCCTTTAGCACCGACCTTGATAAGAGAAACAACTGCATGGTGCGAAAATGTACATGGAAGTGCCACCATATCAGGATCCAGATGTATCTCTTTTACATTGAGCTTCTTGAATTCGCCTGCACGTATCTCCGCATCCTCATCAGAAATTACCATTTCCCATTTGGCACGTGTTGCGATGGTAAATTCATATGGTGCAGCCTTAACCTTTCGAGATGTCAATTCCCCATTATCCCTTGAAACTACCTGGATCACTTCTTTCTTCATAAGTTCACCTAAAAATAAACTGGCATAATGATATATAAAAGTTCGCCAAAATTGTCATGAATAATCATGATGGTACCAGAGGATGAATACAACACTTTATTCAAAAGAAACAAAAAACAAAAATACGCTCACGTTGACATGTTATTAGACAATTTTATTTTTTGAGGATTACACAACTCTTTTCCTTGTGGCATTTTGTTGTCAGTATGCTCTGGGAATCTTTTATTCCATCCATGTTGCCCAGCACCTGCAGAACATTTTCTTTCAGGGAATGAATATCAAAGGTTCTCACCTTCAAAAGAAGATCATATGGCTCAAGCAACTCATAGACTTCCAGCACATCATCAATCGCTTTCAGACGATTGATAATATTGATCCTCTTACTCTGCTCGATATTAACACCTATAAAAGTCGTAACATTAAGACCAACTTCATTTGTATCGACCTTGACAGTGAATTCTTTGATAACCCCCGTTTCACGCATCTTTTCAATTCTCTTATGCACCGTAGATGTCGCAAGATTAAGAGCTGTTGCAATCTCAGTGCTGTGCATACGAGAGTCTTTGCAAAGATATTCTAATATAGCCAGATCAACTTCATCCATGATAATATAATTAGTTATTAATAATAATAAATATTTCTGTTTAAATCCCTAGATGACAAAAATGTGTAAGATATTGAAAATAATATTATCTCGCGTAACTCTTCATGCCCGATAGAACAAAAAAAAGAACAATAAGACTTTTTATTCTTGAAAACCTTATACAATGAAATCCGGTGAATGTAATATGAAAGTAAACAAAAACTGTGTAGGTTGTGGCCAATGTGCTGCTTTTTGCAAATTTGGAGCCATTGAGATCAGAGGAAAAGCAAGTTTTACTTCTGCCTGCATCGAGTGCAGAGCATGTGCCGCATACTGTCCGGTTAAAGCAATAGAGGCATAGGATGAAAACAATTATTATCGGATCAGGACTGGGAGGGCTCTTGAGTGCAGCAAAGCTTTCAAAAGCAGGATATGAAGTAGAGATATTCGAACGTCTCCCCATCATCGGAGGAAGGTTTACCAATATCCCATATCAGGGTTTCCAGCTGAGTACCGGCGCATTACACATGATCCCCCACGGGCCTGAAGGACCCCTTTCACAATTACTGAAAGAAGTAGGTGCAGATGTAGAAATCATTCGCAGGAAACCAGTATCCGTTATAAGAATCCCGCGAAACAAAAAAGACATCGATTATAAATTCGGCCACAAGGACATTATTTTTGAGGACTTTAAAATTCCATTCTCGCTTTTAAATCGCCTTAAACTCATATATTACATCGCAACTACAAGGAAAAATCCTCCAACAGGACAGTCTTTTGAAGAGTGGTGTAGAAAACACATACCTCAAGACTGGACATACCGCATTTCAGATGCATTCTTTGGGTGGGCACTCAGCCTGAAAGGTGCAGACGTACCCGTAGAAGAAGCCTTTGCAATTATTGAGAATCTATACCACTTTGGAGGACCGGGAGTTCCTATGGGAGGATGCAAAGGAGTTACTGATGCACTGGTAGATATTATCACATCCAATGGTGGAACCATACATACATCCACTGAAGTTACAGGTCTTAAATTAGATAACGATAAAGTTACCGCAGTTATCGTAGATGGCGTGGAACATGAAGCAGATCTTATTATTAGCGATATAGGCCATCCCTTAACTGCAAAACTTATAGGAACCGAGACGAATGTTAGCGGAATGGATGAATACGTACACAAGTCAAAGGACCTAAAACCATCCGCAGGAATTAAGATCTGTCTTTCTTCCGATAAACCACTGATAGGGCATGGTGGCGTGCTCCTCACACCTTACGCAAAAAGAGTTAACGGGATCTGCGAAGTAACAAATGTTGATCCATCCCTTGCACCGGCTGGTAAACATCTTACCATGTCACACCAATGTGTTCACTGGAGTGATCTTGATAATCTTGACAGGGAAATTGAACTTGGGCTTGAAGACCTCAGGGACATTTTCGCAGGAAAAGAATATGAAGTACTCCTGATACAATCATATTCAAATGATTGGCCTGTAAACAGATCACCTTCAGGAGCAGACCTTAAGAACAGAACTCCAATGTCAAACCTATTCGTAGTAGGGGATGGAGCAAAAGGAAAAGGTGGCATTGAAGTTGAAGGTATTGCCCTAGGTGTAAAGAACTGTATGCAGAATATTTTGATGGAATGACATGTATAAAAATAATAAGCAGTTAAACTTATGTAATGGTTGCTTTAAAACAAGGAAGTAACAATGAATGAATTTGTAACATTCTGCCGTAATGTCTTCGTACCGGTCACAAATATTTGCAGGAATAACTGCAAGTATTGCACTTTCAGGTGCGACCCTGATGATCCGGATGCAAAACTTATGAAGATAGATGAAATTTTACCAATATTAGAAAATGGTAAAAAAGCAGGATGTACAGAAGTTCTTTTTACATTCGGAGAATATGCAGAGCAAGTGCCCAAGTATAAAGAATGGCTGGAAGAGCTAGGATACAGCAACACAGTGGACTACATATGTGAATTGTGTAAAATAGCCATAAATACAGGACTCTTGCCGCATACCAATGCAGGCATATTGAACTATACAGAACTTGAGAAGCTTAAACCCCTGAACGCCAGTATGGGACTGATGTTAGAGACAACAGCAAATGTAGCAGCACATGAAGGATCTCCTGGAAAAATACCTTCCACGAGAATAAAGACAATTCGTTACGCAGGTGAGCTTCATATTCCCTTTACAACAGGCATATTAATAGGTATAGGTGAGACACTTGATGATAGGATCAATTCCCTGCTGACCATTGCAGAACTACATGAAGAGTACGGGCACATACAGGAAGTCATAATACAGAATTTTACTCCCAAACCAGATACACCAATGGCAGATATGCCCTCTCCAACCGAAGAAGAGATGATACAGGCAGTATTGATAGCAAGGGAAATTCTTCCGGATGACATAGCAATACAGGTTGCACCAAACCTGATTGATCCATATATCCTGATCCAATGCGGTGCCAGTGACCTTGGGGGCATCTCACCAACTACAATTGACTGGATAAACCCTGAAACTGAGTGGCCAAGTGTCTCTGAATTGAAGGAAATGGTGAATGGGACAGAACTTAAAGAGAGACTTCCACTTTATCCGCAGTACATTAAGAAAGGGTGGTATAGCGATAATTTGAAAGAGCTTATTCACAATCTTGCAGACGATGATGGCTATCGAAAAATTTGATTTTCGATTGGGGCACACACTTTAAATACAAAAGAAAAGTATCAGTGAGAACTATGAACCCTATTATCCCGGAAGACATCATTGAACGAGCCAATCAGGGCATGACCACAAAAGAAGATGCGCTTTTTCTCTTAGAAGTGCCGCCGTTCAAGCTATTTGAACTTGCGGACAGGCTGCGCCAGGAAACTGTAGGAGACACAGTTACCTATGTAGTGAACCGCAACATAAACTTCACTAATCGTTGTATCGGAAATTGCGGGTTCTGTGCGTTCTGTGATAACACAGGATATATTCTGGACATACAGGAAATACTTGAAAAAGTAAGGGATGCAGAGAAACAGGGAGCAACCGAGGTTTGCATCCAGGGAGGGCTTCTTCCAAATGTGGACATTAATTTCTATACAGACATAATCAGAGCTGTCAAGACAGAGTTCCCACACATCCACACACATGCATTCTCCCCCATGGAAGTATACCATGCTGCAAAACAAACAGGTATCACCGTGGGTGAAGCTCTTACAATGCTCAAGGAAGCGGGACTTGACACCATGCCAGGTACTGCCGCAGAAATACTGTCCGACAGGGTAAGAGATATTATCTGCCCTGGTAAGCTCAGGACCGATGAATGGGTTGATGTAATCACACAGGCACACCAAACCGGCATCAACACTACTGCAACTATAATGTACGGGCACGTAGAGACGATCGAGGAACGCATCGACCATATAATGCTTATCAGAGATATACAGAAAAAGACCGGAGGATTCCTGGAGTTCGTACCACTGACATTCATGCCTTACAACAACAGGATAGGCGATGAGATGATCAGGCAGGGAAAATACGCAACCCCTGGAATTCAGGATCTGCAATTATATGCTCTTGCGCGCATTATTCTTAATACTCACATCGATAATATCCAGGCAAGTTGGGTCAAGCTCGGAAAGAAGCTGGCACAAGTAGCTCTTTACTGCGGTGTTAATGACCTTGGCGGAACCCTTATGGAAGAGAAGATCTCAGCATCCGCAGGCTCTACAAATGGCCAGTTCATGTCAGCAGAGGAACTTGAATGGTTCATCACATCATCAGGAAGACAGCCGTTGCAGCGGAACACAACATACAAACCGATTCTCAGCAATAACCCAGAACAGATGAAACTCAAGATAGCCTGAGGAAAGTATGTACTCTCTTATTGATGACGAAATTATAGAGAATGCAAGAAACGGTAAAATATCAAGGGAAGAAGCTCTTTCACTGATGGATATTGACCCTTTTGCACTCTTTTCTTTTGCTAATGAATTGCGTAAGGATGTTGTTGGCGACAGGGTAACCTATGTTGTGAACCGTAACATATACCTTACCAATATGTGTGCCGGAAGCTGTGCTTTTTGTGCATTTAAGACAAAAAAAGGATACATACTTTCAACGGAAGATGTACTCAAAGAAGTTGAGAAAGCACATTTAGCAGGAGCTACTGAAGTTTGTGTACAGGGAGGATATATCCCACAACTCAACATGGATTACTATGCTGAGCTTTTTGATGCCATAAGATCGAACTACCCTGCAATGAACATGCATGCACTTTCACCCATGGAAGTGCATTATGCAGCAGGCATGGATAACATGACACTTGAAGAAGCATGCACAATTATCAAAGATTGTGGAGTCCTTACACTAACAGGCACATCTGCAGAGATACTTGTTGACCGCGTAAGGAAAATCATCTGCCCGGACAAGATCACAAGGCAACAGTGGATAGACACTGTTGAAGCATCTCATAACGTTGGCCTGAGGACAAATTCTACGATAATGTACGGACATGTAGAAACCGTTGAAGAAAGACTGGAACACATATTCACCATACGGGAAATACAGCAGCGTACAGGCGGTATTACAGAACTTATACCTATGCCTTTCATGCCGTATAATAACAAAGTAGGTGAAGAGATGATGCAATCCGGAAAGTTCATGACCACTGGTATCGAGGATCTGCGCCTGCAGGCAATTGCAAGGATAATATTGAACGGGCATGTTGACAATATACAGGCTGCATGGGTTAAACTTGGAAAAAAACTGGCGCAGACAGCACTTTACTGTGGTGCAAATGATCTTGGAGGTACACTAATGGAAGATAAGATCACCACGGCATCAGGAGGAACAAACGGAGAATTTACCCCTGCTGAAGAAATGGAGTGGATGATTCGCCAGACCGGACGTGTGCCTGTCCAAAGAAATGCATTGTATGAGGAAATACGATGAAAGCATTGATACCTTATAAAAAGAAGAACGCAAAATCAAGGCTTTCACCTGCGCTTACTTTAGAAGAGCGCGAGGAATTTGTAGAACTCATGCTAAGAGATGTCATTTCAAGTCTTAAGGAGGCTGGCATCGAGGAAATCGATATATTGACAACACCTGACAATGGCGTTCCTAAAGATTTAGATGTCAATATTGTTCTCAGCGAACATGATCTGAATGAAGCCATTAATGGGTATTTGGAACAGGAAAATGAGCCAATATTAATCATAATGGCAGACCTTCCGCTGGTCAGGGCAAAACACGTAGAAGACATTGTTTCAATAACAGAGGATGTTGTAATCGTTCCTGGAAAGGGCGGAGGAACAAACGTCATATTCATAAAAGACCCTTCTAGTTACCAGGTCAAATATTATGGTTCAAGTTTCCTTAACCATTGTAATATCGCAAAAGAGAGAGGATGTTCAGTTTTCATTTATGATTCATTTATGCTGAGCACTGACATTGATGAACCGCATGACCTCGTAGAAATAATGCTTCATGGACATGGGAACTCACTTGAATATATTAATGAAAGGTTTGATATGAAAACGGGCAAGGCCAGAGCAAAGATAAATGCTACAGGCAATGCATAAACACTTATATTCCTTTTACTATAAGGGATTCCCTGATTACTGATTCAAATACAAGAATTAGAAAGATATATTTCCTTTTAAACTATTAGTGACAAATTATACAAATTTATAGGTGATAATGGTGACCATTAACGTAAATAAATTCAAATGCGGTTACTGTGGAGCATGTGTTAGTGTATGCCCGGCTGGTGCACTTGAATTGGTCGAAACCTGGATAGAAGTAAATGAATTGTGTACTTCTTGCGGCATCTGTGCTAAAATATGCCCTGTCGGAGCTATTGAGGTGAAAAAGTGAAAAACGAATATGATGTTGTGGTCATAGGTGCCGGCCCAGCAGGATCAATCACTGCAAAAACAGCAGCTGAGAAAGGGCTCAGTGTTCTATTAATAGAGAAGAGACAGGAGATAGGAGATCCTGTAAGGTGTGCTGAAGGAGTCAGCAAAGTATGGCTCAGAAAGCACATCGAGCCAGACCACCGCTGGATATGTGCAGATGTAAAAGGCTCACGCATCTTCGCCCCTGACGGGACAATGATTGAAATGTCGGAAGAAATCGCCGGTGCAGAAGTCGGATACGTTCTTGAACGTAAGATCTTTGACAGGGCTCTTGCATACGAAGCCGCAAAAACCGGTGCAGAAGTAATAGTAAAAACCAGAGCCACGGACCTTATTATTGAAAATAATTTTGTAAAGGGCGTTAAAGTATCCCATCTTGGCCAGTCTTACGATATCAAAGCAAAGATAGTAATTGGTGCTGATGGAGTAGAATCAAAGGTCGGCAGATGGGCAGGAATTAATACTGCCATTAAACCCGTAGATATTGAAACCTGCGCTCAGTACCTTATGAGCAATACAGGCATTGACCAGAACTATTGCTATTTCTACCTTGGTAATGAGATTGCTCCTGCAGGTTATGTCTGGATTTTCCCTAAAGGAAACGACATGGCCAATGTTGGAATCGGAATCCTTGGAAATAAATCAGGCAACGGAAAACATGCAATTGACTACTTGAACGATTTTGTGAACGATAAATACCCGGATGCAAAAATACTGGAGGTAGATGTTGGCGGTGTTCCTGTAAGTGGCAGCATTGAGAAAACTGTTGCTAACGGATTAATGCTGGTAGGAGATGCAGCCAGGCAATCAGACCCAATCACTGGTGGCGGAATTATAAATGCAATGGAAGCTGGAAAAATTGCTGGCGAGGTTGCATATAATGCAATATCCAGAAATAATGTCTCAGCAGACTCTCTTAATGAGTACGAGGAAAAATGGAGAGAAACCATTGGTCGTGAGATTGATAACAGTCTGATAGTCAAGGATACATTTACAAAATTCAGCGACAAAGAACTTAACTCACTTGGACACTCACTCAAAGGAGTAAATTTCTCAAGTATGAGCCTTCTTGATTTGCTTTATGCACTTTTCAAGGCAAATAAGAAACTCCTATGGGAGTTAAGAGTTCTTTTCAAAACTGTAGTCAAGTACGAACTTGACTTTGAAAAATAATAAAGTGATATATTATCACTTTATCTAATTTCTTTTCATCTTAATTTAATACTTTTTTGTTATTATCTTTTCCAGAATTCTGGAGTAAGCATCACTATCACAGTGAAAACTTCAAGTCTGCCAACCCACATATTGCCGATTAGCAATATTTTACCAACAAAAGGAACAACATCGAAGTTAGCCATTGGTCCCACAAGATTGAATCCCGGACCGATGTTACCCAATGTTGCAATTGATGCAGTGATGGAACTTACAATATCCATTCCCATCAACGAAAGAAGACCGGTAGACACTGCAAATATCATAAAATAGATAACTACAAAAGAAACAATTGCCTGCATAACATCATCAGGAACTGTTTTTTTGTTGAATTTTATAGGCTGGACTGCACGGGGATGAATTGACTTAAAAAGAGCACGCTGACTGTATTTAAGAAGAAGAAGGAATCTCACTACTTTAATACCACCTGATGTTGAACCGGCACAACCACCTATGAACATTACCGCAAGCAATACAATCTTTGCAGAATCAGTCCAAAAATTGAAATCCACCGTTGCAAACCCGGTAGTAGTCATAATAGAAACTACCTGGAAAACTGCATACCTGAACGATGTTAATACCGTCTCACCCATATCTTTCCAGAGACTGAATGTTAGTATTGAAGTTGCAATGAGCGTAACTCCAGCATAGAACTTGAATTCATCATCTTTTACAAGGCTGTTCCGGTCAGTGTACAAAGTGCGGTAGTGTAGAGCAAAGTTAGCTCCGGAAATGAACATGAACAGTGTAATAATACCTTCAATAAGAGGACTATTGAATGCAGCGACACTCAGACCGTAAGGGGAAAAACCACCACAAGCCATTGTCGTAAACGTATGAGTCAATGCATCATAAAAGGACATCCCTGCGAGCAGCAGAGCAATAACTTCCAGCAAAGAAATAGAAAAATATACAAGCCAGAGAATCTTAGCTGTTTCCCTGATTCTTGGTTTGATCTTATCCTCTGTCGGACCAGGAGCTTCTGCCCTGAACAACTGCCTTCCCGCAACACCAAGTTTTGGAAGAATGGCAATGAAAAGCATGATAATACCCATACCACCCAGCCATTGTGTAAGGCTGCGCCAGAAAAGTATACTTCTGGAATGAGCTTCAATATTAAGAAGAACTGTTGCTCCGGTTGTTGTAAAACCGGACATGGATTCAAAAATAGCGTTGATTGGACTTATGCCATCAAGCATGAAGGGAATAGCACCGAATATAGCGGCTGAAAGCCACCCCAATGCAACAATGGCAAAACCTTCCCTGGTGTTCCATTCTTCCGATGATTTATATCGTGCCGAAAGCAGGATACCCGTAAGGCCAGTAATTACTACTGCTATCAGAAAAGGATAGATGGAATCACCATAATAGATTGCTACCAGCAAAGGCAGGATCATTATAGCACCCAGGAACCTGAGAAGACCACCTAAAACATTCAATATGACTTCGTACTTCAAGAATACACCCCGTCATGAACTACTTGAACAGTTTTTCAACTTCAGCATTTGCAGACTGGAGACTGAATACAACTACACGATCCCCTTCCTGAATTACGTATTCACCACGGGGAACAACTGTGTTTCCCTTATGAACAACCATACTGATAATGGCACCTGCCGGGAATTTTACATTTTTCAGAGGTTTGCCCACTATCTTAGACTTTCTGGATGTTGTATACTCTACGATCTCGGCTTTTTCACCCTCAATTGTAGTAATAGATTCTATTCCCTGTCCAAAAGTCAGTTTCAGTACTTCCCTGACTGTTGCCTGCCTTGGACTTACAGCACTGTCCACACCTACCATCTCAAATAGCGGGACATAATCAGAACGGTCGGCCCTGGCAATCACCTTTTTCACACCGAGCTGTTTGGCAAGCAAGGAACACAAAAGATTTTTCTCATCGCTATTAGTCACAGAAATAACAACATCCATCTCTGAAATACTTTCTTCCTTCAAGAGATTGATATCTGTTCCGTCTCCATTAAGAACGAGTGCATCGGGAAGTTCTTCTGCAATGGCAAGTGACCTTTCTTTATTAGATTCAATGATCTTAAGATCGAATTCATTATTTGTCACCATCTTTGCAAGATAGAAACCAACTATGCCGCCACCAATTATCAGTATTTTACTTCTTTTGCCCACTTTTTCTCCGAAGAGATCACGAACCTCTTTCATGGCAGCAGGTTTACCGATGACCACTATATGATCGTTTTTTTCTATTACATCCTCACCATGTGGAATAATAACCTCTGAATCCCTGAAAAGCGCACTGACTATGCAGCAATTTGCAAGATGAAGGTCTTGCATCTGTTTACCAACAATTTTATGATCATTTGGAACCACAAATTCCATCATCTCAACTTTACCCTCGGCGAAAAGTTCTGCATCGATAGCGGAAGGAATAGCAAGGATCTCTGCAACTTCAGATGCAAGAGATAGTTCAGGACAGATCATGAGGTCTATACCAATCATAGGCCTTTTAGCTACAGGCTTGTCGATATAATCAGGATTGCTCACTCTTGCAACTGTTTTTAATTTCATCTTGTCGTGTACAGTAAGTTTAGAGGCCATACATGCAACAATGTTCACCTCATCAGAACCAGTGACAGCAACCAGAAGACCTGCATTTTCAAGAACTTCATGAAGAATAGAAACATTGGCACCATTGCCATGTATAACATGGACATCAAGTTCATCTACACGGGCGCATGCTTCCTCATTCTGGTCAACTACCACGACATCGTTTGTCTGGTAAAGAGCCTTAGCGATGTGATAACCAACCTCACCAGCTCCAATAATTACGATCTTCATAATAATACCTTCAAAAGGTTATAAATAAGACATTTGTTGATACGGGAAACAAAACCGCATAATATTCTTATTGCTTATTATATCTTACCCACACAAACTGGTGAAGCAATATAAATAGGTGTCCTAAAAAAGAGATAAAAAATTGAAATATGAAAGAAAAATAAGAAGGGACTATGCCCCTGCTTCAAAAGCATCTTTTACTTTCTCAAAGATACCTTTTCCACCTTTAGTAGCCTTCACATCAGGTCCACCATCAAGATCCTGAAGCTTTTTGAAGAGTTCCTTCTGCTCATTTGAAAGCTTGGTAGGCGTCTTAACAATAATCTTCACAAGCTGGTCACCGTGAGAGTGTCCGTGAAGATGAGGCATACCTTTGCCCTTCAGGCGCAATATGGAATGAGTCTGTGTACCTGGCTTGATGTTCATTTTCACTTTACCGTGAAGTGTCGGGACCATTACATCCCCACCGAGCGCGGCTTTTGCAAAGGATATTGGCTGCTCATAGACAATATCATCTCCCATACGCTGGAACCTGTCATGAGGTTCCACATGGATGACAACATAGAGATCACCTGATGGTGCACCAGGACTGCCTTCCTCGCCTTCGCCCCTTACCTTCAGACGAAGTCCGTTATCAGCACCCTTTGGAATTTTCACAGAGATCTTGCGAACCTTCTTCATCTTGCCAGTACCTTTACAGGCAGGACAAGGATCATCAATGATCTCTCCACGTCCATGACATGCATTACAGGTACTTGTTGACATGAATGTACCAAAAGGCGTCTTACGTGCCTGGGTCATCTGACCGGATCCGTGACATGTAGGACAGGTCTTCGGACTTGTGCCAGCCTTGGCACCGGTTCCATTACAGGATTCACAATTTTCTGCACGGGGAACATTAATAGTAGTGTCCACACCTTCAGCAGCCTGTTCAAGAGTAATTCCAAGATCATAGCGCAGGTCAGAGCCCCTCATTGGACCCTGTCTTCTCTGGCCACCGCCAAAGCCACCGAAACCTCCAAAACCACCGAAGCCGCCCCCGCCAAATATGCCTCCAAGTATATCACCAAGATCTGCAAAGTCCCCGAAATCAGCATTTCTGAAAATATCTTCCTGACTGTAACGGCCATCTATACCTGCATGACCAAACCTATCATACTGTTCCCTCTTCTCTGAATCGGAAAGTACAGCATAGGCTTCTGATATTTCCTTGAACTTCTCTTCAGCGCCTTCTTCCTTATTCTTGTCTGGATGATATTGCATGGCAAGCTTTCGGTAAGACTTCTTTATCTCGGATTCTGTGGCATCCTTGGATATACCTAATATTTCGTAATAATCGCGTTGGGTAGACATGGATGATTCCTGTTATATCTGTGATGTTATAAAGATTAATTTTATTTTAAAATTAAGGGTAGTAAGATACTTTCAGATTAAAGTATCTTACCCGACATTATCCATGTTTTGATTACTTATCATCATCAACTACTTCGTAGTCTGCATCCACAATGGTATCATCATCAGCGTCAGAAGAACCTTCAGTGTCTTCTGCGGCAGATGCTGCAGCTGCAGCTTCTTCCTGTGCCTTCTGATACATTGCAGCGGATACATCATAGACAGCAGTCTGGAGTTCCTCGGTCTTGGCCTTGATGTCCTCAATGTCATCAGACTCAAGAGCGGTCTTAAGATCAGCTATTGCAGCTTCGATCTTTGACTTCTGCTCATCGGTTGCAATCTCATCAGCTTCCTTAAGAGTCTTCTCTGCAGCGTTAACAAGAGATTCTGCTGTGTTCTTGACCTCAACTTCGTCCTTGCGCTTCTTATCCTCTTCAGCATGCATCTCGGCATCCTTGACCATCTGATCGATCTCCTCATCTGTAAGACCGCCTGGCTTCTGGATTGATATGGACTGTTCCTTACCGGTTCCCTTGTCCTTTGCAGTTACATGGAGGATACCATTTGCATCAATATCGAATGTAACCTCAATCTGTGGAAGTCCTCTTGGTGCTGGTGGAATACCATCAAGTGTGAACCTACCCAGTGACTTGTTACCAGATGCTACGCCTCTCTCACCCTGAAGTACATGGATCTCTACAGATGGCTGGTTGTCAGCTGCTGTTGAGAATACCTGACTCTTCTTGGTAGGGATAGTTGTGTTCCTGTCGATAAGAGGTGTTGAAACTCCTCCAAGGGTCTCGATACCAAGTGTAAGTGGCGTGACATCAAGCAGAAGTACATCGTGAACTTCTCCGCCAAGTACACCAGCCTGGATAGCTGCACCGACTGCTACTGCCTCGTCAGGATTTATGTTCTTGTATGGGTCCTTTCCTGCTGCCTTCTTTACAAGCTCAGTTACTGCAGGCATCCTTGTGGAACCTCCTACAAGAAGTACCCTGTCAATATCAGATGAGGATACCTTTGCATCCTTCATTGCCTGGTTGACAGCTACGAGTGTCTTGTCAAGCAGGTCAGAGGTCATCTTCTCGAACTGTGCCCTTGTAAGGTCAATATCAATGTGCTTTGGCTGACCGTTTGCATCTGCAGTGATGAATGGAAGGTTGACGTTGGTGGATGTTACACCTGAAAGCTCAATCTTTGCCTTTTCTGCTGCATCCTTCAGACGCTGGAGTGCTGCTTTGTCCTTGGAAAGGTCAATGCCTTCTGCCTTCTTGAATTCCTCTACAAGGTAATCAACAATCCTCTGATCGAAGTCATCTCCACCAAGGTGAGTATCTCCTGCAGTTGAAAGAACCTCGAATACTCCTCCACCAAGTTCAAGGATTGAGACATCGAAAGTACCTCCTCCAAGATCGTAAATGAGTATTTTGTGATCTTCCTCGTCCTTATCAAGACCGTATGCAAGTGATGCTGCAGTTGGTTCGTTGATAATCCTTAATACTTCAAGACCTGCAATTGTACCTGCATCCTTTGTTGCCTGCCTCTGAGAGTCATTGAAGTATGCTGGAACAGTAATTACTGCCTGTGTGATTGTCTCACCAAGATAAGATTCCGCATCTTCCTTCAGCTTGCGCAGGATCATTGCAGAGACTTCCTGTGGTGAATACTCCTTGTCATTAAGGGTTACCTTGTAGTCACCCTCACCAATGTGCCTCTTAATAGAGCTTACACTGTTTTCGGAGTTGGTGATCAGCTGCCTTTTAGCAACCTGACCTACCAGTTTCTCACCTTTCTTAGAGAAACCTACGACTGAAGGGGTTGTTCTTCCACCTTCTGCGTTAGGGACAATAGTAGGTTCTCCACCTTCGATTACAGCCATACAGGAGTTTGTAGTTCCCAGGTCAATTCCCAATATCTTTCCCATATTATTACCTCATTTATATGAATGAATTATAGTTTAATTGTAAATTATTGATTTTATTTATGTTGAAGATATCCATTCAGGATAAATTCTCTGAAATCTTCGCGTTTACTTATCTTCAGGTTTCTTTGAAACAGTTACCATTGCAGGTCTTATGACCTTGGTGTGCAGGCAGTATCCCGGCTTGCAGACATCTACCACAGTGTTTTCCTCGTGGTCAGGATGTTCCACATGCATCATTGCTTCATGGAGATAGGGATCAAATTCAGCACCTTCACACTGTATTTTTTCAAGACCTTCTTTCTCCAGTATCCCGGTAAACTGTTTAAAGACCATCTCTACACCAGTGATGACAGATGAAATGTCGTCTGTCTGCTTTGCAGATTCTAATGCACGCTCGAAATTATCATAGACTTCAAGGAGTTCAATTATAATCTGCTCAACTGCAAACTTGCGATATTCTTCTTTCTCCCTGATGCTTCTTTTGCGGAAATTATCAAATTCCGCGGTAAGTCGCAGGAGTTTGTCTCGAAGCTGTGCAGCCTCATCTTCAGCAGATGTTTCTTCGACTTTGCCTTCATCAACTGTTTTTGAATCTAAATCTTCACAATTCTCTGGTTCATCAGCCATTCTCAATATCTCCGCATATTCTGTGCGCGGTATGTGTAATCGAACTAGTGATTGTTTGAAGTTCTATAAATACTTTTCGTACAGTCTGTTTGTTTTGGCGAAATGAAGTACACAAAAAAGAAAATAAAGCCATATTTCGGGCAGATACATTTAACACTATACTACTTAAAAAGCATTACTGAACTTATGCTGCAAAACACGAATCAATAGCATACTTGCAATCATACAAACAGCAAGAGCTGAAACTACCTGATCAAATCCAATCTCAGAAACACCACCACCAATAGCAAATCTGATACCACTGAAAAATGCGGTTGCAGAGAAAGTAGCCACCAGACTTATGATTGCTCCGCCTGCAAGTGAACCCATATAATCCGCTCCCCTTGATTCAAAAAACACCGAGCCTGCTATAAAGATCACTGCAAAGATAAGAAGCATTACATACATTGGAACCGGAGTGCTGCCTTCACGAGCCATACTCATAAGCCCAAAAGCTATGCCAATCATGAAAACTGCCATTGTGGTTGACACAATCAGTGCCTGTACAAATGGATTTTCCGTATTTACATCCATATTCATCCCAATCCTTTATCGGTAATCATAGTATATAGTCATTTTTAATATAAACTAAGTGATACATGAATTCTGCAATGCTAAACTAATGTGGCTGGTTGAAATTACTAAAAATCAAAGACAGAAATGAAATTGATATTCAGAAAAAACAATACTATGTAACAAGAAGAGTAAACCATTGAGTCCAAAATGTACCATAAAACACAATGGTTCTTTACTCCTCTACTCACTTGCTTCCGATATGGGTTTATTTTCTTTGTGAAAGTGGTATCTTATCGGGAAAGATACTACTTTTAGTACCTCCCACCATTAACCGGCTTAACCCGGCTCCAACCCGACATACCTTAAATTGGGATAAAATCCCAACTACACTTTTAACGATATTGGTAGTAGTATATAACACAAATCCAGATAAATTTACAATTTGACATTAAATTTTAACGTCATTAAAATTTCAAATGCAATGATAACAGAAAGAGGATAATTAGTTTGTAATGACCTGAATATATAGTACGGCATTAATAGCAAAGGATATATCAAATAAATGCAGTTGCATCCAGCATGAAAATACTGCTTGCTGAATACGCTATGGGAATTGGCCTGGGTGGAACATTATTACTGGAAGGCAAAGCCATGATAAACACGCTTGCTGAGAGTTTTACACGCCTCGGACATGACGTGACCTACCTTACCGCGGAAAGCAAGGTAAAATATGGAAATGCCATAATATCTGACGAGAACACATTTGAAAATATACTTGAGAGAGTTTCAAAAGAAGCTGATGCGGCTCTTGTCATAGGCCCTGACGAACTGCTGGGTGACCTCACAGAAATAATAGAAAAGAACACTATGAATCTGGGATGCTCCTCTAAATCAGTAAGGCTATGTGCGGATAAACTGACATGCACAAAAGTGCTTGAATCAAATTCAATTGCCGTTCCTGGAATAATGAATATGGACTCCGTGGAGAAACATGTCATTAAACCCCGATTCGGATGTGCTTCCGAAGGTGTCAGGCTCAAAGAAATTGATAAAATAAATGAGCAGGCAGATGAATATATTGCAACCGAATATATTGAGGGCGAGCACCTCAGTGTAAGCATGATATGTGGTCATAAATCTCTTCCTTTAAGTCTGAACAGGCAATTGATAGATATAAAGAAGGAGAATGGTGAAACCATATTTGACTATAAAGGAAATCAGGTCCCCTACAGAGCAGAATTTCAAGGAGAAGTATTCACCACTGCAAAAAAAACAGTTGAAACCCTGGGATGCAATGGGTATGTGGGAATAGATATAGTATATGGAGATAAACCATACGTAATAGATGTGAACCCAAGACCCACCACCGCTATATTCGGACTTGTCAGAACTCTTGGGTGCGAAATCGGAGATTTAATACTTATGAATATGCATGGAGAACTTCCGGAGTCAGTTGAACTTAGAGGGGAATGTTCTTTCACCAAAGATGACATTGAGGACATCATATGAATATAATAGGGATCGATATTGGTGGCGCTAATACTAAGATAGCTTCCGCCGACGGAGAGATCATTGAATTACATTACATCCCGCTGTGGAAAGATACAACTCTGCCGGAAGCGCTGGAAGACATTGCTGCAGAACTTAAACCTGACATGGTCAGTGTGGTTATGACAGGGGAACTGGCAGATTGTTTTGAGGATAAACTCCAGGGCATTCAGTTCATAATGAAGTGTGTTGATGAAGCTTTTAATTACAAGACCAGGTATATAGACAGCAACGGGCACTTCTACGATGAATCTTCCTGTCTGCGTGAGCTTGCGGCAGCTAATTGGGCTGCATCCACAAGGCTGATAGGATCTGAGATAGGAGATTGTATTTTCGTTGATGTAGGAAGTACAACCAGTGACATAATACCCATCAAAGATGGAAAACATGTTGCAGGACTTACTGATTTTTCAAGGCTTGTCCGAAGTGAGCTTTTCTACGCAGGTACCCTCAGGACAAATCTTGCTTACTTACTGGACAAGGTGCAGGTAGCAGATGGTGACTGCAACATTTCCTCTGAACTTTTTGCAAACACTGCTGATGCATACCTGTTGCTTGGAGATATCACTGAAGAATTGTACACCTGTGAAACCGCGGACGGAGCAGGAAAGAGCAAGACCGATGCCATGAGAAGACTTGCAAGGGTTGTCTGTGCAGACCTGACAGAGATATCACCTGATGAGGTATATAATATTGCAGCACAGTTAAAGGAAAAGCAGATAAGTCTTCTTTGTGAAACGATATCTGTTGTTGCTGAGAAGAATGGACTCAACAGGATAGTTTCTGCAGGACTTGGAGAATTTATGATAAGAGAAGCAGCAAAGAGACTTGGATTTGAATGTATCTCTGTTGCTGAAAAATGGGGAAATGATATCTCAAAAGTCTTCCCTGCATATGCTGCTGCGAGGATATTAGAAAACGAACTTTCACAGCCTGGAAAAGAATAAGAACCCGGAAAAGGTACATTTAATAAATATATGAATTACAGGTAAGTATGATATTGCAGAGGTCATACTTGTCTGAAAGCACATTGGAAACAGACTGTTATGAGAACGGTTATGAAACTCGGAGGAAGTTTGATGAAACATTCGGCTTCTATTATTACTGCCCTTGAGAAACATTTTGGAACTTGTGAACAGGGAGATGAACATTCTATTTTAATTGTTCCTGGTGGTGGTGTGTTTGCTAACTCAGTCAGAGATATCAGTCAAAAATACTCCATAGGAGATGATGCAGCTCACTGGATGGCAATTCTTTCAATGGAACAATATGCATACTTCCTGGTTGATAAAACGAGAATCAACTCCGTGGAAAATATATATGAATTCCCAGAAGGTGTTTCTGTGCTTATGCCCTATAAAATGTTGAGGGAAACTGACAGGCTCCCACATTCCTGGGATATTACTTCTGATACTATTGGAGCATGGATAGCAAAAGAGACAGGATCACGATTTGTTAAAGTAACTGATGTTGATGGTGTGATTGCGGATGATATCATTCAGGAATGGATGACTGCTCTTGAGCTTTCCAGGATGGGAGTTACATGTATTGATAGTTCATTAGCAGGATATTTAATGGAGAATCAGATGGACTGTGTCGTGGTCAATGGAATGTATCCGGAAAGAGTCATTGATGCTGTTATCGGAAAAAATGTCATTGGCACTCACATCAAGGGGAATATTTAAATTATATACTGCGTATGTACTGAAATCACTGACATGCTGATTTTCAGTATCATATTTATCATATATTACTCATAGTAAGGAGATTTTTAAATGGCAAATAAAGTTGATAATTGTACCACATGCAACAAGAGCCTTGTGGAAACAGGTTACGTACGTTTCCCATGCCCCGTTTGTGGTAATGAGCTTGGAAGATGTACAAGCTGCAGGCAGCAGAGCAACCCATATGAATGCCCTAAATGTGGCTTTAAAGGAGCATAAGGTGAGCTAAATGGGTGAAGTTGCAGCAACAATGAAGATCATGCCAACAGGCGTGGATGTAGACCTCGAGAAACTTAAGGACGATGTTATCGCAGCACTTCCTGAAGGTGCAGAATACGGTACTCATGAAATAGAGCCTATTGCATTCGGACTTAAGGCAATCGTCATGGTCGTCATTGTAGGTGACGGTGAAGGCGGTACAGAAGGTGTAGAAGAAGCCTTTGCAGCAGTCGAAGGCGTCGAGAGTGTTACAGTAACAGATGTCGGAAGACCTGTCTAAACCTCTCAACCACTCTTTTTTTTATTAATTTTTTAACTTTGTAACTTTATTGGGCTCGTAGATCAGGGGGAGATCGTCACGTTCGCAACGTGAAGGCCGCGGGTTCAAATCCCGCCGGGTCCACTAAAATATTTGTAATCGACATATTATTCTTTATCAAGTAGTTTAATATGACCTGTATAAAAAGATTGATCGGGCTTGAGATAATCACTGTACATTTACTTTCGCCTTCACATTTTGCTTTGAGACAGTTTTTCACCATACTCACAAATGAACACTGATAAAAATCAGTGTTCAGAGGTGAATTACAATGCATTTGGTAAATACAATTTACTAATACTTAATGATTGCTAAATAAATTCACGCTGTTTACATGTAAAAATAATAAATTAACGATGTGAACATGAGAGAGTAGTGTGAAAAGTGATGGATTATTGATAATCATAAATCTTTTAACATTACATCAAAATAGGAAAATATAAATATGATTCTCCCTGTTTGAAGCTGAGGCATGTGGAAACTCACTATTTATACCACTCCCACACATCAACCCCCACTCCCAAAACTACATGTCTCAAACTATTTTCAATTATTTTAAACTATTTCGTTTTTGGTTATATTCCTACAGAACTGATGTTTTGTCAGAAACACTGTAAAAAATAAGTTTAATTCCAAGTTATACTACGTATAATTGATTTAAGTAAGATACGGACCCGGGTCATCATAAAACACCAGTTATCATGCCGGTGTTTCTCTCTTATATTCCTTATTATTTTTAAGGAATTATGTTTCTACATCACATATATATCATTAATACAGAGAATTATGTGTATTCCTAATTAGCCCGGAACATCGTACCACCTGACACCGATTGCAATTGTCGGTGTCAATACTCTTTGTTTATTCGATTCCTCCGGCATCGGCAATCATTGTCGATGCATTCCCTGTTTATACTGTCAATTATACCTTTTTCTGAACAGATTCTAATATCTCCCTTGCCTTCTCACTCTGCACCACCACTCTCAATACCTCAGACAATGCTGATTCGTACTTTCCAATTTCATTCTGTGCTTTGTGATCCAGAACCAAAGAACATTGTGAACAGAACCTACCATCAGGTCTTTTTTGAAATGTAAACCCGCCGAATCCATGAGCAAATATCATTTAGACCTCTAAAATGTAATGTACACATCACAGTTACAGTACGCATTTTTTTAAAAGTTGACTTGGCAAATCATGCAGAACACAGAAACACACCCAGCAAACACAGTTAAAATTAACCCGTAGACATTATAAATCTAATATATCATCATAATAACCATCATAGTATATCGAACTATACATATATTTAAATATAATAAAAATAGCAGCTATAATTATACGCCAATCAAAAACAGACAATCTGGTGCAATCCAAAAACCAGTTTCAAAACAAAAATAGGGGTAGTATAATGACAAAAACAAAAAATATATTGCTGCTAACTGCCGTATTTGTCGTTTTTACATTTGCATTTTCAGGCATAACTTACGCCGATGAGAATAACTCGACAAGAATTCTTTATGCAGGCCAGGCCATAAACGTTGGTACTGTTACCATTTCAAATGATACAACTCATCTCTACGTCACATATGAAACCACAGGAAATTGGACAATTCTGGAAACACACCTGGGAGTAGCAAATTATTCGAACAGTCTGCCAATTAACAATGGTGGAAATATAGCCCCCGGACAATTTGAATACAAAAACGATAGTATCCCTGCCGGAACTAGTACCTATGAATATGTAATTCCACTTGAAACATATCTGCCTGCTGAAAATAATACACTGTACATTGTGGCTCATGCGGTTGTTTCAGATGGAAATTCTGAAGAAGGAGCCTGGGCAAACGGAACAAAGATCAATGAAAATAGCTGGGCAACCTATTTCACCTATATTACATCAAAAACAGATGATGAAAATGATGTAGATGAAGAAGACCCAGAAGATTTGAACATTAGCATCAATAAGACTGCTGAGTTCAATGACGTGAATAATGACGGAGCTCAGCAAGGAGAGAATATAACATACTACTTTGTAGTAGAGAACACAGGAAACGTTAACCTGACAAATGTGAATGTAACTGATCAAATGTTCACACCCAGTGAAATTGAAGCACCAAACGGATTCACTGGAATACTTCTGCCCGGAGAGAACGTAACATACTCGATCAACTATACCCTAACCCAGACGGACATAGAAGCAGGATGGGTAAATAATACAGCAACAACTGCCGGAATCAGTCCGAAGGGTACAATTGTCACTGATACAGATACCATGGACTTTGAGATACCAGTAGAAGAAGATGGTGGCATTACTGAGGAAGAAGACCCTGAAGATTTGAAGATTAACATCAATAAGACTGCAGAGTTCAACGACGGGAATAATGACGCATATGCTCAGGAAGGAGAGAATATAACATACTACTTTGCAGTAGAGAACACAGGAAACATTAACCTGACAAATGTGAATGTAACTGATCAAATGTTCACGCCCAGTGAAATTGAAGCACCAAACGGATTCACTGGAATACTTCTGCCCGGAGAGAACGTAACATACACGATCAACTACACTCTGACCCAGACAGACATAGAAGCAGGATGGGTAAATAATACAGCAACAACTGCCGGAATCAGTCCAATGGGTACAATTGTCACCAATACAGATACCGTGAACTTTGAGATACCTGTGAAAGAAGATACTGGAACTGAAACTACCCAGGAGAAAGACAAAGATAGCAGTAAATCAGGTGGATTTGGTGGTTCATCTGGCTCTGCAAGTTACAGTAAAGAAGTAACAACAACAGAAGATGACAACAACAGATTCTTCAGTGCATCTGATATTGCAGAAGAGAATGAAACTGTAATGTCAATACCTGACTCCATACCAGAACTGATACAGCAGGAACCTGTCACATCAGAACACACTGTACTTAGAAGCATACTCTGGTACATTATCTGGTTGCTCCTGAGTGCTATTTGTGTAATGTCCGGATATGGACTGACACAACCATAAAAAATTAGATCAAAAATAATCCCTCTTTTCTAAGGGAAAGACGGGATACATCCTTTTTTATTTAGTACCATAAATTCTCCCCGTTTTCAATATTTACCCCCCAATAATAGTATTCGGCACTTAAAGCATAGATATTTATATCTACCCAGCCTTTTCTCAAATTGACAGTTAACTTACTTGCGGGTTAAGAAAGGGATAATTTCATCTGGCTACTTCTTTTAAGTTAATCGTTAACAAGAGAGCGTCGTATAGATTGCGGGAGAGAGGTTCCCGTCTCAATGATAACTGCTAGAGAATCACAACAGAATACCCGCGTGGTATTATACAATCATTTGTATCCAGTAGTTGTGACTATGTTCAGCTGCAACAATTGTAGACTTGATAAGAATCAAAATTGAACGAATCGTGCGAATAATCCTAACCCATAGATAACTGATCAAATAAACAACAAAGGAAAATAAATATGAGAGACGACAGAAGCAGTGGTTTTAGAGGCGGTTCAAGAGACGGAAACAGAGATGGCGGATTTAGAAGAGGTCCAGGCGGCGGAGGAAACCGTGGTGGCAATGGTGGCGGCAGAGGAGGAAACTTCAGACAGAACAGCGGCCCAAGAGAGATGCACAAGGCAACCTGCTCAGACTGTGGACAGGAGACAGAAGTACCATTCAAGCCAGCAGAAGACAGACCAGTTTACTGCAGGGAATGCTTCCAGAAGCACAGACCAAAGAGATACTAAAACTTTTATCAAATATCAGAACAAGGGCAGAGCATTTACTCTGCCTTATATCTGAAATCTAAATCTATCTTTTTTCAGATTTACAATCTACAGTTTTACTTTCATGCGGATAAATGCAAAGCATGGAGTTCATCCATTACTATAATGACGAAACTGGAAAGCAGAAATAGGAGATTACTGCAAGTAAACTTCAGGAACTTGATATCCCGAATTACAAAAAAACAGGAAAAGAATAAATTGGATTTATTCTGATGTTTTATCTTGCTTTTCTAACTCCGGTTCAAGTGCAGAATAAATACTGCTGACACCGTCCATGACCTTGAAACCTTTTCCTGTTATCATATAGTCACCTCTTTCATGCCTCTGGAGAATCATACCTTTGTCAACAAGTTTCTGCAAATGAAAGAGAAGATTACCACCTCTAAGACCTGTCAGTTTTGAAAGGGCAGTGAAGCTTTTAGTTTCAGCAGATATCGCTTTGAGTATCTCAAATCGTTTTTGATGACAGAGTGGTTCCAGTATATCATCAACCACCTCTTCAGGAGGAAGCCGGCTGAGATCCTGGCGCTTGTCCTTATTGGTCTCATAGATTCTCATGGAATGCATGAGTGTTACCTGTCGTGAGAGAATATCAGATGCTTCGGCAAAGCAGATATCACATTTGTCGTAAGGCACCTTTGTACGGAGCTGTTTCAATTCAAGACGATTTTCCTCAATTGAAGCCTCGTGTACATTACCATCCCTGATAAGACCTGCATTCTTTTCCAGGACATTGGAAATCAAACCTTTGCAATCATTTCGCATCTTACACTTTTTCACCATATTTTTTTCAAGATCCTTGTCAGCATCTTCCATCAAATGACGAACAATTACTCCAGAGAAATCACTCTTCACATTATTTACCAGCATATCGAGATGCTGATGGTTTGATGAATCCATGAAAGAACGTATGTCACCCTGAATATCACAAAGCATGCGCTTGATATCTGAAATATCTGAGTTGAAGTCATTTTCTTGAATCATGGAATATGGTTATTTCTGATGACATAAATAGGTTTGTGTATAGTAGAATAAAGTCATTTAAGTATACTACACTATACAAAGTATAGTACAGTGCAGATTAAGTATATATTATAAACTGTAGTATTAGATATTGCTGAAACATACTCCGGAGTTAAGCATCAGCAACTAACCAAAAAACCAACCTGAAAAAAGAAACAATAAACAATGGAGATAGTAAAAATGAGCGTAAGAGATGACATACACAGCCAGATCATCGGTGGACTTGCAGATGCAACATTCCCTATAGAGACACCTGAAAAATTACTTGCATCATTCCCTGCAGGAGCAGACACAACCTGCAAATCAGGAGATGTATCAGTAACAGCAGGTGAAGCAGGAGGACTTCTCACAGCAGACGATTTCCCATTCAAGAGCGCAACAGAAGTTGCAGATGTAATCGTTGAGAGGGCTGGACTTTAAGCCCTTCCAACATTTATAATTTCCCTTTCCATGAAACTATACATAAATCTATTCCTCCTTCATACACAATCTTTTTTAAATCCTGCAACCACTGTTAATGAGTAATATTTTTAGAATTGCCATTGACAGTGAAAGTTGTGATAAAATAATGGATTTGACATTGTTTACCGACATAGGAATTATTTTTGGATTATCAATAGTCATATTACTTCTTTTTAATAAAATAAAACTGCCTTCAGTACTTGGATTTCTTGTAACAGGAATGCTTGCAGGCCCCCACTGGCTTGGAATTATCAGCAGCATGAATGAAGTAGAAGCCCTTGCAGAAATAGGGATAATCCTCCTCCTATTCACAATTGGAGTAGAAATGTCAATCAAGGAACTCTGGGAAATCAGAAGACCTGTACTTCTTGGAGGGACTTTACAGATAGGAACAACCATACTGCTTGTCTACTATATCGATATCTACCTTGGACTTAGTTCAGGAACTGCACTATTTATCGGATTTCTCATTTCCCTCAGCAGTACCGCCATAGTACTGAAATTGCTTCAGGAAAAAGCAGAGATTGATACACCACATGGTAAAACATCTCTTGGCATCCTCATATTCCAGGATGTTATGATCGTCCCCATGATACTGATAACCCCTATTATTGCAGGGGCAGCTACAGAATCCAGCGACACATTTGGAATGTTCCTGCTAAAAGCAATCGGGATAATATTACTCGTCCTTGCAAGTGCCAGATGGATCATCCCATCACTGCTTTACCAGATAGCAAAGACAAGAAACAGGGAACTTTTCCTCCTGAGTATTGTCTTTATTTGTCTTGCAACTGCATGGCTTACATCCAGCATTGGACTTTCACTTGCCCTTGGAGCTTTTATGGCAGGTCTTATCATTTCAGAATCCGAATACAGTCATCAGGCCATGAGTAACATTATGCCCTTCAGAGATATCTTTATGAGTTTTTTCTTTGTGTCTATTGGAATGCTTCTGGATATCAGCTTCTTTACAGATAATGTTGCATACCTTCTTTTACTGGCAATTGCGGTAGTTATAATTAAGACAGCCACAGCAGGTATTGCAGCTCTACTACTTGGATATCCCCTTCGAACAATTATTATTGCCGGACTTTCACTTGCACAGGTTGGAGAATTCTCATTTGTCCTCTCAACATTCGGACTGGAATATTCCCTTCTTGACCAGAATATGTACCAGATATTTCTGGCAGTATCTATTATCACAATGGCTGCGACTCCTTTTATCACGGAATCATCTTACGGGATATCAGACAGAGCCTCAAAAGTTGTACCTTTCCAGAGACTCATTAATGGGTTCTATACAACCTCTATTACATCAAAAAGCAGTGATGAAAAACTAGAAGATCATCTGATAATAATCGGTTATGGATTCAATGGTAAAACTTTATCGCATGCCGCAAGGAATGCAGGCATACCATATGTGATAATTGAAACAAATCCTGAAACCGTGCGCCATGAAAAGAAAAAGGGCGAAAAAATCATCTATGGTGATGCAAGCCATGAAGCAGTACTTGAATCTGCAAATATAGATTCTGCAAGGATTCTGGTCGTTGGAATTTCCGATTTTGTTGCGACAAGAAAAATTATTGACATGGCAAAAAGCCTGAATCCTGAAACTTACATAATTGCAAGAACACGTTATGTCAGCGAGATGAATAGACTCAGTGAGCTTGGCGCTGATGAAATAATTCCAGAGGAATATGAAACATCTGTAGAGATATTTGTCAGGCTGCTTAAAAAGTACCTGGTTCCTGAGGAAGATATCGATAAATTCACAAGAGAAGTACGTGCCAATGGATACAGCATGCTCAGAAAATCATACTCAAAGGATCAAGAAAAACACTTTGATCTAAAAGATGAGCTGCCTGGAATGGAAGTTAGCACTTTTAAAGTTGGAGAAAGCTGTCTTGCCAACGGAAAGACCCTCAGTGAACTTGGAATAAGGAATAAACATAAGGCAACTATCCTGGCAATTCAAAGGGAAAATGAGACTATTACAAACCCTGACGGGCATATTTCACTGTATTCAGGAGATATTTGTATCATTTTTGGAAAACCAGAGGACCTGCATAAGATCAGAGAATTATTCAAGGGACCCTCATGCAGCATATGAAGATATGAACTGTATCGGATGGAGTATGTAGTAAAAAGATAGCCGATGCCTGGATATATTCTTACATTCTATAATTCGATACAAATTTAAAAACAAGAATTGTAACATTTAATCATGATTATATTCATATAAAAGAGTATTGGAACATAACTATATTTTCTAATTCAAGAAACTAAGAGATCTACAAAATATAAAATGTGCACTGATGAACAGAAAAAAACAATAGATTATGGAGATTACATGCGTTTACCTTATATGGGAGAAAACAAGAGCACTTATTGAGGAAGAATACCTCACAGAAATCTTAAAACGGAATACCAAATCTGTAAATGGAGATATTAAAATGGAATGGAAGCTGTCCAGAAAGACGCAACAGCGTTTCAGACATTTCAGAGTCTGGAAAGATTTTGAACAACTTGATGTAAAGCCAGAGAATTTCAAATGTGCAGCATCAAAAAAATCAGCATGCGCTGCGGGGCTTTTAAGACCTTCCATTAGTACGATGTACTGATAAAACTAAACAGAAAATAATTTCTTACCTGCTGAAGGGTAAGAAAGATATTCATTTTTACTCTTTTGAATGCAAAATAATAAATTAACATAAGCTGTAAGCTTATGTCATGTTCACAAAACATAGCGAATCAGATTACAAAGAAGTGCTTCCCGGAATTATGATGAAAACGATTGTTTACGGGGAAAAAACTTTGATGACTGAATTTTTACTGCAAAAAGAAAGTCATTTACCATCACACGAGCATTTTCATGAACAAACAGGATACATGATTTCTGGAAAAATGTTACTTACTATCGGTGATGAAACATATGAAGTAACTGCTGGTGATTCATGGAACATCCCTTCCAATATCCCACATGAAGCACAGGTTATTGAAGATTCTGTTGCAGTTGAAGTATTTTCACCTTGCCGGAAAGAATATCTGGATTAATAGATTTAAACTCAAAACTTCAAATTAGTTGTAACTTTATATTGATTTACATTCTATTTGATTAACTATTATATCTATATTACACCTGAAATACAAGTAACTCTTATATATAAAAGACTCCCACATAAGAATCCGATGTATGATAAATACCATACATGGACTGAATTAAAAGCACTATTTTGAATTAAAGGTGAAATAATGAAAGACACATGGGAGAAAGTATTTGAATATGCATCATCCCCACTTCACGGGACAATGTCAAGAAAACTCAGGGAAGGAGTAAACATTCAGGTAAATGAAGGTAAAGTTTACTCTAAAGTGGTTCTTTTCCTCGGGGAGCAATTTATACGCATTACAGAGGAGGAAAACGGTCAGAAAATCAATACCTACTATGACTGGGAAAAAATCGAATCTGTAAGAACATATAGTAAAGGGGAGTAAGCACCCATTGCATACGATCCCGAATAATGGATAATGGCATTATCCATTATTTTTTGGAAATTTTCTGCTTACAATTTCCATTTATAAAATCTTCATGAAATGGATATGAATCACATCTCATACCTGGTGACTACTCCATGAAGTTTCTCAGAAGGAAGCTTATAGAACTGGACAAAAGAAGGAGATAATTTCTTAATCAGGGCAAATATTCTCCAGATTATATTGTCCGTAATAATCTCTTCTTCACCATAGAATATAGTGCGTTCATCTATTCCTTCGGTTTTGAGCATCGCAACCAGGTCGATAACTTCCATATACCCCATTTTGATCTCAAATACACGCAGACCTTTGGCAATCTCTTCTCTAAACTTTGTGTTTACACCAAACGGCTCTTCGCTCAAAGAAATTGAAATTACAACATTGTCTTCATAAATAATCCCATTATCAAACATCGTATGCGTAATATACGGAGGAACAAAAGACATATCCCGTGCAAAGAAAAGAGCTGTTCCTTTTATTTTAGATGCCCTCATGTAAGCCTGATTATACTTTTTGAGATAATCAGCAAATGGCATTGGCCTTAGCAATCTGTATAGTCTTTTCTGCCCGGTGGTGTAGATCAATATAAGACAAAGAAGAGCAGTTGCTATAGTAATTGACCAGTAACCACCATGTGGGATCTTGTACATATTAGCCAGCAAGTACACAAAATCAACAATTGTTACAAGGAACGCAAGTACTGACCTGAACATCTGTTTTCTGATATAAAAGATCAGAGTCATCATGATTCCGGTTATCACCATACTTCCGGTTACTGTCAGCCCGTATGCTGCAGCTAATTTATGAGATTCCTTGAACTCATACATTACAAACAGCACAGAAACCAGAAGTAACCAGTTAACAACGCTTATGTAAATCTGGGATTTCATCTCTTCAGATGTGTAATCTATCTTCAGAAGAGGTGCTATTCTTGTGCTTATTCCCTGGTAAACTATTGAGAACATACCGCTTATCATAGCCTGCGAAGCTATTATAGTAGCAAATATACTCATAATCAAGAATGGAATGTATATAACAGGTTCCTGCTGATAGATCATTTCAAACAAAACATTGGTCGAGTCAGGATTGCGAAGCATGAAAGCTCCCTGTCCCAGATAATTGAGAACCAGCGCTACAAATACTATTCTCCATGCTTTTATGATTGGTTCTTTACCCAGATGCCCCATGTCAGCATATAGCGCCTCGCCACCCGTTGCACAAAGAATTACTTCAGACAATACAAAGAAACCTGTCCATCCATTAGTTAAAACAAATTCAACTGCATAATAAGGATTTATGGCTTTTATCACTTCAGGAGTAGAGAAAATAGAAATAACACCAGAAAAAGCAAGTGTAGCAAACCATATAACCATTAATGGCCCAAAGACCCATGTTATCTTTTCAGTACCTTTCCTTTGAATAGAAAAAAGACCTATTGCAATAATCCCGGCAATCAAAATCAATGTGTTCTGTGTAATAGATTCAAGGCCAGGAATCACACGCAACCCTTCCACAGCGCTTAGAATACTGATTGCTGGAGTGATAACGCCATCTCCCAAAAGGAAAGATATACCCACATAAGATAAGAATGTAATAACACTTACCTGTCTGCCGGATTTGAGCAGCGGAACTAGAATCTCTTTTAATACTATAGTGCCGCCTTCGCCTTTTTTACCAAGGCTCATTGCCAGCCATGAATATTCTATAGTCACAAGTATGATAAGGGTCCAGAAAATAAGGGAGAGAACACCAAGTACGTGTTCCTCTGTCAGCTTTGTAATGATAAATATAACCGATAGAGTGTATATCGGACTCGTACCAATATCTCCAAAAACAAGACCCATGGAATTAATTATTCCTCTGATATCTATTTTTTTGATCATAGGAAGACTTCCTGAAACAGATATACCCCTGATAAATACAGGAGTAATACAAAAGCATTTGGTTTAAGTGAACGATATGACATTCATGTAGCACTAATAGCCTTATTTGTTTGAAATATAGACAAACTTGGCAGAGATAATGACGAAGCTTAATAAATCTTAAAAGATGATGTATTAAATAAAATACAGAGGAATAATGAGCTATATTTATCTGGCATTTGCCATCATTTTTGAGATTTGTGGGACCACCTGCATGAAAATATCAGAAGGCCTGACAAAGCCACTGCCATCCATACTCATATTTGTATTCTATGGAATCAGTTTCATATCATTTACAATTGCCCTGAAAAAAATAGATGTTAGCATAGCCTATGCAATCTGGGCAGGAATTGGAGTTGCTATGATATCACTTATAGGCCATTTTGGATTTGGGGAACCGATGCCACCCGTCAGAATCGGATTTCTGGCTCTCATAGCAATTGGAGTGATTGGACTTCACCTTAGTAGCAATTTGAATTGAAATGTTTCAGGAACTCCTTATCAGTTCTTTCCTAAATATACCGTACCCATCAAATCCCCTCTGCATCAGGACAAGTAGACCAAGTAGCACATTTACCATCGTTGTCACAAAGATAGCGATCATAATGGCTATCTGGTATTCTATAGCAACCAGCGGACTCGCACCGGCTAGTATCTGTCCTGTCATCATTCCCGGGATAAATACAATACCTATGGTAGCCATGTTCGCTAAAGTTGGTTTCAATGCAACCCCTAAACTTTTACGCAGGTATGGGACAAGTGCCTCTGTCTTTTCAGCACCCATCGATAAGCGGAAAAGGTAACGGTTCTCATTTCTCTGGATATCACTGCAAAAATTCTCCATTCCTATGATATTGGCCCTCAGAGAATTACCAAGTACCATGCCTCCAATGGGTATGAAATACCTTGCATCAAAAACGTTGTTCAGGTCTATTATGAACCTGTTGAAATATAGCAACATAGCATAATTAGTAACTGCCATAAAAAGCAAAAGCATAGGAAGCAGTTTACCTGCCTTCAGCTCTGCATTCTTCAGTACTGTATGTGATGCCACAAAGATCATTACAAGTACCCATGCAATATTCAGCAGTGCAATGTTCTGATCGAACACAAAAGTAAGGAAAACGCCTACAAAAAGAAGCTGAAGAACCATGCGAAAGGCACTTTCAATAATCGAGGATATTAATTTCATACCCAGATAATAGCTTATAATAATCGGGATCAACAGAAGAAGGAATGAAAAAAGCATACCTTCCAGACTGATATCGTAACTTTCCATCAGTTCACCTTGCCTGAAAAATCAATGACCTTCGTAGCTTTGTCTTCCCATTCCCTATCGTGAGAGATAGAAAGTACTGTCCACTGAGGGTTGTCAAAGAACATTTCTACAACCTTCTGTTTCAATGTAACATCAAGTTCAGCCGTGACCTCATCCAGCAGGAAGATATCCTTTCCTGACAATAATGCCAGCATAAGACATATTCGCTGTTTTTCACCACCTGAAAGCTTCATGTATTCCTTGTTCAGTATCCTTGGAGATAAGAATAGATCTGACATTATTCTTTCAAGTTGTTCTTTTCCATAGGCATCCTTGTTTGCCTTGAATGAAAATACCTCATCAACAAGATCACTTACTTTTCCTTCCGCTATATCCGTATCCTGGAGTACATAAGCAACTTTTTTTCTGATATCCCATATGTTATCACTATCAACCTTTACTTTATCCAGAAATATTTCACCTAAATGATGTTTTCCAAACCCCATTATCATTCTGAAAAGTGTTGATTTGCCGATTCCAGATTTACCTTTGATGAGTATTTTATCTCCTTTTACAACTGAGAGATTAAAATCTGAAAGGATTGTTTTTCCATCAAAACTAACAGAAAGGTTTTGAATATCCAGTAGTTCCATTATGATATACTCCAGTTATACAGATATGTTCATTTACCTAATTGGCACAAGCTGTATGCGGATATAAACTCCCAATATAAAATATTGGGTTCTATTTACATAATGTAGCTCAAATATATATAGAGCTATTACTTAGTAATCGGTGGGTTGGTCTGACATATACTTACAACTCTGCCCCCGATTAGAAACCAACCCAAACTCTCTTTTGCAGAACGAATCACTGACCTTTATTTCTTGCTTAAACTCTTTAAATGAAAAAATACATAAGATAAAACATGAGCAAGAATTCACTTACAGAAAACCAGAAAGCTCCTGATTTTTGTCTCCCTGACCAGAATGAAAACAATGTTTGTCTTAAGGATTTTGAAGGGAAATGGATTGTTCTTTATTTTTATCCGAAAGATAATACTTCAGGATGTACAAAGGAAGCACAGGATTTTACAGCCCTGAAAGATGATTTTGAATCTGAAAATGCGATAATCCTCGGAGTCAGTAAAGATAGTATAAAATCCCATATAAAATTCATTGAGAAAAAGGAACTTGGAATTACACTCCTTTCTGATGAAGATACATCAATTCACCAGAAGTATGATGTATGGAGAATGAAAAAGAATTACGGCAAGGAGTATCTGGGAACCGTGAGAAGCACTTTTCTCATTGACCCGGAAGGTAATATTGCAAAAATCTGGGACAACGTGAGAGTAAAAGAGCATGCTGAGAAGGTGTTTGGGGTTTTGAGAGAGATTCAAAACTAAATATTATTTCATAATCTACGTCCGGCTTAAAGAAGCTGTTGTTTTACAACTTATCATCATTGTTGAAAGTTCCTGAGTAACAGCCATTTATCTCATACACAAATTATTGTTCAATCGTGCTGATGTTTCAAGAAAAACAAATTGAAAAAAGATAATTAGAATAATAGGTTTATATTGGCAACACATGCTTTATTTTTGAAAATATAATGAGATAACCCAATATTAGCATAAAAAGCGATATATACCATGCCCATCTGAGAATTCTACCTAGGTTCTCAGGTTGCATCATTTTTAGAAAAAAACGATCGACCACATTTGGTCGATCTTCTGGAACATCATTCATAAAAAAGGATTATCAAAGGATTATCCTTTGATCCTCTTGAGTCTGAAGGTGTTTTCCCTCTCCATCTCTTCGAGACGGAGCCTAATGAAGACCATTGCTTCCTGAAGTTCAGGTATGACCTTGAACTCGAGAGCATTGACACGCCTTTTAGTCTTCTCGATATCATCAAGAAGCTTTTTCATGGTTGTCTCTATCTCTGCTGCAAGGATAATCTTTTCTACAAGATTCTCATAAGCATCTGCTGCCTCATCGGTGTATGAACTGGTACCAAGAATACCATAACCTCTTTCGTTTATGGACTTCTTAACACTGGATGATTCGATCTTTGGAACGACTACACCCATGATGTTACGGCTTTCCAGCTCAATCTCAGGCTTGCTCTTAAGTGCAAAAGCTGTGGATTTGACGGTAATTGTACCGTCAACAGCATTTGCAATACCGATCTTACGGGAAGCTTCTTCATAGGCGGCATCCAGCTCAGATCTGACATCCTTAGCCTTGCTGAGAATCTCAAAGAACTCAAGGATAAGACCGTCTCTCTTCATCTTAAGCAGCTTGTGACCACTCTGTGAGAGCTTAATCTTTTTCTTGATCTCAATAAGTTCTGATCGAGTTGGTTTTACATCTTTCACGCCCATGTTGGATCACCTTTCAGTTAGTTGCTCTTGTGAGCAGGGTGGTACTTCTCGATATACTTGTTATCGATCCTGGTAAGCAGAGCCACAGGAAGCTCAGAGAGAATGTCCCAGCCAACCTGAAGAGTATCTTCAATTGACCTGTCTTCATCTCTTCCCTGACGTACGAATCTGTCTTCGAACAGGTCAGCGAATTCAAGAATCTTCTGGTCCCTTTCGGACAGTGCTTCCTTACCTACAATAGCTACAAGACCTCTGAGGTCACGACCTTCTGCATATCCTGCATACATCTGGTCAGATACTGCCTTGTGGTCGTCTCTGGTCTTTCCTTCACCGATACCTGAGTTCATCAGACGTGACAGTGATGGGAGTACATTGATTGGTGGGTAGATACCTTTCATGTGAAGTTCCCTGGAAACTACGATCTGACCTTCTGTGATATATCCTGACAGGTCAGGAATCGGGTGAGTGATATCGTCACCAGGCATGGTGAGGATTGAGAACTGAGTAACTGAACCCTTCAATCCCTTGATAACACCTGCACGCTCGTAGAGTGATGCAAGGTCAGTGTACATGTAACCGGGATAACCACGTCTACCTGGTACTTCTTCACGGGCTGCACCCATCTGACGGAGTGCTTCACAGTAGTTTGTGATGTCAGTAAGGATAACAAGTACGTGCATATCGTGTTCGTATGCAAGGTACTCTGCAGCTGTAAGAGCCATCCTTGGTGTGATGATACGTTCTACAGCAGGGTCGTCTGCAAGGTTCAGGAAAACCACAGCTCTTTCAAGAGCACCAGTCTTCTCGAAGTCCTCCATGAAGTACTGAGCTTCTTCGTTTGTGATACCCATTGCAGCAAATACTACTGCGAAAGGTTCATCGGAACCTGGAACTTTTGCCTGACGTGCAATCTGAAGTGCAATCTCATTGTGTGGAAGACCTGATCCTGAGAAGATAGGAAGCTTCTGTCCACGAACGAGGGTGTTTGTTCCATCAATTGTAGAGATACCTGTCTGGATAAAGTCCTCTGGTGGCATCCTTGAATACGGGTTCATTGATGCACCGTTTACATCTACTCTGTCTTCTGGAACAATACGTGGTCCGCCATCGAGTGGTTCACCTGCACCGGATAAGATACGTCCGAGCATGTCCTTTGATACAGGGAGCTTAATTGTCTCACCGGAGAACACTACACCAGACTCTTCGTTGAGTCCGCCTGTACCTTCGAATACCTGAACTGCTACAACGTCAGCGGAAGTATCAAGAACCTGACCTCTCTTTGTTGTACCGTCTGGAAGGTTGATGTGAACAAGTTCACCGTAACCTACTGGTTCGGTCTTCTCGAGGAAGATCAGTGGTCCAGCGATTTCTGTGATTGTCTTATATTCCTTGGTCATCTTAATTGCCTCCAAGTGCTGCAAATTCCTTGTCCATCTTTTCCATAACAACATTCAGTGCGGAATCAAATTCTTCTTCGTACTTGACCTTTGCAAGTTCATCTTTGGATTCTACTGAAAGGATATCTTTCATAGGGATACCAGATTCCAGTGCTGCCTGTGCCATGTCACTGTACTTGGAGATTGCTTTGAGTAATTTGTACTGCTTATCGAATGGACAGTATGTATCAACAGGGTGGAATGCGTTCTGCTGAAGGAAGTATTCCCTGAGCATGCGGCAGATCTCAAGAACCAACTGCTGGTCTTCCGGAAGTGCATCGGAACCAACGAGCTGTACAATTTCCTGAAGTTCGGATTCCTGCTGGAGAAGATCCATTGCATTGTCCCTGAGTGGTACCCAGTCTGGTGCAACGTTTTCTGAGAACCAGTCGGAAAGACCCTGAGTGTACAGACTGTAACTTGTAAGCCAGTCAATGGATGGGAAGTGCCTCCTCTGTGCAAGTTTTGCATCCAGCGCCCAGAACACTTTTACGATACGGAGAGTGTTCTGTGTAACAGGCTCTGAGAAGTCACCACCAGGTGGTGATACTGCACCAATAACTGTAATTGAACCTTCTTCTGCTGCAAGTGACTTTACTGCACCTGCACGCTCATAGAACTCTGAGAGCCTTGCAGAAAGGTATGCTGGATAACCTTCTTCACCAGGCATTTCTTCAAGCCTTGAGGAAATTTCTCTCATTGCTTCTGCCCATCTGGATGAAGAGTCAGCCATGAGTGATACATCGTAACCCATGTCACGGTAATATTCTGCAATTGTGATACCTGTGTAAACAGATGCTTCACGAGCAGCTACAGGCATGTTGGATGTGTTTGCAATAAGAACTGTACGTTCCATGAGTGGACGACCGGTCTTTGGGTCCTGGAGTTCCGGGAACTCGTTCAGTACATCAGCCATCTCGTTTCCACGTTCTCCACATCCGATATATACTACAATATCAGTGTCACTCCACTTTGCAAGCTGCTGCTGTGTAACAGTCTTTCCTGAACCGAATGGACCAGGGATAGCTGCTGTACCGCCCTTTGCAACAGGGAAGAGACCATCAAGAATTCTCTGACCTGTAATAAGAGGTCTTTTTGGAATGAACTTCTTCTCTACTGGACGTGGCATTCTTACAGGCCACTTCTGCATCATGGAAATTTCAGTACCGTCTGCGAGCACACAGATTGTTTCGTCTACCTTGAACTTTCCGGACTTTATTTCTTCAACCGTACCGGAAACTGTTGGTGGCACCATGATCTTGTGCTCAACGTTCATTGTTTCCTGTACAACACCAATTGTCTGACCACCGGTTACAGAGTCGCCACTTGATACTGTTGGCTTGAACTCCCATAATTTTTCACGGTCAAGACCATTGGCAGTCACACCTCTATTAATGAAGTCTCCCATCTTTTCCTGGAGAACTTTCAGAGGTCTCTGAATACCATCATAAATACTTTCTAATAAACCTGGACCGAGTTCTACAGAGAGAGACATACCAGTGTTCACTACAGGCTCACCTGGCTTGATACCAGATGTATCCTCATATACCTGAACAGTAGCTTTGTCACCTTCAATTCTGATAACTTCGCCCATAAGACCTTCGTGACCAACATGTACCACATCGTACATCTTTGGCTTGATACCCATAATCGTAACGACAGGTCCGGCCACACGATAAATTTCACCTTTCATTTCCACAGATCTACACCTACCGATTGCTTTATTTTTTCCCTTAAGTTCGAACTTTCACCACTACCACCGAGAGTCACAACAGTTGGCTCAACAGAATCGCTGATAGTGTATCTCAACATCTCCGGTAGTTCATTCAGATCATCACCGTGCATTATCAGAATGCCGACTTCTCGATCCTCAAGTATTTTCTCTACAGTAGGCTCAAGTTCGCCATTATTAACTTCAAATATCTTTTTGACACCAGCAAGCCTGAAACCCGTTACAAACTCGCTATTGCCGACCACTGCTAATTCCATCAGATCACCAACTGTTCCTTGATTACATCATCTTCCAGGTTGGCAGCTTTTCCGCGAATAATAATCCGCAAGTTGCTTATCTCGTTCTGCTTACTTAGCATGTAGTCCATGATTGGTACAATTGAATTCGGATAAACATGTGAGAAGCTTGCTGCAGATTTAAGCCTGTGATTTTTCAGTCTGGTCTCGACATCAACCAATGAAGTCATATCAGGTTTTACAATATCTGAAATTACATCCCAGTAAGGATTACTTTCCAGCTCAGATACAAAATCTGCAAAGGAAAGAGGCAACAATTTCCCAGTTTCTTTAAGGTTGCACCTTAATCCACCATCAATCATCAAATCCATTGCTTCAGGATCAGTTATTCCTGACTTCTTCAAACGGAAGAGAGTAATAAGGTTTTTCAGATCAATACCCATCCTGGTGAATTCCTCAAACAGCTTGCGATCTTTAGACTTTGATCCGCCGACTGCGTCAAACAGACCTGTATAGTACATTTTATCAAGCTTGTTCTCAATCTCAGAAAGATTTGTACCATCATAATTCTCTAATATCGGGTAATATTCCGTGTTTGCAAGCTCAGAGATGACATCCTCATAAGTTGCTTTTGCTGCAAGCTCTGAAAGAGAAGAATAATTCAGTCTTCCTCCTGCAACAATTGCATCAAGAATCTCTTCTGTAGATGCATTACAATATTTACCACGCAGAATGGTCTTTATATTCCAGATATCATACTTTTTGAGTTTTTCACCGATAAGGAAATTCACATCTCCCTCAGAAATATAAAGTAATTTCGTGAAGGTTTCTGCGAGATTTCTGTTAAGGGCATGCTCAATAAGATCCACGCCTTCATACTGCCTTGCCAGTTGATCGATATCCTCTTTATACTCAGATTCTTCAATGAATCTGGTAATTTCATCAATGCTCATGTTCATGAGCCTAGGATAGGTCTCCTTTGGCAGAAGCTTACTTTTCATTGCACGTACACGTGCTATGGTATATGCATAATTCGCATGACCCTTTGACAGGGACTTTTTGGAATTACCACGCTTAAATTTCTGCAACAGCTGCATTTAGAAATCACCCGAATAAGATATCAGATGTCTGTTTCAAGAACTGCTCATTCACGCTTTTAAGGATAACATCATAGGTATAATCCAATCTGATAGTACCATCTTCATTCTCGATAACAACGCCACCGAGACAATCGATGTTACCTGCGTATTCGAGAGAAGATAACTTCTTGACAAGCTCCTCGGATTCAGTGTTAGAATAAATCTTACTACCGTTTGCCTCATTTTCTGCAATGAGTTCCTTGAGAAGTTCTTCATTTTTCTCTGGAGAAAAACCAGAGATGGTTTCTACAGCCTGGACATATACTTTATCGAGTATTTCCTTGCGTGCATTGAGCAATGTGCGCTTCACTTCAAGATTTGCACTGGATATATCTTGCTGCCTTATCTTTTTAATATCATCTTCTGCTTTTGCAAGACGCTCGCCCATAATCCTTTTAGCATTCTGTTTTGCTTCATCCAGAATCAAGGCTACTTCTGCATCTGCTTCAGAATCCATGTTGGAAACTTCTGCCTGTGCAGCATCCATGATATCTTTAACAACAGTTTCTAGTCCCATGCTCAACACCTTTGGAAAATTTAAGAGCGAAAAACACGCCCTTAAATTAGCTGATCAACAATGCAACTACCAGACCAAAAATTACAATTGTTTCTGGGATTACAGTCAGGATAAGACCCTTACCGAAAAGACTCTCGTTCTCTGCCATTGCTCCTACTGCTGCACTACCAATGTCTCTTTCTGCGATTGCAGATGCAAGTCCTGTAAGTCCTACTGCGAGTCCTGCACCAATTGCTTTTAATCCTTCGTTGCCCATTAAGGCTACTGTTTCTGTTGCCATTTTCTTATTCCTCCGTGTATTTTTTAATATATCCGAATGGATCGTATTTGCGTCCCCCTCCTTCGTAGAATTTTCCGAAGAATTCTACATACTGCAACCTGAGTGCGTGTAAACCGGGGGCCATAATACTCAGAGCAGTATTTAATCCGTGTCCACCTAAGAACACGATAATTGCGAATATTGTTGTTGCACCTATTGGAGTTCCTGGTTCCCATATCATCTCGAAAGCGATAAGGTTCACAGTTGATGCAATATAGATGGATGATAATCCTACAGCTATAATACGAGTGTAAGACAGTGAGTTACTGAGAAGTGACGGCAACTCGACAGGTCCTTTGATACCTTCTCCCTTCAAGAGCATGATCACACCTATTACGAACACAACAACACCTACCATTGCAATTGCAGAAGAGGAGAGTGCTGCATATCCGAGAATAGCCAATAGAAGTCCAATCTCAATTACAAACCAGCTGCCTTTTTCAAAAATAGCTGCTGACATTCCATGTTTCTTGTTCTCATTAATGAAACCAAGCAGGTAACCGATGTTGATATGAATAAAGCCTATAAGTGCGGTGGCAATAATCAAAGTCATCACAAGGTGAGTCCTGTGAACAGGGAAAGTAATCATTTCATCCCCGACGGGAGATGCAAAAAGTTCAATAGTCTCGAATCCAGGAATTAATCCAGATACCGATTCATGTTCTGTGTGAAGACTTGCAAGTGAGAAACCCAGGAATTCACCATATAACAAACCAAATATCAGAGTAGATACCTGGCAGCATATAAGGATATTCATGAGTGGCTTAACTGCATCAGAAGAAACAATCTTCTTAATAGCTACTGCCATTGCAAGCAATATTAATGCATAACCGATATCCCCAAGAATCATTCCATAGAATAGAGGGAAAGAAATGAACAGCAATGCGGTTGGGTCTAGTTCTTTGTATACCGGCCTTGCATAAAGATCCAGGATTTCCTGGAACGGAGCAGTTACATTAGAGTTGTTATACTCAATAGGAACTATCTTTTCATCTGCCTTTGTCATCTCCTGCATGGAGACGAATGCACGACCATTTGTTGCTTCCTTGACGACACGTTCAAGTTCAGCAAAGTCATTGGCAGGAACCCATCCATCGATTATGAAAGTACTATCAGAAGTTGCAATCTTAAGAGGAGCCTCTGATTTCTGCGCCTCTATTGAAAGAACCTCATTGCTGGCCATTATAAAGTCAGCATATTTATCCTTAAGAGAGTCCATTTCTGCATCTATAGATGCTATCTTTTTCACCAGATCTGCTTCCTTGGATTCGCAGGTAGAAAGCAGGCTAGATGGAACACCTGATCCGCTAGGGATACGACTCTCCCTGAAACCAGATTTTGCAAGCAGGTCAGCAACCTCTCCTGACTTTTCAGCGGTTACGAACAAGACCAATGTACCTTCTTTAGCATCATAGAATGACTCATATGAAGAAGTAATCTTTGAAATAGAAGATTCCACATCTTCTTTAATAGCACCTGCAAAAACAGAGAGATGCTCATAACCACTATAATAGTCCAGATCAATAGGAATATTTGCAAATGGAAGTAATTCTTTTTTAAGAGAATCAAGTTCTTTGAGCTCGGCTTCAAGATTGCTTTTCTGTCCAGCCTTGACATCAAGTTCAGCATCAAGCTCTTCAAGAGTAGTATCCAGAGAAGAAAGAAGTGCTTTCTTGTCTTGCTTCTTAGCTGCAGCATCTTTGATACCGAGCATATTTGCAATGGATCTTATCTTGATAAGTTTCTTGGAAACTTCATCTACATTCTCAAAAGGTCTGCCAATACGGAGACCGGAATCATCTTCATTGTAATCTTCGATCTGGAACAGATTTGCTTTGTGCAGAGCGTCGACGGTATCTTCAAAAATATTTTTATGACCGACAATCACAGCACGGTTCATCTGCTTTAGATCAAGCATGTATTGCCCTCTCGAATTCGTTTATAAGTAACTCGACAGCTTCATCGATCTTGGGAGTAGCAGCGGACGCTATACCTTTAGCTTCACTCTCTCCACCTTCGATGATCTTTGCTTTATCTGAAGCGATTGACTCTTCTGCAGATTTCATTGCACTTTGTGCAGATTTTTGTGCATCAAGCTCGGCCTGTTTTATGATTTCCCTGGCCTCGGCACGTGCACTGGCGATACGGTCATTTTTCTTTTTCTTACCGTCGTCAACCATTTTGCGTGCATTGTCTTCTGCCTCTTTGATTTCCGACAAGATTTTTTCTTTGGCCATGCTAATCCTCATGTGATGAATTGCTTATTATCCCGAATAAATCAACATCTCCTATTGCTAGCTCACATATAAAGTATTCGGTTTTCCGGGTACCAGCGAGCCAAAAATAGTAATGATTTATCATTATAGTACCACAGATTATTCTAATATATTACAATTAAATATCGCCATCGTATGGCGATTATTAATGATTATCCCAAATAATGAATTTTTTCAATCAATGCATAGATTTATCTAGCATAACCGGAAGCGGTATTCCTTCTGGAATAGTATGGATATATTTGCTCCTGAATTCCGGGTTGCGCATCATACAGTATTCTGCAGAACAATTATATGCTTCATGTTTACCCATTCTTTCCCATATGGTAGCAAGACTTTCCTCACGAATATTCCCGAATGACAGAGGAGTATAAGCACAGGGCAAAACATCTCCCCCTGCAGTTGCATGCATCCACCTTCTGCCGGCAAAACAACCAAACTCATCAGGACCCATAAAATTCGGGAATGAAGTTACCCTTGGACCATCCTCTTTCTTATTCATTGATTTCTGGAATTTTCCAAGCCTGTCAACATCCTTAGAGCTTATTACCTCATCCTCATGATCCAGCCAGCGTCCTACAGCTATGATCTCGTAAATTGACATTTCCTGCATACCCATGTCAGCTGCAAAATTATAGAAACCATCAAGGTCATCGATATTATGAGGTGAAACAACCACAAAAAGATCTGCAAGAACACCTGCATTGACAAAATGCCTTATACCATTAAGAGTGTTCTGGAAAGCTCCTTCAGTACCTCTCACACGATCATGTTCAGCCTCATCAGGACTGTCAAGGCTCAGATGTGCAGCAAAAAGCCCGGCTGCCTTTAGATCCCTGGCCCTTTGTTCAGTTAAACTGAACCCGGAAGTGAAACATGAAACAACAGCACGAGTCTTATCCACTTTTGCCACCATTTGCTCAAAGTCCTTCCTGAGCAAAGTTTCCCCGCCATCAAAAGCTATGTAATAAGAACCAAGATCAATAGCCTGTTGTATAGCACTATTAACCTCATCAAATGTAACAATAGGATCTGCAACGGTACCGGCTGCACCGCAATGTATGCAATTATAAGGACAATGCGTAGTAATACCTATAGAGAACTGATCAGGCACCCTTTTCTTTAAAATAGAAGCCACCTGTGCACTGATCATCCTATTAAAAATATCACCGGGCATCGGAGGGGCCCATGTGGAGAAGATAATATTATCCTCGTCAGAATAGATGGGTTTTTCCTCAAGAAATATCTTGTTGATACGTTTAATAATAGGTTTTGCAACAGGAGATAGCGGACCTTCTGTATCAAGGACCACACGTCCGTTTTCAATGCTGGCATTTACTTTAATTACTGATTTATCATAAACCCTCATGAAGTCACCTGGTAATTGAATAAAATTAAAGGATATCAGCAGGAAGCATATCCACTGTAATAAGGTCAGTTATTAACTCCAGTTTATCCCTTGCATCAGAAGAAGGAAAAGAAGCAAGGATGTCTTTTGCATTCTTAACACAGATACGAACCTGCTCTACAGTCATCTCCACAGCCTTATCACGGCCCATGGATCTTTCATATATTAGAGGTAACGTAACTGACTCATAAGTAGAACTCTTATCTTCAAGCTCATTAAGATACTCAAGCAGATCATCAACTATCTGATAGGCATTACCTACGTTTTCACCAAAAGACCTTAGTTTTTTGGCAGTCTCAGCATCTGCATTTGCAACATATGCACCAATAGCAGCACTGGCAGCGAAAAGAGAACCGGTCTTTTTGCTAATGCACTCAAAGTAGTTCTTATCCTGGAACTCATCATCAACACTTGAAATATCGATGGTTTCACCTTCAGCCATATACATCCCGGCACGACCGAATTCATTTACTGCATTGTTACCGTAACCTGAAATTAGAGAGATTGCTTTAGAGATCAGGAAGTCACCACAAAGTATCGCTGCAGGTATTCCATATTTTTTGTGTGCCGACTCGACACCACGACGTACAAGACCTCCGTCAAGTACATCATCATGAATAAGAGATGCGGAATGAATAAATTCAATTGCAAGTGCAGCTTTAACACCTTCTGTTGAATTTCCCCCACACATCTCAGTACATAATATAAGCATAACAGGACGAATATTCTTTCCACCGGAACTGCATATATGCAGAAGCATCTTTTTCATCTGGGAACTATCATCCATAGACCGGACCATATCATCCTTGGCCATCTTGATTAGTTGATATTCATCCAGATCTTCTATTTGTATCATAACCACGCCTGCTTACTCCGAGTATTTAGAAGGACAGCTCATTACTATCTGACTTGCTTCAACCATAGTAGAGGAAAGCATTTTTCCACTTATACTAACACTTTGCCCTTCAACAAGGTTGGCCGGAAGCGAGCCTGTATACTCCACATTAATTTCATAAGAAGGTTCTTCAAGATCCTGAAGTGCAAAAGAAGTGCCATCTGTAGATATATCAAGAGTTCCGTTCTTGATCATACCCATTGTATTGACATCATGCCCTACGAACTTCTCAGAATTCTGAGAAATTTCAGATACCATATAATAGCCCTGTGAAAGGTCAACGTTCCAGAGACCTACAAAAGCAACAACTGTAATAAATACAACTGCAACTATCGTTTTTTGTGTTTTATCCATAGGAAGTACCTCTACAATGGTCATTTACCAGAATCACTTTTCTATCCTGCTAAATTGACGCATCAGCTTTCTACGTGAACTTATAATGTATGCAAGGTATAGCATCAACGTAATCCACGTAATTGCAAATGCAATCTCTAACGCGCCTATAAAGAATCACCTCTATATCAGCCTATTTGTCCGTCATTGGCATTAAGACGAACCCTTCGATCAACAATCAAGCACGAATGAACCAATATATGCATAAGTGGTCCGGCCTGATAATCAAGTATTAATATGGGTGTGCAGTAGTATAGTTCCATCCTATAAAAAGGTAATATAAGTATACGAACAAAAATTTTTATGATCAATTATGGTAAAACCTCCAAGACTCATCGCCTGGGAAACAACAGCAGGATGCAACCTTTCATGCAAACATTGCAGAGGCTCATCAACCGAAAAAAAACCCGAGGGCGAACTTACAACTGAAGAAGCACTCCATTTCGTAGATGAAATAAAGGAAATGGGAAACCCAATACTCATACTTAGTGGCGGAGAGCCACTGGTAAGAGATGACATTTTTGAAATAGCAAAGTATGCCACAGAAAAAGGCCTGCGTGTTGCCATGGCAACAAACGGAACTTTAGTCACACCTGAAATGGCAGATAAAATAAAAAGTGTAGGCATACAGAGAGTGAGCATAAGCCTTGATGGTTCAAGCTCCAAAACCCACGATGACTTCCGTTGCGTGCCGGGGGCATTTGATGGTGCAACAACAGGAATTGAGAATCTTAAAAGTGCAGGCGTAGGATTCCAGATCAATTCAACAATTACAAAACGCACCATTGATGAAATTCCGGAAATACTGGAAAAGGCAAAGGAACTTAGTGCAGATGCACTTCACATTTTTCTGCTTGTACCAACAGGCAGAGGCAAGGAACTTGAAAATGAAGAGATTCCGCCTGTGGAATATGAAAGAATACTCAACTGGTTCTATGACAGGCAGAAGGATGCAGGCATACAGCTCAAAGCAACCTGTGCACCTCATTATTTCAGAATAATGCGTCAGCGTGCGGAAAAAGAAGGCATCGAGATCAGTGTCAAGACACACGGCTACGAAGCAATGACCAAAGGATGTCTCGGAGGAACTGGATTTTGCTTCGTATCAAGCACAGGAGATGTATTCCCTTGCGGATATCTTCCCGCACTTGCAGGAAACATAAAAGAGCAGAGTTTCAAGGACATCTGGGAGAACTCCAAAGTATTCAACGACCTGCGTGATGTTTCCAAACTCAAGGGTAAATGCGGAAGATGCGAATATAATACAGTATGCGGAGGCTGCCGTGCCCGAGCTTATGCTGCTACAGGCGACTACCTGGAAGAAGAGCCGTACTGTATATATGTACCTAAAAAACAGTGATTTGAATGATATTTCTTGATGATACCGATAAAAAGATACTCAATACTATCCAGTTTGGTTTTCCTCTGGAAACTGAGCCTTACGAAAAACTGGGAGAAGAACTGGGCATCAGTGAAGATGAAGTTATTGAAAGACTTGAAAGGTTACATGATGAAGGCGCTGTCAGGAAAATAGGCCCCATAATTAACCGCAGAGGTGTTGGTGGCACCAGCACACTGGTCGCTGTAAGTGTTCCTGAAGAAAAGGTTGACGAAGTAGCAGGATACATCAACGAATATCACGAAGTATCCCACAACTACCACAGACCAGAGAAATTCAATGTGTGGTTCACAATTTCTGCAGCTAACAGAGAAAGAATCGACACTATATTAGAAGAACTCCGGGAAAAGACAGGACTGGAGTTTATCGACCTGCCAACGAAAAAACTGTTCAAAATAGGAGTCAGGTTCAACATTAAATAAAAGGTGAGAACATGGATGACATGGATGAAAAAATAATAAAAATGACACAGAACGGCATCCTGCTTAAAAGATCACCTTTTGCAGATATTGCCAGTGAACTTGGGATCAGCGAACAGGAAATTGTTGACCGCCTCAAAAAGATGCAGGAAGAAGAGGTTATTCGCAGATTCGGCGCATCAATCGGACACAGGGATATCGGAATTGTTGCAAATGCAATGTGTGTCTGGAATGTACCTGATGAGAGTACAGAAGAAATTGGCACAATAATGGCTGGCTTTTCCGAGGTCACGCACTGCTATGAAAGACCACGGGTTCCCGGATGGGATTATAACCTGTTTGCAATGGTCCACTCATACACAAAGGAAGACTGCGAGAAAATTGCAGCAAAAATCTCAGAGGCAACTGGAATTAAAGATTATAAACTTCTTTATAGTGACAGGGAATTCAAGAAAACTGGAGTTAGGTTGTAATCGTAATCTTTAACTAAGTTACCGGAAAAAGCAGAAGGCAATCATTTCCGGAGATAGAGAGATGAAAGACAAGAACCACTTCCTGCCACTGCTGATTGATATGAGCGACAAGAAAGTCGTGATATTCGGAAGTGGATCTGTTGGGGAAAGAAAAGCTAACCTGTTCTCAGAGTACGCAAAAGTTACGGTAGTCAGCCGGAGCTTTTACGATGTTTTTTATGATCTTGAAGAAAAATACGGAATTCAGCTCATCAAAGCAGATGCAGGAAAGCTTACTGATGAAGAGATAGACGAGATCATTAGAGATGCTTTCCTTGTAATACCTGCTACCAATGACAGAAGCATAAATGAAAGAATTGTTAATCTGTCCAAATCCTTTGGGATACTGACAAACGAAGTAGATGCCATTGGTGATGTCACCGTTCCTGCTGTAATCAAACGCGAAGGACTGACGATCAGCATATCCACTACCGGCTCAAGTCCTGCTTTTTCAAGATTTACACGTCAGCAAGTGGAGAAGATCATTACTCCCGAATTTGCCGACATGATCAAAATACAGGATGAGATGAGAACTTACCTAAAAGACGAAGTCCCTGACCAGAGAGACAGAAAAGAAATATTGTGGAACATTCTTGAGAGTGAGCAAGTGTGGAAAGGGCTTAAAGAATCGTATGAAAAAGGGTTTAATACAGCACAGGATATAGTAAGGAAGAAAATAAGCGAGAAAGTCAGATGAACATATACCATAGACAGCGCTATTTGAATTATTATAAAATACGAGGTAACCATGACTGAAATAACCAGTATGGTGATAACCCATTCCAAAGCAACCGTGGAAGAGATAGAGGAAGCATGGGAAGGGGACATAGAAAAAATGCTCAAGGACCTTCATTCCATTGATCACGTTTGCGAGTGTGTTGTACTCAAAACCTGCAACCGCGTGGAAATATATGTTGTTTCACCAAAGGGCAGTACTGTTCTGTTCCAGTTTGCCAAGAAAATGGGACTTTCTTCTAATATAATAGACTTTTTTGAACATGAAGAATCCATCATGCATCTTCTCAGGCTTGCATGTGGTCTTGAATCTATGATAATTGGCGAGGACCAGATCCTTGGCCAGATCAAAGACTTGTACCTTATTGCAAAAAAGACGGGCACTACCGGAAAAATGCTTGACACAGCATTCGGCAAGGCCATCCAGGTAGGAAAACGTGTAAGAACGGAGACTGAAATCAACCGCGGTGCTCTTTCAATTGCATCAGCATCAGTAGACCTTGCAGAAGACACTGTTGGTGATCTCAAGAACAAGATGGTACTTGTCATTGGTACAGGAGAGATGGGAACACTTGTCACCCGTGCGCTTTCCCACAGGGAAATCGAACTGATGTACATTGCCAACCGTACATATGAAACTGCAAAGAACCTTGCCGACGAAATGGGAGGTCATGCAGTACACTTTGACCAGATAGATGAGAATCTCAGAAGAGCGGATGTTGTGATCAGTGCAACCGGTGCACCGCACTATGTCCTGAAGTACGAGCAGATCGAAAAAGCAATGAGCTTTAGAGAAAAAGAACTTCTTTTAATCGATATCGCAAACCCAAGGGATATTGATCCTTCAATCGATAAAATTCCCCATGTGACTCTCTATAATATAGATAACCTGAGAGTTATAAATGAAAAGAATCTGGAACTGAGAATGGAAGAGGCTAAAAAAGCCCAGTCCATAATCGGAGAGGAATTCGACCTTCTTATTAAACAATACAAAAGACAAAGAGCAGACACACTTGTGTCTGAGCTGTATGCGCAGTCATACAAACTCCGTGTGAATGAAAAAGATAAAGCTATCACAAAACTAAGTGCTTATCACACAATTGGAGATACTGAGAAACAGATAATAGAAGATCTGACACATTCTATTATCAATAAAATGCTGGCAGAACCTACAAAAATGATCAGGTATGCAGCAGAAATAGGTAACGACGAACTGCTGGAGTCTGTTGCCAGAGTATTTATCGCTAATAGATCAAATATTAAAGAAAAAAATGAGCTGGTAAAATGTTCCCCGAGCGCAGAATGAGAAGGCTGAGAAGCGGCAAAATAAAAGATCTGGTACGTGAAACTTCACTGTCTGTTAATGACCTGGTATACCCTATATTCGCCAATGAGACAATAGATTCTCCGCAGGAGGTCGCATCAATGCCTGGCATCAACAATCTGCCAGTTGAAATGGTTGCCGATGAAGCAAAGGAAGCTGCTGACCTAGGCATACCAGCCATAATGCTTTTTGGCATCCCGGAAAAAAAGGATGAACAGGGTAGCTCTGCATGGGGAGATGATGATGTTGTACAGCAGGCAGTACGCGAGATCAAGAATGAGCTCGGAAAGGATATGCTTGTAATTACCGATGTATGCCTGTGTGAATATACCAGCCATGGACATTGCGGAATGGTTAATTTTGACACCGAAGAAATCATGAACGACCCAACACTTCCACTTTTGGGAAAGACCGCTGTCAGCCATGTGAAAGCAGGAGCTGATATGGTTGCACCTTCAGGAATGATGGATGGCATGATATCTGCAATTCGCAGTGCACTTGATAATAACAATTACCACAATACGCCAATTATGTCCTATGCTGTAAAATATTCCTCAGCATTTTACGGACCCTTCAGGGATGCAGCAGGTTCAGGATGTTGTTTTGGAGACAGGTCCACACACCAGATGGACCCTGCAAACTCCGATGAGGCACTCATGGAAGCAGCACTTGATATTGAGGAAGGTGCAGATATCATAATGGTCAAACCGGCACTTCCATATCTCGACATTATATATCGCCTCAAGACAGAATTTGAAATGCCAACGGCTGCATACAATGTCAGCGGTGAATACTCAATGCTTAAAGCAGCAGCACAAAATGGCTGGCTTGATGAGAAACAGGTAATGTACGAGTCACTGATATCCATCAAACGTGCAGGTGCTGATATGATAATTACCTATTTTGCCAAGGAAATGGCACAGATGTTAAAATGATTACAGGGTGTTTTTATGTCATTAGATAAGTCCAGAGATCTATACAATAAAGCAAGGACATTTCTCCCGGGAGGAGTAAGCAGTCCGGTAAGAGCTATCAAACCATACCCATTCTACACTGAATCTGCAAGTGGTTCTAAAATAAAGGACATTGATGGAAATGAATACATCGACTACTGTCTTGCATACGGACCAAATATTCTGGGACATGCAAACCCAACTATCAAGCAGGCAATAATTGACCAGCTTGAAAAGGGATGGCTTTATGGCACACCAACTGACCTTGAAGTAAATCTTGCTGAAAAGATCGTTTCACTTTACCCGAGTATCGATATGCTCAGGTTCGTTTCAACAGGGACTGAAGCAACCATGAGTGCCCTTCGTGCAGCAAGGGGATTCACAGGCAAGAACAAGTTTGTTAAGATCGAAGGCGGATTCCACGGTGCACACGATGCGGTACTTGTCAAAGCAGGTTCAGGTGCAACAACCCTTGGAAAACCGGATTCACTGGGAATTCCAGAAGACTTCACAAAGAACACACTCCAGGTCCCATTCAATGATATAGAAGCTCTCACACAGGTAATTGAAAAGAACCAGGATGATATGGCAGCAGTTATATTAGAGCCTGTAATGGGCAACATTGGTCCTGTACTTCCAGAAGGAGATTTCCTGATGGATGTGCGTAAGGTTACTGAAGAAAACGATGTAGTACTCATCTTTGACGAGGTCATCACGGGTTTCAGACTTGCAATGGGAGGAGCACAGGAATATTTCGGCGTTACACCTGATATGACAACACTGGGCAAGATTGTCGGTGGAGGAATGCCAATTGGTGTTTTCGGAGGAAAGAAGGAGATCATCGAAATGATAGCACCTTCCGGAAGTGTCTACCAGGCAGGAACCTTCAGCGGAAGCCCGGCTTCAGTTGCAGCAGGACTTGCAGTGCTTGATGTGCTTGAAAAGGAAGAGGTTCATAAGAAACTCAATGCAACCGGCGACATGATGAGAAGCAGGTTGTCTGAGATAGTTGCAGACCTTAATCTTGATTATAACGTAGTTGGAATTGCCTCCATGTTCAAGATATTCTTCGGAGACAAGCCACATAACTATCAGGATGTCCTCAAATGCGATAAGGAAGGATACCTGAAGTTCTTCTTCAAGATGCTTGACAGTGGTGTTTTCCTGCCCCCATCACAATTTGAGACTAACTTTATCTCAACTGCACACAGTGGAGAGGACATTGAAAAGACACTCGCTGCATACGAAGCAAACCTTAAATGAATGGTGAATTCACATGATAATAGGAACCCGTGGAAGTGCATTGGCCATTGCACAGACAGAGACAATAGAACGCCTCCTTTCTGAAATTGGAGTCAGCACAACCCGGAAGATAATAAAAACATCCGGTGACACGTTCACAGACAGACCTCTCCATGAAGTTGCAGGAGTTGGAGCGTTTGTCAGAGAACTGGATGACAGGATGGTTGATGGTGAAATTGACATATCAGTTCACTCCATGAAGGACCTCCCAACAATCCGACCTGAAGAACTTGCTACATCCGCGGTGCTAAAGCGTGATTCACCATACGATGTACTTCTTACAACCGACGGATCAAGGATAGATGAGCTGCCTGAAGGAGCAGTCCTTGGTACATCATCAATGCGCAGAAGAGCTCAGATTCTAAGATACAGGCCTGACCTTCATGTCCAGGACCTTAGAGGTAATATCAACACCAGAATCAGGAAACTCGAAGAGGGACTTTATGATGGAATTCTTCTTGCCGAAGCAGGCCTTCAAAGAATGGGCTGGGAAATGGATGTAGAGCGTCTTGACCCACAGTTCTTCTGCCCTTCAGCAAACCAGGGAACTATAGCTGTGGTCACACCTGCAGGAAGTGAGGCAGAGGAAGCAACATCCAATCTGGACCACCAGCAGACCAGAATTGAAACTGAGATAGAGCGTATAGTAATCACTGATGTGGAAGGTGGCTGTACTGCACCTATTGGTTCCTTTGCCCAATTTATCAACGAGGATGAGATCAGCATCTGTTGCGAAGTCCTGGCACTTGACGGCACGGAACATGTCCGTATCGAAGAAGTGATCCAGGCTGAGACTTATCAGGAACATGCAAGAATGATAGCAAAAGAACTTGTACAGATGGGGGGCAAGGAACTTGTACAAAGAGCAGTCTGCCAGTTGAGTGCAGGAACAGCCGAAGAGGTGCAGGGACAATATGATTAAAGTTACCGGAATCAAACTTGAAAATCCAACGATACTGGCAGCTGGAATAATGGGTACTACCGGAGCATCCCTTGCCCGCGTGGCAAAGGGAGGAGCCGGAGCAGTAATTACAAAATCCATTGGACCGGAACCAAAGGAAGGTCACAAGAATCCAAGCATGATAAACCTTGGATACGGATTTTTAAATGCCATGGGTTTACCAAATCCATCATATCCGGATTTTAAGAACGAACTCGCAATTGCAAAGAAAGAATCCGGCACCCCGGTGATTGCAAGCATATTTGGTGGAACTGAAGAAGAGTTTGTTGAAGTTGCTCAGGGTCTTCTAAAGTCAAAGCCTGATGCATTTGAACTTAATGTTAGCTGCCCACATGCACTTGGATATGGTGCATCTGTTGGAAGCAACCCGGATGCTGTTGAAAGTATCACAGCTGCTGTAAAAGATGCAGTAGACATACCTGTATGGGTGAAACTAACACCTAATGTCACAGATATAGTATCAATTGGAGATGCTGCCCAGAGAGGAGGAGCTGATGCAGTTGTTGCTATCAATACTGTAAAAGGTATGGCAATAGATATAGAGAGTGGATATCCGATCCTTGGGAACAGATTTGGCGGACTTTCAGGAAAAGCAGTGAAACCTGTTGCAGTCAAATGTGTGTATGATCTTTACACTGCCCTTGAAATACCTGTAATTGGTGTAGGGGGCGTTTACACCTGGCAGGATGCCATAGAAATGATGATGGCAGGAGCCACTGCGGTCCAGATAGGTTCTGCAGTTCATGAAGGATTAGAGGTTTTCAGCTCGATTGCAACCGGAATTGAGATTTTTATTGCTGAAAAAGGATACAAGAGTATAACAGATGTCATTGGACTTGCACACGAGAGGATATAATGTACCCCACTAATGTCAAAATTACTAAGATCATCAAGGAAACTCCATCCACAAGAACTTTTGTTTTTGACAGATTCTTTGATGAAGCCGTGCCAGGACAATTTGTAATGGTATGGATACATGGAGTTGACGAAATTCCCATGGGATTATCAAGCAAGAATTCCATCACTGTGCAAAAAGTAGGAGATGCAACTGAGAAGTTATTCAATCTCAATGAAGGAGATTCACTTGGAATCAGAGGACCTTTTGGAAAAGGCTTTACACTTCCAGGCAAACATGAGAAGATACTACTCATTGCAGGCGGAGTTGGTACTGTACCAATAATAGCTCTGGCAAATCATGCGGCTTCAGAAGATGTATGCATAACTACCATCCTTGGAGCCAGAAATGCCGATGAACTGCTCTTTGTAGATAAATTCGCATCATGTGGTGAACTTCATATAACAACAGATGATGGTTCTGCACACAGGTGTGGTTTTGTAACAGACGTGCTTGCTGAGAGTGACATTTCATCCTTTGATAGAATATACACTTGTGGTCCTGAAATGATGATGAAATGTATCTTCGGAATGCTTGAAAAGGAAGATGCACTTGAAAAGACAGAGTTCAGTCTTCACAGGTATTTCAAATGCGGAATTGGCGTATGTGGTGCCTGCTGCATGGATAAGAAAGGCTTGAGAGTCTGCAAGGATGGACCTGTGTTCAACGGTTTAGAACTTGTTGATTCCGAACTTGGCAAATACATGCGCGGCCCAAGCGGCAACAAGAAGGATTTTTAAAATCCTTTTTTGCTTTTTTATTATATATTTCAAAACTGTATCGTTGCAGTTTAGCTTTGACTTTTGATTAAACTACTTCCTAAATTGAAAGAAATAATGATGATAAGTATCATTACATCGAGTATTTTTTCATAAAGTATATATGCACCTAACATATAGAGATGCATTATCAAAAATAATTTTGCATAAATCTTGGTGGTATGATATGAAAATAAACAATTTGAAAATATAGCTTTGCTGCTCATTGCTGCAATAATGATGTTGGGAACAGCATCCGCAGCATCAACAAGTTTTACAGAGGGCAATGCCAGTTTAGACATATGGACATATGGAAACCATGATTCCATACAAAGCGGATTCGAATCCTATTTTAGTAGTTCCATACATGATGTTGATAATGCTATACTTGGTGCCAATGACTATTGGACCAACATAGATGGGAGGCTTGCTGTTATTGATAGAGGGGATTACATGCTTATTAGCACTGAATATCCCACAAGCGAATTCTCTATCGTTTTTGCCAGTGACAGAAATGACGGATTGGTAAAAGTATATGTTGACGGAGATTTAATCGAAGAATACAATACATGGGCAAATGTGGATCTAACCCAGCCACTGGAATATCAGGTAATCAAAACCCTAAAAATTACTGGCCTAGAATATGAAAACCATAACATTAAAATAGTTGCTTCAGGCACCAACGGTGACCCTAACGATGTAACAATTTACAGATACGGATATAACTGTCCTGATACCCAGGTTCCAGAATTCCCCACTATTGCACTCCCGGTCGCTGCAATTATAGGAATTGCATTCATCTTCCAGAAGAGAAATGAAGAGTAAAACCAGTCAGATATTACTTAACAAAATGAATGAAGCTTTGTGGCTTCATTTTCTTTTTTAATTTAAAAAACAGCTTTATTTAGAATATTCCTGCACCATGATCTTTGTGGCCATGCCCATACCCAGTGCATAGTCACAGCCGTTAATGGATACAATAAGAGAACCATTAACACCTTTTTTTACTTTAAGCAGAGTATTCTCAATAAAGCCCATTGATCTGAGACGATTAATGAGACATTTACCTGCATTAATAGAAATAATCTTACTATCCTTACCTTCAGGCATCATAGCAAGCGGTATTATTGGAGCCATTTTTTACCTCATTTGTTTTTTAGAAATTGATTGAGGAATACGATTTAAGATTCCCTTGTGAAATTAGGCAAGCCTAATCTTACTCGATACTGCAATATAGTGTACCATAGTATATATAATTTCCCGGCATTGAACAAAAGTTGCTCATTTAACAATCTAGCTTGATTTTTCAACACAAATGATTTAAATCTTAATTTGAATCCATACACCAATGCCCAAAGAATCTAAGGAATCCAAAATACCCGAACTTATAATAGGTGTTAGAAACTTTGCAGCTCTTAAAGCATGCCAGCAGCACGCAGATGCAGTTTACTTTTCTCTGGACAGACTCAGTCTCAGGTCACGTGCACAGGAAATAACGACTGAAAACCTTGCTTCTTTTATTGATGAAATACATTCACAGGGACTTAAAGGGTATCTGGCTGTGAACTCCGTAATATATCCAGATAACCTCAACGAGCTTGATGAAGTGCTTGAATATGCAGCCTCTGCGGAAGTTGATGCGGTTATTGCATGGGATCCTGCCACTATAACAAAAGCAGCAGAAAAAGACCTTCGCATACATATATCAACCCAGGCAAATGTCTCAAACCAGATAACAGCAGAGTTCTACAGGTCACTTGGGGCCAGCAGAGTAGTGCTTGCAAGAGAACTTAGCCTTGAGCAGATCGCAGAAATCAAAAAAGATACAAAGATAGAACTAGAAGCGTTTGTACACGGAGCAATGTGCCAGGCAATCTCAGGCAGATGCTATCTTTCAGCATATCTTCTTGGAAAATCAGGCAACTGTGGAGAATGCAGCCAACCATGCAGATGGGAATGGTCCCTTCATTCAGATAACGGTGCAATAGTTGATATTGAAGGGAAATACCTTATGAGTGCAAAGGACCTTTGCATGATCGAGTACATACCCGAACTTGTAAAAGCAGGAATTGATTCATTCAAGGTTGAAGGAAGATTACGTAATCCGGGTTATACTGCAACTGTATCAGAGTCTTATCGAAAAGCCATTGACCTCTTCAAAGAAGGGAATTTTACCAAAGACAAAGTACTTCCACTCAAAGAGAAAATGGCACTCGAATACAATAGAGGTTTTTCAACAGGTTTTTATTTCGGATATCCAGGACCTGACAGCCTTGCTTTTGATTTTGACATGAATGCATCACCCGTAAAACGGGAAGCTGTAGGAATAGTAACAAACTATTATCCAAAGCAGTCTGCCGCAGCAGTAAAACTTATGGAGCAGGGACTTAAGAATGGTGACAGAATCATCATCGAGGGTAGTACTAGCTATCTTGAACAGGAAGTCACATCTATTGCCCTTGAAGGCAAAGCAGTAAATTCCGTGGAAAGAGGAAATGAAATTGGACTTGCTGTAGAAGATGTCGTTCGCAAAAATGACCGTGTTTTCAGAATCAAGAAATGACCGATCTATTTCTACTTTTTTGACCCTCAGTCTTATATTGAGACTATATATTTTAAGAGTAAATATATAATTCTAATAGACAAGATTCTTATGACAAATGAACTATAGAGAAGGCCGAGCAGGAACAACTGTTCATAAAAGCAAACCTTTCAATTTCAAAGAATAATGTCTGAGGAATGATGAAATCATGAATGATAATGATTCTGCAAAGAGAGAGCTTATCAATAAGGCTAAAAATTCTGTAATTAACTTCAACGATGCTGAAGCAACAAATGTAGCTATGGAGACTATCAGGTCAGGTATTGATCCGGTGGACATCATTGAAGAAGGATTTATCGAAGGTATGAAAACAGTTGGTGACGGATTTGAATCCGGAAAATTGTCTCTCATGGACATACTCACAGCTTCAAAAACAATGAACAAAGGAATATCACTTCTTAAACCGGCAGCAATCAGCGCCCATGAAGACAGCTGTTTCTTTGGAAACTTAATGTTATCACTTTAAAAATAAAAAGTATGCGAGAGCATACATTCAAATTTCTGTTTTTCTTTTATTAGTTTTCTTCTATCGGTTTTGGTTCTATTTGTGCCATTTATTATTCAGGGATGATAATTAATATATTATTAATAACAATACTACTGCCGATAAGATTTGGAGAAGAATATTATGGATGAATTTATGAATGCAGCTATTGATGAAGCTAAAAAAGGACTGCAAGAAGGAGGAATACCCATCGGATCGGTCCTTGTAAAAGATGGAAAGATCATTGGGAAAGGCCATAATAGAAGAGTTCAACATGATGATCCCCTAGCACATGCGGAAATTGACTGCATACGTAATGCTGGAAGGATTGGAAAATACCAGGGAACTACAATATACTCCACACTTATGCCATGTTACCTCTGCGCTGGAGCAATCGTACAATTTGGCATAAAAAAAGTAATTGCAGGCGAATCAAAAACATTTGATGGTGCAGCAGAGTTCATGAAAGAACATGGTGTTGAAGTTATTGACCTTGATATTGATGAATGCAAACATATCATGGAAAATTTCATTCGTGAAAAACCAGATATCTGGTATGAGGATATTGGTAAATAATTCCTCATGCTTTTTTTACGGTTGCCCAGAAAGAACTCCCCTTTCCGGCAGGATTATCATGCACACCAATATGTCCACCGTGCAACTCAACTATCCTTTTTGCAATAGCAAGACCAAGACCTGAGCCTTTAACAGCCTTCCTCTTTTCGGCAAGACGCTGGAAGCGATTAAATATCAGAACCTTATCCTTATCAGGAATTCCTTCTCCTTTATCTGATACAATTATTTTCCATTCGTCGCCAAGGTCCTGAACATCTACAGTTACAACACTGTCTGAAGGACCATATTTTATTGAATTAGAGATTAAATTGATAAAAACACCATCAATAAGCGGATTTATTACAGCAGGATAATTACCGGGGGCTTTCATATCAAGAGTAATATTCTTTGCTGCAAGTTGTGGTTTGAATTCCTCGGCAACATTTCGAAGAATCAGACCAATATCCATTGGCTTAAATTCTAACTTATCCGTATCTTCAAGTTTAGCAAATTTTGCAGCAGATTCTATCATTTCAATAAGGCGAGTTACATTGCTATCAATGAGTTTAAGCTTGTATTTTTTGTTCTCATCGTTTTCCTCATTCAGCAACATGTCAGTAAAACCTTTTACAACACCTGCAGGATTTAAAAGATCATGACGAAGAATATCAGTAAACAGGTCTTTGAGTTCGTTTGAGCTTTTAAGCTGGGCTGCATAATCATTCAGCTGGGACTCTACTTCCTTTCTCCTGGATATATCCCTTACAACTGATATTAAACCTTTATCAAGAGCTGTCAGCGATACCTCGTGGAAAAGTATAGTGCCATCCTTTTTCCTCCCAACAAGCTCACCCTGCCACTTACCTTTCTTTTTAAATTCCGGCAAAATAGTTGAGTTGAAAAGTCCTATTTCAGAAGGATTGTAGAGAATAGCCCATTTATTACCAATTATCTCTTCTGGATTATCATATCCAAAAATACGGGCATGTGCAGCATTCACATAACTGTAAACACCCCTTTCGTCAAGAATAGCCATACCATCTACAGAAGCTTCCATGGCATATGTCCGCTCCCGAAGCTTTTCTTCCGTCTTTTTCCTTATAGTAATATCCTGACCTGAAAAAAGGACGCCTATAACCTTGCCACGTTCATCCGTAAGCGGTTTGGAATACCAGTTAACTATACGCTCTTCATTATTTTTAGTAATTACCGGACATTCATAATAAGTACTACCTGCACCAGAAGTATTCACTGAATTTAAGAAATGGATTTCCATCTCTGACCTGGAAGAAACAGGAATGAATTGTTCCAAAAGATTCTTTCCGACAACCTCTGATTCCTCATAGCCCAGAATCTCAAGACCTCTTTTATTGATGAGAGTTATATTCTGGCTACAGTCAAGTGCAAGCATCATTACAGCTGCAACATCCAGGTAATTCTGTGCCTGATCACGTTCCATGATCACATTATCATGGAGATCCTTAATTCGAAGAAGAGACTTTACTCTCATTTCAAGTTCAAGTCTGTCAACAGGTTTTGTCAGAAAATCATTGGCCTTGGACTCGACACCCTTTAAACGATCCTCCCTTCCGGAAAGAGCAGTCACAAGGATCACAGGTATAAACTGGGTAGTCTCTGAATTCTTAATTTTCTCACATACCTGATACCCATTCATATCGGGCATCATGACATCAAGAAGAACAATATCTGGCGAGTCATTAAACACAATATTTAGTGCATCGAGACCATTATAAGCAGGAAGAACATCATAATCTTCAGAAAGGTAAGCCTGAAGCAACTCTACATTCATTGGCTCATCGTCTACAACTAGAACCCGGGGTTTATCAGAGAGTGTCATGATCAATTGCGTGAATGGCCTGGATTTGAGAACTCCACTTCCTGATTAGGAATAAGAATTCAAGTTTTGAAGTAATGCCATATGTCAGAAGATTACTATAAATAATAGTTTATAGATTAACAAATAACTTGTTGAAATAATTGACGTCTTTTTTTCTTAAGAGTTAGTCTAATACTTAAGCATTGCCGAGAACTGTAAATAAGCATACAGTAAAAAGAAGAAAAAAAAGAGAGAACACCTGATCAGAAGTGTTCAAACTTAAACATAGCTGAAAATTAAGAATTTATTCGGGATTTGGAAACTCATTTAAGTGTTTTTCTTTGTAGCAAGCATATCAGCGAAATAGAAATTACAGTTAATGTGAATTCGAATCCCGGAATTGAATTTTCAACATCATTTGTTTCACTATTTGAAGATGAATCATCATTATTGGGTACACTATTAGCATTATCAGTAGTATCAGATTCATCATTAGAATCAGAAGACATATCGACAACAACTACATCTTCTGAATCAGAGGATGTGTCATTGACAGACACCTCTTCAACCTGATTTGTAGCTGTTGAGGAAGAATCCTCTATTGTAACTACCTTTACAGGATAGAAAACATAGCCTTTTGTACTACCATCTGTACCTGTACTGCCTTTTCCCTCATCAGATGCCTTAAAATACAAATTACCTGTAATTGGAGTTGCTGTTCCTGCACTAACACTGATAGATATGGAGTCGCTGTTTGACAATGTTAATCCACTTGCAACTGCCTCATCAACTTCAAAGTTACCAAACTCATCGCCTGATGATACTTCTATGTAACTATCCTTATCTGCAAGCCATGTATACTTAAGAACTGCGAAGTTGTCTACCTGTCCTGCAAATATTGAATCCACATAAGTAAGGAAGTATATGTGATCATCACCGTCAGAACACTCATCTTCAACGAAGTATATTTTATCATCGTTGCTTCCATCCGTGGAAACTACACCAGTATCAAGTTCCTCGCCATTCTTATACAATGTTATGTAACACTTTGAACCATCAATATCAACAGCATTCATTACCAGTGAATAACCATTTTTCATAGACCACTCTTCACCGCTTTTCATAGTTTTCTTATCACTATCACTTTGCTGCATCAGAATCTTTGCAAGTTTTGTGGCATCATTATCAACTACACAATAGTTAGTACCGAATAATGAAAGAGTGTAAAAAAAGTTAACCTTAGTTATGTTAGATTCTTCAGAAAATACTTTGTATTTGGATTTTACCTGCTTTGTGGTGTAAATCAGTTCCCCTTCATCAATTACATGAGCAGTTGGGTTTGCTGAACCAAGAGAAGGACTTCCTCCATCATCATCATTTTCAAAGTAAAGGTGTTCCCCGGCACCTGCAGAAAGTTGAGTGTATTTGTTAGCAGCAAAATATAGTCCAGGGAAATTAGAGTAGTCCCATGATATATTATCTGCATCAGTAATTCCCGTATCAATTGGTGCTCCCCTTATATCCACCGTAGTGGCAGAACAAGGAGCAACAACTGCCGCAATGAGCAGAAATACCATACCAACGAGGATGTTTTTTTGAGATTTGTATACCATTTTTAGCCTCCGAGTATTCGTCCATTCCCATAAACTATCACGATTTCTAGCGTTATGTTCTAACAAACATAATGATATTTATAGATTCCCATTTTAAACAAATGTTTGGAAAACAATGACAAACAAAATATAATTAGAAAACAGGAAGCAAAGCGTTATAAATAAAGGATTTTAAAGACTGAAAAGTAATTTTCATAGTAACTCAGCGGAATTTCTAACGGGAACAATAACCTGAAGAATACTGCAACATGCCCTATCAAAGATAATATATCCTTTCAGTGAATATGAACACACATTAGATTGTGATTAATCATACGAATTACAAATAACTTTTCTGATACCGGGAAATACCATGGCAAGCCAGAAATTATTGGTAAAGGATGTCATAAAGAAAGCTGATGTCCTTCTAGAAGTTGTAGATGCACGTTTTCCAGATGAAACAAGGAACAGTGAAATCGAAAAAGATATAGCACGTGCAAAGAAGCCTTTTATCATTGTACTTAACAAGTGTGACCTTGTACCAAAGGAAAAACTTGAAAAAGCAAAATCCAGAATGGCAAAAATAGCTCCATCAGTCTTTGTTTCCTCGAAAGAGAGATTTGGGACAACGATGCTCAGGCATAAGATACTGGAAGTAGCAGATATACAGGGAAGAGACATACAGGTCGGTTGTATCGGTTATCCAAATACTGGAAAATCTTCTGTGATTAATGGTGTTGCTGGAAGAGGTAAAGCCTCAACTTCTGCAATATCAGGTCATACAAAAGGTGTGCAGATTGTAAATGCAGGCTCACGTATTGTTTTCCTTGATACACCTGGCGTATTTCCTCTTGATGAACATGATGAATATATACAGGGACTTCTTGGAATCAAAGATTCAACTCACGTAAAAGACCCGATTGGAGTGGCACTGAAAATCATCGAAAAGCTTGTTGAAGAGGACAGAGAATTACTGGAATCATTCTACAAGATCACATTCACTGACGAAAATTCATATGACCTGCTTGAGATGATAGGACTTCAATGTAATTTCCTGAAGAAGAAAGGTGAAATAGATGAAATCAGAGCTGCTATCAGAATTATAAATGACTGGCAGAAAGGACTTCTTCACCGGGAAAGAACTGACTTAGAGTGAAAATTGTAAAGTTAATATACCAATACCAATTACTGTGAGATGGTGCTAAAATGGTAGAATGGAAAAAAGACCTTGGCCTTGAAGGAAGAATGTTATTGACGATGTTCCTTCTGGCTGCAGTATATTTAGCGTTCCTTGTATTCATTTCCCAGTATGCATCTGCAAGCTTTATGCTGCTGTTTGTTATGCTGTTTATGGGAGCACAGTATTACTATTCTGATAAACTGGTGCTGTGGACGACTGGTGCACATGTTGTTTCCGAGGCAGAAGAACCGAAGCTCCATGAAACAATTACAAGACTCTGCGTCATAGCAGGTCTTCCGAAACCAACTGTTGCTGTTGTAAATACTTCAGTACCAAATGCTTTTGCAACCGGCAGAAGTCCTAAAAAAGCTGTAGTTGCAGTTACAACCGGACTTATGCATAAGCTTGACCAGGGCGAACTGGAAGCTGTACTTGCACATGAACTAAGTCATGTTAAGAACAGGGATATGGCGGTTTTGACAATAGCCAGTTTTATCTCAACGCTTGCATTCTATATTGTAAGGTACAGTTTTTATTTTGGAGGCTTTGGAGGAGATCGCAGAAATTCAAACGGTGGACTTATCGCCATATGGATAGTGTCTATTATCGTATGGGTCATCAGTTTCCTGCTTATCCGCGCACTTTCAAGATATAGGGAATTTGCAGCTGACAGAGGCTCTGCACTCATAACAGGTCAGCCTACACAACTCATATCGGCACTTCGAAAGATCAGTGGAACAATGGCAAATGTACCTACAGAAGACCTGCGTAAAGTCGAAGGTATGAATGCATTTTTCATAATACCTGCAGCTGTATCAGGATCTGTCATGAACCTGCTATCAACACATCCATCTATGGAAAAAAGAATAGCTGCCCTTGAAAAGATACAGAGGGAGATAGAGTACTGATGGGTTTTCGAGATCTTCTGGGTTCAGTACTTGGAAGCAGCAGCGTACCTAAAGCAAAAACTGAAAAGCTTTTTGCTATATCAACAGCAGTAATCACACTGGAACTTAACCTGAACCTTAAGCCATCTGCTGTTGCAGGTATTTGCTTTAAGTCCATGGACATGTCAAAGTACGAAAACACCAAAAATGAGATCGAAGATTTGCTGCAATTCAGCACTAAAGAAACAGGTACTGATTTCAGCATTGAGAAAGATGAATATAATTTCATGTGGGTGGTTCTCAGGGATGAAGACTTTGAAGACCTTGTAACCAACATTCACATGATCTCCCAGACACTTGTTGAACAGGGATTTGGTGAACAAATCCTTTGTGCAGTATATCGTTTTGAAAGTAACGGACCTGTATACTGGATTTATAATTTCAAGCAGGGAAATTACTATCCTTTTGTCCCAAGAGGAAAGAACAACAGGGACAATAATATGGAGTTCAGGCTCAAATCGTTGATGGAAAATGAACTTCCAATAGAAAAAGAAGTAGGGAAATGGTATCCCCTATGGAGTATGCCTATTTAAGGACTAAAATAGGTTAGTCCTCAAATATACCTTCACCTTTGAAAACGTCCTTAGCTTCCTCAAATGTCAGGTCCTCTGGTGGGACAATAACATCAGATTCAACTATTTCTGCATCATCGATCTGGCTTCCGCAAGATTTTATACCCTCGATGAGTTTAATAAGCTCAGATTTGTATCCTTCCTTATTTCCTTCTGAAACAAGATCTACAATCTTATTATCAATGACATTCAGTTCATCATAGAAGCTTTCAGGAACTTCATACTGGCCTTCGCCAACTATTCTTATGATCATTTTCCTGCCTCCTTCTTGAGTTGTTCGAGTTCAAGGTCAACGGTTGTTGCGGAGTTTATTTTTGCAAGTTCTCTGTCAATATCATCGCCACTGCTTGTCAGATCATCAAGTGTGCCTGTATCGATAAGTTCATCGAGAGCAGATGCACGGGCTTTCATATTTTCAGTCTTATTCTCAGCTCTTTCTATTGCAAGACCTACATCAGCCATCTCTTCACTGATGCCTGATACAGACTCATTGATCTTTACCTGTGCCTCAGCTGCAGAATACTGGGCTTTTATGGTTTCTTTCTTGGTCCTGAAAACCTCGACCTTGGTTGAAAGACGCTTTTCAGAAGCAACAAGTTTTTCCTGCTCTTTTTCAAGATCGGCTATCTGCTGATCAAGACCCTGAATCTGCGTATTCAGAGAACTCTTTCTTTCAAGTGCCAGACGTGCAAGGTCTTCCCTGCCTACTATGATAGCTTCTCTTGCCTGACTATCAAGCTTTTCAATATTCTGCTGGAGCTTTGACCTCTGCAACTGAAGTCTCTTTTTGGATGTAGTAACTTCAGCAACGCCTCGCTTTACATTCTGGAGCATTTCAAGCTGTTTTTCATAGGAGTAATCCAGTGTTTCACGTGGGTCTTCCATGCGATCCATAAGTTTATTCATTTTTGATTTAACTACTGTTTCCATTCTGCCGAATAGTCCCATATTATTCCTCCTGATGACTCACAAATAAACATATAAAGTGCACACTTGCATAAATGTCTATCTTTCGTAAAAATACCATAAACCCAATTAAAGATGAAAAATAACTTAACTATATGTCAGGCAGGTACAACTTACCAGACCCCCTTACACTTATTCATCCCCGTTCACTGAAAAATCTGAACTACCATCTTCAGGAGCTTATGAAAGGGAGGCTCTGGTTAAAGATCCTAATAGGAATGATGCTGGGTATTGTTACCGGGCTGGTACTTGGACCTTCTACCGGAATATTAACTAAGGAAACGTCCTACACAATTGGCGAATGGCTGGCACTTCCGGGATATCTATTCCTTGCGCTGCTTCAGATGATCGTTGTCCCACTTGTTTTTGCGTCTATTATTCGTGGAATTGCAGCCGGAGAGGATATGGAGCAATTAAAGAAAATAGGTTTAAGAACCGTAGGTTATTTCCTTGTAACCACAGCTCTTGCAATTCTTATAGGGCTGACACTTGCACTGACAATAAACCCTGGAACTTACATCAGCACTGAACTTGTCCAGGGAACGATGGCATCAAATACAACACAAACTGACAGTAGTGGACTGGGGTCCTTTGATGTGGCTGAACTTCCGGGAATGATAACTACAATTGTTCCGACAAATCCTCTGGGATCACTCGCAACAGGACAAATGTTACAGGTAGTTATATTTTCCATAATTATTGGAGTGGCTCTTGTTTCCATGCAGCCGGTGCAATCAAAACCACTTCTTGAGCTGCTGGGTTCCCTTCAGGAAGTCAGTATGACAGTTGTTCGCTGGAGCATGCTTTTAGCACCTGTTGCTGTGTTTGGACTAATCAGTAAATTCACTTTAAACCTTGGAATAGATGCGCTGATGGGAATGCTGGTATACGTTGGTACGGTGCTACTTGGTCTCTTAATTATGTTGATCGTGTACATGCTTATCATTCTGTTAGTGACCGGAAAAAATCCATTGACTTTTTTAAGGTCTGTTCGTGATGTATTATTGCTGGCTTTTTCCACATCGAGTTCTGCCGCAGTTATGCCACTTTCAATAAAGACAGCTGAGGAGAATATTGGAGTCAGACCTTCTATTTCACAGTTTGTTATTCCTCTGGGTGCTACTATCAATATGAATGGTACAGCTCTTTACCAGAGTATAGCGGCTGTGTTCCTTGCACAGGCATTTGGAATTGACCTTGGATTTGGAGAATTACTTTTGATAATGATTACTGTAGTAGGGGCTTCAATCGGTACACCTTCAACACCGGGTGTAGGTATTGTAATTCTTGCAATGATACTGAACAGTGTTGGCATACCTACTTCAGGAATCGCACTTATAATCGGAGTTGACAGGATACTTGATATGAGCCGTACTGCAGTTAATGTGACCGGTGATCTTGTAACATGTGTAATCATGGATAAGTGGGTTGCAGGTAAGAAAACAGCAAATGAGGAATTCATAGAGGTAGCTAACCATGAAGCACAGAGAAGAGTTATTGACGAGGATGTAATTGTAACTGCTCCGGATGAAGCAGTGCAATAAAACTGATACTTAGATAAAAATACAAGAAAATGATCCTGATCAAAAGATCAGGAATCTGATACATTCATAATCTTTGCAAGACTTATACCTTCATCTCCAACTTCTGAAAGCTGATTGTATAATTCACTACGGAGAATGTATTTCTCAGATCTGGTCCCATCAGGAAGTTCAATCTTTATAGCAATCTCTTCCTTATTATATCCTTTAGAGAGACATTCGTTAATCAGGGCACCATATTTTTCGGCAATTAGTTCAAGACATCTTTGTAGAGTATTATTTTTAATTGCATCTTCACCATCAAGAAGTACAGATGCCAGTTTATGGGACTGAACTGCAACTGTGAAATATTGAGACAATTTCTTAATTAGCAGGAGAATGTTTTCTTTATCCATAGCCCTGGCAAGATCAACGTCCTGAGTAATGTCAGTACCATTATGGAAAACCATAAATGTGCTTTTATCTGATATTATTCTGAAAATGTTAACTGAGTCATTATTCTGAAGCAAAACCTCTAAATGCATATCATCGTCATATTCAACAGAAACGATGCGATGGTCAGAGATATCTATTTTCTTTACTTTGTCTTCACGGCGCAATATCCCACCTGTGCTCCATACAGGCAGAGATATTTTCTTAATAAAATCATTCACTTTTAGTGTGTTTGAACTAAATTCCAGATTGAATACATATTCTATATTTCCTGAAGTGGAAGTTTGGATGCCTGAAATAATGCCGTCTTCGGATGAAAGCACGTACTTGCTGTGATCAGCATAAACACCATTTAAAAAGAAAGGTTCCAGAACAGATAACATCTTAGAGTTTAATTGATCAAGTTCATAGTCTATGGACTTGATATCATTTTCAAGTTGCTTTTCAAGTTCTGCTTTTTTCCTGGAAGATATAGCTGATATTGAGGATTGTACGTCATTAATAACATCAGACAAATCCATTGACTCCAGATCAACAGCTTGTTCTCCTATTGAAGAAAGAATACCTTTTTCAAACTGACCGATACCTTCAGTTTTTGCTTCAGTGGAGGAAATGCTTTTCTGTTTCTCGTCATTATGAAGTCTTGCAGACCTCTCAAATGGCACTATTTCTGCTGTTAATTTGAGGAAATCCTGTACATCTTTAATGAAATCCCGTTGAACAGGAAAATCAGTAGAATCCTGAAATGTGTATTTCATAATTTCAAACCCTATAATAAGATGTTATACTAATATGTATATCAGGAATAAAATACTATTGAAATCTAATAATATTAAATCAATAGTGTGGTTTTCAAAGAAACTAATTAAGACTATTTGCAAAAAGAATTGAATT
>NZ_VIAQ01000015.1 GCF_006546655.1 Methanolobus vulcani
CTCTAAAGGTCCCACTTGATCAAAGTTTAACTTTTCTGGAACGTTAGACCATAGAGTGTGATAGTCACGTAAACAATGATCAAAGGATCTGGATTATAACCTGAGTAGCGTGGGTCGGAATTCCCGCGTGAATTTGGGAGGCACCAACTTCCAAAACTAAATACTCCTTGAGACCGATAGCGAACTAGTAGGGTGACCGAAAACTGAAAAGTACCCCAAGAAGGGAGGTTAAAAGTGCCTGAAACCTGGAGGCGATAGAGCGATATGGCGTTAAAGGATCTTTATTGTGAAGGAAACAGTCGCGAGGCTGCAGTACGGGCAATATTGCCAATGTCATATCTTACGTTTTGAAGAACGGGCCAGGGAGTGTATTCAAATGGCAATGGCTAACTTGCAAATAGGAAGCCGAAGCGAAAGCAACATGCTCGCAACCGTAAGGTGAGGAGCGACGTATACAAGTGCGTGGAGTCATTGGGATACGACCCGAAGCCGGGTGATCTAGGCGTGGGCAGGTTGAAGCGTGGCGAAAGCTACGTGGAGGACCGCAAGCGGTATTGATCTGCAAATCATTCGTGTGACCTGCGTCTCGGAGTGAAAGGCTAATCTAACCCGGCATCAGCTGGTTCCTTCCGAAACATGTCGTAGCATGACCTAACTGGAGATAGTCGGTGAAGTAGAGCACTGATTGATGGTCCCGGGGAAGAAATTCCTCAGCCGTTTGTCAAACTCCAAACTCACCGTCGTCGAAGAAAGTTGGAGTCCGGACTACTGGGGTAAGCTTGTAGTCCGTAAGGGAGACAACCCAGCCCGTGGTTAAGGTCCCTAAGTGTCGACTAAGTGTTAATACTAAAGGGCGTCCTAAGCCCTAGACAGCTGGAAGGTTAGCTTAGAAGCAGCTATCCTTTAAAGAGTGCGTAACAGCCCACCAGTCGAGGTTTGGGGCCCCGAAAATGGACGGGGCTCAAGTCGACCACCGATACCACGGAGCACCGCAAGGTGATCTCGTAGGAAGGCGTTGCGTTCGGGCAGAAGCAGGGCTGTGAAGTCCTGTGGACCGTGCGGAAACGAAAATCCTGGTAATAGTAACAGCATAGATAGGTGAGAATCCTATCCGCCGAAGGGGCTAGGTTTCCTCGGCAATGATCGTCAGCCGAGGGTTAGTCGGTCCTAAGTTGTACCGTAATTCGAGTACATCAAAAGGGAAACAGGTTAATATTCCTGTACCTCATGACATTGAAACCAACGTTTTTGGGCAGGCCAGGCGGCGCCGTCGCGCCGTTTAAGCAGCGAATCCCGTGGAGAGCCGTAATGGCGAGAAGCGGGCGAATCTGTAATGACGTAAGCTGGCTGCACCCGGGAACCCGTGAAAAGGGAGTCATGGGTCCGTACCGAGAACTGACACAGGTGCCCCTAGCTGAAAAGGCTAAGGCGTGTCGGAATAATTTGGCTAAGGGAATTCGGCAAATTAGCTCCGTAACTTCGGGAGAAGGAGTGCCTGCTATGAAGATAGCAGGTCGCAGTGACAAGAGAGCTCTAACTGTCTAATATCAACATAGGAGATTGCAAACCCGTAAGGGCTAGTACAATCTCTGAATCCTGCTCAGTGCAGGTACCTGAAACCCCGGTTCAACGGGACGAAGGGCCTGTAAACAGCGGGGGTAACTATGACCCTCTTAAGGTAGCGTAGTACCTTGTCGCTTAATTGGCGACTTGCATGAATGGATCAATGAGAGCTCTACTGTCCCTAGCCAGAGTCCGGTGAAGCTTACTTTCTAGTGCACAGTCTAGAGACCTCTAGGGGGAAGTGAAGACCCCGTGGAGCTTTACTGCAGCCTGTCGTTGGGTTGTGATTTTGGATGTACAGTGTAGGTAGGAGACGTCGAAGTCGGTGCGCCAGCATCGATGGAGTCGCCATTGGGACACTACCCTTCCAAGATTACGACCCTCACTCCGAGAGGAGGACCCCGATAGGTGGGCAGTTTGCCTGGGGCGGGACGCCCTTGAAAAGATATCAAGGGCGCACAAAGGTTGACTCAAGTGGGTCGGAAACCCACTGAAGAGTGCAAGAGCATAAGTCAGCCTGACGTTATTCAGCACAGTAGTGGATGACGAGACGAAAGTCGGTTCTAGCGAACTTTTGAGCTCGCTTGGTGCGAGCCAAAAATGACAGAAAAGTTACCCCGGGGATAATTGAGTTGTTGCCGGCAAGAGCACATATCGACCCGGCAGCTTGCTACTTCGATGTCGGTTCTTTCCATCCTGGCCGTGCAGCAGCGGCCAAGGGTGAGGTTGTTCGCCTATTAAAGGAGATCGTGAGCTGGGTTTAGACCGTCGTGAGACAGGTCGGTTACTATCTACTAGAGGTGTCTGTAGTCTGAGGGTAAGCTACTTTTAGTACGAGAGGAACAGAGTAGCGGCGCCACTGGTGTATCAGTTGTCCGACAGGGCATTGCTGAGCAGCTACGCGCTAAGGAATAAGAGCTGAATGCATCTAAGCTCGAAATCTGACTTGAAAAGAGACTACATTAAGGGTCCCGGTAAAAGACCGGTTTGATAGGGTCGGGATGTACGCACCAAGGCAACGAGGTGTTCAGTCCGCGGCTACTAATAATCCGTGCCTGTCTGTCTTTCTTTGTCCAGGCGAAATCTGATATGTGTGTGAGAGTATACACGTTTCTTTGATAAAGTATATATACAATGGTTCCTTCCATGTATCGCTCATTGCCAAGATGGCGGAGCGGCTACGCAATCGCCTGCAGAGCGATTCCATTCCGGTTCGAATCCGGATCTTGGCTTCACTTTATCGTTCATCGTGAGTGAGTTTGGCGGCCATAGCGGCGGGGTAATTCCTGTACCCATTCCGAACACAGAAGATAAGCCCGCCAGCGTTCCTTACTGTACTGAAGTATGAGAGTCTTCGGGAAATATGGATCGCTGCCATCTCACTCACTCTTGATTCTAACTACTTTTTCTAAATACAATATTTTTCTACAAACAGTAATTACTTTGGATTTTTACTGATTTTTTACACTCTTAACACTCAATGTTCCGCGCAAAGCGCGGCACAGAGTGATACTACTAAAAAATGTGTATGGGTAATTATTTATCCACATTTCTGCCCATGGCTTCATTAACATCCTGAATAAAATCAGCCTTTGTAACGATTATAACCTCGTCCTTTTCTCTAAGCTTTGGGTCTTTCTCTGCAAAGATAAAATCACTCTTTCGATAAATTCCAATAAAAGCACTATCTTCAGGTAGTGCTATTTCTGACAACTTCTTATCAATCACACTTTCAGTCGCCACAATTCCCATAAAACGAACATCAGAGCGAACCAGATTACTTAGCTCAATAGTGTTAATGCCTCTAAGTACATCTGATATATATCTGGATGAAATGCTTGAAGGATCTATCATATAATTAAAACCAAGCTTATTGGCAACATCCATGAACTGCTTATCATCTATCTTCAGGATAATCTTCTCAACTTTTGCATCTCTGGCAATCAAACCAATAAGAATATTGTTCTGGTCATTACTGGTACAGGCAACAATTGCATCTGCACCAGGGAGGTCTGCCTTTTCCAGAATATCTGGTCTTGTACCCTCTGCATTTATCACAGTACAATCCAGGGTTTCAGCAAGCTCTTTTGCTATTGCTTCATCTTTCTCGATAAGTATGACTTCCCTTCCCTGGTCGATCATGTTCTTTGTCAGATGTATCCCCAGTGAACCTGCACCTACAACGATAACTCTCATGTTCTCACAGTCCTCCTATTGTTTCTTTTTCTTTTAATCCATGTTCCCGGCATAAACAGCAGTATCAGTGGTATTATTTCAATTCTTCCAAACAACATATCAATAATAAGTACTGCTTTTAGCACTGCTGGCATTGCAGCGCTGGTAGCTCCTGCAGAAAGCCCTACTGTGCTAAGTGCACTTGATATCTCAAAAACAGAAGTGCTGGTGTCCACTCCATATAGCATGAATATGAACGATGAGACTACAAGTATCAGTGTGTAAAGCAGCATGAATGTAACAAGATTGTATATCTCCTCACTCTCGATAACGTGTTCCTCTATCTTCATAGGAGTAATAGTCTCTCTTGGAAGGAACAACCTGAGAAGCACATTATGTACGACCTTGAAGAGCAAAAGCACTCTGAATACTTTTATTCCACCAGCGGTTGATCCCATACATCCTCCAATCCACATCATAAATATCAATCCTGCTTTTGATGCTTCCGACAGGATGGACAGGTCAAAGGTAGAAAAACCCGCAGTGGTAATCGCAGAGATAACCTGGAACAAATTGTCTTTGATAGCTGCATACTCAAAGTTCTCTCTGGATAATGTGAAAGCAAATACAAGTGAACCAAACACTATCAATGTCAGGAAATATTTTAGTTCCTTGTCCATGAAAAACTTTTCAGGCTTCTTGAACAGATATGGGTAGAGTACAAAACTGATACCTCCAAGAATACACGAAATACTGATGGCAGCGGGTATCAGATTTCCATTGTAGGCACCTATGCTGTCAGCCTGTGTTGAAAAACCTCCGGTGGATACACAGCAGAAAGCGTGACAGATGGAGTCAAAAAGTGACATTCCACTGAGCAGTAGCAGTCCAATGGAAACAAGTGTTATGACCACGTAAACCTTGCCAAGTGTACGGGTTGTGGATATTACAGTTGGTTTTAGTTTCATGTCTCCGTAGTTGGCTTTGTAGATTCTGAATGCCGTAGTTCCAGGCCTGATAAGGACTGAAAGGACCACAAGAATTATTCCAATTCCTCCTACCCATTGTCCCCATGAGCGTGCAAAAAGGAAAACCGGTCCAACATCAGCAGGAGCGACACTAAGTCCGGTTGTTGTAACTGCGGAAACGCTTTCAAAGTAAGCATCAAACAATGGCATACCAGTTGATAGCGACATAGGGATGGAACTCAAGAATGCAGATATAGGGAACACCAGAGCAACAATAATGAGTGCTTCTTTCGTTTCAAGGTCATAATCCGGTAAAGTCCTGTAAATTAAAGATCCCAGTAAAAAAATGATAGCTGCACTAACTCCATAATATGTAGCCGCTGCAAAATTGTGGAATATTAAAGCGACAATCATCGGAGCAACAAGAACAAATGAAAAAGCCAGAAGATAATATCCCATGTACTTCGCTACAGCCTTGATATCAACAGGGGTATGCAGTTCGTACATATAATATAATGATTCGTGAATCATTATAAATTATATAGTAAGTTCTGGATTAGTTCCTTTATTTTTTTGTTAATTTCCTCGTTCATTATTTTGAAGAATATCTCAGAGGAAGCTTAAATATATGTTAACCTCATCTAGTGGCTCATGTCACAATTTGATATAATACATAAGGATGCGGCAGGGCGTATCGGTAAGCTCACAACGTCACACGGAGTGGTGGAAACTCCTACCGTAATGCCTGTTATCAATCCAAATATCCAGACCATAAAACCATCTGAAATGAAGGATTTTGGTGCTGAGATTCTTATCACAAATTCATATATTATCTACCGCAAAGACGAGTTAAGGGAAAAAGCTCTCAAAGACGGTTTGCATGCATTACTCGATTATGACGGTCCAATCATGACCGATTCCGGCTCATTCCAGCTTTCAGTCTATGGTGAAGTGGAAGTTACCAACAAAGAGATCATTGATTTCCAGCAGAAAATAGGAACCGATATCGGTGTTCCTCTGGATATTCCTACACACCCTGATGTAACTCATGAGAAAGCAAAGGAAGATATGGACATCACAATAGAGCGTCTTAAGGAAGCAAGGGAACTTGTAAAGGAGGGCGGAATGCTTCTTGCTGGTCCGGTACAGGGTGCCACTTACAAAGATCTCCGTGAAGAATGTGCACGCGAACTTTCAGATGTTGGTTTTGATGTTTATCCTTTTGGCGCAGTAGTTCCGCTTATGGAATCATATCGTTATGCAGACCTTGTGGATGTTATTGCTTCAGCCAAGAAAGGCCTGGACCCTGTAGCACCAGTTCATCTTTTTGGTGCCGGGCACCCAATGATGTTTGCACTTGCTGTTGCACTGGGATGCGATCTCTTTGACTCTGCAGCCTATGCTCTTTATGCAAAGGACAGACGTTACATCACTTCAAGAGGCACTTATCATATAGACAAGCTCAAGTACCTGCCATGCTCATGCCCTGTATGTATGGCTCACACAGCAGAAGAGCTTAAAAAAGCCCACAACTGCACTGAACTTCTGGCAAGGCACAACCTCTATGTCACATTTGAGGAAATGCGTGAGGTCAAGCAGGCTATCTGGGAAGGTAACCTTCTGGAACTGGTAGAACAGCGCTGCCGTTCACACCCAAGAATGCTGGAAGCCTTAAAGCAGATGGCCAATTATTCCACATGGTTGGAAGAATGTGATCCGTCATCAAAATCCACTTTCTTCTACTGCGGACCCGAATCCGCAAAGCGCCCCGAGGTTCTTCGTTTCACCAAACAGCTTGAAAGGCTCACCATCAAAGGTTCAGTGCTTATCAGGCCATATCCAACAAAGAAGGATAAGGAGTACGATACTGTTATGGTATTCAAACCACCATTCGGTTCCTTTCCGCAGGATCTTGCAGAGGTTTATCCATTCAATGCAGAAGTTGTAAGGACTCCTGACTATGAGTCTCTGGAAACTGCTTTCCTTAATACTATAAAGCTGATTGAGCTAAATCCTGAGGCAACCTACACTTTCCTGATGAGGGAGAGTTTCAATCACCCACTGGTTGAGAAACTTAGCGGAATGGATAATGTAACAGTAGTTCCACCGAAGAGTGAGTGATTTTTAGAAATTATTTTTTCTAGGGGAGTTGAATTAGTGATAAAAAAGTAGGCAAGGATATGCCAAATTCCCCTATGATTTTTTACAGATATGTATTGACCAAAAATTAGCCATCAACTACTTTTAATGATCCACCGCCAAATTGCGGATATGTTACCATCCACAGATTGTTTGTTAGAGATACTACAGCACACTCACCGGCATCTGAAATAAACCATTTACATTCGCTTTTAATACACTCTGAATTTAACAAAGGACATATATTACCTGTCATATTGCTTTTCTCCGCACACTTTCATAAATAAAGTAAATGGTATATCACCAGACTCATATTTATTTCTTTTTAGTTTATCTTATGAAATATTGCTGCTTTCTCTTTAATATTCATACAGTACAGATTTACACGTTTTCATGTGTGTGGAGTATAATATTCTCAAATTAAGAATCAACCCTAATACTAATATATAATACAGGGAATTAGGTGCTATAATCTATCAGGTGATATACTTGGTTTCCACTTCAGGCTCTAAAACACGAAATCCTTATCTTGAGATGTTAAGGCCGGAAATTTCGGACATGGACTTAGCCCTGCCTGCAGCCAGCGCTTTACTTGCATCTTATCTGGTTACCGGTGGTTTTCCCGGATTAATACCGTTTATCATAGCCGTAATAGGTGGCTATGCAGCTATCACCAGTTCCTATGTTTACAACGATTGTTGCGACATCGATATTGATACTATTAATCTGCCTGATCGTCCTCTTGTGGCCGACAAGCTCACGCGGGACCAGGCGATGAAATATGCAGGATTCCTGTTTTTAGTTGCCAGTGCAGCAGCTCTTTATCTTAACCCTGAATCATTCGTGGTTCTTGTAATTGCTGTGGTAACCATCAGTATATACTCAAAACTCGCAAAAAGAATGACTTTCCTGAGTTTTGTTCCAGTGGGAATAGCATACGGGCTTGTGCCCATTGGCATATGGCTTGCCTTTGATCCGGCAGGATTTTTAAAAACACCTGATTATGGTTCAATACTTCCGCTTCCTGCAATCTTCCTTGGTCTGATGATGTGTTTTACCGACTGGGGATTCACACTTTCAGGCGTGGCAAGGGATGTAGAAGGTGACAGAGCCAGAGGAGCACCAACATTTCCGGTAACATTTGGCATACCTGCAACATCAAAATTCGTTACTTTTATGTGGGTTGTAGGTGTTATCGCTTCCATAGCCATTGGTCTGACAGCGGAATTGGGGCCGGTTTTCTTTGCAGGCGCACTGCTTGCAGGCGGATGGATGCTTGTTCAATCATTTGATTTCATAAAGAACCCAACAGAAGAGCGTGGAGGAAGACTTTTCCTTCAGGGCTCCAGATATAGAGGAATAATGTTTGGTTCTCTCATACTTGACGTAATACTTTGCATACTTGTACCGGCATATTCCGGTATCTTATGGTAATTTTTATATTTTTGGTAGCTTTGTTAGATTAGCAACTTAAGAGGTTCAACATGGATGCAGATATCATAGTAATAGGAGCTTCCCCTGCGGGAGTCATGGCAGCCAGGAATGCATCGGCAAAAGGCTGCAAAGTCATACTTCTCGACAAAAAGGAAGCTGTGGGCGTACCCACTCACCCTGCAAACACATTTTTCAAAGGAATGTTTGACAGGACAGGAGAGGAAGTAGACCAGAGTTATGTAATAAAGAACCTCAAGGGAGCTTATATTATCGCACCTTGCGGGAAGAACGTGATTTTTGAAGGTGATGCTTATTTCCTTAACAGGAAAAAGTTTGATGAATTTTATATCAAGCAGGCTAAAGATGCAGGTGCTGATGTTCGCTTCGGTATCGAAGTTCTCAATGTCCTCAGGACAGAAGGTGGCTTTATTGTAAGCACATCAAAAGGCAAGATCAAATGCAAACTTGTCATTGTCTCAGATGGAATAAACTCAAGGGTCGCTGCACTTATGGGCATGAAACCAATCAAACATACTCAGGATATTGCCTGGTCACTTGAGGCTGAGATCGAAGCAGAAGGAATCGGCGAACCTGATTACTTTGAATATTATGTAGGTAACCATGCACCAGGATGGAAATCCACGTATTCTCCATGCGGTGGCAACAGGGCTACACTTGGAATGTATGTACGCAGGCATGGGACTGATGTTTCCGACTTTTTCGATGCATGGCTTGAAAAGTTCAAGGAGCTTAAAGGTCTGGATGATGTGAAGATCATAAGCAAATCCACCGGTGGTGATCCAATTGTTGCAATTCCAGGTGAGCTTGTGGCTGATGGCGTGATGATAGTCGGAGGTTCAGCAGCCCAGTCTGGAATTGGCTATGGTATGCATGCAGGACAGATGTGCGGTGACGTTGCAGCCGATGCAATTTCAAAAGGTAATACTTCAAAGAGTTTCCTGTTCGAGTACAGAAAACGCTGGAATGCGGCTTACAGGACAGAATATTATCTTGGAAGGTTCGCAATGGAAGCTCTAAGGAAGATGACTGACAAAGAGATCGATGGGATGATGGAAGTCTTTGAAGGTGAGGACCTGAAAGTTCTTAGCGGAAGTCCTTTCAATCAGGCGTTACAGGTATCAAAGATGATACTGAAGAATAATCCATCTTCTATACTTTCATACAGGGCCATTTTCAGGAACAAATAATGATGAAACCAAAATATTATTTCTACAAGAACCCGGTTTTCAAGGTATATGCTCAGGTTGAGAATAACCGGGTAAGAATGAAGACCTCAGGCATTGCATCATCTATTATGGGTTCTTTTGTAGCGGATATGATGGAAATATTCGAAAATACAAAACCCTCAAAGGTTGAAAATGATAAACTCATTTATTCAACATGGATGCCTCCAATTCCAAGCAAGGCATTTGACCGGCTTGTATCCAGTCAGATGAAAGCCATGAGGGGAAAATATGTTCCAGAGCAGATTACAATTTCTATTACGGAAGAATGCCCTAACAGGTGTCTCCATTGCGCTCTTCCTGACACTAAGAACAAAGCAAGGCTAGATCCTGATACTGTAAAAAGTGTGATAGACCAGACTATTGATCTTGGCACAACTCTTATTATCTTTGATGGAGGTGAACCTCTACTTTATAATGGTCTTGAAGATCTTATCAGCTATGTAGACCAGTCACATGCAATTCCAGGCCTTTTCACATCTGGTGTGGGAATGACTCCGCAGCGTGCAGAGAGTCTCAAAAATGCAGGTCTTTCCATGCTAAGTGTTAGTTTTGACAGCGCCAACGAGGAAGGGCACGATTACATGAGGGGCAGGCCGGGTGTTTTCAAGGAAGCTGTAAATGCTCTCAAAAATGGCCTTAATGCAGGTCTGTTGGTTGGAATCTATGTAGTTCTCTCACCACGCAACGTTGATGAACTCGATGATTTCTACGAACTTGCAAAGGAGATTGGTGTGCATGAACTCTCATTCTATGAGATTGTTCCCACAGGCAGATGGGAAGGTCATGAAAAGGAAGTGCTTTCTCCGGATGATATCAAAAAGTTCGATGATTTTGTTAAAAGAGCATCCAATGCAGAAGGGCCACGTGTTTTCCCGATTCCTCAGATTATCAGGAAAATGGGATGTTTTGCAGGCAGGAAATGGCTCCATGTAACTCCGGAAGGTAATGTACTTCCATGTGCATGCATGCCAAAGCCATACGGTAATATTCACGAAGAAAGTCTTGAATCAATATGGAAAAAGATATACACTGACCCGGTGTTCGGTACAGGTCCATGCCTGATGCGTGATTCATCATTCAGGATCAATCATCTTGGTCTTGAACGGTGATTATTTCCTTTTTTATTCTTTTAGATACATCTACGATTCAGTATCTTTTAATTTCAATAGCTAAGCTAGTATCTGATACTAACCAATGAACTAATTAATAAAAAACAGTTGAAAAAAGGGTGAAAATCACCCTCTTTAATTTGATTATTTCAGGACACCAGATCTCTGGATCGCCATAAGGTTCTCCATGGTGAGCTTTTCTCCGGACTTGAATTTGTCAAAGATGTCTTCTGCATCCTTGCGTGCCTCTGCCCTTGAAGCTTCTTTCTTGCCATCGACATCTCCCTTTCTGAGTTTGCGAAGTTCTTTGTCAATGTCACGGATCTCTTTCTGAGCTGTAATGAAGAGCTTATGCTGTTCATCAGCTTTTTCCTGGAAGTGAACGAATTCTTTGTGAGCAGCATCAGATTCTGCGCGGACCTTGTCAGCCTCTTTGAAGGTGGTAATCATCTTGTCATGATATTCCTGAGCCTTCTGTGCGTACTCTGATAGTGTAGTGTGATAAGTGGATGCCTCGTCCCTGATCCCCTGAGCCTCAGCCAGCAGGTTCTTGAGTTCATCGTTGCCTTCAAGCTGCTGTTTCTTTACAACATACTGTTTCTGGAGTTCAGTGATTTTGTTGACCAGTTCTCTTTCCTTGTTGGTTGTAAGGACCTCTGTCTGCTGTGCGAATTCCAGCCTGTCGATCTCCTTGCGGATATCTTTGATAGAAGGACCACCAAGGTTGTTCTCATTGCGTATCTGGTCGATCTTAGCAAATACTTCGTTAGCCTTGTTGTTGACCTCATCACGGAGTGCTTTGTTCTCCTTTACCTTCTCGTTGTTTTCGTCACGGAGTCCCTTGTATTCCTGTGCTTCATTGATAAGGTCTTTAGTCTTCTTGTTCAGCTCATTACGCTTTGCTGCGAGAGTACTTGCTTCTGCGTTGAGTTCGTTACGTTTCTTCTTATATTCTTCAGACAGGTTCTTAAGCTCTGTCTTCTTGTCGTTCAGTTCTTTCATCATTTCCTTATTATCCTCCCGGTCCAGCAAAAGAGCTGGCATTTCATGCATCTCTAATGCACGATACTTGGCATTACTCGGAATCCAGGGACTGGATAACCGGTATCACTGCTTCAAGGTTCTTCTCTGTGATGACAATATTAGCATGTGCGTGAAGGATTGGTTTGGAATTGAATGCAATAGCAAACTTTGCTATTTTGAATATGCATATGTCATTGGCACCGTCACCAACTACTATACATTCATCAGGCTTAATTCCGTATTTTTCTGAGATCTCTTCCAGAACAAACTCCTTGGAGCCCTGGTCTGTCAGTGGACCTCTAACCTCTCCTGTAAGACACCCATTGTCTGTCAGAAGTTCGTTTGAAACCACGTGATCCATTCCCAGTGTCTCACCAACACGGTCAGCAGCTATTGTAAAGCCGCCTGAGATCATTGCGGTTTTGTAACCTCGGGATTTCAGGAAAGAAACCAGTTCTTTCGCACCTGGCATGAAAGGCATCTTGGCAAGAGCCTCATGTGCCTTATCAAGTGGCAGTCCTTTTAGAAGCTGAACCCTTTGCTGAAGAGCTTCGGAAAAGTCAAGTTCCCCGTGCATTGCCCTTTTAGTTATGGCTGCTACTTTGTCTCCCACTCCTGCGGCCTCTGCTAGTTCGTCAATGGTTTCAGCATCAATAAGGGTGCTATCCATATCAAAAACTATTAACTTGATCCTATCAGAATTGTTGCTGGTACGATTCACTTCATCAAACCTGGAATTTGAATCCCGCATTGAAACAGTATTTAAGTGCCGAGATTGATGTGAGATAAGTTACATTGCTTTTAAGGCTTTCGGACAATATTCTATACATCTTTTTATTTTTTAGGCGGATGATGTGGGTACTGATATAATTCAACAAGATTATATAATATATTCTTTATAATATGTCTGTTGAAACACAGCTTCTAGTTTGGAGGTTCCAATGATAACTACTGATATATCTGCTAAAATTGAAAATTTTGATATTACAAAGGATGTTCTCAATCAGCTTCCATGTATGGTCATGGCAGTTGATCGTGACTTTAATGTTCTCTTCCTCAATGCAGTTGGATGTAAATGGCTTGAAGAGGATCTTGAGAACCTCGAAGGCAAAAAATGTTATGATATAGTGCAATCACCGCATTGTCGTACAGACAATTGTCGTGTAAAGCAGGCAATGGAGAACGATCGCGTATATGTATGGCGAAATAAAATGACAGCTGCCGGGAAGACATTCCCCATAGAATATACTGCTGCTCCTTTGAAGGACAAAGAGGGTAACATAGTGGGTGGATTGGAATATGTTGTCGATATAAGTGAGAGAGTAAAGATCGAGGAAGAGGTGCGTGCCCACAGCCGTACGATCATGGAGCTCTCAACACCTGTCATCAAACTGTGGGATGGGATAGTAATCCTCCCACTTGTTGGTGTCATTGACACTATGCGTGCTCAGCAGATAATTGAGAATCTATTGTTCTCTATAGTTGAAAATGAGGCAGCTGTGGCAATACTCGATGTTACGGGTGTTCCTATGATAGATACAAGCGTTGCCCAGCATATTCTTAAGACAGTAAGTGCAGGGAAGATGCTTGGTGCTGAGGTGATCATCACTGGATTCAGTCCCAATGTTGCACAGACCCTTGTGACATTAGGTGTCAATCTGGGTGATATAAAAACCAGTGGCTCATTACGTGATGGTGTCTCAAAAGCATTCGATATAATTGGTAAGAAGCTGGTCTGATCCGGGTGATTGCATGCAGATACCTATACTGAAATTGAAGAACATACTGTTGACTTCTATACAGAGCGACATGACCGATGATGATGCTCTTAAGTATCAATCAGATGTTGTATCTTACCTTGAAAAGAGTGATGCAAAAGGTCTGATTATAGATATAACTGCAATGGATATTGTTGATTCCTTTATGGCTCGTGTGATTAATGAGACTGCCAGAATGGCGCGTCTTATGGGTGCAAAGGTTGTTCTTTGTGGTATGCAGCCCATGGTTGCACTGACACTTGTAGAAATGGGACGTGAACTTATTGGTGTTGAAACAGCTCTGAATCTTGATAAAGGATTTGACAAACTTCTGGAAATGATTACAGAAGGAGTTGATGATCATTAGTGAGAAAAGCATAGAACTTCATATTGAAGATGATATTCTCATAGCCCGCAAGGTTGCCAGGCAGGAAATGGCCGATATTGGCTTTGGTTCTGCCGATCAGACTCGTATGGCTACAGCCATATCTGAATTGACAAGGAATGTTATTAAGTATGCAGGACATGGCGTGTGTCACATCATCACAGAATCTACTCCCTCGGAAATCGTCATAAAAGTTGAGATTGAGGATTATGGTCCGGGAATCGATGATATCAATAAGGCTATGGAAGATGGGTATACCACAGGCGGTGGTCTTGGTGCAGGTCTTCCCGGTGCAAAGCGTCTTGTCAATGATTTATCTATAGAATCACGTCCGGGATTGACTAAAATTAATTTGGAGATGACACGTCCGAATGTCTGAAATTAAAGATTGTTCATTTCCTGAAAATGGTCTGGAGGTAGTGGTGGAAATAAAGAACCTCGCACATGTTGCAAATGCACAGACGCAGGTTCTTTCGATAGCGAGAAAACTCTGTTTTTCTGAAATTGATGCGCATAAAGCAGCCACTTCTGCATCAGAACTTGCTTCAAACCTGGTGCACCACACATTAATTGGTGGTACCATAAGAATCCGTGAGCTCAGAAAAGAAGGATATGTGGGAATAGAGATTGTATCTAACGATTCAGGTCCGGGTATAATGGATGTTGAGCAGGTCTTACAGGATGGTTATTCAACAGGTCCGGGTCTTGGATCAGGATTACCTTCCATTAGAAGGATGATGGACGAACTTGAAATTTCAGTCATAGACAATACAAACACTTGTATTACTACCAGGTTGTGGTGTCCATGCGAGTAGCAACAGAATCCCGTTCATTTAACAACGACGTGCATTGTGGTGACCAGTGTGACTGGTGGGTAGAAGATGATTTAGTAACGTTGTGCATGATCGATGGTCTCGGTCATGGGTTACATGCTGAAGAGGCAGCAAAAGAAGCTCTTGATTATGTTTCCACTCATCTGGATGAATCTCTTGACAGATTATTCGCCGGGTGCGATAAGGCTATCAAACATACAAGAGGTGCGGCAATGAGCATTGCACGTATCGATCAGGGTAATTCCAGTCTTGAATATGCTGGTGTTGGTAATACCCGTTCGATGATGTATGGAGTAAAGTCCTCTCATCTGCCTTCAAGCTGGGGCATCGTAGGAGGTGGATACCGGCACCTGTATATTGAGAGAGCAGACCTTTCTCTTTACGATCTTGTAATCATGTGGACAGACGGTATACCTGAGCATATAAAGATTTCATCTTATGATATGTATCTGTTACAGGACGAGCAACAACTGGCAAAGAGGATACTCGAGGATTATGGACGTATGACGGACGATGCGACCATACTGGTATATGCAAAGGGGTGATGAAATATTCATAAAGCTGAATTCAATGATAGGTATTATGGTATCCTGAAGGGTTATGTTTCTACTCGTGAAGAAAAGTATCTCATGAGGTCAGAGGATCTTGGTTCTGAGTTGGTTAGATTCAATGTGCCCCCGGAAGATATTATTGAAATGCATGAGATTGCTGTAAAGAAGCTGGCAGCAGATCTACCTGCGAAAAATATGATGGAATCTGTAGGTTTCCTTTCAACTCCTCTTGTAGAAGTTATGATGGCTTATGGTCTTGCATTCAGACGATGGATAGAGGACCTTGAAAAAAGCAAGAAGGAACTTGAAGTTTATGCTCAGGAATTGCAACGCTCCAATGAGCTGAAAGAACTTTTTGCCGATATCATGCGCCACGACCTTTTAAATCCTGCCTCACTAATAAACGGATTTGTTTCTGTCCTGCTGGAAAAGGAGGAAGATGATAAGAAGAGATCCTACCTTTCAAAAATAGAACTAAGTAACCGGAACCTCATCTATATCATCGAAAAAGCAGCGGAATTTGCCAAATTGGATTCTGTTGAAGGACTTGATTTTTCAATTCATGACCTGGGCTTAATCCTTGGAAACATAGTTGATAGTTTCAGACCTCGATTTGAAGAGAATGAAATGACAGTAGGTATGCAAATAAATAGCTTTTATCCTTCAATGGCGAACACTGTTATTGATCAGGTCTTTATCAATCTTATTTCGAACGCTATAAAATACAGCCCAAAAGGAAGTCATGTGGAGATTAGCATATCTGATCTGGGCGAACAGTGGCAGGTCAATGTAAAAGATCAGGGAACCGGTATCCCTGAAGAAGACAGAGAATTGGTCTTCACTCGTTTTTCAAGACTTGATAAGGTTAAAAAAGGAAGTATTAAAGGAACAGGACTGGGTCTTGCAATAGTTCATAAGATCGTAACTCTTCATAATGGTGAGGTTGGTGTGGATAGCAATTATCCAGAAGATGGCAGCTCATTCTGGGTGCGCCTCAACAAGGCACATACGGATTAGTGCTCAGTCATATATTCTCATTTTTACCTTCTTTTTCGCATATTCATTCATTTTTGAATTGTAGCGGTATCATTCCAAAAGTAATATATGCTACACAGTCTATTGCACTACTGTGATTTTACATGGCAAAGATTGGATTCATTAAGCTAGGTAACTTAGGTATGAGCCAGGTCATCGACCTTGTACAGGATGAGATCGCAGCAAGAGAAGGTATCAGTGTTCGCGTTTTCGGTACAGGTCCTAAAATGGGTAAAGACGAAGCAGCAGCAACAGAAGAACTCAAAAAATTCGATGCTGACTTCTATGTTATGATTAGCCCTAACTCAAGCGCACCAGGCCCAACCGCAGCTCGTGAGATATACAAGGATGTTCCATGTGTAGTTATCTCAGACGGTCCAACAAAGAAGGACGATCGTGCAGCACTTCAGGAAGCTGGCTTTGGTTACATTATCATGACCGTTGACCCACTCATCGGTGCAAAGACAGAATTCCTTGACCCTGTAGAGATGGCATCATTCAACTCAGATGCAATGAAGGTACTTTCAACCTGCGGTGTTGTAAGACTTATTCAGGAAGAACTCGACAAGCTCGCTGCAATGGCAGACGAAGGCAAGGAACTCGAACTTCCACACATCCTCGCAAAGCCAGAGAAGTGCATCGAGAGAGCAGGATTTAACAACCCATACGCAAAGGCAAAGGCACTTGCAGCTCTCCACATGGCTGACTCAGTTGCAAAAATCAACTTCCCTGCATGCTTCATGATGAAGGAGATCGAGCAGGTTACACTCACAGCAGCAGCAGGTCACGAGATGATGCGCGCTGCAGCACAGCTGGCAATTGACGCAAGAGAGATTGAGAAGGCAAACGACAGTGTATTCAGGCAGCCACACGCAAAGAAGGGTTACCTGATGACCAAGACCGCTCTCTACGAGAAGCCACAGCAGTAATTTTAATTAAGTACCCTTGTGGTACTTTCTTTCTCTTTTTATGGATACTATTTCTGTAATATTGTTTGCCATAGTTTTGTTTGTGGTAATTGTTCTCTTCACAGCTTATTTTATGAAAAGTACATTGTACATGAATAAGCAGTCTAGCGTTGCAGAAGAGAAGTAAGAATCTGAAAATGATACAGATTCTGTTAAAAATGAGAATGGGAACTGATTCCCATTGAAATACTGAGTTTAATAAATTGATTTATGTAATTATTTTGGCTCTTCCTTAGCTCTTGGCATTGCTATGATCTCTCTTACCTGCATGCCGAAGAAATCAAAGGAATGTGCAGGTCTGACAACTACAGATACGTCTGCTCCCTGTCTTGTTCCGCCAATTGCTATTATTTCTGTGTCAAGTGATACTGGTATGTGACCTGAGTCCGCTGCCATCATTACACACTCAAGAGCAACCTTGAATCCTTTTCCAAATACAGCTCTTAATGTGTCGGATATGACATCAGCACGGCTGGCACCGCCAATGCGTTTCTGGATTGCACGCTCAACACCTGAGAACATGTGTGACTGTGTTGTCATTACAACACCAAGCTCGTTAAGTTTTGCAAGCTTGTCCTCATCGACTTCCCACTTTCCAGGTTCCTTGAGTCCGTATTGGTGTGTGATTGCTATTATCTTGACGTCCTGACCTTTGAATGCTTCTGCGGCAACAAGTGCTGTTTCCCCGCTTGTGCTTGCCAGCACAACGTATTTGATTCCAAGCTCTGCTGCTCTCTCTGCAGATAATTTCATAACCTCTTCGGTGTTTGCTTTTCCAACATCGTCAAAGTATGTGATTGTCTTTTCCATGTTATCGCCTTCGTGATTTTGTGATATAGAGTTGGATGATTTCTTGATTTTATGTCATAAGAATGTTTGTGGTGAGGCGTGGTTTTTCTGTGGGGATATCTATAGTGGTCAGTGGTTCAAATTTAGTTGTTTGAATGTTGGGTTTGGGGCAATAGTAATATAAAAAATGCAACGGATTTTCAATCATTGATGTCTTATTGTTAGAAAGCAAACAATTTTTGTACTTATTTATGTAATAATATATATTGCAACAATTAAAGTAGATTAGTTATTTGATGAAGGTCATAGACTGCCTAATAGTTTTGGTACATTATTCATCTTTAAGTACAATTATTTGTTTGCATACATGTTCTTTTTCCAGAGGGTATAGTGATGATTATGATGATGATATGACCCCTCGGAATACAAACTATATATAGAGCGGAGTATTAAAGGAAATTAGAAGGTGGTGCAAAAATGAAGAACGGACAAAAAATAATCCTTTGTGTAGGGATATTTTTTGCATATATTATTATGTTTGCAGGGACTGCTGCAGCAGATTACAATCCACTTATAATATCAAAGACTGATGGGTGCGATCAAATCGAGCAAGGCGAATCCCTTCTTTACGAGATTTCCTTTGAAAATCCCAATGGACAGGAAGTAAGTGATGTGATCATTACCGATACTCTTCCTGCTGGTGTGACATTTGTAGATGCCACTGCTGATGGTAAATGTTCAGATGGTGTTGTTACGTGGAATATAGGTACAATGTCTGCATCTGAATATGATACCGTTTCAGTAACCGTGCAGGTCGATTCTAATACAACTGGTAATCTGGTTAACACCGCAGAAATCGAATGCAATGAAAGTGAACAAATAAGCATATGTGAGGATGAGACGGAAGTAGTAATTGTATACCTTCCACTTATAATCTCAAAGACCGATGGATACGATCAAATCGAGCAAGGCGAATCTCTTACCTACGAAATAACCTTTGAAAACCCCAATGAGCAGGAAGTAAATGGTGTGACCATTACCGATGCACTTCCTAAAGGTGTGACCTTTGTAGATGCCACTGCTGATGGTAAATGTTCAGATGGTGTTGTTACTTGGAATAAAGGTTCAATGGCTGCATTTGAATGTGATGCCGTTTCAGTAACCGTGCAGGTTGATTCTAATACAATTGGTAATCTGGTTAACACTGCAGAAATTGAATGCAGTGAAATCGGACAAATAAGCAGATGTGAGGATGAGACGGAAGCAATTGCAATGGATTACATTATGGAAGCGATTGCAACTGACTATGTTGCGGAACCGCTGTCAGTAGCATATATTCCACTTGAGATATCAAAGACCGATGGACACGATAATGTTACTCAAGGCGAATATCTTATCTACGAAATAACCTTTGAAAATCCCAATGAACATGAAGTAAATGGTGTGATCATTACCGATACACTTCCCAAAGGTGTGACCTTTGTAGATGCAGATGAAGGTGAATATTCAGATGGTATTGTTACTTGGGATATAGGTACAATGTCTGCATCTGACTCTGGTTCCGTTTTTGTAACTGTGGTTGTGGATTCAGATCCAAATCGTGAGCTGGTTAACTTTGCAGAGATCAAATGCAATGAAATTAGAAAAATAAGCAGCTGTAAAGATAAGACGAAAGTACTTCCAGGAATTCCGGAATTTCCAACAATAGCAATTCCGATGGCTGCCATACTTGGTCTGGCATTCTTCTTCCAGCGTAGAAAGGATTAATAATTAGTTGATTGGAGGTTTAAATCCTCCTTCTATTTTTAATTTTTACTTCCATCATAAATCCTATTCACAAACGATGCTCTTATCTATAAGCTAATTCTTATATTAATCAGGGAGTTTAGTAAGTTGTATTTTAAAAGGTGATCGTTTGGCTGAAACAGATTATGACGACAACAACGTAAAGATCATAACTACAGAGATTCAGACTGAAAATCCAGTACTTATAGAAGGTTTTCCGGGTATAGGTTTAGTTGGTAACATTGCCAGTCAGCAGATAATAGATGAACTTAAGATGGAATATGTAGGTTCCATAGATTCCAGGCATTTTCCTCCAATAGCGGTTCTCTATGAAGGGCTGATCAACATGCCTGTCAGGATCTATGAAAGCACAGAGCATGGCATGGTAATGGTAGTCTCTGACATTCCTATCAATCCGGTAATTGCATACGATATAAGCAAAGCTCTTCTCTCATGGGCTAAGGCCATCAATGTAAAAGAGATTGTCTCTCTTGCAGGAATCGCAACCATGAGCGAGGAGAACAAAGTATTCGGTGCAGCCACTAACATGGACATGCTGGAGAGGATAAAGGACAAAGTAGAACTATTCCAGATGGGCACAATCTCAGGAATATCTGGCAGCATCATGGGTGAATGTCTTGTACGTGAGATCCCTGCCATAAGCCTTCTCGGTTCAACCATGAGCCAGAACCCTGATCCAAGGGCAGCAGCAGTAGTAATTGATGTCCTGAACTTATTATATGACTATAAGATCAACACAGAAAGTCTCATAGAACAGGCAGAGAAGATCGAAATAGAGATGCAAAGGCTTGCGGAAGACGTAAGGACAACCGAACAGCCCACAGCAGGTGGAAGGAAAGAGTTCCCAATGTACGGGTGATAGCATGGAATATATTGCTTTAACAGGAATATCTGAGCGTGTAATCTCAGAACTGAGGCAGAACAAGCTTCTGACCATCGAGATCAGAAGTCCTCACAACTTTCTGGCAGCACTGCGCATGAACGTAGGCGACATGTTGTTCCTGACCCATACATGCCCTGAGGACCTCACGGGCGGAAGCATGGGCATAGTCACCAAGCTGGTCAGGCATCAGGTTTCAACTCACCGGGTAATGCAGAGCAGTGAATCCTTTTACGAGGAGCGTGAAACCACAAGCCTAAGACTTCAGCTTGACCCAAAATGCATTGCACGTGTCAGGAGAGTCCTGAACAACACCATCGGCGAGGTCACAAAAGTAGATGCGGAAGAAATTCCACTCTACAATGCCAGATGATTATAATCAATGGAAACAATAGATCTAATACAATCGATATGATCAATCAAATGTTGCAGGGATATTTTTCAGTCCCTCTTCTATTTTTTCCAGCATGCTATATGCAATTCCAATCGGAACTTCCTCATTAGCATAGCCGCTGTGTTTTCTTGAACCCTTACACCCATAGGAAATACCAATCCCTTCCTTCAGTACCCTTGCAGTACAATCTCCGCATATGGATGCTGCACCAATTGACCTTGAAGTAATGCCCTCTCCAAAATGAAATGCATATGCCTGTATAATTTTCATGGCACTTTCAGGTTTCAGGTAAAGCAAAAGAACATCGAACTTACCGCTATTTTTCCCAAGAGGCTCGATTTTAATCGACCTATATTCCCTTTCGACTCTCGAAAGTGAATCAACCGCTTTCTGTGCAGTCTCCTCATCCTTATAACGATTGGACTTCAGGTAATAGTCCGCCGGACTGTTCTCACTCACGCCAAGTATGAATTTTCCAGGCCTACATCTCTGGTCTTCTATCTGGAATGATTCTCCTTCACGTGCCAGATGAACGAGTTCACAGTAAAGCTTCTCTGATGTCTCTCCTTCTTCATCACAAAGAGAGATGCACACAGGCTCCCCTTCGTCCATAAGCGCTTCAATATTCGGGTAGCTTTGATTATTTTGATTATTCGGATAATTTGAATCTCTGCATGGCTTCATAATCTCAATCCCTATCCTTCTGTTCCAGAATCTCTTTCTTAGCCTCTGCTGCGTACATATGTGCAAGCCTTGTTGGTTCGGGTAACTTATAGCCTTTCAGGCAGTGTTTCACGATCTCAAGCGAGCTATCAACAGATACTTTGTGTCCGGGTGCCACAATAATCGGATTGCTGCGCTTATTACTTTTCAGAAGCCAGCCAACCTGCTCACCTTCATATACAAGTTTCTGTGATTCTCCAACCTCGACAGGTGTTTCAGAATCGCCGCAAAGAATCTTCTTGGAAACACCAATAGTCGGTATATCCATAACTGCGCCAAAATAAGTAGCCATTCCTGCCTTTGTAGGATGGTTGATGCCACAGGAATCAAAAACTATAATGTCCGGCTTGTTCTCAAGTTCCATAAAAACAGATGCGATGGCTTTTCCTTCTCTGAAGTTCAGGTAAGTTGGGATATACGGAAAAGCAACCTTCTGCACAATGTATTTCTTTTCAATAACTTCAAGGGTATTATAGTCCAGAACAGGCATGGCACAGACGATCTTGTCATCAAAATATGCACAGTCCACGCCTGCTATCCTGTCTATTTTTCCAAAGCCATCTTCAAGACTTAGTTTCTCGATGGCTTTGTTTTGGAGGACCCTCAGTTCCTCCAGTGTGCGTGAAGAGGGGTCGAACCAGTAATCCAGTTCGCTATTATTCAATAGTTGCCCTCACAGTAGTGAACACAGGTCCACGGATGTCAATTTTCTTCTTCTTGCTTGTGATGAAGCGCTGTGCCAGTGGTTCAAGGCGGAAGTTAATCTCTGAAGGAACCTTCACGATTCTGACCCTTGTCTCAACTTCGCTCTCACCATTCTCTACGGCACTCTCAATATCCTTTGCTGCCTGGCAGGCAAAAGCATCAAGGAATCTGAGTCCGGTTCTTGCGGAGTGGTTTTCAAGTACCTTCTTCCATTTCTTGTTGTCAGGTACTCCAAGGATGTCGTTCTCATATGCAACGACCTCATTAAACACTGCAGGTCCACAGAGTTTAGTTTCCTCTTCCGGTTCGATAACTGAGACTTTCACAGTCTTTCCATTGATAGTTCCTTCCCATGCAGGGAATTCACATGGACTTGGAGTTGAACCATTTTCCTCACAGACAGTCACAATAGCCTTTACAATCTCCATGCCTTCTGCGGTTTCAGGAACATTTGCAACTTTGACATTCTTTGCAAGTTCATTATCGGTCATTTTCCACTCAGAATATTGTGTGATCTGCGGGTATGTAAGTGAACGGATATCAGTTGCATCGTGGAGTATCATAGCAAGCCTTTCCACACCAAGCCCGAGGTTCATCACCGGATATGGTATATTGTACTGTGAGAGGGCGATAGGTGAGTAAATACCGAAGGTTGCTATCTCTATCCACCCGTCGGAGTACTTTGTGTTAGAACCAACTAATTTTGGATGGTAAGCAAATACCTCTATCTGAGTGTCAGGTACGTAGTACTTGCTGCGCTTGTCGTCCGGCCTGAACATGAACTTCTCAAAACCGAACTGTGAAAGTAATCCCTGAGCCACTGCTTTTCCATGGTCGATTGTCACGTTCTCATCCATTATCACACAGGACGCAGAGTAGTATGTCATAAGACGTGCAGCATCCTCGTCCTGTTCTCTTCTGAAACAGCGATCAATTGAGAAGAAGTTAAAAGGTGGGTTCGCACGTTCGATCACAGATGAAAGACTGATAAACCATCCTGATGTCATGTGGCTTCTGAGAGTCTTCTTGGTTGCCTGTGGAATGAGTTCCTTAAATTCCGGGAAAACCTGGTCAATCATCTCAACAACGAGTGAGTCTGAGACATTGATACTGGCTGCAATCTCGGGTACAAGGTCATCTCCCTCAACGTCCCCCTTCTTGTATGCGTGAAGAACCTTCCTGATGGTCTCTATGGCTTCGTCATTCACACCACCTAATATCTCCTTAATCTCAGCAATACGCTCGTCTGAGATGCCTACATTTGGACGTGGGAGTCCTGCAAGGTAGAAGCACCTGTCAAGGACGGCCAGTGCTTCATGGCTGAACTGCTTGTGAACCTCTCTCTCATCAACAATGAGAGGGTTCATCATTTCCTCAAATCCCATTCTCATGTATGCATCACGAAGCTTTGAGATGGTGTCATAGACAGGGTGTGGCTTGCCGTATTTGATGGTCATGTGTGGGTACTGGTCATTCAGCGTTGACTCGCTGATGTAATCTTTACCCTTGTTCCATGCAGCATCAAAATCCTCACTTGCTGCTTTTTTAATATCATCAGGGTTGAATTTCATGTATATTCCTCGTAATATGTGTAAATATGTGATCTTTGTAATCTTGAAATTGAAATAAGCTGATCAATTCTGGCGGATCGACTAATTAATTCTATTCTCAAATTCCTTCATTGCCTTTTCCAGTTTTTGCTGTCGCATAGCATTTGTAAGGTCGCCTCTGGTCTTCTCTATAATTGATCTTGTAACATCGGTCTTATGCCGGAGGCCTTTGGTCATGGCATCAGGATAGTCAAACATCATAAGTCCGTTGTATATCTCTTCCATAAGGCCCAGATACTTTTCACCTTCTTCAGGTCTGTCCTTTCTTATCAGGTCAAGGATGTGCCGTCTGAGTTCTCCGCCAACATCTCCAAGTCCGTTAAGATACGCCACATTGCTGACATTGAGTTCCTGAGGTCCGGGCATCTCTTTGCCTTCACCGCTGAGTATGTTGTATATCACCAGACACTCTACAAATTCCTGCTGGGCGTGTTCCAGAAAGCCGGAATAATATATGTCTGGATGATCCGCAAGTAGTATGTTCATTTTTTCGACCATTTCCATGGCTTCGGATATCAGCGTATTTGCTTTGTCGAAATTCCTGTTATGTATGCTATACATTGCTGTCCTGCAGTTGCGCACAACGTCTCTGGAAATTGCCAGACTACTCTCTCTTGCCCTGTCTTTTTCCTCAAAGCTGTCTTTTATGCTGCAGGATATATTGTAGATCATTCCAATCCTTTAGTTCATTTACAGCTTGATATAAACAGTTTTTCAAAAGCGTGGATAAAAACAGTGATATTTTGTTGAAATTACAAAATATCCATACTTGGAAGTTAAAAATGTAAAAAAAGATTAAAAAGCGAACAATCAGATTGTTCGTTTTACTCGTCGACCGGAATGGTCTCGAGCTGGCTTGCAACATCCCATATAAGTGTTCTTGTATGAACAGGGATGTTAGGGTCGTTGCTGATATCCTCAAGAATGGATATGCTTGATGATGTCCTCAAAAAGAGTGGCTCATCCTTCTTACTTAATGTTTCCAGTATATCATTTGCAGAACGCCTGATGTTTCTTGGTACTGAATTATCATTCGCGATATATTCTAACTTCTGTTTGCATTCTTCAATGACTTGATCAAAATTTGACATATAGGATCACCTTGATAAGTTTGAAATCAAAATAGGTTGCTCAATTTATCCCTAAATCATTATATTCTATAAAAAGACTTTCATTGGTATATATGTTTTGAGAAAAAGGAGATAACATGTCAAACACTGATGATGAAAATATACAAAAAATATCCCGTATGCTTGAGATTGGCGGAACAATGCTTGCACAACATTGTGCTAACTGCGGAGCTCCTCTCTTCCGCTATCAAGGGAGGGTACTATGTCCGGTCTGTGATGATGTCCGGGACCCAAGAGCAAGTATGCAGCCACCATCTTCTCCCGCAGTTGCACCTGCACCAAAAACAGAAGTTTCTCCAGTAGAAAAAAAGGAAACTCCAGTTGCGGCAGTCACTCGAAGCACACCTTTAATCTCTCCGGATGAAGAAACAACTGTAAGCCAATCCTCTTCAGTTTCAGCATCGATTCCTGAATTGGAAACATTGCTTATCAGAAAAATGGTGTCACTTGCAAGCGCAATGCAGGACGAGACAGATGTAAGAAGATTATCTGATTATCTTGATATGATCGAGCGCTGCATGGATATCATGAATAAAATGAAGTGATTTGTGAGTTTAAAGTGGAATTATCCACTACTTTTTTTTATTTGCAGTCATCAACGTTTATACTCGCTGCCGATTATCTCTCTGATCTTGGCTGCGGTCTTGGGTCCGACATTGTTGACTTCAAGTAGTTCTTCATAACTGGCTTTCATCACATTTTCCACAGAACCGAAATGCTTCAGGAGATTTCTGGCTGCCTTTGGACCAATGTCAGAGATTGAAGACACAACATATTCCTGCTGTTGTGGTAACATGGCCGCCGCCTTCTTCCCGTGCATATTCACTTCCCGTTTCTCATCAACTTGCTCTCTCTTTGCAATCTGCTGCAAAAGGGCAGCAGTATCTTCCGGGTCGCGCGTATAGAATATTGAAACGCCAAAATCCAGTGATATTGATGAGAGTGTCCCATGTATTGCATTCGGATTTATTCCTCTGCAATTAAAGAGGCTTTCACCCTCAACAATGAGTATTGGCTTTTCATAAGCTCTTGAGAGATTGGCTATCTGCTCAAACAGTTTTTGTTCAATAAGCGAACCAACAAAATCCTGAGTATCTTTCCTTTCCACAGCAATCCGGTCACTCAGGATGTAATCCCCGACTTCCAGCGTCTTTACTATAATCTCAACACCATTTCTGTCAAGGGAGCGGGCAACAGAACTGCGAATCTCGCGCTGGTCTACAACAATTTTGATACTATCCTTGTTTTCTGGTTTAGCATCACCGTTGTCATCATATTCGAACAATGTTTTCTGGTCATTCCCATTAGCATCTGACATGAATTCTTCTTCAATTGAGTTGTTCTTCCTTGCTGGCATAGCTGCCTGAAGCTCTCTCATGTTACTCTGCATTTTCCTTTCTTTAGAAAGGCTGCTCCAGTAGTATCCTTCATCCCGCGTGCCTTTGGTGACAAGTACAACAACACGACCTTCATGCTTTCGGCCAGTTCGTCCTTTTCTCTGAATACTCCTTATCTCAGAGGGAATCGGTTCGTAAAACAGTACAAGGTCTGTAGATGGAATATCAAGACCTTCCTCTGCAACCGAGGTCGCCACAAGTACGTTGTAATCTCCGGCCTTGAACTGCTCGATAATCTCAACCTGTTGCTTCTGTGTCAGTCCTTTATCCTTGTATTTTGATGCCTGCCCCACAAACCTCACGGGTCTTATGCCTTCAACTTCGGCAAGTGCTTTTGTAAGCATCTCAGCAGTATCGCGGTAGTTGGCAAAAACAATTACTCTGGAATGCGGCTTATTTTCAAGTTCATCGAGAACTATCTTTTTTACATATTCCAGTTTAGGATGCTCAAGGTCACAGTCTCTCAGGCGGTGTACAACCTGTCTGATATATAGGTCTTCAGCCAGACGCTTTGAAGCCTTGCTTCCGCTTTTAGAACCGGCTTCGTTGTCCAGTCTTTCCATATACATGCGGAGTGCTTCAAGTCCCTGTGTTTCAGTAATTTCCACAGCATGACTTACTTTTAGTATCTCTGCAAGTAAGGATATGGCGCTGTAAACCGAAGTGTCAGGCATTCCTCCCCTGAGTTCTCCCTGAAGTTTTGCCTGCAATCCAAGAAGGTCTTTTTTAGAAACATATCTTTTGTTGTAAATGGGATAGCCAAATTCGGTGAGCTTCTTGTACCTGTCTTCAAGAACCTTGTTAAGCAGGTCTTTGATCTCTTTCATCTCGTCAGGAAGGTTGATGCGCTTCCATTCGATCTCTTTTTTATGAATGTAAGGTTTAACATCGCTGTCAGATTCAGTTTTAACAGCAACAGATTCGATGTGAAGTGACTCGCAAATCTCTGCTATTTTTTCATCCGAACTTCCGGGACTTGCAGTTATTCCTAAACAAAGAGGATTCTTTGCAGTTTCAAAATACTTCTCCGCAATGTAGGTATAAGCATAATTTCCAACTGCACGGTGTGACTCATCAAATGTAATGTGGGTGACATCTTCAAGGCTTATCCTTTTGGTCAGGATATCATTCTCAATAACCTGCGGTGTGGAAATAATCACTTTGCCTGTTTTCCAGAGTTCTGATCTTTTCTCAGGACTAACACTGCCTGTGAACGTAAGAACTTCTTCTTCCGGAATGTTCATCACATTTCTGAAAAAAGATGCATGCTGCTCTACAAGGGGTTTTGTAGGTGAGAGCACCATGACCTTTCCGCCCAATTTTTCAAGGCGGGAAGCCATAACAAGAAGACATACAACGGTTTTTCCAAGTCCTGTTGGTAGTACAACGAGCGTGGAAACATCAAGAGCTTTGCCTGTCAGGTCAAGCTGATATAGCCTCTGCTCTACAGTATCTGCTTTTATCAAAGGGTGCTTGATATATTCCGGCATGTTACCATACTTGCATGTTCGCCATTTTCTACATTAAGTGTCTGGCTTTGCAATATATACTCTCTTCAGACTTTTAAAGCTGAGCTAAGCATGGTGAAAGTATTGTTTAATTTCGGAAACGAAAAAATGAACTAAAAAGTAAAGTCACATTTAAAAATAAAAAGAGTTTAGAGTGCTTTCCCAGCACTCTCAAAATCCCTTGCCATGTAGATCATTTCATAAACAAGGTCTGCAATTCCGTCAATAGGTGCACGTACCTGCTTCATGCTGTCCCTGTCCCTGATTGTGACGGTGTTGTCTTCCAGTGTGTCATAGTCGATTGTGATAGAGTATGGTGTTCCAATCTCGTCGTTCCTTCTGTAACGTCTTCCGATGGTTCCAGAGTCATCGTAGGACACAAGCAGGCCTTTCTGCTTCAGCTGAGCTTCGATCTGCCTTGCAGGATTGATGAGTTCTTCCCTGGAAAGCAATGGAAGAATTGCGACCTGTACAGGAGCGACTTCCTTCTTGAATCTCAGGACAATCCTTGCTTCTGCTTCTTCGCCCTCAGCTTCCTCCTTGCCGCTGACCATTTCCTCTTCAAATGCATGTTCCATGGTTGAGTAGAATATCCTGTCAATACCGTAGGACGGCTCGATAACGTGAGGAATGACATTTTCTCCGCTTATTTTGACAGTTTCCTCTGCAAACTCTACAATATCTCTCTGTACGGTGACTTCTTCCCCGTCAACAGTAACTGTGATGTTCTCCTGTTCAAGCTCGGCCTGGCTGAGTGCTTTGAGTGCATCTGCAACTGCTTTTGCCTTACCCTTGAAGAGTGGTCCGAGTTTGCCCATGTTTGGTTTGACAACGAACTGGGTAACCATCTTAGGTTCACTGTATTCTCTGTAAATTGAGAGTTCGGTCTTGCTCACAGCAGCATGTGCCTTCAGGTCATAGTCTGTCCTGTCTGCAATTCCTACAACTTCGACCCAGTCGAACCTGTCAGTCTGAATCTCAGCATCCCAGCAGTCTATCGCATAGTGTGCCATCTCATCTTTCTGGTGCTGCCTGAATCTCAGCTTGTCTGCTGCAATTCCAATGCGCTGGAGGAAGTGATTTGTAAGTCCTATCTGGTAAGCGAGGAACTCGTGGGCAATTGTGCCTTTCTCAACGGCTTCACCAAGAGTCATTTTTTCGATAACGCCTTTATGCTGTGCTTCCTCAGAGTAAAGGTTGACAACTGTATCAGCAAACCTGCCGAAGTTAGCATGTTTCTTATCGTTAGGATCAATGAAAATCTCAGCTTCTGCCTGGGTGAACTCTCTGAGTCTGATGACACCCTGTCTTGGTGAGATCTCGTTACGATAGGATTTTCCAATTTGTGTGGCACCGAATGGGAGTTTTTCACGGTAGAACCTTGCAAGTCTTAAAAAGTCTACAAACATTCCCTGTGCAGTCTCAGGACGCATGTATCCCTGTCTTCCTGTCCCCGGGCCTATGGTTGTCTTGAACATAAGGTTAAACTCGTAGGCTTCCCCAAGTTCTCCTTCACATTCCGGACATCTTACATTGTTCTCTATAATTACTTTGTCCAGTTCTTTAACGCTGAGTGCATCAGCACAGTTCACCATCTTGTCCACAAGGTGATCTGCCCTGAAAGCTTCTCCACAGTTCTTACATTCACAGAGAGGATCTGAAAAACCGCCAACATGGCCCGAAGCAACAAATACATCTTCAATTCCAATTGTAGGTGCCTCAATTTCCATGAAGCCTTCCTGCACAACATAGGTCTCTCTCCAGATCTGTTCGATCCTGCGTTTCAGGGTGCTTCCAAGTGGTCCGTAATCGTAAAATCCGGCGGTACCTCCGTAAAGCTCAAAAGAGTTCCACAAAAATCCGCGACGTTTTGCCAGTTCAATTACTTGCTCATATTTATCCATGAATGATCCTCGATAATTTGGGTATATTTATGATTTTTATGAGTTCATCGATATGCCCATTACATTTAATGGTAACGAAAGCAATTTCAAAATCAGTATGTTCATAAAAGCTAAATTAATGTAGTAATATTACACTTTTACTCTCACAGATATTATATGTATGTTCATATATTGTATGATTGAGCAAGGTCGAATCTCAATCAAATCATATCATATCGTACCACCATCTAAATATGATTCAATTGGTCATTTCAACACTGGCCTTGCTTTTCCTATCCATTTTTTTGGCGTTAGTTTTTTTTTGGATATCGATGATATTTCTTGCAATTTATGTCCGTAATTATTATATATGTAACAGTATATTATATATTTGAGCAAGGTCGAATCTCAATCAAATCATATCATATCATATCGTACCACCATCTTAAATATGATTCAATTGTTCATTTCAACACTGGCCTTGCTCTTTCTATCCACTTTTTCTGATATTGTTTATCTCTTTAAATATGGTTTTGTTAAAAATATCAGGTATTTTTTTGTGAAAATATACTGTGTTGATTATTTTTCAATTACCTTCGGCTTAGTGTAAGGTTGTACGCATCCATAAAGAATGCATTTGTGAAAATTAAACAAAACCCCTTTGTTTCCACTGGAGTATATATTATATACTGTCGAAAATAAAAGTCAACTTAAAAATAAATATGAGTGCTCTTATTGTTTGAGCACTTCTTCCGGTGTCATTCCACCATGTACTATCTTGGAGATGTGTGACACCAGTTTTGTAGGATCATCTGACTGGAAGACATTTCTTCCAATTGCAACTCCTTTTCCTCCTGCCTGGAGTGAATCGTATACCATTTCCAGAAGCTGCTGTTCAGTGTCCATTCTTGGGCCGCCTGCAACAACAATAGGTACGGGACATCCACTGACAACTTCCTTGAATGTGTCAATATCGCCAGTGTAGTTTGTCTTGACGATGTCTGCTCCAAGTTCTGCTCCGATCCTTGCTGCATGCTTCACATACTCCACATCATGCTCGGAGGTTACCTTAGGTCCTCTTGGATACATCATAGCAAGAAGTGGCATTCCCCACTCGTCGCATTTGCGGGCAATGATTCCCATATCCTGAAGCATTTCTGCTTCATCATCAGCACCGACATTTACGTGAACTGATACCGCATCTGCACCGATTTTGATAGCTTCCTCGATTGTTGTGACAATGACCTTGTGGTTTGGGTCAGGTCCAAGTGAAGTTGAAGCTGAGAGGTGTATAATTAGTCCGATGTCTCTTCCATACCCGCGGTGTCCATGTTTAGGAAGGCCCATGTGGCCGAGAACTGCGTTTGCTCCGCCGTCTGCAACTTTGTTCACAGCAGCAGGCAGGTCAATGATCCCTTTTATAGGTCCGGCACCAACTCCATGGTCCATTGGAATGATGATTGCATTTTTTGTATTTCGATCGAAGATCCTTTCCATCCTGACAGATTTGCCTATTTCACTCATGCTTGCGTGATTGCTTTAATTATAGATAATCCTAACGTAGATTATGTTACTATGTCACAGATTCTCATGTTGGTATTTTCCGTTATACCCTTCTGTAAGCTCGCTGTGGAGGTCAAAGAATATTAGTTGCATAACACGTGCATTTCTTTTTAACCTGAAACCATGAGGGTTGTAGACCACCAGCATTGATTCACTTCTTCCTCTATATCCAGAATCCCATACGGCAGTTCCGATATTCGCTCCACACCTGAGTAAAGTTGATCTTGGTCTTGCAATAGCAGCCCGGTCAAGAGGAATATTAACAATCTCGTTGAATGTTATCTTGTAAACTCCGGGTTTCAGGTGTGCCCATCCGTTCTCATCATATTCTATCGATTCAGTGGCTGGTGTTTCTCTTTCACTATTATCAAAATCAACTGCACCGGAACTGGTGTATGTCTCAATATCTTTGAGGGTTAACTCAACACTGTTCGGTTGTAACTGTGTCTCCGCATCAATCATATTCTCAACAAGCGGTGTTTCGCTGTTTATCAAATCCTTTAGTTCATTTCTGGATAATAGAGTCATGGTTTTAGGTTTGCATTATACGATATATTGTTTATGACTATCATATACCAAAGTGTAAACGTAATTAATTCACAAAGAAAGCATTCGTAAACCAACTAGTTTATATCTATTAGTTGTTATTACTTGTATGGTGAGTTTGAGAATGTTTTCATGCTCCCACTTCCCTAATATTGGGGGTTGGATGTGGAGACTTATTTAGACTACATAAAAATAATTGACTATAAGGAGTGAATGATGTGAGTAGTACGGATTTAGTAAAGAACGGTAGCAGACCAGAAATGTTGTTCAAAATAAGTGTAAGTCCTGATGGAACGACTTACCAGAAAGAGATATCTCTTGTTTTCCCTAAGTATGTGAGCGCAGACCTTCCTCGCTATAAAGAGGATTACAATTCCTCAACCAGTGAAATGCGTGATGACTGCCAGTGGCATTTCCAGATGGATGATTGATTTTTAAATCCTTTCCTTTTTTTATTTACCGATATTTATTTGTCTAATTTATTGGTCTGAATTTTCTGGTTTGATCTATTTTTATCATACTCTTCATTTTTAAAATAATTTTGTTATAATCCCTACAGTTTCTATTTTTTTGTAATATCATGGTATACAAAATACTTTTATTTATTATGACTTGCAAATAATGGTTCGGAAGGGAAAATTCTTTTAAACATGTTTCTTGCAGATAGTTAATAGAACTATGTTTTGATATGGTGGGGTGGTACTATAGGGCGTACAAAATGCAATGATTTGCAGGAATGTGAAGATTTTCATTCCAATGATAATATTGATTCTTATAATGATTCTGTTGAAAATATAGAACAAGACCGCAATGCTTGCGTAGATGTTCGTTTGAGTACCACTGATCGATTTTTCATGGAGAAAGGTGATGTATATCGCTCACTTTTCAAGTATAACAAGGCTGTCACTCTGCTAATTAATCCTGAGAACTTTGAAATCATTGATGCAAATAATGCTGCATGCGAATACTATGGGTGGCCTTTTGAAGTTATCACATGTATGAAAATACATGATATCAATGTCCTGCCTCCTGAGAAAATATTGGAAGAGATGCAAAATGCAGTTACTGAAAAGAGGAACTATTTCCTTTTCAGGCACAGACTTGCAGATGGCCAGATTCGTGATGTGGAAGTATACAGCAGTCCTGTAATTGTAAATTCAAAGCAGCTTCTTTATTCGATTGTCCATGACATAACTGAGCGCAAGAAAGCTGAAGCTGAACTGAATAAAAGAAATATGCAGTTAAGAACTGCCCAAAAAATAGGGCATATCGGAAGCTGGGAGTTTAATCTGAATACAGGTAAGGTAGATTCTTCTGATGAGGCAAAAAGGATCTATGGATATGATCCTGATATAGCAATTTTACGAATTAAAGATGTACAAGCGGTAGTATTGCCAGAATATCGCCCAATGATGGATGATGTTATGAGGGGGTTGATACACAATGGTATTCCTTATGAAGTGCAGTTTAAAATTAGCAGGCAAAACGATGGTGCTATCAGGGATATTCATTCAATTGCTGAGTATGACGCAGAGAAGAATGCCATTATAGGTACAATTCAGGATATCACAGAACGTAAGAAAGTTGAAGATGCATTATTGCAAGCAAAAATTGTTGCAGAGGCGGCAAACCGCAGTAAGGATGAATTTTTGGCTACTATGAGCCATGAACTCAGAACTCCGCTTACATCTATAATTGGTTTTTCTGATATTCTTGAGGATGGAATGTTTGGTGAATTGAACGAAAAACAGAACCGTTATGTGGGTCATATTCTGGATGCTGGTAATCATTTATTAAAACTCATTAATGATGTCCTGGACCTTTCAAAAGTGGAAGCAGGAAAAATGGAGCTTGAACTTGAGTATTTTTCATTATCTATGGCAGTCGAAGAAGTAAAAATTCTAGTTACTCCAATGGCTATGGATAAGAGGATAAAGCTTGTCATTGATACTGATACGAATATTGGACAAATCAATGCAGACAGGACCAAGCTAAAGCAGGTTCTCTATAATCTTGCCAGCAATGCAATAAAGTTCACTCCGGAAAAAGGTACGGTTTCTATTATTTCCAGACAATCGGATAATATGCTTCATGTATGCGTAAAGGATACCGGAATTGGCATATCAGAAAAGGACCAGGCAAGACTTTTCCAGCCTTTCAGACAACTTAATTCATACATCACAAATGAGTATGCAGGTACTGGTCTTGGCCTTGCCCTTGTGAAGAAGTTCGTAGAAATACACAATGGTAAAGTGTGGGTGGACAGTACTATTGGCGAAGGTAGTGAGTTTTGTTTTTCGATACCTGTAACTAATAGTAACAAGTGATGTATAGTATCTTTTTAATAATTTCAAAATGGGCCCGGCGAAATTCGAATTCGCGACCTCTGCCGTGTGAAGGCAACGTCATGACCAGCTAGACCACGAGCCCTGATAAGAACAGAATTAATTACGTGTTTATGTCTATAAAACTGTCGTTGCCCGCGTTATCTGTCATTCTTCTTTCTTAAAAAGGCATAAGTTATTAAAGCCACTATGATTGCACCTGAAAAAACAGTTATTAATGCTGTGTTATTATCTGGCAGGAATTTGTATGCAATAATTGCCAGCAAGGTTCCAAGAGCTACAGCCACAGGCATCAGCAAAGAATTTTGCTTAAGTGTTTTCTCTTCAATCTCTATTTTTGCCATTTTCATATCCCGTAAGTTTTGCTATCTTTGGTAATATATATTTATTTGTATGTTCGTGATGGGTATATATACTTTATCCCTTTCTCAGTGATTTTTTAACTATTACGGCGTAATTATGGCTTAAAATGCTCAATACATGTATATTTTAATTCAATTTTACTGGAAAAACATCAGAGTTTCTGCTGTAAGGTAGGCCAATGCTGTATACCTTGCAGTTTTCCCTATGAACACATAGAAGGAAAATATCCTGAAATCAAGTTTCAAAATACCTCCTGTTGCCGTTATCGCATCACCTATAATTGGAATCCATGTAAAAAGCAACAAAAAAGACCCATATCTGGCAAACAATCTATCTGTTTTCTTCAGTTGTTCATCAGAAATTGAAAAATACTTTTCAATAACGTCCTGTCTGCCTTTGATCCCAATATAATATGTAGTGCATGCTCCCATGTAATTGCCAATAGAAGCAACCATTATTACAGGCAGAATAGAGAATCCCTTACTTATAAGCAGGACTACATAAGCTTCCGAACCGATGGGAAGGACAGTTGACGCAAGAAAACTTGCAATGAATAAACCGGCAAGGGCATGGTCTTCTACAAGTGTGGATAAAATCTCTATTATTTTCAGCTCCAATTATTAACTTTATTTATATGCTCATATAAAAAAAGCTAAGGATATTTATATATTAATAATACAATACTCTTAATTGTACTATTTGCTCACCAGTGTAAAAATCATCACATATAATCATAACTATATTTCACAGAATAGTCACTTATCTAATAATATGCAACACTTTGTTTCAGGGCTTAAAAATGGACGAAAAAACAGGATATACCGTATTGATTGTGGATGACGATCCGCTAAACGTCAAGCTTTTGAATGTATTTCTCTCAAAACATCATTCAGTTCTCGGAGCTTACAGTGGGGAAGAAGCTCTTAAAATTATGGAGTCTGTTCCTGTTGACCTTGTAATACTGGATATAATGATGCCCGGGATGGACGGGTATGAAGTCTGTCGCAGGATAAAAGCCAATGAATCTACTAAATTTATTCCTGTAATTGTCGTTACAGCTCTTTCTTCAAAGAACGATCGAATAAAAGGTATTGACGCAGGTGCAGATGAGTTCCTTGTAAAACCCATTGACAGGGTGGAAGTTCTCACACGCGTGCGCACTCTCCTGAACAATAAGCATCTGTATGATGAATTGAAGTCTGAAAGAGATAGGGTACAATCTTATCTTGACATTGCAGGATGTATAATTGTTGCTTTTGATAAAGACGGCACGGTAAAACTTGCAAACAAAAAATGTTGTCAGTTACTGGGATATACTGAGGACGAACTTATCGGTCAAAATTGGGTCGATATCGCTGTTTATGACGATGAAAAAGAACGTGTATCCAGGGTTTTTGAAAGGGTGTCAAATGGCAATCTGGAATCTGTAAAGGTAAATGAGAATGGGGTTCTGACAAAGAACAAAGAACAAAGAATAATACGCTGGAACAATTCGTATCTTAAAGATTCTGATGGTACTATTATTGGAACTCTTAGTTCAGGTATTGATGTTACCGAGGAACGGCTTGCCACAAAAAAACTTCGGGAAAGTGAGCATAAATTCCGTCTTTTAGCTGAAAATGCAAATGATGTTATATGGACCATGACTAAAGATGGCAGGTTCACATATACCAGTCCCTCTGTTTCCAAACTAAGGGGTTATACTCCTGAAGAGGTTGCAAAGCAGCCATTAGAGGAAATATTCCCTCGTGAACACATAGAAAAGATATTGGATGCGATGGCACGTTTTCATGATCATCTCAAGGCGGGCAAAAGAAAATATTCAGAAACATTTGAGATCGAGCAATATCACAAAGATGGTTCAAGAATATGGACTGAAGCCATTGCAACTCCTGTTTTTGATGAAGATGGTACTTTTGAGTTTTTCCTGGGTGTGACTCGTGATATTTCCGAACGCAAGAGGGCTGATGAAGAAATAAAACGGTATACAGCGGAGCTGACAAGGATGAATGAAGAACTAAAGACTCTTGACAGGATGAAGGATGAGTTCATATCAAATCTGAGCCATGAGTTAAAAACGCCTCTTATTTCCATTAAAGGTTATAGTGAACTGGTGCATGATGAAGTGATGGGGCCACTGAATTCCAGGCAGAAAGCAGCCATGAAAACCGTCCTTGATAAGTATGATCACTTGAGCTTCCTTATGGATTCATTACTTTATATGAGTATTGTAAAGTCTGGAAAAGTGAAATACAGGCTTGATCCTGTTAGAATAGAGGATACTCTTAAAAAAGTAGTGGATTATTTCTCTTTCCGGTCGCAGGAAAAAGATCTTATTATGGTATTTGATTTCCAGGAACATCTGCCACTGATGAAGGGTGATGTAGAGTATCTGCCATATCTTTTCAGGTCTATCATAGATAATGCTGTCAAGTTCAGTCCTAACGGTTCAGAGGTATTGGTGCGTGCATTTGAAGATAAAGATAATGTGCATGTAATGGTAAGTGATTACGGAATAGGTATTCCTGAGCATGAAATTGAGAATATTTTCAAGCGCTTTTACCAGATAGATAGCTCCAAGTCCCGAAAGTATGGTGGAAGTGGAATGGGTTTGTATGTAAGCAAAACCATTGCCGAGATACATGGTGGAAAAATATGGGTAGAGAGTTCTGAAGGCACAGGTACTACTGTTCATGTAATATTCCCTGCGATGTCCAGATCCAATTAAATTTCTTTCTAAATTTTTGTGGTTTTATTTTCTTCCTGCAGATCACAAAGCATTTTATATCCTGAAGTTTCTTTTTGTTCTGATGTATGCTGAAGATGTAGTCTCACGCTTATGGAAATTATATCCGGGTGGATATTTTCACATTAATAAGGACCCATTTTACCTGCTTATATCCACTGTATTGTCCCAGCGAACAAGGGATGAGGTTACCATTCCAACAACCCAGAAGCTTTTCAGTGTGTTTGGCACGGTTCAGGAAATGGCAGAAGCTGACGTTGATGAGATTCAGGAGCTCATTAAGAATGTGGGATTCTACAGGGTTAAAGCCCAGCGCATTATTGACATTTCACGCATCATTTTGCAGGACTATGATGGTGTCGTTCCTGACAGCATGGATGAGCTTCTCAAACTTCCGGGTGTTGGCAGGAAGACTGCAAACTGTGTACTTGGTTATGGATTTGAGCAGGATGTCATTGCAGTTGATACTCATGTGCATAGAATATCCAATCGCATGGGTCTGGTAAAAACATCTGATCCGGATGAAACTGAGAAAGAGCTTGAGAAGGTGCTTTCAAAAGATGACTGGAAGGACATAAACGGGCTTATGGTGTTGTTCGGTCAGAATGTATGCAGGCCGGTTGGGCCGAAATGTGATGAATGCATTATGGCTGATATTTGTCCGAAGCTTATCTGAGCTATTTTATTATTTTGAGCAGTTTTGATAAAAACCCGAGTTTCAACAAACTATTTATTGCTATATTCTATATAAAGCACAAATCTCGTGTTTCATGCCATAACTCTAATATATAAAGTGCTGGTTTTGCACGAGAACTGATAAATTTCATAGTTGCAAATAGTATGATAACTAATGAACTGGCTATTAGACAACTACAACTGCAGACACGCTATTTATCCAGTATAGTATAATATACGAGTGAGAATCATGTTATTAATCGGAGAAGCATTAATCGGCGAGGAACCAGAACTCGCACACGTTGACCTTATGATCGGAAACAAAGACGGTCCTGTTGGTCAGGCATTCGCAAACGGTTTGACACAGCTTTCAGCAGGTCACACACCTCTGCTTTCAGTTATTCGTCCAAATCTTCCAACAAAACCTGCAACACTTATCGTACCAAAGGTAACTGTAAAGAATATGGACCAGGCAGCTCAGATCTTCGGTCCTGCACAGGCAGCTGTTGCAAAGGCTGTTGCAGATGCTCTTGAAGAGGGAGCATTCGGTGACCTTGACCCTGAAGATCTTGTGGTTGTTGCAAGTGTTTTCATTCACCCTGAAGCAACAGATTACAACAGAATCTACAGGTACAACTACGGAGCTACAAAACTTGCTGTAAAGCGCGCAGTAGATGGCTTCCCTGACATCGACACAGTACTCAATGAGAAGGACAGAATGGGACACGCAATCATGGGATTCAAGGTATCCAGACTCTGGAACCCACCATACCTACAGGTTGCACTTGACAATCCAAACCTTCCTCTTATCCAGAACATCGTCAAACAGATCCCTAAGAGCGACCACGTTATCCTCGAAGCAGGAACACCTCTTATCAAACGCTATGGTGTTGACGTTATCAGCAAGCTCAGGGAGATCCGTCCTGATGCATTCATAGTTGCTGACCTTAAGACCCTGGACACAGGAAACCTCGAGGCACGTATGGTAGCAGATGCAACTGCAGATGCAATTGTTGTTTCAGCTCTTGCACCTATTGCAACCATGAACAAGGCAATTGAGGAAGCTCACAAGACAGGTATCTATGCTATCATGGACACACTCAATTGTGATGACCCTGTAGCAGTACTCAAGAAGCTTGATGTACTTCCTGATGTTGTAGAACTCCACCGTGGAATCGATATCGAGGAAACAGAGCACGCATGGGGTAACATCGATGCAATCAAGGCTCTCTCACCAAAGATCCTTGTGGCAGTTGCTGGTGGTGTACGTATCGACACAATGCCTGCAGCTCTTAAGGCAGGTGCAGATGTCCTTGTAGTTGGAAGAGCAATCACCAACGCAAAGGATGTAAGGCAGGTCGCAGAGAAATTCATTGAAGGTCTTAACAACCCTGAAATCGACCAGTTCAGAGTTATGACCGACTTCTAAGCGTGTGGAATTTCCACACTCTTTTCTTCTTTTTCTAAATTTCACTCTTGTTTTAGCTTCTTCTGTGTTTCTTTCGGGATACTTCCACGTTTCTCCCAAGATTATATTTATAGTTGGAGTTACATCTATATTGCTGCGTACAAGATGCGCATACTGATATTCATAATCATATTGGAGAGATTTAATTTGAGTTCTACACTAATTGTCCTGAACCTCAAAACATACCTTGAGGGCACAGGCGAAGGCGCCGTAAAGGTTGCACAGGCATGTAAAGAAGTTGCAGATGACAGCGGAATTGAGATTGGTGTTGCACCACAGTTCTGTGACATCTACCGTGTAGCATCACAGGTGGACCTGCCGGTCTATGCACAGAGTCTTGACCCGGTAGGAGCAGGCAGCTTTACAGGACATGCATTCGTCCAGTCAATCAAAGACGCAGGCGCAGTTGGAACCCTTATCAACCACTCCGAATGCCGTCTCACTCTTGCAAACATCGATGCATCCATCACAACTGCAAGAAACGCAGCCCTCAAGACAATAGTCTGCACCAACAACGTTGCAACATCAGCCGCTGCAGCAGCACTCGGTCCTGATTATGTTGCAGTTGAACCACCAGAGCTTATCGGCTCCGGCATCCCTGTATCAAAAGCAGACCCTGGTGTAGTCACAGGTTCAGTTGATGCAGTAAAGAGGATCAACCCTGCAGTCCAGGTTCTCTGCGGTGCAGGCATCTCAAAAGGCGAAGACCTTGCAGCAGCTCTTGAACTTGGTTCAGTTGGCGTTCTGCTGGCATCAGGAATTGTGAAGGCTGCTGATCCAAAGGCTGCACTTGAAGACCTTGTGAGCAAGGTCTGATTGTTCTTTTTCAAATCACAAATAAAAATAAGGCATTTTAGTTCTATCCAGAGGTAGTGCAACTAATGCCTTTCAATTGCCTTTCTATTTCTTGATGCACATTTTTGGTTGCCAATGTCTAAATAATTAATGATGCATATAGGTATGTATTTTTAGTTGTTAATGAAATAAATTTACACAACGCTTATATAGTAAACATGTATATGTTGACATATGTTTCTTCCAACAGGAGATAAACAGTTTGAGTTCTGGAAACTGCGAAGAAACGGTTTCCCCAACATTAACATTGCAAACTCATTCAATATCTCTCGACAGGCTGTATCCAGGGCGCTAATCAGCATGGATACCCGAATTGAGAAAACACTTCTTGAGATGGCTCAGGCGAATCAGATCGAAGTGGAGAAGATGAATGTTGAGTGTGGTATACTGTTCGGACACTCAGTACCACTGAATGTCAGCACCTTGATTTTTGTATCGGAAAAGTACGGTGTTCAGGTGTGGTACGAACACGAAGGGGACTGTGGTAAATGCAGCAGATACAAAGAATGTATGGAATTACTGTGGGACTTTGCAGATGAGATGAATGTCAAACTCGAACAGACAGACGATCCTACAAAATTGGCAGAGGAACTGTTCGAGAAATTGAGGGGGTTAGTATGACAATAAATGTGGCTGAAACTATACGTAAAGTTATGGGCTGGTGTCCCAATGCAACTGTGAGTAAATCAAAATTATCTCAACAGATTGATTTTGTAAACACCAATATGAACTCTTTGAGAATACCAAATGGAGACTTCGTTCGATCCAAAAATGTATTATTCCCTGCAAACACTTCCTTGTTTATTATTTTGAGTGTAACTATTTTGAATGTGGTTCTGTTTTTATCCAGAGGGATGGATTACACAGTCTTAATCCCTATCACTATCGGAGCCTCTCTCTTGTTTTATTTTTTTGTGATTAGATCAATCCAGTCTAATATCATCATCGATGATCATGGCGTTCATTTAGAATCTTTTGAATTGAGGAATATTACAATAAAATACAGAGACATTAGATCCGTAACTCCAAACAAACCCATTAAATTTGCAGCTTCAATGACTTCATTACTGGCAATACCATTGTTAATTCTTGTTTCACTATCGGCTTATTCAGTATACATGAGGGGAGGATGGCAAATGTCCATGTTGGTTTTCCTGATCGTGCCCGGGTATTTGTTACTAAAATACAAGGGCGATGCAAAATATCGGGATGTAGACACACAGCTATCTATCCAATGTGAAAACAAAAGTCGTTATTCAAAATGGTACGAGGCTACGTCTAACTATACGATTGCAACCGACAAGTTGACCGCATCAGAGGTTCAGGATTGTATTGAGCATTACAGGGATGTGCGCTAAATGTTTTTAATTGAAAATGTTAGGAAGATGATGGGCTGGTGTCCGAATGTGGCTGCTATGGATACCAAAAAAATCCAATTCGATGACCTTGCAGTAAATGCGTCTGATAAAGGTGGGGAATCAAACCATACGACCATGAAATGGGGGAATAAGTATCACAATTTGATCTTAATAGGGGCAATACTCGCTACTATTGGTCCCATAAATATGTTGGTTTCGTGGGGAGTAATGAGCACAGGAAGTTTATTTTCAGGTGCTTTTTCAGGACTGTTGACAGGTGTGGTTATGAGGAAATCAGTTTGGCATTCATTAGATCGGATAGAAACTCGTAAACCACGTAAAACTACCTCACGGGTATCCATAAAAAAAGCAATTGTTTTTGCTATCGGCTTTCTTCTATATGTGATTGCATTAAGCCATTTAATAGCAATTTTCGGATCGATGAATATCGTTGCATTCCATGGTGGGTTTGGCATGTCTCTATTCTGGTCAGTATATATTCAGGTAATACAATGGGAAGGGAAAAATCAGAAGATATTGGTTAAGTTTGGATTCGCTGATCCAGTTGCTGTAGTATTGGACAGGAGAAAAGCGAATTGACAAAAGTTATTGGATATTTTTATCGATGATGTGAAACTAATTCGTATTTTCAATGTGATAAATTAGCATCCGCGAATACTGCAACCAATTCCCTTAAGCTGCCTCTCAACTTCCTTATGCACTTTTTCAGCTTCAACATCACCCATAATCATTACACGGAAGGTCACGCTCAGCCTCTCAGTTCCCTCAACACCTTCATACCTGTCAATTATCTCAATTGAAACGATATCATCATTACAGGAAGCAAGTTCCATGATTACATCAGCATCAGCTCTCTCAGGAATCAGCACCGATATGTCTCTTAAATTATGCTCAAGGTTTTCGAGTTTCCACTCATGCAGTTCCTCTTCATCTAACAGGTGTATGTTCTCTATTTTCAGAGGAACCATCCTGCTACCACATTCAATAACCACGTCTCTAGGACTTACTTTCTTGATAATTCCTGTGTGGACTACGCCTGAATAGATGTGCCTGACGCCAATCTCCTGTCCTATGGAATCAAGTAGCCTGTCAAATTCAGCAATCTTTGAATTTATGAGCTTGTCAGATCTGCGAAGTGCAGATGCAGTATCTCCAAAATGCACTGCTGCATCTTTCATTTTATTGGTGAAGGCTTCGACATCCTTTTTCCTGACAATGGATGACATCTCACTGCATTGGTTCATGAAAGCATCATGCACCTTGAGAACTTCCGGGTTCTCCATCTGGATGTATGCGTAGAGGTATGGGTTCTGTCCGAGTATCCTGCCAACGAAATCAAGCATGATGTCGTAGACCGGGCTCATGAATCTCCTTGACTCGTTCACACTGAAATCAAGGGCATCAAAGGTGGTTCCGATGGTGATGTAGGCAAAGTGAGTAAGTCCCTGCACAACGGAAACAAATCCATCGTGCTCTGCGGGAGTGATAACTTCGATGTGGGCTCCGTTATCCTCAAAAAGTGAGCGCATAACAGGGAACCATTTATTGCATCGTCCCTCGATAGGTGTTAAAATGAATATCTGCCCATGCAGACTTGGAATGGATGGTCCGAACATAGGGTGGGTACCGAGTATCTCCACATCTTCGGGAGCATACTTCTTCATGGCTTCAGTAGGTCCGACCTTTAGTGATGTGAAATCCATAAGCAGGCTTCCACTCTTCATCTTTGGTGCAGTTTCACTGATGACCTTCTCGGTTATATTGATGGGTACAGTTACGATAACAACATCACTGGTGCTGATTGCAGCATCAAGGTCACTGGCAAACTCAACTTCCATCCGCTCAGCAACTTCAACTTTCCCGCTGCTGCCCCAGACAACGACCTCGTAACCGTGGTTCTTAAAAAAAGGAGTGAACCACTGTCCCATTTCACCGGTACCGCCTATGATCAGGACTTTCAAACTTAAAAGCCCTCCAATATCGCTTTCTTCATAACTTCAATTGGTGGCTCAACGCCAGTCCAGATCTTAAATGCCTCTGCACCCTGGTAGACCAGCATCATCTCACCGGTGACTGCTTTAGCACCAGCTTTCTTGGCTTCCTTCAGAAGGGTGGTTTCCAGAGGATTGTAAACGATATCAAATACAGTGAGTTCAGAATGCATATCATTTGCTGTTGCTATCGTTCCCTCGGTCTTTGGATGCATTCCGAGGGTGGTACAATTGATAAGTATATCACTATCAGCAATCAGTTGCTTCATATTTTCAAGACCGCAACCTCTGGCACTTCCAACTGCCGACACACCGGCTGCAAGCTCGATAGCTTTTTCCTCGGTCCTGTTGGCTATGGTGATGTCTGCTCCGTCTTTCGCAAACTGAAATGCGATAGCCCTTGAAGCTCCGCCTGCACCTACTATCAGTACATTGGAACCTTTTATCTTCACTCCTTTTTCCTCAAGACTGCGTTTTGCACCAAGTCCGTCGGTATTGTAGCCGACCATTCCATCCTTGAAGTCAACGGTGTTCACTGCGCCGATACCTTCTGCCAGCGGGTCAGCATCGACTATCTTCAATGCTTCCTGTTTTAGCGGAACAGTGAGATTCACACCGCCAAAACCCATGGCTTTAGCTCCAAGGAGTGCATCCTTTAGATTTTCAGGACTGACCCTGAAAGCATGGTATGTGCATTCCATACCAAGTTTCCTGAATGCTGCATTATGCATATCGGGTGATTTTGAATGTGCTATCGGATCACCGAATACGCCGAAAACTGTGTTCAAAAGAGAATCTCCAGAGCTGATTTAAGTTCGTGTATCTTGATCTGTCCCGGTGCAACAGCCTGTGCTATTGCTCCGTATGTGAGACGTGAGCCATAACATGGAGCAACGATACGGCTGTGTTTGCCTATTTCTCCCATTGCAATGGTACAGACTGGTTTTTCCATATCAGCAGTAGCCTGAAGAACGTTCAGCACATCCTGTTTTGACTTTGCCATAACAGCCAGTTTTGCGATATCGCCACCTGCTTCATGTGCATGATTGAGTATTTTCTTCATGATATCGACAGAAGGAGTTCCATCAAAATCATGAGCGGAAACAATTACTGTTACTCCTGCTGCTTTTGCTGCAGCGATGACCTTATTACGCTGTTCTTCGTCCGCGCTAAGCTCAATATCAACCGCTTCAACAAATGGAATAATATCTATCAGAAGTTTAATCCTGTCATCTTCAGAACCTTCCCATTTGCCGCCATCAGATTGTAATCGGTTGGTTGCAATACAAGGAAGGTTGGTGTTCACTTTTATTCTTTCAATGGTCTTCTTAGCTTCTTCAAGGTCTGAAAAATTGAGAAGATCAAATCTCAGCTCAAGCACATTAGCACCCAGCCAGTTTGCAGCTTTTGCATTCTCCGCTGGGTCATCGTCTATCACTGAAACGATAGCGGGCTTTTCATCAAGGTCAAAGTTTCCTATCTTTACCATTGAATCGCTCCTGACTTATCTTCTTCTCGTTTATTTCTCAATGATGGTCTCTTCGATCTTCATTCCGAAGTGACGACCGATATCTTCTGAGTGAACAAGTATCTCATCGCCAACCTTGACATCTGTGACAGCTATTGGTTCCTTGTCCTTTGTGACAAGTTTGATGGTCTCTGCATTCTGCAGGATGTTCTTTATTATCTTACCATTAAGGTCTGCTTCAACAAGAATGAGCGGCCTTCTTTCGATCTTGACCCGACCGACAACACCTGTTCTCTGCTTGCCGTCACCATCTACAATGGTTACTTCGTCGCCTGCTTTAAGCTCTGAAAGGTAGCGTGTTTTTTCTCCTACCTTGATGTAAGCGTGAACCGCACCTGCATTTACTCTGAATGGACGGGAAGCAACGTATGGACTTTCCTCTGATTCAGAGTGCACAAGGAACATTCCGTTCGCCTGTGAACCCACAAGCATTCCCTCGCCTCTTACCATGAGGTTGCATGTATCCACACATACTCTGTCACCCATACCGATGGCCTCGACTCTTGTGACCACTGCAGTCTGGATTGTAAGATTCTTGACACCGGCTGTTTCTGCAATTTCTGCGGTCTTCTTGATCGTACTCAGGTCTTTTGTGTCAAGCATTACTCCATCTGTACCGTGTTCCATTGTCTCAAAAGCAAGCTTTGCCTGTTCAGAATTCTGGACACCGGAGAGGAGCATTACATTCTCTTTCTGAAGTCCTGCAATGAGGTTCTCCAGTGGAATGACCTGCCAGTCTGTGCCTATGGTTACAAGGTAATCGCAGATGCTTCCCATTTCAGCTGCAAAGTTCTCGTAATCCTTGTTGCGGATGATGACATATCCTGCAACCTTGAGTCCCTTATCTTTCAGGCGAAGGGCTGTTGTAATGTCAAGTGAACCAGCATAGTCTGGTGGCAATGGCTTTGTTCCGTCTCCTTCTCCACCTTTTCCAACTACAACAATCTCTGCTCCTTCAACAGGATTTGAGGAGAAAGCTGCTACTTTCACGTTTCCAAGCTCTTTTACCTTCTCAACATCAGCAGCATCAACCATAATTGCATCCACGCCGGATTCCATTCCGGTGGTAATTACAGCCTTGCGTTCATCCCAGTTGCCTTCATCGGCTTTTATCCAGATTATCTTATTATTCATAATGAGCACGTCCGCAAGCAATGGAAACAATCTACGCTTATTTCAGCATTTCCAGTGCTTCTTCAACTGACTTTTTGTAGTGCACTATCTCTGTAATTGCTTTTGTAATTTTTGTAGGGTTTTCATGCTGGAATACGTTTCTTCCTATGGCAACACCCCTTGCGCCACCTTCCATGGCACCCTCTATCATCTGGAGGAATTCTTCATCGGTATTTGTCTTTGGTCCGCCTGCAATAACTATTGGCACAGGACATCCCTGCACTACATCTTTGAATGTATCCGGATTGCCGGTGTATAGTGTTTTAACAACATCTGCACCAAGCTCTGCACCAACCCTTGCAACATGTGCTATAAGTTCCGGGTCATATGGGTTGCTGATATCCTTACCACGTGGGTACATCATTGCAAGAAGTGGCATTCCCCAGTAGTTGCATTCCTCAGCTACACTTCCAAGTTTCTGGAGCTGGTCTGCTTCAGTCTCAGAACCGATATTCACATGGATGGAAACTGCATCTGCACCCATTTTCATGACTTCTTCAACAGAGCATACCTGTACCTTGTTGTTAGGATCTGGTCCAAGGATTGTGGATGCGCTCATGTGGACAATGAGTCCCACATCATGGCCGTATCCCCTGTGTCCGTGGTTGACAATTCCTTTCTGCATCAGAACTGCATCTGCGCCGCCTTCAGCGACCTTGTTGATGGTGTCAGCCACGTCGATGAGTCCTTTTATAGGCCCATCTGATATTCCGTGGTCCATAGGTATGATAACTATGTTTCTGCTGTCTCTGTGCATGATCCTTTCAATGCGTATTTTTTTGCCGATCTCTGACATTTGCTTTCGCCTTCTATAAGTTTGATTAATTATGCATTAATGTCTTATTTAGTACATTAATGTATGGTCTGTTTGTATGTTAGTATGTGACATAGTAGCACGGTTAAGTATATAAAAGTTTTTGTATAACTGGCTGAAACTAATTGAAAAACAAAGCTTACATATCTTTCAGGAATTCGCCGATACTTATTCCTTCAGAAGTTATATCGTAGCTTATGAGGTGTTTTTCATGGTCACTGCCATGCATTTTCAGGATGGACATGGTTTTTCTGATCTCTTTTCCGATATCCATATGCTTGAGAAGGATCAGTACATCAACAAGAGAGGAAACAGGTATCTCTGCTTGAAGTATGTCGCTTCCTGCAGCCATGTTACCGCTAATGAACATGGATGTAACACCCATATTCTTGAAAAGACGTATCATGTTGGCAATATGTTCTCTTTTTGCTATCTGGGTATCAAAAACATAATCAAAGCCAGAAATATCATCCAAAAGCACTCTTTTTGCACCCATTTCCTGGATGTAGTTACGGAGTTCTATAGTGTGCCTGCATGCATTGATTTCAGAAGGTGGTGTGTAAATTATTTTTATCAATCCCTGCTTTTCCAGTTCTTCGAGATCAAGTCCTAGACTTGCTGCATAGCGTCTCAGTTCGGCAGGACTGTCCTCAAAAGTACTGATTATTCCAGGCTCGCCATTTTTGGCACCCTCTACAATGAAATTGAGTCCAAACAGTGTTTTTCCGGTACCGGTATTTCCAGCTATCAACGTAGCTGATAATTCAAAAAGTCCGCCTCTGCTCAATTCATCAAATTTAGGAATGCCTGCGCTAATTCTGCTGACCTGTGCTGTTTCTTCTATAACAGGCGCAGTAATTCTTGGATAGATAGTAAGCCCATTGGCATTTATGCTGAAACTATGCTCACCATCAATATAGTTAGGACGGTTCATTTTCAGTATTGTGATCATGCGCTTGCTTCCTCTTCGCAGTATCTCCTGGGACAGATAAACAATACCGTCTGTTACGTCGCTGATCACTGATCTGCAAACATCGGACTTTGACATGGTTCCGGTTAGATAAACAATAGCATTCCATTCAACAATGGCTGAATTAAGTGAGTATATAAATCTCCTTCTTTCAGCTTCAGGGAAGCCGAATCCAATGGGTGTTATCGGGTCAATGAGTATCCTGTCAGGTTTTATTGAATTGACTGTATTTCCAAGATCTACCAGCATTGTCAGAGGGTCTCTTTCAACGGAGCTTGTATTGAATATGTGTATATTGAGGGCTTCTTCATAAAATGAGTATTCTGATAGTGATTCTCTTATGGAATTCTCTGATTGGGTTGTAATGCAAATGTAAAGTACCTTCTCACCATTACGCGCTGCTTCACATAAACTCTGCACTCCCAGTATGGTCCTTCCGCTACCCGGGTTGCCTGCTATAAGTATAGTAGATGGGGCAGTTATTCCGCCTCCAAGTATCTCATCGAAACCGTCTATTCCTGTGAATTTTGTTTCCACTTTCAGAACCTCGTTTTGGTATTGCTAAGCAATAATGAGATTTTTATGTAAAGGAATTATATGAAATTTCCTCTCCCTAATTTAATTCTCTTTTAATTTTACTTAATGTTATTCATGAGCACTGCAGTAAAAAAACTTACAATGGGTTGATGTACTTTAATGCTAAATCTTTTAATAAATTTATATCTGTACTATGAAACCCTCTTATATGGTTAATTACTATAACGCCAATATAAGACTGTATTAATAGTAATTCTATACTGATCATATTTGGAGATGTTCTCCAGACTTTACCTAATCTTAACCTAATCTAATACAAACAATCAGGGAATAAATATGAGAGAATTAAAAATCCTTGTTATCAACAATTATGGGCAGTTTTGCCACCTTATCCACCGTTCAGTAAGGGATCTGGACATGGATACAAAGATAGTACCCAACACCACTCCTGTCGATGAGATTCTCGATGAGGAGCCTGACGGATTGATACTCAGTGGCGGTCCGACAATAGAACGTGCAGGAATCTGTTCTGAGTATGTGGAAAGTATTGATGTCCCTATTCTTGGAATCTGTCTTGGACACCAGATCATCGCTAAAACCTTTGGCGGGGAAGTAGGTCCCGGCAGTTCCGGCGGCTATGCTGACATCGAAGTTGAGATAGTTGACGAAGATGATCTCCTGAAAGGAATTGGTCCAAAAACATCTGTATGGGCTTCACACGCAGATGAAGTTGTCAGGATGCCGGAAGAATTCATCCAGCTTGCAAGGTCTAATATTTGTGAATGTGAGGCTATGAGGCATGAAGAAAGGCCAATATTCGGTGTTCAGTGGCATCCTGAAGTTGCCCACACTGAATCCGGAGAAAAGTTGCTGACGAATTTCTTTGAGATATGCGAGAACTATTAGTCTCGCATTCTCCTATGTGTAAATTACTAAATCTTAAAATTTCATGTGAGAACTATTGCTCTCACATTCCCATTTTCTTCATCATTTTCTGCATATTGAATTTACCGCCGCGGAATCCTTTCATGGCGGTCTGCATCATTTTATGATACTTTAAAAGCTCTCTTACATCATCAGGGCCGCATCCTGATCCTCTGGCAATCCTCTTGATACGTGCACTACCAATTATTCTTGGATTGAGCATTTCCTCTTCTGTCATTGAGTCCATAAGAACTCTATAGCGTCCGAGCTTATCTCCGGTGACCTGATATGCATCTTCAGGGATCTTGGCACCAAGTCCTCCAAGAGGCAGCATTTGCATAATCTGCTTCATTGGTCCCATTTTATTGAGGCTTTCAAGCTGTTTGTACATATCCTTGAGTGTGAACCTGCCACGGAGCATTGCTTCCATGTCAAAGTCCTCTTCTCCAAGGGCTTCCTCTGCCTTTTCAATAAGACTTTTGATGTCACCCATTCCGAGAAGTCTCGAGATGAACCTGTCAGGCTCAAATCTCTCAAGGTCGTCAGGTGTTTCACCAACACCAATGAATGCGATGGATGAATTTGTTTCAGATACAGCAGAGAGTGCTCCACCACCTTTTGCGGTACCGTCAAGTTTTGAAATCACAACACCTGAGATTCCGATCGAATCATTGAATGCACGTGCCTGTTCGCTTGCCTGCTGACCAATCGCACCGTCAAGCACAAGCAACTTGTAGTCAGGCTTTGCCACGGCATGTATATCTTCCATCTCGGTGATAAGGTCACTTTCAAGTGAGTGACGACCGGCAGTGTCTACAATAAGAATATCGTTCTTCTGCAGTTCTTTAAGTCCTCTCTCTACAATGCCTACTGCATCAGGGTTGCCTTCTTCTCCGTAGAATGCAACGTTTAATTTAGTACAGAGGGTCTTAAGCTGCTGGTATGCACCAGGCCTGAATGTGTCAGCACAGACTACACCAGGTTTCAGTCCTTTCCTCTGGAAGTAACGTGCAAGTTTTGATGTGGTAGTTGTTTTACCGCTTCCCTGCAGACCTATCATCATGATTGTCTGTGGTTTGAGTGGGATATCGGTACTTTTACCAATGATACTGATGAGTTCCTGGTAAACTATCCTGATCACATGTTCCCTTGGGTTCATTCCGGAAGGTACTTCCTCCTTCAGTGCACGCTCTTTGATGTGCTGAGACATCTGCATGACAAGTTTGACATTGACGTCAGACTGGAGCAAAGCCCTCTGGATATCCTTGACGACCTCGTTTACTGTACGTTCGTCGATGCGCCCTGATTTTACCAGTTTCTTCAGGGCATCCTGCAGGGAATTTCCGAGTTTATCCATTACCATTTAAGGATCTTCCTGTTTAGTTCTCTCTTTTTGTTCTAATAAACGGGGAGTTCATATTTAATTCTGTTGTGAAAATCATACCTGTGTTGAGCTGATCTATGCTTTCAAATGCCTCTAATTATGAGATTAACATCACTGCCAGCATTACTGCAAACACTCCGAACCATTGCCTGCTCCTGAGTTTCTCTTTCAGGAGCACCCATGCAAGAATCACGGTCACAGCTGGATAAAGTGAGGCGAGGATGGCTGCAATATCAAGTCTTCCGGTCTTTGCTGCAAGAACATAGAATACATTCCCTCCGGTGTCAAGGAATCCGGCAAGTAAGATGAGTGGAAGATACTTGATCCCTGGTATTTCCAGTTTTTTGCTGTAATATGCCACTATAATAAATGCAGGAACCGTTGCCATCCTGGCTCCTACAAGTGGCCAGAATATTCCCGAACTCTGTACTTGGTCAATGAGTATCATAAACAGTCCAAATCCTGTGCCGGCAATAAGTGGTAACTTGATTCGGTCCAATTCAATTTTCTGGCTGTTTTCATCCTCTGAGATTAGTCAAACTCCTGCAAAAGCAAATGCAAATCCTGTAAGCTGGCTCACGGTTGGCAGTCCCTCCGTTATCATTCCAAAAGCCATTGGAACAACTGCACTCCAGACTGCTGCAACTGGTGCTACTATTCCCATTTTCTCTACTGAAAGTGCATGGTATAGTGCCAGTAAACCTGCGCCACCGCAAAGTCCTGCAATCGCACCCCATAGAAAATCAGTGTATGCTGGCATGCTCTCTCCAAAAATTATTGCAGATGATGCGAGAAGTATTAGCCCTGTTAATTGGGAGATGATGGCAACTATCAATACGCCGTTGCGTTTGGTTGCAACTCCGCCACTGAAGTCTCCTGCTCCCCAACACAAGGCAGCTGCAATCCCGAAAATAGCAATAGATAGTTCCATTTTTATATCCTGAGATTACAGGAATGAGTAAATGGTATAAAAGAGTTACAACTCACTCCTTGTATTGATATTGCTTAGAAAAGTAGCGGGGGATAGATTCGAACTATCGGTCTACGGGTTATGAGCCCGTCGGGATCTCCTGGCTACCCCACCCCGCTTCGGGGATTGAAGTTTAATTTTGAAAGCAAATTCTTCTATGTCTGCATTCTATTTATGTATATTTCCAGAACGCGGCTCTAACACATTATTAATGGTTGTATTGAAATGTGTTAGAAAAGTAGCGGGGGATAGATTCGAACTATCGGTCTACGGGTTATGAGCCCGTCGGGATCTCCTGGCTACCCCACCCCGCTTCGGAGATTAATGCTTATTCTGGAAGGGTACTCCCTCATCAACTATTTCATTGTTGATATAGTTTGCGTGTGGTTTCATTTTCACAATGGGATACATGATACATAAATAGGTAAATTATATCTTCTATCTGTCTAAATATGGTAAATCATCTTTTGTTTATAATAATTGGAGAGATTTAATGGCTTTACCTGACAAATTCAAATGTGTTGTTACAAACTGGGATTACATTTACGATCTGTGCAGAGAAGTTGCAAACGAAGTGAAAGCTTCAGGTTACGAACCAGATATGATAGTTGCCCTTGCAAGAGGCGGATGGTTTGCAGGTCGTGTGTTATGTGATTTCCTTGGTCTTGATGACCTTACAAGTCTTAAGATCGAGCACTACCTTGGAACTGCACTTGCAGGTGATGAGCCACAGATAAAATACCCTCTTGCTGACAAAGCTGTTGCAGGAAAGAAAATCCTTATCGTTGATGATATTGCAGACACAGGTAAGAGCCTGATGCACTCTCTTGAATACGTAAACGAACAGGGTCCAAAGGACGTAAAGACTGCAGCTCTCCAATTCCTTGATTCGTCAGAATTCGAACCGGATTTTATAGGAGAGCATCTTGAGGAATGGGCATGGGTTGTTTTCCCATGGAATTTCATCGAGGATATGATCGATCTTATCTCCACCCTCATGACAAAAGAGGACAAGGAACTCTGGGATGTTGCTTCCATAAGACACGGTCTTTACATGTATCATTCACTTGACTCTTTCGCATTTGAAATTGCACAGCCAGGAAGGCTCCCTGAAATAATGGAAGAAATGCATCGCAGGGAAATTGTATGCTCTGTAAATGAGGATGGCAAGCAGTACTGGAAACTTGCTGAATAAAATCGGTGATACAATGCAGGAAAAAGCTAAAGCTGATATCGCAATTATAGGTGGAAGCGGCATTTATGATGCTAATCTGCTTGACAATGTATGTGATGTTGATATTGACACTCCTTTTGGAAAACCTTCAGATTCAATAATAGTTGGTAAACATGGTGATGTGGGTGTCTGTTTCCTTCCAAGACATGGCGTAGGTCACAGGATATCCCCATCTGAATTGAACTCCAGAGCAAACATCTTCGCTCTCAAGAAACTTGGTGTTAAACGCATAATCGCTGCATCCGCTGTGGGCAGTCTGAAAGAAGAACTCAAGCCACTGGATATTGTTATTCCAAACCAGATATATGACCGTACAAAATCCAGACCATCAACTTTCTTTGAGGATGGCATTGTGGTCCACATGGGATTTGCTGACCCATTTTGTCCTGAGACTTCAAAGACCATAGTCGATGTTGCCAATTCAAAAGGGTACAGCGTCAAGGAAGGTGGAACATACGTTTGTATGGAAGGTCCGCAGTTCTCAACCCGTGCAGAGTCAAGAGTTTATCAGGCACTTGGATTTGACATCATTGGCATGACTGCTATTCCTGAGGCAAAACTCGCACGTGAAGCTGAGATATGCTACTCTATGATCGCCACTGTGACGGATTACGATGTCTGGTATGAGGAAGATGTGACAATCGAAACTGTCATTGAGAATGCAATGAAGAACGAGGCTGCTGTGAAGGATATAATCGTGTCAACCCTGGATAAACTGAGTGTTGAGCAGCACTGTATGTGTAAGGATGCTCTCATGGGTGCGATTACAACTGTTCCGTCCATGATCCCTCATGATACAAAGAGAAGGCTCGATCCTCTTATCGGGAAATATCTGAATGACTAAGGCAGTGCTATCTGTAAGTGGCTTATCGCAAGTGTTTTAATATATCATGATGCTTATTTAATTCGGTGAACCATGCCTCATAAGTGTACAAGATGTGAATCGATCTTTGTAGACGGTGCTTCAGTAATACTTAGCGGATGCCCTAATTGTGGCTGGAATAAGTTCCTTTATGTCAAGGATGAAGAGGTTGAAAAAGAATCTCAGGAAGAGTCTGAGACAACAGAAGCCGGAGAGGAACATGTCATTGACGAGACCTCCCCTGAAATTACAGATGAACAGTCCTCAGGCGAGATTATCAGGGAAATAGATGATATCCTTGGTGTCGAAAAGAAGGAATCCAGCGTTACTGAAGAGGAAGGTGAAAGGGTTGAATCCGTGCGTATCCTTGGTCCGGGTTCTTACGAGCTGAACCTTGATTCCCTGCTTGACCGCAAGGAGCTTGTCATGGCTTTCAAGGAAGATGGTGCATACGCCCTGCATCTTGGTTCTGTTTTTAAGGACAATAAAGATAAGAAAAAGAAGAAAAAGTGATTATTTTCTTCCAGAAAGCTGACTATGGATTTAATTCGAAAACAACGTTTCTTTGAAGTTGATGCCCTGCGCGGCATTGCCATCATATTGATGGTTATATTTCATTTCATTTTTACTATTGATTACCTTGGTATTCATGAGTTTGATATGCATTCCGGTCTTCTTCTGGTAATCGGCAGAAGTGCTGCAATCCTTTTTCTATTTCTTGTGGGTGTTTCCCTTACGCTGAGCTATTCAAGAGCAAAGATCTCATCAGATGGCACACAAGGTCAATTCATTCATTATCTCAAAAGAGGTGCTGGTATCTTTGGATGGGGTCTGGTAATCACAGTTGTTACAGCTACATTCCTTGAACGTGGCACTATTTATTTTGGAATACTGCATTTGATTGGTGTTTCTATAATTCTTGCTTATCCATTATTGAGATTCAGAGAAAAGAATCTCCATTTGGGTCTTTCATTCCTGTTTGCAGGCGTTATCATGAGGGGTGCCTATGCAAATTACCCCTGGTTGCTATTTCTTGGCGTCAAACCCTATGGTTTTTACTCTCTTGATTACGTCCCCCTGATTCCCTGGTTTGGTGTTGTTCTTCTGGGCGTTTTTACAGGGAACAGCCTGTATCCTGATTACCGGAGAAACTTCCATATGTGTGACTGTGGAGAAAATACAGTTGTAAGAGCACTGGTTTACATGGGAAAAAAGTCACTGCTGATATATCTGGTACATCAGCCTGTGATTGTGGGATTGCTGTATTTGTTTAGTTCAATTGTAGCAAGATAATCGTTAGCTAAATGTAAATGACAATTAAATCTCAAAGTTTAGTATCTGAATTTATTTATTCCCTTGGGACTTTTATCATCCATGTGATTTCTACAGTTAATTTAAAATATATTGCCACAGTTGTTTGCTTGTGGTTTCAGATAATTTTAAAAAAATAATTGAAATATCCGTAGCTACTTTAACGGCATCTCTTACGATAATGTTATTGTTTTTTGTTCTATATCACCAAAAATTTTTATTTTTCATGGGTTACTTGGGTAATCATAGTGTTGGAATATTGGTGGTATTACTAACGATTGATTTAGGCGTTGTGACTTTATACGCAACCTTAAATGAAAATGTTGAATTTATGAAGATGTTTATACGCACATTTGTAGGCAGATTTTCATTTTTCATGACGAAGCACAAACAAATGATTGTAGCAATTGCAATTTTGCTTACTCCTTTAATATTATGGGTTGTACCTCTTGTTCAGGTAAGTCGGTTTGAGTCTAATCTTAACAATACTAAAGATATTGCTGAATTAGAGAATGCTTTTAGGGCAACCTTGGCCCAGATAATAGGTGGATTTGGGATTTTTGTAGGTCTTTTTTTAACATGGAAAAGGGTGAGTGCTGCAGAAAAGAATGTTGAAGTTCTTGAAGATGGGCAAATTACTGAGCGTTTTACGCGTGCAATTGAGCAGTTTAAAAGTGAAATAACAGAAGTGAGGTTAGGTGGGATTTATGCTTTAGGAAGAATTGCGTCAGACTCCTAAAAAGATTGCAATTCAATTGTAAAAATAATGTGTGCATATGTTCAAAACAATTCACCCGTTACTGATGATGATTTCTTCAGGGAAACGGAAATTGATATTAAAGCTATTGTAGATGTTCTAAGAGATTTATATCAGAATTCTGTTCTTGATATGGAATCTATTGATTTAAGAAAAAGTCATTTGACAGATGCAGATTTTATGCATACAAATCTTAGTTATTCAAATTTCAGTGAATCAAATCTTTCAGGTTCAATCTTCACATCTTCCAAACTGATTGAAGCTAATCTTGCATCTACTTGTTTTTTTTATGCCGAACTTGAGGGCACTGAATTTATACTTGCTAATTTGAATAATGCCAAATTTCAAAATGCAGATTTAAATAGTGCTGACTTTAGTAACTCAAATTTGACAAAAGCAAACTTTTCTGAGGCTGACCTTGCATTTGCAAAATTTAAAGGTTCATGTCTTAAAGAAGCGGATTTTAGCGACTCAAAAAATCTGACTGCACAACAACTTCTTGATGCTGAAACATTGTTTGGAGCAAAACTTGATAGTTATTTAGAATTTGAATTACGGGAAAAAGCTCCTCATCTATTTGAAAAACCAGCTGATTAAACAAAATAACCTATCCTACGTATGTACATATATAAACCCAAACACAAGTACATGATTCTAAATGTTGACAATATTTATATGGTTGAGTTCTTTCTCCTTAGTAAAAATCACTCAAAAAAGTCTGTCTCTCATCTATCTTCTCAAGTTTTGTGACTCCGACCCCAAGTAACCTGAATCTGCCTTTACCCATAAACTCTTCCATGAGTATCAGAGCATTCTTTGTAATCACTTCTTTATCTGTGGTTGCAGCATTCAGGGTTTTTGCCCGGGTGTATGTCCTAAAATCCTCATAACGCACTTTGATGGTCACAGTCCTGTACCTGAATCTCTTTTTCATCATTGATGAATGGACCTTCTCGGTCAGTTCCCTGAAAACAGTTTCAATTTTAACGGGGTTGGAGATGTCCTCGTCAAACGTATCCTCCGTGCTTACCGATTTGACTTCTTCTCTTTCCTTTACTTCTCTTGTATCAATACCGTTTGCAAGTTGGTGCATGACAACCCCGAATTTTCCAAAACGTGCAATAAGTAACTGGACATCGCAGGTAGCAAGTTGTCCCACAGTATTGATTTCCAGCTCTTCCAGAATTGGCTGGGTTTTCTTGCCGATTCCAGGGATTTTAGATACATGCATGGGGAACAGGAAATCCTGTATTCCTTCAGGTCTTACGACGGTCAGTCCGTCAGGTTTGTTAAAATCCGATGCTATCTTTGCAATTACCTTGTTTGGAGCCACACCTATGGAACATGTGAGTCCATGAAGTCTTTGAATCTCACTTTTTATCTTCTTTGCAAGCAAGGTTGCAGACTCATAGTCAGAAATTGAATCTCCAATGTAAAGATATGCTTCGTCAACGCTCACCTGCTGGAACCTGTCCGCAAAAATACGAAGTGTCTGCATTATCTCTGCTGATACTTGCTTGTAGAGCTTCATGTTGACTCTAAGATAAACTGCATCCGGGCATAATTTATAAGCTTTTGAGATCGCCATGCCTGAATGTATGCCGTATGCTCTTGCTTCATACGAACATGTGCTTGCAACTCCTCTTCCACTGCCGTTTTTAGGGTCTGATCCAACTACGACTGGCAGTCCTTTCAGTTCCGGTCTGTCCCTTACTTCAACTGAGGAATAAAAGCTGTCCATATCGATATGCAGTGTTATCCTTTCTCTTCCAGAGCTTTCCATTGATTCTCCATGGGTGGTTTTATTTAACTGCAGGTATATTTTAGATTCAATTGAATATATCGGTTTTTTTGCTTGTTGTTAACGGAACTCTGATATAATATCACGAACCATGGCAACCATATAAAGTAATGGTCCTGTAAAATCATGATTTATCTGTATATTGCAATAGTTGCTTATGTAGTCGTTCTTTTTCTCACTTTGAGAGATATTCGTATCTATAAAAGGACCAGACTTGATTCGTATCGTAAGGGTGCAATGAAGGGAATTCTTGCTTCCTCAATTGTAATGCTTGGAATCCTGTTCACCACATTTAATCCGGAAATGGGTCTTCTTATTGTTTTTGTTGGTTTGTACATCAACAAAAAAGGTGTTCGTGAACGCGTTTTTATCAATGCGGATGGGAAGGATCGTTTTCTGGGAAAGACTGATATATAATAGAGTATTCAGGTGCAGTTCCAGTAATCCAAAAGGTATAAATGTAAGGGTATTTATTATAAGCCGTTACAAGTTACTACTATAGAATTTCATCAAAATAATTAATTCATAATAATGGAGAATTATCATGGGAAATATTAGACAAACCAACATCAAGAGAATTGCACTTCGCTTAGCCGAAAACCACGGAAATGTATTTACAACAGACTTTGACACAAACAAGCATCTTGTGACAAAGTACACAACCATCGAGAGTAAGGTTATCAGAAACCGTGTAGCAGGTTACGTGACAAGGAAGATGACACACAGACCTAGAGAGTAAGGTTTCTGGAGAGGGGATGTTCCCATGTTCGAAGGAGTTTTACCTGCTCTTGTAACGCCATTCTTAAAAGAAGGTTCCATTGATTTTGAAAGTTTCAGGAATATTGTTAATTTTGTGGAAGAAGGTGGCGTTTCCGGAGTTGTTGTCTGTGGTACGACTGGTGAATCTGCAACCCTGGCAACAGGGGAACACAAAGAACTAATTAATTTTTGTGTAGATTGCGCGAAGGTTCCTGTCATTGCCGGTACCGGTTCCAACAACACTGCAGAAGCGGTGGAACTTACTAAACACGCAGCGGACGCGGGAGCAGATGGCGCTCTTGTAATATCCCCATATTATATCAAGCCCAACAACGCAGGGCTAATTGCTCATTTTAAGAAGGTTGCAGAAGCTTCCGATATTCCAATTGTATTGTATAATGTACCTTCACGCACAGGGCAGGACATGCCACTGGAAGTTATTGTAGAGCTTTCAAAGGTTGAGAATATCGTAGCTGTCAAGGAAGCAAGTGGCAGTCTTGGCAAGTTCTCTCAAATAATTGAAGAAACTGCAGACGAAGACTTTGATGTTCTCTCAGGTGAGGATGGTCTTACGTTCCCATCGATGGCCATCGGCGGTGCAGGTGTAATCTCTGTGGTTGCTAATATTGTTCCTGCTAAGATGGTACAGCTTGCAGAGGCTGTTAAGGCATGTGACCTCGAAACAGCCAGAAAGATTCACTTTGAGCTGGCACCACTTACACGTGCATTGTTCACTGAAACTAATCCTATACCCGTAAAGAGAGCAGTTGAGCTTGTGGGTCTTTCAAGTGGTGATATGAGACTTCCTCTTGCGCCACTTAGTGATGAGAACAGTGTTCTTCTTGAAAACGTTCTTCGCAAGCTGGGGTGCATCGCATGATCAATGTTGGTGTAACCGGTGCTTCCGGAAGAATGGGCAGACTTATTATTGATAATATTCTCAGATTTGATGATCTCAAATTGACATCAGCCTTTGATCTCATGAACATTGGCAAGGATGTTGGTGAGGTCGCTCAGATCGGTTCCCTGGGAGTTCCTATCTCAGGCGTTGATGACATGGAATCCGTATTGAGGGAATCCAAAACACAGGTTCTTATTGATTTTACAATTGCAGATGCAACTGCTGTTAATGCACCGAAGGCTGCATCAGCCGGTGTGAGTCTTGTAATAGGAACCACAGGTCTTTCCCCTGAGCAGAAGAAGACCATTGAAGACTCAATAATCAGCAACAACGTTGCAGGAATTATCTCTCCTAACTATTCAGTAGGAGTAAATGTTTTCTTTAAAATACTTGCAGAAGCTTCCAAATATCTTGGCGACATGGACATTGAGATAATAGAAGCTCACCACATGCACAAGAAAGATGCACCTAGCGGTACAGCACTTGGTGCTGCAAAAGTCATTAGTGAAGCTCTAGGTGGCAAGGAATTCGTGTATGGTCGCGAGGGATTTGCACCCCGCGGAAAAGAAATAGGTATCCATGCAGTACGCGGCGGAGACATTGTTGGTGATCACACTGTTCTTTTTGCAGGTGATGGTGAGAGAATAGAGATAAAACACCAGGCACATTCAAGACAGGCTTTTGCAGGCGGTGCGGTCAAAGCAGCAGCCTGGATAGGCAATGCCAAACCTGGACTTTACAGCATGCAGGATATTCTGGGACTTTAAATCCTCTTTTTTTTGACCACTATATGTTCATTTGTGGCACAGTTCTACATAATTGTGTACACAACTCTGAACAACAATTCGTGAACAATGTTCATCAATATTATATAATTGGCACTATACTATCTATATTGTAGCATAAAAGCCTTTGGTGCAATTGTTACTACCTCCAAACGTTTCTTCTTTTTTTTTATTTTTTGACCGCATCACAGCAAATGCTCTGCAATGTCTTCAGAGATTACTCTTCCACAATAGTAACATCTGAGTTTAAGGAATATGTTCTCGGTATCAACAGTAAACTTTGATGTAATAGGTTCATTGCTGTTAGATATGCAGTTAGGGTTTATGCAGCTAACAACTCCTTCCACATGGGATGGAATGTGTACTTTGTACTTATTGACAATATTGAAATTGCGTATGATGTTAATAGTTGCATTAGGAGAAATAAGCGCGATCTTATCAACTTCTTCCACATTCAACTCGCGATTTTCGACCTTTACGACATCCTTTCTTCCGTATTTTCCACTGGAGTTGATAAGCACACTCACAACACCCTCTGATGAATCGGGGAGTCCGAGGATTTTAAGCACGTTCAGAGCTTTTCCCGCTGTAATGTGGTCGATAACAGTACCATTCTCTATCCTGCGCACTCTGAGCTCTGTCTCTATATCGGTCATTCTATAGCTCCCAATACAAGTCCAAGCACTGCCATTCTCACAGGAACTCCATAAAATGCCTGTTTAAAGTAGCATGCATGTGGTGTATCATCCACTTTATTATCTATCTCATTCACTCTGGGAAGTGGATGCATTATTTTAAGTTCCGGTTTAGCTTCTTTCAGTGTTTCAGCTGTTATTTTCAGTTTGTTAGCAACTTTGTGGTATTCAGCAGGATCAGGGAATCTTTCTTTTTGTATGCGCGTCATGTAAAGCACATCAACATCTTTGATGGCTTCTTCAATGGTATCGACTTCTTTTATTTTTGCTCCCTTTGCAATAATGTCGTTGATGATCTCTTCCGGCATACGCAGTTCTTTTGGGGATATAAGTGTGATCTGTGCACCATAAAGTGAGAGTGCATAGCATAATGAGTGAACAGTTCTTCCATATTTGAGGTCGCCTGCAAGTGCAATCTTTAAGTCTTCAAGGTGACTCTCACGTTTGATCGTATAGAGGTCAAGCAGGGTCTGAGTAGGGTGGTGCCCTGCGCCATCACCAGCATTTAGTATAGGTACACTGGAAAACTCAGATGCTAAATGTGCCGCTCCTTCTTTCGGATGGCGAAGAACAATAGCATCAACATAGCCGTCAACAACTCTTATGGTATCTGCAAGCGTTTCACCCTTTGCGATGGAACTGGCATCCACCGAACCCAGGTTCAAAACATCTCCTCCAAGCCGAAGCATTGCAGTTTCAAAAGACATTCTGGTTCTTGTACTTGGTTCAAAAAAAAGAACTGCAAGGATCTTTCCTGAAAGCAGGTCCGACCTCTCTTCTCCGCGTGCAATCGGTTCCATCTTTTCAGCAGCAGCGAGAATATGGTCGATCATCTCTCTGGAGAAGTTCCGCATAGAAATGATAGGTTGGTCCTTAAAATTCATCGACTACTAAAGGCAGTGCATGGGATATAATATTTGCCTGCGAAGTCAGGACTCTTTGCTCCAGCATTTATCCTTCATTTCTTCTGTAAGACTATCCCATTCGCATGTTTCCACATCGTCACAGATGCGTCTGCAGCTAAAAATTGCTTTTCTTTTTGCATATACTGTCAGTTCTTTAAGGTCCATGATCGCCCTGCGTACACCTCCCGCCGTCTCCAAAATCTCATGTGCCTCCTCAGAGCTTATGTGTCCATGCTCAAGGCATTCTTCGCATTCCTTTTCCTTAGCGTAGAGCAGTTTCAGGAGCTTATCAATGTTCTCAATATCATTTCTTTCTATTCTGGGTTTGTTGACAATTTCCCAGACGATTTCATGAAGGTTTACTTCCTCTTCATTGACCTTGACTTTATATGGAATCTCTTCTCCTACCCAGAAAAGACTGCTATGCAAACGCTTCAATAATTTTGCTCTGTCACGGTCTGATATCTCGTCATTTTTCTCCATTAGAACTCCCATTAATCTACAATATTAATTTTTACGTGATTAAATTTATAGGTTTTCAAGTATTTTAGTAGTGTAAGTATGTCCAAAGTTGATCCTAATAAACCAATTATTCAGGTTGCTCTTGATCTCCTGGAAACCGACAGGGCAATACAGATAGCAAAAGAATCTCTGGAAGGCGGTGCAGACTGGCTTGAAGTAGGTACTCCTCTCATTAAAAGCGAAGGCATGGATGTTATCAGGAAACTAAGGGAAACCTTTCCTGAGAATACCATTATTGCCGATATGAAAATAGCCGACACTGGCGCCATGGAAGTTGAAATGGGAGCAAAGGCTGGTGCTGATATCATAGTCGTGCTTGCAAGCGCAGATGATTCCACTATACTTGAGTCCGTGCGTGCAGCCCGCAAGTACGGTGCAAAGATCATGGCTGACCTGATATCTTCAAAAGACCCGGTTTCCCGCAGTATGGAAGTAGAAAAACTGGGTGTGGATTACATCAACGTACATTCAGGTATCGACCAGCAGATGGAGGGTCAGGATTCGCTTTCCATCATGAAGGAAGTTGTTAAAAAGGTCAACATTCCGGTTGCAATTGCAGGAGGCCTGGATGCTGATTCATGTGCAGAGGCTGTAAGTGCCGGTGCTAATATTGTTGTTGTTGGTGGAAATATTGTCCGCTCATCCAATGTAATTGCTTCTGCAAAAGCCATCAGGGGAAGTATAGATTCACCTACGACAGTTAAAGTAACAAGACTCTCGCATGACGACGAGATTAGAGCAATATTAGAATCTGTTTCAACATCCAATATTTCAGATGCTATGCACAGAAAAGGTGCCATGCAGGATATCTTCCCTATGATGGAAGGTAAAAAGATGATTGGTACTGCGGTTACTGTTCAGACCTTCAAGGGCGACTGGGCTAAGGCGGTTGAGGCAATCGATGAGGCAAAGGAAGGCGATGTAATCGTTATTTACAATGGGAGCCGGCACATTGCTCCCTGGGGAGGACTTGCTACTTTGAGTTGCCTTAACAAAGGAGTTGCCGGTGTTGTCGTCGATGGTGCCGTGAGGGACATCGATGAGATACGGAAAATAGGGCTACCTGTTTTTGCCACCTGTCATGTGCCCAATGCAGGCGAACCAAAAGGGTTCGGTGAAATTAATTCCGAAATAGTTTGCGGGAACCAAACTGTAAATCCTGGTGATTATATTGTAGGGGATGACAACGGAGTCGTTGTTATTCCAAAGGAACGCGCCTATGAGATTGCAAGACGTGCTAAAGAGGTCGAAAAGACCGAGCAACGTCTTTTTGAAGAGATTCGCAGGGGTGCGACATTATCTGAAGTCATGAAACTTAAGAAATGGGAGAAACACTGAAATGATCGAATTATTAAAAGTGCTTGTATGCATGCCTTTTTTTTTATATTCATGCTATTCGGATATCAAAACACGGCGTGTTTCCAATGATGTATGGTTTATGATGTTCGGTGTGGGATTCATATTCATCATGTATGACCTCATGACCTATGGCCTTCCGTATCTTATACGCAACATACTGTCATTCCTGTTCATATTTGCCTTTGTATACATCCTTTTCCAGTTTGGAGCCTTTGGTGGTGCAGATGCTAAGATTCTTATGGTCATTTCGCTGATAATTCCAACGTTCCCTGCAATTGAGCTGGGTTCCACAAGTCTTCCCATTAATGGTGTTCCACCCATCAACCTCTTTGCTTTCAGTGTATTCGGTAATTCGGTTATCCTTACAGTGATCGTTCCTCTTGGACTATTCCTGTACAATCTGGTGAAAAACCCGTCTGAATCCCTGAAACGTCCGTTTTATATGTTCATAGGTTACATCACTCCAATATCAAAACTGGAAAAAGGTCATTTCCGTATGATCGATTCATATAAGGAAACAAATGATGGGGTAAATTTCAGATTTTCCCGGTCAGGTACGGAACTTAGCTCTAATGTGATAAAAGAACTGAAAGCTTATCAGAAAGAAGGCAAGGTAAATGATGGAGTATGGATCACACCCGGTCTGCCATTTATGATTCCTATTACAGCCGGTTTTATCACTGCTGTGGTTTTCGGTGATCTGATATTCTACCTGACAATGCAATTCATGATGATGTGAATTGCCTTTTCTCTCTTTTTACTTCTGTTTGCATCAGGTTTTAATATCATTTCTTTCAGATTATTAATTGGAGATGGGTTCAATGGAAGAAAAGAAACATGAGGACAAAAAGCAGAATGAAGATGAACAGAAGGCAAAGGTTAACCCTATTCACCCTGGTGACCAGAGAGTTCGTCCAAAAAGACACCTTCTTGATACCTGTGAATAATATCAATTAATGATGTCTCATCATTTTCTTTTGACAATTGACTGGTAAACATTTCTGATTTCATCATCGGAATACGTTCCTCCCAGTTTATCCTTTATACTTCTGATGAGGTCATCTTCCAGTTCATCCAGCGCTTTGAGAACTATTTCTTTTTTTAGAGCTGGTTTTTGGATGATGTTTCCGGAGACCCTAGTTTTAACTTCTTCCTTCAATGGATTTTTAGTTTTACTTTTTTTATTGTTCCTATTCGAAGGTTCCACAGTCTCTAAATGTTCCGCAATAGCCTTCAGGAACATCTCGCCATATTTCTTGAGTTTGTACTCACCCACACCTGTGATCTTCAGCATTTCTTCTTTTGTAGCCGGTTTTCTGGCAGCCATCTGGCGAAGGCTCGTGTCGGCAAATATGATGTACGGCGGCACATCCTGCATCTGTGCCAGGGATATGCGCAGCTCTTTTAATTTATCGAAAAGAGCTTTGTCCGGGTCATCGTTGATTCTGCGGTGAACCACCGGATTGTATTCTTCCTCAAACTCTTCTTCCCCAATATCCGGTTTAATAGGTTCGTAGTCTGTCTGTGCGTCTTCGACTTTTCGGGTAAAAGTTACAGTTCTTTTTCCATCAAGTACTTCCAGGCTCTTTTTGTTAAGTTTAAGAAGCGGATAGCGTGTTCCTTCTACTTTGATGACATCCTGCCTGACCATCTCACGTGCCATATCCTGCCATTCATTCTTGGAATATGAATCTCCCTGGCCGAAACTTTTGAGCAGGTGGTGCTTTTTGTCTGTGATCTTCTTTGCCCGACTGCCGGTTAGCACGTCAACAACATGGGTCATTCCAAATCTCTGGCTGAGATCCTGTATGCATTTGATAATCAGTCTGGCTTCTGTAGTTCCGTCAACTTCTATACGTGGCTGGAGGCAGACATCACATTTCCCACAATTATCCTCGGGTATTTCTTCCCCAAAGTATCTCAACAATACTCTTCGGCGACATATGTTACTTTCACAGTAATCTACCATGTCGTTGAGCTGCTTGATTGCGATGTCTCTTTCTTCCTTTTTGTCCTTTTGTTTGATGAAATACTCAATTTTGAATTTATCACCACGACTGAAAAAGAGTAAACACTCACACTCAAGCCCGTCCCGTCCACCTCTTCCTGTTTCCTGGTAATATCCTTCGAGGTTTTTGGGAAGGTCGTAGTGTATCACAAAACGAACATTGGGTTTGTCGATTCCCATTCCAAATGCAATGGTGGCAACAACAATGTCTGCCCTGTCCTTGATGAACATTTCCTGGTTCTTTGCTCTCTGGAGGTCTGTGAGGCCTGCATGGTATGAAAGTGCATTGAATCCATCTTTCCTGAGTTTGGTGGTCAGGCTGTCCACAGTCCTGCGACTCTGACAGTAAATAATCCCGCTTTCACCTTTCTTTTTCCTGAGATACTGCAGAAGGTTGTTATAGGTGTCCTTTTTGGCACGCACGCGGTAGAACAGGTTCTGCCGGTTAAAGCTTGCAATATATATTCCGCAATTTTCAATGCCAAGTTGCTTAATGGTATCTTCCCTTACTTTAGGAGTAGCTGTGGCAGTGAGTGCAATAATGGGTATTTTCGGGAACTTCTTTTTTAACAAGCCGAGTTTTCTGTACTCCGGTCTGAAATCGTGTCCCCATTCGGATATGCAGTGGCTCTCATCGATTGCAAAAAGACTGACATTGAGACTTTTAAGAAGTGTAATGGTTCCTGACATTGTGAGTCTTTCAGGCGCAACATAGAGTATTTTGATTTCGCCTCTTTTCAGTTCGTCATAAATCCTTTTTGACTGGGCAGGTTTCAGTGTGCTGTTGAGATATGCGGCATCAACACCATTCTCTCTCAGGCTGTCCACCTGATCCTTCATAAGAGAAATAAGCGGGGACACCACCACTGTAATGCCATCCTTTATAAGTGCGGGAAGCTGGTAACAAAGAGATTTTCCACCTCCGGTGGGCATCAGCACAAAAGTATCACGGTCATTTAGCACATCATTGATTATTTCCTCCTGTAAAGGACGAAAATCAGAATATCCAAAATACTTGCGGAGAGTCTCGTGCATCTTTAGACCATACTTGCTTTTCCTGAATATATGTTACTGATGTATTTAATCTTCAGGTATGCAGGGTGAAAGTATTTAGTTCTTCCAGGAAAGGATTATGCGACTTTCAATTCTTGTTAATGCACATAGTATTCTTTCTTTATATCTTTGGCAAGGCTCTTATCTCTGGGCGAGCATTAATATGTACGAAACACTATTTCAGGGTAAAATCCCTAGTAATCTTATATTTGGAGTTCTCATTCATGGTAAAAGTAGACAAATTCATTCCTAAAGCAATTGAAAAAATCCAGAAGCAGATTGATGGTAAAGCTATCATCGCACTATCTGGTGGTGTTGACAGTTCAGTTTGTGCAATACTTGCACACCGTGCAATCGGTGATAAACTTACACCAATTTACATTGATACAGGTCTTATGCGCAAAGGCGAAACCGAGAGGATAAAGGAAATCTTCTCTGATATGAACCTTGAAGTCGTTGATGCAAAAGACCGTTTCCTTTCAGCTCTTGCAGGTATTGATGATCCGGAAGAGAAGCGCAAGGCAGTTGGTGAGGCATTTATTCGTGTTTTTGAGGAAGAAGCAAAATTACTCAAGGCTGAGTACCTCATTCAGGGAACCATCTACCCTGACAGAATTGAATCAGAGGGGGGCATCAAGTCCCATCACAATGTAGGCGGCCTTCCATCAGTTATGGACTTCAAGGCAATTGTTGAGCCAATAGATGACCTTTATAAAGATGAGGTTCGTGAAGTTGCCCGTGCACTTGAGCTTCCACACGAGATATCTGAGAGAATGCCATTCCCTGGGCCCGGACTTTCCGTAAGGATTGTTGGCGAGGTAACTGAGGAACTTGTCGAGGCCGTAAGAGAGGCCAATGCAATCGTTGAGGAAGAACTCGTAGAGCAGTTCCACCCATGGCAGACCTTTGCCGCAATTGTTGGCAAAGGAACCGGTGTAAAGGGTGATGTCAGGGTTCACGGTTGGATCGTCGCTGTAAGGGCAGTAGGTTCAAGGGATGGAATGACTGCAGAGGCAATGGAACTTCCATGGAGTGTCCTGAGAAAGATTGAGTCAAGGATTACTGCAGAGATCCCTTCTGTTGCAAGGGTGCTTTATGACCTGACTCCTAAGCCACCTGCAACAATCGAGTTCGAGTAATTATTTAAATTTACCAGAGAAAGACAAATGTCACTTAATAAAGCAGTTCTTGATATCCGCAATCGTCAGAGGGTAAAACCCTCTCCTATAGATGTGCCTGCAGCCACATGGACTGGCAAGGATGTCATTGAATCCGGTGAAATAGATACAATTACTATCATCTTCAAGACTTCCGGATGCTGGTGGGGCAAGGCTGGAGGCTGTACCATGTGCGGTTATGTTTATGACAGTGCACAGGACGTTCCTTCAGACGATGACCTGATGGCCCAGCTTGAGAAAGCAATGAGGAAGGCTTCAGATTTTGACCGTTTCATGGTCAAGATTTTCACCTCAGGTAGTTTCCTTGATACAAAGGAAATTCCTATTGAGGTAAGGCACAGGATACTTGAAGAACTGGACGGCGATGAGAGGATCGTTAAAGTCCTGGCAGAGACCCGGCCGGAATTTGTAACTGAAGAGAATGTGAAAGATTGTGTTTCTGTTCTTAAAAATACAGACTTTGAAGTTGCAATGGGGCTAGAGACAAGTTCCGATGTCATACGCAAGCAATCAATTAACAAAGGCTTCACTTTCCAGAGCTTTGTAGATGCAGCGATCGCAGCAAGAGAAAACGGGGCAACTGTCAAATCATATCTCATGCTCAAGCCTTTGTTCCTCTCAGAGAAAGAAGCTCTTGAAGATATAGTCCAGACAGTCCGTGATGCAGCTGAGTACACTGACACTTTTTCAATCAACCTCTGCAATGTGCAGCGTGGTACTTATGTAGAATATCTCTGGGACAGGAAACAATATCGTCCGCCCTGGCTCTGGAGTATTGTAGATATTCTTCAGAGAACAAAGAAAGAGTTCCCTGATATGATCATCACATCTGATCCGGTTGGTGCAGGTTCAAAAAGAGGACCGCACAATTGCAGGGAATGCAGTCATGCTGTTGCTGATGCAATAAGGTTGTTCTCATTAACACAGGACCTCTCATGCTTTGAACATTTGTCCTGTGGTTGTAAAGATCTCTGGGAACAGGTTCTGGAACTGGAGGACCATACCTTCGGCAGTCCTATTCTTGATTGAATTTTTAATATTAAAACGAAATGTAAAGATGAGTTCTCACTCATCTTCCCTTTTAAACACCATTGTCCCTACTCCGGTGTCAGTGAATAATTCAAGTAATATTGAGTGAGAGACACTTCCATCAATAATATGCACCTTTTCGACACCGCTTGTAACGGATGTTGCGGCACTTCTCATTTTAGGGATCATGCCACCTGATATGAGGCCACTGTCTACCATGTTCTCTATATCTTCAATGGCAACTCTGGATATGCGTGAACTTTTATCTTTAATATCTCTTAGAAGGCCGGGAACATCTGTCATGAGTATGAGCTTTTTAGCTTTTAGTGCAGCAGCAATGTCTCCTGCAACAGTATCTGCATTTATGTTCAGGGCTTTTCCATTGATATCCATGGCAATTGGTGAGATTACCGGGATGTAACTTTCTCTTATGAGTATGTTGAGAAGTTCTGTGTTGATTATCTCAGTGTCACCGACCCATCCAAGGTCCACTTCATGCTCAACGTTTTCAATAATAACCTTCTGTGATGGTTTTTTCTTTGCAATGAGCATTTTCCCATCTTTTCCGGAAAGTCCCACTCCTTTTCCACCATGCTTACCTATAAGTGCTACAATTTCCGTATTGATGTTCCCTACAAGGACCATGCGTGCAATCTCAAGGGTTTCATCGTCTGTAACACGCAGACCGCCGACAAAATGGGATTCTTTCCCCATACGTTTCATCTTTTCGGAGATTTCCGGGCCGCCACCGTGTACAATTATCGGGTGTATTCCTACATATCTCAGAAGGACCAGATCCTGTATGATGTCACTCATCACTTCCGGATTGACCATAGCGTGACCGCCGACTTTGATTACCATAATGGAGTCATAAAAATCCCTTATGTATGGTAATGCCTCAATTAGCACGTTCTCTCGGTTATGTGTCATGATGTTTACCTGTGATTATTTCTGCTTCCGGCAACTCATCAACTAATAGCCGGGGCTCTCTCTTAATATGCTTAATAGATTTTAAAATAGTTTCTGCTACGATAGCAGCTACTTGTAGAATAAGAATTAAATAAGGAAAGTAAAAAAAGACCCAGTGTATGGGTCCTTTATGAAAATCAGACTTTTTCGAGTTTCTCGATGCCTACTTTCTTTACAAATGGCTTGTTGATCTTGTCAGGCATCCAGTCTGGCTTGTTCTTTGGAGCTTCGACAATTTCTTTCCAGCCCTTGAATACGTGTACCTTCTTTGTTCCACGCTCACGGAGTCTGATCTCCTCTGGCTTTGATTTCTTACCTTTACCTCTGTTTGCCACCTTCAAAGCTGCCTGTCTTGGCTGCTTTCCAGTGAATACCCCGTGTTCATTTCCTTTCTTGTCTCTTAACACAAAATTTCTTGTTTCAGACATGATGTCACCTCGGTAATCATTATGTGATTACATCTGCTAACCGTATTTAGTATATAAGGTATATATATTTTTCTTTTAATGTTGGCTTTTGTTCTCGTTTTATCTCCATTTATGTAATTTGGAGCAATTATTTGGGCAGAATATGAGCTTATTTTTATATTATTTTGGAAAAGTAGTGTATGTTACTATAGCCGTATGTGGCAACATGTCAAGTTAACTTGATTTGTAAACCGGTAGTGTTTTATATAGTTTTTGAGGCCGGTTGCCATATTCTTACTTAGTGTATTCCTGTTTTCCTATTTTCTTTTATTCATTCTGAAGCCGTAACACAACATTTACATGTAATGACTCCCTTTCACCATGATATAATTACTATCCGGTATCTGTATTCGCAGAACGGATCCTCATCCTTTATTTGATTTTAGAGGTATAATTATGGAAGTCCCGGTTGTCAAATTACCAGATATACAGGCTAACAAGCCCCAGATACCCATTAACCTGACACGTGTCGGTGTAACTAACGTCAAAAAACTCATACAGATAAAAAGGAGTGATAAGCGCCCTATTATTCTGATCTGCACTTTTGATATCTTCGTAGATCTGCCATCACACCTGAAAGGTGCCAACCTCTCACGTAACTTTGAGGCAGTCGATGAAGTTCTCGAGATGGCAGTCAATATGCCTGTCTATGAGATCGAGCAGCTTTGTAGTGATGTTGCCCAGAGTCTTTTGAAGCGTCACGAATACGCAACTCGTGCAGAAGTGATTCTCAAGAGCGAGTACGTTCTCAAAAGAGAATCTCCTTCTACAAAGATGGAATGCCAGGAAGTAGTGGATATCTTTGCTAAAGCTATTGCAATGCGTGATGACGTAGAAAATATGCAGGTCAAGAAACTGATTGGTGCTGAAGTTGTGGGAATGACTGCATGTCCATGTGCCCAGGAGATAATGAGGGACAACGCAAGACAGGAACTTGAAAAGATCGGTGTTGATAATAAGCACATCGCAGAATTCCTTCACAGGGTTCCAATGGCAACACACAACCAGCGTGGCCGCGGTATAATCTCTATTGAGGTTGTCGGAAACGTTTATGTCTCACTCGAGAAGATCATCGAGATCATTGAGAAATCAATGAGTGCAAGTGTATTTGAGCTTCTTAAGAGGGCTGATGAGGCAGCAGTTGTCCAGAGAGCTCATAATAATCCTAAGTTTGTAGAGGACTGTGTCAGGACAATGGCAAAGAATGTTGTCAAGGACTTTGAGCACCTTCCTGATGAGGCAATTGTCACAATCAAACAGATAAATGAAGAAAGTATCCACAGGCACAACGCCTTTGCCGAAAGGGTTGCAACTATTGGTGACCTGCGTCTTGAGATATCCCAGGATGCTTAACTATTAAATCTGTGAGCTCATATACTTTCCAGAGTAACAATTAAAGGAGTTATATTGTGGACGATTCAGAAAAGATCGAAGCTTTGAGCATGGATGGCAGTCCCATTGAAGTTGGGTCTGTTGTCAGGTATCTGAATACAGGTACTGTGGGAAGAGTTACCGATCTTAAAGAAGATGAAGAAGGTATCTGGGTATTGCTTGACAGTACTGGCTTGTTCTATAAGCCAGAGTTACTTATTATCACAGATGAAAGTGAACTTAAAGGCGAAATGAAAGAGCGCTCATCTGCAGAAGCTGCAGAATCATACATGCGTTCTTACAGTGCCGAAAATGAGGCTGGTTATGATATCAGCCAGGTAACAGGCGGTGGTTAAACCGCCTTTATGTATTTTTAAAAATCAATTTCCAAATTTTAATTTTATATCTCAGATAAGTCCTTCTTTTTCAAGTAGTGTCAGTGAGCGAATCCATTCGCCTTTTGGTTCCCTGGAAGTGCCAACTACAAGTCTTTTAATGTCTCCGATCTGCTCCACGACACCCTGAGCTTCAATAGTCTCTCCTGCAAGAGCCTGTCCTGCATAAGTGTGTGTGTATGAGAGTACATGGTCTATCTCATCGTGATCTACCTTGTAAACCGAAGGGGCATCATACGCAAGATCAGCATTTGTAACCTTTGCTTCTATTTTCAGAGTACCAATATCCTCGCCTCTCTGAGTAGGTTCTTTGATCTGTTCCCAGTCCCTGACAAAAAGAAGGTCAAAATAAGTTCCTTCTACCATTCCACGATTTCCTTTTCTTTTCTCGTGGGTTATGAATTCCTCAAATGAGATCTCAGGTATGCGCTTGTTGTATATGCGTTTCCACATGTTCTCATCGATATCCTCTATAGGTCCACCTTCTGACTTTGCTTTTGCAATAGCATCCCTTGCAATGAACCACTGTTCACCATAAACCACAAAATCAATGTCTGAACCTTCGTTCTGCAGTCCAGGCAACAGAGATCCTGTAATTCCTATCATGTTTCTTGGAATACCTGCTTTTTCAAGCGTGTCAACGACAACTGTCACTCTGCTGTCAACGCCGTACCATTTTTCGATGGCACTTGTAGGTGGAAGTACTTTTTTGATCTGGTCTTCAGGGACCACATGTACATCCTCTACCCATTCAGGACGGTTCTGGCGCATAAAGTCAAAAGAAACGTCAAAATCATATTTCTTATAGCGTTTGCCGTCAAGTTCACGCTCTCCATTCTCATCCGGTACATACCTGAGTGTTGACCTTATACCGTGTGGGTGGAAATAATCGGAAACTGCAAAGATCCAGTCATCTTTTGTTACAATGAAATCCCGGAGTCGTATTTTAGTCATATTTAGCCTTCCTGTTTGTATTCAACTCTCTACAGGTAATTGTCTTTTCACATAAAAATGGTACGACTTTTATTATACCCGGCCGGATCTAATAAAATCTAATATATACTTCAGCAACATGTCTATCTGTGATTTTAAATTGATAATCTCTATTTGCTTGAACATTTCTGCATAAACGGTGATATGATTGCAATCATTTGAAAAATGGGTATGTGAGGTTCGAAGAGAGTTTCACAGGAATCCTGAACTCAGTTTTCACGAACATGGTACACAGGAACGAATAATGTCTATACTGGGGGAACTCGGGATAGATAGCAGGAAGATCGCTGATACGGGTGTCATTGCAGAGGTAAGGGGCATGTTGCCCGGTCCATGTATTGCGATACGTTCTGACACTGATGCTCTTGCGGCACATGAGGTACTTTCTCCCCGAAATGAGGACTACATCTCTCAGAATCCCGGTGTTATGCATGCGTGTGGCCATGACGGGCACATGGCTATTGTTCTGGGTGTTGCCAGAATGATTATGGAAAAACAAAAGGAAATATGTGGCACTGTCAGATTTATCTTCCAGCCTGCAGAAGAAATCCCTCCGGGAGGTGCGGCTAGGGTTATAGAAGAAGGTGGTCTGGAAGGTGTGGACGCTATTATCGGTCTGCATATTTTTGGTGATGTGGATGTGGGTCAGGTAAACATACGTGCTGGTCCTTTAATGGCAAGTTCTAATCGCTTCACGGTAAAAATATTTGGGAAGGGTGGTCATCATGCAACACCTGATATGTGTATTGATCCCATACAAATTGCCGCTGAATTCATTTCTTCTTTAAAGCCTGCCGTTTCTCAGAAAGTGAATACTTCTGGTCATGTGCTTGGATTTGGTATGGTGGATGCTGGTAAGCAATTCAACAGGTCACCGGACGAGCTTGAACTTGTAGGTAGCTTCAGGACCTTTGATGACAATGATATTGATACCATAGAACAGGTCATGATTACTCTGCTTGATTCTCTAATGGACTCATATTCAAATGATTTTATGGAAGGAGTTCCATCATATGATCTGGATGTTTATCGAGGTTATCCTGTTCTTTTCAATAATCCTCTTTTCACAGAAAACGCCTGTAATCTGCTACAAACCATTTTTAATAATGTAAGTGCTCATCCGGACCCGATTTTTGGAGCGGAGGATTTTGCTTATTATCTGCGGGAAGTTCCCGGGATGTATGCAATAATAGGAACTAAAAATCCGGAAAAAGGAATAGTTGAAGTAAACCACTCATCCGGTTTTGATATTGATGAGGATGTACTGTTAAACGGTGTTGAATTGCTTTACTCTTTGGCAACAGATTTCCTGAAAAACCCGGGAGAATATCTTGAATGAAAATAGTACCATTCTCTGCTGAGTATTCTTCCATGACAAAGTCATTTGTAATCAGTGTACTTGCCGGTGAGGGGTTTGATTATGATCCCTTAAAGGATTTTGACCTGGATGATATTCGGGGTAATTATCTCGATAAAGGAGGTACTTTTTTCCTGTGTCTTTCAGGCGGGGAGGTTGTAGGCACGTCTGCTGTGAAGAATATAGGTTCAGGTGTTTGTGAGATCAAAAGGCTGTATGTAAAAAAAGAATGTCGTGGCAAAGGCGTTGGATTTGCTTTGTTTAGCAAGGCTCTCATATATGCTGAAAAAAACTATTCACATGCTCGCTTGAAAACAGATTCTTCCCTGAAAAATGCCATATCTATCTATATAAAAAATGGTTTTTCAGTTGTAAAAGAAGAGAAAGGGACAGTTTATTTTGAAAAGTCCTTGTGATTTGAATTAAAGTGCATGATGGATTATAATATTTTCATCATTGCTACTTCATCACAGTTAGGGAATTTGGGACATTTTATGCATCCTGTCCATACTTTATGAGGAAGCATCTGCTTGTCTATTATTTCAAATCCCTGTTTCTCAAAGAAAGGAACTGCGTAGGTTAGTGTAAATATTTTGTTCAGTCCAAGTTCTCGGGTTTCACTCAGGCATGCTGCCATGAGTTTCGTTCCTATTCCCTTGTCTCTATATTCCTGCTTTACTGCAAATGATAATACTTCTGCCATATTCTCCCAGCTAACCTGCAGGGCGCAGCAGCCAATAATTTCTCCGTCTATCTCACATACATGGAAACTGCGGGTAAATTCATACAGCTCACTTAATGAACGAGGGAGCATCATCTCCTGTTTTGCATAGATATCTATGATGCTCTTTATTGCAGGAATATCATTTACATTAGCCTTTCTTATTATCAATCATCAATCTCCGGGAATTGTTAAAAAGAGAAGTAACGAGCGTGAAGGGATTTGAACCCCTGGCTTGCAGCTTAGGAGGCTGCCGCCATATCCTGACTAGGCCACACGCTCATGTTGTGCTACTCACGTAATAACATTCAATATGTTAAAGTTATTGGTAAAAAAGCTTTCTTGCGGGAAATACGTTAAGTTTCGAAGCTAGTTTTTCTGTATTTTCAAAAAACAGTAATAGATAAAAGCATCAATAATTATAGAAAATCCTATATTCTAGGATTCAAGCTGAGAATCCAGCAGTTCCATGAGCTTTCTGTTCTTTTCAATACTTGTATCAATTCCAAGCATCTCTGCCGGAAATCCCAGAGCAAGTCCTAAAAGCTGTGTGTAGTGAAGTACTGGAATTTCAAACTCAGTTCCGGTTAGTTCTTTTATGTCATCCTGTCCGCTGTCAAGCTGCATGTGGCAGAAAGGACATGAATTTACTATACAATCTACACCCGCTTCCTGTATCTTTGCAAGCTTTGCCTCTGTCATTTTCAGGGAACGTTCCTTCATTGCAGAACGCATTCCTCCTCCAGCTCCACAGCATGCCATCTTATCAGGATAATCCACACTTGTTGCGCCAAGTGCGGTGATAAGTTCATCAAAGAAAACAGGTCTTTCTGAATTTCCAAGTCCTCTATCCTTTGTAGGTTTAATCAGATGACATCCGTAATGGACTGCAATTCTGACATCAAGCGGTCTTTCCACAAATGAACTGATCTTTTCAGGACCATATTCCTGGTAAAGATACTCTATTATGTGTCTGACGTCAATATTTCCTTTCACTTGCCTGCCAATCTTTAGGAGGTGAATATTTACCTTTTCTTTTGCTTTTTCATCATCCTGTATTATGTGATTAGCATCGGCAAGAGTACTGAAACATCCGTTGCAGATTGTGAGTACATCGCGCTCCAGCTCCTCGGACAGGACTATATTGCGACTAGCAAGTGTGAGCCAGCTAGTTTTATCGAAAGAACGGAATACGCCAGGAGCAGGGCAGCATGATGCACCGGGAAGGTCGCTGCAATCAATGTCCATTTTGGCAAGGCATAGTTTAGTAGCCAGTTCAATGCCCGGGTATCTGTTAGGTACAAGGCAGCCCAGAAAAAGTGAGAGTCCTCTCATGCTGTGTTCTCCATAGTTTTATTCTCATCCGTATTGTCTTCTGTGAATCTCTCAAAACCACAGGATGTCAGGAGTTCTTTTACTTCATTGAGAGAGTCCGTATATTTGTGTACGGTTTCCGGGAGTTCTTCCAGGCCCATCTCTGTTCGTTTTATTTTGTAATCATCATTTATTGGAACCGCATGTCCGTATTTGAGTAGCATTTGACAGACAGCTCTGTGTTCGGGGAGAATTATATTATGATAGGCTGAAATTGATCTTATTTTCAGTATTGTGTCTACAATATCTATTCCACGTGGACATCTTTCCTGACAGTTGTAGCAGGTTGTACACATCCATAATTCATCACTTTTGAGGATGTCTGAACTTCGACCTGCAATTTTTACAAGTTTGCGGATATTAAGGCTGGTATGTCTTCCGGAGGGACAACTACTGCTGCATACTCCGCATTGCATGCAACGAAGAGCGTTAGTTGATGCTTCTTTCAACTGCTCATTTATATTGATGTTTTCCCCTGTCATTTCGTCCATATTCTTTCCTGCCTGCTAAAATCACTACTTTTGCAAGAATAATAAAGTTTCCGAAGCTTTGCAGTAGTTGCGGCAACTTATGACACAAATATCCTTTTTCTTTTCTTTTAACTTTTTTCAGTCATATTGTCAGGAATTATTATATTATCTATCTATGGGATTAATCATTTTCCACAAATTTGTTTATGTACTTTTTTATATCCCTGAATGGATAAGCTTTTAATATTATTCGCTTTTTTTATTTTTTGGAGGGTGGTGTGCTGAGCTCATAAAAAGGGAATCTATATATAGCTCCTAATGGGTAATGGGATACTCACACCCCTTAGTGAATAGAGGAGTAATCAAAATGGTAAAAGTATTTCCAACAACAAAGGAAGAAGTGTTACAGGCCGTAACCGAGAACGATGTCAAATTCATAAGAATCCAGTTCACCGATACCATGGGTATTATCAAAAGCTGGGCAATCCCTGCAGAAGATCTTGAGGGTGCATTTGAGAACGGTGTAATGTTCGATGGTTCATCAATCGAAGGTTTCACAAGAATCGAAGAATCCGACATGATCCTCATGCCAGACCCAACCACCTTCAGGATTCTCCCATGGAGACCAAAGGAAGGCGCAGTTGCCCGTATCATTGGTGATGTATACAGACCTAACGGACAGCCATTCGAGGGCGACCCAAGATACGTTCTCAAGCAGGCTATTGCAAAGGCAGCAGAGAAAGGATACACAATGAACATTGGTCCAGAATGCGAGTTCTTCCTGTTCAAACTGGGCGAAAATGGTGAGCCAACTACAGAGCTTACAGATGTTGGTGGATACTTTGACTTTACACCTCTTGACAAGGCACAGGATGTCAGAAGAGCAATCGACTTCGCTCTTGAGGACATGGGCTTCAAACTGGAAGCATCCCACCATGAGGTAGCACCATCACAGCACGAGATCAACTTCAGATTCGGTGATGTACTTACCACATGTGACAACATTGTAACATTCAAGTATGTTGTAAAGTCCATCGCAGCACACATGGGCTACTACGCAACATTCATGCCAAAACCACTCTTTGGTGAAAACGGTTCAGGTATGCACTCAAACCAGTCTCTCATGAAGGACGGAGAGAACGCATTCTTCGACCCAAGCACACCAGACCAGCTTTCAGCAACTGCAAAGAATTACATCGCAGGTCTCCTCACACACATCCGTGAGTTCGCAGCAATTACAAACTCAACAGTTAACTCATACAAGAGACTTGTTCCTGGATATGAGGCACCTATCTACTGTACATGGTCTGCATCAAACCGCAGTTCCCTTATCAGAATCCCTGCATCAAGAGGAAAGGGTACAAGAGTAGAACTCAGATGCCCAGACCCAGCATGTAACCCATACCTTGCATTCGCTGCAATGCTCTGTGCAGGTCTTGATGGAGTTGAGAAGGGAATGGACGCAGGACCTTCAACTGATGTAAACATCTTCAAGCTTACCGAAGAAGACAGAAAGGAAAGAGGTATCGAATCCATGCCAGGCAACCTTAAGGAAGCAATTGACCTTATGGCTGCAAGTGAATTCGTCAAAGAAGTACTTGGTGACCACGTATTCGAAAACTACATCGAATCCAAGACTGCTCAGTGGGACGAATACAAGGCTCAGGTCCACCAGTGGGAACTTGACAAATATCTCGGCATACTGTAAGGGGAATCCCCTTACTTTCACTTTATATTTCAAAAAACGACAACATATTTCAACCAGCCATTTTTTCAGGCTGGTAAAACGTGAATAGAAGTTGTTCACGAAAACCGGGGTTTTCTTTTTATTCTGAATGAATTTTTGCATGGTTAAGTTCATATTAGGTAAATACTATCTCATAGCCCCAAGACTAAATACTCATAGTGATCAACATGTGCGGAATTATAGGCGTAATCGATCGGACCATGTCCAGAATGGACGGCTCCAGCATAAAGGAAGCCCTGAGTCTGATGGATGAAAGAGGAAGTGGAGAAGGCGCAGGATATGTAGCCTATGGCATATATCCTGATTATGCAGACTGCTATGCCATCCACGTATTTTTTGATAATCTGTTAGAACCTAAGACTAAGGTTGACGCAATACTCGAACAGTGGGGAAGGATAGTCCACCAGGAAGAAATCCCTACATATGAACAGCCACGTCTTAAGAAGGAACACATATCCTGGAGATATTTCTTCAAACCATATGCCGACCAGACGGTGGGAACCACAAACCCTGATGATGATAACGTCAAGCATCTTGTGATGGACATAAATGCAAACGTGGAAGGCGCTCTGATATTCTCATCCGGCAAGAACCTTGGTGTTTTTAAGGCATCAGGATGGCCAGAGGATGTAGCAAACTACTTCAGGATCGAGGACTACAAAGGTTACATATGGCTTGCACACAACCGTTATCCAACCAATACGGCAGGATGGTGGGGTGGAGCTCACCCGTTCAATCTGCTTGACTGGTCAGTTGTGCACAATGGTGAGATTACCTCATACGGAACCAACCGTCGCTATGTAGAAGGACACGGGTACGAGTGTACAATGTTAACTGATACCGAAGTTGTGGCTTATCTCTTTGACCTTCTTGGAAGGGAGCATGGCCTGCCACCAGAGGTGGTAGTTAAAGCACTGGCTCCACCTTTCTGGGATGAGATTGATGAGATGCCTGAAAAGGATGAGGAGTTTATGCGTACACTGCGTCTGACATATGGTCCTGCTCTTATGAACGGTCCTTTCGCTATCGTTGTTGCAACTAAGGATGGAATTGTAGCTTTCACAGACAGGATCAAGCTGCGTCCTCTTATAGTAGGAGAGAACGGTCCTCGTCTTTATATATCAAGTGAAGAGGCAGCTATCCGTACAATGGACCCTGATGTGGAGAAAATATACATGCCAAGGGCAGGGGAGCCTGTTATCGGGAGGGTTATAGAATGAGTCTTGGTAGTGTACCACTCAAGTACAAGATCAGTATCGACCGTGATCAGTGTATGAAGTGTATGCGCTGTGTCGATAACTGTTCCTATGGTGTTTATCGTGTAGAGGATGACAAGATCCTCATCGACTCACGCAAATGTACTGCATGCCACCGCTGTATCTCAATGTGCCCAAGGGATGCTATCAGCCTGCAGGAAAGGCCTGTTGACTATCGCAGTCACCCTGTCTGGACAGTTGAAGCACGTGAAGATGTAATTAACCAGGCACGCACAGGAAAAATCATCCTTTCCGGAATGGGCAATGCAGTTGATTATCCTATTATATTTGACAGGCTGTTACTTGACGCATGTCAGGTAACAAACCCAAGTATCGATCCTCTTAGAGAGCCAATGGAGCTGAGGACATACATTGGAAAGAAGCCTTCTAAACTCGAATTTACAAAGAATAATGGAGATATTGATCTCCAGACAAAACTGACTCCAAATCTCAAACTTGACACACCAATAATGGTGGGTCACATGAGCTATGGTGCTATCAGTCTTCCTGCACAGCTCAGTATTGCAAAGGCAGTAAAAAAGACCGGCACTTTCATGGGAACCGGGGAAGGAGGAATGCACGAGGCTATCTATCCTTATCAGGATCATTCAATAGTCCAGATCGCATCAGGACGTTTCGGTGTCGATATCGACTATCTGGAGCGCGGTGCAGCCATTGAGATTAAGGTAGGTCAGGGTGCAAAGCCAGGCATTGGCGGTCACCTTCCAGGAGAGAAGGTTTGTGCAGATGTATCATGCACACGTATGATTCCACTGGGTTCAGACGCAATCAGCCCGGCTCCTCATCATGATATTTACAGTATAGAGGACCTTGCCCAGCTTGTTCGCAGTCTTAAGGAAGCTACAAACTGGGAAAAACCTGTCTTCGTAAAGATCGCTGCGGTACACAACGTAGCCGCAATTGCAGCAGGTATTGCAAAATCATCTGCAGATGCCGTTGTAATTGATGGTTTCAAGGGCGGTACAGGTGCAGCACCAAAGGTATTCAGGGACAATGTAGGTCTTCCAATCGAGGCAGCAATTGCTGCAGTTGACCAGAAGCTCAACGATCAGGGTATCAGGAATGAAGTATCCATTATAGCCAGTGGTGGAATACGCAACAGTGGTGACCTTGCAAAATCCATTGCACTTGGTGCTGATGCAGTCTATATTGGAACTGCTTCACTTATCGCACTGGGATGCCGTGTTTGTGGTAACTGTTACCGTGGACTCTGTCCGTGGGGTATTGCAACCCAGAGGCCGGAACTTGTTAGCCGTATTGATTCTGATGTTGGCGCAGAGAACATTGCAAACCTTATCCATGCATGGACACTTGAACTGAGTGAACTCATGGGTGCAGCAGGTCTTAACAGTATTGAGAGCCTGCGCGGTAACCGTGAACGTCTCAGAGGATACATGCTTGATCAGGGATTACTTGACGTACTTAAAATTGAGCCAATGGGGGTCTAAAGATGGCAGAACCTTTGGTTATAGATGTAAAGGGCATGCATTACTCTCCACTGAACAAAATGATTCGTAAAGCAGTGGCTACAGGTGTAAAGGAGATAGTGCTCAATAATGTTCTTGGACAGCGTTTCATCGGAAATGGTGTAAGAGGCGATGCAAAGATTATTGTAAATGGTGTTCCGGGAGGAGATCTTGGAATGTTCATGAGCGGTCCCGAATGTGAGGTATTCGGTAATGCAGAGCATGCTCCAGGAAACACAATGGACCAGGGATCACTGATTATCCACGGAAGCGCCGGAGATGCCGTTGCACACAGCATGCGTGGCGGGAAGGTATTTGTGGAAGGCAATATCGGTTACCGTGGAGGAATTCACATGAAGGAGTATGAGGGCAAACGTCCTATTCTTGTAGTAGGCGGTACATCCCATGCGTTCCTCGGTGAATACATGGCTGGAGGACTGATCCTTGTTCTTGGCATTGGTAATGAACCGGCAGTACAGGACCGTGGTATCGGTAGTGGTATACATGGCGGAGAGATCATCATAAGAGGCGATGTGGATGATAAGCTGCTTGGAGTCGGAGCCAAGAAGGTTGAATTTACTGATGATGACCTGATAAGGCTCACTCCTGTGATAGAAGACTTCTGTGGAAGGTTCGATATTGATCCAAAACCTTTCCTGGACACGAACTATTCAAGAATCATCCCTGCAAGCGCCAGACCATTTGCAGGTAAATACACATGGGAGTGATTACAATGGCAGGCAAAAATTATCTTGATCTTAAAGCAGAAATCTGGGACACCGGAAAATGTGCAGCATGTGGTGCATGTGTAGCTGTGTGTCCGGCAGATGCTATTTATTTCGAAATGAAAAGTGACTCCACTCATCCTCTCAACAGTGGATACTGTAAGGATGCCAACGACGGGGTTCCATGTGGAGCATGCTATGAAGTATGCCCAAGAGTTGAGAAACCATCAACAGAAGTTCTTGGAAATTACCTTGATATCGTAACTGCAAAAGCAGAGATGGATATTCCAAGAAAACAGAGTGGCGGTGCAGTAACAGCAATCCTTTCCAATGCACTTGATGAGGGTATGATTGATGCAGTAGTAACTGTTGTTGAAGACCCATGGACACTGAAACCATCATCAGCTGTAATTACATCTACTGATGTACTGGTACACCAGGCAGGAAGCCGTTATAACTGGTGGGTTCCACTTGTCGCATCACTCAAAGAAGCTGTAATGAAACGTAAGTTCACCAATATAGCAGTTGTAGGTGTGCCATGTGTAACACAGGCAATGAAAGAAATGAGGACCAGCGAACTTGACCTCTTACGTCCTTTCAGGAAGAACATCCGTCTTGTAGTAGGACTCTTCTGTACTGAGACATTCGATTATGAAAAGCTCGTAGAGAACAAGCTCATTTCAGAAAACAAGATTGATCCTCTTGATATCATACACTTTGATGTAAAGGGCAAGCTTGAGATAACTCTCAAAGACGGAAGCATGACAGTTATCCCTCTGAAAGATGTAGAGGACTGTGTCCGTCCGGGATGCCACATATGTACAGACCTCACTGCCGTCAATGCAGATATATCTGCAGGTTCCATTGGTAGTGCAAAAGGTCACACAACATTGATAATACGCAATCCTGTTGGAAAAGAGTTCGTAAACAGTGCTATCAGGAATGGTAAATTATCACTTGAAGATGATGTAAATCTGGAATTGATTGAAAAGCTCTCTAAGAAGAAGCTTGAAAGAATGCCAGAGGAGTAAACCAAAAACGAAAAATGATGTTTATGGACACGGTGCCTATCCACTTCCTCTATTCTTCCTAACCATGCAATAGGCACTCGTGTCCTGTCTTTTTTCAATCAAAGCGGTCTGCTTCAGATTCTAAAGATCTTATAACTTCCCGCAATGAAAGGGATGTTTCAGGAAGAGCTCTACTACCGAGACTCTGATGATATATTATTGTTTTGCATATTTTGCGAGCATATCAAAATCTTTTTGTAATAGATGGTATTCACTCCATTTCCTCTGTCGTTAAGGACAACTGCATACCTGTAATATCCAAGTGACTCATAGAACCGGATAGCAGCAGGGTTTCCTGACCATGTACAGAGATAAATCCTATTCACTCCAGATTTTGAAAGTTCCTTTTCAAGCTGCAGACATAATGCTCTGCTAATGCCTGAATTCCTGCAGTTCGGATGCGTTGCAAGAAAATTGATGTAAGCACTATCATTACCTTTCCAGTTTTTAGTGCAGCCTATCATTCCGATGAATGTTTCATGCAGGGAATTCTCATAGCTACTATCAGGTTCAGCAACAAGGAAATTTGCATTATCAGTATCAAGGCATTTATCCACCCTTTCAGGTATGCCTCCTTCTCTTTTACTTAAAGGCGGGTAGAACTCTTTATCCACAAGTTCGATGAAGTTTGTGACCTGCAGCTTGTCAACTTTGCTGGCATACCTAATAGAAAAATCTTCTGCCATTTCAGATAGTGTTAAGGTAACGCTGTATCTCCCAATCATGCACCTGGGTTCTGTATGCATCCCACTCGGCTCTTGCAAGCCTTAGAATATTGTCGTGGACATGTACTCCCAATGTGTTTTTAAGAAGTTCGTCTTTCTCAAGGTAATCTGCGCTTTCACTGATAGTAGATGGCAGCGTATCAATACCTCTTTCCACACGCTCTTCTTTTGTCAGTTCAAATACATTGTAATCCATGATCTTCCCTGGGTCCATCTTGTTCTTTATTCCATCAAGACCTGCGGCAAGAATTGCTGCAAATGTAAGATAAGGGTTACATGAGGGGTCAGGATTTCTGAGTTCCACTCTGGTGCTTTTTCCCCTTGCCGTAGGAATTCGTATAAGTGAACTGCGGTTTGCACCTGACCATGTGATATAAACAGGCGCCTCATAGCCGGGAATAAGTCTCTTGTACGAGTTCACAAGTGGATTTGAGATACATGAGATCGCTTTGATATGTTTCAAAACACCTGCAATGAATTGTCTGGTAGTTTCACTTATTGCCATCTCTGCATTTGGATCATAAAATGCATTCTCATCACCTTTTGAAAGCGAGAGGTTGACGTGCATTCCTGAACCATTCTCCACAGCTATGGGTTTTGGCATAAATGTCGCATGCAGACCATACAGTTTTGCAATAGTCCTTGTAACATATTTGAAAGTCATCACATTGTCTGCAGTTGTCAGGGCATCTCCATACTTAAAATCAATTTCATGCTGGCCAAAAGCAACTTCGTGATGGGAAGCCTCAATGTCAAAATTAAGATCGGTTAGTGTCAGCACGATATCTCTTCGTATGTCTTCTGCGAGATCAGTTGGTGCGAACTCAAAATATCTCCCATAGTCATGAGGGGTTGTTGTTGCTTTTCCATCAACTTTCTCAAAAAGGAAAAATTCAAGTTCAGGTCCTACATTAAGGGAAAAACCCATATCTTCTGCTTCTTTCATCACCTTCTTGAGTACATAGCGCGGATCAGCTTCGAAATGTCTTCCATCTGGCATTTCTATGTCACAGATTATTCTTGCAACTCCGCCTTTGTCCTTACTCCATGGGAGTATTGCGAAAGTTCTGACATCAGGTTTTAATGTCATGTCTGATTCGTCTATCCTGACAAAACCCTCGATGGATGATCCGTCAAAGTATATTCCACTTGACAGTGCCTTTTCTATCTGGGTAACAGGGATTTCAACATCTTTAACCACTCCCTGTATGTCTGTAAACTGCAAACGTATGAATTTCACGTTATGCGTTTCAATGGCTTTGATAACGTCTTCCTTATTGCAAATTATCATTTGATCGCCTGCTATTCTTCCTCTATATATTGCACATGCAATGCAAAATTATTTTAGGCTATCTAAGTTCATGAAGTTATAGTTTGCTGTATGAATAATTGTTCTATCTGAAATCCCGTTTATTTATTAAAAGAAAAATATGTTGTTATTTTGCTAAAATATGTAATTTGATTAGTTGCGGCAAAATATATATGTTGCACTTTTATTTTTTGGCTTTAAATATTCAATTATTTCTAAATAGAACAAGTAGGCATGAGGTTACTGAGTAGTGATATTGAGTCCGAATATCTCCACTAAAATAATAACCTATATATATTCGCATAAGCCAACCGTTATCCTACTATTATTTTTCCAAATGGTTAGGAAAAGGTCGGAGGTAGGAAGACCGGCCTGAAAAATAGTATTGTAAAATAGAGGAAGTGACTAAAGCATGGGTAATCTTAGGAAACCAAATTCAAATGACGCTACTCAGACTTTTAACAGGTCAAAGAGCGTGGTACCGATGTCAGGACTCTGCACACGTTGTGTGGACGGATGTCGTGGCAATTGTGAAACTTTTAAATCTTCTTTCAGGGGGCGTGAAGTCCTGTACCCCGGACCTTTTGGTGAGATTACAGCCGGTGCAGACAAAGACTATCCGATAGACTACTCCCACCTAAACATCCAGGGATATGCCGTTGGAGCCATCGGTATGCCCGAAGACATGGTGCCTGGCCCCGAAACAGCAAGATTCCCAAACGTCAGCACTGATACAGAATACGGATGGGATAAGAAAGTCAAGATGAAAGTTCCAATATTTACCGGAGCACTGGGTTCTACAGAAATCGCAAGAAAGAACTGGGAGCATTTCGCAATTGGTGCAGCTATTTCAGGTGTCACCATTGTCTGTGGTGAGAATGTTTGTGGTATTGACCCTGAACTTAAAAGAGGCAGTGATGGACTTTTAACAGAATCTCCGGAGATGGACCGCAGGATTGAGCTTTACAAAAAGTTCTATGATGGATACGGTGAAATGCTCGTTCAGATGAATGTGGAAGACACCAATCTTGGTGTTGCAGAATACCTTTCCAGCAAACATGAAATGGACACTATTGAACTCAAGTGGGGACAGGGTGCAAAATGTATTGGTGGAGAAATAAAGGTCAAAGAACTTGACCGTGCAATTGAGCTCAAAAAGAGAGGCTACATTGTGACGCCTGACCCGGAACTTGCATCAGTGCAGGAAGCTTACAAGGTTGGTGCAATAAGAGAATTCGAAAGGCATTCAAGACTTGGATTTGTAACCGAAGAAGGATTCCATGCAGAATGTGACAGGTTAAGAGACCTCGGATTTAAGCGCATTACCTTAAAGACCGGTGCTTACTCCATGGCAGAAACTGCAATGGCACTCAAGTACAGTTCTGATGCAAAGATAGACCTGCTGACTTATGATGGTGCACCTGGAGGTACCGGAATGAGCCCATGGCCAATGATGGAGGAATGGGGAACACCAACATTCTATTTGCAGTCACTTGTATATGAGTTTGCAGAGAAGCTAAAATCCAAAGGCAAGAGAGTATCAGACCTTGCAATGGCTGGTGGATTCTCAACTGAGGATGGAATCTACAAGGTTCTTGCAATGGGTGCCCCATACTTCAAGGCAGTATGTATGGGTCGTGGACTAATGATTCCTGGAATGGTAGGAAAGAACATCGGCAAGTGGCTTGAGGAAGGAGACCTTCCAAAGACTATATCCGAGTTTGGACATAGGAAAGAAGAAATATTCGTTCACTATGAAGAACTTGAGGAACGCTATGGAAGCGAGATAGATGATATTCCACTGGGTGCCATTGGTATTTACTCCTATGCCCAGAAAACAAAGGTTGGACTCCAGCAGCTTATGGCTGGTTCCAGAAGGTTCAATACCAGTACACTCTCACGTAAGGATCTCATGGCACTTACCGAAGAGGCGGCAAAGGTTTCAGGCATCGCCTATGTCATGGAAGCATACAGGGATATTGCAGAAGAGATTCTTGACGGATAAAAAAGTAAGCTAATGCTTACTTTTCCTTTTTTATTCAAGATGAGATATTAAAGTCTGCATTTTAAACTAACAACAATGAATAAAAAATAGACTAAAGTTAAAATCGCAGATCAGATGAATTTTAGACTAACGTCTTTCATCTTGTTCCTTGCGGCAACATTGATAAGTAAAGGCGTAAGGGATTCGATCATTCCTGCGGTATCAAGAGGTCCGATATCAAGTGGTCTCATATTGGAAATGTCTTTTACAAGGCCAAACACAATCTCTTTTGCATGTGTAGAGTTACCGCAGACACCAATGTCATAATCAAGTTCCATATCCAGATTTGCCAGTTTCTTTGCAGGTACCGTATGGAAAGCTGCGACAAGTTCGGTGCTGTCAGGTATCATGGTAAAGATCTCCTGGGCGGCACTTCCAAGTTCAGGCATTGAGAAACAGAAGTATTCAGTATTGAAATCCTTACTCTCAATTGGAGTTCTGGGATAATTGCTTCCCGGACTGATGTAGCACATGTTCCTTTCCATAGGAACAACAACACTGATGACTATTTTATTTTCGATAGCAGGCTTTATAAGATCCATTACGGGAGCAAGCTGATTATACCTGATGGCAACGACTATTATCTCTGCTTTTTCGGCAGCTGTTTTGTTATCAGTACCCGTTATACTTGTGTTATGGCCGTATTTCTCAAGTATTTCGTTGTATTCTGATGCAACTGCTTTGGCTTTATCCTGTTCCCTGGAACCTATGATAATCTCATGCTTCTGGCCCCATCGCAGTGCAAACCCCTTGCCAATATTACCTGTGCCTCCAAGTATTGCAATTTTCATGACATTTCTCCTGATGTAGTGGGAATATTACCATAATCTATTGTATGTTAATGTTTTTGGTAATAATCGATAGAGATTGTTGACTGTGTTAATCAGTGTCATGGTATTTATAGTAACTCCTATCACTCTGATTGTTACATCACAAGTTCAAATTTCCTTTAAAGTTTCCACCAACAGGTCATATTGCTTTTCAAGCTCTTCAAGGTCTGTCTTGATATTTTCCATATTCTTTTCACTGGTTTCATGTTCTATCTTTGAAGCTATTTCACTAAGTGCCATTCCCCCAACACTCACTGCAGATCCTTTTATAGAGTGTGCCTTCATTATTACTTCATCTTTATTCATTTTGTCAATAGCTTCTTTAAGAGCACTAAGTTGTATAGGCATATTTCTGTTAAAAATTTCAATGATCTGTCTTGCCATTTCAATATCGCCCATTACATTATACAAAAATGAATCCTTATCAAATATCACAGGCTCAACTATGTTTTTACTGAGCGATTTATCCGGTATTTCATTTTCAGTGGATAGTCCTGACCATTTTTCAATTATCCTGACAAGTGATTTCGGATTGATTGGTTTTGAAAGGTAGTCATTCATTCCTGCATCCTTACAATGTTCTTTATCCCCTTTCATTGCATGGGCTGTCAGTGCAATGATTGGTATATCGTGGTTCAGTACAGAGGATTCTTTGTTGCGGATATTTTTTGTAGCTTCCAATCCATCCATTTCCGGCATCTGTACATCCATAAGAACAAGGTCATACTCTTTCTTTTCAAGAGCTTCGATTGCTTCAAGACCATTATTAGCAACATCTGCGGTGATACCTATTTTTTGCAGTAGACCCTGTGCAACACGCTGGTTAATAGCATTATCTTCAACTAGCAAAACCCTCACATTTTTGTTCAGGTTGCTGTTCTGTTCAGCTATATCTCCACTCATGGCAGGATAATTCTGTTGTTTTTTGCCAACAGCAATTTCGTATAACCGGTTGAAAAGCTCCGATACCTTAACAGGTTTTGTGATATAAGCATTAAAATAATCCTTGTTTTCTTCCCATATATCTGAGCTCTCGATCGTAGATCCTAACATTATCAAGTGGACATCTTTAATGTCTTTGTCTGATTTGATTATACGTCCAAGTAACAGCCCATCCATTTCCGGCATCTGCATATCAAGCAGAACTATCTGGTAAGGGTCACCTGATTTATGTGATTTTAAAAGAGCGTTAAGTGCTGATGCCCCACTTGAAGCTTCTTCTACGCGCATGTTCCATGAACTTAGCAGTTTGGTGAGAACTTCACGATTAGTTTTATTATCGTCTACTATCAGTGCATGCATTCCGTTTAGTACGTCAGTACATACTTTCTTTCCATCTTTACACGAGTGTTTATCAAAAGTAACTTTGAACCAGAACTTAGAACCTTTTCCTATTTCGCTTTCAACGCCAATCTCGCCATTCATCAGTTCGACAAGCTGCTTTGAAAGAGCAAGTCCCAGCCCGGTTCCGCCATAGTTTCGTGTTGTTGACGCATCAACCTGGGAGAATTTCTGGAAAAGAAGTTTCTTCTTATCATCAGGAATTCCAATTCCTGTGTCAGTTACAGTAAATAGCAACGTGGCCTGTGAATCTGTTTCAGAGTCAAGGCTAATGAGAATAACAACTTCTCCCTGATGACTGAATTTGATGGCATTGGAACCCAGATTTATAATAATTTGCTTCAACCTTACAGGATCAGTTGTGATATTCATGGGTACACCAGGTTCTGCCATGCATATCAGTTCCAGGTCTTTATCACTTATTCTCATGGAGAGCAGTGATGCTACTTCTTCCAGAGTATCATTAAGGTCTATATTGAGCTCTTCAAGTTCCAGCTTACCTGCTTCGATCTTTGAGATATCAAGTATATCGTTTATAAGCTCCAGTAAAACCTCGCCACTCATTTTTATGGTTTCAACATAGTGTCGCTGTTGTTCATCAAGGTGCGTATCAGTCAGCAGACGTGTCATTCCGATAACACCATTCATTGGTGTACGTATCTCATGGGACATGTTTGCAAGGAAATCACTCTTTGCCTGTGTGGTTTCCTCTGCTGCATTTTTTGCCTCTATCAGTTTCTTCTCTATTTCTTTCCTATCCGAAAGATCATAGAAACTCTCTATGATGTATCTCCTATCATTCATTTTTACAGCAATAGCAGACTTCACAATGGGTATTTCAGTTCCATCATGTTTATGCAGAGTGCACTCAGATTTAGAGATTTTCTGATGCATGTCGATAACCGGGCATTTGTCTTTGTTATCAGCACAGACAAAAGTGTTGCAGAGATTTCCTGTTATCTTTTCTTTTGGCAGGCCGATGAGCTTTTCTGCAATTGGGTTTGCATCAATTATCTCTTTTGTTTCAGCATCTATCATGATAAGGCCAGTATCAATATTATTGATGATAGTTGCCATTCTTTCGAGGTTCTCTTTTTCCATTTTTTCTATTTTCTTGCGTTCGGTTATATCACGTACCGTCACAAGTATAAGTTCCTCTGAACCAAAAAAGACATTAGTTGCAGTAATTTCTACCGGGTAGATTTTTCCACTCTTATGGATATGCTGCGTTTCCTGAGTTACGGATGTTCCCGGTGGCCGATGTGTCCATTGATGTATGATATCTTCACGCTTACGGTCTGCCGGTAAAAAATCAAATACTGTAAGGTTTAACAGTTCTTCTTTGCTATATCCTGATTGATGAACAGCTTCATTGTTGGCATCAATTATATTCCCTTTAAGGTCATGCAGGTAAATTCCTTCCGCAGACTGGTTGAACAACAAGCGATATTTTTGTTCACGTTCGCGCAATTCATTTTCAATTTTCTTTTGATGTGTAATGTCCCTGGCAATCCCTTCAATTGATAGCAGGTTCCCTACATCGTCATAATTATGGATGGTCTTTTGTTCCAGCCAAAAAATTTCGCCGTTCTTTTTAATCCAGCGGAATGTATTAGTATCTCGTTTGCAATTTTTCTTACTGGTCATTCTGAGATTTGTTTCATCATCAGGATGAACCATCTTAAATATGAGTTTGGGATCGGTATAGAATTCATCAGGAGTATAACCTGAGATCTTGAACACAGCAGGACTGATGTACGAGAATCCTTCATTAAGTTCATAATGATAGACTATATCATCAGCATTTTCAGCTAAGGTTCTGAACTTTTCTTCACTCTTTTTGAGCGCTTCTTCTGTTCCTATTTGCCCTATGATATTCCATACGGAATCCATAAGAAGGCTTACCTGAAGCGAATCGTTCTCAGTATAATCATTATCTTTGTTTGCAACCCCTATTACAGCAACAATTTTTCCTTTTCTGAAAATAGGGATGGTCATAAATTTCTCAATTTCAACGTGTCCATGAGGATAGCCCCTGATCAATGGATTTGGTTGATGACAATCATTGACTATGATTGCTTTTCGCTGCCTGACAGGCTCTCCCCAGATACCGGTATCCTCAAGATTATAAAGAAAATCTATTTTTGAAACATTACATTGTTCCATTACATTCCTTGACCACGAGTTAAGTGTAAATTTTTTCTCTTCTTCGTTGTAGTCAAAAATATAACCAACTTTACTTTTGCTGAGTATAATAGCTTTTTCAAGTGCAAGGTCAAGTGCTTCATTAATTGAATCGTGCTTTGTCTGAAGTATCTCTACAAGGATTTTTAATCTTTCATCCCTGGCACGCAATTCATTTTCTGCTTTTTTTGTTTCAGTGATGTCTTGCAGAGCAAAGCAAATGAGTTCTTTTTCATCGATTATAATAGGAATTGTGCGGATTTCAATATTGCATTCTTTTTCTGCATATATATGGCTGAAGGAAAAGTCATTTTGAATACCTTCACCTGTTTTGTCTATGCACAACTTGATCTCTTTCTCGGGTAATGCATTGATATCAGATACTTTTTTTCCGATTACGGATTTATAAGAACACTTATAGTAATCACAGGCAGCATTATTTGCATCCAGTATCTCAAGACTTTCAGGGTCTATAAGCAGCATTACAGCATTGTTATTTTCAAATAATGCTTTGTATCTTTTAGAATCATTGTTCTTGATCATTTCTGCTTTTCCGTTATTGCATCCAATCATCATATCTCCTTGCCAGGTGATTTTCCTGGTAAAGAATCACTTTCTTTAGAGGCATTTGTTCACTATAAGTTCCTTGTAAGTGAAACAAATAACACATATGCATTGCTCATTTATATGAGTTATATTATATATGGTGCTGTATTATATAACTTCTCTGAGCCACAACTTTTTAAAAAACAATATAAGTCAGCACAGATTGAACAGTCAATATAGTAAGTGAGAACAATATCATACGATATGTTCTCTAATCTCAAAATAAACTTTATTAAATCATGGAAAAGGCCTACCTGATTAATGATATCAGGAGAATATATTTAATTTCAGGTAAACCGTGGTGTCATAGGAAGGTCATTGTATCAGAACAATGACTTAAGCATATTGATAAGGCCGCTGAGAAGCCCTGTGGTCTCTTCATTCGAGTCTGTAGTAGAATCTGCACTATTGTCGGAATCACTATCAGTTGATCCTTCGTCCGGTCTTCCCATCTGAGCTCCATCGCCCATACTTCCATTTCCAGGGAATTCTCCATCTGGTGCTCCTTCAGGTGCCTGCATGGTTCCGTTTCCCATCATGCTTTCACCTTCCATGGGTTCCATTTCACCCATTCCTCTTTCTCCACCAGGTCCATTTTGCTGCATCAGGGATTCACGGACTTCTTCCGGTGCCTCTTCCATCATTGTTCTGAGTTCATTCATTATGTCCTCAACAGCATCTTCATCATCTGTGTCTTCTAGTTCTGTTTTCAGTGACTCCATCTGCTCAAGAAGGCTGTCTATGGATTCTAATGTGTCATCATCGTCCGTTTCTGATTGAAGGGTGGTAAGTGCATCTATATTGTTCTCTATCATTTCAAGTGTCATTTCTTTCATCTGGGTAGCATCCATTTCCGGTATTTCCATGCTGTCACTGTCTTCCAGTGCATAAACTCCCGGTATTGCGGTGCTAAACATTATCATTAGTAAAGCAAATGATATCGTTAACTCTCTTCTCATGTTAAAACTCCTTTAATTTAGATTTATGAGATAGGAATGATCCTATCTCATAGAGGTTGGTGGTAGTGATTATATCACAGACTATTCCTTTTCTTCTTACTCTTCGGTTACCTCTTCCTCAAGTTCAGGAGCAGGGCCCATTGGTCTGTGTTCTCCTCCATACCCTTCAGGACGTGGGTTGTTTTCCCTGTATTCTTCCAGTATTTCCTTTAGTTCATCAAGTGAATCTACACTGTCGATGTCTTCAAGAAGCTCATCAAGTTCAGTTATCTGCTTCTCTATTTCTGCTTCTTCGTCATCATCTTCAGTGTCTGCAAGCTTTTCATCGAGCATTTCGATTCTTTTGGTTATGTGTTCTGTTTCTCTCTCTACAAGATACTCCATTTCTTCATCATCTGAATCGAATACCATCTCTTTTACATCCGGTCTTTCACCCTTTACCGGATTCTCCGTCATCATAGATTCCCTGGCAGTTTCCATTATTTCTTTGATATCATCGAGTGTAGTTGCATCTTCGATGTCTTCAAGAAGCTCATTAAGTTCAGTTATCTGCTCTTCAATTTCTGCTTCTTCATCTTCATCATCTGTGTCTGCAAGTTTTTCTTCAAGCATTTCTATTTGCCTGGAGATGGATTCATTTGCTCTTTCTACAAGGAAGTCCATTTCTTCTTCTTCGGTATCAAAGACTGGAGCCTCCATGTCATCACTGTCCATATCGGGAGCTCCGCAAGGACCGTGTCCCATCTTATGATCTACAGCTCCTCCGGAGTCATCTGATGTTTCTGTTTCATCGGCAAAGGCGCCTGGTGTCACAGCACATAACACCATTGCTACCAATGAAATACAGGTCAGTATTTTCAAGACTTTGTGTTTCATTTTCTGTCTCCTTTTTCTCTGCCCTGTCAGAGAATTGCCTCAATTATTGGCGTGCTTCTGACATTTTCCAGATTTGCAGGCTTAAATATAAGGATACTTAGCAAAAAGAAGTTCAATTACGTCTTTAAATTTAAAAATAAAACTTCTATAAAGTTTTATTATTCGGGGAAACCTTTGAAATGCTTAAAACAAAAGATTAAATTTAAAATCTGATGTTGGATATGTTGATGTCCGGAAGAAATTTGCAGATTTTATGTAATCTAATATCAAAGAAAAGCCTATGATGTGGTAATATTAAACCGGCTATTATTTTATTGTAATTGATTTCAATAAATGAGCTGTATGTAAGTTCAATTTTTAAAAGTTCGAATTTTCAATGCTATTAATAGTCATGTCCGATCTGTTTCTATGGTGTTGACAAATGCCAATCTGTTCTCATCTCTTCTCAGAACTACTCTGATCAATCAATTTATAAATGTCGATATAACAAGTTTAAATCGATTATAAATTGATATTTTTAGTTTTTAACAGCTTTTGTCTATCTATATAGTTTTAATTTTAAATTATATTCTCAAAAAAGCTTTATAAAGCTTAAAATGCCTGATACTTGCTTATTATTTTCCTGAAAATCTCTTTCGCTTTAAGTATGTTTATATTTTAATCTCCCAATTCGGAGTATAATTCAAAAAACGTAAAGGTGCATTATACTATGTTAATTTGCTATACACAATACCATAAAAAGAGAATAATCAGGAGGTGATCCCATGAAAAAGTTACCACTTATAGTATTGGGAGTTCTCGTAGTGATGGTGTTAATAATGGGTCTGTCGGATCGTGACAGGCACCATGGCTATGAAGGCAATTCTAAAATGTCTTCCAGCCCGCCGGAATACACATTATATGGTGAAGTCCAATCACCTGTTTCGAATGAAAAAATAAATCCAAAAGATGAGAAGTCATTTCTGGAGGATAATGTAGAGAAATCTGATGAGATAATTCTACGTCTTGAAGATTCCATAGAGCGTCTGGAAAACGAAGGAAAGGATGTAAGTGATCTTCAGGAAATGGTTACAGATTATTCATCACTGGTTTCCGATGCAAAGGCGTATCTTGAAAAGGCAGATAGTGCAGAATCCGCCTCTGAAGAGGAGAAATACATTTCTTTGTCCAGAGAAAAGATGATCCAGTCTGATATCTTGCTGAAAAAGATATTTGTGGACATGCACAATTATATGCCAGGGCCTGTTGAAATAACGGGAAATGAAAGTCTTGATGCCAATGGAAGCGGAGTAATAATTCTCTCCGGTGATCTTGATGCCGATATCAGTATGTCTTCTGGAAAAATCTCTGTAGTAGACTTTGAAGGTGACATGTCTATTGATACGGATGAATTGGAAAATGCAAATATAGTTACTGAATCTGCAATTTCCACATCTGCAAATAATGAATCACATAGAATGATTTCTTATGTGGATGTTCAGGGCAATGTGAGCCTGTCAGGTTCAAGTATGACAATTGCTGTTATGGGTGACAATACAACTCTGCATGTAACTGGTTCTGGAGAAATCCAGCTCTATGGAAATGGAAGTTATTGTCTGGATAATTCCGGTTCTGTAACTGAAGGGTTCTGGTTAGCACCTATATTTGATACTGTATGACACTGTATAGCACCAAAATAAAACCACCCTGGATGGTATTGTAACATGAAAGTGACATCCTTTGCAGGTTGCATTGCCATCCTTCTTATTTTATCTACAGTAGCTGGTGCAGAGAACACTGCAACTGTTCATGGTGTGGCTTATGACTGGAGTACTCTTGCTCCTCTGGATAATGTTATAATTGAAGTAAACTCCACTCCTGCGCAATCCATAGTTGCAAAATATGGAGTGTATTCTTTTGATCTTCCGGAAGGGAACTATCGTATAACTGCAAGTTATTACATGAATAATGATCTTATTTGCTATGACGAGGAAGATATTACGATCGCAGATGAAGGAAATTATGTCGTAGATCTGCTATTGATTCCTTCATATTCGAATAACAGTACACAAGAAACTATTAGTTCTATTAGTTCTAGTTCTGTCCATTCTTCTATCAACCTTCTAACGTTATCTGTTATCGTAGTCCTGATTTTACTTGCTTCACTGGTTTTCAAAATACGGAACCCCGAGAAAACAGGGGTATTGGCGAAAAAACAGGAAAACAGGTCAAAATCATTTCCAAATAATACAGGCAAAACGAATTCGAGTCATTTAGTTCTTCAAAATACGTCCGCATCCAAAAATAGCATGCATAATCAACAATCAGCCGCATTGAGTTCCGAGCATCTGGAAATACTTGATATTATTCGCTCTGCCGGTGGAACAATGTCACAAAAAGAATTACGTAAACATCTGAGCTATTCAGAAGGTAAGGCAAGTGTAATGATTTTTGACCTTGAAAATAGAGGTTATATAAAGAAAGTAAAAAAAGGCCGTGGAAATATCCTGTATCTTATCGAAATGGATGCCTGATTCGGCAAATCTGAAGGCCAAATGCCCTGTTTTTGTGTTCTCTTATCCTATCATACATAATTACAATTTCCCATGTATCATATCTTTTAATTGATATCATAAATTTACGCATTTATAAGGCTCAATGTGTGTTTTAAAAGTTCCAAACTCTCCTAATAAGCGTTAAAACATCTATATGATCTTTTTTTATGATTTAATGTAGCTATAAAGTATTAAATCCAATATTTGGTGGATGATCCTTTTTCTTGTAAGTATGCTTTTATTTAAAATTACCAATTGGTGAATTGCCCGACAACTACTATGTTGGAGGGCACCACCCCACTTAGGTGGCACCTAACCCCCAACCACATCCAGCCTAAGGTGCCACCACTGTACCAACAACCCCCTCCTCGCTTAAGAGGTGCCCACCCTATCCGGGGCATCTCTTAACCGATACGGAGTAAAAAGGTGAATATTTGCCTGATATGAAAGATACCTTAAAGCAATTCATAGACTCAAGGCTTCAGGAAGCAACTCGTGCCCAGGCCATTTATCCCAATAATGTATATGTTGCATCCGGTCTGATCAAACAGCTTAAATCCGATAAGTTACATGACCTCTCAGAGTCATCCTCACGTGATTCTGACTTTAAGGATATTGACATTTCCAGATGTCACCATATAAAGACGCCAGCAAAGAAGGATTTCCTTTGGTGATATTTTATATTTGTTTGTTCTTATCTTTGCTAGTTTGTTCCTATGGTCTTCAGGCCGTTTTCTGCTTTATCGGCCCAAGTCCATATTTTTATATTTTGGATACTTGATTTCAATTGGTCGATTTTTATTTATAAAACGGGCAGTCTCATGGCTATCTTTTTATATAAATACAATTCATTGAAAGAGAGAAAACGTTTAATGCAGATGATATCTGTTACCTTGTAATAGTGCAGACACATAATTATAATTAATTTAATTAATTGATCTCAGGATGTGGCCATCAATGAAAAAAATGCCTCTTACAGTATTAATTATCCTTATGTTAATGGTTGTAATTTCAGGTTTGGCTGATTCTGATGATTCACATCCGTATTCTGATGACAGACAGGATGATCACAGAGGTCGTTCTGCACCTCCTTTAGATGTGTTTACTCTATCTCCCACGATGAATGAAGAAAGTTTCCTTGAAGATAATATAGATAAATCCGAATCAATGGTTCTAAGGCTTGAAAATGCCAGCCAGGAACTGGAGAATAAAGGGAATGATGTTTCTGATCTTAAGGGAATGATAACGTATTACTCTCATTTAGTATCTGAATCCCGTTCTTATCTTGAAATGGCGAATTCTGCGTATTCAGAAGATGAAAAACAGAAGTTTCTGGGACTGTCCAGAGAGAGTATAATCAAGGCGAATTCAGAACTCAAACCAATACTGGATGAAATGAAGGAATATCTTCCTGGTCCTGTTATACTGGAGAACAACACACTCAATGCACAAGGTAGCGGAGTTGCCATTCTATCAGGCGATCTCGAAATGAGTTTTTTCCTGACAGAAGGCAAATTCTCTGTGGTTGATTTTGATGGCAACATGATTATTGATATGGATGCTGATTATAGTATGGAATCCCCATCAGAAAGGATGCTTCCGACTGATTTGGCTAAATCTCACACAATGGAATCATATATCGATGTAACAGGTAATGTTTCCATATCAGGTTCTGCCTGTACAGTAGCTATTATGGCAGATAATATGACCCTGACTGCAACCGGACAGGGTGAGATTGAACTTATAGGAAATGGAACTTATTATCTCGATAACGGTATATCTGAAGAACAAGAAAATGTGTGGATGATACCAATATTTGAAAGGACAGATGTTGGAAAACCGTTCAAGGAATGACAGGGTTGCGTGACATGAAATCAGTATATTATATCTGCTGTATTGTAATTCTCCTGGCAATGACAGGTATTGGGTCAGCAGCTAATATTGCAACAGTGCATGGCGTAGCCTATGAATGGAGTACGTTTGATCCTCTTGACAATGCTATCATTGAGGTAAACTCAACACCTGCACAGTCAATGGTGGCTCCGTATGGTGTATATTCCTTTGAACTGGCAAATGGCACATACACAATCACTGCAAGTTATTATGAGGATGATCAGCTTACTTATTATGCAGAGGATGTAATTACAGTTTCAGAAGAAGGAAACTATGTTCTTGATCTATTACTGGTTCCTTCCTATTCCAGTTCCAATGAATCAGCATCGGATACGGAGAGTTCATCAGATACTAACAGTAATTCTCTTCTTTACGGTTCCATACTGCTTATCGCTGTTCTTCTTGTTCTTCTTATATCCCAGATGAAACAAAAACCACAAACTTCAAAGCACGCCGGTGTAAAGAAGGAAGAAGTTTATCATGCTGCTGTGGAAGTTCCTGCTAAGGTTGAACAAAAACCTATACAGCATGAGGAAAAAACAGTGGTCACTGAGATAGAGACTTCAAACACGACAGATATTATGCAGGAACCAGAGCAGGATATCATCGAATTAGAAGAACCCGATACTAAAATTGAGGAACCTGTGGATGAAATATCTGCTCCTTCCATGAAGTCTGAATCAGTGGTTGAGGGGCGTGAAACAGTGTCCTCCTCCCCTCAGGAAACGGTTATTTCAAATGAGCCTGTTCCTGCTGACCTTCAGGAAATACTGGACATACTGAAATCCCAGGGAGGAAGGATGACGCAGAAAGATATGCGTAAGCGCCTGAAGTACTCAGAAGGAAAGGTAAGTCTTATGCTTCTTGATCTTGAGAAGAGGGGTAAGATCCAGAAATTCAAGAAAGGGCGTGGTAATGTCCTTTTCCTCGTGGAATCTGAGGAATAATTTCTTCTTTTTATGTTATGATTTAATTCCTGATATCCTATATTTGCCAATTTTTTCCAAAACTATCTTTAATGTGTAATATTCAATGATAACTCTTTAAATGTAGATTAGTTATACTATACGTCATTGATAAGTTTTGAAGTCACTTATAACTCTCTGTTTATCTATTATATGCTCTATAAAGCTTCATTACCAAATTCTAACTGATTTTGACTCTTTTTGAAATAAGTATGCTTTTATTTAAAACTGCTAATTTGGGGATTGCTTGTCAGCAGTGAGCTGGCAGGCAACCACCCAAGCTAAGGTGGCACCAACCCCAACCACATCCAGCCTGGTGCCACCAATGTACCAACAACCAACAACCCCCCCACTCGTGTAAGGGACACCTGTTACCTATCCATCAGGTGTCTCTTATCCGACACAGAGGCATGAATTATGAACACTAATAACATGCAGATTATGTTTGAAGAGAAAGCTACTGGCGGTTCTACTGAGCAGAGAGGAGCAAACGAACATGAAAATGCAATATCTTCTTTGTGTAGAAAACTGAATTCAGAACAGATGTGTCGTTTGATCAGAATCTCTCCGTCAGAGTATGTGGGGGAGAAATAAGTTGTTACCTACGGCAATTTGATAAAATATAATTATATACAATTTAATATTTATTATAGGGTATTATGATAAACACGGGAATGATTTGAGGTATATCATGGACGAGAATCTCAATAATACTGAACAAGAAAAACAGCCGCAAAATGGCACTCCAGATACTCTCATGCGTCTTACAGACGTATGGAAGATCTACAAAATGGGAGAGGTCGAGTTTGCAGCACTAAAAGGTATTGATCTGGAGATCATGCATGGTGAATTTGTAGTTATACTTGGTCCAAGTGGAAGCGGTAAGAGTACAATGATGAACCTTCTGGGCTGCCTTGATCTCCCAAGCAAGGGAGTTGTTGAACTCAACAACAAGGACATTGCTAAAATGAAAGAATCCGAGCTTGCCCAGATAAGGGGCCAGTTAATTGGTTTCATTTTCCAGACATTCAACCTGCTTCCTACATTAAACACCATTGAAAATGTGATGCTGCCTCTTGAATTTCAGGAAGCAGATCCGGATGAATCATGGAAAAGAGCAGAGGAACTCTTAGATGTAGTAAGTCTTGGAAATAAAAAATACAATCTTCCTTCCCAATTATCAGGAGGACAGAGGCAGAGGGTTGCTATTGCACGATCACTTGCAGTAGATCCGAAAGTAATCCTTGCGGATGAACCAACTGGTAACCTCGACAGTGAAACAGGAAATTACATACTTGAATTCCTGGACGATCTTCACAGAAGAGAAGGCAAGACAATCATAATGATTACTCACGACCCGGAACTGACAAAGTATGCGGATCGTGTTGTTCATATCAAAGACGGAATGGTCGATAATATAGAGATAATAAAGCGTGAAGCAATGTGATAAAAATGAAAAAAATTCTATTATTAATGTTAGTATTGCTGCTGCCAATAAGTAATGCAGCAGCAAGTTTAAGCGCAGCTGCATCTGGAGTGAGTGTGGATCTGATGACTCAGAGTCCCTATCCTGCAAGACCAGGTGAAACAGTAGAATTGACAGTTAGTCTTCAGAACCAGGGAAGTAGCGATCTCTCTGATATAACTGTTAGTGTAGATGCCGAATATCCTTTTAGTCAGGTATCCGGTGAGTCCTTGACCAAGACGATTTCTTTCCTTGAAGCTCGTCAGGACGAGGAAGATGCAACACTTATAAAATTTAAGCTAAAAGTAGATTCAGATGTATCAGATGGCACTTACGATGTAGATGTAATTGTAAAAGACAGTGACTCAGATTCAAGTTCCCGCACAACCCTCGAAGTTGAAGTACAGGGTAAGGAGTATGCACAGATTGTTACCATAAGTGATTCAAGCATCGATGTTGCAACTGTAGAACCTCTTGAGTTTGTCATAACCAATACAGGTTCATCAGATCTACAGAATATAGAGGTTTCATGGGAAGAGGCAACCGGTGTAGTTCTGCCTGTATATTCATCTAATACTAAGTACATAAATTCCCTGGGTGTCGGTGAATCTGCCACAGTGGTATACTCTGTGATGGCAGATGTAGATGCGGATCCAGGATTGTATCAGCTTGATATCACACTTGAGTTTGAGGATTATGACTCCGACACGACCTTGATAGAAACGAAAGCCGGTCTGTTTGTAGGAGGCACCACTGACTTTGACCTGAGTTATTCCGAAAGTGACGAAGGTGAAGTTTCACTGTCCCTTGCAAACGTAGGTAACAATGAGGCTTACTCTGTAAAGGTATCAATACCTGAACAGGACAATTTCCAGGCAACAGGAAGTACCTCAACAATTGTCGGTAACCTTGAGAAAGGTGACTATACAATCACCTCATTCTCAATAAGTCAGACCAGTTCAATGTCTTCAATGGATGAAGACTCTGATGATGGAACTGCCAGTGCAGAACCTGGTGAGATGACAGAAGAGGACATGGAGGCCATGCAGGAAGAAATGGAAGCAAAGAGTGAGCTCCTTGTCAACATTGAATACACAGACTCTGCAGGTCAGAGGCACACCGTTGAAAAGGCTGTTCAGATCGAGGAATTGACTGGCGGCACAATGGGAGATATGGCCGGCGGACCAGGAGGTCAGAGCTCATCATCTAACAGTTACCTGTTGTACGGTGCTGTTGCACTGGTAGTAGTAGTTGTAGGATTCAATTACAGAAAGAAGAAGATGATGAAAGCAGGTAACTATGTTCCACTCAACGTAGAGCTAAGAAATCTCAAGGCTAAAATACTGAAGAAGGACTAAAAATGAGGCGCAGTACCTATATCAAGCTTGCTACTAACATCCTGGTTCACAGCAAGATCAGAAGCTGGCTCACTATAATAGGTATCGTCATAGGTGTAGGATCAGTTGTCACCATCATGGCACTGAGTGATAGTATGGCTGCAGATATGGAAGAACAATTTGCAGATATGGACCTTACTTTGATTCAGATAACTCCTGGTTATTCCCATGCATCATCTGGAGGGCCAGGAGGAGGAGGTCCGCCTGGCATGGGAGGTAGTTCGTCAAGTGCTTCCTCCGATGACGATGACCCGGAGTTGACAAAAAAGGATATACAGGCCTTAAAAGCGGTTGACAACTTAGATTACATCTATGGAGAGATATCCGGCAGTGATCTGGAAGTTTACTTCATGGGTGAGACTGCGGATCTTTCGATAACAGGTGTTGATAGTCAGGTGTGGCAATACACCGTAACCTATGAGCTGGAATCCGGCAGATTGCTGGATGCCTCTGATGCTAACGTCTTTGTAATAGGATATGGTATAGCTCATGACATGTTTGACGATGAAGTCGGCCTGAACCGTGTGTTAACCATCGAAGGTAAATCCTACAGGGTCGTCGGCATACTGGCAGAAGATGAAGATGACAATTCAATATTCATGCCGATAGATGCAGCAGTTGAGATCATTGAAGACGCAGAAGATGGTGTATATGATACTATTGTCGTAAAAGCATCTGATGTAGATTACGTTGAAACGGCCGTTGACGATATCGAAGAACGTTTGATGCTATCAAGAGGTATCATGGACGAAGATGACAGGGATTTCTCTGTTTCAGATTCATTATCACGGGCAGAATCTGCCAGTGAGATGATGGAGTCCATGACAATATTCCTTGGAGCCATAGCAGGAGTTTCACTTCTTGTGGGTTCTGTGGGTATTGCGAACACGATGTTCACATCAGTAATGGAAAAAACCAAGGAAATAGGAACTATGAAAGCTATCGGTGCCAAGAACGGAGATATTTTGATGATATTCCTGTTCAACTCAGCGCTTGTAGGCTTTGTCGGAGGTGTGCTTGGTATAATACTAAGTCTTGTGCTGACATCGCTGATGCCGTACCTTGGAATTTCTATGATGCGCTCATCCATGGGTATGACCGTTGCTCCATATCTGATGGTGCTGGGTATCTCCATTGCGGTGCTTATAGGAGTAATATCAGGTATTATCCCGGCATACAATGCTTCAAAGATGAAGCCGGTAGATGCACTGAGATACGAATAAGTATAGTAAGTCAAAGCAAAACCAGAACTTAAGATTCCTTTCCTGAAGGGAATCGATGGGTTTCATATGAGGCTTCCTGCTTCATATGATGCTTTACTATATTCAGGAACAAGTGGGGTAAGTAAGAGAAAATGAACATGATCGAATAGAGTATCGTATAGAAAATTAAGGTGAAATGCTATGAAGAAACTGATATTGTCTACTTTTGTGGCACTTGTACTAATGTTTTCAGCCTACGCCGTGGCTGTTGAAAATGACGATGCGACTCTATCCTTTTCTTCTGTTTCCATAGAGGATGGTGTTTCAGGTCGCATGCATGCAAAAGCCCAGCAGATATATGCGACTGGCCAGCAGTTCTTTAGTTCCCAGATGGCTCAGAGATTAGGATTCAGTCAGGGTCAGATGCAGAGTTCTCAAAATATGCAGACCCCGCAATCGACCCAAACTCCGCAGAACAACATGCAAAACCAGAAATCACAAAATCAGCAGAACATGCAGAATATGATGCAACAGGGTCAAATGAATACTGCTCCTTCTAGCATGCCTGCCCAGAATGTTCCTATGCAGCAGCCAGTTCCAAGGATGCAGCAGGAAATGATGGACAGGGAAGATCTGATGGATTTCCTGCGGGAGAATACTTTCTCAGTAACAGATGTCTCTGGATTACAGGAATATGTCACTCCTTATGCAGATGCAGTTCAGGATTATCTTGACGATGAAGACCTCGATGATGAGGATGAGATATATGAGGCTGCTGTTGAATGGATATGGGTATCTGATAGTACCTTGAACGGCCAGCAGGAAAAATGGTTGACTCCAACTGAGTTCCTTGAGGAAACTCCTGACTATGATTCAAACCCGGTTCCCGGTGAGATAGTAAGCGACTGTGAAGATCAGGCCAATACTCTAGCATCATTGCTTATAGGCTCCGGCGAATATGACAAGAGCGAAGTAAGGGTTGCCATAGGTCTTGTGAACTTTGACGGTAGTACCGGCGGACACGCATGGGTAGAGGTCTACGAGGACGGAGAATGGTTCCCAGTGGATGCTACAGTAGGTCCATACTATGACGATGACGAGGAAGAAGTGATCTATCCCGATGACTATGAGGATATAGACTTCGATTATTTCCAGGATGAAGAATACTCTGTCGTGGAAATATGGTACTACTACAACAACGAGTACTTCATGGACATGAGTTCGGGTACAGGAGATGCTCCGGATAACTGGGATGAAACACCATCCGGTTATAACTGAGCATTTTCTTCTTTTTTTATTTTATTAAAAACTATTTTTGATTTTAAATATGTTTATATCTCAACAAAGATATTTTATCTTGTACTAATAATGTGTTTTAGCACTAAAGTGATAGAATTAAGCATGTATATGTAACGTTCTTCAGTATGTTCGTTGTATTAATCATGCTTGTATTTTTGTGGTGGTATAATGGTTGTAACTAATAAAATGTGGAAACATTTAATGATTCTATTTCTTGTTGTATTGCTCTCAATTAGCTATACAAGTGCTGCAACTGATGCGTTTGAAGAATATGCAGAAGATTCTCATTTCATAGCTAGCAGAGGAAATTTGCCTGATACAATTGATCAGGAATGGAAGAATACAATTGTTGATTGCTGGTCAAATCTTCCTGATTCTTTTTCTTATTACAAATTTGATGAAGCTCTATACGGATTTGCATCGAATAGTGAGTTCATAATAGTTGAGCTGAAATCAGAATGCAAAGGAAAGATCAACGATTCCAGAATCGATCAGTTGTACCAGAAAATCGAAGCTCATTGTGAAGAAAATTCAGGTTTAAGTGAAGTTCCTGTTGTTTTTATGTGGGCAGAAGATGAAGAAGATTTGAAATTTGAATACGATCCGGATGCATTTGAAAAAGCAAAAAATAGTTCATGGTTTGTAGCTTCTATGGGAACTGTTCCAGAATTTGCTGATGAGGGTGAATGGCTGGAATGGTCTGAGAAAATTCATGAAGCCAGGCTCATCTTTGAACTTCAATCTTATAATCCTTCAAACGGTGGTCCTCTTTTGTCATTTGGATTCAAAAAATATAGTGGATATATTGAAGTTGGGGTCAATAAAGAAACGCCGGATATTGTAAATGATTCATCTCTAAACGAAATATACCAAACAATTGATGAACACTTTGAAGATGCAGGTATAAGTGATATTCCAGTTGTTTTTGTGTGGGAACTACCAGCACAAACAGACGAGGCTTTGGAAGAGGAACCACCTTCTATGGAAAAGGATACTTCTCAAACGGTAGAAAATCCCACTGAAAACGAAACTACTGATGACAATCAAGAAGCTTCACAAACCACGCCGGGTTTCACTTCTATCATGCTCATTCTCTGTCTGTTGATAGTAACTCGATTTATTGAATGATATCAGAATACTCATTCTGACGGGATAAAAGTATCATTTGTCCTTTTTATTTTTCATTTAGATTAGCTTTATATATTAGTTTCACGTTAAACCAATTAGTTTTACATGAAACTAATTAAAACGGGAATAATATGAAGCAGTCTGAAAGAATCGGTGCAAAGATCGCATACATCTTTTCGCACAACCATCGGTATATCGAGAGAGCGCTTGAATCATACAACCTGAAAGGTCCGATGTTTGCATTTTTGCTTACACTCTCGCATAAAGATGGTTGCTCTCAGGAATGTCTGGCACGTTATCTCAAATTTAGCAAAGCCACGGCAACCAGGGTTATAACAACGCTTGAAAAACAAGGTTATGTCTATCGTGAGAAGGATGAGGATGACAGGCGTATATACCGGGTTTTCATCTCTGATGAAGGCAGGGGACTTATTCCGGCGATAAACAGTGCTCTTCAGGAATGGAATGATATTTTTCTTTCAGATCTGTCTGATGAAGAGGAGCAAATCTTCAGAAATCTCCTCGATAAAACAAAAAATACCCTTGTGGAATTTGACAGGAAATCATCTAAACAAATGAAAAACAATTACCAGATTTCAGGATAACATCATGAATGAAAAAAGTGAGTTTTTAGGTACTGAGAAGATCAATAAACTTCTCTGGCAGCTGGCCACACCGGCAATAATAGGACTTCTTGTACAGGCATTCTACAATCTTGTAGATACCTTCTTTGTAGGAAGGGCACTTGGAGATCAAAGTGTACTTGGAATTGCAGGAGTAGCAGTTGCTTTTCCTCTGCAGATGCTTATGATGGCAATTTCTATCGGTATAGGAGTAGGTGGTTCTTCTGTAATTTCAAGGATGCTTGGTTCCGGGGATGTAAGTAAGGCGGAAAGGACTCTTGGAAATGTATTTACCTATACACTTGTACTTAGTATTATCTTTGAAATTCTGTTCTTCCTGAATGTTGATACGGTACTGAATCTCTTCGGTGCCACAGTAGATAATCTTCCTTATGCAAAGGAATACGCTGTTGTCATATTGCAGGGAACACTTGCCTTTACGTTTGGATTTGTATTGAACAACCTTGTAAGGGCGGAAGGTAATTCTAAGATTGCCATGAACAACATGGTATTTTCAGGTGTCCTGAATATTTTCCTCGATGCCATCCTTATGTTTGGATTTGACATGGGTGTAAAGGGTGCAGCTCTTGCAACCGTACTCTCACAACTTATTGGCACTCTCTATCTCCTGCATTATTACGTAACCGGAAAAAGCCCTCTCAGACTGGAGTTCTCAGCTTTTACTCCTAAGTTCGATTTGATTAAGGAAATAACACTGATAGGATTCGGTTCCTTTGTGATGGGTGCATCCAACAGTTTAATGATGCTTGTACTGAACAATGTGCTTGAGATTTATGGTGGTGACCTCTCAATAGCTGTATTTGGTGTTGCAGGCAAACTCATGATGCTGGTATTCATGCCTATTATTGGTATATCACATGGCCTTCAGCCAATACTTGGTTATAATTACGGGGCAGAGAATTATGAAAGGGTAAATGAATCTCTCAGGCTTTCACTGAAGATCACCACTCTTTTCGGCGTAGCAGGCTTAATAGTACTGTCAATTTTCCCGGGTACTTTCTTTAGCCTATTCAGTACCGATGCCGAGCTCATAAACAGTGGTGCATCTGCTTTGAGGATAATAATGCTTGCAAGTCCATTAATTGGTCTGAATGTAATTGGTACCACATTGTTCCAGTCTGTAGGCAAGGCTAGGCCATCATTCGTTCTTTCATTGTGTCGTCAGATTTTATTCCTAATCCCTATGGTGCTCTTCCTTCCACATTACTTTGATCTTATAGGGGTGTGGATGGCATTTCCTATATCTGATTTAATGGCTGCTTTTCTAAGTATGTTCCTTGTATGGAAGGAATACCGTTATTTCCAGCACAGGAGTAGCAATGCATGATATTGCTACAATCTTTTTTATTTCACGACAACTATTTATATTTTTGAACCCCTGAATATTTATGGGAGATTTAAATGCCAGAAGAATCATGGTTCTTTGCTATAAAAGACGATGACCTTAAAGAAGGCAGTATGGAGTTTACAAGGGTAAAAGGGACACCTATACTTCTTATCAGGAAAAATAATGCCGTATATTCCCTTTCCGGGAAATGTAAACATATGGGCTGTCGTCTGTCAAAAGGTACTTTCAGTGAGGAATATGTGCTCAAATGTCCGTGCCATGGCTGGGAATACGATATAAGGACCGGTAAGTATCTTGGAGATAAGGATGAAGAGCTTTCAGTCTTTGAGAACAAGGTGGAAGACGGGGAAATATTTGTCCTTCTTTAGATTCCGGATTGCGGAGCGTACAAATGACTTCATGGCTGGTAGCTGCAACTGAAAATGATGTCCGTGAAGGCAAAATTAAACCCGTGGAAGTAGGAGGTACGAGACTTCTCCTGATCCGTGTTGAAGGGGAAATATTTGCCATTGAGAATCGTTGTCCTCACATGAATTGTCCTCTCCAGGGAGGCGTCCTTGTGGACCATTCGATCAAATGTCCCTGTCATAGCTGGAGTTTTGATCTGCGCACCGGGGCATATGTAGCATCAGACAAAATTAAGGTTAATGTATATGAAACACAGCTAAAGGATGGAAACATATCTGTCCTTGTGTGATAGCGGGAATGTATCTATGAAACAGGAAGATAACTGGATATTCGCACTTAAGGAGGATGAACTTAGTAACGGCGAAAAGAAGCCTCTACTTATTGAAGGTAATAAAGTCCTCGTTCTGAAGATCGATGGTGATTTTTTCGCAATATCCAACAAATGTCCGCATATGGAGTGTCCTCTTTCAAAGGGAACTCTTGAACAATACGTGATCAAATGCCCCTGTCATGACTGGAGATTTGATGTCCGTGAAGGCAAATTCCTTGATGCAGAAGAGATCAGGGTACCTATCTATGAAACCAAGGTTATGGAAGAAGGTGTTTTTATAAAATTAAGTAAGGAAGGTGCAGGCAAATGAAGAAAGTAGTAATGTACACCCTGAGCACCTGTCCCTGGTGTATGAGGGCAAAGAAATTTTTCAGGGAGCATGATATCCCCTTTGAATATACTGATTATGACAAAGCGGATGACAGGACCAAGGAAGCTATAAAGGAAGATTGTCTGGCCCATGGGTCTGAAATGTCTTTTCCGTTTGTGAAAATTGATGATAAGGTTGTAGTTGGTTACAACCCGGAAAAATACGCAACGTTATTGGATCTTTGATCTACTATGGATGACGAAAAGCGCAAAGAACAGTTGAGAACCATGTTCTCAAAAGTTGTGGATCCTCTGGGATACAAGTTCAGTACCGATGAGGAATTAGTTGAATTCCTGCTTGAACAGGAAGTCAACATTGAAAAAGAAAAAGGTAGTCCGTTCTGTCCCTGTCAGGGACTTACGGGTGAAAGGGAACATGACATGAAACTTGTGTGTCCATGTATTCCATTCCACCGGGAACACTATGATGCGATGAAACGGTGTTGGTGTGGTCTCTACGTCCATAAGGATGTTGATGACCCGGACAGCCTGATGCAGATCTCGCTGAAAGAGTTCCTGGAATCTAAAAATAAGGATTGAAAGGAAAGAATAGTAAAAATGGGAAAAGGGAGTGAATTTATGGGAGTGGCAGAAAATGCTGTAATTGAAAATATAAAGTCCAGAAGAAGCGTTCGTGAATACACGGATGAGGATGTAAGTGATGAGGACATCAAAACCATAATTGATGCAGGCATCCATGCTCCTTCAGGCTTCGACAGCCAGCCATGGTTCTTTGTTGTTGTAAAGAACCGTGAAATGATGAAAAGGATGTCCGATCACTGCAAACCACGTCTTTTGGCAATGCTGGATGAAGCCACCAATGATGCAGCCATGGAGTTCAAAAAGGAACTTGCAGATGAAGAGTTCCATATATTCTACGATGCTCCGGTTCTTATTATCGTGCTCGGAAACAATGCAAGTGTAACTGCTGATATTGATTGTTCCCTCTGTGCCGAGAACATGATGCTTGCAGCTCATTCAATGGATATAGGAAGCTGCTGGATAGGAACCGGATGTTTCATTCAGGATAATCCTGAGTTGTTGGAAGAACTGGGAATCACACCGGATTACAGGGTCATTGCACCAATTATATTTGGCTATCCTGCAAAGGAATACCACGAAACTGAAAAGAGAGAGCCTGAGGTCGTGTGGGTCGATTGAGTAGGAAAATAGTTGTATTTTAAGTTAAAAAGAAAAAAATTAATGCAGGATTATCTTTGCGTTTTTCATCCTGCATCGTTTTTTACACATTTTTTGTTTAGTCCTCACGCTTCTGCGGAGTGAAAGCTACTTTCGCTGAGCGGAACGTAGCTTTCCGGTTCAGACCATTTCGCAGCTAATTCAGTATCCTCGACTTCGAGGATAGTATTGGTAATTCTGTCAAGCATGCGCATTGCTCCCTTGTATCCAAGTGTCAGTAACCTCTGGGCACCAACTCTGTCATGGATCGGGAATCCAAATCTAATCAATGGGATGTTCATTTCCTTTGCAATGTACTTTCCATTAGAGTTACCAATAAGCATCTGTGGCTTTGCCTTCTTGACAGCGTCATTGAAGGTATCAAAGTCAACATCCTCAAGGATCGTGACATCACAGTCAGGCTTAACCTGCTTCACTCTTTCCATGGCCTGTTCAGCAAATCTTGGGGACTTGCTGGAAGCAACCACTAGAATTGGGTGCATTCCGTTCTCAAGCGCAAGTGAAAGCATTCCAAGTACGTTGTTCGGGTCACCATAGATAGCAACCTTAGTTCCGTAAACGTACTTGTGGGAGTCTACCATGGCATCGATAAGCCTTCCGCGTTCCTTCTGGAACTCATCTGGTATTTCTACCCCGGATATATTAGACAATGCGGCCAAAACCCTGTCAGTGTATTCAAGTCCTATCGGGAGGGGCAGATTCTGCGAAGGGATGTCAAAAGTCTGTTCAAGGTAGTTGACCGCTTTGTTATCATTGGTAATTCCAAGTCCGATGGTTGCAGCACTGTTCTTCATGTCTGCAATATCAGAATGGGTTGTGCCACCTAACGGGATCTTATGAAGATCACCTGTCATAGGGGCATCAAAGGTTTCAGAGATATCAGGGAGAAGTATGTATGAATTCTGCCCCACAATACTGTCAAATACGTGCTTGAGTTCCCTCGTATCTTCAGGTGAGATGTTCTCAGAAAGCACAACATTAAGCTTGTTGTTGAATATCTCCTTCTTCGAATCATTCAGTGTGAAGGTCTTGACAATAGCTTCAACAGCTTTAATGTATCCGCTGTTGTGGCTCTCCTCGTAACTTGGTGTTGGAACAGGGATAATTATTCTCTCATCACCAATGCCTTCCTCTTCTATGAATTCACTGATAATGCGTGAAATGTCATCTCCGATTGTCTCTGCAAGACATGTTGTAGAGACACCAATGACCTTAGGGTCATAACGCAGTATGAGGTTCTTAAGTCCCTTCTTGAGGTTCTCACTTCCACCATACACGGCTCCCTTCTCACTCAGTGAACTTGAACCGATATCAACGGGTTCTCTGAAATGGTGTGCAAGGTGCAGTCTCATATAGGTACTGCAACCCTGTGATCCATGTAAGAGGACCATTGAATCTTCGATTCCCTTAAAAGCCATTACACTGCCAATAGGCTGGCACATGATACATGGATTTACAGTGGTATAGTTACGTTCACTCATGCCACTGGCTCCTGATGTAATGTAATGGGGTCGATTTTTTGCATATTTCTCTCCCCTGTTATCTTGTTGGATGCCTTTGTCTTTTCTTCAGCTTCGCAGTCTGCCCTGCTGCCTTCTGAATAAGCTCCTTCTATCTTACTACCAACGTACTTCCAGACCGGAGTGTTGACTGAGGTATCAAGTTCCCTTGCAAAGTTGAGGAAACCATCGTAACCTTCAAATTCGACTGTCCTGTCATGGTTAAAGTCACAGAATGAAATTCCAAGCTTATAAGCCAGGAATCTTTCCTTGACACCTGCTACCATGAGGTCAGCCTTCTGATTAATAAGAAGACCAGCAAGTTCCAGTGGATTTGCATCATCTACAATGACAGTTCCATCCTTAACCTGGTAACTTATCTCCTTGTAATCATCACGCTTTCCTGTCTGTGTTCCTATTATAACGACTTCCATTCCAAGTTCACGGAAGCCCTTGATCAATGTTAATGCCTTGGCCGCCCCGCCCATATAAATTGCTGCAGTCTTCCCTTCAAGCCTGCTTCTGATTTTCTTAATTTCAGGCATTATCCTGTTTGTTTCCTGCTCGATTATTTCTTCTGCAATGTTCATCATTTCTTCTGAACCGAAGAATTCAGCAGTTGTTCTAAGTGCAATTGCAATGTCCTCTATTCCAAAATAGCTGACTCTTCTGAAAGGAATCCCGTATTCCTTCATCATCCACTTCGCGAGATATGTCATGGAACCTGAACACTGAACCAGATTCAGTTGTGCTCCATGAGCCTTTGAGATGCTATCTGCCGTCGCATCTCCTGTCATAGAAGTGATAACCTGTATTCCCATCTTCTCAAAGAGGGGCTTTACTAACCAGATATCTCCTGCCACGTTGTAATCGCCAAGAATGTTGATCCTGTATTCAGATGTGATCTCAGGTTCCTTTGTTCCGATAAGTTGCATAAGTGCATGACATGCAGCCTTATATCCATCGGACTTTGTACCCTTGAATCCTTCTGACTTAACAGGTATAACAGGTATTCCTACCCTTTCGGTTGCTTCCTTACAAACGGCTTCGAGATCATCGCCGATTATACCGACAATACAGGTTGAATAGACAAATATGACCGGTGGGTTGTATAACTCGACCAGTTCGTCAATGCTCTTTGAAAGTTTTTTCTCGCCACCGAATATAACATCGAGCTCCTTCATGTCAGTTGAAAAACTGGTTCTGAAGGTCTCCTTGTCACTTGACAGGCTCCCTCTGATATCCCAGGTGTAACTTGCACATCCAATGGGACCGTGTACGAGGTGAACTGCATCGGTTACGGGGTTAAGTGCCACACGTGCTCCTGAATATACACAGGCTCTCTGGCTCATTGAACCGGCAACTGATGTACTATCACATGCAAGTTCTCCTGATTTGTTTGCCTGCTTCAGCTCTATATATGGCTTTCTTTCATCCAGCGTGTCTACCACGCTTGTAATCTCTGGCATGTTCTCACTCCAAAAATGTATGGTGAGGTCGTTACTGGACGACCTCAAGTTCTTCTTATTATGAGATCATTACTGAACGATCTCAAGTTCTTCTTCAGGAACTGTCTTGTCCTTGATGTCAAGGAAAGTGTTTCCTATCCACTCTATCAAGCGAGCTGCTCCAGCGTATCCCATAACTGGGAAGTGGTGCAAGTTTGCCCTGTCCATGATTGGGAATCCTACTCTGATAAGTGGGATATCCTCGGCAAGAGCAATATGCTTACCATAGGTGTTACCGATCAGCATGTCTACTGGCTCGTTCTTTATGATCTGGTGGAGTGTGAAAAGGTCAGCATCGTCAAGAATATGTGCGTCAGGGTACAGTGGGTGTACCATTTCAGAAACTCTTTCTACGAATGCCTTGCTAATTGATCCTGAAAGGATCACTACAGGCTCCATTCCCATTTCAAGCACAAGGCTTGTGAGACCTTCTATTATGTCACAGTCACCGAATATGGCTACCTTCTTTCCATAGAAGTGTGCGTGAGCATCTGTCATCATGTCAACGACCTTTGCCCTTTCCTTTTCCATCTCTGGTGGGATTGCAACATTTGCCATCTCAGCTGCTTTCATGACAAACCTGTCTGTGTAGCGTATGCCTATTGGTGCAGGTCCGATCTGGACTGGCATCTTGAACTTGTTCTGGAATACCTTTGCTGCTGCTCCTCCTGCCATTCCGCAGAGTGCGATGGTACCCATGGAGTTTGCACTGTCCTCTACGTCACCGATTGGTGTTCCGCCATTTGCGAACAATTCTCTTTCCATTCCCATTCCGGTGTCCATAACATCTGTCTGGTCAGGGAAAACAATTGCAGGGATATTCATGATGGAGAGTAATCTCTTCATCTCACGAATGTCTCCTGGGTCAACGAAACCAGGAATCAGGTTCAGCTTTCCGTTTGGCTTTGACTTCTGTGCAAAGGTTGTGACAAATGACTTTACCATGGCATCGTAACCTGTTACGTGGGAACCCACATAACTTGGGGTTGATGCTGCACAAAGCTTGATGGATGGGTCGATGAGTTCTTCTTCCTTTACATCTTCGATCATTGAGTTTACATCGTCACCAATTGTCTCTGAGAGGCATGTTGTGTGTATTGCAACGACTTCAGGTCTGTACACAGCCTCGATGTTCTCAAGTGATTTCTTAAGGTTTGATGCACCACCGAATACAGCAGTACCTTCATAGAAACTGCTGGTTGTACCGACGGTTGGTTCTCTAAAGTGTCTTGTAAGAGCCATTCTCAGGTATGAAAGACATCCCTGTGAACCATGGCTGTGTGGCATACAGTTGCGTATACCCAGTGCAGCATATGTTGCACCAATTGGCTGGCAGATCTTTGCAGGGTTAAGGACCAAAGCTTCTCTCTCAACCTTTTCCTTTGGTGTGTAATCTAACATTTTTTAGTCCTCCTTTATTCTCCCTTCCATGGGGTCTTCTGGAGTTTCCAGCTTGGGTTGTTTATTGCCATGTCCATATCTCTTGCGAAGTTAATTACGCCAGTAAATCCGGTGTAACGACCGCTGTAGTCATATGAGTGTATCTGTCTGGATGGAACTCCCATCTTCATTGCCCAGTACTTGTCCTTGATACCTGAACAGAATATATCTGGCTTGAGTTCCTTTATAAGGAATTCTGTTTCATGGTGGTTCAGGTCATCCACTGCGATTGTACCGTCTGGCATTTCAGGGATCATTCCTTCATATTGCATAAGGCCTATCTTTTCCTTGAGTTCTTCCATACGTTCTGGACTGATGGCTGGTGTGAAGTCTGGATCTGGCTCATAATGAATATCTTCAAGGATTCCACTGGATGCCTTTTCCTTCAATGTTGCAAGAACCTGCCTACCTTCATAGTCGTCACGGTGCGCAAACTGATATCCTGCTACAAGGACCTTCATACCGAGATCTTCAAAGAGATTCTGGTAGTGGTGAGCTCTGGATCCACCAGCATAGATAAATGCTGTCTTACCCTGAAGCTTGTTCTTGTACTTCTCAAGTTCTGGCTGGATCTTTGCCATTTCTTCTTCAATGACTTCTTCTGTCTTCTTTGTAAGTTCAGCGTCATCGAAGAACTCTGCCATCTTCCTGAGTGACTTCTTTGTTCCTTCGACACCTATGTAGTTGACCTTGAGCCATGGTACTCCATACTTCTGTTCCATCATGCGGTTAGTGTAGTTGATGGACCTGTGACAGAGCAATATGCTAAGCTTTGCCATGTGTGCCTGAGAGATGTTGTGGAATGAACCATCTCCTGTCAAACTTGATACGATACGGTATCCTATCTTCTCCATGATTGGTGTTATCTCCCATAGGTCTCCACCAATGTTGTATTCACCAAAGATGTTGATATCAAATGGAGTTGGGTTTTCAAGTTCTTCAGTACCGATCAACTTCTCCATGAGGACGTTACTTGCAATGTGGTGTCCGGATGACTGACTTACACCTCTGTAACCTTCACAGCGGAAAGCCAGGACCTTTAAACCGGGATAGTCCTTCTCTGCAGCACGTGCTACTTCTTCAATATCGTCACCGATAAGTCCTACTGGGCAGGTTGCCTCGATAGCGATTGCACCAGGGTTGAAGATCTTTACTATATCATCAATTGCTGCCCTGAGCCTCTTCTCACCACCGAATACAATATCTGTTTCCCTCATATCAGTTGTGAAACAGTATTGCATGAAGTTGTCTCCACCTTCTGTTGCCTTGGCAAAATTACGTCTGGTTCCCCAGGTGTAGTATCCACAGCCAATTGGTCCGTGTGTGAGGTTAACGATATCCTTCACAGGTCCCATTACCACACCCTTACATCCGGCATATGCACAACCACGGTTTGTCATTATACCTGGGATGGTCTTGGCATTGGCTTCGATGTGTTGTTCTGCTTCGCAGGAGTCCTTAACTACAAAGTGCTTCCTTCTATCCTTTTCAGTCTTCTTAGGGTAGACCTTCATCATCTCGTCGACGACGTGCTGTGACTTCTCTACTTCAGAACTCATTCTACATTCCTCCCGACGGTCTCTTCTCCAGATTCTCCGGTCCTTACCCTGATAGCTTCAGGTATGTCTGTGACGAAAATCTTTCCATCTCCTGCATGACCTGTCTGGTTGATCTTGATTATCTTCTGTATTACCTTGTCTGCTGCCTTGTCATCCACAACGATTGTAAACATTCTCTTTGGGACAAAAGGTACGTGAGTAAGTTCTGGCTCTGGCTGTTCTGGGAGTGGAGGGTTGAACTCAAAGCACAATCCCTTTTGCTTACCACGGCCCATCACCTTTTCTACGGTGAATGAGGGGTAGCCGCATCCGTCAAGGGCATCAAGTGTCTTTTGCACCTTGTTCATGCGGATGATTGCCGTTATTTCCTTCATTTGAAAATCCCTCCGGATTTAAAGTCCGCTTGCGCCTGTACGGATTGTGTATGCGTTTTCTACTGGGTTTACGAAGATCTTTCCGTCTCCGTACTTTCCTGTGTGTGCTGAGGCAGTGATGATCTCAAGGACCTTGTCCTTGTCAGCATCTTCAACTACCAACATAAGCATTGTTTTTGGGAGTTCGTTAAACTGTAAATCTGCTGTGTGGATACCTCTCTGCTTTCCTCTTCCGAATACATCGGTCTTGGTAAGGGATACAAAGTCTTCCTTTTCGAGTGCATCTACAACATCAACTACCTTCTCAGGTCTGACTATCGCACGAATCATCTGCATTGTTATTTCACCTCAGATTTTATGTTTAGAGTTCTACTATTCCGAATTCTACCATCATTGCTTCGAGATCATCCATCTCGAGTGGTGTTGGAACTACAAAGAGATCATTTTCCTCGATGTTCTTAGCGAGTGTCATGTATTCCTTTGCCTGATCACTTTCTGGGTCAAATTCGATTACTACCTTCTTGTTGATCTCTGCGCGCTGGACAATGTTGTCTCTTGGTACGAAGTGAATGAGCTTGCTTCCGAGCCTCTGTGCGAATGCTTCAAGAAGTTCACGTTCTCCATCTACATTCCTACTGTTACAGATGATTCCACCAAGACGTGCGCCGCCCTTTGCGTACTTCTGGACACCCTTGCAGATGTTGTTTGCTGCATAGATTGCCATGAGTTCGCCACTGGCTACAATGTAGATTTCCTGTGCCTTTCCTTCTCTGATTGGCATTGCGAAACCTCCACATACTACGTCACCGAGTACGTCATAGAATACGTAATCGAGATCATCTGTGTATGCACCAAGGTTCTCAAGGAGACCTATTGAGGTGATAATTCCTCTTCCTGCACAACCGACACCTGGTTCTGGTCCGCCGGATTCTACACACTTGATTCCGCCAAAACCTGGCTGGATAAGCTTGTCGAGGTCAATGGATTCGTCGCCTTCTGATCTGAGGGTGTCGAGTACTGTCTTCTGGTTAAGACCTCCGAGAAGCATTCTTGTAGAGTCTGCCTTTGGGTCACATCCTACTAACAGTATCTTTTTGCCCATGGTGGCGAGTGCTCCGGTCAAATTCTGTGTTGTTGTTGACTTTCCGATTCCGCCCTTTCCGTATATTGCTACTTGTCGCATGGTCTTTTCCTTCTGTACTTATTTGATGTGTTTTTTTGTGTTTGTTTTGTTGTACGACTGTGTTATTTTTTGGAGCTGCGTTGCTTTGTATCGTACAACGGAATCCTATGTACTATGTTGCCATATATAAAACTATTCACTAGTGGTCTATTGAAATTTTTCGAAATATTGCTCTTAATCAACAGCATGAGGCTTTTCAGCGGCAGTCCCTAAAAAAAGATGGATTGTAGATGACATTCATCTCATTTAGTCCAAAATTGGTACTTTTTATCCTTTTTAGGTATACCTTTATATACAAGTTCAATCTGAATTCTTATTGTCTCATTGCACCTTTTGGTTAAGGCAATATATTCGATTTTTATACAATTCTAACAGATAAAATACGGACCAGGTTTTAGTTTTGAACTCTTCCCTGAAATAATTCACTTACCTCTGATTTTTCCCACAGTTTATAGTTATCTATCTATTGATGGATCGATAGTCTATTTATGTGCCGTTGTTCTCACATACATCGGCATCCCATGTTTCGCCTTCTATTATTTAAACTTATCCTTATGGGGATTCTGTTAACTTATTGTGTACAGGAAAATAAACATAACGCACTGTCATAATTACTATTTTAATATATAGAAAATCAATTAACTTTAGTTAAAATTAAATTTTTTGAACATGCCTTATACTATTTAAACAGAACTGTTGTTATTTTATTATTTATAAAAAACAGTGTTTTTTAATACCCAAACACACACAGTCCAAATCCCCATAACACACAAAACAAATCATATAACAAAAAGCTTTAAATATGTTATAATCCAATGTTGTATTGAACAAAGAGGTTATAACATGGAATATGTTGAACTGAGTGTATACGGTAACGTTTACAGATTTGAAAATGTTTCAAATGAAGATACAAGTAAAATCTTTGAACAATTGTCTGGAGCAAAGATACTGAATAAAAATGCGGACATTAGTGTAAAAAACAGTGGTTCTACTGAACAAATGACAAAAGATACATCAGATTTGTGTGATAGTAGTTCATATGACATCATCAATCCAACAACCGATGAAATAAAAGATTATATTTTGGCACAACCAAATTATGAGCACAGCGTTAAAGCCATTTTGTCATACTATAACAATGGCAAAAAATATACATTGGGTAAAAACGCAACCGATGAACTGTTTAATATATGGAATAGTGTGTCACAGAGAACATCTGATATTAGGGACAGTATCAAAAGCGAAAATGTGAACAATGGCAAATGGGAAGGAAAGAGGGTAGGAAAAGGAAAGGTGTTTTTATTTGTAAATGAATAGACGGTTGAACAAAGAGGTAATAAAACCGCATTCCGTCTATTCAATTTATTCAATTTGCCCTTGTGGTCTAGCTAGGATATGATTTGGCATCGACGAAGCTAAGATCGCGGGTTCGAATCCCGCCAAGGGCACACTTAACCAAAGTTACCTCTGGATGTAGATATATATGCTTCAATCAAATAAATACTTATCGCATGTCGATTTTACACAACACGAAATAATAAAGTCTAGACTTTTTACTACCTTAACTTTATATAGTTTGGTGTCGTATTAGTATATAGGGGCATATGATATGAACTGTAAGAAATGTGATTCTCAAAAGGTTGTCAAAATCGGAAAAATAAAGGGTGTACAGCGTTACAAATGCAAAGAATGTAAGGCTACTTTCCTTGAAAATGATAATTTTGATGGTATGAGGACACAAAAACACGTTATTGCAGTTGCTATTGGTTTTTACTTTGACGGTATGAGCGTAAGAAAGATTCAGGAACAAATTGCATACATCTTTAAAGTTGAAGTTTCACAAGTCACCATACACAAATGGATTATGAAATACTCAAATCTCGTTTATGATTACGTTTCTAGCCTCAAAGTAGAATTTGGTGACAATTGGCATGTTGATGAAACAGCGATTAAGATCAAAGGCAATCAGCATTGGTTTTGGGAAATGATAGACGAGGACACTCGTTTTATGGTTGCTGGACATCTATCTAAAACACGCACAAACAAAGATTGTACTATTTTATTTCAGGATGCAGCAACCAGAGCAGTTAACAAGCCTCGTTTTATCTTTGCTGATGGCTGTTTTGCATATAGAAAACCATTTAATAAGGTCTTTTATGAACGTTGTAACAAATATACCGAGCTTATACAAAATGTAGGTATCAATAGCAGAAGAACTAATAACATTGTTGAAAGACTGCATGGTAGCCTTAAAGATATGCTTAGAGCAAGACGTGGACTCGATTCAATGGAAAAGACAGAGTTGCTTTTGAAAGGTTGGTTTGTTCATTATAATTTCCTTAGACCACATAGCACACTAAAAGGAAAGACTCCTGCGCAGGCAGCAGGACTTGATATTGATGTGTCTAATAAGTGGGAAAGTCTGATAGACCAAGCCACTAAATGGCAAGCAACACAAAACGGAGTGCGATATTGTGAGTAAAGGCTTTAAAACAACCGTCCAAGAATCAAAGGGGAAATATACAACATCTATCCCCACTGCATTAGTAAATATCATGGATTTAAACAAGGGTGATAATTTTATGTGGACAATGAAAGATGATAAAATTATAATTGAGGTTGTGAAACAATGACAGAAGACATCAAAGAAGAAATATACATTTTAGATAAGATGATTACATCCCTTGTAGAATTGCTTGAAGAAAAGGGGATTTTAGAGTATGAAGAATGGGAAAACAAGTTACATGAAAAATTGAATGCGGTTAAGGGGTTAACCAAGTTTGAAGATTTGGAAGAATAACTTATAAAACGGGTTTAGTGAGGAACAACATGGTTTCGGATAAAGAATATAGGAACAATATCATAAAGATTGTACTTGCGTTATTTGTTTTTTTGACTGGGGCTAATTTAGTATCGGATGTATTTAGAACCGTAGATGAAATTGAATATCGTGCAACCGAACCCAAGCAAATGAATATGCACGTGGGTGGCATCATTGCAGAAAAAAGTACAATTTTTGGATATGGGTATTATGGCTACAATGTAAAAACAACCATTATAAACAATGGAAAATCAGGTTATGCAAATATAACATGTAACGCATATGACCAAAACAATATACAAGTAAGCAGTGAAACCGCATATCCGTACCCTCACTTCGAACGAGATGCAAACACAGAAGTTACATTTTACTTCGATTCGGATAAATTGCCAGACGGTGACTATAATTTTAACATCGTTGTCAGTGACCAGTTAACAGATTCATAGTTGCAGTATATGTTATAAATAACCCGAACAATAAATTATGCCAATCAATTAAATGTACTCCAAAAATCAAAGAAAACGAATACACATACCCCAATAGCCCAAAATACAATGAACAAACCCTCAACGTTGTATTTTTACTTATTGATACTAAAATAATCGACATCATGGGGAATAATAAAGATATTATTGTAGGTACATACCAACGTTCGGTGCCTAAGCTATTTCTCACAATTTCGTTTTGTTCACATAAATAAAACATATCTGGACTTGTTATCATAACATGGCTTGTTAGATCATTATCAATAATAATGCCAGAATATATAACAATTGCAAAAAACAACGGATACAACGGACTAAGAAATATATTAGATATATTTTGATATACTTTTTTTGATAAATCTGTAATATAAAAAACTATTTTGTTAGTCGTATCCATACAAATTTCTTTGTTCATTTCGATACTTCCTTTAATTTTTCATACACAATAAGTTAACAGAATCCCTTATGGGTGCTAATATGCTCTATATATTACCCTGTATTTATTGACGATTTCAGCATCGGTAGCAATTATTTTGTAGTTGTGTTGTTTAGGGTCTGCTCTATTGCCTGCTTGTACTCTCTTCTGCTTCTTTTTTTTAATTATTCTTTTATGGTTTGCGATACACTTAAATTCTATAACATAAGAACTACGTGTATCATCTGTAATAATTTAATATTTGCATATTTTATATATACTGTATATTTTGTTCCACTTGGCAAATCCTAGTTATGGCGTAAAATTGGAAATCTCTATGCAATCATTTTTAAAATGTAAGGCGCTATTTGTCTATCCGCCTATCAAAAAAAGGAAGGTGCCCATTCTGGCCAACAGTTGCTGTGTCAGGAGGGTAATTACCTAAGAGGTAGTTAGCACCATTTCCCTGTGTACGTTTTTCTCATGCTGGTCTTTCATGATGTACAGGGTATAATATGTGTTTCGTTTTGTTTCGTTTTTGTGTTTTAGGAAGCAGGTTCTATGCTTGCCATGGTACTAACGGAATCACATGTACTATGTCATTATACTTAAGAATACTTATGTGAAGTTTTTACATAAGATTCCTACTTTGCAAAATATATGGGTTGTATACTTCTAACACCATCTCTTTGCATTTGACTTTTTGTAGGTGTATATGGTTCTCATCTATGTCTCTTTAGGGATGTATCATACAATAAAAAATATCTTAGTTTCTCCCCTTATTTCTGGTGCAATTGTATATGGCACTCACTGGAATAATATAAAAAGGTCGTTCAACACTGTGCACTATTTTTTTCTCATTTTTATAATCAAAACGCTTTTTTCAGGGTGAACCAGAATATGCTTCCATGTCCTTGAGGATTATCAATGACACCAACATTTTCTCCATGGAGGTCTGTGATTCTTTTAACAATAGCAAGTCCGATTCCATTGCCCTTGATATTTTCCTTGTGTAACCTGTTAAAACGTGTGAATACTGCCTCTTTATCCTTATCAGGAACTCCGTCTCCCTGATCGATCACAGATATCTTCCATTTATCGGCCAGCTCTTCTACCTTTACGGTAATGCTGGTGTTGTAAGGGCTGTATTTGATAGCATTTGAAATGAGATTGGTGAATACTCCTTCAATCATTGGATTGGCAAGTGTGAAGCATGTTTCTGGTTTATCAAATACTAACTTCATATTCTGGTCGCTGAGACTCTGTTCGAAGCTATTTCCTACGGATTCTATCATGGAAGCAATATCAGTCCTCACAAATGCCATCTCATTAATCGATTCAAGTTTGGCAAGCTTTGCTGCATTCTCTATCAGTTCCATGAGTTTGATATTTGATCTTTTAATGTTCTCTATGATGCGTTCCTGTTTCTCACTGGTTGCCGTCTCTTCAAGAAGCTCTGTGAATGATTTGATAAGTCCTGCAGGGTTTAGCAGGTCATGGCGAAGAACATCTGTAAAAAGGTCTTTTATTTCATTGGATTTCTGAAGCTCTTTGGCATATTCCATGAGCTTTATCTCATCCTTTCTTTTTTCAGTGATGTCTTCTCCAGACATCAGAATATTTGTAATATCACCCTTTGCATCTTTCAGGACTGAATAGTGCCATTTGAATAAATTCTCCTTGCGTGTAATTGTCATTATGGGGTATTCTGGGCATTCTGGTTCATTCATAATGCCATTTATGAGCATGTCACATTTACTCTTAACAAGGTCCGTATAGCTCTCAGAAACGATGAGATCTATCCAATCTCTGTTTATGATATTGTTCCTGTTGTATCCAAGAATATCTGCACCTTTCTGATTGATGTGAATGAGTTTGTAGTCTTTGTTCAGGACAGCTATTAAAACACCTACATAGTCCAGATATTCATATGCTTTATTGCGATCATGCAGAAGTGAGTCGTGTTGTTCTTTGATACGCAAAAGTGCTGTGATCTTCTTGTCCAGTTCAAACCTATCGGCAGGCTTTTTAAGAAAATCATCTGCACCGACTTCTATACCTTTCTGGTGATCGTCCCTTGATGAAAGGGCGGTAAGCATTATTATAGGTATAAAATCGAGTTTATAGTCATGTTTGATGTCTTGCATACATCAAAACCATCCATTCCCAGCATGACGATATCAAGTAAGATTAGGTCCGGCTCTTCTTTTTTCACTATTTTTAGTGCTTCCTCACCTGTGGAGGCCGTGATCACATCATAATTGTCCGTAAGGTATGATGTAAGAACCGCGACGTTGATCTTCTCATCGTCTACTATCAGTATTTTATCCTTCCCCGTCAAAATATCACGGGTATAATTATATCATCCGCACGTATATTATATTATTGTTTTTATACAGCAGTCAACATTATTTTACAAAAGTCAGTACTTTTAGGGAAGAGCCCTGAAACTATGGAAGTGCTATATTGTGACAACTGGACTGCAGAATCCTTTTACAATAGGTATATGTTGAATTCCCAGGGCTCGCGGTGATTGTTTTAAGAACTTATAGTTGAAGTTGAAAGTCAAAAAATAAAAAAGGATGGAGGGAGCACTTAGAGTGCTTCTCCGTCTGTTTCTCCTGTACGGATCCTGATGATCTTGGTTACAGGTGTGATGAATATTTTTCCATCTCCAATGGAACCTGTTGCAGCAACCTTCATGATTATGTCTACAATTTTGTCTACATTATCATCGTCTACTACCATTTCCATCTTTATCTTTGGCAACAGGTCGACACAGTACTTGCGTCCTCTCCACTGCTGCATAACGCCCTTTTGCTTACCACGGCCTTTTACATCGGTCACGGTTATACTTTCAAATCCAGCTTCATCAAGGGCATCCTTGACCTCGTGGATCTTTGTTGGCCTTATTATTGCTTCGATTTTCATCATTTAACATCACTCCTTCAGGATTGCAAATTCTGGGTATGCACTGATTCCGTGTTCTACTACATCAAGTCCGGCGATCTCGTCTTCTTCAGATACGCGGAGTCCGATAATTGCATCGATTATCTTGAAGACTATGAATGAGATCACAAATGCCCATACTATACTGAGTATTGCACCTACGACCTGGATCATGAACTGTGCGGTACCGCCGTAGAGAAGTCCTGCTCCAGCTGCTGTGTATGCTGCATCTGCAAGCATTGAACCATCGCCCTGGCCGAGTGCGAAGATACCTACAGAGATTACTCCCCATGTACCACAGTATCCGTGTACTGCTACTGCACCGACTGGGTCATCCAGCTTGAGTGTGTTTTCATTGAACATTACACCTGCGTATACTACAATACCTGCAATGATACCTATTACTACTGCTGCCCAGTTTGCTACTGAACCACAAGGTGCTGTGATTGCTACAAGACCTGCAAGCATACCGTTTGCAGTAAGTGATGGATCTGGCTTTCCAGTCTTCATCCAGGTAATTATCATTACCATGATTGCTCCTGCACCTGCTGCAAGGAATGTGTTTACAATAACAAGATTTGCGTATGGGTCGTTTCCATCGAGGGTACTACCACCGTTGAATCCTACCCATCCAAGTGCAAGGATAAGTGTACCGAGGAATGCCAGTGGAAGGCTGTGACCTGGAATTGCTACTGCCTTACCATTCTTGAACTTGCCGATCCTTGGACCTACAATCATTATACCTGCGAGTGCCGAGTATCCACCAATTGAGTGTACAACACTGGAACCTGCAAAGTCATGGAATGTTTCTCCAATTGCATCGACGAGGAAACCGCTTGTAAGAATTCCTGAACCGCTCCATACCCAGTGTCCGTATACAGGGTAAATGAATGCGACCAACAGGACTGTATAAATAAGGTATGACTTGAAATCAGTCCTCTCAGCCATTGCACCTGATACGATTGTTGCACCGGTTGCTGCGAAGACCATCTGGAACCACCATCCGTTCCATGTTGCGTTGTCCATTGCGCCCATAAGCATGAATTGGTCTGTTCCTAATATGCCAGCTGCATCTGCGCCGTACATAATTCCCCATCCCACGAGCCAGTATACTATTATACCGAGACAAATTGTCATAAAGTTCTTCATGAGGATGTTAGCAGTGTTCTTTGTTCTGGTGAGACCAATTTCCACCAGTGAGAAACCTGCATGCATGAAGAAGACCAATGCACCACAGAGTAAAAGCCACATAAATGTGAGTGCTGTCTGGAGATTTCCAATATCTTCTGCATTTACTCCAATATCTTCTGCATTTTGTGCGATATCTTCTGCATTCTTTTCGATTGCAGCTGCGTTTTCGTCAACTGTTGCAGCTGCCGCTGTACCTATAAATACCATAAAAATGACGCTCATTAGCAGTAAAGCCTGCCAAATCATCTTTGAATTGATTTTCTTTGATATTCCATACATGAGTAACACCTTTGTTTCGTCTTTTTAGGAAGACGGATGCTATGTGTAGACTTCATCCTATTTATACTCATCGATATTTGCAACCCTTTCTCTAGTTTTTAGCATAAAATCCAACAATTTATTCTAATAGTTGGTCGTATTTGGCAACTAAATCAGATTAATAATTGCAAATCCCACACAATATCTATTTTTAGTATTTAGTAATATAAAAAAAGTTCTGTAATTTCACTCACTTGCCCCATGTTCACAGCAACCACATGGACAAGAGTTTAAAATCACAACACAAATTAAATTTTCAATCAAGACATTAAACTTTGACACAACATTCATCTCCCATATCGGAAGAATTGGAATTGTCCATTTCTATTTACTGAAAATAAAAAGGGAACTGTCATAAGTTCCCGATACCGCAGATATACTGGTCATTCCATTGATTCTGCAACCTTGATCAATTCCTCTCTGTCCTCCGGGTACATTGAAATCAATATTCTGATACCGTTTATTTCCCAGTCCAGCGTGCTATTATCATTGATGAATGCAACCAACTCGCCTTCTTCTCCATTTATTGTGATCTTCTCTGTTTTTTCATGCGAAGCAATCGTTGGTGCCATTACGATATTTCGATTCTCATTGAACTCTTCAATGATGTTAATAGTAGTTTCCTCATTTGAATAGGTGATACCAACAAATGTTCCCTCAACACCAGCTGCTTTGTAAGCCTCGTTATCCACGATAATCCTTGCGAGATCAGAACCTTCCGGCAAATAGGAAGGTGCCAGTATGTTGTAATTTGAGATATTTTTGGCTTCTTCCAGTGTTAGTTCAGGCTGGTTGGGGAGGGATTTAGTGATGACAACTTCAACATCTTCAGGAATCATAAACTCTTCATCTTCTATGCCTGTATTGGCTTTGAAATCCTGATATTCTACTATTCCTCTAGATCCATCATTGTCGATAGCTTCCAGTTTCACCGGCATCAATGTCTCAGTATCTATCCAGATTTTTACTTCAGGAGTGTTATCTCCTATCTTAGAAAGGAGTACATACGACTTGCGACCTTCATAGTTCTCAACTTTCAAAAAGCTTACATCTGCTTCATTCAGGAAATTCTCAATTATGTATGAATAGTCAGTCTGTTCATTTTCTCCGGGCATTCCAGGTCCGTCGTATATCTGGTATGCATCGTCTTCAGAATCATATCTCCACGTTTGTCCGCCGTTGTTAACTATAATTGTTCCTGCTTCTTCCTGAGGAAGTATCATGGTCTTTTTCGATTTATCCGGATTTTTTTGCAGTATCTCATATTCCATTGTCTGTGTGTCTTCTCCATATGTGACTGCGATCCGGACAGTGGTAGAATAATCTTCCAGGGATGAATATTTTTGTTGCACTTTTTCAGTGATCTCCTTCGCTGACATTTCGCTCTCAGTACAACCGGAGGTTAACAGAACAACTCCCAGTAATATCAATACTATCAATAATTTTCTTTGCATTCTATCTGCACCGCCATTTTATTTCATGGACTCTGCAATTCTGACCAGTTCATTCATTTCAAGATTATGAGATAAAACAGAGACTCTGATGCCATTAGTGTCCCAGCAGATCTCCATTGCTTCCTCATGGTATATCCTCATTTCACCTTCACATCCGTTTATTGTTATCTCTTTATGCTCTACATCATCATCTGATGCAGGAGCTTCAAAAGTGAATTCCTTTGTTCCTGAAAAATCCTCTTCTACAAAAAAAGCACAAGTTTCATTTGTGTAAATCAATTGTGAATAGCCGGCAAAATCCGGACCTTCCGATGTTCCATTTACTAAACACATGCTCTGCATTTCATATCCGTCAGGCAGGCAGGTAGGTATCAGTATACTGTTGTTCGAAATCTGTTGTGCCTGTTCTAATGTAATATTGCAGTTTTCCTTGGGAGGAAAAATACCACTCTCCGAACTGTACTCTGTGGACGATAAACCAAATAATAAAAACCCAATTAGCAACAATGTTGCTAGTAATTTTACTGCCATTTAATTCCCTAAAACTTCCTTTCGTCACGCTCTGTGACAATTTTTATTATCATATACTGAATGAAAACATTACCTATTTTTTCAATCAAATTCTCAATATATTACTTCTTACTATATTTGGTTTATGGAGTCATGTATTGTCAAATACGCATTTATATGCACTGTAGTAATATATTCAAAATCAAAGCTCACAGCTAAAATCCGCTATCAATGGATGTAATTAAAATGAAGTAAAAAAATAAGTTTCAAAAACTGAAATCATATCAGAGTTTTTTCATCTTGCTGTATTCCATAACTGATGAAACAGGATGTGTATCTACATTTATGCCAGCTTCCTCAACAGCAGCAACAGAGTTAATTCCAACCATTACAGGAATTCCTACTTTACCTCTTTCAATTGGTGCATAGAGAACATCCTCTCCCGGATCTCCGATGGCCAGGTGGCCTGAAATGTCATGTTTAGCTGCCACATTTAGTAGCTCTTCAGCCCTTGTTGCAGCTGATACAGGAATTTGGCGAACATTAGCAAGCATCTTCCCATTACCAGTATCAATAGCTTCAAGAATGGATGTTGCTTTTCTTCTCAGGAAGATTTTGATAGGATCAATAGATGTTCCGCTGTATGATATAAGGTCCAGGAATCCTGCAGGTGAGTAATCCTCCATCTGCATAAGCCCTCCAAAAACCGGCACCACGGGTATTCCACTGTTAAGGAGTAATCCGTCAAAAGTAATACTACACACAGTTGCTATGGCAACTTTGCCATCAGGGACATAAATATCAAGGTCAGTGTCTTCTTCAATAATCCCAACTCTTGGGCTGATAGTGGCACCGTGATCCATGGCATATTTTATTATATCAGTGGCATTGTCATAGTCGTTTTTATCAATATTCGTAATATTGACTATCACGTTCCCTTTTCCTGTTTCGAGGTTATAGTCTGCCTTGTAGATCAGCTCTTCTATCCTGGTGATTACAAAACCGAATCTGTCACTGATAAGGGCATCATTGAGTTCCTTTCTTCCACGTTCTGTGATAGTACGTCCGATGTATCCGTGCTTCTTGGTAAAGCCACGCTCATCCAGTATCCGTAAATGATACCTGACAGCTCTTTCTCCAATTGCATAACCACGGTTATGGAGCTCATCAGCGATAAGGCGTGCACCTAAAGGCTTGTCGCTTTCATTGATAATACGCATGATCTCGACAAGCTTTCTTTCAACGTTTGGATCTGTCATTTTTTCACCCGAAGATGTTTGTGGAAGGTTACTTCAACGGCGTATAGTTATATTTTTGTCTATTTAAGATGTGCGATAAACAAATAATATTGTTTCTTATATTCTTCCGGTTCTCAGTATATAAATTACAAGCCACATTCCCAAAAAGCCTGCCATGAGAAAACCAATTACGCCCAATAAAGGTACTCCCCAGATGTGTGGTTCCATACCGGTTTGTATGATTAATGATGAACCGACGATTATAGCCGAGATGATAAGGCTAAATGAAAGACGGTTACTTGCAGCATCGATCTCAGACACAACCCTGTCAAATTCATGTGGGTCAAAACGCAATTTGAGGTAACCTCTTTCTGCAATATCAAGAATATGTCCTATCTTCATAGGTGCTTTATGGAGCACCCGCGCCCAGTTGCTTGCATCCTTGTATGTATTCCCTGCAATATTAGTAAGTCGCAACCTGTCCTTTATCGCTTTTTTTGCAAATGGCTCTGCTATAATTGCAAGGTTGATTTCAGAATCCATGAGGTTTCCAAAGCTTTCAGCAGTCATTGCCCCTTTGGAAAGCAATGCAACATTAGAGGGGACTCTTACCTTATACTTTCTCAGTAGGTTAATCATTTCCTCAAGTATTAATGCAGTGTCAAGTTGTCCAAGTGGTCTGCCATAGTACTTGTATATCAACTGGTCAATATCGATCTTAAGTGCTGAAAGATCTGTGTTTTCATCAATAGAGCCCAGTTCCCTGAGAAGCTCAATGTAAAGGACCGTATCTCCTCTTGTAATGGCTATCAGGTCATCAATAAGCAGGTTGCGCATGTCCTGTGATAGAAATCCTGCCATACCGAAGTCAAGAAGTGCTATCCTTCCATCCTTCATTATGAATATATTTCCGGGATGAAGGTCCGCATGGAAAAAGCCATCATCATATATCTGTTTCATAAAGGCTTTCAGGACATCGATGCCTATTTCCCGCCTGTCGACTTCCATGCGGGCAAGTTCTTCAAAAGAATTACTTTTTACACCATCTATAAATTCAAGTGTGAGTACTTTTGCACTGGTGTAGTCCCAGTACACTTTGGGAATGTATATTCTTGGATCATCCCGGAAATTGCGAGCAAAATGGTCTGCATTCCTGCCTTCCTGGGTATAGTCCATTTCTGCTTTTATGCTACGCTCAAATTCCTCAACAATCCCAATGGGCTGGTAGAGTTTTGCTTCCGGCAGGTGCTCTTCTGTAAAATAAGCAATGCTGTACATGATGTCCAGGTCGGAATTTATGATCTTCCTTATGCCTGGTCTCTGGACTTTAACAACAACATCTTCGCCGCTTTTTAGTTTGGCACGGTGTACCTGTCCGATAGATGCTGCTGCAATGGGATCTGGTTCAAAATACTCAAAAATTTCCTTTGTTTCAGAACCAAGTTCCGATCGAATGAGCTTTTCCACTTCGCCCATTTCAAATGGCTGGACATTATCCTGGAGCTTTGAGAACTCATTTGCATATTCAGGTGGAATAAGGTCCTGACGCATGCTGAGAATTTGCCCGAGCTTAATATATGTGGGTCCAAGTTCCTCAAGCATCATTCTGGCTTTTACTGGTCCGGTATCAGTATCCTTTAGGACTTTCTCCTGTTTTCTGATACGCGATCTAAGTGGCCTGATGCTGCGAAGTCCCATGCGGTCGACAATGTAACCGAATTCATATTTTATGAGTGCATCAACGATCTTTCCGTATCGTCTGATCATTGAATACCTATGGATCTTTCTCTGTTTCATGAGGCCCCGGACTTTGATTTTTTTATTTGGATGTATTATTCATTTGTACTGGCTTTATTATTAAATTATCGCACAAAATAATATGTTGCAAACATATCTTTTCGCATTCCAGATTGTACTTTCCTTAAATTAAAGGGACAGTTATATAATTACTAATATCCGAGTATTAATGTCAGAATAAATACCAACTAAATACTAAAATAAAATGGTTTTATTCAACAATACAAAAGGAGTGGGAATATATGTTATTTTTCGATATAAGCACATGGGACCCGCAGGATAATGAAAAGGTAATTGAACATTTCAAGAATCTCAGGCCGCCTGCAGGAATAACAATAATCAACCAGTGGGTAGACCTCAATGGAGGACGCTATTTCATACTTTACGAGGCTGAGAGCAACGAAGCATACGCAGAATTTAACATTCCATGGTCCGATGTCTGTCTGATTGACAGTGTTCCGGTAATGGAATCGACCGATTTTATCAAGCTGATGATCTCAAAGGGATTATAAATCTATTTTGACTTAATCATCAAGACTTTCCTTTATTCTTTTTTGTTTTCTGTCAGGCTTATCACTTTCTTACGATTTCCTATCTTTACTGTAAAATCGCCTTCCGGTAATGTGCAAGTATCATATTTCCGGTGAAATCTGCCTTCATTGTCAGCTTTGATGGTCTGCGTTGCCAGAAAGTCCAGTCTGACATCATTCTCACCTTCAACAGCATTTCCGCTAATGATGATTTCATAATCTCCTTGGGGAACGTTCTTTTCATAGAACTGTGCAATTCCATTCTCCGCATCAAAACTGCGTTTAAAGTCAACAAACATCCTCACAATGAAAGTAAGGTCATGGACTTTCTGTGCCATTACCTGGAAACTATTGCTTCCTCCCGGAATTCCCACTTTTTCAAACAAATGTTCGTATCTGTTATCTGTTACAGGGGCAATAATTGAAAACGAGACTGCCATTGTGATGTTTTCATTGGCTCCGGTTCTGCCCGTTATGTCCAGAATGTCACCCGTACATGGACTAAGTGGAAAAAAGCTCCACTCTTCCACAATTGCTTCGGGATTTCCTTCCCTGTGTTCAGTTGTTAAAGAATAAAGTGCCTTTGAAAAATTTAAAAAGAGGTTGTTATCTTTGCTGAAGGGCACTCCTCCTTTTCAGGCTTAAAGGTCTTCCTTATTGTCGGAGTCTACTAATTTGTCTATCTTGGCTTCAAGACTTGAAATTATATCTTTAAGTTCCCTGACTTCATCCTTTGTTGCAACATCTGCCTTGGTGATGGTATCCTGGACTTTTGATGAGATCTTCTTTTCAAGTTCTTCCTTCTGCTTCTTCTGTTCGTCCATTACTTCACGGACAAACTTCTTGCCTTCTTCCTTTTTGATCTCCCCATTTTCGACAAGATCATCAGTGATGTCCTGTATCTTTTCTTCAGTCAGTGCCCATAAGCCAATTCCAAAAAGACCAACTTTTTTCATGACTTCTGTGATGTCTGTAACGTCTTTCATTTTAAACCTCCAATGATTAATTAGCAGGTGTTAGAATAAAAATCTTGTTCTGGAAATATGACTACGTCTGGAACTAATATACCAGCAGCAAAAAAAGAGTTGCGGGCCCGAAGGCCAACGTGATTAATTCTCTACAAGTTCATGCAGGTCATGCTCGAGATACTTTGCATTGCTCATTTCAATGAGCTTCTGGCAAACATCTTCCGGGCTTCCATCCATTGTGATCTCTGCATCGTCTATAAGAATAGCCCTATGTGCCGCTTCCTTTACAAAATCGGTATGATGACTTACAAACACAATTGTAGTGCCGAATTTCCTGTTTATGTTCTTCAGGGAATTGGTCACATCCCTGAGTGTCACAGGGTCAAGGTCACCGAATGGTTCGTCAAGCATGAGTATTTCAGGACTTGTGACAAGTGCCAGTGCTATGTATGCCCTGACATGTTCTCCACCGCTTATCTGGTATGGTGTTTTGTCCAGGATTGACATTGGAAGGTCAAGTGTTTCAAAAACCTCGGCAGCTTGAGTGTCAACAGTGCCTTTGGTTATTGAAGGGAATAGTTTTGCATAAATGTCAATGGATAAACCAATCTCACGGAGAGCCTTGTCCTTTTCTTCCTCGGTAACTTCAGTTATCCTGTAAAGTGTATCGAGATTTTCATCAGAGATGCCAAGTTCAGCAGCTTTCTTCCTTGCATACTCCAGAGAACCTTCGCCTTTCAGACGGAGTCTGAATGCCAGTTGGTCTCTTATTGTAGAGTGTGGCGACAGGGTGAAATCCTGGTGCATAATGCTCATCTTACTGCGAAGATCCAGGCGTTGTATGGTAAAATCAATGATATTGAGCCACTTTCCGTCATGAAGGTATGTGATCTCTCCTTCTTTAGGGAATCTGAGACCTTCTATCATTTTAAGTAGTGTTGTCTTTCCGGAACCCGATGGTCCGATAAGGGCAGTTATCTCTCCTTTATTTATGTCAAGGGAAAGGTCTTCGAATTTCAGGACTTCTCCTACACGCAGCAGAGCAAAGCGGTTTGAAAGTCTTCTCACTTTTATGATAGGTTCCTTGCTGGTAATCTCTGCCAGAGGAGTCTGCTCTTTGATATCCTTTAGGAAATGTTTCAGCACATCTTTAGCTTCTCCAGTTTCGATAACTTTTCCTTCTTCAAGGTAAACAACCTTGTCTGCAAGGTAAAGGTGGATCTCCGGTAGGTGTGAAACAACAACAATCGGAATGTTAAGTTCTTTTCTGATGTCTTTTATTACATCAAGCATCTCCTGTTTTGTACCGGGATCGGTCATTGTTACCGGTTCGTCAAGGAGTAGAAGTTTTGGTTTTGCTGCAAGCTGGCGGGCAAGTATGAGTCTCTGTTTCTCGCCACCGCTTAACAGGTTTGAAGAGTGTTTTGCTTTGTGTTCAAGCCTGACAAGGCGCATGTAGTACATTGCCTCTTCGTACATCTCATCATAATGAAGTGCATCTGGCTCAGGTAATCCTTCGTGACCTTCTATAATGTAATTCAGCTTGCGAATGATATTTTCAATGGCAGGGCCGTTCCAGAGTCCGAAATTGCGCTGAAGGTGTATTGCACTGTTGTGGGTCAGGAATTTGATTTTTTCCCTTTCAGGATTTGGTTCTATCCTTTCTCCATTCAGCTCAAAGTAACCGGAATCAAAGTCCTCAATACCACGAAGAATCTTCAAAATAGTAGTTTTCCCACTGCCGCTCTTTCCGGTAATTCCTAATATTTCACCGTCTGCAACATCAAAACTTACATTATCAAGAACTCTTTTTTTGTCACCATTGAACTCGTATTCTTTAACGATATTCCGTACTTCAAGCATTGTCAAACCTCCATGGGTTATTTCGGTCTGAAGGCAAATAAAAGAAAAAGGTAATCCTTCAACTATTTCTTAATGGCTGAAACCAGCTCTTCTACCTTGGCAGTAACGTTAGAACTCTCTTCAAGGATAGTTCCTGTAACTATCATGTCCGCTCCGGCAAGAGCACACATCTTTGCAGTCTCTCCATCACGTATTCCTCCGCCAACTATCAGTTTGTTGTCTCCGAGGACGTGTTTGACCGCACCTATCATTTCCGGAGTGACCGGTGAATCTGCACCGGATCCTGCTTCAAGATAGGTATAGTGCATACCAAGATATTTTCCTGCAAGTGCGTATGCTACTGCAAGTTCTGGTTTGCGTTTTGGTATGAGCTTTGCATCACCTACCCAGCCAACAGTTCCTCCCGGCTCTACTATAATATATGCCATGGAGATGGGTTCAATTCCACTCTTGTAAACAACCGGAGCGCCCATTGCCTGATTGGTGGTGATGTAGTTAATATCACGGGAATTAAGTAAGCTCATAAAAAATATAGCATCGGCATGTTTGCTGACGCCTGATGCATTTCCCGGGAATAATATTGTGGGTTTGTCTGTTCTCTCTTTTATTTTTAGGAGCGTCTGGTCAAGGAGCACTCCTCCGGCTCCTGTGGAACCACCGACCATTATAGCATCTGTTCCCCCGAGCGTAGCAGCATGAGCTATTTCTGCTGCCTGATCCGGGGTTTGTGATGCCGGGTCGATAAGTGTCAAGTGAACTGTACCTTCGCTTTCAGCGATCTTATCAAGGTACTCTTCCACTTGCATGAGAACGATCAGCCGCCTCTTGATTCCTTGGACTTCATGCGTAGGCTTTTGCCGCCGCATTTTCTGCATCTTGTTGCACGTACTGCATTGCGTGCATTGCAGTCCATACAGATCTTCTTAATCAGTATTCTGTTTTCAGCTTCTGGAAATCTTGCCATTATTTTTCACCTGAATGATTATGATATGTAATTAGGATAATAGGCTGCTTACATGATGCTCAAAACATATAATTGTTTTGGCAAATTCCAAGCTCATTTCATGTCCTATTGATTAGTTCTGAGACTACTTTCTATGGTATAAATATTGCTGCTAATTTTCTCTTTTTCAGGACTAAGTATTTATAAAAATTCATCATTAATAATGAACGATGGATATGTCAAAAGAGGATCTGGAACAAAGAAAGAAGGAATGGTATGCAAGGATGAAGAATGAGGGTAAGCTCAACAGGGACCCAAAAGAGGATCATGACGCAAAACTGAAGACCCTGCAAAATCCTGTAAGAAGGAATATCATCACAAGCCTGAATAAAAAGAAGATGACATTTGACGAGCTAAAGACCGAATTCAACCTTGATGACATGCCGCTAAAACTGCATCTGGGGATGCTTGAGGATACTCTGTACATTGAAAAAGAAGATGAGCATACTTATGTTATCACACCACGTGGTGAGGAATATCTTGAGAGTGTAGAGCCAAAGGACGACCTGAAGGTAAGATGGCAGGAATGGCACGAGAAAGCAAAGAAAGAAGGAAAACTCAAGGAGAACCCTACTGAGGACCATAAGGCAGGCCTGAGAACTATGCAGAATCCCACTCGCAGACACATTGTTGAAAATCTGGGTGAAGGAAAAATGACCTATGACGAGATCAAGGAAAAGTTCGATCTTAATGATATGCAGGCCAGACTGAATCTCGATATGCTTGTGGATACTCTCTACATTGAAAAAGAGGACGACACAACTTACGTTCTGACACCACGCGGCGAGGCATTCCTTGTGAATGTTGATCCGAAGCACCTGTAATTATATTTTTCCGGGCGGGCTTGTATTTGTTGCCTGCCCGTAAATAGTTCGATATATGTAAGATACAGATATATTTGATCTATTCTTCATTGGTCCATATTCTACATTGCTCAATTTTGATCAATGGATCAAAACCTTGTTCTTTTCCCATATTGGAAAGCATTTCACAGGGAAATATTTCACATTCACCACAATGATTGAGTTCTTTTGCTTCACAACATGTTTTTACACCACATTCTCCTCCCCAGAATGTTTTTTCCATGTTTAAGCATCCAGTGCATGAAACCTGTTCTTTACGCTCACATGAATCACAAAGTACTCCGCATCTAGATTCAAACATAACATTCCTCATTTTTGCCGATAATTTCTTTCTGAAAGGTAGCAATCATATTTTCTAAGCTTCAGGATATTGACAATTCTAAAACTACTTATTGTTCACCCAATTAATTATTTTTTCTAAAAAGATAGATACATAGCAATACAACAGCAACTGCCGTTGCTCCCGCAAATCCCTGGATTGTCATCTGTTCAGCTTCGGAAGATTGTAGGTAACTGCTGTTTGAATCTTCTTCATCGAGCTTGACATCTTTTGTTATACTGTAAAGTTCAAGCATCAACTGAGAATCCTCTGTTGTTGTAGTATTGGGATATCTTTCCCAGACGCCCCGGATTTTATTTTTGTATTCCTCCTTCATCTCTTCTGAAATATTGGAATTATCAATGTATCTTATAACTTCAACCTGACCTTCGGGAACGTATGCGACAAAAGCAAACAGGCCATATGGAAGGTTAACCACTTCCACCAAAGATTTCTGTATTTCCAGATATTCCTCAGTACCGCACACTACTAACAAATAGTTCATGAGTTCGGACTCGGACTGCACTTCCACTGGTTGCATTGCTTCCAGTTCCTCCGGACTATATATGCTGAAAGCTTCCTCTTCAATCATAGGTCCAATTTCAGCCATAAATGGATAATCATATACAGTAATATTGAATGGGTATCTATCCCATACATCCTGTAGCCCGCTCTTATATCTTTCCTTTTCTTCTTCAGAGACACTAAAATTGTCGATATATCCCATATAAACAGTTTGACTTTCAGGTCTAGTAGCGGCAAAGGCAAGCGCCCGATATGGCATTCTCTTGACAACATCCGGTAGGGAAGCCTGTAATGCCAAATAATCTTCAACTTCCTGCATTCCTTCTTCACCTAATTCGGCTTCAAATTCTTCAAGCTTTAATTGAGCAGCATCCTTTTCTTCCTCTTCAGTCGAGGACATTGCAGGTTGTATCAGGCACAGACACAATACCATAGCAACAATGTATAACATTAACAATCTGATTTTCATTCCTTTACAAATCCGGCGGTGTTCTTGTTTTTGCATTTCAGTTATCTATTCTGACTTGCAGATTATTCAGTTTCATTCTGATACTGAATTTTTCTATTTTATACAAATAATCACATATAGTCCATTAAAAAATTTATGGCCATAATCTCCAACTAAAAAAATAGACAGATAGTTAACAAATGCTAAAATGGGAATCAAAAAAAGAAAATAAATGAGGTACATGACCTCACTAAAATCACTCATTCAGTTTTGCAAGCACTTTCTCTCTTGCTTCACGGGCATCGGCACGTCCCTTTGTCTTCTGCATGACCTTGCCCACGATGAAGTTAAGGGATTTTTCCTTTCCTCCAAGGTAGTCCGCCACTGCGTCAGGGTTCTCGGCAATTGCTTCTTCAACTGCTGTTGCAACGATGTCATCTTCCACCTTGAGAAGACCTTTCTTTTCAACAATGTCCTGTGGTTTGCCACCGTCATCAAGAACTGTACGTATGATCTCAACACCACTCTGTTCAGTGATTTTGTTACCTGTTACAAGCTCAACAACTGCAACGATGTCCTCTACTGTGAATGCATCGATACTGAGTTCACGGTAGTTTAGTTCACCTTTTAGGATGTCAGAAACCCATACGGCTGCGTCCTTCGGGTCAACCTTTGCCGCAACTTCTTCGAAGAAGTTAGCCACTTTTATCTCGGTGGTGAGTGCTCTTGCATGTGTTTCGCCAAGACCGTACTGCTCCATGAAACGCTCTCTCTTTGCGTCAGGAAGTTCCGGCAGAGTCTCGCGTATTCCCGGCACCCAGTCAGCAACTCTAAGAGGAACGAGGTCAGGTTCGGGGAAGTAACGGTAATCATGTTCTTCCTCCTTGGTACGCATGGAAATAGTTACTCCCCTTGCTTCATCGAAGTGCCTTGTCTCCATGACGATTTCTCCGCCACGTCTGATGTGGTTCTTCTGCCTCATAATCTCATAGACAAGAGCTCTCTCAAGACCCTTGAATGAAGAGATGTTCTTAACTTCAACACGGTCTCCCCAGAATACGGAAACGTTTGCGTCCGCCTTCATTGCACCTTCGAGGTCACCATCGAACACACCAAGATAGTCAAGTATGCTCTTGAGTTTCTCAAGATAACGTCTTGCTTCCTTTGGGCTTCTCATGTCAGGCTCACTGACGATTTCGATAAGTGTCATGCCTGAACGGTTGTAGTTGATAAGTGTACCCTTGGACCTGTCAATGGTTCCCATATGCTGCAATCTTGCAGGATCTTCTTCAATGTGGGCACGGGTGATACCAACTACGTGTTCCCCGTCCTCGCCTTCAATAATTATTTTCCCATTGGCTGCGATCGGGAAATCGTACTGTGTAGTCTGGAAGTTCTTTGGAAGGTCAGGGTAGTAGTAATTCTTCCTGTGGAACTGGGTCTGCTCCACAATACTACAGTTAAGTGCAAGACCGACCTTTATGGCAAATTCCACTGCCTTCTCGTTAAGAACCGGCAGCGAACCTGGAAGTCCGAGACATACAGGACATACGTGTGTGTTTGGTTCGGAGTCATGGTACTCTGTGGAACAACCACAGAACAACTTTGTCTTGAGCTTGTTCAGCTGGACGTGAACCTCAAGTCCAATTCTTATTCCGTCAGGGTTCTCGTAAACCATTATGCCACCTCCGGAGGTCTTCTGGTGTGATGATCGGTATTCTGTTCGAAGCTGTAAGCAGCCCTGATGATGGTGTTCTCATCGAAGTGCTTACCGATTATCTGGAGTCCCACAGGCATTCCATCTGATAATCCACATGGAACTGAGATGGATGGCACACCTGCGAGGTTGATCGGTACTGTGTTGACATCAGCAAGGTAAAGTGAAAGCGGGTCATCTATCTTCTCACCGATCTTGAATGCCGGTGCTGGCATTGTTGGTGCCATGAGCACATCAACGTTTGCAAGAGCCCTATCGAAGTCCTGCTTCACAAGTGTCCTTACCTGAAGTGCTTTGAGATAGTACTTATCATGATAACCTGCTGAAAGTGCATAGGTTCCGAGAAGTATCCTGCGTTTTACTTCAGGGCCAAAGCCTTCTGCACGGGTCTTTGATGCCATTACGTGCCAGTTGTCACCATCTGCACGGTATCCGTATCTTGTTCCGTCAAAACGTGCAAGATTTGATGAGGCTTCACTCATGGCTATAATATAATATGATGCAAGGGCATATTTTGTGTGTGGCATGGATACCTTCTCGTAGGTAGCTCCCATATCCTCGAATTTTGATATTGAGTCCCACACTGCCTTTTCGACATTCTCATCGATGCCCTCTCCGAAGTATTCTTCGGGAACACCGATCTTCATGCCTTTTACATCGTCCTTCAGGGCATCGCTGTAAGTGTTCTCCCTGTTGATGGATGTGCTGTCCCTGCTATCGTAACCTGCTACAACATCCATGATGGTTGCAATGTCTGCTACGTTTGTTGCAAGGGGACCTATCTGCTCCAGTGAGTTTGCGTATGAGATGAGTCCGTACCTTGAAATGCATCCGTAGGTTGGTTTTATTCCGACTACTCCACAGTATGCTGCAGGACACCTGACTGATCCTCCTGTGTCAGAACCAAGTGATACTGGTGCTTCGCCTGCTGCAACAACTGCTGCACTGCCACCTGATGACCCTCCGGGTACCCTGTCCATGTCCCATGGGTTGAATGTTGGTCCGTAGTAGCTTGATTCAGTGGACGTTCCCATGGCAAATTCGTCCATGTTCGTCTTTCCAAGAATTACTGCACCTGCTGCCTTCAATTTCTCAATGACATGTGCATCGTATGGTGGCACATATCCCTGAAGTATCTTTGATGAGCAGGTTGTGGAGAGTCCCTTTGTGGAAATGTTCTCCTTGATTGCGATTGGCACACCTGCAAGAGGGCCTTCATGACCGTTTGAGTCTATCTCACGGGCTGCGTTGATAGCCTCGTCAGAGACGGTGGTGAATCCGTTTATCTTGCTTTTGCCAATGGTTTCAATGTAAGAGGCAGTGACCTCTTCGGCTGAAGAGTCTGCAATTTTCTGTCTGATGCCTGAAATGTCTGTCCATGCTGCCATTTGTCCACCTCACATAATCTTTGGAGCTTTGAAGTTTCCTTCCTGCTTGTGTTCGGTGTTTGCAAGCACATCTTCCTGTGGCATCGATTCTGTGACTTCATCTTTCCTGAACACGTTCACAATGTCCGCTACATGGTATGTTGGCTTTACGCCTTCGGTGTCGACCTCATCGAGCTGCCCGAAATAGTCCAGTACGGAGTTAAGCTTCTCTGCATATGCATCAGATTCTTTTGCATCGATCTCGATACGTGCGAGCCAGCCTACGTGTTCTACCTCTTCTTTAGTGATCATCGTAAGTTCCTCTAGTTGAAATGGGATATAGTTATAATATGTAATAATTTAAGTCTTAGAAAAGCAGGCGATTATATTAAAAATGTTGGTTAAGGACGGAATCAATGTAGTTTTTATTTTAATAATAACAAATTGCTGTTATTAATCAACTATATATTTTGTTAGTAATGTCCTACTAACAGATATCATGTCTGCAAAAGATGTCTATGGAAAAATAGGGTATTTCATAGAGAAATGGCCCAAAGGAATAATTCTCGTAGCTATTCTCTTGATTATCATTGCAATTCAGGGTGCAGGCTTGATAGAGCAGAAAAGCGGAATAGACACCTTCGTATCAAAGGATTCGGATATCTACCTGAACTATGATCATCTTTACAAACAGAATTTTGGTAATGACCTTGTGCTGGTGCTCGTAGATTCCGATGACGCAACGGATTCTGAGGTTCTGGAAACCATCGATGATTTTGACGGGATCATAGGGACAGATAAGAACGTTGAAACCGTGATGAGTATGGCATCCCTTGTAAAGGATGCAGCGTATTCTGTAACCGGTCGAAATGAGATACCAAACGATGATACTATACAGGCAATAATTGCCCAGCTTCCATCTGCCTACGTTGACCAGTTCCTGCCCGACAGCACGCATACTATTATTATGGTCCAGATGACCAGCGGCATTGATGAAGATAACAAGAAAAGAGTTCTTAATCAGGTCAACAGGGCACTCGATACAGTAGATTTCCCTGCAGGCACAACAGCAGTTGCCACAGGTGATCCTGCATTTTTGATAGCGATGTCTGAGGAAATGAGCTCAAGTCTTCAGAGCATGCTCCTGCTTGCTTTCATATTGATGATCCTGGCTCTGCTGGTAGTCTTCCATCATGTAAGATGGTGTCTTCTGCCATTGCCGGTAGTTCTTGTAGGCCTTGTATGGACATTCGGAGCAATGGGCTATATGGATATACCCATGACAATGGCAACCATGGCAGTCTTCCCAATCCTGATAGGACTAGGAGCGGACTATGCTATCCAGTTCCACAATCGTCTTGAAGAAGAACTGGCAAAAGGCGAGTGCGTAGAAGAGGCCGTCATTGATACAATAAAGCACACAGGTCCGGCAGTAGGCACAGCAGTGGTAGCTACTTCTCTTGGATTTGTCGCCCTCTTTATTTCCAGCGTACCAATGATACAGGATTTTGGAAAAATAAGCCTGATAGGAGTAATACTCTGTTATATTGCTTCCATGTTCATTCTTGTATCAATACTATATCTGCTGGACAGGCGGGATGAGAAAAAGGCATGTAATTCCTCTGGTCGGAATGTTCCGGCAAAAAAACAGGTCAATACAAATGATACGGCAATCGGAAGAGTTCTCAGAAAAGTATCGATGTTCTCGGCAAAGCGGCCTATAATCGTAATTTCCCTGGCGCTCATACTTGCAGTTTCAGGCCTTTATGCCGATGAGAAAGTCGGTGTGCAGACAGATACAAAGGACTTTGTTCCCCAGGACATGCTTGCTCTGCAGAATCTTGAAAAACTGACCCGTGTCATGGGCGGTATTGACCAGATCAATATCATTGTCAAGGCCGATGACATAAAGGACCCTGATGTCCTGCAATGGATGGTTGATTTCTCGCAGCGGGAGGTAGATGACAACAGTCATATTACGGATTCAGGCAGCATTGCTTCGCTGATATATTCCTCATACGGTTCCATACCCACTGACGAAGATACTGTAGACTATATTATTGACAGCATGTCTTCGACAGTCACTGGCCAGTACATCGAAGGCGGGAACATGGGAGTCATCAATCTTGATCTTGATAAGGACCTCTCTTCCGAACAGATATCCAATACCATCGATCAGGTAGAAAGCGATCTGCAATGGTATAATCCACCGGCAGGGGTCTCGGTAACAGTTACCGGTTCAAAAGTTACCACCACGTCGATCATAGATGCTCTCACATCCGGAAGAACTCAGATGGGTTATCTTGGAATGGCCATCATCTTCCTCGGTATGCTGGTGATCTACAAGGACTGGTTGAAGGCGCTGGCCACCATATTACCAATTGTTATGGTCACCGGATGGATTGGAGGTGTGATGTACCTGCTCGATATGTCATATAATCCGCTGACAGCCACACTTGGTGCTCTTGCGATTGGTATTGGTGCAGAGTTCACGATACTTATGCTTGAGCGTTACTTCGAGGAACGTGAAAATGGACTGGAACCCTATGATGCTCTGGAAAAGGCCGCCTCTTCCATAGGACCTGCTATTATTGCTTCAGGTTCCACTGTGATATTCGGCTTCTCAGCCCTGATAATATCCTCATTCCCTATGATAAGTGCCTTTGGAAAAGTAACGGTAATAGCCGTGGCTTTTTCGCTGGTAAGTACTGTCTTTGTCCTGCCGCCTATCATGGTAAACCTTGATCTCTGGAGGTCAGGACGCAAAACAAGTGAAAAACATATTGAATCTAACAAGGTGAGTATATGATATCCCTCAAAAATGCAAGGATGCTGATGGCAGCTATCCTGCTGCTCAGTAGTGTACAGTTTGCTTCGGCAACTATAGATGACAGCGTTGTTTCAGAGATCGCAGATGATTATTACGATGTTTACGGCTCTCCTCATCTGGTAGCAAACCTCGCATGTGATGATACATTTGATAGGGGAGACGATGCTATCCTGTATGTGAACCTCATGAATGATGGTCAGCTCACAGGTTACGAAGCAAATGACGATAATATCGATGATGATCTCGATGAATATGGGGAAACCATGACCCGGTCATTCATGTCAAGTGAACTTGCATCTGACAGGGCGATCACAACGGCTGATTCGATAACTGCAACACTTTCACTTGTAGATACTGATGCTCCTATAGACATTCAGCTTGATACTGAGCTTCTGGGGTCTATTAGTTCCGGCAGGTCACTTTCATCACCAGCAGAATTTCCTATCGAAATATATGATGATGCAGAGGCAGGCACCTACAGGCTGAAGCTCTTTGTGACCTACAGGTATCAGAGAGACTCTGCTGTCACTCCTCCGTATGGTGATGTGTATTACTGGTATGAGGATATGAACCAGACAATGTACATCGATGTTGTTGTAGAGGATGAACCTTATTTTAAGGTGATAAAGACTGAATCTGATATTCAGCAGGGTGACAAGGAAACCGTCAATATTACATATGCAAACACAGGCGATAACGTTGCATACGACTGTATTGCAAGGATAAGCGTCGTTGATCCTTTCACGACCACAGACGATGAAGCATATCTTGGTGATATGTATCCGGGTGATTCAAAGACAGCAACCTTTGAGGTGAATGTGGCAGATGATGCAACGGTGAAATCCTATGCAATCAACACTGAAGTGAAATATACTGATGAACATGATGACAGTCAGTATTCTGATGACCTGAAGGCTCCGGTGGATGTAGGATCATCACAGTCCGGTCTGGATGGAAATATCATGATAGGTGCTGTTGTTCTTGTTGGTATTATTGGAACGCCTTTGTACATGCGGTCCAGGAATAAAAGAAAAGAAGAATAATAATGAACAGGGATAAAGTATGACCATAGGGAAATAACAAATAAAGGAACTACGGTAAGTAATTATGATGGACAAACTGATAGAAGCACTTCAGCAACTGGGGCTAACATCTTATGAAGCAAAGGTCCTGATTGCACTTACCCAGTATGGAAGTGGCACGGCTGCGGATATCCATGCCCTTTCAGGTATTCCGCGCTCCGCAGTTTATGGTGTGATTACAAAACTCGATGACAAGGGACTGATCGAGACTCAGAATACCAAACCCATGCGCTATAAGGCACTGCCACCGGAAGTACTGATTAACAGGTTGAAGGCGGACTATGAGAAAGCTATTGAATTCTCTGGTGACCAGCTTGAGAACATATACCATGCGAAGGATGGCGATAAGGAAGAAGGCTCGGTCTGGAATATAAGCGGTGTGAAAAATGTCAATGATAAGATAAACCTGATGCTGGAATCTGCCGGAGAAGAGATTGTATTTGCTTCTTCATATTCTTCTTTATATGAAGTGACAAAAGTCTATCCAATAATGGACAGCATAAAAGATACAGTCCAGAAAAAGATCCGTGAAGGTGTGCAGGTAAAAATCACCGGGCGTGACAAGGAACATGTGGGGGAGTTTGTCAAGGAATTTCCAGGAGCTCAGGTCAGGGTCTACGGCAAAGTAAAAAAATCCAGTCCGCTTAAAGGCGGAATATTGCTTGTGGACAATAGGGAAATTCTCGTCATTACTATAAAAAATGATGTTGTCCCCATTAGTCTCAATGCCACATGGTATGGCGGACAGGAGCATGTGGAGATATTCAGGCATTTTGTAGATACTGAATGGGAATCATCTACTCCGATATCTGTATGACTAATTGCTTTTTAACTTGTGTGCAATATACTGTATTTATGATATTGTGATTATCGTAGTTATTAATAGGTAATAGGGAAGTCCGGGAGTATGGCCAACTACAAAAATCTATGGTTAGATGTTGAGGGAAAAGATATTCCGGCAACAATCCAACTTGATCCGGTCATCTTCAGGTATACACATCCTGATGCTCATATTCTTGATGTTGCATGCGCCACAGGAAATGTAAGTATAAAACTGGCTTCACATGGATTTTTGGTCACAAGCATCGACATTAATCGCGATGCTCTGGAAATGACTGCAAAAGCTGCCACAGAAAATGAAATCCAGATGGCTCCTGCATTTGCAAGAGCCACAGCCGTTGCTCTTCCTTTTGCAGAAGAATGTTTTGATGTTGTTATTATGCAGGCTTTTCTCACGGTTGTTGGTTCAAAGGAAGACCGCTCCAGAATTGTGCGTGAAGCCTGCCGTGTCCTTAAACCGGATGGTCATCTCTACATTGCAGATTTCGGACAGACGTGGCATTCGCAAATTTATCGTAAACGTTACCTCAGGGACTTGCCTGTGACAAAAGAAGAGGGTTCATTTTTAGCTTATGATGAGAAGACCGGTGAGGTTGCTTATACTGCTCACCATTTTACTGAGAAGGAACTTGTTTTTTTGTTAATTGAGAATGGTTTTGAGGTTGAGTTTTTCAAAAGGGACACTTTTATGACAAGGACCGGGAATCGGGTAAATGGGTTTGTTGTGGTGGGGAAAAAGAGTTGATCTTTTTCTTCATATATTTTGGTATGAATTTGAATCTGTAATTCTCTCACAAAATTGATAGCCTGCAACCATGGAAGGCATGCACAATCGCATAAACCATTAAAATGAGGAATTCTACAGAACTGAAAAAAGAGAAAGAAGATGAAAAAATTAATAATAACTGTGAGGAATAGAATACCAATTATCAGGTGCATCTCCTGTACCTGAACTTATATCAATGATGTATTTATTGTTATAATAATACCAGAGTTCTACCACAGAGTAGTTTTCATCCCGGAAGTAATCGAAGTCAATATCTTCGTAATTGTCAGGATAGACCACTTCCTCAAGGTCATCGTCATAGTACGGACCTACTGTGGCATCCACAGGGAACCATTCCCCATCCTCGTAGACTTCGACCCATGCATGTCCACCATTAATGTTACTGCTAGTTACCTGACCCATAACAACCCTTAAGGTATCTTCATCATATTCACCGGAGCCCATCAGTAACGATGCAAGAGTATTAGCCTGTTCGGCACAATCACTCACGATCTCACCTGACACAGGGTTTGAATCGAAGTCCGGAGTATCCTGCAGAAACTCCGTAGGAGTGAGCCATCCATCCGGCTGGTTGTTCAGGGTAGCATCAGATACCCATATCCATGAAACTGCAGTCTTATATATCTCATCTGCGTCATCAAAGTCTTCATCCCTAAGATAGTCCTGCACAGCATCAGCGTATGGTGTTACATATTCCTGAACCCGTAAATCACCTGTCGTTTCAGGAGGATTGGCCTGAATAAAATCTTTGAGTTCTTTTTTGTCAGCCGCTTCCTGCTGTATCCATGGAACTGGATCCATAAGGATATTTTCAGAAAGAGTGTTTGAAGGAACAGCATTTATTGTATCTTCTGATCTCATATTGTCTGAAACATTTTCTTCAAGAGATACAGAAGAAAAAGATGTAGTTGAATCATCGTCTTCATCAGATGCAGCATACACCGAAAACATCAGTATTGCTACCAGGAAAATAAGAAGTATCGATTTTTTCATAGTATTTAGCCCTATTTGACTACATGAATTCTGTTTGGTATGTTAACTATAACTCCCTTCCTTTTATATAATTTTAGTTATCACTACAATAAATTAGTTATTTATAACAAAAATTAGTCGTGTAAAGTGTTTTGCAGCTTTACGTGGAACAAAACAATTACTTTGTGGCATTCGCAAATCTATCGTGAACGTTACCTCAGGGATTTGCCAGTGACAAAGGAAGAGGGTTCATTTTTAGCCAATGATGAGATAACCGGTGAATTTGCTTATACTGCTCATTATTTTACTGAGAAAGAACTTATTTTTTTGTTGATTGAGAATGGGTTTGAGGTAGAGTTTTTTAAGAGGGATACGTTTGTGACGAGGACAGGGAATCAGGTTAATGGGTTTCAGTAACTTTCATTGATACAGTTGGAACATTGGCCATAATTATTATGTACATTTGATAAATTGTATAATGTAAACAGTCTGATAAAGAATCCGATTCTTTCTTTTTCTTTTCAGTACTTGCAGCAACATTGTCATTGAGGATCAACGATGGACCGGAAGTTCAAATTCAGCCTTATAATCCTGTTATTTATGGTATCGTTCATATGTGCAGCCGGAACATCGGCTGCACTAAAGGAACAAACAGAAAACTCTCTTGAAGTTTCAGATGTAATTTCAATATCCAACGTAACAGATTCTTATTTTGAGGAACTTGCCAGAGATGAAAATGTAACTTATACGGATCGAACCCTGCTTGGTTGCTGGAGTCCTGATGGCAGCAAGGTTCTGGTACTAACAAGATACGCTCCGTTAGGTGAGCCCGAACTGGATGCATTCTATCTTGTAAATGCAGATGGTACTGAGCCCAAAGAGATTATAGCAACCAGAAATAACACCATGGATAGGTCACTGGAATTAGTAGCAGATGAATATTTTAAAATAGCCCGGTGGAACTCTGCCGGTGACAGTTTCGCATTTAATGCAAATGTTGTTCGTGTGAACAATACTTTTGTCGTCATAAATGGTGAGACTTTTGTGGGGGCAGCAGGCATGGGAATTGTCTGTATTGCAGACGTTGATGGTGATGTCGTAAGATCTGTAGGTACGGGTTTGTCCGGGGTGGATTCCATAAGGGTAAATTCTACAGACATAGGTCGTGTACATGGGTTGGAATGGGAACCTGATGGGACAGATGCAGCTGTGATAATCGATGGCCAATTGCATGTGACTGATCAGTACGTTTCCTTTTTGAACCAGCTAACCAACAGTTCCATTGAAGAAAGTATAGATGAATGTATGTGGAATCATCAAGGTAACAGAATAGCCTTCGCTGGAGAAGACCTATGGATTATCGACAAACATGATGGAAGCAGCCTTAAGAAACTTGCTTCGAATGCGGATAGACTTATTGGCTGGAGTCTGGATGATAGTATGATCTATTATTCGAGCTTTGATGATGGAATCTCTTCACAATATGTCGTGCGACTGAATGACAGTAAAATAACAAAGATGAGCACTGGGAGCTTAGATGATTCTCTCATCATTGGTCCGGATGGACGGATATTGTTCACGACCACATTTGCCAGCGGTAAATATTCCACTAATTCATGCCTTTATGTTGCTGATGCAGACGGTAATAACCAGAAACTGCTTGAGGAAAAAGAATACCGATATCCTGCTTATCTGGCAGGGGTTTCCTGGAGTCCGAAAGGGGATAAAATAACAGTCTCAGACGGTATCATAAATGCAGATGGTTCCGCAAAGGTGGATATTCCTTTGCGGCAGTCATTCTCATGGCATCCTTCCGGTGATTATATTGCATTTGAAACAGGTGATTCTGTAGGTAAGATATATACCACCAGAGTATGTATTGCAAATTCTGATGGCAGCGGAATAACCCAGATATCTCCTGATGACGATTGTTCGTATTCTTTTGATGGCTGGAGCCCTGACGGAAGCAGGATGCTGATCACGCGATATGATCTTAATTTTACAAAGCAGGAATTGCTTGTCGTCAGCTTTGAGGGTTTTGAGGAACGATCATTGAATACCATCTCTCCAGAAGCTCCATCAGAAGAATGGAATATATCTTTAGGAGTGGCTAATGCTGACGTTTTAAGAAGTGTGGAACAAACATCAGATGGTGGGTATATAGTTGCAGGTACATCAAAATCTCTTGCAGAGGGTTCCAAAGATGTATGGTTGGTTAAGCTCGATAAAGAAGGGAACATTGAGTGGAACAATACTTATGGAGATAAGTATGCAGAGTGGGGCTTTGTGGCAAAGCAAACGTCAGATGAAGGATATGCATTATCAGGTTATTCATTTCCCAATGGGTTTGGTCAACCCTATCTTTTAAAAGTCGACAAAGATGGAAATGAAGAATGGAGCAAAATTGATGATGAAATCAGCCATGATGATTATCTAGAGTATGTAGCTGAGCGTACCAGTGATGGAGGTTACATTATTGCTGATATCATAGAGTATGAAAAACCAGATCCTAATGGTTTAGACCTTTTAGTTGACATGGATATCAATCTTACAAAATATGACAGGGATGGGGTCAGGGAATGGAATACTACATTTGGCCAGGAAATATATTCAGAGCTTATAGAAGTGGATTTACATCCTGTAAGACAAACTAGTGATGACGGATACATAATTGCCGGAACAATGGTAGTGAATAAAACAAACAATTATGATATCTGGCTGATCAAGACTGATGAATCTGGTAATGAACAATGGAACAAAACCTATGGTGGACCAATGGATGATTCGGCATTCTGTGTATCATTAACTTCTGATAATGGTTATGTTATTGCAGGAATGTATAACGATTCATGGGGATTTAGTGTGGAAGGTTCTGCTTTCATACTTAAAACAGATGCCGATGGAAACAAGGAATGGATTAAAGAGTTCTCTAATTGTACACTCTCTTCCGTTGAACAGACATCAGACAATGGTTATGTTGCTGCTGGTATTAAGGATGGTAGGTCATGGGTAGTTAAGCTGGAAGGGGATAAAGCTGTAAGCGATGATTCAAATGTTTTGCATAAGCTGTTGAACTATATCTACAGTTTTTTTTAAATTGGACTGGAAGAGAAAAGTAAATGAATATTGCAGGTTCATATCTATCACAAAAAGAGCCGGTTATGTATCTGCATATCCGCTTTTCATCAGGAGCTGATACTCATTACTCACATAATTGTTGATCAGGATCTTTGCACAGGCTGCGGTATTTGTGCAAAGATATGTATGCTAGGTATTATCGAATTAGATGAAAAGTCAAATCTTCCACAGGTGCAGGAAGCAAACATACTTCGCTGCATTAAATGTGGACACTGCGAGGCTTTCTGTCCGTCTCAGGCGCTGCTTCTGAACATGCGCCCGGATGAGAAAATTATCCTGCCTGCCGGTGCTGGTGATATCTCTACAGAGAATATAGGTTTTTATCTTAAGAAACGCAGGTCTGTTCGGCATTTTACAGAAGATCCTGTTCCACGGGAAAAAATACTTGAAATCCTTGACATTGCCCGCTACGCTGCATCAGGAACCAATGGTCAGCCGGTTCAGTGGCTCGTTGTTCACGACCCGGAAAGAGTCAGGAAGATTGCCGGACTCACAATCGAATGGATGGAAAGCCTTGTGAATACCTCTCATCCTATGAGTGCCTACGTACCTGCATTTATTTCAGCATGGGAACATGGCCACGATGTCATCTGCCGGGATGCTCCGCATCTGCTCTTTGCACACATTCCTGAAGAAAATCCGATTGCACCTGTCGATGCCATAATCGCGTTAACCCATTTCGATATCACAGCTCCTGCATTTGGAGTAGGTACCTGCTGGGCTGGCTTTGTTGCAGCGGCTGCAACAGATTACAAACCTCTACAGGAAGAACTTGGCCTGCCGGAAGGAAGAAAAAGCGCTTACGCAATATTATTCGGAAATCCCCAGTATAAGATATATGGCATTCCACGCAGGAAGCCACTTGAAGTTATGTGGCAATAATGCAATTTCAAAACTTAGTTGAATGCCCTTAGAAAAGAACTTTTAATTGAACAAGTAAAACAGCATTTCATCAAAAAAGTAAGCAAATCCTGCAATTGTCTTGCAGGAACATTTCATTTATGCAAATGGGTGTGCTGCACTGTCCTTTTTAGCAAGTGCTTCATCAACGGTAGGAATTCCGTCAACTGCACGTTTGATTGCAAGTTTCGTTGCTTCGTAGTTGAACTCGTAGATCTTATCCTTGTCTTTAGCATCCCACTCGATGAATACTGAAACAATGATAAGAAGGTCTTCAGCCTCATCTTTTGGAATAACTCCTTCTTCCACACTGTCCATTACAGCTTTTGCAATGGATGCCTGAGCAGGTCCGAACATCAGGGATGCCTGTGCCACATTCTTTATTGTTACCTTGTTTACAAGGAGTGTTGCTGGTTTTGGTGTAACATTCGGTTCAAGTACAGCAAGTAAAGGAGAATGTCCCTGTCTTGGCATTGCAAGTGAATTCATGAATGCGTTCTCAACAGCACTTCCTTTTCTTCCTATCACAAGGTCTATGTGAGCAACTTCCGGTCCTTCGCCAACCAAGGCTTCGCCTACCAGACTATTTATTATCTTTGTCATATTATCTCCTCAATCAGGACTCCTGAGAAATGCATTGTATGATTTGTCATACATAAGTCATTTCTACCGACCCTTATTTTCACTTAATACCTACTATGAGAACATGTAAATACTTATTCTAACCATTTGGTAACCTGGTGAGAAATCATGGGAGACCTGGAACGCAGTCCTATAGACATGGCAATAAAACTAATAAGCAAGAAATGGACGCTCAACATCATCAGGGATATGTTCTGTGGAAAAAAGCAATTCAATGAATTCTTAAAAAGTAATCCAAAGCTTAGCAGCAAGGTGCTGTCTACTAAATTGCGTCAACTGGAGCAGGACGGGTTGATAGAAAAGGTCATCGTATCCAAGACACCGGTTACCATAGAATATCACCTGACCGATAAAGGAAAAAACCTGAATAAAGTGCTCTATGAACTCTCTGGTTTTGCATACAGGGAGTGTGCTGATGAGTTAACTCCTGAATGTACGGAGCACAGCTATGAACTAACTAAAGAGCTGTTGAATATAGAGGATTGAAAATACTCATTTCTGGTATACTTCACTTTTTTCCGTGGAAAGCGTGATGATGCGGACTTACTCCGTATTCCCTGTTATTTTTCCCCACGCCCTTAAAGAACATATAATTGAACGTCCCCTCCTCCGTCGCCGTTCTATGTAGATCCTCAATTCTCCTGGCTTTTCTAAACCCTGCGCCTTTGTCTCATCTAAATGCAACGTTTCATAAGGTCGTTTCAGTCAAAATTAATCATTCGTTTCATCCAATTAACTTTTGACAAATATGAGGCGATATTATGAAATTATCCAATACAAACGCAAAATCATCAAAAAAAATATTTCCCGGTAATTATGACCGGAAAAAGTCTGCTTCAATTTCTGCATGTATTTTAAGATTCAGGATTCCAGTATTTGTCCTGATTATTCTGGCCTGTCTCTCTCTTCAGCCAGCAGTTGCAAGTAGTAATACGGAACATTTAAATGCAACTATTGTAGCAGACCTTCAACAGACAGCAGGTGAAGACCTGCTCAGTCTTGTGGATACTGATGTTTATGAAGGCTATGACGAAAACACGACTCCTTATTTTAATGTAATCTGGAGTCCGGATGGTGATCAGATGTTAATTCAGACATCTGTTTTTCTTCACATAATAGGGGGAGGGGATTTTGGCAGTGCCAGGGTATATGCACTTTATATTGCAGATGCAGACGGTTCTAATTTAAAACGTGTTTCATGGGGAGAATCAAAATCCAGTGAAGGTAAGGTAATTAGATCACCTGTATGGAGTTACTCTGGTGATTATTTTGCATATGTTGAGGAATCAACAGGGGGAATGTATCGGGTAACATCTTCCCGGCTTGTAATAATGTCAAATGATCTTCAGCCAGTTCATAAAATCGATCAGGACATAGATGTAAATGGAGCATTATCTGAGATGCCTGTTAATTTTAAATGGTCATCGGTGGAAGACAAAATTATCACTTTTACCCCGGGAAACTTAGTTGTTTACGATCTGGAAGAGAATACTAATTTCAGTTTAGGCATAGGTGATAATTATTTCGAAATTAGCGATGTTGCATTATCAGGTGACGGGAGCAAACTAGTATTCTCGATGTTGGAAGAGAATTATACCAAATTCCATGAAGAAATGTTTCTTGTAGACATTGAAAACAGAGTTATTAACCAGATCTATTCCGTAGAGGATGCACATTTTTATTCTGTAAAATGGAGTCCCGATAGTAAAAAGCTGGTATTCATTCAAAATAGTCATTCAGAAGAAGATGGCACCCTTTGTAATGGTGTGTACCTCAAAGATTTGGATGCAGAAACACCTGTTAAAATACCTGTATTAGATTATGGAAGTATTGAGGAGTGGTACCCGGACAGTGAAAGACTTTTAGCTATGAAGAGCTCTGTTGACTCATATGAATTATTTTCACTTTCAATAAATGGAGATATAGATAATTTGTTCACAGGCGATTCTAGCCTTGATGCAGTGGTTAGTGAAAATGGTTGTGTCCTTGCTATCTGTCGAAACTTAGATCCGGATGTGCCATCATACCCCAGAATGTATAATCTTACTTTGCTCAGCGGGCAGAATCAGATGACAATAGATAATGTGTCATATTACAGTCTGGAAGGTAACAATCTTATTTTCGTTTCAGATGCAAAGATTTCATATCTCAATACCGCTACGAATGAAACGTGGTCAATTCCATCACCAATAGAGTATCCTGAAACAATTGGTCTGAATCCTTCAGGACATTCAATAGCTGTTGATAGTTACATCCTGGAACTTCAGGGTTTTGAAGATCAGGCAGCCACATCAACAGGAAACAACACTTACAGTTCAGTTCCCGATGAAGTGGAGGTTACTAATGAAAGGAATAAACAGTCAGAAACGGGAAATGATAACATTGCTTCTTCTTTCAATGAGAGAATTGGTACTTTTTGGAAGTGGTTACAGGGAAATTAGGGGCGATTAACTAACGTCCTTCTCTTCCAATCAAATGCACTGTCACTGCGTAAACAATCACATTGAACACAACAATTTCAAATATTTCCATTCAGTACGGCTGCCAAGGCTACAATTACAAAGACAGCAAAAGTAACTATCATTGCTATGATAAGCTTTTTTTCATCCACATCACTCAAGTTCCGGGCATTTGGGTTTGCAATGAAAAATATCCATACGGGAAAGCTTATTGATATGCCCCAGAACAAGTATTTTACTTCGTGATAATTTACTATTCTCATGGCTGTAGCAGCAATAAGTGCAATAAAAATCCATCCCGAAGCAATAAAACAGGTTATTACTTTTTTTTTACTGATAGAAGGGGCCCATGATAATCTGTTTTCACTCATGCCTTAATATTTTGCATAGACATTATAAAAAGTTATTGCAAAATCTTAAAAATAATATGGAGAAATATTATATATTCTGCCGGCGGTTGATAGAATACATCTGTATCTTCTTCATCTTTGCGAGGTTCATGGCATTTTTCATCTCCTTTTCCTCAAGCAGACGGGCATCAATATAACCATTGTCCACTGCCTCGTTGAAAATCTCATATCCAATGCTGGAACGTGCAAGAACTGTAGTCCAACCCTGAGGGGTACCCACACCTCCAAATGAGATATCTGAATTCTCAGCCGCCATGTCGGTGCAGTATTTGCATGAACTGCTCCTGTACTGGTCAAACTCATCAAGCGGGAAAACCCTGAGTTCATCCTGTGTCTGGAACTCGAATTTGCCCTTGCGGATTTTCATCGATTCAATATCTGCAAGCTTCATATCCCTGTTCTCAATGAACTCTTTGATACCTTCGTAGTAGAAAGTATCCATGCAGAATAGGCCCATTTTCAGGATATTTGCTCTCATGAAATGGTGCAGGAAACCCTGCGGACTTTTCTGCATCTTGGTGACCGCATCGATATTACAGCTTGGTCCGACAAAAGCAATGCTTCTCATGCCCTCTTTTACCGCGTCCATCAAAGCCTTCAGGGTCATGCTATGGCTGTAAATGCTGCCGGAACCTTCAAGGATGTCCTCATAGGTCTTTGCAACAATAGGAACAGGTTTCCAGGGCTCTTCTTCTGATTTGGTGGTTACAATAGCGCAGTCAATGAGTCCTGCATCCAGTGCATATCCAAGCATGGCAGTCACAACGCCGCCATCCTGGCCGTTAATCTCAGGCAGAGCTGACTTTGCACAGTAAGCGTTACGCAGCTTACCAACCAGCCCGTTTTCAGTAGTAATGGTTCTTGGACACTGGTTGTAACAAACACCACATGCTGTACACTTGTCTACAAGAGTGGGTGTTTCATCCTTAATAACAATAGAATCACAGGAAGCAGCGCAGGCTCCGCAAAGAGTACAGATTCCAGGCTTGATAATATCTTTCCTGAGCTTTCCAAAAGAGATCTTTTCCTGTTCAGCTATGGACTTCTTCAGGCGTACGACTCTCTTTTGAACAATATCAAATTTATCTTTACATTCAGGCGAGCAGAAACTATATTTTTTTCCTGCATAATTTGCAGAATATGAGTTATCTTCCTGCACCTTATTTTTACATATAGGATCGATAGGCATCGTAATCTCCCAGGATCGCGGATGTCCTTAGTATAATGTGTACATTGTTCTTATTGTATAAAACTAAATTTGAATTTAATAATCATGATGGTTCGCTGCATAATGATTATTAGTTATAATTATTATTTATGAGAAATTTTGAGGCATAATGTTTTTACACGATATGCCATATCAACTAGACTTGTTTTTAAATTACTGAATGTGCATTTCATTACATAATTCATTAAACAAAATACCAACTGGAACAGAAGTGACCCAAATGGTAAAAACCAACACAAACAAAGACCTGCTCAAGGAGAAAGGTTTCCTTTCCCAGAGGCAGGAAGATTTCTTTTCAATGCGCCTGCATGCTGCGGGTGGAAATCTGACATCCGACTACCTGAGGGCAGTTGCAGATGCAGCAGACCGTTATGGCAAAGGCTATGTTCACGTAACTTCCCGCCAGGGAATTGAAATTCCGTTCGTCCATCTGGATAATACCGAAGCCGCCAGAAATGAAATGGATTCTAATGACATAGGGCCTGGAGCTTCAGGCAAAAAAATACGTGCTGTAGTTGCCTGTCAGGGAGACAGAGTGTGCAAACGAGGCCTCATCGACTGTCAGGGACTATGCGAAGAAATAGATAAGCTCTATTTTGCAGAACCTGTTCCATATAAATTCAAGATAGCAGTAACAGGTTGTCCTGCATCATGTCTTAAAGTTCAGGAGAATGATTTTGGTATCATGGGATTCTCTGAACCGATTTTTGTGGAAGAAAATTGCGTAATGTGCAGAGCTTGCGAGAAAGCATGTGGTACATCAGCCATAACAATAGAGAATGGAAGTCTCTATCTGGATATGCATAAATGTGTGTCCTGTGGTTCATGTATCAGGGCATGCCGAAAAGATGCCATTCAAAGTAGGGAACAGGGATTCACAATATTTGTCGGTGGTAAAGTAGGTAAAAAGCCACGTATGGGTGATATGCTACTCAGGACATCAGACCGGTCGGTTGTTTTTGATGTACTTGAAAAATCCGTGAATTACTATCGTGAAAATGCTCTGGAAGGCGAAAGACTCGGTGATGTGATCGATCGGGTAGGCCTTGATGATTTCAGGGAAACAATAATGTAGCTTTGATTGTCGCAGAGATAACGTATTCCTCTTTTGTGTGCAAACGTGAAAGTAATCTTAAGAGTTTGTCATCAGGTATTGCGTTTCTGTCCTTTTATAGCGGGGGCTTTTATCAGTCCCCTGACACATTTTTCTCTCATAAAACTAATAATGAGTGATGAAGGTACACTGATTTTTTTATCCTGATTTCGACACAGTCTCCTTTTTTTAAGACCATATTTATATATGTAATCATATTTATTCTTACCTTATATCTTAAGGGGTATTTGATTCACATGTCATTATTAACGAAAGGACTTATCGCTCTGTTCTTCTTATTAATCATAAGTAACGGGGTTACAGGTTCAGAAAACGAATATGCATCAGAAGAGCAACAAATGCTTGATCTTATCAACGAGGAAAGAGCATTATATGATCTTGAACCACTAAGCTTCAATGCAATCCTGAACGATGTTGCAAGTGAGCACAGCAAAGAAATGATTGAAAAAGATTACTTTTCTCATGATTCCTATGATGGTACTTCTTTTTCAGTAAGGATGGAAAATGCAGGTTATGATATCCTATATGCAGGTGAGAACATTGCTATGCGTTATCCTCCGGATCTCATTGCAGCCCATGAGGGTCTTATGAATTCTCCAGGGCACAGGGCAAATATTTTAAATCCAAATTACAACGAGATTGGAATCGGTATCTGGGTTGGTGAATACTCCGGTTACAGCAACGTTGCCATGTATACTCAGGATTTTGGCTGGAGTGATTCAGCAACTCCTTCTTTACAGGTAACAAGCAAAAGTCCAACAAGCAGTATAACTGAATCTGATGGATCTACTCAGGTATTTTCCATCAACACAAACATCGAATGTGATATTTCCTGGTTATTTGATGATGAGACCATTAAGGTCGATAATAATGTTGTGTCTTCTTATTGTGAAATAGTTCCCCCGGCAAGCGGAACTTATCAGGTAAAGGCAACAGCATCAGATCAAGGTGAAGACTTAGTGACTCAGTGGACGTGGACTGTCACAGAAGAAACTGTCCAAATGAAAGGGGATTCCAATAATGATGGTAAAGTGAACATTATTGACTTTAGAGCATTTGCGCAGGTTTATAAAAGCGCAACCATCGAATCAAGCAAATGGGCAGATTTCAATGATGATGGTTTGATAAACATTATTGATTTTAGGGCATTTACACAGGTGTATAACAAATAGTTTAAAAATGTTTCAGGGAAACAATAAAGTATCCCTGATTTGTATCTTTCCTATATCACACTAAAGACATGCCGGAATTCTATGTGTTTCCGGCAGAAAAAACGACCATTATTCTGGTATCGGAGCACTCATGAACGCAGAAACCAAAGCTCAACTTATTTCTGTGGGTTCTGTAAATATGGACCCCTCACTTATCCACTGGCTAACCATTCCCACAGCAGGTCCCGGAGCAGGAAACATTGCTTTCTTTTTCAACTCTGAAGGACACCGTGTCCGTCTTGCTGTAAAAGAGAATTCCCCTCTGGAAGCTAAAATGGAAGGCGAGGCGCTTGTAATAAGAAAAGATGGAGTAGAGATTGCCAGAGGTATTATTGAAGAAGAGCTTATCCACTGTCCTGATCAGGCGTTCATAACCATGTGCGAGAAATGCATCTATGACTGCAAATTCTGTCCGGTTCCCAAACTCAACGGTAAGGTCAAGAGCATGGAGCAAATGCTTAAGATGATAGCAGAAGCCAACGAGACTGGTAGGATGAAAGCTATTTCAATTACTTCCGGTGTGGAAATCTCAGCCGAAGATGAAGTTGACAGAGCTGAAAAACTTATCCGCAGGCTCAGGGAAAAGTACAATGTACCAATCGGAGTTTCAGTCTATCCTACCGAGGATTCAACCTGCAGACTAAAATTTGCAGGTGCTGATGAGCTCAAATACAACGTTGAGACAATGGACCGCAAACTCCACGCAGAATTATGTCCTGAACAGGAACTCGAATATCTGCTTGATGCTCTCAGGGAAGGAGTAAAGGTATTTGGAAAAAACAAGGTTTGTTCCAATGTCATTATCGGTCTTGGAGAAACTGATGAATCTGCAAAAAAGGGAATTGAAGAGCTTGTTTCAATCGGTGTTGTTCCGATTCTCAGGGCAGCCGCAAAGCACCCTCTGCGCGAAGGCGAGGTTACAATAGAAAGACCGTCTGCAGAAAGATTACTTCATCTTAACCGTTTCCTGAAAGAGAAACTGGATGAAGCAGGTTTGCGTGCAGATACTTTTAAGACGATGTGCCTGCCGTGTACTGGATGTGACATCAATCCTCATATTGATTTTGAAGATTAACTCTCAAAAAAGAATCAAACTTATAAATCCTCTTTCAGAACAGCGTATATGCAGCTATCCTGTACAACGTTATTCTTGATTACATTGTTTTTAAGAATTGCTTCACATCTGAAGCCTGCTTTTTCAAGCACTCTTCGAGAGGCTGTATTCCTGGAAAATGGCTGCGCATAAACCCTGATAATGTCATAGTTCTCAAAAAGATACTGTGTCATGCATCTGACTACCTTTGGCATTATTCCCCTGCCCCAGTACTCCTCAGCCAGAAAATATCCGATTTCCGTATTTTTCCGATGTATGTTTTCCTTGAAATAAGCTCCTATACTTCCGGCAACTCTGCCGTCAATTTCAATGGCAATCTGTTTAGAGTCTGCATCTTCCAGTCTGGCAAATGAAATATACTGTTTTGCATCTTCAATTGAGTAGGGGTGAGGAAATCCGTCTCTCAAGTTGTTGGCTATCTTTCTGTTATTTGCAATAGAGGCCAGCCTTTCTGCATCTCTTTCTTTCCATTCTCTCAATGTAAAATTATCAGTAACAATTAGCATTCTATATATCTGATAAGTGAATGCATCTATAAAAAGAGTCACAACTACCGGACATCATCGTATCCTTTTCTCAATAATTCCGGGCCATACAGAAGCTGCCACTATCATACTGAGAATAAAAACAAAGATCATACCTGCAATGATATCAACCTGACTATAGAGCGGTACGGTTCTGGAATTATTAACCGCAATTGACAGAACTGCAAAAACAACCACAAGTACGAGTGAAGAGGCAACGCTGGCAATAAAAGCATACTTTCCTTTATTCTCCAAAATATTATCCATACGTTCATCTCCTCTTTATTTTATCCTGCTTCTCTTCATTAGCAGTGAATTGGTTGTAACCGATACGGAACTCATGGCCATGAAAGCCGCTGCAAGTTCCGGTGTTATGACGATCTTTGCAATAAATGGGTAAAGAATCCCTGCTGCAAGGGGAATTCCAATACTGTTGTATCCAAATGCCCAGAACAGGTTCTGCTTGATCTTGTTCATAGTCAGGCGGCTGAGCCTGATAGAAGCCAGTACATCCCTGAGGTCGTTCTTTATCAGGACTATCTGTGCAGACTCCATTGCAATATCGGTTCCCGCTCCCATTGCAATACCGATATCTGATTGTGTCAGTGCAGGTGCATCATTTATTCCATCACCTACCATTGCAACAATCATGCCTTCATCCTGTAGTTTTTTGATCTCAGATGCCTTGTCTCCGGGAAGAACCTCTGAGAGCACTCTCTTGATACCAAGCTGTGATGCAATGGCATCGGCAGTTCTCCTGTTGTCTCCGGTTATCATCACAACTTCAATATTCATCTTCTGAAGTTTCTCAACTGCTTCCTTTGAGTTCTCCTTGAGTGTATCTGCAACGGCAACAAGTCCGATTACGCTACCTTCTGTTGCAACTATCATGGCAGTCTTGCCTTCGGACTCAAGCTTTTCCATGTTTTCGTTGATTGAAGACACATCAATACTATTATCTTCCATGAGCTTACGGGTTCCAAGCAGTATTCTGCTGCTATCAATCGTAGCTTCAACTCCGTGTCCTGCGATTGAATTAAAATGATCAACGCTTTTCAGGGTGAGTTCTTTATCTTCGGCGGCCTTTACAATAGCTTCTCCCAGAGGATGCTCGGAGCCTTTCTCTGCGCTTGCTGCAATTGCAAGTATTTCATCTTCCGCGTGTCCGGCGGTTAGTATCACATCTGTAAGTTCAGGCTTGCCTTTAGTGAGTGTGCCTGTTTTATCAAACACAATGGTATCGATTTTCAGTGTAGTTTCAAGGGCTTCTCCGCCTTTGATAAGAATTCCATTCTCGGCTCCTTTTCCTGTGCCAACCATGATGGCGGCAGGAGTTGCAAGTCCAACGGCACATGGGCATGAAATTACAAGAACTGTGATTGAGATTAGCAGTGAGAACAGGAACGGACTTTCAATTCCTGAATTAACGGCAGCATTGAATGCTTCGTATCCAATGAAATACCAGAAGAAGAATGCAACAAGTGCGATTACGTGCACGACAAGAATAAAGTGACCTGCAACAACATCAGCAATGCGCTGTATTGGTGCTTTCGAGTTCTGTGCGTTCTCCACAAGCTCGATAATTCTTGCAAGGGCAGTGTCAGCACCGACCTTGGTTGCCCGGAATTTCAGTGCACCAGACTTGTTGATGGTTGAACCTATCACCATGTCATCGACATTTTTCTCAACAGGTATGCTCTCACCTGTTATCATGGATTCATCAATTGCAGAGGAGCCTTCGATAACAACCCCATCAACGGGAATCTTCTCGCCGGGTCTTACAAAAACAATGTCATCAGCCTGTACATCCTCAACAGGAATTTCCTTTTCCTCATCTGCAACGATGATACGTGCGGTCTTTGCTTGAAGTCCAATGAGCTTTTTAATGGATTCGGATGTTCTTCCCTTTGCCCTTGCTTCAAGGTATCTGCCAAGTGTTATGAAAGTGATAAGCATCACAGCGGTGTCATAGTACACATGCTCGTAACCGGGACCAAGGTTCAGGTAGGTAGCTGCGATACTGATAACATAAGCAGCACCTGTTCCGGTTGCAATGAGCAGGTTCATATCGGTAACGCCATGCTTCAGGCCTTTGTAGGTGCCGACAAAGAATTGTCTTCCTGGGAACACCATTACAATAGTTGCCAGCAGGAACAGCAGGTTCTTGTTTGAAAAGAAATCAGGTACAAATCCAAAGTATGCAGGGAACATGTTGCTCATGTTTCCAAGCATTATGGGGATAAGAATTACAATGGATATCAGCAGGTTATTTCTCTGGCTTTTGATCTCTTTTTCTCTTTCTTTTCTTTCCCTGTCTTCAGCTTCATGTCGGTCAGCCGGCAAAGAGGCGGTGTATCCTATACCTTCAATAGCTTTTCTCATCTCATCAACTGAGACAAGTGATGAATTGTACTCTACCTGTGCTCTTCCGGTTGTGATATTCACATTTGCGGAGCTCACACCTTTGAGTCTATTAAGTACCTTTTCTACATTCTGCGAACAGGCGGCACATTTCATGCCTCCAACTTCAAGTACAACTCTGTCCCTGACAACATGGTAACCAATTACATCAACGGCTTTTTCCATATCTTCAAGACTGACAAGTGCTGGGTCATAGCTTACTGATGCTCTTTCCATTGGCAGATTTACTGAAGCCGATGTAACGCCATCCATCTTCTTCAAAGTTCTTTCAACATTCTGGGAACAAGCGGAGCATTGCATTCCTGATACTTTGAATGAAACTTCCTTTATAGAACCTGCTTCTACTTTATTATCTTCTGTTTCGTCATACTTTATTAAGATTGGACATGCAGCTTCATCTTCAGATTCCGGAACTGTGCAGGTATCTTCTCCAACTTCATATCCTGCTGCTGTGATTGCCTGTTTGATTTCATTAAGAGTTATTGCATCCGGATTGAAATCAACAGATGCGTCCTCATCCTCAAGACTTACATCTACAGAGTTCACTCCTTCCAGATTTGATATTGCATCAGTGACGCGCTTATGGCAATGCATGCACGTCATGCCATAGACTTTGATATTAGCTTTCATTTGCAGAAAAAAAGAATTGTAACAGGATTTTCATTTATCAGGCTATTACGGTGTAACCGGCATCTGTAACTGCTGCCTTGATGGCATCAAGACTTGCAACATCAGGGTCAAAGGTTACTGTAGCTTGCTTTGCTGCGAGGTCAACTTTCACTTCACTGATGCCTTCTATAGCTCCTATGGCTTTTTCCACATTTGCCTGGCAGTGTCCGCACATCATACCTTCTATTTTGATATCTTCAGTTGTCATGATTTTGCCCCAATATGTTTATAAGGTGTACTAATTATATAGGTTTCACGTTTGTGAACTGTTTGCATTTAGTCATGCGGTTCGCACACATTGTTCTATCATTTCTTTCCACTCAGCAGGATTTTCAACCAACAGGAAATGTTTCTTCATGTTGCTGGAATCCTCTGATACAATAAGTTGCTCTTTTTTTAGGAATCCACCTTTTAATTCCACACCAACTATCTTTTTGTTAGGTATCTCTAGCTCGGCAGTTCCTGCAGTATCCAGAAAAATAAGGCGTTTATTTGTGAGTAAAGTGAGATTTGCTCCATTTCTGGATGAAAGGATAAGGTGCTCTCCTCTGACGTATTCCGGACGCATACTTTCCAGTATCTCTTTTATGGCCTGCAGTTTTCTTGAACTGAGTGGATATAATTTGAGTTTCTTTTTTCCTGTTACAAGGGTTATACGGCCGGATTCACAGTGCATTCCTATAAAGTCTTTCAGTTCGATACGTTCCTCAATGTCCGAACGTTTTGAGAACAGGCCTGAACTTATTCTTTGCAAAAATATGTTTTTGTTAGTGATCTTAAGTGTAAATTTTTCGTTACCTAACATTACAGTTTCACTGGCAAGAATCTGTTCTCCTCTTTTCAGAATTGCTCCGCCGTTGTTTCCTTCCTGCTTTTCTGATTTATCATTTCCATATTGTATATCAGAATTTGAGCACTCATCTGGAAGATAATAGTTTAGCATCTCAACAAGCAGATAGCCGTCGATTAGTTTGAGGTTGTGCTGTGCTGCTTCTTGTATAGCTTCCTTTGTAAAGGATGAACTTGTAACAATTATGACGCCATCCACATGGTCACGATACCTGATACTGCTGTATTCCCTGATATCTTTTACACCAACAGGGTCTGTGTATCTTTTTGCCTGAACATTCCATGTGTGTATCAGACCAAAATTCTCTATCCTGATCACAAGGTCGATTCCTTTGTCCCTGGAGTATTGGGTAAGTTCCGTGTGGTATCCCATTTTTGAAAATAGTTTTGAAAGCAAAACCTCAAAATCCTGTGGGTCAGTTTCAAGCAGGTGCTCAACAGTCCATTTTGCCATTATTCTAGCCCTAAAATACGAATTTGTCTGATATTCTTCTATTCTGATTTATAGTAAATTTATAATCAAATATCTATCTTTTTTATGTTTATTTGTTTTGGCCTATTATGTATGGTATTGTTGAGTTTCCACACAACCATGCAAAAACTTAAATGCATTGAAGATAGATTGTAGGAAGAATTAACACATCTATATTAAATCATGTCTACAGTTAAATATCTGTAAATTATATTATTCAAAAGGGTGAATCGAATGGATGATATAGAATCTATCAGGCAGAAAAGAATGCAGCAACTGCAAGAATCTCTGGAGAAGAAGGACTACCCTTCAAACCCTGTAACAATAAATGACGCTTCCTTTAGCGAGTTTGTGTCTAAATATCCGCTTGTTCTTGTTGACTGCTGGGCACCCTGGTGTGGTCCATGTCGCATGCTTTCTCCGGTCCTTGACGAACTGGCTGTTGAAATGCAGGGGAAAGTCGTGTTCGGGAAACTGAATGTGGACGAGGAAAAAATGGCAGCCATAAAGTTTGGAATCACCAGCATTCCTGCAATGCTGATATTCAAAAATGGTGAGTTTGTCGATAAACTTATAGGTGCTGTCCCAAAACAGAATATTATCCAGAAACTTCAACCTTACATCTGAGGGATATAAATGTCACATAAACCAAGAATTGCAGAAAGCCCTTCAGTCCGTTTACTTGATTTAAAGGACAAATCAAAATCATATTTTATTGTAGCGTCAGTAGAAGTGGGTAACACCACCACAAAGTGCATCCTTACCGCAACCAATCTTGAAGACGGTAAAACCAGACTTGTAAAAAAGACTGTCAGCATGACAAGGGATGTCCGTCCTCCAAAACCCGGGGAAGAGGTTTTTGGTAAAACACTCAATGGTGTTGAACTGACAAGGGAGTCTGTTGGCGAACTTGTAAAGAATACTCTTCTGGGTGCGGTAAAAGAGGCAAATCTTGACATAAAAACTGACGTTCATTTTGTAGTCCGTTCAACCGGTGTTGTAGCGGGTTTTGATTCCCCTGATGAGGTTGGAGAATTCATCAAGGCATTGGCAGACGGTTGTCTTCTGGCAGGTGTTCCACCAAACAGAATGACCCCACCAATGTCAATTTCAAATATCCCAGACCGGTTCCAGAAATATTCCAAACTTGAGAAAGTTATATTTGACGGTGCGGTGGCAAGTGTAACTCCTCCTGTCGGTGCGACAGGTGTTGAGATCGTTGCTAATGAGATGGAAGGTGAGCTTGCAACAGCCGGAATCAAGGAAGGTGCAAAGTGGGTGGATGTTGATTTCCGCAACCCATGTATGTCAATGGATTTCGGTACAACCCTCGACGGCAGAATTATCAGTCCTGATCTCCCTTATGCAAAGACCATAGGCAACTTCTGTGGTTATGCAGGCGCAATTCCTGATACTATTATTAAGGGAACCGGCATGGTTGATTCCAAAAAAGGTACTGCACTTGACATTTTCGATGGCAAATCCCTTGATGGCATTGCACTCAAACTTAAAAGCAAGGTTGTAATGGAATATGCTGAAAAGATACTGAGTTATATTGTTATTGAGAAAGTGCCCAAAGGGCGTACAAGATATGGTAGTGTACCGGTAAACTCCGAAGCAGCAGATGCTATTAATGTTGTTCTTATTGGTTGTGATGTAGGTGAGAACGGTTCAGATCTTGATAAACTTGCACAGCTTGGTGCTGAGATATATGAAAAGCACAATGTGAAGGTTTTGTTTGCTGTTATTGATGAAGTAATGGCACGTGTTGTACAGCGTCTTGTAAAGGTTGCACAGGATGAAGGTATTGTCTTTGAGGACAGTGCAATAGGTATCACCGGAAGGGCAGGTATCACAGGAAACAAACCAAAGCTGGTACTTAAATATCTCCATGAGCTTGGAATAAATCACAATATCGAAGAGCACGTGGTATTCGTAGATGATGGTCTTGCACGTGGTGCTGCTGTAATGGCAAGATGCATGAATTCCCTTGGAACGACATTCAATCCACTGGGTGGTAAGAGGGGTGGAAAATGTATTCTGGCACAGCGTATTAAATTACAGAACAAGTAAGGTTCAGAACAAGAATAATATGAATTGGCAGGATACCTGCCAGTTAATATTTACCTTTATTTTGGAAGTAGGTTTAAAAACAGCTATAACAAAACTAATTTCTAAGCTCTTCTCTTCTGCTGCCTTTTCATTTCTTTTTGGAACTCGATCTCATGTTTTTTCATAGATCTGTCATGCCTGTTGGGTTTTGCACCTTTCAAAATAGCACCTCATAAGCGATCACAAATGATTCGTTTAACTACCTGCAAAGCATAAAGCAACGAACATATGGTCAATTGTACCTTGACTTTAAAATATCCTACCTCTGTTATTGTTGATTATTTTCCAGTTTGGCATAACGGAAATTTATATCTTTTGCTTTTTTCTCGTGAAGGGGCGGAGTTCGCTTGATTATAATTTCAGTTTAGAGTTCTATCCCTATTTTTGATAACTATGGAATGTATTTGAGATGAGAGTTTCATCCGAGGGTACTTTGTTAGGAATATTGGTAATAGCAGTAAAAATACTAATGATGTATGTTGTATATACATAATAGGTATTTATTTCCAATGTAGCGTATGTAGGTCATTACGCCGGAGTGCAATAATGGTATGTGGGTAGCATCGATGATGCAACTGCAAATCAACAATCCTTATTATTGAAACTAAATATTATTAGCAAAATTATATATACTTATAAGTAGAATCAGCATTGACCTATAGGGCTCTTCAAATTATCCCTAACATGTTTTGCCCTATTTGTCACTATTGCATAATTGTGAATATTCAGCTTGTAAACAGGCAAAAGCAAGTTGTGCTTAGCTATATCATTTTTATAGTTACTGCTGAATGTGGGTATTGGAAGGTTATATTCTCAAAAATCCTTCCTGTTGTATTAGTAAGGATCTTTAATTATAATTCCAGTTCAATGGCCTGTTTTCCATTACATGTGCACTTTTTTTGGTTAATTTCATGGATGAATATAACTCCTTTTGGAAGGCTCATCGAGTTTTATTCGACCCAACCTCATATTATTAACAGCAGAAAATATAATTCGATAAATATATATGCTAGATTAGTATATACGAATACAAATATCATCTAAGTAACTAATAATTATGCCCAACGAGGGGAATATAATGGAAATAAAAAAGGTATTGAAATTAAATAACATACCATTGAAACAAAAAATGATGGTAAGTTTCGGACTGGTAATTCTTTTAATGGCGATCATCGGATATATCGGCTATTCGGGAATAAACAGCGTAAACCATGACATCGAGCATATTGTCACAGAGCATGCCTCTGCAGCAGTAATCGCCAATGAGATGTCCACGGCATCCGAGATGAGTATGAGGGGTGTTTCTTCTTACCTTGCAGGAGAGGAGGACGGGAAGGCCATGTTTGAAGAGGGGCTTGCGGATATGAAAGTAAGTCAGGAACAACTTGACACGCTTCTTGATGAACCTGAAGATAGGGAGACACTTGCTACAATAAGTACTATGATGGTGGATTTCGAGGAAACTGGCTATAGCCTGATGGATGCACATGACCAGAACGTGATACAGAGAGACACCGGTATGGGTATGATGGAAGGTGCTGATGCAGCCGGTGAACCTTTCATGGAGCTTGCCAAAGAGAAAGGTGATACTACAGCTCTTGATCTTGTATGGGCACAGGCAATGGCATTCAATGATTATCTGATCACAGGTGAAGCTGAGGAAAAAGATAACTTTGATGAGATCGGTGCTGAGATAAAGGCCCTAGACAATTACGAGGATTACAGGGAATTCTATGAAGAGTTCGAGCCCGCAGGTCTGGCTGTTTTTGAGCAGTATGGTCTCTATCTTGAAGCAGATGCTGCTGAAAAGGTGGCCTATTCCGAGTTCGAATCGGACTCCGAACAATTGACATCTGAACTTGCAACCCTTACCGAATCACAGGAAGCACAGATAAATGAGGTCAGCGAAGAAGCCTACGCAGATTCTAACAATGCCCTGTATCTTCTTGTGATCCTTCTTGTCGGAGCAATGTTGGTGGCAGTGGCTGCAGGTGTCTACATAAGCAACAACATTACAAGTTCTGTAGGTAAAATGCTCGATGCAACCAAAAAGATAGCTGATGGCGACCTGACAATAACTCTTGATGACGAGTCCACGGATGAACTTGGACAGCTTTCAGAAGCAATCAATTCAATGGGAGGACGGCTCCGTTCTCTTGTAGGGCAGATACAGACAGCTTCCTATACAATGACCCGGCAACTTCAGGGAAACAGTTCTGAGATGGAAACAATGGCAGCTGCATCAGAACAGATATTTGAAAGTATATCGTTGATCGTAAAAGGTACCAATAATCAGTCATCAAGGACAGAAGAAGTGTCCCATGCAATGAGCGATATGACCGGAACCATCCAGGAAATAGCTACGAATGCCCAACAAGCTGCAGTGGATGCAAACAATGCGAACAATCTGGCAGAGGAGATAGGTAGTACTTCCCGAGAACTTTCTGCCATGATGCAGAGGATAGAGCAGGCAGTTGGGAATTCTGCAAATGTCATTAGTGATCTGGATGAAAAATCCATGAGGATCGGTGAGATAGTAAGTCTTATCACCAACATTGCAGACCAGACCAACCTTCTGGCACTCAATGCAGCGATTGAAGCAGCAAGGGCCGGTGAGCATGGACGTGGATTTGCGGTTGTGGCAGATGAGGTCCGTAAACTTGCGGAGGACTCCGGTTCAGCTGCACAGCAGATCGCAGATCTCATACATGAGATTCAGGAAGGTACTGAACATGCAGTTTCCTCTATGAAGAACGGAACTGATGAGGTTGCAACGGGTGTAGCTTCCATTGAACAGACCTCAGGGGCTATAGGGGACATTGTCAGTTCCATAGCCGGAGTGACCATAATGATTCAGGACATTGCTGCTGCTGCAGAAGAACAATCTGCTTCGATTGAAGAGATAACATCTGCTATTGAAGAAGTTGCAGATATTTCAAACCAGTCTGCAGCAGGATCTGAATGTGTCTCAGATGCGATTAATGATCAGAACAAAGGAGTGCAGGGATTTGCAGTATCCATAAAAGCCCTTGCTGAAAAAGCTGATGAACTGGAAAAGGCTACATCTATGTTCCAGATTGAAGAAAGGCTCTAAAAGCCTTTCTTTTATAATTTTACGAATGTAGGTTATTATGTTAATATGATTCTCTATAAGGCAAGTACATTTGATTTCAATAAAGTAAAATTGATATACAATAATTATTATTTCCAGTAATGCTTATACGCTATGACAGGAGCAAAACATATGTTACCAAAACCTGTAAAAAAAGCTGATGGGAACGATATATCTCTATTTTCTGACAAACCGTTAACAGCTATTTACAGGAACAGAACTGAAATAGCCGATCTTCTTACAAATTACTTCGGTTCAGCTCTCGGTAAGAATGAACTATGTACTTTTTTCACAACGGGTTCCATCGATCATGATGAACTAAGAGCGATCTTCAGTGAAAGAGGAATGGATATCCAGCCGTATATACAGTCCTCACAATTTGAACTTATTAATATAGGCCCTTCGATTTTCAATGACCCTGAGTTCCTCTCTGAAAATATGAAGGATATCCTTGGCTGTAAACAGGAACATGCAGTTGCCAATGGTTTTTCAGGGTGCCGGATAAACATCGACCTTTGTGATGTTGAAGGGCAGGTTTTCTCATGTATCAATAATTGCAGGGAATGTATTGAGAGTCTTGTTTGTGGAAATGATGCAAATGTCATGTGCAGTTGTCCTATGGATGCATTTTCAGCACATGAGATATTTGAGATGATGGACAGGAGGGAAAGTTTCATTCTGAAGACGGATGACAGATGGGTTTTCCTGAAGGACCTGTTAAGCAACAAATACAGGAAGCACCTTCGCTACACGCCGGAAATGATGAGACAGATAGGTGAAGAGAGATCGGTCTACAGGAACAGTCCTGTGGTAGCGATCATGTGGGAGGACAAAGAGTTACATCCTGTAAAGCAGGTTTCAGAGAACATCTCTATATTCGGTTATTCCATGGACGACTTCAGCTCAGAAAAGCTCCATTATAAGGATATCATACATCCTGAGGACCGTAAAGGCTACTTTGCCGGTCTGCAGGAATGTATTAAAAATGGACATAAAGAGTTCAACAGGGAATATAGGATAATAGGCAGTACCGGTCAGGTGCACTGGGTGAATGAACGCTCAATGATAGGGCATGGACACAATGGTATAAAATATCGTGACCAGGGCATTATTGTTGATATCACTGATAAGAGGATTGCTGAAGAAGCCTTGCAGAGATCGGAACAGAAATTCAAGATGATCTTTGATAACTCCAATGATTCTATCTTGATGATAGATTATGAAGGTCACTTCCTTGAAGTGAATCATGTCGCTCATGAGCAATTGGGTTACATGCGCAGTGAAATGCTTCAAATGAGGGTTCATGATATCTGCTCCTCCGAACAGAGTGTAGTTCTTGGAGAGATGAGGACCAGGGTCCTCAGCGAAGAACATTCCATTTTTGAGGCTGAATTTGTCAGGAAGGACGGGACTTTATTACCTGTAGAAATAAATGCAAGTGTTCTTGAATACGATGGAAATGACGTGATACTTGTCATAGCCCGTGACATCACCGAGCGCAAAAAAGCTGAAATGATGCTCGTCGAGGCAAAATATGATGCCGAGGCTGCCAACAGATCAAAGAGTGAGTTTGTGGCAAATATGAGCCATGAACTGAGAACTCCGTTAAATGCTGTTATAGGTTTTTCGGATGTAATGCTTGAAGGGGCGTGTGGAGCGCTTGAAGAAAGGCAGGAAAAGTACATCCGGAATATATCCACTGCCGGTAATCATTTACTGGACATGATCAATGATATCCTTGATCTTTCAAAGGTGGAAGCCGGAAAAATGATACTGCATCCGGAAGAATTCCCTGTCAGGGATGCACTTGATGAAGTAATTATGCTGTTGAATCAACTGGCATCGAAGAAGGATCTGGAACTGATCACTGATGTAAAACCCTGCAATATCCAGATAAATGCTGACAAGAGCAAGATAAAACAGATATTGTATAATCTGATAAGCAACGCTATTAAGTTCACACCCGAAAGGGGTTCTATCATGATCAAGGTACGATCATGGACCGATAGTGTTGTTTTCTTTGTAAAGGATTCAGGGATTGGCATCTCAAAGGTAAATCAGGGGAAATTATTCCAGCCTTTCAGCCAGATCGACTCTGCCTCTACCAGGCGTTACGCAGGCACCGGACTTGGTCTGGTCCTGACGAAAAGATTTGTGGAAATGCACGGTGGGGAAATATGGGTTGATAGCGAAGAAGGCGCAGGGAGCACCTTTGGTTTCAACATTCAGATGAGTGGGCCCGTATCCGGGATAGAGGATGAGGGACAGGATGACTGCAAAATTACCGATAACAATCTCACTTCAGGTCAGGATCTGATCGGACAGGATGCCATCGGTGATGTTGAAATAATGGCTTCTGACAATTCTACTGAAGATGCACCACTTATACTTGTAGTGGATAATGATGTTAAGTGCAGTGAATTGTTAACTCTCACTCTGACAACAGCAGGATACAGGGTCATATGTGCCTATAACGGGTACGATGCACTTGACCTGGCAAGGACTCTGAGGCCATTTGCCATAACTCTTGGTATCGTTTTACCCGATATGGACGGATGGGAGACATTGGAGCATCTTAAATTTGATGCGGTTACATGCAACATCCCTGTGATCATGGTCTCGGTGCTCGACGAGGTGAAAAGATCAGCAGAATTGGGTGCAATCGCTCACCTGACCAAACCTGTGGATAAGACGAGGCTGTTCGAGATACTCTCGGAATATGAGAGATCATTGGATAGAAGGGGACCAACATCATTCCCTGAATGCGAGATGTTGCAATGAGCAGGCACCAAGACTGTCAACCAATCAAAGATATGCAGTTATTTTCTCAATTATGATATTCTCCATTACTTCGGGATACCAAGTTTTGAACACAACTGTTTTAGGTCCTTTGTGTTAAGGACATCATCAGGTTCAACCCATGCTCTTCTAGCCATATTGATCCCAAATTCAATGTTGTCCAGATGGTCGATTGCATGAGTATCCGTGTTGATTGCAAGCATCACACCACGCTCTTTTGCACGCTTTGCGTTAATATCGTCCAGGTCAAGTCTCCACGGGGATGAATTGATCTCAAGGACCTTATCATTGTCCTTTGCGGTTGCGATCACCTTCTCAATATCAACATCATAAGCAGGACGTTTACCGAACTTCCTTCCAGTGGGATGGGCCAGTATATCAACGTGTTCGTTCTCAAGGGCAGAGACTATTCTCTTTGTCATCTTTTTCCTGTCCTGATCAAGTCCCGCATGGACTGCGACAATCACAATATCAAGTTGTTCGAGCAGGTTATTGCTGTAATCCAGCTTACCATCTGCCCTGATATCACACTCGGTTCCAGAGAGTATCCTTATCCCATCGTATTTTTCGTTGAGTTTATCAATAGCATTGATATGTTCAAGCAATCTCTTATCTGACAGGCCGTTGGCCACACCTGTTGAGTGTGAGTGGTCGGTTATTGCGATATACTCATATCCTCTCAAAATGGCAGCATCTACAATTTCTTCAATAGTATTAGCACCGTCACTCCAGGTAGAATGTACGTGAAGGTCACCTTTAATGTCCTTTCTTTCGATTAGCTGTGGAAGTTTTCCTCTAAGAGCAGCTTCGACTTCGCCTCTGTCCTCCCTTAGTTCAGGTGGCAGGTATTCAAGTCCAAGATTCTCATAAAGGTCTTCTTCACTGCTGAATTTTGTGAGATTACCTGTACTTTCATCAGTTAGTCCATATTCATTCAGGCTGTATCCTTTTGAGATTGCAAGCTTTCTCAGGTGGATGTTGTGTTCCTTTGAACCTGTAAAATGTTGCAGCATGGAACCATAGGAATCCCTGCTTACAATCCTAAGGTCAACGTGGAAATTTCCGGGATAAATGATGGCTGCTTTAGCTGTTCCTGATTCCAGTACTTCTTCCACCTTTTCCATTCCGGTAAAATAGCTGATTGCTTTCTCCGGTTCTTTGGAGATTGCTATAAGATCAATATCACCAACAGTGTCCTGTTTTCGTCGCAGGCTTCCAGCAATTGCCACCTTCTCTATATCAGGACATAAGTCCAGAAAATCCACAATTTCCGTGGCTATCTCCTTTGCCAGCACGTAAGGATGTCTTCCGTGGTTTTTGTCTTCTTTTTGTCTTGCAATGGAGCGCAGTATTTTCTCTTCCTGCTTTTCTCCCATGCGTGGAAGTCTTCGTATTCTGTGTTCCCTTGCAGCCCTGCTGAGTTCATCAACTGTCTGCACACCAAGTTTTTCATAGAACAGTCTTGCAGTTTTAGGACCTATTCCGGGGATGTTCATTATTTCTATAATTCCTGCGGGAATCTCATCCATTGTTTTTTCATAGGCTTCAAAAGTTCCTGTTTCAAGCATTTCCACGATCTTGCTTTCGAGTATCTTGCCTATACCTGGAATATCTTCGATGCTTCCTTCTTTATGAATCACCTGAAGCTCCTCGTCAAGTCCTTTGATTGTGCGTGCTGCATTTGTGTAGGCTCGTGTCTTGAACTGGTTTTCGCCTTTGAATTCAAGCATTTTTGCCATATGGTTGAACTTTTCAGCTATCCGGATATTGTCCATGTTATCCCGTTGGATCAGTTTTCCTTCTTTCTTTTGATGGCGTCTTCCACGGCTTTTTTGTGTATGTCGCCGGATTCGTGTATGCCGCCCATTCCGCCTCTTACAGCCCTGCATGGGTATTGCTGTATCAGAAGTCCGGCTTTTGCAGGTGCATCTTCCACTTTTGTTCCCACAAGATCTTTTGCCATGTGCCATGTGCTTCCACAGGGTGCCCCGCATAATACTTTGACCGAACTGATTATACCTTTATCGATGTCAACTTCAAGTTCAGGTATTGACAGGTATTTGCAGAGTTCTTCCGTTTCAGGTTTTGCTTCAAGAGTGCAGCAAATGTCTTCTACTTCTATGAGCATTCCATATTTTGTTGCTATTCCCTCTAGTTCCACAACTGGTGCTTTTGAAGCACCTCCGGGAATTATCAGGGCTTTAACACCTGCTTTTCCTGCCATGTGGGCTATTGCAACTGTGAGGTCGGGGTGAAGGGAATAAGTTATCACGATGTTGGAATCAAAAACTGATGCATCTATGTTGAGTCCTTCCAGGAATTCCTCGGGCTCGTCTATAAAATCGGGCAAAAGTTCAGGAACTGCTGTTTGAACGACTTTAAGGTCAGTTTTTGAGAGGATGGTCTCAATGAGCCTGTTTCCGTATTTTCCTCTGGTGATTACTCCGATGGTGGTCATTTTTCTCTCTAAAAAGGTTACTTCCTTTGCATATATGCCTGCCGGATATGCGGTGTTGGGCAATTAAGGTGAGACGTGTGTATTTATTCAACCGATTAGTATATTTAGTAGGATAAAACATATTCTCATGAGGTTTTGATTATGGACGAATACGACCCCAATAAAGTTTATTTCAGGTGCAATGCTTGTGAGTTCTTATTTATGGAAGACCCTTCCCTGTTTCCGGTGAGGTGTCCACAGTGCAGCAGTGAGAATGTTTCAAGGACCTGAACTTAAGTTCTGTTTGTCCTCTGGAACAAATTCTAAATAGTATTCCTTTGCTTTCATTGTTGATGTCAATGAAAGGTAAACTAATTACTCTGGAAGGTATCGACGGTTCCGGTAAGTCCACAATGACGGAGCGGCTGCGCTCAAATCCTGATTTTAAGGATTTTGTTTTCACCAGGGAGCCAACAACCGGCTGGATCGGCGATGCTGTAAACCGTGCCATCCATTCGGATACTGATAACCTTGCAGAGCTTTTGCTTTTCACCGCAGACCATGCGGAACATATTTCAAAACTCATCCTGCCTGCACTTGAGAGCGGCCAGAATGTTATCTCTGACAGGTATTCAGGAAGCAGGTATGCATATCAGGCTGTAACACTTAAAGGCAAATTCCCTGAGCCAATGGAATGGATTCAGCAAATACACCACGGATGGACAGTTGATCCTGACCTGACAGTCCTTTTTGATATTGACCCGAAGATATCAGTAGAGAGGTGTGGTAACCGTGGTGAGCAGACCAAATTTGAGAAGATAGATTTCCTTGAGGAAGTAAGGGCAAATTACCTGAAGCTTGCAGAAGCGCATCCTGAGAGGTTTGTTATTATCAACACCGACAGGCCGGTGGATGAGATTGAGAAGGATGTTCTGGATGCGATATTCTCTTTACTAGAAAATAAATAAGGATTGAGAATTGAAATCTCTTTTTTCCTTGTTTTTTGGATTATTTTGTGCTGTTATTTGAGCTTCAAGCAGCTTTTCCACCAAGCAAACCAACTATAGCTCCAAAACCAGTAGTGACAATATTCTCACAAATAGATAGTACATTATTTTGAGCTTCTGTGAGTTCAGGATATGTGAAAGCAATATACAAATTTGTAATGAATGCCAGCACTGTAGCTACGGATACTGCAACGAATGCTACTTTAAATGTCGGTGAAAGTGAGATATTCCCATTTCCTTGAGTACCAAGGGTGTCTGACATCTTATCTTTATAAATTGAAGATGCCTTTAGAGTTATTTTTGAATCATCCTTCTGGACGATATCTGTTTGTTTCAGTGGGCTACGAAACGATTCTAATACAATATTCGGTATTAAAGACAAATTACCCATGCTCTCACATTTAATAATTTGTTTGCAGGATTATATATTTATCCAGACAAAAGTTGCTTAGGTGAGCAGGGTATTCGATAGAAATTAGTTTCTGGTAAAATAGCTGAATGAAGTGAAAAAAGGAGTAACCAGTATCGGTTACTCAAGTCCGTTCTCATCAGCGAATTTGATGAGAGCTTCTCCAAGGGTTCTTGTGTATTTAGGGTTAAGATTGAAACGTGACTTTTTCTGTCCGCCTCTTTCCTTTGCGATCTCTATGTATTCGTTCTCGTATCTCTCGCTTGTTGCAAGTGTGATGGTCAGGAACCAGCCTGCTCCCATCTTTATTTCTCCGTAGTTCTCGCCTATATCTACTATTTCTTCATTGTCTGCCATGATTACACCGATAATTAAAATTTGAATTGAAATTTAAATCTGAATTCAATAATGTAATTGAACTTAAGTTCACATTATTTTTATTCGTATATAATATTACTCTGAAATCTCTGTAAAAAGTGTGTTTGGTTGCAGTATTTGGTTTACTGCCTGACCATTTCCAGTGGAATTGATCCGTTATGCAGGGCAGTTGCCACAAGTGCGCCCTTTATTCCGATATCTTCCAGTATCTTAATGTCTTCCACGTTGCTTACACCGCCACCCAGAAGCACATTATGCCTTGAGATTGAAACGATTTTACTTAAGAATTGTGAATCTACGCCGCTTGATGTGCCCACCCTGTCAAGATCGAGGATTATGATGTCAGCAAGGTCGTAGTCATTGAGTAGTTCTACTATCTTGAACGGGTCTTCAGGCAGTTCGGGGTCGTTGGTGAGTATCTTGCCGTGCTTTTTGTCAATACTGACACTGATTCTTCCGGGGTAAAGGGAACTAGCTTCTTTTATAGTTTCAAGTGAGGCGGTTTCGGTTCCGAGGATGACGGTCTGTACGATTTCCATCACGTCTTCGGTTTCTGAGACTGATGTTACGCCGGGGTCGAGCATTACTTTTGCTGATTCTGAGACTGCCTGTATGATATCGAAGTTCTTTTCTCTCTTGCCTATTTTCTCAAGCAGGTTGAGGTCTGCGATGTAGACTTCTGCTGGTTTTACGGTGTCTTCTATCTGTTTTGCATCGGATGTATTGCATATATGACTTGAAAAGTGGATGGGCTTGTATTCACTACGAGTGCCGCCCTGTGCATGGACTATTGTCCGGTTGAATATATCAAGAACGAAGATGATACGAAACATATATAATTGATACATCTGTCATGCTATAAAAAAGAGGTTAATAATATGAAGTTACTTATAAGTCCGATCAACCCAGAAGAAGCAGTTGCAGCATACGAAGGCGGTGCTGACATTGTTGACGTGAAGAATCCTAAAGAAGGTTCACTCGGTGCAAACTTCCCGTGGATTATAAGTGCTGTGAAGGAATCCATTAATTCCGGAAAGCCTATCAGCGCAACGATCGGCGACTTTAATTTCAAACCGGGAACTGCATCCCTTGCAGCTCTTGGCGCGGCAGTTGCTGGTGCAGATTACATCAAGGTAGGTCTTTTTGATGTCCAGACCGAGGAACAGGCACTTGAGATGCTTACCAATATCACAAAATCAGTAAAGAGCTACGATGCTGAGAAGAAGGTTGTTGCATCAGGTTACTCTGATTACGAGCGTATCAATTCAATCAACCCACAGCTCCTCCCTGCAATCGGTGCAAAGGCAGGCGTTGATGTTGTGATGGTCGATACAGGTATCAAGGACGGACGCTCAACCTTTGAGTTCATGACCGAGGAAGAGCTTACTCAGTTTACAACAGCTATCCGCAAGGAAGGACTTCTTTCCGCACTTGCCGGAACCCTCAAGTTCGAGGACCTCCCTGCTCTGAGGCGCATCGACCCTGACATCATCGGTGTTCGCGGCATGGTCTGCGGCGGCGACAGGTCATCCGTCATTAAGGCAGAACTTGTCGAGAAACTAAGGAATGAGATGTAACTTCGGTTACTTCTTACTTTATTTTTTGATTTTTGTTTGTATTTTTCAGCTTTTTTACGCTCCAGCCTTGCTATTGTTATGAGATAGATGGTTGGTGGATTGTAATTGCACGGACTGTGATTTATTCCTGAATAGAACAGGGATATTTTATAAATGCCCGATTAAATCCTTCCGATTAGTCAATGTTAATAGAAAATATTCTTCCAAGAACGCTTAATGAACCAAGGAATAACTATAGAGAACTTCGATAAACACATTGTCTCTCCGTCAACATATCAATTAATTATAAATAATTATTAAATAAATTAAGGATCATGGTTGACTTAACTGATTTTGCTCTAAACGAAGAATATAAGCGACTTCAATCTATTGGAGACAAGCTTGCTGAAATCGAATCACTGATTGACTGGAAACTTTTTCGTCCAATCTTAGAATCAATGTATAAGAATAGAACAGCTTCAGGCGGTAGGCCTGAAGCTGATGTCCTTGTGATGTTAAAAATGCTTGTTCTGCAACAATGGCATGGACTTTCTGATGCTGAACTTGAAAGACAATGCATTGATAGAATATCCTTTAGGAAATTTCTGGGATTTCCAGAATATGTACCAGACAGTACAACTGTTTGGTCATTCAGGAAAAGAATTTCTGACAACGATAAAGAGAGCAAAATATGGAATGAAATGCAGAGACAACTTGATGTTCTTGGATTGAAGATCAAAAAGGGGATGATTCAGGATGCCACTTTCATTCATTCCAACCCAGGTCATGCTAAAGCCGATAAGCCCAGAGGAGAAGATGCTAATACATCAAGAAGCAAAGATGGAGATTGGGCTAAAAAAGGTGGTAAATCCCATTTTGGATATAAATTCCATACAATTGTAGATAAGGATTATCTACTAATCAGAAGATTTCAAACAACAACTGCATCAGTGCATGATTCACAAGTTGATCTATCTGAAAAAGGAGAAGTTGTCTATAGGGATAAAGGATACTTTGGAGCAGCTGCAAAAGGTTTTGCAGCAACAATGCAAAGAGCTGTAAGAGGACATCCATTAGGAATAGCAGATATTCTTAGAAATGAACGGATAAGTGTGCAGAGAGTCCCATGTGAAAGAGTATATGCAGTAACAAAAGAAGTGTTCAAAGCAGGAAAAGTGCTTGTTACAACTGTAGAAAGAGTGAATGTAAAAATGTTAATGACGGCTTTTTCTTTTAACTTGCATCAATTGAGGACGCTAAAAAAGAAAGGAACTATTTAGGATAGCGGATGCTATCCTAGATAATCACGAAAATAAGGGAAAAAGAGCAAAATCCAGAAAATGTAGTATGAATTTAGGTCAGAATTATCTAATGACTTAAAAAATACAGGGTTAATCTGAATCCTCTATATGATTGGATTATTGAAGGAATTGATGTTACATGTCCAAAGAAACCCCATAATAAAGTCTCAGCCCAACGTTAATGATGTTGATTCTTGCTTCATACCTCGCCCTAGCGGGCACAAGTCCACAAGCTCACCCCACCTGAGCGGCGGTGCATAATGCCATATTCTTAATATTCAAAGCAGCATTCAAGTCCCTGTCATGAACAGTACCACACTCAGGACATGACCATTCACGAACACTTAGGGGCATATTCTCTTTTTTATAACCACAATTGCTGCATGTCTTACTGCTTGGTTCAAATTTATCTATTCTCAGAACGGTTTTACCGTTCCATTCTGCTTTATATTCAAGTTGCTTGCCAAACTCAAACCATGATACATCACTGATTGCTTGTGCAAGATGATGGTTCTGCTGCATATCCCTAATATTCAAATCTTCAATAGCTACCGCTTGGTTCTCGCTTATGAGCCTGTGTGACACTTTATGCAGAAAATCACGTCTTTGGTTTGCTATCTTTTCGTGAAGTCTGGCAAGTTGCTGTACTGCTTTCTTTCTATTGTTTGAGCCCTTCTTTTTTCTAGAAAGTCTACGATTCAAGACCTTCACACGTTCAATATTTTTCAGAAGGTGTTTTGGGTTATCGATCTTCTCACCGTTTGACAGGGTGGCAAAGTGAGTCAGACCAACATCTATACCGATAGTTGAATCTGCGTCATATGGTTGTTTTGCAGGCGTTTCTAACCCATCATGAACTGTAATGGAGACAAAGTATTTCCCTGCATTCCGTGATATTGTAATTGTTTTAGGAGTACCTCCAAATGTCCTGTGGTACCGGCATTCTACGTTGCCTATTTTAGGTAGTTTTAGATATCCTGCATCGAAATCTACTGTGTACCCCTGATGAAACTGGAATGATTGTCTCGCATTTTTCTTTGACTTGAATCGAGGGAACCCTGAAAAATGTGGATCCTTCTTTAGTTCCCTGAAGAAATTATCATATGCTATATCCAGATTAATCAGGGTACGAATCAGAGGTATCGACATTACTTCTTTCAACCACAGATGCTCATGCTTAAGTTCGTGTACCATCTTAAGCTCAAGTTCATAATGTGAAAGTGACTGCCTTGTTTTCTCATAACAAAATATCTTAGTTTGAAGTCCCCAATTATAGATAAACCTACATGCATTAAATTGCTTCTCGAAGAACTCTTTCTGTTCTTTTGTTGGGTACAGGCGGTACTTGTAGGCTTTCAACATTTTTACAAACTCATCTAAAATATTCTGTTTTCTTTTCCCATTTGCAGTTAGAACATATATGTCTATGTGTCCGGTGAGATTTCCTGACGACCAGACGAACACAGCGAGGGTAAGGCTTTGGATTTTCCAAATGATTAGCAACAAGGCAAAGACTATATCCTTTTTGTTTTGCAATTTCCCGAAGATAGGCCAGCTTTCCCATGTTGCTTGCCGAGGTAATCTTCCTGCTAATCCTTTCTTCTCCATGGGTCATAAGGATGTAACCTGCTTTTCGTCCACTCCCGAAAACCCCAGAAACGTTAAATCATACTTCTGCTGAATATATTATAAATGAAGACCATCGATTCCGTAATTACAGGATACCCTGAGGTGACAGCTTGAGTGAAGAGATCACTATAAAAGTAGGTCAGGCTTATCCAAGGGATGCGGGCTGCTTGTTAAACTGAAAAAAGAGATGGCATTTCTTAGGTTTTTGTGAATCATATTTTCTTTAATATGGTACGTTACCTACTTTGTGTATCATGTATGTTACACTAAATCCGTTGTGTACCATATAACCTCAAATTTGGTACGCTACCTATTTTGTGTATCATTCATGTTACACTAACTCATTTGTGCATCATAGAGATTCAAATTTGGTATGCTACTTGTTTACCCATATAGATATCATACGTCTTCAGTGATATCCATCAGCCTTCTAAAAGAATAAACTGCAGGCCGCCTACCACTGCCTTGACGGATTGTGGTAATTATGTCATTATTAGACATTTCTTTTAATATACGTACAGCAGTCATTTTTGGAATAGCTGAATTATTCGTAAACATTGTTGTATTAAATATCGGTGTTGAAAAAATAGTGTCTATTGCAGAGATCGAATACTGTGAACGAGTAATCTCCGGGACTGTTTCTTTCATTTCATTATAAAGATGAAGAATTTTACTCGCTTTGTCGCAGTTATCCTGTGACTGCTCATTCAATGCGGTTAGAAAAAAAGATATCCAACTGTTCCAATCTTCATTTTCAGAAATACCCTGAAGTGCATCGTAATAAGCATCCCTGTTCTTTTCAAGGTAGGAACTCAAATAAAAAGCAGGTTTTGATATCAAACCTTTTGAATAAAGTATAAGAGGAATTAGCATTCTTCCAATCCTGCCATTACCATCTCTAAATGGATGAATTAGTTCAAATTGTCCCTTTAAAACAGCAAGCTGGACTAGAGGGTCTTTATCGTCACTATGGAGATAATTCTCCCATTCAGAAAGTGCATCTGGAATTCTGGTTGAGCTTGGTGGTATGAAAGTAGCTTCTTCTATCGGTGAGCCCGGGGAAGCTATATAATTTTGAATGCGTCTGATGTCACCAGGTTCTTTATCTCTTCCGCGCACGTTCGTGAGTAAGATCTTGTGAAGTGTACGGATCATGTTAAAATGAATTGGTTTTTCTTCTAACAATGATTCAGCTCTTAAAAGTGCTTTACGATAATTAAGAACCTCATGTATATCATCTCTTCTTTCAAAAAGCCCTGTTTCGTTAGGATCAGCTTCGTATTCAAATACATCTTCAACAGAAGCCTGTGTTCCTTCTATTCTTGAAGAAGAGACCGCTTCCTTTGTAATAAGGGGTGAAAGAAGGACATTTGGATTTACGATTCCTCGCATGATTCCATCGTATCTTGCAAGTGAAGCATTTGCTTTTCCTATTAAACTGACATGTGCAGCCCAGTCGATACAGTCTAATGGTAGTTCCATGGGCTCATAAGGTTCCAGCATTGTGAATCACGCACATCTTTATTATCTTATAATTTATTAAAGTTAGTAATTGTCCGGATTATTTTACAGAATGTCTTTTTCTTTGTCAAATGCTAAAATCTTCGACTCCTCCCCGAAAACCCCATAAACCGTTAAGCCACATCTCTACTGAACACATAAATAAACAAAGATTCTGGATTCCATTATTACAGGAATCCATGACCTAACAGCTCATTCATTCTTCTGTAAAATGAAGAACGTATAACCATATTCGTCCGGGTACACTCTGAAGAGCTTAATCTCTCTTCTGTTAAACTCAAGTATCATTTCTGCCTCGGTGTTTCCTTTATAGTTATCACTGATTTTATCGACTCTTTTTTCCAGATTGGCGTAAAAATCATACCATGTAGAAGCTGGCAGTTTAAAGCTGTCAATGAGATCATATCCTACTGCCATGATAACTTTTTCAGTATCAGCTATGCTCTTGATATCAGGATAACAATCCTGCCAGAATTGAACTACTTCCGAAGAAGGCTCATCCGTGAACCATGTACTTTCTGTCAGTGCCACGTAACCTCCTTCCTTTAGAAACTGTTTCCAGTAGCTAAGTCCTTTTTCAAAACCAATGACAAAAATGGAGCCCTCTGCCCAGATAACATCAAATTCCCCGTTTTCAAACGGAAGATCGTCCATAGAAGCACAAACTGTGCTAATCCTGTCATCAACTCCTTCTTTAACTGCATTTTCCATCAGTTTATCCAGAAAAGGCTGGTAAATGTCAGTTGCAGTGATGTGACATTCCTTGCAGATCTTCGCAAGGTGTATTGTCTGCATACCCACACCACAACCAATGTCAAGGATCTTAGTGCCTGCAGGGAGGGAAGAAAGCAAATTAAAGGCTTTTTCAGTACATTCATTACTGCCGGGTCCCTGTCTGGGTAACCCGTCAAAAATCTCAAAAATTGGTGATTCTGCCATAAAACTCTCACAGAGATAATTGATTAAATCTGTTGTGGTATCCTGACAGTGAGTACGTATTCATCAATATTTTCCTTAAAATTCTTCAAGCTTCTCTCAGTTAGGATTCCGGTTTAATCATATTTGCTTCTCAATATCTCCAACTTCTCTTCTGAAATATCCTCGGTGGTCAAACCAAAAAGTAGTCTGTCATGCCATTTACCATTTTTCGACCAATATCTCTTTTGTTGTCCCTCTGGCTTAAAACCTGCTTTGATCATTGTTTTTTCAGAACCAATATTTCCTTCTGCACAATCCCCCGTGATTCTGAATGCGCTAAGTACACTAAAAGCAAAATATGTCAGAAACTCACAAGCAGCACTGCCATACCCTTTTCTCCATTGAGTGTCATCGATCTGATATCCTATGAGATAGTTTCCATTTGTGAATTCTATTGGTAACAATGCACATTGGCCAATAAACACACCCGAATCCTTTTCCCTGATTGTGAATACATGCATATCCGGTATATTGTTCGCTTTTAATGATTCACTGATCGAATTGATCAATGGTGAAAAATAAGCTAATGTATCCTCTTCTTTGTTTGGTCCGAAAAACAGATATTCACATACATTCTGTTTTGCGAGCATCGATGCTATATCACTTAAGTCTGCTTCTGTACAATAGCTATAAACAATATTACCGCAGTTCCATTTTCGCTTCATTTTTGCCCACCAATTTAAAAATCATTCCGCATTTTTTATTGTGAGTTATAGAGGGATATGACTTGCTTTTAATAAAGTGCTCGTTTTCTTAGATCTGATACATTTTCAGAAAATTCCTGATCATTTGATAACTACGAATTATGTATTGCTTCACACTCCTGAAAATCCCAGAAACGTTAAATCATACCTCTGCTGAATATATTATAAATGAAGATCATTGATACCGTAATTACAGGAAACTCAGAGGTGATAGCTTGAGTGAAGAGATTACTGTAAAAGTAGGTCAGGCTTATCCAAGGGATGCAGGCAGGGGAATTGCCAGGCTCGATAAGACTCTCATGCAGAAGGTCGGTGCTATAAGTGGCGATATAATCGAGATCAAGAGCAAGGAGAAATGCTACGCAATAGTCTGGCCGGGCTATCTAGAAGATGCAGGCAAGGACATAGTACGCATAGACGGCAACCTGCGTAATAACGCCAAAGTTGGTATCGATGATTCAGTGACACTCAAAAAAGTGCAGGTCGTGGAAGCAGAAGCTCTCACCCTTGCACCAACCAGGGAAACCCACCTCGTGGGCGGAGCACGTTTCATACTCAGGATTCTGGAAGGCCGTCCGGTTGCAAAAGGACAGAACATCCGTGTCGAGACAGTGAACAACCCTATCTCTTTTGTCGTACTCTCTACCAAGCCATCGGGTCCGGTGGTAGTGACCCGCAACACCCAGATAAATCTGCGTGAGAAAGCAGCCATAGCAGAATCAGCTGCAGGTCAGGTCACGTATGAGGACATCGGAGGTCTGCAGCGTGAACTCGGACTTGTGCGTGAGATGATAGAACTCCCGCTAAAGCACCCGGAACTATTCAACAAACTTGGCGTCGACCCTCCAAAAGGAGTCTTGCTCTTCGGTCCTCCCGGAACCGGAAAGACTATGATAGCAAGGGCAGTTGCCAGCGAAACCGATGCCAATTTCATATCCGTAAGCGGACCTGAGATAGTTTCCAAATACTACGGTGAAAGCGAGCAGAAGCTCCGTGAGATATTCGAGGAAGCCCAGCGTAACGCCCCAACTATCATTTTCGTTGATGAGATAGATTCCATAGCTCCAAAACGAGATGAGGTAGTCGGGGAAATGGAGCGCAGAATAGTTGCTCAGCTACTCTCACTCATGGACGGACTTGCATCCAGAGGCAAGGTCATAGTCATAGCAGCCACCAACCGCCCCAATTCTATTGATGAAGCCCTGCGTCGTGGAGGAAGATTTGACCGTGAGATAGAGGTCGGAATCCCGGATTCAGACGGAAGGCTGCAAATCCTCTATGTTCATACAAGGGGGATGCCTCTTGAAAAAGACTTGGAGCTAAAGGAAATAGCCGCAGTAACCCACGGTTTTGTAGGTGCTGACCTATCATCCCTGTGTAAAGAGGCTGCAATGCACGCCCTCAGGAGATTGCTCCCTGAACTTAAGATTGATGACGTTGAAGACGAAATTCCGCCGGAGTTCATGGAAAAGCTGGAAGTCACCAGAAAGGACTTCGATGAAGCTCTGAAAAATATCGAGCCATCGGCCATGCGTGAGGTTTTCGTGGAAGTCCCTCATGTGAAATGGGATGACATCGGCGGCCTTGATGGAGCAAAACAGGAACTTGCAGAAGCAGTAGAATGGCCTCTGAAATATCCTGCCCTCTTTGAAACCGTGAACACAAAACCACCAAGGGGAATCATGCTCTTTGGTCCTCCGGGAACCGGAAAGACCATGCTCGCAAAAGCTGTTGCAACAGAAAGTGAGGCAAACTTCATCAGTATCAAAGGACCGGAACTCCTCAGCCGCTACGTTGGAGAATCCGAACGTGCAGTGCGTGAAACTTTCCGCAAGGCAAGGCAGGCTGCACCAACAATAGTATTCTTCGATGAGATTGATTCAATGGCATCAGAACGTGGTTCAAGTACCGATGCACATGCAACCGAACGTGTTGTAAGCCAGATTCTCACAGAGATAGATGGTGTTGAGGAACTCAAGGACGTAGTGATAATCGCAGCCACTAACCGTCCTGATATTGTAGATCCTGCGCTTCTGCGCCCAGGAAGATTCGACCGCCTGATATACGTCCGTCCTCCTGACAAACAGAGCCGCGAAAAGATATTCAATATCCACCTTGCCGATAAGCCGCTTGCAAAAGACGTGGACGTGGAAGAGCTTGCAGAAATTACAGAAGGTTACGTTGGTGCTGACCTCGAGTCCATCTGTCGTGAAGCTTCAATGCTGGCTCTGCGTGAAGTAATCACTCCGGGTCTCAGTCAGGAAGAAGCTCTGAAAAAAGCAGAAGGTATCAAGATTACATATGATCATTTTCTCAAAGCCAAAAGTCGTGTGAAGCCAACAACATCTCGCAGCGCCATGACATTCTACGAGCAGGCTGCTGAATCATTTGCCAGGTATGCTGCAAACGAGGAAGAAAAGGATATTGATGAAAGGGCGTATCAGTAAGGAATCAACAAGAAAAGAAGTCAAATATATTAATTAAATTAAAAAAAATCAAAAAACAAAAAGGGACAATCAGAGTCCCTTCTTATTTTCTTCTAGTTTTGGTGCATCTTCATGCATCACATTTTCCTCGCTGGCAAGAACAAACTTGCTGACCATTTCCTGCATTGAAACAGCCATGCCTGCAAGTTCCTGGGAACTCTGTGCCAGTTCGTGCATGGAAGCGTTCTGCTGTTCCACGGATGCGGAAGTCTGCTCGGTTCCGGCTGCTGTCTCTTGGGATATAGATGTAACATCCTCGATAGAAGCAGTGATCTCCTCAATGCTGGCAGACTGCTCCTGTGCAGCAGCAGCAATGTTCTGGACCATTTCAGAAACCTTGATGGAACCATCAACGATTTCCCTCATGGCAGTGACAGTTTCATTAAGTGCAGCCACGCCTTCATGTACAGTAGTGTTTCCTCTCTCAACTGAATCAACCACTACGTTAGTCTCAACCTGAATCTCATTGATCAGATCGGATATCTGGCTTGCCGCTTTTCCTGATTCCTCTGCAAGCTTACGAACTTCGTCAGCCACAACAGCAAAGCCTCTTCCGTGCTCTCCTGCACGTGCGGCTTCAATTGCAGCATTAAGAGCAAGCAGGTTTGTCTGGTCTGCAATATTGGTTATGAGAATGACAATCTCACCTATCATCTTGGATTTTGATTCAAGTTCCTTGATAGCATCAAAAGATTCTATGGAACTTTTCTGGATATCTTCCATCTGTTTTACCAGTTCCTCAGATCTGTCACCAACACCCTTTGTCTTTTCACTTGATTCCATAGCGATCTCGGCAGATACCTGTGCATTTGTAGCAATGTCCTGAACACTAAGTGACATATCACTCATTGCACGGGCAATATCATCAGCCTTTGCAGACTGTTCATTTGCTCCAAAAGCAATTTCCCCTACAGTTTTTGAAACATCCTCCGATGTTGCAGTAACTTCTTCAATTGCAGCAGACATCTGTTCGGATGTACTTGCAATAACATTCGAGTTCCTGCTGATGTCAGTGATAATGCCAGTCATCGTTTGCATGATCTCATTGAGTCCACGTGGGATTGCCTCAAAGTCAATACCAACATCAGTCTCTGCCTTTCTGTTAAGCTTTCCTTCAAGTGCATCGGTTGATATCTTTTCGAAATCATCAACTATGTTCTCTATAGGTTTTGTGATAGAACGTGCTATAAGATATGCAATTCCTGCCATTGCAATAATTGCAATAATAGAGACAATAATCAGTTGATTCCTGAGTTCCATTGCACCTGCAAACATTTCTTCTTCAGGTACTGTGAGAACAAATGCAAAATCAGCAGTTTCAACCGGGCTGTATATCATTACAACATCTTTTCCTGTTGTAGGGTCAGTAACCTCAATATGGCCGCCAATTCCGTTTTCAATGTCCTCTGCCATTTTATCGATTTCAGGATTATTGAGGTCTGCAAGAGTTGTGGTGCCTATCCAGTCTTTCTCAGTTGGATGTGACATAAACAAGCCTGTGTTACTGACCATGAATGCATAGCCTGTATCAAAGATGCTGACCTTTGAAACTTCATCATCTATATAATTAAGAGAAACGTCAACACCGGCAATTCCTGCGAAATCTCCATCTTTAATTATCGGAGAAAGGTAGCTTATCATCATAACCCCGTCATACATGAAAGGTTCAAGTATAACATCCTGTTTCAGGGTTTTAGGAAGCTGGTAGTATTCATCTGTATCATAACCGGCAAGCGGATCAAGAGCAACAGAACCACCGATTCTGCTCCAGTAAGGAACAAATCTTCCTGTAGAGTCATGTCCCTGATCATTTACATAGTCTGAATCTTTTCCGTCAAATGCATTGGGTTCATATGCAACATACGTACCCAGAAGTCCCGGATTTTCTTCGAGCAGCTTCTCAAGGATGGAGTTTACTTCATCCCTGTTGCCCGTATCATAGTTTTCCATGGTTGTAGCCATGGTTTGAGCCAGCATATGATTTGATTTCATATCACTATCATAGTAATATGCATAACTTCCGGCAACGCTTTCAGCTTCAGAGAAAGCCATGGTTATTTCCTGTTCTGTGACCTTTTCAACAGTCACATAGGTGCTAATAGTCATCAATATGATGACACTGGTAACGATGTATAAGAGAAGTTTATTTCTTATATTCATTTTTTGAAAATTCATACTTATTCCTTTATTTTCTTTTTTTGAACAGTGCAACACCGTCACACAATATATAATTAGTAAATTTAATATATATAATTTTTACGATATTTCTAATGTACATTATGTCGCCGCTGGGTTGTTTCCTAAATGAATTATAAATGTTATTAAAAACAAAATATATATACACCTCCAATTTATTTCCTGATTTGAGTTTGAATTTGTTTTCATTTTTTGTAGTTTCAGGCATTTAATATCCGCATAACTGCTCCTTTTTTGCACAGTTGTGCCACCCTCTCACCCCTTTCTATCATCATAAATCATTATTATTTGCATTGCGATTCAGTTAATATGACAATGTATATATAATTTAAAATATATGTATTACTTATATACAATTAATTGCTGTTTGCTCATTATTTGAACATGAAATTTGGCTAATTAACAAGTGAAAGAGTTCCTTCATACACGAGCGAACGCACAATTGAAAATATTAATAAATTTTAGGGAGTTTTAATATATGCTGGATGATTTTAAAACAAAGTTGGAAGAAATGAAACTAAAACATATCCTTGCAGGTTCATTTGCAATCTTGCTATTGCTCACTGTTTTTGTTGGTTACATTGGCTATAGTGGAATGCAGGGTGTTGATGACAGGGTTGTCAAAGCAGATGACATGAACCGTCTGGTCAAATACATGAAAGACGCTCGTTTTTCAGAAGCAACATATCAGTTGACTTTTGATTCAGAGTATGCCGATGAAGTAGATCAACACGTTGCTGAGATAGTGGCGCAGACTGAATCATCTAAAGAATTATTTACTGATCCTGTAAACGATCAGCAAATGGATGATGTAAAAGTGGCTGCTTTGAACTATCAGGCAGCTTTTAACAACTATGTAGAACTCGAAGAACAGAAGGAAGACGCAGAACAGGCTCTTGTTGCCCAGGGATTAGTCCTTGGAGGCCTTATGAATGATCTAATGGAAAGTCAGAATGAAGACTATATCCAGGCACTTGAGCAGAATGCAGGAACTGTAGTTCTTGAAGAGGAATTCGAAAATATAGAACTCATTAATGAAATGAATCAATTGAACCTTGAGTCCCGTGGTGAAAGGTTGCGTTTCATGTTACATGTTGACCAGCAATATGCAAACAATGTCAATGACATTATGGACGAGATCATAGCAAACGCAGAAACTCTTGACTCAATATTCCAGACTCAGGAAGATAAGGAAGCTGTAGAGGCAATAATTGCAGCAGCAACAACCTACAAAGCTGATTTTAATGCTTATGTATCATATTCAGAACAGCAGGTAGAAGCAAGCGAAGCCATGCATGAAGCAGCGCTTGAGGTAGAATCCATCACAGGGGGAGCCCGTGCAGACCAGAAGGCCAAGATGGAAGATGAAATAACAAGTTCAACCGTGATTATGGTAGTATCTATCCTTGTTGCTTTGATTCTTGGAATTATCATGGCTGCTTTCCTTATTAAGATGATAACAAGGTCAGTTAATGTTGTGGTAGATGCAGCTAACAGGGTTGCAGACGGTGATCTTACCCTTGAGCTTCAGGACGCTGCTGACAACGAGCTGGGACAGCTTTCCAATGCTATTAAGAAAATGGTTGGAAACCTGACAAGTCTCCTGGGTGATGTACAGATGGGTGCTTCAAAAGTAGCTTCCACAGCAGAAGAGATATCCGCATCTTCTGAAGAAGTCACTGCAACTTCATCCCAGATATCTGAAACCGTAAACGAGATATCAAACGGTGCACAGATCCAGTCTGCAAAGGCAATGGATGTTTCCACTGCAATGAATGATATGTCAATAAGCGTTCAGGACATTGCTGCCAATGCCCAGAATGCAGCTCAGAATGCAGGCATGGCAAGTGAAACAATCCGCGAAATAGGTAACGAATCCGAAAAACTTCTGGTACAGATGGATGAGATCCAGAATGCTGTATCAGCTTCTGCAAATGTAATCCGCAATCTTGACGGCAAGTCAAAACAGATTGGAGAAATCGTTAACCTGATTACTTCCATTGCTGACCAGACAAACCTTCTTGCACTCAATGCAGCAATTGAGGCAGCACGTGCAGGTGAGCATGGAAAGGGATTTGCAGTTGTCGCAGATGAGGTTAGAAAACTTGCAGAAGATTCTAGCAGTGCAGCTCAGGAAATTGCACTGCTTATTCAGGAGATCCAGAATGGAAGTCATGAAGCTGCAGATGCAATGGACAAGGGTACTGACAAGGTATCTGTTGGTGCACAGGCTCTGAAAGATACTGTGGAAGCTGTAAGGTCAATTGTTGCAGGAAGTGAGGAAATTGCCAGGATGGCACAGGAAATCGCAGCCGCTGCTGAAGAACAGGCAGCCAGCATTGAGGAAGTAACAGCATCTGTGGAAGAAGTGTCTTCAGTTTCCGAGCAGTCTGCAGCCGGTACCGAACAGGCATCAGCATCCGTGCAGGAACAAACAGCCTCCATGCAGGAACTATCAGCATCTGCACAGCAGCTTGCAGAACTGGCACAGATTCTGACCCAGGGAGCAGCAAAATTCAGGCTTAATTAAGCCTTAAAATAGTATAATCAAATGCAGCATTATTTGTCATGCTGCATTTTATTTTTTAATTTTCAGAGTGATTAACGATTTTTAAAATTAGAATCTTTTATTTCTTGAGACTCTTTATTTGGAAGATTAATTTTTCCCTGTTGAAATCACCTTTCTGGATAACTCCTGCTATGTTCTTGTTCAGTATTTCCAGATCCTCTTTCTCAAGGTATTTTGCCGTACAGACTATAATGGGTATATCATGGCTTTCTTCATTACTCTTCAACGTCTTGATTACATCAAAACCAGTGACATTTGGCATCATCAGGTCTAGTAGTATGGCATCAGGATGCTCTCTCTGTGTAATATCAATAGCTTCCTGTCCTCCAAAAGCCGGAGTAACTTCAAAGTTAGTACCTTCAAGCATCTCTTCTATCATTTCAACGGCAATTTTCTCATCGTCCACAACAAGCAGATGGAATGGAGAGTCTTTTCTGTCTTTTCGTATCCTTTCCAGTGTAGCGATAAGTGTTTTCTTATCAATAGGCTTAATGAAATGTTCCTCTGCCCCCAGTGCAGTTCCAATTTCTCTTTCATCAAGCATAGTGGTGATAATAACAGGAATATCCTTTGTTTTCCCATTGTTCTTCAGTTTGTTCAGTACTTCCCACCCATCCATTCCAGGCATCATTATGTCAAGAGTGATGGCAATAGGCTGCATCTTCTCTGCAAGCTCAAGTGCTTCCTGCCCACGGGATGTGGACACTACCCGGTAGCCTGAGGATTTCAGAGTCTCTTCCAGAAGTTCTCTGGAAGAATCCTCATCTTCAACAACCAGTATGAGTTCCTCATCTCCTTCACTGTTTTCAGGGTTCACGTATGCGGTATCTGCTGAAGTTTCGTCATTATCGATTTCCACAGTATTTTTTACTGTATCATTATCTTTATTTTCTTTTTCTCTTGGATCTTCTTTAATAGCAAGATCAAATATGAATTTAGTACCTTTTCCAGGTTCACTTTCAACTTCCAGAGTACCATTATGAAGCTCAACGAATTTCTTTACAAGGGTAAGGCCAAGGCCGCTTCCCTCGTACTGCCTGTTTTCAGCTGAATCCAGTTGAGTAAAAGGAGTGAATAGTTTCTTCATGTCCTCGCTGGAAATTCCAATGCCGGAGTCCTGCACAGAGAACCTTACCATGTTCCCTGCATTTTCTACCTTCACGTCTATTGTTCCGCCTTTCGGTGTGAATTTGACTGCATTGCTCAGGAGGTTATAAAGTATCTGTTTCAGTTTTGTCTTGTCAGCATAGACCTTTCCGATAGTCTCTTCTTTTGTATAGGTAATCTCAATATTCTTTTTGCCTGCAAGACTTGACATAAGTTGCCTGACTTCCATAAGCACATCTTCCACAGGGAAACCTTCAGGATGTAATTCCATCTTTCCGGCTTCTATCTTTGAAAGGTCAAGCACGTTGTTGATCAGAGATAGCAGGTGTTTTCCGCTCGTGGATATATTTGAAAGATACTTTTCTTGCCTGGGTGATGTTTCTCCCACATTTCCTTCTAACATGAGATCTGAGAATCCAATTATGGAATTAAGTGGGGTGCGCAGTTCATGGCTCATTGTTGCAAGGAAATCGCTTTTTGCGCGATTTGCTGATTCCGCCATAATTTTTGCATGCATTAAATCTTTCTCAGTTTCCTTGATCTTACTCAGATCTACGAAACTTTCTATTAAATATGAATTATCACCGATGGATATCGATACAACGGATTTGAGGATTGGTATTCTTTCTCCCTCTGAATTGATAAGCACACGTTCTGAGCAGTGAACTGTTTCTCCACGGTCATTGATGGGGCATTTTCCATTTTCTGCAGGACAAACAAATTCATGACACAACTTGCCTATGATCTCTTCCTTAGGAAGCCCAATTGTTTCTGCGGCAACCGGATTTACGTCAGTGATGTTATGTGTCTTTTCATCAATGATAAGAACACCACTAATAATATTGTTAATTATGGATTCCAGTCTTTTCCTGCTTAAAGCTTCAGCCTGCTGGATATTGTTTTCTTTGTTTTCCAGACTCTGAAGCATAAAATTGATATTTCCTGCAAGGTCTGCCAGTTCATCATCTCCACTCATCGTAACACGTGAAGACAGTGTTCCTTCCGTGGTAATATCTTTCAGGTTGCTGTTTAGCGTAGCCAGACGTGACAATACATATTTTTCAAGTGAGAATATCATTACGCTGCTGTAAACAATACCCAGTATCAGAATTGAATATAAAAGGTACTTTTCAGCAGTCTTTCCTTGCTGGTATATTGTTCTTGTCATTTCAACTTCAAGTTCATAAACTGGATTTCCATTGATGTCATTTAGCAAGTTTGTTCCTATGACAGAATCCTGATTTAGGTATTCTATATTTGTCGTTTTGTTTTCAAGGGAACTAATATCCCCTGATGAAGCAGGAAGTATGTTGATATGTAATTTTGTAGTTTCTTCTATCTCGGTTATCAAAGCATCATCAAGGTATCTTGCAATTATGAGGGTACCACCAATATTTTCCCCCCCGTCCGTAATAGGATAGCTTGCTATCAGCAGTGGACCTTCTGATGTACTGATGATTCCACTTTCATAAGCTGGATTTGAAAGACTGGAGAACAGGTTGTCATTGGATTCAATGGTTTCAATGATATCATCAGCAACTTCTGTTTTTTCTTCGGCGAGTATATCTGCGCTTTCAATGTAGTAAAGTTGCTTATCATTGTCGTAGAAAAGCATCATGTTAATTTCAAGGTTTACAAGGGCACCTGTGACTATATTAAGATCTATGTATTCCTCATTTTCTCCTTTTATAAAGTAATACGTATCTTCCCAATATCCCCAATCAGCCGCTATGTTTTCCATTTGATTGATATGAACATCAATAGCTTCTGTTGCTCTGTCCACATTTTTGGCAACTTCTTCTTCTTCAAGTTGCTGAAAGCTATTTCCTATTATCTGTCCGGCACTAAGTGTCAAAAGGATCATCAGCAATACGAACGTGAATCCAAAAATAGCAAGAGTTTTATTCCTTATGTTCATCCTTTTTCCCAATTCAAATGATATTGTTCTCAATCATAGTATATTTCTATTTTTATTTATTCTTGTTATGATTAATATAATTAATGAGAACAGGCTCAGTTATTTTGTATCTGTACTAAAAACTACCAAAAATACTTTAACCACATCACACCCATTTATATATAGCGTAATCCGGTTGATTGGATACATATGAAGGTAATTCTATGCTAAGACAGCGTTTTGTTCTTGATACAACTGCATTGACCGATCTCCAGGTAAGAGAAAAGCTGGAACAGGATGGTATGTGTGATGGTATACGGGAGGTTCTGGATCTGATAGCCAGTTCCAGATTAAATCTTGATATAAGTTGCTACGTGCCTTTTCCATCTGTTTACAAGGAGCTTCAGGAGTTTGCTCACAATAACGGCTGTGACAATGATGTCATAGCAAAGATCGACACGTGGCTTGTAAAAAAGGCACCGGATAGGTATAATGTGCAAATTCCCTCTAAGGTTTTCCATGAATATGTATCCCACATGCGGGAACGCATCAATAAAGGAATGGTGATTGCCGAGGAAACAATATGGGATTCTTCTACCGAATGCCTTCTTACGGAGTCAAAAGCAGATAATAAGAATGACATCGGTCATGATATCGAAAGAAGGGTTATAGGTGGACATATCGGAAAATTCAGGAAAAAATACCGTGCAGCTCTTCGCTATGGTATTCTTGACAGTGCTCCCGATATTGATGTGCTTATCCTTGCAAAAGAACTGGATGCTGCTGTAGTTGCAAGTGATTTTGGAATCCAGAAATGGGCAGAGGAACTGGGAGTGAGATTTGTGCCTGCAAGCACTTTCCCTATGATATTGCAGGAATACTTGAAGCATTCAGATGTAGTAAAATCACCTGTACAAAATAAATAAATAAATAAATAAATAAATCCCGAATCCTTTTATTTTTATGCACCTGCAATGAATGAAATAAGTGCAAAGGCCATTGCCATCTTAAACATTTTTGAGGATTTTGCAGGATTGTTTTTTCCAAGTATTTCATACACTGCCACTGCAAAGAGTATGTCTGCAACAGCCACCAGTATCAGGTAACGCATAGTCATGAGTGACTGAATATATGGCAGAGGACTTGCCAGAACAGCAATAAGTCCGATGAGTGATGCCAGATAGGCTGCTTTTTTTGGACCGATGATTATTGGCAGTGTTTGCGCACCATCTTCCCTGTCACCTTCTATGTCTTCTATATCCTTAACAATCTCACGGGCAATTGTCGCCATGGTTGCAAGCACAAAGAGAACAAAAACACCTTTTATTCCTCCCTGTTCAAAGAAAACAGCTCCGCCAAAAAGGAATGTTGAACCTGTAAGATAACCTACTGCTATATTTCCAAGAAGCGCTGTGCGCTTGAGAGTGCTGGCATAATAAATAAGCAATAAAGAGTTAACAAGTGCAATAGCTCCGCATATCATATTTATTGATGCTGCAATTATGGTTCCTGCTGCAAAGAGTGCAAGTGAGAAATACAATGCAGCTTTCAGACTTATTTTACCGGAAGGAATCGGTCTTTCAGGCTTGTTAATCCTGTCTATATCGATGTCAAAATAATCATTAATTGCGTTTCCTGCACCTGTTACAAGGAACACTACAAGAAACACCTTTAATGAACTTAAAAAAGGAAACGCAATGTTATAAGAATCCGGTGAGATATTGGCTGAAACTATATTATACGCTATGAAAACTCCTACTAGGGCGGCAATAGCTGCCATAAGACAGTTGCCTGAACGCATAAGTTTCAGATATGTCTGCATTTGGAGTTTACCTTTTTCTTTTAATTTCCAGCATTCTGTCAAGTGCAATTCTTGCTTTAGCACTCACATCTTCAGGAACAGTGATCACATACTGCATTTTCTCAAGCGAAAGCAATAGTGAGTTAAGATCAATGGCTTTCATTTCAGGGCACACTGTGAATTCAGACACACTGTAGAATTTCTTGTCCGGATTGTCCTTCTGCAGTTTGTGAATAATTCCCCTTTCTGTTGCAATGATGAATTCATCACCGGCATTCCTTGCATATTCCACCATTCCTGTAGTGCTGAATACTTTATCTGCAAGGTCAATAACCTCTCGTCTGCATTCAGGGTGTGCAAGAACTTCTGCATCAGGATGTTCACTTTTTGCTTTTATCAGATCTGTGGTCAGTATCTGGTTATGAGTTGGACAGTACCCGTTCCATGGGATTATTTTCTTGTCGGTGAATCTTGATACATAGTCTGCAAGGTTCTTATCAGGAACGAAAAGCACTTCATCTTCATCAAGGGAGTTTACGACTTCAACAGCGTTTGCAGATGTACAGCATATATCACTTTCAGCCTTCACATCTGCTGTGGAGTTCACATAACAGACCACTGCAGCACCTGGATATTTTTTCTTCTCTTCACGAAGGGCTTCAGCAGTCACCATTGAAGCCATAGGGCATCCTGCATGGATTTCCGGTAACAGCACAGTTTTTTCCGGGCTGAGGATGGCAGCACTTTCTGCCATAAAATGAACTCCACAAAAAACAATAACGTCGGCTTCCTGTTCAGTTGCCTGTATGCTTAGTCCAAGTGAATCTCCAGTAAAGTCTGCAATGTCCTGTATTTCTCCTCTTTCGTAATTGTGAGCAAGGATTACAGCATTGTGTTCTTTTTTTAGTTTCAGTATTCTTTCAATGGTTTTTTGGTTATCCTGCATGGGATCATTACCTTGGATTTGAATTTCCGTGCATGGATGGAACTCTCATGCCGGATTATTTAGTTGATTATATTCCAGTTTATGTGCCGGTCTGGATCGGATCTGATAGTTTCTTCAGGGTGGCTATAGCTGAAAGGGATGCAAGATAGCTGCTTTTTGGATTGGTAGGGGATGGGACGTTCTCAACTTTCGTTGTGAATTCACCAAAGGCTCCTTCCACGGATATTTCATGAATGTTACGTGTAAGTGCCGGATTAGCCACTATCTTCACCTTGGTTTTCTCAAAACCAATGCCTGTAAGGCTGATGGTGGCTGCAACATTTACATTTGCAGGGAATGCCTTAACTGCTTCACTGGCAGTTCCTTCAAAGATCACGGTCTTTCCATTGATTTTATCAAGATCTATTTTATTCCTGATTATATATGGAGCACCTGCAAGTCCTCTTGGGGGTTTCTGGGTTGTGAGTGTTACTGAGTATATCTCATCTGAGGACGCTGACTTCAGTCCGTCAAGACCTACAATTGCACCTGATGGGAGGTAAACCTTACATTTGTTCTCCTTTGCAAGTTCCTTTATAGTCTTAAACAGTTTCTCATCAGAAAAAGCACCAACACTCATAATCATGACATCACAATGTGCATGTAATGCAGTAGGTATGAGTTCATAGACTGCTTCCTGTGAAGCACACTCCACAAGAAGGTCAATTTTTTTTAACATTTCAGCTACTTCTATAACCTGAGGTTTTGATCTTTTTAAAGTAGACAAAAGCTTATCAGCATCGTTAAGATTTCTGTCATAAATGGCTACAAGTTCTGCTTCAATGGTTCCGTCATCAATGGCTTTACATATGCTGGCCCCTATTGTTCCGCAGCCGATAAGTCCTATATTGAGCATTTTAGATCCCTGAAAATTAAAGTCTAATACTTAAATTAGGTATTAAGAGTTTTGAGTTTGTTGATTACTGCTTATATTGATTGGTTAAGTAGGTTTTGCTTATGTGCTGAAAGAATATAAATCACTTTACCATACATACTGTAGATAATATGATGTATACACATGAAATCGAAAGTTTCCTGGAAGAAGACCTTGGATATAATGATATTTCATGCAAGCTTGTTCCTGATCATTATGTAGAAGCTATTATTTTCACTAAAGGGGATTGCACTCTGGCAGGCCTTGATGTTGCAATTTCATTCTTTGATTATTTCGGGATGGATTATTTCACAAATCATTCGAATGGCGACAGAATATCAAAGAACGATGTAATATTTACTCTGAAAGGAAGTTCCCTGTCAATTCTCAGGGTAGAAAGGCTGGTCCTTAACTTCCTGGGGCATCTTTGTGGAATAGCCACCAATACAAGCAGATGTGTGGATGTAGTACGCAGTCACTCATCAGATACAAGGGTTGCATGTACAAGAAAAACAACTCCCGGAATTCGCAAGTATGAAAAGATGGCTGTTATTGCAGGCGGTGGTGATCCGCACAGGTTCAACCTCACAGATTCTGTTATGATTAAGGATAATCATGTCAGGATGATGGGAGTGGAAGCCGCCATAAAATCTGCAAAGGAAAAGGCAGGTTTCACACAGAAAATAGAGGTTGAAGTGGAATCATCTGCAGATGCTCTGGTGGCTGCAAAAGCAGGTGCAGATATTATTATGCTCGATAACATGGAGCCGGATGATATAATAAAAACAGTTGATTTGCTGAAAAGATCATCTATCCCTGAACACATCATGATTGAGATTTCAGGGGGTATTAACATGGATAATCTTGAAGAGTATGCAAAGACAGGGGTTGATGTTATCTCCATGGGATCTTTGATTCATAAGTCGCAGTGGATAGATGTTAGTCTTGAAATTGTTGAAAATCAGGAAATTTAATGGTCTTGAATGAATTTATTGTATCTGTTTTTGCATAAATGTTAAAAACAACCATAATCATAAAGTTTATATTAATAACTGCGTATTTTAGCTGAAAAACAAAATCAAATTCTGTTAATTTGAGGAAAACATGGTCCGAGTTGCTCGTTTATTGGTTATTTCATTTTGCATGGTTTTCTTCTGTCTGGCACTGGCAGGAAATGCTGCGGCAGTAGAGATTTATAATGGTTCCATTACAACAGGCGATGGATATCAGTTAAACAATTTTGTAATTGACGTGACGGATGCTTTTCCAAGTGCGGAAACTGCCTCATTCTATGTCTATGAAAATGGGGAAGAGGTTGACAGTTTCCTTCTCAGCGAAGGAGATACATATGAATTTGATTTTGAAGATGATGCTGAAATAACAGTTGGTCTCGTATCTGTAAGCAGTGGAACACTTCCTGTAGTAAGAGTATCTATTTCTATTACCAACTATCGTGTTAGTGATCTTTTTGAGAGCGATGTGATTGATGGTGGAAGTGAATATGCTGTATATTCCGGAACACCTGAACTCGAAATTGTAAAATCGATAGATAAATCCGAAATAGATGTAGGTGACGTTGTTCGTGTGACTGTCACCGTTGAAAATACTGGTGATGATGATGCTGTAGATGTTGTTTTTTCAGATCCCCAGCAAGCTAAATTCATTTTAGTTGACAATATCCTGGGGGACCCCGGTAAGATCGATGTAGGGGATGGCGATTCCCCTAAAAAGATATATGTATATGATCTGAAAGCCACCGAAGCCGGTACGTTTTCATTGAATCCGGTAACAGCAAGTTTTACAAATGAAGCAGGTCTGGATTTTGATGATGCTTCTTCTAACTCTCCAACAGTGATCGTAAACGCAGCTGAGAACCTGGTTACTGCAGATCTTGAATTTACAACAACTCTTGATAAGTACACTGTCAATCGTAATGATGAGATACATGGGACTATTACGATAAAGAATAATGGTGATGCTCCTGCAACGGCTGTAACAGTTGACTTTATGCTGCCGGATGGCCTGGAGTTCCAGAGTGGATCTGATATTGAAGTAATATCCGGTGTTCCTACTATATACCTTGAATCATTTGGTGTACAGCAGGAGAAAGAATTTACCTTTACAGTGAAAGCTACTGAAGTTGGAACATATACTCTTTCCATGGAAAATAGTTATCTTTTTGACAATGGAGTAGATACACAACTGGAAGAAGTCACATCAGAGTCTGTAACAAATAAAATATACGTCGTCAAGGGAGAATATGATTACCTTTTCGAGCAACCTATCTATGTTTATGTAATACCTCTGGTAATTATCGGAGCTATTGCAGGATGGATTTATTACAGGCACAAACAATATAAGTTCTGATGTGGGAGTTTATATTATCGTAGAAAGCTATCACAAGATTTATCAGATTATAATTATATTACCATTCGGAGGAATTATTTGCTCAACATACTCATCGTTGGTAACGGTCAATGTGGAAATCGCATACTGGATGCTATAAACAGGGAAGCCTTCGGTAAAAAAAGCCGTCTTGCCAAATTTTATTCTCAACAAAAATACAAAAGCAATGTACAGACCATTGCTATCAATACTGCCGTAAATGATCTTAAAGAGATGAAATTTACAAAGGCAAAGGACAGGATACACATCCCTCATTTACATGGTGTCGGAGCTAACAGAAATGTTGGTAAACACGTTTTTGAAGATAACAAGACCCATATTATGCGGCAGATAGAGGAACGAGGCAATTTTGATGTTTGCTTTGTTATAACTTCTGCATCAGGTGGTACTGGTTCTTCGTTCACCCCGATGCTTGTAAAAGAACTGAAGGAAAAGTATGATTTTCCCGTTTATGCAGTTGTCGTTCTACCATTCAGGGAAGAAGGTACACTTTATCTTCAGAATGCCGCTTTTTGTTTGAGGGATATTCGCGAGAGTGGTGCTGACGGTATCATACTGGCTGATAATCAGTTCCTGAAACAGATGGGTGGCAATGTGGAATCTGCCTATAATGGCATCAATGATATGGTAGCTAGACGTCTTCTTTTCCTTCTTGATGCTCTTGATAGCGAAATGATGATGGTCACTGACCTTGGTGACTTCAAGACTGTTATGAGTGGTGGTGCAGGACTTGCAACAATCGGTTTCTATGAAGCTGACACTGATATGCCTGTCAGAAGTGCAATACAGAAAGCGCTTTCTCCATCAGGGCTTCTATTCTCCAGTGATGTATATAAAGAGGCTAGTAGAGCCATGGTTATCATCAGAGGTGACAAGGAGCGTCTCAGTATCGATGAAATCTCAACTGAAGTCGAGAAATTGTCTAGTTCTGTAGGTCATGTCTTTAAAGGTATCATTGTGAGGGATGGAGAGCTTCCTCAGGTGCTTGCTGTACTGACTCTTGAATCTGCATCCGAGCTTGAGAACCTTTATTCCATAGCAGTTGATGCAATTAAATATGAACGGGATAAGAAAGAACGTGTAGCTACAGTTAAAGATGTAGACCGCGCATTTTCACAGATAGACGGAATGGATCCGTCTTACTAATCTGTTTTCCATTTTTATCTCTTGTTTTTTATCTCAACTCAAATACATTGAAATAGTCTAAGTCTAAATAAAGTAACCAGAGGTTTTTATTTGGCTGATGATAACGATTCTCTCATTATACAGACAAGAGGACTCTCCAAGATATACATGGACGGAGTTGAAGTACGTGCTCTTGATAATGTAGATCTTGATATTAAAAGAGGTGAGTTTCTTTCAATAATAGGTCCTTCAGGTTCCGGAAAAAGTACTCTTCTTCATATGATAGGCATTCTGGACACTCCAAGTTCCGGATCAATTGCAATTGATGGGAAAGTAGTTACGGATATGTCAGAAAAAGACCGTTCCAGAATTCGTAATGAAGTTTTAGGATTCATATTTCAGTATCACCATCTGATGCCTGATTTTAATGCTCTTGAAAATGTGATGATGCCTCTTTTGATTGGCGGGATGAAACGCGGTGAAGCTAAAAAAGTTGCAGCCAGACTCCTTGAGGAAGTCGGCCTGGGTGACCGCATGGATCATCGACCAAATCAGCTTTCAGGAGGTCAGGCTCAGAGAGTTGCTATTGCAAGGGCCCTTGCCAACAATCCCGGAATAGTCATAGGTGACGAATCTACCGGAAATCTGGATACAAAATCCAGTGACAGGATATACGAACTTCTAAGGCAGCTCAACCGTGACAGGGGACAAACCTTTATTCTTGTTACTCATGATGAGGAAATGGCCAGGAAGACTGATCGTATCATCAGAATTGTCGATGGGCGTATAGCATCTGATTCCATTTGATCAGATATCTGGCAACCAAGGTGATCTTATGGAATATTCACAGGGAAACATAGGAAGAGTATTTACTGTTCGTCTGGATCAGGGAGATGATATTCTCCAGGAACTTGAAGGTCTTGCTGTTTCGGAAAATATCAAATCCGCAATGTTCATGATGCTAGGTGCTGTGAAAGAGGCAAATCTTGTGGTTGGACCTAAAGAAAATATAGTTCCTCCCGATCCGCAATGGGCTCGCATTCATGATGCTCATGAGCTGATAGGAATAGGAAATATCTTCTGGGAAAGTGAAACCGGTAAACCAAAGATACATCTTCATTCGGCAGCAGGCCGTGGTGAATCTGTAAAAGCAGGATGTTTGCGTGAAAACAGTGAAGTCTTCATGGTTGTAGAAGTCTTCATTATGGAGATATCCGGTATCTCTGCAAGCAGAATCTTCGATCAGGAAAGAGGCTTTGCTCCTGTATGCTTTTCGGATAAAAGCTGAAAAATAATTCTTTTGATTAATTCAGGCTTTACTAGTCGTTGCCACTGAGTTCCTTGAGCTGCTCAAGGGCTTCAACCATTTCCATGTTCTTTTTGATGGCCTTTGATTCAAAGGTTTTGACAATTTCCTCAAAAGGTACAATGAGTTTGTAATATTTGACAGGCCTTCCTTTGTCAGTATTCTTTTTTTCACTTCTTTCTTCTATCCATCCTCTTTCTCTCAAAGGACGCATAGCTATACTGACTTCCGGTTGCCTGAGACCTGATGCCTGCTCAATGTTCTGTGATGTCATTTCATTTCCGCATACAAGACATGCAATAGAGATGGCTTCGGTTCTGGGTACGTCCAGTCCCTGTAAAAGTTCGATGATTTCATAGCCTTTTCCGTTTAAAAGGTCAATATCTCCGCTTTTCATTTAGTTACTATAATACTTTTAGGTTTATATAATTTATGTAAATATAATTTGTTTTTAGCAGATATTCCTGTAATCATCGGTCAAGCGTAGAATTGAAAAGAAGTGAACGGTAACAATATATACAGTAATTGCAAAGTAGGTATAAAACCAAGTCAAAGGTGGAATAGGATGCCGTATATTGATGATGACAATAGTTATAAGATAAAAAAGATTCACGCACGTGAGATTCTTGACTCCAGAGGAAACCCTACCGTTGAAGTAGATGTCTATACTTCTAATGGATTTGGCAGGGCAAGTGTTCCTTCCGGTGCTTCTACAGGAAGTAATGAGGCACTTGAGTTGCGCGACAAGGAAGAACGCTACCTTGGAAAGGGTGTACTTGATGCAGTTGACAATGTCAACACTGCTATAGAAGCAGAGATTCTGGGCATGGATGTCAGGAAGCAGCGCGAGATCGATGGTCTTATGCTGGCTCTGGACGGCACTGAGAACAAGATGGAACTTGGTGCAAATGCAATCCTTGGTGTTTCAATGGCAGTTGCAAGAGCAGCAGCAGATTCACTTAACATGCCACTTTACCGTTATCTTGGCGGCATAAATGCATATACTCTTCCTGTTCCTACAATGAATGTCCTCAACGGTGGAAAACATGCAGGAAATGCACTTTCCATTCAGGAGTTCATGATCCAGCCAAAGGGTGCGGAAACCTATTCCGAAGCACTGCGCATGGGTACCGAAACATACCATGCACTTGGTAAGATCCTTGAAGGAAAATATGGCGGTGCAGCAACAAATGTTGGTTACGAAGGTGGATACGCACCATCACTTGAGATGACCAATGATGCACTCGATGCTCTTGTAAGTGCTATCGAGGAAGCAGGATACACAGAGTCCGAAATCAGCATTGGTCTTGATGCGGCAGCTTCAGAGTTCTTTGACGGGGAAACCTATTCAATTGACGGTAAGCTCTTAAAACCTGCTGAACTTGTTGATTACTATCTTGAGCTTATTGAAACCTATCCTATCATCCTTATTGAAGACCCATTCCACGAGGAATCCTTCGAGGACTTTGCAACACTGACCAACGATGCATGGGACACATTCATTGTCGGTGACGATCTTTTCGTTACAAACGTAGACCGTCTCGCAAAGGGTGTTGAAATGGGTGCTGCAAACGCACTTCTGCTGAAGGTCAACCAGATCGGTTCACTCTCAGAGGCATTTGATGCAGCTAACATGGCAAACCGCAATGGTTACAGTGTTGTTGTAAGCCACCGTTCCGCAGAGACCGAAGACACAACAATCGCTGACATTTCAGTTGCAATTGGTGCTGACCTTATCAAGACAGGAGCACCAGCAAGAAGTGAGCGTACTGCAAAATACAACCAGCTCCTCAGAATTGAAGAGGACCTTGGTGAAGCAGCACGTTACATGCAGATTTGAACTGAATAACAGTTCAAACCTGATTTTTTTCTTTTCTATTTTTAATTCGTTTATTTTCTTAAATCAAAAAAGGTTAAAGGGTTTTAGTTATTCAAGCAGTGGTACGGTGAGACTGCCCTGTGGCAAAATTACAGCATATGGCTCCTTACCCTGTTCTTTAATCTTTTCAATCGCTTTGTTGAATGTTTCCTGAATATCTACATGTGGCTGAAGTTTTGCCATTTTGATAGTATCATCGTTCAGGTCTGAGATTGCCCACATTTCAGCATAAACACCAATCTGTGCCATCTTGGCTGCTTTGTGGTATCCAAGCTTGTATCCTTCATCTATCTTACACATGACATCTTCGCATGTGTTTGCAGAACAGAGTAGGTTGAGGAATGTATCATCTCCCACACCGTCCCTGCATTTTGATACAAGAATGATGACTCCGCCATCTTCCAGTGCAAGCTTGCCATTCTCAAGTGCTTTCTGGGACTGGTAGAGGTCGATATCCATAGGATATGGTGCTGCGGTGAGTACAATATTTCCCTTGCGGCTGCAATTTGAGCAGAAAACCTCTTTTGCTCTCTCAACTGCAATATCAAATGATTTGAAAAGGTCACCGGCAATGGTTGCGTAAAGTCCGTGGTCTGCTGTCAGAACTGTCTGAATTGAGAATACGTTCAGGTCTTTCAGCACTTTCATTGCATCTTCCATGTCCTCTGCAACGGGATTCCCTTTGATTGCAAGTGGTTGTGCAGCTTCAGAGAGTGCGTGTTTGTGGTTCATCTCGATTGTCTTGTAGGAAGCAACTCCTGGCAGGAATGCTTTTCTTCCACCTGTATATCCTGCGAAATAGTGAGGTTCAACACTTCCGATGACGATGATGTTCTTGCTTTCATTCACCATCTTGTTAAGATACATCTCGGTACCGTTGCTGGATACGCCAAGATATTCCATATCCTCGTCCTTGCGGGCATCGTGAACGAATATGTTATCCTTGATTTCATCATACATTTCACCGAAGATGTATCTGTATTCATCCTCAGTTGGTCCTCTGTGAGCACCTGTAGCAACCATGAATCTTACGTTTCCATGCTCTCTTAGCATGTCACGCATTTTCAGGAGGATCTTTGCAGTAGGAGTTGGCCTTGTAGCATCATTTACAAGAATTAATATCCTCTCACTGTTCTTCATAAACTCCTCAAGGGATTCCATTCCCACAGGATTGTTCAGTGCCTCATCTATCACTTCTGATTCATCACCGACTTCAACTAAATTAGGTGAAACGACCTCATGGGGTATTTCCACTTCAAGGTCTACGAATTCTTTTCCATAAGGTATCGGTATTTTGATAAAAATTCCTCCAAATAAGGTCTATAACCGGATAGTTCATAATAGGAGGCTTTATTTATAGTTTAGTTGTCCGGATTCGGTCAACATTTTGCATTCAAGATGATTCTCATCAAATGCATTTACTGGAAATTAGTGTAAAACGCAACTGGATGCGAGCAAACTTTGTAATATCACTATATGTAAAACAGTAGACTTCGAATAAATACGGCAGGAGACCTGAACTTGCCCTTAAAAATCAGTTATACACTGTCCTGTGAAATTTCATAACTTTACAGTATATAAGTTCATAAAAGGTGTGAGTATCTGAGCTTACTCATTTTTTTGCATTCTGCAGAGTTCCTTTTTGTACATCAGTTGTGTCTGAAAACGTTTTACGTCAGGGGTTGGTTCTCTGCCGGACTGCCTGTTGATGATAGCATTTACATATTCAAGGTCATTCTTTATGTTGTCACAGGGTACGGTTTCTGTCAAATTAACATCTCCACCAAATTGAATTAATAAATTATTATCTGAAGAGATTATAAATCTTTTCATTATCTTTTAATCTATTACTTTGCTACCAAGAATCTAAGTTCATCGGCAATTTTATGTCAGATGACATGTTTTCTGGAAAAGGTGACAAATTGATAGAAACCACTCAATTATTCTACTTCATCGCAGCCTCGGTAGCTCTTACTCTCTTGCCAGGTCCTGATATTCTCTTCGTGCTCACCCAGAGCATATCACAGGGAAAGACCGCTGGCATGGCAATTGCCACTGGCCTATGTACCGGTCTGCTGTTTCATACAACTGCGGCAGCACTTGGTGTATCTGCGATATTGTACAGTTCTGCTGTGGCATTCTCTCTCCTGAAATATGCAGGAGCAATATATCTTCTATACCTCGCATACAAGGCAATTTGTGAAGAAGGCAGCCTCACATCACTTGAATCTGTGAAAGAAAAGAACCTGCCACTACTTTACAGGAGAGGCATTTTCATGAATATCTTAAATCCCAAAGTCTCCCTGTTCTTCCTTGCATTCCTTCCTCAGTTCATAAATGCAGATTCAGGCAGCATCCCTCTTCAAATGATATTCCTGGGTGCAGTGTTCTTTGCACAGGCGATTGTGGTATTCTTCATAGTATCGTTCTTTTCCGGAATGATAGGAACTAAGATCATGGAAAAGCCGGGTCTGGGTAAGAAGATTAACTGGGCAAAGGCTGGCATTTATTCTGTAATTGGGATCGAGCTTGCATTTGCACATCAATAATAGTTGTCTTGTAATCTCTTTTTTGGGTTAAAAGTTAAAGCTAATCTTTTCTAACACCTTTTTTAGATAGCCATTCCATCTATTTATATTTATTGATATGACTAAAAAACTTATATCATATGTTTGTTTAATTTAGTACGCTACATTATTTTTGAACATATGGGATGGGATCTTATGATAATAAAATTTAAGCAAATAGTGGGTGTATTCATAATTGGTCTATTTTTTGTCAGTTTGACAGTTACCGCGTCTGCAGACTCGAATATGAGTATCAATTCAACTAGCTACGCTGGTGCCGAACAGGTCGATCTTCCTGATTTTGATCCACAGATATTTGACCAGCTTGAAGAACGGGATGATAACTACATATTAGGAAAAGGGAAAGTTCCTTTAATAGCAAGTGAATCTGGAAAAAGAGCTTGGCTTAACGATTTAAACAACGTTAAAACAGGTGTAAAAGAGGAGATGACGGCAGAATATATGAGACCGAATGGTTCGGTAATGTCATATGGATATAATTATCAAGGCTATTTATCAGTTCAGTTTCCAGTAGGTACGGAATTAAATGAATCCATGATGGATGGAATTTATTCAATTTTTAATGAAGAAGCTATGGAAGATAATATTAGTGATGTTCCTGTGTTATTTGAATATAGCCCGGAAATAACAGTTGGAGAATCATTTGACACAGTAGATTATGAGATTATTGATGAACCGGAAATTATCAACGAAACTGCCAATAATACAGAACCATCTCATAATATTCCAGGTTTTACGTTTTTAATTACAATATTGGCTTTCCTGATAGCCTCAGGAAAACGCTGATTTTCTTCTTTATTTCCCACAGCCTCATAAATAGTTATATAATAACGTCAGCTCATTTCTATATTGGAAGCTGGTCAATGTTTGAACTTAGAATAGCCCTGAGGCACATAGGTGCACGAAAGCGACTCACGTTCTTTGCAGTATTTGCGGTAGCTCTTGCTATAGCTGTTATCGTAGTTCTCATGTCAATGATGACCGGGTTTACCGAGGAACTGATTGATTCCACAGTGGAGAACTCACCGCATATTGTGATCACTTCTTTGGATGATCAGGAAGATTATGTCCACTTTTACAGTTATCATTCACAGCAGATAGCTGTAATGGATGGTGTGGAAGCCGTTTCTCCTGTATTTGTGGGGCAAGCTGCCATTAGTCACAAGGACAATGCCGAAGGCATCAATCTCAATGGAATTGATCCTGTTGCAGAAGATGAAGTAATGCATATTTCGGATGATATTGTGTCAGGCGACCTTTTTTCCCTCAGCAGAAGCAACAATGGAATTGTCATCGGTGACAAGCTTGCAGAAGACCTGGAAGTTGTCATGGGTGATAAAGTCGATATAGTCATGCCAGGTTTTGGAACAAGGTCATTCAAGATTATGGGTATATTTGATACCGGAACATCCAGTGATGAGAGTATCGCATACGTCCGTTTTGATTCTGCCCTTGATTTCTTCCAGGAGAACGGCGTTGCAAGTAAGATCAACGTAAGAGTAATCGATCCATTCCAGGCAGATGTTATCGCAGCTTCCATTGAAGGTCAGAACACAGGACTTGATGCTGTAAGCTGGATTGAGGCCAACAGTGAGATACTCGGTCTGCTCAACACTCAGGCTGTTATCGTCTGGCTCTACTATGGACTTATCTACATGATAGCAGGTTTTGGAATCGCAAACACACTTTTCACTGTTGTAATGGACAAAAAAAGGGAGATTGGGATGCTCATGGCAATGGGCGCATCAAAGCGGCATATTACAGTGATATTCCTGCTTGAATCACTTATACTTGGCACAATGGGTGTGCTATTGGGTTGTCTGCTTGGTTATGCTGGTTCTATGGCACTGGCATCATATCCGATAGACCTGCCGCAGGAAATGTACTTTGGCCTGACGACCATGCCAATTAAGACCGATCCCATGAACTATGCCTATGCAATAGTTTTCTCATTTTTCATCAACATAGTTGCAGGTGTCTATCCTGCAAGAAAGGCGGCTGCACTTGATCCGGTTGAAGCTATTGAAAGTGAATGATGTTGTTTTGAACAAATTATTATTTAACTGGGAATATATTCCTTCTTTCTAATTTAAGCCAGAGAGTTTGTTCGCAACCATACGAAAGATTTATATCGCAAGATGTTGTTAGTATGTTTGCGAACGGGTGCCTATTACTTAGTACCTCTCCAACCACTCCAATGTCACCATACCTGTGCATTAACCACCTTTGCCCGTTCGCACCCCCTATGTTTTTTATTTATTAAGCGTGTCAATTAGCTTACATGAATGTTGTTATCGAGACATCAAAATATAGTTTTATCAAATACAACAAAAAAGGTTCTCGGTTTGTAAAAGAGTTTCTGTCTCCGATACCAACAATATTCAATTATGGTTTTATCGAAGGGAGCCTTGCTGAAGACGGCATGGAAAAAGATGTTGTCGTTATAGGTCCCCGTATGCCACAGGGCACAGTTCTGGACGTTAACAGGTTCCATGGTGTTGTAAAGTTTGTAGACGACTCTCTGGAAGACAACAAAGAAATTGTTTGCGAAGGTGGGTTTTACTCAAAACCGATCTTCTATTTTTATTTCCATCTTTACGCAACATTCAAGATTGTATATTACCTGATTCTCAAAAGAAAGCTTGCAAATTGTAGATTTGAAGGTATAGTGTGGTACAAGCAAAATAACGATGTTTCAGTTGGGATCTAAACCAGTGGTAAATTCAATGAGTTGATATCGCTTCAACCGGATCAAGACTTGCCGCTTTCTGTGCAGGGTAAAGTCCTGCAAACAGGTTAAGCAAGAACACGATAGTTATTATTGTCAATACATCTCCCGCCCTGACAACAACAGGAATTGAATCCAGTCCATATACACCTTCCGGAAGCGGATAGGTTCCTATAGAAAGTGCCAGAGTCACACCGGCGGCAGTCCCAAGAACAGCTCCTGCAAGTCCAAGCAATCCACTTTCTATCAGAAAAATAAATCTTATACTTGACTTGCTGGCACCCATTGCCAGTAAAATGCCAATCTCTTTTACTTTACTCATGACGACCATGTTCAAAGTACTGACAACCCCAAAGGATGCAATAAGAAGAATGAACCCAAGTGTTACATTGTTGGAAACCGTTTCAATGGCGATGGTCCTGAGAATCTCAGGGTTATTGTCAGTCCATCCGGCAGCATTGTAACCGTAGTCTTCGATCATCTGCGCAATCTCTCTATCCCGGTTAAAATCTGCCAGTCTCAGGGAAATTCCGTTAATTACATCCGTCGTATCATAGAAGTCCTGTGCTTTATGGAGTGATATATAAGTGAGGCTTTCGTCAAGTGCCGTTCCGGTATCATAGATCGCAACAACCTTCAGGGAAACAGGATTTGCATTTGGAAATGAAACCTCTACATTGTCCCCGATATCAAGTTCCATATCCTCTGCAAATTTATCTCCAACAATAATGCTCTTATCAGAATAGGTCAGCTCATCATAGTTCCCTTTAATGATGTCATCCTTTGTGTGCGCCACGGCATTTTCTCTGGAAGGCATTACCCCTTTGAGTGCAGCATTTTTGGTATTGTCCTTGAATTTGAACGAGGCTTCTCCCACAAGATATGGTGAAGAAGCAATAACGCCGTCAATATTGTTGATCTTATCAACTATGTTCTTGTAGAGATGGATATAATCATCGCCGTCCTGAGGAGAAACAATAACATGAGGCAGGTTGTACACTGTCTTACTGTAAAGTTCCTGTGTAAACCCCGCCATGAATGCCTGTGATACCATCAGGATCATAACCGCAATTCCGATTGCAGCAACAGAGAGAATTGTCTGCCTTTTTCTTGCTCTTATATGACGAAGTGCAATGAACAATTCATAACGCATCATTTACACCTTTCAGTGTTGCTTCTGTCTGGATACGATTGCTGCAATAGCGGTGAACATTATAGCAAGAACAAGTGTAAATCCTGGAGACTCCTCAGCTTCCTGGGTATCACTTATACTTGTTGTGTTTTCAGATGGTTCATAATCAGATTCGATTATCTTTTCCTCTACATCCAGAATGTCACCGTCATTACCAATGACTTCAATGAGAAGCTCATACTCCCCGGTTGTCAGGCGTTCATTCCATATGGTTTCCACAGTTTCATCATCACCATTAAGAATCACAGGTGATTTTTCAACAACAGATGTGAGTTCGGTTTTATCATTCCCGTCAACCTGAGAAACGGTAAACCTGACTGAACCTTTAAACGGAACCTGTGAGGTACCATCAATGGTAGCACTTGCTCCGATGTCATCTTCGTAAGTGTCGCTGATGAATACATCGTCATGTGAAGTGAAATCCTCTGTCAGTGCAATATAGCTGACTGATGGTGAATATAGTTTAACTTTCACTCTTGCGCTGTATTCCTTGTTATTTTCAAGTAAAACATTCCAGTCTTCAGTTACTTCCAGAGGGACTGTACTTACAGATACTTTCTTCTCGGAGCCGGAATATATCATATCGGAGCCATCCATAAGCATGTACTCAACATCCACAAGCACTGCTTCCATTGGAGTAATCATTACGCTGAACCCCTGTGAGTTTGGTACAAGGTCATCAACTGTGATTCTTGGGATGGTTTGCCTTCCGTTCACAAAACTGTATGTATCCTCATAGATTGTGCAGCCATCTTTTGATATGGTGCTTGTAACTGTGTATTTTCCATCACTCTTATCATCGGTATCCCATCTGAATGCTTTTGTAACATCAGAGTCCGGTGTGATATTGTCTATCGTAAAACTCCTGCTATCCAGCACATTACCGGAATGTTCCAGAACCATATCAATTTCCAGTCCACTAACAGTTTCCGAGCTTTGAAGTGTGATGTCACAGGTTTCCAGATCAGAGTAGATGTTTGCGACAGTTACATCATATTCATTTGATGAACAGTCAAGTGCTGAACCGGGAATTACTAAAAAAAGTAACATAACTATGGTTGTAACTGACAAAAAAGCAGATCTCATATCAGGGCTCCTGTATGTAATTATGTTCTTTTTGATACTATTTATAGCAATCTGTGAGGGATTGCTGGATTGTGGTTCTAAAAGTGCTAAATGGATTGCCGCCGATGCTCTAAGGGAACTTAGAAGTAAAAAAGTAATTGAAAAACTGGGAAAAGCATGTAACTAAGAGTTTTCACTCATATCTCAGTGCATCCAGTGGTTTCATTCTTGAAGCCTTCCACGCAGGATACATGCCTCCGACAAGGCTTGTGGCAATTCCGAAGAAAAATCCTTCGGCCACATAAAGCATACTTGAAATGGTGAACAGGTATGATGTGTTCTTCACCAGCAGTTCCATGACCAGATAGCTGCCACCAATCGTGAGTATCGCACCTGCGGTACTGGCAAGAACTCCGAGGAACAGTGCCTCAAGCAGGAACATTTTGAGAATATCTTTTCTTGAAGCTCCTACAGCTTTCATGATGCCAATCTCTTTTGTACGTTCCATGGTGGACATAAGCATCACATTCAGTATGCTCACACCTGCAACAAGTAGTGAGATGGAACCGATTCCCATAAGGAAAAGCGATATTGACCTGAAAACATCATCAAGGCTGTCAGTAATCATGTTAGTGGCAAAGACTGTGACAAGTTCGTCCTTCTTGTTGATGCGTTCTTCTATCTCATCGGAAACAGCATCTATCTCATCAAGGTCTTTGACGATGACTATCACCTCATCGTAGCCTTCATCTTCATCCGGGTAGAGTTTATTGTACATTTCCGAGGATGTAAAAACACCGCTGTCAGTGCTGATATCAAATCCCATTCCTCTTTCCTTTAAGATTCCAACTACCCTGAGTTTAGTATCATCGATCTCTATTTTCTGTCCGAGGGTGAGTTCCATATTATCAGCAACACTATATCCAACAACACAATCTGTTGATCCGGGTTTGAAAAAGCGCCCATCCTCCAGTTCCACAAGCTTTTCCAGGTCTTCCTTTTCGATATCATAAACCGAAACGTAGGACTGATATGTAGTCCCGCCTTCTCTATACTCGATCACTTCTCCACTGGTAGAAACAGGTATTATGCTCTCAATATTGCTGACTTTTCTGATCTGGTCAACCTGCTTGTCGGTGATATAATCCTCGCCAAGTGCAGGTGAAACTATGAGTTTGTCTCCAATGTCCGCAAAAGATTCAGTTACAGAGAGCTTCAGGCTGTTACCCAGTATTCCCATAGAGGATATTGCAATAACCCCTATGATTATTCCAATAGCTGCGAGCACAGTACGCACTGATTGACGTTTCAGGTTCCTTTTTGCAAGCTCAGCATACATATTGTTACTCAGTATTGCGGAGAGTTTCTTTGTGAGTTTCATTCTATGATCTCTCCGTCCTGTATCCTGATGGTTGTATGAGCATACTCTTCCAGTTTCGGGTCGTGTGTAACAACAATGACAGTAGTTCCTGCAGCATTCAGTTCCTTAAGCAGTTCCATTATATTGTGACCGGTTTTAGTATCAAGGTTACCCGTAGGCTCATCTGCAAGTAGTATTGGTGGATTGTTTGCAAGTGCTCGTGCAATTGCAACTCTCTGCTGCTGTCCGCCTGACATTTCATTGGGCTTATGGTTTGCGTATTCAAGCGGGAGGTCAGCATTTTTAAGCATAGCAAGAGCTTTTTTCCTTCTTCTGGCAGGAGATTCGCCGTTGAATATCATTGGAATCTCTACATTCTCCAGTGCCGTAAGTGTGGGTATAAGGTTGAATTGCTGGAAAATAAATCCTATATTGTTCCTGCGTATCGCAGTGAGGCCGTCATCATCAAGTTTCGAGAGGTCTACATTGTTGACCTTTACCTTACCTGATGAGGGCAGGTCAAGGCAGCCTATCATGTTAAGAAGTGTACTCTTTCCGGAGCCGGATGAACCCATAATAGTTACGAAATCACCTTTTTTGATAGCGAAGCTAACACCATTCAGTGCATAAATCTTGTTTTCTCCAAGGGTGTAAATGCGTTTCACATTTTGCAATTGAACTATGGGATGTGTTGAATGATTGGCTTTCTGTGCCTTCTTTCCAGAGTTTGCAGATAATGCAATTCTTTTCTTCCTGGCAGTGTCAGGTGAAGATTTCTCTTGCTGCATGTGAGCACCGTTTAGTCTACAAGTTTATCCTCGTCTTCATCCTCATCAATGTCATCCTGGTACTCGTCCATATCTTCATTTTCCTGCTCATCCTCGCTCTCATCATCCTTTCTCTTTTTCCAGGAATAACCGATGACAGCTACGATTGCAATAATGATAATGCCGGCACCCAGCCAGAGGCCGAGTGAACTGCCTTCGTCATCGCTGCCTGAGTATGAAACTCCTGATGATGTGTCGAGGGAGATCTCCTGGGTGATCGCAGTGTATGCGTTGTCCGGGTCTCTGAATTCAATGAGAATTGGAATCGTGGTCATGTTCTGTGATGTTACACGTGCGCTTAGCTCGAAGCTGCTGAAATCATCAGCTTCCAGTGTTCCGATGAAATAATTTGCATAAGGTTGCAGGGGTTCGATACCTTCAGTCTCATCAATAGACACCATCACATTCTTCGCATCGGTTATACCGAAATTATTCAGGTCGCCTGAAAGCGTGTATTTGTTGCCGGAATTTTCTATTTCGATTCCGGTGAAAACAAGCGGAGATTGTTTGATTATCCTGACTTCCTTGGATGCGGTTTCCGAGTTGTGCAGGTTGTCTCCGTTGAAGTATGATGCAGTAAATGAAACATCAGTGTAACCTTCTTCGCTGGACATCGTATTGAACGTGAAGGTTGCTGTGGATTTGTTTCCTTCAGGGATTCCTCCGATGAAATAATCGGAAGGGCTGAAAGTCATACCCTTTGCGTGTGGGGTCACAATAACACTGGTTACATCGTTTGGTCTTCTGTTTACTACATCCACGCTGATAGTTGAAACCTCGTTCATTAGTGTTGACGGAAAATTTGACATTATTACCTTTACATTCCTGACATCCACTTTTACAGGGATGCGGTAGTTGAGGTCGTACATGTTGCTGCCGCCAACGATTATCAAATCAACGAAGTGCACTCCTGTTGTGGCATTTTCCTTTACCTTTACGTTGAATGTGAGTTTCAGAGTGTCTCCGGGACCAAGAAGTCCGATATCCGTATAGCTCTTGTCAAGTATTTGCAAGTCACTGTTCCCATCAAGACTTGCACTGGCAATGTACGCATTCATGTCCAGTGTCTCATCGTCCTCTTCAACATATATCTCGCCGGTTGCCATGTTGGATAGGGTAACAGTTACTGTTCCCATGTCACCGGGCATGAACACTTCAGGTTCAATAGTGTAATCCAGTGTAAGTGTAGGTCTTACCTCGGTGGTTGCTGAACCTGTAAAAGAGAAAGTGGCCAGAATTATCATGGCCAAGGCAATTAATTTGATCATGGTTTTACCACATTATTAAATCTTTGTATTGAAACACTGTGTATATTATGGATAATAGCACAGGAATTGCAATTGCGATTGCTGCATTTTTTATATTTATGTTCCTTGAATAGCTCAGTCCGTACACCCATATGTATCCACTCCAGAGTGTAAAGATTATCATTAATATTGGAATGATTTTCATTACGGGGTCGGACATCATTACTTCAGTTGTAAGTGCGGGATTATCCATGCTGTTTTCAAGTGTTGAGAGGAGGTTGTTTCCGTAGAATATTTCTATAACTGATTTGAAGATACCTGGCAGGAATCCGTAGGATACGAATTCCATCACTCTTGAGAAATCTCCTACAGCATTGAACATTGAAGATACGATGTAGAACAATGCACTGTAAAAGAGCCACCATAATAATGTGCCAATTATTGTTGTAAAAATCTTAATAAAAAACCACATTACCATCATATAGGATCCGATATTCTCCACCCCATCCACAATAGCTACATCATCAAATAATCCAATCGCTCCAATTGTGAGAATTAACGAACTTATGATCTTTACTAGAATCAGAAATGCAATGATGGCAACCGGTGTTTTCCACTCTATATCTTTATGGATCTTCTTCCCAAAAAAAGAATTGGGATTTGTCAGTGCTTCCAGCATTATTCCACCCCTCTAACTTGTTTTTACTTTATCTGAGGACGAATACTGTCAGTATAGTATAAATCAAGGACAATCCGATTGGAATGCCAACAGTTATTACGGCATTTTTAAGACTTAGGTTGCGTGCATACTGAAGTCCGAATATCCATATGTTTGCACTCCATAGTGTGAAGATGATCCCCAATGCAGCTGCAATTTTCATAGAAGGGTCTGCATAGATCATGTCCTGTATCGCCTGCGGGTCTGTAACAGATGCAAAGTCTATATTTGAAAATACTCTGCTTGTATAATATGCGGATATTAATGAACCTGCAATATTTGGTATAAAACCATAAGATACGAATTCCATCAGTCTTTTGAAATCTCCTTCACCATTGAATATCACAGAAATGACGTAAAATATACCTGTGTAAAGTATCCATAAAAAAACGACTCCTATTATAGAACCAATAATCAGGAAGATTGCTAATATTATTTGTCCCGCACCTTCAAGAAAATCCATACTCATAAAAGATTGAAGGGTACTCATCATTGTTGTATAGATCGTGATGGTTCCTACTACGGCCATAAATGCCATAATTATAAGTGGATTTTTCCACTCAATTCTTTCAGTTATCTTTTTTTTGAAAAACCCGTTAGGGTTGGTTAATACTTGCAACATTCTTTCCACATCCAGTCTTATATCTCCTGTCCAATTGTTTATATTCAAATCTGACGATATTTAGTCATATCTCTCATAGAATTAAGCCTATTTATACTTTTTTACTTTGATGAAAAATTCATCAATGTTGTTTTTATATATAGTAACCTGATTGAATTACAATTCCTCGTGTCTCTATATTTGCCTACAAAGAAGCTTTTTATAAGTTAAACCCCGAGTTATTTAAGGTACTGGATACACTCTTTCATGAAGGAAGAATATGACTTTTCAAATGCGCTTTTATGGGGGCAAATATGGATGCAAAAGCTGCTTCAGATGAGAGTTACAGGGACAATACACCTGTAATTGAGCTTGTAAACCTTTGTAAGAGCTATCATGTAGGGGACATGGATGTTCCTATTCTCAAAAGTATTAATCTCAGGGTTATGCCGGGAGAATTCGTCGCTATCATGGGTCCGTCAGGTTCCGGAAAAAGCACATTGATGAACATGATTGGCTGTCTTGACAGGCCAAACTGCGGACAGGTTCTTTTGATGGGAAAAGATGTTGATACACTTTCTGATCCTGAACTTGCAAAGTTAAGGGGGATGGAGATTGGATTTGTTTTTCAGAATTTCAACCTTGTTCCAAGGCTCACGACACTCCAGAATGTGGAGCTTCCTACATATGCTAACAAAAAACCCGGAGTGGATGCCAGGGAAAAAGCAAAGCAACTTGTGGAGATGGTTGGCCTGAAAGAACGTATGAATTACAAACCCTCGGAAATGTCGGGTGGGCAGCAACAGAGGATTGCAATTGCAAGGGCTTTGATTAATGATCCTTCTCTCATACTTGCCGATGAACCTACGGGTAATCTGGATTCGGTTACCGGTGATGAGATAATGGCCATATTTTCAGACCTGCATAAAAAAGGAAGAACAATAGTTATGATCACTCACGATTCTGATCTCGCAGAATATGCAGATCGTGTAATCTATCTTAAGGATGGAATTATTGACAATAATTAAATGAGGAAACTACTATGTTGGCGTTGGGGAATAACAAAAAAGGACAAACATTTGCTGCATCACTTGTGTTGCGAATATCGCTGATTTTGATATTGTTTTTATCGATGTCACATGTTGCATCTGCCGCAGAAGGTGCCAATCTTGAAGTAAGTATACTCAGGTATGAACCTGCACCGGCAGAAATTGGTGAATATGTGAGTGTCTGGGTCAAAGTGGAGAATCTGGGTTATGCAAAAGCTGAGGACCTTTCCATAAAAATAGTTCCGGATTACCCCTTCTCAGTTGACAGTAGTGCCAATGCTCTTGTAAACGTCGGAATACTTAGTCCTGATAATGCGGCAGTTCATGAATACCGGCTTTACACGGATTCTGCTGCAAAGCAGGGCACAGGTACATTTGAAGTATGGTATCAGGAAGAATCCGGTGGCACCTGGTTTAAGAAAGAATTTGAGTTAAGGGTTGGTTCAGATTCCTTTGACAGCAAAGGAACAATACAGCTTGTGGGTGAGCCGGTGAAAGAGCCTGAGGTATTCATGCCAGGTGATGAGGGTACAATCTCATTCACACTCAAGAACAGTGCTACTGATTACACCATAACAATTGATGGCGAGCAGTACGATACAAATGCCAGAATACAGTCTGCTTCTCTTGAAGGAGCCGATGGCATAAAAGTTACAACCGGTACTTACTATGGAAATGGTGTGATAGGTCCGGGAGAATCCGTAGACCTGACATACAATGTAGAGGTTGCAAATGACACTGCGGATGGGACTTATTATCTTGACTTCTCAATAGTTGGAAGCTCTCATTCCTATAACAGCAACTGGAGAATACCTGTAAAGGTGGATTGCTCCTCGGTGAGAGTAATTCCTTCAAAACCACTAGCTCTTGAAAATGGTGAGGGTACGCTGGAATTCGATGTTGCTAACATTCACCCCAACGAGCTTTCATCTGTCAGTGTAAAACTTAAAGCAGAAGGTATTGAGTTCTCTCCTTCTGAATATTTCATTGGTTCAATGGATTCTGATGAGTTGTTCACCATCGAGATAGAGGCAAAAGCAGTTTCTGAAGACATTACTTTCCCTCAGGATCTTGTGATTACTGCAGATTACAGGAACGGTCTTAACGAACATACAGAAGAGATTACCACTCGCCAGCTCCAGCACAATGTTGTGGAAACCGGTGGCAGTTCCGGAATATATCTTGTAGTTATCTTACTGGTGGTTGTCGGAGCCGGTGCTTATTATCTTTACAGGAAGAAAAAGGGGAAAGAGGTAAAAGAATAGGTAAGCAGTCCAGGATGAACATTTTATGTTAAGTCCGGCTCAGGCTATAAATATCGCATTGGGAAGTATTGGCAGTTCAAAGCTCAGGTCTGCCCTTACAACCCTTGGAATCATCATTGGTGTAGCGGCAGTTATAGCTAATGTATCTCTTGGTGCAAGTTTTAACCAGTATTTCAATGATGAGATAGGAGCCGTCGGGTCGAATTTCATAGTAGTCTACAGCCAGAATATAGACGTTTTCTTTGACAAGGAGCTTGAAGTTATCAGAAACACTCCTGGAGTGGAAGGTGTTTCTCCGATAAACCAACAGATGGCGAAGGTCACCTATATGTCAACTTCACGTCAGATAGACATCCAGGGAGTAACAGAGGACTATGATGAGGTTGCAAATTTTGAGTTGGATTCAGGTACTTTTCTTACAGACAAAGATCGCTACGTTGCTGTAATAGGTGCTGATGTTGCCTATGAGAAATTCGATAAGAAAATATCAATTAAAAATCCCATTGACATCACATTCAGACGAGAGGATGGTGGCGTTGTCACCAGGACTTTCATCGTGAAAGGTGTGATCACTGACCCTGAAACTACTTTTGCCCAAACCGGAGTTGAACCTGAGGTACGTGTATTCATCCCGATTGACACAATGAATGAGATCCTCGGAAAAGATGATTATGGCGGCTTTTTCATAAAGGCAGAGAGCCTTGAAGTTGTTCGTGAAACCTCGGATGAGATAGATAAAAGACTTGCACGCAGCCTTGGAGTTCCAAGCAGGGATCTTGAAAATGATGATGCAAAGCCCTATGTTATGTTTGACCAGATTGAGATACTCGAAGAGACAAATCAGCTTTCTGCAGCTTTGACATCGTTGCTGACATCGGTAGCTCTCATTTCCCTTTTAGTGGGTTCTATCGGAATCATGAATATCATGCTAGTGACTGTTGCCGAGAGAACCCCTGAGATCGGTCTTCTCAAATCCATTGGGTATGGCGAGCGTGATATACTGTTGCTTTTCATTATCGAGTCTATGATCGTTGGTCTGATAGGCGGGATAATCGGGACGGCTATGGGAATCGGTGCTGCTTCAATTGTCAATAATCTCCTTGATGTTCCGGATGTTTATCCTGCAAGTCTTATTTTCCTGGGATTTTTCGTATCTGTGCTCGTGGGACTTGTTGCAGGAGTCTATCCCGCAAGAAAAGCTGCACGTATGAACCCTGTTGAAGCTTTGAGGAAGGAGTGAACATGATAGACCTGAGATATGCTTTTGTTCTGGCACTGGGAAGCATACGCAGTGCAAAGTTGCGCTCGACCTTAACAGCTCTGGGTATCATCATAGGTGTTGCTGCCGTTGTTGCAAATGTGTCTGTAGGTGCGAGTTTCAACCAGTATTTCACCGATGAACTCGGCTCTCTCGGTTCAAATTTCATAATTATATACAGTCAGGATGTCAACATATTCTATGATACCGAACTTGAACTTATTAGGAATACTCCGGGAATAGAAGGAGCTTCAGCATTCAATCAACAGACTGCGGCGGTAACGTATCTTTCAGCCACCAGGCAGATAGATGTCCAGGGTGTTTCGGAAGATGCCCGGTATATTTCAAATCTGGGAGTTGAAAAGGGAAGTTTCCTCACAGACAAGGACAAGTATGTGGCTGTTATCGGTAAGGAGGTTGCAACGGAGAAGTTTGACAAGAATATCTCCGTGAAGAATTACATAGACATTACCATCAAGCGCGATGATGGTACAAGTGTGACCCGCAAATTCCGTGTAAAAGGTATTCTTGCAAGTGAGGATAACACATTTGTCACAGGTGGGCCGGACCGTGATGTAACTATCTATATTCCGATAGCGACCATGAATGAATTGTTGAATGTTACAGATTATGTCGGTTTTTCAGCGAAGACTGGTTCTGCAGAGTCAGTTCAGGACGTTTCAGATGAGGTTGATAAAAGACTTGCAAGGGCACTTGGAGTTCCGACAAGGGATCTGGATAATGATGATGCTAAGCCTTACCGGATATTCAACCAGGCAGAAATAATTGAACAGCTTGATTCCCTGACAAATGCATTTACCATACTTATCACGATGATCGCTGTTGTGGCACTGATTGTAGGTTCCATAGGAATCATGAATATCATGCTTGTCACAGTGACTGAAAGAACCAGCGAGATAGGCCTTTTGAAATCGTTAGGCTATACCAAACCGGACATTATTGTACTTTTCATTATGGAATCCATTATTGTGGGTGTGCTTGGTGGTATACTGGGAACGGTTCTTGGTATGGTTGGTTCCTATCTTGTAGAGATGTATATGGGTGTAACTCCTGTCTTCCCGTTCTATCTGATATTCCTGGGTTTCTTCATATCAGTGTTTGTTGGACTTGTAGCCGGTGTTTATCCTGCTAACAAGGCGGCAAATCTGAATCCTGTAGAAGCTCTTCGCCATGAATGAACTGTTACTGGTTGTTGGGTTTCTATTATCGTTTTTCATATTGTCTATGTATATCTATATACTCCTAATAAGCAAACCTGACGATTTATAGGAACGTTTAAGTATTTTCTCCACGTTGTCTAACTTGACGATATATAGTCGAGTTGGGATTTACAAGGTGAATTAATATGGCTGGTTGTAATGCGCAAAACCCTGAAACTAACAATGTGATAGATATTCAGGGATTGAAGAAGAGTTATTTTCTGGGAAATATGGAAGTGCCTATACTTCATGGGATAGACCTGTGTATCAAACAAGGTGAATTTGTGGCTATAATGGGTCCGTCCGGCTCCGGGAAAAGCACACTGATGAATATGATAGGCTGTCTTGACAGACCCACAAGCGGAAAAGTAATGCTTATGGGTAAAGACACAAACGTCATCACAGACAACGAGCTTGCAGAGCTCAGGGGTTTTGAGATTGGTTTTGTTTTCCAGAATTTCAACCTTATTCCACGACTTAGTGCTTATGAGAATGTATTGCTTCCAACTTATTCCAACACAAAGAAAGGAATGGACACATCAGGACGGGCACGGGATCTGCTGAATCTGGTAGGTCTCGATGACCGTATAAGTCACAAGCCTGCGGAATTATCAGGTGGGCAAAGGCAGAGAGTTGCAATTGCCAGGTCTTTGATAAACGATCCTTCATTGATTCTCGCAGACGAACCTACAGGCAATCTTGATTCCAAAACAAGTGTTGAGATCATGGATATTTTCTCTGATCTGCATCAGAAAGGACGTACCATTGTGATGATCACACACGATCCGGAAATGGAGCAGTATGTTGACAGAGTTGTCCACATAAGGGACGGAAATATCGGTAACAATTGAGGGTGGTTTGACATGAATTTCATAACTCTTTCAGATATTGATGAAATAATCAAAAGATCATTTTACATTTTATTCTGTATAGCTTTATTAAGTACTTCTTCCATTATGCCGGTCTCAGCAGATTCGGCGCCTAACATGAAGGTCAATATAATCGATTATGAGCCATTCCCGGCTCAGATCGGTGAATATGTGGACGTTAGAGTAAAGATAGAGAATATAGGGTATGGGCGTGCAGATGCAGTTTCCATTAAGATGGACCCTGAGTACCCATTCTCACTGGATTCCCAGGACAATGCTGTGGAATTCATAGGAATATTATCTCCTGATGATGCAGCGGTACACGAATACCGCTTATATGTGGACGAGAGCGCAAAGGTAGGCACAGGCACAGTTGATGTCTATTACCAGGTCTATGAGGGTGGATCATGGTATAAGTCCTCCTTTGACTTAAACGTCGGTTCCAGCACTTTTGACAGCAAAGGAACCATTGAACTAACCGATATCTCCTGTGATCCTGTAGTATTTATGCCAGGAGATATCGGAACAGTCAGTTTCACTCTTACAAATACAGCAACCGCTGGCTCTGTAACCATTGATGGCACAGACTATGATACAAATGCACGTGTCCAGTCTGCAGTGCTTCAGGGTGACGATGGCATTGATGTTACAAGTGACAGCTATACGGGATCAGGTGTAATTGGTTCCGGTAACTCTATTACATTGAGCTACAATGTTGAAGTTGCAGACGATGTCACAGATGGCACTTATTATCTGGACCTTTCCATGGTGGGTAATTCTCACTCCTATAACAACAACTGGAGAATTCCTGTAAAAGTTGATTCAGCTTCGGTAAAGGTAATTCCTTCAAAGCCAATGGAACTTACAAATGGAGAAGGGACTCTTGAGTTCGATGTAGCCAATATGCATCCAAATTCACTCAGCTCTGTAAGTGTAAAGCTGAGTGCTGATGGTGTTGATTTCTCTCCAGAAGAATACTTTGTCGGATCAATGGATTCTGACGAGCTTTTCACCATAGAGGTGGACGCAAAAACAGACCTTAAAGATGAAGTTATTCCTGTAACCATCACTGTGGAATACAGAAACGGTATCAACGAACACAACACTGAGGTCGCTGTTCGTGAAGTGAAACTTAACACTGAAGAGGAAGGCAGTGGTGCAAGTATCGCTGTTGGAGCAATTGCAGTTATCTTAATGCTGGGCGTCCCTGCGGTAGTGTTCATGAAGCGCAGAAAGCAGAACGATAACTAAGCTTACAGGTGAACAGGTGAGATTATGCTGAGTCTGAAACATTCATTCAAAATGGCTGTAGGAAGCATCAGCAGCTCTAAACTGAGGTCTGCGCTGACAACTCTTGGAATTGTCATAGGTGTAGCTGCGGTTATTGCAAACGTATCACTGGGAGCCAGTTTCAACCAGTATTTCACAGAAGAGATCGGTTCTGTAGGTAACAATTTCATAATTGTTGAGGGTAAGGTCTCAAATCTTTTTCATGATCATGAAATGGAGATTATAAAAAATACTCCTGGTATTGTTGGAGTTTCCCCCCTGAGCCAGGAAGTTGCTGAGGTTACATATCTCTCAACTGCCCGGCAGATTACTGTGCAGGGGGTTTCCGAGGACTATGAGCAGGTTGGCAATATACAGATGGAAAGTGGTACTTTCATTGATGACAAAGACAAGTATATGGCTGTCATAGGCCATGATGTTGCATACGATAAGTTTGATCGCAAGATTTCTAATAAGAACACCATCGAGCTTAGTTTCACAAGACCTGATGGTGAAGTTGTAACCCGGAAGTTCAAGGTAAAGGGCATTGTTGGCAGCCCTGAAACAACATTTGTGCAAAGTGGTATAGAACCTGATGACAGGATCTTCATCCCTATCGAAACAATGAACGAGATAATGGGTCAGGATTATTACTGGGGTTACTTTGCAGCCGCCACAAGTCTTGAATCCATTGATGATATAACCGATGAGCTTGATAAAAGACTTGCAAGGGATCTTGGAGTTCCTTTCAGGGACCTTGATAATGAGGATGCTAAACCTTATGCACTTACGAATCAGGGAGAAATACTGGAGCAGGTTAACCAGTTGTCTGCTGCACTGGGTTCACTACTGACATCAGTTGCTCTGATATCGCTTATAGTCGGTTCCATAGGTATCATGAATATCATGCTTGTAACAGTGACTGAAAGAACAGGTGAGATTGGTATCATGAAGTCCCTTGGCTTCAAGAATCATGAGGTTCTGTCGCTGTTCATGGTAGAATCTATAGTTGTGGGACTTTTTGGTGGTGTGCTGGGTATTGTGCTTGGTGTGGTAGGTGCATATGCAGCGGATACTGCAATGGGATTGCCATATGTGTTCCCTCTTGACATGATTCTCATCGGAATGCTGGTTTCAGTGGTAGTTGGCTTGCTTGCAGGGATATATCCTGCCAATAAGGCAGCAAGGATGAACCCGGTAGATGCACTACGTCACGAATAGAGAATACAGAAATCAAAAAGAGGATCAAAGGAGATATTAAGATGTTCGATATGTTTGGAATAGCAATTTCATTCTTTCTGTTTATATTTGTCTTCGGATTTGGGGTAATCGGGACTTTGTTCTGGTTGTGGATGATTATTGACTGTGCCACAAAAGAACCGTCTGAAGGTAACGATAAACTTATCTGGATCATAATTATAGTTTTCACACATTTGCTTGGTGCTCTTGTATACTTTGTTATCAGGAGACCAAAGCGCATTCATGAATATGGAAAATAAATTCAGTATCAAACAAATCTAAAAGATGGCAGTATACAGGAATTATCAAGTGCTAATAATTTTCAGATGATGTACAATTGGTTTAACAGAAATATATGAGGAAGAAATAATGGGAGAGGTAGATGGAGCCATTCGCAAATTCTTAATGGTTGCTTTTAAGAAGCAAACCTATCTGAATATCCTGTATCTATTATTTTCCTTCCCTCTGGGTACTGCCTATTTTATATTCCTTGTCACAGGTCTCTCATTTGGTTTTGGCCTACTGCTTTTTTGGATTGGAATTCCTGTTCTGATATTGATTTTCCTGGCATGGTGGGAGATTGCATCATTTGAACGACAGATGGCTATCTGGTTTTTAGGAGTTGAGATTCCTTCCATGTATACGCAATCAGTATATGATAACAGTATACTCCGAAGTGATAACAGTATACTCCGAAGGCTTATTTTAAGGGTGAAAACTCCGGTTACCTGGAAAGCTCTTCTGTTTTTGCTGATAAAATTCCCGCTGGGTATTTTATCACTGATCTTCATGACGGTATTATTATGCCTGACTCTGGCAATGCTGTTCACCCCATTGCTCTATATATTGGGTGTAAGTGAAGTATGTTCATTCCTTGAAGCAGTTATTGTTTCCATAGCAGGCATATTTATGGGTTTTTTATCATTACATGTGTTGAATGCACTGGCAGGTCTGTCTGGTAATTTTGCAAAAATAATGCTAAGTAATTCAAAAAAAGGCATGTAAAACAGGAACCAATCTTAAATTTAATTGTAAGATTACCTGATATTTAATCAATCATATTCAGACGGTTATAGAATTCAAGGATAAGCTTTGTTTTTTCATTCTCCAGATTGAGTCTGAATGTCCTTATTTGTTTGCCAAGAGGTTTTTCAATAACAATATCACTTTTGATAAGTGGTGTAATAACCCTTGCAACACTTGAATGTGATAGACCAGTTTCATCTGCAATGCCGGAAAGATAGGTTGATTCATCCTTATGTGCGATGAGGTTCTTTAAAACCGTCATCTGGGCAGTTTTTCCAAATATCTCTTCCAGCGCGTCCATTAGTATCTTAATTAAATATTCCGTTATGGCTTATAAGATTTTCTTTTATCGGATAAGCTGTTTACAAAAAAAGAAACTCTTTGATATTTAGAAAGGTTTTAATAACATCATTCGTCTATATTTTATAAGCTTATTTCAGGTAGAATTATCATGCAAGCAGAAAATATTGGCGGAAAGATTCTCTCACTCATGGAGGAGAATCCCGGAATAACTGTAAAGATGATTTCAGAAAAGCTATCAATAACAGTGAACCAGGTTGAAAAAGTGCTGGATAGTATGTCTGATACAAGGCAGAAAATTCTTATTGTTGATGATGAGATGGATGCTTTAGTATCTCTGAAAGTTGCCCTGGAAGCTGAAGGTTACAATGTCGTTGAAGCAAAAGATGGTCATGAAGTGGTAGACAAAGTATACTCCGAATTACCGGATGTAATTCTCCTTGACCTGATGATCCCTGGAATAGATGGTTTTGAGGTTTGCAGGCTGTTAAAATCTGATGAAATGTATCGTCATATTCCTATCATCATGCTAACTGCTCGCAATGAGGTCGACGATAAGGTAGAAGGCATTGAACTTGGTGCTGATGACTACGTAACCAAACCATTTAATCTGAAAGAACTGAAGGCACGCATAAAGATGATTCTGCGAAGACAGGATATCTGAATATTTTTAAGTGATCTATGTGGAACCGCAAAAGCAAATGGAACCTTTTACTCTTTGCTGCAATAGTTTTGCTTTTGATAAGTTCTATCTTTTTTCTCTGGATGAAGACCAACATTGAGGTTCGGTCGGTTGTTGAAGAACAATATCAGAATCAGCAGTTATTGCTTACAAGGCACATTGCAGGTACTATAGAACAGACTCTTAATGAAAGAGTCTCTCTTCTTGAAGTAATCGCCAAAACAGATTCGGGTGTACCCGAGGATAATTTTAAGTCGGATATAAAAAGTGTTTATGATATAGCTGGCTTATTCTATGTGGTAGAATATGTTGCAGAAAATGGGACTATAGTTTCAGGTTATCCGGAGGAATATGTTCCTCTGGGTCTAAATCTACATGAGAATGATGTATCCTACGCTTTTGAACATGTGAATGATACCGGAGATGTTTATATCACAGACCCCCTGAAACTTATGGAGGGTAATTATGGTTCCTTTATCTGGGTTCCTGTTTACGAGGGAGATATCTTCAGGGGAGCATTTATTGCTATTATCAAAGAATCTGATCTGAAAGACAGGTATGTGGTTGAATCCAACTCTTCAAGTTATGCATATCTTATTGATGAACGTGGCAGGATTCTTTATGAAGGTAACCAGAACTATGAGCGAGGTGCTCTCTATGTTGATATTTTCGGTTCCAACGTATCCGGTTTACAGGAAATTATAGCAGAGCAGATCAATGGCTCTGAAGGTAATGGAAAGTATTTCCTGCTTGAAAACGAAACCATCTATGAAGAGAAACTTGTATCTTATTCTCCTATCAACTGGTACAATCAAAAGTGGTCACTGGCTCTGACAAGCCCTTCTTCAGAAGTTGACCGGTTAATTGTTTCGGTTTACCTGAAGCTTTTCATTGTGGCGGCAGTTTCAGCTTTGTTTATTGTGTTTGTAAGTTCGTTTGTTGTTATTATTCTCTTTAACTGGAGTAAGAGCCTTGAAAAGGAAGTAGGAGAAAAGACTCAGGAGCTGAAAGAATCCAATGAATCCCTGAGGGCTGCAAATACTAAACTTAAGGAACTGGACCGTCTGAAAACAGAATTCCTTTCCATTGTATCCCATGAGCTTAAAACTCCTCTTACGGCTATGAGGACATCCAGTGAATTCCTGCGGGAAAGTGATGAATGCAGCATTCCTGTAAGACGTCAGATGCTTGATATTATCATCAGGAATATAGACCGGCAATCACGAATGGTGGATGATCTTCTGGATGTATCAAGAATCGAGTCCAATCGCATGAAATATCATAAAGAGCATGTGAATGTCGTGGAAGCAGTTCATACATCCCTTGAGATGCTCTCAACCGTTCTCAAAGAGAAAAACATGAATGTTCTTGTGGAAATTCCAGATAGTCTTCCTTCGGTTTATACTGACAGGGATAAACTGGTTCAGGTTTTCATCAATCTCCTGAACAATGCTGTAAAATTCAGTAAAAAGAATGGTACCGTCAGGGTATCTGCGCAGGAAGATGATGATTTTATTGAAATTAGTGTAAGTGACAATGGTATTGGTATGAGTGGGGAAGAGTTTGAAAAGGTCTTCGATAAATTCTACCAGATAGACAGCACTTCCACCCGCAAGGTCGGAGGGAGCGGTCTTGGCCTATCCATTGTGAAAGGTATAATAGAAGGCCAGGGAGGAACTATATCTGTCACAAGTGAACAGGATAAAGGCAGTACTTTTGTTTTCACATTAAAGAAATCCATGGATGAAATTGATGGATGACAGGTAAAAAGCTGTGAAATTCAGGTGAACTTTTCGTCGCTGTTCATTGGTATTGTAAAGCTGAAATTACTTCCTTTATTGATCTTCGTTTCAACCTGTATGTTACCGCCATGCATTTCAACGAATTCCTTTACAATGCTAAGGCCAAGCCCGGCTCCTTCAAATTTACGGTTAAGTGAGGAATCGATCTGCGAAAAAGGCTGAAATAATTTATCAATGTTCTCTTTTTCAATTCCAATGCCGTCATCTTTCACTGAAACACTGAGCATCTGTCCGTTTTTTGTAACATCCACTTTAATGTTTCCACATTGGTCCGTAAACTTGATAGCATTACTAATAAGGTTGTAGAGTACAGTTTTGATCTTGTTTTTATCAGCTGTAATTGTCTTTATTTCCTCATCGACACAGAATTGCAGATCGATCTGCTTTTTCTTTGCCATTGGAAGTGTAGAGTTCTTTATATCTTTGATTATAGTGGGTACTGAAAACTCTTTTAATTTCAGCTCAATGTTCCCTTCTTCAACAGCTGACATTTCTATCATTGAATTAAGTAGAAGGAGCAATCGGTTGCCACTTTTATTGATAATTTCCAAATAACTTTTTTGTTCTTTTGTAGTAGTGCCCACATAGTCTTCATATAATAGGTCTGAATAGCCTATTATAAGATTCAGGGGCGTTCTCAGTTCATGGCTTATATTTGAAAGGAATTGTCTTTTCGTACGATTTGCATTTTCATAAATAAGTTTGGCAAAAACAAGCGCCTGTTCTGCTTTTTTCCTTTCTGTAATGTCATTGCCTGATGACAATACTCCTGTTATAGTTCCCTCTTCATCTTTGATGAGTATATTATGCCAGGCAAATATGCGCTCTCCATCTTTTGTCATCAGGGGTAATTCAAAATAAGTCTTGAATGGAAGCTTTCCCTGAAGAAACTCCTGATATTTCTTTTTAGTTTTTTCTTTTAGTTCATCGGGCAGGGCAATGTCAAACCAGTTACTTGCTACAAGCTTACATTCTTCTTGTCCGAATACTTCGCAGCCTTTCTTATTTATAAGTTTGATATTACCTTCTGTATTAATTGCAATTATGATTACCCCGACAATGTCAAGATAATTCTGAGCCCTGTCCCTTTCTTCTTTGAGTCTTACTTCAACCTGCTTGAGTCTTGCAATATCAACCATCAGGCCATTTATTCCTTTGAATTCTCCATCTTTAATTACTGGTCTGGATGTGGTATGAACAAAGCTGATTTTCCCATCTTTTTTCACAATTCTGAACATATATGGTTTATGTTCTCCGGATACAGTTTTTCCTATATCCTCAAGTAGGCCATGTATGTCCTCAGGATGCACGTGTTTTGTAAAATGTGTTCCAAGAACTTCGTCTATTGTATAACCGGTTATATTTTCGATGGCCGGATTTATATAGGTAAAAAAACCGTCTTTGTCTACAGAAAAAAGAACGTCATTGAGGTTATTGAGTCTTTCACTATAGAACTCTTCTGTGCATTTGAGTTTTGATTCAGTGAATTCCAATCTTTCGGTAAGATCGGCAATTTTTTCGTTGAGCTCTTTTACCAAGATATGATTATCTTGCTCACCGTTTTGAGCTTCTTTTTTGTTTTTCTTAATCATTGCCTGGAAACCACCATATAATCAGTATATTTGCCAGGGATGCTTTTAGTTTCATCATTAAAGATGTTGCAATCGAAGTTTTATAATTTTGTAGCCATTGAACTAACTATAAGCACATCTGACTTCCGACCATAATGCTCCGCATAGAAAATAGTAAATGAATTATTAATTGCAACCCAATAATCATCACTATTTTTAATGCCTACAAAGTTATATGATTTCGAAAATCCTTCAAATAAGCAATTATTTTGATATTTATCAATCAATATTATATATAAATATCTACACACAATTGAGCACGATTTCGAATATGGAATCAATAGAAATACGGATATCTATATTTAAAATAAATCCTCGTTGGAATTGACGCCGAGGTTTTGGGGGGGCAGGAACACAGTAAAAAGCCCACACAGTAATATAGGATTTCTACAGAGCCCTTTTTTGTTGATATTAATACGTGCGCAAAAAGTATATATAGAACAAACCATTTTTATTAATATAAAATGACTAACTAGTCAATACCAGAGATAATCCATGAAAAAACAGGTTGAAGACAAAAAAGCAGCCCTTTTAGAAGCTGCCCTGAAGCTCTTTACTGAAAGAGGCTTCCATGGCACATCCACAGCCCAGATATCAAAAGAGGCAGGTGTAGCTACTGGTACTTTATTCAATTATTTTCCTACAAAAGAGGATCTCATAAACGGCTTATATTTCGAGGTAAAAGGAGAATTAAGCCGTAAAATGGGAAAAGATGTCCAGACACAGAAAACTTACGAAGAAAAGTTAAAGAAAATGTGGTGCAATCTGGTCGAATGGGGAATAGAAAACCAGGACAAATTCCTTTTTGTCGGACAGTTCTGTTCTTCTCCTTACATAACAAGCCATACCCGTGAAGTAGTTATGGAAGAGTATGTTTTCTTCCATGACCTTGTGACGGAAGGATTAGCAAATGGTGAGCTCGGAGACTATCCACCAGAGATGATAACTTCAATCTTCTATCAGTCAAGCAGGACAATAGTTGACTATATTCTTTATTCAGAACCACAGGATCGGAATAAAGCTATAGAAGATGGATTTCAGATTGTCTGGAAAGGAGTTGCCAAATAATAATATTTTTTTCACCAACAGAGTGATTGATCGGTCACTCATTAAACTTTTAGATCATATTCACTTTCACTATAAACGCTTGTAAATTTGCACGTGCATAAAAAGGAGAGGAAATGAAAATGAGGAAGCAAACTACTATGTTGCTGGTTTCCATCCTGATGTTTTCCTTAATTGCAGGATGCATTACGGATGACAGCACATTAGAAACTAATCCAGAAACACTGGAAGTCGATAGAAACAATCCCAATGAAGATTCTCAGGCAACAACTTCTATGGACAACATAACATGGTGACTGAAGTTCCTAAAGTCTATATGATCACTGATATCAGTCCTGAAGGCTTCATAGAAGTTTATGAAGCAATGGAACGTGATCCTACCGGAAATGTAGCAGTAAAAGTCCATAGCGGAGAGCCGGGGGGAGAAGGCAATTCAGTATCTATCTGGTATGTACGATCTTGTTTGCCATCATAACAGGGCTTTTTATAGATATTTCCCTGTAATATGTTATAGTGAAGTTATGCAAGCAAGGTGTTAGAGAAATTGGTGTTCTTGTGATTCAAAAACTAAAAAAGTTAAAACTCAGAAAGATTGCTTTACATTCATTCTTATTTTTGCTTCTATTTTGTGCCGGCATAATAGTATTCATGAATGTAGACCCGGCTTTCGGAGGGAATCCAACACCAGAACAAAAAGAAGCATATCAACAATTAGGCAACTATGTTGACGGACATTTTGTAAATGAATTGCCTACCAGTGTTTTTGTTGACTTATCGGATACTCCGTCAGCAAATGATTCTTCTGCTTCCGAGATTACAAATCGTGATCCTTCAAGTCCAATCCCGGTTTCTACGATAGACTGGGGTCAGGTAAACAGTAAAAACGATAGTTTGACATGGTTGGGACATTCGGCTTATCTGCTTAGTATTGATGATAATAAGCTGTTGCTTGATCCTATGCTAAGTCCTGTTGCTTCGCCGGTTTCGTTTGTAGGAATTGAAAGATATGAATATAGTGAAGATATCATGTTGAATATCATCGATGAAATGCCGCCTATTGATGCAGTTCTCATTACACATGACCATTATGATCACATGGACTACCAGTCCATTATAAAACTAAACAACAAAGTATCACATTTCTTTGTCCCTCTCGGGTGCAGTGCTCATCTGATTAGATGGGGAATTCCGGAAGAGAAGATCACGGAACTCAACTGGTGGGAAGAAACGGAGTATCAGGGTTTGACTGTTGCTCTCATGCCTTCCAGGCATAACTCAGGAAGAGATCCGTTCAGCATTGACACCACACTTTGGGGTGGATGGGTCATACTGGGAAGCAAAAACCGGGTATATACAAGTGGTGATGGTGGTTACGGACCACATTTTAAGGAGATAGGAAACCAATACGGTCCTTTTAATCTCACTTTGATAGAGGGTGCCCAATATGACCGGCGTTGGGCGGACATTCATATGGTGCCGGAACAATCAGTCCAGGCAAATCTGGATGTGGATGGCGAGACCATGATGCTGATGCATTGGGGAGCATTTACACTGGCCAATCATGCCTGGAATGAACCAATTGAGAGAGCACTTAAAGAAGCAAATGAAAGAGAAGTCAACATAATTGCTCCAATGATCGGTGAGACGGTACTGTTAGATTCTGACTTGCAAACATCTCCTACTTCATGGTGGGATCTTTGATTCGGGAATACAACTTATCTGCTTGTTAATAAGCGGTAACAAATGTATTGTAGAATTCGAGAAAAGATGAAGGATTTTGATTTCAATTCATGTTCAATTTTTTCAGAGTGCTTATCTTTATATACCAGTACATATAATATGCAAATGACTGATTAGTCACTCGCAACAATGTCGCTGGTATAAAGCAATATTGAAATCGGTAACTGCTTACTCAGTCACATAAGTTGTTGAGTATATAACGCTTTCAAATTAAAAGTGTGAATTTAAAGTGATGTGTTTAATTGTAAAATAAATAAGAGGAGTTAAAATATGACAGAAAATATTCAATCAAAGGGGTATGCTGGAAAAGACGATTCAGGAAAGTTATCTCCATGGTCTTTTGAACGAAGACCTGTAGGTGATAATGACGTTTTAATTGACATTAAATACTGTGGAGTTTGTCATTCCGATATTCATCAGATCAAAGGTCACTGGGGACCGCAACAATATCCACAGGTACCTGGTCATGAAATTGTAGGTATTGTTGCTGCTGTTGGAAAGAACGTAACAAAATTCAAAGTCGGTGACCGTGCAGGAGTCGGGTGTATGGTTAACAGTTGTATGGAATGTGAAAGCTGCAACAACGGTGAAGAACATCATTGCGATAGAGGTGAAACTATAATGACATATGGTTACCTGGAAGAATCATCACCTACAGGAATAAGTCAGGGTGGATATTCCCAGAACATCGTTGTCACCGAGCACTTTGCAATAAAGATACCTGATTCCATTAAACTTGAGGAAGCTGCTCCATTACTGTGTGCTGGCATTACTACTTATTCACCTTTAATGAAAGCTAGTATCAAAAAAGGAGATAAAGTTGGAGTTGTAGGAATTGGCGGACTGGGACACGTAGCTATTAAATTGGCCGTATCAAAAGGTGCTGAGGTTTATGCTTTTACAACCAGTGAAAGCAAAAAGGAAGATTGCCTTGCATTCGGGGCAAAAGAAGTTATTGTTGTTAATTCACCAGAAGACATGCAGTCATTAAGAGGAAAACTGGATTACATGATATCCACAGTTCCATAAGCATACGATATGTCATCATACATTGATTGTGTAAAACCATATGGATACTTCACCCAGGTAGGACAGCCAATTGGAGGAGAGCTCACAATTAATAACTTCAATATGATCTTCAACAGAGTAAACTTCAATGGATCACTTATTGGTGGAATCCCGGAAACTCAGGAAGTAGTTGATTATTGTGCGGAAAACAAGATCTATCCGCAAATTCAGATGATCGAACCTGAAATGATCAATGAGGTATGGGAGAAGGTCATAAATAAGGAAGCCCGTTATCGATATGTAATTGACATGTCAGCTTTAAAGTAAGACCTGACCAGGTCCTTACTTTTTTATCACAAAGAGCGAGGACAATTCCAGTGAGAAAAAAGAAGGCATGGGATACTAAATGTCTAATCTAAAAGGCGAAAAATTTCTGATAGCCTATTTTTCACGCTCTGGCAATAACAATGTCAGTGGCAAAATAGTGAATCTGCCAGTGGGTAACACTAAGTTATTAGCCAGCATGATCCGGGAAATAACAGATGGGGAACTTTTCAGCATTGATACAGTACAGTCCTACCCAAAGGATTACTCTGCAACATTCAACATAGCAAAAAAGGAATTGGATGGAAATGTAAGACCAGAACTTTCCAATCATGTGGAAAACATGGAATCTTATAATGTGATATTTCTGGGTTATCCCAACTGGCTGGGAACGATGCCAATGCCGGTGTTCACGTTCCTGGAAGAATATGACTTTTCCGGAAAGACCATTGTTCCATTTTGTACGCATGGTGGAGGCAGAATGGGGCGCAGTGAGGATGATATTGCTAAACTTTGCCCGGAAGCGACGCTTTTGAAAAGTTTCTCTATCCCGGGCTCACGTGTAAGCGCTGCAAAAAAGGATGTTGAAAACTGGTTGGAATCAATCAGCAGGATGATTTGAACATTATCTGCAAAAATAAGAATGAAATGAGGTTTATTAATGCCTATAAGTGAAACAGCAAAAAAGAATCAGGAAGAGTTATTCCTCGATCATAAATCGACTTTGAATGTAACAGACCCGGAACTTATGGAAGTTATCGGCAATTTTGCATTTGATGAAGTAATAAGCTATGGAAATTTAGATACAAAGACCAGAATGATGGTAATTCTGAGCTCTCTGATAGCAAGCCAGACCTTAAGTGAATATAAAGTAATGCTTAACGGTGCACTTAACGTTGGCGTAACTCCAATAGAGGTCAAGGAGATCGTATATCAATCCGTACCCTATGTAGGATTTGCGAAGGCAGTTGACTTTATTCATGCCACCAATGAAATACTGGAAAGTAGAGGAATTGAACTGCCATTGGAAGGTCAGTCTACAACTTCCCCCGAAACACGATTTGAAAAGGGACTGGAAGTGCAGAAAGGAATATTCGGTGAAATAATCGATAAAATGTATGAAGTAGCACCGGAAAACCAGATACATATCCAGAAATATCTATCTGCAAACTGTTTTGGTGACTATTATACCAGAAAAGGTCTGGATGTGAAAACAAGAGAGCTACTTACATTTTCTATTATCCTGTCACTTGGCGGTTGCGAGCCTCAGTTACAGGGGCATATTATGGGTAATCTGAATGTAGGAAACGATAAAGAAACGCTTCTCAGTGTAGTTACTCAGCTATTACCATATATCGGATATCCAAGAACATTGAATGCGATTACATCTTTGAACGAATTGATACCTGAATAAATATGATGGTCTATTTGGAGAAAGTTCAATGAGCGAAAAAGTGTTGCATAAAGATATTTTTGAACGCGATAGGTCCGGAGAAGCAGTTTCAATAGAGGACCCGGAATTTCCGAAATTAAAGGAAGTGATGCTTCGCACTGCAGAACTAACCACCAGACTGAACACTTCATATCATGACGAGGATGAAGCTAGAAGTCTGATAAGTGAACTGATTGGTTCTGAAGTGGATGAATCCACCAGAGTAACTCCTCCATTCTATACTGATTTCGGACGGAACATCAAGCTTGGTAAAAATGTGTTTATTAATCACGCATGCACCTTTATGGATAGAGGAGGTATAACTATCGAGGATGACACCAAGATAGGACCAAAAGCCAATCTCATCACATCCAATCATCCGTTAGATCCAGCCCATAGAAAGGAATTAGTGTCGACTCCGATATGGATTAAAAAGAATGTGTGGATCGGTGCTGCTGCAACTATTTTACCCGGTATCACTGTTGGGGAGAATTCTGTAGTGGCAGCCGCAGCTGTTGTTACTCAGGATGTTCCACCTAATACAGTTGTGGCTGGCGTACCGGCAAAGGTGATTAGAACATTGTAATGCTTAGGTTTATATACCTGTATAGAATATCAGTCGTTGACTGATTAGTCACTCTATCTTGTACTATTTAGTTAGACGTGTGCAAAAAATCATGACTGATTACTCAATCACGCACAAATGTAGGGAGATAAAAAATGTCTAAAAATACTAAAACCAGATTACTTATGCTGTGTTTATCTTTGATTTTCATTTTTGCAACAGGATGCATAACTGATTCTGATAGTGAACTGGAAAATGACACAATTTTAGTAATAGATACAGAAGAAAATTCAGAGGAAGATAGTATGGTAGAAGAAAACAACGAACAGGGAAGATATGATCCGGGAGATCTTACATTCGAACTAAGTGACAACGTAATTTTAGAAGAAGTCAGATTCAAAAACAAATTCGGAGTCGAGGTTTCAGGTCATTTGTACGTATCTAAAGATATAAACAAGTCCCAGAAATATCCTGCAATTATTGTTGGAACACCTTACGGTGGAGTAAAGGAACAGGGAGCAGGACTATATGCTCAGGAACTGGCACAAAGAGGTTTTGTTGCCATGGCATTCGACGAATCCTACAATGGTAATAGTGGTGGAGAACCAAGGCACATCTCATCTCCTGACCTATTTGTTGAAGACTTTAGTGCAGCAGTTGATTTCATCGGCACAAGAGACTTTGTAGACAGGGAAAAGATCGGAGTTATTGGAATTTGTGGCAGTGGGGGATTTGCACTTACTGCAGCCCAGGTTGACCCACGTATAAAGGCAGTTGCTACTGCAAGTATGTATGATATTAGTAGCATGTTCAGAGATGGATTTGCATATTCATTGACTGATGAGCAGCGTGCTGCATCTTTAGCCCAGATGGCTGAGCAAAGGTGGGTAGACTTTGAAAACGGTAGCCCGTTGGTGCCTGAAGGATTCCCTCGTGAACCAGCAACAGAAATTCCAGAAGGAATGGATCCTGTTGCAAGTGAATTCTTTGAATACTATGCAATGGAAAGAGGATTCCACCCTAATGCAGGAGCATCATTTACTGCTACAAGTGGTATGTCATTTATGAACTTCCCTCTGATGAACTACATTGAGACAATTTCACCAAGACCAATTCTTTTCATCATGGGAGAAAATGCTCATTCCAGATATTATACTGAAGAAGCATATGAAAAAGCAGCTGAACCAAAAGAGCTGGTAATTGTTCCTGGAGCAAGACACATCGACCTGTACGATGGCGGAGACAATAACTATATTCCATTCGATAAGCTGGAATCATTCTTCAAAGAAAACCTGAACTAAAAGCACATGGAAAAATAGAAAATCATTTTTCTATTTTCCAATTTTTCTTATTTTAATAGTTTGGATATTGTACTAGCAAGTGAGGATTTAGGTATGACAACTCGTGAGATTAAAAACGGAACAAAGATCAACATGCATTTTGGTAGCACGATCATTCCCGGAATACTAAATGATAGTAAACCTGCCAGGGAACTCATCAGCAGACTACCCTATACAGTCCATGCCAGCAGATATGAGTTTGATGTTTGTGGCGTAATGGATAAACCATTGTCGTATAGTGATGGGGATCTGGTTCCTGGGTGGAAAAATGGTGATATTGATTTTACTACTCAAGGAGATTATTTTACCATTCTGTTTGATAATGAAGAAAATTGCTATGGTGAATTTGTAAATCTTGGTGTTATTGATTGTGACCCTTGGACTATGGATTCATTGAATGGCAGTTTTGATATTTTGATAGAACTAGCCTGATAAGATAGATTTTAGGCTACAGGTGTCCAGGAGAAAAGTCCTGTTTGATATAATTACTTAAACATATTACTGCATAAAACAAAGTGAGGAAAAAGAAATGAAATACATGAACAAAGAAGAGTTTGAAAAAGCAAATATGTTTGGTACTGGTGTGCCAAATGAGATGTTTGCACAATATTTTATAGGAGATTCTTTCCTGAATCCATTGACAAAACCAGGGGAAGCTCCTGTGTTTTTAGCAAATGTGACATTTGAACTAGGATGTCGTAATAACTGGCATATACATCATGCCGAGAGTGGTGGTGGACAAATGCTTATTTGCACTGCCGGAGAAGGTTGGTATCAGGAAGAAGGAAAAGAGGCAGTTAGTCTGCATGAAGGCTCTTTCATATATATTCCGCCAGAAGTAAAGCACTGGCATGGTGCAAAGGCTGACAGTTGGTTCTCTCATATTGCTCTTGAAATACCTGGAGAAAATACTCAGAACGAATGGTTAGAACCTGTCAGTGATGAGGAGTTCAGTAAACTATAGAGAAGAAATTCAATATAGTAACTAGTAATATCAAAAACGACACAAAAATTAAAATACATCAGATAGTTAGTGACTGTGCTCCATTCACAATGGAGCCACTATATACTATCGTTGGTGTTTTTGTTGAACTGGCATGGTAAAATAAGAATACTACAAGTGAAAAACGAAATGTCATCATAATTTTTGATTGACTTATTGAGGAACTCTAATGAAAGAAATCCATTTAACTGAATGTAAATACTTGACTTCTTCTATTTTGTTGATGGCTGAGCATCTTGAAAATGTAGCAAATAAACTTGACAAGGATGCTGTCAGGCAGATGCTTGAAGATATAACAAATGCCAGGCGTATTTTTGTTATGGGTGCAGGACGTTCCGGTCTTATAGGAAGGGCGTTTGCCATGAGACTTATGCATCTTGGTCTTACATCACATGTTGTAGGAGAAGCCACAACTCCTGCTGTCAGCAAAGAAGATGTTGTTATAGCAATATCAGGTTCAGGCCAGACTCGTTCCATTGCTAATCTGGGAAGAGTTACCAAAGAGATCGGTGCGAGACTTGTTACCATCACATTTAATAAAGAATCAACTCTTGGTGAAATGTCTGACACAGTAATTGTTCTTCCGGGAAGAACAAAGAATGATGTAGGTGGCTATGATGAACGTCATATGCGTGGTGAATTTACTTATCTGACTCCACTTGGCACTTCTTTTGAAACTTCTTCTAACGTGTTCCTTGATGCTGTCGTTGCTGAGCTTATTTTCATAACCGGTGCTTCAGAAGAAGACCTCAAATCAAGACACACAAATATTGAATAAAGTTCAATGTAATAAAATATCTGATTAGAAGTTCATACAGAGGGTTTTGGGTATTGAGAAGGTTTTACTTTTCGATTTACCCACATTCTCAATGTATCAGATAAATTAAATCATCTTTTTTCTGATTTTTAATTGTGAAGGTAAAGGTACTGCTTTTTACTTCTTCACTTTCAAGCCAGACAATTCTCGATACGGGAGAGATTATTTAATATTGAGTCTTAATGCAGCCTGTAATTCTGAACCAATGATAATGCCGACGAAAAATACTTCATCCATGTTAATCTGTATTTTATATTCAACTTTTTTACGGGTAGTATTTCTACAGAACCAAATGAAAAACGATATAAATGATAACTTTAGTAAATTACTAATCCCGCATAAAAAAGATAAGATTGATTGAATTTAGTCTAATAAGGTTGAAACAAATCAAATTAGATTGATTAACTAGTTATCCCTAGGGAATGTAATATATGCCTAAAAAAAATAAAAAAAAAAGTCCTGTTCGTCTATATAAAGAAGCTTTTAATTTTAACCCAACAGTTTTTTTATTCATCCTTGGTACTGGCTATCCTGTTTGTGATATGGGGGGCAGTATTTCCTAAATCCATGTTATTTATCTCTAATCTGGCACTGGACTTCATAACTGATAAGTTCGGTTGGTTATATCTGTTTTCAGTATTTGGTTTTTTGATTTTTGTAGTAGCTATTTCTTTGAGCAAATACGGAAACATTAAACTGGGAAAAGATGACGATATTCCGGAATATAGTACATTTTCCTGGATTGCCATGCTGTTTACTTCAGGTATGGCTATTGGCCTTGTGTTCTGGAGTGTGGCAGAACCCATTACACATTTTGCTTCTCCTCCATTCGGACTGGCCCACACTCCTGAAAGTGCTACATTAGCTCTACGTTATGCTTTCTTTCACTGGGGATTACATCCATGGGGTATATACAGTCTTGTCGGGCTTTCTCTTGGGTACTTTCAGTATCGTAAAGGACTACCGATTCTGATCAGTTCTGTATTCTACCCCATATTGGGGGAACGTATACATGGTCCAATAGGTCAGATTATTGATATATTGGCAGTATTTGCAACTGTTTTTGGGTTAAGCACTTCCTTAGGACTTGGAACTCTGCAGATTAACAGTGGTCTTAATTTCCTCTATGGTGTGCCGGAATCAAATATTATACACCTGTTAATCATTGGTATAATGACTGTAGTCTTTACAGGAGCAGCAGTTCTAGGTATCGAAAAAGGGATCCAGTTCATCGCGAATAGAATTTTTTATCTGGCTTTGATACTAATGGTCTTTATTCTTTTGTTCGGCCCTACTACATTCATATTAAAGATGCTGACAAATACAACTGGTTCTTACTTGCACAACATTCTATCTATGAGCTTATGGATTAATCCTTTCACAGAAAATGATTGGATGGGTAGCTGGACCTTATTCTATTGGGCATGGTGGATCTCATGGGGACCTTTCGTAGGCCAGTTCATTGCCAGAATATCCAGAGGCAGGACAATTCGTGAATTTGTCATAGGAGTTCTTATAGTCCCTACAATTTTCAGTTTTTTGTGGCTGGGAATCTTTGGATCAGCCGCTCTTGAAATAGAGGTATTTGGTAACGGCGGTATTGTTGATGCAGTTACACAAAACGTTGCATCTGCGTTATTTGTTACATTGGCTAACTATCCGCTCAGTATGATTACTTCAATTATTGCCATTTTGTTGGTTGCTGGTTTTTTCGTAACTTCTGCAGATGCAGGTACATATGTTATAGCGATGTTAACTTCCAATGGTAGCTTAAAACCAAACGACAGTATAAAAGCTATCTGGGGAGCAATCCTGGGTTCGGTTGCATCTGTTCTTCTACTGGCAGGTGGTCTGGTAGCATTGCAGACTGCTGCAATTGTAGCAGCCCTTCCGTTCATGTTTGTGATGATGGCAATGGTTTATTCTTTTATCAAAGCCATTAGTTCAGAGGATACATAGATATTCTTTCTGAATTCTCTTTAATTAGCCCTTGTACATTACAGCAGATATTGAATGAGGGCTGTTTCTTTTTTTAAATAGAAAAGTTTGCAGACATCAAGGGCAATAAATGCGTTATGAATATCTTTTTAAATATGGGAATTTAGGAATAGTGCATTATACATAGTAATAAACTCTTTCTCAAGAGGGAGAAAATCTCTCAAAGAATTTCTATGAACATTTTGGAGAAAACTACATAAGGTGTGTTGTCATGGTCAAAATGTATTATTATGAATTTCCAATTAACAAAGAAAATACAAGATATAGAACAACAATAAGATTAGATATATAATCAGAGTACTTATATTTATTGAGTATCAACTTAATGTTTTATATTATGTCTATCCTAAAAACATCATACAATCAAAGATAAATGGGCGTCACCCATATGAGATCCAATCTAAAAAATAATAAGCATAAGTGGATTAACAAACTTAGTCATGTGTTTGCAATATCCTGGAAACCCACAGCTAACTGGCCAGTGGAATCAGTTTCAGGGAATATTGAGCAATATGGTTATTCAATGGAGGATTTTTTATCGGGGAAGATGACGTACCGTGACATAATATTCCATGAAGATATCGATAAGATAAATTCAGCCTTATTGGATATTATAAAAGATGAGGATGAAGAATCCTTTAATCTTGAATACAGAATAACGAGCAGTTCCGGAGAATTGCATTGGGTTGCAGAGAGATCATTTCTGACACGTGATAAAAAAGGCAATATAGTTGATATTCAGGGCTTAATCTTTGATATCACGGAATATAAAAAAATTGATTTCAGAATGACAGAGGGAGAATATAGTACTCTCGTAGAAAAGGGAAATGAGGGTATAGTCATCGTTCAGGATGAGGAACTGAAGTTTGTAAATAACAAGTTCTGTGAACTTCTGGATTATGAAAAAAATGAACTGATTGGCGGGCAAATTCTGGACCATGTGCCTGTTGAGTATAAGCGGGTTATCTCAAAAAGATACATGAAGACTCTGACTGACAAAATGAATGTTCAACGTAATAGTGAAGTGGAATTTCTAACTAAAAACGAAAACACATTTTCTGCAGAGGTTAGTTTTTCATACATCCATTATGAGTTAAAACCTGCAGTTGTTATGACTATCCGGGATATTTCAGAAAGAAAACATGCTGAAATTGAGTTGAGGGATTCGGAAAAGAAATACTCTACTCTTGTGGAAAAAGGAAATTATATGATAGTCATCGTTCAGGATGGTAATCTCGCATTTTCAAATCAAAAATTCAATAGTGTTACAGGCTATGAAAAAGAAGAATCAATTGGTAAACCTTTCTCCAAATTTTTCTCAAGAGGGTATCGTATGTTAATTGGTGAAAGGTTCAAGGGCGATATGGCGAAAAATTGGACCGCTCCCCGTAAATATACAGTAGAATTATTTACAAAAAAAAGTACAAAAGTAGATTGTGAATTAAATCTATCTATCATAGAACATGAAGGCAAACCTGCATACATGGTAATTATCAGGGATTTGCGTGAACAAAAAGAAAAGGAAAGGCAACTTAATGAAATTTTGGGGATGCAGGCGCTTCTAATTGATGTTGTCAATGATAGCCCCTCTATTATATTCATATGGAGACCTGAAGAAAACTGGCCTGTGGAATTTGTCTCTGATAATATATCCCAACTCGGTTATTCAGCAGAAGATTTTGTATCAGGAAGGATGTCCTATGGGGATTTGGTGCATCCTTCTGATATTGAAAATTTAAAAGGAGAAGTGCGGCGAAGTATACAGGAATCAAAGAATGTCTCATACGAGTACAGAATATTTACAAAATCCGGTGAAGTCAGATGGGTTGATGAAAAGGCTAATTACAAGTATGATGAAAAAGGAAATATAGAATATATACAGGGCATTATTGTAGATATAACCGACCGCAAAAAAGTAAATGATTTTATCCGCATTGAAGCCGAAATTGGTGATTTCTTTGTTCCTGCAGGGGATATGAAGAGCTTTTTTGAACAATTCCTGGACTTTACATTACAAATAAATACAATTGATTGCGGCGCATTATATATTATAGATGAGCAGAGTGAGGATCTAATATTAGTTGCTCACAAAGGTCTATCAAATAATTTTGTGAAAAGTACGAGGCACTATGGATCAAACTCAATAATTGGTAAGTTGCTAACAACAGGCTATCCGATATATAAGTTATATTCCGAAATAAATGCATTAAATAAAGATAAGGATTTGAGTTATGAAGGCTTAAAAGCTACAGCAATAGTTCCTATTAAGAACGATAATAGGATTGTAGCTGTACTATTGCTTGCATCCCACGATGTATTTGAGATGCCTTCTGATGTACGTAGTTCTGTAGAAACTGTTTCAATGCAGGCAGAAGAATTTTTTGCCAGTTTTCAGGGTAGGCCTAAAATAGAGAAAACTACAGATAATTCACAATATCTTATCGAGTCACTGAATGATTTGTTTTATGTTGTTGATCTGGAAGGGTGCATAGTTTATACTAATCAATATTTCAGCTATGTAATGGGTTATGCGAAAGATGAACTTAATGGCATGAGCATTCTTGGGCTCTATCAACAAAACAGAGCACTAGAAGCAGCTTCTATCTTCTCAGATATTATAAACGGGAAAAGAACAATCTCAGACATGCCTATGGAATCATCAAATGGGAAGATGGTAATGCTTGAGACAAAATTCTCAAAAACAAAGTGGAATGGTAAAGATGTTGTGGTTTGTCTTGGTCGTGAGTCCGGTTCAAAAGTAAGCAATCAAAATCTCAATACTGCATTTTCCGTTCGATAAATATCCTTTATAAAAATAATCCAGATTTACTATGTCTAAATAAAAGGTATCTGATACTAATATATGTATAAATACAAAGGGATACTTCAAAGACATTGTATATTATCATCTAATACATTTAAAGAATTCAGCACCTGTGTGGATGCATGTTGTTTCAAAGTATCATATATTAGCAGAATGGATATAAAATCTCCAACGAACATATATATAACAGTTATTGCCTAATTATCCGGGTATTTTATGAAAATAAAAAAACAGAAATCTCCTGAAGAACTAGCATCAGAACGCTATCCGTCTGATCCATATGAACGAAAGATTGCTGAAGCAGTTTTTAATGGTGATGAGGATGCGGTAATTAGGGCCCTTAAAGAAGCTATAGATTTTGGATTCAATCCTCTGTCCTTAATTAATCAAGGGCTTTTATGTGGAATGGACATAGTTTCAACGCTCTATGAGGAGGGTATTCTCTACTTACCGGATATTATAATGGCTTCAAATGCAATGAAGGATGGAATTGAATTCTGCAAAAAACTTGCTTCAAAAGCACCCGATTTTAAAGGGAAAGTTGTATCTTATGTCGTAGAGGGGGATATACATGACATTGGCAAAACGATTGTGTGTGCACTTCTTGTTGCAAAAGGATTTGAAGTGATTGATCTTGGTAAAGATGTTCCTGTAAATGAAGTGATTGATTCTGTAAAAAAAGAGCAACCTATTATGTTGTCAGGAACGGCATTGCTCACAATGGGAAAGCATTCTTTAAAAGAAGTAAATGAACGTTTACTGGAAGAAGGAATAAGGATACCATTCTTGTGCGGAGGAAGAGGGGTTAATAAGGATTTTGTTTCCAATCTGGAGTTGGGTCTTTATTGTGAGGATGGGGCAAGTGTACCAAAGATAGCAGAAGAAATCTTAAAAGGTACAACTATTGAAGAATTAAGAGATAAATATGTATTTTCCAGCAAATAATCGTTTTAATAAAATACTTAATGCAATTCAATCTATTTTTAATATATATTAATTAACATTTATTCATAATATCTTATTTTAAAGTCTTTTCAAATAAAAAAGCTGCTCTTCATTTGTATTCATTATACAATATGAGATTTTTAGCAATGTATAGTTGATACTATTTTTGTTTACTTTACAATCACTCTTGTTCATTTGTAAATTTAATTTTAAAAGTCAGGCATGTATATAAACCTATCCCACACATTCCCTGTTTTATTTTTGTAAAAAATCATATATGCTTAATAAATAAGGAACAAGCGATTATATTGTTAATCGTTTCACTCAAAATCTATCTACTACAATTCATATATGTTTTTATACTTAACTTTACGATGTAATTTCTTTATGGTATATAAATATTATTGCTATGGTGAGTGTATCATATTTGCATAATAACGATTTGTTGAATAGAAAACGCAATCTATATGCGCTATTTTTTTCTGAAAAATAAATGCAGTTCAAAATTAGGCTACCGTGTTGTTTATATAACAGTTTACTTGAAAAAATACATTTATATATTGGTGTGCCAGCCTGTTAATTAGTTCGAACTGCAAAAGGTGTAATTTCAAAATATTAATATTGTGTAATTCGAGGTGAAAAGATGACTGATGATAAATTAGTGATTGAGGAAGGGTCTGTCTGCAATCCTCATAAAGAAACATGTGGAATTAGTAAAGTTGTATTCTACGTGTCCTTTGCAATAGCAGGCTTATTTGTATTGTGGGGTGCAATTAGCCCCGGTTCACTTAACACTGTCTTTAATGCTATACTGGGATTTACTATTGACAGTTTTGGCTGGCTATACTTGCTTGCGGTTTTGTTCTTCCTGCTATTCGCAGCAGGAATTGCTCTGAGCAAATACGGCGATATCAAATTGGGTAAGGACGATGATGAACCTGAATATAGTGATTTTGCATGGCTGGCCATGCTCTTTACATCAGGTATGGGAATTGGTCTTACTTTCTGGAGTATTGCCGAACCAATAACTCACTACATAAATCCTCCATTTGGAGAAGGCGGCACTACTGAAGCTGCCGAACTTGGAATGCGCTATGTCTTCTTCCATTGGGGTCTACATGCATGGGGTATTTTTACACTTGTAGGTCTTGCACTAGCTTACTTCCAATTCCGCAGAGGAATGCCAGGACTGATAAGTTCAGTATTCTACCCGATACTTGGAGATCGTATACATGGTCCTATTGGAAATGCCATAGATGTCCTTGCAGTACTAGCAACAGTTTTCGGTCTTGGTACTTCCCTTGGACTGGGTGCTCTGCAGATAAACAGTGGTCTTAGCTTCCTGTTTAATATCCCTAACACTGGGTTTATACAGGTACTCATCATCGCATTTGTAGCACTTCTTTTTACCGGTGCAGCAGTAACAGGTATTGAAAAAGGTATTGAGTTCATTGCAAAATGGACAGTTTATTTTGCACTTGGACTTATGGCCTTCATGTTCATATTCGGTCCAACTACAACCATTTTCGACATACTGGTAAGTACTACCGGATCATATCTCAACAATTTCTTTGCTATGAGTCTGTGGACTGATGCAATTGAACAAAAAGGATGGGGAGGTAGCTGGACTATATTCTACTGGGCCTGGTGGATCGCATGGGGACCTTTCGTAGGGCAGTTTGTTGCAAGAATCTCAAAAGGAAGAACTGTTCGCCAATTTGTTGCAGGAGCACTTATTGCACCAACAGTATTCAGTTTTGTCTGGCTTGCAGCATTTGGTGCTACCGCACTTAATCTAGAAATATTCCATGGGGCAGGAATTGCCGATGCAGTAAACGCAGATCTTGCATCAGCAGTTTTCGTAACATTGTCCAATTATCCAATAGCAATGGTAACATCCATCGTAGCCATCATCCTTGTCATTGGATTCTTTGTCACATCTGCAGATGCAGGAACATTTGTTCTGGGTATGCTTACCTCTAACGGTAGTATGGAACCTTCAGGCAAGGTAAAAGGTGTATGGGGAGCTACAATCGCAGGTGTAGCAGCAATTCTGCTTATCACAGGAGGATTGACAGCTTTGCAGACAGCATCTATTGCAGCAGCATTTCCATTCATGTTTGTGATATTGGCAATGTGTTACTCTTTGCTAAAAGCACTGAAAGAAGACCATGGATAAAAATTAATGATGGATGTATAAAAAATAAGAGATGATAATATGATACCAAAATTCGATGCTTTCACAAATGAACAAGTAGAATCTATTCATGAACACAGTATGAAAATACTTGAGGAAATCGGTATCGATTTCCTCTACGAACCCGCACTTGAAATCTTTAAGGCAAATGGCCAGAGAGTTGAAGGAAACAGGGTTTATCTTGACAGGAAATTTGTAGAGGAGCAAATAAAGAAAGCTCCATCAGAGTTTACACTACATGCCAGAAACCCTGAGAACAACCTTGTTTGCGGCGGAGAGAACATAATATTCATGCCTGGATATGGTGTTTCATTCATTTATGAAGCAGATGGCTCACGCCGTGATTCATTCATGGAAGATTATGATAACTTTGTAAAGCTTGCAGGAGCCAGTGAGAACCTTCACATGACAGGAGGTATTATTGCTGACCCTAGTGATGTTCCTGAAGAGATGAAGCACTTAAAGATGTTGTACAGTTCCATTAAGAATTCTGATAAATGTTTCATGGGCAGTGCTTCAAACAGAGAAAGGGCAGAAGATGTTATTGAGATGGCATCTATTCTTTTTGGTGGAAGAGATGTAATCAAGGAAAAACCTGCTATCATCTGTTTGATCAACTCTATAAGTCCACTTAAATTTGATGACTATATGGCAGGTTCACTTATGGCTTACGCTGAAGCCGGCCAGCCTGTTGTTGTTGCTGCTCTTGTAATGGCAGGGTCCACTGGTCCAGCCACAATTGCAGGTTCTCTTTCAGTTCAGAATGCTGAAGTTCTGGCAGGTATTACTCTTGCACAATGTGTGAATCCGGGAACACCTGTAGTCTATGCTTCATCATCGGCAATAACCGATATGAATTCCGGTGCATTATCAATTGGAAATCCTGAATGCGCATTATTTACTGCAGCATGTGCTCAGATGGGAAGGTACTATGGAATACCTACCCGTAGTGGTGGTGGCCTTACAGACTCAAAATTGGTAGACGCACAAGCCGGTTATGAGTCAATGATGACACTAATGACTGCAGGAGTTACAGGTATCAATTATGTACTTCACACTGCAGGCATCCTTGAAGGATACATGGCCATGTCATACGAAAAGTTCGTTGTTGATGACGAAATCGCAGGAATGGTGCTTCGCTACCTTAAAGGACTGGACTTTTCAGAAGATGCTTTTGGGTTCGATGTCATCAAAAAGATTGGACCAGGAAAACATTTCCTTGCACATAAGCATACAAGAAAGTATTATCCAATTGAGCTTCGTGATTCTGAATTGAGTGACAGACGTCCATATAACGATTGGGAAAAGGAAGGTCTTGACACTCTTCAGCGTGCAAAGAAACAGTGGCAAGGCGTGCTGGAAAACTATGAGGCACCTGAACTTGATGCTGACGTTGATAAAGCTCTCCTGGAATTCATGGAGAAAAGGTTTGCGGAATTGAAAAAATAAGAATATTATATATAATGGAGTTATAAATATGGTTACACAGGATGAAATTAATTCAAAAGCAAAAGATGCAGTCATGGACTTTGATGACGAACTAGTAGAAGAGATATGTGAAGAAGCAATAGATGCTGGTCTTGATGCGGTATCCCTTATTCAGGATGGCCTCACCGCAGGTATGATCGAGATCGGTAATCAATTCAATGAAGGCAAGCTTCACCTTCCGCATGTTATTGCAGCAGCTGAAGCAATGAGTGCTGGTGTTGCTATTCTTACTCCTGTTCTTGAAGAGCAGGGGGGAACGACTGAGAGCAAGGGCAAGGTAGCTATTGGTACCATTGAGGGCGACATCCACACAATCGGTAAAGATATCGTCGCAACAATGCTAAAGGTAGATGGTTTCGAGGTTATTGATCTTGGCCAGGATGTCGCTATAACAACTTTTGTCGAAGCAGTGAAAAAACACAAACCGCTTATAGTCGGTTCTTCTGCGCTGATGACAACTACAATGACTTCTCAGGCCCAGGTTGAAGAGCAACTCAAGGAAGCTGGCCTCCGTGATTCTGTCCTTACAATGATTGGCGGTGCACCTGTCACACAGGAATGGGCCAACAAGATTGGGGCAGACATCTATGCAGAGAACGCAACAGACGCAGTTGCAAAATGTAGGGCAGCTGCAGGTGAATGTTAGTCAATAAAAGAAGGTAGGCTGATTTAGGCCTATTCTTTATTTTCTTTCAACTTCCCTAACTCGATCTCCCTCATATTTTTAGGTTTATTTCCTCCACTTTCTCCACAAAAATAAAAATGCGAGGGAGATTTCTTTTTACCCTTTTTAACTTTGAAAGTTAATAGATGACTACTTTCATAATATGTAGTTCTTTAAATGTAAGTGGAAACTTATGCAGATGACAATTCTAGGGTAGAGATGGCTTGAAATCAACAAAACATTTGAAGTTAAAGAATGATATAAATGTTACATCCAAAATTTATATGCGTTTTCTGCAAACATCATAAAGGTGATTTGACTTGTTATGCATTTCCAAATGGAATTCCAGCAGATATTCTGCTAAACATATTTGATCACACAAAACCTTACAAGGGAGATAATGGAATTCAATTTGAGAAAAAAGATAGTTGATGCAGTGTAGTTGTTATCAAGTAATATTCTACAAATTTATATTTCATCCTGATTTGGCAAATTATTCTATAGATCTACAAAATATACATAAACAGCGACAATATCCTTCTTTTCAATTATCACGTTTCATATTCCATTTTCCTTTTGTGTAAGAAGTACTGCAAATAGGATCATAAGTATGCCTGCAAACTGCCATATGGATAGTATTTCATTAAAAACAGATATTCCAATAGTTGTTGCAACAACGGGTTCTACTGCTGCTATGATAGATGCTTTGCCAGCCTCTACGTAGTGAAGGCCCTTTGTATAGAGGATATATCCAAGTACGGTCGGAATCAGGCCAAGTCCAAATATGTAAAACAATGTGTCTATGTTATGGGAAGCAGTGATTACAGCTCCCATTCCACTAATAGGGAACAGGCCAATAGTTGCGACAGCAAAAGTATAGGCTGTAACGGTCATAGGGTCATATTTTTCAAGGGCGGCTTTTCCTAATATAGTATAAAGGGCATAACCAAAACCAGATCCAAGACCTATGAGAAGCATGTTAGTCGAGAGTAAGACTCCACCTGATGGGAAATAACCGGATATGAGTACGCATCCGACAACAGCTACCAGCAATGCAAGAATCTTTAACGAAGAGAGTCTTTCTTTAAAGATCATGCGAGACATGAGAAATACAAAGATGGGAGCAGTGTAAAGAAGGATTGCTGCTATTGCAACAGAAGCTTCTTTTATGGTCGTAAAATAACACCAGTTAAAAAAGACAATGCTAAAAATGCCAGTCCCGATAAAATAATATGTGTCAGAAAAGTGGATGTTAAAAAGTTCCCTATTTGTAAGAGCTATATATACGAACATAATCAAAGCTGCGCTTAGAACCCTGAGAAACACAATTTCCAGAGCCGAAAATCCTGTTTCATAAAGGGCATTGACAAATATTGATATCGAGGCCCAAAAAGCAGCACCTGTTCCAATTAAAGCATATGAACCTTTTTTCATGTGGTCTTCTCGTTTTCATAGATTTACCAAACATAGAAATATCTTTCTTTTTGAGAAGACTGTCTTTTAATTTTTGTTTTATTGGGTTATTTCTGCTGTAATCTCAATGCCAGTGTCTGTAATTGCCTGATAATGTAAAAAAAAGGACATGCCTCTGCAGACATGTCACTGAAACACTAATACATTATTCATCTATCTTATCAGGGATTGCATGCACAAAAGACTGACCTTTCATTGCAGATTCTATCTCGTTATGGAGTTCATGCACATAGTGCTGGCCTCTCATTGCAGAGAGCAGAGCTGCTATTGCTGAAAGAATTGCACCTATGATGAAGGATACTCTGAGTGCTGGCATGAAAGCCTGTTGCAGAGTCTCCGGGAACCAATAGTTGCTGGTCAGTGTATCGACCACGGATTGTGGTATCGAGGCTACGACAGTGCTGTCCATTACATTCAGGATGGTACCCATTGGGTTGTATCCAAGGAAAGCTGAGAATAATGCATTGGTAGGGGATATCTCTGATATCTGGTCTGCAAGATTCTGCATGATCGGAGCAGTTTGTGTCGATGCAAAACTTGTGAAAGACTCATGTATTGCATTAGGGAACGTTCCCTGGAGACCTACGATCACTATAGTGAAGAAGAGCCCCATGCTCAGTACCATAGCTGAGTTCATCAGGGTCGACATCATACCTGAAGCAACTCCCCTGTCCTCGGCTGGTACCGAATTCATTATGGATGAACTGTTTGGTGAACTGAACATCCCGTTACCTATTCCCATAAGGAAAATCAGAATTCCAAGCTCCCAGTAATCGAAATTGTAAGGCAGCATTGCAAGACCTATAAATACCACTGCTACAAGTGCCATTCCGGTAGTAGCTATCCATCGTGGTCCATATTTATCAGAAAGCATTCCTGATATAGGTCCCATAATGATAAAACCGATAGTCAACGGAAGCATGTAGATGCCAGCCCATAGGGGCGTATCCTCAAAACTATAGCCCTGAAGTGGTAGCCAGATTCCCTGAAGCAACAGTATCAGCATGAACATTATGCCACCTCGTGCAATAGCTGCCATAAAGTTTGCAAGGTTTGAAAAAGCAAAAGCCCTTATTTTGAAGAACTCGAAGCGGAACATTGGGTTCTCTGCCCTGCGTTCTACAAATGGGAATGCAAGAAGCAGTACAATTCCTATTGCAGAAGTTATGCGGACAAGTGGACTGTTCCATCCCATTGCATCCATAACTCCATTATGTTCGTAAGGCATCAGACCATAGGTGATACCCACAAGAAGTGATGTCAATCCGCCGATGAAGAATACATTTCCAAGTATGTCTACGCTGGTCTTCTTTGCTTTGAAAGAAAGTTCTTCCATTTTCCAGTATGCCCAAACAGTTCCGATCAGGGCAAATGGGATATTTACAAGGAAAACATAGCGCCAGTTATAGGTTACAAGTATGCCTCCAAGCAGAAGTCCGATGAACTGGCCTGACATAAGAGCTACTGTATTGATACCAAGTGCTTTTCCCCTTTCACTGCTGGGGAATACATCGGTGATTATGGCCGGACCGTTAGCCATGGTCAGTGCACCGCCTACTGCCTGCACGAACCTGAAGAGTATAAGTTCTATTGCACCGGTACTACCGGTTCCGGGTGTCAGATAGAGCATGACTGATCCGATCATGAATATGAAAAATCCGATTCTGAAGAGTCTTACTCTTCCGTAAATATCGGCAAGCCTTCCTATACTGAGGAGGATCGTAGCCGTCACAAGTCCATATCCCATTAGTATCCATAGCAAGTATTGGAACGCATCCGGTTGCATAGGGTACAGATGAATCCCATTGAATATGGCAGGAAGCGAGATAAGTATAATACTGCTATTAATGGTGGCCATAAATGATGCAAGTAACACGGTAAGTAGTGCCGTCCACTTGTACGAGATGCCATGTCCCTTTTTATGAGAAATGCTCTCTGTTTTTATATTGTTTTTATTTTCCAAACTATTACCCTCTGTAAATCAAATTATTATTCAGAAAATTCTTATCGAATCATCCAGAAGGCAGCCGCTAAATCCTGGCAGGCTGCAGCATGGTGGCTTGAGCGCAGTTGTCCTACAGAGTTTGCCAAGCGGGATGTTGAGATCAATATGACCCAAAACAACGTCGAGATAAACATAGATGAAACACGAGAGAAGATCAATGGCAGAATCAATAGCATTGCTGCCAGAGTCAGAGTGGCAGAAGATCCTGAGTGATCTTAGCGACGACGAGATCCAGCAGCTGGAATACGACTGGAAGTTCTGGGCCCGGCCTAACCAACTTGCTCCAGAGGGTGACTGGCGGTACTGGTTGGTACTTTCAGGAAGAGGCTGGGGGAAGTCGAGAGTAGGAGCCGAATGGATCCGTGAAAGGGTAGATTCAGACAAGGCTCGCAGGATAGCTCTTGTTGCACCTACTGCAGCTGACGCCAGGGATACAATGGTTGAAGGTGAATCTGGAATTTTATCAGTCTGCCCTCCGTGGAACCGGCCAGTATACGAACCATCCAAACGCAGGCTTACCTGGCCCAACGGTGCTATAGCTTTGCTTTTTAGTGCAGAGGAGCCGGACAGGTTGAGAGGTCCCCAGCACGACACTGCCTGGTGTGACGAGATAGCTGCCTGGAAGTACCCGGAAAAAACCTGGGATATGCTGCAATTTGGTCTGAGGCTGGGAGATGATCCCAGGGCTGCTATCACCACAACACCCAGGCCCATCCCACTTGTCAAGAACATCCTGAACGATGCCAGTACCCATGTGACCAGAGGGTCCACCTACGAGAACCTGTCCAACCTGGCACCAGCTTTCATCGATGTGATAATCAGCAGATACGAAGGGACCAGATTAGGAAGACAGGAACTCAATGCAGAAATCCTGGACGATAATCCAGATGCACTCTGGACTTGGGAAATGATAGAGGATGCCAGGGTGTCGAAGGTTCCCAATCTACTACGCATCGTTGTTGGCGTGGATCCGGCAGTTACATCCAATGAAGCTTCAGCTGACACTGGTATAGTTGTTGCAGCTGCAGATGAGCGCGGAGAATACTATGTCCTGGGGGACTACACTATCCATGCAACACCGAAAAAGTGGGCACAAGAAATCATTGCAGCTTACTACAAGCATTCTGCTGACAGGGTTATCGGGGAAGTGAACAACGGTGGGGAGCTCGTGGAGTATACTCTCCGAACGATCGACCCCAATGTATCCTACAGATCAGTAAGGGCCAGCAGGGGAAAGCAGACCAGAGCCGAGCCTATCAGTGCTCTCTACGAGCAAGGCAAAGTGCATCACGTAGGATCCTTCCCGGCCCTTGAGGACCAGATGTGTGATTGGGTTCCGGGAGAAGGGAGTAGTCCGGATAGGGTGGATGCACTTGTATGGGCATTGTCAGAGCTTAGCAGATCAAGGTATGGACCACAGAAACTGAACATGTCAGCATTAATCAAAACAAGACCGAGGTAATTATGAGACCAAAACTCTATGCAACTGTTAGCAAGAATACGACTGCAATACTCCACAGAGTGATGAAGGAGCAGGATTGTAATAAGAGCCAGGCAGTGGATTTCATTGCAGAATATTACTCGAAAATGCAGAACAATCTACGAGAGAAGCAGGTGGAAGAGACTGCTGAGCTTGTGATTGAGAAGCTCAAACTGAAGAAGTTGGTGTAGAGATTTGGATTAGATTCTTCGCACTTTAATGGGGGGATGTGGGTAACAAGAAAAAACGGAACCATTGGTTTAAATATTGAATGTTTGAAGTTAATAAATCCAAAAAATCAAACATCGTTTTTAATTAACAAAGAGTTGTTGAACTAACATATCAAAAAAAGCGGATGTATCTGGTCTTATTTCGAATACGTTTTTCACTTTATGTTGTATTTTGTGTTCTATAAGTAATCTTGGAGATGGCAGATAGTGGTATAAATTCATGTCTGACAGTTGGTTCTTCAATATATTCCAGAATAATTCCAACATCCAAATAAACAATTTTATTTACGCTATCCTTGTAGAAAATTGCTTCATCATTTTTCTTACCGGACTCATTAAACTGGATTTCCAGGTCATAAATAGGATAAACTTCAAAAGCCATTTATAGCGACCCCACTAAGTTAAAGATACTTTGAGAATGATGTTAATTATAGATTTTGTTTGATGTACTAATATGGGATAAAGCTAAAAAATAGAACTTTATATCTCAGTTATTAGCCAGAAATTCAAATAATATAAAATATTTTATTCTCTTACACTGAATGAAATTTTGATATAGGCTATTTAATTAACTTAGACAAATCTAGTATAACGAGATCTCCAATGTTTTCAGATTTTCTTTTTGCTTCATCTATTAGAGAAAGCACTGAGTCTACTTTTTCATCTGCATAATCTGTATTTCCACAAAAGATTGTTTCTACAGAGGAATCAGAAGTCATGATCTTTATTTGGTTCAGCTCATTCCATATTTTATTTATATGGTCTATATTTATACGTGATTTATCTAATGTTTTTATATAAACCGTATACATTATTCCCATCTCCCATTATAATATTATAGCTGCTACCCAAAATACTTTTCCGTATTTATTGCTGGTTATCACCTTTAATAGGAGGATACTTTACAGCTAGTGCTCTTATTATACCTAACGTCAGCAACAATGCAGACATACCCAATATAAACTGATAATCGAACCGTTGAACATACACTCCTACTGCTATTTCACGCATAACTATCAAAATTGTAGCATCTGTTACATACGTAATTTTTATTTCTTCATGTTCACGATAATCAACAAACGTCTTGAAGAGGTCAATTAAAACAAAAATGGTGAGAACACCTGATACAATCTGACCAAATCCACCATTTAGAGATCCAAAAAACATTGATTTTGTATCCCACAATAAACTCATTACTCCTGCAAGCAAGGCCAATAACAATATATAAAGGATGACGACAGTTACGAAGTCAGTTATCCTGTTAAATATTTCCTTCTGACTTATAGTGTGTATGTTAAAATGAGTTTTCATTCAAATCTCCCTGAAAGATTAGTAAAAATTTTAATGTCATGAGCTTGTCAAATAAATACAAAAAGATGAATGTTAATGTATTATTTCAAATAATACTCAAATTGTAATTGAGTGTGGCGATTTAAAGTTTATAACATTGTGCCTTAATTTTCATGAACATTAAGATTGGTGATCATTATTGCACGAGGAACTTATACGAAGTTTGTAATGGGGGTAAGAACTGTTAATGAATTGTTCGAACAGAGAGAGTTCATTCCTATTCAAAGGAATACCATATTGTCGTCTTCGGTCTGCTACCCATACTGACAATAGTTCTTGAAGTCTTTTCTGTGTCTGGCTGTTGTTTTCGCGGATAAAATAAAAGCAATCCCGAATAAAATATTTTTGCTCCTGTCTGGAAAATTGACTCTGCATTAAATGCTTGCGATAATCTTCATTTTTTGCTTGTATTATTTCAACCCCTTAGTTTATTACATTATGTGGGTATTAACCGCCATAATTAGTAAAAAAATAATCAAATCCTTCCTAACAACTTAGCATCATCAATTCAACACTGTATTACATAAACAAATAGACTATTTGATGGAAGAAAAGTAAAAAAAGAAAATCAAAATTTTGATTTTCCTAATTAATAGTTAATTGTTTACTCAGCAACTTCGCCAAATGCGAACTTGCTCAGTACTTTAGTAACTTTAATTGTAACTTCATCGCCGACTTTTGTTTCTGGCACAAAAACAACAAATCCACTTACTCTTGCGATTCCGTCGCCTTCTCTTGCAATATCTTCAATAGTTACTTCATAGCTTTCTCCAGCTTTTACTGGAGCATTTGACTGCATGTTATTAAACAAATATTTCACGTCCTTTAAGTATTAGCTTAGCTTAAAAAGAATACAACAATTTGGTTAAAGATACGAAAAAACAGTAAATACGGTTAAGGTAATACCATCTAGACCTATAATTATCAAAGTAGTTTAAGCCTCTAAAAGCAATCTTATTATGTTCGGATACTATATAAACATGTTCGTATATGTTCAAACGAAATGCATGTCTGCTTTAATAATGATGATTTATTCTGAATGACTGATGAATTTCATAAATATTACTAAGATTCTTTAGAAAAGGTTAAGTATTCAATATACAAAAATGAAACCAACACATAAAATAGGATATTGTCCAAATCCTGCTGTATGTGCCAGTTCCCTACTATGCACTATGCTGAAAAACCTTCGCATAATGCGGTAACCCCACCCTTCGTTTATATATCACATGTTTCACATGTGCATATATTAATACAACCTGCTTCTACTTAAATCAGTTGTACAACGATATTTTCAAGATCTCCTATCAGATTGTCTCCAAGTTCTGACTTTTAGAAGCATAAAGAGAGTAGCAGTACCAATTAGAATATAATCTGTATTGTCTAACAAAATGTAGCAATCAATTTGCTGAGTTCATGTATGTCATAGGGCTTTGTGACATATGAATCACATCCTGCATTCAGATATTTTTCCTTAGTTCCCAACATTGCGTCCGCTGTAATAGCTATTACATGAATATCTTTTGTCTTCATATCTTTTTTAAGTATTTTGAGAACATCATATCCATCTATCCCTGGCAGATATATATCTAGCAATATAAGAGTAAAATCATTTATCTTGACCAATTTTAAAGCTTCTTCCCCATTTACTGCCTTCACAATCTCGTATCCCTTGTATTCCAAAAGGCATACAATCAGTTCCATATTTATGGTACTGTCTTCCACAACCAATATGCTTTTCATTAAATCACTAACATCGGTAAAACTCTCATCACATTGATTATTGAAATTTTACCATTTTTTAGAACTATTCTTTTGACTAATCTCGACTTGAAAATCTGTATTATACAAAAATATACGTCAAGATAGATAGTTTAAAATCAAATCCAAGCAAAATATGGAGGATTAAAACAAATTTAATCCGTGCTACGTTTATTGCCACATAACCAAAAATTAAACTGCCGTATAGCATATAAGGAAGCATAATATAATAAGGCATTGCTTCAAAACATGATTTTGATAATGTATTCTGATTCAAGCTAAGCATAGTATTACCTTCCTCATCTTCTTCGTATTCATATTAAAGTTCCATGCTCTTACTCTATCTTTCAATTTCTTTAATGTACTCCTATGTTTAATCCCAATTTTTCTAGCTTCAGCAGGCGTTAATTCCAGAACAAATGTTCTTATCTTTTCAATATCATGACATGTTTCAGCATGATTGATCTCAAGCTCCTGCATTTCAACCTTGTTTGCTTCTTTGCGAATATAGGCGCAGACTTTGGGCTTCAAATGTCTCCTTCCCACATTTCCAATCTTTCACTTACACGTTATTTATTATGTAAAGGCATAAGAAAAATACGCATCATACAATACATATAAGGTCGATGCGTACTGTTTTTGTAGAACGAAAATACTCTGGAGAAACACAAAATGACCTGGATTGCACCCGTAGAGGGTGAAGACGGCAAATTATTTGCAAGATGTGAATACAACCATCCTAATCTTATCAGCCTTCCTTCTAGGAGAAAATCATACTATTGCAAAACATGTGGTGCTTTGTTTGTAGTTGATCCTAACTTTTCTGAACTCATAGAGAATGATGAGCTCTAAGTCCCCATGCTATGGGAAAAGTGTGTAACACTTCTATATAGCCGCTGATTGCAAAAGTCCATCGGCCGCAGTGCTTCACCGGGTTATGAGGGAGAAGGATTGTAACAAGAGCCAGGCGGTGGACTTTATTGCAGAGTATTACTCTAAAATGCAGAACAACCTACGAGAGAGGCAGGTTGAAGAGACTGCGGAACTTGTGATTGAGAAGTTAAAAATGAATAAATTGGTGTGAAGTTTTCTAATCAGGCGCCTCGCACTTTTATGAGGGGTAATAGGTAACTACAAAAAAACGAACTTCCAAAATAAACAAATAAGCCATATTCTATGAAATATAAATTTCAATGTGTAAACTTGGCTTGATCTTATCAATTGAGAAGCAAAAAAAAGAAAAACAGATTTTGTTTGAGTTTTTCAATTTGAAAGTTCACTTGCTTTGTCGGATGCTTCCATATGTTCCTCAAGCAGTTTTTTAATAGATGCTGGAATTGGTATTGTTTTGTCGGAAAGATAATCGTGATGAACTATTACAGTTTGCCCTTTAGTTCTAAGTTTTCCATTCTGCCAAGCTTCCTGTCCAACTGTGAATGAAGAGTTTCCTATTCTTGTGATGAAACTACGTATCTCGACATCTTCTCCGTAAAACATCTCACCGACATAATCGAATTCAGCTTTGACTATTATGAGTTTCCATTTCTCAGGGTTTAGGTCTAGGTCAGGTGTAAATAATCTATACAATGGAGTTTTTGCCTGGTCGAACCAGTTTGCAATGGCAATATTGTTAGCGTGCTTCATTCCGTCAATGTCTAGGAACTGTGGAGTTACAGTATGTTTGAACATATTAATCAACCTGCGTCATTAAGAAATAGTTAGTTCAGCAAGAAATAAGGTGCTCTTCAAGGCACTTCCTTATATCATCAGGTATTAAGAGAGATTTCTTGTTGATAAAGTCATAATGAACAATCGTAGATTTGCAAATTGCAGCTTTTTTTCCGTTTTGAAAAGCATCTTGAGTAATTATAAACGAAGAATTACCAATCCGTGATATGTAGGTAACTATCTCGACATCTTTTCCGTAGAATATTTTTCCTACGTAATCGTACTCTATCCTTGCCATGATAAGGTTCCATTTTTCATAGCTCAGGTCAAGGTCAGGGATAAAAAACCTGAATATAGGATTCCGAGCTTTCTCAAACCATGTAGCTATTGCATAATTGTTAGCATTTTTCATTCCGTTAATCTCACCGAATCCGGGAGTTTCAGTTGCTTTGAACATATCAATCATTTTCCTATTTCTATGGAAAAGGTATTCTGAGACTATTGGCTTTTTAACTTTTGTTATTTAACCATTATCCCCATCCTTCCAACCTCTCCCTCACATGAGCATTGAGGGCAAACGGCTTATCACTCATAGCATTCTGCTTCATGCAATGCAATGTGCCCTTAGAAAATCCCATCTTCTTCCATTCAGTGTAAGGCATGTCAAGGATCTTCCTCCTCAACAAATCAGTATCATCCCTCTTACCAACATAAACAGGTTTGCTGAACTCAACAGTTTTTCTCTTTCCAACAAGATGATGGCTTATTTGTTTTATATAGAATGTTCGGTTTTTTGTAGTTACGTATTAACCAGCACTTTGTTTTTGGGTTATAGATAACAAGAAAAAACGGAACTCTTTTAATATTCTAGTATTCCTTTATTCCATCAAAATTACAAAATTGTAGAAGTAATTGAGATTTAAATAAAAAAGAGGTGCTGAAAATAATAAAAAAAAGGATTAACTTTTATGCCGAAGTTCTAATTAGAAGGCCTCATTTCCTCATAATATGCAACCTATAGAACTTTTAATTATCCGATACCTTTTCAGCAAATCTTTCTCCGATCTCAAAGGCTTTAGCACAGTCCTTTGGGAACTCCTCTTCTCGTCTCCTGGCTTTTTCTTCAGCATTGAAAGCAGTTGAAACGTATTTGGAGTAATCATCGAACTGGTATGTGTCTGTTACACATAGTGATTCTGCAGAACCGAAAATACGTGATAGCACCATTTCCATTGTGTTGAAAATTGACTCATATCCCATAAGTTCCATCTGCTGTTCATTTGCATTCATGGTGTAGATGAAAGCGGCAGGTATCTTTTTCTGAAGCAGAATGGAATAATCTTTATCGTATACAAGATACTGGAAAACTAATCTTTCCAGAAAAGACCTCATCTCTCCGGTCACATCTCCTAAGTAGATAGGGGAACCAAAAATAACGGCATCAGCTTCTTCTATTTTCTTAAGGACGGGTGTCAGTTCATCTTTCATGGCACAGACACCATAACTTTTACCGCCTATTCTCTTGCAGGCAAAACAACTGATACAGCCTTTGAAATCCAGGTCATAAAGGTGAATTAGTTCTGTTTCCGCACCTCTGGATTCTCCTCCCTTGAGTGCATGTTCAAGAAGAGTTGAAGTGTTCCAGTTTTTTCTAGGGCTTCCATTTATAGCAATTACTTTCATTTTAGTCCATCCTTGTTTCAAATAATTTTGCTATTTTATATGATATCATAAAGTTTGATTTCAGTTATTAATACATTCTGAGTACTATTAATAATATCTTTTATGTATTAATAATGTATATTACATATACATGTCAGTAGAAAAAAGGAAACTATCAGAAACCAATAAGAAAAAATGTAACGAAACTAATAAACAAAATTTAATTTTGATTTTCAAATTTATGGGAAAAAAGTGGACTCTCCCCATTTTAGGAGAATTTTATTATAGAAGACCTCTTCGATTTACAGAACTTAGAAATGAACTTAAAATGAATCCCAAGCTGTTATCCACAAGATTAAAAGAAATGGAATCATATGGGATATTAGAAAGAAAAGCCTACAAAGAACTACCGCCAAGGGTTGAATATTCTTTAACTCCTAAAGGAGTGGAATTACTCGAATGTTTTGAGTACCTTGGAAAGTGGACACAAAAGTGGATGGAATGAACGTTAGATGTAAAAGATTTATCAGCTTCATCATTCATTTTCATGTAATGCAGAACAATCTCAAGGAGAGGCAGGTGGAAGAGACTGCTGAGCTTGTGATTGAGAAGCTTAAACTGAATAAGTTGGTGTAAAGTTTTCTAATCAGGTGTTTTGACGTTAGCACTCCATATTCTTGTAAATACTTGTTTTCGCTTCCATGTATGAATTGATAGCTACGTCCATCGTTCCATCTGTGTTGATAATCTCCATATCGAAGAGTGTTGCAAATTTGGAAGCATTTCGATGAAAATTATTATCTTTATAGTTTTGATTGTTGATCTTAAAAAGAAGACTATACATCGGGCTGTCGAGATATTTACTGACGCTTTGATAAGATGCAGTAGATCTGTAATCAGTTTCATTCATGCTGGATAACCACATTGGAGTTGCATAAATTGCTCCTTTGCCGTTGCCAAGTAGCATAGTTTTCGTATAAATCTCATTTCCTCCAAGTGCTACGCTAACACAGTCGTCAACAATGTTTCTTTCATCGTCCCTCAGGAAATAGACAGGGCAATGAAGCTTCTGCAAATCGTTCTGTACTTTTTCAGAACTATAACCACATTTCCCATAGAAAAGAAGGATACCATCTGATATTTTTGAGATTTCTCTGGCATTCAGATATACTTCTGACTGCAAATTATCAATATCTGAATGCAAATCTTTTCTCAGGAGGTTAACAACAACCGTTAATTCCTGTTGTTTTTTTCGATTTAATAAATCGCATATTTGCCTGAAGACTGGAATCTTTGAAAACATCCTCATGAGAACATCAGGTGAACTTCTATTGCTTTCTGAAACGAGAGGGTATATCCTATCAGAAGAAAACACAAAAGGCTTGAGATTCTCAGATTTAAGTTTTTGTATAAACCGGAAACTGTTTCTGTTCTCTACCACAAATAAGTGTTTTATTTCAAGGTCTTTTGAGAGAACATAAACTAATTCATCTTCAAGCATTTCACAGGCAAGTATACTTAAAAGAGGCATGATTCTTTTTACATTGTTTTTGTCTTTATTTCATCCTTTATTGAGATATAGCACTTCTTGAATATTTCCTGATTACCGCTGACTTCAAAGGTGCTGTATCCAAACAAATTTGCGTATTCCTCAATCTTTGCATCAATATCTTTTACATATGTCAGGCCTGTATTGACCTTTGCAACCCTTGAATATCCTGCCATGTCGTTAACCATTTTAGCCATCTTGAGTGCTTTTTCAGGATCTGAAGCATATTTATCAATGCTTAGAAGTTCTCTCCATGAATTAGCATACATGGGTGTGAAAAAAAAAGCAGGCTCCTTACTGTGGGTTTTAAGCAGCTTCAGATAATTAGCTCCACCACCAACCGTAGCTCCAATGCAGTCATCCACAATTCTCACATCATCCCTGAGTATTCGGACGATGCAACCATCTTTTTCAAGACAGAAATCCTCTTCTACCTTCCCCAGAACATTACCACAAAGGCCGTAAAAAAGGAGTATGCCATCGGTGAATGGAATCATTTCCTCAATAGTCTGATAAACCTCGGATTTCAGTGTTTTTGGCACTGCATGAAGTCCAAGTTCCAGAATATTAACTATTACAATTGAATCAGTTGTATTCATATCCCCAAGGAAATCAGGTATATTTTCAAAAGGTATGATCTTATGAGATACATGCTGTTCATTCAGTTTTTCTCTAAATTCAGCGATATTTTCGTTTTCTACGATTATGATCTTATCAATTTCAGGATCATTGCTCAAAAGCCAGACAATTTCATCCTGCATTATCTTACATGAGATTATACTCATTACGGACATTACAAATCTCCTCCTGTTTGATGTATTTTAGTATTCAATTTCTTAAGAGCAAAAACAATATGACAACATAGTATGCCTACCTACATGTAGATAGGTGCCAGTCGGATAAAAAATCAATCCCTCCAACCAAGACCAGATTTTATTGAGGAAATTGACCTCACAAGTGTTTTTCTACCTTTGATACTCGATAACATTCTGGCTCCTATCAATGTTACAAATACATCTTCTGAACGTGTTTCAACTGAATCTGAAAAATCAAATTCCCCCTGTTCCAGTCCGGTTCTCAGAACATTGGTGAGCCAGTCACGTATATCGTCCAGTAGCAATATCTCTTGCTTTTTAACTTTATCAGGGAGGTCTTCAAAATCAATCATCACAGAGCCAGGAGGACAGATACATTTTCCTTCCTCAAACTCCTGCAATGCATAATCGAAATAATATTGAAGCTGCTCACGGGCAGACTTTTTGGATTCTGCCATTTGTGCAATAGACATAGCTAAGTTATTTCGTCTTTCTTCAAGTAAAGCAGCCACAAGATCTTCTTTTTTAGGATAATAATGATGAATTGAAGCATTTTTTATGCCAAGCTTCTGGGAAATGTCCTTGTAACTGAATCCATTATAGCCCCTGCATTGCAAAAAGTGTCCTGCATAATGGAGTATCTGTTGATTGGTAGAGTTAAGATCGGCCATATAAATCCACATTTTTCCCATTCTTCTAATAAGTAAATGATACTCTCCTATAAATGCCTACCTACATGGAAGTAGGCAAATTTAGATCGATTTGCAAACACAGTATTTGCACAGGGACAGATCCTCTAACACATGCTGGCTCTTTGCAGGACAATAATAAACACCATCATTTTCAAAGATTACCTGATTTTCAGTTACAAACATTCCCGGCGGATGAAGTGGTTCTTTCATTATAAAAGTCAAATATGTGGAAATAATACGAGTATATTCCTTCAAATCCCTTTGATTAGGGGCATACTCATCCATATACTTGTTAATCCTCAAACTAAAATCATCAAGCTTTCCAATGTCAATCTCCTCAAATATTTCTGAACAATCTCTTTCTTTTAGCTCAGAAAATTTCTGACGGTTATACCTTGCAAGACATTCAATATTATACTGAAGACTTCCACGAGGACTCTGAATACCTCCTGTTTCTTTTTCATTAACCCTTGCTAAATACCCAGCAGATAGATTGGAAGCTTCTTTTTGTAATAAAAATAATAGTTCACATGAATTTATATGAAATTCCCTCCTAATTATGTATATGAAATATCTTTCAAGCTATAGTTTCGTTTAGTTTGTTCTTTAATTTGCCCTTTGTGTCTGTCTGTCTGTCCTGTCTCTTATCTATTGCCTATATTTGTCTCCTGAATTTCCAGTGAATACGACAAAAAGGATATTTATAAGATAATAAAATCAGCCGTCTGCGACAAGCTTCTTCCACGTTTCCAATCTTTCTCTTCTACTTTATTTATTATGTTGATGTATAAGAGAAATACGCATCATACAATATATATAAGGCTGAAGCGTACTGTTTTTACTGAAAGAATATGCTTAGGAGAAACACAAAATGACCTGGATTGCAACTGTAGAAATTGAAGGCGAGAACCTCTTCGCAAGATGTGAATACAATCATCCCAATCTTATCCGCCTTCCTTCTGGGAGAAAATCATACTATTGCAAAACATGCGGTGCTTTGTTTGTTGTCGACCCCAACTTTTCTGAACTCATAGAGAATGACGATATGTAAATTCTTCTCCTATGGAAAGTGTATTAAACTTATATAGTTGCAGCATTCTGATTCCACTGCATGAGTGATACCTGTTCTACATGCATATTTTTCAAGCCAACGGCAATTACATATGGTTTTTGTAGATGCGAGTCTCCTGTTGCAAAGGTTGGGTTTCCGGTAGTTCCCTCCGATGAGTGGTGTGGTCAGCATGAACCTCGGAGTGGTAAACCATGATGGAAGCCTATGCAACCGAAGTAGCTACCTTCCTGATAGGAATTGGTGCAGGCATAATCATACGTGCAAAGCTCTGGTGGAAAAACAAGACCGCAGAACAGCAGAAATCCTTTGTCGATGAAGTCCTGCAGTCACTAGAAGACGGTAAGATCACATCTGCAGAAGCAAAGGCTCTGATCAAGAACCATCTGTGAGGCATGCATGGTCCGCCTAAGTGCCACAACCAATGGCCCAAATACCAAGCCTATCACTCTCATGGCCTCTGCAGGTGTCAAAAGAACAGATACATCGGCAAAGTTTGGAGGCTATCAGAACTTCGATACCGATAACCGGTTCAAGTATTACCAACAGCTTTCAACCTGCACTCCACATGTTTCCACATCTTTGAACAAACTGGCACTTTCCCTGGTAAAAGGCATGCAGTTTGATGGAACCGGTTCCAAGATTATTAATGATTTTGAGCGATGGTCCAGTAAGGTCAACTTCCTTGAGCAGGTGCAGACACTTGCCAGGCTTCTCTGCAGGGACGGAACATATGTGGCACTACCCAACGGGAACGCAGAGACCTTCTCTATGATACCCCTGCTCATGCAGAATACAACTATTCTTCCAGAGGATTTTACTGTTGGCGAAATGAACCCTAAAGAAATCCTCACACCCCCCACTGGATCTATTGTTATCAATGAAAGTGACAAGGCCAAAAGAAAGATCTTGAAGATTAGTGATGTGGTTTGCGGATCCTACAATGCCTGGGACACCGTTCAGAAGGATCCTCTCAAGCGAGATACATACGGCATTTATGGTGCTTCCATGATGGAACCTATTGAACTTAGTATCCGGAACTTGCTGAACATCAACCATGGATATGTTTCTTTTGTTAAGAAATACGGCAATGGCAGATATCTTATCGATTTCAAGCTTCTTGAGAAACTGGTCGAGCAGGAGATTGTCAGCATCGAGGATGCTCAGAAGGTCATCGATGCCTGGCTTGATGAGCACAAGTATCTCTCGGAGAACGAGGACATCGCCGCAGTAGGCCTTGATGTTATTCCTGTTGATGCAAAGGGATCCCTCGATGTCATGTCTTTTAAGAAATCACTGGAAACGGATATTCAGATAGGCCTGTTGCAGTCCCCTCTCAGCATGGGCGATACGAAAGGATCAACCTATGCTGCAGGATATGTGTCTGAAGAGGACCGCATGGTCGTTCTTGAAGGACTGCAACATATTGTCCGGAACATCGCCAACGGTGCCATCAATATGCGTCTTCGACTCATGAACAAAACGGAAGATTCTGTATGGATAGAATTCGAGGAGCTTAGCCGACCACAGCTGGAATCCCGTGATGTGATAGAATGGTACAATAGCGGAGTTCTTACAAAAGAACAGCTTCTCAAATGGGGTGGATTCCCGGTGGAAGGGAAATGATCAGGCACAGGAACAACTTTATTCTGATTGCAACTGTGGCTTGGTTAATTGTTCTTGCTTTTGTTGCTTTATGTTTCTCGAATATTCCATAAGCAGGTGAGAAGATGTCACTCATGAAATCTCCAGAATTGGTCCGAGTCGAGAACCGGCTCATCTTGCTTTTAGACCGAACGATGAAGAGAGCATTCAGATTAAGGACCATGGACTATAAGCAAGAGCTTTTCCGCAATGCCCACAGAGAATTTGGCTCCAAGACCTATGTAATACAACTGGACAATATCATCACTGAGATCATCAAACAATCTTTGCTGTATGCAGATTCTCAATTGAAACAAATCTCTGCAGCTACAATTGTAGATTCATATGTACTAACAGAAGAGGCTGTAAGGATATCCACTGATCTGGCAGATAATATCGCAGAATCTATCGTCCAGATGCTCAAAGATGAAGCTATCTATACGATGCATCCCAACCAGCTGGCCAAAAGGATAACATATCACTGGGAAGGAGAGCGATACAAAGCAGTGAGGTTTGCCAGGACCTTCACTGCAGATGTCGCCACCCACACAACTGTGTACCGGTATCGGCAGCGTGGAGTTGGATATGTTGAATTCGATGCTGAACTTGATGACAGGACAAGTGATCAGTGCAGAGCTTTGCATGGGACAGTGTTCGACCTATCAAAGGATTCTGTGGGCCTGTATCGTCCTCCGCTCCATCACAGCTGCCGGAGTAGTCTAAAACCAATTCCAATTACCCGGGAAATTAATCCTGGTAAAGAGTTTGAGAACCGTGACTTTCTTCATCAGATGAATCAAGAAGGTGAGTTCCTTAAAGAACTGGCTGATGAAAAGGTAGTAGAGAAGGTTTTCGAGAACATTGACAGGTTCAATGAGAAATATCGGATATCTAAGTTCATCTTGGATAAAGATATTGAGAAACGATTAATGCTGGAGAAGGGGTTGAAGATTTTCATGGAATAGGGAATCGTAATTAAGAAAACTTTAATAAACCTAAGGCGATTACAAGTTGAAGATAATGATAAGATGGTCTTTCTGTAAATCAGATTGGAAGCTGTAGTCTTTACTGAAAAAGTAAATATCATGACTTCTATGGAACTGGTGAGAAAATGTCGCTTCCTGTAAATATCAAAGAACTTATCAACGGGCGCACAGTTGAGTGGGAGCGCATAGAATTTAAAAAAGGATGGAATCCTGAATCTGTTTTACATAGTATTTGCGCATTTGCCAACGATTTTAACAATTGGGGAGGAGGCTACATAATCCTAGGTATAGAGGAAAAGGATGGACTTCCTGTCCTTCCTCCCACGGGGCTTGAAAGCGGATATATCGACAGGATTCAGAAAGAGCTGCACAGCTTGTGTAATCTGCTGTACCCAGCATACTTTCCTGTTGTTGAACCCTTATATCTCCAAGAAAGGCATATTTTGATCATCTGGGTGCCCGGTGGGCAGAACCGGCCATATAAGGCTCCTATATCCCTTGGCAAGAAAAAGGAATATGCTTATTACATCAGGAGATTTTCAAAGACGGTAAAAGCTCGAGGAGATGATGAAAAGGAACTGTTGTCTATGACAGCATCAATACCTTTTGATGACAGGATCAATCACAATGCAAGCATCAATGACCTGAATCTTACCCTTATCAAAGCCCATCTCAAGGAATTGGGAAGTGACCTTCTTTTAGAAGCTGATACAATATCGTTTGCTGACCTCTGCAGAAGGATGAATATCGCAGAGGGACCGGATGAATATCTAAGACCAAAAAATGCAGGTCTCTTATTCTTCAATGACGAGCCGCACAGGTTCTTTAAGGGGGCACAGATAGATGTCGTTGAGTTCAGGGATGAGGTGGGTGACAGTTTTACCGAACGGATTTTTACAGGACCTCTTAGGCAGCAGATTGTTTCTGTTCTCGCTTATTTAAAGAACAATATTCTGGCAGAGACCGTGAGAAAGGTCCCTGATATGGCTGAAGCGATACGTTTTTTCAACTATCCGTATCAGGCTATCGAAGAATCTCTTGTCAACGCAGTATATCATAAAAGTTATGAGATAGCTGAACCTGTAGAAATAAGGATAACTCCTGACCGGATAGAGATATTGAGTTATCCAGGGCCGTTGCCACCTCTCAACAAGGACAACCTGATGGATGAGAGCATCTCATCAAGAAGATATAGGAACCGGATAATAGGGGATTTCCTTAAAGAGTTACGCCTTACAGAAGGCAGGAACACTGGATTCAGGAAGATAAGAAAAGCTCTCAGAACCAATGGCTCCCCAGAACCGGTGTTCAAGACTGATGAGGAACGAAGCTATTTCCTTACTGTTCTAAAGATTCATCCGGAGGCCCAAGTCGAGGCCCAAGTCGAGGCCCAAGTCGAGACTAAGATTGCATTGAATGAAAACCAAATAATGATACTATCTGAATGTGCCAAAAAATCACTATCTAAAAAAGAGATTGCTGAGATGCTTGGCCATTCTAATGTTTCTGGAAGCATAAAAAGATCCATGGCGGAACTTATAAAGCATGGCCTGCTGGATTACACGATACCTGAAAAACCCCGAAGCAGATTCCAGAAATACAGGACAACTAGCCTGGGACGTAAAATCATAGAGTAATCTGTTTTGGGGCAAGTTAATTAAAGAGGCCGTGTGAACGTTTTATCCTGCCTTCATAAAGTTGAGGCCACCACAAATCACATTACTAAATCTTGAATATCTATATTTTAGTTGAATTCAACATTATGTCAGTAGTTCTGAGAACATACGTCTGAGAAATATAGTTATATAGTCATGAGTGGGTATCAAGCATCTACCAAACAATATGATTAAAGTGTGCATCTTAATATGATATATTTTTAAAGTTGCAAATGAAAGTTGTACATTAAAATGTACTAAAATTCCATAGTTAACAAATATGGCATATCCATATTATTCTATCAGTTTGCCATAAACTGAGTAAACACATAAAATATTGGTATATATCGCATAAAAAAAGTCTACTTAGTTTTATCTTTATATAATGGCAACTATACCATATACAGTACATTAATTTGATTACAACATAATGCATTATATGTTAATGTTGACCTATGAAAATCATGAATAAATTATTTGCACTATTTTTATAAAAGATTAGTAATATCCTGAATCAAGGACTTTGCATGAAAGTTTTTATGTTATGTATATAACATCACAACCTCCTTTAGTTCAATCCACACATTGCAAATGTGGCACAATTCTATATACATATATATAATATAAAACGGATACAAATTGTAGACAAACCATCATAGAACTATCAGAGGAAGCATTAATGCACAATCTGTTTGAAACAATATTTAATTCAATAAATGATTCAATTATTGTTTATGATTACAATGGACGTATTTTGGAAGTAAACCAAGCTATTTGCGATAGTTTAGGATATTCTAGAGATGAATTCCTCCAGATGACTGTGTACGATATAATCCTTCCTGAATTTAGAGAGGATATGAGTAAACAGATTGCTGAAAAATTACATCAGAAAAATTGCCTCGTTGAGGGTATTTGCAAGCGTAAAGATGGTTCTTTATTGCCTATTGAACTTAACGTAACCCCCAGTACATTACATGGGAATGAAATCAAAATAGCTATTGTTAGGGATATTACAGAACGTAAACATGCTGATGAAAATCTACGTGAAAGCGAAGCCCTTTTAAGCAAAGTAGGGCAAATCGCAAAAATCGGTGGATGGCAATTTGAAACTGCATCTAATAAGCTAATTCTGACACCCGAGATCCTCCAAATATATGAAGCTGATGAAACTCATAGTACTCCTAAGGAGGCACTAGAATATTATACTGCAGGCTCAAAGGAGATACTGCAAAAAGCATTCTATAATGCACTTGAGAATAGAAAATCATACGACCTAGAGCTGGAAATAATAACAGAAAAGGGAAATCACAAGTGGGTTAGGGCAAGTGGATATCCTGAGGTAGTTAATGAAAAATTTGTAAAGATAACAGGTACATTGCAGGACATCACTGAGCGCAAAAATGCTGAGAACAAATCGTTTGAGAGTGAGAAAACATTGAGGATGTTCATAGAGCATGTACCTGCTACATTAATAGTGCTGGATAGTGATATGCGACATATAGCTGTTAGTCGTCGATGGGCTGATACAGTATCTCTTAGCGTTGAGGATATTATTGGTAAATATCATTACAATGTGATACCAGATATACCGGAACACTATAAGGACGCACATAGTCGTGCATTACAGGGAGAAGTTGTTCGCAGAGATTACGATCCCGTAGAGATGCCTGATGGGTCAACTCATTGGCATTGTTGGGAAGTAGTACCATGGAAAACAGCCGATGGTACAATAGGTGGCATAATAATCTTTTCAGAAGATGTTACTGAAAGAAAAGAAGCTGAGATTGCCCTTCAGGAAAGTGAGGCGCTTCTGAATGAAGTAGAAGTGATAACTAAAATTGCCGGATGGGAACTAGAACCGATCACATACAAATCTAAATTGACACCTGAGATGAATGTGATCTTCGAACTGGATAGTGATACTACGCTTGACAGTGAGATTGCATTGAAGTGTTTCCATCCCTCCGAATCAAGAGAGACACTTGAAAAAGCTGTATACAAACTTATTGAAGAAAGTGAACCATTTGACCTTGAACTGGAAATGGTCACTGAAAAAGGTAACCATAAATGGGTCAGATCAATTGGCAAACCAATAATTGAAGGAAACGAAATTATTAAATTTACAGGTATACTTCAGGACATCACTGAGCGCAAAAATGCTGAAGAAGCTCTTATAGAAAGTGAAGAAAGATACAAAGCACTTCATAATGCTTCCTTTGATGGTATTACCATTCACGACAAAGGTATGATACTTGACTGCAATCTGGGACTTTCTGAGATAACAGGCTACTCTTTTGATGAACTGATAGGAATTGACGGACTCCTGTTGATAGCTGAAGGTTCTAGGGAGCTGGTAAGGGGTAATATTCTTGCAGGTTATGAAGAACCATATGAAGCAGTAGGACGTCGAAAGGATGGAACTGAATACCCTATAAGACTTGAAGCGAGGAGCATACCGTACAAAGGAAAAATGGTAAGAGCCGTGGAATTTAGAGATATAACTGAGCAGAAAGAGTCTGAAAAAGCTCTTCGAGAAAGTGAAAGTAAGTTCAGGACCTATGTACAAAGTGCACCATATGCTATTTTCATTATGGATGAGCATGGAAACTATTTGGAGGTCAACAAAACAACCTGCACCATAACCGGTTATGACGAAAATGAACTCACTCAGATGAACATAAGTGATCTTATTGCTCCCGAATCATTACTAAGGGTCGGTCAGAGTCTGGATGAATTAACGACAAAAGGATATACTTCTATTGAACTGCAAATTGTACGTAAGGACGGAAGTGTCAGATGGGTCAGGGGAGATGGTGCAAAGCTTTCAGATAACAGATTCATTCTGTTTGTTAGTGATATTACTGAAAAGAAAAAGGCAGAGCACTCATTAGTAGAAGCAAAGATACTGGCAGAACACAGCAACCGCATCAAATCAGAATTCCTGGCAAATATGAGCCATGAATTGCGTACTCCACTTACTTCGGTTATAGGTTTTTCAGATATTTTACGAGAGGGAGTAGCTGGAGAGCTTACTGAAAAACAGTTTGGGTACGTAGATAATATCAATAAAGGTGGAAAGCATCTTCTTGAGATCATAAATGATATTCTTAACCTGTCAAAAACAGAAGCTGGTAAAATGGAACTGGAATGTAGAGATTTCCATGTTTCTAAAGTTATTGATGAAACTTTAGAGTCTATGTATCCGATAGCAGACAAAAAGAATATTGAGCTTAAATTGATCAACAATGTCAATGATCTAAATATTCATGCAGACAAGGTCAAATTCCAGCAGATTTTGTACAATCTTGTTAGTAATGCTATCAAATTCACTCCTGAAAACGGTGAAGTCCTTGTCATCGTAGAAAGAACAGACAATGGAATACAGGTTTTTGTTACCGATTCAGGTATTGGGATTGCGGCAGAAATGCAGGAAGAAATATTCAGTCCATTTACACAAGTAGATGCATCACACACAAGAAGGTATGGTGGCACAGGTCTTGGACTTGCTCTTGTAAAAAAGTTCGTTGAGATGCACAATGGGAATGTCTGGTTTGTAAGTGAAGTTGGAAAAGGCAGCACATTCACGTTTACGATACCGACTGCTCCAAGTGCTTGAAGGATGATATGGAGCTATTCAAAATTCAGCGACAACTACTCTTTCAGGAAATGGCTTACAGGCACCATGTTTGCTTTGATATGTGATTAATAACGTAATTCATCAGTAACTACCTCTTTTTCACATTTTGAATCTTCTACGCTCGGGAAATTCATGAATTAAATACAAAATGAGTCGTTAAAATTGACGATACATTAACAAATTCATACGGTATCCATGTTTATTTATCTATTTCCATTGAAAGAAAGCTAGTACATTAAAATGTACAAAATGGATTTGTATTGAAAAAAATATTTTAATTCTGACTATCAAACTTCCATATTTTATTCAGAAACACTTCTATAAATTAATTGCAAGTATGGTTAATATATTAATAATCACTATGTATTCGAAAGTACTGTATGTGTAAAAACGTTCACGTATCATATATATCATGTGACCTAAATTGGACATCATTCCCATTCTCTCTTTCAGCATTCCTGTCTCTTTTTCAATTGTATAATCTTTTTATACCCGTTGTATTTGTACTCTAACGCCGATGGCTATCACTATTGAAGGTACTGCATTTCCACTCGGCGAGATAAACAAAAACGGATGGGGAATCCCTTTTTCAGAAGCAGATAATGCCATCTCCTCTCTCAAAGGCTCTGTACTTCGTATATGCCCACGGAATGCACCCCACGATTGTGACTTTTCTGAAGACCCAAATGCTGAGATTGGCAGGATTGTCGATGCTTGGCGAGAAGGATCGGAGATCAAAGCAAGAGCATCGGTAACCGATTCAGTGGCTGAAAGAAAGATTCAGGATGGAACCTGGGAAAACACATGGAGTGTCTATTCTCTGGCCGATTCTATCGATGATAACTGGGCCAGCGGAGTTCAGGCCAGGTCCCTTACCCTTGTCCAGAATCCTGCATGGGATCAGGCAACCTGGAACATAGCTGCATCAGATGACGGAAAAGTAGCGGTACGTAATATTCATCAATTCAAAATCATCGCATCAGGTGATCCTGTGACAGATAACAAACACGATTCTAACAGCGGTGGAGATCCTTCACCGGACGAAAAACTTGCTGAGCTCGAAAAGGACAATGCAGCCAAAGATAAGGATATCGAAGACCTGAAGGCTGCTAAAACGGAACTTGAAACAAAGGTAGATGATCTCGAAAAGGTGGTCGCTTCATATGAAAAGGACAAGGCCACATCCGTTCCTCTGGAAAAGGTGCAGGAACTTGTGGCAAGTAAAGCCGATGAGATCGCCACTGCCAAGATAGTGGCATACAAGGAAGAGCAGAGGAGAGACAATGCAATGGAAAGCCTCACATCTGCCAGGAATAATCTGAACCTCGAGACAAAAACGGAAGATTACCAGCATCTGTCAGCATCGGATATCGAAAAGCTTGCAGAAGACCTGGGAAGCATAAAGCTCGGAGCAACGGCTGAGAATGTCAAATATCCTAGCTCAACAGGTATGGGTACCGTTGGTAGATGGGACAGCACCAAGAATGAATGGGTGGTGGAATAATGGCATACTCAGGCGTTGTGAAACCAGCAAACAAGATAGTGGCTGGCGGAAGTCCTCTGGAACAGGAACTTAAGATCGAAAATGCCACGAACATGTACCCTGGCAGGCTGGTCAAGAAAGGGACCAACGATGATTATATGGTAGTGAACACCGCAGCAGGTGCTACACTGGGATGGCTCGGATACGAGCAGACCAATCCTGCATTCATGCCCACAGATGTCGATACCATCTATGCACTGGACGACATGGCTGCTGTTCTCTATGGAGGCAGTTTCCTGATTGTTGGCAGCCTTGCATCAGGTCAGAACGTGACAAAAGGTGCACGCCTTAAGGCAGCTGCTGATGGAGAGCTTGCAGCCGGTATTGTCGGAACAGACGAGATTGTGGCAATCGCTGAGGAATCAGTGGATGCAACCTCAGCTGCTGCAGATATTGTGGTACTGAGTCTCATATGAGGTGATAAACATGACAAACGCACTCGCAACATTCTCAAAAGAAATAGACTCCTCCCTTGTCCCTGCTCTCAGGAACGCACTTATCGGAAGGAAACTGGTACATGTGACCTCGGAGAAGGGATTCGGTATAACTTCCGTTGACTGGGGTAGGATCACAGATGTCAGTGACGGATACGTATCATATGGTTTCCGTGACGGTAATGAGGATAAGATCGAAGTTTCCCTGACCAACTCAAAGATACCTGTGTACTGGAAGGACTACACGGTTGACAGACGCATTTACGAGAGCTGGCTTAGAAGCGGCATCGATGTAGATAAAGCATCTTCCATCTCTGCAGCATACAAGGCGGCAAAGGCAGAGAATGCAGCTATTATGATGGGTGTCAGCAATGACGGTACGAATTATGATATGAATGGACTTTACCAGGGTGCTGGCAACGATTATGCCGTAAGCAAGGACTTCGGAACCTATGGTAATGCCACAGATGCCTTGGCAGGTGTCTATGAGCTCATGGACGATGATGGCATTCCCGTTGACAGTCTTTCATTCAACTGGGTACTTGCAACCACACAGCGCAGGCAGCTAATGGCCAGCCGCAGTGCAAACGGTATCAAAGAAATGCCGGATATCCTGGACATGCTCAACGGTGGACAGGTATTTGGTACCAACACACTGACAGCAGGCACTGGTTTGGTCTGTCCCACGGAAAACGTAGGAGAGCCTTATGTCGATTTTTACATGACATCAGATTTCAAGACGGAACACGGTGTTGACTCAAAACACCCCGACACTGGCGATCTCAACGGTCGTGTCTACAGTGCAGGTATCCTGAGAATAAAACAGGACGTAGCTATCTGCAAGACCAGTGCAATCTGAGGTGAGAACATGGTCAAGGTCCAAGTCAACGTGAAAAATCTTGCCATCGATCTCGATGGAAAGGAGATGAAGTTCAGGCAGGGAGATATGTTCGATATTCCTGCAGAAAGAGCTGAAAGAATGGGTAATACCCTTGTGGTACTCGAAGAAGAAACGACCCCAAAAAGAAAAGCAACCGGAAAGTGAACTTAGATGCTATGCTCGGTGTCAGAAGTAAAGACAATTGTATCTCCTGAATCCGTAACGGATGATGATATACTTGCCATCATAACTCACACATCGGCAGAGATATCTCTTGAAACAGGTGCGAGTACAGAGAGCACGGAACCTGCACTGAACATAGCCTGCATACATCTCTCAGCTGCAACCGTTCTGGAACGAATGAAGTACACCGGTGAACTTGCAAAGCAGGTTAAACTGGGTTCCGAACAGCAATCTAACGATGTTGATGCCGACATACAGATGCATCGTGAGAAGGCCACTTTATACATAAACAGGCACAAGCATCGTGATTTCTCTATTCCATATGGCAGAAGTGGTATCAGAATGGTGAACAGCGAGGAATAGGAATGACCATTCATACCATTGGTCTGATCCACGAGGGCACCATCATCTCAAGGACCCAGACCGGGACAGATGAGTACGGTTCACCTGTATATACAGAAAACAGTACTTTATCCCCGTGTCGTTTTCTGGCATCCAATAATTCGGGCCAGATTGACGTGCTTGAAAGCGGGGAGCATAGTGTTTCAGAGGTTTCTGTAATACTGCCTTCTGATATTGTTGTGGAAGCAGGTGATACCATCAGCAGCACGGTTCCTGGTTATTCCCATTCTTATGAGATGGTGTCTGTCATAGCGATTACCCGGCTGTTCAACTCTACTGTTTATCATTACGAATGCAAGCTCAAGGCGGTGGAATAATGGAGATCGATTCTGACACTTATGACAAGATAATTGAAACCCACAACGATGTCAAGCACGTTCGTGCAGGCATTGACAAAATGAGCTGTCAGCTCGATGACCACGAGAAAAGAATCCGCGTACTTGAGAAGTGCTCCATTGAGGACCATGAAGAAAGGATCCGTGTGCTGGAAGAGCGTCAGAACCGCTGGCTTGGGAGGAATGCTTTCCTCGGCCTGGCAGTGGTTGTGATCCTGCAGCTGGCAGGAATAATTGTTCAGATCATCTGGTGATGACGTGTTCCAGGTAAAAGTTAAAGGAATGGAAAAGCTGCAAAAGAACCTGCAGGAACTTGGCAAGGACATTGCTGATGTCCTGGAGGGGGGGGGTGCTTGCAGGAGGAGATGTTGTTGTAAGGGCTGCCCAGGAGAATTCCAGAAAGGGTGGTGATGATTTCCCACACAGGATAACAGGTAACCTGTTCCGCAATCTTGCAGAGGTCAACCCTGTATCTGTTGAAAAGTCGAACGAAAGGTGTGAGGTGATGGTCGGTTCCACCATGAACTACGCAATGCGTCTTGAGAAGGGATTCAATGATACCGATTCCCTGGGAAGGAGATACCACCAGCAACCACGACCGTTCCTCAGACCTGCTCTGGATGAGAACACCGACGAGATCGAAAAGGCGATCAGCATCAAGCTTCAGCAAGTGATCAGGAAGTACAAATGACATCTGTTCATGGAGCTCTTCGAAATCTGCTATTGCAGGACAGTTCAGTGACAGGTCTTGTCAGCAACAGGATCTACCCATTGAGATTGCCGCTTGATTGCCAAATGCCCGCGATATCCATCCACAAGATCAGCAATCCAATTGATCACGTGACCGGTTTTGCCACTCCAAGGTATCAGTTCTCCTGCTGGTCCGGGACATATGCCCAGGTACAGCAGTTATCAGATGCCATCATCGAATGTCTGAACCGGTATAAAGGTGTGGCTGATGGGAATCCCATCAAGCAAATAGCGTACCTTGATTCGCATGATGCTATAGAGGATGGTTCTGGCATTTTTCACATTCCGATAGATTTCAAGATCATACACATGAGGTAATAATATGGCACAAACAACCGTACAGAACTCAAATGCCATCCGGTTTGGATCCGGAAAACTGGAGATAGGCACAACCATCGGATCGCTTATCAATATCGGCGCCATCCGTAATGCAGTGTTCAAGGAAGAATGGGAGGATGTCGAGGTAAAATCCGATAATGCCGGTATCGTGAAGGTTGGCATTAAGGAACATGTTGCATACATTGAATGTGACATGATGGAAGTGGACCTGGAAAACCTAAACACCATAAGAGGTGACCTGGACACATATTCCACGGTTGCAGGAACACCTGTATCTGTGACAGATGAAACACATACTCTTGAAGGCACTGATTTTGTAAAGCTCGATCATATGAATGGAGATGGGACTGAAGTTTCCAGTATTGTGGTCACCGATGCATCTGATAATGCAGCTGTCAGGAACACCGACTACGTTGTAGCAGTCGACAGCGATGGGTACACCTGCATTGCCAGGATATCAGATTCTACGGTCATCTCTGACGGTGAAGGTATCAAGGTAGATTATTCCTATACTCCCAGCTCTGCTGCCACTCTTACAAGCGGTGGTAAGACTACGATATCAGATCGTGTGGTTCGCATCACCAATACCGATGAGAACGATAAGATATTCCGCATCACACTCTACAAGGCCACGGTCAACGAAGGCCAGAACATCGAGTTCCCTGCAGACGATGGAGACGATCCTGCAATGCCACATATGAAGATGAAAGGAGTGCTGGATGTTAGCAGAACAGCAGGTGACCAGCTGTATGAGATCTACGATGAGCAGGGGGTCTGAACATGAGCTCTGATATCATGAAGGATTTCGATACTATTGCACCAGTGAAGCGTGTTGCAAGGATAGGAGGAGAAGAAGTTGATGTTTCAGTATTCTCAACACGTGCAACCCTGAAGCTCATCGATATGACAGACTCTCCGGAGAAGATACAAAATCTTGAGAACGGCAAGAACATCGAGAGTTTTGTCGAGGTGGTTGCAACTGCCTGTCAGCGTTCGAATCCAAAGATAACTGCGGACTGGCTCATGGATAATGTGGACATGTTCACTCTCGTTGAGTTCTCGAAATTTGTCCTGGAGCCGATCATCCAAAAACTGGAGGAGATCAAGCCTGCAGAGGATACTGAAAAAAACTGTCAGTGACCATCGGGGACATATTTGCCCAGATGGGAATTATGTATTCCTGGGCCAGTCCTGACCATCTTCTGGACCAAATGTCCACTGACCAGGTCATGCTCTATTACGAAAAAGGAATCCATGCAGTTGAGATGCAGGCCAGGGTTTTCTGGGGTGTGCTTGGAGAGGCTTTGAATGGACAGGAAAATGTGTCAGAAACGGATTCTGGCGATAAACCAGACCTAAAACGATTCTACGAGCTGTACGGTAACAAGATAAAAAGAGGTTGATATGACTTCCATCGGTGAACTCATTGTTTCGATCATCGGAGATGTGAGCCAGATCAAGAAGGCATTTGATGAGGTGAGTTCACAGGCCAGCCAGATGGGAAAGAAGTTTCAGGAAACTGGCAAACAGATGACATCTGCCGGAAAAACGCTCTCTGCATATGTTACAGCTCCTGTCCTGGGACTTGGAGCCGTGGCATTCCATACAGCTTCCTCTTTCGATGATTCCATGAGAAAGGTCAAAGCCATCTCTGGAGCTACAGGTGAGGAGTTTAAGCAGATGACAGACCTTGCCAGAGAACTTGGCCGAACGACCCGTTTCTCTGCAAGTGAAGCTGCCGAAGGTATGCAGTATCTTGCGATGGCGGGTTTCTCCACTTCAGAGGTAATGGAATCCATCGACTATATGCTTAGCCTTGCTGCAGCAGGAGCCATTGACCTTGGTACTGCTTCAGATATCGCATCAAATGTGCTTACTGGTTTTAATCTGCAGGCGAGTGAAGCCGGAAGGGTAGCAGATGTCCTTGCCAAAGCATCTGCTTCCTCTAACACCGATATTACTCAACTTGGACAGGCAATGTCCTATGTTGCTCCCCTTGCTGCTGCAATGGGGATATCCATGGAAGAGACTGCTGCCATCATCGGAAAAATGTCAGATGCAGGTGTTCAAGGAAGCCGAGCTGGTACTGCACTACGAGGTGCTTTGACACGGCTTGCAGATCCAACAGCTGAAGTTGCCGGAGTGCTGGAGAAATACCAGCTAACCCTCGCAGACGTGGATCCCACCACACAGTCTTTCACAGACATCATTGGAACACTAAGCAAAGTTGGTCTGTCCACAGCAGATGCCATGTCACTCTTTGGACAGGAAGCAGGGCCTGGTATGGTTGCATTGTTATCCGTAGGGTCAGATGCCATCTATGATCAAACAAAATTGCTCGAGAACTCTGCTGGTGCTGCAGCTAAAATGGCAGAGGAAATGGAAGGTGGACCAGGAGGAGCTATACGTGAGCTTAAATCTGCACTTCAAGATGTCATGATAACCTTCGGAGATGTAGTTGCCGATGGGCTCATGCCACTGGTCAGTGCCTTCATTGAGATTCTCAACGTTGTATCTGGAATTCCAAAACCGATACTCAAGGTCATTGTAGCAGTAGCAGCCATAGCTGCAGCCATTGGACCAGTGCTGATTGTAGCAGGTTCTGCTATAGGTGCTATCGGAACAATAACAACCTTTCTCGGTGGTGCCGGTCTGGCTGGAGCTTTGAGTGGTTTGGTTGCAGTCATTACAGGTCCTGTGGGAATTGCAATTGCTGCTCTTGCACTGGGTGCTATTCTGATATGGAAGAGCTGGGACAAAGTATCTCCAGTGGTTATGGATACACTGGAAAACATCCGTACTGCGGTTGAACCGCTCATTTCCATTGTACAGGACTTTGTGTCAAATGCTATGAACAGAATAAGTGATTGGTGGACAGAGAATGGAGATACGATCACATCTGCTGTGGCTGTTATAACAACTGCTCTCGGGACATTGGTCTCATACATTGCAGACTATGTAGTCGATAATGTGATGGTCTGGATGCCACTGGTTCTGAAAACATTTGAATACGTTCTTGGCCAGATACTCAACCTAATTCTATTATTTGCACAAATACTCACGGGAGATTGGGCAGGTGCATGGCAGACATTGCAGAATATTGCCAAGAATAGTATGGATTTCTTGTATTCCATAATATCGAGTGCATTGGAGCCTATACTTTCGATATTCTCATCAGCTGGCAGCAGTTTCTATAAATCAGGAAAGGACCTGATACAGAACTTCATCAACGGAATAAAGTCGATGGTAAATCCGTTGACATCTACGGTCTCAGACGTATTTTCCGGCATTTCCAGATACCTCCCTCATAGTCCCGCAGAAGTTGGGCCATTATCCGAGTTACCAAACTGGGATGCGTTCTTTGTATCTCCACTCAAAAACTCCATAGGAAAGATGGATGGAATGCTGGCATCGGGTTTAACCAATGTAGCTGGATCTTTCTCTACAAGCACAAGTACCACTAATAATACATATGCAGGAGATGAGTTCGTGGTCCAGAATGTCAACCTCTCTGCAGATTACCCCTTCGAGAAGTTTGTCCATGACTTGGAGAAATACAACAGGCAAAAACGTGTTCAACGGGGGTATGGCATATGATTGTCACTTTCGATGGTTCACCTGTATCTGTGATAAGGGATACGGAAATTTCGGTTGATTCTCCTTTCAAGGAAACTACCTTGCTTTCCGGGAAAACGTACATTCAGGCATCTCCTGAGCAGAAGTTTGCCAGGACGTTTGAGTGCTACACAGAGGTTTTTTCCGAGATATCCACACTGCTGGGAAAACTCGGCTCATCGGGTACACTGGTAATTGACTCAGATTCGTACACTAGCTGCTACATTGTTCCTCCGCTCAAGTATAAGGAACTGATCATGGGTAGTGGAAAGTATACGTACACAATCAGTTTTGGGAGGCATACTGCATAATGGTTGATTTGAACGCATATCCTCTTGAATCCCTGAAAGTTTCAAAAACCATCAAGGACGCTTTCTGGCAACTGGAATCACATATAGTAGATGTTTCCATCCCGGTCAACTATTCAGATGTGCTTATTGAGCTGGAAGACCAATCCGGGAACAACAAAGCAGTGTTTTGTGGCATCACGGCCCCGGATGAATCATATGATCTGAAACTGGTGGAAGAAGCAGTTGACATATATGCCTATGACCTCCGCTGGTTCTTATCTCGCCAGTTTGTGCCCGAGTCACAACTGGTACTGGCCGATACAGATAGTATCATCGTCTATATCGAGGACTTGTTTGGTGGAAGCAACTGGGCCACAGTGACAGGCGTGGAACCATACAAGATACGTTCTCCCGGTTCTGCTATTACAAAAAAGGAATTCATCTTCAATCCAGATACTTCAAAACTGGATGCCATCGCAGAGATTGCAGACTACTATAATTGTATTTTCGAGATCAAGTGGCGAAATGCAGGAACCGAACAATCACCAAATTGGATTACCAGTGCATATTTCATCAGGTCAGGAGAGATCGATGATGATACAGATGGTCTGGACCTGCCATTGCCTGCAGTACTTGAGAAAACGGACAATGATATTCTTGAGATCACGGTGGCTAACTCCTCCGATGATAAGTACAACAGAATCATCGCCAAGGGGTGCGATTCCTCCGGCAATTGGTACACTGGAGTAGTGGAAAGTTCCAATGTCACAAATGGAACAGCGAAGCCCAGAGAGTACATGGAATACCCTTCTCCATACGTCACCAGCCAGGCCAGTGCAGACCAGCGTGCTTCTGAGCTTTACGCTTTATTCAATTTTCCTGTAAAGAGGATTTCTGCAACCCTTACAAAAAGACATGATCTTGAACTGTATCAGCTTGTCAAGTTCGATGGCTGGACCGAATATACAGATGTACTTTACACAGTAGGTATAACCGGGGTCAACTGGGTAAGGATAGTTGAGATTTCTCACGTAAAAACCGCCACATCCTCTGAAGTGCACATTGTTTGTGTTCCGGACAGGGACCTGAGCCACAGCAGACTGAAAGGCTACTCGGTGTCACCCAATAGCGTGGACATTACGGAATCTATCATTATGGACGTGCTAGCATCGCAAGCATCCACAGAAATCGGTGTGGCTACACTCCCTGAATCTGGGTCCACGGCATCTGTTGCATTGAACAGGGGAGGTACGATAACTGCAAAGGTGCTTGGTTCTGATGAGAGTATTGTTCTACCCATCAACAATGAGCGTGTTATTGTATCTGGTGGAGGAGGTGGTTTCAGTAACCCTGCAGAAGAGGATCTGGATATGAACGGATTTAAGGTGAAGACATCCAGCACAGGCAAAGATCTGGTATTCGAAGTACCAACTGGACAGAAGATAGTCTTCACAAGGAGCACTGAAGAATGAGCGTAGGCAAGATAACAAGCTCACAGCAGGACATGGTCTACGTCAAGGTCAGACCAGAGACTGGAGTGGAACTAGAAACAAGGACAGGCGGTACAGCAGCATGGGATGAAACCACAACCAGCTTTGGCCAAGCGTTCACGGCAGAACACTATTTTGGTCGCATCAAAATAGTGGTACACGATGCGGGTGGGAAGAATTTAGTAGCAAGACTCTACGATTCTCCGGCAAAGGGAGTGAAATATGTCGAGACTATCTTCAAGGAAGTTGACCAGGAACAGGTGCTTCACTGGATATTTGATCCAATGGCACCAGGCAGCTACTACTGGGAACTGGAGATATGGAGCAGCAATGATCCAACATTCAGGCTCAAGACCTACGATGGTTCTACTTTTAGCGGGGCTTACGAGGATGGAAGTGTGCTGTCCGGCAAGTCATTTATGAGTAAGATCGTGTACTGCGAGGACACAGAAGTAGAAAGGCAAGTAGCGATGACAGGAGATACGGTGGACAGTGGGACGACCACGGTAAAATCAGGTTCTCCATTAGGGCAGATAAACACGGGAACAGTAGTAGGGAACATATCACGTGAGGGTGATGAATTGAACAATGGAGGAACGATTTTGAACGGATCATGGTTCGTGGAGGTGGATGATTAATGGCAGGAACGTTTTACAGTGGAGCAAAGGTGCTTGCAGACTTGATAGATGAGATAGCTGACAAGCTAATAGCAGAAGGCTGGACGGATGGAGACACAACATGGGACACCACGGACAGGACGGTAGGTGCAAATAACGCAAGAAGGTGTCTGTACCACTCCACAGATGACATATATCTGACCCTGGAATGCCATGACCAACCATATTGGGTATATAGTACATCATACCAGGCAAAAGGATTGAGGATTGCATTTCATTCAACGTGGGATTCGGTGAACCACACATACCCGAACATGGACTATCATACCTACATTCCATTCTTTGGAAGAAGCAGCACAACGCCAGTGACTAACTGTTTCTCGACTCAGCTAACATATTATTGTTGGGTGGATTCTACAGGATTTGTATTGATGGCAAGACCTGAAGCGAACTCAACTGATAACTTGCAGGTTTCAGCAATTACTGTGGTAGAAAGGATTGCCAGTAAAGAATACAGTGATGGCTTGACGAATTTCTACAACTATACGAAGTTGAATTACGAAGGCTGGAGGAACACTGCCGGGAACTCTCTTGGAAGATGTCATAACATGTGCAGGCCATTCACTTATACAAATTCCTGGAGCACCGAAGGCATCCAGTTCTGGCACGCTGATTATCATGCGTTCAAGAGCGATGGGAACGGGAAGGTCTACTATGCAAAGCCCCTGATATTCAACGACCAGGCAGAGACAATGCCCATAGGTCAGAGCGAACTGTTCTTTATGTTCTCAGAAGGTGGCGGCCTTGTGGATGGTGATGTAGTAGCGATAGATGGAGCTACAACGAAGTTCCTGTGTATAGGAATGGACTCCCCAGACAACACAGGCAGGGTAAACTACGCAATAAAGTATGTAGAGTGAGGTGGAAAAATGGGATTTACAAGTGGAGCAAAAGTATTACCTGACATCGTGGATGAGATCGCTGATGCATTGATTGCATCTTCTGTGAACTGGGTAGAAGGAGATGCGACCTAGGATACAACTGATCGGAGCACAGAAGCTACGTTGGCTAGAAGATGCTTAAAATATACAGGAGATTCAGCAGACATCTGGATGACGCTGGAAGTTCATAACTACAAGACAAGTGAAGCCATAAGGTATCAGGGAAATGATACTGGTGCACAGGGATTAAGGGTTACGTTTACATCAATTTGGGACTCTATAAACCATACCTGGGGAGACACGAAATTCCAGACATTTATTGGATTTGAGGGAAGGGACTGGTCTTATGATATGTACACCGACATGGCAACCCTTCAGATAAATTATTGGCTGTGGGTGGATTCTACAGGGTTTGTGGTAATGGGCAAACCAGAACCTTCAAGCAACGACAGGCAGTCAAGTTTCATCTGTGTAATGGAGCACATGGGCACCAAAGAATATTCTGATGGCCTCACTAATTTCTATTGTTATACTACCAGAAACGCATGGTGGGCAGGTACTGGGGAACACTCTGGATTGGAAAATTACAGGATGACCAGGCCATTCTCATTCCAGGACAGGGATGAAAACGATGGCATACAGTTCTACTATGACACGCCATACGCTCGGAAAAGCAACGGGAACGGGAAAGTCTATTTCATGAAGCCTGTGATACACAATACAGCGAACAACAAGACTCCGATATATCAGTCGGAGCTGTTTTTCAGGTTATCCATAGATGCAGGACTGGTGGACGGGGACGTGATAGCCATAGATGGAGCAACGACGAAGTTTCTGTGTAAGATGCTCACATCTCCGGACCATTCAAATGTGCTGGCGTTCGCTATGAAATACGTGGCATGAGGTGAAGCATGGCATTTGATGCTGTCGTGTTCGGAACTTATGTTGTGGGCACAGGATTCACTGTGGGAGATTCAATATCTTCAGGCGGATTCAGGTGTTTCATAGTGCCACAGGCCACAATAGGCGATGCGCCTCTGGATGTGACTATTACTTATGTAGACCAGTTTGGTAATTCACAAACAGCAGACGTTAGCACTTCAGTAGAAGCCTATAAGACATCAGGCAGTCACATAGAAATTGCTCTCAATGCAGGTGATACAGGGATCCGGAGTGTATCGGCAGTATCAGTGACAGGCGGGACAACTGGTGATGAGTTCACGCTTGAGAGCTGGAATGAAGGGTTAGGTGGTTCCCTTGCATTGGAGTCATCAGATGCAAGCCAGCCGGATTCAAATACAGGACTGATTGGTGTAAGGGAATTTTCACCGGCCATGCTGCTGGAAGAGGAAACAGAGAATGACCTGATATTCACAGAAGGAGTCACTACGTTAAACGTGGACTATGATGGCGATATGTTCATGCTCCAGACAGAGCAGATCGACATCTATCCAGAGAACTCATCCCACGTAGATACAGATGATGGATTCCTGCCAGGTATGTTTACTCTGGATAATTCTACAATGAGCATGAAACTGGACCTGGCCGACGAGAGTGATTACAACAAGGTGGATGAGACCTACATGAACAAAGGGTTTGAGATAATCGCATCCGGCTTTATCCAGATAACCTTTGACTATGATGTAGTGCTGAATTCATCGTACTTCATTGCAGAGCTTGTGGACAGTGAAGGTACTGTGAAGTGGAGCAAGACAGGGACAGCTCCTGGCACTGGCCATGTGGTTACCTTTGTAGACGATTACTGTGTATTCCGGGTCAGGTGCATTGCTCCGAATTCTCCTTCGGTCTGGACTTCGCCTGTGGATCCTTGGGACAACCACATGTACATAGGCAACGTGGTGCTGGACAGGTACAAGACTTCAGGCTACATTGAGCAGACGGTTTACAAGTACAAGGAATTCATGAAAGCCTTGAGGATAATAGATCTTGGCTATACACTGGGCACAGCTGATACACAAGTGAAGGCTCAAATCGATGTAGGTGACAGTCTGGCATCCACGTCAGGATTTGTAGGTCCGGACGGGACATCGAGCACTTATTATACAGACAACAAAGGGAAAATATGGACAGGAGCGGCTGCTGGCAAATACTGGAGAACGAAAGTATGGTTAACCGGTGACGGAAAGTACACTCCTTCATTTGACTTTATCCGGTATTATTTCGACATGTGGATAAAGCACAGATTGCTCAGTTTCCCGGACACGGACCCCGCAACAGTGCTGGTCCCGGTTGATTTTCATCCACTGGTAATAGAGAGTTCACAGGCCAATCAACCGGACAGTCAATTCTTTTATTGGTCTAAAAACGAGATGCTGCACTCGGCTCTAACGACAGACATAGAGGTGTCATTGGAGCACACCGCAGACGTGGACAACAAGACTGGTGAGATTGGCCTGAGCACATACAGGATTAACAAAGAAGTGTTTGATGCTACAGATTTTGTATATGGCTGCATCACAAGCGGAGTGGTGTTCAATAACAATACCTTTGAACTAGAGAAAGAGGAAATTGAACCGAACTATTCAACAGAAATTGATGAGGATGACGGGTTCCTGTCGTGCAATGGCACCGTTGATGCAGGCAATAAAGAGCTGAAAATAGATCTGTTGGCAGACACTACATACACGGTGATAGATAGTAACTATCCGAATCATGGCTTCATATGGCAAGAATCAGGTTTTCTATCAGTTGAGTTTGATTATGATGTGAATATCAACTCGAGTTACTTCATACTGGAGCTTCTGGATGCAGATGGAACTGTGGTGTGGTCAAAGAACGGAGTAACAAGTGGGACAGGTCAGGTGGTCGCTATGACTACGACCAAGTTGCACTTCAGGATCAGGTGTAAGGCAAATTACACGACACCGACAGAATACTCAGAAGGCATAACAGTAAGCAATATCAAGATAACCCGGTATCCGTTAACTGGATTAATTGAGATGCCCTGGTATCTGTGGAAGGAGCATAACAAGTCCCTGGACCTGTTCTATTTGTCAATTACAGAAGCATCAGGCTGTGACACAAGGGCACAGATTTATATCAGTGATGACCAAAACGGAACACCGAACTCAGGCTGGATCGGGCCGGACGGCACAAGTTCCACGTCCTATGGTGCAGGTTACAAGGTCATGAATAACGCAGGCTATCAGGGGAAATACTACAAGCTGAAGATAATGTTCAGCTCAGATGGTATGCACACACCGATATTCCATAAAATAGAGATACTGGAGACCGTCTATTTCTATCTCCGGCTCCTGCCTTTGTCAACATCATGGTCAGAATCGACCGTAGGAGTGGTTATGTCTGGCTATGTTATAGATCAGAATGGCGACCCGATACAAAACGGAACAAAAGTGATCCTTGAGAGCACATACGTGTTTGGAAGGGATACGATGGGTGCAGTGAATTCAGACACAGGCTTCTATCAGGTATTTGTAAAGGATGCCTATTACGACAAGAGGCACCTGATATTACAGGTAGCAGGCAAGACTACGAACCTGTCCCTTCAGGGATATGGAACACCAGAAGCAGCGGATGCCACTACAGGGAACCCGACAAACCAGGACCTGCAGTTCTGGAAGGCACCACTATGCAAGTCCGTGGCCCATGTTGATTCACTCGTCACTTATTGAGGTTGAAGCGCTATCATACAATGCTTCCTTCAATTTCCCCAAATAGCTCTGTAATTCCTGAGCATCCTTTGGATCTTTTGCACCAATCTCAAGAAGCAATTGCATACCCAGTTGTTGCATTCCATCGATATTTGTTGCTGCAGCTGCATTAAGAGCCATTCCACAACTGCTGCAGAAATCAGATGTTGGACCGTTCGTGGTCTTGCAACGAGAGCATTTTCGAGGAGTAAGCTCCGAAACCTTATCCTGCTTTTCCTTCTGTCCATAGTGTTCAAGAATAGTGTTGTCAACCTGAGCACCCTGAAGATGAAGATATGTTCCAGACATCCTTGTCCCGTGCTTCCATCCCATATGCATCTCAAGCTGTGCCTGTGACATGAAGCCTGCATAATCGGTTGCTCGGGAATGTCGAAAAAGATGGTTGTAAACCCTCTTCTTAATACCCGCTTTCTTTGCTGTCCTTTTAATCACCATTCGGATAGCTCCATACTTCATTTCCTTTCCGAAGTTTCTGTGACCAATGTTCACCCATAATGGAGCATCTGGGTCGTCTCTAAGAGGATGAATGTCCAGCCATTTGGCAATGTACGGTGCACTGAAAACCAATCTCACTCTTCTCATGCCAGTTTTCCCTTTAACCATCACAAAAGCACCAACTTCATCGAAGACAACGTGCTTTATTTTTGCTTCACCGATTTCACCCACACGAGCTCCTGCATCATACCAGCTTGCAGCAATTGCTTTATCTCGTGGGTGGTTGGCACAGTCAATCATACTCATACACTCCTCTTCTGTAAGTAGTTCCTCTGGGAGCATTTGATCCGATTGTTTGATAGGGGTCTTAATCCACTCGGTCATTTCTGGTTCTTTCCCACCATTGAGCCAGCGGAAGAAACGTTTGATTGTGACTTTATATCCCTGTTTAGTCCATGGCTTCTTATCAGATCTTTCCAGCTCTGCCAAAAAGCGATACATATCGCTCATTGTAATCTCATCGAAATCCTTGTCAAAATTCTTGCTGAGTATGTTCAATTGACTAAGGTATTTGAGAATTCTTGCATCGGAAAGACCCTCTGCGTACAATACGTTCACAAAAGCAAAAATAGTGTCCTTGTTCTTTTGTGAATAATCTGCTTCTATTATCCTTTGTTCAGCAGTTTGAATACTTTTCTTATAGTTGTACAGTCCCATATCCACTACTTCCTCTTCCCAGCATATATTATGAAAATAAGCAGGGTGAAAGTGTTGGGCTTTTAACTGTAGTTTTTACGCCGAGGTTGGGATTCGAACCCAAGCACTCCTCCCGGAGAAACCGGTCTCGAGCCGGTCGCGTTTGGACTCCGGGGCAAAACAGCCGTCGGATTAGTCCGCTCTGCCACCTCGGCACATTGGGTTTGAAGGCTGTAATATCTTAAAAAGCTATCGAGGAAAACTCTAGAAGTCAAAAAGGGAACGCTGGCTCTTTTTAGGAGTTATTTCTTCTTTATCAGCAGTTTCTTTTGGAATCTCGATATGACCGTACTGTCCACCGCCGCCGGGATGAATTATGAGCTTTTTTTCCCGGAAGGCAAGTATTGCATTTGAAACACGTTTATCAAGGAAATCCATTTCACCTATTTCTGCATTCAGAAGAACGTTGAGTTCATTTCCATATCGTTCCATCAGGCCTATCCATGCAGTCTGGACACCTTTTGTATTGATACTGGCATGTCCCAGTGCTGTCATTATTATTTCAGAAAGGGGCATCAGGTGGATATAAGGAGGCCTGTGCTGTGGGTGCTTTGGAGTGTCAAAATTTGCCAGTTCATTGACTCTGTCCTTTACTCCCTTTTTAATAAGGCCACCACAATTGCTGCACTTCCATTTCAATTCCTGGCATTGTTCCAGTGAATAATGTGTGTAGCACTTGATACATGCAGATTCGTTGTATTTTCCTTCCTGTGGATAAAAACCTGCATTATATGTGACTCCATATCCTTCTTCCCTGAGAATGGCTTTTCGCAGTCCTTCAAAGGATGGTTCTGGGACATTTATCTGGTTGAACTCTCTTGCCAGTTTGTTGGACCAGGGCGAATGAGCATCAGAATTTGAGAGAAAAGTAAGTCTATGAAGTTCTTCTATTCTGTCAGCGTAATCGGTGTCAGCACTAAGTCCGAGTTCAAGGAATGAAATGTAGTCTGTCATATCTCCATAACAGCTTTTTAGGGAATCATGGTATGCGTAGAGTGCTGTCCAGGGAGTAAATGCATGGCATGGTCCAATGAGTGCTTCTATATCTTTTGCAATCTCAGCTATCTCACAGCCGTTGAGTCTTACAGTTGGACGGCCATCTGCTTCAAGGTTGCAGTACTTGCTGATCCTTTCTGCAAGTTCTTCTGCCTTGGATATTGAGGGTAGCAATAACAGATGATGAACGCGGCTGCTATCCTCTATTTCAGTAGTTACTATAAAATTAGTTTTCCCGATGGCTATCGTTTCATCATCAATTGATGCTTTTTTTATTTCCTTTAGCCACAGGGGGTGGGTGCAATCTCCTGTTGCAACCAGATCTACGCCTTTTTTGGCCGCTTCTTCTGCCATTACTGGCAGTTCCATTTTATTCGAACAGGCCATTGAATATTTGGAATGCAGGTGAAGGTCGGCATTGATCAGCATTTTGATTAGCCAATGTATCTCAGGTCTTCATCTTTTACGGTGCTCATTTCTGGCATGCCTTTCTGTTGCTGCTCAACTTCCTTAAGCCTTGCAACTATCTTTTCCATTTCCTTGGCACGCTCTTCAAGTGGACCAACATCGATGTCAATGTCAAATATCTTGCATATTACTTTGAGAAGTGACTGCGCACTCTTCGGATCTACAAGGTAACCTGAAGTAAGCCCCATAAGACAAGCAGCATCTATTTTCTTAAACTTGCTAAGCCCTAACAGAAGGCCGGATGCTCCTACGATTCCTCCTCCGGGCTCGTTCTCCTTAAAGTTGACTCCGTATTCTTTAAGTTCGTCAATAAGTTCAATATTATTGACTGCTCCGAGTACTTCGTCAGTATGGGTAAGTTGTCCTGTAGGGAATCCTCCAAGAGTGTATATTCTCTTTATTCCGAATTCCATTGCAAGTTCAAGGTAAAGTGTACAAAGTTTGTAATGACCTTCAGTTGAAGAACTCTGATGGTCTCCAATTAATGCAACAATGTCGTGTTTTTCCGTGTGGCAAACAAACATCTCGTTATTCACAAGCTGAATTTCACTGTTCTCATCAACAAGAACCTGCGGTGGAAAATGATGGGAATATATTTCCAGAAGTTTCTCTGCTTCAAGCTCTTCTACCAGATGTTCAGCAACAAGTTTTCCGACGTGTCCTACTCCCGGCAGTCCTACTATTAGCACCGGATTGTTAAGCTCCACATCTTCTTTTATGTTTATTACTTCTATTTCCTTCACAGGTTACCCTCCCTTCTTGCTATCCTGCGATATTTGCCATAAGGATCCAGTGGGGAAAATCTTGCAGGTTGTGGCCTGAATGTATCTGATCCACATTTCGGGCAGACTGCTTCCAAAGTATATCTGCCGCAATTCCTGCATTTGAAGATCTTCTGTCCCAAAGGGTCTCACGCCTTAACGGTGTCGTTATGCCTGTGGAATTCGCCTTTTCCACCAAGCTTTTCAATAGTATCAATAGCTGCTGTTGAGGACTTTTTAAGCACGGATTCAGCTTTCTTGTAGTCAGGAGCAATTACCTTGATTCTGTATCTTGGTGCACCGGTATAACTGATGTCTACTTTAACTCCTTCTTCCTCTATTTCGTTCCCTGCTTCAAGAGCCATTTTTATGATCTCTATTCCGTCAGGCAGGTAACAATTGAGGTCTATGTATCCGGCAATGTCTACAAATGGCAGTTTTATATTGCTCTGAGCAACCTTTACAATGCTTGTGACAATCTTTTTCTTCATTTTTACATCGTTAAAAGCGTCTTCACCACTCATGGCTGCTTCTTCGAATGCAGAATAAAGACTGCCAAAACTGTCCAGCAATTTTGGTTTGATCTTGTCGATTTCATCCTTGCTGGTTCCGGTTTCCTCTGATACGAACTGAAGCCACTTGAATGCTTTCTGTTCGTTCTTCCAGTCCTGTATCTTTGCACGTTTCTGGTGCTCGTTGACATCTTTAAGGGACAGGTCGATGTGGCGACGTGAGGGGTCCACATTCAGAACTTTGCAGACTACCTTCTGCCCTTCGCGCACGTGGTCCCTTACGTATTTGACCCATCCGGCCTTAATCTCCGATATGTGGATAAAACCTTCTTTTCCATCGAATTCTTCAAGGGTTGTGTATGCACCGAAGTCAGTAACATTCTTTACGGTACAGACAACAAAGTCCCCACTTTCAGGCCAGTTGTTATCATCCATTATAAATCACTTTGATCTACTCGAGTACTTCGAGTATGTGTGTTGTGATTGTTGACTTGCCGCCGGTAGGTTCTGCAAGTGTCCTTCCGCATACAAGGCATGTTACCTTGCGGCTTGCACTGCCGAAAATTACCTGCTCGTTCTCACAATCATTGCATTTTACGCGTAAGAATCTGCTCTTTGGTTTGTTAATCATAATAATCACTCTGCGAAGTCGAATTTCTTTGCCCTGAAGCATGGTCTCTGATGTGCCTTGTTACATTCTGTGCACCTGTACCTGAGCCATATTCTCTTCGTTGGCTTGTCTCCACCAGGAACTTTTGAGAATTTTCCACTGTTTCCAATTCCAGTCTGGCGTTTCTTCTGTCTCTCAATACGTGTAAGTGTTGATGCCTTACCCTTCTTCACTCTCTCAACCACATGCTCTGTGTGTTTTTTGCATGAAGGGCAGTGTGTTTTAAATCTCTTTGGAATCCTCATTATCTTCACCTAAATATGTTATTAATTTTACAGGATTATTTGTGCCACGTTGCGTTTGATCAATCCCTTTGCATTCAGGGTAGGTAAAACGACAACATCTTCGGCATGTAATGTGTAATTGCGATTATCCATAGCCTTGAAAGTAGGCAGGTCCTCCAGTATTCGCACAACAACGAATTCTTTATTTATATTACTTTTGCCTATTTCATCTTTATTGCCGGTCTCAGATGGCATGTCCGCATTCATATGTTCAGGAACATCGGCATCGTCAGCATTTGCTACTTTCCCGGTAGCATCAACTTTATTATTTTGTGCTGTATCCTTTTTATTCTTTCTTCCTGCCGCCTGCGGATCGAGGATAGGTACCAGTAACTCGGCACGAGCGGAATTAATTGCTGTAAGCACTGCATCGTATACTTTTTTCTCTTCAGGCAGTAATTTGCTCATATCCTGGGAAGGTGGCATGCTGGAAAATGCGTTAGTTCTTGCATAGTCTATTATCTTACGTATGCGACGCATGAATACTATTTCAATATCGGTAATTGCACTCTGCAATTCGTTATCAAGCATCTTAGACTCAACTGAGCGAGGATTATCTATTTTGGATAGTTCTTCTTCCAGCTCCTTGAGATATTTCTCAACATCTTTGTAGAAACCCGGATGTAACGATTTGAGTGTAGAACTACCCTCTTCCCTTAGTACGGTCTTAAGCTCATTACCGTCCATATTCTGCAACACCTCTGCACATAAGGTATATTGCGGCATATTCAGGAACTTCCTGTATGCCTTCCTCGACCATGAGGTCCTTCCCTTTCATCTGCACAGCAAACGGTTTTATTACTTTTATTTTTACCGACTTGTCCCCAAAGACAACTGCATCATTCAAAGGTTCAAAAGTTTCAAGTTCATCAATCGAAAGGGCTGTAACTTTCATCCCTGACTTGCCGTGAAGTGAGCCAGGAAGCCTGATAAGTCTCTTAATATCCGCAGTGACAGGTTCATCAACACAGGCTGCCATCTGTTCAACGCCCTGATTGACAATGGTCATAAGAATATCTTTTTTGATGCCTCCAAGAGCATCCATTTTTCCTTTCTTCAAAGCAGCAACCCTTGATTCATCCTTAAAAGTATCCACAAGTTTTTCTGCTGTGGTTTTTCCAATTCCTTTGAATCCGCTTAGTATCTTTACTGCATCTTCATCTTTTGCAATTGAACTAAGATATGATATTAGATAGCGGTTGATCCGTCCACCCCAACCCCCTTCATCTTCGGAAGGAAAAACTGACATCTTGGCAGATTCTGCTCCGGCATCACCGGAAATATCCTTCTTGGAAAATATCTTTTCAAGATTCAGTCCCTTTGAACTGACATAGTCAACGATTTCCCTTCTCTCCGCACTTCCCAGTGATAGTACAGACTCTTCACTAATGTGGAAGTGATAACCTCTGCCTCCTGAGAACACAGCATGCACCTGTTCTTCTCTGAACCCGAAATCATCCATCAGGAACTCCAGAAGTTTGAGTGTTTCCCTTTTTCCTTTCTCAAGCATATCAGCGTAGGAATTTATTCCTCCGGGCAGGTGGTCAGAATCAATATCAAAAATAAGGTCGGCTTTAAGCCAGTTCTTTTCCTTCATTTTAGGAGCGCCTGGATATTCGTAGTATGCAACAGAATAATAAGCATGTGCAGGTCCGATTCCTCGTAAGTAATCATGAAGCTCTCCCTCGGAACCAAATGCACGGTGTCTTTTCATGAAAGTATCCTGTCCGCTGGTAAACTCAATGAACCCCCATTCTCTTGAAGTGAAATCTGGTGGTAACTTTATGTCTGCTGTAGAATAATAGTTCTGGAATGCAGATACCACGAACTGTCTTGTCCTTTCATCCATCTTATGCCTGTAGCTCCTATTTTGCAATCGTGCTTTGATATTACATCTGCTTTATGCGTCATAAACCTTATAGTCACCGTCTACATTATAGTCCACGCATGAAGAAGGAAATGACGAGTGCTGATGTAGCTGCCCTTGCCCTTGAGCTAAGCTCCGGTGAGACATCTATAATAGATGCTAAGATAGCTAAGATTTACCAGCCTGCACCCGACGAGATAAGGATAAATCTCTTTGTCTATGAAAAAGGCAGGGATAACCTTGTGATCGAGGCAGGGAAACGTGCTCATATGAGCCAGTATATTCGTCCAAGTCCCAAGATTCCACAGTCATTCCCCATGATGCTAAGAAAACACATCATGGCAGGCCGCATTACTTTTGTCAAACAGTATGACTTTGACAGGATACTTGAGATCGGTGTTGTACGTGGTGGTGTGGAAACTGTTCTTGTTGTGGAATTGTTCTCCCCGGGAAACATTGTCCTTCTTGATTCCGAGAGAAAGATCATCCTTCCGATGAAGCCTGTAACCTTCAAGGGAAGAAGAATACGCAGTGGAGAAGTTTATCAGTATCCGGAGGCTCAGATTAGTCCGGTAGATGCCACCGCAAACGATCTTGAAAATGTATTTGCAGCATCAGATGCAGATGTTGTGAGGACTATCGCTACAAGATTCAACCTTGGTGGGGTGCTTGCAGAAGAAGTATGCGCAAGGTCAGGTGTGAACAAGTCAGAACCAGCAAAAGAAATAGGTTCCGATGGAATTCAGGCAATCATTTCTGCTCTTCAGGATTTGTTTAAACCACTATTGTCAGGCGACCTTAAACCCTGTCTTGTGAAAAAAGAGGACAAGGGTGAGTTAAAGCCATTAGATGTGCTTCCGCTCGAACTGTCCATATACAAGGACTTCGAGAAAGAATCATTCCCTACATTTAATGCTGCTCTTGATGGGTTCTTTGGAAAAGCTGCCGCAGAATCAGTGCAGGAAGCGGTAACGGCTGTCAAGAAAGAGAAGGTTGACGTATTTGCCCGCCGTCTGCAAAAGCAGGAAGCTGCCATTGAAAAGTTTGGGAAGGATGCAGACAAACAAACCCGCATTGCAGAAGTCATCTATGCAAACTATGTTGAGATCGAAGAGGTCATTAATGTCCTTAAACATGCTCGTGATAAGGGTTATTCATGGGATGAGATCAAATCCATTGTTAAAAAGGCAAAAGATACTGTCCCTGCTGCAAAATGGATTGAGAATATTAATTCGGCAGAAGGGAATATTGTTCTGAACCTTGACGGCACAAGGGCTACTATAGATATTAAACTTACAATTCCTCAGAATGCACAGGTCTATTATGATAAGGCCAAGAAGCTCACCAAAAAGAAAGATGGTGCCCTCAAAGCCATAGAAGATACTAAACTTGCCATGCAGAAACGTGAAAAGAAAGTTTCTAATAAACGCAAGGTCAGCAACAAGAAGTACTGGTATGAGCGTTTCAGATGGTTCATGTCCTCTGACGGTTTCCTCGTAGTAGCAGGAAGGGACGCTGACAGCAATGAGGAAATCGTTAAAAAATACATGGAAAAGCGTGATATCGTATTTCACACTCAGACTCCTGGAGCTCCGATTACAGTTATCAAGACAATGGGCAAGGATGTGCCTGAAACAACTTTACAGGAGACTGCACAATTTGTGGTTTCTTATTCAAGTGTATGGAAATCAGGCCAGTTCAGCGGTGATTGTTACTGGATAAAACCTGAACAGGTTTCCAAGACACCGGAAACCGGAGAGTATCTTAAGAAAGGTTCCTTTGTAATACGTGGTGAAAGGAACTATTTCAGAGACGTTCAGGTTGCAGCCGCTGTTGGCCTTGAACTCGAAGGAAGCACAAGGGTTATTGGCGGTCCGACCTCTGCTGTCCGCAAACATGGTCAGCATGTGGTGGAAGTTATTCCTGGTAAGTATAATCAGAACGACATTGCCAAAAAAATATATAAGGTATATGTAGAGAAATTGAAAGAGCCGAATTTCGTCAAGCAGATAGCTTCACCTGACAAGATAGCAATGATGCTTCCACCGGGTGAATCTGATATTAAGGTATGAATTTTAAGGTGTAAATATGCGGGTCGTAAAGAGAAATCTGAAAGGCAGAGAAGGTGAAATTAAAATCGTTCCTGAAACACTGGATGATCTCTGGCACCTCAAGTATATTATAGAGAAAGGTGACCTCATATTCGCCCTTACTAAAAGAAAGGCAGATACTTCTGCCGATAAGCTCCGCCCTGAAAAGGTCGAGAAGAAAACAGTAAGACTGGGTATCCGTGTGGAAGAAATAGAATTCCATAAATTTTCAAATCGTCTGAGAATTCATGGCCTTATTGAGCAGGGAATGGATGCAGGTCATTATCATACTTTTAATGTTGAGGAAGGGGTTGACCTTTCAATAATCAAAAACTGGAAAAAGGACCAGATAGAGCGTATTGATGAGGCTGAAGCTTCTTCCAAGCGACCAAAAGTTGTCATTCTTGCTATTGAAGAAGGGGATGCGGATATTGGTCTTGTACGTCATTACGGAATTGAATTATATTCCCACATAAGCCAGTCTTCAGGGAAAAGGAGTGAAGGTACTCTTAGAGAGGTTTTCTTCCATGAGATAATCGATCAGTTATTGCATGCAGCATCGGAGTCAGAAGCTGTAGTTGTTGCAGGGCCTGGATTCATAAAAGACGATTTCATGAAGTACCTGAAATATAAAGAAGCAGAGTTTTCTTCCCGTGTTGTTACAGAGGATACTTCTTCCATCGGAATATCCGGTTTCCAGGAAGTACTGAAGCGTGGAGCGGTGGACAGGATCATGGAGGAGTCCCGCATTGCCCGCGAGTCCCGCTTAATGGATGATCTCTTAAAAGAGATTTCCATGGATGGCAAGTTTGCCTACGGATTAGATGAAGTAAAGCTGGCTCTGGATTACGGCTCTATTGATACACTTCTGGTTGCAGATGAGATGCTGAGGATGGAACGTGAAAAAGGAGATATTGATTCCTTTTTGCAAGCGGTAGAGCACTCTCAGGGCAAAATTGTTGTTTTCAGCACAATATTTGAACCCGGCCAGAAGTTGCTTGCACTAGGTGGAATCGCTGCCTTGTTGCGTTTCAAAATTTGATTATTCTTTTTTCATATTGGTTTACTTGTCAAAAACCTTATTATACGCTCTGTCAATTATTTAAGCTTTTCCCATCGGTGTTGTGTGTTATGTGCATTGTATGCAAAGAGGCAACACTTATTAATTTTATCTCTCGTATTTTATATTTATGGCAAGTTTTGTAGGTTTTTTTTAGTGTTTTAAAGTAAAAAAGAGCCAAATATATTTTTATATTATTTTTAAAGCCTTTATATCTCTTTGTTCTCAAAAAAAAGCTAAAATCAAGACTATTCAATATTGTCATAATCAAAAATGATATATACTTCTATTTTAAAGTCCTTATCTGGAGGTGAAATAGGTAACACTTGATGGAGGTAGCAAGCAGTTACGTGGAGGTAGCAAGCAGCTATGTGGAGGTAGCAAGCAGTTACGTATTACAAGAATTGATGGAAACGAATTTCTGACGTTTTATTTTATGGTCAGTATAAACAATTATGCAAATTTGAATATTAATAATATTTATCCAATTTTATCTTAGGGAAGTGATAAACTATGGAAGGAGAAATTACAGTTAAAGATTTGTCTGCAGCAAGTCCGGCAGCAGTAGGTTTCTACGGTCTTGGTTTTGCAGCAACATTTGCAGGATTATTGAACTCTGGCATGTTCTCAGATGCCGCTATGGTTATTGCAATGGCAATAACTCTTGGTGGTGTCGCAGAAGTATTGGCAGGATGGCAGCTCTGGCAGAAAGGTGACACCTTTGCTGCAACAGCATTCACAATATTTGGTCTTTGGTGGTTTGCATTTTCATACATCAATCTTGCACCAGCAGGACTTTGGGGTGCACCATTAGATGCAGCAAGTGCCTCATCAATGGGATTCTTTACACTCGTATGGGGTCTCATCGCAACATCACTCACAGTTGCCACACTCAAGATCGGTGTGAAGATGATTACCGTGGTCTTTGTAGTGCTTGACCTCACATTCTTCAGTCTTGCACTTGTATTCTTCGGAATGCTACCACTGCCAATTGCAGGTATCATTACTCTGATTACAGGTATTGCAGCACTTTATCTTGCAACTGCACTTGTATATGACTCAGTTGGAATAAAGTTGCCAATTTAAGTGAGTTTGAGTAAGAATTACAAGACTTATGCAAATGACTGGTAGCTTCTACCGGTCAACTCATTTCTTTTTTACTTATTTCTCTACTAATCTTTCAAATGCTACATTCGCTACTTTGAGATTAGATTGCCAAAAAATAAATTATGAACAAAATTTATTATTTTTCTAATTTAAAATTAGATTTTCATTGTATTAATCAACCAAGGCGCACAGCTCTTTCAGTTGATTCAATGTGCATCAGCTCTTTTCCATCCATATAAATGTGGATGACTCCACCTGATTGTGAGACTGTGATTGCAATTGATACGGTATCCCTTGTAATTGCCGCTGCAGAGACATGCCGACCACCAAGGCCTTTTTCAACATCGATATCTCTTGCGTCCACATCAAGATATCTTCCTGCAGCTTCGACCATGCCCTCTTCCGATATTACAAAAACACCATCAAGCTGGGCAAACTCTTTCACAGATTCCCAGTTCTTTTTATCTATCAGGTTGCGATCTGAGTCTTCCTGGCCAGCATAGGGATTTAAGATCATCTGGTGTGAGCGCACCATGACCTCATCCACATCACCTACTATAAAAGCAGTACCTATCTGCTTACCTTCGCGGCCTGTGTTGGAGATATCAAAAGCAATTTTCAAAACAGCGCGCAGGACCTCTGAAGCAACTCTTTCTTCACATTCCTTCATTTTCTTCACAATAGCATTATCTTCAAGGTTATGGACTACAATAGCATACGAGTCCTTGCTTTCGATTATGCCTATTATGGTTCCTTCGCTGATCTCTTCCAGAATGAATTCAATTGCGGAGACATTTTCCACATGTTCTATCTTTCCGGCTGCTTGCTGGCCTATTTTATCAAGAATCTCTTTTGTTTTTTCTTCCTTTGTTTTGCTGCTTGCCACCAGGTGATCTATTATATTCTTTTGTTTGCTGCTTGCAAAATATACCGGTATGCTTGTCTCAGGCTTTTCAAAATTCGCGTCTCCTGATATTATTATAGCCGTTGATTTCAGCTCTTCTGCAAGCCTGACAGCAGTGTTGACAACTACCTGTGCACTGTCCAAATTATCCCCTCTGTTTTTGAATCAACAATAAAACTACTGAATCATAAGATATTATATATTCTCATTTTATAAATAAAGCATGTTTAGCAGCGATATTAATTTATGTCCTCAGTATAAATGATAATTGGTGATATGTGTGGTGAGAGCTTTTATTGCGGTAGATTTCCCTGTGGAGTTGCATGAAAAGATTACCGAAATTCAATTGAAGTTCAATGAATTCAAATTCAAGTTTGTAGGTCCTGATCTGGTGCACATTACCATGAAATTCCTTGGTGAAGTGCCAGACAATCAGATTCCTGATATATCAAAAGCCCTTGACAATGTGAAATGTCAATCATTTAGTTCTCATGTGAAAGGTATCGGTGTTTTCCCCAAACCGAAATTTGCCAAGGTCATCTGGCTTGGATGTGATGGAAACTTTGATGACCTTAATGAGCAGATTGAAAGCACTCTTTCATCTTTTGAATTTGAGCCTACCCATCACAGATTTAGTCCACATGCCACTCTGGCAAGAGTGAAATATCTTCCTAAAAAGAAAAAAGCAGAATTTCTGGAACTGCTTGATGAGCTGAAGGATTTTGAAATCGGTTCTATGGAGGTAAACTCCATCAAGTTAAAAAAGAGTACATTGACCCCTAAAGGGCCAATCTATGAAACTCTTCATGAGGTCAGCCTGCAATAATGCAGGCTAAGCCCTTTGTCACTGATTTTTAATTATTTTCGTAAGACGAGAATCCTGAAGACATTATTATTTCCTTATCATTTGTTATGATAAGGCATTCTACACCTTCCAGCTTCTCGACCATTGCAAGTCCGTCTTCCTCTCCGAGAATGAATACAGAAGTTGCCAGTGCGTCTGCGTCCATTGTCGTCTGCGCAATGACAGTACTGCTTATAAGATTACTTGATGGGTACCCCGTGCGTGGATCTGCGATGTGTGAAACCTTAGCTTCATCGCTGAAATACCTTTCATAATTTCCGCTGGTTGCCACTGCAACATCCTGGATATTCATGATGGTAACTGCATCTTCGCTTTTGTCAGGGTTCTGTAGTCCTACTTTCCATTGGCTGCCATCAGCCTTTGTACCAATATATCTTCCATCTCCACCTGCATTTACAAATCCTGAAGTAATTCCATCATCAATCATTGATTCTATGGCAGCATCAACCGCGTATCCTTTTGCAACGCCGCCCAGGGTAATTTTCATTTCGTTCTTCATGGAAACATTATTTCCTTCAATCATTATTGCTGAATAATTGACAAGTTTTAAGGTTTCATTGATCTCATCGGATGTGGGAGGCTGGTTAGTTCCACCCGGTGCATATTTGCTGGCCCACAGGTCCAGTATTGGTTGAATTGAGATGTCAAAGGCACCACTGCTTTTTTCAGAATAATATGTACAGCGGCTTATCACATTGACAAGTTCAGGGTCTGCATTAGTTACTTCTCCCTCATTGTTGAGGATACTTATTTCACTACTATTGTCGTAGTTGTTCATCACCCCATCAACATAATTTATTTTTTCAAAAGCACGATTTATTATTTCAATAGCAGATGTTTCGTTGGAATTTACCACTGCGATGGTCACAGTAGTGTCCATCAGGCTTCTGGTTTGTGAGTAAACTTGTTGTTCAGGAAGGCTCTGTGAATCCATGTCCTGGACATAATCTATCATTAATAATCCTGTGAAAACCGCTATCAGTACAATGGCAACAGTTTTATACCTCATGTAATATGAAAAGATATAACTAAATATTAAACCTATGTACCGCGGATAGGAAGGAAGTGGATTTCCTTCTGTTATAATTATTATATTCATCCAAAGGAAGTAATAGAATGAGCAATCCCAGCGCAGGATCAGGTACGGGAACAAGTTCAAGCAAGGATAAGTACCTTGTTGTCGCTCTTCATCAATTAATGGAAGAATACGGCTGGAGAGGTATAGAGAAGCACTTTGGTTTTGTGAAACATCATATTATTTACATAAAACCCGGCTCCCCTCTAGATAAAATTGAACTTAAAGCCAATGTACTTGGCAATCATATGGATGTGGACTTTTTGGGTGTATCTCCTCAAAATGGTCTTCTTGATAAGGTTTTTGACTTTAATGTCAGAGTAGTGCGAAAGTCATTCGAGATTAGCAAATACGTTTCTAATGACATGAAAATAACAAATGAGCAGGATTTGAGAAACAAAATTATTGTTGTAATCAAACAGCTTGAAGAAGTTGCAGAGAAATGACGCGAGGCAAATTATGGCTAAATTAAATGTAATTCTTATAGGTATCCTCGTTGTGATGTTCGCTGTAGCTGGAATTTATGCATATGTCGGCAGCACCGGTAATGAAGTCATGTCCACTCATTACATGACTGAACAGACATGGTCTGACAGTTCATGCAGTGGTTGTCACGCAGGAGTATACGAGGAAGTATCAGAATCCGACCATGTTCAGCAGGATCTGAAAAAATGGACCTCTATCATGGAGTATGGTGTTGATGTTGACAGCATTGATGAAGGCTCAATGGCTGTAACATACGGACAGGTTCACCCCGGTGGCGGCTATATGTCAGATTATGGTGTTGACATTGACTGTATGGCCTGCCACAACCAGGTAGGATATGACTTTGAGGCACGTGCAGAAAGTATCGCTTCAGGTGACTTCGAGAATGCCAATGAAGCTGCAATTGAAGAGTCAAGTGAAGAAATACAGGGTGACACACTTTATATGGTAAGCTACATGCTTGATGTTTTGGCACCACTCCCACTTGTAACAGAAGTTCATGATGAGGTAAACGGTGCTCCGAGCAAGACACTTTGTAGCAGCAACTGTCACTCTGCTGACGTTGAGACAACTGCTGTTGCATGGACCCTTGAAGATTCAGCTTCTTATGATGTTCACGATTCTGTAGATTGTCAGGAATGTCACGTTACAGAGGAACATAATATTGGAAGCCGTGAATACTTGTTCAGCTCTGAAGATGTTCATATGGAATCTGAACTTGGCGTACTGGAATGTGACTCATCAGGATGTCACGAAGGTATCTCACACGGTACAATTGCCGATGGTCACCTTGAAACAGTAAGCTGTGAGTCATGTCACATCCCTGCATTACCAGGTTCCGATGAGACTGGCACTCCGGTACTGAAGTCATTCAGCTGGAAGAATGGTGTTCGTGAAGATGTTATATATGATTCCGAATTCACTCCGACTATCTCATGGTCCTCAGGGGTTTCTTATGATACATTGCCAACAGCTCAGGAACAAAGCAACGATTCAGTGCTCAAACCATTCAACGTGATCACAGGTATCTGGTGGGATGAAGGAATCGATGCTGAAGTTCTTGCAGACCCTGACAACAGTTCATCAATTGGTAACCCTATAGCTCCTGCAGATGTATTAAGTGCAGATGCTAACGGTGATGGCAACGTAACTGTAGAAGAGATTAGTACGTATGATGGTGATGCAGATGGAACTGCAGATTATCCAAATGCAGTTCTCAGACATGTTGAATTGTATTATCAGGTGAGCCACAATATTGTAAGTTCAAGTGTAGGTCTTGAGGATCCACTTGTATGTGCAGATTGTCACGGCAGCACTGCAACAGCTATTGGCTGGACAGCTCTGGGATATGAGAAGGACCCGGCAGTAACTGATCCAGAAGCCGATTTCACCACACAGACCATTGAAGCGACAGATGAAAATGCAAAACCTACTGAGGTTGAGCGGGAGCCTGCATTCTAAGGAGTTGATAATGTGGAAATCAAAAAATTAGAGACATTACCGGAAAAGGTCATTATTCCGCTCAGGCAGCACAGGGGTGCTGTCTGTGAACCCCTTGTGAAGAAAGGTGACAGGGTTCTCATTGGACAGAAAATAGGTGGAAGTGCTGAATACCAGTCTTCTGCAGTTCATTCAAGTGTCTGTGGTGAGGTTATTGCCATAGAAGAGGCAGCTCATCCGGATGGAAACAAGGTGATGAGTGTTATCATCCAGCCTGAAGACAGCAATGAAAGTGTTGCATTCTCAGCATGCAAGGATGTAAAACCTGACAAGCTTGCCGAGTTCATTAAGGAATCAGGTATCGTAGAACACTACGGAATGCCTACTCACACAGTCTTAAGACCAAAGGGTAAAAAGATAGATACTGTACTTATCAATGCTACATCATCCGAATGGATTGGTGGAACATTCAAGACTCCGGATGATTATGCATTCCAGATGATAGATGCCTTAAAACTTCTCATGAAGGCAGCAGGTGCTAAAAAGGGTGCAATTGTCCTAAGGACTGATGATAAGGAGTCAATTGATGCCTTTGAAGGCATTGAAGTTGACAAAAAGAAGCTGAAGGTCGCACCTCTTATTGGAAGCCGCAATGTAGGCTACTACTTCAATGAACAAAATTCAGATATTGTTATTGTTTCCCAGGAGCGCATCTTCGGTAAGAAGATTCTTAATTTCTTCACTTACAGAGTAACAGGAAGAAAGGTTAAGATCGGCTGTGATCCAACTGATGCAGGAGTTGCAGTTTGTGGTATCAGATCTGCAAAAGCACTTTACGATGCTGTCCATGAAGGAACTCCATTTTATGATACTGTTATTTCAGTTGAAGGTGTTTCTAACAAGATGGAATATCTCTTTGTCAGGATTGGTACCACATTCAAGGATGTAATTGATTCATATGGTTACACAGGTGAGATTGGCAAGATAATAGCTAATGGTGTAAGGACCGGTGTGGCACAGTATACTGATCAGGTACCTGTAACTAAAGGAACCACAAGGATTTCCATCCAGAAACCTGAGGAGGTCATCAGGGGTGAATCAATAGAATGTATCCACTGTGCACGCTGCGTGGATGTCTGTCCTGTGGAACTTATACCAAGCCGCCTTGCTGTCATGGCAGACCAGGGTCGCTTTGATGAATGCAGGCAGATACATGTTGAAAACTGCATTGAATGTGGTGATTGTGCAGCGGTCTGTCCTTCCAAGATACACATTTTACAGCTTATCAGGTATGCAAAGGATGCCATTGAAATGGCATATGAGGATATGCCTGAAAAAGAGTCATCAAACCTGAAACTTGGTTGTGGCTGCGGAGGTGAGTAAAAATGACATATACAATTTCAGCTCCCCCTCATAAGAAAACAAAATTAGATTTCAAGACATTAAATTATAGTAAAATAATTGCTCTGCTTCCACTCTGTCTTGCAGCGATATACTTCTTTGGCATTCCTGCCCTTGGTATTATTGTTGCATCAGTGGTATCTGCTGTGGTAACCGAATTTGCCATACAGACAATTTCCAAGCAAAAAGTAAGAGTTGCAGATGGCCATGCTGCCATGATCGGACTCATGCTGGCATTACTAATTCCACCTGAAGCTCCATTGTGGATTGCTGCTTTTGCAACTTTCTTTGCAATAACCGTGGGCAAACACGTGTTTGGTGGAATCGGTTCTTACATATTCAATCCTGTTCTTGTAGGATGGGTATTTACAAGAAGTGCATGGTCCGGGTTTATGACACCTGCATCCATTCCTCATATCGGTCAGTTCTCAGATCTTATACTTGAGCACGGTGCAGGGCTGATGGTGGGTGTTTCTCCAATACTGCTTATTGGTGGTCTTTATCTTATCTATAAAAGGTATATTGACTGGAGAGTTCCACTTTCATTTTTTGCAACAATGATAGTATTGCCGCAGGCATTGCTTTTCATTTCAGGCGTAATGGATCTTATTCATAAAGGCAGCCTGAATCCATTAATGTACATGTCACAGATGTTTGCAGTCCTTAGCCCAAGTCCTGAGCTTTCATATTCAATGATAGGAATTGTTTTCTTTGGAATACTCTTCCTGGCAACGGATACAGCAACATCTCCCATTACCAAAAAAGGACGTATCGTTTACGGAATTACATGTGGTGTACTTGTATTCATTTACGGTTACTTTGCTAACTACGTTGATGGATTGCTGTATGGTATATTCCTTGCAAACTGTGTAGCATCATTTATTGAAATCAATACAATGCCCGCATCATATGGAACAATGTCATGTGCGGAAAAAGCGTACAGGCGTGTAATGGATAAAATCCCGTCATCTTTGAAGTTCGAGGTGGTCAACAATGAGTGACTCCGGTAAAGAGACAGCTATAGTTATTGCAAAAATTGTACTCATATCTATTGTTGCAGCTCTTCTGTTAGGTATCACTTATGTGCCAACAAGTGCTCAGCTCAAGGTCAATGAGGCCAATGCCAAAACTGAGATTCTGGCAGGGCTAATTTCCGATGCCGCCAGCTTTGACCCTGTCTATGGTGACACAGTTGATGACGATGGTAATCCTGTCATTCTCTATTACCGTGCACTTGATTCCTCAGGTAGTATAATTGGTTATGCCTTCTTCCAGAGTCAGACAGGAGCACAGGGAATAATAGTTGTTGCAGGAGCTGTAGACTCCACATTCTCTTATGTATATGGAATGGATGTTCTAAGTCATTCAGAGACTCCGGGACTGGGTGCTAAGATCGTGACTGATGATTTTCAGAGTAAGTTCATTGATGTTCCTTTAGCTTCACTAAGTCTTTCCAAAGATGGTGGAGCTATTGATGCAATAACCGGTGCAACGATATCTTCAACAGCGGTAGTAGATGCCCTGAATACAAAGATTAGTGAAATTGAAGAGGCAGAGGAGTGATATTATGGATCCTTTAAGTGAATTTATACGTGGTATTACAAGGGATAATCCGACATTCGGACTTGTTCTGGGACTCTGCCCAACGCTGGCAGTTACCACCTCGGTTGAAAATGCTATCGGTATGGCTGCAGGTACTGCATTTGTATTAGTATGCTCGAATATGCTGGTTTCATCCCTGAGAAAACAGATTCCTTCAACAGTTAGGCTTCCAATATTCATCATTATCATAGCTACTTTCGTATCTATAGTGGATATGATTATGGAAGCGTATTCGCCGTCGATGTATGCGGCTTTAGGTGTTTTTATTCCCCTTATAGTCGTAAACTGTATTATTATCGGACGTGCAGAAGCATATGCGAACAAGAATAATGTTTTCTATTCTATGATAGATGGTTTTGGTACATCAACAGGTTTCTTACTTGTTTTGATGCTCATTGGTGGAATAAGGGAACTCCTTGGAACAGGACAGATCGTGGTATTCGGTTACTCATTGATCAACCTGTCACTCAGTTATCCAATTACCACAATGATATTGCCTGCAGGTGCTTTTGTTACAATCGGAGCACTGATGGCAATTGTAAACTATCAGAAAGCAAAGAAACTGGAAAGAGGTGAATAATATGGCAGAAGATGCATTATTCTCAATCTTTATGGATGGTCTATTCATCAATAATTTCCTGCTGATCCAGTTCCTTGGATTATGTTCCTTTGTGGGCGTAACCAAAGATGTGAAAAGTGCCACAGGAATGTCCGGAGCTGTTGTGTTTGTTATGGCGATGGCTTCGACGGTATCGTACCTACTCTACACTTATATTCTGGTACCGACAAAGATGGAATTCCTTGACCTTATCAGCTTCATTGTTGTAATTGCAGCACTTGTACAGCTGGTAGAATTCGTAGTTAGAAAACAGATTCCTTCACTTTATCGTTCATTGGGTATTTACCTGCCACTGATTACAACTAACTGTGCTGTATTGGGTGCAGTATTGCTCAACGAAAGTTCAGGTTATAACTTTGCACAGAGTGTTGTTTTCGGTACATCAGCAGGTCTTGGATACACCATTGTAATGCTCATGATGGCCGGTATAAGAGAAAGATCAACATTTGTGAATATCCCATCATCAATAAGGGGTCTGCCACAGGCATTCTTCATCGCAACAATGCTTTCTCTTGCTTTTGTTAATTACTTCTGGGTGATTCCAATATGAGCGAACTGGTAACTTTACTTGTACAGGCTACAGCCATCCTTGGTGGCCTTGGACTGGCTGTAGGTGTAATGCTTGTAGTGGCATCAAAGAAATTCAAGGTAGAGACAAATCCTCTGGTCGATGAGATTGTTGAGGTTCTCCCTGGAGCTAACTGTGGTGCCTGTGGTTACGCAGGTTGTGCAGACTTTGCAGAACGTGTTGTCAACGAAGGTGCTCCTATCAACGGTTGCCCTGTCGGTGGGTTTGATGTTGCCAAGGAAATTGGTGGCATTCTCGGACAGGAAGTTGTAGAGGGCGAAGAACAGTATCCATTCGTCAGATGTAATGGTGGCCTTAATTGTGTCGACCGTTTCGATTATGTTGGCTTTGAGGACTGTAAGGCAGTTATGATGCTGTCAGACGGTGAAAAAGGCTGTAATTACGGATGTATGGGCAGAGGTACCTGTGTACGTGCATGTCCTTTCGGTGCTCTTTCCATTGGTGAGGACCGCCTTCCACATGTGAACAAGAACCTTTGTACGAGTTGTGGACTTTGTATTGCATCATGTCCGAATGACATACTTGTGTTTGCAAAGGAAACAGAAAAGGTACATGTACTCTGTATGTCACATGATAAAGGTAAGGCAGTTAAGGAGTCCTGTACCGTTGGTTGTATCGGATGTAAGATATGTGAGAAGAGTTGTCCTGAGGAAGCCATCAAGGTAACCAATTTCCTTGCGGAGATCGACCAGGAGAAATGTACTGCATGTGGATTATGCGTGGAGAAATGTCCACAGAACTCAATTTCAATCAGGTGATCATATGACATATAAGACAAAGGTTGGTCTGAACGAAAATATCGTAGCAGCCCTCAGTTATGTAGGATTCTGGATCACAGGGATTATTTTCCTGCTCATTGAGCCGGATAACAAGTTTGTCAGGTTCCATGCAATGCAGTCATTATTGATATTCCTCCCACTTTCACTTATCATTTTCATTGTGGGATGGATTCCATATGTTGGCTGGATCATAGCCGATTTCCTTGGATTCGGTTCATTGTTCTTCATACTGGTGCTTGTTATAATGGCATGCAAGGGTACAATGCTTAAGATCCCTGTTGTGGGCAGTTACGCTTACAAGCTGATCTATCAGTAAAATCAGAAATACACAGAAATACAAAATCAGCAGGGTGCCATCTGGCATAATCCTGCACATCTTTTTTTTATCTACGAAAACTTAAAAAACTACATCTTCCTATTAATGCAGGTATGCATACTTCTATGCGGAGGGTTTGAAATTAAAGAAGAGATATGGATTGAAAAGTATAGGCCCTTTAAGCTTGATGACGTGGTCGGCCAGAAAGAGACTGTAGAAAGGCTTAAATCGTACATTAAAACGAGAAACCTTCCACATCTCCTGTTCTCAGGTCCTCCTGGAGTTGGAAAAACTGCAACTTCTGTGTCAATAGCACGTGAGCTTTTCGGGGAATCATGGCGTGAGAACTTCACCGAGCTTAATGCTTCTGATGAACGTGGTATTGATGTTGTCAGGACAAAGATCAAGAACTTTGCAAAAACAACACCAATAGGAGGCGCAGATTTCAAGATAATCTTCCTTGATGAAGCAGATGCTTTAACCTCTGATGCGCAGTCTGCGCTCAGACGTACAATGGAACGCTACACCAACAATTGTCGTTTCATTCTTTCATGCAATTACTCATCCAAGATCATTGAGCCTATCCAGTCAAGATGTGCAGTATACAGGTTCCGTCCGTTGTCTGATGAGGCTGTGGCAGAACGTGTAAGATTTGTAGCTAATAACGAGAATCTGGATATTGCAGATGATGGTGTGGATGCTATCAAATATGTCGCCCAGGGTGATATGAGAAAAGCTATCAATGCTCTTCAGGCAGCGGCTCTGATTGCTGACACGATCCATAAGGATGCAATTTACAAGATCACTGCAACAGCACGTCCTGAGCAGGTGAAAGAACTGATCACAACTGCACTGGATGGAAGTTTCAGTGCTGCAAGAAAACATCTGGACAGCCTTCTGCTGGAGCAGGGTCTTTCCGGAGAGGACGTTGTGGGTCAGATATACAGGGCTATGTTTGATGTTGACATTCCTGAAAAGAAAATGGTCGAACTGATAGATGTTATTGGTGAGATCGATTTCAGGTTAACCGAAGGTGCAAATGAAAGAATACAGCTTGAATGCCTGCTGGCACACTTTGCATTATCAGGAAAGGAATGTAATTGAGTCTTGAAGTAGCAGTACTGGAATTACTTTCCTCTTTTCCTCATTGGCTTGCAACTGTGATAATCGGTGCAATGCCAATATTTGAATTAAGGGGTGCCATTCCTATTGCACTTGGGATATATGAAATGAGCCCGGTATCTGCATTCATTTTTGCAGTATTGGGTAATATGCTTCCTGTTGTTCCTCTGCTTTTGTTCCTGGAACCTGTTTCTACTTATCTTCGCCGTTATTCCATATTCGACAAATTTTTCTCATGGCTTTTTGGAAGAACCCAACGTAACCATTCGGAAAGATTTGAGAAATATGGTACGCTTGCACTAACACTCTTTGTTGCAGTGCCGTTGCCTGTTACAGGTGCATGGACCGGATGTGCAGCAGCATTTGTTTTTGGCATCAAGTTCCGTCATGCATTTCCGGCAATACTTGCAGGAGTACTGATTGCAGGAATAATCGTAAGTAGTGTTACATTAGGTGGAATCGGCCTGGTAGACCTCATTAGCTGAAACGCATTCAAGGCTGATGTTTACAACAATAGAATTACAGAATATTGAATAGAAATAAAAAAAGTAAGATATCCGGGATTATTTGCCCAGCATCTCTTTTGCAAGGTTGATATCTTCAGCTTTTACTGTTTTTCTGCCAGCGTGCTCTGCGAGCTTGATAGCTTCTCTTGATATTTCAAGACCGTATTCTTCAAGTATGGCGGTGAGTGCCATTCCTGCAGACTCGCTTACTCTTTGTGCTCCGGCATTTCTTATAACTCTCTCAATAGGTGCGAATGGAATTATTGTCATAAATATCCTCTTATATGAATTATATTTTGAATCTGGTTTAGTATTCTCTAACAACTAGCAAAAGAACCTATATATAGTTTTTTAATAAAAATTCCAAATCAAATCAAGCCTATTTGTCTTTTCAGGGTCATTTGGATATTTTTTCCAATTTAAGACTAGATTAATTCACTCTCTCTTTTTCATCTTGATAGCCAGGTCTTTTCCAAGTCTGATACATTCAGCCAGATCTTTTTCATTTGGTATGTATTGTATCCTTAATACTGGATCAATTACTTCTACACCAGCTTTTCGAAGCTTTTCAGCAATCAGGACCGGTGCTTCCCCACTCCATCCATAAGATCCAAATGCAGCACCCAGTTTACCTTCAATTCCTATGTCGATTAATTTATCCAGGAATTTAGCTATGGGTTCAAGCATTGTGTAATAGAATGTGGACGAACCTATGCAGATTGCATCATATTTTGCAACTTCTGCCGGGTCCCATTCATAAAAGTTGTCAACATCGACATCTATATGCTTTTCACGTGCACCCTCTGCAACGGCTTCAGCCATCATCTTTGTACTCCCCTGGGTGCTAAGGTATACTATAGCTAGTCTTGGCACTATTTAACCCCCAATTAACAAATGGCAGTTTTCACTACCATCTTACAATTATGTGGGGTGCACGTTCATAAACATTCCTGATTATAGAATTCACGTTAAGTTATCTTTATTGCCAATCAGGGAATACAATTATGGAGACTTCAATAAAAGGAGAATCCCTATGGACGAGAAAATCGCGCCACATATAGATGAATTAACCATGGCGCTTGGAAACATTAGCAGGGAAGAGATCAGCAGAGAGCTTGATAAACTTTTAAAATATCGTGTTCCGCTGGATGAAGCCAAGAGGATGATTAAAGCTAAGTATCTTTCAGTTTCATCTAATACAGTAAGTGTCAAAGACCTCTCCCCGGGATTAAATGGCATCGAAATAAGCGGACGTATAATCGATATTGTTGAAAAGACCGTATCGATACAGGGTGAGCAGAAAACCATATTTTCAGGAACTCTTGGTGATGGAACTGGCATCTGTTCTTTCACATGCTGGGATGATATGTCATTAAAACCAGGAGATGCAATACGCATTAAAAATGCCTATACACGTCTCTGGAACAACCGGCCTGAACTTTATTTTGGAAAAAGGTCGACAATAACTTATCTTCAGGATAATGAACTTCCTGAATCGGAAGAGATGTCTCATTCAAATCTCAAGAAACTGGGTAATATTGTTCCTGCCGATGTACTTGTGAGTTCAGTTGTATTGATCGTGGAGATGTATCACCGTGAGATAATGCTCAAAGGTGAGAAAGTAACTGTCGTTGAAGGTGTTCTGGCAGATGAGACTGGAAAACTACCTTTCACTTCATGGGTACCTCTGGGAGGGCCTGACATTGGTGATTACATTCGTTTTGAAGGGGCTTCTGTGAGAATATTCAGGGGTCTTCCATCCATAAATTTCACGGATGCAACCTCCATTGAAAAAATCTCAGATACATCTGAATTGCCATTTACAATGGAATCGGTAAGCAGGGCAAGTTCTTCGGTTGCCATTGAAAATCTCCTTGAGAAAGAAGGAATGTTCGATGTGACTGTCAGTGGAAATATTATATCGATAAGGTCCGGTTCAGGACTTATCGAGCGCTGTCCACAATGTAATCGTGTAACACAAAAATCTTCCTGTCGTTCTCACGGTGAAGTGGAATGTCTGACTGACATGCGCATAAAAGCTATTCTTGATGATGGAACAGGTGCAGTTCACCTGATTCTTAACAGGGAACTTTCTGAGGCAGTTTATGGTAAAAGCATGCATGATGCCGAGAAGATGGCACAGAGTTCACTTTCCGGTGATACAGTGTTCGAAGACATGAAAAAAGTACTTACCGGCAAATATATTGCAGCCAGAGGGAACTCATCCCGTAACGAGTTTGGGGTTTCGCTTGTTGCCAGGTCTGTATGGGTTCCGGAAAATGATGTTGAGAAGCATATTGAAGATCTTCTGGAAAGAATAGGTACAGGATGTGATGAGTAATGGTCGAAAGAGAAGTTGCATACAGGATGTTTGCTAGGGAGTTTAACGATTCACGCTTCCATTTATATTCTTCATCATCGCCATCCGATCAGGATATCTATTCACCTAATTTTCTTATAAGTCCGACTGGTCTTAAAGTGAACAGGGTTTTCATTGTGGGTGTTGTGACCGAAGTGGATCGGCTCTCTGAGCAAAAAGGCAGTGAGCGTGAGTTATGGAGAGCACGCATTTCTGATCCTACAGGAGCTTTTACCATTTACGCTGGAAGTTACCAGCCGGAAGCATCCGTATTCCTGTCAACGATACAGGTTCCATCGTATGTGATGGTACTAGGAAAAGTTCGTTCATACGAGCCCGGTGATGGTTCAGTATTTGTTTCCCTACGTCCGGAGGAGATAAATTATGTTGATGAATCCATCCGTGACAGGTGGATTGTAGATACTGCCGAAATGACACTTAATCGTCTTGATGAATTTGACAAGTTCTTTTCAGGTGGTACTGTAGAAGGAAAACTTATGGACAGTATACTGGACAGCGGTGTTTCAGAATCATCTGCAAGTGGTATGTGTCTTTCACTTGATTACTATCACAAGGATGCAGAATATTATAATTCATTGAAGGATGATGTCAGGAAAGCCCTCTGCTCAATAAGAAAATCCGGCAACAAGGCTGAAGAGATAGATTATGAAGCTGAGGTCCAGTCGATTGCCGAGGAACTTGATGATGGCAGTGGATTTGAGTATATTGCTTTTATTAACAAAGCAATTTCCAGAAATATTCCGGAAAAGCTTGCAGATTCCACATTGAAGATACTTCTTTCAAAAGGTCATCTTTATGAACCCCGAGCTGGTGTTTTCAAAGTGATACACTAGCAAGCTGTCTATATTTTGGGTGCGGAAATTTTATAGTTTTAATGCGATATGCTTAAGTATGCCGGAATATTACTGTTGAAGAGTTATTGACATATCTGCTTTGCTTACTCATATTATGAAGGGGTATTTATGGAACATGATGAGATTATAGAGAATGTAAAAAACAGTATAATTCAGATGCAGGGTGTAGGAAATACCCTCCTGCTTAACGAAGAGGACAGGGAGATTATCAGAGAACTCGAGAAGAAAGCTGATGAAATGACTCTCATGGGACTTGGCAGAGGTGACAATAAAGGTGTAAAAGCAGTTCTGAAGAATAATGTTATATTTGCTTTTACCACAAGCATGGATTTCTGCTGGCCAGAAGGTCCGAATGTTATTCTTATGCATGATGGTTGTGTTGTTGGTCAGGATGTGGATGATGAGGCCAAACTTGAAGAAGTAAAATCATGCAAGGACAAGCTTGTTATCGGCAACATTGTGATATATGACACAAGTGTCCTTAAAAAGATGGATGTCAAGAACAATCCTCTTATCGTCGTATTGCCTCCAAAACCATGTGCAGACATAGAGGCAGTTGATAAGGTTTGCAATGTAATACTTGCTTCCCCGTCCCCGCCAAGTGATGAGTACCTTAAGGAGAAAATGGGACTTGAAAATGTCCACGGTACAGGTACATTCCTGTTGGGATTTGATTTTGATTGTTCCTGTGATTAAATCCTAAATAGCTGCATTGGCAGTTATTTCTCTATATTTTTTCTATTTTTTGAATCCGTGATTTGGAGTAGGCAGTTTCACATGTACAGTTGTTCCAAGTTCCGGTTCACTTTCTATCCAGATGTCTCCTCTGTGAGCTTCCACTATGGTCTTTGCAATGTGCAGTCCAAGTCCGTTTCCTCCATAACGTCTTGTTTTTGAACCATCTACCTGATAGAACCTTGCAAATATGTTCTCAAGTTCTTCTTCAGGTATTCCAATTCCCCTGTCAATTACCTTTATGTGAAGACTTTTGTAACCTTCGTGGATTATTAATTGTATATTCTGTCCATTCGGACTAAACTTACTGGCATTTTCCAGTATCTGGATCAACGCTTCCTTCAGGTATTTTCTGTCACCTTCAATATATGGAAGATCAGGTCTGATATCAATATCTATCTCCTGATCTCTCTGGTTGAGCTGGTCAGCTATATCTGCAATAGCTCCTGTTGCAATATCATCGATTTTTAGCGTTGTAAATAAGTATTCGATATCTCCGGACCTTGCAACACTTATAAAGATTAGGGAATCAATGAGTCTCTCCAGCTTTTCTGAAGAATCGATCATCTTTTTGATTGCTTCTTTTTGTTTCGGGTTAATTTCGCCAAGGCTTCCATCATACAGGATTTCAGAGTAACCTCTGATTGGTACAAGTGGAGTTTTGAGTTCATGCCGAAGGTTTGCAATGAATTCTTCTTTGATGGCATCAATAGAATTGAATTCCTTAATTGCATCCCGGGTGTCATGATATCTCCTGTATGCAAATATCAAGGATGCTGCCATGACAACTGTGATAGTTATCAGTACCTGTCCCATTGTCCAATCTTCAAGTGGGCATGGAGTATCTGAAAAAATGAATGAAAGATCGGTTATCAATGAAAAAAATAATATGCAGATAATACCGGCAACAAGTAGAACTGTATCAGTTACAATTCTTTTTGTATATGTTTCTTTTCTTAAGTTAATATATCTTTCATCCATGATGAGCCTGTTTTTCTTTATAGGAACTCAATTTCCTTTTCAATTTATATATAATTATTCTCATATACTTGCATCTATTTATCTTTCATTAATATTCAGTATGTGTTTACAATATGCCCAAAACAAAAAACCATAGCACAAACTAATAATATTACAATATGAAAAAATATGCATGGTTATAACCATGCAAAATAAGAATTATTCGCCGTTGTATATTTTCAGAGCATCTTCAACAGATGCATCCTCGACTGTTATGGCATAGATTGCATTACACATTCTGACGGCTTCATCGAGGGATTTCTGGTGTACATTTCTTCCGGTTGCGTTACCACATGCGCCACTGACATGGATCTGGGCATAGAGCTTCTCAAGGAATGATTTTGGATCATCGCTGGAACCGCCAGCACAAACAACCTTTGTCCTGCCAGCTGCCAGAACGGCTTCCTTGAATGATTCCTCAGTCGGCATTCCCTCAGCTTTTGGATAGTTCACCTTTACAAAGTCTGCGTTAAGGCATGCACCGACACCGGTTGCACCTGCAATAAGGTGTGGGTCTTTCTCGTTTGCAACTGCTTCTCCTCTTGGATATATCCAGAGAACAGTTACCATTCCAAACTGGTGTGCCTCATAAATAAGCTGTGCAGCCTGGTAGAGCATTTCAGCTTCATATTTGCTTCCAAGGTATATGGTGTAGCCAATACCAAGAATGTTGAGTCCACTGTTGTCACGGAACTGTGCTACCTGCTCCATGTCATACCACTGACCACTGTATGGGTCATCCTGATTTGTTTTTACAAGGTGGGATTTTGAGTTTACTTTGACGAGATATGGTACATCTGCATAATCCATTCCATATCTTGCAATAAGTCCCAGCTGTGTTGCAAAAACACCAATCTTTGAATTTGCAGCTATTTTAAAAAGATGTTCCGGGTCGTTGTCATCTGCAGGGACGCCCTCTCCAAAAAAATCATCATTGAGGTGTTCAACTTTCTGGTCACCTGCAAAGAGCATCATATTTCCGCTGTTTGATGTGATCTTCATATAATTTTTAATATACGTTTCACGTGCATCCTGCGGTACATCCAGTGGAACTTTAATATCTTCTTCTTTCATTAAGGCCATTTAAATCACTCAGCTTTATTAATTGGTCTTGTCTTCTAGTACCCTAAATCACGTTTTTCTATTTTAATTGTTGTGTAGTTAACACTAATATGAAAGTTTTCTTTTAAATAGATTGAAATTGAACTAACTAATAAAACGATTTATTTAGTATAATTATTTTCCCGCATTGGTCAGCGATCAATTAGAATAATGAATTTTATTTGTGCACTATTTTTCTGAAATTAAAGAATAGCTATTTGTCTATAGATGTGGATTTCCCAGTTTTGATATGGATTTTTGCATTAATATTTTATATTTACAGATCTATCAGATAATTATTACTTACTTAATAATTAACGTATCATTAAATCCAATTTAATATTTTGTAGACTACCGGAGTATAAGTGTGGACTCAATATTTTTCCTTGAGATAGTTGTTTCAGTCCTTTTTATGAGTATGGTTGCGCAGACCCTCAGCAAGCACTTTAAAGTGCCAATAATCATGTTTCTCCTGTTGGAGGGTATACTTGCAGGTCCGGAGGTTCTAAACATAATTGATCCTTCCATCTTTGGTGACGGACTTACAGCTATCGTATCTCTTTCGGTTGCTGTTATCGTATTTGATGGCGGTCTGCATATTGATATAAAAAGTATCCGTGCAATACAGAAAACTGCTTTCAAACTTACAACAATTGGTGTTCTTATTACATTTGCATGTACCACACTGATCACATATTTTATACTTGGTGTGGAATTTAAGCTTGCAGCACTATTCGGTTCACTTGTAGCGGCAACAGGCCCGACTGTGATAACACCACTTGTCAGGAACATACATGTAAATCACAAAGTTGGGAAGATCCTTGAGATTGAAGGTGTTTTCAACGATGCAGCCAGTGTAATTCTTGCTGCGTTTATGTTTGAATGGATAGTTTCACAGCTTGATGGTTTCAGTGCTGTATTTTTCATATTACTAAGACTGATTATTGGTATTACAATAGGTGTAGTTAGTGGGAATATTCTGAAACGCTTTTTATCCAGTGGTTCCCTTGTAACGGATCAGACTGCCAGATTCTTTACATTGACGCTTGTTGTGTTCTCTTATGTGCTTTCTGAGCTTCTGGGAAACGAATCAGGTATTCTTGCTGTTGCAGTATTTGGTATTATTACCGGAACATCTAATATTCCTCATAAGAATGCACTCAAAGAGTTCAAGGCAGATCTTGTGATGATGATGCTGTCGATAATTTTCATCCTGCTGGCAGCCATGCTAAAGTTTGAGTACATTATAGGTATAGGTGTAAAAGGAATTATTGTAGTATTGTTGCTTATATTCCTGGTCCGGCCATTAGCTGTTTTCGGGTCAACTGTGAATTCACACATGAGGACAAATGAAAAATTATTCATATCATTTATCGGACCAAGAGGTGTTGTTCCGGCATCAATTGCAACATACTTTGCACTTAAGCTTGATTCAATGAATATATTAGGCGGCCAGATGCTTGTGGGACTTGTATTCCTGACAGTTATTATTACAGTCATAATGACCGGGACACTGGCAAGAAGAGTAGCTAATCTTTTAGGAGTTATACCAATGGAGATCCTTATTATCGGAGGAGGAGAGGTCGGGAAGATCCTGGCCGAGAGATTTGAGAAACGAGGCGAGAATGTTGTTGTAGTGGACAATTCAGAGGAGATGTGCCAACGCCTGTTAAAGCAGGGAATCCGTGTTGTCCACGGCGATGCAGAGGACATCAATGTCCTGAAAGAAGCAGGTATTGAGAAGGCAAAGTATGTAGTTGCCACTACTGACCAGGATAACACCAACCTGCTGGTTTCACAGATTGCAAAGAGCAAGTTCAACCTTAAGGAAGACCAGATAGTTGCACGGGTCAACAATGTTGAGAATCTCCATGCATTCTGGGATCTGTCTATCCGTTCCATGAGTCCCCAGATGACCACTGCACTGGTACTTGATAATATGGTGGGCAAGCCATCCATGTTCTCAATGTGTGAGGTTGGAGAAGAAGGTGAGATACTTGAAGCACGGGTCACCAATCCCAAGGTAGCAGGAAAAGCTATTAAGGAATTAAATCTCCCGGAGAACAGTCTTCTGCTCATGATCAGAAGAGGTGACAAATCCTATATTGCAAATGGTAATCTTGTTCTTGAATATGATGACCTTGTAACAGTTATTGGCGAGGACGATGCTGCAAGAGAAGTTGCAGACATACTTAACAGATGATGGATTACAGAAGTATTCTGTTATCCAGTCTCTTTTATTTCAATTTTTTAATTGTCTATTTTATTTTTCTCATCAAATATTCTTTTATATATTACTTTCACATAGCTTAGAATTAGGTTATATAGGGCGGATGCATACAAAGTATTGCCTCTCCATAGATGAAACAAACAAGAGGCTTGAGGATTTGAAATGAAACAATTAGCACAGGAAATTAGTGCCAGGTTCAGCGAACTTGGAGTGGAGATCCCAATAGAGGATGTTGAAGAGCGTCTTGACAAAATGATCAATAAGTTCAAGGTGCCAAGGGAAGAAGCACGCAGAAGCGTTGTTAACTACTTTTTAAAATCATACAACATCAAGAGGAACGAGTTTTACACAGGACAGTCAGAATCTCCTCTTATCAACATATCCGACGTGGATGATGGCAAGTGGGCAAATATCAGGGGAAAGATCGTCCAGTTGTGGGACAACACACATGAGTCCATATCCCAGGTAGGTCTTATCGGTGATGAAACCGGAACGATCAAGTTCACAATTTGGGAAAGTGCAGGAGTCTCCTCTGTTGAAGAAGGAAAAAGCTACCTCCTGAAGAATGTGGTTGTGAATGAGTGGAACGGTAAGTTCCAGCTTAATGTTAACAAAAGCAGTTCTATTGAATTTCTTGATGAAGAAATAGAAGTCGGAAATGCCACAGTGGAGTTCAAAGGTGCAATGGTTGACATCCAGTCAGGTTCAGGACTTATCAAGAGATGTCCTGAGTGTAACCGTGCCCTGACAAAAGGAGCATGTATGGAACACGGGAAGGTGGACGGAGTTTATGATCTGCGCATCAAGGCTGTTATGGATGATGGCAGCTCAATACAGGATGCAATTCTTAAAAGAGATCTTGTGGAGGGAATTACCGGCATGACCCTGGAAAGCGCAATTACCCTTGCCGCAGATGCTCTGGATCAGGGAGTTGTCCTTGAGAAAATGAAAGATTCACTTGTAGGAAGGTATTATGACGTAAAAGGATCAAGGGTTGACAGATATCTGATTGTGGAATCCATATCTCCTACATTTACATACGATGCATCCGAGCTGGATGAGCTTATCGCAGCTGCAGAGGTGATTTAAAATGGCAGGATACACAAGGGAAGTTGCCAGAAGGATATTCGCACAGGAATTCAGGGAATCCAATCTGAGTTTTAAGGACGGCGATGATCAGTATGCTCCGCAATATCTTCTTACACCAACCGGTGCTAAAGTGAACCGGATATTCATAGTAGGAACTCTCATTGAAAAAGAAGACATTGGTACTGATTCAGAGTACTGGCGTGGAAGAGTGACCGATCCAACCGGTTCATTCCTCATATATGCAGGCCAGTATCAGCCTGAAGCAGCACAGGTGCTTGCGGAATGTGAAACACCAGCATTTGTAGCGGTTGTCGGAAAGCCAAGCACTTATACCACTAACGAAGGCGATGTACTTACATCAGTAAGACCAGAGTCACTTCACATAGTTGATGGTCAGACAAGGGATATGTGGGTAATCGAAACCGCAAAATGTACTCTTGACAGGATAAAAGAATTGGATGGTTCCTCTCCAAATGCTCAGAGAGCAAAGGAGTATTATGATCCTGATGCAAAACATTATTCTTCAATGGTTTCCCAGGCATTGAAATCCCTGAAGGAAACATACTAACATAATCAGGGCAAGCTCCCTGATTGTTATCTATTTTTCATCAGAAATGATTGTTTCTAATTGGTTATTATTGGAATTTCCAACCAAAACCCCCATAAGCAACATTAGCATTGATTATATAGTGGGTGTTATGAAGACTTATTTAGTACTCTGGTTCAACAGTAATGGTGCCCTGCCTTCTGAAGTAGACAGGAGTCTTATGTCCCTTGGATTCAAAGCTGTTCAGGGAAATTATGATTATGTCTATGACTGGGGTAATAATGTAAATCTGGATGATATCCTTCGTTTTACTGACAAGATCCAGATGACACTAAAAGGCACAGGTGTAATGTTTAAAACCGAAACTGTGAACGGTCAATAATAGTTCAAAAACTGGTTAATTTCTATTTTCCCCAAGTTTGCGGGAAAAATCAATATAGCCGCAGGATTGGCCGGTTATTGGAATGATGTTTGTTGTCACTGAACCATTCTTGATTTCCAGTTCAACTGCACATGGATCGGACATACGTGGTTTAGTCGGTGATCCCGGACATATCAGAAGTACATCACTCTTTTCTATGATTGGTCTGTGAAGGTGACCGAATATAAGAACATCAACCCCCATTTCAAGGGCCATGTATCTCGTTGCTGTAGTATCAACAATAGAAAGTGATGCTTCGTGGATTACTCCTATCTTAACTCCTTCAACCTCAAAGATAAGCTTTTCAGGAAGAATCTCCCTTACAGCAGGTTCATCTGAGTTGCCGTGTACAGCTTTCAGCTTTCCTGTAGCTTCAAGCGCCCTGTAAAATGGAAGAGTATCAAAATCTCCGGCATGAATGATCATTTCATAGTTGTCAAAAAGCTCTGACAGGTAGGCAGGAATACTATCACTACTTGAATGTGTGTCTGATATGATAATGATCTTCATGTTTTCCCAATTGGATTATTGTATGCTGAGATCAACAAGTTCGTATTCCAGATTCTCAGTCTCAAGCCTGCTGAGTATGGTTGGAACTTCTTCGTCAATGGCAAGTACAAGTGATGACAGGCCATGGTATGCTGCCTCGATTACAGATTCTTTTGCACCGAACATCACATGTGGTTCCATGTCTATTCTTCGAAGAGCTATCAGGGATTCTACACCAATTGTAGCAATATATGCTTTTGATTTTGCAAGTGCCCTGAGTCTTTCAACATCAACATTGTGTGAGCCACCTTTTTCAACCCTGGGGATTCTGCACACAGTAATGCTGGCATTCTCAAGGTCGATAAGTCCCATCAGGTCAGTAACACCTACATCCTCGCCCTGTTTTGCAGCAGAGATTGTTGTTCCGGTTGCATTGGTTACATCTGTGGTGCTTACATAAAGCAGTCCACTTTCCATCTTCAGGTAGACTTCTTTACCCTCTTCGAGATCTTCCCTTGCAATTGCAGTCCATGTAGAGACATGACTAATGATGTCACTCATCACGTAGCGTGCATATCTTTTCATGTCTTCTGCATTCTCAAGTACCCATTCAACACCCTGCTTTGTGATCCTATAACGCACCCTGCCTTCTGAATAGATAAGACCCTCGGCAACCAGTTCTTTGATATATTCTGAAACTGCCTGAGGTGTAACTCCTATCTTCTCAGCAATCTCTTTCTGTCTGACATTTGGCTGATGTGCAGCTACTTCTATAAGGATCTGAAATTTAGTAATGCCACTTTTACTGTGAAGGAGTTCTATCATTCTGCCTCTCCATTCTGAAGTACCTTGAGTCTCTGTCCCATTACAGAAAGCTTATCGGATCTGCGGGCAACTGCGCGAATATACAAGGGGCTCTTGTTTAACGCTCTGGTAAGACTACTCATAGAGTCATTACCCTGCTCTACCAGTTGTTCAAGTTCTTCAATGGCATCCTTTACTTCTTCATATGGCATAAAAGTGAGCATAATAATGTCGCTCATGTCTTCAAAAGAGCACTGGAAATTTGTCTGGACTTTAGAATAAGATGTACGATACTCTTTTTCAGGTGTCTTTCCGGGTTCCGGCATATGCCACTGACTCTCGATAAGCCCACTCTTTTTGAGTATACTGATACTTTTTGTCACATCAGTTCCTAAAAGCTCTTCAAGATCTTCCTTTGTCATCCAAAGGTTTAGAAGTGCATCAAATACTTTTTTGTGTCTCTGGGATCCAAAAACCTGAAGTAGAGGTACGAGTTCGGAAGGATCATTGATAATTCTTGTTCGTTTACTCATCTAATTACCCCGTATAGCCAACGGACCAGTACAAAATAGACACATTCAGGCACAGAAAGCCATGAAATGCGAAAATATCGCCTATGTGTTGTCTATTTTTAGTACCTATCATATGGAGGTTAAACTTAATAAATGTGTTGTGATTTCATAATGTTTCGAAATACATACTGGCCTTTCCACTGTCTCTTTTGAATGAAGGTATCTTCCAAACTGTTCTTTAGCATTCTCATGAAGTGCATTGGTTCGTATCCACCTGTCATCCGAAATATACATAAATGATGAAACAATGTTCGATTCAGCATTTTCTGCGCTGTGGCCTGCACCATAATTATATGGTATTCATGATATTTGCAGTTTCAATAGCGCATTAACAAAGCCGGTAAATTCCATATATTCCTTAAATTCCATGAGGGCATAGAAATATCTCTGATGTACTGTTGTATACAGGTTACAGGAGAGAACCGTCTTTCATGCAGGTAAAAGCCGCATGTACTTATACTGTATAACTCTATTTTCTCCTCTTATGAGGGACCCTAATAACGTCATTATTCCTATTAAATGTACCTATTATCTGCTAAATTATATTTGAAAGAGACCGGCAAATATATCAGGTTTGTTATCAATTATGAAACAGTTATTATGTCCGATAGCATCTATTTACTCATAAACGATATCCTAAAAGGTCGGCAGCTTTCTATTAGCGGAGTCACAAGGGAGCTTAAGAACAAAGGCGTTGATGAGCATCGCCTTGTAATGACAGGTTATCTGCGTGCTCTTAAGGATCTGAGAAAGCTGAATGAAGTTGAGATTCCTCCTTCAAAAGTCTACAGTCTTGTAGAAACAGAAGAGGCAGATACTGAAGATATATATTCTCTAATAGCTGAAAATATAAGATCAGTGGAGTCTGCCTACATGGTTCCTGTGGCAGCTTATGTGCTTTCAAGGACAGTTGAAAGACCGGTTTTCAAGGAAGAATTTACACGTATGGGTATCGGCCAAAAAAGTCTGACTGATTATCTTTCGTCATCGGATTGCGTTCTAAAACCTGCAGAAAAGAGTTCCAAGGAATATGCAGCAGGAATAACCAAACTGAAGATAACTTCCACAGACCCTGTCTATGAGGTAGGAAAAATAAATGAGACTATTCTTAAGCATTCAAATTGTATACTTCTTAAGATTCTCAGAAATTCCGTAGACCTCACCGGCCTGATCCCTAAAACAAAGTCCACTTCATTAGAGGATTTCAGTTGATTATCCCATTTCCAGTAAGAATAGTCACTGTTATGGTATGTGATATCTATGTCTGAAAATAACAATGATATTTCTATTGTAATGCATCCAATTGGATTTGTAAATAATAGTATCTCTGGCCCTGCTTCTGCAAGAGAGAAAAAAGATACAGAGTCTCTGATAGTTCTGAATAGTGAATATGCTGAAGGTCTGGATAGTATTACAGATTTTGAAAAAATACAGGTCTTCTTCTATTTCCATCTCTCTGAAGGCTTTTCCATGATGCAGAAGCGCAGGTATGATGGAAAAGTGGCCGGTGTTTTTGCTTCAAGAAGCCCAAAAAGACCAAATGGAATTGGTGTTACAGTTGTTGATCTTCTGAAAGTAGATGATAATATTCTTCACGTAAAAGGACTTGATGCAATAAATGGCACTCCGGTTTTGGATATCAAACCTTATATCCCGCAATAAGATTTTTCAGAAAAACTTCTCTTATTGCCAGTAATATGACCACGGAGATATCACTCATGTCTGGAAAAAGCAGTATCAAAGCAGCCTGTATTCAGATGAGCATATCAGATTGCAATAAGCAGTCCAATATTGAAAAAGCATTAGCAATGGCAAAAGATGCAGTTTCTGCAGGCGCAGAACTTCTGGTCTTTCCTGAAGTCTTCTCCACCGGTTTCTGTTATGATAATATTGAAATGTCAGGCGAAACAGAAAGCGGTGAGACAATCAGGAAAATGTGTGATTTTTCAAAACAGAATGAATGTGTGATGATATTTTCTACAATTGAAAAACAGATGTCTTCTTCAGGATTGGATTATTACAATCTGGGTGTATGTGTGGAAGACGGACATGTTGCAGGCACTTATCGAAAAACCCACCCTTTCAAACGGGAAAAACAGTATTTTGCATCAGGGGATTCTATCCATCCCATCAGCCTTCCAAAAAGGGAATTTACAATTGGGCTACAGATTTGTTACGAGTTACGTTTCCCTGAAGTTTCCAGAAAATTGGCTTTAATGGGATCAGATATTCTTGTAACAATAGCTGAGTTCCCAAATCCAAGAGGGCATATATGGCGTTCACTTACAATTGCAAGAGCCATTGAGAACCAGATTCCTCATATTGCATGTAACAGGGTTGGTGAAGGCTCCGATTCATCATTCTTCGGAGGTTCCATAATTGTAAATCAGTTGGGGGATGTGATGGAAGAAGCGGATAATAGTGAATCACTAATATTCAGCACAATTGATGTCGAAAGAACTATTAAAATAAGAAATGAGATTCCTGTGTTTGATGATCGCAGGACTGATCTTTATTAGAACAGTATGGAAAAACGCTACAATTTTGTGATTTCATATCTTTGTTTTTTGCAACGTTACTTTGAATGTTGTTCCTTCTCTGTCAGTTCTGTCAAAGACTTCAACTGATCCTTCATGCAGGTCAACTATACGCTTGACAATAGCAAGGCCAAGACCGCTTCCTTTTATGTTGACTTTGTGTGCTCTTTTAAAACGGTCAAAAACAAATGGTTTCTCTTTATCAGGAATTCCCTCTCCTTCATCAGAGATAGTTATCTCCCAGGTGTCATCGACATCTTTGACATCTATATTGATAATGGTTCCAGATGGACTGTATTTGATGGCGTTGCTTATCAGATTGGAAAAAACATCTTCTATTGTTGTATTCACATCTGCAGGATAATTGCCCGATGGATTGAAATTTATATTCATATTCTTTTCTTCAAGCTTTGGCATGAGATGTTCTATTACTTCTTCTATTATCTCTTTCAGATCGAGAGTCTTAAAAGTCATATCATCCATGTTCTCAAGTTTGGCCAGGTGCGCTGCATTCTCTATGAGTTCGATAAGTTTTTTGTTATTCCTTTCAATAGCTTTCATTGCCTCTTTTTTCTGGGGTTCATCTTCCACTTCAATAAGGAATTCGACATAACCTTTGATAACAGTTGCAGGGTTTATGAGATCATGCCTGAGTATGTCTGTAAAAAGATCCTTCAATTCATTTGAATCCTTCAGATCAAGAGAGTACTGCTTCAATTTTTCTTCTGCAATTTTCCTCTCTCTGATCTCAACTTCAAGTTCTCTGTTCTTTGAATTTAGTTCATATGTTTTCTCTTCAACTTTATTTCTGAGAGTAAGACTCAAAATTACAAATATCAAAAGAAGCCCTACACCGATACCTACTGAAAATTTAAGCCATGAAGGACTTTCCCATGTAGAGAGATCTTCATCGGTCTTGCCTGTATCAATGTTCTCCTGCATATAGTGGATAGTCCCATTTTCTGTGATCATCTGGGTTATATCTGCATCTATCTGCTTTGCAATTTCAGGGTCAGTATCATCTGATAATGCAAAAACCATCTCAGTAGGTGATATTACAAATGGTATTCTTTCAAGATCGAACTGGTCTTCGTAAACCTCTCCATATGATCTTGATATTATTCCCGCATCAATTTCTTTGTTTTCAAGATGTTCGAATATCTCAATATAGCTGCTAGCACTTATGAATGAATAGCTAATGTTCGAGTTTCTGGGGCTTGAGTTGAAATTTTCATAGAATATGTCGTCCATGTGTGCTATTCTTTTTCCATTAAGATCGCTCATGGAACTGATTCCTGAACCCCTGTATGTGTAAACTATTCCCCAATCCGTGTATGGAGTTTCAGTTGTTAAAATGTAATGTTGTTCAATTTCCGGAACATTAGGCACTGCAGGAAGAATATCTATACTGCCGTTATCAAGCTTTTGATAACATTGATTAAGTGTACCTGGAACATACTTAAGCTCCCATCCTTCTTTTGAGGCTATACTTTCCAGTATCTCTGCATAAAGCCCGATGGCTGTTCCATTCTGTTCCTGTGATATTAGTGGCTCATTCGGATAGACTCCGACCTTAAGTTCCATAGTGGAATTAGCACCAGCACACGTGACCAGCAGGAAGCTGATTGTCATGAAAACAAGAAATGTTCTGGCTGCAAGCCTGATTTTTGTTTTGTTGCTTTCATTAGGAGTCAGATATTGTTCGTTCATTTGATGCACAATAATTATTCATATTTTATTGGCTTCAAATTTATATTTATCGCATATTTTAACGTTTATCGTAACGTAGAATGCAAACAATGAAAAAAGAAAAAGAGAAAAGCACTGATTAAAAAACCAGCATTTCATTCAAGATATATTGCAGGTCTGAGTGGTGCTGCAAACCTGGATTTGCTTTCCGGGTCATATTCCGGTTCATCGGCACTATATACCTGTATAGTACAGCCAATTTCGTTTGTAAGGCAGCCAATGTTCTCTTTTAGTATTGTCATCTCATCAAGGCTCATTCCAAGAAGCATCTCAAATCTTTCTGTCTTCATGCTGCTCAGGTCAGGTACAAGCTTCTGGACATATTTTGGTATGTCTTTGCCGTACTTGCGGTTCTCAGGATCTGCCATCAATGTCTTGATAAGCTTTCCAGGATTGAGGTCTTCTTCATTCTTCATATCAAGAGCCATCTTGAATGCTTTGATCTTCCACTCGGGCGCGGTGTAAAGAGCTACCATCTTTGGTGTTATCTTTGTGACCTTGATGATCTCTTCAATATCTGAAAGTGTGCTGCACATGAGTTCTTCGGCAAGTTCTGCATCATTATCAATGAACCTTGGGCAGAATATCGGATATGCCGCCTGAGATACGAAGTCCCCTTCACCGTGACCCATTGCACTCCAGAGTTCTTCACAGATGTGTGGTGTGAATGGAGCCATCAGGCGCACCCATGTATCAAGGACATCGTAAAGCAGTGCGCTTCCACCTCTTCTCTGGTACCATTTTATATCATTATAGAGCAGGAAGAATGCATTCTGGAGCGCGCTTCTTGTCCTGATGGATGTCATGTCATTGTTAGTTTCCCTGACACACTGCTGGAGTCTGCTGAGCATCCAGCGGTCGATAAGTTTCAGTTCACCATCAATTCCTGATGTAGCACCGGAATCAATAATTTCCATTGCAAGTTTGTAGAACCTTTCAACCTGTTTCTTTGCGCTTTCAACGCCCACGTTTCTCCAGTCAGCGTCCTGGGTTTGCTCGGCACTTGAAAGGATATACATACGGGAAATGTCTGCTCCATAGTTGCCCACAGCTTCCATGAGGGTAAGTATCGGTCCCTTGGACTTGCTCATCTTTTGGCCTTCAAGGGATACGAATCCATTGACTGCAAGGCAGCGTGGCCATTTATCCTCTTCAAATATCGCAACGTGATGGAAGAGGAAGAACAACAGGTGATTTGGTACAAGGTCCTTTCCTGAAGACCTCAGGTCAACAGGATACCAGTAATCAAAGTCAGATTTGATGTTAGCAATGAACTGTTCTGAAAGTCCGGTGTCAATGGCTGTCTGCTGTACTGAACCTTTTCCAAGCAATACATAATCAAACAGTGAAGGCTTCAGTTGCTCGACATCAACACCCTGTGCAAAGAACTTGTTAGTAATGTAATACGACATGTAGATTGTAGAATCACCAAGGGACTCAATAAGCCAGTTTGTGTCAAACGGCAACTTTGTTCCAAGACCTTTCTTTCTGGCACATGCCTTATCCTTAAGCCAGTCTACTTTGTTGTTGAACTCAACTCTGATCTCTTCAGGGATGATTTCCATATTTTCAATACATTTGTAGACCTTTGCCTTCCATTCTGGATCCGAGTAGTTAAGGAACCATTGTCCTTTCACCATGTTTACGACACATTTTGTACCACAGCGGCATACAACAGGTTCACTGAATTCGTAGAAAACTTCTCCAATGCCTTCATCAAGCAGGTCGCGTGTGAGAATATCCTTTATCTTAGAAACAGCAACACCTGCATATTTGCCGGTGTTCTCTTTCAGGACACCACCATGGAACTCACGGCGGTAAACGATCTTTGTTGCTTCCTCGGCTTTAGGATCATTCTGGTCCTTTACACCAAGCTGTTCAACAGCTTCAACTGCTGGGTATTCTCCGAATTCCTTGGCCTTGATAAGTGATATCAGTTTGATCTCTTTCAGGTCTTCTGTAATTCCGTATTCTGAAAGGTCTTTGTCATAAAGGTCCTTGAGTGCAAGATAGTCATATGGCGCATGCGCAGGCACACTCATGACAATACCACTACCGTTTCCAGGTTTGACAAATGATGCCGGGAGAGTGATAACCTCCTTTCCTGAAAGTGGATTCTTGACTTTTATTCCTACAAGCTCTTTTCCAGGGACATTCTCGATAAATTCAACTTCCCTGTCTGTGAAAGTAAGTTTCCTGTGGGCTTCCGGACTGACAATCCATATCTCTTCGCGTCCATCTTTGGTAACCTTGATCTTTGCGTGTTCGATATCAGGATTAATCCAGAGATTTGTAACACCGAAAATGGTTTCAGGTCGAAGTGTTGCACATGGAAGCACCATGCCGTCATAAGTGAATTTGACAAGTGTAAAATCAACAATAGTAGCTTCTTCACCATGAAGAATATCGTGGTCTTCTACTGGATTGTTGTCGTTTGGACACCATTTTACAGGATGTGCACCTTTGACGATAAGACCTTTTTCATGAAGAAGGTTGAATTGCCATTCTATGAACTTTTTGTAAGTAGGATCAGTGGTTGTGAACTTGCGTCTCCAGTCAATAGAGTAACCAATTGCACGCATTGCCTTTTCAGCTTCTACCTTGAAATAGTCCACTATGCTTTCAGGTGTTGTAAGCGTTTCAAGGATGTCTTCAGGAATCCCGTGAAGACGGGAGTAAACATCCATTGTTTGAGGATCCTTGTTTGCAATTTGTTCTGCAAGTCCTACAATAGGAGTTCCGGTAACGTGGAATCCCATCGGATAAAGTACATTGTAACCAAGCATTCTCTTGTGCCTGGCAATAACGTCACCAATGGTAAATGTTCTTGTGTGCCCGGCGTGTAAATTGCCGTTTAAGTATGGGTAAGGGATAGTGATAAAGAATTTTTCTCTTTCATCAGGTTCTGGCTCGAATATCCTGCTTTCATTCCAACGGCTTTGCCATTTGTCTTCTATTCTATGTGGATCATAATCCTGTTCCATTGTCAGCACCTCTCACACCGGGTGTAATTAACCAAAAGAGTTAGCATATTTACTCTATCAGGTTAAATATTAACTTTCTGTATTCATCCTGTAAACTATAAATCTTAGTTGCATCCATAGATTCCGGGCTTTAATTGTGCCTGGATATTGGATAATAGTTCAGGGTGAAATTCAATTGTTTATTATCAGTAGTGTTTGATGTGGTAATAAATAACAACCTACATAAAACACACGGAAAAGACAATCTATGCTGCTCTTAAGAGTGCTTTCAAAAGTCAACAGGATTATTTCAGAACATAAAAACAATGGTTTAATCTTATTACTTCACCATTGTTTAGACATGTGTTCTCCACAAAAAGAACACTTGACTCCTCCATCATCACAACAATGGCAGGAATTTTGGATTTCCATAATGTATCCGCAGTTAAGGCATCGAAAACGTTCTCCAATGGAATTTATAAAATGTTCGTGCATGAATACCCTCTCTTCTATGTCATTAGTTCTAACACGTGATAAAGTTAACTAGTTGCACAAAAAATATACTATTAAGCATTATTTCTTCTTTTTTTCAGACCGTTATGCTTATTCTCGGTTACCGGTGTATTCAGTAATATGGAATTCAAGACGATTGGTGGTTCTGTATCTATCCGCAGTGTACCTGCTTTTTTGAAAGAACTGGCATCTATTTCTTCTTCGCACGGGACTGTTGTACAGGCAATGGATGCGGATAAAGTTGCAGGTGATGAACATATATCTTTTGCAGTTGAAAAAGCTCTAAGAGCTGTTGATAATGGATCAAATGTTGCCCGGGACATTGGCGTGGAGATCATGAGGTATGCTTCGGGGAAAAGACAGATAGAAGAAGCGTTTTCCATGGGTGTCCGTGAAGGTGATATGAATGTGGTCTTTGTGGTTCTCGGTGAACCCGAAAAAATCGAAGAGAGTCTTCAAGATATAAGATTGATCGTAGATGAAAAGCCTGTGGTAGACTATTCTGAAAACAAAAATGAAACTCTTGCCAATCAGTTCTCCATTACTGAACAGGAAATTAGAGCAACGGGAACAAATAATATTCAGCAGTTAGTACTGGAACGTGTTGCTCTTGTTGACATTTTAAAATGAGTGAGATCTAAAGGATTTATGATGATATATTCAAAGCCCTCGCAACTCTAATATAGTAACCATTAATACATGTGCCACACAATCATTCATGAAAGAAATTGATAAGGAATAGATAATTATGCCTCATCCTAAAACCGCCGAAGCTTTAATTAAATGTGCAGGACCAATCGAATGTTCCCTTTTACCCAGACTTTTACATGTTACCGAAGCAGCAGCAATTGCAGCATCTTACCAGATGGGTCGTGGTGACAAGAACTATGCTGACCAGGTTTCAGTTGAAGCCATGCGCAGGATGCTGAACTGTCTTGATATGAAAGGTGTAATCAAGATAGGTGAAGGAGAGCGCGATGAAGCACCTATGCTTTTTATCGGTGAAGAAGTAGGAACAGGTGAAGGCGACCTTGAAGTTGATATTGCGGTTGACCCCCTGGAAGGAACAAACCTCGCTGCAGATGGGATTCCCGGTGCAATATCCGTTATGGCTATGGCAGAAAGGGACGGACTTTTCCACGGACCTGACATCTATATGGATAAGATCGTTGTTGGTCCTGAAGTTGTCAAGTACGAAAAAGCACACCCTGATGAAAGAATCGATCTGGATGCACCTGTGATACGTAATCTGGAAATTGTTGCAAAGGCTTTAAACAGGAATATTGACGAGCTTGTTGTTGTTATTCTTGACAGGGAAAGACACAAGGATAAGATAAAGGAGATCAGGGGGACCGGCGCCAGAGTAAATCTCATTAGTGACGGTGACCTGATGCCTGGAATTGCAACTGCTATCCGTGGTTCTGGAATTCACATGGTTCTTGGTGCGGGTGGATCAGGTGAGGCAGTTCTTACTGCTGCAGCAATGAAGATCCTTGGTGGTAAGATGCTTGCAAGACTTGTTCTTCCTACTGTTGCAAATGGTGGAACCCCTGAAGAAATTGAAAAGGAAAAGGCTGAAAAGATGCCAAGGCTTGAAACCATGGGAATTACCAAGGACAACATCAATGATGTGATGGGTATCGACAAACTTGCTCCTGGAAAGGATATTATATTCTCAGCAACAGGGGTAACTCCGGGAATCCTGCTTAAAGGCGTAAGTCTTTTTGGCGAAGGTGATGCCAGGGTTCACAGTATTACCATGGGTAGTTCCGGTGCTGTAAAATTCACTGACACTATTTACATCCATGATAAGGAAAAAACCCCACTCAGAATGGCTTGATAAGCTTGAAGTAACTTAAAATGAAAGTACATATTTCTACATATGGCTGCTCTGCCAGTCAGGCATCAGCCGAAATTATGAAGGCAAGTGTCAGGGACGGAGGGCATGAACTTGTCCCTGAGAACAATGCCGAGGTTGTGGTTATCAACACCTGCACTGTGAAGTATAGTACCGAGCAGAAAATACTCCATAAAATTCGGGAACTTGGTGAAAAAGGAATAGCTGTTATAGTTACAGGATGCATGCCGGAAGTACAGCTTGAGGATATAATGCACCAGAACCCCGATGCTCATATATTGGGTGTAAATTCAATATCCCGTTTAGGTCAGGTTCTTGATTCTCTTTCACGCAATGAACTTACAGGTGGCAGTGTAAAACTCTTCCTTGAGAAGCCGGAAGGATTCCAGAGTGTCCCAAGGATTCGCTATAATTCAAATATCCATATCTGCCAGCTTTCCCAGGGTTGTAATTATGCGTGTGCTTATTGCATAGTGACCATTGCGCGTGGAAAGTTATGTTCTTTTGAACCGGAGGATATTGTTGATGATATTCAGAAAGCAGTTGATGAAGGTTGTCGTGAGATATGGCTAACATCCCAGGATAACGGCCAGTATGGAACTGACAAAGAAGTACTGCTTCCCCAGTTATTGAAAATGATATGCAGGATTCCGGGCAATTACAGGATACGTGTGGGAATGATGAATCCGTTCTCAGTTATTCCCATTCTTGATGACCTGCTTGATGCATTTGAAGATGAACGGATATACAAATTCCTTCACCTCCCAATACAATCTGCATCAGATGATGTTCTGAAGAATATGAACCGTTATCACTCGATTTCAGAAGCTAATACTATCATCGAGGCTTTCAGGGAAAGATTCTCTGATATGACTATCTTTACAGATATCATTGTAGGTTATCCTAAAGAGACAGACGATGATTTTGAAAAGACAGTGGAATGGGTAAAGGAATGGAAACCGGAAAAGGTGAATATTTCCCGTTTTACTCCAAGACCTCATACAAAGGCATGGGACATGCGCAAAATTGATTCACGTATTGTTGTAAACAGGTCAAATGAGCTTCATGAGGTGTGTGAGGCTGTCAAGCTTGCTACTCGTGAAGGAATGATCGGAAAAGAGGTGGAAGTTTTCCTTTCCAAGCCTGCAAAGCAGAAAGGTATGATGGCCAGGACTGCGTCATACAAACCTGTTGTAATTCCTGAGTGTAACTTACAACCTGGAATTATATGTCGTGTATTTATCTATGATGCAACCCCCGGATATTTCCTGGGTCGTATTGTTGATGATAATTAACATAGATCAGTTTTAAAACTGGCAATATTTTCCGGATTTTTACTTCAAGAGAATGATTTACTGATCCGGATTCATTTTCTGAATTCTCTGGACTTTATCCAGTATCTTCTTGTCGTATAGCTTGACTATGTCACTACGGGTGATGATTCCAAGTAATTTAGTGTCATCTGATCTTGACACCACTGGGAGTCTGCCTATATCTTTTGCTGCAAGGCGTTTCAGTACAGTATTCAGTGTTTCATCCTGGTAGGCAACTGCAACCTCCTTGGTGCATATTTCTGTGATAGCTTTTTCCAGTTCATCATGGCCAACTTTATCCCTTACGTCTTTAAGAGTTACAATTCCTGAAAGCTGTCCATTAGAATCAAGTACAGGAAAACCTGCGTGTCTGCTTGATTGCATAAGTGCGATGAGTGCACCCACATTCTTGTTCTCTGAAACAGTCTGAACATTATGTTTCATTGCATCCTTTACAAGCAATGCTTCCATAATGTCGACCTCTCTTCCTTTCCTGATGGTAAATCCTCTGCGGCGTAGTCCTTCTGTGAATATGGATTCAGAACTAATTGAACTGGATATGACATTACTGACAACACATGCCAGCATGATTGGGAGTATCATATTGTAGTCTCGCGTCAGTTCGAAAAGAATTAAAATAGAAGTAAGAGGTGCCCGGCTTGTTCCTGCAAAGACAGCTCCCATTCCTACAAGAGCGTATGCGCCTGATTCTGCTGTGACATCAGGGAACATTCCATGGACTATTGATCCGTAGCTTCCTCCCATCATTGCTCCTACAAAAAGAGCAGGTACAATTGATCCGCCTGAACCGCCGGAACCCATGGTAAATGAGAATGCAATGATCTTCAAAAAAATCAGCAAAAACATAATTTTTAAAGTAAGATTCCCATTGAGGGCATCTGTTATCACATCATAACCGACACCAAAGACCTGTGGATAGAAAAATCCGATAAGTCCTACCAAAAGTCCTCCTATAGCAGGTTTAATCACAGGATGGATCTGCAGGGAATCAAAGGCTTTGTGTGTGCTGAAAAGGGATCGCATTAGTAGTGCGGATGTTAGCCCTGCAATTATTCCCAGAAGCAGGTATAGGGCGAATTCATAGAACGGATTAACGAATTCATAAGAAGCAACTCCTATATTCTCAACACCAAACACGAGACTTGATACAATTGTTGCAAAAACAGCTGACACAACAATAGGTATGAAACTGCTTGCTTCAAGTTCTCCAAGAATGACTTCAACAACAAAGACCACGCCTGCAAGAGGGGCGTTATATGCTGCTGCAATACTGCTTGCTGCACCACATCCAATCAGTATTTTAACTCTATTTCCGTGTATTCTTAGTAAGCTGGCAAGTGAGGATCCAATTCCGGAACCTGCAAGGACAACTGGTGCCTCTTTTCCGGCGGAACCTCCTGACCCAATAGATATTATGGATGCCAAAACTTCAAGAAATGCATTCCGGGCAGACATTTTACCGCTACGAAGGGCAGTTGCTTCTATAATCTCTTCAATATTATATCTTCTGGAATTGATAAAAAAATAAGCAAGAAGACCTACAAGGAGTCCGCCTATTGCAGGCAGTAATATTATGAAGTATCTTGATGTTTGTGATGCCGTTCCAAAAAAAGATTCGTGACTGAAATCTAATAAGGTATCATAGAATACTATGGCAAGTCCGGTCAAAACTCCGATGACAACTGCAAGTGAGTTTGAGATCAGTGACTCAGTATGCAACCAATGATATGTGTTTTGTTTTAATTTTTGGAAGGCAGTTTTTTCATCCAAAGAGTTCATCTCTATTCATAATGGGTGGCAGTTGTAACATGTACATTATAGATATATTTTTTGAATCACTATTTTTATCTATCATAACATTGATTATGTTCCAATTGTCAATGCATTACTGATGTATTCATATCTTCAAAATATTAGTATATAAGTGCATACTATAATAATGCACTATTATTTATAAAAACGCAGATATTGAATACTTTTATAATATATCAGGATATATTGATAAGTGGAGTAATGTGGGGGCATCAGTGATACTACTGAATGTCCGTAAAAGCAATAGACGTAGTTGTATTTGTGGTTGTGTACAGCTCAAAATGTAGTATATGATATATCGGACTCAGATCGCAGATATTTCAAGGGTGAGAGTATGCATCCCTTTATAAAAAACAGTAAAGAAAACGGGGTATTGAATTATATCAGGGTGTTATTGTCGATTTCGATAGTTCTATCGATATTTAACCCGATGCTTGTAGCAAGTGCAGCACCAAGTAGCCCTGTAATTGTAGGTAACACAACAGGCAATTTCTGGGTTCTCCATGATTGGGAACCTATTAATGGAGATAATATTACGGACGGTTACAATGTTAGTTACAACGATACATGGACCTACGTAACTGAATCACAATTTAATCATACAGAATTGAATGCACATGAATGGTCCAATATTACCATCTATGCTTACAACATAAGCAGTTCCACCATGTCAACTGGTGTTGTGGATAAGGTTCAGGTTCCAAACAATCCGATCTTTATCGAAGATGTTGATCCTTCCCTCACCGTTAATGTGGGCGAAACAGTTTATGTGGATGCCAATTTCACCGATGAAGATGGTGATACTGCTACATTTGAATGCAATCAGAGTGCTGAGCTGTTCACCGATTTTGATGCTGTAAACGGTACGGGCTCCTGGACTCCAGTGAATTCTGGAACTTACTACGTCAACTTCACAGTTTCTGATAATTATGGATCAAGTGATTTCGCTATAATGCGCATCACTGTCAACGAAGTAACTCCTGATATTTACACCCCTGCGACCCCTGTTAACTTCGTCACTTCAACCGGTAATTTCTGGGTTCTTCATAACTGGGCTACAGGAACTGGAAATGTAACTGATGGATACAATGTCAGTTACAATGGAACCTGGTACAATACAACCGATTCAACCTATTCTGAGTTCAACACAACAAATCTGAATGCACATGAATGGTCTAACATTACAGTTTACGCTTACAATGCTACTAGCTCCGTTCTTTCATCACCTGGAATTGAAAGCAATGTTCAGATCCCAAACAATCCAGTTAGTATCGAAGATGTTGATCCTTCTCTCACGGTTGATGTAGGCGAAACCATTTATGTGGATGCCAATTTCACCGATGAAGATGGTGATAATCCAACATTCACCTGCAACTCCAGTGATTTTACTGACTTTGACAATGCAAATGGTACTGGTTCCTGGATTCCAATGAATGCTGGTACTTACTCTGTAAACTTTACAGTTTCTGATGATTACGGATCAAGTGATTTCGCAATTATGACCATCACTGTTAATGAAGTAGTACCTCCAGTTTATACTCCGGCAGCTCCAGTTAACTTCGTCAATACAACCGGTAATTTCTGGGTTCTTCATAACTGGGCTGCAGGAACTGGAAACATAACTGATGGATACAATGTAAGTTACAATGGAACCTGGTACAATATTACCGATTCAACCGATTCAGAGTTCAACACTACAACTCTGTCTCCACATAGCTGGTCAAACATCACAGTTTACGCTTACAATGCTACTAGCTCCATTCTTTCATCCGGAGTTGAAAGCAATGTCCAGATCCCAAACAATCCGGTCAGTATCGAAGATGTTGAATCCATTTATCATCTTGATAAGGGAGACACTCTGAATATCGATGCAAATTATACCGATGCAGATAATGATAGTGCGATATTTATCTCTGATAACGCCATCATTAAAATTGATTCATCATCAGGTGTAATCGGCTGGACTCCAAAGGTCAAGGAGGCTGGAACTTATTATGTTAATCTAACCGTATCAGATAATTATGGCTCTGAAGATTCACAGCTTGTAACGATTTCAGTAGCACAGAACAATGCTCCAGTGCTTGCAACAATTGATTCCCAGTCAATACCAGAAGGTCAGGAACTTGCATTCTCTCTCAATGCAACAGATGCCGATGATGATACTCTTACTTATAATGTAACCGGCCTTCCTTCAGGTGTAATAGATGCCAATGGTAATTTCTCCTGGACTCCAGATTATGATATGGCAGATGACTACACTGCCAACTTCAGCGTCTCCGATGGTGAGGATATCGTCTATCAGGAAGTTGCTATCACTATAACAAACACTAACAGACTTCCGGTATTCACAGCAATTGAAGATCAGGTTATAAGTGAAGGTGAGACTCGGTCTTTCGCACTCAATGCTACGGATGATGATGGTGATTCTCTCACATACGACGTAACCGGTCTTCCTTCAGGTGTAATAGATGCCAATGGTAATTTCTCCTGGACTCCAGATTATGAGATGGCAGGTGACTATACTGCCAACTTCAGTGTAACAGATGGTGAAGATACTGTCTATCAGGAAGTTACTGTCACTGTAACAAACACTAATCGTGCACCTGTTATCTCTTCAATTGAAGAACAGTCTGTCTATGAAAATCATGAGCTTAATTTCACTCTCGTTGGTAGTGATCTTGACAGTGATGACACCCTTACTTACTTTATGAGTGATCTTCCAGCAGAAGCAACTTTGAATGAAACTACTGGTGACTTCTCCTGGACACCTGATTATGATACAACTACTGATTCCGTAATATTTAATGCAAATTTCACGGTTTCTGACGGCAAGGATTCTGTTTATCAACATGTGATAATCACCGTTTACAACACCAACAGAGCCCCGGAGTTTCCAGAATTCGGAATAGTTTATGCAAAAGAGGGAACAGAACTTGTATTGAATATCAGTGCAGTAGATCCTGATGGTAATTATCTTGAATACACTACGGATGCGAACTTTGGTACTATAAGTGGTACAAACTTTGAATGGACTCCTGCTTTCACTGATTCCGGTTCTCACTATGTGGAGTTCAATGTTTCAGATGGTTCACTGAGCAATGTAACTGTGGTAACCATAGTTGTAGAGGATGTTAACCTTGCACCGGAAATAGACGCCGATTCGGTCAATCCGTATTATATTTTGGACGTAGGAGGAACTGTTTCCTTCAAGATTGTAGCATCTGATCCAGATGATAATCAAATTACTTATAACGTAACAGGATTGCCAGAAAGTGCAAATACCAGTCTTGATTCAAGCACGGGTGCATTCAGCTGGACACCTGTGTCTGCTGATGGTAATGAGATTTTCAATGCTGTTTTCACAGTATCTGATGGACATCTTTCAGACTCTGTAGAAACTATATTTGCAGTTGCTGTGCCCAACAACCCACCAGTTTTGCAGGATATCGATCAGCAACAGGTAAATGAAACAGGGTATTTGAGGATTCAACTCAATGCAACTGATGAGGATGATGGTGATTCACTGATTTACAATGCAACAGAAATGCCAGATGGATCTACATTTGATGAAATAAATGGCGTATTTGAGTGGACTCCTTCCTATGAACAAAGTGGAACTTACTCCGTGACATTCAGTGTAACAGATGGAATGGTAACTGATAAGGAAAAGGCATTTATCATAGTTACTAATGTGAACAGAGCCCCATCATTTGGAATAATGCCAGATTACACGGTAAATGAGTCTGAAGAATTGAGTATCAAACTTAATGGAAGCGATCCTGATGGTACTACTCCAACTTATAGTGATGATGTATCATATGGTTCAATAAGTGGTGATACTTTCACCTGGACACCAGGATATACTGCAAACCAGACATCGAATGGAACCTATAAAATAAACTTTACAGTTTCAGATGGTGAGTTTAGTGATGATACTGTTGTGACAGTTTATGTAAATGACGTGAATGCTCCTCCTGTATTCTGGACCATTGGCTCAAAGAGCGTTGAAGAAGAGGATGAACTTAGTTTTAACCTTACAGCAACCGATGTAGATGATGATACTCTGACATATTCTGCTCAGAACATGCCCGATAATGCAAGTCTTGATAGTTCAACAGGAGAGTTTAGTTGGACACCTATAGATGGCGAGGCAGGATCATATTCTGTGATTTTCTACGTCACTGATGGTATTGACAATGATTATGAGACAGTCACCATTACCGTTACTGAAACATCATCCAGCTCTAGCTCAAGTTCCAGCTCAAGCAGCAGTGGTGGCGGAGGAGGAGGTGGAGCTCTGTCTACTGGTGAAAACGTTGATAACATTGATTTCAAAGACTATACCCTAGAGTCTGTTGTAAGGGATGTCGAAACGACATTCTCTTTCTATAAGGAGAACAACAGCATTGTATCCCTGAGCTTTACTTCTGAGCTCAACGGTGGACAGGTCAAGGCAGTGATCGAAATGCTGAAGGATACTTCCTCTCAGGTAAAGTCTGTAGCACCAGGTGATGTTTACCAGAACATGAACATCTATACAGATTCAAACCTTGGAGACGATGTAATAGGTGACCGCATCATCAACTTCAAGGTTGAAAAGGTCTGGGTAGAAGAGAATAATATCGATGTATCGTTCATCACACTCTGCAGATACAACAGTGGTGAATGGGCTACACTTTCAACGGAAGCAACAGGAGAGGATGAATACTACTATTACTTCACTTCCACAACACCCGGATTCTCTCCGTTTGCAATATCAAGTGTTGATCCATCTGCACTTGCCGCGGAAGCTTCAGCTGAGAAGATTGAAGCAACTTCAGTGGATATAGGACAATTGCAGTCTACAGAAGATAATGATGAATCACCATTGGATTCAGGAGCTGCTCTCCCACAAAAGAAAAGTTCATCATTCCCATACCTGATAATCATAGGGCTTATAGGTGTGGTGGCTATCGGAGTAGTTGGTTACAGAAACAAGGATTACTACGAGAAAGTGAAGTTGCAGCTAGGAAATCCGGATGGAAAGCGTTACAGACGTTCCAAAAAATAAATGAAATGTATTTGGCAGCGGATGGTTTATTTCTGCTGTCCTATTTTTGTATCCGATTAAAAAAATAACTATCCACATATATGTGGATTATTATACTCAAATAGCTTTATCCCACTAAAAGATAAAATAGAGTAGACTATAGAGGGGTTTGATAGCAAACAGAACATACCTTCTCGTTTAGTTGGAGACGGGAAAAATGGATAGTAATTTAAAAATAGAGCGTTCCTTTTTAAGATTTCTGCTAATTCTTATACTTCTCATATCATTACAATCAACGTCAGTTGCAGCTGTAACTGATACTCCTGTTCTTGATGTTATAGGTGATCATTCGGTCAATGAGAACAGTTTGCTGACTTTCACATTATCTGCCGATGATCCCGAGAATGATACTCTTGAGTTTTCCTGTCCAAATATTGATTCGATTGCTGGCGCAACCCTGGATTCTTCTTCCGGTCTGTTTGAATGGACCCCCACTTATGAACAGGCTGGTGAATATCTTGTTCAGTTCGTGGTTTCCGATGGTTCCCACATTGATTCTGAATACATCACCGTTACAGTAAAAAACACAAATCGTGCACCGGTTTTTTCCGCGATTGCCGATTCTTCAACAAATGAGGATGAAGAGATTCAATTAATACTTGAGGCAACGGATGAGGACTCAGATATACTTGCTTTTTCAAAGGATGTCTCATTCGGAACCCTTGAAGGTAATATTTTCACGTGGACACCTGATTATGATGACCAGGGTGAACATGAGATTGTTTTCAGTGTAACTGACGGTTCTTCCTCAGTGAGCCAGACCGCTTTGATAACAGTTTCAAATGTGAACAGAGAGCCGGTTCTATTTTCCATAAGTGATGTTTCAGTTCCTCAAAACACACCTGTTACAATTCAGCTAGAAGCTTTTGACGCTGATGGTGATGAGCTTACTTACACAATGGTGAGTAATCTACCAACAGGTGCATCATTTGATTCGGAAACCGGTTTGTTCCAATGGCCTACCCCTTCTGTATCTATAAAAGTTTTCACTTTTAGTGTAACTGATGGTATTGGTTCTGATAGCTCGACTGCAATTGTTGTGATAGGCGATTCAAAAACCCCTCCAACAATGAGTACCATAGGCCCTCAATCCGTAGATGAGAACTCAGAACTTTCATTTATGATTTCTGCTGAATTTTATACAAAGAAACCTAGTTTCTCATTCCCAGATGGTTTTCCTTCTAATCCTACTATAACTATGCCAGACAGTTCTTCTATTCAGGTCACATGGACACCTTCTTATGAAGAGTCCGGTAGTTACAAGGTAGAATTCCAAATTTCAGACGGTACTTCTTATTCAACATATCAGGTAGTTGACATCACGGTTAATGATGTGAACCGTGCTCCTGTAATAGATGCTGTAGATGATTATACTGTAAGTGAAAATGGAATTCTCTATGTTAACTTGAGTGCTACTGATCCTGACGGAGATACTCTCACCTATTCAACAGATAGTAGCCTTGGTATTGTAAGGGGTAACACATTCATATGTACGCCGGATTATGCTGATGCAGGTGTGTATGATGTACAATACACCGTCTCAGATGGAAATCTGAAAAATAGTACGACAGCAACAATCACAGTTACAGATTCAAATATGCCTCCAAAGATTAACTCCATAAGTCCGATGGAGGTAGTGGTAAACAATACACTGGATTTCTCTCTTTCAGTATCTGATGATGATGAAGGCGAATCATTCTCCTATAAAGCATTGGACATGCCTTCAACTGCATCATTCGATGAGTCAGAAGGCATCTTTGAATGGACACCATCCAGTGAGGATGTTGGTGATTACTCAGTTAGTTTCTATGTAAGTGACAGTTCTCAGGAAGACTATGAGACAGTTTCCATAACTGTCACTGAAACTTCTTCCTCTTCTTCTTCTAGCACGACCTCCAGCTCAAGCAGCAGTGGTGGCGGTGGCGCTCCACTGACCTCTGGAGAGGAATTCGATAACATTGATTTCAAAGACTATTCCCTTGAGTCTGTTGTGAGGGATGTCGAAACGACATTCTCCTTCTATAAAGAGAACAACAGTATAGTTTCCCTGAGCTTTACTTCAGAGCTCAACGGTGGACAGGTCAAGGCAGTTATCGAAGTACTGAAGGATACCTCTTCTCAGGTAAAGTCTGTAGCACCAGGTGATGTTTACAAGAATATGAACATCGACCTCGATTCTAATCTGGGAGATGATGTAATAGGTGACCGTGTCATCAACTTCAAGGTTGAAAAGGTCTGGGTAGAAGAGAATAATATCAATGTGTCTTTCATCACGCTCTGCAGATACAACAGTGGAGGATGGGATATGCTTTCAACTGAAGCAATGGAAGAGGATGACGGATATTATTACTTCACTTCCACAACACCCGGATTCTCTCCGTTTGCAATATCAAGTGTTGACCCATCTACACTTACCACGGAAGCTTCAGCTGAGAAGATTGAAGCAACTTCAGTGGATATAGAACAATTGCAGTCTACAGAAGATGATGAATCCCCATTGGACTCAGGAGCAGCTCTCCCACAAAAGGAAAGTTCATCATACTCATACCTGGTAATCATAGGACTTATTGGTGTGGTGGCTATCGGAGTAGTTGGTTACAGAAATAGAGAAAACTACGAGAAAGTGAAGTTGCAGCTTGGAAACCCTGATGGTAAGCGTTACAGGCGTATTAAAAAGTGAGAGCTAACACAGCTTTCCAGTTTTTTTATTTATCTCTAAAACCGGCTTAATTTAGATATATTAATTATTAGTATTATATTTATGTTATTGAATACTTTTATTACTTATCAGATATTACGTTTATTAGCAGTGGGTGGTATTACTTTGTTGTTAAAGGTTAGCTACTCCAGATGATCATATCATATGGTCAGAAGGAGGTATATGATCTTCCTTCTGAGAATGCTTTGTGGGGGTAAGGCATGTTTCCCAGTGGAACAGAAAAATGTAATCTAGTAAAATCTTTGTTGACATGCGTAGCTTTGCTGATAATCGTATTGCCTGCACTTTCCAGTGCAGTTTCCAATGAGTCCGTAACGATCGGGAATACTGTTGTAAATCCAGGTACATCTTTCTCGTTACCGATATTTGTTGGAAATGTAACGAATATGAGTTCACTGTCCATGGTTCTTGTCTTTGATCCATCTTTGCTATCTGCCGACAGTATAGTTGTAAACGATACCTTGTCAGGGTCGAAACTAACGTATTATCTTAATAATTCCACAGGTTTTGCAAATATGACCTTGAGTTCCGTAGATGTTTCTGCGGAAGGACAGGTCCATGTTGCTGACGTTGTCTTCTTTGCTCTTACAAGTGGTATGTCCGATATAATACCAGAGAATGTTTCTTTTGAAAACGATACAATCTTTTATCCTGCAGAATTTGTTTCAAATGGGTCTGTGAGGATCAATTATCCGCCGGTGATCAATGATATTGATGATAAGGTGATCATTGCAGGATCAGAATTGTCATTCTCTGTATCTGCAACTGATGCTGATGACCTTGTACTCACTTATGGTGTCGAAGGTTTGCCTTTCGGATATGACCTGAATTTTGAAACAGGGTATTTCAAGTGGATTCCTGCAGAGGCTGATATTGGTACTCATATTGTAAATTTTTCGGTATCGGATAGTTATGCCTTTGACTTTACACAGGTTAATATCACTGTAAATGAACTCGTGATCGTCGATACTCCTCCGCAGCTGGAACCAATTGATAACAAGTATGTTAATGAGAATGAGACTCTCTCTTTCAATGTAACTGCCATTGATCCTGAGGAAGATGCAATAGAATATTCCGCATCAATGCTGCCTGAGGATTCTTCTTTTGATACTTCTTCCGGGGCTTTCATCTGGATGCCGGATTTTGATGATGCAGGCACCTATCTGGTGGAATTCACCGCAACAGCTAATGATCTTTCAGATTCGGAAAATGTTACCATTACTGTCAATAATGTGAACCATGATCCCAAACTTTTGAATATCAAAAGCCAAACCGTAAATGAGGGAAGTATTCTGGAATTCACGATCGGTGCGAGTGATCCTGATGGAGATACACTTGAGTTCGGGATGAACGGTCTTCCACCTGAAGCAACTTTGAATGCTGTTACAGGTGAATTCTTCTGGACCCCTGATTATGAGGATGCCAAAGTTTACGACGTTGAATTTTCCGTATCTGATGGTTCACTTTCAGATTCGGAGAATATCACAATCACTGTGACTAATGTAAATCGGGTTCCTGTACTTGATTTAATTGGTGACCGGAGCGTTTCTGAGGATTCAGCATTGATCATCACACTCTCAGCAACTGATGCTGATGAAGGAGATTCACTGACCTACCATACCAATGCAACATTTGGAACTCTTGATGGTAATGTGTTTATTTGGGATACGGGATACGGTGATGCTGGAAGGTATATCGTTGAGTTTAATGTGACCGATGGCATGGCTGTTGATTCTGAGATTGTGGAAATCACAGTTGATGATGTAAACAGAGCACCTGAACTTGCTCATATAGGTGCTCAGAGTGTCAATGAGGCTGAGATCCTGACCATCACACTCTCAGCAACTGATGCTGATGAAGGGGACTCACTGACCTACAATACCAATGCAAGCTTTGGAACTCTTGATGATAATGTGTTTACTTGGGATACGGGATACGGTGATTCTGGAACCTATGTCGTTGAGTTCAATGTGAGCGATGGCATAGCAGTTTATTCAGAGGTTGTTGAAATCACAGTTGATGATGTAAACAGAGCGCCTGACCTTGATTTGATTGGTGATAGGAGGGTTTCAGAGGATTCACCATTGATCATCATCCTCTCAGGCAGTGATGCTGATAAAGATCCCTTGACCTATGGTACCAATGCAAGCTTCGGAACTCTTACAGATAACGTGTTCGTGTGGACACCTGATTATGATGACGCTGGAACTTACATTGTTGAGTTCAGTGTAAGCGATGGTCTTTCAGTAGACTCCGAGATAATTGCTATCACCGTTACTGATTTTAACCGTGCTCCTGAACTTGATCTGATTGGTGATCGGAGCGTTTCAGAGGATTCCCTTTTGAGCATTGCTCTCTCAGGTAGTGATGCTGATAATGATTTCTTGATCTACAATACCAATGCCAGTTTCGGAACTCTTACTGGTAATGTTTTCGAGTGGACACCTGATTTTGGTGATTGCGGAACCTATATTGTTGAGTTCAGTGTAAGCGATGGTCTTTCAGTAGATTCCGAGATAATTACTATCACTGTTACTGATGTTAACCGTGCCCCCATGCTCATGGTAATAGGTTCGCAATCAGTAGATGAAAATAAGACTCTTACAATTATCCCGGATGCGACGGACGATGATGACGACACACTTTATTATTCACTGGTAGATTCCCCATCAGGTTCTAAAATAGATGAAACCACCGGCAAGTTCATCTGGACACCCACTTATGACCAGGCTGGTAGCTATGTGATCAGGTTCGTAGTTTCAGATGGATTCCTGAAAGATACGGAAGATGTAACCGTTACAGTTAACGATGTGAACAGGCCCCCGGTCATGAATGCACCGGATAAGGTAGTTGTATCGGAGAACGCAACTGTTATTCTAGATTTGAATGCTTCTGATCCGGATGACGATGTCCTTGAGTATTCAACGGATGCATCTTTTGGTACCTTGCAGGGAACTCTCTTTTCATGGACTCCTGGTTATGAGGATGCAGGTATATATCCTGTCACGTTCACCGTGAACGATGCCGAGTTCAAGGTAAGCAAAACGGTTACGATCAATGTCACGAACTCCAATTCCGCACCTGTACTTTATTCCATATCGGATATATTGGTCAACGAACTTGAAACGGTAAATATTGCTCTGGAAGCTGTTGATATAGATGGGGACGAACTGAAATTCTCAAAGGATGTGCAATATGGTGATCTTGAAGGTAATATCTTCACCTGGACTCCCGGGATCAACGACAGTGGTTTCCACAAAATACTGTTCACAGTTACCGATGGTCAATTGTCAGATTCCAAAACCGGTACAATTGCAGTCGGCAATACCAATATCCCACCTATTATAGGATATATGGAAGATCAACAGGTAAAAGAAAACGAGATGTTGGTCTTCACTTTAAATGCATCGGATATTGATAACGACACACTTACGTATTCGGCTTCAGACCTGCCTGCAGGGGCTGATATAGGAATAAGTAATGGTACCTTCACCTGGATTCCGACATATGACCAGGCTGGCACTTATACAGTAGAGTTCATGGTATCTGATAAAATATACACCGCATTTGATACGGTGCTGATAGATGTGGAAAATGTCAATCGTGGGCCTGCATTCGGCTATATCTCAGGTCACACCATAAATGAAACAGAAACTCTGGTGATCGATCTCAACGCAACTGACCCGGATAGGGATGCCATCACCTTCTCGACAACAAGTAAAAAAGGAGATGTTATAGGTGATTCATTTATGTGGACCACAGGATATTATGACAGTGGGGATTATGATATCGACTTTAAGGTCACAGATGGTCATCTGACAGACAACACCACTGTTCATATCAGCGTGTGCCAGACCAATATGCCGCCGGAGTTCGAATATATCGGTTCGTATATCATATCTGAATACGAGACATTACAATTCTCTGTAAAGGCAAATGATGGGGATAATGACCCATTGACCTATTCGGTCAGCGGATTGCCACAAGTTTCATCTTTTAATACCTCAACAGGGGATTTCATCTGGAAACCGGATTACACACAATCCGGTACATATTCTGTTGAATTCCAGGTGACGGACGGGAAATTGAATGCTTCAAGGGCTGTGTCCATCAGTGTCATGGATGTGGATAAAACCTCAAATCCGAGTATATATGGATTTACAAGCAGCAGCAGCAGTTCGGGTGGCGGGGGCTCGTCAGGTGGTTCTGAAGATTATGAGAATATCGACTACATGGACTACTCTATGAAATACATAACACAGGGAATGGACATAGTATATGAGTTCCCAAATGATGAAAATGACATCGAGTATGTAAAATTCCGTGCACAAAAAGCCGCCAGTCTGACAAAAGCAGTGATCGAGATACTGAAGGACCGGTCAGCCCTCGTCAGCAGCAGTCCTTCAGGAACTGTATATCGTTATATCAATATATGGGTAGGAGATGCCAAGTTCAATTCTGCCGGTTACTTCTCATCGGCGCAGATCAGCTTCAAGGTCGAGAAAAAGTGGCTTAGTGAAAACAATGCAGACCCTGCAACCATAAAGTTGTACAGGTATTCAGCTGGTTCCTGGAAGGAACTTCAAACTTCAAAGACAGGTGTTGATGATACTTATTATTACTACAAGGCCCTGACATCTGGATTCTCCTCTTTCTCAATTGTAAGTAAGGAAAAAATCCCGGTTTCCATAAGTACTGTAAAAAAGAGTACGGTTGAAGACGTAAAATACAGCTATGAAATCGAGTCAAGATTTGAGCCAGAGGTGTTCGATTCAACTGCAACGGCAACAAATATGGCACTCGAGCCCAGCTCAACAAGCTCTCTAAATCTGGGCATGTTCCTGATGGGAATTTTTGGCATAATAGCTATTGGCTCTGTACTGTCTTACAGGTCTAGAAATGAATCTTTAGTACTTTCCAGATATTATAGTACCTTATATGCAGTTTCTATTTCTGTAAAGAATGCCACAAAGCTGGAGAATATCAGGTCTACAGATTACAGATCTCTCTACGATATAATAATTGCTGAAATAAAGGGAGAACTAAAAAAGTGATGAATCAGTATTTTCAACTTTCTCTCTTTTCTCCCTAAATTTTATCTATCATTGAACTGTATAATAAAATGAAAAATATCAGGAAGAAATCATGCTGGAAAAAATGTTCAATCCAGATTCTGTAGCCGTTATAGGCGCGTCCAGGAAAGAAGGTAAGGTAGGAAGAGCTGTACTTGATAATCTCATGCAGAACAGTAAGCTCAAGATCATACCGATCAATCCGAAAAGTGATGAGATCCTGGGGCTTCCGTGTTATCATAATATACTTGATGTCCCGGAATCGATAAAGGTCGATCTTGCAATAATCGTGGTTCCTGCAAAGTTGGTTCCCGGTTCCATTGATGAATGTGGCCAGGCAGGTGTAAAAAATATAATAATTATATCAGCCGGTTTCAAGGAAGCAGGTATCGAAGGTGCACGCCTCGAACGCGAATGTATAGCATTATGTGAAAAATATGGAATTAAGCTCATAGGTCCGAACTGTTTAGGTATAATTGATACTGCTTCGGGACTCAATGCATCCTTTGCGCCTAATATGGCATACAAAGGAAACATAGCCATGATGTCTCAGTCAGGTGCGATATGTTCTGTAACTCTGGACTGGGCGGAAAGGATCGGTGTCGGCTTTTCTAAATTTATAAGTCTTGGTAATAAAGCGGTTCTTTCGGAAAATGACTTTTTGCAATTGTTTGAAAATGACTCATCTACAGCAGTGATTGCTGCGTATCTTGAAGGTGTAAAAGAAGGCCCGGAATTCATAAAGATCGCCGAGCGTGTATCTCATTCAAAACCAATTGTTGTTGTTAAATCAGGGCGAACCGCAGTGGGTTCTAAAGCAGTTTCATCACACACCGGTACACTGGCAGGTTCGGATGCCGCATATAACGCTGCATTTAAACAAAGTGGTGTATTGCGTGCAGATTCTATTGAAGAGATGCTCGATTACAGCCGTGCCTTTTCAGTTTGTCCTTTGCCAAAAGGCAGGAACATTGCTATAATAACCAATGCAGGCGGTCTTGGTATACTGGCTGCTGATGCATGTTACTATGCAGGTCTTACGATAGCCTCTTTTGAAGAGAAAACTGTTGAAAGGTTGAGGGAGAAATTACCTCCTGCAGCAAATTTCTATGATCCCGTAGATGTTTTGGGAGATGCAAGTCCTGATCTCTATGAATATGCTCTGGATGTTGTCCAGGATGATGCTAATGTAGATGGTATTCTTCTTCTTGTTTCTCCTCAGTCAACGACAGATGTTCCAGGTATTGCGGAAAAGATTGCAACAACAATTAAAGGATCTAAAAAACCGATACTCTGTAACTTTGCAGGTGGCACCAGGATAGCACTTGGTGAGGATATACTCAGTAAACATGGTATTCCAAACTATTCTTCTGCAGAAAGGGCTGTTGCAAGTATGGATGCCCTCTGTACCTATTATAAAATAAAGAATCACAAACGCGGTGACCCGGAAGAGATGCCGGCTGACAGGGAATATGCCCGTTCTTTCATAGAGAGCGCCTCCAAAAACAAAAGGAGGGTGCATGGTCTTGAATCAATGGACATACTGAAAGCTTACGATATCCCGGTTGTGGATGCCAGGGTCGCAAAGGACCTCCATGAGGCTGTTGAAGCGGCAGAGGATATGGGATATCCGGTTGTTATGAAGATTCTGTCACCTGATATTTCACATAAGAGCGATGTGGGTGGAATCCGTCTGAATCTCAAGCATGCTGATGAAGTTGAACGTGCTTACAATTCCATGATGTCGGATGTGAGGCACTACATGCCTGATGCTATTATTACAGGTGTTCAGCTTCAGAAAATGATGAGCGGAGGAAAAGAAGTTATCATTGGAATGGACAGAGATCCGCAATTCGGTCCACTGCTTATGTTCGGACTCGGAGGAACATATGTCGAGTTTCTGAAAGATGTTTCTTTTGCAGTTGCTCCTGTCACCAGGGAGGAGGCAAAACACATGGTGTCTTCGATAAAGACCTATCCGCTGATAGCAGGTGTAAGAGGAGAAGCCGCGTCAGATATTGATTCAATTATCCAGACACTGCTTAAGGTGTCGCAGCTTGTAACGGATTTTCCGGAAATTTTAGAATTTGAAATTAATCCTTTAATGGTAATGCCCGAAGGTCAGGGTTGTGTTGCAATGGATATCAGGTTCACCCTGAACCTAAATGAATAAGGAGATGGTAATATGGCTTCAATAATGATTAGTTCGTCAGAAGAGTTCTCTGGTAAGAGCTCTCTATGTATGGGTCTGGGGAAAATATTCAAAGAAAACGGTTTAAAAATAGGTTACATGAAACCTGTGGGAAACATTCTGATAGATGTGGATGGTTCTCTTACGGATGAAGATTCCGAAGGCATAAAGAATTTACTTGGAATTGATGACCCTGCCAAATATGTTACTCCAATTCATCTTACGGATAGTCTCATAGATGATGCACTCAGGGGTGTTGAAAAAGATCTTGAAATGAGACTATCAGATGCATATTCTGAAATCTCAAAAGATAAGGATGTTGTATTTGTGGAAGGTACAGGCTGGATTGGCGGCGGTTCGCTATATGGCCTTTCCGATCCTGATGTAGCATCTAAACTTGGAATCCCTATGTTGCTTGTCGCACGGTTTAATTCGGTCTCCGCAGTAGACAGGATACTCTGTGATGTACGTATCATTGGCGACAAGGCAAAGCTTTCAGGTATTGTTCTTAATGAGGTTCCTCAGAGTATGGAAGACAGAGTTACCGAAATCATTGTCCCGTTCCTTGAACGCAAAGGCATAAAGGTATTTGGAGTGATCTATGAGGATCACACCCTGCGTTCGGTCTTTATTTCTGAGATCGTAGAGGATCTGCATGCAGAGGTCCTTGTCGCTCCGGATAAGCTGGACCAGCTTGTTGAACACTATTTGGTAGGGGCAATGGAAGCCAGTTCTGCAATAAAATACATCAGGCGCCAGCCAAATAGTGCAGTTATTACTGGTGGTGACAGGGCAGATATACAGATGGCAGCAATCGACTCAAAGGTCAAATGCTTAATCCTTTCAGGAAACATGCGTCCAAGCGGTGCTGTTCTTGCAAGTGCTGAGGAAGCAGGAATTCCGGTAATTCTTGCCCGTGGTGATACCATGAATACCATCGAAAGAGTGGAAAAACTCATTGGTCATGCTCATATCAAACAGCAGGTAAAGATTGACAGGATAACCGAACTATTGAAAAATCATCTTGATATCCCTGCCATCGCAGAGGAAATGGGTGTTAAGTTAAAAGAATAAGAGAAGGGAGTAAGCCTCCCCTTTCCATCTTTCTTATTTTCATTCAACGTTTAATCTTCAAACAGTTTTGTTTTTTCCTTGAGTGCCTGAACAACATCGGGATCCTGCAAAGTTGTAAGGTCACCCGGGTCTTTTTCATTTGCAATTGCTTTGAGCACTCTTCTCATGATCTTACCACTTCTTGTTTTTGGCAGATCATCTGCAAAAATTATCTGTTTAGGGCGTGCAAAAGGACCAATGTTTCTTTCAACATATATTCTGAGCTCTTTCTTGATATCTTCACTTTCCTCTACACCTGTTCTGAGGGTTACGTAGCAGTAGATGACTTCACCCTTGAGTTCATCTTCTTTTCCAACAACTCCTGCCTCGGCTACAGAGGGGTGGGATACCATGATGCTTTCAAATTCAGCACTTCCAATACGGTGTCCTGCAACTTTAATGACATCATCCACACGGCCAATTATCCAGAAATAACCATCTTTGTCTTTCTTTGCTCCGTCACCTGCAAAATATGTCTTGTTATCCCATTTGCTCCAGTAAGTTTCAATGAATCTCTCTTCATTACCAAACACCGTACGTACCATACTTGGCCACGGATTGAGGATTGCAAGGTAACCATTTTCTCCAGGTGCAACTTCGTTTCCTTTATCATCCAGGACTGCAGCTTTAATTCCGGGGAATGCCATTGTGGCACTTCCTGGTTTTGTTGTTGTGATGCCCGGAAGTGCTGATATCATTATCATTCCGGTCTCGGTCTGCCACCAGGTATCGACTATCGGACACTTTCCAAGTCCGATATTGTCATGATACCACAGCCATGCACCCGGATTGATCGGTTCACCCACAGAACCGATAAGCCTTAGTGTTGACATGTCATGCATCTGAGGCCAGGATGGTCCCCATTTCATAAATGTCCTGATGGCTGTTGGTGCAGTGTAAAGCATCGTTACCTTATGTCTTTCGATTATGTCCCAGTACCTGTCCTTTTCAGGATAATCCGGCGCTCCTTCGTAGGTTACAAGGGTGGTACCGTTGGCCAGTGGTCCGTAAACTATGTATGAATGTCCTGTGATCCATCCGCAATCCGCAGTACACCAGTAGATGTCGTCTTCTTTCAGGTCAAAGATGAATTTGCTTGTTGTATGGGTTGCAACCATATATCCACCGGTGGTGTGGACGATTCCTTTTGGTTTTCCCGTAGTACCGCTGGTATACATCAAAAAGAGCATGTCCTCGGAATCCATAATTTCAGGTTCACATGAAGTGTCTGCACCTTCCATGACTTCATGCCACCAGATGTCTCTTCCTTCTTTCATCTCAACATCGTTGTCCTGATGCTTGACAACGACAACTTTGTCCACGATTTTACTGGAGCTAATCCCGTCATCTACCTTGTTCTTTTGTTCAACTACTTTTCCACGGCGTGCATATCCATCACACGTCACAAGTACCCGGCTATTGGCATTTTCAATTCTGGTTGCAAGAGATTCTCCGGAGAATGCTGCAAAAACAACACTGTGAGGTGCACCAATACGCGCACATGCGAGCATGGATATGATTACCTGAGGTATCATTGGGAGGTATATCGTAACAATATCTCCTTTTTTGACTCCTAGGTCTTTGAGTACGTTTGCAAATTTACAGACCTCGTCAAGCAGTTCTCTGTATGTATATTTGCGGATTTCACCACTCTCAGATTCCCAGATAAGTGCATGCTTATCCGCACGTTTTTTGAGATTCACATCAAGACAATTGTAACATGCATTGAGTTTTCCTCCAACGAACCACTTTGAGTGAGGAGGCTCCCATTCCAGAACTTTCTCCCATTTGCTATACCACTCAATGTTCTCTGCATTCTTTTCCCAGAACCCTTCCGGATCTTCTTCAGCTATTCTGTAAATATCAGGATCATTGATATTTGCGTTTGCAGCGAAATCTTCCGGTGCCTTAAATAGAGCTTCGCTTTTTTGAGATTGGCCTGATTTTTCTCCCATGGTAACACCCACAGACAAATAAATCCTTTAAATAAATCCTTATATTTGTCCCTAAAATAAGATTGTATTAATTTGTTTATATGGTTTATCGTGGTCTTCTGTGAAACAATCAACAATAGTTGTACAAAGAAAAGGTGACAAAAAGAATAAGATATGAAGAAAATATTTTATTTCTTCATCATATCAAGGACATCACAGACTTTGTTGATTGTATCGACTGCTGTTTTCATGCCTTCTTCATCTTCAGCAGCAGGTTTCTTTAGAATTCCACCAAAGTGTCCGCCGTCACCTACAATTATCATTCCGTGGATGTGCATCCACTCATGGATAGTCTGGATTGTCTTTTCCTGGCCACCATTTCTTGAACCACCAATTGCCATTGCAGCACCGAGTTTGTTGCTGAGCTTGAATCCCTGTCTTCTGTGGACAACACTTCTGTCACAGAGTGCTTTAAGCTGTGCTGTCATGGTTCCGAAGTAGACCGGAGAAGAAACCACAATTGCATCTGCTTCTAAAAGTTTGTCATATACTGGCTGCATGTCATCATCAATTACGCATTTTTCTCCTTTTGCGCAAACTCCACATGCAGTACATGGAGCAACTTTGGACTGTGAGAGGAAAACAGCATCAGTTTCAAATCCTCTTTCACTTGCGATTTCTAACACTTTTTTAATCAAAGTATCATTATTCTGGCCAACTTTTGGGCTTCCTGATATTCCGAGTATCTTCATATGATCACCATTTTGCAATGGAATACAAGTAATGATACAAGTAATATTAGTTTTTGGCTGCCTTTCCTTTTTTCCTTAATGGAAAAGATATAATACGATTAGTTCGTTATGACAAAAAATTAGACAATATATGTCATTTATATACCTACGTGGACTTATTTACTATATATATTGATCATTGGTCATTCAGGTTATAATAAGCGGTGATGGAAGTTTGACTAGCAGGGACTATCTTACTATTGATGATTTTGATGTGGACGGCAAGACCATACTTGTGAGAGTGGATCTGAATACTCCTATGGATATGGAAGGTAATATTCTCGATGATATGAGAATTAAGAGCCATATTCCTACTGTAATAGACCTTGAAGATGCAAAGGTTGTGCTTATGGCTCACCAGAGCCGTGCAGGAAAAAATGATTTCACCACCATGAAACCACATTCCCAGAGAATGTCTCAATATCTTGGCAAGGAAGTCAAGTATGTAGACGATATTTTTGGAACATATGCACGTTCTTCCATTGCTTCCATGAAAAAAGGCGATGTGATCTTACTTGAGAATGTTCGATTCTATTCTGAAGAAAGTATAACAAGACCTGCAAGCGAACACTCAACCACACATATGGTACGAAAACTATCTCCTCTTATCGATATATTCCTTAACGATGCATTTGCTGTTTCTCACAGAAGTCATCTTTCCATAATGGGTTTTACCGAAACACTTCCAACAGGTGCCGGTCGTGTTATGGAGAAAGAGATCTCATCCCTTGACAGGGGTGTAAAAGGTGGGGAGAGGCCATGTGTCTTTGTACTTGGTGGTGCAAAGGTGGATGATTCCCTGACGGTTGCTGAGAATGTGCTCAGTAATGGCGGTGCTGACAGAGTGCTTGTGACAGGTGTTGTTGCAAACGTTATGCTTGCAGCATCTGGTGTGGATATCGGTTCTACTAATCTGAAATTCATAGAATCACAGGGTTATACTGACCAGATAGAAAGAGGAAAAGCGATCCTTGCAAAATTCAATGGTCAGATCGGACTTCCTATTGATGTTGCTTTTAATGATGGTGGAAAAAGGGTGGAAGTTCATGTAAGTGAATTGCCTGATGGGAACCTTCCAATTAATGATATTGGTCTTGAGACCATTGTTTCTTTTTCTGATGAAATCAAAGCTGCAAAGACTGTGGTTCTTAATGGTCCGGCAGGTCTTTCTGAAGTTGAACCATTTGCTCTTGGTACTCATGAGATCATCAAAGCTGCTGTGCAGTCAGAATATTCTATTGCAGGCGGCGGTCACATTTCAGCTGAAGTGAGGAACCTTGGTTATGAAGATAAATTCTCTCACCTCAGTACTGGTGGTGGAGCATGTATAGATTATCTTGCAGGAGCAGCGTTGCCGGGAATTGAAGCTCTTAAGACTGCAGCCACTCGATACAGACTTAACAGATAAGAACGAAATTGATTTGCTGATGATAAAAAATCAGCAAAAAAGGAGTGTTACTTATGAGTGAAGGGGTAAAATTGCTTTCAGATACCGAAGGTCAGGTGGCTGTGCAGCTTGCCAGGGATGCCATCGAATTATATTTGAGAACAGGAGAGATGATGGATGGTTCAGAGATTCAGCTCCCTGCTATATTTGATGAAATTAGGGGAGTTTTTGTAACCCTGGCCAAAAACCACGACCTGCGTGGTTGTATTGGTCATCCTTATGCCGATTCTTCATTAAGGCGTGCAATCACAGATTCAGCCCTCTCAGCAGCTCTTCGTGACCCTAGATTTCCTCCGGTGAAAAAAGCAGAGATGGATGACATTACTGTGGAAGTGACCATACTCACAAAACCTGAACTTGTTGATGTTCCACCAAAAGACCTGCCATCTTCGATTAAAATAGGAAGACATGGGCTTATTGTTAAAAGTGGTTACAGGCAGGGTCTGTTATTACCACAGGTAGCTCCTGAGAATGATTTTGATGAAATAGAGTTCCTGAATCACACATGCATAAAAGCAGGTCTTCCTCATGATGCATGGGTAACAGGTGCTGAGGTTTATGCTTTTGAAGGTCAGATATTTAGTGAATCTGAGCCACGTGGCGAAGTCACAGAAAAAGATTTCAAGGAAGGGTCATGTTCAGGTAAATAATCGGTTACCTGACATGAATATTACTTATTTAGTCTATTAATTTCTTATTTTACTTTAAAGGTAGCTTTCAAGCACTTTGAGAATGGAATCCACATCTCGTTCAAGTGCTTCGATTGCCATCTCCATCATTAGATTAACGATACCTTCGTCACCGAATGTCCTGAAGTCGGTCTTAAGTCCAAGCACTGGAATTCCTTTTGCATAGGCATAACCCATTTCCCATGCTGTTCCTGAATCCACATCGCTGCCACCATCAAGAACTGCCAGTACAATATCCGAGTTATCAATTCCCTGTACATCATTGTCAAAAATTGTTTTCTGCCTGTCCTCCATACGGCTTGATTCGGTATCGTTACCGTCCTCCTGTGGCAGGAAAACTGAGAATCCCATTTCAACCAGTTTGTCCCTGAGCAGTACGTTAAAGTCCCTCTCCGCCTGCGAAAAAAGTGGCCCTGCTAAGTATATTTGTTTTTTTCCATCCATTAATATTCCATCCATTAGATTAAGAGAAATGTATAATTGACCACCTGCTTAATAATAGTGTTGTAAGCGGGGTGAAAATAATATATCAATTTATATGGAAAATGAAACCTTTAATTGACTTACAGGATACGCTATGCAGACTGAAAAAGCAACTAATTTAATATAAGAGTTGGATAAAGTAATAGTGAACTAATTTATGTTGTTCTTGGCAATGGAATCTTATTTCATATTTACATTCGCGGGGTTATATCATTACTATACAGACTATTCAGTCAGACATCGATTTTGCAGAGGATTTGACACCGGGTAATTCATACTCCCTGCTCTACGATACCACAAATCAACTTATGGATGCAGTTGCTTCTTTTTTTGATGCAGGACTCAGGAACGATGAGTGCTGCTTCTGGAGTGTGGCAGGACAGTTTGATGTTGATAATGTTAAAGAATTGCTAAAAGATGCAGGACTTGATGTTGATAAATATGTTGAGAAAGGACAATTGATATTTTCGCAGTGTAATGAATGCTACATTGCCGGAAAAGGCGCTGTTTCTGATATAGATCTTCTGAAATGGGAAGAGACGTACAATCTTGCAATTGCTGAAGGCTACAATGGTCTGAGAATCGTTGACAAATTCACGATTGTAGATGGTGATTCATGGAATAGCTTTGTAGAATTCGAGAAAAAGGCCATGGACCTTATCAGGACAAAAAAGATCACAGGTCTTTTTGCATTTCTCCTTGAAGCACGTTCAAGGATGGAGATGATCGAACTTATCAGCATGCATGACGGGACCATCATTAAGAAGAATAGAAGGTGGACACTACTCCAGAGTTCTTCCTCGTGCAAAAATGTAAGCAGGAGTCAGTATTTTAGGGATGAGATCCTTGAAAAAGTCTGGACAGGTTTCTGGGCAGTTGATGAAAATGATAAGATCGTTTTTTTTAACAAGGGTATGGAATCTATATCCGGCTTGTCAAAAAGCGATGTATGCGGGAAGAAACTGACAAATTTCGTACCACTAAGCGGTGAGGGTGAAGACCCTGGATTTGTTGATGTTTTCCAGGCTGTCAAAGAGGATTTGCAATCAAGAAGTTATAATGTTTTTCCATTTATCAAACCCGATGGTCAGTTCATATATCATAGCGGTTTCCTGCTTCCTCTTACGGATGATGAAGGTAATTACAGCGGCATGATAGGTACCATCGGCAAGCTTGTAGAGCAGACCATCGACCACAAAACACTGCGTGACAAGTTCAAATCCATAGAAAAACTGGAAGATATCTATAGAATGAGTCCGGTTGTGGCATTTCTATGGAGTGCCGAAAAAGACTGGCCGATTGCTTTTGTTTCAGAGAATATTTTGCAGTTCGGTTATACTCCTGCGGACCTGACTTCAGGTAAAATGAATTACGGAGACATAATCCATCCAGATGACCGGGATTATGTACGCAGTGATGTATCTGAGCTTGAAATTCAGGGTAAGATGTTTTTCTCAAAGGAATATCGTCTTATGACAAAATCCGGGAAGGTTCGCTGGGTTACGGAAAGGTCCCATCTGATAAGAGATGAAAAAGGCAATCCAGCTTACTATCAAGGTATCATCATAGATATCACGGAAAGGAAAAAGGCGGAAGAAAAACTTCAAAAGAGTGAAGCGCTTCTTGCCGAGGTCAGCAGGATAGCCAAAATAGGGGGCTGGGAATTCGATCCCGCAACAGGGGAGGGGACATGGACGCCTGAAATTGCACAAATCCATGAATTAGATCCTTCAACTCCTACTGATGTTGAAATGGGGCTAAGTTTCTATTCTCCCGAGTCAAAGAAAATTATCAAAAAAGCGGTAAATGATGCTGTGAAAGAAGGCAAACCTTACGACCTTGAACTGGAAATGATCACAGCTAAAGGTACCCGCAAATGGGTAAGAACGATTGGCCATCCAATAATAAAAGATGGCAAGGTTGTGCATGTCACCGGGGCATTACAGGATATAACGGAACGTAAAAAGGCCGAAGAAGCTGTACATGAAGCCGAGAAGAAATACCGCCTCATCTTTGAGAACTCTCCGGTAGGAATTTTCCATTTTAATGCTGAGGGTATTGTTACCCATTGCAATGAGAAATTCCTTCAGATAATAGGGGTGGAAAATAAGGATGACGTAATTGGTTTTAACATGGTCACCCAAACACAGGATGAGGGCATGAAAAAGGCAGTTTCAGATGTTCTTTCAAGGAAGGACGGTCATTTTGAAGGTAAATTTCATACTGTTATCAGTGGTAAAGACCTTTATCTTAAAGCAGATTTCAGTCCCAATCTTGCAGACGACGGAACTATGCTTGGAGGCATTGGTATCTACGGTGATGTTTCTATTCGTAAAAAGGCAGAAGAGGCATTGCGTCTTGATGAATCACGTCTGGAAGCATTACTGAAAATAAGCCACGTCACAGACCTATCTCTCACTGGCGTTGCAGACTTTGTACAAGAAGAGGCTGTAAGGTTGACACAGAGTAAAATAGGTTATCTTGCTTTTCTCAATGATACCGGTACTAAGCTTACTATTTATTCCTGGTCTAAGAGTATCATGGACAGATGCAGGGTGAAGGGAAAGAAGCTGGAGTACGCTATTGAAGAAACGGGCCTTTGGGGAGAGCCTATCAGGCAGAAGAAAGCTGTTATTGTAAATGATTTCGAAGCTCCAAATCCGTTAAAACATGGTTATCCTGAAGGGCATATCAGTCTCAGGCGGTATATGAGCATACCAATATTTGATGGAAAAAAGATCGTAGGTGTTGCCGGTGTTGGAAACAAGGAAGAAGATTATGATAAGACCGATGTGCGGCAACTGACATTGTTCATGGAAGGAATGTGGAAACTTATCCAGCGTCAGAAATCAGAAGATACATTGCGTAAGTATGCCGATGAACTCTCCAAGGTCAACGAAGAGCTTTCAAAGGCCAACGAGGAACTTTCAGAGGCCAACGAGGAATTAAAATCTCTGGATAGGATGAAAGATGATTTCCTCTCAAACGTAAGTCATGAATTTAAAACACCGTTGACATCCATTCAGGGATACAGCCAGCTTATTTCGGACGGAACCCTTGGTGAAGTGAACGAGCAGCAGCAGAAGGCTGTAGAGACGGTTCTCAGGAATTCGGAACGCCTGCGCAGGCTTGTGGATTCGTTGTTGTATCTGAGTCGGGCACAGTCCGGCAAATTAAATTATTCTTTTGAAATGCTTGAGATAAAGGATGTTATTGATCATTCTGTTCAGGACCTTGCACTTCAGGCTACAAGCAAGAACATAGAACTTATCACTGACATCCCATCTGATATGCCACAGGTTGTTGTTGACCGTGACAAGATGATGGATGTTTTTGTGAACCTGATCGATAATGCTGTAAAATTTACTCCTGATGGTGGTAAAGTTACTGTTTCAGCACATGTGTCCGAGGATTCGATGTATCTGGATGTAATGGACACAGGCATTGGTATTCCAGAGGATAAGATACCGATGCTTTTCCAGCGTTTCTACCAGGTTGATTCTTCTGTGAAGAGAAGGTACGGGGGGACCGGTCTTGGTCTATATATATGTAAGAAAATAGTTGAAGACCATAAAGGCGATATTTACGTCAACAGTGAAGAAGGTAAAGGAACAACTGTTCATGTCCGTCTTCCTCTGGTACAATCATAACTGTCTATAATTATTTTTTTACAATCATTTTTCAAAAACTTTTTAGTCCAATACTTAGATTAAAGGGTATATTTGCTTTAGGACCTACACTTACTGCAGACACTAATTAAGGTATTACCCACGGTGAAAAAATGAAAGTCATAATTATAGGCGGTTTTCTTGGCAGTGGCAAAACTACTACTCTAAGGAATCTCGGAAAACATCTCATTGATAAGGGTCACAAGATAGCCATAATTGTCAATGAGGTTGGAGAGGTTGGAGTAGATGGTGCAACAATCTCAAGCAGCGGACTTGTTACAAAGGAACTTACAAGCGGTTGTATATGTTGCTCACTCAAGGTTACCATGGAACTAACATTGGATAGCCTCATTGAGGATTACAACCCTGACGTTGTTATTATTGAGCCTACGGGAATTGCATTCCCTCTCCAGATCAAGGAGCACATTGAGCTTATGGACCTTGGTGAAGTTTCCTTCGCACCGGTTGTTACACTTATTGATGCCAGCAGGTTTGGTGCAGAGTGGGAACAGATTCCAAAGTTCATTGAGAACCAGATCAAGGAGTCTGAGATCGTTTGTATCAATAAGATCGATCTTGTTGACAGGGAAACTATTGCATCTTCAACACAGAAGGCACTGGAGATAAATCCTGATGCTATTGTTGTAGAGTTCTCCGCAAAGAATGCCGATGATAAGTTTGAGAGATTCATGGATTTGTTGACCGGTGAAAGTGAGTTACATCAGGAACGTGAAGATGTGAATTCCATGGAAGTCTCAGGTGTCGGATCATATGCAGGTGAGTATTCTATTACTTCCAATGGTAAAGATACGGATCAGATAACTAACATGCTGGTTCATACACTTGTGAATATCAAGGACAAGGTTAAGGAGATAAATCCTGATTTTGTGGGTCATGTTAAGATAAGTTTCAAGTCATCTTCAGGTCTTGTAAAGGGTAGCCTGACATCATCGGATGGTGAACCCGTGGTTGAGATTCTCGATGAGAAAGGTGACGGGGAAGAACACCTCAAGTTCCTGAGTGCTGTGACAAAGGTTGATAAAGAGGAACTTGTGCATATCGTGGATGGGTGTATCCAGAGTAATCTGGAAAAGGAAGCTGTATCTTTTGAGAAAGTAAGTTCTACTCACGATCACCATGATCACGATCATGGGCACCACCATGAAGATGGTCACTACCACGAGCATAACCATGAGCATAATCACAAACATGGTCATCATCATGATTAAACAGACACTGTAAAGAAAAAGCACTCTGATTTTGTTACTTTTTTGGGCAGGAATAGTTCCTGTCCTGTCCAGTTTTATGTGAATGTCTAAATATCATTGAAGCATTTTTTCTTTTATGAAGCAGAATCCTGAACTTGAAGTACTTGAAACGCTTGCAAATACTATTCTTGTGGCTGCAAGAACAGCACCAAAAGGTAAGGGTGTTGATGATATTGTGACCTATTTGTTCAATGATGATGACAGAATGGATCTTGCTGATAAGATGGAGGAGCTCAGTGAGACCAAAGGTCTGAAATTCCTGATTCGTGATGCTCAGAATGTGAAAGATGCTGATTGTCTTGTAATCATTGGCCTGAAGTCTTCTGGTGTGAGTTCACTTAATTGTGGTGCATGCGGATATGAGACCTGTGCCGATATGGTTATGCACAAGAAAGTAAAGGTAGAATTTACCGGTCCGCACTGCATGATCAAGTATGTGGATCTGGGAATTGCTGTTGGATGCGCTGCTGCCAAGGCAAAGGATTTGTGTATTGATAACAGGATTCTTTATTCTGCCGGTGCAGCTGCATGTTATTCAGGCATGATTGATGCAGATGTTGCAATGGCAATTCCATTGAGTGTTAAAGGTAAGAATATATTCTTTGACAGAGCATCGACAAGGTGAATAGCCGTTTGACTGTTACAGGTTAAGACAATTTTATTATTTATTTCTCTTTTTTTCCCTGAATAACTCTTATAAGTTTTCAGTTCATTTTCTTTTATGTATTTAATATACATCTCTAAAATGTGTTTTAGGGTAATATAATAGGTTTAGCTTTCAGTTAGTATGGAAGAAACATCTGTGGGGAAATATTTCATGGCTACAAAAGCATGTATTACTAAGCAGCCGCAAGGCCTTGCTTTCTTTGAAAGATACCTTCCTGTGTGGGTAATTCTATGTATTGTTGCCGGTATCCTGCTTGGCAGATTTGCACCGGGAGTTGCACTTTATCTTGACAGTCTGTCAATATATGTTGATGAGGCTCCGGTGGTATCAATACCTATCGCTATCTGTTTGTTTTTCATGATGTATCCCATTATGGTAAAGATTGATTTCGGTGAGGTGCTCAAAGCAGGTCAGAACATCAGGCCTGTTGGTCTTACACTATTCATCAACTGGGCTATCAAGCCTTTCACCATGTATGCTATCTCTATTTTCTTCCTTGGTACAGTTTTCCTTGGATTTATCGGTCCTGAAGCAACTGACATTGTAAAAATGCCCTTCGGACTTGACCTGCCGGTTGGTGCAAGTTATGGAGAAGGTACAGTTGTTTTGCAGGATGGGATTAAAATGCTTGAGGTGCCGCTGTGGAGAAGTTATCTTGCAGGTTGCATTCTTCTGGGAATTGCTCCATGTACTGCCATGGTGCTTGTGTGGGGATACCTTGCACGTGGAAATGACTGCCACACGCTTGTGATGGTTGCAATAAACTCACTGACCATGCTTTTCCTCTATGGTCCTTTGGGAGGTTTCCTGCTTGGTGTTGGAAAACTTCCGGTTCCATGGCAGGCGCTGGCATTGTCCATTGGGATATATGTAGCACTTCCGCTGGCAGCAGGCTATATTTCCAGAAAACTGATAATACGTGCAAAGGGTGAGGAATGGTTCAAAACAAGTTTTGTCCATTTGCTGACACCGGTGACCATTACAGCTTTGTTGATTACATTGATATTGCTTTTCAGTTTCAAGGGTGAGGTTATAATGTCACAGCCATTGACAATTCTGTGGATAGCTGTACCGCTTTTCATACAAACTGTGTTCATCTTCACTCTTGGATATGTGCTTGCAAAGCTGCTGAAACTGAGCTATAAGGACGCTGCTCCTTCTGCAATGATAGGAGCGTCTAATCATTTTGAAGTAGCTATTGCCACGTCAACTATACTGTTCGGATTGTCATCAGGTGCTGCTCTTGCAACTGTTGTAGGAGTTCTTATTGAAGTTCCTGTGATGTTGATGCTTGTAAGGATTTGCCTGCGGACGGAAGAATGGTTCAGCTGAATCCCCTTTTCTCTTTTATTATCTTTTCTTTATGGTCATCTATTTATTAGATGGACAACTAACTCTTCTTCACATTAGCCATATATTTGGATTATGTGCAAAAATATTGTTGCTAATATGATGGCTTAATGGTGCATATGGGTGCTGGATATTTCAATAGTAGCTGTATTGCCTATGGTGGGGTACGAAAAGGATAAATTGAATATGGAGGACGTGGATGAAAAATATAATTGTGATCTCACTGTTATTTATGATGTTGCTGATGCCAGTTGCCAGCGCGGATATTGTTGATGATCTTGAAAATGATATAGATGAATACAATGCTAATGTGGATGCTGTTCCCTCTTATCTTGTAACTCTTCTGGGTGATGAGACTATAAAGCTTGTAATAGTCGATGATGAAGGAGATGAGGTCTACATCAAGGCCATTACGGAAGATGCAGTCATCACAACATTTGAAGAAGTTGATAAGGATGAAGACTTTGGTGCGACCATGGTTGTAGGTGCAAATGACTTCAGCATAAGGTCTGTTCTCAGGGTATCAGACCCATTGTCAAGGTTCATTGCAGCAAAGGACAACGGTGAGATTGTTGTGGAACCTGTGACTGTTACAAGTACTGTAAAATATACCGTTGCCAGTGTGGTAATGGACGTAACATCATTATTTGGATTTTAATTGTTCAGCACCTTTTCATTTGAACATTTATTGGTTGCATGAACGAAGTATGGATGGATGTCCACGGCGCCGGTGCACAGAGAAGCGATCCGAAATCAGGTGACCCGGATGATTTAATTATCAATAGGATGGATTATTCGTCCATCCTTGATTTTTATTAGTTTCTCCTTAATCCAATTGCCATGAAAAGCATGAATACTAGCATTTCTGAGCTGAAATCAGGTAATATATTTGTTTCAGAAGGAGCCTCTTCTCCCTCATCAAGAATTATCTCTACGCCTCCTACAAAAACTACTGGTACATCATTTATACCTGCTTTTTCGTAATGAGCCTCGATAAGTTCATACATTTCGTCTATTGTTGATTCATTCACAGTTGTCTGGTAAGTAGAATCAAAGTCCACAGTCAGGTATCCATTGATATCAGTTCCAAAACTTACCACATGTCCTCCATTTGAAACCATATACGCCTCAATTTTTGACACAGGGGCATTTGCATATAGCAGTCCATACCATTCTCTTTTCTTCCCACTTTCAGTTATATCCGGTATTGTTCCTCTGGCTTCTATGAAACCGGACAGTTTCTCTGCCTCTTCAAAACCATTTTGTCCCAGATCAGGTAGCGAATAGTCGGAATCTGTCCACATGAAAACTATTGGAACTTCACTGAGATTGTAATTTTGTTCGCAATAAACGGTTATTTTTGTGTATATCTCATCAATTCTTGTTTCGTTAATCTCTTCCTGATAAGCCGGGTCCAGTTCTACTTCAATCCAATTATCCCGGTGAGCACCGTAGCTGGCGATGGAAATATCAAATTGAGAATAAGGTTTGTTTTTTGTTAAATTAAAATAGCATTCAATTATTGAATTATCCCATTCCTGGCTGATTGTGTCGGGAACTGTTCCTCTGGTTGTTATGAACCGCGGGCTGTCTTCTAGGTCACTCGTAAAAGCGTATGCGGTGCCAGTTAACAATAGAGTGACAAGTAGTGCAATTTGCAATGCTCCTCTGATTTTTCTCCCTAACATAATCATGCCCTCCTGATCCCAATTACCAGCGCAAGTCCCAGAACTAACATAATTGAAGTAAAACCGGGTGTCGCTTCAATCTCTGTTTCCTCAATGTCTTTTTCTGACCATCTAAAGACCACAGGCACGTCATTGATTCCCTCTTCTTCAGCCTTTTCATCTATTATCTGGTAAATATCATTGATTACAGATTCGTTAATCAGTTCCGGAGTTTCTGAATTGAACTCTACTGTAATATAGCCGTTAAGGTGAACACCAAACCCAAATACAGTTCTCTCTCCGTACAGGTCATAATAATATTGTTCCAGTCCTTCAACATTTTCTGTGACTTTTGTGAGTTTGTCAGTCCACGCAATTTTCTCGCTGAGTTCGTCAATTTCGGGAACTGTTCCCCTTGTGGTTATAAGCCATGATTCATTCTGTATTCTTTCAAAACTTTCATGACCATATTCCGGGAACCACATTTCATCATCCTGCCACAGGAAAACAACAGGAACTTCACTGATTCCCTCTTGCTCTTCACAGTAATTTTCTATTATGTTGTAAATCTTATCAATTCTCGCCTCATCAACCTCATCCTGATAATCAGAATTCAAATAAACATTTAATATTCTGTCTCTGGAACTTATGGCTCTGAAAGAACTATCAAATTCAGATCTTCCCATTCTTGTGAGATTTAGCCAGCAATTCTTAATTGAGTTATTCCATTCTTTATCCATTATATCAGGAAGCTTTCCACGACATGCAAATATTTCCGGGTCATTTTCGTATTCTTCAAAGCATGCGTTTGAGTCATTTTCAATAGCATTTACTGTTGCAATCAAAAAAACACTAGCAAATAAAGCAATTAATATCAATTGTACAATTATTCTCTTCCTGATTGTCATATATATCACAAGTCTTTAAACAATAATTTCTTGTAATCTATAAAACATTTATGTAGTTAATATAGTCCTTATTTCATCATACCTATTGTCAGAGTTCATCGCAGCAAAGGACAATGGTGAGTTAGTTGTGAGGCAGGTAGGTGTTACAAATCCTCTGATCAATTTTTTGTTAAAATTTCATGATAATTTTTTTATCTGGCGTTCTCTGCTGGCATATATTTGCTGACTTGAGGAAATTATTTATTTGTATGAAACTTGAAGGTATAATCTTCAATATACCGAATATAGGAAGAGTACATGAGCTTTGATATTGACATCTGGATGAAAGAATACTTAGAAAAGGTGAAATCCCTGTTTACTTCCCGGCTGGTGTTTGTCGGGCTTCAGGGGAGCCGTGGGCGCGGTGAAGCAACGGAGAGCAGCGATATTGACGCGGTTGTTATACTCGACCGTGTGGATGTGCAGGATTTGAAGGCATACAGTGCTGTTCTAGACACACTTCCTAACAGGGAGATGGCATGTGGTTTTATCTCCGGGAGACAGGAACTAGTCAATTGGGAAAAATCCGATTTGTTCCAGTTCTATTATGACACTACACCGATTTACGGAAACATTGACTTTCTGTTGAAGACAATTAAAAAAGAAGATATTCATCGTGCTATCCGAATCGGAGCCTGTAATATATACCATATGTGTGGTCACAATATGGTGCATGAGAAAGATGCGGAGATGTTGAAAGCCCTGTATAAAACAGCTGCTTTCACCGTACAGGCGGTTCATTATGACCAAACGGGAACTTATATAAAACTCAAAAAAGAGCTGATCTCAGTACTGGGGCCACTGGAACGGGAGATACTGCAAACTGGTATTATGATTAGAACGCAACCTTCTGTGGTGCAGTCTAAGTTTGAGCCACTCTCTGAGTTGCTCTTCAATTGGGCGGCGGAAGTGATTATAGAATACAAAGCTGATTAATTGAGTAGATTGTGTCTGTTCAAGAAAGAAGCATATAACCTACATAGTTTGGATTTTGAGATTGACCTGTGGGAACGGTTTGTTAAACTATTCGTTTGCTTCTGTTTTTGAGTTTTTTATTGGAATGAGGATTTCCGATTAGTCTGGATCATAGAAAATAAATTTCTACATATTCAATCGCCTCAACAAAATCCAGGATTGCATATAAATGAAAAAGAGATTTAAGAACAGTTGTTAGAAGTCTTTCTTTCATCAGGGTGATTAGGCTACTTGCATCAAAATTTAATGTAGAATGATACGACACAAAAAAATATATGCATGACATTCATATTTTATTACTGATGGGGCTCAAACTTTGTACAAGTAATAAAACAAAATATGTTCTTTGGCTTAAGACCGCCATTAAAAATCCATCAAGTTCCATATTCTTTATATTAGGCATCCCCTTTCTGTATGCATTATTCTGGGTTTTGCAACCAGGTGGGGATTTATCGCCCCCTTTTATTTTAGTCCCAACTTTTACAGTAATTTGTTATGCATACTACACCAAAAATAAATTATCATCTGCAATATTAGGATTGGCACTGTTCTCATTGACAATGTTTTATTTGGATTTCCTATATGCTGTCCTAAATTATTCAAACAATATTTTCATGTTTTTAACATGGAATCGAATTATATCCTCGATTCTGGACATGTTACCATTTTCAATTATTCATTTAATAATAGGAGCTTCAGTTGCATCTCGAAAAAAGGAATATTTATTCATTGCAGCAATTCTGATTTTATTGCTTGTGTTTATTGTTCGCGGTATCGATTAAGTATAATCTTTTCTGTCTTCACATTATGTTTTATCTCCCTTATCTATGGTTATTTCCTTTACTTGGCGTAATCTGAAAACGCATCTCTTTCTACAATAACCACCAAAGCGCAACCATTATACCCCTGCAACCACTTTTCCACCCTATATTCAAAAAATCATAGACTATGTGGAATACTGCAACCATTAGGTGCAAATCCTGAAATATCATAGTAAAGTAAGGTATAATCATGGACGTAAAAGATGTAATGAACACTGAAGTTGTAACCTGTTCCTCTGAAACACCTATCAGGGAGGTAGCACAACTCCTGAAGCAGGAAAAGATCAGTGGTCTTCCGGTAGTGGATGGCGACAAGGTAATTGGCATTGTTTCAGAGGGAGACATTCTTAAACTGCTTGAGGTTCCTGAACATGGTGGTCTGTGGCTTCCAAGTCCTTTTGAGGTTATCGAAGTACCAATTCGCGAGCTGCTCAACTGGGAAGAGACCAAGGACATGCTTGAGGACTTTGGTTCAAAACCTATCAAGGAAATAATGACCAAGAGTGTTTACGCAGTAGGTCCTGATACATTCATCGAGGATGCTGCCACAATCCTGAGCAAACACAAGATCAACCGTCTTCCTGTAGTAAACGAGGATGGCACGCTTGTGGGCATTGTAACACGTGGTGACATCATCGCCGGTCTCGGACAATTGTGAGTTCGGCCAAATTCTAACTATAAAAATTACAATTACAAAAAGATATTCAAATCGAGCAGAAGGCATATCATGAAATTCATTGAAGGCGGTATCTGTGCTGTAAAAGGCGTGCGTGCCGGTGGAATCAAACCCGGAAAGATGGGACTGGCAATCATTCAGGCAGAAGGAAACGCTGCCGGAGTCTACACCAGGAACAAGGTTATTGCAGCTCCTCTTGTAGTAACAAGGGAGCATATCGCAAAGACCGGCAGACTCTCAGGCGTGATTGTGAACAGCGGCAATGCCAATGCTTTCACAGGTGTTCAGGGTCTCGCAGATGCAAGGATCATGGCATCTGCCCTCGCATCAAAACTCGATGTCAGCGAGGAACTCATAGGTGTGGCTTCCACAGGTGTTGTAGGTCGCAAACTTGACACCGGGTGGATAAGTGCTCATATTGACGAGGTTCTTGACTCGCTGGGTGAAGACGGCGATGCAAGCATGAAAGCAGCACGATCAATCATGACAACCGACACAGTCCCAAAGGAAATTGCAATCGAGATGGATTGTGGCATCCGCATAGCTGGCATTGCCAAAGGTGCCGGTATGATCGAGCCGAACATGGGTACAATGCTTGCTTTCGTGTATACCGATGCAGAAGTTCACCCTGATGTATTACAGTCATGCCTGGCTGTTGCCGTTGACAAGAGTTTCAATATGATAGTAGTAGACGGTGACACAAGCACCAACGATATGGTACTTGTGACAGCCACAGGACAATCCGGCATCACTCCTGAAGTTTCTGACCTTCAGGCAGGTCTTGACTTTGTTCTCACCGAGCTGGCAAAGATGATAGCAGTTGATGGTGAAGGTGCTACCAAGCTCATTGAATCTAAGGTAACTGGTGCAGCAACAGAAGAGGATGCATGTCTTGTAACCAAAGCAATTGTTCGCTCTCCACTTGTAAAAACCGCAATATTCGGTCAGGATCCAAACTGGGGACGCATTGTAGTTGCAGCAGGCTATTCGGGTGCTGATATTATACCTGAGAAGATCTCCCTTTCATTCTCAGCAGGAACCGAGGTTGTGGAACTTGTAAAGGACGGTGAGGTTGTCAGGAACGATGACGAAACCCTTTCCAAATTAAAAGAGATCATGGCAGAGGATGAAATTTACATCATCACCGACCTTGGCATGGGTGATAAGAGTGCAACTGCGTGGGGTTGTGACCTGACCTACGATTATGTCAGGATAAATGCAGAGTATACAACCTGACCATATTACCTGATTACTAATTTAATTGACAATTATTGATTTCGAGGAAGATAATGTACAAGATATATGTGGACGGTCAACACGGAACGACCGGCTTACTGGTAAACGAGCGTCTGGCAAAGCACCCGGAAGTAGAGATACTGGAGATTCCATACGAAGAGCGTCATAACAGGGAGCTGAGAACCAAGCTGCTCAATGAGGCAGATCTGGTGTTCCTGTGTCTGCCGGATGAAGCTGTTGCAGACACTGTAGGTCTGGTAACAAATCCTGATACAAGGATCATTGATGCATCCACAGCAAACCGTACAAACGATTCATGGGCTTATGGGTTGCCTGAACTCTCTGCCAAACACAGGGGAAATGTAGCCGGAGCAAGCAGGGTTTCAAATCCTGGTTGTCACGCAAGCGCATCCGTAGTTGCACTTTATCCTCTTGTGGAAGAAGGTATCATTTCAAAGGACACAGCAGTTCCGTTGTTCTCAATCACCGGATACACCGGTGGTGGAAAAAAGATGATCGAAACATACGAGACTACAGAAGAACAAGCTTACAAAGCTCCAAGGCAGTATGCACTTGGTCTGACACATAAACATGTGCCAGAGGTCAGAGTACGCTGCGGTCTTAATGTAAATCCGATTCTCATGCCTGTTGTTTCTAATTTCCCAAGGGGATTGGCAGTTACATTACCTCTATCAGTGAAAGATCTGGAAAAAACTGTAACAAAGCAGGACTTGTATGAGATCTACCAGAAATATTTCGGAGATTCAATATTCATCCGCGTTCACGTAGTAGACGACGCTGATGACCTTGTAGACAATGCTTTTGATGTTCAGGGAAGCAACGACACCAATTATTCTGATATTTATATCTACGGCAACGATGAACAGATTCAGATAATCTCACGTCTGGACAACCTTGGCAAAGGTGCATCAGGTGCTGCAATACAGAACATGAACATCATGCTTGGCATGGATGAAACGACCGGTCTCCTTTGAGATCGGTTAATTAATTCTTTAAATCGCATTTTTTATTTCTTCTTCATTTTTCCACAATTTTCTCTCATCCATTGCGTATAAATACTCTCTAAACAATTAATATCAATTGGGTGAAATAATGGAGATTGAGGAATGGGAAAAACGTTACGTTGAAGCCGTTTCCACTGTAAAGGGCGAGCTTTCAAACGTACAGGGCGTGTTCGTGGCTTATAACAGCAACGTTGATGCCATGAAGCATGTGCGCAAGGATGACATCAAAAAGCTCACAAGTATCATTGGTTATGAGCAAGTGAGGGAAAGAATAATCGCTTATCCTCGTGAGATCAACGAACCGGCTGATTTTCTGGCAAGACTTATAATCGCAATGCGAGACGGTAAAGCTGCCGAGGTTCCAACTTATACATCTGACCTTCATGAATGGCTCATGGACAACATGGTCTTTGACTCTGCACGCATGGGCGGTCAGGCAGGAATAATCTCAAACTTACTTGCAAACCTTGGTGTGAAGAATGTAATTACTTATGTTCCCTGGCTATCAAAAGATCAGGCGGATTATTTTGTCGATTCTCCAAACCTGAAACATCCTGTTATAGAGAACGGCAAGCTATATCTTAAGCATCCAAAGGAAGCATACGATCCCGATCAAAAGTCTAAGATCAATTGGATACTTGAATTCTCCAAAGGTATGCGTTTCAGATGTTCAGGTGAAGAGTTTGTGGTTCCAAGAGACAATCGACTTATAGTTTCATCAAGACCAAAATGGCTGCGCATTGACATGAGTCCTGAAATGTACGAGCAGCTTTCTGATATCAGGGAAGACATAGACGGTGCAATACTTTCAGGTTACCAGATGATCAAGGAAGAGTATGATGATGGCACCACATACAAGGATTATGTGGAGCGTGCTGTTAATGTAATAGAACGCCTGAAAGGCTGTAATCCTCAGATGCGACTGCATGTGGAATTTACATCCATACAGAACAAGGTGATTCGTAAGGCATTACTCACAGAGATTGTCAAAAAGCATGTAACTTCTCTTGGTCTTGACACCGTGGAAGTTGCAAACGCCCTCAATGTCCTTGGTTATGAGGAACTGGCATATTCTGTTATCAACAAAGGCGAGAACAGCATAGTTTCACTTTATGAAGGCGCTGTAATGTTACTCAAGGAACTGGAGCTTCAGAGAGTGCATATCCACTCACTTGGGTTCTACATTTGCGTTGTCTCAAAGGACCATCCACTTGATGCAGATGCACATCGTCAGGCACTACTTTTCGCATCAGCCGTGGCAGCTACACAGGCTGCGACAGGTAATATTACAAGTATCGATGACACGGATATTGGCCTTGGTGTACCGGTTTATGATGAGGGTTACAAGGACCTTATAGAACTTGAGAAGCACCTGGTCAGGAACAATATCTGTTCGGCTGAAGATTTCGAGGACGGATGCATAAGCGCGCCGGATCACAATCTTATAATTGTCCCGTCCAAGGTTGTAAAAGACCCTGTTGCAACGGTTGGAATTGGTGATGCTATCTCAGCAGGTGCTTTTGTTGCTTTACTGGCAAAAATGCCAAAAATAAACGTATGCAGAATAACGGAGTAACTGATGAATATTCTCTGTGCTTATAATGCCAATATCGATTCAATTTACCATATAGGTGGCAGTGAACTGTCTAATATAATCACAGAATTTGAGGTCGAAGATTCTGCATTTTCAGATACACTCCAAAAAAAACTCGCTTATCCTCCCGGTTCAATTTCTTCAAAATCTGATTTTCTTGCAGGTCTTCTCACCTGTATGCGCGAAGGTTCAGGCGCAGAGTGGATGATAAAAGACTCAGCTGTGTTTGAATGGATTAAGAAGACCTTCATTGATGGCTCTTTTATGAGGATGGGCGGTAATATGGGAATAATGTCCAACGTCCTTTCAGAACTTGGAGCTTCCAGGGTTGTCCCTAATGTAGCAAGTCTATCGAAGTTGCAGCTTTCTTTTTTTTCCAATAAGGCGATTTATCTTCCATTTGAAGGCAAACTCTACAAAAGCTCAGAACTGCAAAAAATACTTCCGGTAAATACCAATAAACCAGAGCTCATACATTTTGTTTTTGATTTCAGTAAAGGCGATGTAGTGTCCTTTTCAGGACATGAGTTCACTATTCCAAGGGAAAACAGGTTCATAGCAACCTACGACCCGTTGAATTTTGAACTTCATATGGATGAAGAATTCAGGAAATATTCATTGGCTCATATTGTAGAAATTGATGGAGCTATAATTTCCGGTTATCATATGCTTCAGGAGAATGAGAATGATTCATCTCATAATAATTCTTCAAATATTTCTCCAGACTATAAGGAAAAACTGGATTCATCCTTGAAGCAACTTCAAAGCTGGAAAAATATTCGCAAGGATTTGTACATCCATGTTGAATTCGGTCATTTTTCATCAGATGACATTGCATTATATGCTTTCTCTAAATTATCAACCGTCGTCGATAGAATAGGGATGAATGAAGATGAACTTGCCATGCTTGCAGGATTAAATGGCATGGATCCAAAACCAATTCTTGAAATGGATTCGGTGGGAATTGCAGGTGCTGCAATTTCTTTATGCAAGGATTCGGGACTTTGCAGGATGCTTGTTCATACAAGGGAACTCGTCCTTTCCGTATCATGCGTTAATAACGATGACCCTGAAATTATAATCGAGGCAATGAATTTCGGAGCCTCATGCGCTGCGGCTTTTGCATGTTCCGGTAAACTTGCCGACAGAAATACATTGCTTGAAATTGCATCTAAGATTCCGGAAAGTGAATTTGGCAAAAAGGAAACTGCAAAAATGGCACAAAACATTGAGGATAAATGGCAGTGCAGTACTGTATGTGGAATACATAATTCATATCAGGTAGCTATTGTTCCGACACGTATCTGTGACGAGCCAGTTTCAACCGTGGGGCTTGGTGACACCATATCAGCCGCTATTTTTTTAAGGGAGCTTGAACTCAGTTCCTGACATGTACACTCTTTTCTCAGAGAATTTCAATCTGGATTATACTCTTGATTGCGGGCAGGTCTTTCGCTGGGATCTTGTTGATGGCTGGTGGACAGGGGTTGTGAATGGTCACGTCGCAAGGTTACAGCAGGATAAGGGCAATGGTGAGGTTCTGGTGGACTGTTCTTTGCCTAAAGAATTCTTTGAGAATTACTTCCGCTTTGATGATGACCTTGATTCCATTCTTCAGGAAGTGAATAAGGATGAATTCATGGATGAAGCCATAAACAAATACATGGGGCTACATCTTATCAGGCAGGATCCATGGGAGTGTCTGATATCATACATGCTTGCAACTGCATGGAGTATTCCTAACATCAAGCGTGCAATATCCCTGATGTGTGAGAACTACGGGAAGGAAATTGAAGACGGTTACTTCAGTTTTCCTGAACCGCATGCACTTGTTCATGCATGTGATGAAGATCTGCGGGCCTGCAAACTTGGTTTTAGGGGTGGCCGTGTGATAAAAGCTGCAAAGCATGTTGAGGATGGCACTCTAATTCTTGATGACATTTTTAAGGTGGACTACGAGGAAGCCAAACAGCGACTTATGTTCCTTGAGGGTATCGGGGAAAAAGTTGCTGATTGTATTCTTCTTTTTGCATTTGAGAAAATGGAGGCATTTCCTGTGGACACTCATGTTGAAAAGGTTGTGAAAACAGTTTACGGTCACCATGAATATTTCAATGGGAATGCCACAAAAAGCAAGATTGGAAACTGGGGAAGAATGTATTTTGGCAGATACTGTGGCTACGCACAGCAGTATTTCTTCTACCAGAAAAGGCTTGAAGGACTCTGAAATCTACATTTGCAGGTCAGGCTAACAATAAACTGAAAGGTAATTTATCTTCCCTGTTCCCATTTTCGGAGAAATTTTCTGAAATTGGGATCATTGACCTTGGCAATATCTGTATTTTCAAGTATGGTGAATCCTGATTCTACTGTTTTACAAAGATGTTTTCCCAGAGAACATTGCTGTAGCTTTCCTTCAAGCAGCTCTTTTGCTGTAGTGAATTTGCGTCTGATATCAGCAATATAGAATCCATCCTCTATGTAGAGGGAGAATAATTCATCTGAACCTACGTATTTGTCTTTGAATCCTTTTGCATGTGCATAGGACCAGACCGGAGGTCCTCTGTGTTTCTTGACAAATGGGAGTTGGGATGTGGTAAGTTCTATTAGTATTATTGCTTCTTCATTTGCCCAGTATCCTGAATTTATCACATGAAATTCATACTCTTCAAAGAGTGCACGGATAGCTTGTTCCATTTTGTCCAGCTGGGGATATAATATATCATCCACCAGATCGGGGGGATTGAAATATATAGCAACGAACGCACTTCTCCTTGAGTTTATCATTTTGATTATCTCGTCATCTGACATTGGTTCTTTGCATTTAGGGAAGAAGTACTCTTCAGAAGGTTCATCATAATAAGATCTGCAGGCATCTATGAACCTTGCAAATTGGTTAAGCGAAAGTGCTGCTGCTACATTTCTTTTTGGATCAGTGGGATCAACGACAACCAGAGGGTCTTCGTGTTTTAATGTTCCGTGCTCCAGCATGTCTATTACAAGTCCCGGTTTCCAGTTGCATGCACTGATGATCAGGTTGCGGAATGAACCATAGTGGACTATGAGAAGTTCAGTTAAGTAACCTGAAAATCCCTGAGTTCGAAGTTCTGAACCATAGGTGCCGGTACCTTTCATGAACTGTTTCATTATGAGAACATCATCCTCTCTGCCGGTGATGCTCATTTTGATGAATTCATTGTGGAATGGTGTCCTGTCGACTGCGGATTTTATCTCTGCTGCGGACTCAACAGCAAAACAGGGTACAAGATCAACATCGAAACCTTTGTAATGTATATTAAGGTATGGGTGCTCTGCATATCGTTCTTCAACGTTTGTTCCATTTTCTGCAACTTCTCTTGCAATCAGGAGTCCGTTTTCTTCCAGTTCTTCACGACTCGCACTTTCAGGAAATGATATGAAAACATCAAGGTCGTGTGTGCCTGATATCCATGTGTTTCTGGCTGCAGAACCCACGAGTTTTGGGACTATGCCCTCTATTCCATTTATTCTCGCAACGGTGCTGACTCTAGCAAGTAGTTCAGAAGCAACTTCCTGTAATTTCTCTTTTTCAGCAGGACTGGGTTTAATCCTTTCAAGTACTTGTTCTTCTAGTGTCATTTTTGATCCTGGGATTTGAACCCTTATAACGAGGGCCAGTTATAAAAAAGTAATGAAATTTTTATAAAAAAAGTTAGCCACAACTTTAGTAGCTGGCAATAGACATCTTAGCAGATGCCTGTATTTTCTTTCTTGATCACATGATTATAGTTCTTGTAACCAAGAATTTCAGCTATCATATCTGTGTGCTGGCCTTTAACTTGTTCCAGTTCTTCTGAGGAATAATCCGTTATGCCTTTTGCAAAGACTTTGCCTTCACAGATAATCTCAACAATTTCTCCTCTGTCAAATTCTCCGTTTACCTTTGTAACTCCGGAAGGCAGGAGGCTCATGCTGTTGAGTATTGCTTCCTTTGCACCTGTATCTACTTCGATAGAACCACATGCTTTTGAAAGCAGTATCCAGCGTATCCTGTTTTTGTAAACTTCCTGATTGGCAAGGAATAGTGTTCCAATTTCTTCTCCCGAAAGCACTTTTGTAACCACATTCTCAGTAGCACTGTTTGCAATTATCAGGTAGCAGCCTGACATATAGCAAATCTTGGCGGCCTCGATTTTTGTCCTCATGCCGCCAACACCTTTCATACTGGTAGGGCTGCCTCCAAAGCTTTCGATTTCAGGAGTTATTTCCTCCACAAGGTTCAGGAGTTTTGCATCGTCGTTGCGTTTTGGGTTTTTATCGTATAAACCGTCAATGTCAGAAAGGATAATAAGGAGGTCAGCCTCCATTTTACTAGCAAGCATTGCAGAAAGCTTGTCATTATCACCGAATGTTGCCTCAATCTCATGAACTGAAGTACTGTCGTTCTCGTTGATGATTGGTATGACTCCATAGCTTAGCAGGGTTGATATGCTGTTCCTGAGGTTAAGATAGGTGAGCCTGTTTGAGAAAGAGTCGTATGTCAGGAGTATCTGGGCTACTTTCAGGTTGTGTTTTGCAAAGGAGCTGCACCACTGCTGCATGAGCACGCTTTGACCAACGGCAGCACATGCCTGTCTTACCGGTATCTCTTTGGGACGACTGTCAAAATCAAGAATGTCAATACCTATTCCGATGGCTCCGGAACTTACAAGTATGACCTTCTTTCCCATTTCATGGAGTTCGGCAACCTGGGCGGCCATATTCTCCATGAACAGCTGGTTGAGCTTTCCGTCTTCTGTATTGATGGATGACGTTCCTATTTTAACAACAATCTTGTTTACATCTTTGAAGAGCTCTTTCCTGTCGTGCAAAAGTGATGCTCCTGCGTGTTTATGTTAACCTGTTTTATTTTCTGGAAACTGCATCACCGACTTTCTTGTTGAGCGTGCGGTGTGTGTATTTCTTTGCTTCAGGACCGACGTAGTCAGCAACTTTGTCGCCATTGCCTACGAGTATGTACTTGTAGATGAGAAGTCCTTCCATTCCAACAGGACCACGTGCATGTATCTTGTTTGTGCTGATTCCGACTTCTGCTCCTTTTCCATAACGGAATCCGTCTGCGAATCTGGTTGATGCGTTAAGCATTACACTTGACGAATCGATGAGGTCAGTGAATTTCTTCTTCTTGTGGTCATTCTCTGTGATTATGCCGTCAGTGTGGTGTGAGCCATAGTGGTTGATGTGCTCGATGGCTTCATCCATTGATTCAACTATCTTGATGGAGAGTGTGAGGTCGTTGTATTCGGTTCTCCAGTCGTCCTCAACGGCTCGGACTATGCTTTTAAGGAAGTCTATTTGCCCGAGCATCTCAAAGGATGCTTCGTCACAGCGCATCTGGACACCTGCTTCATCATACATTCTTGCCATCTTTGGCAGGAATTTGTCAGCAATTTTTGCATTTACAAGCAGTGTCTCCATTGCGTTACAGACGGCAGGGTACTGCACTTTAGAGTCAAAACAGACTTCGTATGCTTTTGAAAGGTCTGCTTCATCGTCAACATAAACATGGCAGATTCCGTCTGCGTGTCCGAGAACTGGAATCTTTGTGTTGTCCTGCATGTATTTGACAAATGCATTTGATCCTCTTGGAATGAGCAGGTCGATGTATGCATCCATACTAAGGATGTCGTTGACCTCTTCCCTTGTTTCCATGAGCTGGAACGCACCGGTTGGCATTCCTTTTGTGGTTTCTGCAGCTTCATTTAATAAGTCGAAAATTACACGGTTGGAATTGAGGGCCTCGCTTCCACCTTTGAATATGGTTGCATTGCCACTTTTAAGACATAAGGACATGACCTGTGGAACTACATCCGGACGTGCTTCAAATATTACTCCTATAAGTCCGATCGGGCAGCTTACCTGGTAAAGTTCAAGTCCCTGATCAAGTTCGAGTGCATCAATAGTTTTGCCTACCGGATCTTCGAGTTTGATTACATCACGGATTCCCTCTATCATTCCGCTGATCTTGCTGTCGTTGACCTTGAGCCTGTCCACGAGAGCCTGGGAAAGTTCGCCTTTCCTTTTGAGTTTCTCTGCTGCTTCAATGTCTTTCTGGTTTGCTTCGAGTATCTTATCGCGATTATCGTCAAGTGCCTGTGCCATTGCTTCAAGAGCTTCATTCTTTGTGTCTGTACTGACACTTGCAAGAATGATGGACGCCTTCTTTGCCTCAATGACCTTTTCTTCAATTTCAAGAACCATGAATAAACCACCCTGGGTTTGTTAAAAGAGTGCTGTCAGACTATATTGATTATTACTCTACTATAGATAAACTAGTAGACATTTTTACAAGTATACTTGTAGACATTGCACATAGTTCTTTGGTTTTATATTTGTCGATTATGATTGTATTATAATTACTGGCAATTGAAAAGTGGATACATACATTTATTTAAAATCCACAGATTTATTTTTGATGGCATTATGTAGGATAAAATTTTATGGGAAGAAAGCTCTTACGATGTATTAATTATTTTTTCATCATAACAAGGGGTATTGTATGGTAGTTACGGGAGAAGTAATTGGCTATATTATTGGTCTTTTTGGGGTCGTTTTAGCTTTATATTCGATAATAAAGCAGAAAAAACTTGAAGAAAGGCTCAAAGAAAAGGAAAAGCTCAAATTATTCTCTACAAAAATAAAAGATGAGTTGTTTTTTAGAATTGATTGTTTTTCTGAAATAACGAATCCCCATGATGATGAAGATACTTATTATCAACTTGACTCTTTAGGAAGAGATGTTATCGCAACATCCTACGAAAACAAACAGTCTGATGTGATAGTTGAAACTTCTACTGAAATTCGTCTAAAAGCCTCTTGTGAAACTGAATCTCAAAAGGAAAAAGAACTGTCAGCTGAAAATAAGGATTTTATATTTACTTCTTTAGTAGAAGGTAAATGTAATAATATGAGTTTGTGGTGCTCAACAAATAGTAGTTCTGGTTTAGTTTATGATATGGATGGTCTATTTATTAGAAATCTTCTTAGTGCTTTAGATGAATTGGATAAATTAGAACATGAGTTCAGACACGTTATTCAGGAGTTTAAACCTGAGTTATTTTTGAATTTAAGAACATGTATTCAAAATATATTCCATGAGATTGTGGAATCTGCGTCCTATTACAAGGAAATTGTTGTTCATATAACTGATTTTGATAAAGCTGATGATATTGGATTATGGATTTACAATCTCTACTTAGGAATGGATAAAGTGCTTCCTCTAATAGAGGAGCTAAAAGAAATAGAAGAAAATCTGGATAAGTTTAGAGAGAAATTGGTTCTTACAAGTTATACATAAGTTTTCTCACTTCACCATTACACAATCCACTCCACCACAGCCATTACAATCTCAATAGCTATCAGCACAATAACTATCCATTCCAGATAATTGGAGTGCTGGATTCTGACCTCATCGGAGAGCATCGCATAATTGTCTCTTATAACATCGATTTTATGATTTACGCTCTCAGTCCACTGGTCGCTTCTTAGTGTTTTCAGTACGGTTGAATAGACTTTTGCATAATATACATCTTCAGTGACCTTGATCAGATTGTTTACCTTCTCGGTGACTTCAGAAAGGGCAGCGTTATCCTGCATGAGTTGTGTCATTATTGTCCTGTATTGCTGCCTTCTTTTGAAGAACGGAAGTTTATCTGCAAGAGTAATGTCATCGTACATTTTTTCCATACGCCTGCTCAGTTCCCTGTCATAGTAACGCAGCTCAAATACCTGCACATTTGCAAACTCAATAAGATCAAAAAGGTCAGTAGGATTATCAGGGTCACAGATCAAGGCGGAGTCCCAGGAAAATATAGCACGGTCATTTTTAGTATAACTATGTGTGGATTTGAGAATTTCTTCTCTCATCTGCGGTGAAAAATCTATATTTTCACCCGCAAGCAGAGGAATTGGGTCGATAGACTCATCAATCCAGTCCATGTGGTATGTGGTATAGTCCTCAAAGAAATCCGGGCTGAGTGAAAACCCTTTGATATGCGGTTTGAGTATATCTGCCAGAGTATTGAGGTGTGAAAGGAACAAATCCTCAAGTCCTTCCTGCTCAGAGAACAACAGTGCCGTGTCCTCAAGGAATTCAAAGTTTGCATCTTCTTTCTCATAAGCAAAACACAGGCTGATAGCACCAACACGGAAAATACGTGCGAAAACAGAGAACCTAAAGTTCTCTCCTTCCTTCTCCACACTGCACTCTCCGAGTCGGATAGACAATGGTGGAACATCCATAATAATAGATGTTGGTCTGACACGCACAAAACTCGCTCTTTTTGTGGTGAAACTGCTGGCAAGTTCTTTTTCAAGCCAGTCAAGGTCAATATCCAGTCCAATGTCATAGATCCTGTAAAAACGAATCGTTATCATGGATTTTTGTCTTCCTGTGGAGAACTATACTTGATATTGCACGGTGTAAGCTTATAAAGCTTTACAGGAAGCTGATGATTTTGATATCTCTCGTTCAGCTATTAGTAAATCACTATGGGCTGATATGTGTTAACATGTCACATTCTTCCAGATATCTTTATCAATAATCATTTTGTATGACTTGGCAGGAGATTAACATGAGCACACGCGAGTACATGCTGGGAAACGTTGCAATTGCACGCGGTATCGTGGAAGGAGGCGGACAGGTCATATCCGGTTATCCCGGAACACCGTCCTCTGAGATCATCGGTACACTGGCAGGGATGAAGGAAAGAGACTTTTACGTAGAGTGGTCGGTCAATGAGAAAGTTGCCCTTGAAGTAGCAGCAGGTGCTGCAATGGCTGGCGTGCGTTCAGTAGTAACCATGAAACACGTCGGATTAAATGTAGCTGCTGATCCATTACTCACCCTTGCTTACATGGGTGTCAAAGGCAGCATGATAATAATCGTTGCAGACGATCCTTCATGCCATTCATCACAAAATGAGCAGGACACCCGCAGATACTCACAATTCTCACTCATACCATGTCTTGACCCTTCCACACCACAGGAAGCCAAGGACATGATTCCATACGCATTCGAATTCTCAAACAAGGTCCAGATGCCTGTTATCTTCAGGCCGACAACCCGTATTTCCCACGGGAAATCAGATATTGAGCTTGGACCTGTGGAAGAAACAAGACCTGCAGCAGAGTTCGTAAAGGACCTTGAAAGATGGGTTATGGTTCCAAAGAATGCAAGGGTACAGCATGTTCATCTGCTTGAGATTCAGAAAACCATGCAGGAAGAGTTGGAAAACTCTCCATGGAACTCATTGGAACTTGTTGACGGCGCAAAGGTAGGAGTCATAGCATCAGGTATTGCTTCAGTTTATGCAAAGGAAGCTATTATTAAACAGGGTATCAAAGCATCATTCCTCAAGATCGGAACCTATCCTGTTCCTGAGAACAAGATACGCACTCTCCTTGAGAATACGGAGAAAGTAATCATTTTCGAGGAAATGGAGCCAATAGTTGAGGAACAGGTCAGAATAATTGCACAGCAGACAGGTTCTACTGTAGATATCGTCGGCAAGATGCCAGGGCCGGTTCCAAGAGTATACGAACTGAACACCGATATCTGTGCAGACGTTCTTGCAGAGGTTCTTGAACTTGAAAGACCGGATGTTCCTGCAGAAGTCTCAGAGGACTCCGATTATGACCGTTGCAGGATTGACCTGCCAATGCGTCCTCCTGTCATGTGTCCGGGATGTTCCCACAGGGCAAGTTTCCATGTCATGAAAAAAGTCTACGGCAAGGATGCGATTTTCCCAAGTGATATTGGATGTTACACACTGGGTATCCAGAGCGGCACAGTTGACACAACACTCTGTATGGGTGGAAGCATAACCGTAGCAAGCGGAATGTATCATGCAGGAGAGAAAAAACCGATATGCTGTTCAATTGGAGATTCAACATTCTTCCACACTGGAATGAATGGCCTGCTCAATGCTATCTATAATAAAGCAGACATCACAGTAACTATAGTGGATAACCGCATCACTGCAATGACCGGTCATCAGCCAAATCCTGGGATGGGTAAGCTTGTAACAGGTGAGCCAACAATTGAAGTTTCTCTTGAGGAATTGTGTAAGGGTATGGGTGCCGGTTTTGTGGAAACGGTTGATCCCTATGACCTTGAGAAATGTGAAGAGGTCTTCAAAAGGGCAAAAGAATACAAGGGTACATCGGTTGTCATTACAAGACAGTATTGTGTTATTGATGCAAAGCGTTCCGGTATTCGCAGGAAACCATTTACTATCGATGCTGAGAAATGTGTCGGCTGCAAACTCTGTGTAAACCTCGGCTGTCCTGCAATTGAGTTTGACACTACTACAAAGAAAGCATCTATCAATGCAATGTGTACCGGCTGTGGAGTATGTGCAGCCCTGTGTAAATTTGATGCTATCACGGAGGTGAAGAAATGAGTGCTGAAGGAATATCTAAATTTGATCTTGTCATCGCCGGTGTGGGTGGACAGGGTACTGTCCTTGCATCAGACATAATCGGTAAGGCTGCTGTAAAGGAAAACATGTCCGTACGTGCAGCAGAAACACATGGAATGGCACAGCGTGGCGGATCTGTTGTAAATCACATCAGGCTTGGCTGTGAACTTGGTTCCATGATCCCGATGAAAGGAGCTGACGTTCTGCTTGCACTTGAACCAAGTGAGGCACTCAGGTATCTTGAATTCCTTTCTGATGATGGTACTATAATAGTAAACACCGACCCCATACATCCGGTAACAGTGACTTCAGGACAGTGTACCTATCCTGATGTCGATGCAATCATTGCAAAGCTGGAAGAAACCCACAAGGTCAAAGCTTTCAATGCAACTGAGCTTGCAAAGGAGGCAGGTCATCCACAGTCCATGAACGTTGCCATGGTTGGTGCAGTCTCAAGCTATCTTCCTGTTTCTATTGATACTCTGGTTGAATGTGTCAGGGAACTTGTTCCTCAGAAGAGCATTGATATCAACGTTAAGGCTTTTGAGATGGGCCGGGATATAACTCAAGGATGATCTTATCATCCTGTTAATCTTTTATTTTTCTTTGTTTGACTTTGATTTATTTTCATTTTTGAATATTTCTTAGGCATGCGTAGCTATATACAATCTCAACTTTTAATATTATATTCATCTTCTTATTTTACGTAAAGTCTTTAAACAATATTGACCTATATTTACTTGTATCATATATTGCGGGAGAATTAAATATGGCATCAGTTGGACAAAAATTGTTAGATGTTCCATTTGGGGACATGATAAAAGAGATGGCCTTTGCCATCGCAGAAGGGCAGACTGCACTTGATATGAATTCTATCAATGTCGCACAGGCCCTTGCAGAGACAGAACTAGAGGCTGGAAGTGTAATTCTCTATATAGAGGAAACAGTGGATGAGGATAATAACGTCACTGCAACTGATGTGGTAACGAACGATCAACCAATGTCACTGTTGACCTATGGTCTGGAGCCACGTTTCTATGAATTCACTGAATCTATCATTGAGGTAAAGATGACAATCTCAATGAAGAGGGAGTATTCTACAGAAAGGAAATATGGCCGGGAATTCAAGTTCACCAATGAATCAAAGATTAAAGGTAGCTACCAGTCCGGTGGGCTTGCAGGTCTTCTCTTCGGTAAGGCCAAGGTAAGTGCTGAGAATACCACTAATGTTGCATACACATCTACTTACGATGCAACATACAAGTCCAAGTATACTTTCAATGAATCGGGCACCAGTCTTCTGAGAACTACCCTTAAGCCAGTACCTCCTCCAGAAAGAGCTGTTCCTACGGTTCGTGTGAAAGAGGCTACTGAGTAATAAAGGTCTTATCAATGCAGTCATAGTCTGCATTGGCCATTTATTTTTACGATGATCGAGGGGGTAGTATATTGCCATCCAGTAGTAACGTGAATATTGAAGAGGTACTTGTCAGCCCTCTTTCTACAATATTAAGTGAGATGGGTAAATCTATTGCTCAGACTCAAAAAGCAATGGATAAAAACTCAATTGACACTCAGATAGAGTTATCCAGTGATGAAGTTCTTAAAGATTACAATCTGGAAGCTACATGGTATCATCTTCCTGAAGTGGATATTGAACTCAAGATGACTCTTTCTATGTCATATGAAGAAGAAAAAGATTCCAAAGGCCTTGTTCGCGGATACAAACGTATTCTGAAGGCAGCGCCATTAAATGCATCATATAAATCACTAAATTCTTATGATGTAGAGGGTTCAAGTGTCCTGAAAGCCAAGATTGTATCAGTACCACCATCTTACCGTGTAACGGAAGAGTGAGCGCAGGAGGGTTGGAATGGTTGATATTACTGATCTCAGGAAAAATCTTGAAAGTCTTAACAAAGCAACTACGGCTGCAGCAAAAAGAAAAAGTTATCTTCTTGCTGAAAGAACTATTGCAGCTATGGAGTCTGAATATGAAAGTATCAATAACGACCTTATCTCTAAAACAGCTACACTTGAAGATCTTCAGAAAGAAAATCTTGCTTTAAAACAGGAATATTTGATATTGGATAGTCGTGTAAAGGATATCATCAATGAGAAGCTGGAACTTGAGAAAAAGTTGGAACAAATATCACGTACTAGGCCAGAACTTTCATCGGAAAACCTGGTAAAAGCATTTAGTGATTCGCTTCAGAGTATGGAATCCTCTCTTATAGGGAGTTCTTCACGGGTAAATTATAGTGTTAGTTCTATGAATATCAAACTCAAGACAAATATTGCTATGAGTGGCAATGATCTTCGTTTCCAGTTACCTAAAGCAGATGATCTTATTCCTGCGAGTAACTTGAGTGAGGTTGAATTCACTATTAGTTCATCATCAAAGACTCCCGACTTCAACAGCTATGAAGATGTACCTGATGTTGTAGGTCTGGAACTTGATGCTGCACTTACTATTATCAAAGAAGCAGGTTTTGTGCAGGGAGAAATTATTGAAAAGGAAAGTGATTTTGTACAGGGTACTGTACTTTCACAGATGCCTTCTGGCAATTCTGTTGCAAAGCCCGGTGATACTGTTGATCTGGTAATTTCAAAGATTACATCTGTGGAGGTTCCTGATCTGACAGGTAATACTCTCGCAGTTGTCAGGAAATCATTGGAAGAGCGTGGTCTGTCCCTGGGCAAGGTGACTGAGCAGGTGAATTCCTTGAAAGCTGGCACGGTTATAGGTCAGTCTGTTGAAGCAGGCATTTATGCAGATATTGGAACTGCCATAGATCTTGTTGTTGCAAGTTCAAATATAGAGTTTGCTGCAGTTTCCGGAAGTACTGCTGTAAGGCCCGTATCAACGTCGGTTGCTAGATCACCAGTAAGTGTGGGTGCAAGGATTAGTTCCACAAGAAAATCTGTTCTTCGGAAGTAGCAGTAATGCCTGTTGAAACTCATCTTGTGAGGGTTGCAGACAATGCAACCCCTTCCCAGATAGAAGGAATACTGAAAGCTTTAGTAAGTATAGGTGGCAGAGTTGATGTTATTGCAAATAAAAGTATAATTGCTACTTTTGATGGTGACTATTCCGAGGTCATCAAACGCAAACCTGGTGTTCTCCTTGTCGGAGGGGTTAATTTCAGGGGTCGAACAGTGAGAAAAGTTATCAAACGGAACCCACAATGATTAGAATATTGTGGACTCAGGTTCTTATTCCCTACATATTATAGTGCGAAGATTAGTTTCGCAGTATTTGGTAGCAAGAGCTTCTCTAAAAAATAATCACAGGTTAATGCCTGCAATATGTTCTTTTATTTGTTCTCTCATCTCTTCTTTATTAAGGGCAAAGTCAATTACGGCTTTGACATATTCTACTTTGTCACCGGTGTCATATCTTTTTCCCATGAACTTGTAAGCATAGACTTTTTGTTCTTCATTTAAAAGGCGTATTCCGTCAGTTAACTGAATCTCATTGCCTACTCCTTTGTCTGTCTGCATGATGCAGTCCAGTATTTCGGGTGTGAATACGTATCTTCCGATTGCACCGATGTTTGAAGGTGCTTCTTGTGGGGATGGCTTCTCTATAATATCTTCCAGGATGTAAAGTGAATCTTCCACTGGTTGGCCTTTGATTATTCCATAACTCCCGGTTTTTTCGATTGGAACTTCTTCTACTGCAATTGTCGAGCGACCATATTTCATGAAATTATCGATGAGTTGTTTTGTGCATGGTTTCTTATTTACTATAATGTCATCACCAAGGAGGACTGCAAAAGGTTCGTCATTAATATGCTTTTTAGCAGTAAGGATGGCATCTCCAAGTCCATTAGGCTCTTTCTGGCGGATGTAGTGTATATCTACCATGGAAGATATGTCCTGTACGATTTTCAGGAGCTTTTCATTATTCTTTTGACGAAGGTGATTCTCAAGTTCGGGGGAATCGTCAAAATAATCTTCAATTGAACGTTTACTTCTGCCTGTTACAAATATTATATCATCAATGCCGGATGCTATGGCTTCTTCTACCACATAATGGATTACCGGAATATCAATTATAGGTAACATCTCTTTGGGCATGGATTTTGTGGCAGGCAGGAATCTGGTTCCCATTCCTGCAACAGGTATCACTGCTTTTTTAATTTCCACTTTTTAACTCCTGATTTTCTGGTGTAGGCTATGTCCTGTAATATATCTTGTTTCTCTGATGAACTTTATGTATATATAATCTATACATATAGTATTATTCTGATATTTTTAAATCATCCTTATCTGTAAATATGATTTACATTTTCCGGGATTATTGGATTAATTAATCTATTGCTTATGCGCAGTGTTCATATCGGATCAGGAGTATTTTACCACTGAAAAATTATTTGTTTAGTATAAATTGTGCCCATTTGTATTTCAGTCTATTTTTCTTGCAAAGGGTTTATATATTATATATTCCTTTAATGGCGCAGCGTAGATTACGTAGGAATATGTAATTCTACATGTATTAAGATTACAGTGCGAAAAAGTCGGATTTAACATGAAGTATAATTGGGCCTCTTCAGGAATGCCCGCTTACACATAAGGTGTTAAAATACTGGGATGTTTAAATCTTTTCGAGATGACCCCTCAGTAGTTCCTTTGGGCTACGAAGGTCTGGTGATGACTGGAATATTGTACAGATTCGGCGTTGAATGCGTATCATGTGAATACGTGGAGTCCGCCTTATCTAGTCTTCTTCCTGATTGTTTCCGGTTCCTGCCTGACTTTCTCGCGTAAATTGGCCTATGCAAAATTGCATAGACCTGCCAAGAAGAAAATGTGTAAATTAGGAGAATAATAATGGCAAAAGGACATAGACCAAAACGAGGATCACTCGCTTTCAGTCCACGCGTAAGAGCAAAAAGCCACGTACCAAGGTTTAACTCATGGCCAGAAGCAGCTGGGGAACCAAAGCTCCAGGACTTTGCAGGCTATAAGGTAGGTATGACCCATGTGGTAATGGTAGATGACACAAAGAACAGCCTCACAGAAGGTATGGAGATCTCAGTTCCTGTAACTGTTGTAGAAACTCCGGTTGTTCGTGTTGCTGCAATTCGTGCTTATGGAAAATCCACACACGGTGAGAAGGCACTTTCTGAAGCATGGGCAGCTGATCTTGATGAGGGCCTGGGCAAGACTATTGCACTTCCAAAAGAGTCAAACACTGAAGAGGCTCTTGGTAAACTCGAAAGTCTGGTTGATGAAGGTAAGGTTACAGACGTAAAAGTCATCACATATACTTTACCAAAGAAGCTTACAGGTGTTCCAAAGAAGAATGCTGACATTATGGAAACTGCAGTAAGCGGTTCTGATGTTAAGGCAAAACTCGAGTACGCAAAATCCGTACTTGGAGCCGAGATTAAAATTACCGACGTTTTTAATGAAGGTGCATTTGTTGACGTGGCAGCTATCACAACCGGTAAGGGTACCCAGGGTCCTGTAAAGAGATGGGGTATCAACCTGCAGAAGAACAAGCACTCACGTCAGGGAAGTCTCAGGCAGATAGGTACACTTGGTCCTTTCCGTCCTGCTATTGTAAGGTGGACAGTACCTGCGATGGGTCAGATGGGTTATCATCAGAGGACTGAATACAACAAGCGTATTCTTAAGGTAGGCGAAAATGGAGAAGAGATTACTCCTGCCGGCGGTTTCCTTAACTACGGTCTTGTGCGTGGCGAATACATCCTCATCAAGGGAAGCATTCCAGGTCCTTCTAAGAGACTTGTAAGACTTAGAGATCCTATGAGGTCAAAGGTGCCTGCTATGGGTGAACCTGAAATTGTTCACGTAAGCACACAGTCCAAGCAGGGGTGAACTGAATGGTTACAGCAAATATTATAGATTTATCAGGAAACACAAAGGGTGAAGTTGAACTTCCTGTTGTGTTCGATGAAGTATACAGACCAGACCTTATTAAAAGAGCAGTTCTTGCAGCTCAGGGTAACAGGTACCAGCCATATGGTCCAAGAATGTACTCCGGTATGGATACATCTGCACGCTCCTGGGGTTCAGGAAGAGGTGTAGCCCAGCTCCCAAGGATTGCAAATGGCAGCCGTGCAGCAAGAATACCTCAGGCAGTAGGCGGTAGGAGGGCACACCCACCAAAGCCAGAAGCAGACAGGACTGAAAAGGTCAACAAGAAGGAAAGACGTATGGCTATTCGCTCAGCAATTGCTGCAACATCAGATGCAGAACTTGTAAAGGCACGTGGTCACAGGTTCGAAGCCCAGCTTCCTTTTGTAGCTGCAGATGAATTTGAGAATGTTGAAAAGACCAAGGATGTAGTAAGCTTCCTCCAGAATGCAGGTCTTTACGATGATGTACTCCGTGCAAAGGACGGAAGGAACATTCGTGCAGGAAAGGGTAAGCTCAGAGGAAGGAGATTCAAGAACAAGAAGAGTGTTCTTATCGTTGCAACATGTGACAGTCCAATCATGAAGTCTGCAAGGAATCTTGCAGGTGTGGATGTAGTTTCAGTCGATTCACTGAACGCTGAGGTTCTCGCACCAGGTACTCATGCAGGTAGGCTGACAGTCTGGACAGAGTCTGCAATCTCTACTCTTGGAGGGATGTTCGAATGAACGTCATCAAATATCCGTTTATTACTGAAAAAGCAATGATGCTGCTGGATGATAACAAACTTCAGTTTATTGTTGACTCCCGCGCAAACAAGAAGCAGATCAAGGCCGATGTAATGAAGATGTACGGATTCCCTGTAACATCTGTCTGCACAATGAGCACAATGAAGGGTCTTAAGAAAGCTATCGTTACTTTCGAAGGATCTGATGCAGCTCATGAAATTGCAACCCGTATTGGCCTGATGTGAGGTGGACGTAAATGACAAAGAGAATCATATCACAGAACAGGGGTCGCGGAACTCCTACATACAGGGCTCCATCACACAAGTACAAAGCTGCACTTAAACACCCACGTGTCGATGAAGAAGACACATTGTACGGTACAGTTATTGAGATTACACATGATCCGGCTCGTTCAGCACCAATCGTCAAAGTTTCTTTTGAAAATGGTGAAGAGCGCCTGGTTCTTGCTCCTGAAGGTATCGCAGTTGGTGAGAAGATCGCCTGCGGAATTTCAGCTGAGATTAAACCTGGTAACATCCTGCCTCTTGCAGAGATCCCGGAAGGTATTCCAGTCTGTAATATTGAGTCCAAGCCAAATGACGGCGGACACTTCGCACGCGCATCAGGTGCTTATGCAACAGTTGTTTCCCACGACCGCGGAAAGACTGTTGTCCAGATGCCATCAGGTGAGATGAAGTGGTTAAATCCTAAATGCCGTGCAACAATCGGTATTGTTGCTGGTGGTGGAAGGGTAGACAGGCCATTCCTTAAGGCAGGTAAGAAGTACCACAAGATGAAGACAAGAGCTGCAAAGTATCCTCGTGTATCAGGTGTTGCTATGAATACCATTGACCACCCATTTGGTGGAGGTAACCGCAAGCACCCTGGTAAGCCAACAACAGTTGGAAGGAACGCACCTCCTGGACGTAAGGTAGGTCAGATAGCAGCACGCAGGACCGGAAAGCGTTAACCGGAGGCTAATATATGGCAAGAAAATCATCATCAAGATTACCAAAACGAAAAGGTGAATATACCTACCGTGGAAAGACGGTAGCAGAACTCGTGGCTCTGGACACAGATGAGTTCATCGGCATGCTTCCTGCACGTGAACGCCGCACTCTTAAGAGGGGCTACACAGAGGGTAGGAAGGATGTCGTCCAGAAGCTCAAAGATGGTAAAGACAACTTGAAGACTCATTACAGGGATATTATTATCTTCCCTGATATGGTCGGCAAGAATGTAGAAGTATACAACGGCAAGTCATTTGTGGCATTTGAGATACAGCCGGAAATGATCGGACACAGGTTCGGAGAATTCGCACCAACCAGACCAAAGGTTTCCCATGGTAGTGCTGGTGTAGGAGCAACTCGTTCAAGCAAGTTCGTGCCACTTAAGTAAGGTGAGATAAATGGCAAGAATTGGATATTCAATTGAAATGGACTCTGCTGTAAGTTCAAAGGCAATGGGTTCTGAGCTTCACATCTCCCCGAAAAAGTCACGTGAACTCTGTAAAGCGATCAAAGGCATGCGTTCCAGTGTTGCCCAGAAGTACCTTGAAGATGTAGTGATTCTGAAGCAGGCAGTACCTTTCAAGAGACACTGCGATGGTTCAGGTCACAGAAAAGGTCCAATGGCAACTGGTAGGTACCCTGTAAAGGTTGCCGAGGCATTCCTTAAGATTCTGGAAAATGCAAAGAGCAATGCTGAATACAAGGGACTTGACCCTGAGCACATGTATATTGCACATGCTGCTGCAAAACGCGGACGTGTGATTCATGGTATGAGACCAAGAGCACGCGGACGTGGCAGTCCAAGTAACACAGAGACTGTGAACGTTGAGATTATTTTGAATGAGGTGCGCTAATGGCAATAGAGAAGAAATTCGTTCAGGAAGGATACGTAAAAGCTTCAATGAACGAATATTTCGCAAAACAGCTCAGCAAAGCAGGTTACGGTGGGATGGAGATCAACCGTACTCCTATGGGAACTCAGATCACTGTATATGCTGAGAAGCCAGGCATGGTCATTGGTAAAGCTGGTAAGGTCATCCGTAAGCTGACACGTGATATCGATAGGATGTACGACATTGACAATCCACAAATCGATGCACAGGAAGTCAGAAAGCCGGAACTTAATGCTCAGATGATGGCAAGCCGCCTTGCTTCTTCCATTGAAAGAGGCTGGTATTTCAGAAAAGCCGGTCATAATACCCTCAGGGCTATTATGAACTCCGGTGCACTGGGCTGTGAGATAGTTATTTCAGGTAAATTGACAGGTGCTAGGTCAAGGGTTGAAAAACTCGTTGACGGATACATCAAGCACGCTGGAAAACCTGCTGAAGATATGGTTGATGAGGGATTCGCAGTAGCTGTCAAGAAGCTGGGAACCCTTGGATGTAAAGTAAGAATCATTTCTCCAGGTGTTGTACTTCCTGATGCATTTGATATCAGAACCGATGTTGTGGACGAGGTCGTAGAAGCAGCTTCACCAGAAGTTGCAAAGGCTGATGTCACAGAACTTGTTGGTAAAGAGTCAGAAGGCGAGGTTGCAGACGAAGAGGAGACAGTGGAAGTTGCCGAAGAGGCTGCAGAAGCAGGAGTCGCAGAAGAAGCTTCAGCTGAGGAAGTTGAGGAAGAATCCTGTGCAGAAGAGGTATCTGAATCTGATGATTCAATTCCGGTAGAGGATCTCGGAGATGAACAGCGCAGACTGGTTGATGGTGTATGGCAGCACAAGCACGAAGGCTATGACTATTGGCACCCGGTTGCACGTGTTCACAAGGAGGGATAAGCAATGGCAATTCTTCGCATGAACGAGATCAGGGATATGTCCCCGGAAGAAAGAATGGACGAGCTTGAAAAGATGAGAGATGAGCTTATTCGTGAACGCGCTCTTTCATCTGCAGGTGGTGCTCCTGACAACCCTGGTAGGATTGGGGAACTCAGGAGGACTGTTGCAAGGGTAAAGACAGTCCAGAAGGAAATGAAGGAGATCTGACTTGGAGATCACTCCTTCAAATCTGGTTTTCCATGAACTAATCGGATTACAGGTGAAAATTGCAGAGTCAGGTAATCCTGCACTGGAAACAATAAGTGGAAAAGTGGTCGATGAAACAAGGAATATGCTGATAATTCAGACAAAGGAAGGAATTGAAAAAATGGTTCAAAAAAACGGTACAACCTTTGTGTTTCAGATACCTGCCCACCTGTCCGGTAAACATGCTGAGAGGTATGTCAAAGTAAATGGAAACCTTCTGCTCTCACAACCTGAGAACAGGACAAAGAACATAAGAAAAATACACATGAGGTAATAATCATGGTTAAAGATATTGGATTGGATGTCCCTACTCCTGAAGAGGAGTGCGATGATGTCAATTGTCCTTTCCACGGAGAACTTCCGGTTCGCGGACAGGTCCTTGTAGGGACTGTAGTTAGCGATAAAATGGACAAGACAGTGGTCATCCAGCGTAAACATGAAGTGCTGATCAAAAAGTATCAGAGATATGAGAAGAGGCAATCCAAGATCCACGCACACAATCCTCCATGCATTGATGCAAAGGTTGGAGATGTTGTGACAGTGGCAGAATGCAGGCCTCTTAGTAAGACAAAATCATATGTAGTCATCAAGGCGGAGGCACAGGAATGAGGGGAATTAGATCCACCGTTCCACGTGCACTCAACGCAGGTGCTAAAATCGACTGTATCGATAATACAGGTGCACGTGTAGTTGAGATTATTTCTGTAAAAGGCTACAGAGGTGTTAAGAACAGACACCCAAGGGCTGGTATAGGCAATATGTGCGTTGTTTCCGTAAAGAAAGGAACTCCGGAGATGCGCAAACAGATTCTCCTTGCAGTGGTTGTACGCCAGAAGCAGGAGTTTCGCCGTCCAGACGGTCTGAGGGTTTCCTTTGAAGACAATGCAGTAGTTATTGTTGACAAGGATGGAATTCCAAAGGGAACTGACTTTAAAGGACCTGTTGCAAGAGAAGCTGCAGAAAGGTTCCCAAAGATCGGTACAACCGCATCTATTGTAGTGTGAGGTGTGAATAATGGTATCAAATCAGCCAAGAAAACAGAGGAAGGCAAGATTTACTGCTCCTCTGCACATCAAGCAGAAATACATGGGTGCTTCTCTTTCCAAGGATCTCCGTGACAAATATGGCCGCCGCAGTGCAAATGTTATCGTCGGAGATACTGTGAAGGTAATGCGTGGGGATCATGCAGGAACTACCGGTAAGGTAGAGGCAATTTCCCTGAAGCATGGAACCATTGTCGTTGAAGGAGTTACAGTTTCCAAGGCAGATGGAACTGAGGTTGCAAGACCTGTCTACCCTTCAAATGTGATGATCACAACCCTCGATATGAAAGATAAACGCAGAGAAGAAGTAATCAATAACAGGTGATTTTGTGGGCAAACATCAGAAAAGAATATCTGTCCCTAACAGCTGGCAGATATCAAAGAAATCCAATAAATGGATCACAGCAACAAGACCTGGTCCACATAACAAGCAGCAGAGTATTCCTCTTGGTGTAGTCCTCAGGGATATGCTAGGTATTGTAGACACCCGGGCAGAGGCAAAACGCGTTCTTTCAGAAGGCAGTGTACTCGTAGATGGTGTCGTCAGGAAGGATCTCAGGTTCCCTGTAGGTCTTTTGGATGTAATTACAATTCCTCTGGAGAATGTTGCATATCGTGTGCTGCTGGACCGCAAGGGAAGACTTGAAGTTCATAAGCTGGCAGATATGAATGCAAACAAGCTTTGCAGGATTAACGGTAAGACTATAATTAAAGGTGGAGCAGTACAGCTTAACCTCAATGACGGTACAAACCTCATTGGTTCTAACGATTATAAACCAAAGGATTCACTCATCCTTTCAATGCCTGGCAAGGAAATTGTCAAGCACATCAAGTATGAGGTAGGTAACCTTGCAATGATCGTTGGTGGAAGGCACACTGGCGAGATCGGAACTATCACGGAAATCAACACCGTAAAAAGTTCCAGGCACAACACTGTTTCAGTTTCAGGTGAATATGATTTTGAGACCATCGAAGACTTCGTTGTTGTCATTGGTGAGAATGAACCTGAGATCAAACTAGGTGGTGAGGTAGTTGAGTAATCTAATGAGAACACCTGTAGTTGAAAAGGTCGTTGTTCACATGGGTGTCGGCGAAAGTGGTCAGCACCTTGTAGATGCAGAGGGAATTCTTAGTGGGATTACCGGCCAGACCGTTGTAAGAACTTATTCAAAGAGAACTCTTCCAGCATTCGGTATCAAGAAAAATGAACCAATTGGATGCAAGGTCACACTCAGGTCTGACCAGGCAGAAGAGTTCCTTAAGACAGCACTTAATATTGTAGAGAGCAAGCTCAGATCATCCCAGTTCGACAAATACGGAAACGTTGCTTTCGGTATTGAAGAACATACTGACTTCCCTGGAATGAGGTATGATCCACAAATAGGTATCTTTGGAATGGATATCAATGTCGTTGTAAATCGTCCAGGTTACAGGATCAGCAAAAGAAGGATAGTCAAGAGGAAGATCCCATCATCTCACAGAATTACAAAAGAGGATACAATTGCTTTCTTCAAAGACACATATTCCGTGGAGGTAATTTAAATGGTACAAACCACAAAGAGCTTTGGAAGAGGAGCAAGCGAATGCAAGAGATGTGGAAGAAAACAGGGTCTTGTAAGGAAATATGGAATTTACCTTTGCAGGCACTGCTTCCGTGAAGTTGCCCACGATATGGGATTTGAAAAGTATACGTGAGGTGAAAGAAATGGTATTATTAGATCCGCTTGCTGATGCTTTGTCTACAATTAAAAACGCAGAGGCAATTGGTAAGGATTCCTGTATCATTAAACCCGCATCTAAACTCATAGGCACTGTACTTAATGTAATGCAGGACCGTGGCTATGTAGGTGAATTCGAATTTGTCGAAGACGGTAAAGCGGGTGTTTACAAGGTAGAACTCATTGGTAGGATCAACAAGTGTGGTGCTATCAAACCACGTTATTCAGTAGGTGCAGCAGACTTTGAAAGATGGGAAAAACAGTTCCTTCCTGCAAAGAACTTCGGAACACTGATACTGACTACATCTAATGGTGTAATGTCACAGTACGAGGCCCGTGAGAATAACATTGGTGGACAGTTACTTGCATATGTGTACTGATGGAAGTGATGTCGCATGGCAAAAGAAATAAAGAAAACAATCGAGATCCCTGAAGGTGTGACCGTTACAATGCAGGGTAATCTCCTGTCAGTCACAGGTCCTAAAGGCAAGATTGAAAGGGACTTCTGGTATCCAGGTATTAGGATTGAGGTTGCAGGTTCTGAGGTCATTGTAGATTCAACAGTCTTAAAGAAGACTCAGAAAGCAATGGTCGGTACCTTTGCATCCCATATCACTAACATGGTAAAGGGTGTCACCGAGGGATTCGAATATCGCATGAAGGTCGTTTACTCTCACTTCCCTATGCAGCTTAAGGTGGAAGGGGACAGGTTGACGATCGGCAACTTCCTTGGAGAGAAGAAACCAAGATCTGCAAAGATCCTTGGAGATACCAAGGTAAAGGCATCAGGTGACGAGGTTATTGTCACAGGTTACAATAAGGAAGATGTCGGACAGACAGCTGCCAACATTGAGCAGACAACAAGGATCAAGAGATTCGACCCTCGTGTATTCCAGGATGGAATATACACTGTGGAGAAGATAGTGTAGGTGATTTGAATGGATGATAAAACTAAACGCCTTTTTAAGGTAAGGAAAATCCAGAAGCACAAAAAGCCTGTGTTCAGAAGAACTGATGGTCACAAGTACAAGCGTCTGGATGAAAACTGGAGGCGTCCAAGAGGTATTCAGGGCAAGCAGCGCAGGCACTACAAAGGAAAGGGTGCTATTGCGCAGGTAGGCTACGGAAGCCCTGCCGCTGTAAAGGGTTTACACCCATCCGGATATGCAGAAGTTCTTGTATGCACAGTCTCACAGCTTGACGATGTCAATGCAGAGGTAGAGGCTGTCAGGATCGCTGCAAAGGTCGGCGGAAGAAAGAAGGCACTCATAGAGGCAAAAGCTGCAGAGCTTTCCATAAAGGTCCTCAACCCAACCAGAGGTGAGTAAGATGACCGATCTGTCAAATCAGAAGAGGATTGCTGCAGCGGTTTTGGGCTGTGGTGTCAACAGAGTATGGCTTGACCCGGAAGCCGCAGAGGATATTGCAGTAGCTATCACCAGAGCTGACATCCGTGAGCTCATTGAAGCAGGTAGTATTAAGGCAGTCCAAGCAAAAGGTGTAAGCCGTGGACGTGCAAGAGTAAGAGATGCAAAGCGCAAGTACGGTCACCGTAAAGGACACGGTAAGAGGAAAGGTAAGAAGGGCGCACGTAATCCTCGCAAAGAGCAGTGGATGAAGAAGATCCGTGCTCTGAGAAAGGAACTTAAACAGATGCGTGAAGATGGCTCACTTGACAGGTCAACCTATTGTAAGGTTTACCGCAAGGCAAAGGGTGGAGAATACCGCAGTGTAGCTCACCTTAAAGCACACCTTGAGTCAGCTAAGCTCATAAAGCACGAGGAATAATCATGGCAACAGGACCCAAATATAAAGTCGCATTCAGACGACGAAGAGAAGGGCGTACTGATTATCACCAGAGACTTAGATTACTCCTTTCAAAGGAGGATCGTGTGGTGGTACGCAAGAGTTCAAAGCACATGCAGGTCCAGCTTGTAGCTCCAACACCTGAAGGAGACAAGACTCTTTCAGCTGCAATTTCAACAGAACTTAAGAAATATGGATATGATGCATCTACCGGAAACACAACAGCTGCGTATCTTACCGGTCTGTTATTCGGTTACAGAGCACTGAGCAAAGGATATGACTACGGCGTTCTTGATATAGGACTCCAGGCATCGTCTTCCGGCTCACGTGTATACGCAACCTTGAAAGGTATCGTAGATGCAGGATTCGAGATTCCTCATGACTCATCTGTTCTTCCTTCAGATGAGAGAGTAAGAGGAGAACACGTAGCAGAGTACATGGAAGACTCAAATCTGCCTGAACTGTTTGATGCAGTAAAGGAAAAGATCTCTGCAGAGTTCAATTAGGTGATTACATGGCATACGAATATGAAGACGAATGGGTTCCACAAACCAGACTTGGAAAACTCGTTCAAGAAGGGCAGATCACTTCCATGGACGAGGTAATCGATTCAGGTCTCCCTGTAAGGGAATCCCAGATTATCGATATCCTCTTACCTGACCTTGAGGATGAGGTGCTGGATATCAACATGGTCCAGAGAATGACTGACTCCGGACGTCGTGTAAAGTTCAGAGCAACTGTTATTGTTGGTAATGGAAACGGCTTTGTCGGTCTTGGACAGGCAAAGGATGTTCAGGTAGGTCCTGCTATCAGGAAAGCTATCAGCAATGCAAAGATCAACATTATCAAGGTAAAGCGTGGATGCGGCTCATGGGAATGCGCATGCGGTCTTGAGCACACAGTTCCTTCACAGGTACGTGGAAAGGCAGGCAGTGTTCTTGTAGAGCTTAAACCAGCTCCACGTGGACTTGGTCTTGCTGCAGGAGATACTGCAAGGAAAGTTCTTGAGAAGGCAGGTATTAAAGATGTCTGGACAAGGACTGAAGGTACTACAAGGACAACCCTGAACTTCGCAAAGGCCACATTTAACGCACTTGAAAATACATGTGTTGTAAGAATGCCTGCAAACCATGGCAAGAAGGAGGCTTAAAATGTACGCTTTGATCAGGGTACGTGGTGACGTAAATGTCAGGGGCAATATTAAGGACACTCTTAAAATGCTCCGTTTACATAAGGTAAACCACTGTGTTCTCCTTGCTGATAATCCTCATAATGCAGGAATGGTCCAGAAGGTAAAGGACTATGTTGCATATGGTGTGGTCAGTGCAGATGCTCTTGCAGAAGTACTTGCAAACCGTGGAAGACTTGAAGGCGACGTTAGACTTACCGATGAGTATGTAGCAGAAAACACTGACTATGACTCAATCAAGTCATTTGCACAGGCGGTTTGTGATGGTAATGCAACTCTTAAGGACGTTCCAAAGCTTAAACCTGTATTCAGGCTTCATCCACCAAGGAAAGGCCATGCAGGTATCAAGAGAACAGTTCAGCAGGGTGGTGTACTAGGTAACCACGGCGAAGATATCAACAAATTGTTGAAGAAAATGAGGTAATCCCATGACATCAAAGAAAACCAACACAAAGAAGTTCAGGGGTTCACGCACATGTGGTGGCGGAACAACCAAGAACAGACGTGGTGCAGGTAACCGTGGTGGAAGAGGCAGATGTGGTGAGAACAAGCACCATTTTTCCCGTGCAGTATTGCTCGGATATATCCGTGGACACCAGAAAGGATTCACTCGTCCACTGAAGGTATTGAACGATACTTCCATTGTGAATGTCGGTGAACTTGATGAACTTGCAGATCAGCTTGTTGAAGATGGCTTTGCAGAACTTCAGGATGGCACATATACCATTGACCTTGCAGTTCTCGATATCGACAAGGTACTCGGATCTGGCAAGGTCTCAAAGAAGCTTGCAATCACAGCAGCTGAATTCTCAGCCAGTGCTAAAGAAAAGATAGAAAGTGCAGGTGGATCTTGCACTGAGATAGAAGAGTAATGCCATCTGGCATTACCTATTTTATTTTACAAAATGCAAATTAAAGGGTGCATATTTATTAATATGTAAATCTATTAAGGTGTACTTTACCTAAATTTGCATGGATTTTTCCATTCAAGGGTGGAATTAATGAGTCTTAAGGATAGTTTGGAACCAATTTTTAATAAATTGCCTGCGGTTGCAAGTCCAGAGGGGCATGTCCATTTCAAAAATAAATTAATGTGGACACTTGGCATTCTTGTGCTCTATTTTGCGCTTGCTAATGTACCGCTGTTTGGATTGTCAGCGGATTCGATTGATCTTTTCGAATCCTATAGAGCGTTTTTTGCCGGAGCTTCGGGTTCCCTGATGCTTCTGGGTATCGGTCCTATTGTTACCGCATCCATCGTCCTTCAACTTTTGGTTGGTGCAGATGTCATTAAACTTGACATGTCCAATCCATCTGACCAGGCATTCTTCCAGGGTGCGCAGAAGTTTATGGTCTTTGTTATGATAATACTTGAGGCATTACCACAGATTGCCGGCGGTTACATACAGCCCGATCAAGCACTTGCATCTACTCTGGGAGTAAATGTAGGAGTAATTACATTTATCATATTCATACAGATCTGTATTGGAGGTCTCCTTGTACTCTTCATGGATGAAGTAGTATCTAAATGGGGTATCGGTTCAGGTGTCGGTCTTTTCATCGTAGCAGGGGTTTCCCAGCAGATAGTAACCGGTCTTTTCAACTGGACATCAGATTCCTCTGGTCTGCCAACAGGTTTCTTCCCTAAGTGGATATACATTCTGCAGAATGTGGAAGCAGACTACCTCTTCTCAGGTGACGGTATAACCTTTATGTTGGTAAGGGGCGGAATTCTCGCATTGATAAGTACAGTGATGATTTTCCTGTTTGTAGTCTATGTTGAAAGTACCCGTATTGAAATCCCGCTGGCACACAGTGCAGTAAGGGGTGCAAGAGGTAAGTTCCCTGTCAAACTGATTTATGCTTCAGTCTTGCCGATGATTCTTGTAAGGGCATTGCAGGCAAACATCCAGATGATAGGTCTTTTGCTTAGCAGTAAGGGTATTACTTTCCTTGGTGAGTTCAGTGGCTCTAAGCCTATTAATGGTCTTATGTACTATCTGGCGCCAATCCACAGCCCATACGACTGGATTCCTTCTCTGGTAAGAGAAACATTCACAAGTTATGGTGCTCCTGTGCCTGCTATGTGGCAAGTTGCATTGCACGTGCTGGTTGATGCTACATTCCTTATTGTAGGTGGTATCATCTTTGCTCTGTTCTGGATTGAAACGACAGGAATGGGTGCAAAACCAACAGCCAAGAAAATATTTAACTCCGGTATGCAGATTCCAGGTTTCAGAAGGAATATTGGTAGTATTGAGAAAGTTATGATCAGGTACATTCCAAAAGTAACCGTTATCGGTGGTGCTTTCATAGGTATACTTACACTTGTTGCAAGTTTGCTAGGTACACTTGGTAGTACAAGCGGTACTGGTCTTCTTCTTGCAGTAAGCATTGTATATCGTCTGTATGAAGACATAGCATCCGAACAGATGATGGAAATGCATCCGATGGTGAGATCCTTCTTCGGACAGGAATAAAATCAGGTGTTAATTATGAATATTGCATTATTTGGGCCACCGGGTGCTGGTAAAGGCACCCAGGCAAAAGAATTATCAAAACAGTACAGTATCCCTCACATCTCTACAGGTGATATTTTAAGAGCAAATGTCCGTGATGGGACTGAACTTGGATTAAAAGCAAAACAGTATATGGATAAAGGTGAACTTGTTCCTGATGAGGTTCTTATAGGTCTTATCAGGAACAGGTTAAGCGAGTCTGATTGCGACACGGGTTATCTTCTTGATGGATATCCACGTACAATTCCACAGGCTGACGCACTGACTGATATTCTCAAAGAGATCAGCAAACCTCTTGATGCGGTAATTAATATTGAAGTAAGCGATGATGCGCTTGTAAAAAGATTAAGTGGTCGTCGCAGCTGCACATGTGGTGAAAGCTATCATGTAATGTTCAATCCTCCTGAAAAAGAAGGAATTTGTAATGCATGCGGTGCTGAGCTCTATCAGAGGGATGATGACAAAGAAGACGTCATACGCCAGAGACTTGCTGTCTATAATGAAAAGACAAAGCCTCTTATCGACTATTATGATAAAGCTGGCATCCTTGTCAACATAGATGGTACTGGTGCAGTAGATGCTGTATTTGCAGATATTTGCAAAATAATGGATCAATTCAAATAAACAAGTAAAGAGAGGTTATCCCTTGGTTACAGAACAATTCAAGAAAAAGCTGGATCAGTTTCTCCTGGCTTTTGGAATTTCCCTTATGCTGGGAATCATGATTCTGGGTCAGGATTTCAGGGACTCCCTTGGAACAGCAATGAGTGTTATTATGGACCCTGTAGTGGGAATTATCGGGGCTGATAACCTCCACATTGTTCTGTTCATAATGGCATCCATAACTGCTCTTTATGCATCTCTCATCCAGAAATACACAATTAACTGGGATCTCATGCGTAACACCCAGGAAAAAATGAAGGTATTTCAGAAAGAGTTCAGGGAAGCACAGCTTTCCAATAACACTGCTCTTATGAAGAAGATGGAAGAAGAGCGAAAGGTGATGATGGAAGATCAGATGGAGATGTCCAAGCAGCAGTTTAAGCCAATGGCATACATCAGTGTAATTTCTCTTCCACTGTTCATGTGGGCTTACCATTACATAAAAGGTCTTGAGGTTGCCACACTTGTTTTCCCTTTCTGGGGAGAGCAGGCACTTACCACTCCTGCAGTTGGTCCTTTCCAGCATTGGATCTTCTGGTATTTCATTGTCTCTATGGGCGTGAGTCAGTTGATAAGAAAGGCTCTGGATGTCGGTGGAGTCTGAAGTGTTATTGACTATCAGCGGCCTTCCGGGAAGCGGTACTACTACCGTATCCCGTTTAATTTCTGAAAAATATGGTCTTGAAATGATTTCAGCGGGTGAGGTTTTTCGATCTCTTGCAAAAGAGTATGGAATGACTCTTGCTGAGTTCGGTGCTCTTGCTGAATCTGATGACAGCATCGATCTGGAAATTGATGAGAGGCAGAAGGAGATTGCCAACACTCGTGACAATATTATTCTTGAAGGACGCCTTGCAGGACATATGGCTGAAAAAGCATTAAAAGTCTGGATCAAAGCTCCAGTGGATATACGTGTGGAAAGGATTGTCAGCAGAGAAGGCAGTTCTTTCGATGATAAACTAGCTGAAACAATTGAACGTGAAGCATCAGAGGCTATAAGGTATAATTCTATCTATAATATAAATATCAACGACCTTTCAGTTTATGATCTTGTGATCGATTCTCAGAAATGGGACCAGTTCCAGATAGCAAGTATTATTTCAGTTGCAATTGATAATTATTCAGATATTTGATCGGCTAACGGCGATTTGCTATGAATAAATATATTCTTCCTTCTGAACAAAAGCGTGAATTACTTCACAAAGCAGAGGCTACAACCAGTCCTCTTTTCGGTTGTTCCCCACATGATCGCCCGATAAGAAAATACATTGAGATGGGTGTTGTAAACCTTGACAAACCCGTAGGTCCCACAAGTCATGAGGTTACTGCCTGGGTAAAAGACATCCTGGAGTTAAACAAGGCGGGACACTCCGGTTCACTCGACCCAATTGTAACGGGTGTGCTTCCTATCATGCTTGGCAAAGCAACTAAAACAGTTGCAGCTTTGCGTCTTTCAGGGAAGGAGTATATCTGTCTGATGACATTACACGAGTCAGTCCCTGAAAAAAAGGTGCGCAAGGCATGTGGTCAGTTCACAGGACAAATTTTCCAGATGCCTCCTATAATTTCCGCAGTAAAACGTGCTGTGCGTGTAAGAAATATCTATTATCTGGAAGTGCTTGATGTAAAAGAGAAATCAGTTCTCATGCGTGTTGGCTGTGAGGCAGGAACATATATGCGTAAACTCTGCCATGATATTGGTGTGGCATTGGGTTGCGGTGCTCACATGCAGGAGCTTCGCAGAACAAAGACCGGTCCTTTCAGAGAGGATACTCTTGTAACATTTCAGGATTTGAAAGATGCATATGTTTTCTGGCAGGAGGACGGTGACGAATCATTCCTGCGTAAAGTGGTCAGGCCTATGGAAGAAGGGCTGTCGCATCTGCCACGTATCATCATTCGCGACAGTGCCATTGAGGCTATCTGCTGTGGTGCGGCAATTGCAGTTCCTGGAATTTTAAGCTTTGACAGTGATATTAAAAAAGGTGATGATATTTGCCTCTTTAGTTTAAAAGGAGAGGCTGTGGCTTTGTGCAAATCTCTTATGGATTCTGATGAAATGCTTCAAAACGAGCACGGAATCGCAGCAACGACCGAAAGAGTAATAATGGATGCTGGCACTTATGCGCAAGGCTGGCACAGCAAGTCAGCAAAAACACAATGAAACTCGTGTGCCGAGATAGTCTAGCGGTAGGGCGCAAGCCTGGAAAGCTTGTGGGGCATCCGCCCCTCGGGAGTTCGAATCCCCCTCTCGGCGCTTCTTATTCTTTTCTAAATTGACATCTTGATTGTAGTTCACTTTACTATCGGTGCTAGTGCTAATGTATATAATATTGAATTATACTGTTAGAAAAACAAATAAAAGGTATAATTATGTCTGATGTTAATGTATTCCACATAAAAGAAAATATGGATGTCGATGATGATGGCAATATTATTGTTACATGTCCGGAATGTGAGAATGAAATAAGTATGCCATTCTCTAATATATTGGATGATAGCATGGCACTTGTAGAATATACAGATTGTCCTGTCTGTCATAAAACTCTGGATCAGGTACATCCTTCGGAAAGCTTGAATAAAAAGATTGCAGACCATGTGGCAAAAGAATTGTTAAATGGGCTTGAACTCGATTTAGGGAAGTTATTGTCTAAAAGATGATCTATGTAGAAATCACAAGTTATGCAGTGATCATGAGTTTATGCTTCTTTTCTGATTATGTATTCTAAAGCAGTAAGTTCATCCTACAGGAAAGTATTTATATAATCAACTTGTAGATCGTGCTCACCTGTTTCACTATTTCTGTAACATGAATAATGTTAAATATGAACAATGGTATAAACAGGCAAGTTATTCTATTAATCTTTAGAATTGCCTGCTCCGTAATGTCGGAGTGTGTCGAAACTTATGTTTCGGGGCTACAGGACCATGTGTCCCTAAGGAGGAACAACTAATGGCAGATGAAGAAATAAGACACTTAGTCCGTATCATGAATACTGACCTTCAGGGTAGTCAGCCTGTAATGTACGCGCTGACAGGTATTCGCGGTATTGGACTCAGAACATCACGAATTATCGTTGACAGCACGGGTATTAACCCAAAAGAAACAATCGGTTACCTTTCCGATGAAGATATTGCAAAGCTCGATGATGCTATTGCTAGCTTTGAGAGCAATATCCCAACCTGGATGCTTAACAGATGTGAAGACCCATTAACTGGAGATGACAAGCATCTCCTTGGCCAGGATATCATCATGACCCTCAGGGAAGACCTGAACAACCTCAAGAAGGTAAGGGCATATCGTGGTATGAGGCATGAGAGAGGTCTTAAGGTCAGAGGTCAGAGAACAAAGTCCACAGGAAGGCGTGGCTCAACCATTGGCGTAAGCAAGAAGAAGTAATTCAGGTGATTTTATGGGATTCCCAGGTAAAAAGAGAAAGAGTTATGATACTCCAAAGCATCCTTGGCAGGCTGCCAGGATGGCAACTGAAGTCGAACTCCTTAAAAAGTACGGTCTCCGTAATAAGAAGGAACTCTGGAAAGCAGTCAGTATTCTCAGAAGATACAGAGCAGATGCTCGTAGAATTCTTGCAGAATCTGCAGAGACTGAACTTTCCGGTCACCTCAAAACAGAATCAGACCAAATTCTTGCAAGACTTATAAGGTTCTCAGTGCTTCCATCTGATGCAAATATTGATGATATCCTTGCACTTCAGACAGAATCAATCCTTGAACGCAGACTACAGACACAGGTGTACAGACTTGGACTTGCAAGAACTGCAAAGCAGGCAAGGCAGTTTATCACACACGGTCACATCGCTATCAATGGGCAGAAGGCAACTATTCCAGGTATTCTCATCTCCAAAGAAGAAGAGATGCAGATCGATTACTATGGTAACTCACCTCTGACAAACGAGGCACACGCAGAAAGGCCTGCACAGATAGCTTCAGCAGTAGCAGGAAAGGAGGAGTAATACTATGGCAGCAAATGGAATCTGGGGTGTAGCACACATTAAATGCTCATTCAACAACACAATTATTACCGTAACTGACATTACAGGCGCTGAGACCATCGCCAAATCATCTGGTGGAATGGTTGTTAAAGCAGCACGTGATGAAAGTTCACCTTACACTGCTATGCAGATGGCAAGCCAGCTTGCTGACACTCTTAAGGACAAGGGAATTGAAGGCATCCACATCAAGGTGCGTGCACCAGGTGGAAACAAGCAGAGAAGCCCAGGTCCTGGAGCACAGGCAGCTATCAGGGCATTTGCCAGGGCAGGTATCAAGATCGGAAGGATACAGGATGTAACACCTGTACCACACGACGGTACACGTCCAAAAGGCGGTAGAAGAACATAATACTAAATAATATGGATATGAACTCATGACAATGGAAGTAGACATACTTGAACTGTCTGAGAGGTCTGCAAAGTTCATATTATCCAATGCAAGTGCGGCATTTGCCAATGGTGTCAGAAGAGCATCGCTCTCTGACGTACCAACTCTTGCTATTGATGATGTGAACATCTATAACAATACATCAGTCCTCTTTGACGAGCAGTTAGCGTTAAGGCTTGGCCTTATCCCTTTGACAACAGACATTGAGGAGTTCGTACCAGTAGAAGAGTGCACCTGTGGCGGCGCAGAATGTCCTGCATGTAAGGTTTCTCTTACACTCAGTGCTGAGGGTCCGAGAATGGTATATTCAGGTGACCTTGTATCATCTGACGAAAGAGTGCAGGCAGCCGATCAGAACGTTCCTATCATTGACTTGAAGGAAGGCCAGAAGGTTGTGCTTGAGGCCATTGCTCATATGAATTATGGTCATAAGCATGCAAAATGGCAGGCTGGTGTGGCATGCGGCTACAAGAATATGCCAATAGTCACTTTTGAGAACTGTGACGAATGTGGTGCATGTGTGAATGAATGTCCAAAAAACATTATTCACATTGGTCCGAACGGTGCAGAAATATCCGGTGACGATATTCTTAAATGTATTCTCTGCAAGCTTTGTGCATCTGTCTGTGAGATAGATGCAGTAACTGTATCTGAAGATGAAAAATCTTTCATTTTCACTATGGAATCTGATGGTTCATACACGGTTCAACAGTTAATTATAAATGCAGGAACAACTATTAAGGAGAAAGCCAGCCGGTTAGGAGAGATTTTAGAGTCCCTCTGACACGGTTTTAGGAGATTTACTCTCCTAATAATTTATATTTAAATATAGGAAATCTTACTTGATGCGGGGGTTGCCCAGCCAGGCCAAAGGCGCTAGGTTGAGGGCCTAGTCTCGTAGGAGTTCGTGAGTTCGAATCTCACCTCCCGCACCAAATTCTTCTTAAAAAAGAATAAGGTCAATAGCAAATTTCCTGTAAATTACCTTTCAACTGCATATCTTGTGCGGGGGTTGCCCAGCCAGGCCAAAGGCGCTAGGTTGAGGGCCTAGTCTCGTAGGAGTTCGTGAGTTCGAATCTCACCTCCCGCACCAAACATCTTTTTCTAAAACATGATTTTGTTTTATACCTTTGTCTTTTTGAGTATCTTATGCAAATAGATCATATTCAAAGAAATATGGTTTAAATTAAAAAAGACTCAAGAGTTGAGATTCTCACTCAGTAGATCTAATTGTAATCTTTAGAATGGTGGCGTACTTCTGCAATCTCTGCTTTTCCAAGTGCCTTTAGGAAATGTGCTGCACGTATGGTTGTATGCTGGTTCTTTTCTCTCATACGGGCCTGATATATGCGGATAGAACGAAGAAAATCGATCTTACGGAACTCTGGCCAGAATGGAGCGCAGAAGTAAGCAGCACATTCATTCCCATTGGCTTGCCATGGGAGAAAATTGGATATTCTTTCATCTCCTCCTGTACGGATAATCAGGTCTACATCAGGCAGAGCGGAATCGCCTGAAGGATAAAGATGACTGGAAATCGTATTTTCATTAATGTCATCTGGCTGTATCTCGCCTGCTTCAACCTTGCTGGCTATTTCTTTAACTGCCTGGACTATTTCCTGTCTGCCTCCATATGCAATGGCGACATTGAGGACAAAATTATCATATTCCGATGTTACAAGTTCCACGTTTTTAATTGATTTTTTCAGTGGCTCCGGTAATTTATCAATATCGCCAATGGCGTGAACACGCATCTTTCTTTCGTGTGTTCTTTTGTCCACTACAATATCATCAAATTTTACCCTTATAAGATCAAAGAGTTTATCTTTCTCATCATGGGTTCTGTTAAAATTCTCGGTAGAAAATGCATAAATTGTAAGGTATTCAATGCCCAGGTTACAGGCCCATTCCATTACATTTTCAGTTACATCTGCTCCCCTGGCATGTCCATAGGAAGTAATCTGCCCGAGTTTACGTGCATATCTCCGGTTCCCATCCATTATAATGGCTACGTGCCGGGGAACTTTCTCACTCTTAACCTCCTGTGTGAGAAGACGTTCATATCCTTTGTAAACTATTCCGGGTATGCTTTTTAGTATATTTGACACTCCCGTACATTAGGTAAAAGTAACTTTCATTGGTTGGATTTCTATTTGAAACTAATCAAACAAAAAAGAAGATGGAATTAGTAGTTGTCAAGTACATTCCTGACAATATCTCTGTAATCTTCCTTAAGCAGGTAAATATTGTGGTCACCGGTAACATCAATGCTTAGAATTCCAAGTCTTGTATTCATGAGACCCACCATTGCGGAAACGCCTCTGTAACTCACATCAAAATCCGTATCATGAAGATGCTCGTACACGTCTCCTGTAGTGAATTTACCACCATTAAGGAACAGTTTCAGTACTACTTTACGTATACCTGTATCATCGCGACTAAGATATTTTATAAGTCTCTCTCTTACTCGCTCTTCAATTGTTTCCAGTACAAACACCTCTTTCATCAATATGTTATTTTATCTTATAAAACTATTTATGTGCAATAGCTTTAAAACCTGCATTGGATATGAAAATTGTACCATCTATATCATTCTAACATATATATTTTGGCCTTTCATAGGGGTATTTTCTCAACAATTAACCCATCTTCAAAAGGATATCTTTCTATAATGTACAATTTTCTTCCAGACTTCTTTATAAATTCTTCAATATCTTCAAGTATCCACCAAGCAAGATCAATTCCCGTGGATTTTGTTTCCATCATTTCTGCCGGAACTTCCATATGTATCAGCTCTTCATAAACAGAATCCCGGTCATTCTCAGCGCATTCAATATGCCCATAATAAATCGTTCCTTCCTCACCGATATCATCAAAAGGTCTTGCCGTATTTTCTGCAATTCGTATGAGCCTTTTACGAAGCTGTACTGCATCCTTATAGCTTGATGAGCAGAAATGCATTTTTTTACAATCATTTGCTACTTCACAGGCATATCTTTCAGAACCCGCCACTGCATTTGATACATCATCAATAAGAGAGTATCCCAGCTTTTTCAGAGCTTCGGAGTTAGTATCTGAAAATTCCAGTTCATTGAGGTTCAGGAAACACTCCACGCTGTTTACAAAATGTCCTACGTATTCCACACCAGCAATGGATGGAATTTCTATGCCAGTTTCTATTCCCAATTCCTTGGCAAATTTTATAGAATCCGCATAGCCAGTTTCCTCAAGTTCATTCCATGCTTTTTCAGGTGGATGAAACCTTATCTCATCCAGACCTGCTTCTGCCAGTTCTTTCAAAGTATTGAAGTCAGGTGCTGTGGATGTGTACATGTGTATGTGATGCTGCTGTCCGAAATTATCTTTCAGGAGTCTGATATAATGAATAACCCTCTCTTTTTTCAGGAGCGGCTCACCACCGGTAATTCCTGTCCCAAGAGCATCCATCTGTAATGCCTCATCGATAACATCCTGGTCAGAAAGAACTTTTCTTTCGTTAGCATAAGTCATATCTGTGCGTCTTTCTTCAGATACAGGACAGTAGAAACAATCCTTTTTACAGATGCCTGTAACAAATAGAACCATTTTTGCTCCCTGCTGGCAGAGTTTACAACCATCTGAAAGAAAAGAATAGAATGAACCAGCTTCTCCCTGTATGACCTTACTCATCAGGCTATTCTATAGCCTGCAGGTATTTAAGACTATTTTAATGCGGGGTTAAGACTTATCTAAGATTCAAGCGTAATCTGCTTAGATGGAAGAGCGAGATGGTTTTATTGTCTCAATAGGTTGCCGCAAATGCGGTAGATGTGAGAATGTTTGTCCTAACGGGGCTCTTTACAGGATCAACGGCTTTGTTAATGTTGATCATCAAAAATGCAACCTCTGTATGAAATGCGTGAAAATATGTCCTAATAAGGCTCTGGTTTACATGGAATAATATCCATGATCCAGAACCTCGGCATTGATCAATTCTATTTCTCAATACCTTCCAATCCAATGGAAAATGCTTTACCCAGAAAATCACCAAGTCCGTGATAACTTCTCTCGGGTGAATAAATAATAGGTCTTATCTTCTCTATCTCTGGATTTCCTTTTTCATCCAGTACAGATTCATCTGCTTTAACATCCATTATCTCGCCGATAAATTGAGTATGAAGTCCAAGCTCAAAGCTCTGTACCAGCTTGCATTCAAGGATTACAGGGAATTCTTCAACATATGGTGCATACACCACGTCACTCTTAACAGGCGTAAGTCCCATTTTTTCAAACTTGTCCTCATCCCTGCCACTTGCGATCCCAAAATAATCAACCTCTTTAACATAATCTTCTGATGGGATGCTAATGGTGAAAGCTTCCTTTTCCATGATATTGGCGTAACTATATGTCGCTTTTCTCAGGGATACGCTAATGCACGGAGGATCCGAGCAGCATATTCCTGCCCAGGCAGCAGTCATTGCATTTGCTTTTCCAAACATATCATAGGTTCCCACCAGCCATGCGGGAGCAGGGTATGCCAGCGTCTTTGCACCGATTGATTTTTTCATAAGAGCACCTCTATAATAACAGTCTTAAAATAGCTTTAATCTTACGGCAGTTGAGATATGAGTTAAGATATGATATTTATCTATCTCATCTTAATTCTTATTTTTACTAATTCTGCGTACTCATATCATTCCCCTGAAAATGACCCTTGAGAAAATGGTCGATACTGTAAAGACAATAATCGTCACAGGAAGTATCTGTCCTATCTCGTATCTCAATTGTGCCCTGTCACCTCCGTACTCAATGGTTCCTGAGAATCGTATCAGTATCACGGTTATCAGTATGATGTATATACCAATAGCAAACATGAAAAGGTCAGAGGGGATTGACTGGTTTAAATTCTCAGGCGATATCTGTGCTGGCCCCGGAAGCGAATTCTCAGGCAGTCTCCTGATACTGTCGGATATATTCTCAAGGATCTTTGCTATGACTTCCGAGAGTGCAATGGTAACACCAGCTATAAGTGGCGCGAATACTGCCGCAGTAGAACGCATGGTGGATGTCATATCATACAATGACTGTTTGATATTAAGCTCTACATCCTGAAGCTCTTTCAGGTGGTCTGCAAGTTTCACGATTGCAACTCCTGCTATCGCATGGCTCTTGTGAGTACTTTCCACAAGCAGTTTCATTGTAGTCTTAATCCTTTCAGAATAAATGTCTTTGAAAGCCCCGAAATCCTCATCAAAAATTGCGGAGTAAACATCCGTTCTCATATTCATGAGGTTAAGCGATATCCTTTCAAACGCAGGTGCAATGTCTGATCCGTTCATGGTGGTTGCTGTGTGTATGAAAGCTTCTTCTGCGGACCTTCCTTCGGATATTCTTCTGCCGAGAATGAAAAGAGCATCTGAGAACTCACTTTCCATCTTATGAATTTTGTCCCTTATTTTCTTGTAAGGGGCATAACTGATGTTCAGGTAGATTGCCACGGCAAAGACTATACCCCATATGACAAAGAGAGTAGGAGGGATTATTCCTTCAAGTGTATTGGTGGAAACTATATTCCACGGATTTCCTTTGAGAACTAATATGTATCCAAGAGAGGAGATTACAAGACCTATGACAATGGACAGTATCAAAGATTCCTGTTTTCTTTTCCTTATACCTTTAAGTTCAGGATGGCTGTCAGGAATATCCTGTGGAATGAATGCCGCCGGACGCTTCATGAGTATGTATTCTGCGTAGGCAAATGTGAAGAGCGGCAGGATAACGTCATACACTATTACAAGTGTGCCTATTCCAAACCTGATACCTACAACTGTGATAGCAGGCATGAGTGCCACAAGTGCCAGAGGTATCAGGATGAATACTGAGTAAAGAACATAAGTGGGTGTTTTCAGTTTAGACGCGAAGCTGTCCATGAGATTTTTTGTACTTTCGAGTACCAGGTCAAGGGACCTGTTCAATGTGATCACTCTCTGTGCTTCGTCAGGTTCGCTGGTTGAGCTTTTAATAAGGTGAAGTGCTCTTTTGAAATACTCGCTGTCTTTGCCCCATATATTTGAAAATTCAAGTATCGCGTCATCAATTCCACGATATTCCCTTACATGCAGGTTCCATATCATCTTCTTCAGGTCTTTTGCAAGTGGCCTGCCAGAATTCCCTGCAGCAAAACGGATGGCTACCTCCATATTCGGCACAAGTTTCATAGACATTACCAGATAGCTCACTATCTCCGGCATATCTCCAAGTGAGCTTACCTTCATCCATTTCGCATGTAGTTTGATATATTCACTTGTGTAAAGCAGCACAGCCAGCGGGAATAACAGGCTTAACACGATAACTGCATGCAGGGTCGAGTTTTCAAAGCTTGTTATCCTGAACAGAAAATAATCAAATATCAATATACTTACAAGCGCACAGGCGGCTGCAACATAGGAAAAAAGCACAGTCTCATAAGGTTCAAGTCCCATGCCAGTGTAGACCATTGCATTACGGTATTCTTCGCTGATTGCATTGTCAGCTTTTAGCCTGAATGTCTCAAGGTCTTTTAACAGCCAGTTGAAGTTTTCAGATGTGAATTTACATCCATAATAATACCAGTTTTCACTGTACAGTCTGACCACCTTCTGTGAGGTAATCTTCATTTGTGATCATGTCACATGGCTCGTCAGGGATGAGCTCATCAAAAGCGAGTTCAGTTAATTTATCCAGAGGTTCATTATCTTCACATCCATTATCATCTACATTTGTTTTGTCTGAGTTCTCTTCGTTCTCATTTTCTCTTCCTGCAAAGGAACAGAACCATTCAAACCATCTGTCATAGACTCTCTGATAATTGATCCCATCTGGTTCAGTAACTTCTTTGTCCATGAGCATCCAGAACATATTGTTAGCCCTTGCCACATTCTTCGCCTCAAGCAGTTGAGGCTGCTCCAGTCCAAATTCTGCAATCTTTCCTTTGATCCTGGCTCTCATGCGGATATTCAAAGAGGCTTCATCCATGGATATACCCCATTTGTCTGCTATTTTCCCGATGAGCACAGACTGTCCTCTGTCCATGAGGTCTGATGGTAGTAGTCTGTCTGTTGAAGCATCGTAACTGAGTATATCGGAAAAAACCTTTCCTGAATTTTCATCCCATTTATCGTTGACCTCTGCAATCTGCATAACGCGACGTTTCATTGTCATGCTACCTGAAAGTCGCGTATTTGCACAGACTATCACAGCATCAGTAGCTTTGAATGAGGCAGGAGGGACTTCCAGGGTGTTAACTATCCTCTCATACACTGCATCTGTAGAAGATCCGTGGATTGTACCGATAACTGAGTTTCCAGCCGCACCGACCTGCATAGCTTCATACAGCACTGCTACTTCAGGCCCCCTGACCTCTCCCATTATGAGTGAGGAACTTCCAAGTCTCAGGGAAGCTCGTAGTGCAATGGATGGTTCAATTTCAACTCCATATTTCATAATAGCGGACTGAGAATTAAGGCCCTGTACTTTCCATCCCATTTCCTGAAGTTCTTCAATGGGAATCTCAGGTGTGTCCTCTATTGTTATCATGCGGTACTTCTGTGGCATTTCCAGTAACAATGCACACATAAGTGAGGTTTTCCCGGCTCCGACTCCGCCGGCAACCAGGACAGATGCCTGTCCATCCATAATGAAGCTCATAAGGCCTGCCGTAAGTGGTGAGATAGAACCTTTATTGATGAGTTTTGGCAGGGTCCATGGATCTTTTGCATGCTTCCTGAAAGCATAGGCTATACCTTTTGCACTGAAAGGGTCACCGATTACCGAAACTCTCACTCCATACTCTCTGAGAAACATTTCTAGAACCGGAGTCGCTTCGCCAAAAGGTCTTCCACTTATCGAACGCATTCTCGATACCATGGATTCCATATCTTCCTGGGATAGATAGATATTTGAAATGCATTCTTCGCCGTCAAGCACTACATGAACGGGGTTCTGATCCGCAGGTGCGTTCACATAGACGTCAGTGATTCTTTCATCTGAAAGCAGATCTTCAAGAATGCCAAGCCCGGTCGTATATTTTGTGAGCAGGTCACAGCAGAGTTTCACCTTTGCAGGATTGGAGATAATATCTTCCGCTTCTTTTTCTTCCTGGAGGAAATGTTTGCTGAGTCTGTGGAAATATTCTCTTGAACTTCCCGGGTCTGCAAACTGCAGGTCTGCAGGCCGATGAGCTATCATTTTCTTCCTAATTCTTTCTATTAGCTTCAGTTCCTTTTCCTCAAGGGAATACTCTACAGGATTGATGATGTACATCTTCTCCGGGCGGTCCGTCAACTGGTATATATTAACCGGAAGGCGTCTCTCATCCTGATAGCCGATGTCGTAGCATTCAAGGAACAGTGTATTGTCCGGTGGTTCTGTGTATATCCTGGATGTTGAAAAGGGAGGCCTGACGTAGGAACGAAGCTGGCTTTCGTAATCTATGGCATAGTTTTTCCCAGAAGTGCTGTCCGCCTCTGTATAACAGATAGTGGAATTTCCAGTTCCTGTTCTGACATTACAGGCAATTCGTTCGGATATTGCTTTCATTTCCAGCAAAGTGCTGAGAAATCTCTGCCTGCAGAGTGAACATTCATTGCGTATATTATCGAAGCTATCTTTTGTTTCATTATACTTTACCAGTTTTTCAATTGTATTACAAGCCTTCAATGGATCAATTCCGGAAGTTGATACAATTGAATCCATAATCCTTGTGTATTCTTTTTTGCAAAAGGTTGAGTTGTTACAGTTATCAGTTGTGAATCTGGAACTTTTGTAAGGAATAAGTTTGTCCTGCAAGCCTGCCATGAGATAAATTGAAGCCAGTGACCTTCCTTCATAATCCCTTTCGTAGAGGTTTGCAAGTGTAAGTCTGTCAACAGCAGGCTCTTTTCTTAGTATCTCAAAGATGTTTTTCCTGCAATGCTCACTTTCCAGGCTGGATTCGTGTTCACATTCACTGCAATCTATTGTAATGTTCCTGCTATTTCTGGAAACTTTCAGTCTGTAAGGGCAGAGTTCATTCTGTTCTGCTTTTTTACCAGTCAGAATGCTGAACCTGGAAGCTATTTTGTCAACCACGCTTTTGGTTTTAACTCTCCCAAAGTCGTTTGCGGGAACAATGCCTGCAAGTATCATCTCTTCTTCAGGCAGGATCATTTGCATTTGCGAATGATCGATGATGTCTGTTATCACTTCTGAATTATCATTTATGTCACTATCAGCTATGCTGGTCGTTTTTCTATTTTTGAATAACACGTTTTTACCATCCATGAAGTTTTTTCAAATGAAAAACGAACATATTAAAAGTTTTCTAAATTAAATTCTAAGTATTTACTTATTTACAAACTTATTTTTTACATGAGGATGCTATCTGGTGGGTAGGGGGTAAATATCAGCAACAAGCGTTAATACAATACTTTCACATTACTTCCCACTGGGTTTTATACTCAAGTTGCATTCTATTATTAAAGGCCGGAGATCTGCATGGGTATATACACCGTATCACAGCTAAACGAGCACATAAAAAAGGTTCTTACAAACGACCCGCAACTATCACAGGTGTGGGTGCGTGGTGAAATATCGAACCTGACCAAACATAGCTCCGGTCATTATTATTTCACGCTGAAGGATGGGAACGCGCAGATAAGCTGCGTGAGTTTCAGGATGACCAACAGAACCCTGAAATTTGAACCGGAATCTTCAATGAAGGTTCTGGTGTTTGGAACTGTTGATGTGTACACAGTTCGTGGCCAGTATCAGCTCAGGGTTCTTGACATGCGTCCTGATGGTATCGGTGAGCTTTACAAAGCATATGAACAGCTCAGGAACAGGTTACAGGAGGAAGGTCTGTTCGATGTTGTTCACAAGAAGAAGATTCCTCTTTATCCAACTAGGATAGGTGTTATTACGTCACCTACAGGAGCCGCAATTCATGACATTCTACACGTACTCAGGCGCAGGTTTCCTGTGGATGTCCTTCTCAGTCCTGCAATAGTCCAGGGTGAGAACTCTGCAGAGAGCATTGTAAAAGCCCTTGAATATCTAAACCGGACAGATGTAGATGTGATAATTCTGGGAAGAGGTGGCGGTTCTCTGGAAGACCTGTGGTCATTTAATGAAGAGGTTGTTGCAAGGGCCATATTTGATTCAAAGATTCCTGTTATATCGGCTGTGGGTCATGAAACCGATTATACGATTTCAGATTTTGTGGCGGACGTGAGGGCTCCAACGCCATCTGCAGCAGCCGAAATTGCTGTTCCTGAAAAAACCGGCCTGATAAAGCATCTTGAATCAATGTTATCGCGTATGCAGCAGGCTGCAATACATATCATTGCAGACCGGCGGCATCATATTGAATATCTTTATTCCCGTATCGAGCCGGAAAGATTCGCAGAGATCGTGCGGCGTGATATGCAGAGGGTTGATGAGCTGAGTTCCCGAATGGAAATGGCTTTTGGAAGAACAATGGAATCCAGACAGGCGTCACTTAGCGGACTTGCAGGCAGGCTTAATGCAGTAAGTCCTTTAAACACTCTTGAGCGAGGTTACAGTATTGCCCTTAAAAGTGAGGATCATGCTGTAATCAGAAGTGTTGATAATGTAAAAACCGATGATTCTGTTGATATAAGGTTAATAGATGGTACTCTTGAGTGCAAAGTAATGGGTACAAGATTAGATATTATAAATAAAGCTGAAAAGAGGAGTAGGAGCTGAAGTTTATGGCAAGAGCAAGAAAAGGTTCTGATGAAAGCACAGATGTTGGTAAGCGTCAGATGAGTGATCTTATGAGTGCATCGGATGATTCTGAAGCTATAAGTTTTGAAGAGTCTCTTGAAGAACTTGAATCTCTGGTTGAGAAGCTTGAAAGAGGACAACTGACCTTGGATGAGAGTCTGGGACTGTTCGAGCGTGGCATGAAACTTGCCAGGATCTGCAACCAGAAACTTTCAAAGGCTGAAAGGAAAATCGAAATCCTGATCGAAGAGAATGGCAATCTGAAAACTGAAACCTTTATTGAAGAATAATTAAAGGCGCTTTAATGCATGCAATAAAAAAGTAGAATGACAAATGCTGTGGTAGCAATTGTCCGGATTATTATTTAGTTTTCAATTTTTAATTTAGTTATCTTCCAGGTATCTCTTACCAAGAAGGAATATGCTGCTTCCTGTAAGAATTACAAGGAAAATAGCAATGATCATTCCTTCTGTTGTGAAATCCTGCCATGAGTGCACAGAAGCCCAGATACCACTTCTTGTAACAAAGGTTGCGAATATCACAAGTATGAAAGATGCAATTGCAAGCAGTGGACCCAGGAAATCATATTCCCCATATCTTGAACGCGATTGTGCGTGAAGATATGCTGTTGCAGTTATCCATGGTATCAGTGAAGATGTTTCCACAGGGTCCCATGTCCAGTACCATGCTCCCCATCCAAGCACTTCATATGCCCAGAATCCTCCAAGGCCTATTCCAAGCGTGAGGAACAGCCATGCGATTCTCATCCAGTCCCTTGATATTTGTGTCCAACGGCTGTCCTTTGTGATGAGATTAGCAACAGCAGCAGCAAAAGGAATGGTGAACGCTGCATACCCAAGGAATAACATTGGCGGGTGGACTGCCATCCATGGGTTTCTCAGGAGAGGGTTCATTCCCTGACCATAGGGCACATCATAGAGTGTGGCAAACGGGTTCCAGTTAGTTGGTTCTATGGAGCCTGAGGGCAGAACCCTGAAAGCTGAAAACGGGTTGTCTATTACAAGCAGTATCAGGAATACGGATACAATTGCCATGGTTAACATTGTGGTAATGTCCATCAACTTTGATTCTGTCATTTCTTTTGTATGACCTGTGTAACGCACGAACATAAGCATCACAAGGATTGCCCATACCCAGAGCAGTAGGGAACCTTCCTGTCCTGCCCAGAATGCAGATATGCGGTAGAACCATGAGAGGTCGGTGCTGGAATGATTATAAACGTATTCGTAGGATGCGTTCACACCCAGCAGGTGTATAATGAGAATCATGGACGAGAGCGTGACTGCAAGCGTACAGACAATTTCCAGTTTCTTTGTAAGTATTCCTGATCTCTGGTCAGAATTTGTATAATATGTAACGGAAGCAAATGTGGCTCCAAGTCCGCAGATGAAGGATATCCATATAAGTATCATTCCAAAATTCAAATCATCACCTCTTTCCTTTCATCCTCTTTGCTTTACGCTTCTCAATTTCCTGCTGAAGCATGCGGTCGTATTTGTCTTCAGTGTCTGAGGTAATTGAACTGGTTTTTGCTGATGTGTCATTGGTGGGATCAATTGCTTTCTCTTTGTTTCCGCGGTCAGTTAGAAGAAGGGCAATGATACCTATTACCATGAGGTAGATGCCTCCCCAGAGGCAGTTGATGACCGGGACAGTTCTCATGTAAAGGTCGATCTCACCGGCAGATTCGTCAATGGCTCTTGGAGCTATGAAAAGTTCCTCGGTGAGTCCGCGGTTTATGTAGGTGGTTGTGTATGTCTGTCCCCACTTGAAATCGGTGATGTAGTTCACTTTTCCGCTCTTAAAATAGCTGCCATCTTTGTAGATGTCAAAAATTACTTCTGTGGTGTATGATGATGCAGGATAGTTCCTGAAAGCTTCTCCGCTGTAGTATGAGTTCATACTGCTCATTTTAAGCTGGTAATGCTGGCCATTGAAACTTACAATTTCACTGGAACCTGAACTAAGGACTGCGGAACTTTCCATTTTCATATTGGAACTGAGTACTATTCCAAGCAGGATCATCAGTATTCCCGCGTGAATGATGTGTGCACTTATTTTCCTGATCTTATCTTTCGTTGCAGCATTCTGTTTACTTGATGTCATTCTGTATATGCGGTAGAATGTTGCCAGAAGAGCTACTATCAGTATCGGCAGGGAAATATCGATTGGAGTGTTTCCAAAAGGGGAGATCACTGCAAAAATTCCCGAAATCAATGCTGAACCTGCTACTACGGGAATGATGTATTTTTTATCCGCATATCCGATGAGCATGCATGTGCTTAAAAGCAATACCAATGCAGCAACAGGGATTGCGGATCTGGTGTTATAATATGCAGGGTCAAGACTCAGGTCCACGCCGTTTGCAAGTTTTGCTATAAGTGGAGTTAGCATTCCCATTGTGATGATAGTTGCCAGTATAAGAAAAGTGACAACAGTCGCAAGCATTGTATTGCTTGTTGTCAGGTTCGGTATTTTGTTTTTCATCTCGCGGGAAATTTTATGTGTACAATGTATTTATAGTTAGAGCTATTTTATCCGTTGTACTCTGGTATATTAAACAAAGGAATTGCAAACGTAAATTGCAAAAATGAGTTTTCAAAGAGGTTTGTTATTTGATAGAGATAATCATCACTGCTGTCTGGCTGATGCTTCCTGCTTACCTTCCAAACTCCATGGCTGCTGTTTTTGGCGGTGGTCGTCCAATAGATGGCGGCAGAACGATGTCTGACGGGCGTCGCATGCTTGGAGATGGAAAGACCTGGCGCGGTCTTATTGCAGGTACTATATGCGGAATGTTACTGGGCTTGTTGCAGATGTATTATCTTAGCAAAAGCAGCAGCATATTTGGTGTTGACCTGCCCTCCTTCGGTGAAGGTATGGGTGCTCTGCTTGTGATATTCACTCTTGCATTCGGTTCGCTTCTTGGTGATATGTCCATGAGTTATTTCAAACGCAGGATGGGATACAAGAGAGGTGCTGCCTTACCGGGTGTTGACCAGCTCGATTTTGTTATGGGTGCATGGTTGTTGACGTTGATAACATCACCTGCATGGTTTTTGGACAATTTTACTTCCGGTATTATCCTTACTTTGCTCATCATAACCCCTCTGCTGCATTTTGTGACCAATGTTATTGGTTACCACATCGGGGTAAAGAACGAACCCTGGTAATTAACAGAGTTTAACAATTATCAAACAAATAATCTATTTAGCAATTAATTATTAGCAATTATTAGTAATTATTAACAATAATCGGTGATCTTATGTCTGAAGGGAATGGCAAACGTACATTAATTGATGCATTAAAGGCATGCGGGGCAGTCAAATTTGGAGACTTCACACTTGCTTCAGGAAAGAAGAGTAGTTATTATATAGATATCAAAAAAGCAAGTACAGATCCTAAGACCTTAAAGGTTATAGCAAAGGAAGCAGGAAAGGTCATAAAATGTCTGGACATCGATGCTGTCGGCGGTGTTGTGCTTGGTGGTGTTCCACTTGCAACTGCAGTTTCAATGGAGACTGAGCTTCCTCTTATCCTGATTCGTAAATCCGAGAAAGAGTACGGTACCGGTGGACGCTTTGTAGGTGATTTCCAGGAAGGTTCAAAGATACTGCTTCTTGAGGATGTGACCACCAGCGGTGGTTCAGTGATGGATGCTATTGTGGCAATTCGTGAAGCAGGTGCTGTTGTTGACAGGGTCATCACTGTTGTTGACCGTGAGTCCGGGGCGGAAAAGAGCCTGAGTGATATTGGTGTGAAACTTGTTCCTCTTGTAAGGGCAAGTGATCTTATCTGATATTCTATTTTTTCTCATTTGAACATCCGAATAAAAGACAAGTTATTTATTTCAGGAATTAGAACTCTTTGGTATTCTAATTTCTACTTTATATTACAATTACAAACAAAAATATCTCGAATCAATCGAAATCCAATATACTATATTTGATAAGATTTTTCTGATAAATTCTGATAATGAGGTTTCATAAATGAATATACTAGTAGTTGGTGGCGGCGGAAGAGAGCATGCTATCGTGGCAGCAATTGAACGTAGCAGACAAGACCCGTCCATCTATGCGGTGATGTCAAAGAAGAACCCGGGCATTGCTGCTCTTTGTGAAGATTATCTCCTTGAGAAGGAGACAAACGTTGAGAAAGTTGTCGAGTATGCTGTTTCTAAGAACATCGAGCTTGTTGTGATTGGTCCGGAAGCTCCTCTTTCAGTAGGCATTGCAGATGCCCTTGAAGCAGAAGGTATCAGCGTTGCAAGTCCTAAGAAGAAGGTTGCACAGCTTGAGTTCGATAAGGCATGGGCACGCAATTTTATGAGGAACAATAATATTGCAGGCTGCCCTGTTTTCGATGTTTTCACAGATAAAGCTGCAATGGATGCTTTCATTGATGAACTTGGAAATGTTGCTATCAAACCTTCAGGTCTTACAGGCGGAAAAGGTGTCAAGGTAATGGGTGACCAGTTACCTGATGTTGAAGCTGCAAAAGAGTATGCTGCAAGTCTTCTTGACATGGGAAGCGTTGTTGTCGAGGAGAACCTCGTTGGTGAGGAGTTCACGCTTCAGGCTTTTGTTGACGGTAAGAACCTTGCTTTCATGCCAACAGTTCAGGATCATAAGAGGGCATTTGAGAACGACCTCGGACCAAACACCGGTGGTATGGGTTCATACAACGCAGCAGGTGAGATTCTTCCGTTCCTGACCGCTGAGGATGTTGAAAGTTCAAAGCAGATTATGAAGGACACCATCAAGGCACTCTACAAGGAGACCGGACAGGAGTACAAGGGAACACTCTACGGTCAGTTCATGATCACAAAGGACGGTCCAAAGGTCATTGAGTTCAATGCACGTTTCGGTGACCCGGAAGCAATGAACGTATTGCCTCTGCTTGAGTCCGATTATGTTGATGTGCTGGCTGCAATGGCAAGCGGTACACTAGATAAAGTTGATGTGAAGTTCAGCAGCAAGGCAACAGTGTGTAAGTATGCAGTTCCTGCAGGTTACCCTGATGATCCTACAAAGGACAGGGAAGTCACTGTTGGTGACATTGGCGATGCAATTCTTTTCTATTCAAGTGTTTATGAGAAGGATGGAAAGGTTTACACCACAGGCTCAAGAGCTGTTGCTGTTGTGGGCGTTGCTGATTCAATTGAGAAGGCAGAAGAAATTGCCCAGAATGCTCTGGAGAATCTTTCCGGTGACCTTCATTACAGAAGTGATATCGGTAAGGAATTCCTTATCCAGAGGCGTATTGATCATATGAATGAAATACGTGGGAAGTAGTTTTATTAGTTATATATGAGGGTTTAAGTATGATGCACCTGATTTCAATGGCAGACCTGACTCATGATGAGATTAATGAGATACTCGATATGGCGGAGGACCTTAAGGAGAAACGCCTGAGGGGTAAGGTCACAGACCTGCTAAAGAATAAGAGTCTCGGCATGATCTTTGAAAAGTCATCTACACGTACCCGTGTTTCTTTTGAGGTTGCTATGTGTGACCTTGGGGGGCATGGTCTCTATCTTAACGCCAGGGATATGCAGCTTGGCAGAGGTGAGACTGTAGGGGACACTTCTGAGGTTCTTTCCAGATACCTCTATGGTATTATTGCAAGGGTCTATAGCCATGAAACAGTGAAGCAGCTGGCAGAGCATTCTTCTATTCCGGTTATCAATGCGCTTTCGGATAAGGAACACCCATGCCAGATTCTTGCCGATCTTCTCACTATCCGTGAGTATAAAAGCGGGCTTGCCGGCCTGAAGTATGCCTGGGTTGGCGACGGAAACAATGTGTGTAATTCAGCTATTATTGGCTGTGCTCTGATGGAAATGGAGATGGCAGTTGCATGTCCTCCGGGATATGAGCCTGATGAGGACATTGTTGAGCTTGCCAGAGAACTTGGCGGAAACATTACTATCACCAATGACCCGAATGAAGCTGTAAAGGATGCAGATATCCTTTATGCAGATGTATGGGTTTCTATGGGCGACGAGGATGAACGTGAACAGCGTTTGAAGGACCTTGCACCATACCAGATCAATACTGAACTGGTGGAGCAGGCTAAACCTGATGTCATTGTTATGCACTGTCTCCCTGCACACCGTGGTGAAGAGATCAGCGCAGAGGTTATGGACGGCCCGCATTCAGTTGTCTTCGACCAGGCAGAGAACCGCCTGCACGCACAGAAAGCTCTCCTGCTGAAACTGATGGCATAATGCCATCGTTTTCACCAAACCCTTTTTAACTCACCAAACACAAAGTTTAACTAGAAAAAGCGCTACTAACCAACGTTCACATTGCGGGAGTTGCCCAGCCTGGCCAAAGGCGCTAGGTTCAGAGCCTAGTCTCGTAGGAGTTCATGCGTTCGAATCGCATCTCCCGCACCAAGATTCTCTGTTTTTGATTTATATTAATTTAGACTATATGAATCATTACGTTTGAGATATTATTTTTCATAAAATTTATTCATTCATCAAACTCTATGAAAAAGTCTAAATCTATTTTTTTGAGATTATATGTTTTGTAAGTGTTTACTCCAATATCGTTGTCTATCATCAATTGAACTAGTTCTGTTCCTTCTATTAATCTGATGGTTTTAGTTGATTTTATTGCAGTTTCTCTGGCATTCGGTGTGAATTTAGAGGTAGTTATGAAAACTCCTTTTGTAACTCCTTTCAAATCTAAAGCACCAATGAAATCTCTTATAGTAGAGGAGCTAACCGTATTACCATCAGAATATCTTTTTGCTTGAAAAATGATGGTTTCCAATCCAAGTTTATCTTGGTGAATAATTCCGTCTATTCCATTATCTCCAGATTTTCCGGTTACTTTTCCTTCACCATAACCCATTGATTCCAACAATATCAAAATGGCATTTTCAAAAAAATGTGGTGAATTATCTATTAAACGAGATAACAAGTCTTGTGCAAGGTTTTTTCTGATGCGAGAAAAACCTTCTTCCAATAATTCATCAGGTGTTTTTTCATCAACTATTTCTTCTTCAGATGATGGAATTTCAATAACAGTTTCTTCTGTTTCCTTATTAGGATATTTAAAATCCATAAATTCCGAATATCTTTTGAGGAAATCTACGTCAATTCGATTGATATTTGATCTTAGAGCTTCTAGTCCTCGGTTTGTAATTACTAAATATCCTCTTTCAGGATCATCAACCAAGCAGGCTTTTTTTAGATAGGTTCTTGCCCATCTCACTCGGTTTCTAAATATATTGTCATTTCCACTTTCAAATTTCATCTGCTTTTCTTCATCAGTGAGATTGAATTCATCAGACAATATCTCAATCAATTCACTTATTTTGTAGGTCTTTTTATCTTCTAAAACTCTTAACAATGGAAGCATTATTGTTTGATAATCTGGAATCGACATGTATGATAAATTGAAAATATGATATAATTAATTTACTAAATTATTCTTGTATATACCTAAAATATTTGTTTGCAACATCTCCTTCCTTTTAATCCCGTTTCACTTGTTACCAATAATTCACATTACATACTTTTTTCTCGATTTGACCTACACCACCAACTCACAAAAATAGGACCCACCATGAAAGTAGTCGGAATAAACGGGAGTCCACGCAAAGAAGAAAACACAGTAATCATGCTGAAGAACATGAGTTCCGAGTAACTACGGAATAAATGAAAATAGATACCGAAGTTGCAATTCTAAAATAAGGGATTAAGCCTATGGCTTAAATTCCTTCAACTTAACTTCATCATCGATAATTTCGATGTATTCAAGGTCTTTTTTATCTCCGAATCCCCAGCTTCCGGTATTTGCTACTTTGTTCTTATTATCAACATAGGCCAGGTGGGTGTGACCGTATACAAGGTACTGGTCAGGACGAACATTTAACAGGAAATGTCTTGTCTTTGCAGCAGCAAGTTTCATTATTGGCTCAACGACATTGTGTCTGTTGTATTTACCAATTCTTTTCTCCGGTGGTTCCATCATTGACCTGAGAGCGGATTTCGGTTCACTGGGGAACCTCTTCAGCGTATCCCAGAACGAGCGTTTGGACTGGATTTCTTCCCACACCATCTCAGCGGCATTGCCTGCATCATCACCTGCAAGACACATGTGCTCACTGAAAGCCTCGTAAGTTGTCATGGATTTGTAATACGGGTTGCACAGCACCTCTAGCTGGTATCCGTGGAAGAAGAAAAACTCCTGATTCTTGCTTTTAATAACCTCATGCTTCTTCACTTTGAACGGGAAGTTCTCCTCAAGAACCTGACTCATGCGAAGAAGATAGAAATCGTGGTTACCAACAATATAATGAACTTCAGTTTCATCCAGTATGTCGTTCAGCATGGTCAGGGATTCGGAACATTCCATCACAGCTTTTGTAAAATCCCTTCTCCATATGTCGATTATATCTCCAAGGAGAACAAGGTGCTCCACATCCCTGTCCCTTAAATCCTTAATAAATTTAACAAACTCTTTCTCCTTTGCCCCATTCATTCCCAGGTGTACATCCGAAACGGCTACTATTGACATTGACTACCTACCTCTTCTATATTTCACAATATTTTTCACCATATTTTGCCGCAAGATTATCCCAACTCTCCGGATTCTCAAAAAACTCTTGCTGAAAAATGCATCATTATAATATATTGCTGATATACTATTTTTACATGATGAATTAATAAATAAGAACATTGTTCCGAAACTAAGCTACAAAACAATGTTACTAATCTATATTTCAAAATAATGTTACAAAACAAAAATAAGAAACTATAATTCAGAACTATATTCCAGAATAAAAATACGAAACAATGTTTCAGAACAATGTTTTCATTAACATCCCATAAACCAGATCGTTAAGAAATCTGCAGTTCATAACCGGCAGGCTAATGGCAAGGTATTCATAGTTATTTATCCTTTAAAGGCATTACATTGTTTATAGTTCTACTAATCAACATCAACTTGAATTCCTGATTACAATGAAACTCTACAGCACAAATCTTAACGCACCGGAAGTAAGCTTTCAGGAAGCTCTCATAACCGGACTTGCACCGGACCGTGGGCTTTACATGCCAAGGAGCATGCCTACCTTTTCAAAGGAAGAGATTGACTCCTTCAAAGATGCTCCGTATCCTGAGATTGCATACAGGGTACTGAGCAAGGTACTTGAAGGCGAGGTCGACGATGAGTCGCTCAAAGCAATCACCTATGACGCTTACAATTACGATGTACCTCTTGAACAGGTGGACGAGCAGACCTACATCATGAGACTTGACAGGGGACCAACTGCATCCTTCAAGGACTTTGCAGCCCGCATGATGGCAAGACTCATGCAGTATTATCTCAACAAAGAGAACAGAAGCCTGACAATTCTCACTGCAACATCAGGTGACACAGGCAGCGCAGTTGCCGATGCATTCTATGGTCTTGACAACATAAAGGTCATTGTACTCTTCCCAACAGACGAGGTATCCGACCGCCAGCGCAAACAGATGACCACACTTGGCAAGAACATCACCGCCATTTCAGTTGACGGTAAATTCGATGACTGTCAGGCAATGGTAAAACAGGCATTTGCAGACGATGATCTCAAACACCTGAATCTCTCATCAGCAAACTCAATTAACATCGGTCGTCTTGTTCCTCAGTCCATCTACTACATCTACGCTTACGCAAAACTCAGAAACTATCCCGAGGATATAATTTACTCCATTCCATCCGGTAACTTCGGTAACATGATGGGCTGTGTCCTGGCAAGGACCATGGGAGTTCCTATAAAGAAGATAATTACCTCAGTTAATGAAAACGATGAGGTTCCAACTTTCCTGAGTACAGGCAAGTATGAAAAGATTGTACCTTCAAAGAACTGTCTCTCTAATGCAATGAACGTTGGTCATCCAAGCAACCTTGCAAGGCTCATCGCTATTTATGGCGGAGTAATGGATGAGCAGGGTAACATCAGCAAAGAGCCTGACATGGATAAGCTCAGAAATGATATCTATTCCAGTTCTGTAACAGATTCTGAAACAAAGGAAACCATCAAGGAGATTTTCGAGAAATATAACATCCTTATCGAGCCACATGGTGCAGTCGGAATAAAAGGACTTCTTGACTTCAGGACAGAGTCAGGCGATAGCACACTTGCAGTAACCCTTGAAACCGCAGATCCTGCCAAGTTCCCAGAACATGTCAAAGCCCAGACGGGTGTTGAACCTGAACTTCCGCAGAGCCTGAAAAAAGTAGAATCTAAGGATGAGTTCATGGATTATCTTGGAACAGAGTACTCTGCTTTCAAGAAATATCTTCAGGAAAAGCTTGAATAAGCTTTTCTTTACTTTCATTTTTTAATTGGTTATAATATCAACATTGATATTTCAGTTTGTCAACTCTTCAATAGTAGGTGATTCATTGACAGATGATGATTCATGCATTACGGGAAAACGTGGCAAGTATTTTGGAATCTGCACTTCCTATCACCATTCAAAAGGTTGTAATTGCCCAAAATGTCCTTCTTATCCAGAGAAAGGAAAGTTCATGTTTTGCTCCAAAGGTGCCTATCCCGGAGTAGAGAAGAAAGGATGTTTGTGTCAGGAATGTATAATCCACAATAAATTCGATCTTGAAGGCGAGTATTTTTGTTTGGAGTAATTTCTTATTTGTTTTTTAGGCACGACTACAAATCACCTCATCATTATCATGCTCATTATATATTATAATATACATATATTTATATATCAGTAAAATATACTATGAATTGTGGCAAGAACTGCCTGTCAGGAATTGCCAGACGAAATGTATCATATAGATGTACGATATGGACTTCATCCCAACAAACTCCGTAAAAAACGGAATTGGATTGCATGGAAATGCGGGCACGATCCTCCCCTCTGTATTTAAAAACGAAATAATGCCTGCATTTCATCCTATTGGGAATGAAGTGGAGTATGAGCGGTCATAAGGGGAACAGGTGGGGGCACCTGAGTGGGGAATTGGAGTATGGGCGAAAGGGGCGCCATTTCGGTTTGATCGAAGTGGCGCGGTTATTGTCTATTTTGATATTCCTCCTCTAATCACATTTTAATATCATTTTAGCTGGTGTTTAATCTATTGCTTATTATTCAGCTTGATATCAATGCTTTTAGACGTTTTGTATTCTCTAATTATTTATCATTTCAGATTAATTTAAATATAATAATATGCTTTCAGCAAAGACTTTATGAAAAGCATTAAAATTACTAATTACTCCTATTTAGAGCTTATAATCTCATGTACTATCTTTGGAGCTAGTGGAATCTTTCTAAAACATATATATTTCATGCAAACAGTATCTGTTATATTTTATAGGCTTATTTTCGGATTTATTCTTTTATTGGCATATTGTATACTATCTAAAAAGTCACATGTCCTCTTTATTAAGAAAAAAAGACGTTATATCTTGTTAATTGCAATATTCAACGTTTTAACTCTCTATACATACTTTAGTTCCATCAAATACTCAGGAATTTCAATTGCAGTCCTTTTACTGTATACTGCTCCGGTATACGTTACACTCCTATCTCCATTATTGCTTAAAGAAAAAATTACAAAACGTGGAATGTTCTCATTAGTTATCTCTGTATGTGGAATACTTCTCGTAGTCCTGCCGGAAAGTAACACTTCTGCCAATACAAAGCTTTTCACAGGAATAATATTGGGTATACTTTCCGGTCTGTCTTATAGTGGAACTATAATGACAGTAAGTTACCTGAAAGATGAATATTCCGGTTTTACACAGCTTTTCTGGTCAACTTTTATTAGCTTATTAATCCTTTTGCCATTTGGAAGCAAGGTTCCAGTAGATATTCTGATACCCAATCTGCCTGTCCTCTTCCTTTTTGGTTTAATTACAACAGCATTTGCTTCTGTTCTCTATCTGAACAGTGCTGCAAAGATTAGGGCACAGACCGTCAGTGTACTTGCATTACTTGAGCCTGTAAGTGGCATTATCTTCGGCTTCTTATTCCTTCACGAGCCCATATTCCTGAATACTGTCCAGGGGTGTTTCTTCATACTACTTGGTGCATCAATACTTGTATTGGAACCCAGGAAGTTGAACCTGCAGGGAAAAGCTTATGGCAAAATATCCATCATGAGAAAGGTCTACCCTGCTTTCAGCTATTTGACGGGATCATCGCGTTTAAGAAAATGGTAATTAGGGAAGTATTTTACTTCCTGCTGAATAACATGGCTATTCCTGTTACTACAATCAATGGAATCACCAGGTTTGGGAATTCAGGGACTTCTTCGCTGCCTTTGTTATCATTATTTCCAGATGATTCGCCACTGGTACCTGATGCGGGGACATTTCCTCCACTCACAGTGCTGCGCCCTACATGTTTCCACCATCCTTTTTCCTCGCTTAAGTCATTATCCGGGGTGGACATAAGTGGACCCTGATCCGCTGGCTGACTCATGTTGGTGAAATTATCTGTAAAGTTATCATCATTTATGGCAGGGTAATTGTTTTCATGAGGATAAAATATTCCTATCAGGAAAAGCAGCATCATTAAGCCAATAAAAACATGATATCTGGTAATCTTCACTTAAATTCCTCACATGGATCGGGTTGTTGTCGCTTAGTCTTCTTTATATGGATATACTAAATATATCTTTTCCCGTATACTATTTACTTAATTATGCCGCAAGACAGAAACTGCTTTATGGCGGAATATGTAAATATATTATAATATTCCTATCGGTAGCACACTATATGCAGACCAAGCGTGGAGGTCATGTTTTGCTCATCAAATACATAAACAGATTCCAGACATTCATAATTAAAATAATAATGGTCATGATGGTGCTTGTCATCTTAAGCGCCATGCTGGAAATTGTCTGGATACTTGTTACTGACTTTTTAACCCCGCCTTATCTGTTGATAGGTGTGGATCAGATTCTGGATATATTTGCTCTCTTTTTCCTGGTAATCATAGGAATAGAGTTACTTGAAACAGTAAAGATGATTATCATTGAATCATCCATGAATGTTGATGTCATAATTCTGGTAGGCATCACTGCAATCGTCAGGAAAATATTGATAGTCGATCTGAAAAATACTGATCCTTTATTTTTAGTAGGAATGGGAATTCTCATTATCGCTCTTGCAGGAACATATTATCTTGTTGTGAATTCTGAAAAAGATTTCAAATGCCAACTTAATGAAAATGATGAGCATTAATTGCAGAAATAGACAAAGATTTGTTCATGAGAATAAATAAAGAGAAGGGATTATTCTATCCCTTCAAATTCCTTTTTGAATCTGAATTTTTCCAGTTTTATTTTGAGAGCGTCTGAAAATTCAGTTAGTTCTCGTGCTGCATCAGTAAGTTCTGTCATGGAAGCAGTTTGTTCCTCTACTGCTGCCGACACTTCCTGCGTTCCCGCGGCGGATGTTTCTGAGATACTGGAAATCTCTTCAATAGATGCAGTAACTTCCTCGATGGATGCAGATTGTTCCTCTGCGGAAGCTGCGATGTTCTGTGCCATTCCTGCTATCTGTGCGCTACTTTCAACTATCAGTTTAACAGCCTCAACCGTGTCATGAAGTGATTCAGCTCCGCTGGCAACATTGCCTGTGCCTTTTTCTACCGAAATGACAGCATCTTCGGTTCCTTTCTGGATCTCCTGGATGAGTTCAGATATCTGTTGTGCAGCATGTCCTGAGTCCTCGGCAAGCTTGCGAACTTCATCTGCCACAACTGCAAAACCTCTTCCATGCTCTCCTGCTCTTGCAGCTTCAATAGCTGCATTCAGTGCAAGGAGATTAGTCTGGTCTGCAATATTTGTTATAAGATCAACAATTTCACCAATCTTTCTGGATTTAACATCCAGTTCACGAATTGCATTTGCAGAATCACCGGCAGAACTCTGAATATTGTTCATCTGTCGGAGTAGTTCCTCGGATCTTTTTCCAAGCTCCTGTATAAGTTCACTTGCAGATGTTGCATTTTCTGCAGCTACCTGTGCATTGGATGCAATTTCCTGTACGTTATAGGTCATGTCATTCATGGCATTTGATGTTTCATCTGTTTTCATAGACTGACTCTGCGCTCCGGTAGCTATTTCAGAAATAGTAAGAGCTATCTGGTTAGCAACAGATTCCATTTCAACAGAAGAGGTAAGCATATGGTTCGAGTTGTTAGTGACCTTGTTGACGTTTAGGTCTATTTCCTGCACCAGTTCTCTCAAACCACCTGCCATCCGGTCAATAGCGGTTGACAGACGTCCTATCTCATCTCCTGCATCGCTTTCCATGTTCACTGTCAGGTCACCTTCTGCAATACGACCTGCAGCATCCATCATCTTATCAAGCGGGTCTGTTATTGATCTGGAAAATTTCCATGCTGCAACTGAACCCATAATAATCAGTATAAGAACAGCTGCTAACATTGTATTCCTGATGGCTTTTGTTCCTTCGGTAAATTCATCAAGATAACTGCCGGAGACAATGATCCATTCTCTTGGCTCATAATATGTGTAAGCCATCACTTTCTCGCGTCCATCCAACTTGTAATTGATGTAACCTTCCTGATTTTCAATAATTTCTTTTGCAAAATCATATTCATAGATACTTTCACCCTCATCCTCAGGATGCATTATCAGGGTGCCATCTGTATCCATTATGTAGACATAACCAGTTTTTCCAACAGTTATGGAACTCATCTGTTCTTTCATCTGTTCAAGGAACGGGTCTTCAAGTACTCCTACATAGAGGATTCCTATGGTATTACCGGAACTGTCCAGTATAGGTTCATAGGCAGTCAGGTACCATGCGTTAACAACCCATGCTCTTCCGTAGAATGTTTCTCCCTGTGTTACAACAGCATCATAAACGGGCTGGGATACTGTGGTTCCAACAGCTCTGGTTCCATCATCTTTAATTACATTGGTAGATATCCTAACTGCCTGTCCATTCTCTACCTGGAAAATTGTGGCAGTTCCTCCAACCATATCTTTTATTTCATCCACAATCTCATAATCATTATTGACGACATAATTATCATTCAGAACCATCTCTCCGTCTATGATGGAAGGGTTCCCTTTAGAGTAAAAGAATGAACTTGCAACTCTAAGATTACTATTGACTTTTTCCTGTGCAAATGTCAGGGTGGATTCTACATAATTTTTCTCGATCTGTACTTGTTCTTCGAGGGTTACTTGTATTTCATCGGTTATGCTTGTTTTAGCTTGTTCATATGCATAACTGCCAACAAGCAGAACAGGTATAATACTGGCTATCAGTGCAAACGCTATCAATTTCTTTCCGATGGGAATATCTTGATATCTCATATTTATTCTCCCGTGTATTATTTTTGTGTCTACAACACCTGTCAAGTTTCTATAGATATACAAAAGAAGCATTAATATATAAATAAATCTATAAATATCTGTGATTTTGAGTATCAATAGCAGTATTTGCACAGATTATAATATATTTTCATATTTTGTCATCGCGACTGTTTGCAAAAAGGTTTAAACCCGTAAGTTCCATTCGGGGTGGAGTCATCATGAAGATACATTGTCTTGTACATCTGGAATTCGAAACCCTGGGGAACATCAGGGATTGGGTATGTGAAAAAGAGCATTCCATAACTGTTACCATGCCTTCTGAAAACCAACTATATCCTGAGCCGGATGATATTGATTTACTTATCATCATGGGAGGGCTCATGAGTGTCTATCAGGAAGATGAATACCCATGGATGAAACAGGAAAAAGAGTTCGTAAAGTCTATTATATCCTGTGGAAAAGCGGTCTATGGAATATGTTTTGGTGCCCAGATGCTATCAGAGATACTGGGCGGGCAGGTAAGTCGCAATCAACATCGGGAGATTGGATGGCACAAAATCACAAGCCTCGATGAATTTGACAGGGATTCTCAGTTTTTTAATATACCGAATGAGCTTACTGTTTTCCAATGGCATGGCGATACATTCAGCCTTCCTGCGGGATGCAGGAGGCTTTTTGAAAGCGAAGCATGTCCTGAACAGGGTTTTATTTATGAGGACAAAGTGCTGGCTTTACAATTCCATCCGGAAGTTGATGCAGGTTGTGTGGAAAGTCTGCTTGAGAATTGTGGCTCTGACCTGACAGAAGAAGGGAAGTATGTATCATCTGAGGACGAAATAAGGGGTCGTGATGATTTGCTGGAAGCTTCAGCAAATCTAATGTACTCAATACTTGACTGGTTTGAGAAAATGATAGAAAACACTTAACATTAACACTGGTAGTAGGTTGTATTATGCAGGAAAACATCGAGCATATGAGGCAGTTATGTAAAACACGTCCTCTTCGCTACTCTGACCTTGATTATCTGAAAAAAGGGTCAACGGCATTTCTTCATGAAAAAGGATATTCAAATGCCAGTATTGCAGAAGCTCTTGATCTGGATGAAAGAGATGTTGAGAACAATCTGAAAGGAACAGGTTTTGCACTGGATCTCAAAAAAATAGTTCCTTTTGAAAACAAAATCCCCTCTAATATGGGAGACACTGTTGTAATATGTGTTCCATCATGGGGTAATGAAACTCAGGATTATACTATAAAGGCAATTGTACTCCATTGCGTACCCAGAGGCAACAGCTGTGGCTTATCGGTGTCTCTTCTTGAGGATGCAGATTTTGAGATACCACTTTATGGTAAAGCCAGAAAAGGCAGCGAGATTGTAATTCCTATAGACTGGGTTTCAAAGTGAGACACATTTATTTTTGTCTCAGGGTTATGCAATGGCATTTTCTACAGGATAATTATTGTAGCTCTTACAAAGGATACCCGAAATATCCCTGAATAAGGTTGAAGTATAACTATTATATTCTCCCAACTGACAGCGTCCGGTTCTGTTTGTCCCGTGGAAATCAGATCCTCCGGTCATTATCAGTCTCTGAGCAGAGCACAACTCATACATTTTCTGCACCTGTTCTTTACTGCTGTTTGCATAGAATACTTCGAATCCATCCAATCCACATCTTATAAGTGATTCTGTCATATAAGGAAATAATGGCTGCCTGTTGCTTTGCTCAAGAGTTCTGAGTATGTGGGCACACACTGCCTTTCCACCTGTTTCATGGATTGTTCTTATAACTTTTTTGGCAGGGAATATTTCCATTGTAATATTCAGGGGTGAATCTTCTGACAACCATATATTGTGAAAATCATAATTGCTCATTTCTTTATTCATCACAGATAACGTGATGTCATGTTTTGTGATTATCCCTTTTACATTATCCAGAAGTGAATAATCAATTTCCATGTCATGTGATTCCAGTTCAGAACAAACTTTCATGCAATAATCTTTTGCATTCTGTTTTGCATGGTCAGTCATTCTGAGAAGCCTGCTATCTTCAGGATCAAAATTGTATCCAAGTATGTGTACTTCTATACCTGAATACTCCGTTTCCGTTGTGAATTCGATTCCCGGGATAAGAGTTATGTTTTGCTTTCCACATTCCCATCTGGCTTCGCAGAGTCCATCAACGGTATCATGGTCTGTGATACTCAGGATTTTCATTCCTTTATTCTTTGCCAGTTTTACTAACTCTGCCGGGTTAAGGTCACCATCAGAGTAGCATGTATGGGTGTGCAAATCCGCGAAATTAACTATAATTTCACCTTCGTACGTCTCGATGCTTTTCCATTGAAATGAGCTAATATATAATTAATCTACATAAAATATAGTGTCCATGAAATCTATATATTGGTAGATAAACACCGAAAAATAAAGGTAAAAAAGATAATTAAAAAAGAGGGATATGAGGAGTTCCTCATATCATTCGGATACTATTTCATCATCGTTCCTGATGGCAGCTACGATTTCTACGGGGTAGACAAAGATCTTACCATCACCGAATTTACCGGTTCTGGCACTTTTTCTTAAAATCTCAATAATTGGTCTGACATCATCGTCACCAACAACCATTTCGATTTCGGTCTTTGGAATCATGTCTACTTTGATCTGTTTACCCCTGTACTGGAGGCAGATTCCTTTCTGTGCGCCACGACCTTTGACCTCTCTCACTGTCATTGCAAAGTAACCTTTCTCTTCCAGTGCTGCCTTTACATCTTCCAGCTTTTCCGGACGAATAACTGCTTTTACTGACTTCATTCATATCACCTCAGGCGGTTGTAGATTCTCCATGCTGGGAGATATCAAGTCCGACATATTCTTCTTCTTCGGTTACGCGCAGTCCCATTGTCTTGTCAATTATAATGGCAAGTATATAGGTCATAACGAATGCGTATATCATTGCTACTGAAGCATCAAAGAGCTGTATAAGGAACTGGTGTGTGTTTCCGTAGATAAGTCCGTTTGTTCCACCAACTGCTGCGCTTGCAAATATTCCTGTTGCAATCGCACCCCAGAATCCTCCCATTCCGTGGACTGCCCATGCATCAAGACTTTCATCAAGTCCCTTGCGCACACGGAAAAGAAGTGCACCGTAACAGAGAAGTCCGGCAAAACCACCGATGACAATAGCAGCCATTGGACCCACGAAACCGGAACCTGGTGTGATAGCCACAAGACCTGCAACTGCTCCACTGATAAGACCCAATGAACTTGGTTTTCCCTTGATCCATGATGCAAGCATCCAGGTAATTGCTCCTGCTGCAGCAGATATGTTAGTGACTACAAGTGCATTTACTGCAATTCCATCTGCTGCAAGTGCGCTTCCTGCGTTAAATGCAAACCAACCGAACCAGAGCATTGCTCCTCCAAGAAGGGTTGTTGTGATGTTCTCTGCTTCCATGCTGTATTTTCCAAAACCAACACGGTTGCCGATTACGAGTGCAAGTGCAAGTGCACCGAATCCGGAGCTGATGTGAACAACAGTACCACCTGCAAAGTCAAGAGCTCCAAGTTCTCCTGCCCAGCCGCCTCCCCATGCCCAGTGAGCAAGTGGATCGTAGACGATTGTTGTCCAGAGTACGCCAAGTACCATAAATGAGCTTAATTTGACACGTTCTGCAACACCGGATGTGAGAATTGCCAGTGTAACGCCTGCAAAAACTAGCTGGAAGACCATGAACAGCATGTCCGGGATGCCGTCACCATCAAGTCCTACTCCTGTTAGACAGAGGTGGTCCAGCCCTCCTATAAATCCGGAAATGTCAGAACCAAAAGAAAGAGTGTATCCAACTGTAACCCACTGGATACTGACAACAGCAAATGAGATGAAACACATTGCTATCATGGAAATGATATTTTTTCTACGTACCATTCCGCCATAAAAGAGCCCGACCCCCGGGGTCATGAGCATTACCATAGCGGTACAGATGATTATAAAGGCAGTATCTCCTGTGTCGATTGCCACTTAGATCACCTGTTTTTCGAGAATGTATTCTATAATTTCTTCCATAGTTCCACCTATGTTTAAATAATGTAATTCGGATATCTGCAATACCATTCCCACTTCCGATACACATCTATTTATACCCATCGATTCAATTTCAATCAGTTTCACTACTCATTGAAAAATTGTACATTCAAATGTATGATTCATTACATGGAGTTTATATGAAATCAAAAGAAGCAATTGTGGATGTTATGCATTTTTAATTCCTTTTTTCTCTAGTTTATAGTAATATTTTTCCGCAGCTTCTACTGTTAACACAAAAACCAGGATAATAGTATAAAAGAAAAATAGCATTTTTCCAGTATGTCGTTGGAAATTACAAATGTATTATTCAGAGAATGACATCGTTTTAATAGACTTTCTAATAAAGATCACCTTCGACATAATTCTTCAGTATATGAAATCCATTATTAGGGCGTTTAGGCTATTTTTGATTGAATCCATTTTAGATAAGTAAACAATACAAAAAGTAGATAAAATATGAAAAGTTCCACAGTTAAGGTTGTTGAATGTCCTGGGAATAGATAGACAAGTGCATAATATATTGCGAACATTACAATTGTTGAATATAGAATTTTGCGCTTCAATGGAATATACTCATCAGCGGTAAATGGGTTATCATCTATTTTTGTTGTCAGTCCGTTCTCTATTGTTGTCCTCATTTCCTGATTTGCTTCAATGACAAAAGTACCGATATATCCACAGCGTTTGCAGTGATAAATTGGACCAAGTTTCATTCCAGTTTCATAATAAAGTCCAGTGTATCCACAATTAGGGCAACACAAATACATATCCTCTTCCTGGTTGTTAACTTCTGGTATCGTCATGAATATAAAACCTAAATAACTAATTAATGCAAATAGAACAGTATATTACAAATACTTAAAAATTTTTGATCATTTTGTAAATCTTTTATAATAATAACTAATGATTATCCTTTATTTGGCGTAGCATGTTATCGTATTCTATGATTTGGGTATTTAGGTAAAAAAGAGTAGATGAGAGTATTAAATTTATTCTCTCTTTCTGAAGATGAATGCTAATCCTATAATTGCAGCTATTGGGAGTGCAATTGTTGGGAACTCCGGGATATCTGCTTGAGTGTAGCACAGATTATCAAATTTAATCTTATTTACACATGGAGATCCACTTGATATTCCAATGCTTTGTATGAACACATCTGCACTTTCGATTTTCAATGTTTTGTCCGTAAGAAATAAACAGTTATATTCGCTGTCTGTCAGCACTTCCCCGTTAACAAGAATCGCATTCATGTTGCCAATAAATGCATCCTCGAATTCAATCGAAACAGATTTTACTGTTGGCGAGAAGGAAATTGTAGTAATGTGATTATCAGGATTATAAAATCCTAAATCCGTTCCAAAGAAGCGTGTATCAACAAGGGTTGCTCCATCTGAGAACGTTACTCCCAAATCGGCATAAGTGTCTCCAATTTCATCCCCGGCATTTAATCTGCCTTCATCGAAGGTTATGTAAATTTCATTTGCACTCGCTGTTCCCACCAAAAGGAATAAAGCAAGTAGCATGTAAACTATTCGCATTTTTTGTACAACCAACATTAAATTTATTGATTTCCTTCTATGAATTCATTGTGTATATACCTTTTCACTAATTATTATTATTATTATTATTATCTATAAACTATATAATTAGCTAAACATGTGGATGTAATTCTTTTGTGAATTACCACTGAGCTAAAGACTGAGCAACTTCCTGCTTTAACATTGGCCCCCATTGTTTCAATTTTCCGTTAATTGGCGAAACAGGAATACTAATATTGCATTTATTTTCTAGTAAGCAAAAGTATGTCTGGCCTAAAAGAATTAAACACTTTGTGATGGGGCGCACATAAAAATAGGTTTTAAAGACGCCAAGAACTGATCATTCAACTAATCATGATTGATCAATACGGTATTAATTCTTTCTTTATTTTTCTTTTTAAACTCATACAAAGCCTATTTATTGGTAGATTAACTATACCAGAGACATACTGTTAATTTGAATGATATCTATAATATGTCTGTATACAGATATGTTAAGACATCAATTTCATGGAGATTTAATAAATGGCAATTCATCCTATAGAATACCGCTACGGCACAGACGAGATGAAATTCGTCTGGAGCGAGGCAAATCGTCTGGAAAAAATCATGAAAGCTGAGGCTGCTCTTGCCAGAGCTGAGGCTGATATCGGACTAATTCCTAAGGAAGCTGCAGATATAATCGAAAGCAGCATTGGTTCTGTGGAACTTGAAAGAGTAAAAGAGATCGAGGACGAGATTCACCACGATATGATGGCTGTTGTACTTGCCATCTCTGAAAAATGCGAAGAAAACGCTGACAAGTGGGTTCACTTCGGTGCAACATCCAACGATATGCTTGATACTGCAACAGGTCTTCAGTTAAAGGAAGCTGTGGCTATTCTGGATACTAAGATCCGCCAGCTCCTGGAGGTACTTCTTACCCAGGCCGAGAACAATAAAAACCTCGTATGTGCCGGAAGGACACACGGTCAGATCGGTGTTCCAACAACATACGGGCTTAGATTTGCCATATGGGCATCTGAAGTTTCAAGGCATATCGAGCGTCTGGAACAGCTCAAACCACGTCTTATCGTTGGCCAGATGACCGGTGCTGTAGGCACCCAGGCTGCATTCGGTAAGGATGGAATTGAGATCCAGAAAAAGGTCATGCAGTATCTTGAGATTGGTTCAGTTGATGTTTCAAACCAGATCATTCAGAGAGACCGTCACGCAGAATTTGTCATGTGGATGGCAAACACCGTAACAACTCTTGATAAGATAGCTGTTGAAATCCGCTCACTCCAGAGAAGTGAGATTGCTGAAGTTGAGGAAAGTTTCAGGAAAAAGCAGGTTGGCTCCTCAACGATGCCACACAAGCGCAATCCAATCAAGTCCGAGCAGATATGTGGTCTTGCAAGAATTGTACGTGCAATGATTGAGCCAGAACTCCAGAACAACACACTCTGGGACGAAAGGGACCTTACAAACTCATCATGTGAAAGGGTTGTATTCCCTGAAGCATGTGTATTGACAGATCATATCATCAAACTTGCAATCGGTGTAATCGAGAACCTCAGGTTCTACCCTGAGAACATCCGTCGCAATCTAGACCTACTAAAAGGTCTTAACATGGGAGAAGCAGTAATGATCGAGCTTGCAATGCGCGGTGTAGGTCGCCAGGAAGCTCACGAGATTGTGCGTTCAAGTGCAATGGAATCTCATGAAAGCGGAAAGCACTTTAAGGATGTACTTCTGGCAAACTCAGAAGTTGCAAATTACCTGAGTGAAGAAGATATCATCAACCTTGTAGACCCTGACAAGTACATCGGCACTGCTGTGGAACAGGTTGAAGCTGTTGTTGCAAAACTGAGAACTAACTAATAAAGAAATAACTAATAAGTTATTTCCTTTTTTTTAAAAACCAGTCACTTTTCAAATGGAAGGACAAGTGTAAAAAAGAATGTGCTTCCTCCATCATGTTCACTTCTAAGTTCTAATTTAGAATCCATAAGTTCAAGTATCTTACTGGAAATTGCAAGTCCTAATCCGGTACCACCATATTTTCGTGTTGTAGAGCCATCTACCTGTGAGAATGATTCGAAAATTCTGGATTTGTCTTTTTCTGGAATTCCTATTCCGGTGTCATTTACTGAAAAAGTAAACATCATTTCCTCGGTTTTGTCGGGGATAACCGTCGTTTTAATCCAGAGATTAATTTCTCCCTTTTCTGTAAACTTAATGGCATTATCCAACAGGTTTTCCAGTACCTGACTTAGTCTGGCAGAATCTACAATAACAAAATGAGGGAAATTTTCGGATAGTCCTACGCTAAACGCAACTCCTTTTTCGCTGGCTCTGGATATGAAACTCTTTGCAATTTGGTCAACAAAATGAGCAAGATTAATCATTTCCGGAACGATCGCCATTTTACCGGATTCTATTCGTGAATAATCCAGTACATCATTTATTAGTTCCAATAACATATTTCCTGATTTATGCACTGTTTCAACGTAATGTAATTGTGATTTATCCAGTTCCATCTCCATCAAAATATCAGAAAAGCCAATTATCAGGTTTAGAGGTGTACGTATCTCATGGCTCATATTAGCAAGGAATTCAGTTTTGGCACGGTTGGCGATTTCAGCACGTGCAGCCATATATTCTGCATTTTCATTTGCTTCTTTTAGATTCCTGTTTGTTTCATGCAGCTCTTTTTCTGCAATTTTGCTTTTAGTGATATCTCGAATTATGATCATCCACCCTAGCGTGTTTTCATTTACTGATGTAAGTGGCAGGAAATCGACATTGAACCACATGTCTGAATTTTGAATTTTTCTCACAATTTCAATACTGGTGACCTTATTTCCATCATTATTTTGTTCATAACCAATAATTTCGGGCCATGAGCTCAATACATCAGCAGCATTTTTTCCAATGTCCTGAGGATGAATGTCCAGATATTTCATGGCAGAACTGTTACAGTCACCGATTCTTTTCGTCCCGTCAATTACTATTACCCCGTCAGGTAATTTTTCAAAAAGAGCACTACGCGCCAGAGGTGTTATATCCAATAACTTATACCGCGTTAATCCAATGTATATCAATAGTGATGTAAACGTAAGTGAATAAGGCAAAAGGTCCAGTCCTGGAGTGAATCCTCCTAAATCATAAACAATCAGTACTACAAATGGAACAATTGCCCCGATGATAACAACACTGACCTGTTTTCTGAAGGCAGGAGCTACTTCAAACCACATTTTAAGCAAAAGTACCTGTCCTGTGATCAGGCAGAAGAAGTTGTAGGCTTGCTGGACGGAGTACCATATTCCAGGTTCACACGTTAATGCAGGAAATATACCATTGTGCCTCATGGCAATTTCTTTAAAATATAATGTATGCTCCCCGATGGTAAAAACAAGAGCTATAGTAAGAAGGGGAATTATGGTTAATGCAATGAGCGTTGTTGCGTTTAACCATCTCTTTTTACCGGAATACTTTATTGCAAATATAAGGAAGAAATAAGGAATGAAAGGAATTCCCATATATTGCAGCTTATAGAAGATAAGAGCAGTATTAAAGTCCGCAGAGGATATTTCCAATGCATAAAAAAAAGAATAAATTATGCTGCATACCAGCAACAACGAGAACGATGTAGTACCATCTGCATCTTTATGCTTTTTTATATGGTATAGCATCATACAGAGTATAAATGCCAAAGCCAGTAGTGGAAGTGCATAGTAATTCAGGTACATGATTTCTTCTTCTATTTAATGGTAGATTTTGCACATAGAATCCTATCTAAAGTAAACGATAATATAGTTCTAATCAGCTTGCTTCAAACCAGTCCATATTAATATATTTTACACAAATTATATTATGGCATGGTATATATGTTTATTTAGTTCCAGATTATCTTATCTCACCGAAAATCAGGACAATTGATAAAAAAGTAAGTTTAAAATCTGTTTATTCCAGTATTTTCTTCAGGAACTGTCCGGTGTATGAAATATTGTTCTCTGAAACTTCTTCCGGAGTTCCCTGTGCAATAATCTCTCCACCACGGTCTCCACCTTCGGGCCCAAGGTCAATGAGCCAGTCTGCGGTTTTGATTACATCAAGGTTATGCTCGATGACAATAACAGTGTTTCCGGCTTCTACAAGTCTCTGAAGTACTTCCAGGAGCTTTTTGACATCATCAAAATGAAGGCCAGTTGTAGGCTCATCAAGTATGTAAACTGTCTTGCCTGTGGAGCGCTTACTAAGTTCAGTTGCCAGTTTTACTCTCTGGGCTTCTCCTCCTGAAAGTGTGGTGGATGATTGTCCAAGCTTTATGTAGCCAAGTCCTACATCGTTAAGTGTCTGCAGCTTACGACTGATCTTAGGTACATTCTCAAAGAATTCCAGAGCCTCTTCCACAGTCATGTCAAGGACTTCAGCAATATTCTTGTCTTTGTACGTAACTTCCAGCGTTTCCCTGTTGTAGCGCTTTCCGTGACATATTTCACATGGAACGTAAACATCAGGGAGGAAATGCATTTCTATTGTAATTATTCCGTCACCTGAACATGCTTCACAGCGTCCTCCACGGACATTGAAACTGAAACGTCCGGGTTTGTAACCTCTGGCACGTGCCATCTTTGTTTGTGCAAAGAGTTCTCTTATCGGAGTAAAAAGATTAGTATAGGTTGCAGGGTTTGACCTGGGTGTACGTCCAATAGGTGACTGGTCTATGGTTATGACCTTATCAACGTTTTCCAGTCCTTCAATTGAAGTGTATTTTCCGGGGATGTCCCTTGCTCTGTTGAGTTTCTTTGCAAGAACCTTGTTCAATGTTTCATTAATAAGTGTACTTTTTCCGGAACCCGATACGCCGGTAACGCAGACCAATACTCCAAGTGGAAATTCAACATCCACATTTTTGAGATTATTCTGACTTGCACCGCGTAGTACCATAGTGCCTGTTGGCTCCCTTCTGATTTCCGGAATTTCTATCCTGAGTTTTCCACTCAGGTATTTTCCAGTGGTGGAATCCTTATTTTTCATAATCTCCTTTGGAGTTCCTTCGGCAACTATATCACCACCGTGAATACCTGCTCCCGGTCCCATATCAACAACATAGTCTGAATTACATATGGTCTCCTCGTCGTGTTCGACAACAAGGACAGTATTCCCGATATCCCGGAGATGTTTCAGGGTCGTTATAAGCCTGAGGTTATCTCTCTGGTGCAGGCCGATACTCGGTTCATCGAGAATGTAGAGCACACCCATAAGACTGGAACCAATTTGTGTTGCAAGCCTGATACGTTGGGCTTCGCCACCGGAAAGCGTGGCTGCTGAGCGGCTAAGTGTAAGATAATCAAGCCCTACATCAACAAGGAATCCAAGCCTTGCTTTTATCTCTTTGAGTATAAGTCGGGCAATTGTGTATTCTCTTTCATTGAGCTTTGGTTCAAGTTCCCTGAAGAATTCCAGAGCTTCTTCCACAGACATTTCTGTTGTATCGATAATGTTCCTACCATCAATGGTTACTGCAAGTGTGACCGGTTTGAGTCTTTTTCCGTGACATGTGAGGCAGGGTTTGGTACTGATATACCTGCTCATCCTTTCCTTGCTGTTTTCGGATTCAGTGCCTTCATAGATTTTGGAAAGGTTTGCAATAACTCCCTTGAAACGTCCTTTGTGCTTCCACATACCACCGTTTCTTCCGACATGGACGAACGGGATAAGCTCTTCACTACCGTAAAATATTATATGCTGAATTTCAGGCTCAAGTTCCTCAAAGGGTACATCCATGGAAAATCCATGATGATTTGCAAGGGATTGCAGTGATTGCATGTAGTAACCATCTTTTTTCTTGCCGTACCATGGTTCTACAGCTCCCTCATTCAATGTTAGTTTTTTATCTGGTACTATAAGGTCAGGGTCAAATTCCATTGATGTTCCAAGACCGTGGCACTGCGGACATGCTCCCTGTGGGCTGTTAAATGAGAATGCTGCAGGTTCCATTTCCTCAAAACCAATGCCGCATTCCGGACATGCAAGTTTCTCGCTGAATGTAAGCTCTTCTCCGTCAAGCACCTGGACTGTGATGGTTCCACCGCTTTTTTCCAGTGCGGTTTCCACGGAATCCGATACTCTTTCCTCAATTCCTTCTTTGATTACAAGCCTGTCAACAACAATGTCAATATTATGCTTGAAATAACGTCCGAGTTCGATATCCTCGGCATCTTCAAGCAGGTGAATTTCACCGTCCACACGCACTCTTGTGAACCCTTCACTGCGCAGGTCAATGAGGAGTTTCTTGTATTCTCCCTTTCTTTCTCTCACCAGCGGAGCAAGCACGTGTATCTTTGTACCCTCCCGCAAGTTCATTATACTGTCAACTATCTGGTCAACACTCTGAGTTTCAATGATCCTGCCGCATTCCGGACAGTGTCTTATGCCAATGCGGGCAAAAAGCAGCCTTAGGTAGTCATAAATTTCAGTAACGGTTCCCACCGTAGAACGGGGATTTTTGCTCGTGGTCTTCTGCTCAATGGAAATAGCAGGTGACAGCCCTTCGATATACTCTACATCCGGTTTTTCCATCAGTCCGAGGAACTGCCTTGCATATGCTGAAAGAGATTCAACATACCTGCGCTGTCCCTCTGCGTAAATGGTATCAAAAGCAAGCGATGATTTACCAGACCCGCTCAGCCCGGTGATAACGATTAACTTATCACGCGGAAGGGTTAGGTCGATATTCTTAAGATTGTGCTCTTTGGCACCTTTTATCCTGATGCTGCTCAAAGACATTGTCTACTCTGATGCCTGATTAATAAGTATAGTTTGCGGTATGACGAACAAATTTCAGGCAAACACCTGTTTGTTACTTTTATTTCTGGTGGCAGCACTCTTTTTTTGAATACTTCTGATCGTGGTGATCAGCTTAACTTTCCTCTCAAACTCATTCATGTACTGTAATTGCAGAATTTGATATATATTGGAGATGTAAGCAGGGTGAAAGTATTGATGCATAATAAGTGATGATTGGTGATGATTGATATTTCCAGTTTTATTTTATAGTAACCGGTGATACTGATTTTGCATACATGTTATTATTTAATATAAGCTGTTTAATATTCTGAGAAAGACATTCTTTTTGTTCAACAAAAACGCATTTATACAGGGTTGCACTTCTAAATGTCTGTTGGATCTTGTACAGGGTATATTTCTCATATTCATATCTAAAATATCATTGTTGAGCGGAATTTGTGTAGTAAATATGAGTTCATACGGATGTGGTATGCAGTCTAATCAAAAGGAGCGCTGAATCCTATGAAATATGATTATCATGAGTGTTCTCACCATGAAAATACAAAAACGAAAGGTCCACACCTAAGTGATGATTTTTTCTTACAAACTATTGGTATTTATAATGCATTTTTTGCAGAAAATGAAGTAAGCATGCTACTCATTAATTCTGATAATTCTATAGTTGATGCCAACAAAGCAGCTTGCAATTACTATGGATGGACACTTGAAGAGATTACCCAAAAAAAGATTGAACAAATAAATGTTTTTTCAGCGGAATACATTAAAAAAGAATCACAGAAGGCAGTAAATGAAAACAGGGATTATCTTTTGCTTAAACATTTTACTGCAACAGGCCAAATAAAGGATGTAAAAGTATATAGTGGCTCCATTCTTGCAGGAGGGTATGATTTTACTTACAACCTTGTTCATGATGCTTCAGTAGATGAGCATGTAGACGATAAACTAAAAGGAATACAACTTTCTGTCATAAAAAGGCTTAATGATATAGGTAAGTGGAGTTTAGATATTAAATCCGGTAAAATGGTTCTTTCTGAAGAAGCAAAAAAAATATACGGGCTTGGAAATACGACTGTTACAATGGATCTGGTTCGTACACTTGCATTATCTCAATATTTACCTATGCTTGATAAAGCCAGAGATGACCTGATAGAAAAGAACATTCCTTATGATGTACAATTTAAAATAAGAAGATACAATGATGGGTCTCTACGTATCATACGTTCCGTGGCTCAATATTATGCAGAAAAGGACATGATCGTTGGTGTTCTCCGTGATATCACTGAGCTTAAAAGGACAAAAAATAAACTCAGGGAACGAAAATCTCTTTTGAATCAAGTAGGGAAAATTGCTCATGTTGGGGCATGGGAACTTGATGTTAATACAGGATCAATAACATGGACTAACGAAGTTGCCAGGATTCATGAAGTTGATTCTAATAGCAGTATAAATATTGAATCATTACTTGATTTTTATTTACCTGATTCCAGAAAGAATCTGTCAGATGCTATTACTACTATTATTAAGAAGGGTAATTCAATGGATCTTGAATTGGAATTACTTACATCAAAAGGAAACCACAAATGGATCCGTATAATTACTCAGCCGAAAATAAACGATGGCAAAGTTTCAAAAATAATAGGTTCACTTCAGGATATCACAGAACAGAAACAAGCTGCGATCAAGATATCAGAAGAAGCCAGATGGCGCCGTCTTTTAATGGAACAGTCAAGTGATGGAATAGTTATTCTTGATCAGGATGGAAAAGTAATCGAGGCCAATCCACGCTATGCTATGATGCTTGGTTATTCTCATGCAGAAATGCAGCAATCATCTATCTGGGATTGGGACGTTTTCCGTGATCATCAACAAATATATGATATGCTTCAACTTAATGACAAAAAAGAAGTTCTTTATGAAACAAAACTTCAATGCAAAGATGGTAATGTAATTGAAGTAGAGGTCAATGCCAATTCTGCTATATTTGGTGGAAAATTTATGATCTTTTGTGTGTGTCGTGATATTAGTTTGCGTAAGAGTTTTGAAAGAGAACTTTTAGCTGCTAAAATTACTACAGAGAATGCCAACAAAGTAAAGAGCGAATTTTTGGCTACTATGAGCCATGAACTAAGGACACCTCTTACCTCCATCATCGGGTTTTCGGATGTATTGCTGGAGGGGATGGCTGGTGACTTAAATCAAAAACAGTCTAATTATATAGGCCACGTTTCAAATGCTGGCAAGCATCTATTAGAATTAATAAATGATATACTTGATATTTCTAAAATTGAAGCCGGGGAATCAGAACTTAATTATGAATTTTTTGATTTTTCGACTTTGATCAATGGCACTATCAATGTACTTCGGCCGCTTGCTGAGAAAAATAAAATTAGTCTGGATATAGATTTCGATCCTGAATTGAAAATGATTGTTGCAGACAGCACTAAATTAAAGCAAATTGTGGCAAATCTAATTAGTAACGCTATAAAATTTACACCCGAAAACGGTAGTGTGTCAGTTAAATCATTTTTATCCGGTGATCTTATACACATCAGTATAAAAGATACCGGTATAGGAATTGCAGCAAATAATATGGATAAATTATTCCAACCATTTAAGCAGTTGAATCAATGTCTTAACAGAAAATATGAAGGTACAGGATTAGGCCTTGCTCTTTCTAAGAAGTTTGTAGAAATGCATGGTGGAACTATCCGGGCTGAAAGTAAACTTGGTGAAGGTAGTACTTTTACATTCACGATTCCAATGTGTAGTGAAATAGATATTAGTTGAATATCTTACTCTTTTTGTCTTTTGTAAAAAAACAAAATAACGATTGATGCCAGAGGGATTGTTACAAGTGGTTTTTTAAGAATACTCTTACTTGAACCAAATATAGAGTTCATCGTTGATACAGTTTCTACGGTCTTTTGTTCAGTATCCTCTTCCTGTGCAAGTGTAGAGTAAAATGGTCTTTCGGTCTGGTTATTTACAACTATTAAAGTGTGGATGGCAGAATCTATAGTGCTGAGATTATCTTTCACTGTAAGTGTTACTGTATAAGTTCCCGTTTTCTGATATACATGGGAATTAATTCCAGTACTATCGCTTACATTGTTTCCGTCACCGAAATCCCACATGTAACTAATAATTGAACCGTCTTCATCACTTGAGTTTGTTCCATAGAAACTAACGCTGGAATTTACAGGAAGTTTATCAGGAGCTTCAATAACAGCTTTAGGAGCAGCATTTATTTTTCCATTAATTACACAGTAATTCTTGATGGTTCCATAGTTGTTGATTGTTCCATAATTGTTTATTATTCCTTTTATTGGTGGATATTCATAATTAACAATAGTTCCATAGTTGTTAATTGTTCCACAATTGTCTATTTTGCCATAATTAATAAGGATCCCGCGAATTTCTAAAAATGAACCATTAGCAAATTCAATTGATCCGCCTTCCTCTACAGTTAGACTTGCAACCGCTTCAATTACAAGTTTCTCACCACTGTTCAGTATGAGATTTTCATCCGATTTTATTATGACATGACTGTTTTTAGCTATAATTTCCGGATTTGTTATTGTTCTTGCATTTGCAATTCCTGTAAATACAACTAAATAGAAAACAATTATCAGGAGAACTACCTTTTTTATCATTTATACCAGATTTGCTGTCGGTTCAAAATATCATCTATAATTCAATTGAATTGCTCTGAGTACCCTCAATCTCATCTATTCAAGAAATTATCCGGTATATATAGGGTCTTTTTAGATTAACACATATTAGTTTTTGATTTAATGTTGTGTGCCCACTTGAAAACAGATTCTTATTTATCAGGTCATTTTTTTGTATCGCAACGAGCAAAGTACAGTTTCCTAACGCTTATCTATATAAATCTATAGCAAATAATCTTAATATCCACGAAAAGAGGAGTTCATAATGAAGACACTTGTTACATACCTGAGCCAGACCGGAAATACACAGAAGATCGCTGAAGCCATTTATGGTGAACTTGAGGGCGAGAAAGAAATTAAACCAATCAATGACGTTGCAGACCTTGAAGGCTATGACCTTGCATTTATCGGATTCCCTGTAATGCAGTTCGACATTCCTCCAAAGGTGAAGTCATTCATAACCGATAAAACCGCAGGCAAGAACATTGCTATTTTCATGACACACGCTGTTCCTGAAGGCTTTGAAGCAATCCACTCATGGACAGGCTCATGCAAGGAAGCAGCAGCAGGTGCAAACTTCCTCGGTTCATTTGATTGCCAGGGAGAACTCGCACAGCCTGTAATTGACATGCTTCTTCAGGCAGAAGACCCACAGATGAAAGCATTCGGTGAAATGGGCCCATCAACAAAAGGCCAGCCGGATGAGTCCCGCGTCCAGAAGGCAAAGGAATTCGCAAAGGAAATCCAGGCTAAATTATAATAACCTCTCTAACTTATCTTAATCTGTAAAAACGGCAAATAAATTGGAACTAATGGAGGGGATAATTTATGGCAGAAACAAAGAAGGCTCCAGTATTCTGTGAGAAATACTGCATTGTATGCAAAGGTGCACGCGCTGGAAATGGTCTTTGCAAGGCTATCCAGAACCTTGAACTCAAGATATTCGGTGAAAAAGGTTGCATATGGGGCAAGGCAAGAACAGAATACTATGGTGTTACACCTGATAAACCAATTCAAAAGTAAGTTTCTTATTAAAGGCAGCTAGCCTTTTTTCTCTTTATTTTTCTGTACGAATTTGATATTTTCTTTTTCTCTAACTCTTGTTGTTGAATGGATAATCAGGAGTTTGAAATCTGCAACTGGAATATGGATTTTTGATTTCCTGTTTCGCCAAATAAATGAACAGTCATATAGTAATAATTATTAATAAATATTAGATATTAGCTTATACTAGTATGCTCAAATACTAACTACTTGCTTATATGTCAGGGACATCTGATGTAATGTACGGAGTATCATGTCTATTGTAACAGCATCGAAAAAGAAAAGTATAAACGAGTTCACCGATGAGGAACTAATCATAGAACTTTGTTTGCGCGGTTATGATGTTAGGAAGAGTAGTGAGAACAACTCTGCTCATAAGTCTCATTAGTTAGTCACTTACCAGATAAATAAATGCAAATCACAGGTATTTTCACATTATTTCAAATGAATAACCTGTTGAGATAAAAACAAGAAATTGACATTGCTCTAAAGCAATGTCATACATACTAAATACAACTCTAATTCTTCAGTTCGCCTTGATATACTCTATCATCTTCGGCGTTAGCAGTGGTGCTATCTGCGGAAGCATGTTAGGCATTAGATTCTCCATTGCAGCCGGCATGAGGTCAGGCATCTGCTCGAGCATGTAATCCGGCATTGGGACTCTCTTTTCAACAGCCTTGAGCATCTTTGGCATGACCTTTGGCATAAGTGAAGGCATGAGCAGCGGCATCATCTTTGGCATCATCGGCTTCATGAGTGCATCCATACCGGGTACGTACTTCACGGTCTTCATCATTGCCTGCATGTAGGATGGCATCGCTCCGATCATATCAGGCAGCAGTTCAACCATCATCTCCGTCATGTTCTCAGGCTCCATTAGGTCTATCATTTTCTCAAAAACTGCCCATGCAGCAAGTGCATCATTGGTGGTGTCAGGTATGTCATATCCAAGACTGCGGGCAGCAAGTGCACCAAGGTCCTGAATTTCCACGTTAACATTGTTCTCCCTGGCAGCCACCCTGAACTGGACAACACAGCACGGACACAGGGCAGCCATGATGTCAGCATCCTGGTCCACAGCTTCCTGAAGACGTACATTACCGATCTTTGATGCGATCTTCGGCTCATCGATAAGTGTCACAACAGAACCACAGCAGAGTGCTTTCTCACGGTTGTGCTCCATTTCCTTGAAATTAACTCCGGGGATGGCTTTGAGCAGTTCACGTGGCGCATCATATACACCTGCTCCTGCCCTGCCTATGTGACATGAGTCGTGCCATGCAACAGTCTTGTTCAGTGGTACCTTGAACTTTGGTTTGAGCACATCCAGCTTATCCATGAGCACTTCAGAATAGTGCTTTGCTTCAATATTGAATTCCAGGCCAAGCTTCTCAGCCCACTGTGGATAGATCGTCCTCCACATAAGCAGACATGCAGGACATGAGGTTACAACGGTCTTTGCCTCACGCTTCTGCATATTGGCGATGTTCATTTTCAGGATTCTCTCGAACACATCCCACTTTCCGGCAACAAGCATGGGTATTCCACAGCATGCTTCCTTGTCGCCAAGGGTTGTGAATTCGATTCCTGCCTCGTCAAGCAATCTTGCAGTTCCAACGGCAACATCCTTCTCAACAAAAGATGCGGTACATCCGGCAAAGTAGGCAATGTCTGCTTTGTCCTTGATCTTCGGCCTGAGGTCATCAGGTATCCATTTGTCCCTGTCAACCCTGTAATTTGCCCAGATATTCCTCTGTTTGTCCAGACTCTGGGCCATGATCTCAAACGGAGGAATAGTCATCATGCCTCTCTTCTGGACAAAGTTCTCTCTCAGGGTCATCCATGAGCGCTCGATTGGCAGGTCAAGCTGGCAGTAATAGTCACACATCTCACAGGTGGTACATGCAAGGAAAGTGTCAACCTGTTCCTGGTCAAGTGGCATCTTTCCTGCAAGATATTCCTTAATGAAGAACCACTTTCCACGTGGGGACTGTGATTCCCAGCCGCGTCCGTAGTACTGGTCACACTCGTTTACACAATAACCGCACTGTGCACACGTATAAGCGTGTGAGATGATGTCTCCGGGCAGTCCCTTCTCATCCTTGAACTCCTGATGGCCGACACCTGACATATTTCCAACCATACGTGCCATTGGTTCGAATATCTTGGCCATTGAAAGTCCTGTGTTTATAAGTGACTTGCCTGTAAGGGTTTCAGGGTTCATTATGTCTTCAGGGTCAACCTGCTTTTTGAAATCCTTGACTAGCTTAAAGCGGTCTCGGTAAACATTTTCTGCCTGACTTGCAAAGTAAAGACCTGAAGCATATATCCTTCCACCATTCTCCTCTGCTATCTTTACAATACTAAGTGCAAGCGGGAAGGCAAGGTTATACTTGAATGATCTTTCAGAGTGGGGCATGAAACAGAGCATGATGGCTTCCTCACCCTTAGTAACCATTCCTTCAACAAGTACAGGAAGGCCTATCTTTTTCTCAATTTCATTGAAAACTGTGTCAATCCTGTCAACAGGTACAACAACTTCAGCCGGGATGAATGAAGGACCAAGTCTCTTTACCTTCATTGACCTGAACCATTCCTGTGTTTCATGCTCGGCAATTTCTTCCGGCAGAATTTCTCCACCGGCTTCCTTGATTATTCCTTCAAGAGCACTTACATCCCTTGACACAGGATAGGCAAAATTGCATATGTAGGAAAGCGGCAGTTCCGGTCTGTGCTCGTCAATAGTCTCACCATAATGAGTCTTGTACGGAGCTTTGTTCTTCATATCAGCCCATTGAGGATTTAAGAATGAGATAGCCCATACAGGGACTTTCTTCTCCCCAACCATCCAGATCGCGTTCTTCATTGATGATGCGTCAGGGAATTTTGCAGAAATAGCGCCAGTTTTTTCGTATTTTCTCAGCTTGAGGGTGACCTGTGTGATAATTCCGGTGGTACCCATGGTTCCGATTATCTTTGCCAGTTCCTCGCCTGAGAAATCTTTTACTTCGCCGTTTGGCAGGACAATCCTTGCGGATTCCATTGTGTCCTGTGACCAGCCGTATTCGTAGCTACCGTAACCCACACCGTTCTGGGCAAGCCAGCCGCCAACGGTTGCAGACATAGCACTTGATGGTACGGCCTGTACTGCAAGTCCTTCCTCATTGAGTTTTTCTTCCAGGTTATACCATACGGCACCTGCACCAACCGTAACCCTGAGATTGTCCTTGTCGAGATTGATTATTTCTCTCATAGGCGTTACATCAGCAATGATTCCGCCTTTTGTTGGAATGATTCCGCCGTATCCGGAAGATGCTCCGGCTCTGGGCACAACAGGTATTTTGTATTTATTTGCAAATTTTATAAGTTCTACAGCTTTTTCTTCGTTTCTTACTTTTACAATAGCAGCAGGTTTTGTTTTGCCTATCATTGACTTAATTAAAGAAGGCAAAGCTCCTACATCATGTGTATAAAAGTGCCTTTCCTTGTCTTTGAAATTTACACCTCTGCCGAAAATATCGATGAGTTCTTTTTTCTGTTTCTCGTTTAAATTGTAGACTGAATTTGCCATGATAAACCCCATAATATATATTCAATACTTCTATTTAAAATATTTTTAACAATGTACTAATCTAGTATCTCTATATGTCCCTATATATACTGAATTGAATACTTCCATATAAACCTAAATTTAATCAGTTCTATACCAATTATTATATTGGTTACTGAATATGTTTAAAGTGGGATAATGTATGGATTTGCCTGATCATAAAACAAAGATTGTATGTACTATTGGTCCTGCATCGTCATCCCCTGAGATGATAAGGGAACTTATTATTGCGGGCATGAATGTTGCGCGACTGAATTTTTCTCATGGTGATATGGATGACCACCGTAGGCTTATTAAAAGGATCAGAGATGCGGCTGACGAACTAAATCAGGTGGTTGCGGTCATGGCAGATCTTCCGGGTCCAAAGATCAGGGTTGGAGTAATTGAAAACGAACCTATGATATTGAAAAAAAATGACCGTATAACTTTAACCACAAGAGATATACTTGGAAAGGATTCGTTTGTTCCTGTTCAGTATAAACAGATTGCAGATAGTGTTTCACCAGGCAGTCCTATCTATCTAAGTGATGGTTTCATTCAGCTCAATTGTGATAAAATAGAAGATGAGGATATCCATTGTAAAGTCGTTGTAGGCGGTCCGCTTTACTCTAAAAAAGGTATTAACCTACCCGGTTCTAAGATATATGTAAGTCCGATAACGGGAAAGGATCTTGAAATAATCGATTTTGCCCTGAAAGAAGGTATTAACATATTCTGTCTTTCTTTTATAGAATCCAAAGAAGACGTTATGCAGGCACGAAGTTATATTGAATCCAAAGGAAAGAAAGCATTCCTTGTTTCAAAAATAGAACGTGAGCAGGCAGTAAAAAATATCGATTCTATCCTGCAGGAATCCGATGCTATTATGGTAGCACGTGGTGATCTTGGAGTAGAGGTTCCTATTGAGGATGTCCCTATTATTCAAAAGACGATCATCCACAAAGCAAACCTTCTCAGCAAACCGGTGATCACCGCCACACAAATGCTTGAGTCTATGATCAGCAACATCCGTCCCACAAGAGCTGAAGCAACAGATGTTGCAAATGCGATTATAGATGGTACTGATGCGGTAATGCTATCCGGAGAAACAGCGGTGGGAAAATATCCTGCTGAAACTGTGAGGATGATGGCTACAATTGCAAAGTCAACAGAGAAATGGAGGAATACCACTACTCTTGGACTTGATCTGATGACAAAAGCCATCCAGAAAATGAATCCCGGTATAGAGGATGTAATTTCCATACAGGTAAATGATGCTCTTCGAAGTTTACCAGTACGTTATGTTATAACTCCAACTGTATCCGGAAAAACCTCCAGGATGATATCCCGTTTCCGTCCGAATGTCTGGATTCTTGCATTTAGTCGTAATGAACTGACATGTGAGCAGCTAGCTTTGCAGTATGCGGTGTATCCTGTATTTGTTGTATTAAAAGTTCATGAATGGGAAGCCACTATCATGGATTCTCTTAAAAGGTTAGGAAATATTGATTCAGGGGATCTTGTTCTTTTAACACAGGGGCAGGCTCCGGGAGATGGCAGATCAGGTGGCACAAATTTCCTGAAGTTTATTGTAGCTGAGTGATTATTTTTATACCTCGGCGTGCAACATTTTACACATCAATTATCCGTCTATCTTACGCATAACAATTGAACCATCGCGCATGTGAACTTCAACGTACTTTTCTTTTTCCTTATCCGGTTCATATTTGTTATAGAGCATTGATTCGACTCTTCCGGCGTCCATGAGTTCTCTTATAAGGCTGCTGTCCTCTCCTTTCATTCTGGATTTTGCAGCAGGAGGGCTGGTTTTTGCTTTGTTTTTACTGTAGATGGCACCGCCTTCCATTCCCGCACCTATGAACCCTTTAGCATTAAGGAATATGAGTTTTCCATCTTTCATGTATGCTCCGGCAAACTCTCCGACTTCACCGTGGACAACCACCACTGCGCCGTTAAGATGGGAACCTGTGTTCATTCCTGCATTTCCGTTTACGATAACAGTGGCTTTTCTGGCAAGCATTCCGGTTCCATTGTAGGCATCACCTTCAATGATAACTTTTGCATCACAGGGACATCTTGCAGCCACAGTGCCTCTGGGAATTCTATCTTTAAGAACTAATATCCTTTCAGTTTCATTGAATTCATTTCCAATGAGTTCTTCACTACCTGTTCCGTTACATAGTATATCTGTAATTGAACGGAATTTCCTGTATTCAGGAACATCGCTGGCAATTTCCACTATATTTCCAAGGGGATATTCAATGTCACCTTTGACATATAGTGTGCCGGAAACCATTCCCATACCGGCTTCAGGTCCGACATTTCCGTCTATGAATATCCTACCTGCTTTCTCAATTTCCCCACTTCCACCAAGGTGTTTGATATCAGCACCGAGACTATAGGCGAAATTCGTCCCTACATTTCCGGTGATTCGAACATCACCACCTGCCTTAAGTTCATTGACAATGTTCCGGTATGTGAATGTACTGTCCTTCTGTTCAGGTATCAGGGAATCAGGATTCAGGCTGTTATTGTGCCAGTAAAAATTGAAAGTATAGTCGCAGACATAATCTGCAGTTCCTTCAAGAACGAGTTCTTTTACCATAATTTCATCCGTGAATAAGTCGTGGCAGGCATTTTGTGCAGACCCAGAGACTTTCCATGTTATGCCTTACAGGCATGAGGTAGTTATCCTGTTCTCCGCAACCGCAACTGAAACACTTGATCGAAACATCAGTTGTCTTTGGTTGTGATTCAGCTTTTCTCAGGTCAAAGGGTATAGCTTCTCTTTCTTCTATGGTGATAGCACCTTCAGGGCAGACTCCTATGCAGAATCCCATTCCGTCACAGAGTTCTTCAGCAACTACCTTTGCCTTTCCATTAATTATCTGTATCGCACCTTCGGCACATGGTGAAACACACTTTCCGCATCCAGTGCACTTTTCTTCGTCAATCTTAACTATAAGTCTCTTTGTCATGTTTCCATCTCCCATTCTTTTCTCCAGGTTTAATGATGTGTTCCTTCAACAAGCTTAATTCCAGCATCCTGTACTGTTTTTCTAATTTCATCGATGTGGGGACATTTCGGATAATTTTCCATCTGCATGCATGAGCTCAGGTGTATCACGTCAACACCTCGCTTCTTCAATGATTTGAGCAAGCGGTAAATTCTTCTGCCGGAACATCCACCGCAGGTGAAGAATGCAACCATTTCTGCGTTCTCATCGTACTCCTCAAAGTACATGCTCCTTTTATTGAATGCCATGAAACATCCCACACCAGGGCACGCTTCTGATACTATATCGCATCGGATGACTGCGATCCTTGTTGGTGGTTTAATATCTTCGATAATACCAGCTCCATCTTTAAGAATTAAGAAATAGGATCAAAAATAAGATAAAACAGGGGATATCCCCTGAAGAAAATTCACTCAATTTATTTAAAGACCGATCTCTTCCTTGAATTTGTCAAGACCCATATCATCGATGACTCTTCCAAGGCGGTGTTTTGAACCGTTTGCCTTGGTGAAACTGAGGATCTTATCAACAAGTGCAAGGACTTCGTCTTCACTGAGTTCATCTGCAATGACATCTGCAAGCCTTGGTTTGATAGCTGCATTACCGCCAACCATGACAGTGTATCCCTTTGGTGTTCCCATGATGCCTATGTCTTTGATTGCAGGTTCTGAGCATGAGTTCATACATCCGGAAACAGCCATCTTGAATTTGCAAGGGAGTTCCATTCCGTGATATTTCTCATCGAGCTTAAGCCCAAGACCAACAGCATCCTGCTGTCCGCGCTTACAGAATGTTGTACCCGGACAGATCTTTACACTTCTGACACAAAGTCCAATAGCAGCTCCTGGCTTGATTCCAAGGTCTTTCCAGGCCCCATCGATATCCTCTTCTTTTAATCCTACAATAGCAACTCTTTGTGATGAAGTTACTTTTAATGTTGCAGCCCCGTACTTTTCTGCTACATCAGCGATCTTGCGAAGCTGTTCTGCAGATGCTACACCGCCTGGCAGGTGTGGTGCAATTGCATATGTTTCCTGGTCTCTCTGCAGGATTGCTCCTTTCTCAAGTAGATCTTTTGCCATATTGGTCACTCCTTCTTCCAAAATTATCTTCTGGATTACTGGTATATTATGGATACTCACTTATATATTGGGTGGTTTCTAATAGGATACTATGAAAGATTGCACAATTTACAAAACGGTCGATATCGTCGGCAAAAAATGGTCGTTATGCATCTTGCATGAGCTTTATAAGGGTGAAAACAAGTGCAAAAGGTTCAACGAACTTAAAAACAAATTGCAGGATGTAACGCCCAAGACACTGTCCACAAGGCTGAAGGAGCTGGAAGAACATGGACTTGTTGATAAGCTCGTTGATGATACGGTGTTTCCTATAAAGTCGGAATACAGTCTTACAGAAAGCGGAGAAGAGTTCCTTCAGGTGTTACAGAACATCAAACAATGGGGTCTTAAATGGCAGTTTGAGAACCCTGAATGTGGTGGAACTAACTGTAAGACATGTGAACTGTGATAGTTTTAACAGAATATACTTGCAATAAATTAATTTGCATTGCTATGCTATAATACATGGATTTATAGATGCAGATTTTTCTCTGTGTTTTTATCAGGAGTGAATTATGCCTAAAAGATTAACACGTTCAAGAACCGATAGAATGATAGCAGGTGTTTGTGGAGGTCTCGGTAAATATTTTGATATTGACCCGGTAATCATCAGGCTTCTGTGGGCTATAGCTATATTTGCTTATGGAACAGGTCTTTTGCTGTATATTCTTGCATGGATCATCATTCCAGAGGAATAATCTCACCTTACCGGTGAAGCATACCAGATATTTTTATTTTTGAGATCGTGCAGTTCATATTTTAGCAGTTCCACAAACAATAAATATTCTGCAGCAAGTGTATTACTTATATCAAAGTAATTGGGGGTTAGCAGATGGGATCAAATCCTTTAGGTGTTACCATGTGTTTCCAGCGATTGAAGTCAATTGTAGTGCTGGTATTGATCGTGATTTTCTTCCTTTCGCTGTCCGGGTGTCTGGAATCAGATGATGTTCAGAAGGAAAATACAGATATGTTAAATGGAAGCGCTGAAGATATTGAGGATGACTTAACTGCTAGTCTGGAATATGATGCCATGCTTTCTGAAACGCTAACAGTAACAAGTCCGGCTTTTGAAGATGGTGGGGCGATTCCCGCAAAATACACATGTGACGGTGAAAACATCAATCCCGGTCTGGAAATATCAGGTGTTCCAGAAGAAGCTGAATCTATTTTATTGATCATGGATGACCCTGATGCGCCTATGGGTACGTTTACTCATTGGGTGGTCTGGAATATTCCCGTTGATCCCCAAATAGACGAAAATAGTATTCCGGGAGTTGAAGGCAAAAACAGTGTAAATCAAGCATCATACACAGGACCGTGTCCTCCTTCCGGAACACATCGATACTTCTTCAAGGTATATGCACTTGACATTGAATTGGATTTGGAAAGTGGTTCAGACCGTGATCTTGTGGAAGATGCAATGAGTGGACATGTACTGGCATATGGTGAGTTAATGGGAACTTACAGTCACTTATAAGCAGGAAATCAGAAAGTTCGGATGGGATAATATGAATGAAAAGATGAGAATCGATGCATATTCCATAATGTCAGATGCAATTGCAGCAGTTGATCCGGAAGCCTGTATTTATCGATCGGTGGAGAAAAGTGGTAATGAATTGCTTATACACGGCCGCTCTTACGATCTTTCCCATTATGCGAATATCTACGTTATCGCTTTTGGAAAGGCATCCATACCAATGTCAAAGGCTATGGAAGAGATTCTTGGTGACTCGCTTACAAGTGGCATTGCTGTTACAAAAAATGGATTTGCAGGCCCTCTTTCCAGAATGAATGTTTTTGAATCAGCTCATCCGACTCCAGACAATAACAGTATTGAAGCTGGAAGGATGATCCATGATTTTCTAGATACTACCGACGCCAATGACCTGATATTTTTCCTTATATCAGGTGGAGGATCGGCACTTGTTACATATCCGCGCAAGGGTATTTCACTCACAGATATGGCAAAACTCACTGAGACTCTGATACGTTCAGGTGCCACAATTGACGAGCTTAACGTTGTTAGAAAACACCTGTGCGCCATAAAAGGTGGCGGACTTGCAAAAATGGCCTTCCCTTCAGAATCTGTCAGCCTGATACTTTCTGATGTTGTTGATGATCCACTGGATGTGATCGCTTCAGGACCTACTGTTCCTGATACCTCTTCTTTTGTAGATTTCCATGATATCATCGAACGCTATAATATTATATTATCACCTGCGGTTGCCGGTGTGCTTGATGATGGACTCGAGGGTGTGATCGAGGAAACTCCAAATTCAGGAGCGACGGTTTTTGAAAAAGCCAGTCATTATCTTGTGGGAAACAATTCCCTTGCACTTCTGGAAGCTGAGAAAAAGGCTTCTGAGTTGGGTTATAATACCATGGTGCTTACATCGTCTGTTGTGGGTGAGGCCAGGGAAGTTGCCAAGGTGTTTGCTGCAATTGCCAGGGAAGAACGCCGCAGAGGTGCTCCGCTTCCTCTTCCTGCCTGCATACTTGTCGGTGGCGAAACCACTGTTACAATGAAGGGAAGAGGCCTGGGTGGCAGGTGTCAGGAAATGGCCCTGTCATTTGCAATTGAAGTTGCAGAGCTGAATAATGTTCTTTTGCTGGCAGCAGGAACAGATGGTAATGATGGAACCACAGACTGTGCCGGTGCATTTGCTGATGGCGAAACTGTTCAGAGTGGAAGGAATTTGCAACTTGATGCCAGAATGTATCTTTCCAACAATAATTCCTATGGCTTCTTTAAGGAAACAGGCGACCTGATAAAAACGGGACCTACAGGAACAAATGTAATGGATATCTACATTATTCTGGTGGATATGTTCTGAATAAAACAATATTTTTAGTTCTTAACTCCTTTTCATTCCTTATTTTTACCAATAATTGAGACATTAAGAAATTAACTCTTAACTCGCCAATAAAAGGAAGCATTAGACTGAGATTTAAACTATTTCAAAACACGTTTTTTCCCGGTCATGTTCAGCACTACATAGAACACGGTAAACATGGAATTGGAATAGAGCACCGGGTAAAGAAGGATTTGCCATGCGATGTAAAATATAAATTGAGCTTTGATTTCTGGTGTTGGTAATTCCTAAACTCCAATTTGATGGGTACCATATTCGGTAAACTCTTTGGCGAAATTATTCACAAGAAAGAGCCATTAATTTGTTACTTCAAAATTAGCATAGTAGATATTTTTATCATAATTTCCTGCACTTCTGAAATCCATAATCTCTTTACCTATTCTGTAATTACCATCAGGAAGCTCACCATATAACCATTCCCAATCAACTTCCCATTCTACAGTGTCATTCATTGGAATAATCCAAGCCTCATCTGTCCAAGCTCTTTCATATTCTGATGGTGTCATTTCTACAGGTAACCATTGTCCATTTATTGATTCTTCTAATAGAAAATAGCTACCAGTAAGTAATTCTCCAGTTGGTTCCCCACCGAACTGTTTACATACCAACGTCATTCCAGTAGGAGTAATTTCAGTTGCTTTTAATTGGATACCCCAACTATCATCTATTTCTTCTTCAACGCATCCTGCAACTGCAAGAACGGTTAGTAATATTAGTAAAATTAATAGTTTCTTCATTTACACCATCAACAACACAAACTAGATGCACATATTTTAATAAATTATATTTGAGTTATGTTTTCTTGTGGAGTATATGCCATACAAAGTATATTTAACTTTTCTGATTTTAAATTGAACTAGATATAACTGTGCAAAAAAGGTGCGGTAAAGATGTTTTTGTTGTTCCATTATACCCTCGTAAAGGTAAATAGTTTCACTTAGCAGCCTTTTGATTTATACGTTATTGGAAACTCTTCTCCTCGATGGCCAACAAATCGGAAAAAAGAATGATATTGTATTTCTTCTTCTATCAAACAAATATATCCATTTCTCTTTCTAAATTCAAGAAATTATTCTGAATAGAACAAATAGAACTGGCATATTCAGAGTTCGATATCGACCTCATAGACCTTTTCCGGATTTTCCTTGTGGATCTTCCAGAATGGTTCTTCTCCGAATTCTTCTGCAAGTTTAAGTGTTCTTCTGGGTATTGTTTTAGGACCAAGCACGGCTCCGGGTCTGTCAGGGTCGTCAATGTAGTCGGTTTCCATCATAAAACGGGTTCCCTGTTCTAATGCTTCCTCAATGGCTCCTTTGCCTGCAAGCACACCGGGGAAGATCCCCAGTCTTTCACAGACATTGACCAGCGGTGGTGCGTAGTGTTTTACAACCTTATGCATTTTGATTCCGGTTTTTCTGGCACGCTGTGCAATATCTATTAGTTCAGGCTCTCCAACGTCTTCTGTATGTAGTTGTACGGCACAATCAAGGTCTTTGGCAAGTGTGAAGGCATATTCCATTACCTCGTTGGATGCATCCCATATTTCCGGGCTGACAGGATAGTGCGGTCTTCCGCTTTTTAGTCCAACTGCAAGTCCCCGATTTACATAGTCTGCCGCAATGTCAAGTCCACCTTTCATGGTCTCTACAGCTTTTGACAGCTCCATGTATTCGGCGAGTTTTGTTATTTCTGCGGGGTGAACTCCCAGAACAGGGAACGAAGTTACTCCAGTTTCGTTTATCTGTTTGGAGATGTTCACTGTTTTCTCAAAGACTGCAATCTGGTCTTCTGGTTTTGTTACTTTGATACCAAGTGTCCAGCTTGGTTTCATGACAAGGAAAATGTGTGTTCCACCTGTGTTCTGGAACTCTTTGACAGCTTTCAGTCCTTTTGCCCTGAGGTCAATGTGCATATGCTCGTCTGTGATTGGGAAACTTAGTGTCATAATATTCTATATGAGTTTTTAATCTAAAAATATAGGCGGTCAGGTATATATGCAAATTGTGGATTATATATCCGTATGAACCTGAAATTGTTTTTAAAGCACAGGGATGTACAGTCAAGTTTATTGTCCCTGCTGTGTCAGTTGATAATCATGGTACTTGCATCTCTGGTAATTGTTTCAGGGACAGTTACAGGTTTGAAGGCTGTACTGATTTTCATAATTATATTAGGTTTTGTTTATATTTTTGCAACGACACTTATAAGGCTGAAAAACCTGGCAAAGGCAACGGATTCACCTTAAGTTTGATATATTTTACATTTTTAGGCTCTGTGGAATACCTCTTGAAATTTCCACCTATGGCCAAAATCTTGCAATAATAATCACCATCCAATGTAAATATTGAGTTTTTATTGACGTGCATAGTAGCTAGAATTCAGAGGATTTCTACCAAGGTCGAAAATCTCTATATTAATTATGTAAAAGCATCCTTTGAAAGGATGCTCATATCTCATTTATTGTTTCTTCAGGAAAAGGATCGTGAACAGACCCAATACACATGCGGTAAGCGCAGGTGTGGCTGTTGGTACCGGTTCTGGTTGTTCCAGAGCTCCCCTATCGCTGACCAGATACTCCCAGTAAGTATTTCCTTCTTCAGTTGTACCATTATAGCTGATGGATGCACCTTCCTGCTGGAAGGACATGAAGTCTACAAAACCACCATTCTCAATAGGAGTCGTGTAATTGAAAACAGCTACATTATCGGAATTTATGCTAACCTTAAGGTCAGATGTTGATAATGTGGTGCTTAATGGGCGTCTCCTATTGTATTGTTTTTCACTTATCCAGTCCTTTTCAATAACATCGACCTCATCTCCGAAATACTCTGAGATAACTTTTCCAGTGCATTTTTCCATAAATATCAGGTGTTTGTATGAGTATTCATCATATCCGTCACCAACTATGTCCCTTACACCGTAGAAGACCGTCTGATAATTATCCGTGCTCACTTCGGACCAGCTCCAGCCATGCATCTCCATTGGCCATGTTATCTCTGTGCTTGTCATTGATATCATATGGTCCATGTACCCTTCTCCCTGAGCTACTGTGTATTTCTTACCATCAATGACTATTGACCCACTGAGGTTTCCACAGGCATTTTCATATGTAATGAATTTCAGGGGCTCTTCAGCCTAGTCAACAGTTTTGCTGGCGTTTGTCTGAAACAGCAAATTCATTTCCACATCTTCATGTGTATAGTTCAATTCATATCCCTGAGATTGTGAGCCATTGTAACTCTTCATTCCATCAGGGAACGTATAGTCCACATAAGGTGTGTGTATCCCTACATAATTGCTAAGAAGAGCATTTGGAATATAAGTATCAACTTTGTTGAAAAATGATGTATCGTTGTCATAATAGAGGCCATAGAAAGTAAGCATATAGGAGAGTTGCGTTCCATCTGAAGTTACCATGATGGGCGATTCCTGATGTGCCAGTACGACAAAGAACCCGAAACTTCTTTCTTCTCCGTCATCGGCCACAAGTTTTGTATCACCATTCAAATACCACCATTCTGCCATCATATTCGTAGCAAAGTCAGTATCAAGATATCCTCCTTCTGTATAGTCTTTTTCTATTCCCTGCACTAAGACTGTTTCATCTGATGTGGCCATTGCAGAAGCTGCCACGCTAAGGTGTATAAGTATATAGAGTATCCCTAAAAATATTCCTAAGCCAATTTTCGTATCCTTTCCTATTCTCATTTGCATTTCCCCCACGAATCATTTAAAATAAGAATGTATATATTAAGCAAAGTTATAATTGCCTTTAAAAAATTATAAATGTATGGAATCTATGATTCTAAACATTGTTTCTTAAATAAAGTATCATCCAGTCTTTTTTATTTCTGCTTAAGTTGACGTGTATATTTGCTTCCTGGGGATGAAATATATATGATGTAGTTGTCAATAAAGCAATTTGCACTTCAAATTATCGAATTATCAGAGGCTTAATTCTATCAAATTACAATTTGCTAAAAAACGTATTCATTTTGAGCAATATTAATTCACAGAGAAAGGGATTACCATGTCACAGAAATCTACAATCATTTATACAAAAACCGATGAAGCCCCTGCTTTGGCAACCAGTTCGTTCCTGCCTATTGTAGAGGCTTATGTGAAAAACGCCGGAATCACAATGGAAACAAAGGATATCTCCCTGGCGGGAAGAATCATTGCCCGGTTTCCCGAAAGACTGACAGAGGACCAGAAGATCTCCGATGCCCTTTCCGAATTGGGAGAGATGGTCTTAACTCCGCAGGCTAACATTATCAAACTACCTAATATCAGTGCTTCAATTCCCCAGATCAAAGCGACAATTGCAGAACTCCAGGCTAAAGGTTATGATCTGCCCGATTATCCCGAAGATCCTTCTAATGATGAAGAAAAGGCGATCAAAGCGAAATTCGATATTGTTAAGGGCAGTGCTGTTAACCCGGTACTTAGAGAAGGGAATTCTGACCGCAGAGCTCCTAAAGCTGTAAAAAATTATGCAAAAAAACACCCCCATTCCATGGGAGAATGGAAGTCCGATTCCAAATCCCATGTAGCCAGCATGAACGATGGTGATTTTTACGGCAGTGAGAAATCTTTTGAAATTGAAGAGGCTACTAATTACAGAATTATCTTTACAGATGAAGCTGGTAATAAAACAGTATTAAAAGACAAAGCTCCTCTTCTGACCGGAGAGATCATTGATGCATCTGTTATGAACAAAAAAGCGCTTCAGGCATTTCTGGCTGAACAGATAGAAGATGCCAAGGCTCAAGATGTCTTATTCTCCGTTCATTTGAAAGCGACAATGATGAAAGTTTCCGACCCTATTATCTTTGGTCATGTGGTTAAAGTCTTCTTTAAAGATATATTTGATAAATATGGTGATCTGCTTTCAGAATTAGGTGTCAATCCCAACAATGGACTGGGAGATCTCTATACAAAGATCCAAAATTTGCCTGAAGACAAACAGGACGCAATCAAAGCAGATATAGAAGCTGTGTATGCTAAAAGACCGGAATTGGCTATGGTTAACTCTGATAAGGGAATTACCAATCTCCATGTTCCAAGCGATGTTATCATCGATGCTTCCATGCCTGCAGCAATCCGTTCATCAGGAGGCATGTGGGGACCGGACGGGAAACTGAAAGATATGAAAGCCGTAATTCCAGACCGCGCTTATGCGGGAGTGTATCAGGAAACTATTGAGTTCTGTCAAAAACACGGTGCCTTTGATCCATCAAAAATGGGAAGCGTTTCCAATGTGGGGCTTATGGCGCAAAAAGCTGAAGAATATGGTTCACATGACAAGACCTTTGAGATGACTGGTCCAGGAAAAGTTAAGGTTATCGATGACAACAATAATGTACTCGTTGAACAGCCGGTAGAGGAAGGGGATATCTTCCGTATGTGTCAGGCGAAAGACGCACCAATTCAGGACTGGATTAAGCTGGCCGTTAAAAGAGCCAAAGAGACAGGCGATCCTGCAGTCTTCTGGCTCGATGAGAATAGAGCTCACGACTTACAGCTTATTAAAAAAGTGAACAAATACTTGAAAGATTATGATACCGATGGTCTGGAATTATTGATCAAAGCTCCCGTTGAAGCGACCAGGTTTTCATTGGAGAGAATTAAAGAGGGCAAAGATACGATCTCTGTGACTGGAAATGTTTTGAGAGATTATCTGACAGACCTCTTCCCTATTTTGGAATTGGGAACCAGTGCGAAAATGCTATCGATCGTTCCCCTGATGAATGGCGGTGGACTTTTCGAGACAGGTGCCGGCGGCTCAGCACCCAAACACGTACAGCAATTTGTATCGGAAGGTCACCTGCGTTGGGATTCCCTGGGAGAATTCCTGGCCTTAGGTGCTTCTCTGGAGCATCTTGGTAACAGTTTTGATAATCCTAAAGCTCTGGTTTTAGCAGAAACATTGGATAAAGCGACAGAGCTGGTTCTGGAAAACGGAAAATCACCTTCCAGAAAAGTGAATGAGATCGATAACAGGGGATCTCATTTTTATCTGGCAATGTATTGGGCTCAGGCTCTGGCTGATCAGGAGAAGGATAGCCAGTTAAAAGCTATTTTTGAACCTGTAGCTAAATCCCTGATGGAAAATGAAGAGAAGATTGCCAATGAGTTGTTAGAAGCTCAGGGCAAAGCAGTGGATCTCAAAGGATACTACGCTCCGGATGAGGAGTTGAGATCCCAGGCCATGAGACCCAGTGCGACTTTGAATGGGATTATCGATTCTATTTAATTTTATTGTGAAAACAAAAGGAAAGCCCCGGTTTCGGCCGGGCCCCCGCAACCCCCCAGATTTACATATTAGGACTGTTTTTGACGGGATTGCCGTCTGATGGGTTGCTACTTGATGGACTACGTTCTGATGCAGAAAAAGAGCATTTTGCAAATGCTAAATTAAAAAAGTATTTATATGACACTATCTTTATAAATTTCCATGGAAGATACGATATTATTAAATACAGTATTACCTATCATTTTCAGCTTATCTTTTATTGGAGTCATAGTATATTGGTTTGGATCTTTTTATTACACATACTCCCCTCAAAAAATAACTAAAGAAGATATCTATATCAATGGTGGTATTTATTTTGCATTTGAAATATGTCTCTCATTATTACTAGCCATATTCGCAAATGCAGTATATTCAGAAATCATGATTCCAATTTTATTCGAGAAATTATTATTCATATTTTTAATATTTACATCCCTAATAGTTGTACTTTTAACATTCCACATAATTAGTAAAATAATAGATGAAGAAGAAAACAATAAATCAGCATTCATACTTCAAAATACAATTAAAAAGTATTTAAATAAAATAAATCCATGTGCAGCAATTTTAGTATTTGTGGCATACACCTTTATTAATGAATTATATTTGTTAATACAAGAAGATCCCGATATAAAAATAGCCTATTATGTAATCATTGCTTTACTAATTTTATCAACATCCGTAATTGTAACTATTATTTGCGCTTTAAATGGATATGGAAATAGTCGTTACTTTAAAGTCATAATCACTATGAAGGATATTAATATAGAGCCTGAAGAAGGGATTATATTGAAGCATAAAGATTATTTAACACTGTATAAAACAGAAACAGAAAAAACAATTAAAATAAATAATGGGGATATATTTAAAATTGAATACAAAGAAAGAGCAACTGAAGAATCATTTTCAAACAATTCCTTTTTTTACAGTCCTTATTTCTTAGGAGCATAAACTTTTCTTCTAATCTCACCATTCATAAAATGGAACAGAGTTAACTCATTATCAGGCCTTCTTTTATCTGACGGTTTCTATCTTTTGAATAGAATGTATTCAGTGTTTTTATTGAACTCATGCGCCAATCCTCATCAACCGAGTTCGATGCTTTCAAAATTATCAGGTGGATCTCTTAAATCCTTCAGGAAAAGACACCGCCGTTTTTGTGGTATTGTTTTCTCTTTCAAATTTTCTCTTTCATTGATCTTGTTTTTTTAGAACTTTGTCTGTAGCTTACATGGCATGTATGCTACATGTGATGTATGTTATATTGAAAGTTTTTATTTCACTTGTGAATATTTAGTTTTTAATTTGTGTTATCCACACAAAATCAAATCAATCCGTAAACAATTTTGATAGCCATTATCCATAAAACCACACCAAACATCTGTTTGATCGTTTCTGATTTCATTTTGCTGTGCATCAGATGTGAGCCTACCTGTCCTCCTATGAATGCAGCCAGAGCTGTATAGATCATGAGAGTCATATCCAGATGTCCTGTGCTCAGATGACCAAAGAACCCTGAGAATGAAGAGAACAATACAATGAAAGCTGATGTGGCTGAAGCACGTTTTGTCTCAAACCCAAGTGCGATCAAGATAGGTACAATAAACACACCGCCACCAAGTCCGAGAAGTCCGGCAAAAAAACCTATTCCAAATCCAAGAACGATACCAATGATGGATTTGTTTTTCTTATCCGTGACATTAGTTGATGCATTTTCTGCTCCTTTTTTTCCAAAAAATAACATTCGTGCTCCGGCAAAGACCAACACTATGCTAAGTATCCATAGCAGTATCTCAGTTGAAACAAACTTGGTAAAGTAGGCACCGAGTGGAGCTCCTATGATGGAAGTAACTACAAAAGGAGCTGCCACTTGCAAGTCTATCATTTTTTTCCTGTAATAGGTGATTGCTGCTGAGCTGGCAGTTATACCATTGAGAAGCAATGCTGTAGGTATTGCAATTAGCATATCAATGCCGAGCCAGTAGAATAATGGTACATATACCAGAGAGCCACCCAGGCCAAGCATTGAAAATATAACGGCTAGAAAAAAGATAATAACAGCAATTAGAATAACATCCATATGACCAATTCCAGATTTTGTAGCAGTATATTATGTAAAAATGGTTGGTGCAATTGCACCCATTGCCAATGTTCTAGTCTATCGACTACTTATTGTTAGCACAGGGTTTGCAAAGCATTTTTCCATCTACATCCTGCAATTTATGAGCAAATGTACGTTCACCGCACTTATCACACAATCCTGTATCAAAAACACCCTTTTTCTTTTCAAAGGTATAATCAAAAACCGGACTGATAACGAGGAAGTTTTCTTCAGGTATGCTTAGTATTTTGTTAATAAGGGGTTCTGCAATCTCAGAAGAAATGTCCTGTGGCAGTACTCCTGATTTCCTCTGTTCAACAAACGGAGATTGTAACATGTTTCCAAAAAATTCAGGCTTTATGTATGCTCTGACTGCTTTTTGATTTATTGTATCAATGAGTGTAAAGGCCATTTTGCCATAGTAGGTCTTCTCAATATTGCTTTTTCCATAAGTACATCCTGTAATAGCCATAAGACCATCAACAAAACACCCGGCTGCATGATCATTTCCTGTCTCTGCTATCATATAGAGCTCTTTATCTTTCGATCTGTCAACACCAAGTGCATTCATAGCAGCAGCTCCTATTCTCATTCCAAGTGGCATAGCAGGGCATCTGTGACCGTGAAAAATAAATCCAGTTTCAAGATAATCATTTACATTAATCATTTTAATATCTCCATAAGCTCTTTGTACGATTTTGTGATTTAATCACAAAACCGGTGATCCACAATTAGTTTTTTCTCTATTTAAAGATGATGGTTTCAAAAAGATTTGAAATACAGTGATGTTTTAAACACAATTCTATTATAAGTGAGTCAACTCTTGATCTCAATTAAGGTTCTTGAATGTAAAAACATATAATTATGGAGATTACTGATGTTTCTTTACCGTTTGTACATTGAAGGAACAAACACAGAAAAAAAGATAAAAACCCGAATCAACGATCCGGGATTGTACAAAAAGGTCTGGTTACAATTTCTTCCTATCTTCATCATTTCTCTTTTTCAGTAATAAGATGAAGAATCCTGCTACAATAAGCAATGCAAGAAGTCCTGTAACCTTTAATGTGTTACTCTCTCCCTGCTCTTCTGTGTCATATTTGTTCTCTGATGTATCTGTATCTCCAGAAGAACTTGCTGAAATCACCCCTATCGAATCGCCCAGAGATTCTGTATTCACAATGTCGGCATTTTCAGCTTCTAATACATCATCAGCTATTTCATCTGTCGTTTCCTCGTCACTCCAGAACAGGAGTTTCTTGAGGTAATATGGTAGTCCTCCATCTCTGGAAGTTGAAGGAGAACTGTACTGATAGCTACAGGTGACAGCAAATGGAGAATATCCTGAAACATTCCTCACAATGAAGTATGAGTACGTTCCATCGTTTCCTGTAAGTTCAGGAGTATATGCTTCCCACTCAGGATTTGCCCAGTGTCTCAGGTATACAGTATTTACTATCAAAGTGCCTCCGCCCTTTTCATTAAGCACCCTGAACTCTATGCTGCGGTTGCTGCTTTGATTGTTGACCAGTGTATCGTTATTGAAGCTAATATCGAGGTACTGGTATATTGACGAGGTTGAGAAATCAATACTTGATTCATTTATAGCAGAAACATTCAGCACTTCCACCCTGACCTGTATGCCGTCGGTGTTGTTACCAGTATTGAAAGATGTTGAAACAATACTGCATGCAAGGTCGTTATCATCGGTTTCATTGTCGTTGGTGGTGTTGAAGCGCAGATACTTATCACTGCCATTTATTGTGATTGTCGGAGTGGTATTGATTACCATCGTGATGTTATTTCCGCTTTCTGATGAACCAGTAACTGTCCATTGCCATGAGCGTGTGTCAGTTCTTCCAATGCTTTCATTACTGGTCTGCACAGATACATTGTAAATGTCCATGAAGAAATCACTCTGGTTGATATACTGACTGGTGTTAATCAGGCAGTAGGAAATCATGGATGAATCATTTGTATTGTTGTACATTATTGATCCTGTTTCATTCACAGGATTTCCATCGATAAGCCACACAAAGCTGGAGTAAAGGGTGCTATTGATGCTGAAGTTGAGTTCTTCCCCATACGCTGATATTGCTGATGAGTTCTCCGGTGTGTACGTGTAGACCGGTTCCTCTGCACATCTTACATTCAACAGGCTGGAAGATGTACCGTTGCTGTTCTGTACCGTGAGGTTTACCGTGTAGTTACCGGACACAAAAGTGTGTGTAGTGTTGATGTCAGTTGAATTTGTTTCATCCCCAAAGTCCCAGTTCCAGTTTTCCACAAGTCCAGATGAGTTGTCAGTGAAATTGACTGTAAGGGGACTTATTCCTCTGGTCACGTTTGCACTAAAATCTGCAATTGGCAGGATAGATACGTTCATCAGGATATCACCCGTTGTGTTCATATTTCCTGCAGTATCTATGAATGTACAGTTGTAGGTCATCTGGCTTACAAGTGTTCCTGAATTGCTGGCAGGAATATCGATGGTCCATGAGTAGTTTCCTGAACTTGCATTCATCTGGTATTCGTTGTCATCAACGGTTACATTGTAAGTTACGATTGTTGAATAGTCAGTGACGTTCAGTTCAAGTAGGACACTATCTCCGGTGTTTGCACTGACAGGCATATTTGTCCATGAATACATAGGATTTGATCTGTCAACTAAAAACACGTTAGATGTGGAGTATTTAATATTGCTGGCATTGTCAACTGCTTTTATGTGAAGATACCAGTCACCATCATTCTGATCTGCTGTAAATGTGTCGCCACTGTTAAAAGGAGTCCACGTTGACACATTAGATACATTAGAGTCCAGTAACCAGGAATAAGACAGTTCATTGATACCCGAAACCGTATCAGCTACAGTTACGATCGTACTGTGGCTCTGGTTGAATGTGTTGTTACCATTTTCACTGAAAGATATTACAGGCAGACTGTTGTCTAACCTGAAGACATCTGACACAGAGTAATTGATATTTCCAGCATTGTCGGTTCCACGTATATGGAGGTACCAGTCGCCATCAACTGAGTCTTTGGTCAGTGTTCCGGCGTTTGAAAAAGAAGTCCATAATGATACGGACTCGACATTCTGATCCTGTGTCCATGCACAGGCCATCTGAGATATGCCGGCAGGCGTATCTGTTCCTGTAACCGTAGAGCTGTGACTGTTAGCATACGTGCTGTTGCCATTTGTTCCATAAGCAATTACCGGTGCAAGTGAGTCTATGGTGAATGTAACGTCACGAGCTGAGGAATTGTCCTGCGTGTCGGTAGCATATACACGGAACATTGCACTACCGGTATTGTCTTCCGGAAGAGCGAATGCCATACTGTTGGTGCTAAGCAGGTTCCCTATAAGGGACCATGTTCCATTAAAAAGCCAGAGGTTATATCGCACACTGTCGCCTTCCACATCCGAGGATGATCCCCATGACACAGTCATTGCGCTTCCTCCCTTCTTAATCTGTCCGCTTGTTGGCGATGTAAATGTTCCTGGGGTTGTTGGTGCATCATTTACAGACGTCACGCTTACGGTAACTGTGGTTGATAGTTGTGGTGAAGCATCGCCCATGCCTCCGTATTCTACAAAATAACCTGTTATTGGATCGGTATAGTATGAATAGTAGTCATTCCATTCTCCATTTTCAAGTAAGTGAGCACAGTCTTCTCCATATGTGGAATATGCATCATTTGGTTCGTTATTAGCCCAGTTTTCATATGCTAATGCAGAACCAGCATAGTTTCCACTCCAAAATTGAGTTCCGGCTTCAGGTCCTGTTACCCATTTCCACACACCTTCCGTATTGGCATCACTTGCTCCTATCCATGCCTGGCCTTGTATTTTTGTGCTGATGAAGGTGTTTTCTGGTTCGGATGTAATTGTGGCAAGATATCCCTGCATGCCTTCAAGCCATCGGCCTTCAGCAGCAGTTTTTGCGGCATCCCATGAAATATGAGAACTTGTCACGTATTCATAATAATGTCCTGTAACTTCAGAATACAATGTGTTTCCCCCCAGAACAAATGTAATCTTTCGGTCTGCAGTGTTTGGTTCTTGATTGATGTTCTCATACCTTACGTTTCTGAAAGCTGCCTGGTATGCGGCTGCATCCCCGCTTCCTGTAAGAGTTAGGATTCCGGTAGAATCATCAAAGCTTCCGTAAATACTGCCTGTAGTTGAATACCTAAGATAGTCCTGATAGCGGACATAACCATCTCCTATGTAGACCTTAGCTGATGTGTAAGTAGACTCACTACCGGTGATTGTCAGCCCGGGGTCTATATACATGTCATCATTTTCAGTATAAGTTACAGTACTGTCCGAAGTGGCTACTGTCGTTGCTGCCTGTGCAACAGATGTTAAAACAACACAGGATATTAATAAAAAACATATAGTAACAACCAATCTGCGCATGATAATTTCTCCAACCTAAGTTATGTATTTGTTATGTTAATGCAAAATGAATGAGTTCTTCAATTTAACATATATCCAAATATATAATATTTAATTAATCAATAATCTTTAATATATTCTAATGTATTTTAATGTTTTTGAGAGGTGTATAATGTGTCTTCTCTCATTATTTTTGCAAGTAACGATTCGCAAATTCTAGTAATGTATTGAGTTGTCTATTAGAAAGTGAAATTAAGACAACAATTAAAATCACCAAAAAAAGTCTCATAGGCAAATAAAAAAATAACAACTAATAAATACACTAAATTTCATATGTATTTTTATAAAAAAGAATAATCGCTGCCACCCTCAGACGGCAGCTTCAAAAAAAGAATTAGTCAATGGTGTCGTGCATGCGAGGCTTGATCTCGTCGCTCTTCTTTCCTTCGTCGAGATTACCGTTCTCTTCCTCTTCCTTACGGTTCATATCCTTGCTGAGCATTGGGTTAAACATGAAGTACTTCTTCACATAGCCCATGACCTCTTCATCGGATATGCAGGAAACCCTCTTCTCATCGTTATATAGTTTCTGGATCTCCGCCTGGATAGCCCGCAGACGCTTATCATTCTTATCGATCTCAATGTTTACGTCCATAAGTTCGTTCAGTGTTTCCTGGACCTTATATCTCAGTACTTCGATGCCTGAAGAGTCACCGATGAGGAATATCCTCTTTCCACCAACAATCTCTGGTGGGTATGGCTCGTAGGTGAATGGGTTCTTGATTACACCGGCAGAGTGGATACCTGATTCGTGGGCGAACACATTGTTACCAACAACAGACTTGTTCCGTGGGATACGGATACCTATCTCTCTTTCCATGAACCTTGAGAACTCAACAAGGCAGTCAAGGTTGTACTTATCAAAGCCTTCGATACGTCTTGCAAGGAACAGCAGGAGTTTTTCCATTTCAGCATTACCTGCCCTTTCACCGATACCCAGGAAAGTCACGTTGGACCAGTTTGCACCGTGCCAGTATCCTGCAATGGAGTTAGCAACTGCAAGACCGAAGTCATCGTGGCAGTGTGTCTCGATGTTCTTGACATTGAGTTCATCCTTCAGGTATTTTGTGATCATCGGCATGCCAAATGGCTCGTCAACATCCGTAAAAGGAATACCAAACCCGATTGTATCACAGATGCGAATCGTACAATCCGGGTCAATATCCATTATCTTCTTAATAAGCGGGAAAGTAAAATCATAGTTGTCTGCACGGGTCATATCCTCAATGTGAGCCCTGGTGCGAAGTCCGTGGTCAACTGCATACTGTAGTGCGTTGAGATATTTCTCCTCGGCTGCTTCACGGGTAAGTCCCATCTTGTCAACTATGTGTGGGTCTGATACTGACATCAGTATACCTGTTTCCTCAATGCCGTCAATATTGAGGACCATATCAATATCAGCAGGGTTTGCACGTGCCCATCCGGTGACCTCAGGGAACTCGTAACCGTGGTCCATCATGAGTTTGATAGCTTTTCTGTCTCTTTCATTGTAAACAAAAGATTCAAGCTTCTCAATTCCTATTCTGTGAAGATATTCGTATATCTGAAGCTTCTGCTGACTTTTCATGACAATACCAGGCATCTGTGCCCCGTCCCTGATAGTGCTGTCACTTATAGATACTTCCTGCCCCAGTGGTAATTTGATTTTTGGAAGATCGTCATAATCTTTGTATATTTTCATTTGATACCTCCTTCTTAAAATTTTAAAACTCCAGAGCTCGAATTAGTGGTCTGTCTAGAAACGAATTAGTATACATCTAATTTAGCGTATCACTCTGGATTATTATCTTCATGAGTTGAATTGCAACATATTATGGATGAACTCCTACTTAAAATATCGTTTCTATATATATGAGTAGGATGTCTTTTTCTCCATACTGAACTAAACCTTTAAATCTTTATATTTTAAAAGATTAAATGGTTCTTATGTGGAGTATATTACTTAGAAAATTTGAGAAATACCCGGCCCAACAAAAGGTCCTGAAGCTTCTTTTCGAACGCGGCTTCCAGGTAAACAATGAAGGGAAGGTTACATCAGGTGCCATCGAAATCGCACACACACAACTTGCCAGAGAAGCCGGAGTTGACAGGCGCGTTGTAGATTCCACTACAGAGGTCATACTTTCAGATGATCAGCTAAAGAAGATTTTCCAGAACGTAAAATCACTCCCTTTCCTTCGTGATGTAGCTCCTCTTATGGGGCAGGGTGTTATTATTATAACTCCTGATGATGCCTCCAGCAAGGGAATAATTTCCGATGTCTCCACAGTTATCGCAAAGCACAATATAAGCATCAGGCAGGCTGTATCAGATGATCCCGTATTTACGGATGAACCTAAACTTACTATAATCACAGATACAAAAGTTCCAGGTAGCATTATCGAGGAATTGCTCAAACTGGATTCTGTAAAAAGCGTAAATATAGCCTGAGCCCGAAGAATTGGGTTTAAAGGCTTACAGGCAAATGATTGTGATTATTACATAATTTACTATCAGAGTACAGCTTTTGCAAAAGCCCTGAATATCCTTAACATATGCACCGATTTAGATGGGTGCAGTAACTTTTTTATCAGTATTGAAGGATGGTCCATATCTCCGTAACGTGTTATGGTGTCAAGGATCGCAGGATTATTCATAGAACCTATCAGTTCGTCCATTTCTTTATCTCTAAGTCCTGATGCAAACTTATGGATTCGCATTCCCATTGCAAGCTCTTTCCCAAGTTTCGCTCTCCACTGCAGGTCGTATTCAGAAAGGAATGATGCAGAACTGTTTTCCTGTTCTGCCGCCTTTGCAGCAATTTCGCCCGCTATTTTTGCACACACTGCTCCGGTATATATGCCTCCACCTGACGTGGGTTTAACCTGTCCTGCCGCATCACCTACTATCATTACACCGTCAGCATAGGTCTTTTCAAGAGGTCCGAGGGGAATTCCACCCATTACAAGGTCAAGCTTCCCACCGCCATATCTTGAAGCTACATGCTGATTTTTGGTAAGAAGATTTTCAAGGATTTGATGTGCTGACATCCCATACTTTGGATCAACTGCCATACCAACACGGGATATGCTTTCGTTTACAGGAACAGTCCATCCGAAAAACCCGGGAACCTGTGAGCCGACAAACAACTCTACAAAATCGGTGTCCTCACTTTGATATGGCACTTCAGCCTGAATTCCCGGGAGCACTTCGCTTACATTTCCAAGTCCTGACCATTTTGCAACCTGGCTGCGAATACCGTCAGCACCGATTATGACTTTTGATTTAAGATCATGTTTTTCACCGCTCTTTACAACGGAAACCTTCTGCTCTTTCTGTGATCTCTCAATACCCGTAACCCTTGAGTTCAGCCATAGGTCAACATCCTCTTCAAGTGCCATTGCAGCAAGTTTCCTGTCGAATATCTTTCGGGAAACAACGTAAGCTTTGGTTTTCTTCCCGTCAATAGGCAGGCAATCTCCATGCATCGGATGAACAAATGCACCTCTTACAGAGTTTAGGATTGAACTATCTGATGGGTCAATCTCACACTCACTGATAGCTCTTGTACTTAGCAGTCCGGTGCATCCTACCGGACTACCAATAAATGCATGATCTTCCAGAATCAGTGTTTTTGCGCCATTCATCGCAGCATATCTTGCTGCCACAGAACCGACAGGTCCTCCGCCTACGACAATAACATCATATTCTGTCATGTTCGCTGAATTCAAGTACTATTTCCAGAACCTCATGGAAATTGTTGAGTGTTCTGTCAGGTTCGTATTCGCCTGATGTCCTGTCCTTTGCACTGTTGCGGTCTCCATAAGCTGCATAGGCAGCCATCATACCCAGTTCTTTTGAAGGAGCGATATCCCTTCTCAGACTGTCACCGACAAAAAGTGTTTCTGAAGCAATAAGCCCCATAGTGTCAAGAGCATATTTGAAAGGCGCAAGGTCCGGCTTTTTCGCACCGGTCATGTCATGGGCGGTAAGTGAATGCACCAAATCTTCCAGACCTATTTTTACAAGTCGTTTCCTTGCATTATCGCTGTTGGCATCGGTCACAATGCCAAGTAATAATCCGATTTCGTTAAGTTCCTCCAGAGTTTCTCTTACATCCGGGTAGAGTTTTATATGGCTGATTTTCTGGGTTTCATATATTCTAACGCATGTCTGGTAATTTTCAAGCAGGTCAATTCCGTTATCTAGCAAGTAATCCCTGATATTCTCCGGATTTTCAAAACCATGAATTTCCCTGCGGAAATACTCGAACAGCTCTTCAGGGTCACCTGCGCCAAGGAAACTGACAACTTCTGTGCAGGCAATCATCTTTGCTTCTACAAAGTCAAAGAGCGTGTTATCCATGTCAAAAATAATGCCCCTTAAAATCTTTCCCATATTTTCATTATTCCTTTTTATGCTCCTGCTATGGTTTTAATGTTGGTTTTCTATTTATATATTCGGGGCACGAATGCGCATATGTAATGTTTATATATCTAACGATTTTATATTATTATATAACAAGCTTTGCTGAGTCTGGATAAGGAGGTACTGAGTTTGGCTGAGTTGAAGAAAAAAGGTGTCATTGAAAACGCATCAACACAAAAAACGGATAGTAGCACAGGATCAGAATACGAACATATTGCCCGACCCGAAGAAGAAGGATTTTATTCTTCATGTGGGCAGGCATTCATACGTATACAAAGAAACTAATGTTGCATCTTTTTATTTTATTGGGATTGCACTTTTTGATTTTCTCTTTACTTTTATTACTGAAATATCATCGCAAGCTCTTTTTCAATATCTTCAGCCATCAATTGTGTATATCCATGCGTGCTTCCGTTGATCGGATAAATTGCCTTAGGCTCTTCAGCCTTATCAAAAGTGCGAAGCGCAAGCTCATAAGGAATAATGCTGTCATTTACGGAATGCAGCATAACAAACCTTCGTGAGCTTATTAGTTCCAGATAGTTATCAGGATCAATTGACCTGTAAAATTGATATGCAGTCATATTAATTGTTTCATCAACTTCAATTGAATCAGTATCATATCCGCTTGTGCTGATTCCAATTACTCCTTTTATTTCAGGTTTGATTGCAGTTGCTATTATGGCAAACCTTCCACCATTACTAAGACCAAGCATTGCAATGTTATCACCATCTACTGCTGATTGTTCAGCAAGAACATTTGCAGCAGCAAGTGCATCATACACCATCATGTATTCCACCGGCTCTGTCCCATTCATGTAAAGTGCCAGGTCACCTTGCGGATTGATTCCTCCAAGATTTCTCTGGTCGATGGTTATGGATGCGTATCCCAGAGATGAAAGTAATTGAGGTACTGCTGTCTGTTGTTCTTTTGAAACGCCTGCACCAGGAAGAATTACAACACCGGGTATGGGTGTATCCATATCAGGGAATTGTATCAGGGCTTCAATGTCAGAATCCCTGCTCTTGAAAGTCACTGTTTTTAATCTTGTATTGTCGTCAGCAACTGTGACGCTGGTGACACTATATTCAGTTTCATCCATTTGTGAATAGGAAAGTATCCCATCATCCGAAACAGACCACTGTTCACTATCATCCGAGCTATGCATGATTCCAAAAGCACCGGCTGCCATGAGCAATATCCCCAGTGCAAGCGGGAGAAGTTTTACATTCATCTTCTGCTGTTCAGTTTCTGTTTTTCTTTTTCCTTTAGCAGTGTTTTTCTGACTCATGGGATCGCCAAAATGATTTTGATAGAATAGAAATTATGGAACTAATAGGACGAACCTGCCGGGAGTCGAACCCGGGTTCTAAGCTCCGGAGGCTTAAGTGATATCCGCTACACTACAGGTCCGCATTTGCTTTTAGTTTTGAACTTAAACTCATTTTGCATGTTTCTCATTGGAGATAAATATGGTGTTATAGTGTTGTTTAAGTGCTTACTAAAAATATTGCATCTGGCATTTTGTAATGCATTTGTTTTTCAGGTCAGCCATTATGTTCTTTTCATTCCCGGTATCAGCATCAGTAATATTCCTATAATTGAAGCGGCAATAAATCCTTCTAAGGTTCTGGGAATATTCCCGTCGGTTTGGTTTGCGGTTTCAGACAGGTAATAATAAAACTCCCCGTTTTCCGTATCTATAAAATATGTTGTTGCAGTCGGACCATCCATATATGCTACTGCCCAGAAAGGTTCAGATCCACTGAATACTATTCTCACATCCTGTGGGGGAATTGAGGAATTTAGTCGACTTCCGGCAATTTCTATTGCTTCTGTCATGTTTACTGAGAAATTTGAATCATCAAATGTTGTAATATTCCCGTCTGATTCAAAATTAGCTTCTAAGCTGAAACTTCCTTTAGGTATGCTATTTAGTTTCTCTTTCTCAGATTCGTTCAAAGCAATTATGAAGGGATCTGTTTTTTCAAGTTCTTCGGCGGATAGCGCTTCCTTTTTAACCTGGGTTTTATTTCCGTTATATTCTGAAAGGTCCATGGGTTTGACCCAATTATCTATTTCTGGCATGTCAGAAATATTATTTTCTATTTTGCTTTCGTTATCTGCGGCTGATACAGATATCAGCATCACGTTTGCCAGTAACAGTGTAATGCATATTATTGGTATTCCATTTCTTAGATATATTTTCATTTATTCCCTTCTTGTAGTGTTCAGGAGACAAATCAGTCAAGTTCAGATTATGTTGAAAGCAATTCCATTTGCCTTTTGGTATAATGTGATTCAACTTGACTTTATATGGTTATTTTGAATATTATTGAATATTCTTATGTTCAATGCATTTGTTCATTTTTTATAAATCACTTATGGCCATATGTCACACTATAAACAACTCTATATATTTGTGTTATTGAATCGTTCATCTTACTTTTTCCTGAATATGGGTACGGGTTTTATTAGCCATGATACGAACGTTATTTTTAAATATCACAATTGTGTATTAGGGTCTATCACAATTGTGACTTGGTATTATTACCAATAACCAGGTATTGGCCCGGCTAACATTCTCATGTAAAGTTATGTCGTCCCGGTTCGAATCCGGGTCCTGGCTTGAGGGTTAACCTCAATTCCCCGCAGGAGTCTTCAGGCTCCTGCAGAAAAACGTCTACTCCAAACTACCTCCACAAAAACCACCATTTTTTATTTTTTCAAAAGGTAAAATCATGAAAGTAATACTTCCAAACGGTGATACTCAGGAACTGGTTATGGGCTCGTTGACAGTAGAGGAATTACTGCAACATTTTGATATAAGTCCGGGTGAGGTTCTGGTATCTAAGAACAAGCGCATTATCCCGGAAGATACAATTCTTGAAAACGATGATGATGTGCGAATAATGCAGGTTGTTTTCGGAGGCTGAAAGCCTCGCAAAATGAATTTTATTCTTAACTGGTGTTAGTGGTCATTAACACACTGCTGATCTTCTTCTCTAAGTTGTCTGCATATTCCGCATATCCTTGAAGCAAGGTCATCTACTTTGTTTTCTTTCATATCTGCTGCAAGCTTCCGGATGGATTCTTTGACATCATCCTCAAGCACAATCCTGTAGCCTCTTTTTTTAGACAGGTATTGTGAAACTGCTGAGGGTGCCATATCAAGTTCTTTCGCTATTTCCTGCTGTGACAGTCCGCAATTGATAAGTTCTTCTGCAATGGCTGCTCTTATGGCAGGTAATACGTCCCAGACTATCATTTGACATGGTAATTTCATGATTATTCCTTTTCATTGTTAGTTTTTAAAGTAAAAATCTCACAATTGTGAATGTATCTTTTATACTTAATACCTTTTATTGGTAGTTCCTGGTAACCTGTCTGTGGATGTGAATATCCCTCTTATAGTTGTAGGTGCAGGACATCACAAACATGCATTCGATGCATGTAAATACATCCCTGAATGCATGAAGGAAAGTGTTTCCATCTGGAAATATGTAGTTGGGGAATCAGAAGAATGGTAGATGGTCCTGTTGTGAGTCACCCCGATGAATTGGGTGTGGTTTTTAATATCACTCTTACAAATGTATGCAGCCAAATGTAAAATTATAAAACAAACTATATATACTTTTAATAATTATAACTGTTCCCCATAATAGGGTTGGCTATATCTATAGGATAGGGATTGAATTTGAACTCACGATATTCATTAACAGGGTATTTTGAAGTTTTATTTATAACTCTTATTCTAATCGGCCTCTACCTTGTAGGTCATGAAACTTTTCTCTTTCTTCACAGTATCGTTGAAATTACAGGCATTATAATCATTGGTGCTGTTTTTTTAATCACCTGGAATTCCAGGAACTATCTGAAAAATTCCTATCTTCTATTCCTTGGGACAGGTTTTCTTTTCGTTGCGCTCCTAGACTTTGTTCATGTGATTGGTTACAAAGGGATGGATGTATTCCTGGCTGATGAGGTAAACGTACCTGCACAGTTATGGATAGCTGCGAGATATTTACAGGCAGTATCCTTCTTTATAGCTCCTTTCATGTTGAGAAGAGAAGTGGATATGCGTAAAGTGTTCTCAGCCTACTCTGTAGTAACTGCATTGATATTCGCTTCTATATACATGGGTTATTTCCCGGATGCCATTATCGAAGGGAGTGTGTTCACATCGTTTAAGACCTCAAGTGAATATGTGATATCACTGGTCCTTTTGTCTTCGTTTTTACTACTTCGCAGACACAAGGAAGAGTTTGATGATGCGGTATATAAATCGCTTTCGGGTGCTATCATCCTGGCCATATTTGCAGAACTGGCATCAACTTTCAATACAGGTGTTTATGGTTTTACCAATCTTGCCGGACATTACTTCAAATTGCTTTCATCTTATCTGATATACAGGGCGATTGTCGTGATAAGTCTTTCAAGACCATATGACCTTCTTTACAGGGAGCTCAAGATAAGGGAATATGACCTTGTAAAGAACAAAGAGGCACAAGAGCACCTTCTGGAAACACTGGGTCTGGTCAACCAGATACTCCGTCATGATATTCTTAATGACCTGAACGTAATTTCTCTTTCAATAGGAAATCTCAGGGAGGATATGGATGACAGAATGCTTGATCATTCCTATAAGGCAGTTCAGCATAGTCTCAAACTGATAAATGATATGAAGGATTTTGAATCGCTTATGCATGTCAGGGGACTTAAGACAATTGATCTTCGTAGTCTTGCTGAGGAAGTGGCACAGGAATTCCCCATAACTGTAAATGCTCATGGTGAGTGTTCTGTAAAAGCAGACAGTGGTCTTCATTCGGTTGTCGGGAATATTATCCAGAATGCGATGGTACATGGTAAAGCGAACAAAGTGGATATTTCAATAAGCTCAAAAAAGGACTTTTGTGAGATGCGGATATCAGATAATGGTACCGGTATTCCTGACAGTATAAAAGAACATGTTTTTGAGGAAGGTTTTAAGCATGGTCCTTCCGGACATACTGGTATTGGTCTGTATATAGCAAAACGTATAATTGACAGGTACGGGGAGATATCAGTGGATGATAATATCCCTACAGGTACTACTTTTATCCTGAAGTTATATCATAGGTATGTTACCTGTGACGAAAAAGGAAATGAAAGTGAGATTTAAAGAAAAGTAAAGACCCACATGAGTGGGAATTTATCGGATTCTATTCTTCAGCAGCTCTTCCAATTGCTTTTACAAGTGTCAGCATAACTCCCATACCTTTCTGGAAGTCTTCATCACCCATTTGTTTGATAACTCCTGCAAGACCTATTTTTGGAGGGTTGAGGATTGCTTTGTCAAGCTCAGGGTCCTGAACTGCTCTTTCCATCACTTCTATTAAATCAGTGCACATGATGGCATTTGTGAGCTTTAATACAGTTGAAGTTAGATCTGCAATCCCGTGGGCAGTCTGGTCATTGATGTAATCCTGCAGTATTCTTGCTGTTCGGATAAGGTCTAAGACAGCCTCAACATCACCGGGTCTTATTTCGATGCCTGATATCTGGTTCATAAGATTTTCATCGCTCATTTTCTCATCTCCTCAGAACAGTCCTTTCACACTGATGTCCCAGTGTATGTGGTAATACATACGGTAAAGGAACCAGCCCATTTTTGTTGTTGAGAAAGCTTCAGGTGGCTTGGCATATTTCCATGTTGCAATGTATCCTTTTCCAGGAGTAGCCGGAGTTTCCAGTTCTGTTACCAGTGGGCATCCAGTTTCTCCTTCATAAGGTGTCTGGATGCCGTTTCCATAGATGTCATTCTTAAGACTCTGGCTGACTGCAATAGCTTGGTAGTGCGCTCCAATTCCTGTTTTGAGAATATCTGCCGGTCCGAGGTCACCAAGGACATAAACATTATCGTAGTTGCCTGCAGGACCTCTATATTGCAATGTTGATTTGTCTGCACCAATCCATCCCTTCTCGTCCGTAAGACCGGAATCGATCAAAATTTGTGGTGCTTTGTGAGGTGGGACTGTGATCAATGTATCATAGTTGATCTTATCTCCATTCTTTGATGTCAGCTCTTTGTTGGCCGCGTCAACGTTAGCCAGTGGGAAGTTCCTAATAACTTCAACACCTTTTTCTTCGAACTGGGATGTCACAAATTTATTGAATTCAGGTGGTCCAATCGGTTCCATTGGCCACACAAGGGTAAGCTGCACGTCATCTCTGATTTTCTTAACATTGCGTAGGTAGCTGTCCAGCATAAAAGTGAATTTTACCGGTGCACCGGGACATGGGACAGGCATTGAAGCAACAGATACCACAACTTTTCCATTATTAAGGTTCTTTACCAGGTCTCTTACCTTGAATGCATCTTCCATGGATGTATAGAAGGTGTTCAGGTCATCTGTAAGTCCGGGAACCGCATTGACATCAGCTCTACATCCCATTGCAATAACTAGGTAGTCATAGCTGTATTTCTTATTGCTTTTGACAGCTACTTCTTTGTTCTGAAGGTTAACTGCTGTTACTTCCCCGTCTGCTCCGAAAAATGCCTTTACTCTGGGGCTAATAAGTTTCTTACGAGGTCTTGTGATGTCTTCCGGGGTATAGAGTTCAAAAGGAATAAAAGTGAACCCGCCCTGATTTATATTTATGTCATTTTTGTCAAGAATTGTTACTTCTAGTTCGTCTTTGGCAATCTTGTTTCTGAATTCTCTGGCCAGTATATTGGCTACCACCGATCCGGCATAGCCTGCTCCTAATATCAGTACCTTTTCTTTCATAATCAAACCCCATATTTTTAATCAGTTGGTAGTTTAGATATATTTTACGGTACTGATACTTTTCTTCAGTAGTATATAAGTAAATGGAAGAACCTATCAAAAAAGATATTTTTCAGCAGTTCTGTCTGTGAATCTTTCATAGCCAGCACTGGCTGGCTATATGAAAGTTAAGAAGTAGAGTAGGTTACAGATGTAACCTGTAACTTAAAGGTTATAGTTATTGATAAGCAATAACTATAGTTTTTAGTTCTGGAGTACTATCTCAATGTTGATGTCCTTTGGTACCTGGATACGCATGAGCTGCCTGAGTGCGCGCTCATCTGCTGCAATGTCGATGAGTCTCTTGTGTACACGCATTTCCCAGTGATCCCATGTTGCGGTTCCGTCACCACTTGGACTTTTACGGACAGGTACTACCATTTTTTTAGTTGGTAGTGGAACTGGTCCTGAGATACTTACACCTGTTCTGTCTGCAATAGCTTTTACCTGATCGCAAACACCATCAAGGTTTACAGGACTGATTCCTGATAATCTTATTCTTGCTTTCTGTGACATGTTACTCTTCTCCTAAAAAAGGAAAATTGGAGTGTCTTACTTCTGTTTGACACTCATGCACATGCCAGCAGCAATGGTCATACCCATATCACGGATAGCGAATCTACCGAGCTGTGGGATTTCCTTTACAGGTTCAATTACCATTGGTCTGGTTGGCTTGATGGTTACGATTGCTGCGTCACCGGCCTTGATGAATGCTGCATTCTCTTCCTTGACCTGGCCTGTCTTTGGATCAAGCTTCTTGTCAATGGACATGAGAGTACATGCGGTCTGGGTGGTGTGGCAGTGGAATACTGGGGTGTATCCTGCTGTGATTGCGGATGGGTGCTGAAGGACTACAATCTGTCCTGTGAACTCGTCTGCTACGGATGGTGGGTTTGATGTTGGACCACAGACATCTCCTCTGCGTACGTCGTTCTTACCTACACCTCTTACGTTCCATCCGATGTTGTCTCCAGGGACAGCCTGTGGAACTTCTTCGTGGTGCATCTCGATTGACTTTACTTCACCAGCTACACCACTTGGGTTGAATATTACATTGTCACCCTTCTTCATGATTCCGGTCTCTACCCTACCTACTGGTACGGTTCCGATACCGGAGATCGTGTATGCATCCTGTACAGGGATACGGAGTGGAAGTGTGTCTGGTTTCTCTGGCAACTTAAGCTCGTTGAGGCAGTCAAGAAGTGATGGGCCAGTGTACCATGGTGTGTTCTCACTTGACTTTGTGATGTTGTCACCCTCGAATGCGGATGTTGGCACGAATGGAATATCGTCTGCCTTGAATCCTACCATACCGAGAAGCTGGCTTACATCTTTCTTTACCTGGTTGTATCTGTCTTCGCTGTAGTCAGCTGCATCCATCTTGTTTACAGCGACGATAAGCTGGTTGATACCAAGTGTTCTTGAAAGGAAAACGTGTTCCTTTGTCTGTGCCATTACACCATCAGGTGCTGCTACGACAAGAACTGCTGCATCTGCCTGGGATGCACCGGTGATCATGTTCTTTACGAAGTCACGGTGACCTGGACAGTCTACTACTGTGAAGTAGTACTTGTCTGTATCGAATCTCTTGTGGGAGATGTCGATGGTTACTCCTCTCTCACGCTCTTCCTTGAGTGAGTCCATAACCCATGCGAAAGCAAATGATTCTTTACCTTTCTCTTTTGCTTCAGCTCTGTATTTTTCGATAAGGTGAGCAGGTACTGCTCCTGTCTCGAACATCAATCTTCCGACAAATGTTGATTTGCCGTGGTCAACGTGACCGATAACTGCTAAGTTCATGTGTGGTTTCTCAGCTGCCATTTTCATATCTCCTTTAGTTTAATATCAATATATCAGTTTGATTTGCCATAATAGGTCTTTTTACGTTTAAACCTTTCTGACGAAATAGGATTTTGCAGTACAAATCCTGCAAATTCCTGTGATGATTACATGCTAAGGTAGTCAGATGCCTGTGGAAGTTCCTTCTTAAGTCCTTTCCTTTCTCTGATGCCGCATACAATCTCTGCTGTCATGTTTGCTGGAAGTGTGTCAAATCCTGCAAATTCTGTGCTCCACATTGCACGTCCTTCTGTTGCGGATCTGATGTCTCCTGCAAATCCGAAGAGTTCGGATACTGGTGCCCTGGACTCGATGATGGTCATGTCACCTTCAGAGGTCATATTGATAATGATTCCACGGCGACCCTGGATTTCCTTGGTTGCACCGCCCATCTGATCCTGTGGTACCTGAATGAATACCTTCTGGTATGGTTCAAGAAGTGTGTCATCTGCCATGAGCATTGCTGCCTGGATACCCTGTCTTGATGCAGGTATTACCTGTGCTGGTCCTCTGTGTACAGCATCTTCGTGCAGCTTTGCGTCAACGAGTCTGACCTTTACACCCATACATGGTTCCTTTGAAAGAGGTCCGCCCTTCATTACTTCGTGGAATCCCTCAAGGATAAGTTCCATGGTTTCATTGAGGTGCTGGATACCCTTTGTCATGTCAAGGTAAATATTGCTCTCGAAGATATCTACGATACCCTTTGCTTCATCTTTGTCCATACCTGCTTCCATGAGCTTTTCTCTGCGCTCGACTTCAGGCATACGCATGGAAATCTCACCAGCTTTGATAAGGTCTCTGACTCCTTCCTCGAGTGGCTCGATCTCAACATAGAACCTGTTGTGTCTGTTTGGTGACTTACCTTCTACAGGTCCTGCACCGCCACGGATGGTTTCACGGTATACTACGATAGGTGGTGTGGTTGTGATCTCTACACCCTTATCACGCTCTATTCTGTGTGCAATGACTTCAAGGTGGAGTTCACCCATACCGGCCATCAAGTGCTCACCGGTTTCTTCGTCAAGTGTGATCTTGAGTGTTGGGTCTTCCTTTGCAACCTGTCTCAATACTTCAACAAGCTTTGGAAGGTCCTTCATGTGCTTTGCTTCTACTGCAACAGTAACTACAGGCTCACTTGCATGGGTAATACTCTCGAAAGGTTCCATGCCTTCAAGGGTTGTTACAGTTGAACCTACAATAGCATCTCTAAGTCCGGTTACAGCTGCAATGTTTCCAGCAGGGATGTTCTCCACTTCGAGTCTCTTTGGACCCATGAAAACACCAACTTGCTGAATTCTGTTCTTTCTGGATGTACCGGATACGAAAACTTCCATTCCACGCTCAAGTGATCCACTGAATAACCTTCCGGTTGCAACTTCACCTGCATGTGGGTCCATGGTAATGTCAGTTACCATGAAAGCAAGGTCTGCTTTAGGATCTGCATTGATCATTGATTTGTAGATTGGAGAAGTCTTGTCTCCGTGCCAGATAGCGCCAATCCTTCCTTCCTGTGCTTGAAGTGGTGATGGAAGGAACCTGATTACCATGTCGTTCAAAACTTCATGAAGTGGGCACTTGTCTGCAAGTTCCCTTATGCTATTTGGATCATCTGATTTATTGTAATCATAAATCTGCTGGAAACTGACTCCGGTCTTCTGCATCATTGGTACACTGATAGCCCAGTTGTACAGAGCTGAACCGAAAGCAACAGTACCCTCTGCTGCATCAACTCTCCATCCTGCCTTGTAACGCTCTTCGTTCATACCTTTGATGAGCTTGTTTACGTGGTCGATGAGTTTTCCGAGTCTGATCTGCATTTCCTGTCCGTCGACCTGAAGCTCGTTGATGAGACGGTCAACTTTGTTAATGAAAAGAACTGGCTTGACATGTTCCTTGAGTGCCTGCCTGAGAACGGTCTCTGTCTGTGGCATTGTACCTTCTACAGCATCAATTACCACTACTGCACCGTCTACTGCACGCATTGCACGTGTAACGTCACCACCAAAGTCTACGTGACCTGGTGTGTCGATAAGGTTGATGAGATATTCCTTGCCATCGTATTCGTGGACCATTGAAACGTTTGCAGAATCAATTGTAATACCTCTTTCCTGTTCTTCTTCATCAGAGTCTGTCCAGCATGCGTTACCTGCAAGCTCTTTAGAGAGCATGCCGGCACCTGCAAGAAGGTTGTCTGATAATGTTGTTTTACCGTGGTCGATGTGCGCAACAATACCAATGTTACGGATCATCTCTGGTGTTCCCATGATGCCTGCCACACGGTCGACCATTTTATCTTTTGCCATATTAATTACCCTTACTTAATAATTGTACAGCGTTAACGTGCTGCCTTTGCGACTCTTTCCTTTGCATCTTTCCTGTTGATTGAGAAGCATTTTGCATCGCGGTTTGATGCTGCAATAAGTTCTGCTGCAAGACAATCTGCTGCACTTCTCTTGGACTTGAAAGCTGCCTGGTTTGCACCCTTTGTGATATATCTGAGTGCGGTGTCAACACGTCTCTGTGGAGCTGTGTCGACTGCCTTTGGTACGGATATTCCGCCGTACTTAAGTCTGACAACTTCTTCCCTTGGGCCTGCATTTGCAATAGCTTCTACAAGTACCTGTACAGGGTTCTTCTGTGTTCTCTTGTTAATGACATCGAAAGCTTCAGAGACAATCATCATTGCTCTCTGCTTCTTTCCTGTGTTCTGCTCGTTGCGCATGACGTTGTTGACAAGCCTTTCAACAATGCAGATGTCTGATTTGTTGAACTGCTGTCTTGCATGCTTACCATTTGTATGTGGGATAATTACTGGGTCGAGATTAACGTACCTTCTGATTCCCTGGTCAGCAACCTCTACCTCACTGAGATCCCATTTTCCGAATAATTTATACATATGGATTATCTCCTTGGTTTCTCTTTACGGCCAATGACCATCTCGTTTAATGATACGTTGTTCACAGCGGTAACCTTAAAGCGTACTCCGGGAATATCTCCCATTGCACCACCCATGCGGCCACCAATTCTTTCTACTGTAACTTCGTCGTGCTCGTCAATAAAGTTGATAGCTCCGTCTCCAGGGCAGAAAGCTGACACCTGGCGACCATTCTTGATCAACTGAATTCTTACACATTTCCTTATTGCTGAGTTTGGCTGCTTAGCCTCTACACCTACTTTCTCCAGTACGATACCTCTGCCTTGAGGTGCACCACTGAGTGGGTCTGCTTTTATGTCAAGACCAAGTGCACGCCTGTTATAGCGAGAGTCCTTCCATCTTGCGTCTTTTCGCATACGCTTGATAGTGTGAGCTGCAAATTTTCCATTTGGCATATATTATGTCCTCCAATTATGTCTTTGATGAGTATGATATTATTCGAACGATCACTGCAGTATTACGTCGTCTATGTCGTGATGTCTCTTTGCGACAAGTTTGACCTTTTCAATGTTTTTCCCATTACGTCCTATGGCAAGACCCTTGTCTTTATTAGACACTTCTACATAAGCTAATCGTTTATTGTTTCTGCTAGTGATGTTCACTGATTTGACAGTTACCGGACTAAATGCATTTTTGATGAATACATCGGGTTCGTCCGAATATTCGACAAGATCAATCTGTTTATCCACTGTATTTTTCATACGGTTGATGTGCTCTCCCTTTCTTCCGATAGCAGCACCCATGTCGCCTGCTTTTATCACATATATTATCCTACAGTCATCGATTATACAATCTTTGACCGTCGCGCCGGTTAATTTTTCAAATAATGCGATGTATCGGATACCTTCAGTGGATAACTTGATCTCGCCCAAATATCGCAACTCCTTTAAGCGGCAGCCAGAATATCAGACTCTCCGCTGTCAATGATTGCCATTGCAGCGATGATATATGGTTTTCCGCAAGCAGGACCAAGTTCTGTTCCTGTGCCTGGGTAGTTGAGTATCGGTACGTTTGTGCTTTCAATCTTGGCTCTTACATCGGCAGGACAGTTTGCAGCGATTACTACCATTTTAGCGTCATTGCTAACAGCAGCATCAATGGTCCTGTTTGACCCAATGATCACCTTTCCGGTTCTGATCACTTTGATAAGTGCTTTGTCAATGTTAATATCCATTTTATATCAACTCATTTATAACGTCAGTTTGAGATTTGTATTAATAAGTGATTCCGTATATTTACTTTCTGGTTGTTCTTTATATACTTCTATATAATGAAGCATTATTTTGTAATGAGATGTACATCTCCTGTTCCAAGTTTTATAGGCTGTCCTACAATGATGTTCTCAGTAACACCGTTTAGCTCGTCACGATCTCCGCGCATTCCTGCATCAAGCAAGTGGTTAACGGTAACTTCAAAAGCTGCACGAGCGAATACACTGGCTTTCTCTCCAGAAATACCATGTCTTCCGATCTGCTTTACTTCTCCATCACAGCACATGATGTCAGATACAAGCATTATGTGTCTGATATCAACAGTAAGACCCTGTTCTGACAGGGTATTGGTAGCTTCAGTGATGATTGAGTTCCTTGCAGCTTCGATTCCAAATACATCATAGATTTCACCAATGTTGTTGGTGGATGTTCTTGTAACATCGACACCTTCGATCTGGAGAACATTCTTAAGCTGTGACCCTTCAGTATAAAGGGTGTATTCTTCACCATCTTTTCTGATAACTACTCTCTTGATACCTTCAATTCCTTTCAGGGTAATTGAGTGTATGTTCTTTGCAAGCTGGAGCAGTTCACGGTATGATGGTGCGTTAGGTGTAACAATAATCTGGTTTGCAACACTATCTGAAATATTCACCATTACGTCCAGTTCCTCGCGAAGTTTGTCAGCAATCTCATCAGGAGTCAGTACTCTGTAGTTAAGTGTTTTCTCATGCAAATCGATAATTAGCTGCATGTTCGCAAGGTCAGTTGTGATATCTGCAAGGTGTTCGATATGAGTAGCCTCAATCTCCCATGCAAGTCTGCGTGCTTTATCTCTGTCATGTGCGTACTCTTCTTCCAGTGCGATTGTCATCATTGGTGTACTTGGTGTTTTCCTTGCATCCACAATCTCAATAAGACGTGGCAGACCAAGGGTAACGTTAATTTCAGCGACACCCGCATAGTGGAAAGTACGCATGGTCATCTGGGTACCCGGTTCACCAATGGATTGTGCTGAAACAACACCCACTGCTTCACAGGGCTCCACGCATGCATAATCATAGCTTTTCATAACCTGTTCAATAATATCTTCGAGCTCTTTCTTTGTGACTCCGACTTTCATCACGTCACTCTTTAAGGTCTTCATGATGTTCTTTGGCAGATCGAGCCCTGAGATCATTGCATCAATAGTAGCTTCACTTATCGTCATTTTAGTTCACCTCCTTACCGGTGACTCTCCTGACGATACGATGGATCGCTTCAGGTTTACTATAGTCACTCTTTGTGGAATCAATTCCATCTTCGCCGTACTTGAACTGGACAATAACTCCACGTGTTTCCCTTACGGAGCCATCGTACTGGACCTCAAGATCCTGCAATGCGTTAACAAGTCTCCTCTGCAGGTAACCTGACTGGGATGTACGAACTGCAGTATCTACAAGACCTTCACGACCACCAATTGCGTGGAAGAAGTATTCGGTTGGGTTCAGTCCGCTCTTATAACTTGCCTTCACGAACCCGTGAGCATCTGCACCAAGGTCACCCTTGTCAAAGTGTGGGAGTGTCCTTCCTGCATAACCTCTTCTGATCCTTTCACCACGAACTGCCTGTTGTCCGACACAAGCAGCCATCTGAGTAAGGTTAAGCATTGAACCTCTTGCTCCAGACTTTGCCATGAGCACCGCAGAGTTCTCAAGACCAAGCTGTTTACCAGCAATGTTACCGGTCTGGTCCCTGGCCTTACCGAGTTCCTGCATGATCTTCATTTCAATGGTTTCATCAAGTGTACGTCCTGGCAATGGTTCAAGTTCCTTTGCCTCGTAAGCTTCAATGAGCTTCTGTACTCTGGCTTCAGCTTCATTCAGGAGATTACCGATCTGCACCTTTGCGGTGACTGGTATATCTTCATCACTAATACCGAAACTAAGGCCGGTCTTCATCACACCACGAATTGCAAGTCTTGTAAAGTCATCTACGAACTTGGCACCAGCCTCTGATCCGTATTCCTTCATTACCTTATCGAGAACCTTACCTTTGAAAGCACCAATTGCCTGTTCGTCAATGGTACCCTGGAGCATTTCTCCATCTTCTATGACTACATAAGCATCATATTCACAGTCTTTCTTCTTACATGTATCACACTTGAAACAAGCCTGTGCAGGGAATTCTAGGTATAGTCCTTTTGGAAGGATCTGACTGAAGATCTGCTTTCCATTCCACAGTGGCTCTCCCTCTTCGGAGTAGCTTGCAGGCTCTGGCAGATCCCTTATATCTGATTTCCTGAGAAGTTCAAGAGCTGCGTTCTTTGTGATCCTGTTCTCATTTCTTGTAAGAAGGAAAAGACCTGAAATGTGGTCGTGTATACCACCAATAATTGGTCCTCCGAAACGTGGAGACAGGATGTTTTCCTGTACCTGCATGAGGATACTGGCTTCTGCCCTTGACTCTTCGGTCTGAAGAACGTGCATGTTCATTTCGTCACCGTCAAAGTCAGCGTTGTATGGTGGGCATACTGCCGGGTTGAGTCTGAATGTCTTGAATGGGAGTACCTTTACCCTGTGGGCCATAATACTCATTTTGTGAAGTGAAGGCTGCCTGTTAAAGAGAACAATGTCTCCGTCCATGAGTTGCCTTTCAACGGTCCATCCGACTTCTATCTTCTCTGCAAGTTCTTCCTTGTTAGTTTCGGAAATCCTGATACGTCTTCCATCATCACGAATTGCGTAATTTGCACCGGGGTGAACTCCATTTCCACGCTGTACGTACATACGGAGAAGTTCCAGATTCCTTGTGGTGACCTTTTCAGGAATTGTCATATGCATGGCAATTGCGAAAGGTACGCCCACCTCGTTAATACTAAGGTTTGGATCCGGGGAAACGACGGTACGTGCTGAGAAATTGACACGCTTACCGGAAAGACTTCCTCTGAAACGTCCTTCTTTACCCTTAAGACGTTGTGTGAGGGTTTTGAGTGGTCTTCCTGATCTGTGTCTTGCAGGAGGTACGCCTGATACTTCGTTGTCGAAGAATGTTGTGACATGGTATTGGAGCAATTCCCACAGGTCCTCAATAATGAGCTGTGGTGCACCTGCGTCCCTGTTCTCCTGGAATCTCTGGTTAATTCTAATAATATCTACAAGCTTGTGGGTCAGGTCATCTTCACTGCGCTGACCGGATTCAAGTGTAATTGAAGGTCTGACAGTTACCGGTGGAACCGGAAGTACTGTAAGGATCATCCATTCCGGCCTTGCACTTGCAGGATCCATGCCAAGAACCTTTACATCCTCATCAGGGATGTTCTCGAAACGGTCACGGATCTCGGTTGGAGTGAGCTTGTGGCCGTCCTCGATGTAGTCACTTGGTTTTTCGAACTTGATCTCAAGTTGTTCGGTTGAGCAGTATGGGCATGTCTTTGACTTACGCGCTTCCTTGAATACTTCGTTGATGATATTGTCAGGAAGGTGTCCCATTTCCTTGCAGGTGTTCAACTGGTCAAGGAACTCTTGTTTCTTACTTGCGTCAAGGAGAAGTCTGCTACAGTTGCGGCAGACTGAACGCAGTGTCTTGCGTATCGTCTTGTTAAAACCAACGTGAATTACGGGTGCTACAAGATCAATGTGTCCAAAGTGTCCCGGACATTCTCCTGCACGGCTGCCACAGGTCTTACACTTAAGACCAGGGTCGATAACTCCGAGACGAAGGTCCATTAGACCCATGTCAATAGGATAACCGTCATCGTCATAGGTGTCTGCGGTAATGATGGCGGTGACACTCATTTTCCTTACTTCACGTGGCGAGATAAGGCCGAATTTGATTGCACCTACTCTTTTTGGAATTGATGGAATATCATTGTTCATTTTAAGTCACCCCTTATACGGCATCCTCTAGTTGCAGTCTTGGAGCTACACCAAGGGATTTGATTTCATCAAGCAGAAGTTTGAATGCGTAACTCATCTCAACAGGGTGGATATCGGTTTCAGCTCCACAGTTGGAGCAGTATCTGACGTTCCTCTTCCTGTCGAAAGTGGCTACCATTCCGCAGTGTCCGCACACAAGTTCTACTACTTTGTCAGACTCATCGAGCAGTCTTTCCTTCAGTGTCATTGCAGCACCGTGGCCGATAAGCACATCACGCTCCATTTCTCCGAAACGCAGACCTCCTTCACGGGCACGACCTTCTGTTGGCTGCCTTGTAAGCACCTGTACAGGTCCACGAGACCTTGCATGCATCTTTGATGCTACCATGTGGTGCAGTTTCTGGTAAAGGATAACTCCTACAAACACATCAGCCTGGATCTTCTTTCCGGTAACACCATCAAAGAAGACTTCCTTTCCTGTATGTGCAAATCCATGGGTCTTGAGAGCTGCACGGAGATCATCTTCATTTTCTCCGGAGAATGCAGTTGCGTTAACTCTCCTTCCTTCCATTGATCCAACTTTTCCACCAATCATCTCAAGCACGTGACCGACAGTCATACGTGAAGGAATTGCGTGTGGGTTGATTACAAGGTCAGGTACCATTCCTTTCTCTGTAAATGGCATGTCAGCAAATGGTACGATAAGTCCGATAACTCCTTTCTGTCCGTGTCTGGAAGCGAACTTGTCACCAATTTCAGGAATCCTCTGGTCTCTTATCTTGACCTTTGCAAGACGTGTTCCGTTAATGGATTCTGTAAGAATGACTGTGTCAACGACTCCCTTCTCGTTGGAACGCATTGTTATTGCACTTTCTCTGCGCTGCTCAACGGTGATACCGAAGTCGGACTGTTCTTCAAGGAAACGTGGTGGACTGGTCTTTCCTATAAGTACGTCGTTTGGACCTACTCTTGTTTCAGGGTTTACAAGACCGTCAATGTCAAGGTTTGCATATGCCTCAGGGCTACGTGCACCTCTGAATTCGGAGTCAGGAATCTCGAATTTGTCTTCCTGTCCACCAGGGTAGCGTCTTTCTTCACCCTCGAATGTCCTGAGGAAGTGGCTTCTTCCAAGTCCTCTCTCGATTGAACCCTTGTTGAAAACCAGTGCATCTTCAATATTGTGTCCTTCGTAGGACATGACCGCTACAACGAAGTTTTGGCCTGCTGGTCTGTCATCGAAATGAATTGATTCACAGGTTTGTGTCCTCACCATTGCACGCTGTGGATAATGCAAAAGGTGTGCACGTGTGTCTGGTCTGAGTTTGGTATTTGATGTTGAAACACCGATACACTGCTTGACCATTGCCGCACCCATTGTGTTACGTGGGGATGCATTGTGTTCAGGATATGGTACCATTCCGGTACATATTCCGAGCATAAGTCCCGGGTTGATCTCAAGGTGAGTGTGGTTCTCTGTGATATCGTCCTTGTAAAGAGCAATGAATGCATTCTCTTCTTCTTCAGAGTCAAGGTACTCTATTTTTCCTGCCTTCGTAAGTTCGGAATATCCCATTTTGCCTTCTGCAAGGAGTTCAATCTCCTCATCACTGACAAGTGATTCTCCGTTCTTTACAATAATCAGTGGTCTCCTTGCACGACCCATGTCGGTGTTGATCAGAACTTCACGTATGTCTTCATAATAAGTAACGTTGATCTGTCCTGACATCATTCCTGACCTGCGTTGCTCTCTGATATTCTCTACCAGTTCAGCAGGGTCTGAGTGGGTTCCTACAAGTTCTCCGTTGAGGAAAACTTTAGTTTCATTCATCGAGAAGTCCTCCCATGTCATCTAATGATTCTGAATAGTTCGTGTACCCAATAGGTTCAGGTTTTTCTTCTTCTACTACGTTTTTGACTTCCAGATCTTCCAGATAGTCGTCAAGTTCCTCATCATATTCCGGAAGTGCTTTCAGGGATGAATTAAGAACCGTCTTCACTACGCCAAGGTCGTAAAGGATGTTCTTTATCTTCTTCTCTTCATCTGTACCTGTGGAAAGCTCTACCATCTGTGCAAAGTTCTTCACAAGACCACAGTTAGGACCTTCTGGTGTCTCCGATGGACAAAGTCTGCCCCATTGTGTAGGGTGCAGATCACGAGCCTCGAAGTGCGGCTGAGCTCTTGAGAGTGGGGAAATAACACGTCTTAGGTGAGATAGTGTTGAGATATAATCAGTCCTGTCAAGCAGTTGTGATACACCAGTCCTTCCGCCTACCCAGTTACCTGTTGCAAGTGGGTGCTGGAGCCTGTCCGTAAGCACGTCTGCCCTCACAAGTGTGATAACGTTAAGCTCACGGTTTCTCATGTTTGCTCTTTCAAGCTGGTATTTTATGTCTCTTGAGAGCCTGTTGAATGCAACCCTGAACAGGTCTTCCATAAGGTCACCAGTGAGCTTGAGTCTCTTGTTGGAGTAGTGGTCCTTATCATCCGGATTACGCCTTCCAAGTGCCAGCTCAAAACATGACTCCGCCATTCTTCCAAGGAAGTTTGCCTTTGCTGCCCTGTCATGTGGCTCATTTCCAAGGTGTGGTAAAAGATATCTGTCAATGACGTAGTTTGCACGTTTGATCTGGTAGTCCCTTGCCTGTCCGGAAGCGACCCTTGAACCGATCTTCTCCATTGCATCTTCAATGTTGTCGACTTCTGCTTCTTCAAGGTTCTCGAACATGAATTTCATGATCTCAGGATCAGTGGATACTGCCTTTACGAGTTCCTCGTCAGTCTCCACGCCAAGTGCTCTCATAAGTGTAATAAAGCTAAGACGGCCTGAAATAGATGGGAATGATACTTCCAGAAGTGATTTTCTTCCTCTCTCTACGACTACGAGTGCCCTGTAACCTCTTCTCTGTGAGAATACCTTTGAGACTTCGATGATGTCTCCGTACCTTTCTCCAAATTCAGTGAGGATCTTGTTAGGGGCAAGGTCTTCCAGTGTCATGACCACACGCTCGGTACCGTTGATGATGAAATATCCTCCCGGGTCAAGTGGATCTTCACCGTATTTGACCATCTCTTCCTCGCCAAGTTCAGTGAGGTTGCAGATGTCTGATTTAATCATGACTGGAAGCTGCCCGATCTTTGCTTCCTGTGGTTCTTTTTCCTCATCGTTTTCCACAACACTCATCTGGAGGTAGAGTGGTGCGGAATAGGAAAGGTTTCTGAGCCTTGCTTCGTTAGGATAGAGGTTTTCGATAGCTCCGTCCGCTTCCTTTACAACGGGATTCTCAACGCGGATATTGCCCAGTTTGATGTATGTGTCTTCAAGGTCGGTCTCGATAATCTTCTGTTCATCAATGATTTTTTGAAGACCTGTCTCCAGAAACTTATTGTATGAATCTATGTGATGCTGTACGATCTTATCTTTCGTGAAAAACGAACGTGGGATCTGTCCTTTGGTTAACGCTATGATAGCACCTTCTTTATGTGATTATTATGTTTATTGCAAAAAAGCCCTGTCTGAATAATGTGAATATCGCATTCAAGCGATGACAAGTCGATAGTAGAATGCTTCGTCGGCGGTCTGGCTGATACGTGTAATCTTTACGACGTCCCCAACCTGTGCTCCAATTTCCTGAATTACAGGATCAACAACCTTTATCTTTGGTAGCTGTTCCTTCTCTATGGCATATTGCTTTAAAACAGATTTAAGTTCATCTTCCAACATAATCTCATGTTTAGGGATCAACTGATGGTCGAGCAGGCTAAATTTTCTCAATATATTACTCCTCCCTCAAAAATGTGAACGTGAACACTCTTGCAAAGTGATGGCGGGCTCGTAGGGATTTGAACCCTAGGCCGTCTGGTTAAAAGCCAGACGCTCTGCCTGACTGAGCTACGAGCCCAATATGTTGGGTGGATTTGCTGAGGCTGCTTCACGTTCATCGACTTCGGTGTAGCGGTGGATAAAAGCACTTATAGGATATAAATGTTTCGTGCTTCCTCGTTGCGTTCGAACTTCTATGGCATCCTATTACTTACTATTACTTATATCTTATTTATTAATGTATTCTTAATTAAATCTTAGACCGAATGTTTATATGCTATTATTCTTTCTTTTTACAAAGTAGCTAACTAATGCGGTTAATTTCTCCCTTGCCACAGGCAACTCCGGATACATTTATTGATATTACCAGTACTCAATGTAGCAACAAAATCTCGACACCTTCGGTTAGCATCTCTCTTCTTATGTGTTTTAGGGTTTAATAAAGAAAAAAGTAAATGACAGGTTTATGTTCCGGTTTCCCAGCCTGCCATATATGCTTCCTGTTCATCAGAAAGCTTGTCAATGCTTATGCCCATTGACATGAGTTTCATTTCAGCAACGCCAACATCAAGTTCCTGTGGTACAGCATGTACTCCATTAGAAAGCTTGTTCTCTGCAATGTATCTGACACAGAGTGCCTGGTTTGCAAAGCTCATATCCATGACTTCTGCAGGGTGTCCGTCACCTGCTGCAAGGTTTACAAGTCTTCCGTCAGCAAGCACGTAAACACGTTTTTCACCAATCTTGTATTCCTTGATGTTATTTCTTACAGTTCTGACAGAACCTGCCATTGCCTTGAGGTCTTCAAGGTTAATCTCAACATTGAAGTGACCTGCATTTGCAAGGATTGCACCATCTTTTATAACCTCAAAGTCTTCTCTTTTCAGGATATCTCTGTTACCCGTGGTTGTAAGGACCATGTCAGCGATCTTTGCAGCTTCTTTCATAGGCATTACACTGTTACCATCCATGCGGGCTTCCAGTGCTCTTATAGGGTCTACCTCAGTTACAATTACGTTTGCTCCAAGACCCTTTGCGCGCATTGCCGCACCTTTTCCACACCAGCCGTATCCGCCGATAACAACATTCTTACCTGCTACAAGAAGGTTTGTTGTTCTCATGATACCGTCCCATGAGGATTGTCCGGTTCCATATCGGTTGTCAAAGAGGAACTTTGTCATTGCATCATTTACTGCAATAACCGGCATCTTAAGTGCGCCATCACGTTCCATTGCCTTGAGTCTGTGAATACCTGTTGTAGTTTCCTCACAGCCGCCAAGAATCTCTGGCAGAAGGTCTGTACGTTCTGTGTGAAGCTTGAAAATAAGATCAGCACCGTCATCAATTGTGATGTCAGGTTTAAAGTCAAGAACCTTGTCAATAGCCTCGTAATATTCCTCGTTGCAGCAGTCATATTTTGCAAAACACTGGATGTTGTCCTTGTTGTGTAAAGCCATGGACACATCATCCTGTGTACTCAGAGGATTGCATCCTGTAATTGCTACTTCAGCTCCTCCGATTGCAAGAGTTTCCACAAGAGCTGCTGTCTTTGCTTCGACGTGAAGTGCCATTGCAACTTTGTGACCTGCAAGAGGTTTTTCCTTTGCAAACTGTTCTCTGATGATGTTGAGAACAGGCATGTGGTTAAGAACCCAGTCGATCTTCATATTTCCGGATTCTAACATTTCAGTATCAGTCATCTTTTATCTCCAATTTGAAAATATAATTTGATAATAGGATATCTTCCTGATTATTATACATCTAATATAAGTATGAGCCTTTGTTTCTTAGTTTCCAATTCTTCCAAGGAGGTCTTTTGAACTCTTTATGGCTGTGTCAATGACTTCCTGTTCATTCATAGAAAGGACTTTTCCATCTTCCATGAGCACCTTTCCATCAGCAATGGTAGCGCTGACATCCTTGCCACTTGCAGCATAGACCAGATGTGAAGCAACATCATAGACTGGTGCAAGATGAGCTTTGTTCATGTCAACAATAATCATGTCGGCATTGTAACCTTCTTTCAACATTCCACTGTTAATTCCAAGGGCCTTTGCACCGTTGATGGTTGCCATCTCAAGTACCTTACGTGCAGGAAGTGCGGTCGGGTCCATGGTGCTGACTTTCTGCAAAAGAGCTGCTGATCTCATTTCCTCAAACATGTCAAGGTTGTTGTTAGAAGCACAGCCATCGGTTCCAAGACATACATTTGCTCCTGCATCAATGAGTTTAGCCACAGGACATATGCCGGAAGCGAGTTTCATGTTACTGTTAGGGTTATGGGAAATGTTCACGCCATATTCTGCAAGTATCTTTATGTCCCCATCAGAGAGCCATACACAGTGTGCTGCAAGAACATCAGTTCCCCAGAAATCAATTCCCTTGAGGAAATGAATTGAGCACATGCCAAAGTTCTCTTTCATATAGTTGAGTTCGGCTTCGGTCTCAAGTACATGGATATGTAATTTCACATTGTCCTTTACAGCCTGCTCTTTAACTCTGATAAGGAAATCCCTTGAACAGGTGTTGGGTGCGTGCGGACCATACATGGTGCTTATCCTGCCACTGGCTTTCCCGTTCCACTCTTTGACAAAAGCACTGCCAACTTCAAGTTCCCTGTCAGCCTTTTCCTTGTCTCCGAAATCTATCATCCCGTAGGAAAGTGCTGCACGGATTCCTGCTTCATCTACGGCCTGAGCAACCTTGTTCTCATGGATGTACATGTCAGCAAAAGCAATGGTTCCGGAACGTATCATTTCAAGACATGCCAGTTTTGTACCTGCATAGATATCTTCGTCAGTAAGTTTAGCTTCGGCAGGCCAGATGTGATTCTCAAGCCAGTCCTGAAGCTGCATGTCATCAGCGTAGCCTCTGAATATTGTCATTCCTGCATGACAGTGAGTGTTAACAAGTCCCGGCATAAGGACTGAGCCCTTTGCATCGATGACTTTCTCAGCAGTGCATTCTGTGGAAGTCCCGACTTCCTTTATTTTACCGTCCTCTACAACAACGACTCCGTTCTCAATATCACCTGCTTCCGGGTCCATTGTGAGGATATAAGCATTCTTTATGATAAGATCCGCCATTATCTCTCTCCTGATGTCTCTTCTTTAAGCTCTTCCAGATATTTGCGCATAATTGCCAGTCTCTGTTCTGCAATATCTTTAGCTGTTTGTGTATTAAGTCTTTCAGGTATTTTAAAAGGTTTTCTTTCCATGTAATCGTAGAACCCGTCAAAAGGATCTTCTGTGTAAGCATTCATGGAAGTTTCCTTTACTGTCCCGATTGTCTCTTTCAAAGCCCTTAAGGCTCCCATTGAAACTAATGACCTGAAAATTCCAACAGCACCCAGTGCATCAATCCTGTCTGCGTCCTGAAGGATTTGAGCCTCGACGGTCTCTGCCTTCATCCCACGGCTGAAGCGATGGGTCAGGATACATGATGTCACATGGCTGATGAGTTCTGCTTCAGCATCATTCTCTGCAAGAAAATCACGTGCAATCTCAGCACTATATTCAGCGTGGTTGCCGCCTTCTTTGTGTTCTCTCACAATGCCTACATCATGAAGAAGTGCTGCAAGGCGGATGACCTGTAAGTCTCCACCTTCCTTCTGCTGAATTCTCATGCAGGTATTTTCAACCCTTTCGATATGTGACATATCATGTGTACTTGGTTCATTTTCCAGTACCTGAGATACGAATTTCCTTGTGTTCTCAATTAGACACATGTAAGCCCTTTCTCCTCTGCTTTATTCTTCAGGTTTTCCTGCATGGTGTAAAGAGCATCGGAAATGGTAACATCGTTGTTGTATGAATCAACAACTTCCTGAAGCGCATCCTTGCTATGAGTTTTCATTTCTTTTGTGAACTGGATCATATTCCTGAGAGCTCTGGTAACATTATCCACTATGGTGATGTTTGCTGTTAGTGCAGTTCTGGAGAGTGGGTTCAGGTCAATGGTAATGACAGTCTTACCCATTTCCACGAGTTTCTGGCACCTGTCTCCATCTTCGAGAGGAACCAAAACAACATCCGCACTGAATATGCCTTCCTCATCAACAATAGCCCTGTCGTGTGAAAGGTCAAGTCTCTTATCTCCTTTTCCTCCAAGGACAACACCAGCACCGTGTGCTTTCAGGTGGTCTATGATCTTATGCACTCTGGCATCACTTCTATGGAAAAGGTTCACTTCCAGTCTTGCTCCTGTTACGTCTGCAAGAGCTGCCATAAGATCCGGCACAAGCGCAGCGGTATTACCGTTCACAGATATGATTGCATTCTCTGCAAGAAGGAGATTGGCAACCGCTGCCCTTTCGGCAATGGCTGCTGACTTTGTGGTCTTTTCCCCTATAATGTAATCGAAGGCTTCACCGCGTCCCTGCGCCACAAGTCCCTGTTTGCTTGTGATTCCGATGTTTACGCCTTCAACTATTCTTTCCCTGGTGATGAGGGATTCATACCTGGGGTGATCTTTAGGGATGTCTGTCATTCAGTCCGTTTTCTCCTTTATATTTAATTATTTTAGTTGCTTGCATCCAGTATTATTCCCTGGTCAGTTGGCACAAGCATTGTCTGTATATCCTGTCCCTGCAACATCTGTATGTACTTATAGTTGATGAGGTCAGGGTTCTTTGCCAGTTGCTCGTTGATGATCCTTAGTGCTTCAGCTTCACCGTATGCCTGAGCGATAGTCGCATTGGCAATACCGTTTGCTTCAATAATCTTTCTTTCAGCTTCAAGCTGTTCTTTCTGCTTAACAAATACCATTCTCTGAGCGTCCTGGTCTGCCTGAAGTTTTGCTTCAATTGCTTCAGCAACTCTTGTAGGAAGTACTACATTTCTGACAAGTACTTCTTCCACGATTATGCCGTCACTTTCAAGGGCAGTTGCAATATTAGTGAGCATTTCACCTGCAACTACTTCTCTTTCCTCTCCATATACCTGCAGTGCTGTCTTTGTGGAAACTACTTCCCTGATGGACGATCTTATAGTAGGGCGTATAATCTTCTCAGCATAATTTGTACCAAGGTTCTGGTGGATTTCACTTACTTCATCTGCCAGAAGTCTGTACCTGACTGTTATATCAAGTCCTACGGTAAGGCCCTCAACTGTGAGGGCTTTGATTTGGTCATCTCCTTCTATCTGACCTTCATCTTCAACTCCACTCATGGTGTATGTTTCACTTCTTACAGAGTATTTCGTAACGCTGACCCATGGAGGTACAATATGCAATCCTTCACCGAGTTCATCTTCTTCCACGCCACCGAACTGGTTGAACTTCACGCCAACCTCTCCCGCTCCGATAGATACAAAGATTGAACCGAACAAAATTGAAAATACGATCAATATAACGAATATAATTACTACTCCGCGTCCTATCTTGCCAAGAATAGGGGCTATTTCACTTATTGGGAATTCCGGTACCTTTTTAGGAGACTCGGGTTCCCATTCACCTTCAACGACCATAAAAACATCTCCAATAACTAATTCCAAGTGTACAATATCAGGTGGAATTGATAATATATTTTCGCTCAGATTATTTTGACGCTTCCAGTTCTTATCCTGAAGCGCAGCACTTCCCCGAATTCAGAGAAAACATCAACAAGTTCAGAAACACATGTTGTTGAAGGTATTGAAAATACTGCATTGCCAAGCATTGCCTGTGAAGCTACAACTCCTGCTTCATCAGCGGCTTCTATAACCTCTCTTACCTTTCCTCTGGCAAGTCCGCAATTAATGGCGAATTCCCTGGAGCAATGCATGAAATTGTCAATTGTAGGCTTTTCAATAAGCTTTTTCATAGCTTTTTCGCCTGCCATGTTGATATTCTTTGCCATTTCCGAATTTCCAAGCACAGAGCTGGTGGATAGTTCTCCAAGAACTACACAGCATACCTCATTTTCTACTGTCGGGATATGCTCAATTTGAGCTATTGAAGGTGCTCCCGGTGTTTTTCGGATTGGAATTCCGCCATGTACCTGCCCAATGACATCTCCCAGTCCACTTCCATTTTTGATTTCTGCAATGTGTGCAATATCATTGAGCTGGATGGGTGTATATTCCAGCGATAAAGCATGGTTCAGTGCATACGCCGTTCCAAGTGCTCCTGCTCCTGATGCTCCAAATCCGCATCCGATTGGTATATCTGAAATACTTTCCACTTTTACAGGAACCTCTGTCATGAACTCAATAACTGTTCTGTTGGTGTCTCCGGCTACCTTTTCATCATTGAGGAATATCTCGGTTTTATCAATCTCTTTCCCTGCAGTAACAGTGGTATAAACTCCGCCATCAAGTACAACTCCACAACCTGTTGACCCTTTCTTCATAGGGTCTTTATGGTCGTGTATCTGAAAAAAACCTGTAATATGGGCCGGTGCAAAAGCTCTGGCTGTTAGAGTATCATCGACAGATTCGAATCGCATTATTTTTCGCCTTTTGATGTCAGCATATCTGCAATCTCATCCATCAGGACATTTGCAATAAGACTTTTGGACCCTTCTATACTGATATTATCCTTGTTGCCGGAGTATAATATAGTAATACTATTGTTGTCCGTCCCCATACCCTCTTTGCTGACTTCGTTGGCAACAATCATATCAATCCCGGAGGTTTCAAGAGTTTGTCTTGCTCTTTTGAGCAGCTTTTCTGTATCCACGCCAGCTTCAGCCTTGAACCCGACTATCTTCACCTGCGGGTATGCCTGCCTTGCTTCTTTGATGAGCTTGCGTGTGTTCCTCAAAGAAAGTTTAAGTCCTTCTTCTCCGGATTTTATCTTCTGCTTACTTGCATCCAGTGTATAATCTGCAATAGCTGCAGAACTTATTAGCATATCATAACCCTTTGCAAGTTCGCCAAGTACTGCATCCGTCATCTGGTCTGCAGTTTCAGCATAGATCTCATTGATACCTGAAACTCCAAGTTTGTTCCTGTGAACTATGGTAACTTCGGCTCCTCTTCTATAAGCTTCAAGGGCCAGCTTGTCCCCGGTTTTCCCGGAAGCTCTGTTAGTAAGAATTCTTATCGGATCAATAGGTTCTGCCGTAGACCCGCTTGTGATGAGTATCTTTTTCCGGCAGAGTGTTCTTTTCCCGATTTCTCTTTCAACCTCAAGCACAATATCATCATTTCCGGCTATCTTTGCAATTCCTTCCTCAATCTTTGGTCCAATGAAGCTGATTCCCCAGCCTTTCATCTTCTCAATGTTCTCCATGACAGCTGGATGGTTGTACATATCCTCGTGCATTGCAGGCACTATCATTACAGGTTTACCTGCACCGATGGCAGTGGTTGCAAAGGTTGTCACAGGAGTATCATCTATCCCTGCTGCTATCTTTCCAAGTGTATTGGCTGTTGCAGGGGCGATAAGCAAAAGGTCTGCCCTGCCAAGATTTCCAAAGAACTCCACATGTTCCACCTTTCCGGTTATAGCTGTGATGACCTCGTTTCCGGTTGCATAATGCAGGGCCATTGGGTTTATTATCCACCCGGCAGCCTCGCTCATTACTGCATAGACTTCTGCTCCCCTGCGGATGAATTCACGTGCAAATTCCACTGTCCTTACAGCAGCAATACTACCAGTGACCGCAAGAACGATGGTCTTGCCTTTAAGCGATTCGGATTTTGTGGATTTTATCCAGAGTGTCGGGTGTTCGTTTGGAATTTGAGGCATATTCTGTCCTTATTTGATGAATAAGTGGATTTTAGTATTTAAAAGGGGTGGCAGTTATTCATACGTGGAAAATGCACTTTACACTACACGCAGAATAATAAACAAAAGAACTAAAGCTTTTGTGGCTTTAGTTCGTTTTTGTAATTTGCGAAGTAATTTTCCTTAAATCAATGATTTTCGTATCAATCTCCTGAACAAATCGACAGGTTATTTATTCGGTAAGTTTCTATTCCTCATGGAATGATAGAAAAGGACAAAGTTGTTGGCAATATCAGCTCCATTTTCAACAGGTATTCCGGAAAAGAGGACCTTGAAAATGAAATAAACCGGCTTCAATCACATATTGTTGAGCTTGAGCTGGATGTGAGGACTGCCAACCTTAGATATGAGAAAAGTATCGAGTCTGAGAAAAAGGCAGTTGCAGCAAAACAGGAAGCTGAAGAAAAACTCAATGCTCTGGAAGTTAAAGTTAAAACCCTGGAGCATGAGGTGGATAAAGAAAGGGCTGATGTTCCTGCATCTATCTCATTCACATGTAATGACCAGTTCAGCAAACAGCGTACTGAAGAATTTCTCAGGTCTTTGTCAACAATCAGGTATACTGATTCTTCACTTGTATCTTTATATGTAGCCGCAGGTGAAAGTCCTGAAAGCATAAAGGATTATGAACTTTTAACGGAGCGAGTTGATAACGAAACCCTTGCACTAACGGAAAAAGTGGTGTCAACCACCGGTTTTGTTCTGTTCTATTCTCCTGATCACATGATAAATGAGCTTATCGTGCCGCCATTGCCTCTGGATAAATCCTCATGGGGTACAGGTAACGTATTTGATATTTCCGCACTCTCTGAGTTACTGAACAAAGATGCCGGTGTTTGTGTTCTGGTGGCTCATGCGGGTGAATCATTCACTGGTTTTTCTCTAGATTCACAGGACTTTGATTCTTTCCAGATGATAAAAACAAGTGTCAAAGCCAAACATGCTAAAGGTGGTTTCAGTCAGAGACGATTTGAAAGATTGCGGGATGAGGATATAGATCACCATATCAACAAAGTAAAACTTGCCCTGAAAGACATTATTGATGAATTCGGAAACAGTATTGACTATATGATTTTGGCCGGTGATCTTCCGCTTGCAAAGGAAATAACATCAGATATGCTTCTTGATATCACTCAGGTGTATTCATCATCAGATGTCCGTATCGAAAAGCATAATATCTCAGGTATAATGAAACAATTAATGACCTGTCGCAGGTACAGGCTATGATATGAGGTCGCTTCAATGCTAAGTAAAGAAGAACTTTGTGGGATAATTGATGCTTTAGGTGCTCTTTCCCTTGATGAGATATATCATATAACAAAGGAGTTATCTCTGCTCAAAGGAGCTATTCCTCCTGCCATGCCTTCTATAAAGGAATTATGTGTGGAAGCCGAAAAGGAACATCTCATTGTTGCTGTTTCAGCTGAAGAAATTACAGGTGCAGAAGAAAATAAGACAAATTCTGCTTCACAGGGTTCAGAAAGTGAGGATGGCATTCTTTTGTATTACATATCCGGGCCAAATGCTTTTCCAGAAGTTCCTTTTGAGTTAAGTGAGGTTATTGATATTCTGGAATTGCAAAAAAGAGAAGTGGACCTTAGCAGTGTGGCTGCGAGGCTTAGCAAGAATCTTCATCGCAGAATTAAGAACCTTGAGAACAAGATAGACTCTGTCAGTTCCACAAAGGTTCATGAAGAGGACCTTAAAAATCTGGAATTAAGGTACAGTGATATACTGAACCAGTATTATGATTATACTTTCTGGATATCTGAGGATATGCCGGGTATTGAAGATGAGATACAGGAACTTAGCTCACGGATAGAAAGCCTGAAGTCGGCACAAGGTATTTGAATTTTAGGTATTATCAGGTACATATTATGGCAAGAGACAGGCGTGATAAATATTACTGGAAAGCTAAAGAAGATGGTTTTCGCTCCAGGGCAGCCTATAAGCTTTTTCAGATTAACAACAAGCACCACGTTATAAAAGAAGGCGACATCGTTGTAGATCTGGGTGCTGCTCCCGGTGGCTGGTGCGAGGTTGCAAAAGAACTTTCAGGTGCCCGTGTTGTGGGCGTAGATCTCAGGAAGATAGCACCAATAGAGGGTGTAGAGACAATAGTTGGAGACATAACTTCTGACAGGACAATTGCAAAAATATTTGATATGGTGGGCAAAGCCGGAGCAGATGTTGTTATATGTGATGCAGCGCCAAACCTGAGTGGAAACTGGAGTTATGATCACGCACGTTCTATTGATCTTACAAGATCAGCCCTTGGCTGTGCAAAAAAGATTCTCAAACCAGGGGGTCATTTTGTAGTAAAGGTCTTCCAGGGTGATATGTTCAAGGATTTCATGGATGAAGTACAGGATAATTTTACCTACACACGTTCTTATTCTCCTAAAGCTTCCAGGTCTCAGAGTGCTGAAATTTATGTTATTGGCAAGAAGTTCCTTACAGCTCCTATCAGACGCGGGGACGAATTTGAAGTTGACATAACTGAACTTGGTTCCAGTGGCGATGGTGCAGTTTTAATTGATGATTTTGTTGTCTTTGTCAAGGGTGTGCAGCTTGGAGATCATGTAAAAATCAGAATAAATGATGTGAAGCCAAACTTTGCATTTGCAGAAGTTATTGAGTAATTGGATATTTTAATATTTATATTCCTATTTAAGTGGCGACAAATTGCCACTACGCCACTCTTTCATCAATTATATATTTATGTTCTAAAGTAATGTAGTTTATATAGTGCATATGCAGTTATACTACTGTAGTTTATATAGTGCATATGCAGTTATACTACTATACTTGCAGTACTTTCTTGAACAGAAAAACTTGCATGGCATTGATGTAAATTCTGGAATATATCTATGAACTGTGAACTCCCTGAACCGGAATCTCGCCCGCAAAAAAAACCATTTATTTATGCCGGCGTTGGTATTCTTATTATTCTTATCGCAGGATATGTTGTTTTTGGAGATTATATTCAGGAACAGAGGACACTAAGCAAGATTAATTCCTTATGGGAAGAAGCATCCGAATTACGCGATGAAGGTAATTATGACGGTGCACTTGAGGTGTATAATTCCGTTTTTAGCTTGATCTCTTCAAAGGATTTTCCACTGGAATATGGAATGAATCACTATTATAGAGGAAAAACGTATGAGGAAATGTCATCTTCTGACACAGTAAATGCTTCAAGTCATCTTCAAAACAGTATTTATGCCTATGATTATTCCCTGAAGTTCATTACCGAGGAAGAATATCCGGCAGAATATTTTAGGGTACATTACGGTCTGGGGGACGCTTATCTTAAACTATATGCATCCAGAGGAGATGTAAGTGACCTGGATACTGCAATAGATTATTACAACAATGCACTGGGATACTATTCCATTGCAGTTGATCCGATTTATTTTGCTTCCATTAACAACAAGCTTGGTAATGCGTGGAGAAAAAAGGGCAATATTGAAAATAATGTGACCTGTCTTCAGACATCTTTATCATCGTACGAAGAATCACTCAGGGTATTCAGGGAAGATGTATATTCCCTTGAATATGCAGGTGTTCAGAATAATCTGGGAAACCTCTACCTTGAGATGTTCTCATACGAAAACGAAAAAAGCAATATTGAAAACGCTATCACTTCGTTTAATAATGCTCTCAGTGTATATACTATAGATAGCCGTCCAATAGAATATGCTACTGTGCAGAATAACATTGGAAATGCCTGGTTTAAACTATCCGAACTGGAAAATAAAGAAAGCAATGTGGAAAAGGCGGTTGCTGCTTACAATGAAGCTCTAAAGGTTTTTACTATCAGCCTTTTCCCGGTTGAGCACGATGGTGTTATTCACAACATTGCACGTGCATATAAAAGTCTTTAATAGCTGTATCTTGTGAAGATACAGATAATTTTACGAAGATTGGTCTTATCTTTCCTGCAAGGTCTGCACTTCTTCAACCAGACGCTTTCCTGCAGCTATTTCGTCAATACTGTGAACCACTGCACCCAGATTCTCTATTGCCTGTTTTATTTCCTCGTAATCCAGGTTCTCTCCCTCAACTGTGATCTTTACAGTTTCTGTCTGCTGGTCTACTTCATATAAACTCAAATTCACACCATGTACTCCTGGAAGCACACTAAGTGTCTTGGACAATTCTACAATTGATGGATGATGGGGTTTAAGCACATCCAGAACCAATCTTCTAATTCCTGTCAAATTTTATCCTTCCTGATTAGAAAGTCGTAATTCTGCAAATCTTGATAATTGATAGTCAAATATCTAAATCAGACTTATGAACATTGCCTATAAAGCATTATATTATTTTTGTTTTCCTATGAATGGCTTTATCTAACTTCAGTGCATAATAGGTTTCATTCTAAGATTGATTCCCGATCTTATGAGGTATTTTTATGATTGACATGCATACTCATTCTATTTTCAGTGATGGTGAATTGATTCCCAGTGAACTCGTACGAAGAGCCGTGGTTCACGGATACAGGGCAATCGGTATCACTGACCATGCAGACTTTACAAACGTAGAACACATTATCAAGAACGTGAGCAAGGCAAAGTATCTTGAAGATGAACTTGATATCAAGGTCAAGGTAGGTGTGGAAATAACCCATGCTCCACCACGTAAGATTGCTCCTCTTGCAAAGCTGGCAAAGGATCTGGGTGCAGAGATTGTGGTTGTTCACGGTGAGACAATAAACGAGCCTGTAATGCCAGGAACAAATGCAGCATCAGTTGAACTTGCAGATGTTGATATACTTGCACATCCTGGTTTTATCACAATTGAAGAAGCTGAAACTGCCCGTGAGAATGATGTCTGTCTGGAGATTACCGCAAGGAACGGTCACAACAGAACAAATGGTCATGTTGCAAGGATTGGAATGGAGGCCGGTGCAACTCTTGTTGTTGATACGGATGCACACAGCCCGGACAATCTGATCACCAGGGAATTTGCTCTGAAAGTTGCAATGGGTGCCGGATTAACTGAGAAACAGGCACAGGATGTGCTTAATAACTCCATGCGCTTCCTGTAATTATTTTTCCTTTTTTTAGTCGATGCATTTTAAAGTTATAGACATCACTACCGGAATATCCAAAAAGACTCCGGTTTATGAAGGCGATCCGATTCCAGTATTTGAAAAAGTATCTTCAATTGAGAAAGATGGCTTTATGGTCACCCGACTAAATATTGGAACCCATACGGGCACTCATGTTGATGCACCTTTACATTTGTATGAAGGTGGTCAGTCAGTTGCTGATATTGATTCAGGGTCATTAATGGGGAAAGCTGTTCTCCTTGACCTATCACTGGGTGAAGGTCCTGTTACTGATGTTGAACTTGAAACAGCTTACAGGCTGCATTCAGTGAAAGGTTCAGATGTTCTTCTGATAAAAACGAGGGACTATTCTAAGTGTCCTGCTGAAAGTCTGGAATCAGGCAGACTGCTTGCGGCAACTGCGGGAAAATGGATATTTGATAACGGTTTCAGGGTAGTTGGTGTTGACACACTTTCTGTTGATGAAGATGTATCCTTACCAAACCATCATCTTTTTTTGAGTAATAATGTCAATATTGTGGAATATTTGAACCTGAAGGATGTGAATGAGGGTGCTTATATTTTTATTTGCCTTCCTTTAAAGCTTGAAGGTTGTGACGGGGCTCCATCACGTGCAATTTTGATGGATGTTAATTCATTCGATATTCATGTGTAACAATTGATTCTGTTCATTTTACAGGATGATTTAAATATAAGTATTATTATATTTGATAATGCAATTATGTTAGCAGAAATTACTAGCATTATATCTATATTAACTCATCAAAAATATTAAATAACAGGATTAATATAGTATGAATCGCAATATAATCCTGTAACACGATTGCTAAAACGTTTCATGAGGGAATCGCACGAAAGCAAATCAGAGACATTTAATGCACAGGGATGACCGTGCACAGGTAGGTATAGGTACCCTTATCATCTTTATCTCCATGGTACTTGTGGCAGCTGTAGCATCTGCCCTTTTGATCAAGACCTCAGGAGTGCTTCAGCAGAAAGCATCTCAAACCGGTCAGGAGACTACAAGAGAGGTTGCTTCCAACATGCGTATTGACCGTGTAGAGGGTGAACGTGCGACATATACGACGGTCACTTATACTGATGGAACGTTATCATCTACGGATTTAAACTGTTCTAAAGGTGGAATGATCGAATGGATTTCCTCTTCAGGAGCCTTTAATATTTCTGTGGATGGCGGCGATGAAACTGAAGTAGAAGATGGTTCTTATTTTGAATATCGTTTTTCTCGCGCAGGATCACATAATTATACTGTAACCGGTTCAAGTACGACAACAGGTACTGTAACTGTTAGCGATGCTGTGGATTATGGTGAGATCTCAAAACTGCATATTTCCGTATCACTCGGACCTGGTAGTGAAGATGTTGATCTGTCACAGCTTATTATTTACCTTTCAGATGGAAGCCATGTAGCTAATGTCAGGTATGATACTGCTGATGAAGACGATGATATCCATCTGCCCACAGCTGATTATTTCTCAGTCAGCTCAATACGTACTCGTGATCAGACTGTGTTCAAAGCTACACAGCCGGTATTGAGAACAGGTGACATCATGGAAGTAGTGGTTGATATCAGAAGAGTTTTCCAGGGCGATGACGAGGAATACGAGGGACTGGCCCCAAGGACCGAAGTCTCATTCCAGGTAAGACCTGAAGCTGGTTCTCTGGTAGTTTTCGACTTCACAACTCCGGGTGCATACTTCGATGAAAAGTACATCCTGCTAAGGTACTAAATATTCTATATTTAACGGACTACTAGGAAAACAGAATGTTCAGGAGATTTAACATGGGCTTAATAGAAGCGTTATGCTAATCTTCCTGATATGATTTTTTAATTTTGCTTCACTTTCCTGAATATGAATCTTCAGCAGAGCGGGAGCTGATTGCCTTTTTACGCATGTAGTCCGGAATTACATCTTTTTCAACTACCAGTTTGGATGTACCGATGCCAACTACAATTACTTTTGTTTCTACGGGTTCCTCTCCTTCCCTCACCATGAGTTCCTTTTTGGTAACCTCAATATCTACTTCGTCCTTACCATAACCGGCAGCTTTCATATAATCCATTATTATTCCCTTGCCGGTGTTTCTGGCGTAATCGAAGGCCTGTATATAATCCGGGAAAATCTCCCTTCCTTCCGGTGTGAATACAAAGTAACTGATGATTTCTTTTGCGTTCTTCAGTTCTTCATCTGTTACATCTTCACCAGTGATCGGAGCAAAGTCTTTCTTGATTAGAATCTCAACACGCTTGATACCCTTTCCAACGAGTGCACCTACAGCGTTTCCTACACTTGCGTGTTCAGGAACCACTATGTTTGCATCAATGAGTTTTTCCATTTCTTCCTTGTAAGCAACAACAGGACCACCCAGCAGGATAACTGGTGTTTCCACCTTAAAACGTGTGTAGTTATCACCTGAAAGCATCTGGTCAATAACAGGCTGGGGAATTCCATCCACAAGATAAGATACAAGGTCTGATGCCATATTCCTGGCTACCTTTTTCTTAACCATAATGGCAACTTCTTTCTTAGTTATTCTTAGTTGCTTGGCAATCCTTTCAGCCCCTATAATAGAAGCTTCTGTTTCCCATTTATTAAACTCTCCAAGTACATGAAGTGCATCCGTGGGTGTGAAACCAATTGACTGCACAAGACGTTTCTGTATAAGTCCATCAAGTGCACGCACACTTGGTTGTTTCTTCAGGCGCTGGAAAATGTCTACATAGGATACCGGAGTTCCCTGAATTACATCGAATATTTCTTCCTCGGTCCTGGTAAGTTCCAGGGGCTTGAGGCCGGTACGCACAAAGAATTTTGTTGGCTGTACATTTTCACAGAGCAGTTTTCTTGACGGTGATTTTGATTCCTTGAATTTTTCAAGAAAACCCTGGTAAAGGATTGCTGCACGGCAAAGCGGGATAACTCTCCTGGGGCCTATGTAGAATTTTTGGTCCTGAATCCATACATGACTGTCTCCTCCGGTTGCGGAAGTTTCCATTCTGATGGCTTTGACCATTGTTTTCCAGCCGCCAACAACGGCTCCCTGGTCACTGAGTTCAGGGACACCATTTCTGATAAGAGCTACATCGGTACTTGTACCTCCTACATCAACCATTGCACATGTATCGTATTTTGTAAGGAAGGATGCACCTACAAGACTTGCAGCCGGTCCTGAGAATATTGATTCTATGGGGCGTTCAAGGGCTTCTTCCATTCCAACAACGGAACCATCACATTTGAGCATGAGCAGGTTTGCATCCATGCCTCTTGATTTTATGTCCTGCATGATTGACTGGATGAACTTGTGTGTGATTGGCAGGAGCTGTGCGTTCAGATAAGCAGTTATAGCCCTGTCGTAGGCACCGACTTCCTGGGAAAGCTCGTGTCCGCAGACTACAGGAAGTCCGGTTAGCTCACGGATTATTTCCTTAACCCGAAGCTCATGTTCAGAGTTACGGTTGCTGAAAAAGGATGAAACTGAAAATGCTGCAACATGGTCTTTTACTTCAAGGGCAAAGAGCTTGACTCCATCTTCATCAAGAGGGGCGGCTTCCACACCATTACTTGTGTGACCACCGGCAAGCTGGACATAGTATTTTGCCGGGAATCCTTCTTTTGGAATTACATAATCGCCTACAAGGATAACTCCTACAGGGAAACCGGTGTCTTCAAGGATTGTGTTTGTAGAGAGAGTGGTTGAGACTGAAACCAGCTTTACGTCCTGGACATATTCAGGATTCAGCGAATCTATTACTTTTTTAATTCCGCCTATTGGATCCGGATAAGTTGTAAGCACTTTTGTGGCATCCATTATCACACCATCTGAATCACGGATAATTACACCGTCTGTAAAAGTTCCTCCGGCATCAATGCCCAGACTGTATTGCATTTTGGTTCACTCCTTTCAAACAAAAATTAATTTCATAATTGATAATGTAAAAAACAATGGTTTTGCAATATTTAAGCATTACCGTTTATTCTCAAAGGTCATCTTATTGGATTTGATAGCGAAAAGTGCGTAACACTTTCTCATAAATGTTATATAATATACATGAGCATAGTTGCACATCTATTTTCATCAATTTATATTATTATGGGGCGATTACCTTGGACCTGTCAAAAATGACAAAACGATCTATATTGCTTGCAATTCTTCTTCTTGCGATACTCGCATCTCCTGTAAGTGCAATGAACTGGCAGACAGAAACGGTGGATAACGGTTCCAGTTATATTAATCTCACTTGGGATCACCTTACTGGAAAGTATACTTCCCTTGCCTTCGATTCTTCAGGAAATCCGGCAATCAGTTACCAATATTATAATGCCCAGAACCTCAAATTCGCACACTACAATAACTCAAGCTGGGAAATAGAAACAGTGGACGATGTAGGACAGGTTGGATACTACACTTCCCTTGCCTTTGATCCTTCGGGCAATCCCACGATCAGTTATTTAGATTACAGAAATCGTACTGTCAAATTCGCAGACTACAATGGTGTAAACTGGGAATCAGAAACGGTAGAGAGCAGCTGGGGTGCTGGGCTCTATACTTCCCTTGCCTTTGATTCTTCAGGCAATCCTTCGATAAGTTATTACGACGAGTACTGGCGCAACACCAGCCTCAAATTCGCATATTACAATGGTGTAAGCTGGGAAACAGAAACAGTGGACAATATAGGAGATGTTGGAAAGTATACTTCCCTTGCCTTCGACTCTTCAGACAATCCAGCTATCAGTTATTATGATTTCAATACCAGCTACGATCTCAAGTTCGCCCATTACAATGGGGCAAACTGGGAAATAGAAACAGTGGACAGTAGACTCAATGTTGGAATGGGAACTTCTCTTTGCTATGATCCTTCCGGATATCCGGCGATAAGTTATCTCGATGTGACAAACAAAGACCTCAAATTTGCACATTACAATGGCGTATACTGGGAAATAGAAAAAGTGGACAGTGCGGCAGGTTTGAACACAGCCGGAGGAGAGTACACTTCCCTTTGCTTCGATGCTTCAGGCAATCCGGCAATCAGTTATAATGATGGTAATAACGACTACCTTAAATTTGCATATTACAATGGCGCAAACTGGGAAATAGAAACAGTCGACAGCGCAGGTGCTGCTGGAGAGTATGCATCCCTTTGCTTCGACTCTTCAGGAAATGCAGGGATCAGTTATTACGATTACACTGACTACCGTAACACATACCTCAAATTTGCCTTTTGTATGACAGGTACGTTGCCTGTGAATTCCTCTGTACCGGATACCTGGGTATATGTTGATGGGATTAACCGATCAGTACAGGCCAATACAACCCTGTATCTCTGGCCGGGTACATACAATATCACTGTAGTAAAGCAGGATTATGAAACACCTTCAATTCAGACCGTAAACGTTACTGAAGGGGCAAACCCGGAAATTGATTTCATTCCGGAACCGGCAATACCTGTTGCCGGCTTTGTGGCCAACACAACATTAGAAACAGCAACACAGGATGTATCCTTCACCGACCAATCCACTGGTGTAATCAGCTCGTGGTTATGGGACTTCGGTGACGGAACAATTTCCACCGACCAGAATCCTATGCATAATTATACCACAACAGGAATCTATAACGTTAGTTTGATACTCACAAACCCATCCGGCAGCAGTACACGTGTACAAACTTCATATATCACAGTCGTTGATTCCCCGGTTGCCGGCTTCAGTTCCAATGTGACCTCCGGTGTGGTTCCGCTTTCCGTAGGCTTTACTGATTCATCGATAAACAGCCCAGACTCATGGTTATGGGATTTCGGCGATGGGGATACTTCATCCTACCAGAACCCGAACCACACTTATTCAACTGTGGGAACTTACAATGTGAGCCTCAATGCCAGCAATTCATTGGGAAGTAATATCAGCACAAGGACTGCTTATATTACTGTATCTTCAGTCAGCTCCGGAAGCCCAAGCAGTTCCAGTTCCGGTACCCGCGTATCTGTAAGTTCAAGCCAGGATCCTGATATTGTAATAAGCACCGACACATCCATAATGCGTGTGACAGGAGGTACATCTATTGAGTTCGATCTTTCCGATGGTGAAGGTCCTGTGCTTGGAATCGGTTTTGATGCAGAAACTGATGAAGGTCTCGTTGTTACAAAGGTCCAGGTTCTTGGTGGCACACCAGCAGACGTACCAATCCCGGATGGTAATTTGTATTCCGTGATGAGCATCGACGTTGGAGCCGAGGGTATAATTTCAAGTGACAATGCTGAGAACATAATGATACGTTTCAAGGTCAGCAGGGAATGGATCGATGATAACAACATCGATATGGATACGATCTGTCTGATGCATTTCTATGAAGGAAAATGGCAGGAGCTTCCGACAGACTTTGAAAGTGAAGATGAAAAAATCCTGTACTTCACTGCCGAGACACCTGGCTTCTCTATATTCTCGATTGTAGCTGACGCTGCCAGCGAGGAAGTATCAGAAGAAAGCGTCCAGACGGAAGAAACTGTATCATTAACTTCTGAAGAGGGACAACAAGAAGAAACAGATACTGAAGATACAAAGAACACGCCCGGTTTCAGTGCACTGGCAGGAATTGTCTTTGTATCACTTACACTGATTGTGCTCAGGAAAAATAAATAATAAAAATAAATGACGGGACACCTGTCCTGTCAGTTTTTTTGATTTTAAGAATGGTACTTCATACCTATTCCCACCACTTATGTTTTCTTGAACATCAGGGACATTATCCCTGGCTTTGAAGGTTTCATCGGGTTCTGGAAGAAATCCATTTCCATGCTTGGACCTCCGAACATCTCATTATTGACCCTCTCGGTTATTTCGTCGAGTATCATCTTGTAGGATATACAGTGTGGATCGACATCCTTTATTTCTCCGCCTGTAGGGGTTATGGCATTGTATGGGCAGCCGCCTCTGCAGTATTTTATGTGAGCACAGTCCTTGCAGTTCTCATCCACATAATCTTTGTAATCGAACATGAGCTTCCATGCATCAGATTTTGAAAGTTCTTCAATATCAGGATTGTCACGAACATTACCCATTACATATTCTGGCATTCCTACAAAGCGGTAGCATGGGTATATGCCACCATCAGGTCCAATGGCTAATACATCTCCCATACAGTCTACGAAAGTGCAGACCGCACCTCTGCCACTAAATACTCCTTTACAGAGGTGGTCGATGTTCATAACCTCGATCTTGTCTGCGTTTTCCAGGTATTTGTCCAGGAGGTAGATAAGAAGCCTGCCGTACTCTTCCGGATCAAGAGCCCATTTTTCGGGTTCATCGCCACGTAATGAAGGAAGAGCAGGGTGGAACTTAAGAGTCCAGCCGTTCTCCAGATAAAAATTGAAAATCTCTTCTCTGAACTTTTCGGAATGGGAGGTAAAAGTGGTGATAAATCTCACGGAAAGTCCATGTTTCTTTGCTATCTCGTAGCCACGCATGGTCTTTTCGAAATAGCCCTCACCTCTCTGGAAATCATTAAGCTCTTTCGGCCCGTCAAGGCTGGAACCAATGGGAATCTCATATTCCGCAAAGATCTCAGCTATCTCGTCAGTCATCCTCCAGAGGTTGGTCTGTATTGCAAAAGCCACTTTCTTCGGCTTTGCTCCCTCAACAAGGAGTGGTAAAGCTTCCCTGTAAAAATCTGCACCGGCCAAGAGCGGTTCTCCTCCGTGGAATGTAAAAGTAACTGAATCCTCCTCGAAGTTTTTGAGCCATTCAACTACTTCCTTGATGGTTTCGATGCTCATTATGGGGGATTTTTCCTCGGAACTCCAGCAGTATTTACATTCTCCAGGACAGCCCAGAGTGGGGATTAGCATCACGTGAAAAGACATTTTAATAGCACCTTGTTTTTAAGTTTCTTCAAGGTTTCAAATTATTAGTAGTTTTCTAAGAGCCATCTTTCAAGTATTACTGGGCAAAGAAGAATAGAACAGGATAAAATCAAAAACAGAAGAATAAAACGAATTCAAAAAAGAGTAAGTAGCAGGCATTAAGCCTGCACTTGTTTTAAAATTACTTTGCTGGAATGATGAGTGATCTCTCACCAGCAGGCTCGAACTCTCTGAGTGCGCCTCTTGCGAACTCCTTCCTTGGCTTTGTGAAGTCAAATGGCAGGAGGTCGTCTGCGAAGCAGATCTTGACGAGTGGGTTGACTGCATATGCATCTCCACGTCCTGCGTGTGCAGCGGAAGTGATTGCAGCGTATCCACCCTGGTGACCTACGTTCATTGCATAGTTTGGATAATTTGGTCCACGCAGTTCAAGAGCAAGACCTTCGTCGGACTGGTATGAGAGTACGTTTGTAGCACCACACTGGTCCTGCAGGTCGAATCCGAAGAAACCGAGACGGCCGTGTGATTCCTTGTGGAGGTACATACAGAGGTACCATCCGGAAAGACCAGCGTTTCCGTTTCCTGTTGCAAGAGCTACAGCGGAACCAGCTGCTGCGGAAAGACTTGTTGCTCTCTGTGATCCACCGAAGTGGTCTTCGAGGGTTGTTGGGTATTTCTCGTAGTTCTCAAGACCGTAGATTGTGGACTCTGTTGCGATGTCCTTTACTACATCGAGGTTTGCCTTTATCTTGTTGTCTGTTCCCTTGGTTGCTGCACCATCGTACTTGTCGTTGATGTAGTCAACATTGTAGTAGAGGTTGTCATCAAGGATGTTGTTACAGTATGCTGCTGTTGCGTACTGGGTGAAACCTACACCACCGGACATGTATGATCCGAGCCAGATCTGGTCGTAAAGCATACATCCTCCACCGACTACTTCAAGAGCTACGTGTGCAGGGTCCTCTGCGTCTACACGGCTTGTCTGGATGATATCTGCCATGTGACCGAATGGAATTCCTCCTGGCTCATTTGGTGCACGTGCACGTCTTGCTGGAAGCATTTCTCCCATCTGGATAACACCAGCGTGCTTTGCTGCGTATGAAAGGTCAGCTACTGCTGCTTCACCAGCACACATGCTGTATGCTGAAATGAATGACATACCGACCTGCATAGCCATCCACCTGCTTGTCTGACCACCGTCTGTGGTTCTGCTGACAATTGTTGGGATGTGTGCTGCCTGGAATGAGTTCTTTCCGATTGCTGCCTTAAGCTGCTCTGCCTGCTCTTCTGGGAACTGCTTGTTGATGTCGATGAGGAACTGCTTGTCGATCTCATCTGCGAGTTCATCGTCACCGGTGAACATCTTGACGTAACAGTCATCTACAAGAGCTGGGTGTGTCTCGACCATGTGTTCCTGAACAACTGCTCCACCAGGAAGTGCGTGGTTGAGTGTCTCAAGGTAGTGGTTGATTGTTTCTGGTGTGACTTCGATACCGAGCCTCTTCTCGAGGGTCTCGTGTGCCATGTCCATACCGACAATTACTGTCCTTCTGATGTCGTCCCACATCTGCTGCATTGCAGCGTTGTTGACGTAGTGAAGGTCATCGATTTCTACCATGTCATCTGTTCCGGAAAGGAATGATGGGGTAAGTGCTCTCTGACCGAGTGGGATACCACCACAGTGCATCATTGGGTTGTAACCGACAAGTCCTCTCTTCTTTGCGAGTTCCTGACCTGCCTTTTTCATTTCTAATTTACGTGGGTTCTGATCAACACCAAGTCTGTAGTATTCTACAGTCATGTCGGTGATCTTTCCACCTTCCATTTTGTTAGTACCGTGTTCTTTTGTGTACTTAATTTCCATGTGTTTTGCAAACATTCTCTTTCTGTCGTCTGCCATTATAATCACCTCAGTTCTCCGGCTTGAATCCGTATGTGGTTCTCTGGTCGAATACTCTGTGTACCCATTCGATGACCTCTGCGTCATCTCTGAATGCTACATTGTCGACACGGTAGATTGTGGTCCTCTTTGCTGCCTCTTCTGGGGACATTGGCTTGCCGAGGTTTACCTTCTTGTCGATTGGTCTTCCTACCTGGTCCTTGTGCATAATGATTACATCGCCTTCTTTTCTGCACCTGTCGAGCATGTCGAACATTACACCGTCTTCTGGAAGTCTGAGTGAGTGACCGTGTACTGTTGCACCTCTAAGACTTGCAAGTGCTGGGCAGGTCATTTCAGTTTCCATCTGGAACTTTGCGATCTCTTCCATGTCTCTCTCACGAGCTTCAACGACCTGACGACCGGAAAGTGTACCTGGGTCGACACCTCTGAAGTTGATTGCTGCACTGTATGATCTTACATATGGTACTGATGGACCGTTGTACATTGAGTCAACGAACTGTACGTACCTTACCCTGTCACCAGCTTTTGCACCTGGTGTTGGTTCTACGAGTTCTCTGATTGAACACTCTGGCTCGCCCATTTCTGCGAGTGGTGGGTGGGTGCTTGGGTAGTCACTACCTGGTGCACGGTGTCCGAGAACAAGTGTCAGGTCATCGTCGGAAATTTCTCTGAGTTTCTCGACTTTACCAGACATGTGTTTTCTTCTGTTTTCAGCAACGGATGTTGCTCCTGGATAATATTGTGGTTCATATGCCATAATTATTCACTCCTAATTCTCTAATGATCTCATTGTGGTTTTCACGGCTTTCACGAGTTCGTTCAGTTTTTCCCTGGAACATGATTCGCCTCGTGTAACTCCTGTCACAATTTCCATTACCCTTCCCTTTGCTAAAATATCACTATCTTTGGGTTTAACAAGCCGTGTCTTAATTCCTGCCATTGCAAAATCCTCGAAATCAACGAGGGTCTGGCAAACAACTACTGCTGGAACATCGGTCTGCTCAAGAATTGCCTTTACTTTACGGACCACATGGTCCCTGATGTTTCCTGTGTGGATCACAGCAACTTTGTGCCTGTTGATCTGTGCTATTTCTTCAGGACTAATTCCAAAAGACCCGGATCCCATATTTGTATCCGGAACACCTGAGCCGGTGTTAAGCACAAGCACACTAACCTGGATTTCCTCACGGCGCATGCCATATGTGAGTTCACATACTGGTTTTGTGATATGTCTTCTTCCCGGGCTCATTGCAACTGCGATGACATCAGGTCTTCCTGTTTCAGAAAGAGTACCTCGCTGTGCAAGTCCTCCTCCGCGGCCAAGACCCATTCCGTGTCTGCAATCTACAACCTGTGTTTCCCGGTCAAACATCTTATCACTTATTCCATATCATCAGGTCTTAGAATACATATTGACTGATTCTTCAGTTTACCTTTAGGATCTGTCATTCCAGTCATAAGAGGATCAGCATTCGGACCACGTCTTGCATAGTCGCTGACTGTCTGCCTCGTTGGAATGAAATGTCCTACTCTGAATTCGAATGGAACTGAAAGAACCTTTTCACAAACTTCCCTTACCTGCTCTTTTACATCCACATCTAAAACTTCCATACGGATGCTGCCTACGGATACAGCAAGTTCTATTGCCTGGCCTGCGACCTCGATTACAGCATTCCCTGAATGGTTCACAGGCAGTCCTGTGGCAGGTCCGTAAGGTACGGTCTGTGGAAGTCTTGGGCCATGGATGAACAGCCTTATTATTCCTTCAAGATCAGAGATCTCGTTAAGCAAGTTCTGGGCAGTTTCGGGTTTGAGCAGTCTTGATGGATAAATTTCAAGCTGCACATAGTTTGTGTCTGAAAAAGTATCTGACATTTTTGTTACCTTTGTGATTATCTGTGATATTTAAGGAGGGTGTTGTGTCTTAGAGTGCACCTGCTACTGCCTTGATTGGCTCCTTGAATTCTTCGATGGATCCAAATACGTTTCCGACAAGTGCGGATGTCTTCTCGATTGAGAACATCTGTGTGCCTGCGTCAAGTGAACATGCAGCACATACACAAGGAATTGCGAAACCTCTTGAGTGTCTGGTTACAACGTGGTTACCGTTGAAGATACCTGGTCCGCCACCACCATAGATGGAGTGACTGAAGAATGAGAATCCTACTGCAGTACCCTGTGCTCTACCCATGTCGACACCTGGAAGACCTGTTTCCTTCTCAAGTATGTCGTTGTAGTAGAGGATGGTTGATGATACGTTCTGAGCTGCTCTGCCTGCTGCTACGTTTACCATAGTTGCTGCAAGCTGACCTGCTGCTGCACATGCGTTCCACATTGAAACATCGTTTGCTTTGTAGAAGTTGTATCCAGATGGAGCTGTCTTGTCGACTGAGATAATATCTGCTTCAATAGCTCTGTCTACTACAGACTGAATTACAGTACCGATTGTACCGTCCTTTCCGTTCTCCTTTACGATGTCGTATACGAAGTTACCTGCGTTAAGACCCTGGTACGCAAGACCGAGTAACTGGTGTCTCTCGAATGGTCCTACAGCGTTACCCATTTCGTACATACCTACCTGCTCGAAGATTGATGAGAGTGCTGCTGCATTCATTGCCTTCTTGCCGGTGATTGCTGCTACGTGGTTTGTTGTGATGTTCCTCAGGGAGTAACCAAGACCTTCGTTGTTCTGTGGAATGCTGAGAATTGATGCGATGTTTGCGCCCTTCATGTCCATTGTCTGTGGGTAGCTTCCCCATACAGCGGACTTTACGATTGGTGCATCGAACATGTCAACGTTGAACATGTCAATGATTGTCTGGACCACTGCTGCACCTGTTACGGTACTTCCGGATACGTAGTCAGCACCGACCTGTGTCCTTATACTTGGGATCTGGACGAGGAGCTGCTTTCCGCCACCAAGTTCCTTTACGTTGGTGTCGTCATCATCGCTTACTTTTATGAGCTTCTCTACGGAATCAAGGATAGCACCGGAGTTGCCTAAGATATCATACTCAAGGCCTCTTCCAAGGATCTGTTTTTTAGTTCCGCCCATGGCACCGGTTTTCAATGCTTTCTCGATACCAGCGAGGTTTACAGCAACTGTCCTCTTTGTATCTTTGATGATATTTTGAATCGCTGCGTTTCTTGTTGGCGCGATTTCCATAAGATCAACGCCGCTTTCCAACAGTTTACCTCTGTCGTCGTAAATGTCTATTTTATCAGACACGTATATTTTCCTCCTATGTTTCTATTCAGAAATCACCCATTTGGAAATGTACAGGTGAAAGAATGAAAGTCAATTACTTTGTACCACATAGTAATTTCCTGTACGAAAATTTTTCCAATGGGAATTCTCGAAATTATTAAGCAACAATGACGTTTAAACCTTTTGCATCATTCCACGACAATTTCGCAATCATCAACCGCAAGCAATATTCCTGTGCAAAAATAATTGATTATGTATCTGGTCAGAGCTTGTACAGAGAAAACTTAAATAACAGTATTATTCTCAATACAAATCTTAATCTTTTAATACATTTGTAAAATGCAGTTCCACTGCGAATATGAATGTATATTAAAAGAACCGCAAACCTTTAAGTATCTATATAATATGTATCTCGTTTTATGGAGATCACTGCTGACGTAGGAGGCAATCCCGGAATTGATTGCAAAGGCTTCTGCACATACTGTTATTTCAAGAAAGTAAAAGAGAACCCTCCATTTGGATGCAAATACTGTTTGCCTTTCAAAAAGGGCTGTGATTACTGTACAAGAGGTGTAAGGGAATCTTATTCCGGTTTCAAGCCGGGGCAATATGTGTTCCAGGAGCTCTACCAGCGTCTCATGATGGCAGGTGACAACATTGAAAAGATCACCATAAGCGGTGGAGGTGATGTAAGCTGCTATCCTGACCTTATGGAACTGGTTGCTAACATTGCCCAGTTCGGACTTCCTATACATCTGGGTTACACCAGTGGAAAAGGATTCAGTAATGGTGATGAAGCGGAGTTCTTCATTGAATACGGAGTCACAGAAGTTTCATTCACAGTATTTGCAACAGATCCCGAACTACGAAGGAAATACATGCGTGACCCGGAACCAGAAGCCGCATTGAAAGTCCTGCGTCAGTTCTGCCAGCATTGTGATGTTTACGCAGCTATCGTTATCATTCCCGGAGTAAATGATGGTGAAGTACTTGACAAAACCCTTGCGGACCTTGAGGAAATGGGTGCTAAAGGAGCTATACTCATGCGCTTTGCCAATAAAACAGAGGAAGGTCTCATACTTAATAACGCTCCTGTTGTGGAAGGGGTTGAAACTCACAGCATTGAGGAATTCGTGAAAATTGTAAGGGATGCCGATGCAAAGTACAATCTGCGTATAACCGGAACACCACTTGAAGATCCATTGATTGGCTGTCCTTACGCCATCAGGAATGAACCGGAGTCACTGGAAAAACTTCCTGTTATTAGAAAAGATGCAACAATACTTACCAGTCGTGCTTCAAAGGAAAGGCTTCAGGAGATATTCACAAAACTTGGCAGCGCTGTCAATGTTGTTGCCGTGGACAAGGATATAGGTTGTCTTATTACCATAGATGATCTCAAAAAGCTGGATCTGTCTGATGTAAAGGAAACTGTTGTTATTCCGGGAAGGGCATTCGTATATGATCCGGAGGTAACAACTGTGCTTTCAGAAGATGGTGTTTCACGCTTTGTCCGCCGCGGACCTGATATGTTGACATACGATGGTGAAATGTCAATAGGTCTTACAAAAGAAGAAGTCCTTGAATTTGAGGTAAAGCAGTTCACAGAACTCATTCATGAAATTAATGCAATCGGCCTGCCTGTTAACCAATAAAGCAGATATCGCCTGCATTAATCATTTTTATTACTCGCTAAATAACTCACATAAACTCAAGAAGGCCGGTCTGCTTAGACTTGTCATTCTCAAAGAGTGATTGCATATCCAGGCCAAGCAGTTCTATTCTCTGCTTGGTGTAACTGGAAACGTTGTACTCATAAGCGACCTTCTTTGAGACCTTAAGATACTTTTTCACAGCACCTTCATGAACTGTAAGTATAACCCTGCCTCCGCATTTTGGACAAATTCCCGTAAGTGGAGGTCTGCGGAACTTCGCAGCACATTTCAGGCACCTTGTACCCTGCCTTGAAAACGCCCTGAGGTTACCGAACATATCAGGCAGGAAGTGTGAAATTAGTACCCTTTCAGCAACATCCGGTGCATCAACAGCTCTTATCTTGTCTGCAAGTGCAAGCTGTGCATCCATTTTCTCCACCATGCTGCCAAGTGTCTTGTATGCACTATTAAGTGGCCCTGCAGCAATATCGGTTGTATCGTGAGTGTACATAAAGTGCTCATACTGGTCTGGAGTTCCAAGTCTTGAGCTTATAAGGTCAAATGTGGATTCCAGTTCTTTTGGATTAGTGTAACTCTGGGTAGCTTCGTAGAACTCCAGAGGATAGTGGTCACACACATCTATGTTGTGTGCTTCTTTGTCAACTTCACTGGGGTCAAGACGAGTTGTAAGCACAAGAGGAGCGTCCATCTTTCCTCCCCTTTTTTCAGGAAGATAATCTCTTGAGAAATTAATCAGACCATCCATCAGCAGCATGACACAGTCCTCATCACCGTCACAGTTTCTTCTTTTAGCTGCGTGGAAGAAAGGATGGGCATAACCCACTGATGCTTTTGTAAAACCTACAAGTCTTCCGAGTACTCCTGCTGATGTATGAGGTGCAAGTCCCATTAGCATCACGCCAACAAGATCTTCTATCTTCTCTGCCTTATAAAATGGCTCTTCTCCATAGTATTTCTCAAGCAGGTCATCGATATACTTCGTTATTCGCAGAAGGTACCGGCCACAATCATAGGAAACCACAAGGTCCTGTACTTTCAGGCAGACAACCTGGTCACCCCTTTCCAGTTTGTTTCCGTATATGTCCTCTGTATACCCGATTCCGATTAATTTATCTACTTTGATTCCCAGCTCATCAGCACGAATATGAGTTAGCGGAATATCGGACATATCGTACCTGACAGTTCCATCCTTGAATGTATAAAGGTCATGTTTTGCGCGCAAAATTCCTTTTTCAAGAGGCTCAGGAGTCATGGTTCCTGACATCATTCTCTTGACGCCTTTAACCTCGATGTTCTCACGCTCTCCAACATTTGCAAAGGCAGCCTGGTAAATCTCTTTGAAATTGATATTCTGCATTTTCACGCAAGTGGTCTTTGATCCGCATTTCGGACATTCTCCTTTCTGCACTGCAATTCCGCATCTAGGACAGAAGAGCTTTGGTACGGTAAATTCTCCGCAGTCACAGCGATAAAGGAAAGTATCCTTTCCACAGGCAGGACATACTCTGTTACCTATCTCAACACGTATCTGTCCAACCTTACTGTTCATTGATGATATGTAGCCAGCCGCTGCCTCCATTTTACGCGTATTTCCCGCAGAATCTCCGATCGGGAACAATACATGAGGAGCAGGAGACATTTTTCTTTTATTTGATTTCTCTGGACGCCCCATTCTGGCTCCGATTCTGATTGGTGCGCGCTCCCTGACAATAAGGCCGCTGAGTTCATTGACCACAGGCACTGTTTCTGTAAGTTCTTCCGGCAAAGCCGTCCATTTTTTCTTCAGGTCTGTGTCCAGCCCCAGACATTTGATGAATGGTAAAGGATTTTCGATGATTATCTTTCCATCATCCAGTCTGTGAAGGACAAGAAGATGTTCAAGGATTGTTTTAATTCCCGAATCTGTTGTTAGGGAAAGTGGAAGCTCAAGTATCTTTGAATCTGAAGAAAGAACTCCATTCTCTGATACAAATAATGCAAGTTTTTCGTATTCTTGAACAGATATATCGTGCCACAGATGGGTATGAGCAGGATGAAGCGGAACATTGTATTTTTCGCATAGTTCCAGTGCAAGTTCCTGGGATGGATCTTTAAGTTCTTCTCTTGAGTAAGGTGAATTCTCTACTGCTTTTTCAAATTCCAGTATCCACCATTCAAAACAATAAGATGCAGGTACAAGAGGATGGTTGTTCTCAAGGAAGTCACCGAAATTGATGAGTATTTCACCAATATCAATTATGGCTTCAACCTCCGGGTGAATTTCGATAGCTTCCTGCTCGTCATCAACTCTTATTACATCGCCTGACTTCAATCTCACAGTAGGACCTTCCAGGCTGTCAACAGGTGCCATTCCTGCGGCTTTTCCAGGTCTTTCAACTTTAAGCTGCGTGCCTGAAACGATAAAACTGTCCATAATATACATGCTGGCAGGACTTATCCCTGCAGCAGCGAAAGATGTGTTTCTTGACCTGCCGTAGCGGAGTCTGAAACCACCGGGTCTCATGGGGTGTGAGAATACAGGTCTTCCTGCTATCAGGTCACGCAGGTATTTATCCTTGGGCTTGACACCCACAAATCCGTCATCGTCGCCTGAGCTTTTTGTTCCGGCTATAAATGTGTTAAGCCAGTTCCATCCATCCATCTCAAGTTTATTTACGTGCTTCAGGACCTTTGGGGCTTTCAGTGCCAGACCTTCTGCAAGGACCAGGCACATACCACCACGAATCCTGTTCGTCTCAATCCTGTCAAGGTTCCTGTAACCTTCAACTTCCTCGGCTTCAGTGGGTTCACCGTCTATGCATATAGGGCAATTCTCAACGATAAGCCTGATTTCATCTTCAGATGGTGTATACTGTAAAGTTGCCACACGCCTGTAAAGCAGGATCTCTTCCACGTATCGTTCAACTTCTTCCTTTCGTGGTTTATACCTATCAATTCCTACTGCACGGCGGACATAATCTCCAACAAGAACGGACAATGCCTGGGCTGTACCTCCTGCACTGCGTATCGGTCCAGAATAAAATATCCGGATGTATTCGCTTCCGTCATCGTTCTTTCCAAGTGTGACCTTGTCAATTCCCTCGATTGGTGCTGCTACCACACCTTCAGTAAGCATTGCAACGGATACACGGATGGCAGCTTCGATTGCCTCTTCCTTTGAATCAAATGTACCAACAGCACCTTCAGCAACGGCTTTTCCGATAGCGAGAGCTCCTTCTTCACGTGACATTGTCTCGTCAAATATGCGGATCTGCTCCGCAACACCTTTTACGCCGATGAGATTCTCAACCCTGTCCGCAAGATCTTTAGCAAGAGGAATTTCTATATGGGGTTTAGGGTCTCCGCCTTTTGAACGTGCACGGTTGGCAATCTCTATCTCTTTATGGAGATTGGCCTCAAGCCCTTCAAAATAGTCTCTCATGGCATCGCTTACTACTATCTCGCCCATTAGAAATCGCCTTCCTGAAGATGCAATTATATTTATGTTCTTAAAACAGTTTTCCTGCAAAAAATTATTCTTTCATATCCGGTCACAGACAACTATAACTATAATTGAATCCAATATATAATTGGTACGATTAATAGGTGTTCTACATGGCTGGAAATATGGTCGTATACTGGTTTTTTTCCTGTTTTTCTATTATTCAGGAAATTTTGTGATTTACCATGTTCATATTTACCTATCTGTCAATTAGGACTTAATCATACACGGGAGGGCTTATATGAAAAAAATAATAATTATTTTAATGCTGCTGATGTTGTTCATGCCGGTGGCAAGTGCGGATATAGTCAGTGACCTTGAAATAAAAGTCAATGAATATAATGCAAATGCAGAGAACCTGTCTTCTTCTCTCAAAAGCCTGCTTGGGGATGAAGTAATAAAACTTGTCATCGTAGATGATTCCGGTAATGAGATTTACATAAAGGCAGTTACTGAAGACGCATATGTAACTACCTTTGAAGAAGTATCAGAAGATGATGAGTTTGATGCCACCATGATCATTGGGGCCAGCGAGGCCACTGTAAGAAGCGTGATGGATTCGGAAACACCGCTCGAGACCTTCGTTGAAGCAAAGGATAATGGTGATATTGTTATTGAACCTGTAGGCCTTGTGAACAATATAACTTACACTGTGGCAAATGTTGTCCTTAAGATTTCACAGTTACTGGGTCTCATCTGAAACAAGTAAGTCCAATAACATCAAAAATAACTAAAATCAATGTCAGCGAATATCTAATTCGCTGGCCATATCTTTATACATTTTTCCTTTATCCGTAGTAACAAATATATTATCTTTTTGCATTATAAGCTGTTTTTCTTCCAGCCTCGTGAGATATTTATTTGCAATTGTTGAATTAAGGTTTGCTCCGTAAACTATCTGTGTCTTTTTTGCGCCATCCACTGCTATTTTCAGAATGGCTATTGTAATATCCAACCGACTCCGCCTAATAGTATGCCCCCTGCATTCTATTCTTGTACTCCATAAACCAGTCATACAATACTGTACCACTGGTCTACCACTATACTCCTAATTTAAGTCCTCTTGTATATAATTCCTTTGATTAGTAGTAATAATAGGTATATATGTTACTGAACTGACAGCATTTATTATTTGTTGCACACTTTCGCAAGTTTGGATTTATGTATTCAGCGACAGTTAAATTTATAATAAATACGGCAATAGAGGTATCGTTATATCTCAGATGCGGGAGTAACCAAGTGGCCAACGGTGGCAGACTCAAGATCTGCTCGCGCAGGCGTTCGGGGGTTCGAATCCCTTCTCCCGCACCACACCAAAGGTGATCTTTTTTGTCAAATTCCATTGATTATGATAGTGTCGTATCAGCCGTTGTTGATATTTTAGAAGAGGCTGAGACCGTACTGCCACAGGATGTTGTTGGCGCATTAGAAATAGCCGCATCAGAGGAAACATCCCCGGTTGCAAAAGAGCAACTTGAAGCCATTTTGAAGAATATAGGGATCGCATCCCGACAGAAAGTACCCATGTGCCAGGACACTGGCATACTGATTTTCTTTGTAGAGCTTGGCCGTGATTCCAGAATGGATTTCAGGCTGGAGGATGCTATTCTTGAAGGTGTGAGGAAAGCAACTCAGTCGATACCATTGCGTCCAAACGCTGTTGATCCTTTAACCCGCAGTAACAGTGGGAATAATACAGGAAACGGAATTCCGGATATTAAATACGAACTTGTGGACGGCAGCAGTGTAAAAATAACCGTGGCACCGAAAGGTGCAGGTTCTGAGAATATGAGTTCCATTAAGATGCTTAATCCCACTGAAAAGGACAGTATTCGTAACTTTGTCCTTGAAACAGTTCTTAATGCAGGTGGAAAACCATGTCCTCCGGTTGTTGTAGGTGTGGGTATTGGTGGTTCATTTGACAAAGCTGCAAGACTTGCAAAGTCAGCTCTGCTTGAGAAAGTTGATGTGATGAACGAAGAAGAAAAAACTCTCCTCAAAGACATTAATTCGCTGGGTATCGGACCAATGGGACTTGGAGGAAAAACTACCGCCCTGGCAGTTCACATTAAAAAAGCACACTGTCATACTGCATCACTTCCGGTTGCGGTGAACATACAATGCTGGGCAAATCGTCATGCATCAGTTGTTCTTGGTGGTGATGAATAATGGAATACAGGCTAAGTACGCCACTGAAAAAGGAAGATGTCGATAAGCTAAAAGCTGGTGACATTGTCTATCTCAGCGGGACTATTTACACTGCAAGGGATGAAGCCCATGCAAGAATTCTTGAAATGGCAGAGGAAAAGAAAGAACTTCCATTTGATCTTGAAGGTGCGGTAATATATCATTGCGGCCCTCTCATGAAGGGAAAAGATGATAGCTGGGAAGTAGTTGCTGCCGGACCTACCACAAGTGCAAGAATGTCAAAAATGACACCCTCTCTTCTTGATATTCACCAGGTGCGTGCATTTGTAGGAAAAGGTGGCATGGATAACGTGACAGAATCCATGAAAGGAAAGTCAGTTTATCTGGCATTTACAGGAGGATGCGCAGCCCTTGCAGCCATGAGCATAGAAAAGGTAATTGCAGTTCACTGGCTGGACCTTGGGATGCCTGAAGCCGTTTGGGAACTTAAGGTGGAGAATTTTGGTCCTCTGGTCGTGGGAATTGATTCTCATGAAAATGATCTTTTCACAGATGTGAGAAAAAAAGCACTGGAAGCTTATTCTAAAATAGAATAAGCCTTCCTTTGATTATTCTTATTTTTGTTTTATTTGACTGGTTTCAGATAACGAACGTGAATATTATCCAGGCTATCAGAGTAAGGATTATTGAGTGTTTGAAACCCTGGAATACAGAACCTTCGCCCATCTGTCCAGCTACAAGTCCGCTCATAAATCCCTGGATAACACCAGTATGCATCATGAGACGTGTGTACTTTGAAGGATCAAATGCACCAATGAACTGGCTTCCTGCACCAGCTGCACTTGCAGCTTTTCCGGCTTCTGCCATTGTTGGTACGAAAGTGGATGTAAGCATTCCAATCACAAAAAGGAACACAAAGAATGACATGTAACTGATGACTACATATACCATCATATTACCACGTCTCTCACGTTCCAGCAATTTTACTTCTCTGGCATCTCTGGCAGCAGCTTCAAGAACAGAAACAACACGTCCTCCTGCCTTGCTTGCCTGTGTGATAAGTGCAACTGTCCTCGTGATAATTGGAGTTGGAACTCTTTTTGCAAAGTTCTCCAGTGACTCTTCAAAAGAAACACCCCAGGACATCGAAGCATCCATGGCCTGAACTTCTTTTGTAAGAGCTCCGTATTCTCCTCTTGCAACGGTGTTTACCGCTCTTGGAAGTGTAAGTCCTGCCCTGCTCATTTCGGAAATATCCCTGAGGAAAGTAGGCAGATATTCTTCGATGGTATTTGTCCTCTTGTATTTCTTATGGAAAGTAAATGCAGGAAGTGTAATAGTAATAAGCACTGAAAAGATAATCACGTCATCTATAATAGGAGTGCCCCATGTAGCTATCATGCCAATTGCAAAAAAGACCATTGCAATAGGCACACTAATGGCAAATGCATATTCCGGATGTGTATATAGTGTATCTAAAGGATCCTTCAGGAATTCCTTTATCGCTACATTCTTCTTTGCTTCCTCCATTTTTGAATTGATCAGGTTGTCTTCCAGCTCTGTTAATTCTTCTTCCGTAAGCATGTCCTGATCTTCTGTTTTGAGATTCAAAAATTCAGCTAATTTCATATTAGGCCTCCGGAGTCATCATGCTGATAAGAACGACATACATAATACTGCCAATAGGTATCAGGGCATAGATTATGATATACAGGAAAACCATTTGTGCACTTCCCATTATTGACATAATAGAAATTACAACCACAAGGAAAAGCGGACCGGCAACAAAAGCCGTCACATATGTTTCTCCCAGAAGGCCAAGAGTTTCCAGGAATTCCTTCTGGTTCTGGCGGTTCTCCATAATATATTGTTCAGTCTTAATCTCGAAGTACGGCTCAAGTTGTCCTCCTGAAGCTACTACAGTGATGGCACCCTGCAGAAAATCCTGGAATGCCGTTGATGGTGTTGTTACAGAAAGATTTTTCATAGCAGTTACAAGGTCATGACCCAGAATTTCCAGATCACGTACAAGATATCTGCATTCGACTGACATTTCTCCGTAAATATCATTGTTTGCAAGTGATCTGAAAAGATCAACCGGAAGAACTCCTGCACCTGACATAGCTGACATATAGTTAACAGCATATGGAAGCATGGTGTCAATTCTTCTTTTCCTGTCACCTGCCATTATAGACGGATACACAAGGAATATCTTATAAACGATTGCAAACACCAGAGCTGTGAAAAATATTTCGAAAAACACGCCAAGCACAATGGACTTGTATTGGAGGTATGGTGTCATCCATCCAGGGATCATAATTCTGGTTGGTTGTACATTGGGAACACCAAATATCAGAAAAAGGAAAGTAATAACAAGTAAAGCTACCAGTGCAGACAGGATCGAACTCAGGAGTGCAGAGGACATGTACACATCAAAAGACAGGTCTAACCTGTTCTTTAGAAGATTATGCCGCAGGCCGAAAAATTCAACCCTTTTTTTCTCATAGTATTTTCCAAAAAGGTTGTAAGCAAAGATAAAATACGGATTAGCCATACAATTCCTGCCTTACGAGTTTCATTATCATTTCCGGTTCACGGTTGTATCCTATGACGACCTTTGCGAAGTCTCTGAAGTGAGTGACCTTTTTAACACGGGCCCATTCAAGTATATCCTGCCGTCGTTTAAGTTCATCACGAACCTTTTCTTCAGCCCAACCGCGGCTTTCCATTACGCTTTCAATTATGTAGGATCGTCCTGAATACTGGAACATATCACGTGCAGCATCCCATACGAAAACATCATTTGTAAGCAATTCACCCGTTCTTGGGTCTACACCTACAATTTCAGTCAGGCTCTTGCACCTTCTGACACGTTCATCACCAACCTTTACCTGCACCTGGATTGCCACAAGATCAAGTGCCTGTATCATGATTCTCGGCACGTTAATAGGTGGATTTTCTAGTCTGTGTACTACTGACTGTACGGAATCGGCATGCATTGTTGAGAATGTAGTGTGTCCTGTGGACATTGCCTGGAACAGTACATAGGCTTCAGCACCTCGCACCTCGCCCACAAGGATGTATTCAGGTCTTTGCCTGAGGGCTGCCCTGAGAAGTTCGTACATTTCAATGGAACCTTTGTCCTCTCCGGCAAATGCCTGTCTGGTAACACCAGGGATCCAGTTTGGATGTGAAAGGTTCAGCTCCCTTGTATCCTCAATGGAAACTATCTTCATTTCCGGCAGGATGAAAAGTGAAACCGCATTCATAGCAGTAGTTTTACCGGATGCGGTACCTCCTGCAAATACCAGGCTCTTATTTGATTCTACAGCCAGCCACATATAGGCCATCATAGCTGTTGAGAATGTGTGATATTCTATAAGGTTTGCAGGAGTGATCGGATTATCCTTGAATCTCCTGATGGTGAAAGTACTTCCACGTGTTGTGATTTCACGTCCAAGGGTCATCTGGATACGCGAACCATCAGGCATTGTAGCATCAAGTAGTGGATTTGCAATGGAAATATGTCTTCCACATATCTGTGCGATCCTTATGGCAAAAGAATCCAGAACATTATCGGAAGGGAACACAATGTCACTCGGAATCGAGTTGTATTCTTTATGGAAAATATACACAGGTGTGTTAGGTCCGTCACAGGAAACATCTTCCAGGTTCGGATCTCTCATGAGAACATCAATCTCTCCATATCCTACATAGTCACGGACAATGTGGTACATTATTCTCTCACGTTTTCTCGGAGAGATGTCGATCTTGAATTCAATCAGATATTTAGCTACATTCTCTCTCAGGAATTCCTCTGCATTCTGGCGGGATATTTCCTTAAGATTCACATCCAGTGTCTCAATGAATTTGAGTTTGATAGTTTCAAGCAGTTCCTTCTCTTTTTCCGTTAGCACAGCTTCTATCACTTGATACTGATATTCATGAGATTCCGGGTCATATGCGATTCTGACATATGCATAGAGTGGATTAACTTCATACAGTTCAACTTCCCTGTAAGGGCTGTCTGCTGGCATTGTAAGGTCTACTAATGGTCCGTGCTCAATAACATTATATGGTTCCAGTTCGATCTTCGTTGTTGGTATTAACTTGTTGATACGGTCAAGAATAGATTCGCCTTTTTCCTCTTCTACAAACAGTTCTTCTTCGATGGGTTCTTCACTATATATCTCAGAAATAGTGTCTTTCCAGAAAGAATCCCTGTCTTCTTCAATATCATCCCTATATAATGGAATGTAAACATCGTCAATCTTGCTTTTCAGGTCTTCAATATTTACTGGTTCTGCATCGGGAAGGATAAGGTCTGCAAGTTCGCTTATTGCATCATCCTCGTCAACTGTCAGAGACTCAGTCTCATCTTCCAGTATGTCATCTGCAACGATTTCATGACCAACGATATCCGATAATCCTGTTTCTTTATCTATTGTTTCCTCTTCAATGGGAATCTCTTCCGTTTCAGCGTCTTCTATCTTGTCGGTTACGCTATCTTCCAGGATTATATCTTCTGCAGGTTCTTCTATGGGAATGTCATCCAGAAGGATGTCATTTTCTGTATTCTCTGCAGATAATTCGGTTTTTGCATCTGATTCTTTTATTTCCCGCAGGAAATCTTCAACTTCAGATGATTCACTTTCAGTCTGAAGGGATGTCTCAATCTCATCTGCATCTTCTGTTGCAGTTTTCCGGTCATCAGGATTATTATCTAAACTCATAATTACCAACCCCGGTGACCACGGTCATCCCATTAATTATCATAATAATCTTTTCCGGCATTATCTCCATATTCACACCCGGATCACTTCTTGTTTTTTGCAAGGGAGAACTTTCTTGCTTTCTTTTTCTTTTCAGGCTTTTCGTGAGATAGTTCTTCTACTGGTGCTTTGATGCCTGCAATTTCAGCACCCAGACGGTTGAAGTTCACACTCACCTGGGAAGCTGGATATTTTGTGATAATCGGAGCTTTGAATGCCAGTGAATTCTTCACATTCTTCTCTTCCGGTAATGTTGCCAGTACCTTGAGTCCAAGGGCAGTTTCTATCCGCTCCGAACTAATTTCGTTCTGGGTAACACCAGTCCTGTTAAGCAGTATTCCTCTGAACTGCTTGCCCATATTGTCAGAAATAGCTTTGATTTTCATTGCTCCGGCAAGAGATGCAATGTCCGGATTAATAAGCTGGATTATTTCATCAGCAAGAGATATTGCCAGTAGAGAATTCTTGTTAATCCCGGTAGCAGAATCAATTATGATATATTCATATTTTTCTTTGACACTCTCCACAATGTCATCGAGTATCTCTGTGTTTGCGTTCACAAAACCTTGGAGTGAAATACTTCCCGGGAGAATGTGCATGTTATTTGGTCCGTCATAAATAGCTTCATTAAGTTCTACTTTGCCTGCAAGTACTTCGTGAATAGTTCCTTTTGAAGTTTCAAGTCCCAACATCAGTCCAATGGTGGGCATTCCGATGTCAGCATCGATAAGAATTGTTTTTTTTGCAAACCCTGCCAGAGCGGCACCCAAATTTATAGCAGCGGTGCTTGTGCCCGCACCACCCTTCCCTGAGACGATTGTGAAAATTGTTGCTGTCATAAAATGCCTCGATTAATGATCGCAGTTGATGTACCATTCAAATACCGATCAATTTTGTTAGCGTATATACTGTATAATCATCACTAAATACTACTTAAAATTATAAATACATATCTATATTATTTTTGTGTTAAAATGTTCACAGAACAAGAATTTATAGCATCATGACGCTTTTTCCCACATGATACAAGCTGATGAAAAAGACATTAAACTCTTCCTATATCATGCAAAACAATGTGATCCGAAAAAGTGTACCGGCAAGAAAATGGCAAAATTCGGGCTTGTAAATCTTTTTGAGAAAATAGATAGAATTCCTTCCCGGTCTATTTTGCTGGATCCTATGGCTGAAAAAGCCCTTTCACCAGAGGACAGCGCAAAAAAAGGTATTACTGTTCTGGATTGTTCCTGGGAGGAAGTTGAAAGGGTGTTCCCCCAGCTTCTCAGAATGAGGCTGGAACACCGTGCATTGCCTTACCTTGTGGCTGCAAACCCTGTAAACTTCGGAAGACCATTCAAACTTACATCGGTTGAGGCATTTGCCGCAGCTCTGTATATACTTGGTAACAAGCAGCAGGCAGAGAAGATAATGTCCAAGTTCAACTGGGGCCACACTTTTCTTGAGCTTAACCATGAGCCCCTGGAAGAATATTCTGAGGCTAAGGACAGTAAAGATGTTTTGCGGATACAGAGCGAGTACATGTGAAATAGGTGATTAGGGGTTTGTGTTCTATGATACAAATAGGAGTAATCGGTGCAGGCTCGTGTGACAGGGAAATGGAAATTCTGGCTGAAGAAGTAGGTGCTGAGATTGCCCGAAATGGTGCTCTTCTTATTTGCGGCGGACTTGGTGGGGTAATGGAAGCCTCTGCCAGGGGTGCAAAAAAAGAATCCGGTACAACTGTTGGTCTTCTTCCGGGTGACAGCCGAAAAAGTGCCAATCCTTATATTGACATTGCTATTGTTACTGAAATGGGACATGCAAGGAATGTTATCATTGCACGCTCTTCTGATGCTTTAATAGCTGTAGGCGGGGAATATGGTACACTCTCAGAGATTGCGCACTCTCTTAAGATGGGTAAAACAGTGGTGACCCTGAATTCAAAATGGGATATAGAGGGTACCATTAGGGCAAGTGACCCAAAAGATGCTGTCAGGATTGCCCTGAACAGCATAAGTGAAAAACAATAAATTCTTTTTTCGTTTTTGGAAATCAGAACTCAACATCAATCCCAATAGGGCAGTGATCCGAACCCATTACATCAGCCAGTATGAACGCATCTTTGATGTTGTCTTTTACATTGTCACTTGCAAAAAAGTAATCAATTCTCCAGCCAACGTTTCTTTCCCGGGCTTTAGTTCTCATGCTCCACCAGGTATAGTTTTCAGGTTCTTCGTTGAACATTCTAAGAGTATCCACATAACCGTTGTCAAGTAGCTTATCTATCCAGGCGCGTTCTTCAGGAAGGAAGCCTGACACAGTTTCATTTTCCTTTGGTCTGGCAAGGTCGATTTCCTTGTGTGCTGTGTTCACATCACCGCAGACAATTATTTTCTTACCTCTGGACTTGAGAGTATTAGCATATTCAAGGAAAGCATCGTAGAATTCCATTTTGTATGCAAGTCTTTCGGCTGATGCTTTGCCGTTGGGGAAGTATATATTAAAGAGCACAAAATCTCCAAAATCTGCAATTTGTGTGCGTCCTTCACTATCGAATTTCTCTATTCCAAAACCGCACTTTATATCTACGGGCTCTTTTTTGGTGTAAAGTGCAACTCCGCTGTAGCCTTTTTTCTCTGCAGAGGCGAAGTAATTGTAATAACCATTTGTTTCAAGAAGCTCGGCAGGAAGCTGTTCCCTGCGTGCTTTTGTTTCCTGGATACAGAGTATATCTGGTTTCTCTTCATTGAACCAGTCAAGGAACCCTTTCTTGTGAACTGCCCTTATGCCATTTACATTCCATGAAATTATCCTGGTCTTACTCATTTTATTTCTCCGGGATTTTGATGATTATTTGCTACTAATCTGCTAATTATCTTTTAAGTAACTTGCTCAAATGAATTTCATTTTGTTTGCTGGCCTGGTTTTTTAACATTATTTATTCAAATATATAGTTCTAAATAGGTCTAAATACTAAATAGGAACAAAGCTTAAATAATAATAATTATTATTTAGAATTCGTTCTTACATAAGATATGTTAGAAACCTGAAAAAACAAAAAGTTGGTCAGATATGAAACAAGCAGACATCAAATATACAAACCAGCGGATTGAGATCCTGGATTTCCTCAAGGAATTTGATGGTCATCCAACTGTAGATGATGTCTATGAGGGAGTAAGGCAAAAACTGACACGTATCAGCAAAGCTACAGTTTATAATAACCTGAAGTTCCTGGCTGAAAAGGGACTGATAAAGGAGGTGAATGTTAAGGGGGTTTCAAGGTTCGAAGCGAATCTGGTGCCTCATCATCACACAATATGCCTTGAGTGTGGAGAAATCACAGACTATGAATCAGAAGAACTTAGCGAGTATGCTATGAAAATAGCAGAAGAGATAGATGACTTCAAAATAGAATCAGCAGACACTAACTTTTACGGAATTTGTAAGAAATGTATGGAGATGGAGTAATATGGAAGAAGAAATAGTAACAATGCCACTTATCGGAGACGACGCACCAAGTTTTAAAGCGGTGACAACTATGGGTGAGATCAATTTCCCTAAAGATTACAAGGGGAAGTGGGTAATTCTTTTCAGTCACCCTGCAGACTTTACACCTGTATGTACAACTGAATTTATGACATTCGCAACTATGCAGGAAGAATTCAGGGAACTTAACACAGAACTTATTGGACTTTCCATTGACAGTATCTATGCTCACATTGCATGGCTGCGCACCATTAAAGAGAAGATCGTTTACAAGGGAATGAAGGATGTTGAAGTGAACTTCCCTGTAATTGAAGACCTTAAGATGGATGTTGCAAAGAAGTTCGGAATGGTACAGCCAAATGCCTCCACAACACAGGCTGTCAGAGCAGTTTTCATCATGGACCCAAAAGCAAAGGTTAGAGCAATCCTCTACTATCCATTGTCTAACGGCAGGAACATGGATGAGATCAAGAGAATTATACTTGCAATGCAGAAGTCCGATGCAGAAAACATTGCAACCCCTGCAAACTGGCAACCAGGAGATGACGTAATAATTCCACCACCCGGATCATGCGGAACTGCAAAGGAAAGGGTCGAGACCGAAGAAGAAGGAAAGTATTGCCTCGACTGGTTCATGTGCCTGAAGAAACAGTCTTAAATACGTATTCTAAGATATAATTCATAGGTGACCTATCATGGGAACAAAAGGTGTGGAAATACTAGGGTTAGATGTCAATGAACTGATTGACTTATTGAATAGAGCACTTGCGGACGAGTGGTTAGCATACTACCAGTACTGGATTGGTGCAAAAGTTATCAAAGGCCCAATGAGGGAAGCTGCAACAGCTGAACTCATAGAGCATGCAAACGATGAACTGCGCCATGCAGACATGGTTTCTAACAGGATAGTACAGCTTGGAGGAACTCCAGTTCTTTCTCCACAGGAATGGTACGATATCACAAACTGTGGATATGAAGCTCCAGAGGATTCTTTTGTAAAGAAAATCCTTGAGCAGAACATCAAAGGAGAGCAGTGTGCTATTCAGGTCTACAGCAATATTCTTGAGAAAGTCAAGGACAAAGACCCTGTTACCTACGAGATTGTATTGCAGATTCTCACCGATGAGATCGAGCATGAGGATGATCTGCAGGCAGTTATGGAAGATATCGAACTTATGCAGAGAAGGGACTAACCTTCTTCTGCGGATGGAAGGATTAGACATTTCCTGTTCAGTTAAATTGAGCAGGAAACGTATTATCTTACATTAATTATTGTTTTTGTGCACCCGTGCACATATTTTTATTTATTAGACTGCATCGCATGATGCTACTTTTCTCAAAGTGCTGTTTTGTTTTATTTGTTATGTATTTGCGATAGGTATATTTAGAAGAATGTTTGTTAGATTTAATCATTAAATAACACTGTAAAAATAAAGATTTCCTGTCAAAAGTATCGGATCAGATAAACATTCAATTATTTAGTTACTATCACACATTTCAAGATACACGGAGATAACATGCATCTCATCATAGCAGAAAAACACATTGCAGCAAAAAGAATAGCCGCAATCCTGGCGCCACAGAAAGTGAAACAGGTTCGTGTAAGTGGTGTAGACACTTATGAATATGAGTTAGATGAGGAAAGAAAAGTGTTCATTGGCCTCAGCGGTCATATTGTGAAACTGGATTTCCCCAAAGCATATAATAACTGGCAGAAAGTGGAAGCGAATGAACTCGTTGGTGCAGAGATTATTACAGCTTCAACTCAGGTAAAGATAGTATCCGCACTTAAAAAGCTTGGAAAGGAAGCTACAAAAGTCACCATTGCAACTGACTACGACAGGGAAGGAGAACTCATTGGGGTTGAGGCTCTTGATATCATCAAGCAGGTGAATGAAAATGTAGTCTTTGACCGTGTTCACTACAGTGCCATCACTCCAAAAGCTATTGATAATGCATTTTCCAATCCTTCAGATGTGGATTTCAACCTCGCAGATGCCGGACATTCCCGTCAGGTTATTGACCTTGTATGGGGTGCATCACTGACACGTTATATCTCACTTGCAGCCGGACGTTTGGGAAAGATGTTCCTGTCGGTTGGTAGGGTTCAGTCTCCTACACTTGCACTTATCGTTGAACGTGAAAAAGAACGTGAAGCCTTTATCCCCAAACCATACTGGGAACTCTCGGCGATGCTTAAGAGCAAAAATGGTGAAGAATTCAAGGTTGAGCACCGTACAAAGAGGTTCTGGGAGAAGGCAGAGGTCGATGCCGCAATGGCGAAGATCTCCATTGGTGATGACGCTCAGGTGATCGAACTCAAAACATCTGAAAAAACAGACAAACCTCCAACACCTTTTAACACTACTGAATTTATCAGTGCGGCAAGTTCTATTGGCTTTACTGCAGCAAATGCTATGAGAATTGCTGAGACGCTTTACACTAACGGTTTTATATCATATCCAAGGACAGACAACACTGTTTATCCTGATACTCTTGACCTGAGGGCACAGATCGAGATATTTAAGACAGGTACATTTAAAGAGTATGCTCTGAAGCTGCTGGAAAAGAAAGAGCTTGTACCAACAAAGGGTAAGAAAGAGACAACGGACCACCCGCCAATTTTCCCTGCATCTCTTGCCAAGAAATCCGAGATGAACGAACAGGAATGGAAACTTTACGAGATGGTTGTCAGGAGATTCTTCGCAACCTTTGCCGACCCTGCAAAATGGGAAACTATCAGGTCAAGGTATGACATTAAGGGTGAGGAATTCAAGGCAAATGGTGCAAGACTTGTGGAACCTGGATGGAGATGGTACTATCATTATAATGCACCTGAGGACAGGCTGCTTCCAAAAATGGAAGAAGGCGACATACATTCCGTACTTAAGATCGATGTTGAGGCAAAAGAGACACAGCCTCCCGGAAGATATGGGCAGGGTCGTCTTATAAAGATCATGGAAGAGATGGGTCTTGGTACAAAGGCTACACGTCACGACATTATCAGTAAACTTTATTCAAGAGCTTATGTTCATGGGAATCCACTTCAACCTACTAAAACTGCTGTTGCAGTTGTAGATGCGCTTGAAAAATTCGCACCTACCATTTCAAAGCCTGATATGACCAGCAAACTTGAAGCTGATATGGACAGGATTGCAGAAGGTGGTATTCCGGAAGATAATGTTCTGAACGAGTCCAGGGAAATGCTTGAAGAGGTATTTACTGATCTTGAAAAGAACAAGGATGACATTAGTGAGTCTCTTCGTGCAGGTCTGCGAGAGGATAAGATCATAGGTACATGTGTAGAATGCGGATCAAACCTCATGGTAATGCGTTCAAAGCGTGGAGGTCGTTTCATCGGATGTGAGGGTTATCCTGATTGTACATTCTCACTACCGCTTCCAAGGTCCGGTCAGATTATTGTAACGGACAAACAATGTGAAGAACACGGTTTGTATCATATACGAATTATCAATGCAGGCAAAAGGCCATGGAACCTTGGATGTCCTGAGTGTAATTTCATTGAATGGCAGAAAACACAGGAAGAGGAGAAGAAAAAGAAAAAGGAAGAATCTCCTGATAAGGAAAAGCCAAAGACCCTGAATGATATATCAGGAATTGGCAAGGTCACCGCAGAGAAACTTGCTGATGCAGGAATCTGTAGTGTTGATGAATTATGTGAGGCTGACGCACTGGAACTTGCAAAAGCTACAAGTATACCTGTTAAGAAAATTAAAACATGGCAATCTGATATTGTCTGAAGGATTGCCTGAAAGGAGGCAGGTTAAAATGGAACTGGAATTCAAGGGTGCATGCAGGGAAGTCGGCAGATCGGCGGTACTGGTTGATGAAAAGATCATGATGGATTACGGAGTTTCTCCAGGAGAACATATCAAGTATCCATTGAACGGTTCAAGGCCACAGGCTGTTCTTTTATCGCATGCTCACATTGACCATTCAGGTGCAGTTCCTAATCTCATGGACCTTGATCCTGATGTATTCATGACGCCACCTACTTTTGATCTTTCAAATATGCTGGCACAGGATACTCTTAGAATCGCTGAAAGAGAAGGCCAGATGCCTGCTTTTGATTCCATTGACCTTACAAGGTTTGCACACAGAACCAAACAGATAGATAATGGTGTACCATTCCATACTCATGGATATGATGTTGAGTTTTTTGATGCAGGACACATACCTGGTGCGTCCTCGATATTCCTTAAGGATAAAGATGCTAAGAGTCTGTACTATACAGGTGACATCAATACCTCGGATACAAGACTTGTCTCCGGTGCAGTTGAATTCCCGGATACTGATGTCCTCATAACAGAAAGCACGTATTTTGGTGATGAACATCCACCTCGCAGGGAAGTTGAAAGCCAGTTCATAGATTCCGTGATGGACACTCTGGATATAGGTGGTACGGTTATTATTCCTGCATTTGCAATCGGAAGAACACAGGAAATACTGATGCTTCTGGATGCACATGGAATCAGGGCTTACGTTGATGGTATGGGAGTCCATGCATACAAAGTGATGTCAAAGCATATGGATTACATCAGAAATCCAACACATCTTAAGAAGGCATTTGATAACGCAACCACAGTCTCTGGAAGAAAAAGAGATTCGGTACATCTTGAATCTTCTGTTATTGTTACAACAGCCGGAATGCTGAATGGTGGTCCTGTATTATATTATCTCAATAAGAAGTACAAAGACCCCAAATCAAAGATTCTACTTACTGGTTATCAGGTAGAAGGCACCAATGGTAGAATGGCTATGGATACTGGTATCATTGAAAATGACGGATTTATCCAGCATCTGAAACCAAAGATAGAGCAATATGATTTCTCCGCTCATTCAGGTGATAAAGAACTTAAGGAAATGGTAAAAGATTTCTGTGACAGGGGAACTGAGCATGTATTTACCATGCACGGTGACAACTGTGAAGGTTTTGCAGACTGGATTACTGAGGAGGTTGGTGTGAAAGCCTACGCTCCTGAGATTGGGGAACGTTTCACTGTATAATCAATATATGAAAAGTATTATTTGTAGATATCAAATGTTACATTTTACAGGCCGAGGGGTTTGAGAGTCTAATCTCCTCGTTGATCTGTTTTGCTTTTGACATTGCAGCTTTAAGGTTCTCTATTGCATCAATATGTTCGGGATCAATTTTAAGAACCCTGTTAAAACATTTGATTGCATCTTCGTATTTTCCAAGACCAAAATAAGCAAGACCCTTTTTATTCCACACAATTGCAAACTTATTGTCAAGCTCGATCTCCTTATGGACCTTGCTGTAACATTCAATGGCTTCATTGTGCATTCCCTGCACTCTAAGAATATCACCTTTTTTTACCCAGGCATTTTCATTTGAAGGGTCAAGTCTTAGTATGCGGTTATAACATTTGATTGCATCTTCGTAGTTACCGGTGCTGAAAAGAATAACTCCCATGTTGCACCAGACATCAACATCACTTTTGTTAAGTCGGACAGAGTTCTTGAAGCATTCAAGAGCTTCTTCATCATGTCCAAGAAAAGAAAGCGCTATACCTTTATTGTTCCAGACCAGCGCAAGCGCTTCATTACTCCATAGCTCTGGGTCAAGATTCTCATATTCAAGGATAAGTGAGAAATATTCGATTTTTTCTTCCGGATCTTCAGCATCAAATGCTAATTTGAACCATTCTTCCGGTGTATCAGAATCCATTCAACCAACCAACTCCAGAACTTGTAATAAGATACTAAACAACATGATATTTACAGTAATCTTATTCTCTTCTTCCTTTTCCTTAATGCACATAACATATTTATTAAGTTATCGAAATTATTCGGAGTTAAGGGATGCATATATTAACAAAATAATAAAAAAAATAACGTAATATTAACATGAAGTATAAACAGTGATTAGTTTATTCTCCATAGGTATATTATGAGCAACTTGCCGGTGCTTTGCGAATCTCATCAATATGCATTAGTTTGTTGGCATCAATTCCCACAAGACACATACCTTTTTTGTCCATTGCCCACACATCACATTTCTCTTTGATGTCATCCGGTATTTTTTCACCTGGCAGGTCTTTCGGGTCAATGCTGCATTTCTGAAGACCAGGATATTCATCAGGATTGAGTTCCATGATAGTGATTACCTTCTTCAGTTCTGATAATAATACTTCAATATCTTCATGGTCCCAATTGCGTATACGTTCACAGATCAAAGGAATTAATCTCTTAGCAACACCTGCATTGGCAAGTATTTTGTTAGAAAGGCACAGGGCTGCATTACCATATTTTACATCCTCGTTTGGTCCCCTGAAACAGAAAATTCCTTCGCTGACCATTTTTTCAAGGTCCAGCGGGACTTCTGATGTGTTAATGGCATTTTCTACAGTTTCAATATCAAAACCGTATTCATCGGCAATTCTTCTGATAGCTTTTTCAATAACAATACCGTTATCTATCATTCTGACACATCCTGCCGGAACATCAGATACATGATCTTTCGCGTAATTTGTATGGCGATCATCTTTCCAGTTTCAGCATATCTTCCGGCGTATTAACGTTAACAAAACTCTTAAAGTCTTTGTCTATTGTCCTTATAACTTCGGCATCAAGATAAATCACATCATCAAGGAATGATACCGGGGAAAGTATACTTCTGCTGCCTTCATCAAGGGCATTTTCAATTGCCTCAAGCATACTATCTCTATGATATACCGCATGTAGCGGTTCTTTTGTACCATATTCACTGATAGGTATGAGCGCTTCATGCTCACCAACCATGTCGAACATCATGTCAATTAGTGTCCTGTTCAGGTACGGCATATCGCATGCAACAGTAAAAACATAGTCTCCGCCTGCTCTCTCAAAACCAGATAACATTCCGGCAAGTGGACCTGCATTTCTGATCCTGTCTGTTACGATAATTCTGTCATGAAGATATGGTGAGAATTCCTGACCCTGTTCCTCATCCCGCAGGGAAACGATCACTTCATCTGAAACATCATCAAGAACTGAAAGTGAACGCTCCAGCAGAGTACTATCTTCAAACATCATCAGGGCTTTTTCCCTGCCATTCATGCGGGTGCCAAGTCCGCCGGCAAGCAGGAGCGATGAGCGTATCATGCAAGACCTCTTCTGCGTTCACTCCTGTATTCATCAAGAATGGACTGGAATTGTTCCTGCTCTTTTTCACGACGGCGCTTTTCAGCTCCTTCCTCCCAACGTTCAATTGCTTCTTCAAGAATATCAGGGTCAACGGAAGCCAGATCTCCTACACGGTGTATCTGAATATCTTTCAAAACCGGCACGTCCTTATCATAAAATGCTTCAAGTGCAGCATGTGGCATATCTTCAGTTATAATCACAGCTTTTACTTTTGATTCGGCAAGCAGCGATGCTGTGATAGGTCCGCCTCCGCTTGGGTCTTTGAGGAAGATGACATCATTCTCTTTGATTCCATAGAGTTCTTTTGTATGCTGTATCGCTTCCCTTGTAAAAGCAGATATAACTTTGACAGGAAGTCCTTCACCCTTGATTTCCTTCTTACGTATCTGCTTCAGGCGTTTGTTCTGCCTGCGCTGATTCTTAAGGTTTTTCCGGGTTTTTGCAAGCTCTTTATTGAGACGCTCAATTTCAGCATCCCTAATCTGTATCTCCCTTTCCTTCTTTACCTGCTTGTAAATGGAATTCTTGAATTTACTGATACGCATCTCAAGTTTTTCGATATTCTTCTCTTTCTGTCCGGATTCGTACTTTATTTCAGAAACATATTCCTTGAGCTGCTTTATCTGGGAATTCTTCTGACGGATTTCCTCACGGAGTTTCTTCACAAGTTCATCAGTGTCTGTAAGTTCTTCTTTTTCCGGTTCCGGTTCAGGCTTAACACGTACTTGTATCTTAGACTCAGAAGCTACTTTCTCAATGGCTTCTTCTATAGAATCCCCGTTAATAACATGGAATTTGATGCTATCTACATTGAGGTATTTAGGTGCCCTTTTCTCAACTCTGGAAAAAACATTCTTGTAAGATTTATAGGTTGCAATTGCTGCTGTAAGTGAATCACGCTCGTGATCATTGGAATATCCGTATGTCCGTGCAAGAGCAATTTTTTCCTCTGCCCTGATTTCTCCCCCCGGACTCCATGCAACTGCATTGAAACTGCGGCGAATCTTCTCCACGGCTGAAGGCGTAGGATAAACATCTGTGGCAACGATGGCAGGCTTTCCGTATTCCGCTATCATCCTGACAACTTCATCATGGGAAATCCCGCGAATGCTTTCTGAGAGCAGGAGTTCCCCGTCAAGTGAAAGGATTGCAATTCCCACGGTTGTTCCGGGGTCAATACCAACTATAGTATATTTTCTTCCGGCTTTCTTCAGGGGTATGTATTGTATCTTGTCTCTTTCCACACTTTTGACAGTGACCTGCACATCAGCATTGGATGATGGTTTAATCGGTACTCTGTCCCTACGTGTTTTTACCGTAAATTCAGCTCTGACATAACCTCCAAACCCTTCGGTAAAACGTTCATCATAACTGTATCCGGTGTCCCGGGAGAATTTGCGCAGGATGTTCTCAATTTCCCTGCTTTTTTCCTTGACTGCACCATGAACCTTTCTTCTATAGCGGTTCTGACTCCAGCCACCTCTTCCAAGGGAGCGGGCACGGCTGACCTTGATACGTGTGATATCTTCAAAAAGGGATACTTCTTCTCCCACACCAAGACTTGCAAGTATGGCACAGGTTTCAGCTTCCTGTATGGGGTCAAACTGGTTCATGGAAAGTCCGTGTTCCTGTGCAAGTCTTAGAAGTGGTTTCTGGTGTATCCTGCCTGTGACCTGTACAAGTCTGGTGTTATCCGGGAGCTTTTCAAGTAAATGAATAAGTGCTTTTTTGTTTGGTGCAAGCTCAAAAATGTTGTCAACTGCAATGTAATCTGGCCTGTCCTTGTTCAGCATCCGCAGTATCCTGTGAAGCCTGACCATTGTATAATGGCTGATTTCTCCGTCCCTGAGTACGGCAACGGCATATTTGGGTACTTCCTGTGCACGGGATGAACCCTTTGCTATGTCGATACCGTAAATTACCCCGTTTTGCATACGGTTTATTTTATGTTACTACTAAGATATATGAATGACCACAGGCGATTTTCAGTTTCAGCTATTCATTATTTCTGAAACTATTTCTTTTGCATTTCTATCTATCCTGTACTTTCGTTTGAAGTGCTTCAGGACATTGGCTACATCTCTTTCTAGCAGTTCCTCAGCATGTGGATGGCTGATCTCAACGTACTGCGGCCAGTCAATGAACTGAACTCCGTTCTCGTTCACAAAAATGTTGTATTCGCTGAGGTCTGAATGGATGTAACCTTTTTCATAAACGAGTGCTACCTGACTGAGTATTTCATTGAGGAACCACTCCGGGTCTTCCAGTTTTGTTTTATAGAGAAGTGTTCCCTTTGCCACATCCATGACAAGCGCATGACGATTGTTGTCCAGTAGTTTTGGAACAGATACATCAGGGTAGAGTTCTTTTATGATTGCAGCTTCCCTTTTTGCTGCAAGCCTGGCTGCATAAATCCATGAAAAATGTTCTTTCCCTTCAAGGTGGGATCGGGTTCTTTTGACGCTTTTAAAACTGGTCCTTCCTTCCCTGTGGAATTTGAGTATAACTCCCTGAGCTTCGCCAAAGGCAAGTTCAGGTTCTTTTACAGCTTCATGAACAACGGATTCTTTCCCAACGCCAATCTCGTCGCCAATAGCACTGATTGTCCCTCTTTTTACGAGTGTGTTAAGAGCAAGTGTATCGTAACCATCAAAGTATATCTGGTAACCCTCGTATGGCTGATAGGTAGCGATTACCATGTTATTCTTGATGAGTGTTTTAAGTTTGAACTCAAGGGCTGAGTATGAAAGGCGTGTGTATTTCATTATATCTTCAACAGGCACCCATTCAAAGTGCTTCATGCCTATCTCAATACCTGCAAGTATACGCAGGTCCTTGCTGTCCAGTTCCTTAAATAACTTCACAACGTCGTCTATCATCTGAATTCCTAATTGCCGGGATGGTTTAGATTGTTTGTGGTAGGCGGCACTTTAACATTAGTTTCCCTAATTAAAAGTCTAGGCTTCATCGGTTATTTTCTTTCTATATATTTTAAAAAATGTATAGATTATACAAAGAAATAAATATTCTCCGAAAAGTTTTATTAAAATGGGGTTAGAACATTAAACTTTGTACACCACTAATATTATTTGTTTTTTTGTTAGCAAACATAAGCATAGTTACTGCAGTAGACAACAACAGTTCAGATTCCAATGAAACATTTGACAAACTCATGGCTATGTATGTAGCTCGTGAAGAATCTAAACAACAGATGGAGTTCAATGAGTCGGTAGATATGAAGTCTCTGGATATAACAAGGACTCATCCCGGTGTATTTGAGGTAAGAGGTAAGGTTCCTGTTACCAATTCAGATTTAGAGCGCGAAGCTTTGTCTGAAAGGTACCAACAAATATTGGAAAATACAAAAGAAGAAATAATTAATAAGTACTTAAGTCCAAACGGACCAGTAATTGCTTGGGGTCTTAGTGTCGATAATTATCTAATTGTTTCAATTTTGGCTGGGTCTGAAATTGATAATGAAACCCTGGATTCATTGTATCAAATTCTCGAAGAGGAAGCCATAAAAGTAGGTATTGAAAATGTACCTGTTGCTTTTGAGTATGAAGAAATGCCTCGCGATGATGAAGGACTTCCATCCGAAGAAAGTGATATAGAAATCGCTACAGGTGAATCTGAAAATGAGACTAAAAGTGAAAATAGCAACTCAACACCCGGCTTCTCAGCTTTGACACTATTGATGGTGTTCTCAATACTAATGTGGTTAAGATGAGAATAGGTGCTTTTAGCACCTTTTTTAAATTAGCTGGTGGTAGTTATAATCCAAACTTCCCCACGCTTCTTCTTCAACCCTGCGAATCACTTCTTTAAGTGGCAGCCCAACTTTATCAGCAATCTTCCGGCAGTCCTCATACTCAGCAGAAATATGCAGGACTTCTCCGGTTTTATCCTGTGCAATTTTCACTGCACTGGCAAATTCCTCACCTTTAAGCTGGATGCTTACTTCATCCATCCTGCGGTCAGCCACAAAACGATGTACGGTTGGAATAACCCTGATACCCAATGTGCCGGTTTCTTTCATGATTTCCCTGGCGACACGTTCGCTATTCTGGGATTTAGTGATAACTTTGATTATATGGCCTGACCTGCCTTTTTTCATGATTGTAGGTGTGATGGCAACATCGCGGGCACCCGCTGCAAGTAGTTTGTCGAACAGGTTTCCAAGAACTTCTCCGGTAACATCGTCAACATTAGTTTCCAGGACTTCGATTTTGTCTTTAGTAAGGATATCATCCATCTCAACCAACATGCTTCTGAGAACGTTAGGGTCTTCGGTATCAGCATCACCTGCTCCGTAGCCAACTGAAAAAACTTTTCCCTTTGGCAGATTATCAATGGGCTTTGCAAAATATGATAGTAAAGCGGCACCGGTTGGTGTGAGAAGTTCTCTTTTACCGTTTCCGTAAGATAAGAGTTCTCCTGAACGCAGGATTTCCAGTGTTGCTGGTGCAGGTACAGCCATAAGTCCGTGTGCAGCCTTTACCTTTCCGCCGCCAACGTTGACAGGTGTGCAGAATATCGCTTCAGAACCAATCTCATGGATTGCTGCACAGGAACCAATAACATCTGCCAGAGCATCATTCTGTCCAACTTCATGGAAATGAATTGTTTCCAGAGATTCACCGTGAACCTTTGATTCGGCTTCAGCCATGATGGCAAAAACATCGAGTGCACTTTTTTCAACCTGTGGATGAAGTCCTGCTGACTTGATTATATCTACAAGTTCATGGTAATGTCTGGAATGTTCCTCGTGTGCGACATGAATCTTAACATCGGTGGCTGATATGCCTCTCTTATTGGCCTTGTCAACAGATACTTTCACATCAACTGCGGATTCGATTACTTCGCATATCTTTGCAGCATCTGCTCCAAGATCAATGAGACTTCCCAGTATCATATCACCGGCAGCACCGGAGAATGGGTCAAATATTAGGGATTTCATTTAATTCATTCCAGATAATAATTTTAAATTTCAAACTTCAAATAAGGACCTTTCAATTTGTAACATTGAAATGGTGTACTTCTCATTCATTCTTCCTTGCTTCTGAAACCCTGTTTGCAATTCTTGCTGCAAAGGAACCTGCTACAAATCCTGCATCGATATTGACAACCGAAAGCACGGAACATGACTGTAACATGGAAAGCAGTGCAGCCTCGCCCTTTGCACCGGCTCCGTAACCAGTTGAAACCGGAAGACCAATTACCGGAACATCCATAAGACTTGAAACTACTGTTGGCAGAGTTCCTTCCCTTCCTGCTGCAACTACTATGGAATCAGGTTTTTTGTCTTTAAGCCTCTGCATTTCGGATACCAGCCTGTGGAATCCTGCAACTCCAACATCATAGATTGCAATGGTCTCGCAGCCCATTTCATGAGCTACCATCCTTGCTTCCTCAGCGACATCAATATCAGCGGTTCCGGCTGTGATTATTGCTACAACTCCTCCGGTTCTTGGAGCAGGAGTGCCGTTGTGGACAACAACACCTTTTGAATGCAGATCCCACTCAAGTTCATCTGAATTGAACATGGCCTCAATCATTTCCCGGTGATTTTCGTTGAGTCTTGTGATGAGAACTCTTCCACTCGCAGCAACCTGTGCTTTTGCGATTTCCACAACATCGGCAGGGTCCTTGCCTTCAGCAAGGATAGCTTCCATTATGCCCGTGCGGTGCTTTCGGAAAACATCAATCTTTGCAATGTCTGTAACAGGTACATAACCCATGGAGCGAATATTTGATTCTGCAGTTTCAAGATCAAGTTCACCGTTTTTCAGCTTATTTAATAAGTTTTTGAGATCCATTTATTCTCCTGCTTTTTTATTATAACTATTATTAACGTTAATTATTATTTGTCCTCATGAGAGAAAGTTAAGATAAATATTTTATTTCACATAAATGGATTTGTCAACTGAGAAGCGAAGCATAGGAGTTTCTAAGTCCAGATCATTTCCTTTGCAGTTAAGGAACACATCCTTGAATTGCTCCAGTGCTCGCTGCTCCAGCATCTCTTTCATTTCATAGAGGGAAATATTTAAGCCGGTATTTCTCAGACATTCCGTCAGATCCTTAATCTCTTCGTATTCAGCTCTTATAGATATGTTTTCACCCTTCCTATTGCAGACTATTTTGAAATTAACGACTCCTTCCCATAGGACCTCATTATTACCGCTTTCAAATGAAAGTTCCATCTTTTTGAACATGTAATCAAAAGGATAATGCTTGTTTTGAAGAATCCGGACACCCAGAGTTCCTGTCTCCATTGCCATGAACTCTGCAAAGTCTTCTATCTGTTCTTCTTTGCAATCAATAAGAAAAATGTATTCATTCCTTCCCTTTTTAGTAATGGCCGGAACTACATGGACATTTTTTGCGTCCCTTTTCATTAATTCATCAATTAGATAGGGTATATGATCGCAATTAATGTTGTCAACATTGGTCATCAATAGCAGGGCAAACCCTCCTTTTGGAAAAGTAATTCCGGATTATGGAATTACTTCAATTCATCCATAATCCTTACTGCCAGTTTGGAGACACGCTTTGCTTTATCCTTTGCACCTGGAATTGCAGCACTGCAGTATTTTCCACCGGCTTCGCATTTCTTTGCTGCATCCTTTGGTTCCTCAATCTTCATTGCTGCTGCAACTGCTGCAGGAACAGTGATGTTTATAATTGAATGACCGGAGAGTTGTAATTCTGATACCGGGATTGCGGCAAATGGAATAATATCCAAAACATCTTTGTCATCATTAAACACCGCATCAGGTATGACCTTCTGTGCAACTCCTCTCAGTTCATACTTTGTGCCATCCAACGTGATATCGACATCAACATCCGTGTCAAAACCATAGTACGCATTTGTGAACGGATGTGATCTTCTGGCTCCACCAGCTATTTTCACGATTTTGATATCAACTTCGTGACCGGTCATCATTCCAAGCATAGCAGAGGCGTTCTTCTCTACCGTTTCTTTTCTCTCAGCATCAAGTTCTTTGACAACCTCATCAACCGATTTACCAGCTTTAAGATCATAATATGCTTTTTGTGCACGATAGAATATTGCTGCTGATCTTACGGGTTCCGTACCTGCTATAATGGTTTTAGTAATAGGACCACGCCTAACCTGCTCAGCTTTTCTTGCAATCGTATTTGCTCCTACGGCAGCCATGACAGGGTCAAGCCATTCTGTCTTTTTAATCTGTGCTATCATTTCTGCAGCTTTATCAATATCCTTCTCTACTGAGATAAGGCATCTTAATGTGACAATTGCATCAGATGACATATGACCAAGTGGAGGCATGATAGGACCGCCGGAGAAACCTGCTCCTATCTGAACTGATTCCTGGAATGAGCAAAGCATCTCACCAAAAGCCATCATTCCTACAACAGTTGGAGCACCAATGTCCTTTATGATTACTCCCAGGTCACCGATGACCCTTGCAGAATCATATTCTTCATTGGTTCCTCTCATATGCAGTTTCTCAGGAATACCGGCAACTTCACATGCTGCTTTTCCTGCCAGGTATGCACTATTGACATCGAAGAAACCGCCATATTCTTCTCCTACAAATGAATCAGGATGAACGATTTCAAGGGTTGCTGCCACACCCATGATGGCACTTATGACCGGGCTGGGAGATACACCGGCACCACTGTATGCATCCATCATTGCCTGCGTACCTATCTTTGCTCCGTTTACGGCAACTTCAACAAATCCGACATCCTCTCCAAGTGTGTTGTGTCCGTAAAGCGGACCGCCTGCAACTCCAAGAGGTAGTTTTTTACCTACAACTTTTGTCAGCTTTCCTTCCCTGAGGGCTTCATAGAGTGCCTGTACGGCAGCAAAACCTGATACTTTGTTGTTAGATTTTGGTGTTGGAACTGCAGCTACTCCGCTACGTGGTACACCTGCAATCATTCTGGCAAGAGCACCAAGCTTCCTGTTACCCGCAGGTACTCCAGCCTGTGCATTAGTTCCCGCAAAATAGCAAACTGTTGCTGCAAATAGTGCTGCATTAGTAGGATCAGCACCTGCTTCCTTAGCAGCTTCAATTCCTTTTCTCAGGACATCATCTATCTGAAGGCTCCCTGTATCCTCATCTGTAAGAAGGATGTTCACTCCGCGGAATACTTCAGTTGCAATTGCATTTGCCGCACAAATAGCAGCAATGTTTGTCATTCCATGTCCTTTTGTTAAGGCTTCGATTCTGTCATTGGTTATGTTCTCGATCTCTGAGACCACAGCCATGGCTCCGGCGTATATTTCGTTCTCCACACATATTCCTTCCTTAAAATTTAATAATTAAAGTCTCATAACAAAGGATATAAGACTGCCGGTATTTGTTAACACTGTTACATCAGAAGGCCGATTCCTTGTTTATTTGCACAACTAAATTACCTTAGGCTTTTCAGCGAATCTGGCCCCCATCTCAAAGGCTTTAGCACAATCATTCGGGAATTCCTCTTCTCGTTTCCTGGCTTTTTCTTCAGCATTGAAAGCTGTTGAAACGTATTTGGAGTAATCATCGAACTGATACGTGTCGAATGCACATAGTGATTCCGTATATCCGAAAAACCTCTGTAGCTGCGTTTCCATGTTGCTGAAAATAGAAGAATCATAACCCAGCATTTTCATCTGCTGCTCGTCAACATTCATGGTGTACATAAAAGCAGTAGCTGTCTTTTTCTGACAACTTGCAGAGTAGTTTTCATCATATACAAGGTACTGGAAAAACAATCTTTCCAGAAAAGACCTCATCTCTCCGGTCACATCCCCGAAGTAAATAGGGGAACCAAAAATAAGAACATCAGCTTCTTCTATTTTCTCAAGGACATTTTTCAGGTCATCCTTCATGGTACAAATACCATTTTGAGCGTCTACCCTCTTGCAGGCAAAGCAACTGATGCATCCTTTATAATCCAGATCGTATAGGTGGATGAGTTCTGTTTTCGCACCCCTGGATTCAGCTCCTTTAAGCGCATGCTCAAGAAGAGTTGCAGTGTTCCAGTTCTTTCTAGGACTTCCGTTTATTGCTATAACTTTCATGTGATCATCTCAAGATCTATAACGGGATTCTTTTTCCTTATTTTTCTCTTTTTATACCTGCTTGAACATCTCCTTTGCCATTGCAATTCTCTGTTCTATTTCAGGACCTTCCATTTCTTCCACAATTGTACCAAGGACAGTTGGTATATCAATATGCTGAGGGCATTTCTCAAGGCATTTTCCACACTGGACACACTGGGATGCAAGTGCAGGATTTCCACAGTCGACAAGACCTCCCAGTCTTACAGCATACTGGAACTTTTCGCCTTCCGGATCATCGACTAAGTACATGTTGTTGTACTCCTCAAAACAGAGAGGAATATTCACACCTGCAGGACATGGCATACAATACTGGCAGGCAGTACAGCCTACTTTCATCACTTCGCGATATTTGGCAGTTACTCTGTTTACCAGTTGCAATTCCACATCTGTCAGAGAATCAGGATGCGCTTCACCTGCAATCTTAAGATTCTCTTCGATATGTGCTTCCTCATTCATACCGGAAAGTACTACTGTGATCTCCGGGTGGTCCCATATCCAGCGCAGAGCCCATTCTACAGGTGATCTTTTTGTCGGAGCTTCGTCCCATATATCCTGTACAGCCCGAGGCACGTTCTTTACAAGGTTTCCTCCACGCAGAGGTTCCATTATAATGACACCAAGACCTTTGGAAGCAGCATATTCCATGCCAGCAGTACCTGCCTGGTTTGTTTGATCAAGGAAGTTGTACTGAATCTGGCAGAAGTCCCAGTCATAAGCATCCACTATACGGTTGAAATCCTCGCTTGCTCCGTGGAAGGAGAAACCAGCGTTGATGATGCGACCATCAGCTTTGGCCTGTTCAAGAAACTCGATCGCACCAAGCTTCTCAATATCATCCCACAGGTCACCGACAATATAGTGGAGAAGATAATAATCAATATGATCAGTGTTCAATTTCTCAAGCTGGGCATTGAGGAACTTGTCCATATCTTCCCTTGTTTCTAAAAGGAATGAAGGGAGTTTTGTTGCAAGCTTCACTTTTTCACGGTAGCCGTCAGCAAGGGCACGACCAAGGAAAGGTTCACTCTCACCCATATGATATGGCCAGGCGGTGTCAATATAGTTCACACCATGATCAATTGAGTCGCGAATTTGCCTGGTGGCTCTTTCTTCATCTATGCTGCCGTTTTCTTTTGAGGCAAGACGCATGCATCCGAATCCAAGGATTGAAAGCTCATCCCCATTTTTTGGCATTTTTCTGTATAACATTTGAGTTCTCCTTTTGTTTTGAATTGAATAAGATTAGATCATCGCATATTGACTGAACAGTCAGTCATAGAGGGATTTGTTAATATATATTTGCTTTGATTGACCAATCACTCCTTAAAAAGTTGAAAAAAATTAACTTTCAGTTAGATTCATTTGGATATTTGTCAGATCACAGGAATTCCATACTGATACTTCCTGTATCTTTGGCAAGTGTACCCGACATGAAACCTGATTCTATACAACATACATGCATCACTGCACAGGGCACAAGGCATGTGGAAGTGCATCTTGCCACTTTAGCATTTTCCATTACAAGATTATCTTTTATATCGAACAGATCCATCATATCGACTTCCAGATGAGACATCTTTTTAATCTTCTCACATGGAGTGTCGATATCAACAATTATCTTTTGACCATCCTTTCTACCCCTGACAACATGAGTGAACCCACAAATATTGGAATTTACCTTTACTTCTGTCATTGAAATCCTCCTGCAGCCCATGTAGGAAGAACTGAAAGTGAATAATCATGCATGAGCTTTATTTCCTTGTAGTCAAGGGCATGTATCGGACACACGCTCACACATCTTTTGCATGCCGTCCCCAAACATTTAAGGGTATTATACTCTGCAATGAAGCTACCGTCTACATTTTTAATGGATATTGCGTTCTCAGGACATTCATTTTCACATTTGTGGCACATTATGCATCCCACTGCCAGTTCTTCAAGGGTGATACCGATATCATCTATCACTTCTACACGGCCTGTGCCGGTTTCACTGATATCTTCCGTGGCCCTTTTCTCAAGTACAGGATCGGCAATAGGAGCTGGTAGTTCAGGCAATTTAGACATCTTCAAAAGTTTCCGGTACATCTCCATGGACATGCCCTCTGTCCAGTATCCCAATTCACAGGCGTAGAGCTTCTTGAAGGTTTCACTGGTAGCCATCATAAGATGATCGGCCTTTATGTTTCCTGCCAATTCGATCAGCACATCAAGTTTCACATTTTCAAGAACGATGTCCCTTGCAAGAGAGAGAGACGTATTTCCAAATTGCACTGTTCTCTTTGTAAAATCCGGGCATGAGCCTATTTTTCTTGCTTTGGCAGGGTTGACATAGGTTCCGGAAGCACCGCTCATATACATGGTCTCAAGATTCTCATAGGCAATACCGGATTCATGTATCAAGGTCAACTGAGCAGCCCTTATAGCACCTATGGCCTTACCAGCCTCAATTATATCTTCTTCTGATATCTCTATTCCCTCACCCAATTCGATCCTTCCGTATTTTAGTCTGGGAGGACTTGTAATTAGTCCGGTATCTATCGCAAGAGACAATATAGAAATAAGACCAGTTCCCGTAACCCCAACCGGTACTATACCTGATCTTTCAATTATCGTTCCGCTTATCGGGTCTATAAGATGACCTTTTTCAACGTCCATATTCTCATTCAGTACGTATATTCTCCAGAACTTATCTTCCAGATCAACATCCGTGATAGCTCCAGGAGCTGCAAGCATACCACAACTTATACCCTGTCCTTCTATAGCAGGTCCGGCGGCAGCACTTCCTGTTATTATCCTGTGACCGACTTTTATGGCCATCTCAGCATTCGTTCCGTAATCCGTCACAAGAGTTGGTTCTTCCTGTTCAAGAAAATCTGTCTCCACCATCATAGCGAGAGCATCTGCCCCGATCTCATGCTCAATGGCAGGTGGAATGATAATCAAACAATTCTCAAGGTTCAGGATTCTATGGAATATATCCGTGGCCTTGAAAATCCTGGCATCACGTTGTATGTTGTCTATGCCCAGTCTTTTTCGCATATTCCTTCCCACATAGGCCAGGTCACGTATCTCCGAATTCTGGAAAAGGGAAAGCTGGATCGGGTTACCACAGACAGCTATCTTTGATATCTGCAAGGGATCAACATCGAATCCTTCTATCATTTTACCGACAGCATCTATGATTACACCATGTGCCACATCTTCTCCAATAGATATGGCAAAGTCAAGATGATCTGTCACGTTCCCACCTGGCAACGGATGCTTCATTGTCATTGAAGTCTTAATTACTTCTTTTGTTTCCAGGTCAATCAACTGAGCCCTAAAGCCACTAGTTCCCACATCTAATGCAATTCCATACATTTTATTACCCCTTTTAAAATATGATGCATTGACTTCCATAGGATTGCCATCTTTTCCAGAGGTGTATTCAGTGGTACCCTGTCCACTTCTTTTAGTTCAAGAGCGTTGATAAAACGTTCCTTGGAAGTCATTTTATCTTGCATTTAACTCCTCCAATCAGGACTTTTTCAATACGATCTTATCAATTCTCAACATATTGCTTACAGCCTCGGTAGCTGCGATAACAGCCATTTGTTTGATGCTGAAAGAATCATATACAGGAGGATTATTGGCAACGACTTCTCGCGTAAAATCGATTCTGCAGTCAATTCCCTTGTTATACGAATTGAGCATTTTCGTTATCGCATCCACTTCATTGAGACCCACGTTTCGTGCGAGTGTTCTGGGAATCTCTTCAAGGGCGTTTGCATATTCGACAACAGCGAGTTGCTCTTTTCCTTCAATGGTGGAAGAATACTGCCTGAGCATCTGTGAGAGCACAAATTCGACATCTCCTCCTCCTCTAAGGACAAGAGGATTCTTCAGTATGAATGCAGCATTATTGACTGCATCATCTACTGCTTCCTCAATCTTTTCAAGACCATAACTGAAAGGCTCCCATATCATGATCGTGGATATCAGTTGATCACTGACAGAAAGGAAAAGGAAATGCTCATTGTTTCTTTTCTCGACCTTTGCCTCATCGGCAAAACCCAGATTATGAGGCATTATATCATCCCTGATAGAAAGAATGCTTGCACCTGTTGCCTTTGAGACCATCTCCATGTCCCTTTTCTTTAGTTTCTGGAAAAGTAGAATACCATGTTTTGCGAGTGATCCCTCAACAGATTCGTCCACATCTCCTTCACAAAAGACCAGGTTAGCCCCTGAATCAATTATCTTCTGTGACATGGATCTCAGATTTCTTTCCTTTCCATGGAGGATAAGCATTGGATCGGCCAGATCATCTATTCTCAGATTGCGCTGGGAATTTATGATCTTGCTCTCAAGTTTCACATTGCCATTAATCATGAGGACGCTTGCATTTTCCAGATGATAAGGCATATCTGACCTTGCAGGTCTTTCGTCCAGCACCATTCCTGAAATAGATTCTATTGATGGGGTTCCTATCTTTTTTATAACTTTTACATAATCATTGAGATCTATGTGAGCATCACCATTAATATCCCGGATCTTAGAGAGTGTCTTAAGAACGATATCAGCTATTATCCGGGCCTGATGTGCTTCAATTCCTTTACCCAGGCTGGCATTCTCTATGACAGAATGCAGGTCCCTTTCTGAGCTAATACGAATACTCTCATAATTCAGGATATCATAGGCTTTGTTCAGAGCAAGCTGGTATCCTTTTATGATGGTTGTCGGATGCAGGCCGATAGCCATAAGTTTAGCAGCATTTTCGATAAGGGATGCAGCAAGAATGACCGCGGTCTTTGTACCATCACCGCATACCCTGTCCATGGACATCGCAAGCTCTTTAAGAGAAGTGACCACCGGATGCAATACATCTATCTGTTCAATTATCGTTTTCCCGTCACTCGTAAGATAAACATCGTCTGTTGGACTGATTATTATCTTGCTCTGACCACGGGGGCCAAAAGATGATACAAGAAGATCCTTGATATCTCTGGAAGCCTGTAGCATCTGATATATTAGCCCGTCTTCTTCAACATCCTCTTTAATTCCAATACGGTTGCGTACGCTCTGACGCAGGGTATCCATATTGTCCAGTGCATTCGCATTTTGCACATGTTCCAGCGAAGTGCTCATATTACCCTCCTTGGAGAACCAACAGCCACTCCAACAATCTTTGTCTCAAGAGGTACCGTTCCGATACTTCCTATGTTATTAGATTCAAGATCAAATCTGACGTTGTCCATACTTAATCCGTAACCTGCCATATACTCTGAAACTGTTTTATTGACAAGTGAATTAGCCATGTCAAGAGCTTCCTGATAATCATCAAAAGTTTGTCTTCCATTTTCGGAAAATAGCCTATACTCTGAACTACCAGGAGCTTTTGGCCTTATCAGTACTTCTTCCCTGTAGATCACATTACCGACAAGGGCACCCACTGCATTACCTACTTCATGGTACTGCGGGACTCTTATATCCGCGTCAATGAGATATTTCATATATTTCACATATGGTGCTACCGGGGCACCCACCATTGCCACCGGGGTTTTTATTTTGAATTTCATTAGTTCTGTGCCATTCAATATCTTTTCCAGATCTGCCTTCTTCACATTATCTGCACAGTGTGCAATGAGATTGAGCACAATACCTCTGGCTACGTCTTCTTTGAGTTTGTCACAGAGGTCGAAGGGTTCCATGGAGAAATATTCTGAAATTATAGAGGCTCCCAACATCGATGCACTGGGATTCCATCTTACATAGTCGCCGGTCACATGAAGAACATCTGTCGGGGTGAAACCCACCTGTCTTACATATCTTTTCCGTATGAGTGCTCTCAGGATACCTTCGAACATCAGAGGATGCTTATTTGTCCTTGATGCAATATCCGATATTGAGGAAGGTTCTTCTGTGATCGCATCGAATATTTCCATTTCTTCGATCTCAAGTTCAGAAGCATGCAGGGAGTGGGATTTTGTCCCAATGGACATGAAGAATGTTGTTGGCTGGATGATATCGTTCATTATGCGCTTAGAGGACTTTTCAGCGTTCTGCAGTTTACTAATAATAGATGGGAATTCAGCAGCGCAAAGACATAGAGGTATGACCCTGTTAGGTCCGATATACGTTCTTTCCTTCATCCATATATGACTGTCTCCTCCAATGGCAGAGGTGTTCATTTTAATAGCTTTTACCATTGTATCCCAGCCACCGACCACAGCGCCGGAACTGCTGATCTCAGGCATTCCACCCTGGATCATAGAGATGTCTGTACTGGTACCTCCAACATCTACGGTGAGGCAGTCTTTCAGACCCGTTAGATGTGCAGCACCCAGCAGACTCGCAGCAGGTCCGGAAAAAATGGATTCCACTGGTTTTTTCAAAGCCTCTTCTATCCTTACCAGCGAGCCGTCACATCTCATCATCATCAGGACTGAATTGATGTTCTTAGCCTGCATTACGGACCGTACAGACCTTATGAACTGGTCTATTACAGGGATTAGCTGTGCATTGAGGAGTGCTGTCAAAGCTCTTTCGTAGGCTCCAAGATCCATGGAAAGTTCATGTCCGCAGACCACCGGAAGATCTGTCATCTCCTGTATCATTTCCTTTATCGTGAGTTCATGTTCTGGGTTCCGTACGCCAAAATATGAAGATATGGCAAACGAAGAGACCTTATGCTGGTTCATTGTTACAAATTCTTTAACGGTGTTCAGGTTACCCAGTGGTTCCACTTCATTTCCATCGGCATCATGCCTGCCTTCTATGGAAAGTATATGGTCTGTCGGAATTTTCCGGGATATATTATAACCAATAAGTATCAGACCAGCCGGGTATCCCTTGCCCTCCAGCGTGGTGTTGGTGGCAAGTGTGGTGGATACTGAGGTGAATCTTACATTCGCAAGATATTCGGCTTTGAGGCCATCAATTGAATTTACTATGCCCTTAATTAGATCAGGGTAAGTAGTAAGCGATTTGTTTGAATCTATTAATGTTCCATCTTCAAGATCCATTATCACGGCATCTGTATATGTGCCGCCAGTGTCTATGCCAAGTCCGAGATTCATTCTTGTCACCTTTTATGCGGAGGATTTGTGTGGGGATTAATGTGGAGGCAGAGTGGCTTACCCCCTCTGTGTATATTGTGGAGCAGAGCGGTTCACCACACTGTGGATATAGCCCTCATATAATGATCTTCAGATCACGCATGAGTAAAAAAAGGAAAAGCAGGGGGAAGTGATAGTTCCTGCTTATCCGAAAATCTGTTTCTGAAGGTCCGGCCCCAGTTCTTTAACCACGTCTACCATTGCCTTCACAGTTGTAAGAGTTCCTCCGGGTGGGGTCTCACAACCGGTTGACATGACATATTTGGATTGCAGTCCGTTCTCCTTGAGTACAGGAAGCACACCTTCAAGCAGATCCTTAGTGTCATCCTTTACCTTCTGAATACCTTCAGAAGTATTATCCATGAACTGTACCGGATTTATCTCTCCCATCATACAGCATACATCACCATACTTTGGAATAAGGTCTGCATAGTTCTGTGATCCCTTGCTCCTTAGTTTTGGATAGTATGCGTAGCTGTACAATTGAGTTCCGAATTTCTTGATCTGTGTGTCAAAGTGCACTGCATCTGCACAGTTGTGTATTATGTAGGGCTGGTCGTATTTCTTGAATATTGGAATATGCTGTTCGTATACGAACTTCCCATCAAACTTCCAGTAGTCCTCCTCGCTCATGATCACGTTGTTAGACCAGAGGTTGTCGATACACAGTGCATTACAGGCATTTTCTGCAAAGAACAATTCAGATACCTGGCAGATGTAATCCGTACATTTCTGGACTGCTTCAAGCACCACATCAGGATGTGTCTTCATATCCATCAGGACACGGTCTGCACCCATTAGTTGGGTAAGGGTAAGCAGTGGACCTTCATGGAATCCGACAAATGGGGTGTTGAGTTCCTTGTTAAGTTTTTCAGTAGCTGCTTTAGATGCCATTATAAGCTCATAGGCACGAGTACCTTCCTTGACTTCAGGAACTTCTATCTGTTCATATGCCTCAAGGTGTCCTTCAGATGAGGGTGTGTCATCTTCAGGGTACTTTATTTTACATCCGAAGTCAGCCGATGTTGCAGAAAGATCAATGAGACCTACGAACATGTCCGTATCCAGATATTTGGATCCAAGGTAAGCACTCTCAACAAACGCATTTATGTCAGTGGCATACTCCCTGTAGTTGACATCAGCAAATTTCCTCAAAGAACCACAGGCCAGAGGATAAACAGGCAATCTGTCTACCTTTTTGTCAGCCATTGCAGCTAATGTCCTGTCTATATGGGTCATTTCCTCCTTCGTCTTGACAGCTACACTCTCAAAGTCTGCAATGATCTGCTTTGCAGTTTCCAGACCAATGTCCGTCTTTCCTTTGACCTTCTTTTTAGACAGAATCTCTCTGTATTTGACCTTGCCAAGTGAGATCTTCTCCTCACTCCACCTCTCTTCAGCAGGGGCAAGTTTGCTTACAGCTTCCTTTGCCCATTCTGTAGCTACCATTGAATCGGGATGTGTTGAGTCCGCACCGATCTGTTCTGCGAATTCCGGGGAAACAGGTGCTCCTCCTATCATGACTATGAGGGAATCTCTGGTACCTTCTTCCTGCAGCATCTCAATTACTTTCTCCATGTTGGTCATGGTAGTTGTCATCAAGGCACTCATTGAAACCAGGTCTGCCTTCTTCTCCTTCGCTACCTCTACAAATTTCTCAACCGGTACATCGTGTCCCAGATCGATCATATCAAAGCCGGATGCAGACATCATTGTCTTGACAAGGTTTTTTCCAATATCGTGGACATCTCCTTCGATAGTTCCTATAACGCCTATGGCACGCTTTCCACTGCTCTCTACATTCATATGTGGAGTCAGTATATCCATACCTGCATACATGGCACCGGATGCGATGAGCAGGTGTGGTACAAAGGCTTCACCTTTTTCGTATTTGTCACTTACAATTACCATTCCTTTTGCAAGTCCGTCCACAATAGCCTCATAAGGATCAACGCCTTCATCAAGGGCTTTTTGTGCAAGTTCTTCTGCCAGGTCTTCGTCACCTTCGACCACAGCTTCCGCTAATTGGTTCAGAATTGCTGTTTTCATAGTTTACCTCCAAAATTAAGGTCGTTTACACAGTGAACCTCCATTTGTCACTGTTAACAAATACCAGTATTTCACTTGCGATATATATCATAACCGGAGGTAATATATCATAGATTCTAATATTATTAATCGGCTATCTTTTTAAGCAGGGCCATAATCCTATGAATGAAACCCTCGTGATTAACGCCGTTAACGGCTGAAACGAATAACAATTAGATTAATGGCTTTACTCAAATCAATGGCTTTACTCAAATTAATGGCTTTGATCTGATGAACGCAAAAATAGAATATATTCATTCAAGGACTTCAGGATAAAACAAGTAAAATACTAATCAGGGGAAATATCCTCTACATAAAATACGGACTTCAGAGATCAGTCACTTCTTGTGCTATTTTTCTGTAAAACTGATACATATTTTCTCCCCATTTCAATGCATCCATTTCAAAACTCATCATAGCATGATTGTGGAACATACCGTTCTTATAGAACAGTGTTAATGAAAGGAATCTGTCTGTTACTACACTTGACGCAAAATCAATATCCTCTTTACACACAAAAAGTTCCGTATTTTCCATCCTGAGATAATCCTTCAATTGTTCTAAATACTCTGTTTCAAATCTTTCAAATACAGACTCAGTTATTATTACTGAGATTCGGACACCTTTTCTGGCAAGTTCAATGTATTTATAGGGATAAGCAGGGCTGAATGAAGAGGAGATTTCCATGATATATTCTGACTGTACAAGATTGTCGGTGAACTTTTTCGGCAATTCATACATACGATTGAGTTCCGGCTCAACAAGTTCACAGGAACCTAGCTCTTCTATACTCTCTAGAAGATGTGCCGGAATTCCTTTTACCTTATGATTTTCCCAGTATTGTTTATTGTCTTCAAAGACCATTAACGTATTTAACAGAGGCACCATTTTCTTTACAATAACTTCACCGAAACTGGAAAGCTGGTACTGATCATTCTCATAAAGTATTATGCCCTGATCAATGAGGATCTTTATTTGCGTCATCATGGCACTGGACGTGACATTAAGTGTACTTTTGATCTCATCGATGTTCATAGGTTTTTCTATCAGCAGAAGGAGAAGATCTTTTCTTTTGTCTGAGAGAAAAAGAGTACCTAACAAAGCCAATTTCATGTCATCATCTCACGTTTGATATTTTGTGCGGAATTGTCTTTCACAACCTCTATTGGAAGCCTTATGTGGAATGTTGTTCCTTTACCCTTTTCACTTTCAATCCATATCTCGCCTTTATGTTCAAGGATTATATCCTTACAGATGTACAGACCGGATTCAAGTCCCTGGAACATTCGACTCATTGAGTCCTCCATCTGGTAGAATTTCTGGAAGATATGCGGAATAAGATCTTTTTGTATACCCGGTCCCGTATCAGATATCCTCAAGTGCAGATGGGCACTTTCTTCATTCAGATCTATGTTTATTCTTCCGCATTCAGGAGTGAATTTGATCGCATTATCTATGAGAATTATCAATGTTTGAGTCAGTTTATCCTTATCAGAGCTTATTGTCGGTAATCCCTCAGGCACATTAACTTCTAAATTAATTCCTTTCTCATCTATTAGTAGTATAAGATTCATCAAGGCTTCAGATATTAGTTTATCTACATGTGTCTGGGAAAAAGTATATACAATCTTTCCAGCCTGTTCCTGACTCATATACAGAAGTGAATTTACCATACGTTTCAGTCTTTCAGAGTTAAGTAATACGGAATCGATAGCTTTTGCCTGCTGATCATCAATAACCATGACCATTTCATCATCAAAGATACCGCACTCTGCGCGCTCAGGACCATATATAGACTCCAGCCGTTCTGCAATGAACTCGGTCTTCATCTTGTTGATGGACCTTAGTTCCTCATTTGCCATCTTTAGCTCATCAGAATATTGTTTTAAGGCGTCTTCTATTTGTTTTCTTTGAATAAGACTCCACATACCCTGCATTAATAAGGTCAGCTGGCGTAAATCTGATTCATCATAATCTTCCGTTTTATTGCCAACACCTGCAACGGCAACTATGTGGTCACCATCGAATATCGGGATGTTCATATGCCTGGTAAGTTCTATGTGGTCCTCAGGGTATCCCTTTTTCATAGGACTTGGATGAGAATAATCGTTTGTGATTATAGGTTTGCGCTGCCTTATTGCTTCACCCCATAACCCAGTGGTCTTTATGGGATACACAAAACTTTTGTCTTTGATACCACATTCCTTCATAGCACTTTTCGACCAGGAATGCATAATAAGGGCTGTCTCATCTGCATTCATGAACGCAAGGTATCCAAGCGTACTTTCGGTAAGCCTTACAGCTTCTTCTCTTGCAAAATCGGTGATCTCATTCAATGATGCACCTGTCATACTATTTAGTTTAACAAGCGCTTCAAGCCTTTCTTCTTCTAGCCGGCGCTTTCTTTCGGCTCTTTTGCGCTCAGTAATGTCTCTGGCAACTGACAGAATGGTTTTTTTACCATCATATATTATGAATCGGGCACTGACTTCCAGCGGTATTTTCCTGCCATCCTTACGTATCGCCTCAGTCTCATATATTGCCCTTCCATCCTTTTCGATTTTCGTCATAAGTTTTGACACTCGACGCACATCTTTTGATGGAATTGTGTCGATAGGGTATGAATTTAACATCTCATTCCTGCTGTAACCCAATGTATCTACTACAGCTTGATTAACAGCAAGTGTTTTCCCGTCAAGTTCACTGATATAGATCAGATCGTTCACATTGTTGAGAATGACCTTAAGCTTTTGTTCAGATTCGACAGCATTATCCAATACTCTCTTTTTGTTTATTGCAATAGCTGCAAGATTGGCGTTTGCTTTTAGGATATCAATCTCTTCTTTTGTAGGCACGTGGGGTTCACGGAAGTATATTCCAAAAGTTCCAAAGACCTCATTATTCGAACTAATTATAGGTTCGCAACAACTAGCTCTAAGGCCTGCCTGAACTGCAACTTCCCTAAGATCATCCCAGTATGGATGCTCCATTATGTCTTCTACAACAACCCTTTTCCCGGTGTGAACAGCAGTTGAACAGGATCCAATACCTTCGCCTATGGGCAGTCCTTCAATAGCTTTTTTATAGAAATCCGGAAGATGAGTAGAAATAGCATGAACAAGATGTTTCTTTTCCTCGTCCAGTAACATGACAATACTGATTGCTTCCGGTATCAGTCTTTTAGTAGATCTCACCAAACGCGTAAGAATCTCATTCAGAGTTTCATCTAAAGCCAGAGCTTCAAGAACCTGATTGCGGCAATCAATTATTGATTCAGAGAGTTTTCGCTGGCTTATATCAAGTAGAACACCTTCATAATACTGAATATTACCATTGTCATCCCTTTGGATGATTGTCCTGTCGTCAACACAACGTGCTTCGCCAGATGCCGTTAATATTCTATATTCCTGTACAAAATTATCAACATGTTTTTCTGAGTATTCAGTAACCTCTTTGTGTACACGCTCAATATCATCCGGATGGATAATATCTTCATACTTTAGTCTGCCTGAAAAAAACTCTTCAGATGAATATCCAAACTGTTTGACATTCTCTGAAACAAATTCTACTGGCCACTCTTCTTCTGGCTTCCATATGAAAATTGTTACAGGACTATCATTGACAACTTTTGCAATTTCCGAATTTACATCGAGTTGTGTCATTTATTATCATCATGTAATTGAATCAACTAGTGCTTAGGCACATCTTAGAAAAGTATCAATACTTAACATATAATATATTAATGGTCAATGTAACCCTTTCTATTCAATTGTGAGCAGACCTTCCTGCCAAATTAATTCATTAAATTATTAGTATCTACTACATAGATATGGCAGATATGAATACACTTATTCCATTCGGGTAAGCTTCCTGTATGTCCATGATGAAATCTTTCTTGTTGTCTTTTTGCACGACAGAGAATTTCTTCAATTAGACCTGCTTGAACATTTCCTTTGCCTTTGCAACTCTCTGTTCAAGATCGTCTCTTTCCATTTCTTCTACAACAGTTGCAAGGACTGCTGGAATGTCAATGTGCTGGGGACATTTTTTAAGGCATTTTCCACATTGAATGCACTGTGATGCAAATCCCGTTTCTCCGCCGTATATGATGCCACTCAGTTGTACCACATAGTGAAGATCTGCTTCTTCTGGTTTTCCGGACAAATACTTGTCATTGTACACTTCAAAGCAGTTAGGGATGTTCACCCCTGCCGTGCAGGGCATACAATACAGGCAACCGGTGCAGCTGACCTTCATCAGTTCACGGTACTTTTTCTCCGCTTGTGCAACTAACTGCAATTCCTGCTCGGTCAGAGAGTTCGGATACGCTTCGTCTGCAACCCGGAGATTCTCCTCAATATGTGCTTCCTCATTCATCCCGGAGAGGACTACAGTAACCTCGGGATGATTCCAGACCCACCGAAGACCCCATTCAGCTGGAGTTTTTCTGGTTGGGGCACGATCCCAGATATCTTTCACCTCGGGAGGTACCGGATGTGTCAGTTTTCCTCCCCTAAGGGGTTCCATAATCATAACCGCAAGGCCTTTGGATGCCGCATATTCAAGACCAGCAGTTCCTGCCTGTTTCTCTTCATCAAGATAGTTGTACTGGATCTGGCAGAAATCCCATTCATAGCTATCAACGATGTGATTAAAATCGCTCCCTTTACCATGGAATGAGAAACCTGCATATTTTATCCGGCCATCTGCCTTTGCCTCATCAAAGAATTCATGAATTCCCAGTTTTTCAAGCCTGTCCCATTCATCTCCAACCAGAGAATGGGCGAGATAATACTCGATCCGATCGGTCTGGAGTTTCTCCAGCTGTGCATTCAGGAACTTGTCCATATCCTCCCGGGTTTCGACAAGCCATGAAGGAAGTTTTGTTGCGATGTTTACCTTCTCGCGATAGCCGCCCATCAGGGCGCGACCCAGGAATGGTTCACTCTCCCCCATGTGATATGGCCAGGCTGTATCAACATAGTTAACTCCCTGGTCAATTGCATCGCGTACCTGTCTGGTGGCTCTTTCTTCATCTATACTACTGTCTTCTTTTGAGGGAAGGCGCATGCATCCAAATCCAAGTATCGAAAGTTCATCTCCGCTTTTTGGCATTTTTCTGTATAACATTTTAGTTCCCCTTTCCTAATTTACTGTTAAACCTTGCTGTCTCTTGTTTCTGCTTAAAGCGATGAGTGCAATTATGCAAACTAATGCTACTAACAGGCCATATCCAACTGCAATTCCAAATAACGTGAAACCACTGGCTAAGCGTGCTACGATTAGATTTGGGATAGCTGCACCACTATAAGATATCAGATAAATGCTTGAAAGCAGACCTGCCCTGTCTTTCTGGCTGGTCTTATCCAGCAAGCTGCGCATACTTCCAGTAAATGCTAAACCCTGTGATATTCCTGCAAGCACGGTTGATATTAAGAAAGGAATCATGATGCTGACATCCAGTGAATAAATGATAGCCATAATACACAGGAAAAAAGCTACTATTCCAATACGTTGAGCTTCGTCAGGTTCAAAACGACCACTCAGCCAACCACCTATGGCATAGGGCGTCATCAAACAGGCAAACACCGCTGCAGCTACTATAATACTATTTGTGTTAAGCAGGTCTGCTGCCATGGTAGAACTGAAAGCCTGATAAAATCCACCGATAGCCCAGGTTCCAACAAATATACTAATTGCAGCCGGAAGAAGATAGTAAATATTCCGGGGTATAGATATTCGTGGAACCATGGAAATAATAACTCCCCTGGTACGTGTTACTGTCTCCGGGCCTACTGCGATTAGCATTGCACAAAGGGCAAGCAGAACAATAAATATCTCATATGTGAATGACATGGAGCCTAAACTGTACTCTTTAATAACACCGGCACCAAACGCACCTGCTGAAAGTCCAACCACAGGCGCTCCACTGATAACTGCCGCACTTAGCCATTTTGGAGAAGTTGGTGCGTTATCCACAGTATATGCTGTAATAGTACTGGATGCCAGACCTGAAGCAATTCCCTGTACAAATCTTCCAATCAAAAGCATTTGTGCATTCTGAACGTAAATAAATATGATACATGCAATTGCAGACAGTGCCAATGTAGCAAGTGATACTGGACGCCTTCCTAAATGATTTGACACCCTGGCAAACGTCAGCAGTGCTATTACACACCCAACAAAGTATGCAACTGCTGTCATGGAAAGATCGCCACTTGTAAGATCAAGGGTCTGAAGATACGTGTTTAAAAGAGGAATAGGAGCAGATGAGGCAGCATATACAACAACTAAAGAAAAAGTTCCTGCTATGAAGCCTGTCCATCTCTCGTTTAAGTTTAATTTATTTGTCATTAATTTAATCCGATGGTATTGTTTTTGGTTACGGAGTCTAACGTTTTTTAGCACAGGTCTGAATCAACAGCTGCAATCACAATGAGATGGCTGGAAAACCTTTTGATCTATCATACTGGCAATCTCATACACGTTGCTGGAATGCGAAAAAGTGCCTATACTAATTTTCTTTGCACCTTCATCGAAATTTGTACATTCTTTTGTAGTCACTGAATTTTTCCTCTTTACTTACTTTTATTTTCAAAATAATTCCTGGCTTCTTTCATCCTGCTGCGGACATTCACATGGAAAGGACAGTTCTCTTCGCAAACACCACATTCTGTGCAGTCATTTGCATTTTTGCTTAATTTCATGTAATGGTCTTTTGCGAGTTCATCACCTGCTTTTGCCAGATCCAGGTATTTGTTCACAGAACCTATATCGATGCCAGATGGACACGGTTGACAGTGATTGCAGTAAATACAGGTGTCCTGCATGTTTTTATGCGGAAGATTACCGATGAACGAATAGTTGCGCTGCTCTCCGGAAGCGGAGAAATAATTGAGTGCTTCCTCCAGATCGGTTCTGGAACGTACTCCTGCCAGACATGAAAGAACAGCAGGTCGGTCCAGCGCATATTGTATGCATTGATTGATGCTCATTTCAGCGTTTAAGGGAGATGTTTTTGCATTCAGCAGTTTTCCACCATCATAAGGCTTCATTACTGTAATGCCGACTCCATCTTTTTCGCATTCCCGATAGAGTTCCATGCGTTTGTGGGACAAAACCAGCTTGCCTTCTGCCGGTTCAAAATCATAGGCTGCATTAAGACTAAACATAAAAATATCAATCTCTCCCGTATCGAGAAAGAGTCTGCATATATCCGGGGAATGTGAAGAAAAACCGAGATAGCGAATTGTTCCTTCCCGCTTTAGCTTTCGTGCATAGTCAAAAATACCATCCGACATGATCTTTTCAAAATCACCAACTTCGTCAACACAATGAAGTATACCAATATCAGCATAGTCCGTACCGTATTTTTTGAGTTCTTGCTCAAAACCTCTCTTTACTTTTGAAAGGTCTCTTGTCCTGGAATATGTTCCTTTATGATAGACGGCACCCAGATGCATCTGCATGTTCATCTCGTCCCGCCGTCCTTTAAGTGCCTGTGCTATAGGTTCAGCTGCTCTGGAATCAGGCATTACCGCATCAATAAGATTTATGCCATTTTCCATACCATAATCGATGATGTTTACGATTTCCTGCGGTGTAGATTCATGCAGGTTCCCTGCCCCAATGCCAATTGTGCTTATTTTGTCATTGCTACTTGGCAAACTTCTGTATTCCATAATTTTTCGCTCACTTGCCAGGAAAATATAATTATTCTGATTGCGGGCTTTCCTGAAGAAAAAGAGACCTGTATCTTTTTAACAGGTCTCTGGTTTTTCTTCGAAATAGATATCGTTTTTAAGTACCCGTTTTCCGGCAATTACTGTCGTCACCTCATTAGAACAGCAACCTGCCACGACCGTAAACGCCGGATAGATAGGGTTATTTAAGCCAGGTTTTCTTTGAAGAATGATTCCAGTTTGTCAAATGGGATCATGTCTGTCCTGTCGTACAGATCGATATGCCTTGCACCGGGAACAATGTAGAGTTCTTTTGGTTCAGCAGCCATTTCATAGGCATCTTCACTGAAATATCTGGAGTGAGCATTCTCGCCGATGATGAACAGAATTGGCCTTGGTGAGATTGTGTCAATGTAGTTCAGCAAAGGGAAGTTCATGAATGACATGGTACTTGTCACAGTGAATGCTGCTGCTGCATTAATATGGAATCCTCTTTTCATAGCATAATATTCAAAGAATTCACTTGTAATTGGGTCAAGTTCTTCCGGAACTGAATCAGCAGGTTCACGAGGGAATCCTTCAGGCAATAATGGTGTGCCGTTTTCAAAATCTGTCCAGCGCTGCTCGCCCAGTTGAACCAGAGTTTCAGCACGCTGCTCGTCAGTCATGGAGTCCATCCATCCTTTACGTAGCATTCTGCTCATATCATACATGCTTGCAGTAGCAACTGCTTTGATACGTGGGTCAACCTGAGCTGCAGTAACTGAAAATGCTCCACTTCCGCAAATACCGATTGCTCCGATTTTCTCCCTGTCCACAAAGTCCCTTGTTCCAATAAAGTCAACTGCTGCACTAAAGTCTTCAACAAACAGATCAGGAGATGAGATATGTCTTGGTTCTCCACCGCTTTCTCCGTTATATGATTCGTCGAATGCCATGGCAACAAAACCTCTCTGTGCCAGGTTCTGTGCATATATACCTGCGCCCTGCTCCTTTACTCCACCGTAAGGTGTTCCAATAATAATTGCAGGGTATTTTTTGGATGTATCAATGTCTTTTGATATGTACAGGTGTGCTGCAACTGTAATTCCGTATTTGTTCTTAAATCTGACTTCTTCTGCAGTTACATTTTCACTCAGTGTGAAAGTAAGACCACTAGGGTCTACAGCATTTGTGTTGTTATTTTCTGATTTCATCTTTTATACCTCTGATTGATAAATTATTAGCTACTATGACTGAATAGTCAGTCACAATAACGGATCAATAGTACATATAAGTTTTGATTGACTACTCACTCACCGGCGTGGCGAAAAAAATATTATTTTTCCGTCAGTCCTTTCCATATGATTGCAAATCCATCCTCTATAGCTTTGTTTTTATCCTGTGGTTCTGAATAAAGAATAAGGTCTACTATTGTCCGGCTGGACTGATAGAATATTGAAGCGACCATTCCTTCCGAATAGTCTCCGAACTCACCAGTTGCAATTCCATCTTTTACAAGGTCGTGATAGAAACTATATTCACCCATGACCACTTCACGCGTATAGTCCGAAATGTAAGGTGAAGAACAGAACTGATCGACGAAATGGAAATCCTCCTGATTGTTGAGTCCCCATTCAATAAGATCATACCATATTTTCCAGAATTTATCGTGAAGTGTACTCTGGTTCTGGATATCTTTCGCCAGACTTCGGCTCAATTTCCCCTTTATATCAAAATAGAGAGCGTTGATAAGATCTTCTTTAGTAGGGAAGTAGTTGAATAAGGTTCCTGTGGCGACGCCTGCCTCTTTTGATATATGGGCAGTGGATGTGCCATGGAATCCATTTTCTGTAAAAAGCTTCAGAGACGCTTGCAGAAGGGCTGCTTTCTTGTCTTCAACTTGTTTTTTCATGAATTATCCCATTTATTGACTGATTAGTCATTTCGATCTATACAACTGATTTGTTCTATAAAATCTTTTTGTATCACATTTTATGAAGAATTGAACCAAATTCATTCATATCTCAATGCATCCACTGGCTTCATTTTTGATGCATTGTACGCAGGTATCAGACCTGAAATTACTCCTATAAACATTGCGATACCGATACCCAGCAGCATCAAATCAGGAGCAACTGCCAGTCCTGAGGATGAACGTGTCATGGGAAGTCCAAGGTAGGGGAACAGGGATGTCAACATCAGACTTAGCACGATACCAAGTACCCCGCCAACAAAACCCACAAGTGCTGAGTTGAAAAGGAATATCATGAGAATATCACTATTCTTTGCTCCAATGGCTTTCATAGTACCAATCTCCTTGGTCTTTTCCAATACAGAGGTGAACATTGTATTTGCAATGCCTACAGAACCTACAACAAGTGAGACACCTGCTATTGCACCCAAAAATATTGTAAAGGAAGCCATCATCTCACTGAAAGATTCTGCCATTGATAATGAATCTGAAACACTGAAATCGCGGTCATCATCATTCATTACATGCCTGGATATCATGAGTTTCTCTTCGATGTCATCAACAACCGTTTCTACGTTGTCCACATCATCTGCTTTTACGACTATACTGTCAAATACATCTGGCTCAGCGTCATCAATGATATTTACTGCCGAATCGATCGGCATGATGATAGCACTGTCACTTTCACCTTCTGCGAGTATGCCTACAACTCTATAGGATTTTCCTTCAATGGCAAGTATACGGTTAAGACCGATTTCCTGATCGTACATCTCATGAGCTATCCTGTAACCAATGACCACAACATTATTGTCAGTAGCTTCAAGAAATCTGCCGGATTCCAGTTCATAAGTCACTGTATACTGCCATACCTGAGGATCAACTCCGGTCACCGAAAGACCTGCAGTCTCACCCATAAAGTAGACATCCAGATTACGACCTGATATCTGACCATAGATGTAATCGATGTTATCTACCAGTTTTATTGCCATTATGTCCTTATCTGTCAATTCTGCATCAGAGGATGAGGTCTCGCTACCAAAGCCCCCTCCTCCCCTAAAGCCTGACATTGCCTGTGTGTAACCAGGAGTTACTGTGATGAGGGTAAGATCCAGATCAGCTAATCTTTCTTCCATATCTGCTTCCATGCTGTCACTTAATGCCATAATGGTAACAACCGATCCCACACCTATGACAATGCCTATAATGGTGAGCCAGCTTCTGATCTTACTATGAATCAGGATATTCATAGCAAGTTTAAAATAGGTACTTTTCCTCATCGCTTTTTCTTCCCTATTACATTCCTTTCTGCTTTTTTAATCTTCTGCAAATCCGGTAATGATCATGATGTTGAAATAATGACAATACAGACAAGCTAGTGAGTGACTGCTCACTCATTTATATTTTAATTGTATTATTGATATAAAAACCTTGTTTAAGAATGCCAATTTATTGAAAAGTATATGTTCCGGATATATTAAACTTGAAATGGATAGAAAACTATAATATGGATAAAAGGTTGTTCAAACTATGGAAGGGCCACTTGGTAAGTTATATAGTATGCCAGCTGCTGTGTTGCTGGTTATTGGTATGATTTTGAGTGTGTTCCTTTTCTACAGTCTGATGAAGGCAGCAGAAAACGGGAACGTACTGATGGTTGTGTTACTCGCAATAGCGATCTCTATCGTAGCTTTTGTAATAAGCAGGGCACTAAAAAACCAGACACTCAAAAAGTTTTGAATCGTTGCAGGCAATTGTAAAACCATTCCTGTCTATTTTTGGGTAGTACACATGCTGCTCTATATTCGGATAAAAAGAGTAATCTGTTTTTTAAAAAAGGTAAAAATGATTTGAGTGCTACACGGTTATGTATTACTCACTGAATTCTTTTTCTTGATTCTTCCACTTCATCAATTATACCTGGATATTCTCTGAACATTACAAGGATATCAAGGGCTGCAACAAGATCTACAACACCTATCGCTCCAATAGCTTCTCCGCTGAGCGTTCTTATAGGAGCGACCATGACTGACTTGCCCCTGTAAACACCTTCCTTTGGTACCGTCCTGATACTCTGGTTCGTCCTCATGACCTCTTCAAGGACCGGACCAGTGTAGTCCCTATCAATGATCATACCTCTTTCCATACGGATGCCCTTGCAATTGAGACTGCGAATAGTTGTTGGGATACCTATCAGGGCGTGTACAGCAGTTGCTATGGGCTCCAGATCATCGGCCGTGGAATCCGGGCATATGTTCAGGCAAATCGAACCATTTAATTCTTCATCGCATGTCATTTTAACTCACCTTCTATTTTGTGGAAAGGATTAATTTTCATATTTAGCAGATGTAATGTATTCATGAGCTGATATGGCTGCTACGGCCCCGTCTGAAACCGCTGTGACCACCTGCCACATGGAAGTCCTGCGACAGTCACCGGCTGCAAATATGCCGGGAACAGAGCACTTCATTTTGTCATCGGTCACAATGAAACCTGCACCCTGCTTTTCAACATCCACCATTGAAGTATTGGGGTTGATACCAACATAGATGAAAATGCCATCAATGTCCATCTCAGTCAGTTCATTGGTTTTTGTGTTCTTTAGGATTACTTTTTCAACAAGGTCGCTACCTTTTATTTCCTGGACAACTGTGTCCCAGATAAATGTGATATTCTCTTTATCAAAAGCTCTTTTCTGAAGTAATGAACAGGCTCTCAGTTCATCACGTCTGTGTACTACGTAGACCTTTTCGGCAATATCGGAAAGTATGAGTGCATCGGTAACTGCAGATTCTCCTCCGCCTACCACGATGACATTAAGTCCTGAGTAGAAAGGACCGTCACATGTGGCACAATAGGATACACCTTTTGTCAGGAATTCATCCTCGCCGGGAACACCAAGTCTTCTTGGATTTGCTCCTGTAGCTACGATCACTGCAAGAGCTTCAAAATCGCCGTTGTCAGTAACAACAACTTTTTTGTTACCTTCATCTTTGATGTTTTCAACATCAGCAGTCTGGGTTTTGACGCCGGTGTGTTCTGCATGCTCTTTGAACTTGTTCATGAGTTCCATTCCTGATATGGAAGGAAAACCGGGGTAATTCTCTACCCTGTCAGCAGTTGCTATCTGGCCGGGAACCACGTTCTTTTCAAGCACAAGAGTATCTAATCCGTAACGCACAGCATAGATGCCTGCTGTCATTCCTGCAGGTCCACCGCCAATAATTATCAGGTCATACATGTTTATCATTTTGCGTCGCAGACATTGCTTGCCTGGGCTTTGTCAGGAACTCCTACAAATGCAACCTTATCGTCAATGATAGTTGTAGGAATTGAGCGAATCTTGAACTTCTTTGCAAGTTCTTTTCCCTCAGGAGTGTCCAGTTCTACTTCCTCGTACTCAAAATCGCACTGTTCTTTCAGTTCGCGCCATATTTTCTTTGCAGTAGGACAAAAATGACACCATTCAGAATGGACTAAAGTAACCTTTACCATAATTTCCACACTCCTTGTATTGGTTATTAATCTATTAGTTAGGAGAGTAAATAAAAGTATCCTGTAAGTTACGTTATACTTAACAAATAATTTACTAATTATTGTTAGTGTACCTACATACAATAATAGTATGTTTTACCATAAAAAAGCACTTGTCTGCTGAAAATAGTACTACTGTTAGTACTTAATAATTGAAGGTAAAAATATGCCAGTAATATTTTTACTAAAGTTTTGTTTGCGATGGTCCTGATACTCTCTTCTACCTATTTGATGATTACGCAGAAGGTACTACATATCAAATAGGAATTGAAGGTTTTGTAGCTGGAACCATAACAGGAATCTATTTCATTCTATGTTTGTAGTGTGGCAAAACAATAACTACAACAAATATCCCTTGTCAGATGTTGGATCATGTTAGACTAGTGACCAACTGATTTAGCAACTATAAATAAAAAGAACGCTACCAAACAAATCAGTATATAAGTGACACCAACTATCTTTCTTTTTTGAGGATTAGTAATAAATTTGCTATACATAGACTGAATAGCACTAAAGTGAAGGTAAATATGAATTACAATAAGTATTACCAGCGTCAGACCTACATATAAATGAATTGTACCCCATACGCTATCACCGAACCCAAGTACGAGTTCTTCACCAGCAGAATGGGATTCAGTGCCATGTTCGCCAAAAGAGAATCTCATCAAAAGGCCAATTCCCGCAAGTATTGAGAGAAATAAGAACATTAAAGCTTCATTCAAAAATTTAATGTCAGACTTTTTCATGAAAACTCCCTGCTACTACCCAATAAACTTAAAACGGCAATGTATAAAAAGATTTTTCACTTTTGTATTCTGGATTAGCTCCTTTTTTATATTCATTAACAACTTCGCTATTTACCAATAGTTATAAATCAAATCTTCTCTCACATTAAATAGTGGAGTGAATTGTTTTTGCTATGCCGTGTTTGAAAGATGCTGGCAAAAATATTGTTATGGACGGGTTATGTAAGATATCTCCATAACTTCGAATATATTCACTGGTGTACATTGATAATTGTACTTGCAAATGGGATTGCTTAATCAAGCAGAAATAGGATTTTGAAAAGGGGGAGATCAAGGGATGGACGCATCTGGTCACAATCATGATAGCATGGAGCATGAGCATATGCATATGCATGAGGATCATACAGGAAAAACAACTCCAAATGAGCAAAAGGCTCCTATGAAGCATGCTAACCATAGGGGACATCATGAAATGATGATGGAAGATTTCAAAAAAAGGTTCGTCGTTTCATTGATACTTACCATTCCTGTCCTTATTCTGTCTCCTGCAATTCAGGGATTCCTAAGCTTTAAGTTTCAATTTAGCGGTTCAATCATTATTTTCTTTTTGTTGTCTTCTATCGTTTACTTTTATGGTGGTTATCCTTTCCTAAAAGGCATTGTCGATGAGTTGAAAGTAAAAACGCCAGGCATGATGACCTTGATCGCTGTTGCAATAAGTGTAGCATATTTTTACAGTGCTGCTGTGATCTTCGGGCTTCCAGGCAAAGTGTTCTTCTGGGAACTTGTAACTCTTATCGATATCATGCTGCTGGGTCACTGGCTTGAAATGCGCTCTGTCCTTGGTGCCTCAAGAGCTTTGGAGGAACTAGTCAAAATAATGCCATCAGAAGCTCACTTATTAAAAAACGGGGGAACTGTGGATGTGCGTGTAGATGAACTAAAGGTTGGGGATACCGTACTCGTCAAACCAGGGGAAAAAATTCCTATAGATGGTATTGTGGTAAAAGGGGAAACCAGTGTAAACGAATCGATGCTTACAGGAGAATCAAGACCTATCGGCAAAAAAACAGCTGATGAAATAATTGGTGGTTCTATCAATGGAGAAGGTTCTGTTCAGGTAGAGGTTAATAAAACTGGCAAAGATACCTATTTGAATCAGGTCATCGAACTCGTCCAAAATGCACAGGAAAGCAGGTCAAAAACACAGGACTTGGCAAATAGGGCCGCATTGATCCTGACAATAGTTGCCTTAACTGTCGGTACAATAACACTTGTTGCCTGGATGCTTTATGTACAGGATTTTAATTTTGCTCTTGAGAGAGCTGTTACTGTCATGGTAATTACCTGCCCACATGCACTTGGCCTGGCCATTCCTCTTGTAGTAGCGGTATCAACATCATTAGCTGCAAATTCTGGTCTGCTGATCAGAGACAGACAGGCTTTTGAAAGAGCCAGAGACATTCAGGCTATTGTTTTTGATAAGACAGGAACTCTTACCCAGGGTAAATTCGGGGTCACAGATATCATACCTCTTACAAATATGGATGAAAACGATATTCTTAGATTTGCCGCCAGTCTGGAATCAAACTCTGAGCATCCAATAGCCCTTGGTATTGTCAATAGTGCAAAGGAACGTGACCTTAAACTGGAAAGCCTGGAAGAATTCAATTCTATCCCTGGTAAAGGTGTCGAGGGTTTGGTCAATGGTAAGAAATTGAAAGTTGTTAGTCCAGGATATCTTAAAGAAAAAGGAATTGAAGTGACAAATGATCTGATAGAGAAAGCAGAACAGCAAGGTAAGACAGTTGTTTTCCTGCTCGAAGAAGATAGACCCTTGGCGGCTATGGGTCTTGCAGACATTATCAGAAAGGAGTCAAAGGAAGCTATTGAAAAACTCAAATCAATGGGCATCAAATGCATGATGCTTACAGGTGATAACAGGTTCGTTGCCAAGTGGGTGGCTGAAGAACTTGAATTGGATGACTATTTTGCCGAAGTATTACCTCATGAAAAAGCGGAAATCATCAAGGAAGTGCAGAAAGAATACATCGTGGCAATGGTTGGTGATGGAGTAAACGATGCACCTGCTCTTGTTCAGGCAAATGTTGGAATTGCTATCGGTGCAGGGACGGATGTTGCAGTTGAGAGTGCCGACATAGTACTTGTAAAGAACGATCCCAGAAATGTAGTTGATATCACAGTCCTTTCGAAGAAAACATATGCAAAAATGTTCCAGAACCTTATCTGGGCTACAGGTTACAATACTTTTGCCATTCCTTTAGCGGCAGGTGTTCTTTTCAGCTACGGTATTTTGCTATCACCAGCTGCTGGGGCAATTCTAATGAGCCTGAGTACAATAATTGTTTCTATTAATGCAAAAACGTTGAAAATGGCGTAATGTTGTTAATTCAACCGCTGAAATGAATAGCTTGATTGGCCTGTAAAAGCCTGAGTGAGATATTTCTCACTCAACAAAAAAGGCTATCAAAGCATTTTCAAATATTCTACCAGATCATCTATGTCTGCATCTGACATATCCCACCTTGGCATTACATAATCTAAATCTTCACCTGATGGTTCTTTTCCTTCTCTTATTGCAATCTTGATGGTTTCGTCTGTGTAAGGTGGATGTTCTTCATGTTCATCAGCATGCTCATCCCCAGATGTTAAAGCTTCATAGGTAATATCAGCTGGAATCGTATAGGCCATCATTATCGGGACACCACCTTTGCCATCCACTCCATGGCAATTAACGCAACTTCCACCATGAACGTACAGCCAGTTAGGACCGTAGGAAAAATCAATCTTCTTCCCGCTCTCATTGTATCCTGTATAATAAATCACTTCGCCATTCGATGAGAAATTAGTTTTTATATCCACTCCATAAGGATATACATAGCCCGAGTCCATCATACCATCCTCAGAATAGTAACCAGAACCCATCATTCCGCCTTCACCATAATATCCCTGTCCCATCATACCTCCTGGCTGATTGTAACCTGGCATATATGCATAATCTGATTGCTGATTATTCATCATGCTAATTACTACTACAAGAAGGACAATAATGATTAGCCCTATTAATGCAAAGAAGTATTTTTCTGCTTTTTCCATTTCTAAACCCCGTATATTAATGGAACTAAAAACAATATAATACTTAGCTTTATAGAACTCTCATTAAAATCAATATAATTGGCTGAAATATCTGTTGTTAAACGATAGATGTAGATGCATTTCTCGGAAATCTCAATTCGATTATTTCCTCGGAAAAAAAGGATTTCCACAGAGCTGTGAACCTTATTATTTAAATCTCGACAGAAACCAAAAAAGAACATTAGTTGTTATCCCGGAGAGTATATCAGATTAATGACTGTACAAAGTTAATTATCACTGTTAACTTTCTGTCAGCATTCAAATCTATGTATTTCCTTTTGAAAAAGTATATTACAAATAAACAATATTTTTAATGGTGGAGGGATTGATATTTCAAGATATTCTTTAGATGAGTTTGTACAAAATACAGGTCAGAAAGATCTTGGGCAGGGCAAGTTTGAACTTGAACGTGACAGGATGCTTGAAGTAAACCTGAATGGTCGTGTTTGGACCAAGAGAGGTTCAATGGTGGCATACCTTGGTGATGTAAAATTCACCAGAGAAGGTGTGCTGGAACATGGTCTTGGGAAAATGATGAAAAAAGCAGTTACCGGTGAAGGAGTTACTCTTACAAAGGCCGAGGGTACAGGGAAAGTTTACCTTGCAGACGGAGGTAAGAAGATTTCCATACTCAACCTCAAGGATGAGGCAATTTATGTAAATGGAAACGACCTTCTGGCTTTTGAGGAAAGCATCAGCTGGGATATCAAAATGATGAAAAAAGTAGCTGGCATGATGGCTGGCGGACTTTTCAATGTAAAACTTGAAGGCACTGGCATGGTTGCTATTACTACTCATTATGACCCGCTTACACTAATGGTGACTCCTGACAGGCCGGTATTCACTGATCCCAATGCAACGGTTGCATGGTCTGGAAACTTAGCACCTGATATTAAAACAGATATTTCCCTGAAGACATTGGTAGGAAGATCAAGCGGAGAAAGCATACAGATGGCTTTCAAGGGACAGGGATTCGTAGTAATCCAGCCTTATGAGGAAATCCCTTACGTAGTTTCCACTGCCTGAACGTAAGAATGCAGGTTAGAATATAGTTGCATCAAGCGCTAAGTTGCTTGATGTATCCATTTTTGCCTTATGGTGTCATGATTTATCAGATGTTGACAAGGCCTGCTATTAGGACCACTGCCATCAGCATAAGAGCATACAGAAAGAACATCATTCCTACTTTCTTGGCACTGATGATTGCATCGTTATCCATTGTTGACCTCCACTTATATAATTATAGGTGCCACAAGTATATAATGATTATTAGTTATGAAAAATCTATAATGAAATGAATAAATCTCGACTAATTAATGAATTAAGCCGTTAACTTCCTGATGCACTTGTAAAGAGTTATATCTTTTAAATACCATTACGAGGGCAGATGAATTTAAAAACGCCAATGTATATGGTAACAGCCGGACTTATTATTATCTTTCTTGTGGCAAGTGTTCTGTCAATATGCAACATAGCCGGAATTGACCTTACAGAAAGTGCATGTGATGCAGCAGGAAATCCGACTGGAAATCCTCATACACTGCCATCTATGTTTTTTAACGTGGGACTAACCGGGATATTCATGGTACTAATTGGAGTTATGTGGACGATCAAGTCCTATTTCTTCGCGTAATTTCATTCCTGTTTTTGCTGGCCTAAAGGTCAGTAACTTCATTATATTTTGTGAATACAAGCACAAAATAAAGAAATGCTCCCACTATGTTAAGAAAGATCAGGACTATTGACCAGATAAGTTTTTCATTTTTTCCTTTTGCAGGAAAGTCAGTTTCATTTTTCTGCAGGCAATCTACAAGCATAGTTATCCAGAAGCTAAAGAACAGAAGTGCTATTCCCCAGAGCAATTGGCCAATGTGAAATGTAACAGGGATTATTATCAGTACAACCAGTGTCAGAATTACCCATTTCATTATTGAATTGATAGCTTTTTCATTGAATTTCATATTGTAGCTCCCATACTTTAGGTTTAAATGGCAGGCAATTGATATAACACTTTGTATATTTAATAATAAGCAGTTAAATTTAATTTATAATATGTATGTGATAATTTTAGTGTCAACGCAATACTGAAAATATTAATGCTCTTAGCATACATATATTTATATTTTTAATAAGTAATCCATGCTCGGATTTGTGATAAGACGATTGCCAATCATGGTAGTCATTTGGCTATTCTATCCACAAATTCAAAGAACGGGTGTTAAAAATGATTTCTATAAGAAAAATAATGTTTGCGATTTCTTTATCTCTCCTTTTACTCATGGTCGCTGGCTGTGTACAATCTGATAATTCATGCACAAGCGACCAGAATGAGAGTGTTGTATCAGTAGGAGAACATGGAACGAATATTACCACTTCAGAGGAGGACAGTCTTCAGTTAGCAATAGCCAGCACAGAGTCACTTGTCAATGATGCGATTGCCCTTATGGATGAACAGGGTACAGACGCCTTTGATGAGTTCAGGCAGACAGGCAGCAAATGGTTCCATAATGATTCATATCTCAGTATTTGGACCATAGATGGTATCCGAATGGTCTATGCTCCAAATGTAAGCAGTGAAGGAGCGGATGCTTCAGGTCTAACAGATTACAACGGCGAGCCTCTCGGTCAGTATTTCATAGGTACTGCTACAAGTGAGGAGGGAGAGGGTTGGGTTACTTACCATTGGCCAAGACCGGGTGCAACATCTCCTTCAATGAAATATACATTTGTAAAGAAAGCTACAATAGGTGAGCAGGAATATCTGGTTACATCAGGATTCTATGTTGATGACTATGTTTATACCAACAGTCTTGATGATATAGAATATTTCACACGCTTTGATACTATTTCTCTTGGAAATCTGCTTCATCCTTCTAAAGTTGACCGTGACCTTGGGATTGATTACAGCATTGCACATGTGATAATTAAAGCCGGAGCTTCCATTGAAGCACATTGTATGAAGAACCCGGAAAGTTATTATGTGCTTTCAGGAGAAGGAGTGCTTTACATTGATAATGTTCCATTTGATGTAAAAGCAGGTGACCTTGTTGTTATACCTGTCAATGCATTGCAAAGTATTGAAAATACAGGGGATGCAGATCTTGAGTTTTTTGCTATAGATCAGCCTGCATGGGCAGAGGAAAATGAGGTCATTGTGGAGTAATATTTCACTCCATTCTATTTTTTTAATAATTACAATTTTCACAGCGTTAATCTGATATATGCAGGAACACGTAATCAGGCAGAAAACATTAAAGGAGATAATAATGAGTTCCAAAGATAACTTAAAAGCAGCATTTACTGGCGAGTCAATGGCAAACAGAACATATCTGGCTTTTGCAAAAAAGGCAGATGCAGAAGGATATACTCAGGTAGCTAAACTTTTCAGAGCCGCAGCTGCTGCTGAAACTATCCATGCATTAAATCACCTTAAACGTATGGGTGGCATTGGTTCAACCGAGGATAACCTGAAAGAAGCTATCAATGGTGAAACTTATGAGTTTGAGAGCATGTATCCTGCTTTTATTGAAGAAGCAGAAAAAGAAGGCGATGATAAAGCTCTCTGGAGTTTCAAAGTTGCAAACGAAGTAGAAAAAACCCATGCAGCTCTCTATGAAAAAGCGCTTAAAGAACTTGGCAGCAACAAAGAAACAGATTACTATGTATGCAGTGTCTGTGGACACACTCATGAAGGCAAACCTGAAGATAAATGTCCTGTCTGCGGAGCACCTGCATCCAAATTTGATAAGATAGATTAAACTTAAAAGAAACGTTTCAAAGAAAATAACGAGAGTATAAGCACTAAGCTTATCTCTTGAACTAATTTTTAAATCCTAGTTCTCATTGTTTGTCTTTTTATTTTCGTTCAGGAAAGATGAAACAGCTTTCTGAATGAATGCCATTTCGTCAAGTGAGAAATACATGAAGACATCCTCACCAGTGTGACGATTGCATTTCCTGATACGTAACCACCTGTCAGAATAAGAGTTTATACGTGTGTAATTTTCACTATTGCAGTGCACAAACTCCTTTCCGTTATTACATATCTCCATGTTTAATTAGAGTTTCAGATATAACTTATACTTATGTTGCATATTTTCTATAGAAGTAAGTGTACTATAGGGGAATATATAGTATTATTACTGAAAACAAAGCTTGTAATAGCAATAAATGTCAGCTTTGCCATTTCTCTAATTCCTGCATCAGGAGTTCATAATTCTTATCCAGGTCGGGCAGCATTTCTATGATTTCCTCTATTTGTCCGGAACCTGCCTGCACCTCGATTCTGGCAGAGATATCACACAATGCCATTCCACCTACACTTGCAGAAGCACCTTTTAGTGAATGTGCGCTATTTACAATCGTCTCTATTTGCTTTTTCTCAATAGCGTCCTTCAACTCCTCAAGCTGATGAGGTGCATTTCTATTAAATATCTCAATGACCTCCTTGGCCAGTACAATATCATCCATGATATTTTCCATAAATAATTTGGAGTCAAATATCATTGGTTCTTTGTCTTTATTATCTTTGGTAATTGTCGCATAATCCTTTTCAGGGTCATGAGCCAGCCATTTGTCTATCTTTTTGGAGAGCAAATCCAGATTAATGGGTTTTGACATATAGTCATTCATACCTGTTTCCATACATTTTTCCTCGTCTCCTTTCATTGCGTGTGCGGTCATGGCAATAATAGGAATATCATGGTTTATGACCGAGGATTGCTTATTACGGATGTGCTTACATGCTTCCATTCCATCCATTTCAGGCATCTGTATGTCCATAAATACAAGATCATAAGGTATTGTTTCAAGAGCTTCGATGGCTTCCAGTCCGTTGTTTGCAACATCCGCAGTAATGCCGAGTTTCTGGAGCATACTCTGGGCAACATGCTGGTTAACCATATTATCCTCCACAAGCAGGATTCTTGCTTTGCTGTAATCTATACCGGATGTTTCAATTTCTTTTTCTGAACCCTCTTTTCTTTCAGCTTTTTGGGCATCGGAAAACAGAGATGATAATTTACTGAATAGTTCTGAGGTTTTAATGGGTTTTGAAAGGCAAGCAGCAAAGTTCTTTTTATTCGCATTCCAGCTTCCAGGCACATTTCCTGCAGAACCAAGCATTATCAACGAAATATCATTCAGATCCTTATCTGATTTAATTATGCGTCCAAGCAGACCCCCATCCATTCCCGGTATTTGCATATCCAGAACAGCTACCTGGAACGGTTCACCTTCTTCATGTGCTTTGAAAAGCTTCTGAATTGCTGAAGGTCCGTCATTTACTTCCTCTACTTTCATCTTCCATGAATTAAGCAGATTCACCAGTACTTCACGGTTAGTTTCGTTATCATCAACGACAAGTACGTGAATGCCTTCCATCTCTGAGCACTGTTTTTCTGTCACTTCACTTTCAGGACGCTTTTCAAAACTTAGTTTGAACCAGAACTCTGAACCTTTACCTTCCTCACTTTCAAAACCAATTTCACCGCCCATCAGTTCCACAAGTTCCTTTGAAATTGCAAGTCCAAGTCCTGTGCCTCCGTAATAACGTGTAGTTGAAGCATCAACCTGGGTGAATTTCTGGAAAAGCAAGTCCTTTTTCTCAGCAGGAATTCCTATACCAGTATCTTTTATAGAGAAACGTAGCTTTTCTTCAGAGTCACTTTCAGATTCAAGTTTTACCCTGATGACAACTTCTCCTTCTGTTGTGAATTTGATAGCATTACCACCAAGGTTAATCAATATCTGTCTCAGTCTTGCAGGGTCTGCTTTGATATTTACCGGTACTTCAGGATCAGCTATACATATAAATTCAAGTCCCTTTTCATTTGCTCTTATAGACAAAAGGGATGCTACTTCTTCCAGTATTTCCTGGAGGTTTATGTCCACTTCGTCAATGTCCAGCTTTCCAGCTTCTATCTTGGAGATATCAAGAATATCATTAATAAGTTCAAGCAGGTTTTCTCCGCTTTTCTGTACAATATCAACATAGTGCTTCTGCTTGTCATTTAGTTTTGTAGTGAGAAGCAGATGTGTCATACCTATCACACCATTCATTGGTGTGCGTATCTCATGGGACATATTGGCAAGGAACTCGCTTTTTGCCCTTGTGGCCTCTTCTGCTTTTATCAGTGCCTGGTCAAGTTCGAAATTCTTGTCTTCCAGTTCTTCGGCATATTCCAGCAGTTTTTCCTCTGCACTCTTACGTTCTGTAATGTCCTGCAGTGTGCCGGTTATTTTCACGACCTTTCCATTTACGATCTTAGGATAACCACTTGATCTGACCCACTTATGGTTTCCTTTAGCTGTTATAAATTCAAGTTCGAGTTCGTATGGCTTGCCTTTTTCGATAAGCTCATTAATTGCTTTTTCAAGTATTTTCCTTGATGCAGGAAGGTAGTATGATAGTCCAATCTCAATATTTACTGCTTCATCTATATCCAGCTCATGGATGGCGTAAACTTCAGGCGTCCAGGTAGGTTTGTTGGATATCAGGTCAAGCTCCCATCCACCGATCTTTGCCATATTTCCCATCTCATTGAGAAGTGACTGGCTCTCAAGCAGTTTTTCTTCGTATTCCTTACGTTCTGTGATATCTTCTGCAAAGATTATAATGCCGCCAATAGCACCATTAGCCGTTTTCCAGGGTCGCACTTCCCAGCGAAGCCAATGTACACTACCATCATCACTAATATAAGAATCTTCATTACTGCTTATCACTTCTCCTTTCATGGCTCTTTGATGTGCTTCTTTCCATTCTTCCTTGACCTCTGGCATTACAACATAATGGTTTTTTCCTATAATGTCCATATCAAGAGAGTAATCCTCTAGCCATCGTTTGCTTACGGCTATGTGCCGCATATCACGGTCAAGCATTGTCAAAGCTGCCGGTGCATGTTCAATGAATAGTCTAAGTTTTTCCTCGTTCTCAAACAGTTTCTCTTCTGCTTCTTTGCGCTGGGTAATGTCCCTTGCGACTCCATAGATAAGTTCTCCTATCCGGGTCGAACGCCACTCTATCCAGCGGTAGGTCCCATCTCTGGCACGATAACGATTTACAATGCTCCGTACTGTATTTGCTTCTGTAGACTGTCTGGTAAGGGTTTCAATGGTAGTCTCTTTGTCATCAGGATGTACAAAATCTATGAAGGGACGACCTTCCAGCTCGCTGACAGGGTATCCAAGGACGTTCTCCCATTCCGGGTTCAAGCGAACGAACTGTCCATTTATGTTGGCGATGCAGAGAAGGTCAAGACTGGATGTGAAATAACGCTCAAGCTCTTCGGTCTTCTCAAGTAAGGCCTTTTCAGCCAGTTTCTGCTCGGTTATATCCCTGAATTCAACAACTCTGACTTGCTTCCCTTTGTATGGGATAGTTTTTCCATGGACACGTACTGGATACTCAGTTCCATCCTTTCGGCGTCCAATGGATTCATATGGTTCACCATAACTTTTAGCAATGTTACTAATTACTTCTTCTCTGTAACTTTCAGCAGTTAGCAAAAGCCCATTCATTCCTATTAACTCTTCTAACGAGTAACCAGTTATATCTGCAAGACCCTGATTGCAGTCAATAATAATATTGTCCTGGTGTATGAAGATACCACCAAAAGATGCATCATGCAAGGCTTTGAACCTTTCTTCACTTTCTTTTAGTTCCTGCTCAGCTTTTTTGCGCTCTGTGATATCCCTTAATTCAACCACTCTTATTTTTTTACCTTTATAGGGCATATTCCTCGCTTCGACCTGAAGTGGATATTCAGTCCCATCTTTGCGAAGGCCTAGAACCTCATATTGTCCTTCATAGCCTCGCTTAACATTTTCTCTTACTGTATCGCGGGAAGATTCAGCAAATAGGAACTTTCCATCCATTCCTATCAGCTCTTTATAGGAATAGCCGGTTATTTCAGACAGGCCAAAATTGCAGTCACGTATCACATTATTTTCATGAATAAGAATACCACCAAAAGAAGCATTATGCAGGATCTTGAATCTTTCTTCGCTTTCTTTCAGCTCGTTCTCTGCGTTCTTACGCTCCGTTATATCCTGCATCACACCTGTTATTTTGCGAATCTCATTGTTTTCTATGATCGGGTTTCCAATTGTTCTTACCCACTTGTGTTTTCCTTTTTCTGATATGAATTCAAGTTCCAGATCATAGGGTTTCCCTTCTTTAATGGCAGCATAGAATGCTTTTTCAATTATTTGCCTTGATCCCGCAGGGAAATTATTTATTGCATCCTCTGGATCATCATAAGGCTCATTTCTTTCAAATATGGCCTTAACTTCAGGTGTCCAGGTAGATTCACCGGATACAGTATCAAATTCCCATCCGCCTATCTGACTTAATCTGCTTACGTCTTTGAGGAGTGCTTCACTTTTCCTTAACTTCTCTTCGGCTTCTTTACGCTCAGTTATATCCCTTATTGCTGCAACACGGGCTGCTTTTCCTTTGTAGGTCAAATTATATGCTTCGATCTCTATCGGGAATACAGTACCATCTTTTCTGATACTTCGGATTTCATAGGGTTTTCCATCATCTTCTTTCATATGCTGAAGGACGATGTCCATATCATCAGGGTGAATGGTCATTTTTAGGATATTCTTTCCTACGATTTCCTCTTTTGAATATCCAGAAGCACGGGTAACAGCTTTATTTACATCAAGAACGATACCATTCTCATGGAAGATGATTCCTTCTATGGTGGCATCGGAGAGCATCTGGTATTTTTGTTGGCTTTCCCTGAGTTCCTGCTCCATCTCTTTCCTTAGTGTGATGTCCTGCATCGAACCGATTATTTTTTCAACCTTTCCATCAACCATTTTTGGACGGGCACTTAATCTAACCCATCTATGATTATTTTTGTGTGTTATGATGTCCAGCTCAAGATCGAAACCCTCACCTTTTTCTATTGCATTGATTCTTGCTTTTTCCAGTGTAGTTCTTGATTCAGGACTAAAGTATTTCATTACCTTCTCAACAGTATCGATTTCTTTTGTCTCGAGGATACTTGCAAGTTCAGGTGTAAATTTGATCTCACTGGATTCTCTATAATATTCCCATCCCCCTATCTTGCCGATCCTTCCGACTTCATTAAGAAGTGCCTCACTCTCACGTATTTTATCCTGTGCCTCTTTTCTTTCAGTGATATCTTCTGTAAAGATCACAATACCGCCAATTGTACCATCAGATGCTTTCCAGGGTCTGGCTTCCCAGTGTAACCAGTGCAATTTTCCTTCTATCTGCATAAAAGGAACCTCTTTCATGGTGACAACTTCTCCTTCCATAGCACGCTGATGCGCCACTTTCCATGCATGTGGAATTTCTGGGAAAAGTTTATAATGTGGCATTCCAATGATATTCTTATCATCAAGGGCAAGGTCCGTTAGCCAGCGGTGACTGACAGCGATGAATCTCATATCCCTGTCGAACATTGCAAGGGATGCGGGTGCATGTTCTATAAAAAGCTTCAACTTTTCTTCACTCTCATGCAGCGAGTCGAGTAGTTCATCTCGCTCATTCAGTGCTCTTGCAAGTTTGATATTACTATAGCTCTGAGATGAGAGGACAGAAGTTAATTGTGTATAGAATCTCATTACGGTATTGACCGTATCTCTACTCCAGCGCGGCACTCTCTCAAGTGCTTCTATGTATTCCTTTTCATCAAATCCATATTTTTTTGCCTGAAGCCTGAAAGTATCGTAGGGTATATCTTCATCATCATAGAAGAACTGGCCATAATAAAGGTTACCTAAATGTGACCCTGCCACCATTATGGGTGCTGCAACATCCCACATGTTATTCTTGCATTTGTAAAGCTTGAATGTTCCCGGAGCTATATCTCTTGATAATTGTGAATCACTCTCAATGCAATGCTTACATGTCTCAGGGTGTACTCGATGGAAATTCATACAGATGTCCTGCCATCCGCTAGCAACCAGAACCTCGCCTTTGTTATCAATTACAGCACTCCCTATATTGGTCAACTGGTAAAAATCATCCATAAGGGATTGCAAAGTTTGGGTGTCAATGATATCAGCAAGTTCCAGTTCTCCGATATCTCCTTCCGGCTCCATAATAGCATTCAACTTACGTCTTACACGACTTTCACTTTCAAGTAGTTTTAACTCTGTTTCTTTTATTGTGGTTATGTCCTGGAATGATCCGATTATCTGTACTACTTTTCCATTTTCCATTGTTGGGCGACCGCTTGTCCGTACCCATTTATGATTGCCTTTTGGAGTAATCAATTCCAGTTCCAGGTCATATGGTTCACCCTTTTCGATGGCATCATTAAACGCTTTTTTAACAGTATTTCTTGAAGCGGGGAGATAGAAACCAAGAGTAGATTCAACGCTTGTAGGGGAGTAAGGTTCAAGATCATATATCCTGTAAACTTCAGGCGTCAATTTACCGGTTCCAGTTGCTACATCATACTCCCATCCTCCGATCTTAGCGATAGTTCCTACTTCATTCAGGAGGGCTTCACTATCTTTTAGTGCAGCTTCAGCTTCTTTTCTTGCAGTAATATTCCTTCCAACACTCAATATTCCTATAAGATCCCCATTAGAATCATACATTGGAGTTTTGATTGTTTCTATGTGTTCAGGATAACCATCAACAACACGGGCAATGATCTCTTCATTGGTCAAAGGCTTACCAGCTTCTAATGCTTCTAGATCTTTTTGTGTAAAGAAATCTGCAAGTTCCCTGTCATGGAAATCATAGTCTGTCTTTCCAATAATTTCTTCTTCACTAACATTATAAAAAGATTCATATTCAAAATTGCATGCTATGAATTTCCCATTAATATCTTTAAGCCATACAAGATCAGGAATAGTATTTATCAATGTGCGCAGTTGTTTTTCACTGTTCTTTAATGCTGTTTCTGTATTTTTGCGCTCAGTGATGTCCTGGAATGATCCGGTTATCTTAACCACTTTTTCATTTTCTATTGTTGGGTTTCCAATAGTTCTGACCCATTTATGATTGCCTTTTGGAGTAGTTAATTCAATCTCAAGGTCATATGTTTCAGCTTTTTCTATCGCATCGTTGAAGGCTTTTTCCACACTTTTCCTTGAATCAGAAGAATAGTATTTCAGTGTATTTCCATAAGCAAGTTCGAAATCGGGCTCGATGTCAAATATTTTATAAACTTCAGGTGTCCATTTAACAGCTGCACTTGCCACATCATACTCCCATCCTCCGATCTTAGCAATAGTTCCTACTTCATTCAGGAGAGCTTCACTTTCCCTCAGTTTATCTTCATTATGTTTACGTTCTGTGATATCTCTACTAACACCCACAGTTCCAATAGGTTTTCCATCTGGATCATACATGGGGCATTTTCTTACTTCCAGCAATTCCTGGTGTCCATCACTTGCATAGGTAACGACTTCCTCATTAATTAAAAACCTGCCAGCTTCGAATGCCTCCATATCTTTTTGTCTAAAGAAATCTGCAAGTTCCTTATCAACAAAATCATAGTCTGTCTTTCCAATTATCTCCTCTTCCTTTGCACCAAAGAAACTCTCGAATTTGGTATTACATGAAAGATATACTCCGTTGACATCTTTTTGCCATACAAGGTCAGGAATAGTATTTATCAATGTACGCAGTTGGTTTTCGCTATTCTTTAGTGCAATTTCAGCTTCTTTACGTTCTGTGATATGCTCCATGAAAATTATGATGCCGCCAATGGAATTATCAGCCGCTTTCCATGGTCTGACTTCCCCACGTAACCAATGCACTTTGCCATCTTCATCCTCAAAACGATTTTCTTCGATTGTAATAACTTCTCCTTGCAGAGCGCGTCGGTGCATTTCTTTATATTTTTCATCAAGTGGAATTATGTCATAATGATTCAGTCCTATTATATCTCTGTCACCAAGGGAAAAGTCATTAAGAAACTGACGGCTTACGGCTACGTGTCGCATGTTACGATCTAACATCACCAACGATACTGGTGCGTGTTCTATAAACAGTCTCAGTTTTTCCTCATCTTCAACCAGTTTCTTTTCAGATCTTTTGTATTCTGTGATTAGGGTTGTGTCATAAATGCTGAAGCAAAGGATGTTTTCATTTTCGATCTGGATTGGTATTGTGGAAATTTCAATATCATGTTCCTCTTTGTCTGGAAAACGGGATGTGCAGATGAAGTGATCTTGTTCTTCATTGAGTGCCTTTTTTACACATCGCCTCAATTCTTCTTCTGGATGTGTGATTATTTCAAATATTTTCATCCGGGTTAATTCTTCATGGGATGATTCGTAATATTGGCAGGCAGCACAATTTGCATCAACGATTTCAAGACTATCAGAATTAACCAGCAACATAGGGGTGTGGTTTTTTTCAAACAGTATTCTATATTCCCCTGAATCTTTTTTCATGATATTACCTGCAGTTTACCCTTACCAGCGTTCAAAACTATTCAATTCTTATGTGTCTGAAAATCAGTTTCAGGTTCTTAAGGAATGGCATATACTCTTTCTGATTTCGATCTGTTTATACAGATTCCAAACCCCAAATCAATAAACTGATTTAATGTTACACAATTATATGTGTATTTACACTTTCACCTTGAATGGTATATGTCCATAAGAATATAGTATGTATTCATTATATTAATTTACTGATTTAATTTTCATGGTATTGATTTTCTTAATTTTATCCTGTATTTTTTTTATTAAACCAGTATTCTCTGGTACCATATTGTAAAAATGGTGTTGTGTATTTATTCAATTTATCAATTGTACGTATAAAGTGCAATTTATTTCATTCCCTACTATTTATATATATGTGAGCACCATCACTTTCTCCTAAAGTTCATGTCTTCTAAAAAATTTAATGCGATGTGTGTATACAAATAAGTGCAATTGTTGCTATTATAGTTAAACTTATATATTATACATGGGAATATTATTTCCTAGTATAAATTACAGCAGGGGAATTCAGATTTCCCGCGTGATGTCAAATAAAACCAAAATAGCAAAATAAGACATTAGGGGAATTGAGATGGGCGAGGAAAAAAGTTTTAGTGTATTTGATCCCTCAATACGCTTCGAACATAGGGAATTCTATGAAGAGATTGTCAGTGAATTAAATGTTATTATTCCGGTATGTGTTCAGGGAAAAACCATAGCTGTTGCAATCAGTGAAAATACAATGGAAAGGGAGCAGATCACTGAATTGATGAAACGTGTGGAAGATTTCTCACGGCAGTTATTGCAGATCACAAAGAAGCTATTTGACCAATATTACATTGCCAAAGAAGAACAACACGAATCGATTCTTCTCACTACCGCTTATAACAAGATCAACACTATTGACAGGAATCTTCTTGAGAGGACATGCGACGTAAGATGGTGGGCACTGGAAACCGCATTTAGCGATTGTATTTCTTTTTATGAAAAAACTAAACAAAAATCAGTATCAATCTTGCGAGTTTTGGATGAAATTGAGATCAGATCTCAGTCGATGGAGCAGGCAATTACCGATGGATCTGATGCTTCTGGCACTTCTATTTCTACAGCAGAATCATATCTCGATTTTCAAATTGCTGACGACCTTAAAAAATTCCCCAAATTATTGAAAGATGGGGCATTAAAGGAATTTATTGGAAGATTCAAGCATCTTTGTTACAAGTATCAGGGTGAGGAAAAAGATAGAAAGGTTCTGGAGGGCTTTTTGCAGGACCTGATGGATCTGAGTACAAAGATATCTTTTGCTTGCGACAGGCTGGAAGATATCAAGACTTCCTATACGCTTTATCGTGATTTGGTCATTACCGATTCAGAAGGATACATCCTCGCAAGTTCGAACAGTCTTAGAAGATCGGAAGTTTTGGGTATAAGGGTAAACGATGAAGATTGGTTTACTAAAGCTTTGAAAACTCAGAACGGAACAGAATATGTTGCCCAGGATATTTGTCCGTCAAAAGTAGAAGAGCAGCTCTCTCTTGTATATTCGACTGCTGTTCGTGAAAATAGTGATGAGCGTGGCAACGTGCTTGGAGCTATGGGAATCTTTTTTGATTTCCAGGGAGAATCCGGAATAATTCTGGATGAATATATGCCTTTAACTGAGAATGGTCTCATACAGGATGGCTGTTATTCTATGTTTACCAGCAGCGATGGAAACATTATAGCATCCACAGATGAGGATATACTTGAAGTCGGGAAAAAAGCACATATTCCAAGGAATAACCGTGCTCTTTCTGATGGTGAGCAGGTCAATACCTATATGGCTTTTGAAGGAGTCGATTCCGCAATTTTCTCATCCCGAACGGATGGTTATCTGGAATATCGCGGGCTTGGCTGGAGTGCTCATGTAATTCTCCCGAAATCACATATTTTTGCGGACACAATTCAGGCTGATGGGTATGATATTGAGTCAAAGGAGTTAATGAATTCCAATATCAATCCGGATATCAACAAACAGACCTACGCAAAAATACAAAATGACAAAAATGATATTCAATTAATATCACTTAACGGGACCATATACGCCTCAAAAATGGGAAGCAGGGGCGATCAGCTGGGGCCTATTTTCAGCCAAGTCACTCTATCCAGCAATTTCATTACTTCTAAAATGGAAGAACTGCTTGAGGAGATGGCAGCCGTTGAACTGCAGTTGAATTTAAAGACATTGGAAAACTTTGCTAAACAGGCAATTGATCTGGTTGACAGGAATCTCTTTGAAAGGTCTGCTGATATTCGCTGGTGGTCAACTGATGAATATTTCTGGAAAGCACTTTCGAACCCTTCTGAAGAGGAATTCATGAAGGCCAGCGACCGACTTAAAGTTATTAATGGCAGTTACACCATGTACAGGAACCTGGTTTTAGCAGATGCAAGTGGAACTATCAGGGCATGTTCAAATACAGAGTTAATGGGTGCACTTGGTGTACTTGATGTGTCTGATCATATCTGGTTCCAGGAGGGAGGCAATACTTCACGTTCAAGTCAGTATGCTGTTCAGGACGTTATGGATTCCCCTCTGGAAAGTGATAAACCGCGGTCTCTGGTATATGCCGGTGGTGTTCGTGAAAACGGAGCACGTGAAGGAAAGGCTATTGGAGTTCTTGGGGTGCTGTTCGATTGGGATACTGAAGCTAAAACAATATTGGAAACATGTCTTCCTAAAGACAGAAAAGGAGATGTTATCCCCGGCAGTGTTGCTGTGTACGTTAACCAGGACTTTGAAGTTATTGAGACTACAGGTGAGGATGATTTTTCCGTAGGTTCTGCCCTTACTCTTCCTAAAGAGGTCTCTGCTTTGCAGTCAGGAGGGAAAGTTTCCGGTCTTTTTGAGTTCAATGGCCAGAAATACATCTATGGTGCATGCAAAACCAAAGGATACCGTGAATATCCGGGTTTGAACTGGATTGCCTGTGTCCTAAGGCCGATTTCTACAAGTGCCTGAAAATATGAATAAACTCTGATGAATCTTCACATGATTCTTCAGATAGCGTCTTTTATCATCTTTTAAAAAGAATAGCGAATAGTATTTGGATATGAAGAATGATTTAGTAATAGGAGAATCATGCTATCATTCGTTCTGACATTCTTTGTATTCATCCGCTCGCTCTTTAATATGTTCAAGGAGCCAGAATTTCGAAGCATTTTTACGCTTGTTATATTTACTCTCGCTCTTGGTACTGTAACCTACCATTCAATAGAAGGATGGACCTGGATTGATTCTTTATATTTCTCTGTGATAACCCTGACAACAATAGGATACGGTGATCTAGCCCCGGTTACTGATGCGGGGAAGATCTTTACCATCATCTACGTTTTCATAGGTATCGGAATATTGTTGGGCTTTGTTAATGCAAGCGGTGAACATTTCAGAAAACAGCATGTAGAGAGAATGTCTCAGGGTGCTCCGAATTTCCTGTGGGATTCAGGCAATACGCTTGAAGAGATGGAAAAGGATATTCTGGAGAATATTAAGGATGAGTAAGAGGATAATGGTAGGTAGGGTTTAGTTTATGGAGTAATTCACGACACCCGCGAGAGCTGCACTTAAGTATTCTTCAGAACCAAAAAAGTATGGGAATATGCGAAAAATCCTCTCGTCAATTTCTGCACCATCTTTAACATAGGCTTCATAAATATATTCATTCACGTTTTTCTAGATTGTGGAGTGATCCAGCATATAAAAAAGCCCGAAACCGGTAAAAGTAAGAATTCACAAGACATAGAACTTATTGTAGTTGAAACTTATAAACAATCATAATAATTTAAAAAAGGGTTCAGTATTGCGAAAGGTCAACTCATTATACAATGAGATATAGTCATGTTATTTAAAGAGTCTAGGAGTTTTTAGTTAAATTTTTTCCTAATAGGATGTTTCTGTACTTGTTTGAGTATGTTTTCAATTTTACCAGCAGATAATTCCAAACTTGGTGGAGTCTGCATTTCGATTTCAACATCACTACCTTTAATTTTGATAATAGAAGGAGAAATCATTATCATTATTAAAAACAAATCCAATAATAGATAAAGATTCCAATTGATACTGAAAAAAGTAAAGGCAGGATGAATAATAATTGATAACAAAAAAAAGCCAAATAATGTCACAAAAGTAATCTCTCTAATTTCGCAGTATACAGGTGAATCCATCCACCAATTCCACCAATGAGGTTTGACATGATAGTCCCAGATATTAGATAACAATTCATCTGCAGATTTACATAGTTTTTCAAAGTCTTCATTTAAAACATAATCTTTTCTTTTTTTCATCTTCTTCATGAGATCTCTACAACTCTTTAATTTGTCTAATGCAGTAAGAGAATCATTGATTTTATAATAAAAATACCCAATAAAATAGAGTGTATATGGTTCAATTATATCGTCATCAGTATCCATCATTTTCTCCAAATCCCGAATAATTGAAAGAATCCGGTCTTGATATTTTGCTTTATTTGAAGAAAGAGATAGTTCTGCATCCAAATATCTAGCATAAACATCCCACAAAAATGACATTTTATCATCTAAGTTAAAAGACATTGCTGTTTTAAAACAAGAACTTGATTCATGGTAATCTTGTAGCTCCATTGCAATTTTACCTTTTAAGAACCATAAATTCGAATTATAAGGCTCAATCTTAAGTGCTTTCTCTAGTTCATTCGAAGCATTGTCTATAACGCTTCTATCCAAAAAAAGACGTACTATCTTAATATATGGAAAAATGAATTTTTCATTGCATTCTATTGATTTTTCAAAGGCTTGTCGTGCTTTTTCATATTTACCAAGCTTATCTAGAGAAATACCTTTCATGAACCAGGCAAATTCCCCATCCGATTTAAGTTCTATAGATTTATCATAAGCTTCTAAGGCTTCTTCATAGTTATCAAGCTTAGCTAGAGTAAAACCTTTCATGTACCAAGTAGATGCATCATCCGGTTCAAGCTCTATAGATTTATTAAAAGCTTCTAAGGCATCTTCATAGTTACCAAGGGAATTTAGAGTAGAACCTTTCATGTACCAAGCAAATGCAGCAGCATCCGATTCAAGTTCTATAGATTTATCATAAATTTCTAAGGCTTCTTCATAGTTACCAAGGCTAGCCAGAGTAGAACCTTTCATGCACCAAGTAAATGCATTATCTGGTTCAAGTTCTATAGATTTATCATAAGCTTCTAAGGCTTCTTCATAGTTACCAAGGGAATCCAGAGTAGAACCTTTCACGCCCCAAGTAAATGCATCATCTGGTTCAAGTTCTATAGATTTATCATAAGCTTCTAAGGCTTCTTCATAGTTACCAATGGAATCTAGAGTGGAACCTTTCATGTACCAAGTAGATGCATTATCTGGTTCGAGCTCTATAGATTTATTAAAAGCTTCTAAGGCTTCTTCATATTTACCAAGCTTAGCTAGAGTAGGACCTTTCATGTACCAAATAGATGCATTATCTGGTTCAAGCTCTAAAGATTTATTAAAAGCTTCTAAGGCTTCTTCATAGTTACCAATGGAATCTAGAGTAGAACCTTTCATGAACCAAGTAAATGCATTATCTGGCTCAAGTTCTATAGATTTATCATAAGCTTCTAAGGCTTCTTCATTGTTATTAAGTCCTGAAAGTTCAAGTCCCTTTTTAAACCACTTATTACTACTATCAGAATTCATGTTCACTCAAATTAGATATTTTTAATTGAATATTTCATAACTTCAAAGAATTTAATGTTTTGCAAATGATTTTTCAAGAAAAGATACCTGACTTTTTTCCATTGGAACTTTTTTCTTTATAGGACTGTTATTTCCTTTTAGCTAAATACCGTTACTAAGCGCACAAGATAGCGTTTTCGCAAAACGGATACATATAACAAATACATCTCTCTACCCAGCATTTGCGCCGCTTCACGAAGCATTTAGCTTTTCAGAAGTATCTAATGATCATACATAATTTATTTATTCCTTTTTTAGAGCCACTAAGCTAACAAAGTAAAAGTAATAATTCATCTTTAGGCTTAAGATTTAGAAAAAAAGAGCCCCTGGAGAGATTCGAACCCTCGGCCTGCTGATTACGAATCAGCCGCTATACCGCTAAGCCACAGAGGCAAAACTGAACGACAGTATAATCCTATATAACGATTTAATAATTGCGCTCAGCTATTAATATCGGCTAGAGCACTCTCACTTCAATGCAGACATTGAACTGGTGCGGTGCATAGGAACGAACAACTCGTGACTCTACAAGTTCTGTAGTTCTTCCTGCTCTTTTTGCAGCCTCATCGATAAGTTTCAGGGAACTCTCAAAAAGGTCGTCCTCAGGAGTAATATCGTAATAGTGAATTATGCCATTTGGTGCACAAATTTTCACAGCAGCGTCAAGGAAATCATTTGCATTGTGGGGCAGGTTCATAATCACATGATCTGCGATACCGGCATATTTTTCAGCTTCAAGGTTAGCATCGCCTTCTATAGCTTCCACGTTTGGAACTGAATTGAGCTCAACATTGCGGCGCAGGAACTCAACAGCATCCGGGTTCTTGTCGATGGCGATTACACGGATGTCAGGACTCTTCCTGGCAAACATTATGCTGTACGGGCCGACACCTGCAAACATATCCACAACCGTTTCGCCCTTTTTAATCTGCTCAAGGATGCGTGAACGCTCGGTTGCAAGGCGTGGTGTGAAATAAGCTCTTTCAAGGTCGATGTAGAATCTTGAACCATATTCCCGATGGATTGTAGATGTCCGGTCCTCTCCTGCAACAGTCCTGAACCTGCGGGTTCTGAACTCTCCCTCAACAGGACTCTGGGCTGCAAGTACAGTCTTAACGTTCTTCTTCACTTTCATGATGGCATCTGCCACCTTCTCAGGTTTAGCAACGTCATCCTCGATGAGTGCGATATCTCCGACTATCTCAAAATGAGGTACAACATCCAGCAGGTCTTCAAGTTTAAGCTGACCTTTCTGCTCCTCAAACTCATACTCGGTAAGTTCAAACTCTCCGGGAAGTTCCTTAAGTTCTACTTCCTCTGGTTTACGTGTGAGTGGAAGTAAAAGGAAATCTCCATCTGAGCTAATGCGTGCAGAATTATCCAGCAGGTCCATTTCCAGCAGTAACCTGCGTATTGGCTCACCTTTTTTCTTCAGGACTTTGATGCAACTTTTATTCATTTCTACATACCTATAATGAACCATGATCCAAAAAGGACAAGGAACAGTCCGCAAGAAAGCAACACTCTTTCATAAACCTTTGGGGACATGAGTTTCTTTCCCTTGCTGAAAGATGTGGAAACAACTGTAAAATATCCAAGGTCAGCAAGCCAGTGTCCAACCATAAACATCACGGCTGCAATTATGCCTATCTCAAGTCCTTGAAGTATAAGAGCACTTCCGGCTGCAAGCCACCAAAGCCAGAAATAAGGGTTTGATGCCGAGGTTACTATTCCTGCTAACACAGGTTTTGATGTGGCTTTATCGTGTTCGTGCATCGAACTTGCAGCACCTTTTGCATTCTTCATTGTCAGGAGTCCAAACACAACAAGTGTGGCTCCTCCAAGAATTGATATTGCCATAACCGTGTTGTCACTGACTGCTGTAATACCATAGATTATCAATACGCAAACAAGGAATTCCAGGATTGCATGACCTACAAAGACCTCAGGTCCTGCTTTCCATCCTCTTTTCAGGGATGTGTCTATTGTCACAAAAAGCATTGGTCCTGGCACAAGTGCTCCGGTCATTCCCATGGCAAATCCAATTGCCAGCATCTCCAGTAGTTCGAACATAGTCTACACTGCTAAATCAGGCTGAATATTAAAAAAGATTTGTAAAAAAAGTATATGTAACAAAGGAAGTGGTGGTACAGTCTTCCTTTGTCAGATTAAATTTTCTTGTTTATTACTTAGAGAATAATCTCAATGTCAAGCTCTTCTGCAAGCTCTTTGTACCTGTTACGGATGGTAACTTCAGTTACACCTGCAACATCAGCGACCTCACGCTGTGTACGGCGCTCGCCACAAAGGATTGAAGCAATGTAAATTGCTGCTGCTGCTACACCAGTTGGACCACGGCCACTGGTAAGCTCCTTCTCGGAAGCCTGCCTGAGAATCTCCACACCTCTGGACTGTACTTCACCTTTAAGGTTAAGTCCCGAACAGAACCTTGGTACGTAGTCTATTGGTGAGGTTGGCATGAGTTTCAGTGAAAGCTCTCTTGAGATGAAACGGTATGTTCTTCCAATCTCTTTCCTGCTTACCCTTGATACTTCTCCGATCTCGTCAAGTGTTCTTGGAACACTGCACTGACGGCATGCTGCATAAAGTGCTGCTGCTGCAACACCTTCAATACTTCTTCCACGGATGAGGTTCTTGTCAACTGCCTTCCTGTAAACTACAGCGGCAGTTTCACGTACAGTTCTTGGCAGACCAAGAGCTGATGCCATACGGTCAAGTTCAGACAGAGCGAACGCAAGGTTCCTTTCCGTAGCGTTACTTACTCTTATCCTACGTTGCCATTTTCTCAACCTGTAAAGCTGTGCCCTGTTCTTTGATGAAATGGATTTACCGTATGAGTCACGGTTTCTCCAGTCGATCATTGTGGACAGACCTTTGTCGTGGATGGTGTAGGTCATTGGTGCACCTACACGGGAACGCTTCATCCTCTGGTCATGATCGAAAGCACGCCATTCTGGTCCTTCGTCAACAAATTCTGCGTCAACTACAAGTCCACAGTCAGAACATACGAGTTCAGCTCTCTCGTAGTCCTGTACAAGGTTGCGGCTGCCACACTCAGGACACTGAACTTTTGCTTTTTCTACTTCAGCGCTCTTATCTTTTTCTTTACGTGCTTTGATCATTGCACGTATCTTCTCCCTTTCGGAAGTATCGGAATATCGTACCCTTTCTACTTCGACCATTCATATCACCTTTAAAGAATCTCTCATGAAAATATATTTGATATGTTCATCCTCAATCATTCACAGCTCACAACATAAGTAATATATCATATAACCTGCAATCTCTTATTGAACGTAAACCCGTTCGTTCACAAGTCGTTCCAGTCCGGGAGCTACAACTCTCCTGTCAGGCTTCAGAGTAAAATAAGGCTGATCAACAGGACCAAATATGCCGGAAACCTTTCCGATGGGTTTTATGGATTTGTCAAGAACAAAAGAGTTTATTCGGGGCAAGTCCCTCATAGACCCGGAAAACTGTTTTTCATCGCCTCTTACGACGATTTCGTTTTGCTTAGAAATGTGCAGGATTTGACCTAATCGTTTCATGTGTCTTCGTTTATTTTATTTAGGTTTTTGTACTATATGTTCCGCTTATGTTATATAAATGTATCGTAAGCATTTTAATATTAGTTTTTTTCAGTACAAAAACATATCTATGATCTTCAAGACTATGGCTTAATTGAATCATAATGCTATTTCATTATGTATAGCCACAGATTTATGCTTTATTACTAATAATTGTGACAAATTTTCATAAGACCACATTTGTTTACAATATATTTTTATAATTTTGGTGGAATTTAATGAATTTTATCATCATGTGTATTTTTTAAATCCATGTAAATATATGCATACCATGTTATATTTTCACAGACCACAACCTTAAAGTTATAAAAGAACAATTGTGGCACGACTTAATACTAATTGAATGTCCATCATATTTTTATGCATGGAGGAAATTCGGTGGCAGATAACAAATTCGTATATTTTTTCGGAAACGAAGAAACTGAAGGTAAAAATAGTATGAAAGATCTGCTGGGTGGCAAAGGAGCCAACCTGGCAGAGATGGCCAATCTGGGAATCCCTGTTCCACCAGGATTTACTATAACAACGGAAGTTTGTTTACTTTATCTTGAAAAAGGGGTTTATCCTGAAGAGGTTATAGACCAGATAAATAACGCAGTAATAAAGCTCGAAAAGGTAACTGGCAAGAAGTTTGGAGATACTGAAAATCCTTTACTTATTTCTGTCAGGTCCGGTGCAAGAGTATCCATGCCAGGAATGATGGACACTGTTCTGAATCTTGGTCTTAATGATGATACGGTCATAGGTCTGTCTAAGAAGACAGGCAATGACAGATTTGCCTATGACAGTTACCGCAGGTTCCTCACCATGTTTGGTGATGTCGTACTTGACATTGAACATGAGAAGTTCGAATCTGCTCTTAGTGCTAAGAAAAAGACTCTTGGTGTTATACAGGATACAGAGCTTGATGCATCTGCCCTAAAGGAACTTGCAGAGCAGTTCAAGGAAATCATAAGGAAAGAAACCGGCACTGATTTCCCTCAGGAGCCACGCAAGCAGCTCCAGATGGCAATAGATGCAGTTTTCAACTCATGGAACAACCAGCGTGCTATCACTTACAGGCGTCTTAACAATATTCCTGGTAAGTGGGGTACAGCCGTTAATGTGCAGTCCATGGTTTATGGTAACATGGGTGAGACATCAGGAACTGGTGTGGCATTTACAAGAGACCCTGCAACAGGAGATAAACGCTTCTTCGGTGAATATCTCATGAATGCACAGGGTGAGGATGTCGTAGCAGGTATAAGGACACCTGAGCCAATATCCACTCTCAAGGATAACCTGCCTGAAGCATATGCAAGGCTTGAAGCTATCTATCATAAACTGGAGGATCACTTCAGGGATATGCAGGATATTGAGTTCACCATTGAGGAAGGTAAACTGTTCATGCTGCAGACTCGTACTGGTAAACGAACTGCGGCGGCGGCGTTAAAAATTGCTGTTGATATGGTCAATGAAGGTCTCATTGACAAACGAACAGCAGTCACAAGAGTTTCCCCTGAACAGATCGATCGTCTTTTACATCCTACCCTTGATTCACAGGCCGAATTTGAAGTTCTTGCTACCGGCCTTCCAGCATCCCCCGGCGCGGCCGTGGGTAAAGTTGTTTTCACTGCAGAGCATGCTGAAGAGATGGCAAAAGCCAATGAAAAGGTAATTCTGGTACGTACTGAAACTTCACCGGAAGATATTGGCGGCATGGATGCAGCACAGGGAATCCTTACCGTAAGAGGTGGAATGACCTCACACGCAGCAGTAGTTGCAAGAGGTATGGGTAAGCCATGTGTTGCAGGATGTGGTTCAGTAACTATTGATATGGCAAGTTGCGCATTCTCTGTTTCTGATGTTACCATCAACGAAGGAGATTATGTGACCATTGACGGAAGCACAGGTAGTCTCATTCTTGGCGAAGTTGAACTTGTAACACCAGGTGTAAGCGGAGAACTTGATACTCTTCTTTCCTGGGCGGACGAGATAAGGGAAATGGGTGTCAGGACAAATGCAGACACACCTCACGATGCTCAGGTTGCAAGGGACTTCGGTGCTGAAGGTATCGGACTTTGCAGAACAGAACACATGTTCTTTGGAGAAGATCGTATTCCTGCAGTAAGGGAAATGATTCTGGCAGAAGATACGGAAGTCAGGAAAGCAGCTCTTGACAAGCTCCTTCCAATGCAGAAGGAAGATTTCATCGGTCTTTTCAAAGTCATGGATGGTCTCCCTGTAACAATTCGTCTCCTTGACCCACCACTGCATGAATTCCTTCCTAAACATGAAGAACTTGCAGACAAACTCAGATCACTGGAAGCTGAAAAAGGAAGTGACAGTGAGATTGAGCGCATTAAGAAGATCATGGAACGTGTTGATTCAATGGTAGAGGTAAACCCGATGCTTGGACATCGCGGATGCCGTCTTGGAATCACCTATCCTGAGATCTATGAGATGCAGGTTCGTGCTATAATCGAAGCAGCATGTGAGCTTAAAGCAGGTGGAATGGATATTGTTCCTGAAATCATGATTCCTCTTGTATCACACGTAAACGAACTCCGGTCCACAAAGGAAGATCTTGTAGAAGTTGCTGAATCTGTCATGGCTGAGAAAAACTGTAAATTTGATTATCTTGTAGGTACAATGATCGAACTTCCAAGAGCAGCTCTTACAGCAGATAAGATCGCTGAAGAGGCTGAGTTCTTCTCATTCGGAACCAATGACCTTACACAGACAACATTTGGTTTCAGCAGGGATGATGCAGGTAAGTTCCTTCCAGTTTACATTGAGAATTCCATTCTGCCAAGCGACCCATTCGCAGTCCTTGATCAGGAAGGCGTAGGTGAACTTGTCAAGATAGGTATTGAGAAGGGACGTTCCACAAGACCTGATATTAAGATAGGAATTTGTGGTGAACATGGTGGAGAACCAAGCTCTGTTAAGTTCGGATACAACATCGGACTTAATTATGTAAGTTGTTCTCCTTTCCGTGTGCCAATTGCAAGACTTGCAGCAGCACAGGCAGTAATTGAAAAGCAGGATAACTAAGTCCTGATTTCAATTTATTTTCTTTTTTTGTTTTGTCCTTAAATTTGATTCATTTTCAACTTAAGCAGTAGCTTTGAATTTTTTCAAAAGCACAGCTCAGTGGCAAAAATAGTCTAAACTAAATATGTGATTAAATTAAAAGAAAAAAGAAGGACAGATCAGTATGATCTTGTGATCATATAATCTGCAATTGCTTTGAGTATTGTTTTAGCTTCAGAATCTTCAACAACGTCAAGAAGCTCCTTGCCCTTTGCAATGTAGTCAAGTGCAAGATCCCTTACGTAATCAATGGAACCCGCATCTTCAAGCTGTTTCACAGCTTCATTGATCTCTTCGGTTGTTGCTTCTCCTTTTCCAAAAATCTTGATATTAACACCTTTGTTAAGTGCATGTATGGCAATGAGGGTTTTCTTACCTTCCATGAGGTCACTTCCTCTTACCTTACCAAGAATCTCTTCAGGAGTTGTCATGTCGATGACATCATCATAGATCTGGAATGCAATGCCAATGAGTCTTCCACATTCATAGAACGCATCTGATACTTCCTCGGATGCTCCTCCAAGAATTGCACCGATCTGCATTGAAGCTGCATAGAGTACACCGGTTTTCTTCTCGATCATCTCAAGGTATTCTTCCTTTGTGACATCGTCGCGGTCTTCAAATTCAACATCCATCCACTGGCCTTCACAGATATCCCTGCAGGCCTTGGAAAGAATATCGATACATTTAAGATTGCGTTCAGGTGCTCCTACTTTTGTACGTGTAAGTATTTCGAAAGCCTTTGAATAAAGGGTATCTCCTGCAAGGATAGCTCCTGCTTCTCCCCATTTTACATGGACTGCAGGCATTCCTCGGCGAATATCGTCCCTGTCCATTATATCATCATGGACAAGTGTGAAATTGTGGACAAGTTCAACTGCTACTGCTGCAGGAAGAACGGTTTCAAGATCAGAGCCAACAGCTTCTGCTGCGAGTATCACTGTTGCCGGTCGAAGTCTTTTTCCACCAGCATCAGGAAGATATCTTGCTGCCTTGTAAAGTTCATACGGCTTGTCAATTGGTAAGTATTCCTCTATTCCTTTATCGACGTGTGATGAACGTTTTTTAATCTCTTCAATAAGATCCATAAACATCCCTTTTTTAATTTTACTCTTCATCTATGTAGAGCTCTTCTCCATTCCTCAGAAGGTGAAGAGTGTCACCAAGTACGTATCCGGCATCTTCTGCCATCTGGATGTATTCACTGTGCATCTGTATGGTTCCGTGTGCAGGAATTACGTGTTCCGGTTTGAGCATTCTGAGAAGTTCCCAGTGATCCTCACGGTATGCGTGTCCTGAAACATGGACGTTATCATAAATCCTGGCTCCGCGCATCTTCAACTTAGTCTCAAGAGCATAGCGGTTTGCTTGTGTCATTGGGTTTGGAATGATATTTGCAGAGAATATTATGCGGTCTCCTCTGTCAATCTTGAAAGGTGTTTCACCGTTTGCAATCCTTCCAAGTACAGCACCGGGCTCACCCTGATGTCCTGTGACCACTGGCAGGTATTTGTTTTTACCCTTTTCCATGATCTTTGCAAGAGCTTTGTCGATCTCTCTGCGGTTTCCGTATATCTCAACCTCTTCCGGAAGCTCGATGTATTCCATCTGGTGAGCAGTTGCAATGTATCTCTCCATGGAACTTCCCATAAGGACTGGAATTCTTCCCATTTCCTGAGCAAACTTGACAATGGAGTTTACACGGGCAACGTGTGATGCAAAAGTGGTAACGATCATACCAACATCAGATTCTTCAGTTTCAAGAAGGACATCCCTTAGCATTGAATGTGCGATCATTTCTGAAGGTGCTTTTCCATTTCGTCCTGCATTGGTACTTTCTGTAATGAGGGCGATGACGCCTTCTTCTCCAAGTTCCTTAAGCCTGGCAAAGTCAGGAGCTTCACCAAGTGTTGGTGTCCTGTCAAGCTTAAAGTCACATGCGTAGACAATAGAACCGCTGGTTGTGTGGATTACAAGGAAAATAGTATCGATAATGCTGTGCTGGGTGTTAACAAATTCAATGGAAATTTCCTTTGTAATCTCCAGTGAATCACCAGCGTTTAAGGATACAATGTTGTTCTTTACCCCGAATTTTCTCTCAGAATCTATCTGATGTTTGATAAGGGTTGTTGTATATGGGGTTCCGATAATTGGTGCGGTATATCTGTGTGCCAGTTTTGAGATCGCTCCGATGTGATCAAGGTGGCCGTGTGTACAAACAATTGCACGTACATTTCCGTTCACTTCCTTCATGATGGTGTCATCGGGGATGGCTCCCATCTCGATAAGCTCAAGTGAATGCATCTTATCAATTTCTACATCTTCATGGATCTGAACCCTGTCCAGGCGAAGACCCATATCGACGATGATGATATCCTCATCGATCCGGATGGCAGTCATATTGCGGCCCATTTCGTTATATCCGCCGACTGCAATAATTCCTATTTCTGTCATGTATATTAACCTCTATTTATTAAAAATGTTTTATTCAAATATCCCTTTCATAGATGAATGTTATACTCTCTGGAAGTCCTTGTTCTTAGAACGCAGAGCAAAGTCCTTTACGTTAAAACCGCGTAGTTCCAGATACTCGCGTGTCCAGCCACTGATGACTGCCGGTGCAAGATGCAGGTCCTTAAGATCCTCGCATCCGCAAAGGAACATTGCAACTTCCATTTCTTTCAGCATGTGTTCTATGCTTTTGACTACTGCATCCTTTCCCTGAAGAGCTGGTCCAACAAAAGGAAGGGCTGCGCTCGCAACAGAAGCTCCAAGGGCAATTGATTTTGCAATATCAAGTCCGGTCCTTAGACCGCCGGTAGCAATTACCGGGAGTGATACGCTGCATTCTACTATGCTTGGCACAGTTGGTATTCCGAAGTCCCAGAATAATTCTCCAAGCATTTCAGATTCTGTGTCATTTCTTTCTCTGGCACGGTAAACTTCTACTCCTGACCAGCTAGTGCCTCCGACACCACCTACATCAATGGCAGAAGCTCCTGCTTCTTTAAGTATGAAAGCGTCTTCGTGTGATATGCCTGCACCGGTTTCTTTAATGATGACCGGCACTGGCAGTGAACAAATATCTTTTATAGCTTCAAGAGCACCTGATGCTTCCCTGTCTCCCTCTGGCTGGATTGCTTCCTGAAGGAAGTTCAGGTGAACTGCAATGGCATCTGCATCGATCATCTCAATAATCTTTTCAACGCCTTCAACACCGTATTCTCTTATCTGGGCTGCACCGATATTCCCATAAACAAATGCACTGGGTGCTTTATCCCTTACAACACGAAATGAATCTTCCTGGGATGGATCCTCAATGGCAGCACGCTGACTGCCAACGCCGATTCCCAGTCCCAGTTCCTCAACTGCTTCAGCAAGGGCTGCATTAACTGCAGTTGTTTCCGGGTGTCCTCCTGTGATGGATGCTATCATGAAAGGTGCATTCATTTCATTTTCCAGAAAACGGACCGATGTATCGATCTCATCCATGTTCATCTCAGGTAATGCCCTGTGAACGAGCATCACATCATCAAACCCTGCTCCTGTTTTCCTTGATTCCACCGGACTTGCAGCGCATAGTTCTAGATGTTCTATCTTTCTTCTGGAAGTGCTCATGATTAATACCTTTATTAATATCTTTGTAATATCGTTAGAAAACGCATTTATTGTATTGTCCCGGTACCAATTGCGGTACCAATATTCTTACCCTTCAGGAAATCAGATATATTATCGGTATTGCCTGCATTAAATATATATGAAGTGCTGTTTGACTGCTCACTTAGTTCTAAAAGCTCAAGTACTTTTCCCAGCATGCCACCTGTAACATCAGTGTTAGCAGAACCGCCAAGGTATGCTCTTATTTCATCGAAATTTCCATTGTTGATGATGGGTATAACATTTCCTTTATCATCAAGCACGCCTTCTTCCGCACTTCCAATACCTATTCTTGAAGTTTTCATCTGTATTGCAAGATACGGGACTATCTGGTCGCCTGAAAGGACCGAGGTTCCAATCTCAGTATCCATTACCATATCGCCATGAAGGACAGGTACGAATCCGTTTGCAAGCATTTCTTTAATTTGCTCAAGGAACATGCTTTTTATGCGACTGTTGCTTGATACTGTGCATGCCATTGGATGTACTGGCAATGCGTAAACTCCTGCGGAGTTTAAGGCTTCAACAACCATGGTGTTGAGTTTCCTTACTGACATGTGTGTGATTACGGATCCTTCATGGTCGAATTTCCCGGTAAGTCCGAAACGCTTTACCTGTGGGTGTCCGAATGATCCTGCACCATGTACGATAATAAGTTTTCCTTCAAACCCTGCGATCTCAGATGCTATTCTTTCAATCTCGCTTATTCTTGCAGCACCGTCATCAGCACTTTTGTCTGTGATGACACTACCGCCAATCTTCAGGATAGTAATATTAGTGTTATCCATGCAATGACTCCAGTCGCACGCCTTCTGCTGTATTTTTTGTAATTATTGCTTCTCCGCCAGCATTCTCAATTGCTTTTGCGATAGCTTCTGCATTGTCTTCCCTGGTAAGTGCGACCATGCACCCTCCACCACCTGCACCAGTGATTTTGGCGCTAATGGCACCATTGTCACGAGCGGCATACACCAGTGAAGATAGTTCTGCACAGCCAACTCCAATGGCATCCAGAAGCCCCTGATTTATATTCATGAGTTTTCCAATGGTTTCGTAGTCGCCTTCTGCAACCAGTTTTTCTGCCAGTATGGATATTTGCCCTATGTTGGAAAGTATAGGCTCTACTACAGAAGGAAAATCGCTTCGTAGTTTTGAGACATTGCCTACAAGTTGCTTTGTTGAAGAGAATTTATGTGTGTTGCCGACTACAATTGGACAATTGATAAGTTCAAGTTTCTTTCTCTGCGGAATCATAACAACACCACCCATGGTGCTGACATATGTATCCGTTGGGCTTGCATTGCCCTGAACCATTTTTTCGATCTCATGTCCGGTCTTTGCTATATCTTCCAGGGAAAGTCCACATTCATAAAGATGATTTAATGCCTGGATGCTTGCAACTGTGACTGCTGCCGATGATCCAAGTCCTGAACCAACCGGAAGTTCGGATTCTATGACTATCCGCACCCCCGGAATATCTACAAACTGTCGCATCTTTTCGATTACATAAGATACATAAGGATGAGTATCATGGTCCAGTCTGGTACGTCCCAGAATAGATTCAATGATTATTTCATCGGATTTTTCCACACTTACTTTTGTTCGAAGTTCAACAGCACAGCAGATTGCATTTTCTCCATATACTACTGCGTGTTCACCAAAAAGATAAACTTTACCGGGTGCGGAGCATGTGATCATAGTTTTCCTTATCCTTATCTGATATTATGATCTGGTTTGTGAATATGGTTCTTCCAATCTTTATTCAATTGTGATTGCTGCGTATCCGACAACTCCTGAAGTATCTTCGCTCACATCACCGCTGGTTGCATATTTTATCAATGAGGCTTTGCTTGCTCCCAATTCTTTAGAAGCTGCAAGCATGGCTGCTATGGGTCCAAATCCGCATGCAGAAATATTCCTTTCCTCCTTGCGTCTGTAAAACTCAGGAATGTCCATATCCAATATGGCTTCTATAAGGTAACTGTCCTGATCTCTTGCAACAGAATCCGGCTGATAATGTGTAAAGTCACTGGATGCGATAAAAACCACTTTCTTTCCTGTAGCTTTTACTGCTCTGGCGACTTCTGTTCCTACTTCCATGGAGGTTTCTTCATCCTGAAGTCCCATGCATATTGGAAGTATTGAAAAATCACTGCCAAATCTATGCTGCAAAAATGGTATCTGCACTTCTATGGAATGCTCAAAATGATGTGCAAGCTCATCAAAGTCTATAATGGTTCCGGCAAGATGCTTTCCAATTTCCCTGTCAGCTTCAACAACTCCTAGTGGAGTTACCCAACTATCCTGGGAAAGAGCTACGGGAGAACCGTATCCTGTGTGGTTTGGGCCAAACAGGATATAAGTGTCTGCTTTCGGGAGCTTAGCATATGCATGTGCTGCCACTTCTCCGGAATAAACATATCCTGCGTGAGGTACGACAGCACCAAGGATAGGCTCCTCTGAGATAGCCACATCCTTAAAGCACCTGTTAAGTTCCTTTTTCAGACTTTTCGGATTTTGCGGGTAGAATTGACCGGCAACGGTTGTTTGTCTCATACTACTGATCACCCTATATTATTCTATAAGGGTTTTTGATTATATGTAGTATGCTTTTAACAGGTTGTCAGCTCAGACTCCGGCTTCAAAGTCTTCAAGTTCGTAAGTGAACATTGAGTCATTGGCCTTTGCAATCTCTTTTGCCAGCAGCCAGTAAACAAGGGAAAGTGCCTTTCTACCTTTGTTGTTGGTTGGGATTACGAGGTCAACGTTTGAGGTCATGTTGTTGGTATCACAAAGTGCAACAACAGGAACACCTACGTTTACAGATTCCTTAATAACCTGTGCGTCACCTGTAGGGTCAGTTACAATTACTACATCAGGTTCGTAGAAGTACTCAACCTTTGGGTTTGTGAGGGTTCCAGGAATGAATCTTCCTACCATTGATTTTGCACCGATTGCCTTTGCGAACATTTTTGCAGGGAACTGGCCGTACTGCCTTGCGGAAACAACAAGAATTCTCTGTGGATCATAGTTTGCAAGGAATGCAGCTGCGAGCTTGATTCTCTCATCGGTTGCCTGGATATCAAGAACGTAAAGGCCGTCTGTCCTGACACGGTACACGAATTTCATCATGTTTTCGGTCTTCTGCTGTGTACCGATGTGTACTCCTGCTGCAAGGTATTCGTCTATAGGTACAAGTGAAGTTGTTTTTACTTCTTCTCCTGCCTCGGTTGTTGTTGCTTCAGTAGTAACTTCATTAGTTGTAGTTTCTTCAATTGAATCCATTAAATCACCTTAAAAATTTGAATAATTAATTCTCTCTTTTAACAGTAATTGGGGTAACCCCAAGTTCATATTCTCTCTTGGCAAGGAATAATGAGTTCATGCTTGGATCATCAATGAGCACTGGAGCTCCCATTGAAATCTGAAGTGCTCTCGCACCAATGATTCTTGCCTTTTCATACCTGGTGTAGTTTTCAGTAGTCAATAAATCACCTGATTAAAATATACATATGGAAATATCAACAGCCCATTTATAGATAGCTACTCCTATTGCTTCCAAAAAGTGTTCCTGTATGAATAGCCATTAATGCGGTCAATGATAACCCTGATAAATATTAATTTATTCGGAATCCCTCCGAATGTGGTCATGTAACATTTAACTCCAAACCAGCATGGTTTTTTGAAGGGTATGGGACCGCTGAGATTTGAACTCAGGTTCCGGCGTGTTTCGCATATAATACATATGTCCCGAACGCCGAAGGATGGTCCAGGCTACCCTACGGTCCCCTTACTGGTATGGGGCAAGTGTGTCTACTAGCTCGACGTGTGAAAGGATCATCCTTCTGCAGCAGTAGCGGACAACTCCAAGGTCATCCAGTACAGCAGCCGGGTCTTCACCTTCAGCAACACGCTGTTTGTATTCTTCCCAAACGTTTGAGACAACTTTTCCACAGCTGAAACATCGAACTGGTAACATCCTTTCGCCTACCTGTATGATTTCTGATATTTGGCACGTGCACCTGGTCCACCAAATTTCTTGGTTTCTTTCTGCCTGGAGTCGTTAACCAGGAGATTACGGTCGTATGCCATGTAAGTATCTCTGAGGGCTGTATCGTTGGTCCAGTCTACAATGCCTCTTGCAATTGCAGTCCTTGCAGCATTTGCCTGACCAATGATTCCGCCGCCACTAACTGTGACATCTATGTCTACGCTTTCAGCAGTCTCTCCAGCGAGCATAACTGCCTCTGTGATCTTGAGCTTTGCAAATTCCGGGTCAAAGATCTCCAGTGGCTTCTTGTTGATGCGCACCTTTCCGGTTCCCTTCTTTACTGTTGCGCGTGCAATAGCTGTCTTCTTTTTACCTGATGAGGTTATAACTTTAGTAGTCATTATGATCTTCCTCCTTCTTAGAACTTAGCACCGAGTTTTATACTGAGGTCGCCGAGTTTGAGGTATTTGTTTGAACTGAGGCGGTCCATGTTTGCCTCTTCGATCTTTATACATTCCTTGTTTTCAAGTTCCGCAGGGATGCCTACGTATACTTTAAGGTTATTCATTGCTACTTTTCCCCTTGCGCGTTTGTAAGGGAGCATACCTCTAACTGTTCTCTTAAGAATGCGGTCTGGTCTCTTTGGGAAATAAGGACCGAATTCAGGCTTTCCTCTTTTCAGGGTCTCATCGTACTCTCTCATTGTGGTGTACTTTGAACCGGAGATTACTGCCTTCTCAGCATTGACGATCTCTACCTTCTCGCCTGCAAGCAGCTTTTTTGCAACAGTACTTGCAAGTCTGCCCAGAATAAGTCCTTCTGCATCGATAATTGTCATCTTCTTCACCTACTGCAAGATCTTGATACCTGATCCTTTTGGATTCTCTTCCATTATCTGTTCAATGGTCAGGCATTTGCCGCCAACCTCTTCGATCTTTTCCATAGCAGTTACACTGAAGTTGTATGCTGCAACGGTGACTGCCTTCTCGAGGAGTCCTGCACCAAGTACTTTTCCTGCAATGAGGACAGTTTCTCCGTCATTTGCGTACCTGTTGATCTTACTGAGGTTTACCTGTGCATAGTTCTTGCCAGGTTTTTCCAGCTTCTTAGCCACATCTCTCCAGATAGCGACTTCGTTCTGGCGTGCCCCGTCCTTCAATGCTGCAATGAGCACAGGGGTGCGAGGGTTTGTCTTTCTTTGGATTTTTACGTTTGTATTCTTGCTCATAATGTTCCTCCGCAAGAGTTAGTCTCACTCACGCACAATGTGCGTTCGAACATCCGTTAGGTGTCAGTTAAGTAAGAACATAGAGTCTGTAAACTCAGACTGGTGTTTGAATAACATTAATAGTACATAAAGATTATGTGGATTTTTCTCCGGTTCCAAAGACCTTACTGCAAACACGGTCATAGATCGAATCAATGTTGCATCCCATTTCCCTTGCAACCAAAAGTCCCGCGATCTCGATATCAATAAGATCTCCAAGCTCTTCCTGCTTATTATTTATCATCACTATGGTTTCTTTAGTGTTCTTTCCACATCCGGCAACGATCATGGCAATGATATCTTCTATAATTGATCTTTCCTGAAACAATGACCCCGAAGGTTTGAAACCATGCGGTATCTCTATTTTAGAAATATCAAATGCAGGAGTAAGGTCAGCTCCTTCAAACCTGAGCAACTGCGCCCCTATGGCCTTGTCCCTTATCCTGGATGCAGCATCTGGTGCCATCCATTTAAGATCAAAGGACAAGACAAATTCAAAATCCTTAATTGACAGGGATTTTTTGTTATTTCTTTTGAAAGGGGTCGCTGCAACAAGCATCAGCTCGTCCATCAGGAACCTCTGCGAAGTTCATCTATAATAGTATCGGCAAGTCTGCCGCATTCGGTTCTCTTCGGGCCGTCGATGTGATTGATCTGGAGAACCAGCAACTCGTGCTCAAGGATGGCCCTGACAAGATATATATCTCCCCTGAATGGTACACGGTTATATTTTCCGTCAAGGTAGCTGTATCTCAGGTGTATCCTGAAATCCACGATCCCTTCAGGTTCAAGTGTGTCAAGCACACCTTCAACACTATCATAATTCAGAGGTGAGAAATCAATACCGTTGGCAACGATCTCAACACCTATCTCTCTTTTAGCCTGAATGCGGTGTCCTCTCTTGGTTACAGATTCGGTAACAAACATGCCGAACTTGCCATCCATGTTCGCCATTACTTTCACAAAAAAAGGTAGGTCCGAATGGTAGCGGTATTTCTGTTCAAACTCCACAGTCCTGTGCGGAAATCGATGATAAATTCGCTTTCGCATCATTTTTAGCTGCTACCACCCTTTTAATTTATAATTTCAGATTCTAAGTCTATATTTATAATTTGATGAGCTTGGCGTCAATTATTCCTTCGACTGCTCTCATCTCTTTCAATATGCCCTCAGGCACTTCAGAATCAACATTAAGTACCATTATGGTAGTTCCACCTATTTCAGCTCTTCCTACCTGCATACCGGAAATATTGATGTCATTCTTTCCAAGCACAAGACAGCATGGTCCGATGACATTTGGTTTGTTGATGTGTTTTGCAACGATCATGTATCCTGCTGGCACAATATCAACATGTTCTTCATTGACACTGATGATCTTTCCTTTTCCTGCGATAACAGTACCACCAACAGATACCTTCTCATCACCCATGGTAACTTCTATCTTTATGGTGGAGCTGAATTCTTCTGTTGTCTCGGACTTGCTTTCGATAACTTCAACTTTCCTTGACTTTGCAAGTGCACCTGCGTTCACATAGTTTACTGCAGAACCAAGAGCAACCTGAAGCATACCCTTTATTGCAGCCACAGTTACAGGTCTTGTGTCCTTCTCAGCAATATCGCCGTTGTATGATATTGAGATTTTCTCATAGTTTTTACCAAGGAGTTGCGCACATGCATTGCTCATAGTTTCAGCAAGCTGGATGTAAGGAGCAAGCATTGTCATAAGTTCTGGTTTAACGGAAGGAATGTTAATTGCATTCTTTGCAGTTCCACCGTTAAGAACAGCAACAACTTCTTCTGCAACTGAAACAGCCACATTGATCTGTGCTTCCTTAGTTGAAGCACCCAGGTGCGGAGTAACTATAATATTCTTACAGTCAATAAGTGGTCCGTCAAACGGTGGTTCACTGGTGAAAACATCTATTGCTGCACCTGCAATTTTCTCACTGTTCAGGGCTTCTGCAAGAGCTTCTTCATTAATGATGCCACCACGTGCACAATTGATGATTCTTGCGTTGGTCTTCATCATGCCAAACTCTTCAGCATCGATGATATTTCTGGTATCCTTTGTGAGTGGTGTGTGAACTGTAATGAAATCAGCTTCCTTTGCGATCTCCTGAACGGACATCATCTTCACACCCATCTCCTTTGCTCTTTCTTCTGAGACAAATGGATCGTAAGCAAGAATGTTCATGTTCATGCCCTGTGCCCTCTTGGCAACCTCAGCACCGATACGTCCAAGTCCGATTACACCAAGGGTCTTTCCGTTAACTTCTACACCCATAAACTTGCCACGTTCCCATTTTTTAGCTTTAAGGGATGCATCAGCCTGTGGTACGTTCCTTGCAAGTGCCATCATCATAGCAATGGTGTGTTCTGCGGCAGAAAGCATGTTACCTTCAGGTGCATTGACAACAATAATTCCTTTTTCGGTTGCTGCTTCTACATCTACGTTGTCTACACCGACACCGGCTCTGCCTACGATCTTCATCTTATCGGCAGCTTCGATGACCTTTCTTGTAACCTGTGTTCCGCTTCTTATGACAAGCGCGTCATATTCCGGTATTTTCTCAACAAGTTCCTCTTCGGAAAGTTTTGTAATGACATCAACTGTGAAATGCTGCTGAAGTATTGTTAATCCCTGTTCTGATAATGGATCACTGACTAGTACTTTCATTTTGTCTATCTCCGCAGATAAGTGCAATAATTATTGCGCATTTTGCTTTTAAGGTTTAAAGGACAAATGCTATTATATCTTTTTCTACATAATGTCCGTAAGGTTTTGATTTCATTCAAGTAACCTCAACCTATTTTAACCTACTTTGTAAATGCGGCATTTTACATATACTTGTCTCTTTAAGAATTTAAGTGCTTAATAATATAAAGAAGAATTGTAAAGAAATGGATATCTTCGGAATAAAATTTATCAGGCTTACCAGACACATCTTTCAAATTTACCTTTGCTTGCTTGATAAGTTTAGTCCATAATTTTTAATCACGATAAAATAGGAAGTTATATATAAAATCCTTAATATTTGCTTAATGTAAGCCTGAATGCCATTGAAAATGAATTAAAGCATTAATAACTGCTGAAATGAAATTTTCGTTTTGTAGTGGGAACGTATATGGGAAAAGATGTAAGAATAATATTGATTTCAGTATGTTTAGGTCTGGCATTTCTAATTGCAGATTCTTATATAGCTCACCTGCTCTTTTCTGTGAATATACTGCCTTTTTTAATTGAAGACAAAGAGGCATTCTATGACATTTACATCAGGTCTTTTGTATTCATTGGCTTCCTTCTTTTCGGTCTGACTGTTTCAAAAACGTCTCAGAAATGCCATAATGCTGAAAATGAATTACTATCCCAGTTAAGGTTGGAGAACCTTGTTGCAGAGATTTCTTCCAATTTCATTGGTCAGAAATCAGAACATATTGACAATGCAATTGAACACTCACTTAAAAAAATGGCTGATTTTGCAGATGCTGACCGCAGCTACCTAATATTACTGTCCTCTGAACCGGATGAGAATGATATAGTATACCAGTGGTACACCAAGGATGAGGGTCTCGGGAAAATTTACAATTACCCTGGCCGTGATTTTCCGTGGTGGATGGAAAAGATGGCCAGTCCCGAGATTGTCCACATTCCTGACACATCAAAACTACCACCTTCTGCAAGCAGGGAAAAAAGCGTATTACAAGAGGAAGACATTGAATCAGTGCTTTCTATACCTTTGCAGTCCGGCGGAAAAATGATAGGTTTTCTTGGATTCGATACCATCGGGCGTAAAAAACAATGGTCTCAGAACTATGTCAAACTCATGAGAGTTGTCGGGGATATTTTTATTGATAGTATCGAGCGAAAAAATGCAGAAGAATCTATCCTGAAGCATCGTGAAAGACTAGCCAGGGCCCAGGAAATATCACATGTAGGAAGCTGGGAAGTGGATCTGCGTACAAAGAAACATTTCTGGTCAGATGAAATGTACCAGTTAATGGGTTATTCTCCTGATGAATTAAACATTAGCAAGAATTACTATTATGAAAGAATGCATCCGGAGGACAGGGAAGCTTTTGCTTCATGCATAGAACTGGCACTTTCCATACCAGGGTACAAATTTGACGTTAAAACCAGATTTATCAAAAAGAATGGAAACATCTGTATCCTGCATTCCCTTGGTGAAGTCACATGGGACAGCCAGGGACAGCAGATGCTGTTTAGGGGGACTACTCAGGACATTACTGAAATATCACTTGCACAGGAAGACCTGCAAAGAAAGAACCGCAATCTTCTGATACTCCAGTCCACAGCCATGATAGCTGCAAGTTCAATGGAAATGGAAGATTTCCTCAGGGATATTCTGAAAGAAATAAATTCATACGTTGGTTGTTCTGCAGGTTCAGTTTACCTTTTCAATTCTGCAGAACACAGGTTTAATCTATGTTCTTCCACAGGTTTCAGTGATAAGATCATTGAAAGACTGGACTGCTTAAAGGAAAATGATCCGCTGTTCACTTTGATTCCTGATACAAAAAGGACATGGATCACGGGAAAAATTGATAAGATCGAGGGATGCCTGAGGTGGATCATCGATTCCGAATGCATCGGCAAATTAGTTTACATCCCTATTATGGCCCGCGAGGACCTTGTGGGTGTTATTTTACTCCTGCCAGATCAGGATAGTATTATCTCGAAATCTGATCTTAACATACTGGGCAATGTAGGTCGGCAGATAGGTATTACTGTGGAGAATATACATCTTCTGAATGAGACTCGTAAAGCCTATGAGGAACTGAAATCCCTGGACAAGATGAAAGACGAATTTGTTGCCAACATAACTCATGAACTTAAGACTCCTCTTATATCCATAAAAGGATACAGTGAAGTAATATATGAAGGTCTTCTGGGTGAGCTGGAGGACAAACAAAAACAGTGCATGAAAATTATTGTTTCTAATTCGGAGCGTCTGGAAAGGCTGATAGAATCTTTACTTAACATGAATTCTCTTTATTTTGAAAAATATCATGTGTTATCTCCCATATACCTGAAAGATGTCCTGGATAATGCAATTACCAGCCTTTCAATGAAAAGTGAAGAAAAGAAAATCAGTATAATCAAAGATTGTCCTGCTGACATGCATCTTGTTTACGGGAACTGCGAATTCCTGAAATACCTTTTCGTTTACATTCTGGATAATGCTATTAAATTCTCGCCAAAAGGTTCTAAAGTGACTATCGCAGTCACAGAATCAGATAACTATACTCATATAATGATAACTGATAATGGAATTGGAATTCCCGGGACATGTATGGACAGGATATTTGACAGGTTCTATCAGGTAGATGGCTCAGCCACACGTATTTATGGTGGAAATGGTCTTGGATTGTATCTGGCGAAAAATATTGTGGAATTGCATTCCGGATTAATAGAAGTGGAAAGTGAGGAAGGAGTGGGAACAACAGTGCATATATCCCTTCCTCTGTTCAATCCTGATATGCATGAAACTAATTGATATTAAGACCTATTACAAAATCTATGAGTATATTGTTGATGAGTTCTCACTCATCATCTGCAAATTTGAAATATACTCTTCTATTATTCTTTCCTTTGTTCTCGGCTTTTATTATTGATATGTGTGGGATGTCTCCTGTATTTGCTATGTGTGTGCCTCCACATGCCTGAATATCAACATCTGGGATGGTAATGATCCTTATCTCTTCAATCTCAGGAGGGAATGCATCCTTGAGTTTGACAACAGAAGGAATACTGAAAGCTTCTTCACGTGGCATTATGTCAATACTTACAGGGATATTGCGGTCGATTATATCGTTGACCTTGCTTTCATAGGAAGCTATCTGCTCACGGTCAAAGTCCTCCAGATTGAAATCCACACGTGTCTTCTCTTCTCCAAGCTGGTTTCCGGTAATCATGGCACCGGTCTCATTGTGGATAATAGCACTCAGGATATGACAGGCGGTGTGATACTGCATGAAACGATATCTTCTATCCCAGTCAATTATTCCCTTTACCTTATCTCCGGTTTTAAGTCCGGGGTTTGAAACCTCATGACTTATGTCTGCGCCAAATTTTCCGGCAAAGATCACAGGAAACTCAGTTCCATCTTCTCTAACAAGCTTTCCTGTATCATTTGGCTGCCCACCGGATTTAGGATAGAACGCAGTCTGGTCAAGAACCACGAATTTATCATCCTTCACACTTTCAACGGTTGCATCAAACTCTTTCAGGTAACAATCAGTAAGGTATAGTTCTTTCATGGATACAGTAAAGGTAACTTATCTGAATTAATTTTTTGCATTTTCATTAGGCTTACAAAAAAGTCATATATAGCTGCACCCTCAAATTATTGATAAATGTCGAACGAGAAAGGAAAAAATACATCCATATATCCTCTTCTCATGGTGAACTTTATCGGGACCATGGGAATAAGTCTAGTTCTTCCTTTCCTGATTTTTCTTGTAGAGGGATTTGGCGGCAATGCTCTGGTATATGGGCTTCTATCCTCAATGTATCCTTTTTTCCAGCTAATAGGTTCACCTCTCCTTGGAAAATGGTCTGATATCTACGGCAGGAAAAAAGTACTGTTTGTCAGCCAGGCAGGAACTCTGCTCTCATGGATATTGTTCTTTATAGCTCTCTTTGTGCCTGTAACAATACTTGCCAGTATTGACTCGGATCTTCTTGGCAAATTTATGATCACAATCCCCCTGTTAATTCTCTTCTTTGCAAGAGGTCTGGACGGTCTGACAGGCGGTAATGTTTCAGTATCGAATGCCTATATTGCCGATATAAGTACAGATAGTGACCGTAGCAGCAACTTCGGCAAACTTTCAGTTTCCACAAATCTTGGATTTATCCTGGGACCGGCACTTGCAGGTATTTTGAGCGTGACTGTTTATGGTGAAGCCCTTCCGGTAATGGCTGCTATTTTAATTGCTCTTGCAGGGTTGGTAATGATCGCATTGTACATTCCAGAGACACGTAGTAGTAAACTAAATATGAACAACGACTCGCTAACAGGTAATCCTGAATCAATTTACACAAGCAATCTCAGTGCAAATCACAAAAAAGGTATCAGGGATGTCTGGAAAATGCCCGCTCTCCGCTTGATGTTCATAATTTATTTCCTGCTTTTCCTGGGTTTCAATACATTTTATACTGCATTCCCGGCTCATGCGGCAAATTATCTCCAGTGGAGCATAGCAGAGCTTGGCTTCTTTTTTTCATTCCTGAGCATCGTGCTTGTAATCGTTGAAGGTCCCGTACTTTCTTATGTCTCTAAAAGATTGAGGGATTCCACAATGATAATCGCCGGAAGCTTCATTCTTGGCCTGAATTTTGTGGTGCTGTTATTTGGTAACACTTTGTTCACCTATGTAGCAGCAGTATTGCTTGCCCTTGGTAACGGTATTATGTGGCCTTCCATACAATCAATGCTTGCAAGACTTGCAGGAGATGAAAATCAGGGACTGGTTCAGGGCGTTTCAGGCAGTGTCATGAGTTTTGCAGGTATATTTGGCTTGATAGGCGGAGGTTTTATTTACGAACTTGTTGGAATATGGTCTTTCCTTCTAACTGCAGCTATAATAGGCTGCGTAGTTATTCTTTCCATGCGTCTGCACTCATTTGATGCCTCTGCCACTCAGGAATCTTCATCGTACTGAATTGTTATTGTTCTGTAAACTGAGATGTGGGAATAGCGGTCTTTAGTAATCTCGAGGATGAGCACACCATCACTGCATTCTTGGCATTTCACGGAATGTAAGAATACTTTCACAATATACTATCAGTATATTATCTGTATTGATTGCTGTTTTTTTATATAATCTATGTAAGAATTATCCCATTCCAAAAGAATGAAATAGTTCCCAAAGAATAAATAGTGCGACTTCTATCTACCTAGCAAAGCGGAGTATATCTATGGCTGATAAAAGAAAAAAGCGAGGTTTTTTTGACGATATCTTCAATGAAGGCAGTTTTACAGATTTCGAAGATATCATCGATCAGATGATGGAGAGATTCGGTCTTAACTTCGAAGATTTTGAAAAGCAGCCATTTTTCTATGGTTTTTCAGTTTCCCGGCATCCAGGGGAGGAGCCTGAGATAAGGGAGTTTGGAAACGTCTTCTTAGATGATGAAGATGAGGATGATGACGAAGAATCCATTATACAGCAGTTAAATGTAAATGAAAGAAAGCCACTCATGGATGTATTTGAGATAGATGATAAAGTGCATGTCATGATCGAGCTTCAGGATATTAAGAAAGAAGATATTAATCTTAATGTCACCGAAAAATCACTTGAGATCAGCGCAGAAAATGAAGATGCGGTATATGAGGAAGACATTGAACTACCATCCAGCGTTGATCCTGATTCTGCAAAAGCAAGGTATCATAATGGTGTCCTTGAAGTTATAATGGACATGAAAGAGCTGGGTGTTGCCCGGTCAGTGCATATCGATTAGAATATTTTACTTTTACTTTTACTTTTACTTTTACTTTTTTTCTTATAATTGCAAACCACAACGTATATATGAACTACGCGAGTACATTACTTGCTCTGCTGAAATATAATATGTGGGATTTAAATGTCTGCGAGTTCAGAAAACATAAAAGACTCGGTCCTGTCATTGCTGTTACAGAACACCGATCAGGATCTGTTCACCAGATTGAATATAGGGGTAATCTATCTTGATGAACATAACAGGGTGCTTTGTTCCAACAAAGTGGTGAGTGACCTTACAGGTTTCACGGCTGAGGAGATTTTAGGGCAAAGCTATACGGAGCCTTGCTTTGATACTTTAAATGATCCTGCTTCTCTGTCAGAGTTCATTTTATCATGGAAGCCTTTGGACGAAAGTAAGAAGTCCTCCCGGTTCAAGTTGTCAGATAAACAGGGAAATCTTAGCCATCTGATTTGTGATGTTTTTCCCTTTCCGAATAGGTGTAAAAATAAAGATGGAAAAATATGTGCCATAAGAGCTGATGTCACATCCGATATTATTGAAGATGATCATTCTTTTGATGAATGCAAAATTGAAAATATGTATCTGCGGGAAAAAATGCTTTCAAATCTCGGTAAAAAAGCTCTCTCATGTACTAATATTAATGTATTAATGGATTATGCATTAAAAAAATCAGCCGAAACCCTGGATGTAAAATATTCCCGTATAATGGAATTACTCCCGGACGGTAAATTCCTGCTGAGGTACGGATACGGTTTTAGCGAGTGGTGCGTGGGTTCCGCACTTGTGGACAAGGAACTGGGCTCTCCTGCCGGATACGCGGCTTTTTGCGGAAAACCTCTGGTAGTAGATGATATGCGTACAGAGGAGAGGTTCCGGATTCCTCATTTTCTTCATGAACATAATATTGTGAGTAGTGTCAATGTTATCATTGGAGATGGGAATGATATGTATGGTGTGCTGTGCCTCCACACGGACAAACAACGAAAATTCACCGAACAGGATGTCAATTTCCTGCAGTCTGTTGCTAACATCCTTGCTGAAACGATCAAGTTAAGGGATTCTTTCAAGTCACTGGAACTTTACGGGAATCTCATTAACAAGTCCAATGATTTTATTATGGTTCTCAATGCGGTGACAAAGAAGTTCATATATGTTAATGACAAGGTGTTTCAGGATCTGGGATACACGGAAGATGAGGTACTAAAGCAGGATGTGTTTGATCCGGGATGTTTTATAACCGGGCATGATATGCAGAAATTAATCGGTCAGGTAGCTGAAAAAGGCAGTCTTGTAGTTGAATCCGAACTATTGGGGAAGGATGGTTCATTAATCCCGGTCGAGATAAGTCTGGCTTTTGTCGAGAACGAAGGTACTATCTATATAGTGTTGATCGGCCGTGATATAAATGAACGTCGCATACTGGAACATGCGATAAGGGAACGTGCAAAGCAGCTTGAATACTCTAACGATCTCAAGGATATGTTTACAGATGTGACAAGTCATGACCTGATCAGTTCTATCTCCTTAATAGAAGGATTTACAGGTTATCTTGAGGAGATGGAAACAGATGAAGAAAAAAAGAATCTTCTGGGGCATGTTGTAAGCACCACGGCCAGATTGAAGAAGACGATAGATTCTGCTGCTGTTTTTGCCAGGCTAAATTCTGCTTCAGATATGAGTCTTGAAGAACTTGACCTTCGTTTGATCTATTATAATGCTCTGGAAAGGATGCTTTCTAAAATCTCTGATAGGGCTCTCAATGTAGAGCTTGAATCTCCCGGGCAGTGTAATGCACTTGTTAACCCTATAATTGAAGAAGTACTCTACAACCTGCTTTCTAACGCAATAAAATATTCTCCGCAAGGCAGCACAATTATGGTAAATATTGAACCGTTAGATATTGAATCTGAAGATGGGAAATGGAAAGTTAGCATCTCAGATGAAGGCCCCTGAATCTCTGATGAGGACAAGGACAAGATATTTGACAGGTTCAGAAGAGCTGACACTTCACAGGTGAGCGGTCATGGCCTGGGACTTGCAATAGCTCGCATGGCGTTGAAATGTCATGGTGAGGACATTCATGTTGAAGATAATTATGGCGGGGTTGGCACTACTTTCTGGTTCACTGTTCCGTCAGCTGGCTGATTCGAATCATAACTTTAATTAGCAATTGCGAAGATAAAACAAATCTCATTATTTGTTTCTGAATGGTATCTGTAATAGTTAATTACCATAAGTAATATATAGGTACCAAAAAATTACTGTTGTGCTTTAGAGGTATATGGCATGGTTAAGAAAACAATTCATGAGATCAATAGCAAAATCAGAGATGGAAGTGTCAATGTAGTCACTGCCGAGGAAATGGTTCACATTGTGGGTGAACTCGGTGCAGAAGGGGCTGCAAAGGAAGTTGATGTTGTAACTACCGGAACTTTTGGTGCAATGTGCTCATCAGGTGTCTGGCTGAACTTCGGACACTCGGAACCACCTATTAAGATGCAAAAGGTCTTCCTCAATGATGTGGAAGCATATACCGGTGTTGCGGCAGTTGATGCTTTCATAGGTGCAACACAGGTTTCTGAGACCCTTGGCATGGATTACGGCGGTGCTCATGTAATTGAAGACCTGATAAGAGGAAAATCCGTACATCTTCATGCAACGTCCCACGGAACGGACTGTTATCCGAGGAAGGTTCTTGATACGACACTTTCTCTTAATGACATGAACCAGGCCATCATGATTAACCCTCGCAATGCATATCAAAAATATAATGCTGCTACAAACAGTACCCGGAGCACGGTTCATACTTATATGGGATCATTACTTCCGTCCTTTGGAAACGTCACATACTCTGGAGCTGGCGTTCTTTCACCATTATCAAATGATCCTGATTACATGACCATCGGTACTGGCACAAGAATATTCCTCGGAGGCGCTCAGGGTTATATAGTCGGGGAAGGAACACAACATTCTTCCGGCGGAGGTTTTGGTACTCTGATGGTTCAGGGCGACCTCAAGAATATGAGCACGGATTATATCAGGGCTGCAAATTTTACAGGTTATGGCACTTCACTTTATGTTGGAATGGGTGTTCCAATTCCTATACTGAATGAGCAGATAGCCCAGGCAACTGCGGTAAGTGATGCAGGCGTGACTACCCAGATACTGGATTATGGTATTCCAAGCAGGGACCGACCGGCAATACGTGATGTAACGTATGAGGAACTTCGCAGTGGCTTTGTGGATATTAATGGCAAGGAAGTCCCGACTTCTTCACTTTCAAGTTTCAAGAAATCCAGAACTATTGCAAATGAACTGAAGGACTGGATAACCAGAGGTGAGTTCTTTGTATCTATGCCTGTTGAGAGACTGCCAAAGGATGTCTCGGCAAAACCAATGAAGCAAACTGAAGGTATCGCTGTCGTTTCCGATATTATGGCTGTTAGTGTGGTGACCATAAACAAGGATGCCAGTGTGTATGACGCAGCAAAGATTATACAGGATACTTCATTTAACCATCTGCCTGTGCTGAATGACGACAAGACTCTGGCAGGAATAATTACTGCGTGGGACATCGCAAAGGCAGTTTCTCTCAATAAGTTCGATCTTGTGGAAGATATAATGACACGTAAGGTAATAACTGCAAATGCGGATGAACAGGTGGCAGTAGTGGCAAGAAGGCTTGACCTGAATGAGGTATCTGCAATGCCGGTACTTAATAAAGACAGGCATATCATAGGTATGATTACCAGTGATGATATCAGCAAACTGTATGCCAGGAGGTCATAAATTTGAAGATCAAGATCAGTATTTCAAGTGATATTCTCACAAAACCAATCATGGCAGAAGCAATACTGGAGACTGGTGTATTGCTGAATATTTCTCAGGCGCACTTTGACCGTTCCCATGGGGAAGTTATTGCAGACGTTGAATCCGGCAAATTCGATGTAATGTGCAAGGCATTGACTAACAAGGGTGCAGTGGTCACAAAACTGAATATACCTATCAAATGGGATGAAAATGAATGTGTTGAGTGCGGTGCCTGTGTTTCAGTTTGTCCAACCAAGGTGTTCTCAATAGCTGAGGATTTCAGCCTGGATGTGGATGACACAAAATGTATACAATGTGGAACATGTGTGGACATGTGCCCCCACAACGCGTTATCACTTGGAAACAACAAGTGATACTTTCTTCTTTTTAATTCTTTATCCGGGCGAATAATATGAAAGAGTATTTCAGGCTGAAGGAAACCATTGTAACGATCCTGGCAGACTCTGAAGTCTATATTGAAATTGCCCGGGAGTCAATCAGGACAAACCGCAGGGAACTTGAGTCATATATTGCTTATGATCCTTTTTTTCAGAGTACCCTTGAACCTTATGATTGCAATGGTGATTTTCCGGAGGTTGTCAGGAGAATGATAAATGCCGGAAATGCCATGGGAATCGGGCCAATGAGTGCTGTGGCAGGTACGATCTCTGCTCTTGCAGTGGAAGCAATGGCAGATGCAGGTGCGGAATTTGCGATTGTTGATAACGGCGGTGATATTGCTATTATTAATGACAGGCCGGTGCTTATGGGGATTTATGCGGGCAATTCACCACTCAAGAATCTTGGTTTTGTAATGGAACCTCGAGCTTCTATCACAGGCGTTTGTACGTCATCAGGTAGTGTAGGTCCTTCTATCAGTTTTGGAATGGCGGATGCTGCGGTTGTATTTTCGGATAATGTCTCTCTAGCAGATGCTGCGGCAACAGCTCTTGGAAATGCAACTGACGTAGGAAGGAATGCAGTTGAATGTTCCTTTGATGCTGTAAAAAATGTTGAAGGAATAAAAGGGGCCATTGTAATTCAGGGCGAGTTCATGGGTTTCTGGGGAGATGTGCCTGATATCCGGAGAGCCGATGTAAAATATGAATGCATCACCAAAGGCTAAGATTCGTTTATCTTTATTCAGAGCTCCCGGTCATAAAATCTACTTCTATTTTTTCTTTTTTAAACTCAGGTATCCTTAAATAGAATAAGCAAAGAAATTTTTAATGGAAAACGGGGTAGAACCGATTATTCTGGTTCTAATTTATTTCTAAGGGGGAAAAATATGGCAGCATCGCCAATAATGAATAGTGTCTACACTATGTTAGACAAAATGATAGCTTTCCTTCCTACTTTAATAGCCGTAGTAGTGCTTTTAATAGTTGGAATGGTAGCAGGAAAGGCATTAGGTAAAATAGGCTCTAAGCTACTCGATAAGATTGGACTCGATGACCTGATAGACAAAACATCCATAGGGAAGATGATTGAGAGAACAAATATTACTACAGTAGAATTTTTCGATGGCGTAATTAGATGGTTCGTTTATTTTGTTTTTGCTGTAATAATTATTGATCTTCTCAATGTGCAGATAGTTGCGGACTTTATCACGCAGATAATTTTGTACATACCGATTATACTCTCTGCGGTAGTAGTACTGATTATTGGACTTCTGGTAGTTGATTTCCTTGCAAATCTTGTGGAGAACATCCTCATAGCGGCGGGACTTGACGAACAGATAGCCAAAACAAGCCTTGGAAGTGCCATGGGCGCCAGTGGTTTAAAAGGTTCAAAGCTCATTTCCCTGATTATCCAGGTTTTTGGTTATCTGTTATTTATAATGGCAGCCCTGAACATACTCAAACTTGATATAATAGCAGAAGTGGTAGCCGCTATTTTGGCATATATTCCAAATCTCTTCGCAGGTCTTCTTATCCTGTTAATAGGATTACTGTGCATTGATCTGTTTGCGGATTACATAAACAGTCTTCTTGAGAATATGGACGTGCAGGGTACGAATATATGGATTCCTGCTCTAAGGGGTTTCCTTGCTTTCGTTGTAATTCTCCTGGCACTGGATGCAATGCTAATTGATACAAGTATATTCTATATACTCATTGGACCACTTTCATGGGGTATTGCAGTTGTGGTTGCTTTCAAATGGGGAATAAAGGATGCACTTGTTGAGTATGCAAAAGCAAAGAAATGATCTTCTAAGTCTTATGCCAGAAATGTAGATACTGGTGCTGGCATTTTGTGCCAGCGTTTATTTAATTATATTTTTCGGAACAAAAATCTTTTATTGTTCCGCTCCAATCCTGAATCTGTTTATTTTCCTTAATGCGTACACAGTTTGCGCGGACGATGAGTAACATGTTATCCGAAAAAGTTGCAAACATTCCTCCATTTTATGTTATGGAGGTACTGGAAAGGGCACAACAGCTTGAAGAAGAAGGCAGAGACATAATCCACCTTGAGATAGGTGAACCTGATTTTCCAACCGCTTCGCATATTTGCGATGCTGCAAAGGTTGCAATGTGTGCAGGTAATACAAAATACACTCACAGCCAGGGACTTATAGAACTGCGGCAGGCCATTGCAAAGAGCTATAAGGACAAGTTTAATGTGGATATTGATGCCACCCAGATTATTGTAACTTCAGGTACAAGTCCAGCAATGCTATTGCTTTTCCTGGCGCTCATCGACCAGGGTGATGAGATCATCATGTCAAATCCTCATTATGCATGTTACCCGAATTTTGTGACAATTGCCGGTGGGGTGCCGGATTTCATCTATACGAATGAGGATAACGGTTTCATGTTACAGCCGGATGAACTTGCCGCACATATCAATCCTAAAACAAAGGCAATTCTTATCAATTCACCATCCAACCCGACAGGGCAGGTCTTGCCCGCAGAAACTCTGAAGGGAATTGCACAGGTTGCAGGTGATGTGCCAATCATATCCGATGAGATATATCAGGGACTTGTCTATGAGGGTGAAGACCATACTATATTAGAGTACACGGAAAATGCATTTATTCTCAACGGTTTCTCAAAACTCTATGCTATGACTGGCTGGCGGCTTGGCTATCTGATTTCTCCGAAACAGTATGTCAGGACTCTGCAAAAGGTGCAGCAGAATCTTTTCATTTCTACAAATGCTTTTGTCCAGTATGCAGGGGTTGCTGCTCTTGAAGGACCACAGGAGCAGACACAGGAAATGCTGAAGATATATAATGAGAGACGGCTCTACCTAATTAAGAGGCTCAGGGATATTGGCTTTGATATAAAGGTCGAACCCAAGGGTGCTTACTATATTCTTGCAGATGCCCGTAAGTTTGGTGAGGATTCACTTGCACTTAGCAGGCAGATCCTAGAAGATATAGGGGTTGCAGTCACTCCCGGAATTGATTTTGGTCAAGGTGGCGAAGGTCATTTGCGCTTTTCCTATGCTAACAGTCTTGAGAATATAAAAGAAGGCATGGACAGGCTGGAGAGGTACCTGAATAGGGAATGAGGTAAATCGATCTTTATTCTGCATTTCATCCAATACTCATTTACTTATTTTTATATTACCTATTTTTTGTAGGTAAAATTGGTAAACTTAAAATAGTACTAGTAGTATACAAAAGTATAGCCTACAATTATTAGATTGATAGGCAACCTGTTTACCAAATCCATTAAAGGTAGTTTTTGAAATGACAACTGAGAGAACCGAAGATTATCTGAAGGTCATCGAAAAGATAATCGAAAGAAAAGGCTATGCACAGGTCAAGGATGTTTCAAGGGAGCTTGAGATAAGTTCTCCAAGTGTCACAGGAATGTTCAAGAAGCTTACCAAGATGGGTTACATTAATTATGAGAAATATGGTGGTGTCACGCTCACTCCTGAAGGAGAAAAAATAGCAAAGTGTACCATGGAAAAGCACGGTGTAATTAAGGATTTCTTACTAATACTTGGTCTTGATAAGGATATTGCAGATCAGGATGCCTGTAAAATAGAACATGTGTTGGCACCGGAGACTTTTGAAACACTCACAAAGTTCGTTGAGTTTATGAATATGAAGGATGAGTGGCCATACTGGCTGGATCATTTCAATTACTATTGTGAAACAGGTGAATATATAGATTGCAAACCGTCTGCAAAGGACACATGTCCGATTCATGGTAAAAATCATAACAAGTAGAAGCTTTTGTAGATTATTATTGAAATTACCTTAGTTTCACTCTCTTTGACTTTCTTTTTTATTATAGTTCTCAACTTGTTCCTAATAGGCATAATTGTAAATGCAAAGTACTTTTGTTTTTTGTATACTGAAATAAATTAGGTAAGGCGAAATTGCTATATACAAAAAACTGGTTAGAGCTACCATCAAAAAGGACAGGGAATTACTTGAACGAAGATCAGGAGACTACGCTGGATACGCTAAAACCCGGAGAGAAAGCCAGTATAAGAAAAGTGCGGGTCAAAGGTACTGCAAGGCGAAAACTCATGGATATGGGAATGGTTGCAGGAACTGAGATCGAACTTGTAAGGAATGCTCCACTTGGAGACCCTATGGATTACAACATAAAGGGTTACCACCTGTCTATCCGTAAAGAAGAAGCAAAACAGATATTTATTACCAAGCTCTGAACGGACTATTTTCCAAACCTTTTAGATGTTTTGTGTCCATTATTGTAATTATAGTATAACTGTTCCTGAGGATAATTCATGGAAGCCGGGAAAATAAAGATAGCATTAACAGGAAACCCTAATGTAGGTAAGACCACGCTTTTTAATGCGCTGACAGGTTCCAGGCAACATGTAGGCAACTGGCCTGGCGTCACCGTAGAAAAGAAGAGCGGCAGCGTTTCATACAAAGAGTATGACATTGAGGTCATAGACCTGCCGGGTACTTACAGTCTTACTGCATATTCCATGGATGAGATAGTTGCCCGCGATTTTATCATTGAGGAGAAGCCGGATATTGTCATTCAGGTAGTTGATGCATCCAATCTCGAAAGGAACCTCTATCTTACAACCCAGCTCATGGAGCTTGGTTCTAAGATACTTATTGTGCTCAACATGTGTGATATTGCAGAGGAAAGAGGCGACCGTATCTATATCGATAAGATGCAAGAGCTTCTTGCAACTCCTGTGATAAGGACTGTTGCCAGCCAGAAGGAAGGAATTTGCGACCTGCTGGATAAGGTCATTGAACAAAAAGAGGTTCAACAACACCATGGGCATGAGATCGGTTATGGTACTGAGATCGAGGACAGGATTCTTGAGATTGAGAAAGTGCTTGCAGAGGATGAGACTCGTGACACCAGGTATCCTCTCAGATGGATAAGTATACGCCTTCTTGAAGGCGACAGCAATGTCCGGGAGAAGATCTCAAAAAGCCCTGTTTATGACCGGGTGATTCAGATAATAGATTCTATTGACCAGGAAGAATATGAAGCTGAGATAGCTGACAAACGTTATCTTGCAATTAATACTGTTTTTCCTCAGATGTGCACCCGGGCCAACGGCAAGCTAACAAAATCAGATATGATTGACAGGGTGCTTACTAACAAGTACCTTGGTATTCCTATATTCTTAGCACTTATGTGGGGTGCATTCGAGCTGACATTCGCTTTTGCAACCCCTTTTATGGATATGATCGACCTTTCTGCAACATGGTTTGCAGAGTACGTATCATCCAGCCTGCAGCCTGCTTGGCTTGCATCCCTTGTTGGTGACGGTATCATCGGCGGTGTGGGTGCAGTGCTTGTATTTGTGCCTAACATTTTCATATTGTTCTTCCTGCTGTCACTGCTGGAAGGAAGCGGTTATCTCGCAAGAGCCGCGTTCATCATGGACAAGCTCATGTATAAGATAGGCATGCACGGCAAGTCATTCATCCCTATGCTCATGGGATTTGGTTGTAATGTGCCTGCTATTATGGCTGCAAGAAGCATAGAGGATGAAAAGGACAGGCTTATTACTATATTAGTAGTGCCATTTGTTTCATGCGGGGCCAGATTACCTATATATGTATTGTTTGCAGGAACTTTCTTTGGCAGACAAGCAGGAACCGTAATATTTGGAATGTATGTTCTGGGAATTATTATTGCTATAATATCTGCAAAACTGCTCAGGGCAACTGTCGTCAAAGGTAAACCCGCACCGTTTATCATGGAGCTTCCACCCTACAGGGTTCCCACTCTTAAGACCAGTCTTATTCACATGTGGGACAATGGTTTCATGTACATCAAGAAAGCCGGTACTATTATATTAGTAGGTGTAGTGGTTATCTGGGTACTTGCATCCTTTCCGTGGGGTGTGCAGTATGGAAGCGAGGATAGTTATGTAGGTTCCCTTGGTCATGCAGTGGCGCCTCTGCTAAAACCGCTTGGTTTTGACTGGAAGATTTCAGTTGCTTTGATATTCGGACTTGTTGCCAAGGAGATCGTTGTTGCTTCAATGGGTGTTCTTTACGGGGCAGGTGAGAGTTCGGATGTCCTGAGTGACAGGCTGATCGCAGATTCCGGCATGACTGCACTTACATCACTTAGCCTCATGGCTTTCAGTTTGCTTTACATGCCTTGTGTGGCAACAGTGGGAGTTATCAGGAAAGAGACCGGTTCCTGGAAATGGGCCGTGTTTGCAATATTTTATGGAATCATTGTGGCATGGATCACGGCATTTGTAATATATCAGGGAGGTGTTCTGCTTGGATATTAGTGGAACTGTAGATGAGAAACCGGATACAAGGTTACCTATGATCTTTTCATTGATATGCGGTTTTTTATATGTTATACTGGGGCTGCTTCAGATGGTAGCTGGAGCAGGCAGGATATTAATAGGAACTGATTTTGTTATGCCTCTTTCCGGTATTCTTTTTGTTCCTGCAGATGTCATAGGGTCTTTTGTCCTGTTACTCATTGGTACTGTGTTTCTTTACGGTGTCATGGAAATGCGTTCAGGTACTTATGAGGGTATATCTTATGCCTATGTGGGAATTCTTCTTGCGCTAATATTTGCAGTTATATACTTGCTTGTAAGTACAGGTAATATGCTTGAAGCTTATCTTCTTGGGAATGAGGAGTTTGCAGACTGGACACTTCTCAGTGATATGAAGCCTGGTATTTATCTTGCAATTCTTCCCCTTTTTGCTTATATAAAATGGAAGGATTTTTTTGAACCAACCACTGAAGCCAGTTTCAGGATGGATTTAAAATGATCAAAGAAACGCTGAAGGTCCTGTTTATTGACAATTGTACGCTGCAGGAAGCTGCAGACAAGCTTGGTGTAACGCAGAATGATATCAGGGACCGGCTTATTATGTTACAGCATATGGGATATGTGCGTGAAATATGTAATAACTCAAGTCCAAAGTCATCTGCGTGCTGTTCATGTACTGCGGCATCTTCGTGTTCAGGTAATACTGGTATTTCCAGTTCAAAGGCATATCAGTTGACCGAAAAAGGTGAAAGGATATGCCGCAATTAATAAAACAATATAATTAGTTCTTCCTGTTTTTGAAGTGTTTATAGAAATATGATCAGTGGATTTTTTCATCATCTTTATTTATTCAGACAGCTGAATACGTCACAGTACTGTTGTATTATGACGGTTTTATGATGTACTTCAATCAGTTTAAATAATGACAAACAGACACAAAAATACCGCAACATATATTTTTAAGTTGGGCACAGATACATAGCAACATATATTTTTAAGTTCGGACACAGATACTACGTTATTAATTTTAAAAGAAATAAAAAGGGATTCAAATGAAAATTGGAGTTGCAATCGACATAGGTACCAGTGGTATCAGAGCACAGAAGATTGACCTTGATAGTGGTGATATTCAAAAGACAGTTATTACTCTCCGTAACCCGCTCCCAGGAGCAAATGTTATGGACCATCTGGATTTTGCCATTACTTATGGTCTTGATCTTGCTCAGGGTCTACACGTCAATGCTGTAAAGCATATTATTGAGACATTGGGAGTTAAGCCGGAAGAACTGGAAAGAATGTCTATTTGCGGAAACCCTATACAACTTTCCATTTTCCAGGGAATTCCAATTGATGACCTTGCTTATGCAGGAGAAAGGAAGAAGGAAAAGCTGAACATCAAAGAATCTGACAGAAGTGCCAGAATCATTGAGTGTTCAGAGATTAAGGGACTTGAAGTCTATCCAAATGCAAAGCTTGTTGTCCCACCTGCAATCAGACATGAAGTCGGTGCCGATGCACTTGCACTTATCATCAAATCAGGATTCCTTGATACAAAGGAAACCGCAATTGCAACTGATTACGGAACAAATGCAGAAATGGCACTTATCCATGAAGGAACAATCTACACAGGTTCCGCAGCAGCAGGTCCTGCTCTTGAAGGTCAGCAGATCAAATATGGTAACCTTGCATCACCATTCGTAATTTCCGATGTTGAATTTGAGGGTAAGAATATACGTAACTATGTACTTGACGAAGAAATGAATACTGTCAAGGCACAATTGATCAATCCTAACAATGGAGATATCATTGAAGAAGACTCCATTAAAGCAAAGGGAATTACTGGTACTGGTGTCATTGCAATTATTCAAGCAGGAATGGAAGACGGAATCATCACACTTCCAAAGATCAACACGCCTGATCACATACTTTACCTGCAGGACAAGATCAAGTTCTTCGAGAAGGATGTTGAGGCAGCAGGTCTTGCAATGGGTGCAATCCGTGCAGGACATCTTGCACTGTGTAATGCAGCAGGAATTGAAGTTGCCGATGTCAAGAAAGCATACATGTCCGGTGCCGCAGGTACTTACATGGATGCGGTCAAGGCACACCAGGTTGGCATGGTCCCATTCAATGTAGATGAGGTCATACAGATTGGTAACACCTCACTTATCGTTGCAAGGGAAATCCTCCTTTCAGAGGACAGGCTCTGGGAACTTCAGGAAATCGCTTCAAAGATTGTCAGCAACCACGTCATGTTTGCAACCGATCCTGCATTCAAGGAAGCATACATCCAGGAGATATCCTATTGGGGCGAAGGTATGCCATTCAAGATGCTCAAGAAGTTCCTCAAGAAGAAAGGACTGCCTCAGATCGATCTTCCAGAAGGCACTGTTAATGTAAACAAGGTCGTTGAGAAAGATATCCCTGTTCTTGGTCCGGAAGGATTGCAGGTTCTTGAGAGAGTTGGTACATTCCTTACAATGAAGGTTAACTGTCCGGAATGTCCAAAGTGTATCAAGGTCTGTCCTAATGATGCCATCACAATTGATGATGAAGGTGTTGTTATGATCAGTTCTGACCTTTGTGATGGTGCAAACTGTAAGAGATGCATTAATGCATGTCCAAAGGACACTTTCAGGTGGGAAAACCTTGTGGTTATGGAACAGGAAGCTTGAGCTTCCTTTTAATTTTTAGAAGGAATGAATTATGAAAGTACTTGTAATTGGTGGATTTTTAGGCAGTGGAAAAACATCCACTATTATACGAATTGGTAAAGAATTTAGTGAAGCTGGCCAGAAGGTTGCGGTTATTGTTAATGAGATAGGTGAAGTCGGACTGGATGGTGACGTCATTTCCAAATACGGTCTTGATATGACTGAGCTTACAAGTGGTTGTATTTGCTGTTCTCTTAAAGTAAATATGAAAACAACATTAACACTTCTTAACAGGGACTACCATCCAGATGTCATTCTGATAGAACCAACAGGAATTGCATTCCCACAGGTCATCAAGAATGAGGTTGATCTGATGAATCTGAAGGATACCACGGTGCAACCTCTTGTTACATTAATAGATGGTAGCAGGTTCAAGCAACTTATGAAGGAAGCAAAGAATTTTGCCATGCGCCAGATTATCGATGCAGAGATACTATGTATTAATAAGATTGACCTGGTCGATGAGATACGCATCCCAATCCTTGAGGCTTCTGTACAGCAATTAAATCCTAAGGCAAAGGTGTTACTTCTTTCCACCTCCAAGGAAGATGAGCACTGGGATGAATTTGTTGGGCTTGCAATGGGGGATGTCCCCAGTCAGCATGGTCATCATGAATTAAAAACTACAAGTTCGGATACTGAAGTGATCGATGAGGCAACAGGAAAGCCTGTAGAGCAGACCATGGATTCTATTGAAGCATCAGGTATAGCCAGTTATGCTACGGAATTTGTATTAGATGGGCGCATATCCACAGATTTGGCGCAGGTAACTGCAAAGGATATAATGTCGACTCTTAAATCTAAAGTGATAGAGCTCAGTCCTGAATTTGTTGGGCATATTAAGCTCTACATTGAATCCGGTTCTAATACTGTAAAGACCAATCTTACGGCATATGATCAGGATATTACCATGGAAGTCATTGATACAGAGACCGGGCAAGTGCCCAGACTCAAGGTTCTCTCAGCAGTCTCAAGTATTGATCATGATGAGCTTGTAAATCTGGTAAATGACACTGTTTCTGAGAACCTGGTTGCCCAGAATATAAGTTTCAAGCACAATAGCCATCACCATCATGACCACGACCATAGTCATTCCAAACCAATAGATTTAGTCAACAACAATTGATTATGAGAAATAAATGCAGCAATTCTTTTTGCTGCTATCTTTTTTATTGTTTTTTACCTGTATTTTGCCGTTATTTTGTTTTGAATTCATGTTTTGTATGAATCTTTTCTATCTTTCTTTGCAGAATATCTGTCCAAAATAATGTTATATATATGTGTGACGCATAACATGTACTTTTTTCAACTGCTATAATATTTCTATACGGATTATTTGTACACTTCGACTTTTGACGATACTTAAATCGAACGGTTAACAATAAGCAAAAAAAAATTGAAGTGATTTAAACACCTAAATATCTTTATCTTTTGGCGATATCATTTCACAGATTCTTACTAATAATCTAATAAAAAAATTAGTATGATCTATTATATTTATATCTCTATTTATATGATTTTAACAAGTTCACTTTAGTTACTGGCTAAAAAATGAGAAAATTATGCAGTACTATTTAAAGTTAATGGTTCTTTTGTAATTTTTTTTTACATTTTTGTAAATGTCCGTGTGTAATATTGGTTTACATTCTAAATATAATGAGGTGTTTTGTTGCTTATCACTCACAAAAAATGAAATCTGGGGGCACTGTTCAAAAATATAGCTGTTTTTCTCGTGATTTTATTGTTGTAAATCCGATTGCCCGATAGGTTTATATAGCTATCCAGAATAGGTGTTTATGTGGAAAGATGAAGTTAGCAAATGACTAAAACTTGTTAGCAAATGGTTGTGGAGACTTTTGCTATTGGAAACAGAGTCATGCGCCAACAGATGTCCATCTGCTGTTTACAAAAACATACTTCGCTTGAATGTATGTTAGCGTTTCAGCAGGAAGTCAATCTAGATCTAAGGAGGTAGAATTAGATGGATGTAGACCCAAGCAAAATATTAGTTAGGTATAATGTTGCTAAAGAAAAAGCACAGACACCTGAAGAGATGGCAGCTGAGATGTATCCAAGCGCAGAACCTGCAAATACAATCTGTGCTGCAATCTTTGACGGAGAAGAAGACGACGTAATCGAAGGTCTCGAGAAGGCAATCGAGGGCGGAGCAGATCCAGTAGCACTCATCGACGACGTGCTGATGGTAGGAATGAAGATTGTCACAGACTTATACGACCAGGGTGTAATCTTCCTGCCAAACGTTATGATGTCAGCAGATGCAATGCTTGAAGGTATCGAATTCTGTAAGGAACAGGGTGGCGCAGCACCAAAACCAAAAGGAAAGGTTGTTTGCCACGTAGCAGAAGGTGACGTACACGACATCGGTAAGTCAATTGTAGCAGCACTCCTCAGAGCAGCTGGTTACGAAGTAGTTGACCTTGGCCGTGATGTACCAGTCGACGAAGTTATCGCAGCTGTAAAGAAGGAAAGCCCAATGATGCTCACCGGTACAGCATTGATGACAACAACAATGTATGCATTCAAGGAAGTCAACGACAGACTCCTCGAGTCCGGTATCAAGATACCATTCCAGTGCGGTGGCGGAGCAGTAAACCAGGACTTCGTTACACAGTACGAGCTCGGAATCTATGGTGAAGAGGCAGCAGACGCACCAAAGATGGCAGACGCAATCCTTTCAGGAAAGGGTCTCGCACAGCTGAAGGAGCAGTTCCACAAACACTAAAGAGGTGACAGAAATGGTAAAAAGATACACATCACTTGCATACAAAGCAGCTGACGACATGATCTTCGGTAAGTCAGTTTACCCAGTAAAGGCAGAGCTCGGATTAGAAGTAGGTGCAGGATACGTAACTGGTGAAGTTAACTACGCACCAAGGCCAGAAGCTGGTGTCTCCAAAGAGAAACTTGTCTCAGAATACCGCAGACTTACAACTGACATTATGGCAAGAGCTGTACAGGTCGGTTTCCCAGGTATTGTACTTGAAACAGAACACGTAGAACAGATGACCAACAACCCTGACTGGGGAGGAGAGGTCGCACACGTCCAGAAGACTATCATGGAAGAATACCATGAGGAATACGGAATCAAGACCGCTCTCAGACACACCCCGGGTGACGTTCGTGAGAACCGTGACCTTCTTGCACTTATCGGTGACAAGTATGACGTAACTATGGAGTCATTCGAAGCTGTAGCAGAAGCAGGAGCAGACTTCCTGTCCATCGAAACAATGGGCGGTAAGGAAATTCTTGACTACGCAATTCTCAGAAATGACATTCCTGGTCTCGTATATGCAATTGGCTGCCTCGGTTCAATTGACATGACCATGATCTGGAGCGACATCAGAAAGATCGCTGACAAGACCGGAAGAATTGCAGCTGGTGACACTGACTGTTCACAGGCAAACACTGCAATGTTTATTGCAGGTGGTCTCCTTGACAAGAACCTTGCACACACCATTGCAATCATCGCAAGAGCAATCTCTGCACCAAGGACACTCGCAGGATATGAAGCAGGTGCCCAGGGTCCAGGAAAGGACTGTGGATACGAGAACACAATCGTAAAGGCAATCACTGGATGCCCAATCTCACAGGAAGGAAAGACCTCAACATGTGCACACTCAGACGTAATGGGTAACCTTGTCATGCAGTGCTGTGACCTGTGGTCAAACGAATCTGTAGAATACCACGGTGAATTCGGTGGTACATCTGTACAGTGCTGGTCCGAGTCCCTTAACTACGATGCAGCAATGCTCAACGTAGCAACAGAGACAGGCAACGCAAAGATGCTCCGTGACATCCTCGTACTCTCTGACAAGTACAGAGACCCACAGGGATACGTCCTTGCATACGACAACGCATACAAGGTTGCAGAATCCATCGCAAAGGACGGAGATAACCTTTACCTCCGTGCAAAGAACGCAGCAATCACATGCTGTGACATCCTGAACGGTGCAGAAAAGCTTACCATGTCCAAGTTCGAACTTGGTGCACTCGCAGACGCAAAGGCAGCCCTCGACGCAATGACCGACGAGGAAGACACCTTCATGAGCGAGAGCATGGAGAAGTACAAGGCAGAAGTACCTGTCTTCAGACCAGAAGACAACTACAAGTTCTAAATTTAGAACTTGTTTCTTTTTTCTTTTTTAGTTATTAGTTCCTTTACTGTTAAGTTTGCTTTTTTTCAGAAATTACAGAAATATAGCACTGTAATTAATCTATTCTAAAATAAGATTTTCAAATAAAGTAAAAAATAAAAAAGTAATAGGTTATTTTGTAAATATTTTAGGATAACCTATGCCTGTGATCTGTATCACAGTTTCAACTGGGTCGTGTTTCCAGTCTTCCGGTGAAAATGTTTTTTTAGTCATATTTATGTCAAGGTTATCTCTGCTAACACCACATTCTCCCATATATTCCACAATCATTTGTTTTCCATGCACTTCTGCATATTCCACAGCTTCACGATACTCTGAAAAAGTACTTCTTCCTTCCGGGGAGAATACATAATATCCAGAATCAAGATCATTTATTGATATTGGTCTTACAATAAGTTCCATCCTTCGGATACCTTTTCCAAAGAGAGCTCCTGCAGCGTTGCCAACCTGGGCATGTTCGGGAACGGTAATATCTGCATCTATTATTTTTTCCATGATTTCCTTGTATGCTACTACCGGACCACCAAGAAGAACAACAGGAATATCAACTTTAAATCTTGCATTGTATTTTCCATCAACGATCTTCTGAATGCCATTTCTTTCAATATCAGGAAGTATATAGGTCATAAGGTTAAAGGCCATATTCTTTGCGACTATTTCCTTTACTTTGGTACTGAATTCAACATCTGTCATTTTATTTAGTTTTCCAAGTTTTTCAGCACCGATCACTGATGCTTTTGTATCCCATGAATTATATTCTCCCAGGATATGAAGGGCATCAGATGGGGTAAAACCAATAGCTTGAATAAGTCTTTTCTGTATAAGGGAGTCCAGTATAACAGTTGAAGGATAGCGAGTGGAAATTGCAGAAATTTCGTCCAGGCTCATTGGTTCATCTCCAATAGCTTTAAGTACTTCAGCTTCAGCATCCTCAAGTCCTTTAGGCTCAAAACCGGATCTCATGAAGAATTTTGTAGGTTGGATGTTTCTATCAAGAACACTTCTTTTGGGGATTAAATTTCTTTTAAGCTTATCCAGAAATCCAGGATATTTTGATGATGCAAGACAGAGAGGCATTACTCTTCGTGGCCCGATATGGATCACGTTGTTGCGTGTCCATACATGACTATCCCCACCCATCGCAGATGTTTCCATCCTTGTTGCGCGGACACGGGTTTTCCATCCTCCGACAACTGCCCCTGTGTCTGAAAGTTCAGGGATTCCATCCAGTATGGCAGATACGTCAGTACTGGTTCCACCGACATCTACTACTGCACATGTGTCAAGTCCTGACAGGAATGAAGCTCCTACAAGACTTGCTGCAGGACCTGAAAATATCGTTTCCACTGGTTTTTCCAGTGCATCTTTTAAACCAACAACCGTACCGTCACATTTTAGCATTAACAGACGTGCATCAATTTCTCTTCTTTTGATCTCATCAATTACTGACAGAACGAATTTATGGGATATTGGAAGTAGTTGTGCATTAAGGGATGCAGTGACCGCACGTTCATACGCCCCAAGATCCTGTGAGAGTTCATGGCCACAAACAACCGGCAGTCCTGTAATCTCATGAAGAACTTTAGTAATCTCCAGTTCATGCTCTGGATTCCTTACACTGAAAAAAGAAGATACAGCAAAAGCTGAAATCTCATCTTTATACTTTTCAGCAAATTTCTTTACTGCAGCAATGTCAGGTTTTTCAATCTCTTCTCCATTATAACTATGCCCTCCCGGGATTGAAAGCACATGTTTTGCAGGGAAATCTCCTTTTACCGGATGCTCGCCTACAAGAATAAGAGCAACAGGACTTCCTGTTCCTTCAAGCACTGTGTTGGTAGCAAGAGTTGTTGAAACAGACACAAGGGTTACTTTTTGGATATATTCCTGGTCAAGTGTATTAATCGCGTTTTTGATACCTTCAACAAGATTCGGATATGTTGTGAGGGCTTTTCCTGAACCTACAACGGTTCCATCAGAGTCCCTTACAAGAATAGCATCTGTATACGTACCGCCAGCATCAATTCCTAGACTATAGTGCATAATATATCTCCTGTTTTACAATGCAAAAGAACCAAAGTTAAATTTGAAAAGACGTATGAATTGTGCAAATAACCTTTGATTAATAAAAGATGGGCTAAGTTATATTAAAGATTTATGTTAACGCCGAATATTAAAAACAGCATCAATAAACGTCAAATTAGTTTATTATAGAAAAAAAGAATATGGCATGACCATAGTAAAACTATGGCATGCTATGTTAAAAGATTTATGCGTAGTAATCGTCTCTTGCTTCGACCATTGCCTTAAGGTTTGCAACTGGGGTGTCAGGTGCAATTCCACAGCCTGGTGCAAGGACGTCGATTCCGTCGTCAAGAGCCTGTTTTGCAGCTGCTTTTACTGCTGCTTCGTCACCTGCAAGAAGTACGAAAGGACTGGATACATTACCGCAGATTGTGCACTTGTCTCCTACCTTTGCCTTTGCGCCCTTAAGGTCCTTTACTTTCTCTTCGATACTGATGGATTCGAAGTGGCAGTCTGCCATCATTTCGATAATTGCAGTTACATCACCACAAACGTGGAGAATCATTGGACCATTGACACCGTCAGCGAATCTCTGGAGGACTGGCTTGAGGATCTTGTCGAATACATCAGGAGCCATGAGGTCTGGTGATGCTACAGGATCTGGTACACTGATAACATCTGCACCAGCAGCAAGCATAGCATTTGCGTACTCGATACATGCATCACATGCGAAGTCAAGGATGGTCTGGAAGTCTTCTGGCTTTTTGATGGACCATTTCATGAACTTCTTTACACTTGCAAGGTCGGATGCAAGTGTTACAGGACCTTCCATACCAGCGATTACTGGTACTTCATCTCCGCATTTCTCTCTCAGGATTCCAAGTGCTTCCATTACTACTGGGATTCTTCCCTGTGAAAGGAGGTCCTCTGGCATAGCAAGGTCGTCAACGCCCTTTGGATATGGGTGATCGGTGACGGATGGCTGTCTGTTCTTTGTACCCATGTTGATTGTACATCCCATTGCTTCTGCGAGTACTGTGAGACAGTATGGAGCTCTTACGCCCTCAAGACCGCATTCTGCGTATGATGCATATGCAAGGTCTGCCATCATCTTAGCATCGGAGTGTGCTTCTGGCCATGAAGCACCAGTTTTGTCCATAAGCTCTACAATTCCAGACTGAGTTACAGTACAAACAGGTACTTTGTCGACTTCTTCACCTTTTAATGCTTTGAGTAATCTTTCTTTCATGTTCATAATGAATCCTTCTCTGTTGAGTAGATTTTAGTCACCTTGATTTGCGTAACATCAGATATAAAACTATTGGATTAATGTAGGGGGATGCAGAAAATGAAAATTAATTCAAATTAATAACCATTAACAACTCAGGAATAAACAGGACAGGTATGACATAAAAACAAATAGTTTATTATAGAGAAGAAAAAAGTATTAAGATTAAATTACGATTCATAAACAGTTCCGTTTACTTTCTCTCATCGCTCCATATGGCAATTATCCTGTCGGTGGCAATATGTGTATCTTTCATCATCGCTGATGGTCAGTATGCAGTCCGCATATGCTTCATCAACTCCAGAATCTCTTATTCTTGGCATAGTTCCTCTCAGCTACCAGAATATCACGATAAAATGCTTCTTCATCATGTCGCATTTTTTGTATGACACGGGTTGCCATCTCAGGACCAACACCTCTGCTTGCAAGTGCTATTACTGCCATTTTTCCATGTGTCATTACAATATTCGCATTCCTGTAAACCCTGCGGATACGTTTAATATCTTCTTTTGCAGTGACCTTATCCTGTTTTTTGACAAGTTTTATCTCCTCATCTTCCCAGGGTTTTAGTGCCGCCACCATCCCTGAATCACAAACAGGACATATAATCTCATCAGGGACATTCTTCACCTGTCTTCTTGATGTCCATTTCTTGCAATGCACACAGAAAAGTATTACATTATCATTCATAATGCGCTCTTTCAAAGCCATAACAATAGACCTGTCAGCTTTTTCAGGAGCTACAAGGTCACGTTTCATGGAAAAACCTGAACTACCTATTGGTGTTGCCCTGCTCACCACAACACGAATCTCGCCTTCAGCCATCCTTGTCAGTATCTCTGTGACTCTCTCAACATCCAGCATATCATGGAATATCTCTCTGATAACTTCGTCATACATTGCAGTGTCACGATAGATCTCAAGCAGCTTTTTCATGCTTATCCTGTCATAATCGATATCCTTGCTAAGAGCACCGAATTTTCTGGCAACATGTACCATTTTCCACTTCATCAACGAAGTGTTCTTCAGGGTCATCTCAATGATAGGTTCAATATGCTCCGGCTGTATATCCTGCAAAAGAGTTTCAATTTCCTTAGCCTTTATTCTGCGTGGCAGTGTCATTTTTATTCTGTAAGGATCGATCTCCTGTGCCACGCTGCTTCCGTATCTTGCAGCAAGCAATGAAGTCAGCACCTTTGCAAGTGTTTCGTTGGCATTATGACCAATGCATGTGTTGATTAGCACTGCATCACCGTCATTCTCGATAACAAAAAGATGCTGGTCAGGAAGTGGATAACCACCTTCAACATGTTCTCTGATTATTGAAAGAAGCTCAGTCAAACTATCAGGGTCAATAGGATACAAAGTAGCAAGTTCAGTAGCTATCTCAGTGTCTTCCTTTTCTTCAAGTATCATTCCTGCAATTACAGAACGTATATTTGCAACTTCCTGTGCGACCTCAAAAGGCACAGGAATTTCTTCGCCTGTCCAGCTTGGTATTTCTCCCATACCCCTGACGGGTTCCACTTTAATCCTGTTGCGATCACTTATCATCTCAATGACACGCCACATGTCACCTTTAGTAATGAACACAGCACCGGGTGTGGCAAAATTAATAACAAAAGCCTCATCAAGAACTCCAACAGGTCTGCCGGTGACAATATCGAAAATCTCGTATTTCTTCTCGTCCGGAATCATGGAGAGGTTATCGTAATAGTATTGCCAGCTCTTTCTCCTGCGGCTTATATTATCGGAACCTTCCTCCTGCCAGACCATGCGATAATCTTTGATCTGCGCTATCACTTTCCTGAGAACTTCAATTCTAAGGTTCCTGAAAGGGTAAGCTCGCTTTAAGATAGTGTATATTTTTTCAATTCCAATATCCCCGAAATCAAGCACAATTCCGGCAAGCTGGTTTGCCACGACATCAAGAGAATTCATGTGTGGAGAAATAGATTCAACCTTTCCTTCATTTGCAAGTTTACAGATTGCCATGCTCTCAGCCACATCATCGGCATCCATGGCAATGATAGTACCTCTGGAAACCTCATGTATCCTGTGTCCCGCACGTCCCACACGTTGCAAGAGCCTGGAAACCTGTCTCGGTGAACCATACTGGACAACATGGTCCACGTTACCTATATCAATTCCAAGCTCCATTGATGATGTACAAATGAGTCCCTGAAGGTCACCGTTCTTGAAAGATTCCTCTGCTTCGATACGTGAATCAACAGACAGAGAACCGTGATGAACTCCAATTGGTAGTTCAAGCATATTGAATCCGGCAGCAAGTGCTTCAGCACTCTGCCTTGTATTCACGAATACCAGCGTGGAGACGTTATCCAAAACAATATCTCTCACACAGCGTATATGTGCTGCAAAGTTCACATCGCATGCCAGTTTCTTAGAGAGAGTGATGTCATCATCTGTAATTTGTGGACAAACTACGCTGAAATCAAGAAGTTTGAGTAAGGATACAGAAACAATAGATACCTCTCTTTCAGAACCTGCAAGAAACTTTGCCACTTCTTCAGGATTACCCACCGTGGCTGAAAGCCCGATTCTCTGGAATTCTCCTGAAAGTTCCACAAGTCTTTCAAGACCAACTGCAAGTTGAGTTCCTCTCTTAGAGGATGCCATTTCATGTATTTCATCCACGACAACGTGGGTTACATAAGAAAGGTTCTTTCGTAGACGTGAACCGGTAAACATTGCTTGCAAAGTTTCCGGGGTTGTTATCAGAAAATCTGGCGGTTTGCGTGATTGCTTCTGCCTTTCATACTGGGAAGTATCTCCATGCCTTACCTGAACATCGATGCCAAGTTCCTTTCCCCACCACTGTATGCGTGAGAGCATATCACGGTTCAGTGCCCTGAGTGGAGTAATGTAAAGAGCCGAAATTCCAACTCTCTGTTCCTGTGTTTTGGCAAGAATGGCATGGAATATAGGAAGAACAGCAGATTCGGTTTTTCCAGAGCCAGTAGGAGCAATGAGGAATGTGTGGTCACCTTTAAGAATATATGGAAATACCTTTTCCTGTGGCTCGGTAGGTGCCTTAAATCCCTGTTTTTCCAGGGCGGCCTGAATTCTAAGGTCAAATGAATCGAATATGTTGTCAAAACTCATTTATTGCTCCTTTCTTTACTCCTGCTTCCTTGACCTTTACGTTTTTTCCTCGGCCGAACCTTGCTTTCTTCAAGTTTCCTTATGTTCTTCAGTTTACCCAGCTGAGTTCCATCCAGCAGGTATGCCTGGGCATTATCGATATCAACACCTCGTGATGAAAATAATGGTCCCAGCAGGTCATCATGCATTGATTCATTAAAAGCCACACCGCCACAGAGTTCATTGAACGATGGTACGATTATCAGCTCCGGGTCATTCCAGTTCTCACTGTCTTTTTCAAGTTCAAGGCTGCTGAAATGTTCCTGAAGTACAGGAAGATTAAGGCGTGTTCTTATCCAGCTTTGTTCCACCATAGCATAACCCAGTGAATCGGTAAGGCGTATAGTTGGGTGGTTGTGTGCGGTGATTATGTATTCAGCTTTAAACATTTCCGGGTCAGGCCACGTGTGCCCGTGGAAATAACCCACATCTTCAATGACAGATCCCCTTGCAGGATGAACGGTTATGTTCTTCTTATCCGGTAACAGGTACTCGATTCCACCATCGTGGTTTCCGGGAAATATATCCACATCTGCATGGTCAGAGAGTGCTGAAAGGAAATATGGTATTTCATCTCTCTCCTGCCATGATATTTGTGGGACATTGTGTTTCACATCTCCAAGCAGGATTATTCTGTCAGGAGAAGTCTGCTCTATGTAATTTAGAATCCTTTCAAGCCCGTATTTCATACGGCTTGGGATTGAAAATCCACTTCTATAAAGATCCCACTCGATTCCCAGATGGATATCGGCAACTACCAGTGACTTTGTTTCGTTTCTAACCACAAGTGCGGGTTCATCAATAATAGGGTCTATCTGTATGGTCATTTTTGTGGAAGTTTTCTCAAATCAGCTATTATCCTTTTTGTTCATGTGGTCTATTTTCTCTGACATTTCAAAGACAACTTTTTTCAGTTCATCAATGTTATTCTCAAGTTCAAGGATCTTATTATACATCGGACTTCTGTCATCTTTTATTGCCTGCTCCTGAGAAAAACGCTGCTTGCTTGGGAATACATATACGTAGGTAAGCCACATGCCTATAAATGCCACTATGAAAAGTGCTGCAAGGAACAGCAGGTAATGGGGAAATAACATTCTCATGAAACTGTCACCTGAACTGTAATACTGCAATCTTGTTATCATCAGGAAATTAAGCAGGGAGAAAAGGAACATAGTTTCTCCTACTATTATCAGCATTCCTCCAATTCTTGTTGACATTTTTCGCTGTTTTGGGATTATCTTTTCAAACATGGAGCTCATTAAAAGGAAATTGGTTTAATGTGATATTTATATTTGTAGTGATGTGTGGGATATTCCTGGGTTTTTAGGGTTATGTAAAAAGAATAAAATGAGAAATCATTTGATTTGAATTCTCCTTTGAGTAATGTTGGAGATATAGGTTTCATATATTACATAATTTTTATAAATATGCATTATACAAACATGCTTAATTAGTATTCACCGATTTATTTTATATAAAATTGGTACGTAAGTGTGCATCAAATAGTATTATACGTAATGCTTGTTCATGGGGGTACTAATTGACTAAAAAACGATTACTTGATGTAGCATTTGCTTCTGAAAAGAGAATGAATGTGCTATTATTTCTGCACGGTGGTGCAAAAGAAATGGCTACTCTTCTGGAATTAATGGACACGAGCAGAAATTCATTGCTTCCTCAAATGAAGATTCTGGAAGAGCATTATCTGATTATTCATTACAATGATACTTATGAGTTGACAACTATTGGAAAACTTCTTGTTGACAATATGATTCCTTTAGTGGATAAAACCAATGTCATCGACATTGATGTTGATTATTGGGGAAGCCGGGATCTTGATTTCATTCCATCCTACTTACTTAAAAAAATAGGTCAGCTTAATCATTGTGAAATAATAAATCCAGATATCACTGAATTATTTTCAATGCATAAATCTTTCAATATTGATTATAAAGTATCCTCTCGTGTTTATGTAGTTACTACTACACTATACCCAAATTTCAATTCGAACATTGCAGAACTGCTTGAAAATAATGTTGATTTCTACTATATAGTTTCTCAGGAATTACTTAACAAGCTAAGAACAGAATATAAAAAAGAGTTTACAAGTTTTATCAGCAATAAATTCTTCCACATGTATATTTACACTAAAGAGATGAAATTCTTATATTTCACCTTTGATAGTGTTCACTCTGTAATAAGTGCGTTTAATAATAACGGAGAGTTTGATTATAAGTTCATGTTATGCAAAGGTCAAAGTGCAGTTGACTGGACAAAAGAACTTTATGATAATATCCTTAAAGACTCAACAGCAGTAACTGAGATTTAATTAGTATCTTTCTTTTTTACCTGCAGAAATTTATTGACAAAGGCGTGATGGTCAAAAACTAGTTGAAGCTTATTCCTGAAGCGGTTTTTATCCCGGCCAGAACGCTGCTTCATTTTACAGCTTACTCTCTTATGACCAGTTTGCATTATGTATTATTATATGAACCACGGGCAGCTATATTATTGTGAATTATTAGGCGGGCATAATTCAAAACTCAAGGTTATGTATCTTTTTTACAGGCTGTCCGACAAT
>NZ_VIAQ01000019.1 GCF_006546655.1 Methanolobus vulcani
GGGTGCACTAATAATGGACTTGCAGGGATTCGAACCCTGGGCCTTCGCCTTGCAAAGGCGACGATCTTCCAACTGATCTACAAGCCCATAGAAGATTCACTTATTGAATCTTGCCTTTTTTCTTGAATCTGACAGTCTTTCGATTTCTGACCGGTAAGTGGTGATAGACTTTGTGTCTATCATGCTTAGGAGGTGATCCAGCCGCAGATTCCCCTACGGCTACCTTGTTACGACTTAACCCCCCTTGCGAAATTTAGGTTCGAACACGGCACGAGTCCATGCCCTCACCCATACCTCACTCGGGTGGTTTGACGGGCGGTGTGTGCAAGGAGCAGGGACGTATTCACCGCGCTATATTGAAACGCGATTACTACGGATTCCAGCTTCATGAGGGCGAGTTACAGCCCTCAATTCGAACTACGGACGGGTTTATGAGATTACCAACCCTTTTCAGGGTAGGGACCCATTGTCCCGGCCATTGTAGCCCGCGTGTAGCCCTGGAGATTCGGGGCATACTGACCTACCGTAGCCCGCACCTTCCTCCGGTTTAGCACCGGCGGTCCCCACAGAGTACCCATCATCCCGAAGGATATGCTGGCAACAGTGGGCACGGGTCTCGCTCGTTGCCTGACTTAACAGGATGCTTCACAGTACGAACTGACGACGGCCATGCACCTCCTCTCAGCGATTCAGGTAAGACCTTCAGCCTGACCTACATATTGCTGTCGCCCCAGGTGAGTTTTCCGGCGTTGAGTCCAATTAAACCGCAGGCTCCACCCGTTGTAGTGCTCCCCCGCCAATTCCTTTAAGTTTCAGCCTTGCGGCCGTACTTCCCAGGTGGCTCGCTTCACGGCTTCCCTGCGGCACCTGAAACGGTCGCACCGTCCCAGACACCTAGCGAGCATCGTTTACGGCTGGGACTACCCGGGTATCTAATCCGGTTCGTGCCCCCAGCTTTCGTCCCTCACCGTCGGACCCGTTCTGGTAAGACGCCTTCGCCACTGGTGGTCCCACAAGGATTACAAGATTTCACTCCTACCCCTGTAGTACCTCTTACCTCTCCCGGTCCCAAGTCTGACAGTATCCCCCAGAAGCCTAACAGTTGAGCTGTCAGATTTCCCGGAAGACTGATCAAACCGGCTACGGACCCTTTAGACCCAATAATAGTGGCCACCACTCGGGCCGCCGGTGTTACCGCGGCGGCTGGCACCGGTCTTGCCCGGCCCTTGCTAACACATGTTATTTACACATATGGACAGCCAACATAATATGCTGGCACTCAGTATCCCCTTATCGCGGTTTCCCGCATTGTAAAGTTTTCGCGCCTGCTGCGCCCCGTAGGGCCTGGATTCATGTCTCAGAATCCATCTCCGGGCTCTTGCTCTCACAACCCGTATCCGTCGTAGGCTAGTAGGTACACTACACCCACTACTACCTGATAGACCGCAGATTCATCCTAAGGCGCCGGAGCTTTGAATCACAGAACATTCCAGTATCTATGAGTTATCAGGGATTATCACCAGTTTCCCGGAGTTATACCTGACCTTAGGGCAGATTATCCACGTGTTACTGAGCAGTACGCCATGTTCACGAAGAACATTTGACTCGCATGGCTTAGTCGAATACTGATAGCAGTGACCTCTGGCAGGATCAACCAGAATTGTTAATCCACACACAAAGTATTGTTTATTTTGGAAGTCATTAGGAATCAGTCGGAAAGAACTCTCTTTGAGAGAATATTTCCTATTTGCACATAGTTGGTTAATTCCTTAATTTTTGTTTAGTAGTTATACACTACCGGTCAGAATTAACCGAACTGCCAAATCCAACGTCAGACAGAAAAAACTTCTGTCTCCACTTGTAAGGCGGTGATTGTAAGTGTTTTCGCGCAATTTGCGCGGACTCCTTCAAAGGTCACAATCGTATATATAGCTTTCGAACACAAGGTTCGAAGCCAAAGGATTGACCTTTGATCACACCTGCCATGATGAAATGAAAGTTATTACTTCATCGAATGATTCTCGCGAACAAATAATCTGATGCGGAAGCCGCATCATTGTGCTCGTCGCGAGCACCCCTACATAACAGGCTTACTATAAAAACGTTGCGGATAGCAAGTATGAAATGACCATTACTTAGCGAAAATATGTGATAAAATACAAAATTGATAGAATAGTGAACCCAAGATATTCATGAGAATTGCCCATAAATTACAAATTCTCTATTAATTTCCTGTTCAAACAACATCCTCGCCCAATTTAGCACAATTACACATTTACGTCTGTTTTCAAAATAGTGTTTAGAACAAATACCACATTGCTGCCTCATCATAATCACCATAAGCAGATTTGTGTTTCCAGTCATGTATTTATACCACTACACATGATTAAAAAATAATATCAGACATGCAAAGATAAAATTTGCATTGTAGCGTGATGTTCATAGACCATCCATGTGAAGGATATAACATACGCCCTGAAAAACAAGACCAGGAGTCAAACGGAGTATGAGCGGATCGGGGGATCCACATAACATCAATAGCTGTGGCTATGCATATGCAGGCAAAGTAGTTGCAACTCTGCTTTCTATTTTGATATTATGCACATGCAATGTTGCTTCTACTAAAGAGACCGATATGCTGTACGGTATTGAAAGTTCACTGCCATCAGACACAGTCCTGGATGTTCCGTATTATAATCAGGGAAACACTAACTGGTGCCTTTACTATTGCCTTACCATGATGTTCAATTATAATGGAAAGGACATTGAAACATGGGAAATAGCAGATTACTTTGACTCAGGATATTACGACACTTTTTCCGAACAATACAACCCATCTGACACTTCCATTGAGGATTATGCAGAACAAGAGCATTCATTGGAAATTAGAAGAATTATATGGGGATTAACCATCACAGATTTTGACAACGAAACCTTTGATGACCTGATAAAGAGTAATATAAATAACGGACAACCTGTCCTCATGGCATTCCAATACATGAATTCAGATGAAGAAAAAGAAGGACACGCAATACTCGCAGTAGGATATGATGAGCAGTACATCTACCTCACTGACTCCAGTGGTGCCATCACAAGAGGAGTCTTTGGCAGTGATAACGGTTACATTGCAGTACCAGTAAGCTGGGAAGATTTCAATGAAAAACTTGTCAGCAACATTTCACCCCGGAACATGGCATACACCTTCGAAGTCATAAGCGAAGCACCCGAAAACTCAACCGAAGGTTCCATCTACCTGACAGACCGCAGTGACAATGGATTCAGTTGTCTGACTTTCACTAATAGATACGAAGAAAATGACACCGGACTGTTGAGATTTGACGGCACTTATGAAAATGGATACAGTATAGTTGACAGCACTGACCTGACCAGCCCCAGAGAACCTGAAGAATCGGATAGCATGTCTGTGTACTTTACTGTGGCAAATCCCACATCCGAAGAAAGCAGATATACAGTGACATACCAGTTTGTGAACGTTGAAACCGGAGAATCAATTAATGGTTTTGACTACACAACAAGTTTCGACCTGACAGCATACAATACTATTTCAAAAGGAATTAATTACTCCAATCAGCTATATTCTGTGAATTCGGGAAGTTATAGAGTTATGATCAGTCTTTTTGATAATGAAATGGAAGAGATTGATAATATTGGTATTGATCTTTGTGTAAATTGATCACTTTATGAGGTTTAAAAGCATCATCAATAAAAACACTCTAATGAATATAGAAACTGGTGCGGGAGGTGCGATTCGAACGCACGAACTCCTACGAGACAGGGTCCTAAGCCCTACTTACAGGGTCACGTAATATTTATTACTGTATAAAGCATACTAGATAGTATGAAATATGCGCCTGAGGTAGAAGGAGAGAACAAAGAACCCCTTGAAGATTATGCCAGGAGTCTTGATCTTAATAACTTCAAGGAAACAACAATCAACACTAAGCTATGGAAAGTTTATACCTTCCTGAAATTCCATGATAACAAAAATGTCAATGATATAACTAAAAAAGACATTGAGAACTACATCCTCTACCGAAGGAAGAACAACAAACCAAAAACAGTTCATAATGACATTGTGGACCTGAGACTTTTCTTCAAGTGGCTAAAGCCTGAAAATGACTTCTTTGACAATATCAAGTCAAGGGCACCAAAGAACCACTTGCCAACCAAAGAGATAATTGTTCCTGCAGATATCAAAAAACTATTACCTGCCTGCAAGACACAACGTGATAGAGCTATTGTTATGTCCTTCTGGGATAGTGCCGCAAGAGCTACTGAGATACTCAATCTGGACCTTAGACATGTAGAGATAGATAAATACGGAGCTGTGATAGTTGTCGAAGGCAAAACTGGAATGAGAAGAATTAGACTCATTGAAGCAGTACCGGACCTTCAAGCATGGATAAATCAGCACCCCAACAAAGACGACCCCAATGCACCTTTATTTGTCACATTCAGAAATAGCGGAAAAGAACCAAAAAGGCTTGACATACGCACAGTTCAGAACATGCTAAAGACAGTAGCAAATGATGCAGGTGTTAAGAAAAATGTACACCCACATGCATTCAGACACGGAAAGCTCACTGACCTTGTCAAACGTGGGTTCAAGGAAACAGAATTAAGGATAATCGCAGGTTGGGAAGCAGATTCCAAAATGCCTGCCACCTACATCCACCTATCAGGAGATGACGTGGAAAAGAAGGTCCTAGCATCCTACGGAATAATAGAAGATGAGACTAAAAAGGAAAAGCTGGAACTAAAGCCAATAGAATGCCCTCGCTGTAAAAGCCTTAACCCACATGATGCAAAATATTGTAGTAGCTGTTCAATGGTCCTTGACCAGAAAACAGCAATTAAGATGGACTCTGAAATGAAGACAGCCGATGACAAACTTACCCAGCTCATGCAATCAAAGGTTGATGAATTAGTAGAAGCTCGAATTAATGATGTTCTTAAGAAGATAAACGTTTAAGATCAAAGGAAGGCCAATGTGCATATCTATCTTTTTCATCTTTCTCTAAAATAGGATTAAATGAAGGGTCCATTATGTCATTAACTAAGAAATGAACTCTTTTAACATCCAATCTGAGCTGTTCACGATCTTCTTCTGCTGTCAAAAGTTCTAAAAATGGGTAATCACACAAAATTTGCTCAAATAAAATAGGTACTTTACTTTTATCAAGTAGACTCTCAAAATGCTTAACTCTTGGAGTCAAAGAACTCAAAGCTTTATCATGAATCTCATTGAGAAGTTGAACTTGTTTATCCTCAGCAACCACCTCACTTTCGACTATGGCAGCGGCTATTGTAGACACCGATATAAATCGACCTTGTTTTAAGTGCTTGGCTAAAACTTTGTGTTCATAAACAAGCCATCCTGAAAGCTCCTCACAATCGTAGATACCCAATACAACATATAGAGCCTTGTAAGAATATTTAAGACATAATTGTATCACTTCTTTTTCGTTTGCTGAAAAAGCATTGTGGCCTGAAGATACCCGTTTATTTTCAAAAATAGAAATCAGATTATCAATTTGTGACTTATAATAGTCTTTTGTCATGATATGATCAATCAGGCTTTTTGAACCCTGTGCATACAAGTAATTCAAAACGTCTGTCATATCGCCCAAGTAGTAATGTTCGGTATATTTATACCGAGTAGCACATTTTTTTTCTGATAACAAAATACCCTTATCTATCAGCTCTTCACATTTTCCTTTTAACCATGATTTATCAGCTTTAAACTCACGTGCAATTTCTGCAGCATATGTAGGCTCATTGTTGTTATTAATGAGATACATGATAATCTTTTCATCTGTTTTATTTAAGAGATATTCTTTAGCATAATCATCTGAAGTATAATCCGAGTTCAAATCATCCATGCCAGATAATTTTCAAACAAACTATTTGAAGACATCTAACTTGTGGGGATTTGATTTATATTCCCCACTGGTAGGGATTAATTTTCTGTCACCTACAACTTATGATACTATTTATAACAGTACTCCAATCTTGCATCTGAGGAACAATTCCTCTAAACTCGACAAAGAGTAAACTGAACAGATAATTGAACAAAAATGTAGAATCTGCACCGGTCCAACAAATCTTGGCGGATAGTGAACCGATGCACAAACGCGCACGTTGGGAGTGCACATTGATGAATAGTAGCATATCAGGTATTAAGCCTTCTATTGAGAAAGTAGATGAACAGATAATCGAACACATGCCCCAGTCATTCCAACTGATGCTCAGGATAGAGAAACTAGCAAACGAAAAGCTGGATGATCTTCTGGAACCTGTTAGACGTGGAGAAATGACCCTTGAGGAACTCAAAAGGTCAAGGGGGTTATTGTGATGGATGCTTCATCTAACTTCATAGTTGACAGAGATGCCAACAAAATAATTATTGAGAAACTGTTTGGTGATGAAAGCAAAATACCGATTGCTGATGTCAAATCCTATGAGCTACCTACCTTTTTCTGGAGATCTACAGAATCAGTGTTTGAAGATCACAAACAGAACAAATATGATATTGACCTTTTTAACCGATTTCAAGAAGATATCTGTTTATTTGATTCTTTCCTTGGAGATGCACCTATTCCCTTCAGCGAACTTTTAGGAAAGCACCTTGGAATTACTGAAATTGAAAAAATAGAACATTATTACGGCAAACCTGAAGATATTGAGAGATTGGCCGAGTTCAACGACATAATATGCGATTACTACAGGAAAAATGGCCACAGAATAAAGATTGACAGATTCTTAAAGAATGAGAAATCAAAATTCTCGAACTTTAAGAGGGAGTTTGTCAGAGATCGATATCTTGAATGGGACACCCTACTGACGGACGACTTTTACAAGCACGACTCAGAACATATCGAATACCCAACATTGATGATCGACAGGATAAGCCTGCAGGTTTACTCCAAGGATTACCTCACTTACAAAGGTGACGTAAAAAAGACAATAAAAGATACATCTCGCCGATTTCAAATAGAAGCACTAGTAGAACGCTACATGCGTCATAAAAATGAATTATCTAAAAGAGGCTATTCAATAGAAGACATAGAAGATTATGCTGAAAACTGCTTGCCTGCTGATCTGGAGGAAGAATACGATTTCATGAAACATCGTTCCATACTCACAGACTATAATCTAACATCAGTACCAAAAGTCTACAAAGATTCCTATTTATGGGAAACTGAAGGAGTAACATACCGCTTCCGGCACAATCCTCCAAAAGGTGCTCCGGTCTCACTTTTCATCTATGCCAATCTGCAAAGGATAGTCTACAAAAAGATGAAAGAAGACATTCCAGAAATAGAAGAAGCATTCAATAATGAACTACTGGATGAGAACAACTTCATTCCTATAGGTTTTGAAAAAGAATACCAGAAATACGAACTTGAAGCCCTCCAAGAGCTGAAACACAAAGCCAAAAAAGCATACTATATGATGCTTGAAAGAGATGGTTTTGAGCAGGAAGAGATCAGAAAGTCACCTCTTGAGTTCAACATCAGCCAGATAGAGATATGCTGGAACACTCCACTCCCACTTGACCCAATCAAACACATGAAGAAAGTAATGGACAACTACCACTCCTATAATCTCATGGATTCCAGCTTTCACGACAATACGCCTCTTCTTGTCACAAAATACGTGTCTGACATAGAACCCAATACAACAAGATTCTCACACAAGATATACAAGAAGACAAAAAAGAACCTGAGAAATGAAATTGTCCTGGGCAATGAACTAAAACTCTCTGCAGACATAGGAAATGGCCGCAAACCAATTTATGCACAATTCTTCATCCACCCAGAGCAGATGAAACGCTACATGTATGCAAAGCTAATATTCCACTTCACCCGAAGAACATCAGGATTTGACAAGGAAAAATACCAGCATGGTTATCATCAATGGGCAAAGAGCAATTCCGATGTGACTGATGAGGATAAAAAGCAGTATCTTACTGCATACCTGCAATCTACAAACCTACACGAATCATTCAAAGACATTTCCTTCTTTAATAATCTGGTAAACGAACTAAGAACAAAAGGATTTGTGACCCGAAAGTTCTTCCGTCCACGAAGTGACAGGTTCTTTGATAAGAATGTCAGTAAATCTGGTGATTTTGAAAGGATTAAGCGTGGAAGATACAGGATCAGACACGGAAGTTATTTAGAGGATATTGCGAGCAATTATATAAAGTTTAGAGACATAGTCTTGCGGCCAGTCAGATGAATTTCCTATAGCCCAAAATGGCATTTATCCCTCTATGAAACCAAAGATTTAATCGAGAATGTTCGACTTTAAAAGTAGTATAAGTAATCTATATTATAGCTTATAGATACCTATAATAACCTTTATATCATAATATTGCGCAATATTATTTATACTATGAATCAGTACAAGTGACAAGTTAAGCAGCATTATAATTAGTGATTTCAGGAGTGATAAACATGTTCAGGAAACAAATTCGTAAATTATCTGCACTTAAACACAAGTCAACTTCATTAAATAAGTTGACATTGGACGAAAGAGCATTACTGGACAATTTTGTAGAAGAAAATCGTGATTTGCTAAAAACCTTAGCAAAAATGTGATTATTCATTTTTCTCTTCTTTTTCTTCATTTATATTTTTGTAATAATCATTAGGTATACATGTCAATAGAACCTTCACAAAAAGATATACAATACCTATTTCTTTCCTTTTCAACATCCAGTTAAGCAAAAATTCTATTCGCCCCATCTTACGTGAATTCTGTCTCAACCAAGTCTCAATGAAATCCACATCAACTTCATATCTTGCTATTTTTAAAAGGAACTGTAATCTTTCGTCTTCAGTTGCAATGATTTTATACCCTTCGGCTTCCAGTAAAATATAGGCAACAGCAAACCCAGTCCTTTTGTTTCCATTTCGAAATGCATGACGGCACGTAATAGAATCGAGCGCAAACGCAGCATTCTGGAACACACTATTATTAGAGTGTATTCTCCATTCGAACAAAGTTTCTAGTGAACCAATTTCATGTATTCCTGGTAAATAATCATCAGGATTCAGCGCCTTGTCAAACTCTATAATATAATCATGGATTTCGATAACCTTCTCAACATTCAAATCAACAATAGGTTTTCGGTCCATTCTACGACAAAACTCCACTTTTAAAGCTTAAAGCTTTTGATTCTGTATTTTCAAAATAGATCAACGGTAAATATTATTTAACCCAATATAAACAGTTGTCTGTAAATTGAAAGTATTCCGAAAACACCCAAAATAGGAAGATCTTCCAACATCATTTCAAGAATAATCATTTTACATATACAAACTTTGTAGTTCCAACATCAATATAAGGCCTTGGAAGAATTCTTCCAATTGTTTTGCCTAATCGGAAATTACTTTTTGATTTTTAAAGATAAGTACCCATATGATTTCAAGCATTATCCTTCAAAACAAATCTATGAGATGCTCCTCCTACTCACACCCCCTCCCGGAGGGTATCCCGAAAACAGCCTAAGCGGCGCATGAGCGTCAACTACAAGCTGCGTTTCCAACGCACCAGCAAGCACAAGCGACGTTTGAGCGTACCAATAAAATGAGCATCGCTTTTTTTGATTTACTTTTCTTGCACGGATGCGAACCTGAGAGCATCGGTGCACCAGCCACCTTGAAGCACTGTGGTCCGAGCACCAACCGGAGCACAGGACGACAGTGCGTCAAATACCAATGCAAGGCGGTGCGCCGCCCGCAGTACCGCGAAGGCAGCGAGGACGGAAACCGCCAAATGTCCCTATCCTAAGGATATATGTTACTTTACTCCTATTATGGGTGTTTGGAGAAATTGAATGGCAGCTGATTCTATTTTTACTAAAAATGTTACTGAATTTAAAGTAGAATATACATTCCAACCTCATATTATTATCAACAGCAATAATAAACATACACTCAAAGACAAATAGAAACGTTTATTAATAATTTACAACGTAATGACATTGTAGGGATTGGTGAAATGTTGTGATTGAAGCAATCAAAGAGATTGGAGAGTATGCACTAAAAAAAGATGAAAAAAATCCAGAGAATCCTATCGAAATTATAATTGAAGACCCTGCATCATCTCCAACTTACAAGCATATTTTAGCAATAATTCTGAATGAAACTGAAACTGAATTCACGTACGGTGGTATTCAGCTTGAAGAATATAGTAAAGAAAAGAAGGAAAAGTACCTATATAAAGGTGGATCTTCTAGAGGGACAGATTTGTCCCCTACTTCTAAAATTACTACGTTAGATAAAACATGGAACAACAAAACAATTGCGTGGTTCAGAAAAGTTATCAATGACACGAATGTAGATATAGAAGAAGTTGAATCAAAGTTTCTTGAGAGCATATATGAATGCTTGGAGATTAACAAAGATATTATTTTAAATGATTTAACTGAAAAAAGTAGTGATTTTGCAAAAAATGAAAATGCCATCATTACTTTGATCATAAATACTACAAATCTCTCTCCTCAATATATAGGAGACATCAATGTTTTTAAAAAAATAGTGGAACAATACTATTCTCAAAACTTATCTCACTCAGCTACATACAAAATTGACTCCATAGGACATAATCAAGTTTGCTCAGTATGCAATCATGAAAGTGAAGAAGTATATGGACTAGTTACTACATATAAATTTTACAATGTAGATAAGCCCGGATTTGTCAGTGGAGGATTTGACAGAAGTGAATCTTGGAAAAACTATCCAGTATGCCTTAAATGTTCTCTTGCTCTTGAGGCTGGAAAACAGTATTTGGAAGAATACAATAAGTACAAATCATATGGTATAAATTATTATATAATCCCAAAACTTCTCCAACAAAATGGAAGCAGTGATATATATGAAGTATTTGAGGATTATAAAGAAAATATACTTGATGGAAATTTAACCATCAAAAAAGAATATGGAAGACTGTTGTCTGAAACTGAAGAAGAGATATTTGAGCTTCTTTCAAATCAAAGTAATACACTTAGTAACAACATTCTATTTTTTGAGAAAACAAATGCTGCTTTTAGGATTCTACTTTATGTAGAAGATGTTCTTCCTTCCAGATTAAGAAAATTGTTTGAAATAAAAAAAATAGTGGATAAAAAAAGTACTTTTAATAATCTTTACAAAAGGAATCATCCACTCTCCTTTACATTTGGTAATATATGGTATTTATTTAGTAACCAAGAACAAGACGGTACTAAGTATTTTTTAGAAATAGCAAATAATATTTTTTCAAATAAGACACTTAGTTATACTTTTTTGGTGAAAAAAATAGTGGATAAAGTGAGGAGAGACTTTGTGAATGATAGAAGTACAATTAATTCTACCCTCAAAGGCCTTCAACTACTAGATTATCTAAATTATCTTGACCTGCTAGACAATTTCAATGGAGAGAATAAAGTGAGAACTGATTTTGATGATACCTTAAATAAATGTAACACATCTATTGATGAAAAAGCGAATCAACTTTTTAGTGAGTTTTCTGATTTTTTTAACCAACCTGCAAAAAGAGCTATTTTCTTGCAGGGTGCTCTCACACAGTACCTATTGAATATTCAGTGGCATGATAGAGGAGCATCGCCTTTCAGAACAAAGTTACATGGCTTAAAACTAGATGAGAAGCTTGTAAAGAAACTCTTCCCTGAAATTCAAAATAAACTTGAAGAATATGGGAAAAATTACTATCTAGACCTTGAAACTTTAATTTCAAAATATATGCTACAAGCAGGTAGTGACTGGAATATATCCAAAGATGAAATCAATTTCTATTATGTTCTTGGAATGAACCTTTCATACATATTTAAGAACCAAGGAGAGAATGCAGATGAGTGACGTAATTTCAAATCGTTCAGAATTATTATTTTTGTATGACGCAAAAGATTCGAACCCCAATGGTGACCCTCTCGATGAGAATAAACCCAGGATAGATGAAGAAACTGGAATTAATCTTGTTACAGATGTAAGACTAAAAAGAACAATTCGAGATTACCTATATAAATTTAAGGAACAAGAGATATTCGTTCGTGAAATTGAAGATGAGGAGGGTCATATCCAAGATGCAAAACTCAGAGCGGAAGACTTTTTATTGGAAAATGGCAAGGCTGTAGACAAAAAAGATATTAGTCTGGCAGAGATGAAAAAAATTATTGATGAAAATGTTCTCAAAGATTGTATTGATGTCAGATTGTTTGGTGTCACGCTTCCCATTGAAAAAGAAACTAACAAAAGTTCCTCAATTACCCACACAGGTCCAGTGCAATTTAAAATAGGACGTTCATTACATAAAGTTTTTACAAAACATTTCAAAGGAACTGGAGCATTTGCATCTAAAAAAGGTGCATCACAAAAAACCTTCCGAGAAGAAGATTTTTTACCTTATTCGCTTATTTGTTTCTATGGCATCATAAATGAAAATGTTGCAAATGAAACAAGATTGACGGAAGATGACATAAAATTACTTTTAGATGGAATGTGGAATGGAACAAAAAGCCTAATATCTAGATCTAAAGTGGGCCAGGTTCCAAGATTGATTTTAAAAATCAATTACAAAAAAGAGAACTATCACATCGGTGATCTGAATAATATGCTAAAACTTGATTCAAACATACCAGATGATGAAATACGCGATGTCTCCCAGATAAAATTAGATATTTCACAACTTATCAGTGCCTTTTCTAAAAACATTGAGACTATTGATAATGTAGAATACTGTATAGACGACAGGGTGAATTTGTTATTTGATGGAAAAGAAACAACCCTTAGTGAATGTCTAAAGAATAAGAAATTATCAATCAAAGAACTGAAGTTTTAGGTGTTAATGTGGATAAGGTACTTGCATTCGATGTGTGGGGAGAATATGCTCATTTCAGGAAGTATTATACCACCACATCACCACTCACTTTTTCCATACCACCACGAACTGCAATATGTGGCTTAATTGCAGCAATTATTGGTATTGATAAAACAGAATATCTTAGTTATTTCTCAAAAGATAAAGCTGATATTGCCGTGAAACTGTTGTCTCCAGTAAAAAAGGTTAGACTTTCTGAGAATCTAATCGACACCAAAACTGCACTAATGATGAGTAAAATAAAGAACCGTACACAAATACGCTTCGAACTTCTAAAGGATGCAAAGTTTAGAATATATTTTAGCCATAAAGAAGCTGAATTATATGAAAAACTGAGTTCATACCTTACGCAGCATCAGTCTTTTTATACCCCCTGTCTTGGACTAAGTGAGCATATTGCAAATTTTGCGTTTGTTGGTGAATTCAGCTCTGAGCTGAAAAATGGAACCGAAGATTTTGTAAGAATAGATTCCGCAATTCCAGTCAAACAAAATTCAAATTTAAAAATCAAGTTTGATGAAAATGGTGGCGAGTATTTCCATGAAACTTTACCTATTGAAATGGCAGAGGATAGAACTGTACTGGAATATTCTAAAGTAGCTTTTGAGCGTAATGGTCAACCCATAATTGCAAAATTAGACACGTATTGGGAACTTGATAATGGTGAGAGAATTGTCTTCTTATGAACTACTCTCTCACCCTGAGAAAACACTCCATACTCACCTCGGAAATGTTGCAGATCTTAGTAGAATTACTATTAATTCAAAGAATTTAAATTTTGAAAATTTAGATGTAAATATTCTTGCAGATATATCATATATCATTGGTGCCTGCCATGACCTTGGTAAAGCCACACGTTATTTTCAAGATTATATACGAGAAACGGATGAACAACGTAAATTAAAATTTAAGAACAATCCTCTTACTCGGCATGGACTGATTTCTGCTGTTTTTACTTACTATGTACTAAAACAACATATTCAAGAAAAAAATGAGGAGCTTTTTTTCATACCATTATTTGGATATTTAGCTGTAAAAAGGCATCATGGTAATTTGAATAACCCTATTTTAGAATTGCTTGCTTTAGATGATGAAAATATTGAATATTTAAAAAAGCAAGCTGAAGCTATAGATTCAAAGCAAATAAATGAGGTTTATCAGTCACTTTTACCTGACATAAATACCAATGATTTCTTGAAGCAAATTGAACCATTGTCCATAGAAATAAAAAAAAGCAAAAGGCAATTAGCAAGACACTTGAAAATTGAAGGGTCAACATATAGTTATATCCTCTTTCAACTTTTGTATTCAGTTCTTTTGAACTCAGATAAAACAGATGCTGCAAGTCTCAGCATGTCTACTCGACCAAAGATTAGCCCATTATTAGTAGATGAATATCGCAAATTTAAAAAATGGAATAACACAGAGGAAGGAATAAACAACATTCGAAATCTAATCTATTCTGATGTTACAGATGAAATTAAGAACATAAATCTTGATCATAGAATCTATTCTTTGAATGTTCCAACTGGCACAGGAAAAACACTTACTTCATTCTCATTGTCATTAAAATTAAGAGAAAAGATAGAGAGTGAACTCAATTATTCTCCAAAAATAATATACAGTTTGCCTTTTTTGAGCATAATAGATCAGAATTATTCAGTATTCGAAGATGTTTTTAAAACAATTTATGAAGATGACCCAGATACATCTACACTATTAAAACATCACCACTTGTCAGATATCCAGTACACATTTCAAGATGATGAGTTTAAAGAAGATAAAGCTCTTTTATTAATTGAAGGTTGGAATTCAGAAATAGTTGTCACTACATTCGTACAGTTTTTCCATACACTGATATCGAATAGAAACAGGTCATTAAGAAAATTCCACAGCATTGCTAATTCCATTATTATTCTCGATGAAGTTCAATCTATTCCACATAAGTATTGGCTACTTTTTAAAGAACTTATTATAACATTATCCAAGCATCTAAACACATATTTTGTCTTTGTTACTGCAACACAACCTCTTATTTTTAATGAAAATGAAGGAGAAATTGTTGAACTTGCAAAGAATAAGAATGACTATTTTTCCAAATTTGATCGAATTAGCCTTCAATACTTACCTGAACCTATGAGTTTAGATGATTTCAAGGAAAAGGCAAGATTAGACATTGAAACAATGGAAAATAATGATTTTTTAATCGTTTTAAACACCATCAATGCAAGTAAAAAAGTATATGAGCATCTCACATCTCCGAAAAAACAATCCATTGACTACTTTTATCTTTCAACGCATATAACTCCAAAAGAACGCCTTGAAAGAATTAAACAAATAAAGAACACTAAAAAACGGAGAGTAATAGTAAGCACTCAATTGATAGAAGCGGGTGTTGACATTGATGTTGATGTGGTTTATAGAGACATGAGTACTTTGGACTCCATTAACCAAGTTGCAGGAAGATGCAATAGAAACTTCGATACCAAAAAGAAAGGAGAAGTAAAGATATTCATTCTCAAAGACGAGATAAAAGAATACTACAAATATATCTATCCTGCTTTTCTGATTGACAAAACCAAAGAAACTCTAGCTGGAACTGGTATCATAGAAGAAAAGCAATTTTTAGAACTAAACAACGAGTATTTCAAAAAGATAAAAGAAACTCAAAGTGAAGATGAAGCGAAAAAAATCCTTGATGCTTTACATAATATGCGTTTTGATTACATCAAGGAAAATTTCCATCTGATTGAAAATGATTATGAAAAAGCAGATGTATTCATTGAAATTGATGATAATGCCCATGCTATTTGGCAACAATTCAAAGCACTTCGTGAAATCAAGAACTCACTTGAAAGGAAAAACAAATTCTTGAATTTTAAAAAGCAGTTCTACGAGTATGTTATATCAGTGCCAAAAAGCAAAGCACCAGCGTTAGTTGATTCTGATACTGGAATTGGTTACATTCCGTATGATAAACTTAATGATTGGTATAATGAAGAAACAGGGTTTATAGCAAAAGATGGGGGGACATTGATTACTTGATTGAACTAAAGATTTTCACCCTAACCCTCACCTCCACCCACCCCATCAAAGGATCCGGTGCACAGCTTAGAGGCTTCTTTGCCACCAAATTCAACGAATACAACCTCTTACACCAACATAACACTGATAAATTCATCTACCAGTACCCGATGGTCCAGTACAAAATGATAGGACAAACACCCACAGTCATCGGAATAAATGACGGTGCAGAGGTGCTCAAAGAAATATACGATGAGTACGACAAAATCAACCTTAATGGCAATGAGTATGAGATATTAGAAAGGGGAATAAGCTACAAGAAAGAAGAATTTGGAATCTCCGAAAAGCTAATCAAATACGATTTTGTAACACCCTGGTTCGCACTGAATCAGGAAAATCATAGAAAATATCTAACCTCTAACAAGGAACAACAGGCAAATCTATTAAACCGAAATCTAACCGGTAACATGCTTTCCATGTCAAAATCCTTGAATTACCAAGTTCCTGAAAGAATAAAATGCCATACTGAACTGAAAGCTCGTCGTTCAAGTCTGAAAGGAAATGAGATACTTGCCTTCAAAGGCTCCTTTGTCACAAACTTCCAGATCCCCGACTACCTGGGATTAGGCAAATCCGTATCACGTGGATTTGGGACGGTGAAACAATGCAACTTGTAATCAATTCACGTGGCTCTTACCTCAAAAAACAACAGAACTGTTTTCTTGTCAAGAACGAAGACAAAGTGTTCGAAGTCTCTGCCAACAAAGTTGAAAGTATCCTCATAACCACATCAGCAACCATTACAACTGATGCTATCAAGTTCGCTGTTGAAAATAACATTGACATAGTGTTTCTAGACCATTTTGGTGACCCATATGGAAGAGTATGGCATTCCAAATTAGGAAGTACTGTACTTATTCGTAGAAAACAACTTGAAATTGCAGACAAAGAGAAAGGCTTTGACCTTGCAAAAGATTGGATAGAGGTAAAAATCAACAATCAAATCGAATTTCTGAAAGACCTAAAGAAGAACCGTCCAGAAAAACGTGAAGAAATGGATGAATACATAACAAATATAGAAGCAATGAAGGATAAGCTCATTGAACTTGACGGGGTTCTCGATGAAGCAAGAGGATCTATATTGGGAATAGAAGGTATGTCTTCAAGACACTATTTTAATGCACTTAGCTATATTACGCCTGAAAAATGGAAATTTGAAGGAAGAAGCAGAAATCCTGCAGTCGATGAATTTAACTGTTTGCTTAATTATGGATATGGTGTCCTTTATTCAATGGTAGAAAAAGCTTGTATCCTCTCAGGACTTGATCCTTATGTGGGTTTCATACACACTGATAACTACAACAAGAAATCACTTGTATTTGACCTTATAGAAATGTATCGAATCCATGTTGACAGGACCGTGGTCAACCTATTCTCAAAAAGAAAGATCAAAGAGGATTATTTTAACAGCATCCCCAATGGCCTGAGCCTTAACAAAGATGGTAAAGCTGTGCTTATCCAAGCGCTTAACGAGGTTTTAGACCAGAGTATCAGCTATCATGGCAGGAATATCAAAATCAGAAATACAATACAAAGTGATTGTCATAAAATAGCTAATTCACTTATCAAATGAAAAGGTGAAGAAATGTTAGTGTGGGTAATATATGACATTGCTGATGATCCAATCAGAAAAAAAGTCAGTGATAAATGCAAGAACTATGGCCTTTACAGGGTTCAAAAAAGTGTCTTTCTGGGCGATCTCAATGCTAACCAAAGGGATTCTCTTGCAATTGAATGCGAAGATCTAATAGACCCTGAAGTAGATTCAGTCTATATATTCCCAATGGATGATGAATCTTTTAAGAAAGTCAAGCTTATAGGACAAGCTTTTGATAAAGAGCTTGTTAGTGATGAAGTATTAACAACTTTCTTCTGAGGATATCATGGAAGAGCTAGAAAGTGAAAGTTCTACAATAATTACTATTTCAGACGTGCTGGAATATCTATTCTGCCCCAGATTTATCTATTTTATGTACTGCCTGGATATACCTCAACATGAAGAAAACAGATTCAAGGTCATCAAAGGAAGAGATGTTCATAAAAAGCGGCAAATGACAAACAGAGAATATGTGAGGAAGAAACTAAACTGTATTAGCAAAGAATCCGAAGTCTATGTCGTTTCCAAAGCCCACCACATAAAAGGAATAGTGGATGAAGTACTTTTTTTAGAAGATAATACTGCTGCTCCTTTGGAATATAAGTTTGCAGAATATAAAGATAAGGTATTCTCAACTTACAAATATCAACTTGTTCTACAGGCATTGTTGATAAAAGAGAATTACAACATAGAAGTTCAAAAAGGATATATCTGCTATACTCGTAGTAATAGTATGATAAAGGAATTAGCTTTTAAGTTATCAGATTTCAAAAAGGCTAATGACATCATCACAGATATTATACAGATAGTTGACAAAGGAAAATACCCTAAAGCAACAAAATCAAAGAACAAATGTATTGATTGTTGTTACAGAAATATATGTGCATGACATAATTATCTTATACTTATAAGGAGTTCAATAATTTTGCAACAAGAATCAGCGTGTTCTGAAAGAAGCAATTTAACTGGTTATTTTGCTAAAAGCAGGAAATATTTGTGCTATTCAAAATCAAGATCCATTAAAACAAGGATTGAAACATAAATTTCAGTGGATCGCAAGCATGATACCTGAATATTCAAAATCAAGATCCATTAAAACAAGGATTGAAACCCTCAATACCTTTGCCGCCTGAAATGGTGCATAAGACATTCAAAATCAAGATCCATTAAAACAAGGATTGAAACATGTTGGATGTTCAAATGCCGAACTAAGACTTATTATTCAAAATCAAGATCCATTAAAACAAGGATTGAAACAGGTTCCTACTGTAAGTGTCTGTGGCGTTGTCTCCATTCAAAATCAAGATCCATTAAAACAAGGATTGAAACCCGTAAATTCAGAATTGCCAGCAGCAGATGTGGTTGAATTCAAAATCAAGATCCATTAAAACAAGGATTGAAACAGAGATACGCGGCTGCTGACTTAAGGCGTGGTGGTGCTATTCAAAATCAAGATCCATTAAAACAAGGATTGAAACAAATCTCATCTCCTCTTCGGCTTCATTAAATTCAAAATTCAAAATCAAGATCCATTAAAACAAGGATTGAAACTATCGATGGTGCATCCGGTAATGTTCCTGAAATATGATTCAAAATCAAGATCCATTAAAACAAGGATTGAAACTGTTAACAATACCGTCCACAACATCAACTTCCGTGATTCAAAATCAAGATCCATTAAAACAAGGATTGAAACAGCAATTCGACCACAATATATGCTACTGTGAGTACGATTCAAAATCAAGATCCATTAAAACAAGGATTGAAACTCCTCTTCGTGGATGAGAAACAGATCAATCTCATAGAATTCAAAATCAAGATCCATTAAAACAAGGATTGAAACAGATCGTATCCGCAATCGGTGCATGGATACCATTTACATTCAAAATCAAGATCCATTAAAACAAGGATTGAAACTGTATTCGTGAACAGATGACGAGTTCCAACCCAAGAAATTCAAAATCAAGATCCATTAAAACAAGGATTGAAACCTCTTGTACCTTGAAGACAAGACTGCTTATGCCATTTATTCAAAATCAAGATCCATTAAAACAAGGATTGAAACAGTTCGAGCTAGAAATCACCCTCGCGGAAATCGTGGCATTCAAAATCAAGATCCATTAAAACAAGGATTGAAACTTGTTCTTCCTATACCGAACATGTAGATTCAGCCTCATTCAAAATCAAGATCCATTAAAACAAGGATTGAAACCGGAAACTGATAAGGGTGTTCTGCTTGAACCTGCAATTCAAAATCAAGATCCATTAAAACAAGGATTGAAACACTTCGATAATGGGTGACTTCTTTACGGCCTTTGATATTCAAAATCAAGATCCATTAAAACAAGGATTGAAACTTAACTCACTGTGGTATTCTGGGTGATGAAGATAACATTCAAAATCAAGATCCATTAAAACAAGGATTGAAACTAATGGAATTCAACAACTATTCACAATATAGACAAATATTCAAAATCAAGATCCATTAAAACAAGGATTGAAACTAGAGTAATTGTCTGGTTGCCTCTGCATCCGCGAGTGATTCAAAATCAAGATCCATTAAAACAAGGATTGAAACCACGTGTGCTGGTGTTTGCCTGGTGTCCCAGGACGTATTCAAAATCAAGATCCATTAAAACAAGGATTGAAACAATGAAACCTCTTGATCATCCCATCACCTACACCCAAATTCAAAATCAAGATCCATTAAAACAAGGATTGAAACAGTTAGGAGAGGTAAAACAATGTGGGCTACCCGGATTCAAAATCAAGATCCATTAAAACAAGGATTGAAACAGATTGTAAATGATTACACCGAAGACAGGAAAATCATTCAAAATCAAGATCCATTAAAACAAGGATTGAAACCATTTACACGCACGTTCTTACGTGCAATGTCTTCGATTCAAAATCAAGATCCATTAAAACAAGGATTGAAACAGAGAGACGGGTAAGTGGAAGACCGTGGCACTCACAATTCAAAATCAAGATCCATTAAAACAAGGATTGAAACAGTAATTCGACCACAATATATAGCATTGTGAGTCCGATTCAAAATCAAGATCCATTAAAACAAGGATTGAAACATGCTTTTGTGTAATGGTGATGGCAAGAGAAGGGATTCAAAATCAAGATCCATTAAAACAAGGATTGAAACTTATCTTGACACTGAAAGGAACCTCACAGAGGATGATTCAAAATCAAGATCCATTAAAACAAGGATTGAAACTAGTAATTGGAGGGGATTGAACCTTAATACTGATGATTCAAAATCAAGATCCATTAAAACAAGGATTGAAACCCGATGAAGACGACGTATCTGTCGATGCCGATGATATTCAAAATCAAGATCCATTAAAACAAGGATTGAAACGGCTATCTTTCCAGGTTCCATCTGCAATTGCTTCCTATTCAAAATCAAGATCCATTAAAACAAGGATTGAAACACCGCCTCATTTCTTCATTTTGAACTGAGACTTAAACATTCAAAATCAAGATCCATTAAAACAAGGATTGAAACCCTAAGGATCGTTTCGGAACACATCTTTTGAACCTATTCAAAATCAAGATCCATTAAAACAAGGATTGAAACCTTGGAGGAGTGATTTGATGAAAGGAATTGATAAGAATTCAAAATCAAGATCCATTAAAACAAGGATTGAAACGAAAAAGATATCTCCGGCTTAAAAAACAGTACCACTATTCAAAATCAAGATCCATTAAAACAAGGATTGAAACTGAAACTCTACTTATAATAATTGCGTTCTGTGAATATTCAAAATCAAGATCCATTAAAACAAGGATTGAAACGATTATCATGGAATATCCGAGGATGATGAGTATCCAATTCAAAATCAAGATCCATTAAAACAAGGATTGAAACCAAAACATACGGTGTCAATTACATAAGCTCAGAACTAATTCAAAATCAAGATCCATTAAAACAAGGATTGAAACGCTATCCCTGAAAGGACACTACGCAACCATATTAAATTCAAAATCAAGATCCATTAAAACAAGGATTGAAACCTACAAGATAGTACATTGCAACAAAAGCAGCAGCAGGATTCAAAATCAAGATCCATTAAAACAAGGATTGAAACAGTCCTACTTTCAAGGATATCCCCTCGAACATAGTATTCAAAATCAAGATCCATTAAAACAAGGATTGAAACCATCGTATTTGAATGCCCTCTTACATTCGCGAATGATTCAAAATCAAGATCCATTAAAACAAGGATTGAAACATCTTCAAGAAAACCTGTAAAGCTCTAGCAGCTTCAATTCAAAATCAAGATCCATTAAAACAAGGATTGAAACTGGCTGCGACCTTATTTCTAAGGCTTTCAGTTGTAGATTCAAAATCAAGATCCATTAAAACAAGGATTGAAACATTCAGGATGTCCTGAAACTGACGAACTGAAAGAATAATTCAAAATCAAGATCCATTAAAACAAGGATTGAAACGCTGTTGCCGGTGCCGGTTATCTGATATATAAGAAAATTCAAAATCAAGATCCATTAAAACAAGGATTGAAACATTTTAGTTTGGATGGAAGAAACAGGAAAAAAATATTCAAAATCAAGATCCATTAAAACAAGGATTGAAACTATTATAGATTATCATAGAGTACATAGAGTACTATGAATTCAAAATCAAGATCCATTAAAACAAGGATTGAAACTTCTAACCCTATTCTTAGCTATCCGATCTGTTTACTATTCAAAATCAAGATCCATTAAAACAAGGATTGAAACTCCTTGATACTATTAATCTTTTCTTCTGCACCACCGATTCAAAATCAAGATCCATTAAAACAAGGATTGAAACGACATAATAAGAAGAAGTTAAAGAACATATAAAAGGATTCAAAATCAAGATCCATTAAAACAAGGATTGAAACTGGTCCTTCACTTCCACAGCTGGCAGAGCTTCCACATTCAAAATCAAGATCCATTAAAACAAGGATTGAAACGTTCATCTCCACACGTGACATTTTGACGAAATTCTTATTCAAAATCAAGATCCATTAAAACAAGGATTGAAACTATTTTTATAAATCCTGTTCAGGATCCCGGGTATTCATTCAAAATCAAGATCCATTAAAACAAGGATTGAAACTTGCCGTATTATCATCTCCTCATTGAATCCTTGAGAATTCAAAATCAAGATCCATTAAAACAAGGATTGAAACTTGCTTTTCCTATGCCGAACATTTAGATTCAGCCTATTCAAAATCAAGATCCATTAAAACAAGGATTGAAACAAAAAAGATTGAGGAAGCTTGACGGTAAGCTCAGAATTCAAAATCAAGATCCATTAAAACAAGGATTGAAACTAAAATAGCCTTCCGGGGCATCCATTGAGAAGGATGATTCAAAATCAAGATCCATTAAAACAAGGATTGAAACTCAGAACATAGATAATAGATATAATCCCCCTCAGCCATTCAAAATCAAGATCCATTAAAACAAGGATTGAAACAGCCCTTCGATCATTCTGTCTATTTCTTCTTGTTTCATATTCAAAATCAAGATCCATTAAAACAAGGATTGAAACGAAAAATAGTAAAATATCCAGAAAATGCAGGCAAGTTATTCAAAATCAAGATCCATTAAAACAAGGATTGAAACAACGGAGTAGCTTAAGCTCTCTTTTTTTTATCAAAAATTCAAAATCAAGATCCATTAAAACAAGGATTGAAACCATTCTGGGAGTTGCACCCATGTCTTTTACAGGCGGATTCAAAATCAAGATCCACTAAAACAAGGATTGAAACTTACATACTCGTTTTTGAGGTGGCTTACATGGCTGATTCAAAATCAAGATCCACTAAAACAAGGATTGAAACTGCCGAGGTTATGAGGGCACAGTATACCAGGCAAGAATTCAAAATCAAGATCCACTAAAACAAGGATTGAAACACTGATTACGGAGGTATAACATGGTAACAAGTACTAAATTCAAAATCAAGATCCACTAAAACAAGGATTGAAACTAGAGGATGTTTTTCAATATCGGGGAATGGATGGATTCAAAATCAAGATCCACTAAAACAAGGATTGAAACGTCATACAGATAACAGCACCAGCAAGCCATTCCTGAATTCAAAATCAAGATCCACTAAAACAAGGATTGAAACAATTAGTTTCAGATGAAACAACAACTTCATAATAACATTCAAAATCAAGATCCACTAAAACAAGGATTGAAACTGACAATGCATTAAGATAAATTCTTCCGTTAGTTCATTTAAAATCAAAATCCACTGTAACAAGGTAAGTGATGCGGGAGGTGCGATTCGAACGCACGAACTCCTACGAGAATGGGTCCTAAGCCCATCGCCTTTGGCCAAGCTGGGCAACCCCCGCACAAAAGAGTAGTCATTAAATATATTGTTCACATATTAATATTACGCAATGAGATATCTATTTTTCATAGAAATGCTATGAAGCCCTATGAATATGGTCCTAAGCCCTGCGCCTTTGGCCAGGCTGGGCAACCCCCGCAAAAGAAGCAACTAACAGATAACACACTGACATATTAATGTTACGTATAATAACATATTTTTCTAGTTCTGAATCCTGATTCTACAATTATCCGATTGACTTAAAAGCTGCAAGTGCCACGTTCCTTTCCTTAGAATGATTCACAATAGGCTGCGGATAATCCACTCCAAGAAGCTGCTGTCCCTTATCCATAGAATGAATGGCTTTTGGTGAAAGACCTTCCAACTCTGGAATCCATTTTTTAATATACAGACACTCAGGATCGAACTTCTTCTGCTGCAGCCACGGGTTGAATATCCTGAAATATGGTTGCGAATCCGCACCCGTTGATGCAGCCCACTGCCAGTTACCATTATTTACGCAAGGATCATAATCTACAAGTTTGCTGGCAAAATATCGTTCACCCCATTTCCAATCAATATGCAAGTCCTTTACAAGGAAAGATGAGACTATCATCCTCACACGGTTATGCATATATCCGGTAGTATTGAGTTCTTTCATTCCCGCATCAACAATTGGAAAACCTGTTTGTCCCTTGCACCATGCATCAAATAGCTCTTCATCACCTGACCAGGAAAGCAAATCGAATTTCTTCTTAAAAGCGTCCGTGAAAACATAAGGATGAGCAGCAGCAATATGAGTAAAGAAATCACGCCAATGAAGTTCATTTATCAGAGTATGATTCGGACCTAATTCACTTTTTACATAGTGATAGAATTCCCTTATTGAAATTGTTCCCAGTTTATTATGAGCCGAAAGTCCGGTAGTGCCAGTTATTGATGGATAGTCGCGTTCATCATCATAATTTTTGAAATCACTTATTTCCTGAAGAATTGAAAGAGCATGGCTTCTGCCACCTTTTGTAAAAAGAGACGGATTCCTGTCTATTGAAAAATCAGAGAGCGAAACACGAGATACAGCCAGATTGCCTGAATAGAATTTACCCCCCTCCTGCATTGCTGGCAATGGAATCTCCCTTTTTGAAGCCTTTTTGAAAAACTGGGAAAACACAGAATAGGTCTTTCCTTCCTTTGTAAGCACAGTACCGGGCTCGTGCAATAAAACATCATGACAGCATATAAGATCAATATCTAAATCCTCGCAGGTATTAAGAATCGCATCATCACGTTTTCTGCTAAAAGGCGTGTAGTCCTTGTTGAAAAAAACAGCTTCAATTCCATGTTTGATTTTAAGTTCCATAATGATATCTTCAGGAAGAACGGAGAATAAAAACAAAATTCCATTTCTGAATTTCAACTGTTGACTCAGGTCTTCAAGACATTCCAGCAGAAACTGGAAAGCATTATGATTGAAATTTTTTCTTTTTTCATCAGCAAGCCCTGGGTCGAAAATAAAGCATGGAATCACCATATCAGAGCTTTCCATTGCAAGATTTAGAGCAGTATTATCATCAACACGGAGGTCACGTCTGAATATGAACAAAGATAATCCGTATTTCTTTGCCAATTATTCCACCTCAATAACAATTTCATTGTGCATCAGTGCGGGAGGAATCCACGGAGGATTGTAGCGCATCTGGAAAAAGTCTTCTTTAGGTACAATGCCGTTTTCATCAAGTTGCAGGCTGAGATCTGAACGCTTTTCTCCAATAATCTCATCTTTTGCATATCCTGAAAATTCAATCACAGCCACCTTTCTTGCTGGAATACTCTGTATTTTGATTTCAGGATTGACAGGTGGAGGTGCATTGTCTGCATCATACATCCGAGGAAGTATAAATGACATATTTACAAGATTTTCATCCTCAAATATGATTAGCGGATATGTCATTTCGATTTTCTCCTTCTCTGCATTATTACCGGAAATATAAGATGAAAGTACAGAAAAAGCATCATCAATATCATTTGATGATGTGGAAACAACAGCCATTTCCCCATACTCCCTTACCTCAGTATTTTCCTCCAATTCGTACAGTACCTTGTATCCAACCTCTTCCGTTGTCATTGAAACGTGCATCCCTGCAAAAAACCATGAACCAAGCATGACAGCAAACACCGTCAACAAAGCAAAAATTGCCCCGCCTTTATCCATAATGGTAAATTGTTCTGGAAGTTTAAAGAGTATTATGGTTCATTTCATGAAAAATATATAGATTTTATAATCTATGATTGAACCCTGGATTAACTAGATATATGCCTATTCAGAGTCTCATTTGTGATTGAAGCTTTTATATTTGATATGGACGGGATACTCATCGACTCCATGCACCTGCATGCACAGGCATGGAAAAATGCGTTTATGGAAGTTGGAATAAACATAGATGAAAGAGACATATTCGCCCTTGAAGGCGAAAATGATTCAGGAATAATAAAAAGAGTCATGAGTATGAATAAAAATGATTCCTTAGACATGGAATCAATACTCACAACAGTAACTGCAAGAAAACATCAGCTTTTTGACAGAGACAATGTCGCTCTTTTTGATGGTGTTAATGATATACTCCGACAGATCAATGGAAAATTCAGGCTTGCGGTTGTTTCAGGTTCCGACAGGAAGATCGTGGAAATGATGATGGAGCAATATTTCCCCGGAATCTTTGAGGTAATCGTCAGTGGTGATGATACTGAAAATGGAAAGCCTGCGCCTGATCCATACAATAAAGCTGTTGAAATGCTTGGCATCAACAAAGAAAACTGCATGGTGGTTGAGAATGCGATTCTTGGCGTTGAATCTGCAAAAAATGCAGGAATATTCACAGTAAGCATACCCACCTACCTTACAAGGAAAGAACTCGAACATGCCGACATAGTCCTGCATGACCACAAAGAATTATTCAGATTAATAGAGTTGCTGATGAGAATGATCATCGGAAACTGAGGACAAATACTCCTCAAGTCTTTCTCTTATGAAAGTCGGACCATGACTCATCAATGCCTGTTCTCTTAATGCAGACACATTTGACCTATATTTTTCATCGTCTATAAGAGAGCGGATAGCCTGCAAAAGCTCCTCAGGTGTTACGGAATAGGAGAATCTTTTACCATACCCATTATCTTCAATGAACTGCGCATTATTTTCCTGTTCATTATGAGATTTGTCAGGGAATGAGATAACAGGAAGTCCATAACTGAGAGATTCTGTAATAGTTCCATGACCTCCTGTGCAGATAACCACATCCACTGACCGGTAATAAGGGAATGGATCTGGTATAAGACGGCGAATGTCCACATTTTCAGGAACATCTTCTAAAAGATCATAGTCCAGGTCAGGTCCACCTATCAGAGTGTAATTGATGCTTTCATCCATTTTTGCAGCCACAAGCAGCGTTTTGAATATCTGGAGACGATAACCGAAACCTCCTATACTGCAAAGCACATGTGGGCGCTTCAGGTCTTTTATTGGAATGACCTTATTGTATTTTTTCCTGAGTACCGGACCGCTGAATATTATTTTATCCTTTACTTCATCAGGAAATGAAAGATTAGAACCACAGATAGTAAAAGGCGGAGCAAAATCAGGAACGAATATCATATTTACATTCCTGTAGATCCATGTATAGAATTTTTTTACAGCAAATCCCACAGACCCTATTAAAAAACCCTTGTCCCTGAAAAAATCCTGCATACTTGACTGGTTGACTATAATACATACAGGGACTTTTTTTCTTTTGGCTGCTATGATTCCGTTGTAGTACCCGTCAGATATCACAAAATCAGGCTTTGTCCTTTCTATTAATCGAGTAACTGAATTAATGTTGCTCAGGGAAATTCCTTTTGCTGTTGAAAGTATAGAACTCTTAAGATCAAGTGAACCTTTTTTACCGCAGAGTCGAAGCTCCTGAGGAATTTCCTCAACAATATATCCTGACTCTTCGATTAATTTTTGTGAATAACCATAGGCCCCTATGAAGACCGTATGACCTGCATTCAGCATTTCAGATGCAAGGGAAATGCATCTTCCGGTGTGACCCAGTCCTTCCCCACACACGAAAATCAAGAAGATCATACGTTTATCAGGACTTATCTGGTATTCACTCATATTTATAGAAGAGATTGATAAATATATAATTGTTTATTATATAGAGAATGAAGAAATCTATAGAAGATATAGATTATCTATTTATTTTTGAGTATAAACATATACAAATGAAAACATCAGAAACAGAATTTACAAAAAATGAAGATTTGACATCAACAACATCAGACAGGAGTAACAGGATGTTCCGCAAACAGGATAATACTATACAAAAAATAATTGCATCCGACAGAGCAACAGAACTTCTTGAAAATGGGTGGTGTAAAGCAGATATGCATGTCCATACTACCTGTTCATACGATGTGCCGGCATGTAAATTCACAAAGCCGGAAAATCTTTTCAAAAAAGGGTTAGCAGATGGCCTTGATTTTGTGACTTTTACAGACCACGACACTGTGAAAGCATATGACAGAATGGGATGGAATAGGGACAAACTAAGTACGGGAGTGGAATTATCAATTAGCGACATGCAAAATGTTGGACACACGGTACACATCAATGCTTTTGAATTTGATAAATCACAATATTCAGAGATGGAAACAATTGTACAGAAAAAGCAGGATGTCTATATGCTTCTTGACTACTTCAGGGATAATGACATCCTGCACATGTACAACCACCCGTTCTGGTTCAAACCGGGAGAAAAGCCCAACATCATGGCTGTGCCTGAGCTTGCAAAACATTTTCCGGTGATCGAATATAACATGCAGGACCTAAAGCAGAAGAACTTCTTCTCAATGGTGCTGGCACAGCGTTACAGGAAAGGAATGGCTGTGACAACTGACAGCCACACAGGCAGGATTGGAAGAGTCCATACTCTTGCAAAAGGAGATACTTTCAGAGAGTATTTCAAAAACATCGAGAAAGGCAGGTCTTATATGATGATCGATGAGCCAATATGGAAACACATCAGCCATGAAATGAATGCATGGGTAGAACTTATCTTTAACATGGAAAAACGTATGCCACATGAGGGTGACTACTCTACTGGAGTGGAGGTATTCGATAGAGTGGTCAACCTCGTTGGCAGAGAGAACAGGGTCAAACACCCTCACATTTACAATATGACAATGCACCTTGCACAGCAGTTCTTTGTTTCTGGTTTACCTTTCCTGTTGTACAGGATATCAAAACAGCCACAGGTTTCCAGAATCGGACGTGTTGTGAACAGTTAATGTGCAATAGCACATCCTCTTTTTGAAAAACAAACTTTTGAAGAATTAGCCCGGGTAATAGTATTTTTAAAAGATCAAAACGTATGAACACCGGTCAGTTTTTGAGCTGGCTGTTTTTTTGGTGTTAAGATGAAAGTAATGATATTTGTCTGCGGCGAAGGTCTTGGACATACCAGCAGGTGTATATCCATTGGCAAGGAGCTTGTTTCTGCAGGGCACGATGTGCATTTCGGAGCTTACGGATATTCCAGGGAACTGATTGAACGTAAGGGATTTAAAACCCACATGGTTCCCTCGGAGATAACCCTTGTCGGCAAGGCAGGTTCACTGAATCTGAAAAAGTCAATTCTTGCAACTTTCAAGAGAGGGCAGTTCCTCGGCATAATAAAGATACGCAAATTTCTCAAAAGAACAAAGCCCGATGTAGTTATCTCAGATAGTTATTTCATGGGAATGTTAAGCGCTAAATCCCGCAGCATTCCATGCTATTTGATTGTCAACCAGTCAAATATGGAAGAATTCTTCAAGGGCAAGGGTGTTTCAAGCAAGATACTGGCCGAGCTTGTGAAAAAGTTCTACACCGGTATGTTCAAGATGGCTGACAAAGTGATAATTCCTGATTTCCCTCTGCCACACGCGGTATGCAGAAAGAATCTGGATTTTAAGGAAAAAACATGGAAAAAAGTGTTTTTCAGTGGCCCACTCATTGGAAAGACCTTTGAAGAAACAATTGCCAAAGAATTGGAAAAACCTCACGTGCTTTGCACTGTTGGTGGATTCGGATACCGCGAACCTATTTTTAGAAAGGTCATTGAAGCTGCAGGCATGGATAAATCAATCAATTACACTTTACTTTCGGGCCCAAGTGTTGACCCTGCAAGTCTTGGAACACTGCCGGAGAATGTTACAATACTGAAATTCATTGATGACCAGTTCCCATACATGAAAGCTTCAGATCTTGTTATTGCTCCCGGAGGCCATAGTACCATGATGGAAGCTCTGAGTTTCGGAGTTCCTATGATAACTGTTCCTGACCAGAAACACAGCGAACAGCAGAACAACGCTCTTGTTATCGAGGAAGATGGTCTTGGAAAGATGCTGGACTATTCCACATCTCCTGACGTGATACTTGAGAATATCAGGGTACTTATTGATGATGAAAAGTATAAAAAGAAGCTTACTGAAATGCGGGAGCTGGCAGTGGAACTGAATGGACCGGGGGCTGTAAGGTTGCTGGTTGAAGAGATGGAAAATTGATAGAATCGGAAATTAAATCCTGTTGAATTCAGTGTGAGAAGATCTTTTTATGATAGAGACTCAAAATTATTGTGAATAATCCAACTACAGCAAAAAAGATGACATGACCGAGGATACTGATATCAGTTATCAGGTTTTGAAGGTTACTATGGAAAATGTATCCTGTGGTTATCAAAAATGGGTAAAATACCAATAAAGCCAGCAGGTCGTAAAAAACAAATTTGCGCCAAGGAACTTTTGCAGAGCCTGCAACTACGGGACCGAAAACACGCAGACCTACTATAAGGCGAAATGTAAAAATGGTTTTCCCACCGTGATGTTCCATTAAATCCTCATACCGGGCAATCGTTTTCTTATCTTTGTTGTTATCGAACCGTGAGAGTAATTTATTGCCGTTCCTGCTGAGCCAGTAGAGCAAAATATCACCGGAAGCACCTGCCATCAGGCTGACAACAATCACTATCCAGAGGTTTCCAAATCCAAGACTGACAATATAGCCTACGATGAGTAGAAGAACCTCTTCGGGCAGTGGAATGAAATGCCCCAGAAAGCCGAGAGTTATAAAAATACCAAGATATGACAGATGTTCAAGATAAGGTATTAAGAACTCCCAGTTACTCATTTTGGTTAATCAGTAATTGAATATATAAAAGCTCTTTCAGACTTGTAAAAAGAGAGGAATAGAAAGGGAGGGAGTTGCAAAGGAATATTCGTTTTTATGCAACTCCCGAGTGGAGTGGTTGGTAGGGTCGTTTTTATAATCGCTCTTTGAATGGTTAAGTCCTGTATCCTACATCATAATATTTACCCAATGTAGTATGTTACGTCTACTGACATTGAAACTGTGGACTCACCGGGTTCTATTGGTGTGGAAATTCCACCTGCATCCATTGCTGCTTCTTCCACGACATACCTTCCATAATAGATGCCAGTGTCACCGTTCTCATACATAGATGCGGTCTGCACGCCTGTGATCTTAAGACCCAGGTTGTCTGCGAGTTCATCGGCCTTTGTTCTTGCATTATCTACGGCTTCACCTACAAGCTCATCACGGAGCTGCTCCTGCATGTCGTCAGAGACTGTGAAGGAGATACTTCCTATCTGGTTGGCTCCTGATGCAGTTGAGTTGTCTATGATATCGCTCAGGTAATCGAGCTTTGTGGTTGTGACCTGTACGCTGTTGGATGCGGAATAACCTGTGATGGTTCGTTCCCCGTCATAATTGTAGACCGGATACACTGAAACATAGGATGTCTGTATTTCTTTGTCTTCAAGACCGAGTTCTTTGAGTCCTGATATGACAGCGCTCATGATGGCAGCATTCTCGTCAGATGCTTCCTGTGCTGTTTCGGACTGGATTACAACGCCTATACTTAATGAGGCGGTGTCAGGGACGACCTTCTGTTCGGCATATCCGCTCATGGTAATTGTGTCTGCTGTAGTTTGTTCAGCACCATCCTGTGAGATGGCATAGATTGTTAGTGACATCACCACCAGCACTACGGATAGTGCAATGACAGCGATGTATGATTTATCGTTTTTAGTGTCAGATGACATGTTATATCCTCCTCTAATTGCCTTCCTACCGGTGATCATGACCGGTTATTGCAATTAATAGAAAGACTTGCACATATTAAACAATTGTCTAAACTTCAAACTCATTTGCAGCTATGGCGGGCGCTTGATAGCGATGAACAATTGTGAACAATGGTGACCATATTATTCTGATAGATATCTGAACCCAAATTATTCTCAGATTTGCAAAGTCCTATATACCAGATGATTGGTCATTTATTTATGAATAAAACAAGAATAATTATGATGTTGGTTCTTTTATTCCTGGCGAGTTCAGGATGCACGGAACAGGATAAATTTACAATATCGGAAAACGCTACTATCCTTTCCATGAAATATGTGACTACTTCGGTAACTGATATGGAAATACAGGAATTGGTGATCAATTCAAGTACCATGGACCTCAGTATTTACAGTCTCACCCACCAGCTCAAAGCACATTACACCAGACCAATGATAGAGTATCAATGGAAGCAGCCACCTTATATGTTAACTGGAAAGCCTTTCCTTGAGATCAGTTCTTCTTCAGAGGCAAAGAAAATCCGGCCAGATGTTATAGGTTCCGGCACACTGGAAGTTACGGTGTTGCAGGATGGTTATATTCATACGGTAACCATTGATTCTGATTCCCCGGAATACCAGTTTGAAGATTTATACCAGATTGAAGATTACATGGATTTCCAGAGACTACTTGCACTGGAGCCGTCGTTTGAAGAAGCACAGGCAATTGTAGAACCGTGGATAATTTCGATGCCAACATACAGTTTTGATGGTTCCAACCTGACACTCGAAGAACATATTCGTGAAGATACGCTGCCTTCCATGCACCTGTTGATCTATACATTCACCAGCAGTCATGAAGGCTATGGTGACCGCTCGAATGAAGAGTTAACCGAATCCCTCACAAATCACACTATCAGGGTTTCTTTTAGTCAGCGTGAAATCACAAAGGCCATAATTGATGGTTCATGGGATGAGATGAAACAGGAGTCTGTTTGAGAAAAGAAGCTCAGGAATAAGATCGATGGAGTCCGCTTTAGCCGGCTCCCCTATGCTCCTTATACCGAAGGATTGTTCGACGTATGGAGTCGAGAAGGAATTTGATTTTAACTCAGGTTTTTGGTAAAAAATAAACTCTTAAACTCAAAAAGAAAGTAATACTCTTGCAAGATATAGATTAGGAAAGAATACTCATCTGATGAATTCTAATCCAATAATAAAATCATATTCACTTTCATGTTCTTTTAGGATTTCTAATACTCTTGCCTTGTGAGTTTTTGGTAAACATACATCATTTCGTCCTTGGGATTTATATTCTTGGAGATAACCATCTTTCACAAGTCGATGTAATGCCTTTTTGTAATCATCATTACAAGGTTTTCCTTTGATAAGATCACGTTTACTAATGTGTTTTCTTGGGCACCATCTACGCATGTATGCTATTTTCCATATAAGGAATAGTTCGTATTTTGTGAACCCACATGACATAAACTTTTAATAGAATTGAAAGTAAATAAAGATATGGTGTTCATCCAATTGAACACCTTGTCCAATAGAATTATATAGTTTTGTTGGACTATACAAGATTGCTGGAGTTAAGGCAATATATATAATAATATATTGCATAATATATTATTATGAACATTCATGTGTTACTATTAGTGGTACGTAAAAAATGCGGTAGCGCATACTGAAAACATAGGAGGATAAATGTCATGGCACTTGAAGACATTTTTGGTTCGACGACTGCAATCAAAATATTTGACTTCTTGGCAAGCAATCTGGATTCTAATTACAACCAATCACAAATCGCAAGATGTGCAGGAGTTTCCAGAGGCATGGTGAATCAAAAGCTTCCTGATATGATCCTAAATGGATTGATAGAAGTAAAGGAAGAAGCAGGAACCATGAAGACATACCAACTCAAGAAAAATGACTTGGTAAAGATGCTAATCAATGCATCTATGATTAACAGTTTCATGTTTGCCGACATGGAAGATGAAGATGAAGAGTTCCTTGAGGCAAATTTAAAGGTAGATCCACTCATAAAGGAAGAGGAAATTAGGTGTTACTGTGGCCCATCTGAACCGGTATGTGAAGAACCTATATACCTAAAAGACTACAAGAATGGACACATAATTGGTACGGCTGTATCTGCATAAAAGGTGAATTTATGGAATCGATGAGACCTGATGAAAGTGAAGAACTTGCACCTGTTGTCGAAAAGAAGGTAAAAGACAAAATAACAGTTGCTAGAACACCTTTATTCACTAAAAAATATGCAACCAACGTGCTAGTTACACATACCGACTCCGACTTTAGAATTGAATTGTTCAACGAAAAGTTTAGAGTTGAAGATAAATGGGTGTTTCACAGTGATGGATTAGTCATCCTTACTTTTGAAGCTGCGAAGAAATTATTGGTTGATTTAACCGAATGCGTTCAGAACTATGAAGAACAAAATGGTGAAATTGCAATTTCAAGCGAACGAAAAGAAGCAGAATTTTTAATCTAAAACTACTTTTTTACTTTTTTATTAATATTGAATATTAATGATGTCTATTTTTTAACACGTTTCTATTTTTGAGTATTCAATTTTGAATAAGTTACGTAATCAATTCTGGGACACATGAAAGATATCCTTTCCTCACCAGTTCGGATCAAATTCTAGGTAATTATTAGCCTAGGTCTTTTCTTTAATGAATCTCCCCAGAGCCATTTGATATAAACTTCCTGCATCCCTGCCCTAAAAACAAAAGAAAACAAAGTCTTCTAACAAACTTAATTTCATAAAAAAAAGTTGAGTGCGCCGACCGGGATTCGAACCCGGGTTTAAGGCTTGGAAGGCCTCAGTCATAGCCACTAAACCACCAGCGCAGTTTGGACACCCAATACAGTGCTTTTTCCAATATAATCTTTTCGCCTGATAATGAATCTAATCAGGAATTATATTTAAAGACAGAAGTCATTCACTAATATCGGATGGAACAGGAACACTCAGACGAAGCGATCCGCACTGAAGGGATAAGCAAACATTACGAGCAGGTAAAAGCTGTAAAAGGCATCAACATTACGGTTAAAAAAGGAGAGCTATTCGGCTTGCTTGGACCCAACGGAGCAGGGAAATCAACACTCATAGGGATGCTCGCCACAATGCTCAGGCCAACTGAAGGAACAGCTCGAGTCTGGGGACATGACATCAGGAGCGAACCAACAGAAGTGCGCATGTCCATAGGAGTCGTGTTCCAGGGCACCACCCTCGACCAGAAACTCACCGGACGCGAGAACCTCGACATTCACGGAAGGCTCTACGGACTCGGGAAGAACGAGCGCCATGAGCGCATCGATGAAGTGCTCAAACTCGTAGAGCTCAGCGACTGGGCTGACGAGGTGGTGCAGAAGTATTCCGGCGGAATGATGCGCAGGCTCGAAATAGCAAGAGGACTCATGCACCATCCAAATGTACTCTTCCTTGACGAACCCACCCTTGGACTTGATCCCCAGACAAGGAACCATATCTGGGAATACATCAAGAAGCTCAACCAGGAAAAGAACATCACTATGATCCTCACCACCCACTACATGGAAGAAGCTGACGTGCTCTGCAACCGTATTGCCATCATCGACCACGGCGAGATAATCGCCGAAGGCACTCCAGCAGAACTCAAAGCAGAATTAGGTGGAGATATCATAACCCTCACCTTCAGCAGCGAAGATGAAGCCGCAAAAATGGTTGAACACTACAAAAATCGCAAGAGTCATAACAATAACAATAACAACCCCGACACAAATGAAATAACCACCACCGGCACATCCATCCGCATAACCGCCACCGACGGTGAAAGAACCATACCGGAACTCATGAAGATCAGCACCGACCTGAACCTTCACATAGAATCCGTCAGCCTGAGAAAACCGACCCTTGATGACGTATTCCTTCACCACACCGGCAAAAACATAAGATACTCAGGCCCTGATGACCGTAAAAGAAGACGCGGCATAAGGCGCATGAGACGCAATGCAAGGTAACCAATTCAGATTATAGAAGTCATCACAGGGAATACTCTTCCCTGAGTTCCTTTATCCTGTCTCGAAGTTCTGCCGCCCTCTCAAATTCAAGATTCTTGGCAGCAAGGTGCATATCAGCTTCAAGGTCGATGATGATATCTTTAATCTCACGTGCCGATGCATCCTCGGCAATTGCCAGGACACCTGAAGCAGGTTTGTATTTCTCGCCCTCAACAAGCTCCTTCTGCAAAGCCTTGCGAATTGTGGTTGGAGTAATGCCATGTTCTTCGTTGAATTCCATCTGGAGCTTGCGGCGTCTTTCAGTTTCATTAATAGCGCGCTCCATAGAACCGGTCATATTATCAGCATACAGAATGACACGTCCTTCCGAGTTTCTCGAAGCACGTCCGATAGTCTGGATAAGCGAGCGCTCAGAACGCAGGAAACCCTCCTTATCAGCATCCAGTATAGCAACAAAAGCAACTTCCGGAATATCAAGACCCTCACGCAGCAGGTTAATTCCGATAAGCACATCGAACTCGCCTTTTCTCAAATCCCTGACAATCTCTGCACGCTCAAGTGTGTCAATATCCGAATGCATATAGCGCACCCTGATACCAAGCTCCAGCAAATATTCCGTCAAGTCCTCGGACATCCTCTTTGTCAAAGTCGTCACCAGAGTCCTGAATCCCTTTGCAGTAACCTTGCGAATCTCACCAATAAGGTCATCCACCTGATTCTCAACCGGCCTGACAGTAATTTCAGGATCAACAAGACCAGTCGGGCGAATAATCTGCTCCACCACAGCCTTACTCTTCTCAATCTCATACTCCGCAGGTGTGGCAGAAACATAGATCACATTGTCAAGCCGTCTCTCAAACTCATCATAACGCAGCGGCCTGTTATCAAGAGCAGAAGGTAACCTGAAACCATACTCCACCAGTGACTGCTTCCTTGCCCTGTCGCCGTTATGCATTCCACGAATCTGCGGGATGGTCACATGTGATTCGTCAATGACCAGAAGATAATCATCGGGGAAGAAATTAAGCAAAGATGATGGAGGCTCGCCGGGACGGCGGCCGTCAAAATGCCGGGAGTAATTCTCAATACCACTGCAATAACCAAGCTCACGAATCATCTCCATGTCAAACTTGGTTCTCTGTTCCAGTCTCTGAGCTTCAAGCAAACGATTCTCCGACCTCAGCACAGCCAGCCTGTCATAAAGTTCAGCCTCAATTGTACCCAGAGCCTTGTCAATGTACTCTTCCGGCATAACGAAGTGTTTGGCAGGATAGATACCGATAGTCTCCCCAGGAAGCACTTCATCCAGCGCTTTTCCGGTAAGAGTATCAAAATAAGCGATCCTGTCAATCTCATCACCAAAAAGCTCGATTCTTATTCCTTCCTTCTCCTGCGCAGGGAATATCTCAATTGTATCCCCACGCAACCGGAAAATACCCTGAGTGAAAGCAACATCGTTCCTTTCATATTGTATATTGATCAAAGACTCAAGGAAAGCTGGCCTGTCAATCTCCATTCCGGGAGTCAGCATCACAGACATAGCTCTCCATTCATCAGGAGAACCAAGGTTGTAGATACAGGAAACACTGGAAACCACAATTACGTCTTTGCGTTCCAGCAAAGATTTGGTTGCCGAAAGTCTCAGCCTGTCTATCTCTTCGTTAATTGACGCATCCTTTTCGATGTAAGTATCAGTAATAGGCAGGTAAGCCTCAGGCTGGTAGTAATCATAATAACTGACAAAATACTCAACGGCGTTATCCGGAAAAAACTCCCTGAACTCTGAAAATAGCTGTGCAGCAAGGGTTTTGTTGTGTGCAATCACAAGAGTTGGTTTCTGCACGTTCTCTATAACATTGGCTACTGTGAAGGTCTTTCCCGAACCTGTCACGCCGAGCAATGTCTGGTGTTTCTTTCCTGCCAGCATACCTTCAGTTAGCCGGGCAATTGCCTTGGGCTGATCACCCTTCGGACTGTATTCAGAAACTAGTTTGAAAGGACGCATCACTATGTGTATTGAGCCGAAAGCCTATAAACGTATTCACAGGTGAAGCGCATGCGCATTTCACATCAGAAAATAGAATAAAACGGGTTAACAATATCACTGCCTCACCACACGATTCACAAGGATGTTGTGCAATCATCGGGCGAATATCAGGAAATACAACACCATTAGCACAATTGCCAGTATCATCAGTGTCTGAGCACTTTTATTGTCTGAACCGATTATGATTGGAATCGGACCTATCATGATAAGGCCGCTACCCCTTACCTCTGTTTTATCAGAAACTGACCCATTACTAGCCTCACCATTTGAAGAGCCATAATAAGATGAATCTGAATTTAATGAGTATTCATCTCTTATTTCATCATTTTGAGAGCTAGATACACCTGAAATAAAAAGTAATACAAAACCTGCAATTATCATCAGCATTCCCAATAGTATCAGAATGGTCCCAAGCATCACAATCTCCTCCTTGCCAGCAGATAGATCACAGCTATCAGGACACCTGCCCAGAGTAAGGATGTAGTAATCTCTGGAGATGAGCCGAATGCAATTGGGATCGGACCGATCATAACAAGACCACCAAAATTACCACTGCTGCTGAAAGAAGAAACTATTGCACCGGCAAAAACAAGGAAAAATCCAAAGAATACAAGTAGTGAACCCAGTTGTGAAAGATCCTGTGGCGAACGCATGGGAATCTGTATGTTAAAGGTCTGTTAAATAAGTGACAGTGACTGCTCCCACGTCTAAAGACCGTGGGCTTCTACGGATTTGATACCGACAGATTGCAATCCCAATCTGAGAATGTTGATAGCCGCATTGTGGTCACGGTCTAACACCAGACCACAGCTATTACATTTGTGTGTTCTATCTGCTAATGTTTTTTCCACTAACAGACCACACCTTGAGCACATTTTAGAAGTGTTCGCAGGATTAACCAATGCAACTAAAGAACCAGCACTTTCAGCCTTGTACTTTGTTGCAGAGATTACCATATTCCATGCGGCATCTGATATGCTTTTTGCGAGACAATGATTTTTAAGCATGTTCTTGATGTTCAAATCCTCAAAAGCGATGAAAGAATACTCATCTACCAATTGTCTGCTTAATTGATGAATGAAATCATATCGCTTATTTGCGATTCTTTCATGAACTCTCTGTACCACTCGAATAGCTTTTTTACGTTCAAGGGAGCCCTTTGTGGTTTTGGATAACTTTCTTTGAGCCTTTGCGAGTTCTTTTTCTTCCAGACGGAAAAAGCGAGGGTTGGATATTGATGTTCCGTCAGATAGAGTTGCGAAACTGGACAATCCCATATCAATACCTACAACATGTTCCATACTACGCTCTGGAATTTCTATATCCTCACATTCTGTTGTTATGGAAACGTACCATTTTTTACATGCGGAGCGTCTAACGATGATTCTTTTAATATCGCCTTCAATTTCCCGATGTACTTTTACACGAACATTTCCGATTTTAGAGAGATACAAAACGTTATCTTCGAGTTTAAAACCCATCTGCGGATATGTGAAACTATCATACCAACCTTTGCCTTTGAATCGAGGGTATCCAGGTTTTTCTCCGTTCCTTACACGTCTGAAAAAGTGTTTGAATGCAAGATCTACTCTTTCCTGTACTTCTTGAAGGGTTTGAGAGAATACTTCTTTGTATTCGGGATTCTCTTTTTTCCATTCAGGAAGCAGTTTGTTAAGAGTGTATTTTGAGAGTATTTCCCCTCTTTCCTCATAGGCGGTTTTTCGTTCTGCTAATGTACGATTATATACTTGTCTGCATATCTCCAAGCTACGCTCCATCTGTTTTTGTTGTGGTTTGTTAGGATAGATACGGAACTTGTATGTTTTACGCATTAGACATTAATGTATTCAATTAGCTTAAAAAGGTTATGATAGAATAAGATTAACGAAGAGGTGGGGTACGATTCATCCCACAACTAAATTCATGGGCTTTCTCTACCCCTACACCCCGCTAGTCGTAAAACAATATGAATAGCAAAACTGAAATTCTCTGAAAATAGAAAAGTTAGTACTGGAACCTGTAATCCTGAGGCATTGAAGCCATCTGGTCAATGCTCATATCAGATTCCGGTTCAATCTCGTCTGCAATGTAGCGATATTCGCGCTGTGTCCTGTTTCCTCTGCGTGCAAGAATATTCTTGCGGAACATACGGGAAAGATAGGTGGACACTGTACTCTGTTTTATTTCACCGTAAATGCGCTCATACTGCTTCTGTATGTCCTGTGATGAGAACCAGATTCTTGGGTACTCATATTTCAGGAAGAGTTCCAGACGTTCATTGATGGTTAGTGAAGTGTCATTCATCCTGTTATGAAGTGAAGGAACCTTGCGCTGCGGTGCTGCCTGGCGCATAACCTGTGCAGGAGCTTCAATAGGAGGTACAGCCGACATCATCTGGTGGATAGGATTCATTGTCTGGCGGACCGTAGATGACAGTGGTGGTGTCGGCTGTCCATACCCGTATTGCTGTACCCCCACAGGAGGTAGAGTGTTGGGTTGTATATATTGCGGCGGTAATTGATAATCAGTTATTGTGTTTGGAACTGAACTATGCACCGGCTGCGGTACATAAGCCTGCCTGGGCTGTTGTGTTTGTGGCAGCACATTCTGCGCAGGAATCTGTGTCTGCTGTACTGGCAACTGTGAATACTGTTGCTGATACTGCTGAGACATATTTGCCTGCTGTGCTGGCTGTTGGGAAATCATAGGAGATTGCTGCTGAACAAATTGTGGTTGATATGGAGTCTGTTCAGCAATACTTTCCTGAGAATTAGTAGTAGGAATTGATGCATTCTGCATCGGATAAGATGAATTGGACGAAGGTTCGGAAATATTTTTAGTCTCGTCTGCATATAGATCCAAGAATGCCAGCAGGCGTCGCCTGTCAGCAAACTCGAACTCGGCGCTTGCTTTGTTAGTGCCATCGTCGTTGATGATCTCAAGCCGAACCTTCATCCTTTTTGCCTCTTTGCGGATCCATTCATCCCCTCAGATATTGATGGATTCACAAAACCATTTATCCCCTCAGACTCATGGTGTTGCTCATTAATCTTGATCCGTTATCGTGTGAATACATCAGGAACACATTGTTTCTCTGTGCTTCACAATACTTACATGGTATTAATAATATATAAATATTTGCTCTAATAATGAGTCGGGATTTGTTTTAAGAATAATCAAAGCAATATTAAAGCTTTATTTTAAAATTAAAACACTTAATACAGACCGAAGATAAGTCACACAACTTATCTACACTACAACAACTGCAATGATAATAGATAAATATTTCGTTTTTTGTCGAATTAAGCAGTAATAATGTGTATTGGAAAAATAAACACTGATTTTAAGCTTGTTTTACCATAAAAAAAGCAATATTAATGCTTTTTCACCTAAATAAAAACATAAGAGAACACAAAAGCAGTTTTTTGTGAATCGTAAAAAAAAGGACGTTTTAGTTACATAGAGCACCGGTACAAAAATAAAGATGCTGCGAACAAAAGCAGAATGCATTGGTGCGGTCGCCTTTATATCCAATGATACCCATAGTAAGCCCCTATGTCAAATAGTAGTGCTGAATCACCAATTGACAATATTAGTTCAAAAATAAAGACTCAGATAGAGTCCAATTCTCTTGACGAAAATGATGTGGAGTCCCTACTCCATGAAATAGAATTACTCAAAGTCAATAACGAAAACATGCGGGCAAAGTTGCTTGAAGCAAGTATGCTGGCAAACAATTACCTTGAAGAAACAAGCAAGCTCAAAAGACAGATAGAGCAGCTCACAACCCCACCACTTTTCATCGCTACAGTCATGGAAGTTGACAACGGAACGGCACTTATCAGGCAGCATGGGAACAACCAGGAAGTTGTGACCAGAGTACCAGCCAACATTAATGTTGAGGCAGGTATGAGAGTTTGCGTCAATGCCGCATTCTCTATTATATCTATAATCTCCAGGGCTGCGGACGTACGCGCCCAGGTTATGGAGCTTATCAACTCCCCAGGAGTCGACTATGACATGATAGGCGGCCTGGATGATGTTCTGAAAGAGGTTATCGAATCTGTCGAGCTTCCACTTGTAGAGCCGGAACTCTTCGAGAAGATAGGAATTGAGCCTCCAACTGGTGTGCTGATGTACGGTGCGCCGGGAACGGGTAAGACTCTTATCGCAAAGGCGGTTGCCTCAAGAGCAAATGCCACATTCATCAGGATGTCAGGTTCTGACCTTGTGCAGAAGTTTGTCGGAGAGGGCGCACGCCTTGTAAAGGATGTGTTCCAGATGGCTCGCGACAAGTCCCCATCCATCCTTTTCATTGATGAGATAGATGCAGTGGGTGGCATGCGTACACACGACGGTACCACCGGTTCTGCTGAAGTAAACCGTACCATGCTTCAGCTTCTTGCTGAGATGGATGGTTTTGATGCAACCAGAAACGTGAAGGTCATTGCCGCAACCAACAGAATAGATCTTCTTGACCCTGCACTGCTTCGTCCGGGAAGATTTGACCGTGTTATTGAGGTTCCACTCCCTGATGAGAAAGGACGTCTTGAGATTTTCAAGATCCACAGCCGCAAGATGAACATGGCCGAGGATGTGGACTATGAGAAGCTTGCAAAGATGACAGATGGCCTCAGTGGTGCAGATATTAAGATTATCACAAAGGAAGCAGGAATGTTTGTCCTCAGAAGACGCGGAGAAAGCATCACAATGCAGGACCTTCTTGACGCATATGAGAAGGTAGTTTCCGAGGAAGAAGAACAGACCACTCCTTACAGTATGTTTGCATAAATCGCAAGCATACACCCCTTTTACCCAAACGAAAGATTAATATGCTTTGAGTGACTTTCAAAGGTGCTGACAAGCAAAGCAGATTGCTCCGATAGTGTAGCACGGCCAATCATGCAGGACTCTCACTCCTGCGACTGGGGTTCGAATCCCCATCGGAGCACTCAAAATTTTTTTATACTCCTAATTTTGATGTGCTTTTTTGTAGAGAGATTCAAATTAATCTATTCTTAGATTTTTATCTATCATTTAAGCACTACACCACTCATCCTTCATGTTGAGATATGATTTTAAGATCTCATTTGCGCTAATTAGTTATTTATACTATCCAGGAAATCATGTCTAAAAGTTAAATTAAAGTTGCAGCAGTCTCTTTATATTTAATTTAGATGATTATATAATATGGAGATTAGTTTAAATGAGTAAACCTCTTACATTCCTTGATTTATTCGCTGGTGCAGGCGGTTTGTCAGAAGGATTTATCAGGGCAGGTTACTCTCCAGTTGCACATGTTGAAATGGATGCTGCAGCTTGTTATACTTTAAAAACAAGGGCTGCGTATCACTGGCTTAAAAAACATGGCAAACTCGACATCTATAGCGATTATCTCTATGGAAAAATAAGCAGATCAGAATTGTATGATTCGGTTCCAGAATCATTGATAAGTTCAGTGATCAATTCAGAGATAAGTGAAGATTCTTTACCTTTTATCTTCTCTGAGATTGATGATATATTGGATGGAAAGTCTCTTGACCTCGTTATTGGCGGTCCGCCCTGCCAAGCTTATTCACTAGTAGGAAGATCACGTGATGAGAGAGGAATCTGAAAAAGAGACGACTGGTTTAGTTCCAGCCATAGACAGCTCTCCTTCCATTGTACTTGTCTACATCAACCAGATCTGCAAGCTCCATATGATGAAGCGATTCAAAAGGAATTGTTGAGCGCTGATTGCCTTTACTTAGAAGAATATCACCATCCGGACCTATGATGAAATATGATTCCAGCATATCTTCAACAGATTCAAAGACAGGTGAGGTACCATTTTTGAATACAATTCCATCGTTTATATTCTTGAAGATATCAAATTCTTCCTGGTTAAGAAGAAGATCCAATGCATCATCATTCTGGCCTTTCATATGAAGCATCTGGAAGACCTTCCACCTTTCCGGACACACGGATGATATGAACGGTTTCATATCTTCAGAGTAGTTCATCTTGGTGACTGTAGTGTTGATCTTTAACTTCATGCCATACTTGCGGACAAGTTCGCAAACTTTACGGACATGTTCCACATGATTTCCGTTCCCCCTCCCCAGCTCTTTTTCGATTAATTCATCCGCATCTCCCATATATTGCTTCATCTATCCACAAAACCCTGATCTTCAATTGTAAATGCAAAAGTACTTCCTGCTCCTTCTTCACTCTCAACATGGATAGTTCCGTTATGCAGTTCAACAAACCACTTTACCAGAGTGAGTCCCAGACCGGTGCCGCCATATGTTCTTGCATTTGATGAATCTGCCTGGATGAACGGGTCAAATATTTGTTTCAGCTTATGTTCAGGTATCCCTATTCCGGAATCAGATACAGAAACATGGAGCTTATCATCGTTCTTTTCTGCAGTAACTAAAACCTTACCATTATTAGGTGTAAATTTTATTGCATTGCTCAGAAGATTAGACATGACCAGTTTAAATTTCAGCCTGTCACCATAGATTTCATCCACCTGGATATCACTATCAAGTCGAAGATCAATATTTTTGCCTTGTGCCATTGGAGAGAATATTGCAAAAACATCATCTAATACTTCCATAATAGAGAAAATCTCACATTCAAGTTCCATTCTGCATGTTTCTAATTTAGAGACATTGAGAATATCATTTATAACTTCAAGAAGATGTTTGCCACTTTTTGCAATATGATTTGCATACCCAAGTTGTTTCTCATTGAGGTCCCCGGACATTCCTGTACACAAAACATCTGAAAATCCTATAATAGCAGTAAGAGGAGTACGCAATTCATGGCTCATATTATCGAGGAATTCCGATTTTGCCCTGCTAAGGGATTCTGCTTCTAATTTAGTATTCAACAGCTCCTTTTCAGCTTGTTTACGTTTAGTAACATCCCTGAATACCAGAGTATATCCTGTAGAATCCCCTCCTTCATTAATATTAACAGAAATAGTACCTTCCAGATAAATGACAGTCTTATCTTTCTTGATTAATCTGGTTTCAAAAACATTTTCAGAATTTGATTTTGCATTAATCACATGACGACTCATAAAATCAGGTAATTTTTTCCCGGATTCTATGTCACAACCCATTGCCTCTGAAACTTTATGATTATAATAAGTCACGTTAAGTTGAGGATCAACTACAACAACACAATCACACATATTTTCAAGTACAGCATTTAAGAAATTGGTAGTCTTTTCAAGTTCGCCGTATTTATCCTCAAGCTTCCTGACAACCCTTTCACTGTATTGTTTATAATATTCTTCATCAGTCCCAATGATTTTCTCTTCTGGCTTGATTAAACCAGCCGCATATTCATCAAGAACATTTTGTACCTCATGCAATAATTCATGTGGTTCAGCGGGTTTAACAATAAAACGTGAAGCACCGAGGGATGTTGCAAGCAAATGATCTTGCTCGCTCACATAATGTGCAGTATAAAATACAAAAGGAATATCTTTAGTATCAGGATTACTCTTTACTTCCTTTATCAGTGTGAAACCATCCATATTCGGCATCATAATATCTGATATAATTAAACCTGGCTTTGTATCTTTTAAAAACTCCAGCGCTTCATTGCCATCAGTCACCTCAAATGCTTCATAACCATTCGATACCAGTATTTTTGCAAGCAACTTTCTGGCATTTATATTATCATCAACTACAAGCACTTTCATGGTTGCATCCTTTCAATTATTTTTTCGATATCCGTCATTATTGTCAGGGGATTGATGGGTTTTTCGAAATAACCATTACACCCTGCATCTATGATCTTTTCACGATCCCCTGCCATCGCATAAGATGTGATAGCAATGATAGGAATTTTTTGCATTGATTCTATTTTACGTATACGTCTGGTAGTTTCAAGCCCATCTATATCAGGAAGCATAATGTCCATCAAAATCATATCTGGGTTTCCTGTGCCGGCTTTTTCAACTCCTTCCTCACCAGTTACAGCTCCAATAGTCTCATACCCATGCCTTTTTTAAACCATGTCTATCAGTTTCATGTTATTTGGATTATCTTCGACAACAAGAACTCTGCTCATATCAGTTCCACCTCATTTATTGGGATGTGTAAAGTGAATGTACTGCCTTCCCCGTATTTGCTGATTACATCAATACTTCCATTGAGGACTTCGCGCACAAGTTTTTCTGTGAGATACAGCCCCAAGCCAGTGCCAGATGTTGAATCAGTAAGATGAGATTCCAGTCTTATAAAAGGTATAAAGAGTTTAGATAAGTCATCTTCTTTAATGCCAATACCCGTATCAATGATAGAAATGTCAACATAATTGTCATTTAGTCTTACTTCAAGTGCAACACTGCCTTTTTCCGAGTATTTCACTGAATTTGAAAGCAGGTTTATAATGCACTGTAGCAAACGTCTGCGATCAGAATAAATAGTAATATCCGGGATATCTACATTTAGCTCAAGGCCTTTTTCTTCAGCATCCGCTTTAATGAGAGAGACTGCCTCATCTATTACTTCCCCCAGATTGAATTCCTCGTTGTAGACTTCCAGTTTTCCAGCTTCAATCTTTGATATGTCAATTACGTCATTTATAAGTGACAGAAGATGTTTTCCGGAGGAAAAGACGATCTGGAGTTGTTCTTTTTGCTCTGGGTTCAATTCCCCGGACCAACCTTCAAGAAGAACACTGGAAAATCCAATAATAGAATTAAGTGGCGTACGCAACTCATGAGATGTAGTGGCTATAAACATTGATTTCAGGCGATCAAGTTCCTGTAAACGGATGTTAGCTTTTTTGAGTTCTTCTGATGTATTATTAAGGTTCTCAACAATACTAACCAACTCCTGTTGACTGGCCTGGAGATCTGCCGTACGTTCTTCTACTATCTTTTCAAGATGGTCACGATATTCACGTAATTCATCCTCTGCTTTTTTACGTTTTGTTATTATTTCTGAAATATCCAATAACTCCATCAATTTTATCATCCTTATCGTATCTTGGAACATAGGTTCCTTCAAAGAACTCTGTATTGCCATCCTTAGAAGTTAAAGCAGATTCAAAATGCTGAGGTTTGCCTGTAGATAACACTTCTTCTTTGATTCTTGTAAGTTTGTCGGCTACTTCTTCAGACAAAAAAGAATAGTCTGACTTTCCAATCATTTCCTCTTCCGGCAGGCCAAGCGGAGAATTGACAACAAATAGATATTTAAGTTCTTTATCATGCATCACAATATAGTCAGGAGTATTAGATGCAATTATTTTGAATCGACTCTCGCTTTCCCTGAGTTTGCTTTCGGTATTCTTGTGTTTTTCGATTTCAGCTTCAAGATTCCGGTTAACCATTTTGAGATCTTCAGTTTTCCTATTTACCTGCCACTTAAATGTGATACTTACAAGAAAAAGAGCAACTATGACAAATACCGCAAATCCGAAAGTTGGAAGCACCCATCCAGGAATTATGACCTCCTGCTGATCATTTTCTGCTAATAGATATTTGTCGATTAAAGAATAATATTGTGAGTTTTTATCCTCCTTCATTTCATGGAGGTTTCTGTCAATTCCTTCTATAAGAATAGGATTTATTGTAGCATTCTTATGGAAAGCAAATCTTAGTTCTATAGGATTAAAAATAATATTTGTCCGTTCCACATCAAATTTATTTTTTTCACTCTCTGCGAAAAGTCTGTTCACAGCACCGGCATCAACTGATTTGGAATCAATAGAAACGAATACATCTTCATATGAATTAACTTCTACAAACGTGCAATTTATATCAAATTCTTCGGCAAGAGCCTTGATCCCCCTTTCTCCATCGGCATGAATACTACCATTCATCACCGCAACTGTTTTTCCATCAAGGTCAGTAAGGCTTGCAATCGTCCTACCAGGAATAGTATAAACAACACCCCAATTGTTGAACACCGTTTCATTATTGAAATCATATATTTCTGCCCGGTGTTCAGAATAAGCAACGTCAACCATGACATCGATATCTCCGGACTCCAGACGATCAAGACATGTATTCCAGTCCCCATAAACATATTCAATATTCCAGCTTTCGTTCTGAGCAACCAGTTCTATAATCTCGGGAAAAAAACCTTTCCAGTCTCCATTCTCATCTAAATAGACTTTTGGAGGATTATCATAAACACCTACCCTGATAGCCAAATCCTCATTTTGTAAAGAAGAAGCCATTGGAACCAGAATGATAATCAACAAAATGACCATTAGAACTGACCTTGAAATTGAGAAGAACTGGTCTTTATTTATGTTGGCCATTTCATTAAACTTCCCTTGAATGTAAAATAGTATATTACCAATTATTTTCCCGGCATTATCGAAAATATTACAAATAAAATTATATATTCTTCAATTGAAGATAATGACTTAAATAAATTTAGTACCGAATCTGCAAAATAAACTAGTCATTCATTATAGTTCTTTATATGTTACTTTTTCAGCATTCACCAATTTTCTGCCGGTGCAAAAATGCTGGAAACATGAAACATACTCATAAGGAGCCACAGTAACCGCAGGATAAGTCATTTCACCCAGGAGAGGATAATCAGCTTCATAATAAACTATCATCGTTGCATTAGTTACTTCAGCATCATCAGGAAATACTCTATTTCCATTTCCATCAAGTACACTTGGGCCATTTATCATTTGGATTTTAATTTCCGTATAAGGACGAGTATTCTGACATGATGATTCGGATTTTAATGCAGTGCTTTTTTCATTATTCATGTCCAGGAAAGGAGATTTATTTCCAGCTTCAATCTCGTCAATGTTTGAACTTATTTGATAGCTCATATTAAACTCAATATTTCCATCAATTTCAATAATACTATCATTACTCAAAAAGGATTCAGTGTAACTGGAATTGCTCCTATGTGAATGGTTTTCAGTTATTCCTGATTGAGAACTATTTGAAACGTTATAGAGCCTAAGATGGTAGATGAAACCTTGAAAAGTGCTTTCATTGATATAAACATCCATATCTTCTGAAAGTTCAGAACCATTCATAATTTCACTTTCAGTAGTTACAGTTGCAGAGACAACTCCGGAAAAGATTAAGATAAAAATAACTAATGCTGCAATCGAAGCTTTTTTCACGGATAGATTTTCACCTGAAAGCATATAGATCCCGGACACATTCATTCTATAAATTCAGAATATTGAATTTGAAATATACCGCATACACTGTAATAATATTTAATAATATGTAGAAAAACATAGAATGTTTTAGGAAATATTGAAAATTAACATATAAAGTATACAACAAGTTTTAATTGCATTTAAGAGCAAAACATACACCCTTAAACTGTAAAAAATAAAAAAAGATAATATTACCCTACATTCACAGCAACAAGGGAAAGTCCAAGTTCCTTTTCCAGTTTCTGGATCTCCTCAAGGCCTTCCTTTGTCAACTCAGCATTACTAATTTTGATACCTGAAAATGCAAGCAGAGTTACACCTGTTTTCTCTTCAAGTTCTGTAATGGCTTTCATCTGCTCATCTTTAAGTACTGAAAATCCCCATAGCATATTTCTTAATCTCCTGTATTACTCCTTGACCATTTTGGCCTAAATAATAAGAGAGACAATTGTATTTAGTATTTCTGATAATCGATGTAATTATTACCGGGGAGTATAGACATTGAACACAAATAATTAGCATACAAAATAATTATTACACAGAATAATTATTACAGAAAATAATAAGTACACATAAAATCAGTGAAAAATGAAAAGAAAACAGGACATTTTAGAAATATCCTGTTGCCTTAAATCATACTTTAGTTTAATTCCTTCTTACAAGAACTGCACAGAAAAATCCCAAAACTCCGAATACCAGCTCAAATCCTGGTGCACTGACAGAACTTTCAACATCCGGAACATCTTCTTCCAGATCCACCTCTGTGGTTTCCTCATTTATAGTACTGCTTACTGAACTGGATTCTTCTGTTACTTTGTCTTCACCCATATCAACTACAACAACTTCTTCTTCGACCGTTTCCGATTCTGCGGTTGGAACTGTGCTTTTTATTGTGCAGGTCTTCCAGAGAGTCATTTTCAGACAAGTTCCACTAGTATCTTCTGTTTTAAGGTAAAGTCCGCCATACAGATCTATTTTTTTATCAGCACTCAAGGTTACTGCTTTATTGCTGGAAAGTACAACAGCGTCATCGCCTGTATGAAGAACTGTACTTCCTGCAGCACCTGCGTAATTAGTGTCATTCATAAGAACAGGAACTTCAAACCCTTCAACATCAAAAATGCCATAGGTGTCATCGCTTTCAATAGTTGTAATATCCCCACGGAGGAATACATATTTGAAAACTGCAAAGTCTGTATCAGTGCCTCTGAAGACAGATTCAACAGTACAATAGAATACCGGATAATCATCACTGTCTTTGTAGAGATAGGTCTTTTCCATGTTGGTCAAATTCGCAGAGGAACTTATCACTCCACTATCAATTTCCTCACCATTATAGTTTAGATGTACCCAGACTTTTTCTCCCTCAACATCTACCTGGTCTATAACCAGTGTCCAGCCACCTGCAAGTTCCCACACCTCACCAGAGGCCAGGTTTTTCTTGTCATCACTTTCCAACATGATCTTAGCGATCTTGTCAGGCTTGCATCCCTGTGAAGGGTCTGAAGGATCTTCAGGCATTGCAACATACTTGGGACCGAAGAAACCCATAAGATAATATTTTTCAAGGTCAACATCATCGACCATGAATGTGCCACCATCATCTGAACCGGCTATCTTTGTCTTTTTCATCTGTGGTTTGCTTATGTAGTAAAGGTCACCTTCTTCAATGGTATCTCCAAGCTGAATTGTCTCAGAAGAGTTCACACTGTTGTGAAGATAAAGAAGTTCACTGGAAAGTCCAGGTTTTATCATATACAAAAACCCTGAAAAGGTATTTGCATCCCAATAGAAATCTCCTGTTGCTATTGAAGGATCTGTATTGTCATATACAGTACTTCGAATAGTGTAAGTTACATCATCTGCACTTACCGGAACAATGAGCATGGTCATTAGAACCGACAATATAAGCGTAATTTGTACTATTTTTTTCATATAATATATCTCCTGACAAGAAAATCAAACAATGCAACATTCATTTTTATTCCAAAGTTGACCCCCTAAAATAATAAACCGCAATAAACTGGTGTGCTGTTTATATTAATAAAGTTACAACAAATATGATTTTCTTTATATTTTGTGTTACGTGGATGGGATGACAAATACGGTTATGAGATAAAAAGTTGTCTATATGATATCGTATTAAAAAATAGTAATATTTTAATACTAACTTGTCATTACAGGTCAAAAAGTAAGAAATATGGTGGAAGCCTTATGACAAATATAAGATTCAAAACAACAATACTACTTGTAATGATACTTTGCATTTCAGCATTCGTATCAGGATGTACAGATAGTTCTACTTCACAGAGCATTACCAATCAGGAAGAAAGCACAACATCAACTGATACTGTAACAATTACCGATGCAATGGGCAGAGAAGTTGAAATACCTGACACTATTGAAAATGTAATCTGCTCTGGTGCCGGATCACTTCGTCTTCTGACATACCTTGAATCCGAAGACAAGATCATTGCAGTTGACAGTATCGAAGCCAGGGAAAACCTTTACGATGCAAGACCTTATGCACTTGCAAATCCACAATTTGCAACTGATTACACTGTTTTTGGTGAATTCAGGGGAAATGATGATCCTGAAAAGATACTGGCACTTGAACCTCAACCTGATGTGATTCTCAAAACCTACTCAGCATCCGGCTATGACCCTGTAGAACTTCAGGAAAAAACAGGAATCCCTGTAGTAGTAGTCAATTATGGAAACATGGTGGACAGCAGGGAAGACATGTATCAGGCACTCAGGATATACGGAGAAGTTATGGATAAGGAAGAACGTGCAGAAGAAGTTATTGAATTCTTTGATGAAACAATTGCAGACATTAACGAGCGAACCTCTGATGTATCAGATGACGAAAAAACATCATGTTATGTTGGCGGAATTGCAAGAGCAGGACCACACGGACTCCAATCCACCGAACCAACATATCCTCCATTCTTCTTCACCAATGCACTGAACGTAGCTTATGACGATATGGACCTGAGCACCGCTGAAGTTGCCAAGGAAAAGATAATCGAGTGGGATCCTGAAATCCTGTTTGTTGACCTTTCAACCATGCAATCAGAAGATGAGAACAGTGCCGTTTACCAGTTACAGAACGATGACTCATACCAGCAGCTTCAGGCTGTCAGTTCCGGAAACGTATACGGAATGCTTCCATACAACTGGTACACCCAGAACTTTGGATCAGTACTTGCAGATTCATACTACGCAGGAAAGTTACTCTATCCTGAAAATTTCGAAGACGTGGACATTGAGGACAAGACTGCTGAGATATACACATTCCTCGTATGTGACGGTGATGAAGAACTTGGGGAAGAAGTAGCTGACAAGATGATCAACGCCTTTGGAACTCCGGCATTTACCAGACTGGATGTATGAGTTTTCAGTGAAAGTGAAAAGATCAGCAAACTATGAAAAAAGCAGTCAAGGGTGAAAAAATGGTGAAAATGCTGAATAAATCAACAGGAAATGAAGGTGATATCAGCCGTCAATACAAGGAGCATACCAGCAGGAAATACACATACATTCTGTCAGGACTTGTGCTTCTCTTTGTGATGCTGATATTTTCAATATCAATAGGTTCTGTTGATATACCACCAATGGAAGTTGTGCAGACACTTACAGGACACACCGTTTCAGTCAGATGGGACAGCATCATATGGAACATACGCCTGCCCCAGGTACTCACTGCCATTGTTGCCGGAGCAGGACTTGCAGTGTCCGGCGTGGTCATGCAGTCAATACTCAGGAACCCCCTGGGTTCACCTTTCACCCTTGGCATCTCAAACGCTGCTGCCTTTGGCGCTGCTTTTGCAGTCATGGTTCTTGGAACAGGTTCCACCCATAGCACTGTGGGTGATGCAGTTGTCATCAGTAACCCATATACCACAACAGTCGTTGCATTTGCTTTTGCGCTTGCCGTAACAGCCATCATACTTGCATTTTCAAGATTTAGGGGAGTAACTCCAGAAGTGATGATACTTGTGGGTGTTGCAATGGGATCACTATTCTCAGCAGGCACGATGTTCCTCCAGTATTTTGCAGACGATGTGCAACTTGCATCAATGGTTTTCTGGACATTTGGTGACGTGTCAAGAGCAAGCTGGAGTGAACTGGCACTTATAACTGGCATCACACTATGCACTGTAATCTATTTCCTGCTGGAACGATGGAAATACAACGCCATTGATGCAGGAGATGAAACTGCAAAAGGACTGGGAGTAAACGTGGAAAAAGTACGTTTGCGGGGGATGATGTGTGCATCTCTTGTGACAGCCATCATAGTTGCATTTCTCGGAGTCATCGGTTTTGTCGGACTTATCTGCCCGCACATGGCTCGCAGAATAATAGGTGATGATCATCGTTTTCTGATAATAGGCAGCATGATTATGGGCTCTCTGCTTTTGCTCTGCGCTGACACGGCTGCAAGAGTTTTGATAGACCCATACCAGTTGCCTGTTGCAGTGCTTACATCATTTTTGGGCGCACCCACATTCATTTACCTGATACTGGGAGGAAGAAGAATATGATTCTAGAAGTAGACGGAGTGGAGTTTCAGTACAAAAGCAAGGAAGTACTGAAGAATATTAAATTTGAACTTAAGAGGAATGAAATACTTTCAATCCTCGGGCCTAATGGTGTGGGGAAAACCACACTTCTCAAATGTATGAACGCGATCCTCAAGCCAAAAAGAGGAACTGTACTTATTGAAGACGAGGATGTCCTCAAACTGGAACAGATAGAAATTGCCAGAAGACTAGGTTATGTCCCACAGCGCTGCGAACCTGCAAGACTCACAGCCTTTGACGCGATCCTGCTTGGAAGAATGCCACATATCAAATGGAACATTACAACAGAAGATGTAATGATAGTAGAAGATACTATCAAAAAACTAAGCCTTGAAGACATGGCACTGCGTTACATCGATGAAATGAGTGGAGGAGAACTTCAGAAAATCGGCATTGCAAGAGCAATTGCACAGAATCCTAAACTTCTGTTGCTGGATGAACCCACAAGCAGCCTTGACCTGAAGAACCAGCTTGAGATACTTGATACTGTAAGAGAGGTTGTAAGAAAAGAAAATGTCTCAGCAATTATGACGATGCATGATCTGAATCTGGCTTTCAGGTACTCCGACAAGTTCCTGTTCCTGAAGAATGGAACCATATTTGCTGCAGGAAGTATGGAAGATATAACACCTGACATTATCAGGGAAGTCTATGGCGTTCCAGTAACAATAGAGAACTATCAGGATATTTCAGTTGTTATACCGGTTTGACATCACATTTAACGATTAAATAACAGAACCTGTCAAAAACAAAAGAAGAGGATAAAAATGGTTATTGATGTGGATTGGAGCGATGTCTGGATAGAACAAATGAAAAAACATCTGGAATGCGGGAACAAGAAAGAGTGTGCTTCAATATGGGAAGAAAAAGAAAGCGCCAAACAGTTCTGGGAAATGTCACTAAGAAACAACCAGCAAAGAGCACGCGATGTCATCAGTGGTCTTAATATCACTCCTGAATCCAGAGTTCTTGACATTGGTGCCGGGCCCGGAACACTTGCAATCCCTATTTCGGAAAAAGTGAAACATGTTACTGCTGTTGAGCCTTCAAACGGCATGATAGAAGTTCTGGAAGACAACATGGCAGATTATAGCAGGGGCAATATCAGCATTATCAGAAAGAAATGGGAAGACATCGATATTGAAAAAGACCTTGATGGACCATATGATGTAATAATTGCATCATTCTCACTGGGAATGCCGGATATACGCAAGGCTATCGAGGACATGCTTGCAGTGGCTTCAGGATACATCTATCTCTATTGGTTTGCCGGAAACACATCATGGGATGAACATTCAATTGAGATATGGCCTAAATTACATGGTACTGAGTATTATATCACACCAAAGTGCGATGTTCTTTACAATGTACTCTACCAAATGGGAATTTATCCCAATATGGAGACATTCACACTTGGAAGAACTGAGACATATGCAACACTTGATGAAGCAGTTGATAACCTTTCAAGCCATTTTTCACTTAAAAATAATGATCAAAAGAAGATACTGGAACAATATCTGGAAAAGAAACTCAAAAAAGAAAATGGAAATTACATTTATGATGCCCGATCGAGGCGCGTGAAAATATGGTGGAACATTCTGGATAACTGAGATAGTTCATCAGGACTCTGACTCAGGCATAACTTCACTCATTATCTTTTTTGCAACGTTCATCACTTTATCGTTCCTGGAAACGGTTATAGTGTGGTCAGCGAAAGACGTGTAAAGCCCTGTCCTCTCTTCATAAAGACCGCGAAGGCCTTTTTCTCTTAGACCCACAACTCCACGGGTTGCAAGATTTGACAGACGGTAAACAATTGTTCCAAAAGGAACATCCAGATAAACAATAACTGAGTGCTCTTTCAGGAATTTCATTGCTTTTTCCGAGTAGACGACACTTCCACCCGTGGCAATGATACAATTATCATTCAACTTCATGTTGATGATACTTTGCTCCTCGGCTTCCAGCAAGGCCAGATCCCCAAAATCATTAACTATATCCTGGAGATCTTTCCCTGAATCATCAATAACCAATTTATCCGTGTCGATGAACTCATAACCAAGCAAAGAAGCAAGTTTCTGTCCTGCAGAACTTTTACCTGCACCCGGCATGCCAATGAGAGTTATTATCATTTGATCATTCCATTTCTTTTTATTAAGAAATAACGGGCGATTAGTATTAGTTGGTCAGTGATTGTATTGGCGCAGGAATGCGGCCACCTCTGGAAATGAACTGTTCGGAACTGAAATTGTGCACTGGCATTACCGGTGCACTTCCAAGCAGACCTCCGAATTCTATCATATCGCCAACCTTTGTGCCTGGAGCCGGTATAACCCTTACAGCAGTTGTTTTCCTGTTAATCATACCGATAGCCATTTCATCGGCGATTATAGCGGATATGGTAGAAGATGAAGTGTCTCCCGGAACTGCTATCATGTCAAGACCAACAGAACACACACTTGTCATGGCCTCCAGTTTGTCCAATGAAAGAGAGCCTCGCTGAACAGCTCTGATCATTCCTTCATCCTCACTGACAGGTATGAAAGCACCGCTAAGACCTCCGACCGATGAAGATGCCATTGACCCACCTTTCTTGACAGCATCATTTAAGAGTGCAAGTGCGGCAGTTGTACCATGTGTACCGCAGCTTTCCAGGCCCATTGCCTCAAGGATTGCGGCAACACTGTCACCTATAGCAGGAGTAGGGGCAAGAGAAAGATCAAGCACACCAAACTGGACATTGAACCTGCTGGCAGCTTCACGTCCTACCATCTCGCCCATTCTGGTAATCTTGAAAGCTGTCTTTTTGATACACTCTGAAATGTCACCCAATGTAGGGTCTTTAAGAGCACGTACTGCTGAATTAACAACCCCCGGACCACTCACACCAACATTGATAACACAATCCGGCTCACCAACGCCATGGAAAGCACCCGCCATGAATGGATTATCTTCCGGTGCATTAGCAAATACAACAAGTTTGGCGCAACCTATTCCAGCATTGTCCTTTGTCAGCTCCGCAGTTTCTTTGACAATTTTTCCCATCAGGGAAACAGCATCCATATTGATGCCTGCTTTAGTGGTTGCCACATTAACTGAAGAACATACCTTATTAGTAGTCGCAAGAGCACGAGGAATTGAATTAATAAGATTAAGGTCGCCAGGAGTCATGCCTTTCTGGACAAGTGCACTAAAACCTCCGATGAAATCAACGCCTGCATCTTCAGCTGCCCTGTCAAGAGTTTGGGCAACTGATGTGAAGTCTGTGGCATCACAGCTTTCTGCAACTATGGCTATCGGAGTTACGGAAATACGCTTGTTAATTATAGGAATTCCGTAAAGGTTCTGGATTTCATTGGTGACCTTTACCAGATCTTTTGCATAATACATTATCCGATTGTAAACATTCTCGTTGAATGTATCTATATCAGGATGACTGCAGCCGCGAAGGCTTATACCCATGGTGACTGTCCTTATGTCAAGGTTCTCGCTACTCACCATTTTTATTGTTTCAAGTATCTCTTCGGGATGAATGAGCATGCTGGCACCTCAGATCCTGTGCATAAAACGGAAAGCATCTTCATGCTGTACCTTAACTTCCACACCAAGAACAGTACCTTTTTCTGACATTGCCTGATGGAAAGCTGACAGGTCGAAGTTCTCTTCTGTGGTTTGCGCTAGCATAATCATGGTGAACAGATCATCCATAATAGTCTGGCTGATATCAACTATATTAACGTTGTATTGCGCCATAGTCTGCGTGATTCCCGCAACGATACCAACTTTATCAACACCAATAACAGTAATTATAAAACGACTGGATGACATGAATTTTCCTTCTATATATGGTTTTTTAAATGAGATTTATAGTGATTTAATAACTATAAAGTAGCATAATAGATGAAATGCTATTTTGACTTTGCCAATGAAAAATCATTGCAAAAATGATATTTTAATATTGTTTCAATGAAAAAGTATATTTGCCAGTGACGAACTTCTCTTAAAGGAATATAAATAAGCAAAATCATTCTGAGCGCTTTGCCGGTTTCATATAACCAAAAATCAGGCACAAATATGATTAATGGAAAAATATGAGCGATACAATCACATTAAATTCTAGCAAAGAATATATTTATGTAAATATATAATATGTGCTGTAATAGTTAGATTCTCATTAAAATAGCGTTTGAGAATATAACAAAGTTTATATACAATTTTCATTATGATTATTATGATGATGGTTTGAACGACTAAGTTCATCAGATGATTCAAACAATCAGGAGATACAATGGTTAAAATTGTACATGCACAAACTGTTCTCACGGAAGATGAACTGGCGGCTTTAAAGAAGAAATGCAATGAGTCGTCAACAAAAGAAGCCCTGAGTATGGCCGTGCAACATTATCTCGAGTGCGAATACACCGACCTCGACGATAAAATGTGGACCAAGAAACTTGAAAAAGTGGTCCAGAAAAAAAAGCAGAAAAAAGTATAGCTTTTGAACAAGAGAGGAACAACTATGAGCAAAGCAAACCAATTTTTAGATGAGGATGCAGTATCCCCAGTCATCGGTGTAATCCTGATGGTTGCAATCACTGTTATCCTTGCTGCAGTTATCGCAGCATTCGTATTCGGCATGGGACCACCAGAACAGGCACCACAGGCAAGTCTGAGGGCAAGTGCTATGGAAGATAATAGTAGCAGTATGGTCAAGATTGAGCACCAAGGTGGAGATGAGATGATTCTCGCCTCCGCAAACACAAGAATTGTGGTCGATGGTACTACTGCGACAATTGACGATGGTATTACCTCTGACGATGATAAGAGATTCGTAGCTGGTGAAAACGTATACATCAGTAACCAAACATCTGGCTTTTACCTCGATTTGACACCAAACGGCACTGCTGTACATGATATAGGTGCTACAGGCGAAACAGTCAACGTTAAATTTGTTGATGTTGGAAGTGGCCAGCTGATTGCTGACATGGACGTCAGGTTCTAAACACAAACTTAATGACGCATCTTGCGTCATCTTTTTTCATTTTTTGTATTGCAGTCATATATAGGAAATATTATATACGTTCCAAATCCACACTCTGTTATATAATTATATACAGGACGTGGTATGTTGGACTATGAATTATCATTAAAGAATTCATGGAATGTAGTTAAAGAAAACATTGTTACATTTATTGTTGGTCTTTTGATAGCTGTAATTGGGTCTATTTTAATCGTCACAATAGCACCTCTTGTTTATGGATTTACTTCAATGGCCGTAAAGGGTGCAAGAGGAGAAGCAATCGAAATTGGCGATGTCTTTGAAGGATTCAAAAAAGAGAATATAATCAGAAGCTGGACATTTATGATCATATACTTGATCATTGTAGGAGTTCTTGGACAGATAGCATCAATACTCAGCACTATAGTAGGAATTCTCTTTATGTTTACAATGCCATTGCTTGTTATTAAAGAAGGCCTCAGTGGAATAGAAGCAATTACAGAAAGTGTTGAAATTGTTAAAACTGCCCCTGTAGAGAGTATTATTGTTTATGTTATAACTCTTGTACTCAACATGATTGGCATATTCCTTCTGGGAATAGGAGTACTTATTACTGCACCTATAAGCGCAGTATTCCTCGCTTATGCAACCTTTGAGATGGCAGAGTAAATAGCATAAGTATGATTAATCAAATAAAATAAGTTGTAGTAAAATAACTACAACATATTCTTTTTTATCCGAATATACAAAAATGGTTATATTCCGTAAATCTCTGAGCCTTTTTTGACCTTCTCAATATCCCTTTCTATTACAGAAAGCCTGTTCTTGTCAACCTTCATGCCGGCAAGGCTTTCAATGAACCATATAGACTTAACATGGTCATCCGGAGTGAGTTTCCAGTCAGGTTTCTCCATATAGAAATCGATGCCTTCAGCATAATGAAGAAGCTCCATCCTGACTTTTTCAGTGATCCAGCCAAGCTCTTCATAATATGACAATATATCTGGAAGATTATTGCGACCAACAAGTTCCATCAAAAACTCAAGCCATTCCATACAGAGCTTCATGTTACTGGAATTTTTCACAATATTTGAAAGGTGGACATTCTGCCCGAATCCCTTATAGCTTCTTGCGCCAAGTTTCTTCAATTCGCTTTCCATATATTCTGTGAGAGAATCAATCTTCTCCATTACCGCAGTATTTTTCTCCTCGGATTCCTGTCTGAACTTCTGGAACTCTGAAGATACCTTTCCAAGATTGTCAAGCATTGAAGAAATCGAACGGGAGAATTCCTTAGAAGTGGATTTAGATTCTTCCTGCATCTTCTCCATAAGCTCAACTCTTGGACCAAATGCATCAATCCGTGATGATAATTCTGCCAGGATTGCAAATTTAGACTCGTTCTCCTGTAATGACTCATGCAACTGAGCAAGAAGAGCTGTATAAGAACCAACAAGTTCGGAAATGTTCTCTTCAATTTGTGATAAATTAGTCGTCATTGAAGCATTATCAGACTGCAATACAGCAATAGAAGAATCAAACTCAGAAATCTCGTTTTCAACCTGTAAGACTTTTCCATCAATAGCATCAAACCGGGAATTACTCTGGGATAGAATATTTTCACTTGAACTTACAGCAGAAGCCACAGCTTCAGTAATCTCTGATATCTTGTTTGAAAACTCTTCAACTTCAGAATGCATAGACGAAAATTGAAGGGTCATGTCATCCAGACTATTTTTCAGTCCTCCAAGATCATCTTCCAGGCTTTCGAACTTTTTATCAGTAGTTGCCCTTAGGTCCTTTATATCTTTGGTAAACACCTTTTTTGATAATTCCATGCCTGATGTAGAAGAAGTCTTTTCCTGTTTACTCATACTTTCAGAAACATCTGAGACTTCATGTGTAGCCTCATCTAAAACTTCAAGTTCTGTATATTTTACTAACGGATCATGGTCATGAATAGATACATCTTCTGAAGAAATAGATGAAATAGATTCTTCTGCGGTTAACTCAACGCTTCCAGACAATGCATCAATTGAATCATCGTTACCAAAATCATTGTTATCAAGAAGATATTCCTCCCTCATTTCCATAATTGGATTCTCAATAGGAGTTACCTGTCGTATAGCACCAACTGTCCTATCACCTTCATTTTCCATGAAAGGATTCACAGGTTCATTGGCTTCCTCAATAACCTGTTTATTCACATCCAAAGAAGAAGAGAAAGGACTTGAATCAACGTTATTATCTGACGATTCAAATGGATTAGCATCAAATGACGAAGCATTCGAAGTAAATTGTGGTTTTGACTCGGCAACATCCACATCATCTCGCATGTCTTCCATTCTCTCAATGAGACTTTTTCCTTTTGTTAGATTTTTAAAGAAGCTTTTTGTGATGCTAGAAATGCCTTCCAGGTTTCTCTTAAATGAACCCATATCAATCGGTAATTTTACAGGAACCTTTTGTGCATGTTTATTCTTTTCAAATAATACTGTATCAGCAGCAACTTGATCACCAAATGGATTTTGAGACTGAAAAGCACCGGAAGTTGGTTCAAAAGGATTAGATGCTACAGAATCACCAGCTGAAGAAAAAGGATTAGCAGGTGGAACCGCAACAGGAGCTGGTTCAAAAGGATTGGATGCTACAGAATCATCAACTGAAGCAAAGGGATCAGTAGATGGAGTAACACCAGAAGTTGGGTTAAAAGGATTAGATTCGACAGGGCCATCGACTGAAGAAAAGGGATTAGCGGGTGGAACAGCATTAGGAATCGGCTCAAAAGGATTGGATGCTACAGGGTCACTGACTGAAGAAAATGGATCAACAGATGGAACAGAATCTGGAATGGATTCAAAAGGATTAGATTCGACAGAGGCACCGGCAGAGGCAAAAGGATCTGTAAGTGGAGCAGTTACAGGAGTAGATTCAAAGGAATTGGACTCTAAAGGACCATCAGCAGAGACAAGGGCGTCTGGTGTTGAAAAGGGTGGTACTTCCAACTGTGCACCAAACTGTGGGGATTGATTCGATTCAGGAGCAAAAGGCAAAGACTCACCTATTTCAGAAGAAGGAGAAACTGATGGCTCATCGGAATTAATAAAAGGTTCAAATAATGGAGGAGGAGACCTTTTCTTTGCAGGCTTATCTGTGGCAGGAGAAGGCTCGTGAAACTGATTGACGGATGAAATTATCCCTACCTCACCTGCATTTGGCGGAGATTTCATAAATGGTGGCACCTCAATAGAATCCTCTTTTTCCTCTGCAGAAGGGATATTTGGTTGAGTGCCGCCTAATGCTGAAAGGTCAGGAAGATCTCCAAACGAAGGAAAAGCTGCCTGTGATGCGCCATTCTCTGCTGAAACAGGATTTACCTCTGGCACATCTATTTTCGCCTCTTCCATTGGTATATCGGCAAAAGCATTTGCCAATATGTCAGGAATTGGTGACGTAGAACTCTTTTTTTCGCCGGATGCATTTGCAGAAGATTGCTCTTCTTCAACAGAAGACATAATATCTGCTATCTTTTTATTCTCCCATGGAAGCTCACTCATAAAAACCAACTGACAAGAAGTATTGATATAATTATAATTACAAGATTATTATATGGCGGATATTTATATAAAAGTTGCTCTTGACTGAAAAAGGAAAGTTGAACTTGATTAAAAATAACATAAACTATACAAAAGGAACAAACAGACATTAAAAGAGTTTAGGCGCACGGGAATAATTGAGGGAATGGACGAGAGATAAAGGATGAAATTTGTGCTAAAATTCACTTTGCTGTGAGTTTGTGCGCCTAATTGTGCATTGTTAATGATAGTATATAAGGATTATGCGTTACTTCCTAAAATATCCCAGATTATGAGTACATGATGAAAAACACTAGGCACATAATTATTTAACTCAAAAATATACTAGATAAAAATAAAAATTTGAAGAAATATATGTGTGCAAATTACTCACAGAAAAAGATTTAATGTGTAAAACACTGTGAGAAATCATTCAACATCAATTCGGGATATACGAGCATTCTTCACAGAAGCAGCCACAAGTTCTTCAATATTAATCTTTTTTTCCTCTACAATCATTGAATCCATTGCCGCTTTCACTTCAGGATGTACAGGTACAGCTCCACATCCACCGGTTTCGCGAATGGAGACATCATATGTACCAATCTTTCTGGCGATTTCGATTATCTCATTTTTATCAAGGGCTATCAGCGGGTGATACAAAGGTACGCAAAGTCCGTAGAGTTCAGCATACATGTTGTAGGTTGTCTGTGATGCAACCTGTCCAATTGAAGAACCGGTAATAATTCCTGCTGCACCTTCCTTTTCCATGATCTTCAAGGCAATCCTATACATTGTACGCTTACACAATAGACATGTTTTGTTCTTTGAGCATTTATCGACAAAAGATTGGAGATTATCCCCGTGCGGAATTTCATAATACTTGAAAGGACGTCCAGGGCACCATTCCTGAAGAACTTTGAGACAATCCATTGTACGATTATGTGCACGCTCATCACTGAAAGGAGTATTATTGCAATAAACCGGAATAACCTCAATTCCCCGTTTCATCATGAGCCATGTTGCAACAGGCGAATCAATTCCACCGGATACAAGTGAAATCATCTTACCCTGAGTTCCCAGTGGCAGACCCCCGACACCTTCCACAGTCTCTGTGAATACATAGGACTTGCTCTGGCGCATTTCCACAAATATCTCCCTGTCAGGACTTGTGAGATCTACCGAAGGTGTGAATCCTTTTGATTCAAGCATCTTCCATACAGCATCCCCACATTTAATACCTATATCACGTGATGAAAATGAATGATTGCCTGTGCGTCTTGCCCTGATAGCAAAGGACTGACCTTCCGAGATATAGCCATCAGCAAGCTCTGCACACAAAGCCCCTGCCGCTTCGATAGTAGCACCTGTAACCTGTGCAAAAGAAGTAGAAACAACACCAAAAACATCAGCAGCTGCTTTTGCAGCCCTTATATCATCGCTTTTAATGAATATTCTCCCCCATTCACGGGATATATCCGAATAAGGAATTCCACGATGATCCAGCATAGCAGCTATGTTCTTCACAAGTGTTTTCTCATACCAGTTGCGAACTCCTGTGCTCTTCAAGGCAAGCTCGCCATATCTTACAAGGATAACGCTTTCCATTGAGTAGCAATCAACTTTAGACTATTAAAAGGTAATCGGAAAAAGTAATTTTGAAGAGACAGCTATGAGATGGAACTGCATAAATCACTCTTTGATGATAAAATCAGAGTAACTTCCGGTATGAGATGACTAGGAAACCATAATGTCACCTACATCAATTTTATCCATACCAGCAAAAGCCTTGTTCATTTCCATGTAACCGATGAATGACTGTATAGAAGATTTCTCCCCCTCTACAAATACTTTGTATAAACCATCAGACAAATTCTGAGAATAACCAGTAAGAGATAGTTGCATGGCGTTTTTAGATGCATATTCGTAGAAATCCCCTTTTGAATTCCTGAGCTGTACCAGTATCGTTGCAGAAACCAGGTTTTCGGGGTTGGTTTTTTCATCTGACATAAAGACACATACGTGTAGTAGGAATATAATATTTTTGAATCCAGAAATTAAAGGAAAATACAACAAAAAAGATGAGATGAAGAAATTTAGCGCATTATCGAGAACTCAGTATAATCCCCTGTAGGTTCAGACCATTCCACGCTGACATCCTCAACATTTGCAAGAGCCGGACCTATGTGCAAAAAATCAATGAGTTTCTGAATAGAGGTGGCTTTGCCTTCTGCAAAAACCTCAACCCTGCCATCCGGCAGGTTTCTGGCAAATCCGGTAAGCCCGAGTTTTTGCGCATTATCCACAGCGAACCTGCGGAAATAAACTCCCTGAACTCTTCCTGTAACAAGTACTGTTGCAGAGGAAATATCCTCTGCGTTGGACAAGTTATCCTGCATACACTTAAATTTGCAGAACGGGCTTATAAGAATTTTGGCCTCTGTGAAAGCATCTTTGAAAGGCAAAGTCCCTTGTATGGCATGCCTTCGGTTTCTGCGGCAATCCTTGCATTAAGCTCATCGGGAGACATTTCCACCTTAACTGGCTTCTTAGGCTCTGATTCTGCACGGATGGTTACATTAACAGTTCCACTCTCAACTTCACTATCGCCAACAACAACGACGTATGGAATCCATTCACGACCTGCCTCACGTATCTTCTTACCAACTGTATCTTCCCTGTCATCGATATCAACACGGCAGTTTAGTTTGTCAGCAACCAGCATGGCATAATCCATGTGTTTGTCAGCTATTGGGATAACTCTTACCTGAGTCGGGGAAAGCCAGAGCGGAAGCATTGGAACTCCACCTTCTTCTGCCTTCATAGCCTCTTTCTCAAGAAGACCATAGATACAGCGCTCTATTGCACCGCTTGGTGAGCAGTGAAGAATTACCGGCCTGTTGGCACTTCCATCTGAGTCGATGTAATTAATGTCATATCTGTCAGCATTCTCAACATCTATCTGTACAGTTGAGAGTGCACTTGCCTTTGCAAGAGCGTCAACAAAGTTGAACTCGAACTTAAGAACGAAATAGAAGAAACGGGTATCCCACATCTCAACAAGTACCGGTTTGTCCACGGTCTTTGCAAGGTTTGTGATGAAATCCTTGTTCTCATTATAGAACTCTCTGGTAAACCTGATAGCAACCTCAAAGTCATCTACCTTAATACCAATCTTGTCAAGGACAGCGATACACATGTTGTACTGCTTGCCGAACTGGTCTATTGCGCCTTCCATATCTGCACAAAGACTGTGCATATCTGGCATTGTGAAAGCCCTGAGTCTCCTTAAGCCCACAAGTTCACCACGCTGTTCCTTCCTGAAACTGTATCTGGTCATCTCGACCATCTTGAGTGGCAGGTTCTTATAGGAAATAGTCATGTCGTGGTTCATGAGGAACTGACCGAAACATGCGGCGAATCTTAAGAACATCTGCCTTTTGTCAGATTCAATTGAATACTGACGGGCAGGGAACCTGTCAAGATATTTCTTCAGGGTTGGATGATTCATATCATACATCAGAGGCGTCTCTACCTCCATTGCACCAACCTTTGAAGTTTCCTCGAGTACATAATTCTCAAGGAGTGACTTCATAAGACGACCCTTTGGATAGTAACGCATGTTACCGGAATCTGATCCTGGCTCATAGTCTGCAAGTTCCAACCTGCGCATAAGCTCTACATGTGGTGGAGCCTTTTCAACAGCTCTCTTCTTGGAAATCTCATAATCCACAAACTTCCCAAGGTTGTCATGACCTGTGAAATCGAAGGTTGCTGCATCATGAAGCTCACCATCTGGTGTCAGAACATGCCAGTAAGACTTGGCAGTACTTTCTGCCTTAAGCGCTTCAGAGACTACTTCCTCTTTTACCGCTTCACCGCAGGATGAAGATTCCTTACCAGTTGGTTCATCCGGTACAATAGAACGTGACAGCTCGGAAAGTGGATGTCCTTTACAGCTGATCTTGAATGCCTTATACCATCCGAATGGAGCTCTCTTAACAGTATAATCACCAGAAAGTGCATCTTCTATACCTTTGAGAACTGCAACACCTGCTTTTGGAGATGAGAGATCGGAGCTCAGGTGAGCATACGGATATACCATGATATTCTCAGCCTTGACCTGTGTAGCTACATTCCTGATCTCTTCCACAGCTTTGGAGATGGCACCTTCAACATTTGCCTCGTCGACCTTTTCGACTGCTATGAAAGCTGTAAGAGCCTCCTCAAGTCTTCCCTGTTTAAAGGAATCTTCAATTTTTTCAGCAACCGGGGTGCTCTTTTTCACTTCATATTCAATATAATCAGAATGGATGAGTAATAACTGCATAAATTCACCTTTAAGATTTCGCTACCTTATTAGGCCAATCCTTATTAACCTTTTTCAAATCACAGAAAAAACAGAAAAAATGATGGATCAAAATACTATTCTGTTATACCCTTATTTTCAGAATCATCCTTGCAGACTGACAGGTTCATTTGAGAGCAGATAGCAGTATTGTCATTGATGTAAACCCTGTATGCTGCTACAATAGCACCAAGCACTATGGGAGCCAGGAAGAAACCCGCAACACCACCTACAAAACCACCACCAAGGAATGCCACAAGAATAAGGAATGGATGAATCTGGGATTTAATGCTTGCAAGATATGGACGCAGTACAAGTTCGGGTGGTGCATAAATTACAATGGATGCAACAATGAAGAACACGGATGCACTTTCAAGTCCCTGTTGAAGATAACGATAAGCAGATAGTACCAGCAGAACCATATAACCGGCAAACATCGGAATCACAGAAGCCACGAATATAAGAGCTGCAAGCGCAAGAACATGTGTAAATCCAAATGCATAGAATACAATAAGGGACAACACACTGACTATGAGTGCTGCGGATGCGTTTCCTACAAAAATCCCCTGCAATATTACGTCAAGATGCAACACAAAACATTCAAAATCATGTTTATGATCAACAGGAACCACTTTTAGTATACCCCTGTAGAGGCCGTCACCATCTGCCAACAAGAAATAACAGAGGAAAATTGCCAGAAAAAGGTTGATGCCAAACATTACAAGATTACGAGCATAAGAGACTATTCCTATTTTACCAAGAAGTGGCAAGATTGATGTCGAAATATCCCATACCAGTTGCTGCACATCATCAGTATATCCTGCCGGTATGTCAATAGATCTTAAGAGGTCAAGACTTGTATTCACCACATAAGACTGGTTCTCAAATACCCATACAATCTGCCTGAGTATCTCAACTATACCGGAACCAATGATGAATACAACAGGAACAACAATACATAGCGTTGCTATGAGAGCGCCCATCTTTCTGAAACGTCTGAGTTTCATGAAGATAGGCCGTGCTATATAGGCAAATACGAGTCCAAGCACGATACCATCTGCAAGAGGGAATAATATGTAGCAAAAAAGGAGGAAAAGAAGTAAAACTACCGTGAAGGAAGCTATTTTCCATTTTGCAGCAATAATGCGGGATATTCCATCCGTTTCGCTATTGACCATTTTTACCCTTCAAAGATTCTTGCTTTTTATATAATATTTAAACTATTAATAATTCATCCTCATAATTACAATGCATTAAATAGCTGAATATAGAAATTTATACTAACGAATTAGAACTTATTTTCATATCTGAGAACAACACAGGAATCAGTACATTTACCACAATGAATGCAGTTTTCATTTATGAATACATGTCCATCCTTAATTGAAATTGCATTAACCGGACAGGCTTTGATACATATACCACATCCTGTGCACCTGTGAGCTTTCAATAACTGACGTGAGGCTTCTGCAAAAACTGAATCTGCTGAAGATTTGTCATCTGAGTTTACAACAACATTGCCTGATGAGAAAATCTTAATCGTTGAAGTTTTCCCCCGTACCATGAGAAGACCAAGTTCCTCTGAAAATACAGTTTTCCCCATAATATTCATTACATCCCTGGTTTTCTTCATGGAAAAACCATGAATAGAAGCTTCAATCGTATAACCTCCTGCCTTGCATGGAGATATACCTGATGTGATGTTAATACTAAACTGTGATTCCACTGAAGTTGCACAGGCAGATATACCCATTTCCTCACAAAGTTTGATCATCTTGGGAGGAAGTTCCTTCCACCTCCAGAGACCATGTTCTATAAAAGACTCTGAAAGACCGTTCTTCTTTGCCCATTGCATGAGAAATGTTTCCCACCTTCCATGTAATTCCGGATGTAAGTCTTTCAAACGCTGGTATTCTGCTGAAAGGGCTGCCGGGCAGAGATAGCATCCTACCCTCTCAAAACCTAAGTCGTAAAGAGGATTATATTCAAGCTTTCTCCAGTAGATGTAAAGCCAGACCTCAATTGCTTTCCAGTCCTTTATTGGAAAGATATTGAGTTGCCCGGGAACAAATGGATTGCTTTCACTTGTTGAGATACGCGCCCTTGAAAATGATTCATATCTTCGTTTCCCGTCAACTGTTATACAAGTAGGAGCTTTTTGCAGACATTCTTCTATTGCTTCGTTTGCAGGTGCAAGCTTGCATATCTTACAGCACCATCGAAAATCCTTTGCAGGGGGACCAAATGCATCCACATTATCCCAGAAATTTGAAGCTGCCCTTTTTTCGATAAGTTCTATTCCGTTATCCCTGCAATAATTGTGAGCAAATTCCACGGTTTCTGGAAACTCTATACCAGTATTAAGGAAAAAAGCGCAAATATCCCTGCCTGCCTGATTCTTCAGTGCGCTCACAGTAAGATCAAGTACTACAAGACTGTCCTTTCCACCACTGAATGAGACATTAACCGGGAGAGCTTTGTATTCTTTCTGGTTTGCAATACCTTTTATGGTATTCATTGCATTCCTGCCAAGATTACGCATATGAGGGACATTTGAAGCTACCACATCATGCATGATTGACACTTTCTTATTCAATGAGACGTGTTGTGATTCTACTTTTCGGACCCTTATCACCGGTCCATTGACTGAAGATGCTTCTTTTGCATCACATAAAGCAACCCCATAACCTGTGAGATTTCCAGACCTTATCAGAACCACATCGTTTTTCCTGATACCATCAGATATAGATTCAACCATATCATAACTAATTTTCTTACCATTAAGATGCTTGGAACTCTTTTTCAAAACAACGATTTTCTTTTCCGTATTACCTAGAAGGATATGAGCACCCTGCACAGACGGCTCAAATACATAATCCATCTTTGGCATGTCGAAACGCAGAATACCAAACATGAAAGCATCAACTATGACCTCATCAGTCTTGTCATCCCCCGGAATTTTGTTCAACAGGATTACCCTGTCACCCAGAGGATCAGTGCCAAATTCAGCAACTAGCACGTCATGGAGAACTTTCCTTTCATATGAAGAACAGAACCTCACATCTGCCGGTTGTGATAAATCAATCCTCATTCCTTCGCCACCGCAAATGCTACATTCATTTTCAATCAGTGGTACATTGCATTCCTGACACCAGAAGATGTAATCTTTCTCATTACTGGCATATTTCTGAACTTCTTTATTGTGGCTTGTTCCTCTGTCCTGTTTATGTGAACGATTGGAAGAATTCCTGTATCCGGATGTGAGTGAACCGGCACTTCTCACATGAGTCTTACCGGAAGAACTACTTTGCCTGCTGGATTTTCCAGAACCACTGGAAGAGGATTTGCCTTTTTTCATTGATACCATGTAGCGCTCACCAACTTAAAAACTGTCCGGGAAAGAAACGGAAAAATGAAGACAGGTACATAAATATGACTGAACTAGTAAAAAATAAAGAAAATCCGGTTAAAACCGGATAATTGAGTTACAAATGATGATGCTCAGTTGCTGAGATACTCATTGATTGCCTTTGCAGCAACCTTTCCGGCACCCATTGCACTGATGACCGTTGCCGCACCTGTGACAGCATCTCCACCTGCATATACATTATCAAGTGAAGTCTTGCCGGATTCATCGACTACAATAGTACCTCTGGAATTGGTTTTAAGTCCCTCTGAACCGGAGAATATCATTGGATTTGGTGATGTTCCAATAGCAATGATTACAATATCAGCAGGAATCACATGCTCAGAACCTTCTACGGCAACCGGACTTCTGCGACCGGAATCATCAGGCTCGCCAAGTTCCATCTTTATACATTCCACACCATTGACGGTCATATTCTCGCCCTCAAGAATCCTCGTTGGGTTGGTAAGAAGCCTGAAGACAATGCCCTCTTCCTTTGCATTCTCAATCTCTTCCTTTCTTGCAGGAAGTTCATCCTCGCCACGGCGATAGACTATGCTTACTTCATCTGCACCAAGGCGGAGAGCACTTCTTGCGGCATCCATTGCAACATTGCCACCTCCAACTACGATGACGTTCTTTCCTCTCTTGATAGGAGTATCATAGTCAGGGAACTGGTATGCTTTCATCAGGTTAACTCTTGTAAGGAACTCGTTAGCTGAGTAAACGCCATTGAGATTCTCCCCCTCTATTCCCATGAATTTTGGAAGACCTGCACCTGTTCCAAGGAAAACGGCATCAAACTCTTCCCTTAGCTCATCGAGAGTCTTTATCTTGCCAATAACATAATCCACCTTGACATCAACGCCAAGCTGTTTGATATACTCAACCTCTTCCTTTACTATTGCCTTTGGAAGCCTGAACTCAGGTATTCCGTAAGTCAGCACACCACCAGTGTCGTGGAGTGATTCATATATTGTAACTTCGTGGCCTTCTTTTGCAAGGTCCGCTGCTGCTGTAAGCCCTGCAGGACCTCCACCAATAACAGCAACCGTCTTACCTGTTGACTCTGGGCGAACTGGAGGAGTTACACCTCTTTTCTTTTCGTAATCAGCACAGAAACGCTCAAGTCTGCCAATTGCAACTGGTTTACCCTTCTTTGCCAGTACACACAATTCCTCGCACTGGACTTCCTGAGGACATACGCGTCCACAAACAGCCGGAAGAGCGTTGGTTAGTTTGATAGTTTCAATGGCACCGTCAAAGTCTTCAGCCTTTATGCAAGATATGAATCCAGGAATGTCAATGTTTACAGGACAGCCATCAACACACTTTGGATTCTTACATTCAAGACATCTGGACGCTTCTGCAAGGGTCATTTCATCGGTATAACCAAGTGCAACCTCATTGAAGTTCTGTGCCCTTTTCTTAGGATCCTGCAATGGCATTGCCTGTCTGTCTGACATTAGTGCTCACCCCTGCAGGTACATTTGTGATCGTGGTTTTCCTGACACTTTGATTCTTCACTTCTGTAAAGTGCCAGACGGCTCATTAGCAGATTGAAGTCAACCTTGTGAGCATCGAATTCCGGACCATCAACACATGCGAACTTTGTCTCGCCGCCAACCGAGACCCTGCATCCGCCACACATACCAGTTCCGTCAATCATAATAGGATTCAGGCTTACTATTGTTTCGACTCCATAAGGTTCGGTCATACCTGCTGCAACCTTCATGAGAATAGGAGGACCAATAACTACTATTCTTGCAACCTTCTCACCGCTGTCAAGAATGTTCTTTACAACATCCGTGACAAAACCGTGGTGCCCTTTTGAACCATCGTCTGTTGCAACGTGAAGTTCGTCACTTGCTGCTCTCATCTCATCCTCTAGAATGAGAAGACTCTCGTTCCTTGCACCGATTACGGAAATTACCTTGTTTCCTGCCTCACGATAAGCTTTTACCTGTGGATATACCGGGGCAATTCCTACTCCTCCACCTACAAGAATCACAGTTCCAAGTTCTCTGACATCTGCAGGAGTGCCCAGTGGACCAACAAAGTCCTGAAGCTCATCTGAAGATGACATCTTTGCAAGCTGCTTTGTTGTCTTGCCCATTTCCTGGAAGATTATGGTTACAGTGCCTTCTGTGGCATCAAAATCTGCGATAGTCAGCGGTACTCTTTCGCTGGTCTCGTCAATACGTAAAATAATAAACTGGCCTGCCTTTGCGGCTTTGGCAACATCAGGTGCTTTGATCTTCATCATGTGCACTGATGGCGCAATCTCTTTTTTCTCTATGATTTGGTATGGCATGTGATCACATATAGAGGTTAAGTTAGAAGTAATAGGATTTTGGAGATATAATTAAGTTAATAGTACTTAATAATTGAGATGAGAATTTGTAAATATAAAGCTAACCTATGTAGTTTCACGACATTGATATGATGATTTATGGCTAGAAGGTTTTTATTCATCTGCATTTTTTAGAGAGCCATAAGTAGTAAAGTCATTTATATCGAAAATTGCATCCGGGTCCGTTATATGATAAAGTGGGACATTGCCATAAAAAGAGGACCACAACGAATACGTGCTTGGAGGACCAACAATATAGTCACATTCAGCTAAAGAATACATATCTTGAACAAAATGATTATTACAAAAAATAAATTGAAACTTACTTAGTTCTTTTACATTTTGTTTTACATCAGAACATACGACAAACATAATCTTTTTAGTCGAAAATATTTTTTCAATATTTTCCATTATTTGTATATACTGGGTTAACTCATAGAAATACTTACCATTGTTCCAGTTTTTGTAATCTCCGTGCCTAATGTGAATTCCTATCAAAAAATCATAGTTTTGCTTAACTCCACCAAGCAAATCCTTTATATTATTTTGTATTTTTTTGTTTGGTGCAAAATAAGTTCTAATTATACTTGCATGTTTATGAAGATCAATTGAATCACGAAAATCCCATCCATCAACAAATAAGAATTTGTTATTTTGTGCAATTCTTATGAATTGTTCGTTATTCGTATTATAAGACTGATTCTCCTTTAGAGTCACATATTTTATGAAAGGTAGTCTGATTATTGTAAGTAACCATATACACAAATACAATAATTTTTGCATTAATCGATTTCCATTTAAGGATCTCTCTGAAGGATATCTGCAAAATAGATCATCACTAATATTTTGAAAATGCTCAGCATAGTCACCAAATGAAGGATTTGCAATTTTTACGTTGTGTTCTATACCGAATGCAATAAAATGAGCAAAAAGAATCAATCTATTACCCAAACGACCATATTTTTTTGCAATAACTATCATAAATAACCTTCACTGCCAAGATATAGTTTCATTACTTAATAAATATGCAGACACTATAATATTTCGCAAAATACTAAGCATCAGTCATATAAAGATCATATGAATCAGCCATATCAATCTTTTCGGATGAAAAATTGAAATTCGCATATATAAGACTTCTGCATATTAAAGCTTTGAAAAATGAGACCATCAAATTAGAATTTTGATTTAAAAACCTACCTCTATTTTCAACAAGACCTCTTTTTCCCCCCAAAAAAAAAAAAAGAATAGCTTCAGCTCCCTCCAAAGATTAAAATAGTATAAGTTTGGCCAGTCTCATGGAGGATATTTATACTGTATATAAAGGAGTCCTCTTTGAGGACTCCATTCGAAACGATATTGATAAAGAGAATGTATCAGTTTGCCGCTTGCTACATTTTCTTAATATTGACGACATCGCACAGCATGTTGAAAATAACCATTATTCCAATAAAGACTGGCATTTCAGATATCGTATTTCTTCTATGATAAAACTCATTATTGTCAAATGTTTCAGAAATCTTTCGTTCAACAAAACAATTTCATCTCTTTCAGATGAAGAAGCTCTATTCCTTCATTTTGTTGATGAACATGGAGCTATTGCACTACCTACAGGAGCAACACTTCATCATTTTGTAAAATACAGGTTAGGAACAGAAGGACTTCAATATATTATTGGGATGATAGTTGAAAGAATCATCAAACTCACTAAAGCCAGATATCTAAAAACAGATTCTACACCCCTTGAAGCCTCAAGATACGATAAACACAGTGATTATAATCCTCACTATAGATGTAAAATGGACAAAGCTCACATCACATTAATAGGAGTTTTTCCATTATACAGACATATACAAATGGATTGGCAAATGCATCTCCTGAACTGGATAAGCATATTGATTTCTTAAAGAATTACAATATTTGCCCTGATTCTTATGCCTTGGATTCTGGATATGATTCATTTGAAAATTATGCTGATATATGGCATCACTTAAAAGTGAAACCAACTATCCCACCCAAATGCAATGCAGTAATTAACATGGAAGGAACAATTGAAAGAATTAATCACTGGGTCAACAAGCTGTGGAAAAAAGGCGGTTCGATACATATGCCAATAGCAAAAAAGCTGGAATTACTATACAAGAACGGAAGGCGAAAACAAGTGGGAATGTATCTTAGAAACCAGGCACTGGTAGATGAAAAGTTTGAGGAAAAGATTAAGACGAGACAAACTATTGAAAGATCAAATAGACACATCAAAGGTAGGGTAACCTTTGATGTGAGAAAGATACAGAAAATAGCAGGGAACTTTATTCAATAGTGAGATTTGTGGCATACCAGTTTATGATACTGGTAAATTTACAAAATAAGAGTGAGAAGATATACTTAGCCAGATATTTTTAAGAAAAATGCTCATCAGATTAGAATGGAGTGAATTATGACCTAATTTGATAATCTCAAGAGGATTTCTACAGAAAAAATCAATATTTATATATTTGTATGTGCATCTAGTATAAAATATAAAAGCCTAGATGTATGAGTGGAGGAATATCATTAAATCGATAATACTTGCAGGTGGTTCAGGTACACGTCTCTGGCCACTAAGCCGGGAAAAATATCCAAAACAGTTCTTAAAGTTGAATGAAAAATCGCTATTTCAGGATACAGTGAGCAGGTGCTTAGAAATATCGGACATCAACGAGATATATGTAGTGACAAACGAATCACAAAAATTCTTTGTTATCGGACAAATTGAAGAACTTGGATATGAAATTCCAAAAGAGAATATCCTGTTAGAACCGGTTGCTAAGAACACGCTTCCTGCAATAACTTATGGAATGCATCTAATCAAAAAGCGGTTCGGAAATGATTTTGTAGGCATATTCTCATCGGACCACATACTTGACAAAAGTGCAATGCAAACTATCAAGAATGCTGAAGCCCTAGCTTCTGAATACCTCTTGACTTTCGGAATTGTGCCTACCTCACCACATACAGGATATGGATACATCAAACCAGCGGATCCAATTGGAATGGCTTTTAAGGTATTGGAATTCAAGGAAAAACCGGACATATACGATGCTAAAAAGTATATTAAAGAAGGATTCCTGTGGAATAGTGGAATGTTCCTCTTTGAAACAACTGTTTTTTTTGAAGAGCTCGAAAAATATGCTCCAGACATATCTACCGCATTCAGAAATTATGAAACAATCGAGGAGATTTATGAAAAAATACCTTATATATCTATAGACTATGGAATTATAGAGAAATCCAGCAAGGTAGCCGTAATCAAACTTGCAGAAAGATGGAGTGACCTTGGTAATTTCAGTGCCCTTTATAATGAATTTGACAAAGATGAAAACAATAATGTCATACACAATTGTGAAGAAGAGATTATAAATTCTTATGGTAATTTGATACATTCAAAAACGGGTAAAATCGTATCACTCATTGACGTAAACGATATGATCGTTGTGGATACAATGGATGCATTGCTGATATGTCCAAAGAGTAGTAGTCAAAAAGTTAAAGATGTTGCATCTTCTCTTAAGGACAAAAATGATGAGCGTGCACAATTACACCAAACCGCATACAGGCCGTGGGGTTCATATACAATACTTGAGAACTCAGAAGGACACAAGATAAAGAATATAGTTGTCCTACCACAAAAAAAGTTAAGTTTGCAGCTACATCATCATCGAAGTGAACATTGGGTCGTTGTAAAAGGAATGGCACGCGTTCAGGTCGATGAAGAACAGTACTTCTTGAGACAAGGAGAGAGTACATTCATAAGGGCTGGTATAAAACACCGATTAACTAACCCTGGAAAAGTACCACTCGAAATAATTGAAGTGCAACTTGGCGATTATGTAGAAGAGGACGATATCGTTAGATTTGATGATGATTATGGAAGAGAATAACAGTAAATAATCTGTCATTAGCCAAATTATAATTATCAAAGTAATTACTTTATTATATAGATGGATGGACAATCAAATGAAAAAAGTGGCTTTAATAACCGGCATTACTGGCCAAGATGGTGCATATCTTGCAGAGTTCTTACTAAATAAAGGATATATTGTACATGGAATAAAAAGGAGATCATCGTCATTCAATACCGCACGCATTGATCATCTTTACAAAGACCCTCATGAGAGGAACGTGAATTTCTTCATGCACTACGGTGATTTGACCGATTCCACAAATCTCATAAGGATCGTACAAGAAACCCAGCCAGATGAAATCTACAACCTTGCCGCTCAGAGCCACGTACAAGTCTCTTTCGAAACACCAGAATATACCGCCAACTCTGACGCAATTGGAACTCTGCGACTACTGGAAGCTATACGCATACTTGGTTTGGAAAAGAAAACAAAATTCTATCAAGCTTCGACCAGTGAACTTTATGGTAAGGTCCAAGAAATACCCCAAAAAGAAACTACTCCATTCTACCCAAGAAGTCCTTATGCTGCAGCAAAGTTATATGCATACTGGATTACAGTGAACTATCGTGAAGCATATGAGATATTCGCTTGCAACGGTATTCTTTTTAATCATGAGTCTCCAATTCGTGGAGAGACATTTGTCACAAGAAAAATTACAATGGCTGTGGCCAAAATTAATAAAGGACTTCAAGACAGGCTATATTTAGGAAACCTTGATGCTAAAAGAGACTGGGGATTTGCAGGAGATTATGTGGAAGCCATGTGGTTAATGCTTCAGCAAGAAGAGCCAGACGATTATGTGATTGCAACAGGTGAAACTCATTCAGTGAGAGAATTTGTGGAACTTGCTTTCAGAGAAGTGGGTATTGAGATTGAATGGCATGGTGAAGGCGTGAATGAGATTGGAATAAACAAGGAAAATGGCAGCTTATTAGTTGAGATTGATTCCAGATATTACAGGCCTACTGAAGTGGACATATTGATAGGAAATCCAACAAAAGCTAAAGAGAAACTAGGGTGGAAGTCTAATCTCGATTTCAGAGATTTGGTGAAAATAATGGTTGAAGCTGACTTTGTGAAAAACTAAATTAATATGTATGGAGAGTCTTGATATTTGCAAAAAGGTAGTATGATGATTCATTCAGAATATTTTAAAAAATACTTTGTTAATACTTCTTGGCTCTTTTTTGAACATATTGTCAGATTATCAGTTGCACTTTTTGTAAGCGTATATGTTGCTCGCTATTTGGGTCCTGACAACTATGGTTTGCTCAACTACTCAATAAGTTTTGTAGGCCTTTTTTCAGTAATTGCAACTCTTGGTTTGGATCAAATTGTAATCCGAGAACTGGTAAAAGATAGAAGTAAAAGAGATTTTATCCTTGGAACTACTTTTTTGCTCAAAATATTAGGTGCATTTCTTGTATTAATTCTTTTGGCAATTGGAATTCAATTTACTTCTAACGATTCATTCACAAACTTACTCATATTCATAATAGCTGCAGGTACTTTATTTCAGTCTATAAATGTAATCGATTTTTATTTTCAGTCAAGAGTACAGTCAAGATTTATAGTACAAGTAAAATTCTGGTCAATAATGGGAATATCGTTATTAAAAATATATTCAATTCATATTGAAGCTCCTCTCTTATGGTTTGCATTCCTTGTTTTAGTAGAAAATATCATATTAGCCCTCGGTTTCTTCATGATATATAAATCAAATGGACTATCTGTTTTATCTTGGAAATTTGATATGAATCTGGCTAAATTGTTCCTCAAGAACTCATGGCCACTAATATTTTCAAGTATCTTTGTCACATTCTACATAAGAATAGATCAAGTCATGATAAATGAAATATTAGACAGCAAAGCTGTTGGTATCTATGCATCTGCTGTAAAACTAAGCGAAGCTTGGTATTTTGTTCCAATGATAATAAGTAGTTCTTTGTACCCTGCAATTATAGAAGCAAAAAAAATATCGGAGGATTTGTATTATACAAGACTTCAACAATTATACGATTTACTGGCCATAATTGCCATTGTAATCATTCTACCAGTGACAATATTATCAGATTGGATCATAATTGTCCTTTATGGACAAGAATATATTGGTGCAGGAACGGTTCTTTCAATACATATCTGGGCAGGTTTATTTGTATTTCTAGGAGTAGCTAGGGGAAAATGGATATTAGCTGAAAATTTGCAGACGTATACTTTTTTGTACACCTTCCTCGGAGCCTTGAGTAATGTTATCTTAAATCTATATATGATACCCTTATATGGAATAAATGGTGCTGCATTTGCAACCCTTATATCGCAATTTGTAAGTGTAATAGTAGTGCCTTTTATTATTAAAGAAACAAGAACATCAGTATTCATGCTCATAAAATCGATTTTGCTGATTTCCCAAATTCAAAGACTGAGAAAAATTATATATCTACGGAAAAATTAATCATACATATAGAAAATCGTTAGTACTATTCTATTGTAAACGAAGTTGAACCTCCACAACATTGAGTGAGTCAATTAATATTCGATCTAATTCAAGCTATATCCAATGTAAAATAACTAGATGCAAAATGGTTTATAGAAATATGAATATTAATTTAATCGTATTCAATGAAATACTAGGTAATGAAGTGTGTTCAAGATTTGATGATAACATAAAAAAAGAAATAATTTTGGTAATTAAAGGATGGATTTATGTGCACAATAACATTTCATGTGTCAAAAAAAAAATCATTGGCAAACTCAAAAGACCTTATATAAAAAATAAGATATTATCAAGCGAAATCGTAAAAATAGTGCCAGGAGCCGGAAAAACAAGGTATGAAGGATGGATTAGTATCGAAGTTCAAGAACTAGACATCACATCTACATACGATCTTAACTATTATTTTGCGAATAAAAAAATAGATAATATTTTATTGGAGCATGTAATAGAGCATATCGATTATAAAAATTTCATTCATTTTTTAGTTACAATTAAACCATATTTAAAAAAAGGTGCTATTATAAGAATTGCAGTCCCTGATAGAAATCATCCATCAGAATATGTTAGATTACTAACAGGAGTTAATGGACTAGAGCCGGGTGCTGATGATCATAAATATTTCTATGGCATAGACGACTTTGAAAATATTGCATGTCAAACTGATTATAAACTAGATAAAGTAGAATATTTTGATAATAATGGGATTTTTCACAAAAATAATTTTGACTTATCAGACGGTTATATTTCGCGATGCTCTAAGAACTATAAAGGACTCTTTACTGAAAACAATGAAGAATATAGAAAAATGATAGAGAGTGTTCCAGAAAATCTTAGAGAACAATTTTATAAACTAAATATATCATATACGTCCCTCTTAGCAGACTTTATAAACGAATAAAATTACAACTATTTAGCCTTTCTATAAAATGCGTCAATGACAAACATAATTGGCATATAGAATCTGTATTGAGAAATACATATCGTACACATCACTGTAGTATAATTATTGAAATATTCTAGATGACTTCGTGAGGAACAATGAATCGAATAATCGCTTTTATGATTGTTAGTAACAACATCAATTGTTCTAATGATGGAAATAAGCCCCTTCAGTATCTTTGCCAACGTTTCAACAAAAATATATCAAAGATAAAGACAGATTACTTTACACTTCATGTTGTATACGAAGGAAAGATAGGAGAACTTCTCAATCAAGAAAATGATAATATACATTTCTGTCTTGGTCAGTATAATAATAAATGGAAGAGTGCCTATGTTTTGAGTGACAGGTTCCTTTTGGTCACTATTTCTAATGATAGAGTTATATGCACAAGTGATTATGTTGGATCAATACCTGTATTCTATTCACTTAGAGAAGGAGTAGTCATCTCAAATATAGAACCTGTAGTAATAACAAATAGTTCCACCAGTGAACATGACATTTCTTATGACTCTTTTTTCGGATTTATGAAATTTAGTCATTTGATTTGGGAAGAAACACTCTACAAACATATATTCAGCCAAGAACCAGATAGTAGATACACTTATACCCTGGGTACAAAAGAACCAAAAAAAACAGATCTCAAATCAATCAAAGCAAGCAATGATAGAATCTATAAATCAGATATTGAAGTTGCAAAGGATTTGTACAGATTGAACAAGGACCTAGTTCAAAATGCCTTACTACCATATAAAGAAATTGTTTTACCATTATCTGCAGGATATGATTCCAGAATGATTATTGCTGCGTGTTCAGAAAACGAGGGTCTTTTGAAAAGATTAAAATGTTTTACATATGGGTCTGAAAATTCCGTAGAGGTTATTGCTGCAAAAGAACTTTGTAAAGTATATGGAGTCTATTGGAGGCACATCGAATTGCCTTGTCAATTTTTAGAACGCCATTACCTTAACCCAATATTAAATATTTTTGGGAGTAGCCTCCATTTACACGGAATGTACCAACTTGAATTTTGGGAAAAAATAAAACCGTTTTTGGAAACTGATTCTCCCGTGCTCACATCCGGTTTCATGACAGGTGTGCCTGCTGGACAACACGTATCCAAATTGAAAATACAAAACAAAAATAGTTCATTAACCGAAGCGATGGAGAACTTTAGTCAAAGTAAGTATTGGAAAAACGATGAACTTATAAGAGCATTCGATTTTTTTGATCAGAAAATGTTAGATTTAGCAGAAAAGAGATTCAAAAAAGCATTTGATAGATTTGATGGAAGAATTGATCAAAAATCAGTTCTTTTTGATGTGTGGACTCGACAGAGAAATTTCATCAGTTATCACCCTCGCACCCTTGAATGGGAAGTTCCAGTAATCAGCCCCCATATGACAGCAGTATATCAAAATTTTTTTATGACACTTAATGAAAAACATCTTAAAGATCGGAAAGCGATAGAACTAATGTTTCAATATCATTATCCTGATGCTGCAGCAATCATATCCAACAGTAATGGAACACAAAGCCTAACAAATCATTTAGATAATATGTTATTATTTTATTCACGAATAATGAAGAAAATTAATTTGGAACTAATAATCCCTAAAAAATATTTAGATCAACCAGTTTTATTTGATATCCCAGCTTTATCACATTCTAAAAAATCAGGATTATTTCCTCTCTTTGATTCTAAAAGAAGTACAGTATTGAAACAAATTTTCTCTGAAATTGGAATAGAACAAATATATGACAATGCCTTAAATGGAGACTTGAAAGCATATGGAAAATTATGTATCATGCAAGCTGTAGCTTATGGTTTGAATCTGATACAATCGGAGGATGAATGAAAATATTCGTATCGGGAGACATAGTAATATCAAAAACAAGGAATAAAATAGTTGATTCAATGTTAAATGCCCTTATAGAAGAATGCGATATTTCTATATGTAACTTTGAAGCCCCTGTCGAATCTAGTGGACAAGCAATTCCAAAAGCAGGCCCTCATTTAAACCAAACTATTGAGTCAGTAGAACTTATAAAAGAAACTGGGTTTAATGTCTGCTCTCTTGCTAATAACCATATTTACGACTATGGAGATGTAGGTTTAAGAGAAACCCTAGATATAATTACAAAAAATGAGTTAGAATCAATAGGAGCAGGTATGGATTTTAATAGCGCCTACAAACCACTCATCAAAGTCGTAAATGATGTAAAAATAGGATTATTATCATTGTGCGAAAGTGAATTTGGTTCATTACTTGACAATGAAAATCGTGGGGGCTATGGGTATATAAATCACTTAAATGTCAATGACATAATTAGGAAGATTAGAGATGAAGTAGATTGTCTCATATTAATTGCCCACGGAGGTGTAGAAGAAGTTCCACTTCCACTTCCACAATGGAGAGAACGCTATCGTAATCTATGTGATCAAGGAGTGGATTTTGTAATAGGACATCACCCTCATGTACCACAAGGATATGAAAAATACAAAAATAGCATGATATTTTATAGTCTCGGCAATTTTTTTATGGACAGTGGAGACTTCGAAAATAAATTAAATTATGGATATTCAGTAATTTTAGATATAAGTAAAGAAAAGAATGACTTTAAACTTGTTCCCCATTACACAAAAAATAATTTTGTTCAGATATGTAATGAAGATGAGTACACAGAGTATTTAAAAAAACTTAATGAGTGGCTTGAAAAAGATTATGAATTGTTATCAAACCAACAAGCACTTTATCTATATTCTACAAGATACCGAAAATATTATTGCTCAGCAACTGGCGCAATCCACCTACAAATGAATTTTTTAGAAAAGATAACGAACATATTAAGCCAACTTATAATGTCTGAGAAAAACACAGAATTTCGTGAACTTTTGATGTTGCATAACATTAGAATTGACTCTCATAGATATTCGACTCAACATGCGTTGAGTCTCCTATGTGAAAAAAAACAAGAATGTAACTACAACCTATTTGAAAAAATAATATCTGACAATAAAAAATATTTGGGATTTGACGATGTCTAATAACTTTGCTCCTTTAGCACTTTTTGTATATAATCGACTAAAGCATACATCTAAAACTATAGAAGCACTTCGGAAAAATGAATTTGCAAAAAACAGTGATTTAATAATATATAGTGATGGGCCAAAAAATAAAAAAGACTATGATAATGTCGAAGAAGTTAGGAATTATTTAAAGGAGATAACTGGCTTTGCAAAAATAAGAATTATTGAAAGAGAAACTAATATAGGACTAGCCACATCTATAATTTTAGGAGTTACTGAAATAATCAAGGAATATGGTAAAATAATTGTATTAGAAGATGATATGGTAACTTCTCCATATTTCATAAGGTACATGAATGATGCCCTGACCTTATTTGAGAATGAAGAAAAAGTAATTAGTATTCATGGATATGTTTACCCCATAACAGGACTTCCAGAATATTTTTTAATACGCGGGGCTGATTGTTGGGGATGGAGTACCTGGAAACGAGGATGGGATTTGTTTGAACCTGATGGAAGAAAACTATTGTCTAAATTAAAAGACGAAAATCTTACTCAAGAATTTGATATAAATAATTCATACCCTTACACTAAAATGCTTATTGATCAAATTGATGGAAAAAATGATTCATGGGCAATAAGATGGTATGCTTCAGCTTTTCTCAATAATAAATTCACCCTTTATCCTGGAAAATCATTTGTAGATAATATTGGACTTGACGATAGTGGAACTCATTGTAACATGTCAAGTAAATTCAATGTGGAATTGAATCAAAACTACTCACCATTAATAAATCAGTGTATTGAAATCAAACAAAATGAGGAAGCCATCCAAATGTTTGAATCATATTTTAAACATATAAACAAAAAAAGAATACTAAGGAATATATTAGAATATATTATGAGGAAAAAATAATGCTTTATTTTTGTACACTTTTTGACTCTAATTATTTATCACGTGGCTTAGCAATGTATGAATCATTAAAGGACCTCTATGATGATTTTCACATGTATATATTTGCCTTTGATAAAAAATGCTATGAAATCCTAAATATACTAAACTTAGATAAAGTGAGTGTCATTGAACTTTGTGAATTTGAAGATAAAGAGCTCTTAGAAATAAAACCAACAAGATCAACTGCGGAATATTGCTGGACATGTACACCATCCATAATCCTGTATTCGATAGAAAAATATGACTTGTCCCATTGCACTTATTTGGATGCAGACATCTATTTTTTCTCATCACCAGAAGAACTAATAAATGAAATGGATGAAAAGTCTATTCTTATAACAGAACATAGATATACCAAAAAATATGATAAAACAGAAACTTCCGGGAAATATTGTGTTCAATTTGTTACTTTTAAGAATAACATATCCGGCCTAACGGCTTTAAAATGGTGGAGAAACGCCTGCCTAGATTGGTGTTATGCCAAATATGAAGATGGAAAATTAGGTGATCAGAAGTATCTTGATGACTGGACTCAAAGATTTGAAGGTGTCCATGTTTTAAAGCATCTTGGAGGCGGAGTAGCACCTTGGAATGTACAACAATACACTGTATACGAGTCAAACAAGCAAAAATATATCAAAGAAAATTCCACTCAGTTTACGAGTAAGATTGTATTCTACCATTTCCATGGAATTAAATTTTTTACCAATGGTAGTGTAGACTTGAATTCAGGATATTGCCTTTCTGATAATACTCAGAATCTGATATACAAAGATTATGTCAAGAAAATTAAGCAAATGGAAAACAAGATTGCAAAAATCGATAAAGCATTTGACCCTAATGGATCAACTAATTTAAGGAAAGGCATAAAACATTATATATGGATTCTCATATGTAAACTTAAAAAAACGCACAACTGTATAAAGGTGAAAGACTTCATAGAGTAGTTTACACAATCAAAATTGATAAATGGGTAGAAAATGAAATATATCTTGTATATTTTACTAGGAGTTATATGACATATATAATAGATCTTGACACATATTCCGATGAACGAGGCGATTTAACAGTCATACAAAAAATTTTACCATTTGAAATTAAAAGAATCTACTACATTTATAACAATAAAAATAATCTCCCAAGAGGAGGACATAGGCATCATAAGACAATTCAAGCACTCATTTGCCTGAATGGAAATTGTACAATATCAACTAGCAACAGCGGGTTAACAACAGATTATACATTGAATAAGCCAAATAAATGCCTTATATTAAATCCAGAAGATTGGCACACGATGCATAGTTTTTCTGAAAATAGTATATTATTAGTTCTGGCATCAGAATATTTTAACCCTGATGACTATATCCACAAACAAGATTAAGAAGGGATTATAACGATTGAATATGAAAACCTTAGAGAAGTTAATCGGCCTTTTTTTGAGGACTATAAAAGAACATTTTCAGATATATTAAATAATGGCTGGTATGTTTTAGGGGAAAATGTGACAAAATTCGAGAATGAATTTTCACAATATATTGGTTCTAAACATTGTATTGGCGTCGGTTCCGGCTTAGATGCCCTTACTTTATCCATACGTGCTTTTCAATTTCCAAAGGACAGCGAAGTGATTGTCCCTTCTAACACATATATAGCCACCATTTTAGCAGTATTGCACAATAATTTAAAGCCAGTTCTAGTTGAACCAGATATCAAAACGTATAACATTAATCCAACTGCAATTGAAAGAAAAATTACTGAAAAAACAAAAGCCATTATCGTAGTGCATCTCTATGGAAAAGCTTGTGACATGGATGAAATTGTTAGATTAAGTAAGAAATATGATCTAAAAATAATAGAAGATTGCGCCCAAGCTCACGGTTCAATGTACAAAAATAAAAAAGTAGGTAGTTTTGGAGATTTCGGAGCTTTTAGTTTTTACCCAACAAAGAATTTAGGAGCGATCGGCGATGGCGGTGCAATTACTACAAATGACAACAGGTTAGCTGCGATTGCTAGAAAATTGAGGAACTATGGATCAGACATAAAGTACCACAATGAACTAGTAGGATTTAATTCAAGGCTTGATGAAATTCAAGCAGGTTTTTTATCAATAAAATTGAGAAGATTAGACCAAATAAACCAGCATAAAAGAAAACTGGCAAGTATTTATATTCAAAATCTCAAAGAAAACATCATAAAGCCCATACTACAAGAAGGCTATTATGATGTATATCATATCTTTAACATTCGGACAGATGCTAGAGATGAGCTTAAAGAATATCTTTCCAACAATGGAGTAAAAACTGATATTCACTACCCAATACCACCCCATAAACAAAATGCTTTAAAAGGAATAATCGATGCTAATGAAAAATATCCTATCTCCGAAAAAATACATGAAACAACATTAAGTTTACCAATTTCTTACAGCCATAGTGTAGCTGAAATAGAGAGAGTTACAGAACTCATAAATCAATTTTAAGATAAGGTTCGAACAATGGATAATTTGAAGTCAATATTAAAATGCCTTACACCCCCTATTTTGTGGAGTAGCCTACAAAAGTTACACAATAGCAAATATGGATGGTTTGGAGATTACAATTCATGGACAGATGCAAACAAATGTGCTGTTGGCTATGACAATGATATCATTTTACAAAAAGTAAAATCATCGCTACTAAAAGTAAAAAATAATGAGGCAATATATGAAAGAGACTCAGTGTTATATGATAAAATAGAGTACTCTTGGCCTTTACTCGCATCTTTATTGTGGATTGCTGGGCAAAATAATAATAATTTAAACATTATAGATTTCGGTGGTTCACTTGGAAGTACATACTTTCAAAACAAGAAATTTTTGAGTTCATTGAACGATTTAAAATGGAATATTGTCGAGCAAGCTAATTTTGTGGAATGTGGAAAAAGTTACTTTGAAGATAATACAATTAAATATTATTTTAACATAGATACTTGTCTTGAGGAAAACAATCCAAATACACTCTTATTTTCTAGTTCCATTCAATACATCGAAAAACCTTATGATTTCCTAACAAAGATATTAGAATATCAATTTGAATACATAATTTTTGATTTGACAGGCATTGTTATTGGTGAAGACAGAGACATACTTACTATTCAGAAAATCCACCCCGGCATATATAAGGCAAGCTATCCATGTTGGTTTTTTGATAAAAAAAAATTGTTAAATACCTTTGCTAATAAGTACACACTTATAGAAGAATTTAATAACCAGCTAGGCCAAAACATAGAAATTGATAATCGGTTTCATGCAAAATATCAAGGGTTTATATTTAAAAAAAGAACTGAAGAAAATGCTAAATAATAATAAGCTTGCTACAATTTTAGCATGATTTATTTAACGTGACTTAATATTATATTATGTATTATAAATATGGAGTGAAAGATGAAAGGAATAATACTAGCAGGTGGCAGTGGTACTAGAATGTATCCAATTACAAAATCAATCAGTAAACAATTATTACCAGTTTATGACAAGCCTATGATTTATTATCCACTATCAACTTTGATGCTTGCAGGTATTAAGGACATTCTAATTATAACTAATCCAGAATTTATTACTTTCTTTGAGAAACTTTTAGGCGATGGTAGTCATTTAGGAATTTCTATAAAGTATGAAAAACAAACTGAGCCTAAAGGGATAGCAGAAGCCTTTCTTATAGGAGAGCATTTTATAGGTGACTCCGAAGTTTGTTTAATATTAGGTGATAATGTATTCTATGGAGAAGGTTTCACCCAAATGTTACAAGAATGTACAAAAATCAAAAATGGGGCAAAAATATTTGGATATTATGTTCAGAATCCAACATCTTTTGGAGTCGTTGAATTTGATGAACATGAAAATGTGATTTCCATTGAAGAAAAACCAGAAAAACCAAAATCAAACTATGTCGTACCTGGTCTCTATTTTTACGATACGCAAGTAACAAAAATAGCAAAGAAATTAACGTATTCACAAAGGGGAGAACTTGAAATTACAGATATTAATAAAGAATATATGATGAGGGGAGATTTAAAAGTAGAACTGCTTGGCAGAGGTTTTGCTTGGCTTGATACTGGAACTTCTGAAGGATTACATGAAGCATCATCTTTTGTTCAAACCATACAAAAAAGACAAGGGCTTTATATTTCATGCATTGAAGAGATAGCTTACAGAATGAATTACATCTGTCAAAATCAACTACATGAATTGGCAAAAGGATTGAAAAATACGGATTATGGTGAATACCTGATAAACCTGTCCAACGAAAGAAAACTATAAAATGGTGGTGATTGTTTTGAATTTACTTGTAACGGGTGCTGCAGGGTTTATAGGAAGTAATTTTGTATATTATATGTTATGTAAATATAAAACACTAAGCATAATAGGATTGGACAAATTAACATATGCAGGGAACATAGATAATTTATTAAAACTGTCTGCTGACCAGAAAAATAGGTTTAAATTTATACAAGGAGATATCTGTAACCTCGAACTTGTACAATATTTGTTTGATGAATATGATTTTGATGGAGTGATTAATTTTGCTGCAGAATCGCATGTAGATAATTCAATAAATAACCCTTACATATTCTTAAAAACAAATGTATTAGGAACTCAAGTTCTCCTTAACATCGCAAAAAAATCATGGATGGTAAATGGCAACTGGATACAACATAAGAAATTCATACAAATATCTACTGACGAAGTTTATGGAACATTAGATTCTACTGGATATTTTACAGAGAATACGCCATTGGACCCACATAACCCATACTCTGCAAGTAAGGCAGCTGCTGATTTAGTGGTTAAAACCTATTATGATACGTACAGAATGCCTATAAATATAACAAGATGTTCAAACAACTATGGACCATACCAGTTCCCTGAAAAATTAATTCCCTTAATGATAAACAATGCTTTGAAGCATCAAGAATTACCAATTTACGGAGATGGAAAACAAATAAGAGACTGGCTGCATGTCAGCGACCATTGTAAAGCAATAGATATTGTTTTTGAAAAAGGTAAAATTGGTGAAGTATACAATATAGGTTGCCATAATGAAAAGAATAATATATATATTACACGTAAAATAATAAGCTGCTTAAGAGATAAATTGAATGATTCAGAAATTAATGACGGCTTAATAAAACATGTAAAAGATAGACTTGGTCATGATAGAAGATATGCAATCGATTCAACAAAAATAAAAAAAGAATTGGGATGGGAACCAACTATCAAATTTGATGAGGGAATAGAAAGTACAATTGAATGGTATTTAAACAATCAAAAGTGGATTCAGAATATTGAATTTAAATAACTAAAATAATATAGTAAATATTAACTGTGGCTTCAGCAAGAACCACATTACATCAAATTAGAGAATTAACTCATAAATAAAGATATAAATGAAACGCGAAATTTGCCAAATATGTTCAAATGACATTGAACCTTATTGTGACTATATCTATGACGATAGATATGGATATCCTAAAAATTATTCATTATTAAAGTGTAAATCATGTGGTCATGTAGTTGTGGCTCCCAAAATGACACATAATGAAATAGCTACTTTGTACACAGAATACTACCCACGAAATGAGATGCCTGCTGAAATGAACACAAAATCAATATTTGCATCAAAATATAAAATATACCTTGAAGGAAAAAAGACATTGTGCCATTACAGTATACCTTCAAAATCATGTTGTTTGGATATAGGATGTGGTTTTGGCGAGTCATTACTCTATTTAAAACATAAAAAATGCGATGTATATGGAGTTGAAGCTGATGAGAACGTGTTAAAAATGGCTGAAAAATATGATTTGGACGTAAAAATTGGTCTTTTTGAGCCTGCTGACTACAGTGACCAAAAATTTGATTATGTAACGATGTCACAAGTTCTTGAACATATGCTGAACCCAATTGAAACAGTAAAAGGCATTCATGATATTTTGAAGCCTGGCGGCCAACTTATTTTTAGCGTACCAAATTCACAATCGCTCATGGCAAAACTATTTAAAAGAAAATGGATTAATTGGCATATACCATACCATCAACAACATTTTACAAAAGATAGTATACTAGTGTTGGCACATAAATGCGGATTTGAAGTAGAGTCCATAAAAATAATAACGCCCACATCTTGGATAATATATCAAATTAATCATTTATTGTATTATCCTTCACAAGGAAAAGTTTCAGTTTTTTGGTCATATTCATATAATAATAATTTGTGCTCCAAATTAATACTTACAACTACAGGTATAATAGACCGATTAAAACTAATGGCACCAATTGCAAGATTATTGGATTTATTCAAACTAGGAGAGAGTTATGTTGTTATGTTCCGGAAACAATAAGTACAGACATGATTTGTAGGTATTACCATAGACAGGAAAATATAAAATAAAAACGGCATGGTGATGTGAGTTTATGCAATATCTGCCACTGATATGGATTGTGGTACCTGTATTTGAAAGAGAAGACTGTGTGATAAACTTAGTGGAACAGTTAAGAAAACAAACATATAATAATTATAATTTAATCATAATTGATCATGGAAAAAAGAAAATAAAAAAAATTCCAGATCAAAATATAACAATTATAACAGCTTCTTCTAAACTTTGGTGGTCTGGTGCTGTTAACAAAGGTATAAATTACATATTAGAAAATAAAAATATTAGCCTAGAAACACCTATTTTGGTGATTAATGATGATGTAATTATTGGTAATGATTATTTGTCTAATTTAATTTTAGATTGGAAAAATGATAAGACTACAATGATTGGTTCATTATGTGTTGAATCCAATAGTTCAAACATAATATATGCAAATATTGTTTTAAATAAAATGTTAGCAAAATTTGAGTATGCCAACACATCCTGTAAAATCGAAGATTTGAAAGATAAGCTCCTACCAAGCGATCTATTGTCAGGTAGAGGTACATTGATTCCTGCCAATATTTTTATTGATATCGGATTATATGATGAAATAAATCTGCCACATTATAGAGCAGACTATGAATTGGTATATCGTGCTAAAAAAAGAGGATATCATGCTTTTGTTTCTGGTAATTCCATTGTTTATACAGAACTTAATGTACCTGGAAAATTGAATAAAAACAATCTACTACCAAGTATATGTTCAGTTTTTTTCCAAAGAAAATCATCTTCCAATTTAAAAGATCTCTTCAATTACTCATATTTGAATTTTGGTTTGATCTATGGTACCTATTTCTTTATTGTAAACTCGTTACGTAGCATAGGTTATGTATTATTAAACTCATGATTTACAATGTTATCATCATATGAAAATGACTCGATATAAATTAGAATAAGTCATTAAAAAAAAATTAAATATCACATACAATGACCAACAGGAAGCCAATATGAAACTTGCTCCAATAGCTCTATTCGTATATAACAGACCTAATCATACTCACCAGACCCTTGAAAATCTAATAAAAGCTCCAGAGTTTAAAGATAGTGTGCTTTATATATTTTGTGACGGAGCAAAAACTGAAGAAGATGTTAGTGCTGTACAAAATACCCGAAAATTGATTCACTCTTATGATTTAAAAAATACAATTATAATTGAAAGCGAAAACAATAAAGGTCTTGCGAGGTCAATTGTAGAAGGAATCAATTATGTGTTGCAAAAACATGATAAGATAATTGTTTTAGAAGATGATTGCGTTCCTACTCCTGATTTTTTAAACTTTATGAATTTTTGCCTTTCTTATTATGAATCAGATGAAAGAATAATGAATGTAAGTGGTTATGCTTCCCCTATAGAAATACCTGAAGATTATCCTTATGATATTTATTTTTCCTATAGGTCGTCATCTTGGGGTTGGAGTACTTGGAAGAGGGCTTGGGCATACTATTCTAATAACCCTAATATATTGAAAATGATTGAAAGTTCAAGTTCAATAAAGAAAAAATTGGATAGAGCCGGTCTTGACTTATATCCTATGATAAAAAAACAAACAAGTGGCAAGAGTGATTCGTGGGCAGTATATTGGTCCATCAATATAATCTTAAAAGATGGATTGTGTATATTTCCTGTGAAATCCAGAATAAGGAATATAGGAAATGATGGAAGTGGGACGCACTGTTCTGCTGATAAAAGATATGACGTTCAAATAAATGAACAAAATACAGAACAAATGTCAATTCCTAAAATAGTTATACCAGATGGAAGAATTGTTAAAGCATGTTACAATTTCTATGCAGGATCTATGTTTAAGAAAACACTGTATTTTTGCTATCATCGTTTTAGTAAATTCATTGATTTGGATTCAATAATCTGCTTGCAACGATTAAAACTTATTTAAATATGGTTGCTTCATAATTTTGCCCATGAAAGATATATATCATGCCATGAATCCCATATACTGCTACAAAAAAAATAGTTTTGTGAACATCTATGAAACCTCTTCTCATCAACACATCGGACATCCATGGTGGTGCTGCTAGAGCAGCTTATAGATTACATCAAGGACTTCAGCAAATAGATATAAACTCAAAGATGCTAGTGCAAAAGAAAATAAGCAATGATACTTCCGTAATAGGGATAAAAGCAAATATCAAAGGCCCAAGAGCATCTAAATGGAACTTTATGTCTGTTGCCCGCTATCTTACCGACAGGTTACCTTTGATATATTACAACTATCGAAATTTCCAGCAAATTGATTGGAGCCCACAGTGGGTACCTAATAATATACATCTAAAGATTAATGAGATAAATCCTGATATTGTGAATTTGCATTGGATATGTCAGGGATTTATACCTATTCAAGAAATTGCTAAAATTAAACAGCCCCTAGTCTGGACATTGCATGATATGTGGGCCTTTACTGGAGGATGCCATTATAGCGAGACATGTTATAGATTTAAACATATGTGTGGCAAGTGCCCACAACTTAGTTCCAATAAGGAGACAGACTTGAGTAATTGGGTATGGAAACGCAAAAAAAAATATTGGGAGAATATAGATTTCACTATTGTTACACCTAGCAATTGGCTTGCAACATGTGCACGTTCAAGTTCTCTATTTCAGGATAAGGAAATAGAAGTGATACCAAATGGAATTGATTTGCAAAAATTCAAGCCCATTAATAAGAATGAAGCCAGAAAAGCATTGAAATTACCTTTGGATAAGAATTTAATCCTTTTTGGAGCAATGAACTCAACACATGATCAAAGAAAAGGGTTCCAATTTTTAAAGCCAGCCATAGAGATTCTTTCAAAAGACTTAAATTTCGAAACTATAATATTTGGGAACAATGGGCAGAGTCGACAGGAAAACATTTCGATTCCAACTAATTATTTAGGTTACATACCTGATGATCACCTAAGTTTACTTTATTCTTCCGCAGATATAATGATAGTTCCTTCTGTACAAGAAGCATTTGGACAAACAGCTTCAGAAGCTATGGCATGCGGCACTCCAGTAGTATCATTTAATTCAACGGGTTTAATTGACATAGTTAAGCATAAGGAAAATGGATATCTAGCAAAACCCTTTGATACTGAAGATTTGGCAAAAGGCATGGAGTGGATTGTTGAGCATGACAAAAGAAAGAAAAAATTAAGTGATACCTCACGAAAATATGTCGAGGAAAACTTTGAACTAAAGTCAGTTGCTAAAAGATATGCAGACTTGTATTCAAAATTATAAATTAATATTTGAGGATTAGGCATGGATAAGAAAAGTAGAATTTACATTGCAGGTCACAGAGGTATGGTCGGTTCGGCCATAAAAAGAAAGTTGGAATCAAAAGGCTATCAAAGCATTATATGCCACACCCACAAAGAACTCGACCTAACAGACCAGCAAGCGGTCAACAACTTCTTCAAAATCGAAAAACCAGACTATGTATTCCTCGCAGCAGCTAAAGTCGGCGGAATTCTTGCAAACAACACATATCCTGCAGAGTTTATCTATCAGAACCTAATGATAGAAGCAAATGTAGTCCATGCCGCATACACCTATGGTGTCAAAAAACTTCTTTTCCTTGGTTCTTCCTGCATCTATCCTAAGTTTGCACCTCAGCCTATGAAAGAAGATTACTTACTAACCGGAGAACTGGAATCCACTAATGAAGCATATGCAATTGCAAAGATTGCAGGTATAAGGTTGTGTAAGCATTATAATCAACAGTATGGAACCAACTTTATTTCGGTGATGCCAACCAATCTCTATGGTCCAAATGACAATTTTGACCTTGAAAACTCACACGTGATGCCCGCACTGATCCGTAAATTCCATGAAGCAAAAGTAGAAAATAAACCTGAAATTGTAGTATGGGGAAGTGGAAAACCTAAACGTGAATTCCTGCATGTGGATGACATGGCTGATGCCTGTGTTCATATGATGGAGAACTATGACTATATGGATATCGGAGAATTCGTAAATATTGGGTTTGGAAAAGATATTACAATTCAGGAACTGGCTGAGCTTATAGCTGAAATCGTAGGATATGAAGGAAATATCGTTTATGATACTTCAAAACCAGATGGAACCCCACAAAAGTTGCTGGATGTAAACAGGCTGGACAGACTTGGATGGAAAGCTAAAATCACACTCCGCTATGGAATTGAACAGGCATATGAGTGGTATATAAGTCAGAAGTAGCAAAACGAACAATACCCTAATATGCTCAATAACAAAATAAATGACAAAAAAAACCTTGATATCAGTCATCATCGCAGTTTATAACGGTGCAAAAACCTTGCAGCGCTGCATCGATAGTGTATCTAATCAGACTTTTAAAAATAAAGAACTTATAATTATTGACGGTGGTTCCACAGATGGTACAATTGATATTTTAAAAGCCAACAATGATAAGATCGCTTACTGGATATCTGAACCGGATAATGGAATATATAATGCATGGAACAAAGCACTGGAACATGCAAATGGTGAATGGATATACTTTTTGGGTTCTGATGACTATTTGTGGGAAAACAAGGTTTTTGAAGAACTCGAAACATACCTAATCAAAGCAGAATCTGAAAGCATACAACTGGTTTATGGACAGGTTGCAAGGGTAAATGAAAATAATGAGATATGCTGCATTGATGGCAGTTCATGGGACCATACATGGAATGGGATAATGATAGACGGAGTCTGTACTTTCACCCATCAGGGCATGTTCCATCATCGCAATCTCTTTGAAAGCTATGGGATATTCAATGAATCTTTCAAAATCGTTGGAGACTATGAATTGCTTATTAGAGCATTTAAGCAAGGAGGATATGCTCTCTTTGTGAACGGATTGATTGTAGCAGGGATGCAAACCGGAGGAATTACTGACAACTGTATAAAGTTGGTAAAGGAAACTGCAAGAGCAAGACAGTACCATCAGTTGAGAGTAATTACAATTCCCTGGCTTATATCATATGCTTGGGCAATATCATATCCATCGTTAAATTATGTACTTGGAAGTAAAAATACAAGATATCTGGTTAACTTTGGAAAGCTTTTCGTAACGGGTATTTCCCATAAGAAAAATGCTTTTCTGAAACGTAAAAGTAATTAAAGAAGATAGAGCACTTGCAATAAATAGTGTATCTGTAATAATAGATATATATTGGATGAAGAGGTAATACATTACAAATTTAGGATTTAATTCCCTTTATGAAGTAAATAATAGACCAGCTAACCAATCAACTACAAATTACATTCCAATTCCTCAAAATTGCATGTATTCAATATGGTATTTAATGTGAGTGAAGCATATGACCGGTGAAAATGAAAAGACAAAAATAATTAATATCCTACCTTATTGCACAGGAATTCTCATCCCATTCATTATAGCACTATATATCAGAATCAGACCTAGGGCAAGTGTGTTCATATCAGATACCTTTGTGCGTTTTGGTGGGAACGACCCATGGTATCATCTGCGCAACGTTGAATCTATTGTACATAATTATCCTAATGTTTTGTGGTTCGATGCATATACACAATATCCAAACGGCACAAACCAAGTCTTTGCACCATTGTTCGACATGGTCCTTTCAACAATAATCTGGATCTTGGGCTTAGGGAACCCAAGTCAGGATCTTATTTACAAAATTTGTGCATACTACCCCGCATTCCTAGGAGCAGTCGTGATAATTCCTACATATTTTGCTGCAAAATGGTTATTCGACCGCAGGACAGGATTACTTGCAGCATTTCTTATCGCATTAGCACCTGGTCAATTCCTCTCAAGATCAATAATCGGATTCAATGATCACCATATAGCTGAAACTCTGCTTACGACTTTTGTAGCCATGTTCATGATTAAGTTATTGATGGTTGCTTATGAAAAACAGATAACCTTTACTGACCTAAAAGAAAGGAATTATGATGGCTTGATGGCTTCATTACCATACATCATATTAGCAGGATTAATATTGGGAGCTTACTCACTAGCATGGTATGGTGCCGTTTTTTTCAGTTTCATACTTGGTATCTACCTCACAGTGCAACATATAATCGATCACATGCACAAACGTCCTACTGAGTATCTGGCAATCAGCGGTGTAATAATCTTTGGTATTGCATTAATGATGGTACTGATGGTACCTAACCTATCTTCCAAAGGACCTTTGATAGAAGGCCTCTTCACTGGCATAATAGCATTTCCACTTTTCACTCTTATCTCCATCGAATTTAAGAAGCGAAAATTAGAGATTTATTATTATCCCCTCTCAATAGCATTACTGGCTATAGCAGTAATTGTACTTGCAAAAGCAATATCACCAAGCACCTATGCGCTCATCACCAAATTAGCAAGTTACTTCATGAACACCGGTGGCAGTCTTACAATAGCAGAAGCCTCCCCCCTCCTATCATCAGGAGGACAATTCACCCTCCAGCCACTCTGGTACAACTTCGGCACACTTGGGTACATATCATTCTTTGCACTTGCAATACTAATCTACAAAACATTTACAAAAAAGAATACTCCAGACAAAACATTCCTTTTAGTCTGGACACTGATGATAATCTGGGCTATGCTTCAACAGAACCGTTTTGCATATTACTACTCTGTAAATGCAGCAATTCTCAGTGCATGGATAGGAGTTGAAATTCTAAATCTTGCCGGCTGGCAAAACATAACAGACCGTATCAAATCAAAAACATTCAATGCTAGTAATATTAAAATAATGCACATACTCTCAGCCGTTATCATCATACTGGTCATGATATACCCAAGCTACAGTCTTGCAATGCAGCAGTCTCAGGGAACCGGTGGCCCGAACGGTTACTGGATAGAAGCAACCTCATGGTTAAGATATAACACCCCAGATCCGGGACTTGACTACTATGAGAATTATGAAAAACCAGCAACTGGAGAAACTTATGAGTATCCCGATACTGCATATGGCGTTATGTCCTGGTGGGACTATGGACACTGGATAGAAGTAATTGGACACCGCATTCCAAATGCGAACCCATTCCAGCAGGGCGTAGGTGGTAGAAGAGAGAGCATTGAAGAAGAAAATGAACCGGGTGCTTCCACATTCTTCACAGCATCTTCCGAAGAAGAAGCAACTAAAGTCCTGGAAGCAGTTGACCCTGACCCTGATAAAGCAGGGGCACGCTACATAGTCTCTGACGTTGAAATGGCAACTGGAAAATTCTATGCTATGACCGCCTGGACACTGGACACTGATGATTATTATGTACAGGTACAAACAGACTCAGGATACATGACAGTCCCCGGACAAAGATACTATAACTCAATGGAAGCAAGACTTCACATCTTTGACGGAAACGGACTTAAACAATACCGTATGGTTCATGAATCACCGATGTCAAGTAGCACACAGGAAGCAGGATATAAGAATGTCTACAATGTGCTCTTTGGAGGAAATCTGCCAGAAGATTACAGCGGATATGTAAAAATCTTCGAATACGTAGAAGGTGCTACAATTACAGGCACAGCCCCTGCTGATGAAACTGTAACCATCGGCAACACCATACTAACCAGCCAGATGAGAACATTTGCGTATTCACAAACCACAACTGCAAGACCTGACGGAACTTACTCGTTCACAGTCCCTTATTCTACAACAGGACCCATTGAAGGAGAAACACAGTTCGATACCATGCCAACCGGATCTTATGTGATAAGTTATGGAAACACCACACAGCAGGTCAGCGTCAGTGAAACAGACATTTTGAATGGGAATACAATAGAAGTTTAAGCATTTTCCCATTATCATCTTTTTTACTTTTTTGTTTCATTCCCGATACTTACAAATAACATCATGCAGAAGCTAGCCATAAGGTGATATATTGGACAATATAATCAAGGGAAAAGCATGGATATTCGGCAACGATATCGATACAGATGTAATAATTCCCGGAAAATACCTGCGCACAAAGGATATGCAGGTCTTTGCAGATCACGCTATGGAAGGAATTGATCCTGAGTTTTCAAAGAAGGTAGAGAAAGGCGATATCATTGTTGCTGCTGATAACTTTGGTTGCGGATCATCCCGAGAACAGGCTGCACTGGCACTCAAATATGCAGGATTAAGCTGTATAGTTGCAAAATCATTTGGCAGGATCTTTTTCAGAAATGCAATCAATGTAGGACTACCGTTAATGGAAGCAGACGTTGAATGCAACGAAGGTGATGAAGTTGAAATCGACCTGCATGAAGGAACAGTAACGGTCAACGGAAAAGAATTCCAGGGCAACAAGCTTCCTGACTTCCTGCTGGAAATACTTACTGATGGCGGTCTTGTAGCACACAGAAAAGCACAGAAGAACAAACAATAAAATGTCTCAAATGATATTTCCGGATGAATACAAATACGTCGGGCACAGCAAAGAAATGCCTGACGGAGAAGACAGGCGAATCTACTTCCTCACAAAATATATGATAGTAGAAAACTGTGAAACCGGTAACTATTCTCTTTTTGAGGTGGAACATCAAGGAGAAGGACTTCTCAGGGATGCTACCAACCTTAAAAAACTGGCTTCAGGTGAAGAGATCGTACGCTATCCAAAGGAACTGAATATCAAAGATAGGGCACTTCTCATAGACACAGCAACTGAAATATGCAAAGGCAAAGTCAACACTGTTATATTCACTGGCATAGACAAACACCTGACATTTGTACACAAACCTGACCCTTCTGAGATCATTGAGATTGAGATCGTGGATATATTCCCACCTGAACCTTCATGGCTTGCAAGTGTTGTCCGCAGGATCGAACAAAGCGGAGTATGGGGAGACTTATCCATACGGTTCTCAGAAAACCTTACCGATCTGAGACAATTTGAAGGAGAGAATACGGTGTTCCCTTGTTCTTCTTCCGGACTTAAGGGAAAATGTCTGGATTGTGATGTTATCGAGGAAGATGGAGCATTGCTGGTAGGCTGTGAGATCTCAAAGAGTCTTTTTGAGTCCAGATTTCCGGGAATTGAGTATTCGTTTGTTAACATCTGTCCCTTCAAATCAGATATATTCAAACCCAGCAAAGTATTCATTACAAGATGCTGCCGTGCTGAGAATTCTGGAATTGTTACAATTGCCGGCATAAGAGGAGCAGTTGTACACTGGGGAGCCTCGGAATTTGATGTAACCATGGCAATCAGGAATCTCGTTGAAGAGCTAAGGCTTTCAGGTAAGAAGGACAATTTATAATTACGAATATAAGATGATCGGGGAATTGAGATGAAACTTGCAGTTGTAGAAGGTGATGGAGTTGGAAAGGAAGTAATTCCTGCAGCACTTGGAGTTCTTGATGCATTTGAGCTTGATGTTGAGAAAATTCCTCTAGAACTTGGTTATGGAAAATGGGAACGCACAGGTTCTGCTATTACAGATGAGGACATTGACACATTGAAAGATTGTGACTGCGTTCTTTTTGGCGCAATAACAACACCCTCTGACCCTAATTACAAAAGTGTCCTCCTGACGATTCGCAAGGAACTTGACATGTATGCAAATGTCCGCCCAATACGTCCTCTTCCTTCTGTAAAGGGAATTTATGACAGGACGGATTTCAATTACATTATAGTAAGAGAAAATACAGAAGGACTCTATTCCGGAATAGAGGAAATTGGTGAAGACGTTTCCACTACAAAAAGAGTGATAACAAGAAAAGGGTCAAAGAGAATTGCAGATTATGCAAGCAAACTAGCAGGGAGCAGGACTAACAAAATGACAATAGTCCATAAATCCAATGTCATGAAATCTGACAAATTATTCCTTGATGTTTGCCGCCAGTCTGCAACTGATGCAGGAGTTATGCACAATGACGAACTTGTGGACTCCTTTGCCTACAACCTGATACAAAATCCGTGGAATTATGATGTGATTGTCACCACAAATCTGTTTGGGGATATTCTCAGCGATATGTCCGGAGCACTTGTAGGCGGACTTGGGCTTTTGCCAAGTGCCAATATCGGTGAGAAATATGCATTCTTTGAGCCGGTACATGGAAGCGCACCTGATATTGCTGGCAGGAACATTGCAAACCCTCTTGCTGCAATCCTTAGTCTTAAAATGCTTCTTGAATGGCATGGAGACATGGCAGAGGCAGCCATCCTGGAAGAAGCTATCGATACATCCCTGAATCTTGGAATCTGCACTCCAGACCTTGGAGGGAAAAGCAGTACATCTGAAGTTGGTGAGTTCTTAGCAAATTACATCAAAACAAGGGTAAAATAAGACTCTGTTTTTTGCCTTATTTCACATACTTTTTTTTGTGTCAGTTATTTTCCGTGTCAGGCAATACCCAGTAGTGATGACACTGCTGCCATAGTTACCACAGCACTTGCACCGGATATCCAAACCATGATCACAAAATCAATTGTAGCACTGAGCATATGGCCACCATCTACAATTCTAATCAGGATAGCTGACATCAGTGAGTGACCCACCATGATGGCCATGACCATGTTTGAGAGTGTGTCTATGTTTCCTACATTGGTGTAGAGAACCATGCCCATGGACATACCTGCCGGCATTTCCACAGATGAGAACATGTCCTGCATGAGACCCACAACACCAAGGGAAATGTACATGGTAAAACCGATACCACCTGTCAGGCCATACAGTACACCCACAAGACTTCCGGCAGACTGTGACCTTTTTTTTCTGAGAGTTACTATCCTGTGAAAATTAGTAGCTATAATGTCGCCTATGACCTCAGGCTGACCACCAAGGTTGGTTGCCTGGACAAACATACCTGAAAAACGCTGGATAAGGTTGCTACCAGTGTTGGAAGCGAAGTATTCCCAGGAACTGAACTTGTTGATCCTTGTAACAAGCATCTTGTAGAGATTATTCACATCGGTTGTCAGAGGTCCAAAGTCATGTGCTCTCAAAGCTTTCAGGGCCTCATCAATAACACCACCCCTGGCTCCGGCTGAGCTTCCCAGAGAACGAATGAATGCAGGGAAATTTTCGTCTTTTCTCCTGATACTCTTCTCAATCTTTCTTGAAACATGTCCTGTGTAGACAAGAGGGGTTAACACCATGGCAACTGCAATGCTTGTTTCTATTTTACCATAGAGTAACACAGCAATGAGAACAACAATGCATCCTGCAATTGAAACCGGAATTGAACGATAGAGTTTCAATTTATTCTCTGTCATATTACTTGACTGGCTCCATGCCGGGTCTTTTGGGATCTTGCTCTTGGTGAACATCACCATTACAATATCGGTTACAAGGAAAATGACAACCACAATACCCATGAGTAGTTCCGCATTCATACCGGTAATCACCGGCATGATTACAGCAAAGGATGCCATGAAGATAAGTGACATAACCAGAGATACGAAGAGTTCCTTGATGATCTCAACAACATAAAGAGCACCATTATACATGGACTCATACTCGTTCATCACAACGTTCTGTTCTGCAAAAAGGAAGGTCTTTACATCTTCTCCAGACTGGAGAGCATGTGCAAACCTGTCCAGAAAATCCTCAAATATTATAGAAGGAGTTCTTTTGGAGATGAAACGACATGCATCTGCAAGACTTAAGTGCCATACAGTCACAAGGTCGTATATTTTCTTTGTTTCGTCTGCAAGCTCCTGATAATCCGCATTTTCCGAAACTATACGTACTATATCAATTCTCGGAGTTTCTGCTGTTGCAATGGAACCCATCTGAGTGATGTAATAGTGCATATTATTGTCAATTCTGGAAGCTTTTGCAGCCAGAATAGATAGAGGATAAGAGAAGGCAAAAACAATACAGATAACAGGTATCAGATAAGGGATATACGCGGCAGTTCCAACGAATATCGAAGGGAGTAATGCAAGAAGAAGAATTGAGAATAAAAATCCAAAAGCTACGATAGGTAAAGCAAACTTCTTGAGATATGCCTTGGGTTCCATCCCAAGGTTCTTGAATGCTTTCTCATAGCTCACAAAATCACCTTATATCATAAATGGAAGACCGTCAACACCATGCTTATAGAAGTTCACTATAATCTCAAGGACATCATAATAATCTTCTATTCCACGGGACTTCATTTCAGTCAGTATCTTTGCTCTCAGGAAAAGATCCTGATATATCATCCTTTTATCCTCATAACCAAGCTTTGTGGCGATCTTGTCCTCAAGGATGTAGCTGTTATTCAGACCGCGGAACTTGTGAGTGTCACTATCAGGTTCCCACTGGAATACAGCCCTGGTTGCCACACCACCGATTTCCTCATAGTAACCTTCTATTTCCTCAATTGCAAGAGCACGCCTGAGGAACTTACCTTTACGATAAACAGCCGAAAGGATCATTGCAATATTCAGGTTGTCAATGAAAGTCACAGGTACATTGATAGGGTCTGCTGTAAGACGCTGGATCATCTTTGATACCGCAGATGCGTGGAACGTTGCAAGTACAGGGTGACCTGTCTGCATACCCTGGAAAGCTACGTTACCTTCGGCTCCTCGAATCTCACCTACGATGATGTAGTTTGGTCTTGAACGCAGAGCGGCCTTTAGAAGGGCAAACGTATCTACCCTGGATTCCGGCGGACCTTCCTCACGAGTGATCAATTGCTGCCATACGGGCTGTGGTGGCTGAACCTCAGCGGTATCTTCCGCAGAGAATATCTTGGCTTTTGGATTTACAAAAGCAAGGCATGCATTTAGCATTGTAGTTTTTCCACTTGCAGTTTCACCACTGAAGAAGATACTCATACCATTCTCAAGGCACATCCACATATACGCTGCCATTTCAGCGCTCAATGCACCCCAGTTGATAAGCTGGATAATACTTACAGGAACTTCACTGAACTTACGCATGGTAAAACTGCTACCACGCTTACTGACATCTATACTGTAAATAATATTGATACGTGAACCATCAGGAAGAGCACCATCAGCAATTGGTCTTGCATCACTTACAGGACGACCGATACGCTCACTCATACTACGCAGCCAATTATCCAGTCCTTCTTCTGTCCCGAATGTAAGGTCAGTTTTAATTGTATCAAAAATCTTGTGGACAATAAATACGTTATCCACACCTATACTGCTGATATCTTCAAGATACGGGTCTCTGATAATTGGTTCAATTGGACCTGAACCGATAATGTCCCTTTCAAGGTGATAGAGGATTTTATTGTATTCACCTTGAGTCATGGGTACTTTTTTCTGTACTGGTATGAACTTCTGGAGAATATCGAATTTGCCTCCTCCTTCTTCTTCATCAATACTGCCACCTGATCCTATGTCTATAGATCCATTGAATAGCTTTGTGATCAGGTCTTTGAGCTCCGTTTCTGTATTTGGAACAGGTTCAGTTGCAGATTTCTCAAGAATAATGTCCAGAGCTGTTTGATACTTCTTTTTTTCCAGGTCAGTAAGTTCAGGTTCTACACCATAATAATTGATCTCTCCCTGTTCATCACCACCATAAAGGTGTATGAATACAGGATCACCAACCGGAAGAATAATATTAACTTTTGAGTGGTCAATATCTTTTGAAAGACTTACCATGAAAGTTGGCTCGTCTTCGCCGGTCTCACGCATGAATTTCTTTACATACTCACCCAGATGAGGGTTCCTTTGTACTGCTTTCTGAAATTCTGCATCCACATTACCACTACCTTTAAGATTATGATACTGAAGCGATCTCTACTACAAGACCAACCTTTGGCTCTATTCTGAAACCGATCATCTGTCCTACAGGACCCTTGGCACCTGTGAATTTGTTCACTACAATAGTCCTTTTAACCTCACTTCCAAGAGGCTTTGATTTGAGAGTAATGTACACATCACAGGAAGAGCGGAACATTGAAGCAATGTCCTCTGTTAGCTGATTTGGTTCGATTGTAAGAATAATGACCTTTCCCATACCATTCAATTTTTTAAAGAATGATATCAGGTCAAGGGTTTTCTCAGTGTTTGCACTGTATTTGATAAGCGAGGAAAGAGTATCGATTATTACCACATTCTTCTCGAAAAGCTCTTCAGCAGCCATTAATCTTTCAATGAAATCAAAACGGGATTTTGCCGCCTGTACCAGCGGGATTACAGGAATGTACAATAACAGACCATTCAAAAGAAATGGAGCTATTGGATAGTCCATTGAATACATCTGGTTGATAAAGCCCTTTGTTGTCAGTTGTGTAGAGACAAGTGTTACACTGACATCGTTTTCATTCAATCCGAATGAAAAACGCTGGGAAATTGTGCTTTTTCCTCCGCCACTGCCACCTTCAATCACTACCAGTGAACCGGCAGGAAAGCCTCCTCCCAATTTATCATTCAGATCATCCCGGGGGATTGCAAATTCATTGATCTTTGCCATTATTTGCCTCTTATTACGTTTTGAAACTCATCGCACCGGATTTACCATTGTCAGCTGCAACAAGCACTCTATGATCACCTTCATCCAGTGGTGATGGGGTAGTGGTTACATTCAATTGGAGAATATCACCGGGCCTCCATACAACATCACCATCTGTCAATGCCGCATCAACACTTGCCGGTTCCAGAAGGATACCATCCACAAGTACGGTAACATATTCCGGAGCTAGTTCGGTCTTACCGGTGTTCTTTGCGTAAAATGTGTATTTGCCGGAAACATTGTCATAGGGAATTATCTCAGGATCATTTACGATTGTTATATCTGTCCTCATCTGTTCGGACACTATCTTACTGCTTGCACTGGAAGAAGCAACCATGGACTGGACATTGCCGGAGACAAGAACAACTACGCTGATAGCCAGAACCATTGCGGCTATGAAGAAAATCATGTGCGTTACTGCTGTTTCTGCACCTGTATCCTCCAGTAAGGTCTTTTTTTCTGTTCTTAGCATGCTTTTCATGTTTTTTGCCAGCCCGATGCAAATAGAATTAGAGAAGTAATATATAATTAATAGTATATAAGATTGTTATTCAGTTCAGACGGTATAAGAACTGTAAGCAGAAACACCATTGCGAGTTACAACTTTTACACGATGAGATCCTGTACCGGAAAGGTCAGTGACTGTCATACTTCGTGTCTCTGCAGGTGTCCAGGTAGCTGCAATTTCACTATATCCATAAGATTCCAGATTACCATCAACGAGAACATTGAGCTCATCAAAACGAATGGTTTCACTGCCCGTGTTTGAAAGTGTCACTGTTAGATTATAGGTCCCGGAGTGGTTCTCGGGAACAGCGCTTTGTACTTCAAGATTTGTTTTTAGCTTTGAATTCTGCATTTGATATTGATCTTCAGAAGCATCGCTTACAATCTCATTTGAAGTGTTAAGCATGGAATATGAAAATGAGCCAATTACAAGAGCAGTGATGAAAAATATCACTGCCACAACGGAAAGCTCAAATCCCATACAATTCCTCCAGACCGTGCTTTACCTTTGACATTTCCCTGTCAATGGAACTAAGCATGTTTCTGTCTATCTTGCGTCCGGAGAGTCTTTCAATAAATAGCAGGGATTTTGTGTGATCCTCTGGCAAAAGCCGCCATGTAGGCTTTTCCACATAATAATCAATTCCACGAGCATATGCCATGATCTCTGACATTACATCCTCACTTATCCAGCCAATGTCAACATAATAATCAAGAGCATCCATCAGGTTATTCCTTCCAACCCTTTCCATCAGGAACTCTATCCAGTTAAGCAGGACAACTACACTGGTAGGATCGGCTTTGATGAATTCCAGCCTTACAAGTGGTAATGAGGATTTCTTTGCAAGCGAAGTGCTTCCGTCTTCCAATTCAGCATCTTCTGATTCTTCATCTTCCTGATCACTTATTGCAGCCTTTGATTTTTCATCACCTTTTGAAGGAACAGAATTAGAGCTACCTGTAGCAACTGGACGACTCTCAAGATCATCGAGTCTGGTGGTTATGGCGGATGTAGTTTCTGCAATGTCCACTAAATTCTGATTAAGTGAATCGGTACGTGTGAATAATTCATCTGTTTTTGAGTTTAGTTGCTCAATACTTTCATGCATCATTACCATGGCATCTGCAAATGCATCCATTTTGGATTCAAAATCCTGCATTCTGGAAGCGGCTTCTTCAGAGATACCTGTTGGCATACTTAGTTTCTGAGCAGTAGCATCAAACTCGTTTTTCAAAAGAACAATCATGTCGCCCATTTCAGTAAGGCGGGTCTCTGTTTTTTCAAATCTCTCGATGGTATCCCTGGAACCAGCACCATCCCCTACAAAAGGATTGACCTGATTGGATACGATCTCATACAGGGATAATAATTCAAGGACACTCTGGTCGATCTTATCAACCGTTTTTCTAATTTCCTCATTGTCCCTCTGCACCATGTTGAGAGTGGCATCTGCTTTTGATACTTTAGACTCAACATCTTTGATTTTTTTGCGATTCTCCTCCAACATCTCATTATCTACAGAAGCAGCTTGAGGAGCGGCTTGTGGGGGCATTCCCGGTGGACCACCAGGAGCTGCTCCCGGAGGAGCCATACCAAGAGGAAATGCAGAATCGGCAGGTGCACCTGGAGGAAAGCCGGGTGAACCTGGCGCAGGTGGCATGCCGGAAGCCAGATCCGGAACTGAACCAAGATCAGGTACGCCCTGCATGAAAGGAGGAGCTTCGCTACCAAACGGAGAATCGCCCCCTTTACTCTTCTTCTTTTTGGAAAGAACAGAGGTTACTTTTTTGATTTTATCACTAAATCCGGCCATAGTTCCACTGGTTTTATTTAATTTGTGAGAGATATATCTATACGTCAAACAATATACCCTTAATAATATATATAAATTATGAATAAAACATGCGTCGAACTTACTGTGAAATCAGATGAGTTTAAATTGTTTACCCGACTTGTAGGAGAAGTCCATGGCACGTAAGAAGCAATTCAAAACAGAAATGATATCCGACAAGGATGGTATAAGATTTGCAACTCCCGAACCTGTAGCGGAATACAGGGCTAAAAGATTGCAATGTAAAACAATCGCAGATATCAGTTGTGGTATTGGCGGTCAGGCCCTCTTTTTTGCCAAATACTGTGATTTCGTCTATGCTATTGAAATTGACCCGAAGAAGATAGCATTTGCAAAAAAGAATGCCAGGATAATGGGTGTTGATAACATCGAATTTATTGTAGGAGATGCATTATCCCCTGAAGTTATTGGAAAGTTACCTCATCTGGACGTTGTTTTTTCAGATCCTGCAAGACCACCTACTGAAAAGGAGAGAAGTATAGATAATCTCAGTCCTTCCATCCCCGAAGTAATGAAAGCTTATGCAGAGATTTCATCGAATTTCACATTTGAAGCGCCTCCACAGTTGTCTCCTGAAAAAATACCTTTTGACTGTGAAAGAGAATACATGTCCCTGGAAGGAAAGCTTAACCGCCTTAACCTTTATTTTGGAGATTTGAAAAAAGCAGATATTTCTGCTGTTGCACTTCCCGGAAGCAATATCATCAGAAAAACAGATACTGTTGAACCTGCCATCAAAGTTACGGAAACGTCCCTTTACGCCTATGAGCCTGAAGAATGCGTAACCAAAGCAGGCCTGCTTGAACAGCTTGTGGCAGAGCTTAAAAAAGAATCAGATGATATTGCCATCTTTGAGATTGATGAGAAAAGAACACTTCTCAGTTCAAAAAATGAGATTAAGAACAGCCTTTTTAAGAATAGATATAAGAAGCTGCTTGTTACTGGCACTGACTTTTCACAGATCAATTCTTACCTTAAGAAGAACTCATTTGGAAAAGTTATTGTCCGGGCAGCTATTGAGCCTGAAAAGTACTGGGATGTGCGCAATGAACTGGAAAACGGATTAGATGGCGAAAGAAAGGCACACCTTTTTGTAAAAGAGGGAAAAACAATATTATATGAAGTGCTGGATCACTGAAGTTTCATTTCCAGCAATTCTTTTGTTCTCTTGATCAGTTCTTTTCTGCTGAAAGGCTTTGTGATGTAGTCATCTGCCTTGAGTACATGCAGACCAAGCATTTTATCAAATTCCTGACTTTTTACCGTAAGCATGGCAACTGGAAGAACTGGCTCTTTTTCTTTGATCTTATGGAAAGTTTCCCAACCATTCATATCAGGCATCATGATATCAAGTAAAATTGCATCCGGCCGTTCCTCTTCAATTGATTCAAGACATTCAAATCCACTATTTGCTCCGACGACTTCTATATCCTCGGATTCCAGGATCAACTTTATGAGATCTATGGTATCGGGTTCATCATCCACAACCATGATTTTGGGACACATTAATGATACATCTCCTAAGACGTTTTGATTATAAATATATAATAGAAGATTAGTTAAAAGAATATATAATTATTCCTCGTCAACCCAACCAAGACGACGCATTACCATTTTAATTCTTGCTTTGACCTCTCTTTTGTCAAATGGTTTGGAAATGTAGTCATCAATTCCAAGTTCCATACCTTTGACCTTATCCTCAATAGCTGTTTTAGCTGAGATCATAATTACAGGAATATCGCTTGCAGCCTTGCTCTTTTTAAGATTCTCTACCACTTCATAGCCATCCATATCAGGCATCATGATATCAAGAAGAATAAGATCTGGAAGCTCTTTAAGTGTGAGATCGATAGCATCCTGACCATTATGAGCCACGAGGAAATCATAGGGTTCACTTATAAGAGATAGCTTGAGAAGCTCTGGAATGTCGGGTTCATCATCAACAATAAGAATCTTCAGGCGTTCACGCTTGATCTTCTTTTGCATAGGCTCTAATTCAATAGACCCTTCTTCCACCGAGTACCTGTAATCAAAATCCTTCATACCAATTTCAGCATGGATCTCACCTACATTGGTGGTATCAATAACAACATCAAAGAATGAAGTGATAAGAACCTCAGTCTCAGAGGGCAGAATGTTCCTTGAAAGCATGGAAACGATACTACCATCGTTCTCTGCTACTTTCTTTTCTATGAACTGGACAAAATTCTCCACTACTTGCATTGTGTCACTTGCAAGCACATTCATATTGTCTATAATTAGCACTGAGTTTTGATGATCCTGAAAGATATTCGAGATATGGGATGCCATCTTTGTATAATCTGCAACTGAGCTGCAGTAGAATGTATCATCATGGTGCTCCTTACCTGGTGCATCAATATCAATGAAAAACATTTTTCCACCATAAGTGATGTCAAATCCAAAATCCTCAAATCTTGACAATATTTTATCCCTGGAAGAGTTAAGGCATAGCCACACCACGGCTCTTTCAGATTCTTCTTTCAGTATGTCCGATACAAAAAAATAGACAAGCCTCTCAATAAAACTATCCACAGGAGCAAGGAATAATGTGTTTTTCCGGGACAGCTCTGTTCTGAGGGTTGAAAGGATTTCCTGCGTTTGAGGATTCATTGCCAAGTACCTTTTAATTTTGTTTAGTAAATATTATTAGTATTATTTTCTTATTAATGTTTGGGAAGAAAATGCTTACAGCATGTAAATTACTCATTTCATAGGAATGAGGTTAACCTGCGGGTAACCTGACACAAACTCCATCTGAACAGCAAAAACACCGGTTTTTGGTACCACACCATACATAACAAGGGTCTTGTCAACATTTTCAAACTTCCAGTGAGTTGTGGCCATGTGCGCTACAGACTCGGTAATTCTCTGGCCATATTTTGTGACAGCAAGAACAACATTATCGGTTGTTTTTGTAATAGATGCCATCTGCCCTATTATAGAACCAATGTTTTCCCATCCGTAATTGTATTCCATACTGTCAAGACCAATATAATCTAAAACAGGTGAACCGCATTGGCGCAGAATTTCATTCTTGGCCTTGTGGAAAATATCCATGTCTTTGTAGACATTACCTGAGAAAGGTTCAATGTATGCAGGAATTCTACCTTTAATGTCTCTTATCTCAAATCCCACAAACTGACCTTGGAAGTGATTATCTCCTGTAAATGGAGAGATCATACGCTTTTCGGTCTCAACACTGGTACCTTCTGTGGGCATGCTGAGAAGACCGCGACCAAGTTTGAGGTGATTTATGAATGTCGGTAACAATAAACTGTAGAAAGAGTCGCCTACACCACTTGTGATCTCAAAAAGATTGAAACTTCCTTTTTGATACCCTCCGGCAAGTATCTCGTCAAAATCATGCATACCGGTAGAGATCTTGCTTTCCTCCGGATCAGAAAGAGGACGTGGAACCTGTGTTTGTTCAGGATATGAAACAGTGAACGGTTCAAAGCTCCTGAAATGGCCACCATCAAGAGTAAACGGATATCTTGATTGTGCAAGCTCAACACCGCGTATCTTGAGCAGGTTTATTTTTCTTATGTCGCGTCCGGAAATCTCTGATATCTCAAGGAACACCACACCATCCACAAGATAATCAAGGGATGTGATATCGGACTGCTCTGTGATCATTATAAGATCGGCATTGACCTTGCGTGAAAAATCGAATAGCAAACGTTCAAGCTCAAATTTGTTACTTTCCCAATCAGAGGAACGTGTTGTCGCAATGCTCAGGGAATCAATTGAATCTACAACAATAATTGGTTTAGTGTCACTGGATTCCCATATGACTTTTATGCGGGATGCCAGCATACGCAGAAAATCTTCATTATTATTAAAATCGCCTTCGATCCAGGGATAATTTCCATAATCTGAGGCTTTATCAATGCGCGGTGAAATATAAACACAATTGCCTTCGGGGCATATCTCATCAAGTATTCCAAAGACAAAAGTGGTTTTCCCAGTACCAGGCTGCCCCTTTACAAGAAGGGACTTTCCATACTGGGATGAAAAGAACTCTTTAACCTCACCAGGTATCATACTGGTGTGTTACAATCTATAGATATATATACATATCTAATTATTTAATTGATCTCCAAGAAGGCTCTGTCCTGCAGCAAGTGCTTCATCGATCTTACTGGCATCAACACCACCACCGCGGGCCATGGCAGGCTTTCCGCCGCCGCCACCGCCAACTACCTGTGACATAGCCCGGACAATCTTTCCGGCATCTGCTCCGGCCTTAAGTGCGTCTTCACCTGCAGCACCGACTATTTTAACACCGCCTGCATCACTTGCCAGAAGTACAACCATGTCTTCACTGGTTGTCAGTTCACCGGCAATCTTGACAAGCTCATCGATGTCTGCGTTAGGTATGCATTTTGCCACAAGGCGCATATCTGCGATATTGACAGCCTCGTTGGCCATCTGGAGCACATGAACGTGCGCAAGGTCATCCTTGAGTCTCTGATTCTCTTTCTTGAATTCCTTCCATTCATTGAAGAAACGGTCAATTGTGGATGGAAGATGTTCTGGCCTGACACGAAGTGCATCTGCTGCCTGGCTAAGATATGATTCCATTTCCTGTGTTGCCCTGACAGCTGCAAGACCTGCTGCATACTCAATACGCTCAACACCATCCTGAACACGCTCAGTCTTAAGCATCTTGATAGGACCAACAAGTCCTGTGCTGGTACAGTGAGTACCTGCACATGCCTCGATGTCATCAGCAACTTTCAGAACACGAATAGTGCTTCCAGGAGGAACGCCTCCCTGATACAGTCCAAAACCATATTTCTTCTCAGCATCGATCCTGTCCATCCATTCTGCAATAACACGCTGGTTCTCCATGACAGTACGGTTGGCTATCAACTCGATCTGGTTGAGCTCTTCCAGAGAGATGCGTTTGTAGTGTGAAATGTCAAGACGTGCGCGGTCCACGGATTTCTGGGCACCGGCCTGCCATACATGACCACCAAGTACCTTACGTGCGGCATCATTGACAATATGAGTTGCAGTGTGGTGACATGCATGAGCCATACGGCGTTCTTCGTCCACATGTCCCTGTACCATGTCACCCTTCTTAATATGGAACTCATCTTCAGATTCTTCGATAATGTGAACGACAACACCATCTACACCCTGAACGTCAATGACATTGTGCAATACATCCTCAATGACCATTGTACCATAGTCTGCAGGCTGCCCACCACCTTCCGGATAGAATAATGTGCTGTCAAGTACTATATGATTATCAAATACGTCAAGTATGACTGCCTCAAAGTTCATTCTTGTAGGCTCATCATAGAACAGTTTCTTGGTCTTTGGAAGCTTGGCAACTCTTTCTGCGTATGGGAAGACTTTTTCCTCTTTTGCTTCAGCCTTGCTGTGTCCTTCGGCAACAAGTGAATAGAAATTGTCAGGAAGATCTACAGCCACACCAACCTCAGATGCTGCTTCTTTTGAGATCTCAGGTGGAATTCCGTGACTGTCATACATCTCGATAATACTTTCAAGAGGCATGCTCTGCCCGGATTCCTTGTAGTGTTTGGCAGACTTCTTGATCATGCGCTTTCCACGTTCAAGGGTTTCACCGAACTTGCGCTCCTCGTGTTCAAGGATGTCCTGTATAACATCAAACTTCTCCCCAAACTCAGGATATTCCGGCAGGTTATTGATATGCATCCTTACAATATCAGACAATGGAACTGTAATGCCCATGTCCTTCATCATCCTGAGTGTCCTGCGCAGTACAAGCCTTGCAAGGTATCCGGCCTTAACATTGGAAGGAATGATACCATCGGCAAGCATGAATGTCAGACAACGTGTGTGGTCAGTGATAGCGTATACAGTCTCAACTGGTTCCATGATGGATGAAAGTTTCTCCACGGTTGTGCCGATGCTGGAAGCGACCTGTTTTCTCAGCTCAAAGAGATTGGCCTTTTCGCTAATGTCCATAAGACCTGCAAGACGGGCATTCTGAGCAAGGATATTAGCATATTCTGAGTTATCAAGTTCATGGCTAACACCAGCCAGATCCATGAGTTCGTTGACAATTTCTGGGAAAACTGCGTCATATATTGTAGGAGAACCTTTGGATGCCCATACAAACCTTTCAAGACCGTAACCAGTGTCCACAATGTAGTTGTCCATCTTGCGGTAGTTATCGCCTTTTATGGAGATATCACCGTCTTTTGACTGCTTGAGATCCATGAACACAAGGGTCGCAACCTCAAGACCGCCGATAAGTGCCTCTACACAAGGACCGGCATTTCCACCGCCAGCCCATGGTTCCTCTTTGTAGGTCACTGCCAGTGGATCAACACCAAGGGAATTGAAAAGTTCATCACATAATTCTACTGTGTGGTCTTTCCAGTATATTTCTTCGCCTTTTTTATTGAAGGCGTGGTGAGCCATCATTTCAAATGTGGTCAGATGGCGGCCACTTCTACCAACCGCATCAAGGTCAGAAAGACGGATGCATGGCTGTGAAATGGTCAAAGGATTTGCTGGTGGTGGTACCTGCCCGGAAGTAACAAATGGCTGGAAATCCGCAATGGAAGCAATTGTCAGATAGATATCATCTCTCCACCTTGCGATAACAGGATATCTTTCAAGCCTTGTGTGGCCTTTCTCTTCAAAGAAGTTCAAGTAATACTCACGCATTTCCGCAAGGTCGAACTTTTTCTTAAATACGGGATTACCGATAAATGAGTATGGATCGCATGGCGCATCTCCACACGTGACCCTTTCAAGATCACGGGTCCAGAAATGTTTTCCACATTTAGAGCACTGTTTGCGAACGAATCCATTCTCTAAAAAATAATCAAGCTGATATTCGTCTTCAAGCATAAATATTCCAACTGGATGATTGTTTTAGTCTAATTCTAATAATAGTCAGATTTATTCTTCCAACTATCGCACCAATGATTAAAAACGTTTCTTATCAGAGATTCTTTACCTGTGTGCCACACAATGCAATATATAAAGAGTATTATAAATATACATGACCAATAATTTATATTGTTGCTTTTTATCGACAAATCACGAACATGATTTCCCCCATATTGTGAACATGAATGCGAAATACTTTGCACATAACATGAAAAATCCGCACATTATGTTTAAGTGCATGACCATGAAAATGAATTACTGGTGATGACCGATGGAATCAATGCGCTACATGTCATTAGTATTCAGAGGGTTAGTGGAAGAATATAATAATACAGGTGTCAGACCATCCGTATTCATGGATGCAAGTGGCAGCCTGCAAGTATACCTGTGCGATCCTATAATCGAAGAGATGGACGGCGATTATGGAATTGATATCGAACGGGAATATGATGTGAATGGCGGACAGTTCTCAGATGCAAGCTTCAACAGAGTAATGCCTGTTGAAACAATAAGACATAATCTTGGGAATGAAGCAACAATCCAGTAAATCAACTTCGAGATTATAAGTAGCAGGACCTTACGTGACGAAATTTGCACGGGATGAGGGAAAGGTACCTGCACCCAGCCCCAGGATGAAAACCATGGACTATAAAAAACTTCTGAAAGTATTGAAAAACTCAAAACAGGTCTATAGAGAAGATTATGTTAAAAAAATCTTCAGAAGCGCACACTACGATGTGGGATTGTTTGAGGAACAACTCAATGAATTCAACTCAACCCTGTCTGGCAGTGATTCTGAAGAAGCAAAATCTTATATGGACCGGACAATTCTGGCCCAAGTAATCGACGACGCTTCAATACTACTGGAAATCGTAAAGGATAGTCCCTGCCTGAGTACTGATGAGAACAAGGCCATTGAAGAAATGATCTTCACACTTGATGAGATGAGCGATAAAATTGAAGTCCTGGAAGAAGTCAAAGCGCTTGCAGACATGTCCGAACAGGAAGGATTCCCTGCTACATCACAAAGAAAAGATAGAATTTACGCAAACGTGTGAATTCATATAATTCAAAATCACCTCCAATTATACCTTTTTTAATATTTCATTCCCCTGAGAATATATTCTCATCGAATTATTTTTGATCAGAAATCCCGATAATCATAATTAAACTGTATAAGGCATTAGTTTTAAGGCATTGTCTGGCAATTGATACAGACATGTCAAAAAAGATACTTGTTACCAATGATGATGGTGTTTATTCCACAGGGATACATGCTGCCTGGAAAAGTGTTTCAGATCTGGGGGATGTGACAGTATCCGCCCCCATGACACAGCAAAGTGGTGTTGGAAGGTCAATATCCATTTTTGAGCCGCTCAGGATTACACAAACAACAATCAATGGAATTGACGTTAATGCAGTAGCAGGCACACCTACAGACTCCGTAATACTGGGAATTTTCGCAGTCATGAAACAAATGCCTGATCTTATCCTCTCAGGATTCAATATCGGCGAAAATATCAGCACTGATACCATCACAACATCCGGCACAATTGGTGCGGCACTGGAAGGAGCAAGTTATGGAGTTCCTGCCATTGCAGCGTCCATTCAGGTCATGGAAGAAGGAGACAAATTTGATGATAACAGGAATTTTCAGCATGACTATGATGTCGCTATAAAAGTTGTCAACCGAATCGCAAAGAAAGTACTTGAACATGGCCTGCCTGAAAATGTGGACCTGCTTAATGTGAACATCCCACATCACGTAGAAAAAGAACCCGATATAGAGATCACACATCTTGCCAGGAAATTCTTCAAGACCGATGTTGAAGAAAGACATGACCCCAGAGGAAGACCATATTACTGGATTGCAGGTGAACTGATAGTTGATGAAGAAGAAGGAACCGATGTTCATGCCATTATGAACAATGGAAATGTCTCTGTGACACCCATATCACTTGACGCAACATCACCTATTGATTTCTCAGAAATAGAGCACCTGCTGTAAACAATTGTAATAAGAATTAAAATCACAGATACTTAAAAATCGACAAAATGGTTCCCGATGCAATATCAGGAACTACGGTTTTACTTTGATAACGACTTCTTTGCAGTCATCTTCAACGCCATGAAGTGTTGTGATGGCTCCAATAACCGTGCTGCCAAGTATGGACTGCACGAAATGATTTATCTCGACATCCTTCCCATCTACTGTAAGTACGACTTCCATTTTTACTACTCCTTCAACTTTTGCAGAACGGTACACGCCTGCTGACAGCCAGCCTGAAAAGATCAGGCAATTCTTCCACACTGGCCCCTGAGGCATCAACCATATTATCACTTACCAGAAGGCAAGGTTTTAGTTTTCCGTCTGCTGTTACTCTTAAACGATTACAGTTTGCACAGAATTCAGTATTGTCGACCGGTCTGACAAATTCGACTTCTGCACCATTGATAATATATTTTTTCCTTTTATGTAGTTCACGCACATGTACATCAGAAGAGACTGACAATAATGAGCGTTCTACTTCATTGGCATCTATCCGGTACTGCGGAAGATCCCTGAAATCCATGAGTTCGATCAACTGCAGGATAACGTCCCCGCCATATCCACGCGTAAATTCCAGCATATCTTTGACCTCATCATCATTAAAATCTTTGAGGAGAACCATGTTGAGTTTTACAGGAGTAAGGCCAACGTCAACAGCTTCATGTATTCCATCAAGCACCCTGTCAAAAATACCCTTTCCACACTTAGTGATAGTGTGATACTTATCCGGGTCAAGACTATCAAGACTTATATTGACCCTGTCAAGACCGGCATCCTTCAGAGAAGATGCCCTGTCCTTTAGCAAAACAGCATTCGTGGTCATGGAAACATCCCTTAATTCTGGAAGGCGAACAAGTGCTTCCTCAAGGTCTTTTCTAAGAAGTGGTTCACCACCGGATATCTTCAATCTGTTAATTCCAAAACCAGATGCAACTTCAACGATATTAACAATAGTATCCACTGACATTTCTTTACTGTGCCCTATATGGCCTTCATTGTGGCAATATATGCAATTAAGATTACAGCGGTCGGTTACAGACATTCTCAAACTTCGGACTGTGCGTCCGTAAGAGTCAGTAAGAAGTTCTGTTGTTTCCGGAGAAGACATAGTACTTAGATATACGTCATTTATTTAATCGTTTTGAATCCTCACCTGAGGGAATAATACATATATCCGAACTATACACAATAAACACCATGACAAATGCGGTGTTGCTTGCAGGTACCAACAGTGGCGTTGGAAAAACGACAGTTTCCATGGGCATCATGGCTGCCCTTAAACGAAGAGAGATGATAGTTCAACCTTTCAAAGTAGGACCTGATTACATAGATCCAACATATCATACAGCTATCTGCGGCAAGCCATCGAGAAATCTTGATACTTATATGATGCAGGTGGATGGTGTAAGGAACACTTTTTCAAAGCATTCTGAGAACACTGACATTAACATCGTGGAAGGTGTCATGGGACTCTTTGACGGTATGGATGCTACAGAGATTGCAAGTTCCGCTCATGTTGCCAAGTCACTTAAGATTCCTGTAATATTAATTGTAAATGTGCATGGAATGTCAAGAAGTGCCGCAGCTATTGTCAAGGGATTTTCCCAGTTTGACCCGGACGTAAAGATTGCCGGCGTGATCCTGAATAAAGTCGGAAGCCCAAAACATGCACAGATGATCATAGATTCAATACCTGACATCCCCGTTGTCGGAACACTGCCACGTAATAAGGACGTAACTGTGCCTTCAAGACATCTCGGATTATACATGGCAAATGAACTTGATTTCGATACGGAAAGCCTGGCTGCATTCATTGAAGAGAACATAGACCTTGATGCTATAATCGAACTCTCAAAAACAACACAGGATTATGAAGCGCCTGAAAAGGAAGAGGAACTGGAAGCAGACCTGAAAATCGGTATTGCATATGACAGTGCATTTTGTTTCTACTACCAGGACATGTTCGAGGCTTTCAAAAATGCAGGAGCAGAAGTTGAGTTTTTCAGTCCTATAAAAGGAGAAATTCCGGATGTGGACGGATTCTACTTTGGAGGAGGCTACCCTGAGCTTTACATTTCCGAGCTTGAGAAATCCAAGACAACAAAAGCTCTCAAAGACCTTGCAGCAGAAGGCATGCCAATGTACGGGGAATGCGGCGGTTTGCAATATATGTCATCATCCTATGAAATTGAAGGGACAGTCTACAAGATGGCAAATGTATTGCCTGCAGAAACTGTCCAGACAAAGAAACTCCAGGCACTGGGCTACACCGAAGGAGTCGCAAACGGAAACTTCATCAAAGGACCTATAAGAGGACATGAGTTCCATTATTCCGCAACGTACTGCGATAACGATGCAAAGCTCGCATATGACATGAAAAGAGGAAAAGGAATTCTCGATGGCAAGGACGGACTTACCGAGCATAATGCACTTGCAAGTTATACTCATGCACATCCTGCATCGTTCCCTGTGAAGAGTTTTGTTGAGAAATGCAGGGAATATAAACATAGCTGAATACTGTAAAGTGATTCAGTTCAGTTCTGTTTAAAAATAACTTAGTGGGACACATAATGTCCCAAATATTCTTTTTTACAAAATCAAGTCAACTGTCATTCTTCTGAGACTTATCAGGAACGGTATTTCCCGCAGCCTTTTGAGCATCCCTTTTCCTGAACCAGACCTTGCGGCTGTAATAATTAAGTGGATGGCTTATTTTCTTACACATCTCATCAGGAGCATAGCAATTACCATAGGTCTGCATTGTTGAACAGGAAGGTGGTTTGTAATGAGTACCTGAAGAACCTGCAATATGCTCTATCTGATATCGGGCTTTTTCGATATCAAAATCAGGTGATGCGGTAAAAAGATTCATAATATCATCCACAGTCATGCCTATGGTTATCAGGAAAGCAGTCATGGCAAACCTCATAGAATGAGCAAGGTTCACACCTGCCTGTGTATTAGCTATAGCATGTGTGATACATGGAGGGAAAAGATCGGTTTCAACTGATTCGAATTCAGAATCACCGAAAGTACTCTTTCTTTCTTCAAGTAATTCTTGTATTTCTACAAGATATGGCTCGCATGACTCTACAAGCTCCTCATTCACAGGCATAGGCAGGTTATGTTCAACACGTTCCTTGATCAGCTCCTGTAAAAGACGGGAGAATTCCTCTTTTGAAACATTCACATTTCCATGGTGAAGCTTACGGTTAACGAGCTTCCACTCAATTGCTTTTAGGGAGCTCGCCATTCTGATATATGAGGTGAAATGTAGTTTAAAACCGGTATCGCTTCTATCAGGGTAAACTGAAAAATCAGACGCGAACTCTTCCAGAAAATCAAGATCTGAAGTCTTCAGAAGTTTATATGAGGCAACAGCCTCTGCAAGACAATACCTTCGGGTCAGAAATGAATCATCAATGCTAGAAACAAGTATTCTTGAAAAAGGATAGGAAAGCAGTTCCAGCAATATCTTCTGCTCATCTGATGCAGAAAGAGAAGGCTTGAACAGCTCACCTTCGATCGCCTGCATAACACGTTCCTTACCACGAATTCGTGCCGATTCCATGGCTCTGGAAGTAACCAAGCGGTCAAGGGACATCCCGAGGCTCTTTACGTGTGCCGATGCCCCGGAAATGTAAGGATATAGTGCAAAGTCTTTTTCATCCATAGATCAGTCTGATTCGATCCTTGGAGCCAGAAGATAACCAACCTTACCTGCACCATTTGCAATGGCGAAACCAATCTTCACAGGGAAATCCTTTCCAAGTTCAACAGTAACTTCATTGGAACGGGAAGCAGGTTTGACTATATCGGACAGGTAATCCAGTGAGAAAAGTGAGCGTGCCTCACCTGATTTCAGGTCAATAAGACTGTCACGAGTCATGTCAAGACGTACACGGTCAGTGTCACCTTCAGCTTCCATGTAAAAGACATCCTCATCAATACCAAGCAACATGTGGTCACTGATCTTCTCGGCAGCTTTTACAGCCCTCTGGAGGTCTTTTCCATTAAGGACAACCTCAGCAGGCAACTCTAGCTGTGGAATCCTTGGTTCTGCCCTGATAGTTGATGGATCAAGCAGGGCAAGAGTATATGAGAGGCCACCAAGATGTAGTGACATTTTCTGAGACATCTCATCAAGTTCCATGACGACTTTTTCATCCCTACCTGCAACACTGAAAATATCATTGATCTTTGACAGGTCCATGCCTATCTCGGAGTCATCAGCATTGAATTCATCAAAAGCACTCGAATTAAGATCAAAACTCACCATGGCCACATTTGCAGGGTCAACTGCCCTTACAACTATGCCCTCAGGAGAAATCCTGAAACGTGCTTCATCAACAAGAACCGAAAGAGTTTCAATTGCAGTCTTTAAAATATCTGCATCAATAGTTGCCTTGAACATATGGATTAGCCACCAATAAATTAAATTTTTAGGTCATTATATCTAATAACTAATATAACTTTTCTTTTAAATATCCAAAACTAAGAAAAAGTATCAGATATCCTTAGTCGTATTCACGCCAGGTACAGCCACATTTTGTACATTTGAAGAAACGTGTCTCTGATTCATCAGCGGATCTAAGCTGGCGCAGCCACCAGTATGCAGTGTTGTTACCGCATTCCTCACATCTCACTGTGGTTGTAGGAAGACCCTGATCCACATTCCCTTCAAGCACAGTGACATCTCTTTTCTCCCTGGATTCTTTTGACACCAGTTCCTCGGTACCTTGTTTTCCCTTTACATAACCACATTTTCTGCACTTAAATGTATCACCTGAAGGAAACATCATACTTTTACATTCGGGACAAAATTCCATCAATATCACTTCTCGCATTATCTATTATTAAGTTATGGTCAAAAGCCATTCGCGGTATATCTTCAAGACTGAGCAAATGCACCGCCTTTGCATCAGAATCTGCTTTTGGTACACCATTCCCCAAAGTCAGGTACACTACACTCACTGTGTGCCCGCGGGGATCACGCGAAGGTTCAGAATATACCCCAAGTAACTTAACTATTTCTATGGTAAGACCTGTTTCTTCAAGAACCTCGCGCACAACAGCTTCTTCTGTTGTCTCACCAATGTCTACAAAACCTCCAGGAAGTGCTAATTTTCCCTGAAAAGGAGGATTTTTTCGCTGAATCAGGACTATTTTTCCATTTAAGATGATCACGGCATCTACTGTCAGTTTAGGCGTACTGGGTGGCATAAGGAACAAAAACTTAATAGGCTACATCAAATATATAGATGCCATACCTATTAAAGGTGTGCTTAGATGATTGAAAATGTTCTATGGATTGCAGTGGCTTTAATGCTACTTGGATCAATAATTCCTAAAACTGAAAAAAGCCGCAGAATGGTGTCTGCGGCAGGATGGGTATTCTTTTCCATACACTGGTTCTACCAGCCAATTCATTATATGGAAATTAAAGATTACTTCAACGTAGCTCTGGTAATAGTCGTTGGAATAGTCTGCCTGATCATAGCATACACCATGTTCAAAGAATACAGGGAAAATAAAATACCTTTACCGGACGTCACAACAATGGCTACAAGTGCGACTGCCCTTGGTTGTATATTCTATTTCCCATTTGCACAAATGGAAATCCTCAATGTAGGAATCATATCCCAGGTCACAGATACTGTGCTACTTACCCTCCATTACCTGAATATCCCGGCAGAGCTTGTAGCATGGAACAAAATTCAACTTAATGGATACACAGTAGAGATTATCCTTGCCTGCACTGCCATTGAGAGCATAGCACTATTCATAGGCCTCATTGCATCAGTAAATGCACCAGTCAAAAGGTTGGCAGCAGCATTCATAACTTCAGTACCAGTCATATACATTTTAAATATAATAAGGGATGTTTTCGTAATTATGGCCTATGGATACCAGTGGTTTGGTCCTGAAAGCTTTGAAATTGCTCACAATACCATAGCAAAGATAGGATCAGGAATTGCGTTATTTGTAATTGCTTATCTGGTCATGCGCATACTGCCGGAACTGGTAGACCTGATCGAAGGAGTCTGGTTTTTGGTTACCGGATTTTTTCAGAAGCTATTCTATAAAGTAGTAGGAAACCAATAAATGCTTGCAAAAGGTTCTTTTCCCTGGATATTAACATCCATCGCTGTAAGTGTGGTAAGCTTCTTTGCATACCTGCTATACAAAGTCCCATATTCCGGACCTATCGCAATAATTGCACTAGCAGGAACGATTTTCTTCTTATTCTTTTTCAGGGACCCCGAAAGAGAAATAAAAGAACATGACAGTCATATGCTCTCACCTGCCGATGGCAGAGTTGTAGACATCAGGGGTAGGAAAATCTGTATTTTCATGAACTTCCAGAATGTTCATGTAAACAGGTTGCCAATTACCGGAAAGATACACACTATCGAACATAAAAAAGGTGGATATATCCCTGCATTCTGCAAAGACTCTGATCGCAACGAAAGAAGCCATACCCTTATAGAAACAGAACATGGCCTGGTTGAAGTTATACAGATAGCAGGAACAGTCACACGCAGAATTGTCTCCTATGTTCAGGAAGGAGATTACATGAAACAAGGTCAGCGTTTTGGAATGATACGCTTTGGATCAAGGGTCGATGTCACAATTCCTGAAAACTTTGATATACATGTTAAGAAAGGGGACCGTTTATTTGCCGGTGAAACGGTCATTGCCAGAATTAAATAAAGGAAGTGAACCAGATACTCCATACATTAAAACTACCTGATATAGTCACTATTCTGAATGCATTGTGTGGGGTCATTGCCATTATTATTGTCCTTGATGGTTTTACTTATCTAGCACCACTGCTCATACTAATTGCTGCAGTTGCTGACGGCGCTGACGGACAACTTGCCCGCAGGTTCTCGTCCAGCGAGATCGGAGGTAATCTGGACTCACTTGCAGATGCCATTTCTTTTGGTGCTGCACCTGTTATAATCACATACTCATCTGCCACCGGAACAAAGGCACAGTACATTCTGCTCCTTGCAATGTTATTCTATTTCATATGCGGCATTCTGAGACTTGCCAGATTTAACACGATGCACCTTGGTATGAACGCATTCAGCGGTTTACCAATAACCGCAGGAGGAATATCCATATCAGCATATCTGCTCATGGACAATGGATTCTTTGATTCTTATATCATGGCTGCACTGGCTATCATACTTGGACTACTCATGATCAGCAATGTGACATACCTCAAAGCAAGGAATAAGAACATACTTGCTCTCCTTTCAATGATATTTGCTGTAACCATTATTTCATATTTTATAAATATCGAATATACCCATGTAATGGCATCAATGCTTTCAGGACTTATGGCAATTTACATAATCTCACCAATTATCAAGAAGAACAAAGAGGTACACTATGCAGGAAAACGAAGTGATAACTGACAGGGACAACGTACTTTTTGAAGCAGGTATAAAACTCGGTGCTCTCTATCACCAGTTCACAGGCTCACCGGTAAATCTGGAAACTGTTGAGAGTCTGGAAAAAGGAATACAGGAAAGTATTTCAGTCCAGCCTTGCGTTGAGAAGATCAGTGTTTCCATAAACAGGGATATGATACGCTCCAAACTTAACGGCAAATACGGATATTGCGAACTGGAAGGACGTATGCTGGATGTCAAGATCACAGCAGTATTCAAAGGTGCAAAAGTGGATGTCAGTCTGGCATTTGACACCGAACTTGACTATCCGCTTATGAAAATAGAAAAGATATATTGATTTTTGCTAATTAGATTCAATTAGAACCGGCCTTTGCTTCTTCAAAGGCTGATACTACTTTTTCATTCTGCTCCCTGGTTCCCACTGTCACACGTATCAGTGATTCACCGGCATTTTTGAATGACCTGCAATCCCTGACAATTATACCCTTTTTCATAAGAGATTCTGAAACATCTTTTGCAATCAGAGGTGAAACATCCACAAGGATGAAATTTGCCTGTGAATCATAAACCTTGAAAGGTATATTCTCAGCCAGGAACTTGCGACCTTCCACAGTCATTGAGATGCTTTTCTTCAGATATTCCGAATCTGAAAGTGCTGCGACTCCAGCCATTACAGCAGGCAGACTTACATTGAAAGGAGTTGCAATCTTCATATACTGGGATTTGAGCCACTCAGGCATCAAACCATATCCAATTCTCAGACCTGCAAGCCCGAATGCTTTTGAGAAAGTCCTTCCAATTACAAGGTTATCGTATTCAAGAACCAGTTTTGAGAGATTACTGTCTGCAAACTCAACATATGCCTCGTCCACGAACACAAGTCCCTTTGTAGACTCAAGAAGAGAACGGACATACTCTTCTGAAGTGAGCATACCTGTCGGGTTGTTAGGAGAACAGAGGAATACAACCTTTGTCCTGTCGGTAATTGCTTCTTTTATGGCAGCCATATTGAAGTTTAGCCCTTCACCGGGAGCTACATGAATAGCAGTTGCTCCATTTGCCCTTGCTGCAATCTCATAATAGGAGAATGTGGGAGTTGGAATTACAACCTCATCACCAGGTTCAATGAGCACACGCATCATGTTATCAAGTAAACCATCCATGCCTGGACCGGAAGCGCATATATTCTCTACCGGAAGACCTGTGTACTCAGAAATAGCTTCCACAAGCTCGGAAGCATCGGCTGAAGGATATATATTCACTTTTGATGCATACGATATGAGAGCTTCAACTGCTTTTGGTGACGGACCAAGAACATTCTCATTGGAACCCAGTTTTATGATTAACTTTGGGTCGATGCCATATTTCTTTGCAATCTCTTCAATGGACTTTCCCGGAACATATTCTGCAATGGAATTTACAACGTCCTTGATTAGCTCAGGCCTGCTCAAGTACGCCCACCACCCTGTCAATCTGCTCTTTAGTGATCACCAACGGAGGAGCGATACGCAGTACTGTTTCGGAGGTGCAGTTCAGAAGAACACCATTCTTACGTCCATAATCCACAAGGTCAGCGCACTTGCGATCGAACTGGACACCGATCATAAGACCCTTACCACGAACTTCAACAAATCCATCGGCGGAAATCTTACTTAGTTCACTGCGGAAGTACTCACCCATTTCCTTTGAGCGCTGGACGAGATTCTCTTCACGGATCACATCAATTGAAGCAAGTGCTGCAGCACATGCAAGTGGACCTCCTCCAAATGTTGCTGCGTGTTCACCCCGGTTGAAGGAGATACCTTCACGGGCAGCTATAGCACCCATTGGGAAACCGCCTCCTATAGCCTTGGCCATTGTCATGATATCAGGTTCAACACCAAAGTGTTCTTTGCAGAACCAGGCTCCTGTCCTTCCAAAACCAGTCTGGACCTCATCAAAGATAAGGAGAACTTCATTCTCATCACATATCTTGCGAACCTCTTTCAGATAGTCCTGTGAAGGAACATTTATGCCACCTTCTCCCTGTATTGGTTCAACTATAACAGCCGCTGTGTTTGGTGTGATGGCATCGGCTATTGCCTGCGCATCATTGAAAGATACAAACTTTTCTTCCTGAACAAGAGGCTTGAATGGTGCACGGTACATATCCTTGTATGTAAGACTCAGCGCACCCATTGTACGTCCGTGGAAAGAGTGTTCCACTGCAATGAAATCTGTCTTTTTGGTTGTTGCCCTTGCAAGTTTCATTGCGGATTCCACTGCTTCTGTGCCTGAGTTACAGAAGAACACACGATCCATACCAGTCACATTGACAAGTTGCTCGGCAAGCTCTGCCTGTGGCTGCGTGTAGTATAGGTTGGAAACATGAATAAGTTTCTCAGCCTGCTCTTGTAGTGCTTCTGTAAGACGTGGGTGGCAATGGCCAATATTGTTCACTGCAATTCCGGCAACACAGTCCACATATTCCCTGCCTTCGATATCGTAGACCAGAGAACCTTTCCCACTTTCAAGAACAATTGGCTGGCGGCCGTATGTCTGCATTACATATTTTGAGTCCTTCTCGAATATGGATTTAGACTCAGATGATGATGAAGTATAATCCTGTTGCAAATTAACACCTTTTCACTATAATTATTAGAACCGTTTTTAAATCTGACTATCGTCACAAGAAAAAACAAATAGAAAAATAAATGTGAACATAGCCAGCTAACAGCCAGCCTAATGTCACTTCTCAAAGAATGCGTCTGTCAGGTACCTTTATCGCCACATATAGATGATAAAGGAAAACGAGCATTGATATCTGGAAAATAAGCAGCATGAAACCTTTAACGTTATCATACTGTGTGCTTCCCGGCACTGAATTTATCGTTACGAGTATCTCTAAAAGATACAGTACAAACCCTACTGTCAGAAAGACAAAATACTTTTTCAGATTGTTAAATGATACATAAATTCGCGAGCGTATGACATCGGGATCTATCTTCACCAGGAGATAAGATGTCAATAGCGCCAGAATCACTATACAAAGACGTATTGCAAGATCCAGAAAATGGAACGTTGAACTTAGACTCATAGCCATCCCCTCATATTTTTTTGGTAACCCTATCTTGAATCAATCAGACATCCAGTTGCATCAGTTCGTTGTCACTCAAAGCATCATCTTCCTCACGCTCAAAGATTATACCACCCGGTGCACGCATCACGCCATCTACGCGGGCACTTTCATGTATCTTTATTGACTGCGAGTTAATCTCTCCCAGAATATGTGTTCCTGCAGCAACGTAAACATTGCCTCTGGAAATTATATTTCCGTGAATCACATTATCTGTTCCGAGTTTTACATCCTGAATGGTACGTATGCTTCCATAAAGTGTAGTCTCATTTGCCATATCAAGGGAAGTTGCACGTATATTCCCTACAAGTCTGCACTTGCTTCCGATAATCGCGTTTGAAGGAACCTTTATGGAGTCCATGGATATCTTGGAACCGTTTGGAATGATCATGGAATTAAGCCCAATGGACTCTTCATCATCCTCAAACAGATCCTCTAATGCCTTTTCAACTTCCTCGTCCTTTCCAAGCCTTAGAAGCTCGCTGATATAAAGGAAAAGATAAACTATGACCGGTACAGGATTTCTTACAACAATCCAGCCCTTGGCTTCAAAACCACCGTTGATCTTTACATCGTTACCAATATCGAGATCGCCTTTTACCACCAGTTTTCCGTCGATGGTTACGAATTCTCCGATATAGGCATTCTGATCTGTTTTGACATTCCCGCCAATTTCTGACCAGATATCGATTCTTGCATCCCCGGTAGTAACCAGATCCCCTGTGAGGCTGACCCTTTCACCAAATATTGCTGAATTTGCAATGATACCGTACTTTATTTCAGAGTGATTGCCTGCAATAACATCCCCATCTATGACTATTGTATGCTCTTCCATCCTGGTATTGTCTGGAATTACAAATGTCTTAAATATCTCCTCTTCTATGCTTTCACTCTCCGGTCTCGGATATACTGTATCAAAGGCACTACTATGACTTTATTTTCATCTATTTAATAGAGATAGATTTATAAATAGTTATTCTAAGATTGTGCTATCCCCCGCCTTACATCAACTGCAGGACCTCTGTCCATGCGAAGTGCTTCTGCAGGTGACAATAATAGTTGCCCTGTTGCAAGTATTTCGTCTTTTCCATCAACTATGATAACCTCGTCTCCTGCTCTTAGTTCCGGGTCAACCGCAACTACGTGTTTTGCAAAAGCAGTCTTTCCTTTTGATACAAATGGAACTGCATCATCACAAATTACAACTCTTGATGCAGGCTTTTCAAGACCCTGATGAAGAGCAGCAGCTCCATCTATACTGAGAGTGAGCATTCCATCCTTTGCACGAACTGTTGCCATGTGCTTTCCGTTGAACTGAACCTGTCTTACACGTTTTGTCCTGGAAAGCAGGAATGTGACACCATCAGGGAAAAGAATATCTCCACAACCCTTTCCGAACTGGATATCGGCCATTGTCCTGACTCTAATGAGATTTTTATCTGCATTGCTCATAGTTGCTAAATAAAGTATAAGTTTTAAAATGATAGCGGTTAAATTGATATCAGATTATATCTTCTTTAAGGAAGTGAACCTTGTTTGCTATATAAATAATGTCAAACAGATTTATATATAATAATGACCAATTATAAGTAGAGGAAACGGAAACTACTGCTTGTAACTGTATTCAAGGTATAGTAACTGTAACCAAGCAAAACCATTCATCCCCTCAAACATGTCTCCGTTTCCTCGTTGCTCAATTGAAGAGCAAGACTTCTTTTATGTTATTTAGCTAACTAGTGTAAACTCTGTGTATCTGTGTACTAAAGATAATTTTAAAATTAGAAGTTATTCTGAGAAAACTAAAAAAGAAAAATTAAGCCAAAGGTCAGTTTAACCTTTGACAACTCCCATTGGAAGTACACGTGCAACTTTTGTAGCAATACCAAGGTTGTGTACGACATCCACGACATCACTGCTGGATTTGTAGACCTCTGGTGCTTCCTCGGCTATGAGTGATGGCTGGGTTGCTCTTACAATGATTCCCTCTGACTTCAGCTCATTCTGGATATCTTCACCACGCAGTTCTTTCTTAGCCCTGCTTCGGCTCATAACCCTTCCGGCACCATGACAGGCACTGCCGAAGGTCAGTTCCATTGCAGCAGGACAGCCTTTTAGCACATAGGATGCTGTACCCATACTTCCAGGTATAATGACCGGTTGACCTATATCCTTGTAAGCTTCCGGAACTTCAGGATGACCTGCAGGGAATGCTCGTGTGGCACCTTTCCTGTGGACATAGACTTCTTTTTCCTCGCCATCGATCATGTGTTTCTCAAGCTTTGCAACATTGTGAGCAACATCATACACAAGATCAAGTCCCAGGTCACCGTGCTGAGACTTGAAGAACTCATCAAAAACCTCACGTGCCCAGTGCATTATCATCTGGCGGTTTACCCATGCATAATTTGCAGCACATATCATTGCTTTGAAATAATCCTGGGCTTCCTCTGAACTTGCAGGAGCACATGCCAGTTGTTTGTCAGGCAAAGGAATCTTGTATTTCCTGGAAGCCTGTGTGAGCTTCTGAAGATGGTCAGTACATATCTGGTGACCTGCACCACGTGAACCGCAGTGGATCATAAAAGTGATCTGTCCTTCCCTAAGACCAAAAGCCTTTGCAGCTTCCTCGTCATAGACCTTATCCACATACTGCACTTCTAGGAAATGATTTCCGCTTCCAAGAGTTCCTATCTGTGGACGACCTCTTTTACGGGCTTTCACACTAACCTTTGAAGGATCAGCACCTGGCATCATCCCATTGCTCTCGCAATGACTGAGATCTCCTTGCATACCATAGCCATTCTTTACAGCCCAGTTCACTCCGTGGACGAATACATCATCCAGTTCCTCATCGTTAAGCCTCATGCGACTCTTGGAACCTACACCGGAAGGAATAGCCTCGAACAGTGCATCAAGAAGTTCAGGTAGCCTTGGACGAACATCATCCTCCATGAGATTGGAACGTATAAAACGGACTCCGCAGTTGATGTCAAAACCTACACCACCCGGGCTTATCACACCTTCATCCTTATCGAAAGCTGCAACTCCACCAATGGAGAAGCCATAACCTAAATGTGCATCCGGCATTGCCATGGAGTATTTCTGGATTCCCGGCAGAGATGCCACGTTTGCAACCTGATCGATGGTTTCAGGTTCCAGAATTTCAAGGAGAGGGGTTGATACGAAAATCCTTCCCGGAACATTCATCCCTGGTTTGTAATTGTCGGGCACCTCCCATATATTATCATTTACTTTGGTGAGAATATCTAAAATTGATGTTTCATTTTCATCTGACATGTTATTTCCTCTTGTCTTTCTTCCTTCAAGCATCTATAATGGAGATTATGTGCTCTAATAGTATGAATATATTGATAATAAGAAATTGATTGACCCAATGGCTGGAAATAGGTAAACTGAAAATTCACGTATCCACTGTTGCCTGGATCATCCAGCCATCATCTGATTTCTCGATCCTCATGTCGTTATAAGTGGCAGCCTTTACTTCGGTATCAAAAACATGAACGGAAAGATCAATGGTTTCTCCATAGAGAGTGGCTTTAAGGGAGCATTCTTCATCGCCAACGGTTATTTTGTTGACTTCCACCCGACCAAACACCATTTCATCTACTTCAAATACGAAAAGTATCTCGGAAAGCCAGTCAAAGAGCAGGCTGTCAAGGTCAAAGGATGTCAGTTCAACAGTTACTGACAGGCTGTTGTTAACAGAAGAGGTTTCCACCATTACGTTAAGCATGGCAAGGGCTGCATTCTCAAATGCCTGCTCAAGGCTTTTCCCGTAAGCCCGAAACCTTACATCAGCAGTGTGTTCCAGATACTCGTAGTCGAGACCCATCTCAGATGACATGAACCTTAATTGGTCTTGAGATAATTAAATTAGCCCCTTGGTTCCGAGAGTCTACTGTTATATTGGTATAGCGGAAATTATTCCAATTGTTTCCAGATGTGAGCTATGCGCTGGAAAGCTGTAATGTGGCTTCCAACTCCGATTATAAGAATCATCCAGCCAAGGGATGAGAATCCAAGGACTTCAGCCTGATAGAAGTAGTAGATAACTGAAGACAACATAATAAGGACTAACCTATCCGCCCTGCCTATGATACCGCCGTAATAGCGCCCGAGATTCAGTGCCTGTGCCTGTGTACCAAGGTAACTTGTAAGGAGGACACCGACAATGGTTATGACACCTATTTGCCATTCCACATAGCCTCCGAAGAAGATACCGCAGATGATAAATACATCTGAATAGCGGTCTATTACATGGTCAAGGAAATCGCCTCTTGCACTTGATACATTGAGATGACGCGCCACAAGACCGTCCATTGCATCTAAAAAGGAGTTAAATGCGACCAATAAACCCGCTACGAGCACAAGAAGAGGATCAAAGGCTGACCGGTAGTATAGTATGCCTGAAAGTGCCGCAAACAGGAGTGATATCAGTGAGATCGTATTTGGGGAAACACCCATCTTTGCAATCGTAACGGCCATTGGCTCCAGTATTTTTGATGCTGCAGGTCTTAGAGCATTGAATGTCATGGATATTGTACCAAATGAGCATTTTTATGATTTAACGTTTTCTGGAAATTATAGCATTTCAGGATATTTTCAGGCTGATTATCATGCTAATTATCAGGTAAAGTTTCATGTTCTGGTGTTTTTGGCAAGGTCATACCAGTATTTGATCTTGCATGAATGCTCAACCTGTGTGGTGAGTACATAGGCTTCATCCAGTACTTTTCCTATGGCAAATGTGCCATGACTGTAAATAATAGCGGTTTTGTTATTCGCAAGGGCTGAGGCAAGATTATCTGCAAGTTCATCTGATCCGATGCCGCCTTTTACAATTGGAACTTCTCCCAGGAAGTATTGCCCCTCGCTGTCGGCAGGCGTGATACTGTCAGCTTCTGCCAGTAAGGAGAGTGTCACAGCAAACGGGCAATGTGCATGAACAATGGCAAGGGCAGGAGTTTTACTATAGATGGCACGGTGAACTATTGTCTCGGATGAGGCGATCATGTCAAGAGGTGATGAACCGTCGATGCGAACCTCTACTACATTGCTCTCTGTTATCTCATCCAGAGCGCAACCGCTGCGTGTGATGAGCATCCGGTTGCCAATCCTCACACTGATATTACCAAAGTGGGATTCTACCAGTCCGTTCTCCACAAGTTTTTTTCCAATCCTTGAAATTTCACGCCACATAGGATATCTCCGGGTAGTCCGCTACCATAAAACTTATCTGCTATTATGATATGTAAGGGATTGCTTTCCATAAATAGATGTGGAATGCGTCATCAAATGCCTCAGTGGCTCAGCCCGGCAGAGCGAGTGATTTGTAATCACTAGGTCGCGTGTTCAAATCACGCCTGAGGCTCCATACTTATTTTCAACTATTCAAAACTCATTACAGATATGTTTTGATTCACCTGGATGATGAAGGGTTTATTAGAGTTATTGCATATCGAAATTAACAGTTTCCCGAATCAATCGGTATTGTAAAAGTGAAATTACTACCTTTCCTCACTTCACTTTCAACATGTATATGACCACCGTGCATCTCTACCAGTTTCTTAACCAGAGCCAGGCCAAGGCCGGTACCTTCATACCTTCTGGTGCTCGATCCGTCTATCTGAACAAATGGTTCAAAGATTTCCTCAAACCTTTCTTTTACTATACCTATGCCCGTGTCATATACCGAGACCAGAAGAGCATCGTTGCTACCTTTTACCTCTATCTTTACCGAACCTCCGCTGTCTGTGAACTTAATGGCATTCTCTATAAGGTTATACAGGATTTCTTTGAGTTTCTGGCGATCCACAGCAACAACACCGAAATCTCGGTCTATAATAGTATTGATTGTAATTTTTTTCTTTTCCGCTTTTGCAGAAAGGATATTATGGATTTCCGGGAATAACTCCTGTATATTAACACGCCGAATGTCGAGTGAATCCAGACTTCCACGTTCTACATTTACAAAGTCGAGTAATTTGTTGACTATATTATGAAGCCTATGTCCACTCTCGTTAATGTTGCACAGGTACCTCTTCTGGGGTTCGCTGAGTTTTTCAGTATCTTCGAGCAGCACATCCGAAAAACCTATCACCGACGCCAGGGGTGTCCTGAGTTCATGGGTAATGTTGTTTAACATTTCATCCATCATGCGGTTGGAGTTGTCTGCAGCAAGTTTAGCATACAAAAGAGCTTTTTCTGCTTTCACTCTAGGACTGATGTTGACCAGTGTCCCTATAAAGTGATGTGGTTTGCCACTATAAGTGTTAATAAAGTATTTCCCCTTGGCAGAAACCCATATCCATTCTCTGGATTTGTGTTTCACTCTGAAATCGATGCTGATCATTTTATCAAGGGTATTTCTGTTGCTTTCAATGGCTTTGAAAACAAGCTTCTTGTCGTCTGGATGAACTATAGATAATAACAAATCTTCAAGATTTTCAGGCAAATCTTCGGGTTCGTATCCTATCATTGCGTATGCAGTGAGATTCGCATATAATCTGCCGCTTTTCAAGTCAAGATCCCAGAAACCGAACTCTGAAGCTTCCATCGCAAGGGACAGCTTTTCCTCACTTTCCCTAAGTGCTTCCCCGGCCATCTTAATTTCTGTAATATCCCTTCCATTTATAACTATACCGTCTACCTCACCTTTTTTATTGATATAAGGGAAATAAGTGATATCAGCAAAACATTTGCCTGTTTTTGGGAAATCAAACCACTTCTGGTACTTTACGGTTTCACCTTTTAAGCACCTGTCATACAGATCCCTGATTTGGTTATTAAACAGATCATCCCCCCAGAATTCTGCTGCCGCATGCCCAACCAGTTCCTCCTCCTCTTTTCCAGAGACCCGCCCATAGGTGTCATTGACAATACTGTACCTATAATTTGTATCTATAAGGGAGATAAGATCAGGAGTCGAAGAAACGATTTGTTTGTATCTTTTCATTTCTTCCTCGGCTTGCTTTCGCTCGGTAATATCCCTGCACACACAAAAATGCATTTTCTGCCCGTTAACAACAGATACGTTTACACTGATTTCAACATCAAAAAAACTACCATCTTTGCGACGGTGAGACGTCTCAAAACGATAGGAACTTTTATGACGATGATCGACATACTTTTTCTGCGTTTCTTCCTGTGTCCATTGGGTGGCCCAATCCCAAACGTGTAGTTGCAGGACTTCCTCCAAGGAATAACCAAGCATATCCGCAAATTTGCGGTTTGCTTCAAGTACCTCACCATTCCAGGTAACAACAACTATTCCATCGTTGGACTGCTCAAAAAAGATTTTTCGCCGTTTCGTCTCTTCAGCCAGTTTCTCTTCCGCCTGCCTGCGCTCGGTAATATCAGTGAAAGCTCCCGCCATCAGGAGTGGTTTTCCATCCCTGCTCCACTGAACAACCTTTCCATGATCCAGTACCCATACCCATCCTCCTTTCTTGTGCCGCAAGCGCAACTCGCATTCATAGTATTCCAATTCCCCTGCAAAGTGCCTTTCCAAGGCCTTTTCTGTCTTTTTCTTATCTTGTGGATGGATGAGGTCTGCCCAAGTCTGGTAATTTACCGGAGCTAGCTCTTCAAGTGTGTACCCTGTTATCTGTGCCCACCGGTCATTAAATACAGCCTCACCGGTTTGCACATTCCATTCCCATGTTCCGGCATTCGTGCCTTCAATAATGTTCTTTAAACGCTTACGATCGACAACTTCCAACACGACATCCATCAGCAGGGTTATCTGAAGTATATCATCTTCACTATACTCCGATTCTTTGTTGGCCACCCCGACAACGGCAACTATCTTATCGTTCCTGAATACGGGGATGGTCATGTACCTGCCAAGTTCGACATGTCCTTCAGGGAACCCTTTTCTCAATGGGTGATGGACATTGAAGTCATTAAGGATAACTGGTTTACGCTGGCGGACCGCTTCTCCCCAGAACCCAGCTTTCTCAAGCTTGCAAATGGTATGCGAATCGGTGATGGCACATTCCTCCATGACACCCCCGGACCATGAGTTCAGGCTGAATTCCTTTTTTTCCTCGTCATAATAATAGATATAGCCAATTTTGCTTCCGGTAAGCTTGATGGATTCGGCAAGTGCGGTATCCAGGAATTCGCGAACCGTATTGAATTTTCGTCGCAGTATGTCGACAAGACTTTCCAGACGCTCCTCTCTTTGCTTAAGTTTCTCTTCTGCCTGCTTACGTTTGGTGATATCCCTTATGAAAACAAAAAATCCCGGACCTGCTTTTTCAGAGTATGTCGAACTGACCTCAACATCCAGTATCCTGCCTTCTTTTGTGCGAAGTTTGGTCTCGAAACGGTCCATTCCGTTCTCCTTTATTTTAAGGAGGCGGGTTGCTGTCTGTTCAGGGGACTCGTTTACTTCTACATCATTTAGCCTCATGCCAAGCAGTTCCTTACGTGTATAACCGAGGAGGCTGCAGTACGTCTCGTTCACCTCAAGATACCTGCCATTCATATCCAGATGGCTATAGCCGTCCATGGAAGTCTCGATAGTAGTCCTGTATAGTTCCTCACTTTGGCGAAGTTTCTCCTCAGCTATCCTTTGATCGGTTATATCCTCTCCCACACTGGCAACACCTGATATTCGGCCATTTTCATCCTTAAAGACGGCATTATTCCAGGCAATAATTTTTCTGTTTCCGTCTTTTGTGACAATCGCGTTCTCATTGTATGATGGGATATCTTCAGTTTCAACTATCTTGAAGAAGATATTTTTTATCTCATGAACAATCTCCGCAGGCAGGAAAAGTTCAAACCAATCTTTATTCAGAACCTCTTCTTTTTTCCATCCGGTCAGGCCGAGTAAAAAATCATTACAAAAAACAATGTTTCCTTTCGTATCCAATATCAGGCCCACAAGCTGAATATTTTCGAGAATGGCGTTAAAACATTTTCCAGATTCGCACAGATTTTTTCCTATTTTTTTTGGTTCGGTGACATCAGTAACGATACCCCTCACTCTTAAAGGAACATTATTTTCATCACAGGTAATCTCCGAGTGTTCACGTATCCGGCGAATGCTCCCGTCGGGTCTTAAAATGCGATACTCTGCTGATGCTTCCCCTTCCAGTTCTCTTTTTTTTGCCGCAGCCTGTACAATATTTACGTCATCAGGGTGGACATATTGGTACCAAAGACCATTTTTGTTTACAAGCTCTCGCGAATCCAGGTCGAATATATCCTCAAATGAAGGGCTGACATGAAGTATCTTAAGATCAGGATATGTTACAGACCAAACCACCACACCCCATAATTCCAAGATATGGTCTAAATGTTCCCCTCTATCATCCGAGTCTTCTGCATAAATTTTATTTTCAGACAGCAGATCACCACCAATGCATTATAATTAAAATCCCGATATTTATCCTCTGAAATAAAATTATGCAGGAACATATCCTGCATTTTCCAACCGGCCGATTTGCACTTTTTGCTCATCGGTGAATATCTTATCGATATCAAGCAATATGAGTAAACGCTCATCGATCTTACCTACGCCTTGGATATATCTCCCGGTGATCTGGGAAACTATAACTTCAGGTGCGGATTCAATGTTCTCACTTGATATCCTCAATACCTCGCTAACTGCGTCAACAATCATTCCTGCAACCAGCTCCCCTATTTCTACAACTACTATACGCGAATCAGTACTCATTTTTTCATGAGCAAGGCCGAACTTTGCCGAAAGGTCGATTATGGGGATTATGCTGCTGCGCAGGTTTATGATGCCTTTCACATAAACCGGTGCATGGGGAATTTTAGTGATGTCAGGTATACGAATGATTTCTTTGACCTTAGATATCTCAATGCCGAACTCTTCATTGTAAAGCTGGCATATGACCAACTGGAGCAGCTCTATAGAAGAGCTGCCGTCTTTATTCAAAACAGATTTTGTCATAAGAATACCTCACAGCATCAGACAAATCTTACCTTTGAATGGTTTGGAGATCCTTCATTCATATTTACAGATACCGACATCTCCCTTTTATCGGCACGGCCTGATTTCCCGGCAGCAGCATCACTTTCGGAATCTAACCGGAACTTCGACACTATGGACTGCATATTAGCCGCTACATCCGCAAGTTCTTGTGCTGATGTTGAAAGTTGATGCATGGAAGCGGACTGTTCCTGAACAGAAGCGGAAGCCTCCTGTGTCCCTGCTGCGGATTCTTCCGCAACGGCAGATACCTCTTCAATGGAGGACGTGATCTCTTCAATTGATGCGGACTGCTCTTCTGCAGCCGCAGCAATCTCCTGTACCATCTTAACAATGATATCTCCTGCTTCCACAACTTCTTCGATCGCACTAACCGACTTCTCGAGAGAAACTGCCCCCATGTCCACTTCCTCCATACCTATCTTCATAGAGGAAACTGCATTATGGGTTCCATCCTGCATCTCATGGATGAGCTGCGCTATCTCCTTGGCTGCATTACCAGAATCCTCAGCCAGTTTTCTCACTTCGTCAGCTACTACGGCAAACCCGCGTCCATGCTCACCTGCCCTCGCAGCCTCAATGGCTGCATTAAGAGCAAGCAGATTGGTCTGGTCAGCGATGTTTGTAATGAGGCTGACAATCTCCCCGATCTGCTTGGATTTGCCATCAAGCTCTTTGATGACGTTTGAAGAGTCGCCCGCTGCAGACTTGATGCTGTCCATCTTTAACAGGAGGTCCCGGGACATCTCACCAAGGCCATGTATGAGATTGTTGGATTCTACAGCATTTTGCGCAGCCTTCTCTGAATTACCAGCCACTTCCTGGACAGAGTGGGTCATATCGATCATCGACCTTGAAACCTCTTCGGTCTTGGTGGACTGCATCTGTGTGCCTTTTGATATCTCGTTTACAGTGCTGGCTATTTGTTCGGAGGTAGCTGTCATTTCCTCACTGGATGCGGACATTTCCTGTGCAGTGGAGGCAATCATTTCAGCGTTCTTGTTCACAAGAGTGACCATATCATTCAGGGACAACCTGCAATCTTCCACACCTTCTGTGAGTTGTCTGAAGTCTCCGACCCCATGAACTTTTACATTTCTTGTCAGGTCATTGGACGAGATCGAATCGAGGACTTCTGATAAATCGTCGATTACACTCTGAAGCTCGTCCCCTAACTCATCAAGAGTGTCACTTAGTTGCCTGAAGTCTCCCTTGGTATGTATCGTTACTCTCGCATTCAGGTTGCCTTTAGCATAGGCATTAATTACCCTTGCAGCTTCGTTCACAGGACCTACAACTGCATCTAAGCAATTGTCGACCCCCTCAACAATCTTAAGATATGCACCCTGATGTTTAGAAACATCAGCACGAGTACCAAGCTGACCATTAACTCCTGCCTGAGCCAGAATATTTGCATCGGCAACGAGGTTATTGATTGCTTCAATACAGGTATTGAGGTTGTTCTTGATATTATTGAAGTCACCTTTGTACTCATCAGTAATTTTTTCAGGAATATCACCTTTGGAGATCCTGTCAACGTATTCTGCAGAAACAATTAATGGCCCAACCACTGCGTTAAGAAGTTCATTAACGCCTTCTAATATTTCCCTGTCAGTTCCTTCGTATGATTCAACTCTGGCACGGGCATCAAGTTTTCCCTCAACTACTGCCTCGACAAGTGCGAGTATCTCTTTTACGGCAGTTGAATTATCTTTTGAAGTATCAAGAGAATCTTCAAATTTATGTTTTTTACCTAGCAAGTATTCCATCATGTATATCCCTAGCCTAATATTAATCAAATTTTTGTAAATAACTATTATTTGCTATACGTATCAGTTTGCAAATATTTCTGACATTATGAATAAATATTTAAATTTTAGCAAGTTATTCACAACTGTGCATGAAGTCACACATACTATATAAATATAATTATGTAAAAAATAATAATTGAAATGACGTATTGTAGCACGTGCCATATGTGCTAAGCATAACTGTACATAAAAATTTATAAAACAATGATATCTATAGGAGTTAATCCAATTAGCTCCAAAACTCTCCCATTCTAATTAGACAAGTCACCCTCAATAAATGATTCAAAATGAATTCCTCTTTGTAACCCATTTTGTACTTCTATAAGTACAAGCAACTGATACAATACAAAACTCAATAGAGATCAGCTTTAACACGAGGTTGATAGTACGCCTGAGGCTCCATTCTTATTTTCGACTATTCAAAACTCATTACAGATGTGTTTTGATTCGCCTAGATGAGGGAGGATTAATCAGAGTTCTTGCATATAGAAATTAACAGCTTCCCGAATCAATCGGTATTGTAAAAGTGAATGAACTTCCCTTGTCAGGTTCACTTTCAACATGTATCTGCCCTGAATGCATCTCCACGTAATATTTAACAATAGCAAGCCCAAGTCCTATTCCTCCGTGAGTACGGCTTGTAGATGAACTGGCTTGCTTAAAAGGTTCAAAAATAGTTTTTTGTTTTTCCAGAGGAATTCCAATACCATTATCGGATACAGATATCTGGATATTTCCGTTGATTATTTTAGAATCAAACCACACTTTCCCATTTTTAGGTGTAAATTTGATCGCGTTGCTAAGAAGATTGAACATGATCTGTTTGATTTTCATTCTGTCGACATTTATTTCCAGCTTATCGAATTCACTGTTGGTTTCAAGAACAATATGCTTATCGGCAACCAGAGGTTCCGTTAGTACTGTAATCTCATCCATTATTTCTTTGATATCTGTTATTTCAGGTGCATATTCCATATTGCCAGATTCAATTTTTGAAATATCAAGGATGTCATTGATAAGTTCTAACAAATGATTGCCACTTCTCTGTATATTACAAATATAATGCATTTGTTTTTCATTCAGATCACCAAATACTTTTTCATTCAATATCTGGGAAAAACCAATAACAGAATTAAGTGGTGTGCGAAGTTCATGGCTCATGTTCGCAATAAATTCCGATTTGATCTGATTTGATTCCTCAGCCAGGGCTTTAGCTTGAAGAAGGAGCAGTTCTGCCTGTTTACGTTCGGTTATGTCTCTGCACACGCAAAAAACCAGTTTCTGACCGTTAAGGATTATGCCATTAGAGCTAACTTCGACATCAACGAAGCTCCCATCCTTACGACGTTGAAGTACTTCAAATATAACCCCGGATTCATCAGTGTTTTTTATATATTCAATTAGTCGCTTAGGTGAATATCTATTGTCCCAATCCCATACGTGCAATTGGAGTAACTCACTCATAGAATAACCCAGCATATCAGCATATTTCTGGTTAGCTTCAATAACCTCACCTTTATCATTGAGAACTACTATTCCATCATTGGACTGCTCTATAAGGATACGTCTTCTGTTAGTTTCTTCTGCAAACCTGGCTTCAGTCCTTTTTTTCTCAGTGATATCAGCATGAGTTCCATACATGAGAAGGGGTTTTCCCGCGTCATCCCATTCTATTACTTTACCACGAGCATGTATCCACACCCACTCTCCATTCTTATGCCTCATACGTACTTCATGATCATAGATTTCCAGTTCGCCCGTAAAGTGTTTTTGAAGAAGTACATTCATTTCGTTCTTATCTTCAGGGTGAACCAATTTATTCCATGTATGGATATCAAGAGGAAGCAGTTCGTTGAGTGTATAACCTACTATCTCTGCCCAACGTTCATTAAATGAAGTTATACCCGTCTGAATATTCCATTCCCATGTCCCGACATTCGTACCTTCGATGATATTAGCCAGACGTTTGTGTTCTTCTAAGATGGACTTTTCTGCTTGTTTTCTTTCAGAAATATCTCTACCAATACCCAGAATCCCCATGACTTTTCCACTGGAATCATACATTGGAGTTTTGATGGTTTCCAGATATTCTTGATGTCCATCAGCAGCATAGGTGACCATTTCTTCATTGATAGTAAGCTTACCTGTTTCTAAAGTTTCAAAATCCTTCTGCCTGAACAGATCTGCAACTTCCTTATCAACAAAATCATAATCTGTTTTTCCAATGATATCTGCTATATCTGCATTCAATAATTGTTCTAATTTATGATTGCATGTGATGAATACACCATTAATGTCTTTGACCCATAGAAGATCAGGAATAGTATCTATAATCGTTTGCAGTTGTTTCTCACTATTTTTTAGTGTCATTTCTGCATTTTTACGTTCAGTGATATCCTGAATCATACCAATGACCACATTCCTGTCAGCAAAATATTCTCCAGCGGAATGGATATCACGAATTTCGCCATCACTTACTCGCCGAATCTTAAATTCAACATCGTAACGGATGCCTTTTGTAATCAGATCAATCATTGAATCAGATAGCATTTGATGGTATTCGGGTAACGCTAAATTTCGTATATATTCATTAGTATATTCTTTATCATCTTCAATTCCATAGATTTTTCTTGCTTCTTCGGATGCATCGACTATGTGAGAAGTTAAGTCGATTTCCCAGCTTCCGACATTTCCGACACTTTGTGCAGTACGCAGTTGTATGTCTTTCCTTAGCAATTCAATTTCAGCCAGTTTGCTTTCAGTTATGTCTGTTAAGAACAATGTAAGCCCAATAACATTTCCATCATCATCCTCAAGCGGGCTATACACATTCTCATACCATCTTCTGTTGAGTGAGGAATCACCATATTCTTCAATAACAGTGAAAGCTTCCCCTGCAAGTACCCTATCAAAATTAGCTTTTGCCTTTTCCATATCTGCAGGATTTTTGATGTAATCAAGCATGCTAACACCAATCTCGATCCTGGAACCCCAGATATGTTCCATTGTCATCTGATGATTTTTATTAAAAGTAATGTACCTGTAATCTTTATCAAGAGCAAATATAACAACATCTTTTGGACTTTCTATTACTTCCTGCAACAGTTTGGATGCATGTTTGTATTGCTGCTTTGCTTGTTTCAATGATTCTGCAGTTCTATTTATTTCAGTAATGTCTCTGCAAATACAATATGCCAGGTTCTGTCCACATATCGTAGCATTGGTACTGGTTACCTCAACGTCATATGAACTACCATCCTTACGGCGGTGCTTTGTCTTAAAATAGCCATGCTGGTCAGTAGTTCTGATTGCTTCGGATAACTTCTCACGGGTAAATGATTCATCCCAATCCCATATATGAAGTTGAAGTAATTCATTCATGGGGTAGCCAAGCATATCTGCATATTTCTGGTTTGCCTCAACGATCTTTCCATTCTGATCGATAACAACAATTCCATCATTTAATTGTTCAAAGAATATACGTCTTCTAATAGCTTCTTCTTTAATTTTTTCTTCAGCCGTCATTCTTTCGGAAACATCTCTGCCAATCCCCAGCACACCTATAAGTTTTCCATTTGAATCATACATAGGACTTTTAATAGTTTCCAGATATTCTTCATGGCCGTCATCAGCATAGGTAACTGATTCCTCATTCACCAAAGGCTTGCCAGCTTCTAATGTTTCGATATCTTTTTGTCTGAAAAAATCTGCAAGTTCTTTGGCAACAAAATCATAATCTGTCTTTCCAATAATATCTTCTTGCTTAGCACCAACTAATCGCTCGAACTTAGGGTTGCATCCGAGGAATGTACCATGGACATCTTTAATCCATATGCAATCTGGAATAGTATTCACCAGTGTACGTAGCTGTCCTACAGTATTCCTTAGAACAGCTTCTGCTTCTTTACGTTCAGTGATATCTTGAATAATAGCGGCAAAACAATCATCTTCAATTTTACATGCGTTCACAGAATAATGTTTATTTTGCTGTGGATTGAATGTTTCAAAACTTGCAGGTATTCCAGTGAGAACAACGTTTCCGTATGTTTCAATTAAGGATGTTTCTTTTACATATGGATGAATTTCAGTAATAAGTTTGCCAATAACATCGGTTATTTTCAGTCCAGTATATTTCTCAAAAGCTGGATTTGCTTCCAAATAGATGCAGTCTATTGGTTTTCCATCATCATTAAAAATCATTTTATGGAGGACTACTCCACTGATGGCATTCTTTATTATTTGATCGTTTTTACTTGTGATATATCTTAAATCCCTATCATTAGCTTCATCTTCAAGAAGAACTTCTTCACATTCATTTACCTTTGATATATCATTGACCATTAAGCAAAGAAGAGTTCTTTCTTCAGTGGTTATTGGAATTAAACAAATATCAACATCGTGGATTTCATTATTTTGCAGTTTTTGTTTAGAGATGAAATGATTTTGAATCCCCTTCTCTGCTTTAGATAACTCTACTTTTATTTTTTGTTCAGACATCATATCGATTTGAGTTATTTTCATTTGTCTGAAATCTTCAGATGAACAGCCATAAAAATAGGAAGCAGCATTATTAGCATAGATAATATCCAGGCTATCAGGATCAATAATTAGCATAACAGCTTTATCGTTATTGAATAGGCACGAGTATTCCGTCTCTATTTTCTCCTGAATGCGCTTTAAAGATCTGGAATTATCTTTCATATATCCTCTTTGATTACTTTTTTGAAAAAAAGTAGTTATTATTTATATATAAGTAAAATATCAACCGTGCTGCATTATATTATGTTAATGTGTAATTATTGCACATAATATATAATAGATGTCATATTAATTATTTTTAATATCCCCTGAATATTGTTTTTAGAGAGTCATAATGACTTTTCCTGCCATCCATGCTATACATATCTCGAATTGCACTTCATCCGGATTGCATATTTTGACAGGAGTTGAATTATTTGCCTTGCCAGAATACACCAAGTTATGTGATGTAGATGCATTGTAAGGAATAGAAATGTCTATATAAAGGTCAAGTTTTGATTAAATTTATGATGGAAAATAGATTAATTTATTCTTGAATCAATCGGTATTGTAAAAGTAAAAGTGCTTCCTTTTCCAACTTCACTTTCAACATAGATTTCTCCTGAATGCATCTCTATGTAATATTTCGCAATAGAAAGTCCGAGTCCTGTTCCACCGTGAATGCGGTTTGCAAAGGAACTAACCTGCTTGAACGGATCAAATATAGCTTGCTGCTTGTCCAAGGGAATACCAATACCGTTATCGCATACAGATATCTGAATACCTTTGTCCAGGATTTTAGAATTAAACCAAACTTTGCCATTTTCAGGTGTGAATTTAACTGCATTGCTAAGAAGATTATATAGAATTTGTTTAAGCTTAAGCTTATCAGCATCAACTTCTAGCTCTTCAAAGTCCTTATTAACTTCAAAATCAATGTTTTTCGCTTTGATCAGAGGCTCCATTAATGATGTGATCTCATTGATCACTTCCTGTAAATAAATTGTTTCGGGTGTAAATTCCATATTACCTGATTCAATTTTTGAAATATCGAGTATATCATTGATCAATTCCAGCAGATGTTCCCCACTTTTCAGTATATTACAGACATAACCCATTTGTTTTTCATTCAGCTCTCCGAACATTCTGTCTGTTAGTACCTGGGAGAATCCAATTACCGAATTGAGTGGCGTACGCAGTTCATGACTCATGTTTGCAATGAATTCCGATTTTGTTAGGTTTGACTCTTCAGCCAGTGCTTTAGCTTGAAGAAGAGCTAATTCAGCCTGTTTACGTTCAGTAATATCCCTGCACACGCAAAAAATCAGATTCTGACCGTTAAAAATAGTCCCATTTGAGCTGACTTCAACATCAATAAAGCTCCCATCCTTACGACGTTGGCTTGTTTCAAATCTAACTCCGGATTCATCAGTATTTTTTAATAATTCAATTACTTCCTCATGTGAATATCTATTGTCCCAATCCCACACGTGTAATTGGAGGAACTCATTCATAGAATAGCCCAACATATCAGCATATTTCTGGTTAGCTTCAATTACTTCCCCTTTATCATTGAGAACTACTATTCCATCATTGGACTGCTCTATAAGAATACGTCTTCTTGCAGTTTCTTCTGCAACCCTGGCTTCAGTCCTTTTTCTCTCCGTGATGTCCTGTATAGTACCAATAACTACATTTCTTTCTGCAAAGTATTCTGCTGCAGCACTAATGAAGCGAATCTCCCCTTCTTTTGAGCTGGGGATTTCAAATTGAATATTATAAGCTTCTTTTCTTTCAATAAGGGCATTCATTGCGTTGTCCATTATTGGACGATATTTTGACAATGGGATTTTTTGTATTCTTTTTATTGTAAGCTCCTCATCTACTCCTACTCCGTATATGTTTCTTGCTTCCTCTGAAGCATTAACGATTCCAGAATTGAGATTGAACTCCCAGCTTCCAATATGTCCTACTTTTTGAGCTGTACGCAGTTGCATTTCTTTCCTTCGTAATTCCATTTCTGCCCGTTTACGTTCAGTTATATCCCTGCATACACAAAAAACAAGTTTCTGGCCGTCAATGATTGCTCCGTTCGAACTAACTTCAACTTCCAGTAAAGTTCCATCTTTACGACGGTGTAGTGTCTCGAACATGCAACCAGATTCATCAGTATTCTTTATCACTTCAATTAGTTCTTCGGGTGTCCATTGATTGTCCCAGTCCCATATGTGTAACTGGAGCACCTCATCCATAGAATAGCCCAGAATATCAGCATATTTCTGGTTAGCCTCAACAACCTCACCTTTGTCATTAACAACAACAATTCCATCATTGGATTGTTCAAAGAGGACACGTTTCCTGATAGTTTCTTCTGTCATCCTTTCTTCAGCTTTTTTTCGCTCAGTTATGTCTATGATTGCCGCCATAACTCTTTCAATACCATTGATGATTACAGGACTCAATCGGACATGCTGCCAAAAAGGCTCTCCGGTCATCTTTCTGTTGAACCATTCAAATTCCTGTGTTCCTTCATCTGCAGCTTTATGTATCCATCTCAGTGCATCTTTATAGGAATATTGAGGGAGTGACCATAATTCATTTGTTTTTAGCTGCTCAAGCGAAGAAAAACCATACATTTCACAGGTTTTAGGATTTGCATCAATGATCTCACCGCTATCCCTGTCATGTATTATTATCGAAATCGGTGCTTCTGTAAAAAGCGCCCTATATTGTTCTTCCCTGTCAAGAATAGTTTTTTCTGCCAGTTTGCGTTCAGAAATATCGTGATAATTCACAAGGAATCCATTTATTGAAGGCTCATCAAAAAGGTTTATACCTATAAATTCCGCCCATTTGTAGTTCCCATCTTTGCAACGGTACCTTGCTTCTATTTTAGTGGTAGCTTTTGGTTTAGTAGATATCTCATAGAGTGCTTCCTGTGTCTTTGCAATATCATCCGGGTGCATCAGTTCCCATGCAAAGTTACCAACCAGTTCCTCAGGTTTCCACCCAAACCATTTTTCTACATTTGGACTTTTGTACCTGTTAACCCCGCTTTTATCAACAATAGCAATAACGTCGGAAATGTTAGCTACCATTGCACTGAGCTTTTCTTCACCTTCTTTTAGTGCTTTTTCAGAACGTACTCTACTAGTAATATCTCTGGTAGTACCCTGTATAATCAGAGGTTTTCCATTATCATCAGTGATCACTTTACATATTATCTCGACAGGAACACTATATCCTTTTTTATGGAGTAGCTCTACCTGAAACATGATGCCTTCTGATTTATCAGGTTTTCCCATTTCCAATTGCATGAGGTCCATCATTTTCCTAAAATTACCTTCGTCACAGTGATCACTGAGTTTTGACCCAATCCATTCCTCGGGAGTAAATCCCATAATCCTAGTTACTGCCGAATTAATGTATGAAAATACCAAGTCAAGTTCCAAAATCCAGATGCTATCTAGAGTATTATCAGCAAGGAAACGGTATTTTTCTTCACTTTCATTGAGCGCATTTTCTGATTCTTTCAGCTCAGTCATATCCCTATATTCAACAGCCCTCACATTTCGTCCTTTATACGGTACGTTCCTTACTTGTACGAAAATGGAATATTCAGTTCCATCTTTTTTAAGTCCTGTGGATTCATAAGATAATTCCTGCCATGTTCGCATATGAATTGTTGCTTCATCTCTGCACCTTTCGGAAAGGAGGAGCAGTCCATCCATCCCTATCAGTTCGTCAAGTGAATATCCTGTCATTTTAGAAAGACCTAAATTACAGTCAATTATAATGCCATCTCTATGCAGGAAAAGCCCACCTAAGGGTGCATCTGTCAGTGATTTATATCTTTCTTCACTTTCCTTCAGTTCATTTTCAGCTTTTCTATGGGAAATGCATTCTCCAATCCCATCAGCAATCATTGTGAGGAGGTTGATATCCTCTTCATCCCATCTACGTGCTTTAACACAATCATCAAATCCAATAAAGCCCCAGAACTGCTGACCTGCAAAAATGGGAATCAGCAGTATTGAAAGAATCCCCTGTTCGCCAAGTATCGTTCTTTCAGGTTCATCCAGTTCTTCTACCAAATGCGCAAAGTAGTTTCTTGTACTTAATATGGATAATAGAGTAGGACTCCCTTCACTATAGGGCAGATGTTGAAGGTCCGGGTTGTCAATTTGTGCATCGATTCCTTCTGAGACAACTTCATATACCTGAGACATACAGAGACCATTATCAGGGTCATTTTCATTTTCAAAAATATACAATCTGCTAACATCTACAACCTGATGTATTGTGTCAAGTATTCTGGGTAAAATGTTGTCCAGACTGTTTTGTTCAAGTAAAATGCGCATGCATTTGACTGTTATAAGCTCATAGTCCAGTCTTTGTTTGAGTTTATTTTCTGTATCAAGAGTGTCAACATTGCCCGTTTTATTCATCTTGATGGACTCCATTGTCTCATTTTTAAGTCCCTATATATTAGATCACAATCAAAAGATTAACAATATATAAGTAAACACAACAACCGCCGATTTTATATGATGTCTAATATACATATCCAGTTCATATTTATAAATGTTTAGTTTATAGAATATTTCCATGCAGGCTCCTGCATAAATTTATGATTGCTTATTAGAAATTTTTAATATGAGCATTTCAGTATCAACCTGATAAAATATTAGTTAAAACTATTTCACAAACCAGGTTCTCAAAAACATAAAATAATAAAAGTGTTAATTAAGTGACAGGTGCATGTCATTGGATGCTAAAGAGATCATTCTGGTAATTGTAGTTATTATAGCTGCTTTTGCCTTAGTAAAAGCCATTCTTAATTTCATGGGAGCTTTTTTCCATCTGGCATTCAGTTTTGTGTATCTTCTTGTTGTGTTCGCTGTGATTGTTCTGGGGATTATGGTTGTGGTGAAGTTGTTGTTTAAATGATGCTGTGAACTCAAAACATATAAAAATGTAAATTTTTTATATTCAATAATACTAATTTCACTTGGTGGTTGTAATCTCAATTTTATGTAAACTGGGTCTTCATAAATGGAGAAAAGCTGGAAGTTTTTCTAATTTTTCATCAAATGTACGTGATCAACGTTATGAATGTGCAAGATGTGGAAAAAGAAAGACAAAAGTAGAAGCAAAATAGTTCAATGCGATTTATATCCACAAATTTCCAAATGCAGAGACTGTTATGAAGAAAAGCACTATATACTACTGACCATATAATTTTACATAACTCATTATCTAACGTGGGAGGAGGGAGTAAAATGAGTGACGTCATTAATTTTCGTCTGGATATGACAAGAGAGGAACTAAAAACAGAGCAGGAAGTCTCCGGGGATATAGACGAATTTAGTATCGAAAATATCAAACCTATTACGAGTCTGCCGGGGGAACCTCTGGAAGAAGCTCGTTTTGTCGAGCCGGTAACAGCTCTTGTTGGTGCAACTGTCCTTTACCTTGCAAAACGTATGATCGATCATTGGTTTAAAGAGAAGGAGCAGGGTGTTATGATGGACTTGAGGGAAGTACCACCACTCATATCACGAATTGCCGGCATACCAATGGGTTTTCTTGTAATCATTGATAAAGACGGCCAGGCTACAACCCACAAAGTAGACTATGATAAAGGCGATGATGAGGCATTGAAATCCATGATGTCCATACTAAACCTGGCATTGGGTCAATAAGGGGGGATCTAAGCTCAATGAGCAATAATTTTGAGTACCTGAATGGAGCCATTAATATTTCAGCACCATTGCCGGATATTTTGCAGGAAAAAGGGTTAGACGCATTCTATGAAAACCCCAATAATGCAAAGTGGGGAGATGTTCTCTGCCGTGTGCTCTATCATGAATCCATTCATTTCTGGCAATTTCTTGCCTCTGGCTATATAGCCAATCTGATCAGTGAGGAATGGAAACGCCTGGATCATTTTGAACAAATGAACGAGATAATCCCTAAAAGTGATTTTTTAAAGAACTTTAGCCAGCGTCCTGAAGACATCCCATTTTCGCCTTATGAGCTTACCGAATGCTGGGCCAGGTATTGGGATGTTCATACTCGCAGTCCTGCACGAATAATACAGGAAGAAGGAATTGAAATTGGCGAAGCTAAAACCTATAATAATAGACTGGCTGGCAATTATTCATGGATAGAATATGACACAATAATGCAACAGGGTGAAGATTCTCACCTCTATGCTCAGCCCTACAGATGGCTGTTGGAAAAAGCTTCCGGCAATAGTTATCTTATCGCACTTCTGTTTCCAGTAATAACCCACGCATCATTTGGCAGCCCTGACCCGGTTAGTGTTTTCACATCTTGTTTTGAACGTGCAACAGAGGAAGATATAATAAAGGAGATAATGGAACATCGCTCAGGTAATATTAATTTTGACTGGATCAATAGCTGGACATTCGCCTGGGACAAAATTGTGTTACCAACACTTGAAGAGAAAAACTTACCTGGTTTTACAAGCGGTTTTGATGTAATTCAAAGAGGAACATTGGGAACTCATCCAATTTACCGCGAATATCTTGAAAAAGCACAGGTTTTATGGAAATTTGTGAAACTGGCAAATATGTTTGATACTTCTGGCGAAGATCAAAATGATATATCTGATTATTCCATGGACGAAATCGAAAACCATGCAATTAAAGAAATGGCTGCAAACAACCCCTGGATCATTTTTGCTCTGCCGGGTCAGCCACACTACCGGAATTTATTAGGTCACTACCTATCGCCTCCGATTATAAGCTTCAAGAATATCACATATTCAACTAATAAAGCCACTAGCATGTGGGAATCAAAAGACAAAATGGATGAAACACATGAAACTTTTGAATCGAAAGCAAATGAACTGGAAATTAGAATCAGGCGATTTCGTGCAGCAGAAAAAGCTCAGTCTCTGGGACTGCCACTCAATGCATTTGAATAATTGACTCTAAATAACAATCATGTCCATCAAAGAAATAGGCTGCTGCGGTGCATACTGCAAAACCTGTAAACCATTTTACACCGGAACCTGCAAGGGATGCAAAATCGGCTATGACACCGGTGATAGAGACATCAGCAAAGCCAGATGCAAAATAAAAATCTGCTGCATTGTGAAAGGATATGATAGCTGTGCCGATTGTCCTGAAATTGAGACATGCCCTGCAATTATGGAGTTCTACGGTAAAAATGGGTACAAATACGGGAAATATCAGCAGGCAACTGAGTTTATAAGGGAATACGGATATGAAGAGTTTTTGAAGATTGCGAATAACTGGACGAATGCTTATGGTAAATACAAGTAGTATTGAAATTGATATGTACATAGAGCAACTTCATAAGTTGTTGCCGGAACTGAAAAAAAGATTCAACGTTCATTCTCTTGCAGTATTCGGTTCTTATGTCAGAAATGACCAAAACAAAAAAAGTGACATCGACTTGCTTGTAGAGTACAGTGATATGCCCGGATTGCTTGGTTTTATTGAACTTGAGGATTATCTTTCTGAAACATTGGGAATTAAAGTTGGTCTTGTGCTCAAACCTGTCCTGAAACAAAAAGTTGGAAAAGATATATTGAATGAGATAATACCAATATAATACCACATCTGCAGCCCCAGACTATCGGCTCATTTGTAAATTCAATCTACAAACAAACTTATATGGTCTCAAACTCTCACACCACCATGAATCCCGGAAGCTCACGAAAAAACATCAAAATCGGACTTGCTGTTGGAATTGTCCTCAAGCAGGATCAGAAAAGCGGCAAGATAACCAGAGGTGTTGTCAAAAGAATCCTGACAAAATCTTCATCTCATCCACACGGAATAAAAGTTCAACTGGAAGATGGTAGTGTTGGACGAGTTAAAGAGATTCATTCCAGTGAATAGATTACTTAGTTTCTTAGAGTTTCATTCTTAATCATCGTTCTTAGTATAACATGCAAACATTTTATTGCAGCTTGTACACTTTGAACTTGATTTTATGCTGCACCAAAGTCACCCGGTTTACCGGAAGTGATTGAAACAGATACAATGCTTTATCCCAATGGTATACCTGCAAGAATATGGGAACCACATGCCGGACATAACACTTTTTTTAACTTCATGCCTGCATTTCTCCCTAGCTTAGCTTACGGAAAGTGATAGGATAAAAAAACAAGGATTGAAAAAAGTTGTGTTGACAGATACGATAATCAAATAGATGAAAACAGTATCTGTCTGAAATATACTGAATTATACGAAATAATTAGTATCTTTTTGGTCTGTGATTCTGGAAACATTCCCTGCAATATACAGGTCTGTCACCGGATGGCTTGAAAGGAACTTCAGTCTCCTGTTTGCAGTCAGCACATATTGCCTTGTGCATTTCTCTTGGACCGTTGTTTGACCTAAAGCCGCCGCCTCTACTGTTTCCGCCTCTGTTATTGAATGCCATTTTATATTTCTCCTAAATTTTTATATAGTTCGCACAGCAGAACCGATACTGAGAATTATTGTATGAACAGGTAATATCTGTTAAAACCAAATCGCTCATTCCGATACGGCTACTTCTTACTGTCAGCAATTGTTAAAAGAAGCACGCAAAAATAGAGTAACCCTTTATACATCGTTGAGCAATCGAACTATTCCTTTCAACCACCCTATTGTATAAATAACCGGTGCTCTCAATTTAGACAGTGACAAATCAATTTTACCGATTACAGAAATGCTTTACTGCACCTCAAGCAAATTCATAATCCCATGACAATTACAGGTTGTAGCAATAAAGAAAACACGATCTTTAATTGTACATGAATCCCTTTTTTCAGAAACTGACTTCACATGTTCCATCAAAGAGAGCATATATTCTTTAAAATCAACTCCTCTGATCCCACCAATTCCAGGCTTCATCTGGCAACTTTCAAAAACCCAGCCCTTGTAGATGGGTAGTAGCTTTCTGGCATAAGCCGTTATTGTTTCAGGTTTTTCCCTCTTGAAATTATAACAATACTCAGCAGGCCCCATGCAGTTATCAGGACATATTTCTCCCATCTTAGCGTACGAGAGCATGATTGCCCCGTCCTTTGGAGAATTAAACACCACAATATTTTCAGGCAAAAGGGAGAGTATGCCGTTAAAATATGCCGTCATTTTCTCATCGTTGTCAGCAATTTGAACGGCTGAAATGAGATTTCCGGATGAAAATGAACCCAACATATCGATTGCCATATTCACAACAGCATGAGTTGGCACAGCAGGAATTATGAATTCCGGGATTCCGGCTTCAAGAATCTCAGGTACATTACGAACATCCATACAATGGAAATAAACATTGTCGGATTTGCTTTTTGACTTGTGGAAATACTTTATTAGATTGAGAAGTTCTTCACGGCCAACAGTCACTGAACTGTTAGAGGCATTAGATGATTTATCTACATCAATGATCACTACAAAAGAGAAAGACTTCTCCCTGGCATATCTGGCAAAGTCACTTCCTATTTTTCCACCACCCAGCACAAGGTAATAGCCTTCTATGACAGGGAGTGAACTAAACTCTGTGATCTTCTTGTCCAGTGAGGGAACGAGTTCTGAATTCACAATAAGAGTAGGAAAAGACAGTATATAAGTGAAGCTATTTGTTGCCCAGTGGAATTCCTGTTTATATGAGTGAAAAAAAACTTTGCTCTATTTAAATTCCACAAAAAAAATTTGAAAATCTAAAACAAAGTAACCATCCGCCGAAGGCGGCACATTCCTATGCTGCTATAAAGAATATAATTCAAAAGAATAGTGCATGCGAAGAAAGTATTCCAGAGTTACGAAGATCGTTTTTTCCTTCTTGTTGAAAAACGCCGGCTTCGCCGGGCCCTTTGGGTTACTCAAGTTATTCATGACCCACCAGAAATCATATTGACATGACAAAACCAACCTGCTTACCCTAAAATATTGATAGCAGGATTTTTACAGAGCCGTATGTGGGATAAGTCAAAAAATCATTAATATAACGCACAACATAATTCATGTAGGGATATTATGAGTGGGAACATATCAAGCGATAAAATGCCTGTACTCTTTATTGGACATGGATCTCCAATGAACATCATTCTTGACAACAGCTACACACAGAGCCTTGCGAAACTCGGGAAAGAACTTCCAAAACCAAAAGCGATTATGATTGTTTCGGCTCATTGGATGACCGATGGAACTTTTGTTACCTGTAATGAAAAGCCGAAGACGATCTATGATTTCTATGGTTTCCCAAGCAAATTATATGAGATTGATTACCCAGCTCCGGGAGCTCCTTTTGAAGCTAAACTTGCATGCGAAACCGTAAGAAAAGCACCGGTTGAGTGCAGTAACCAGTGGGGACTGGACCACGCATCATGGGCAGTCCTTAAACATATGTATCCTGAAGCTGATATTCCTGTGTTTGAGATGAGTATTGATTATTCTTTCAATGAGTGGCACCCGAAAATGATGCAATATCACTATGATCTTGCATCAGAACTTAAAGAACTTCGAAATCAGGGTGTGCTTATTATTGGCAGCGGTAACATCGTCCATAATCTGGGTCTTATTGATTTCCAGAATGTAGATGCAGAACCCTATGACTGGGCGGTTGAACTTGATGAGAAGGTCAAGGATAATCTCCTATCAGGTAACCACAGGGATCTTATTGAATACCTGAACATGGGTGAAGTAGCCAAACTTGGTGTTCCCACTCTGGATCACTACTTGCCGATGATATATACAATCGCATTACAGGAAGAAGATGACACTCTTGAGTTTACTCATGAAGGATTCCAGCATGCATCTGTTTCAATGAGATGCTTTAAGATTGGATAAAAAGTTCAGCCGGAAATGGCTGATAATAAAAGGAGAATCTCAAACAAGATTTAGCCAGGTTATTTTACACGGTTGCCGTATATAGCCTGCAAATGTCCCTTCGGATCAAAATCAGTTTTGTACTTAAATTTCCCGGAATCTGCCTTGATGATGGTTTCCCAGCTTGTCTGAGTTATGCCATCGTCATCTGTACTGGTCTTTTTATTGACCTTGACAGAACTGATAGTTGAATTTGGAATTGCAAAATTTGCTTTATCCTCTGCCAGAGCTGTCTGTGCACTCATGTTAACATATCTTTCTGCGTATTTGTTCGCACCGGAGATCTGAGCACCCCACTGGCCAAAGAAGCCTTTTCCTTCAGCTTTTGCCTGTGCACGAGAGTCTTTTATAACCTGATTCAGCATTGCACGTGTGACCTTAGCCATGATGGTAGTATCTGGCGTTGCGATCAAAGTGAACATATCATATGACATACCCAGCATCTTACTTTTTTTCATGTTCGGAACAATTCCGATTATTTCATCATCCATTTTAACCCTCCTTGACATCTATTGAATTGAGACCACTTTTGTACCTTAGTATTACAACCATAGATGATAATAAAAAATAGTATAACGTAATAAATATATAAAGATTGTCTTTTGTCATTCTGTTAAATCAAATAGTAAAACAAGATTCATGTGGCATTCATAGAATACTACAAAAGAATTATTATGCTTAGACAAATAAACGGATGAAACCAAGCTGAAAGGAAACATGTGACCAGTAGATGACAGAGAATCAAAAAAACACAAAGTTGAGCAGTGAAAAGATGCCTGAATCTCTTGTTAAGATGAAGAATATAGTTGTCAGAAAAAATGACAGACTAATCCTTGATTCCTTATGTTTCAACATTAAGAAAGGTGAAAATATCGCACTCATCGGACCGAATGGTTCCGGCAAGTCATCTATCATTAAAACAATTATCGGAGACTACCGCCCAATTGCAGATACTGAAGGCATGGTTTTCAGGATTATGGAAAAAGACAGGTGGGTAATCTCTGACCTGAAAAATCTCATGGGAATTGTATCAGGAGAGCTTCAACTTGACTATACTAGAGACATATCAGTTGTAGAAGTGGTCCTTTCCGGTTTTTTCAGCAGCATTGGCATCTATCCTAACATGAAAATCGAACCTTACATGCTGCAAAGGACAGCAGATATTATTGATTTCCTTGAGATCAGACATCTTGCAAGCAAGAACATATCCCACCTTTCAACCGGTGAAGCAAGGAGAGTTCTCATCGGAAGGGCACTTGTCCACGACCCCATGATACTTGTTCTGGATGAGCCAACAAACAGCCTTGACCTGAAAAGCAAGCATGTGTTCAGGGAAACTGTGAGCAAAATCGCAGCTGCCGGAAAGAGCATTATCCTTGTAACCCACGACCTTGAGGATATTGTTCCTGAAATCAACCGTGCGGTCCTTCTGAAGGACGGCAGAATCTTTGCAGACGGAGATATTAAGGATATTCTTACTGCTGAGAAACTGACGGAGTTATTTGGCATTCCGGTCGAGGTTGGTAAGGATAAGGGATATTATCATGCATGGTGTTGAAAAAAAACCTTTATTCTTTTTGTTAATTTGGAAAATTGTTACAATCTAAAAATTTATTCAAAACTTACTTTTGAAATAAAACATATTACGACATACTATTATTTTATAAGTGCATATATTTATATGCAAAGTTATGCATGTTTACATATAGTGATGCTATGAAAGCTCCAACCATTCCTTTAGTTATCCTTTGTGCACTCATTACAGTATCAATTGCCGGATGTTTTGATATGGACCATAGTGATTCTTCAACAACGAAGAATGCAGACTCAATATTCGAGACTGTAGACTATGATATCTCTACAGATAGCCAGTACTTCTGGCTTGAAGAAAATTATGAAGTTGTTACCCCTGACCCGGCACTATTCAAGAAGTATGCAGATAGTGGCACTTTCACACTTGAACTAATAAATAGGAGTTTAGAATTAGAGCTTACGGAAGTGGCTATTCCCGAAGGAGCCAGAAAGGTATCCTTAAACAACGGACCGGACATATATTTCGACGGACAGGACCCACAAGAAGTATTCATATTCGAAGGAAAGGTTGTTAATAACACAGAGAGCTCAGCATGGTTTTCAGGATCGGAATCCATGGGTTATTTGGGTGGAGAAATTATCAACGGTAATGAAGAATATCACATAAAGGGCACTAGTAATGGAGAAGTATACAATGGAAAATTTATTGAGATTATCTATTTATCCCAGTATCAATCAGGTAATTTGAACTTAACAGTTGTGCCGGAAAAGACGAAAGTAAAAGATAACGAAACCTTTGATATACATCTTACATTGACAAATACAGGAAACAATACCCTGAATGTATGGAAACTCTGTGAGCAGATAAGTTATGATCTATACTTCAGATCAGTTGAATCCGATAATTATGTGCATTATTCTTGTGGTGTGTTGGAAAGAGTTCCAATGACCAATGAAGAAACCGAAGAACTAAAACCGGGAGAATCAATTAATACCACATTCAATTCCAAATGTTGGGAACTAGAACCTGGAGAATACACCCTCTACGGCGTTTATCGGACACTGAAGAATGAAATGGTATCAAAGCCTTACTGGTTCGGAGAAATTAAATCTGAAGAAATCAAGATTCTAGTCGATGATTAGGATGCATTCACATGTATCCTGAAAAACTTCTTTTCCGAGAAAGCCGTTAACTACCGCAACATAGGAATCTATTTTAATCTCATAATTGAGCCCCATATACCGAAAAGGACAATGGAGTTATTTTGTATTCCGATCGAGGTTGGTAAGGATAAAGGTTATTATCATGCATGATGCTAAATTAAAGATACACAATGATCAATGAAACAGTAAATCTTGTAAAACCAACACTAGCAATGAAAGATTCGTATCTGGATTTTGCCATTGAATGGAAAAAAAGCAATGAAGAAATCATTCCATCTCCTGCAAGACTACTGGATAGAAGTTACGAAAAATGGTTAACTGAGATTTACAAACTCGAAAGAAAAGAAACATGCTCTGAAGACTTGGTACCGGCATCTACTCATTTTTTAGTTAAAGATGAACGCATATTAGGTGCAATAAATATCAGACATGAACTTAACGATTACCTGTTTAATTATGGAGGGCATATAGGATATGGTGTCCGGCCTTCCGAACGTGGTAAAGGTTATGCTACTTATATGCTTAAAAAGGCACTTTCTATTTTAAAGGATATTGGAGTTTCAAAAGTGCTTCTAACTTGCGATAAGAAGAATGTAGCTTCTGCAAAAACTATCCTTAAATGCGATGGAAGACTGGAAAATGAAGTTAACGAAGGTGAAAAAGTAGTACAAAGATACTGGTTTTCACTTTGATAGTAAAGTATACAAATCCCCTTTTAGTATATGCATTCAAATATAATTGGCTCATATTCTAGCCCAAAAATGAGATTACACTAACATATTACAACTTTTACACGGATGATACCATGAGGGAATTTATCGACCAGCTCAGGAAGAACGGGAAACTCGTAGAGGTTACAGAGCCTGTTTCAAAGGTGTTCGAAGCACCGCGTATTGCAAAGAAAACACCCGGACCGGTGCTGTTCCATGATATTGACGGCAACAAAGCCATCATGAACGTACTTGGTTCAAGGGATGAACTTGCAACAATGTTCGGTGTGGACAAGGATAAAATCATCAAGAAACTCTCTGAAGTATCACCAGATGGTGAGGTTGTTATTGTAAAAAACTCACCAACCATGGAAGTCATCGAGGATGAAGTTGACCTTACAAAACTCCCCATAATGACACACTTCGAGAAGGATGCAGGGCCATACCTTACAGCCGGAGTTGTTGTAACAGAATATGAAGGTGTCATGAACGCAGCTATCCACAGACTTCTTGTAGTCGATAAAACCAGACTTGCAGCACGTCTTGTAGCTCCAAGACACAGCTATGTTATGCACAAGAAAGCATCCGACAAGGGAGAAAAATTACCTGTAGCAATTGTTCTTGGTGCAGACCCCACAGTTACTTTCGCATCGACCACACGTGTACCGGCAGGAAAGGAATTCAACTATGCTGCAGCACTTCGTGGAAAGCCAGTGGAACTTTTCGAATGCTCAAACGGAATCAAAGTCCCTCATGCAGAAATTGTACTTGAAGGTTACATTGACCCTGTTGAAAGAGTCGATGAAGGGCCATTCGTGGACATCACAGGAACCTACGACCTTGTGAGAAAAGAACCAGTCATACATATCACAAGAATATTGCACCGCAAAGACCCTATCTACCACGGAATCCTCCCGGCAGGTCCTGAACACCTGCTCATGATGGGAGTTCCATACGAACCAAGGATATTCAATGCTGTAAGCGAGGTCACAACCGTCAAGAACGTGGTGCTCACAGAAGGCGGATGCTGTTACCTGCATGCTGTTGTGCAGATAGAGAAACAGACAGAAGGTGACGGAAAGAACGCCATCATGGCAGCCTTTGCAGCCCACACAAGCCTGAAGCATGTGGTTGTAGTTGATGATGACATCGACATCTTTGACCTACATGATGTTGAATTTGCCATTGCCACCAGAGTGAAAGGTGACATGGACGTTATGATAATACCAAATGTGAGAGGAAGTTCACTTGATCCACGTGGTGCACCTGACGGAACCACAACTAAAATGGGAATTGATGCAACCAAGGTTCTGAAAGAAGCACAGAACTTTGAACGTGCAAAGATGCCAGAGTAAGATTGAAAATAACAACATGGTGAAAAAGAATGTATCTTACACCTGAAGAAGAAAAAACACTTGATGGTGAATATGGTCGTAGCCTCCAGAAAGCCATCGAAATACTGGTTGCACTTGGAGACATCTACGGTGCTGACAAACTAATTCCTGTAAAAAGTGCACAGATAGCCGGAGTATCTTATAAGACAATTGGAGATGCAGGTCTTGAGTGGATATCAGATCTTGAAGGAAAAGTGAAGATCCCCTCAATACTCAATCCTGCCGGTATGGACATAGTTCGCTGGGATGAAATGGGAATTGATCCTGTTTTTGCAAAGAAGCAGCAGGAAATCATCGAAGCTTATGCAAAACTAGGTATCCAGACAAAGTGCACATGCACACCATATTACCTTGAAGGATTCAACGTCACACTTGACGATCACATTGCATGGAGTGAGTCTTCAGCAGTATCATATGCTAATTCAGTTATTGGTGCAAGGACAAACCGTGAAGGAGGTCCATCAGCACTCTCCGCAGCACTTGTAGGCAAGACCGCAAACTACGGATACCACCTTGATGAAATGAGAGAACCTGTGGTAGCAGTGGAAGTTGATTGCGAACTTTCAGGCTCTGACTTTGGTGCTCTTGGTTACGTTGTAGGCAAAACTGTCGGAAGCAGGGTGCCAATATTCTACACGAAGAACGAACCTTCAAAGAACGAGATGAAAGCCCTCGGTGCAGCCCTTGCAGCATCCGGCGCTGTGGCACTATATCATATAGAAGGCGTCACACCTGAGGCAGTCAGGAACAAATTTACAAGGCCTGATGAAGTCATCCCTGTCGAAAGAACACAGATAGACGAGGTCTATGAAGCTAATAAGGATATACAGTCCAGCGAAATCATCACCGTTGGATGTCCACACTGTTCTGTTGAGGAACTGGAAGAGATTGCAGGACTTGTTGAAGGGAAGAAACTACAAAAGGAGATGTGGGTATGCACTGCAAGGGAAGTCGCTGAAAGGCATCCTGACCTTGTGCAGAGAATTGAGAAAAGCGGTGCAAAGGTTGTCTGTGACACATGCATGGTAGTCTCACCTGCCACGAACAAGTATGCTTCTATAACAGTAAATTCCGGTAAGGCTCTTGCCTATGTTCCAAGCATGTGCAAAGTAGCTGCAAAATATGCGAGCATTGAGGACTGCATTAAAGAGGCAGGTGTTGTTGATGAAAATTAAATGCAGGACAATTTCCAGAGGCGTTGCAGAAGGAGAAGTTCTCCTTACAAATGATGCGATCTCATTCCTTGGAAATGTTGACCCGGAAACCGGAGAAATAGTCGAGCCACAGCACGAACTTTACGGACAGTCAATTGCCGGAAAGGTCCTTGTTTTTCCTCATGGAAAAGGTTCTACTGTTGGCTCTTACGTAATCTACCAGCTTTTCAAGAATGGTGTAGCTCCTGCTGCAATGATAAATCTAGAATCTGAACCAATCGTAGCTGTAGGAGCTATAATATCTGAAGTGCCTCTTGTTGACAGGCTCGAAAATGACCCTTATGAAATTCTGAAAAATGGTGACAGGGTTATTGTAAACAGTACCGAAGCTTTTGTTGAGTTAAAAGATGAATAATTAAGGTTTAGAGATAATTCATGGATGTCTGTTTTCGCTGGAACAAGAAGAACACATACAGTCTTGCTGCACTGGCACCTCTTGTACCAGATGCTTTGAAGGTCAAAAAGCCTCACGATGGAGTAATGATATACAGCTTCGCCACCAGGCAAAAAGATTCCATCTTTAAAGAAGTAAAAAAAGCAGACACCGAATCTATATTCATAGCAGGCGGTCCTCATCCTTCAGGTGCGCCGGATGAAACACTGGATTTTTTTGATTACGTGGTTATCGGTGAAGGTGAAGAGACTTTACCTGAACTTGTTAATGCAATCAAATCAGGGAGGGATGTTTCCACAGTAAAAGGAATTGCTTACAGGGATGATTCCGGAAAAACTGTAATCACAGAGAAAAGAGAGCCTGTTGACCTTGACAAATATCCATGTTTTAACCCTGATATTGTAATGTCACCACTTGAGATCAGCAGGGGTTGTCCTTTCAGGTGCAGGTACTGCCAGACTCCGCGTCTTTTTGGAAATAAAATGAGACATCGAAGTATAGATTCTATCGTTAAATATGCAAAATATTACCGCGACCTGAGATTCACATCTTCAAACTCAATGGCATACGGTAGTGATGGAATTCATCCACGTTTTGACAAGGTTGAAAAACTCCTATCGGCACTAAAAGATACTGGAGCAAGGGATATTTTCTTCGGGACTTTTCCGTCTGAGGTTCGACCTGAATTTGTTACCGATGAATCACTGGAACTAATCACAAAGTACTGTACTAACTCTAAGGTAAGCCTTGGAGCACAATCAGGAAGTGACCGGATCCTGAGAGAAATACTCAGAGGACACACTGTTGATGATGTTGTCCATAGCCTTGAACTCTGTTTTGACCATGGGATAACACCTATTGTGGATTTTATGGTTGGTTTCCCCGATGAAACTGAAGAAGAACAGGATATGAGCCTTGAGCTTATCCAGTGGATTTGCAAAAAAGGAGGGAATGTGCATTCGCATTACCTTACACCACTACCGGGAACACCTTTTGCTGATGTGAAAACATCACCTGTAAGTAAGCGCTACAAAAAAGTGATGGGGAAACTGGCACTTACAGGCAAGGCAACCGGCACGTGGGAATAATACTATAATTCATTTTAATTCTGGTCTTTTGAACTTGTGCTCTACGAATTCACTATTATAGTAGACAAATACTGTAATTTCCGCACCTTTGTTGAACTTACGCATTTCCCTATCGTACACACCCTGTACGTGTTTCAGTTTATTCTTGCTGAAGTGTTGTTCTGCTTTTTTGAAGAACTCTATTAGCTGGGAAAGATAACCGGTTTCGTATGATTTAATCTGGTCTGCAATCTCACTGGCTTCTTCATTAATAATCTCTGTGTGATAGCAACCGTGCTGGTTAAGGCCGCTTATCTGCCTCCAGTCTACATTGCCATCCTCATCTGGTTCACGGTGAAGCATGTAAGGATAAAGACTGCAAATTGTGGGGCGCTGGTCATAGATTTTGCATCGGTTTTCTTCATTGAGGAAAATGCATGAACCATCTTTTTTTGCTTTTAGTGCATAGCCGGATACGTAGAAACGACCTTGCCGGTCACAAAGTTCAAAGTATGGTGCAGGTTCCATGCAGTCTGAATCAATCTGTTTCATCCTGATGGCATCTTCGTTCAGAAGAAAAACATGGTCATTGAACTGCCTTGTACAGCAGCGGGCACAGAAATCACATTCAAAGCCAACTTCCTGTATAATAGATATGAGCTCTTCATTGGGATAATCTTGTACACCCTGAAGCTCGTCTTTTACTGCTTCCAGCTGTTTCTCAATTGCCGGGATTATTTTGATCAACTCCTGCTAATATGGATGCATAATCTCTGCTGTCTACAAGTAATTTTGCCCTTGCGTTCCCGCAAGCTTTAATACTAAGCATTACGTCTAGAAGTAAACTCAACGACTAGAACTATATATCTAGGTTAAACATAAAATAACTTAAAATTAACATTAATTTACAAATAATTTTAAATAATAATTCAAGAGGATTTTATCATGGGTAAAACAGGCAGCATTGAATGGTCAAAAGTAAAGGGACGCAAAGGAAGAACAATCAAAGTACCAAAGTGCAGGGAAGGAAAAGCTCATCCAGGACCAGCACAGAGATACATGTCATCCGGTGCAAAGAGGAGATTCCTCAGCAGATCACCAAAATCAATTGTAAGGTGAGTTTTCTCACTTACATCAATCTTTTTTTCTTTTATCTATTATTTCGATATCTTTTTTTCAATTGTGAGTAGCTTACTCTTTCTTCGTGAAGAACTCAACCAACCCGATATGCTTATATAGAACTACAAACATTAAAAAACGACTTGAGAATAAATGTCATTCTAATTTCATAACATAGGAGGATAGACAATTATGGCAGGACAGATGGCAGGACAGCCAATTTTCATATTAAGAGAAGGAAGCCAGAGAACCAGAGGCAGAGAAGCACAGAGCAACAACATCATGGCTGCTAAAGCAGTCGCTGAAGCTGTAAGAACAACACTTGGTCCAAAAGGAATGGACAAGATGCTTGTAGACAGTCTCGGAGATGTAGTTATCACAAACGATGGTGCAACCATCCTTAAAGAGATGGACATCGAGCACCCTGCAGCAAAGATGATCGTTGAAGTTTCCAAGACACAGGACGATGAAGTCGGTGACGGAACAACAACAGCTGCTGTAATTGCCGGTGAACTCCTCAAGAAGGCAGAAGAACTTATCGAGCAGGATGTACACCCAACAATCATCGCATCCGGTTACAGAATGGCTTCAGAGAAAGCAGGCGAGATCATCAAGACACTCGCAAAATCAGTTACCAGAGAGAACAGGGACATTCTCATCAACATCTCCGGAACAGCAATGACCGGAAAGGGTGCAGAAGCAACAAAGGAAGTCCTTGCAAACGTCACAGTTGACGCTATCACAAGCATTGCCGATGAAGACAACAATGTTGACATGGACAATATCAAGGTAGAGAAGAAGGCTGGTGCACGTATCGAGGAAACCGAGCTCATAAAGGGCATGATCATCGACAAAGAGCGTGTACACACCAACATGCCAAAGAAGGTCGAGAACGCAAAGATCGCACTCATCAACACAGCAATCGAACTCAAAGACACAGAAGTCGATGCTGAGATCTCAATCACATCACCTGAAATGCTCCAGTCATTCCTTGACCAGGAAGAAAAGATGATCAAGGACCTTGTTGACAAGGTAACCGGCAGCGGTGCAAATGTCGTATTCTGCCAGAAGGGAATCGATGATATGGCACAGCACTACCTTGCAAAGGCAGGCGTATTCGCAATCAGACGTGTAAAGAAGAGCGACATGCAGAAGCTTGCAAGAGCAACTGGTGGAAAGCTGGTCACAAATGTCGATGAGATCACAGAAGCTGACATGGGTAAGGCAGACCTTGTAGAAGAGAAGAAGATTGGCGGCGACCCAATGACCTTCGTAACAGGCTGTGACAATCCAAAGGCAGTTTCAATCCTCCTCCGTGGTGGAACTGAGCACGTTATCGACAACATCGAGAGAGCACTCAACGATTCCCTCAGAGTAGTCGGCGTAGCAATCGAAGACGAGAAACTTGTAGCTGGCGGCGGATCACCTGAAGTAGAAGTCGCACTCAGACTCCAGGAATACGCAGCAACACTCAGCGGCAGAGAGCAGCTTGCAGTCAAGGCATTCGCAGAGGCTCTTGAAGTAATTCCAAGAACCCTTGCAGAGAACGCAGGTCTTGACCCAATAGACATGCTCATGGAGCTCCGTGCACACCACGAGAAGGGTGTAAAGACAGCAGGTCTCAACGTCTACGAAGGAAAGGTAATCGATATGTGGGAAGCTGGAGTCGTAGAGCCACTCAGAGTAAAGACCCAGGCGATCAACGCAGCAGCAGAATCCGCAGTAATGATCCTCAGGATCGATGACATAATCGCATCCAGACAGGGAGCACCTGGACCATCCGCAGAAGACATGGTTCCAAACCTCCCACCAGGAATGGGCGGTATGCCAGGCATGGATATGTAAATATCCTGAAAAAAAGATTTATAAATCTAAACTTATTTGCGCAGGTTCGCTTGAATTCTGCGCAAAACCGCTTTTTTGAATTATTATTAATAACTGAAAAATAAATTACTCAAGACATTTGAGTATATCTTCCGAATCATAAACAGGTGCAACATACCTGGTTCTTCCACGCATACCCTTGCCTGAAAAATCAGCATCAATAAGCCTGGAGATGTGCATTTTTTCGATTAGCTCATAAAAACGAGTGTAACCAAGACCAGTTATCTCATGGAATGATTTGTAAAGCTCACCTGTTGGAAGACTGCTATCCTTTGCTATCAGACCTAGTAATATCTTCTCATGGTCAGAAAGTGATTTGATATTGCGACACAGATGCAGGAGTCTTGAAGCTTCATAGGCTTTGTCAACATCTTCAACAGAAACAGTGCGGCTTGCCCTTCTTTCCGCATTAAGACCTGAACGTTTCAAAAGATCGATACCAATTCTCAGGTCTCCTGTCCTGTCCACATAAGTAACAACTTTATCGAGCGCTTCATCGGATACAACATCCTGGAAAAAAGCATGTTTCACACGATTGGATATGATATCAGCAATCTCGGCTATTTCATATCTTGGGAATGCAATTTCTTCTGGCAGAAATACAGAACCCACACGTGGATCAAAACTGTAAGGAATACCAACATCACTGATAATGGCTATTACAGAAATCCTTGCTCCGGGATACTGCTCATGTGCCCTTAAAAGTGAGTACATAACCTCATCTGCATGTCCTTCCGGGAAAAGGTAATTGATATCGTCAAGAGCTACAACAAGTGTCTTGTTTGAATCCAGCAGGTACTTAATAACTTTCTCAAAAAGTCTCCTGAATGATATTCCAGATGAAGGTGGCGTGATGTGAACCAGTTGTTCATATATTCTGGAAACAACCGCAAACCTGGTAGAGTCAATCTGACAGTTTACTTTCACAAAAGCAACATCATCAGTATATTCTTTAACCTCGTTGAAGACTTTCATTACAGCAGTTGTCTTTCCTGTGCCGGGAGGACCTTTTACAAGACAATTAACAGGCCGCATTCCTCTTAACGCAGGTTTGAGACTAAAACGAAGAGCCTGCATCTGGGAATCCCTGTGTACGAAATATTCCGGCAGGTAATCAAATTCAAGTACCTCCCCGTTGCTGAAAATAGTTTCATCCCACAAAAGCATGTCTTTGCTCAATTGAACTCCCCTCTTGCCAGATAATTAATCATCATTACTCATAACCATTGTTAATTGCCATTATTACCAGCTATTGTCATCTGCCATTTTTAATAATAAGATAATCTGATGTGTTTCAGAATTCACTTTGCAAGACTAATATAATTATTTGCGCATAATAACTTTTTGCTTTTGTCCGGCATAAATCAGATACGGCAATGAATTATCAGGATATAACACAGTATTAATAAATATATAATGCTTCATACCAGTGCAGTGATATCTGAAACGGTTTTCACAAGTGATTCAAGTTCATCTTCTGTATTGTACAGTCCAAATGATGCCCTCACAGTACCATTGACACCAAGACTGGAAACTCCGGGCATTGCACAGTGGTAACCACTTCTGACGCATATACCTTTGGTCTGGTCAAGTATCATTGCAACATCATGTGCATTCATACCAATGACATTGAATGGAACGACTCCTGCACGTTTTTCTGGACCATATACTTCCACGCCTTCGATATCTGCAAGACGTGAAGCTGCATCTCTGGCAAGCTCAAACTCATGTTTTTCTATGGAATCCACACCCAGTTCTGCGACATATTCTACTGCACGACCAAGACCTATTACACTTGGGATATTAGGAGTTCCTGCCTCAAATTTTGCAGGACTTGGCTCCATCTTGAAAGTTTCCTTTGTAACAGAATTAACCATTCCACCACCAAGGAACAATGGTTGGATCTCATCCGGGTCTTTGATATATAGAACACCTGTCCCCTGCGGACCAAGCAAACCCTTATGTCCCGGGCAGACAAAGAAATCAGGATCAAGAGATTTCATATCAATTGACATGTTTCCTGCGGATTGTGAACAATCCACAAGTATCATAACACCTGCCTGTTTTGCTATTTTAGTTATCTTTCCAACGTCCTGTATAGAACCGAATACATTAGAAACATGATTCACAGCTATAAGTCGGGTGTTGTCTTTGATAGCGTTGCGAATATCTTCAGGATCGACAACGCCAGTGATATCAACGTCAACAACAGTTACTTCAACACCTATTTCCTTCAGGCGAACCCATGGAAGCAGATTGGAATGATGCTCAACAAGTGTTACGATTACATGGTCCCCTTTTTTCCATGGGAACCCTCTGGAAACAATATTGAGACTTTCCGTAGCATTCTTTGTAAATATCGTTTTTTCAGCATCAATATTAAAGAAGGATGCCACTGATTCCCTTGCATCCTCATAATGATTGGTTGTTTCCCGGGCAAGCCTATGAGCCCCACGGCCATGGTTTGCAGCATATTTGAAAAAATAGTCCTGCATTGCATAAACAGCCTGAACTGGAGTCTGGGTAGTGGCTGCATTATCAAGATAGATAACTTCTTTTAATACGGGAAAATCTTCCCTGACACTGAGAACATCATACATAGGGAGCACTATGCAGAGAAAATAAAAATAGTTTTGCAGGCTATTTTGCCTGCACACCGCCTACCATGAAGCGATAAAGCTCCATATCCTCAGCGGAGAGTTTGTCTTTTGATATTCCAGCAACCACTGCATGGCAGTCTCTGGATACATCTGTTTTTCTGTATTTCTTCGTGTCTCTCATATTTTACCTCCGGTCTCTCTTTTTAAGTTGTTTGCCAGGATTCGGCATACTGCTAAATTATATATACATCCTAACAATATTTATTTACACATTGCGTGCTAAATACTATAGTTGTCCCACATAATATAAATACCTTCTGGTTATGAATTTTAAGATGAGGATTTAAGAAAAGAAGAGTAGTTGCAAATAAAAATGAAACAACGAATGGATTAGTAAATAAAAGCACTCACATCTTATTTTATTGATCAGTATTACTACACACCACCCTGAGCAATGTTATCTTGTCGTAAAAGATATAATATATGCAGAGACTCTCGCTAATCATGCCAGAAATAAACATTGACAGGTCACTAAAATTCATAGATGGTACCCAACGGGTGCTTGATGAAAACAGCACCCTTGAAAAAACAAAAGATAATCTTAAAAGCATAGGGGTTACCAGAATAGCCAGTATTACTGATCTAGACAGGCTTGGCATACCTGTTTTTTCCTCGATAAGACCAAGTGCGGCAGATGGTGCTATCTCTGTTTATTCCGGGAAAGGAAACACAGAGACCCAGGCAAGAATCTCATCCATGATGGAAGGTTTTGAGCGCTGTCTTGCTGAGAGAAGTGGTATGAATGAGAACGTAGAAGACGATATTAAATCCATTCACGTGATCGAGAGTTATAGTAACCTCACCATTGAAAATAATGTAGTAGACCCTCAATCCCTGCTAATAGCCGAAAGCTATGGCCCTAAAGCACTGATCGAATGGATACAGGGATGGGACCTTTTAAAAAATGAAGAGATATTTGTGCCTGCTAATTCAGTGTATCACCCTTATGATGCACCCGGAAGAACATTAAAACTCTTCAGAAGTAATACCAACGGACTTGCTTCAGGAAATTCCATTGAAGAAGCAATATTCCACGGATTGCTCGAAGTTATTGAAAGAGATGCGCTCAGCATTGCAGAATTTAACAGGAACCCGGGAAAAGAAATAATCCTGACAGAAGAAGACGGAGAGAATTATGAGATTCTCCGCAAGTTCATAGATAACGAAGTTGATATTAAGCTCTGGGCTTTACCCCATGACACCGAAATTACAACAGTGGTTGCTACCACAGATGATGCCAGGCTAAAGGATGCTGCACTGCTTGTAATGGGTGCAGGTGCACACCTCAAACCAGAAATCGCAGTAAGAAGAGCACTCACTGAAGCTGCACAGTCAAGAGTTGTGCAGATACACGGTGCCCGTGAAGACACTGAACGTGAAAAGTTTGTCAGGGAAATAGGATATGACAGGATAAAACGCATGAATAAATACTGGTACGAGGATGGAGAGAAAATCTCCATATCTGAGATGAAGGACCTGTCAAATACCACACCTGCTGAAAGTATTGATGTGATTATCGAGCAGCTCAAAAAAGTAACAGATTCTGCAGTTGTCGTGGACCTTTCACGTGAAAGTGTAGCTGTTCCGGTTATAAGAGTGGTCATTCCAACCTTTGAAATGTACACCCTTGACAGAGAACGTGTTGGAAAAAGGGCAAAATCCGGTCCCAGAAAGAAAATGGCCCCACAGGATAGACCCTGGAGAAAAGGACGTCGAAAATGAGTGCTAAATCTGAAGTCCTTGTTTTTGTTGGCACAAGTATCAGCCACGAAGATGCATCAACGATCCTTGATGCCACATACTGGCCACCGATATCCAGAGGAGATATTGGTAAAGCAGCCAGTAAAGGATACAAAATTATAGGCATAATAGACGGCATCTTTTTTAGCAGGGCGGCCGCAGCCCACAAAGAAATAATAAATGTAATCAAAGAGGGAGTTACCGTTATCGGTGGCTGCAGCATGGGAGCTCTCAGGGCATCTGAACTTGATGTTCACGGAATGGAGGGTGTTGGCAAAATTTACGAGTGGTACAGGGACGGAGTGATCGAGGATGATGACGAAGTTGCTGTTGCTACAAACCCTGATACTTTTGAACCGGTTTCAAGCCCCATGGTCAATATACGTGAAACATTAAAAGCCGCAAACACGGCAGGCATCATTGACGATGAGCAGTGCAGGCTTATAACCCGGTTTGCAAAGAATACACATTACACCGAAAGAAGCTATTTTGGAATCTCACGAACAGCAGAAAAAGAAGGAATAATATCAAAAGAAAAGGCTGAAAGCCTCCTTCAGTTCTGCAAAGAAAATGAACGTGACATCAAAAGAGAAGATGCCATTCTTGTTCTTGAAAAGATAAAAGAGATCATTTCAGAATGATCATACTTTTATGATGCTATTTTTGGTTTAAGACCATCATACAGGAAATGGAGTATATAGACAGTCGACATGGCTAGGATTATCGTTGCACCGGAAGGTGCATCGAAAACATATGACAGATAGAGTCCTGCCAAACTGAAAAATACTCCAAAGATGATAGCAAGGTACATCATTTTTCCAAGATTATTGGTATAATGCCTGCTGAGTGATGCTGGCATTGTCAGAAGTGCGATAATCAGGATAATACCGACAACTTTGATCAGGAGTACTATTGTGAGTGCAATAAGACAAAGCAGAAGCAGATAAAGTTTCTCTGCTGAGAGTCCTGAAACCTTTGTGAATTCCTCATCAAAACAAAGTGCCATGAACTGTTTGTAATAGGCATAGACAACAAATATGATTACAGCATCAAGCCCCAGCATGAGATATATATCTGACATAGGGACTGTCAGGATATTACCAAAAAGATATGTCATAAGATCCGGAGCATAACCCGGAGTCCAGTAAATAAGAATGATACCAATAGCCATTCCAAGAGACCACAGAATTCCTATTGCAGTATCTTCAGCCACTTTTGTACGTTTGCTTACAAGGCCCATTATAATTGCAGACAGGAGACTGAAAGGAATCAGGCCAAATAAAGGATTGATACCAAGATAATAACCTATACCAATTCCACCAAATGATGCGTGAGTGATACCACCACTGATGAATACAATTTTTTTCACAACAACATAGACACCGATTATACCACATGCGATACTGGCAAGAATCGCGGCCAGAATTGCATTCCTCATGAAGTCATACTGGAGTAGTTCAAGCATACCGTTTTCACCTCAGTGCTCTTTCAGTACCCTGTGTGGTACACCGTGTGCAATTAATTCTACCGGACACTGATATGATACTTCCAGATCATGCGAACTTATTTCCTTATCATCGTGATAATGGAACTTCCTGTTCAGGCAGCCGATCTTATCCACATAGACTGAGACTGCACTTAGATCATGAGTAACCATTACAATGGCAATCTCTGATTTCAGCTTATTGAGAAGTTCATAGAACTCCTTCTGCATTCTGGAATCAATTCCAGTAGACGGCTCATCCAGTAGTAACAATTTAGGTTTATTAACAAGGGAACGGGCAATGAAAACCCTTTGTTTTTGGCCACCTGAGAGCTCACCGATCTGCCGGTCCTTTAAATCAAGCATACCTACAGTCTTAAGCGCCTCAGTAGCTGCATTGCGGTCATCATCATTATATCGCTGTAAAGGACGTTTAGTATTCAGACGACCCATCAGGACCACATCCCATACAGTTACGGGAAAATCAAGATTAGATGAATGATATTGAGGAACATAGCCCACATACCTTCTGGTTTTTGCAGGCATGCCACCCAATAAACTAACTGAACCTTTATCAGGTTTGATCAATCCAAGGATGACTTTTAGCAGAGTACTTTTGCCCCCGCCATTGGGACCGATAATAGCCAGGAAATCTTTATCCTTTACTACCAGGTTCACTGACTCAAGAACCCTGACACCATCATAACTTACCCATATATCCTTAAGATCGATCACATTTTCCATTTAAGCCAGTCCTTTTTCAAACGCTTCTGCTACCTTTGCAAGATTATCTATATAATCCTTTGCCAGCGGATCGACCTCTACTACCTCTCCGCCAATTTCATCTGCTATAGCTTCTGCACTGACAGTACTAAAACCTGACTGCACAAAAATAACCTTAATACCTTCCTCATTTGCTTCATCGATGATGTTCTGCATATCCTGAACACTTGGTTCCTTGCCTTCGATCTCAACAGCCACCTGTGTTATTCCATAGTGGTTGGCAAAATACCCCCATGCAGGATGATAAACCATAAAGCTGCCACCCTCTTTACCTTCAAGAGTGTTCTGTATCTGCTCATCAAGTTCATTAAGCTCTGCAAGATATGCATTCTTGTTCTCAAGATATGTTTCCTGATTGTCAGGATCAACACTTACCAGTCCCTGATAAATATTCTCGACCATTATTTCCACATTATCCGGTGAAGTCCATATATGCGGATCAAGACCACTTTCTTCCTCATGGTCCTCTTCATCAGTTTCTTCTTCACCTTCATGCACATGGGCCTCCATTTCGATGAGAGTGATACCTTCTGAACAATCTATAATCTGCATATCAGGATTCAAGTCTTCAAGCTTATCCATCATAGTATCTTCTACTGTGATACCGGAACCAACCATCGCATACATTTTTGCTTTACTGAGAGCAGTAAGCTGGCTGGGCGTTGGTTCATAAGAGTGCGGATCGGCACCTGGAGGAACCATCACTACCACTTCTACATTATCACCTGCGATCTTTTCAACAAACTCCTGTTGAGGGAGAATACTGACACCTACAATTATAGAATTATCATTAGAATCAGATGTTGTTTCGGAAGAGCTTTGTTCATCCACACATCCGGAAATCAGAACAACTCCTAACAGAAGGAGTGTAATTAATGCCATAGTTAGTTTCTTCATTTAAATACCTCATTTATTGATATTACGTAAACCAATGCCTTTGGTGTAGGTCCAACCTTTTTGGACATACACCAAACATTAGATTAATTCACCATATTATAATATACAACGATTTTACGAAAAAGAATCAATGCAAATTACACGAAGAATGTTTGATTTTTCCGCAAACGCTTACAGTAGGATGACCCATTGAACCACAAATTGTATCGATAGCTTCCTTTGAAACGAATGCTTCAAAACGTGATACTTCGGCACAGGCACCCTCTGACGAAAGACCATAATGACTTAGCATCAGACTCAGGATATTATGCCTGTTCACAAAGAATTCTGCAAATTCCCGGCCCTTTTCCGTAAGACGCACACCACGATAAGGAACATGATCCACATAACCTGACTCAGCCAGGTCATTTATTGTCTTTGTGGACGTAGAAGGATCGACATTCAGTTCCGTGGAAATATCAGTAGTCTTTACCAGATCACCTTTCTTCAAAAGGAATTTAAGATATTGCACTTTTTTTGGAGATAGCTCCAGACCTGTAATTTCCTGCATGCTAACCCATAATATAGAAGAGATATATATGTTTTTTGAATTTTGGTCAAAAATGTGGGGTATTTTTGTATTCATACCAAAAATAAGAGTGTTGGAAGAAGTGAATAAAAATAGAATAATGAGCCTAAATACACCTTTTTCACTACATCATTTTAAAAAGCCAATGATGCTACAACGGACAGGACAAGTTAAAAGTAGGAGAATTCAGCAAGAGATTAAACTCACATACCCCCTAAATAGCGACATTCCAGAAAGAAGTTACTGTCTGGCTATTAGCTTCAACTAAAAGGCATGCTTTTGTAAGTGAACAATTCCCTTACCATATAAATAAAGTCCATTATCTCATCCAGTGAGATAAGTAGCAATACAATGATAAGTAGAGCTATTATCAACTCCGAATAATCAGGAAGGGATTGCATCAGATGGGCATAGGAGCCCATAGTTCCATGCGTAGACTGGGCCATATTTTCACCTAAATAAATCTTTGATGAGATAGAATAAAAATATATCGTTGATTTGTCACGGATTTTTATGATAATAATTACCTGACTATAAATCGAACAGTTGCACTAAATAACAAAAATCCAAGAAAAACACGAATTGTAAGTAATCGTTTTATTTCAAAAAGGGGATCATATCTGTTTTTTGTCCCACAGACAGGAGATTAACAACTGCATTCCAGACTGACCTGATACCTTCTGAGAATTCCCCGTTTGAATATTCCACCACAGATCTTCCAGCCACCATAGATTCAATGACAACATTATCATATGGAAGCAGTCCTAAAACAGGAATATCATTGTTTTTACAATATTCAGCGATAGAAGCTGAAAGCCTGTCGTTGATATCGCATTTGTTTATACATACTGCAACAGGTATTCTGAAATGCCTTGCCACCTGCACAACTCTTTCAAGGTCGTGTACGCCGGATTTTGTAGGTTCCGTTACCACAAGCACCTGATCAGTACCAGTGATGGCAGCTATGACAGCACAGCCCGTTCCGGGTGGACCATCGACTATAATTAAATCCTTACCGCTTTGTTCTGCGAGCTCTGAAGCGCGGCGGCGTACATCAGAGACAAGTTTTCCGCTGGCTTCTTCACCAACCCCGAGCTTGGCATGTACAAGCGGACCTAATCTTGTATTAGAACAGTAGTACTCACCGGCCTTCTTTGCGATCATGCGGACAGCATCTTCAGGGCAGACATGTTCGCACACACCGCAGCCTTCGCACTTGTATGTGTCAACCACATTGTCAGAGCATATTGCATCAAACCTGCAGGAAGAAACACAAATTCCGCAATCTGTACACAATTCCTTATCAATGCTGGCAACATCCAGACCATAGAAATCCTGAGTCTCAGAGATTTCAGGTTGTAATATCAAATGCATGTCAGCGGCGTCAACATCACAATCTGCGATTACTGCATTTTTTGCAAGTGCAGCAAATGAAGAGGTAAAAGTTGTCTTGCCAGTACCACCTTTTCCGCTAATAACCGTTAACTGCTTCACCATTAGATACTCATCTCCGAACAAGATTCACCTGAGGAGGTATTTGATGACATAGAACATATCTCACGATACAGTGCCCTGAAATTTTTTTCCCACTGTGGCATACGCTGCACAAAAGGAATTCCTTCTGAATAGAGAACTGCCATTTCCCTGTCATATGGAATTTTCATCAGGATTGGAATATCCTCTGAATTACAATATTCCTCTACACGATCATCCCCTGAGCCATGGCGATTGATAATTACACCAAAAGGAACTTCCAGTTGCCTTACAACTTCCACGGCAAGGATAAGGTCGTTGAGTCCAAAAGGCGTAGGCTCGGTTACAAGCACACAGTAATCCATATCACTCACGGTTGCTATTACAGGACATGCAGTCCCCGGAGGAGAGTCGACGACAGCAACCCGGTTTTCATTTATGTGTGCCTGCAACTGCCTGATAACAGGAGTAGCCATAGGTTCACCAATTGCAAGAGTTCCCTGGAAAAGACTTATTCCAGAACCCAGATCTACTCCTTTTTCAATTATCCCGATTGGCCTTTTGATCTCAGAGATAGCATTTTCAGGACACACTATCTGACATCCTCCGCAACCGTGGCAAAGTTTTGGAAAGATCATGACACGTTGAGGAAGTTTTGCTATTGCATTGTAACGGCAGAATTCTGCGCAGCTTCCACAGAGACTGCACTTTTCAGCATCAATTTCAGGAACGGAGATTGTGACATCTTCCTGTTTTTCAAGATCAACGCCTAAAAAAAGATTGCAATTCGGCTCTTCGACATCACAGTCAAAAAGCTGGGCATTGCCAATCGCAAGGGCAAAGTTCACAGCAACTGTAGTCTTCCCTGTACCACCTTTGCCGCTTGCGATAGCTATTTTCATTACTTTACTCCAAAAATAATATTAATGGCAGTGCTCATGGTCGCCGTCATGACCGTGACCTGCACAGGAATTGTCCCTGGTTGCCTTTGAAAGCTTGTTTGCGTCCCATGCAGCAACAGCATCCTGAATAGTACCTGTTGCACCAATAAATACAGCGATGCCATACTGCTCAAACATATCTACAGCCTTCTTTCCAAGACCACCACAGAGCATTATGTCCACATTTTCTTTTGCCATGATCTCAGGTGGAAGTCCTGTGCCACCATTGTGCTCGCTTGTGTTTGAGATTACTGAAGCTTCCTTTGTCTCTGTGTCATACAATGTGTAGTAAGGTACTTTTCCAAAGTGCTGACCGACTGTGTCTTCCATTCCGTTTTGTCCCATTGAAGGTATACATAATTTCATCATTCACACCTCTGATATGATAATAGTAAATTTTAAAATACAAATTTTCGGACCTATCTTCTGGATTTACCAGGAGAATTTGGTGCGGCGATACTCTCCAGTGATCCTGAGTTGTAAGCTTCAATTGCTTCTTTCACAGAACCCCCGGAGAATATTTTCATTTCAATGCCTTCAGATTCCAGCAATGAGAATGCGTTCGGACCTACACTACCTGTTATCAGTACGTTTATTCCTTTACCGATAACTTGCTGGGCTGCCTGAACACCTGCACCCCCTGATGCAGAGCCCTGATTATTACCGATGGATTCAAAATCCATAGTCCCAGAGTCTACTACCAGAAAGTTATTGCATCTGCCAAAATGAGGATCAACAGTGGCATTCAGATCAGAACCTTTTGTTGTAACACATATTTTCATTGATGAACTCCTGAAAACAAATAAATGATCAATACACACATAAGAGATAAAATATAAAAGCTTTATGGGTAGCCCTTATATATTTACTCACAAATGAGCGAAAAAATGAGAGAAATACCAGAAAAGAATGTAGAAAAAAGAATGTAAAAGGAAGTAGATTAAAAACACCATATAACCACCCCATATATATACAAATAAAGCTAACATGGCACTGAATGTTAACAGTTTTTGAGGCAATAGTGCTTGGAATCGTTCAGGGACTGGCTGAGTGGCTACCCATCAGCAGTGAGGGTATGACCACACTTGTTATGTTAAACTTTTTTGATAAAACTCTTGCAGACGCACTTCCCATAGCAATATGGTTACACACAGGAACATTACTTTCAGCAGTTGTGTTTTTCAGGAAGGATATCAAAGAGATAGTCACAGATATTCCGCAATATGTTAAAAGCAGGGATATGCAGGAGAAAAAAGACAGCCTGATAACATTCTTATTAATTGCAACTGCAATAACCGGCATTATCGGACTCCCATTAATTCTCTTTGCAACTGAGATGAACAACTTTTCCGGAAGGCTGGCAACTGCAATCATCGGTGGATTGCTAATATTTACAGGCCTCCTTCAGATATCTGCCTCAAAGAAAACAGTCCACAGGGAAAAAGCCGGAATCAAGGATTCAATAATTGTTGGCACTACACAAGGATTTGCAGCCCTGCCTGGAGTAAGCAGGTCAGGAATTACAGTTTCCACATTGCTTTTGAGAAACATCGAACCGGCACAGGCATTGAGACTTAGTTTCATTATGAGCATACCGGCAGTTATGGCTGCAGACGTTGGAATGGGAGCCATGGGGCTGTTGGATGTCAGTGCAAATTCAATACTGGCACTTATCTGTGCATTCCTTTCGGGTATACTGACCATTGACCTTTTCATAAAAGCAGCAAGAAAGATAGATTTCTCTAAATTCTGCATTGCCCTTGGTATTCTCAGCATCCTGGCATATTTTGTCGGATGATACAGCCACAGACCTAATTTCGCACAAAAGAGAGTAAATATATAAACATGTTGGGTAACATATAAATAAAACATCATTTATTGAGTTCATAACAATGACTTGCAGAGGAAGACCCAAAGCACCCAGAAGAATAGAATGTTCCCCGGATGTATTATATTTTAAACCACGCGGGGTGCCGTTAAAGGAACTTGAAACCGTAGCTCTTGCTATTGAAGAGTTGGAAGCCCTGCGCCTTGCAGATCTTGAAGGACTACAACAGGAAGAAGCAGCTATCAGCATGGGCATTTCAAGGAGAGCTTTCTGGCAGGATCTTCAGAACGCAAGGAGAAAAGTGGCTTTGGCACTTATTGAGGGCAAGGCCATTGAAATTACAGGCAATGATTCCCTAGACACGGAATAATTGCCAGATAGTTATTTGTTGTCCACATAATATCGTATTAAAATCATAAAGGAGATCACATGACACAGAATATCCAGAGTACAGAGGATCTTTTAAAGAAGCCTGAAGTGTCAAAGCTTGTCAGGAACATGAGAGCCATTAACAAGAAAATAATGGTCATGAGCGGCAAAGGCGGAGTAGGAAAAAGTACTGTTGCTGCAAACCTGGCTGCCAGGCTTGCTGAACGCGGAAACAAGGTCGGACTTCTTGACGCAGACATACACGGACCAAGCATCCCAAAGATGTTCGGTATTGAGGATACAAGACCTGAAGTTGATGAGAACGGCATCGTCCCGATCAGCGTTACAGAAAACCTTGTCGTAATGTCTGTGGCACTTCTTCTTGAGGATAAGGATGCACCTGTCATATGGAGAGGGCCTGCAAAGATGGCAGCTATCAAACAGTTCCTTGAGGACGTATCATGGGGAAAACTCGACTACCTTATCGTTGACCTGCCACCAGGAACCGGTGACGAGCCACTAAGCATCGCACAGCTCATCGAAAAGATGGAAGGTGCAGTTGTTGTAACAACACCACAGGATGTTGCCCTTATCAGTGTCAGGAAATCCATCAAATTCGCTGAGATCCTGAAAGTCCCTGTAATCGGCATCGTAGAGAACATGGCAGGAATTATCTGCCCACACTGCGATAAAAAGATAGACATCTTCAGCAGAGGTGGAGTTGAGAAGGCAGCAGCCGATTTCAATGTGCCTATTCTTGGTGAACTCCCAATGGACCCTAAGATCGCAGAGATCGAGGACAGCGGAAAAGTCCACACCGATATCAACGAAGAAATACCCTGGGGCAAGGAATTCGCCGCTATCGTTGATTCTGTCGAGAATCTCAAGAAATAAATTTACTGGAAGATTTATTCTTCCACTGATTCTTTTTTTATTTGGTAATTGATCCTAATATTGACATTTCATTCAATATTTATACTAAAAGCACAGACTCTTCTCTATGGGAACGGGGAGCCATGGGAATATTGACAGGCTTGATTTCATAAACCCAACAGAACTGGTAGAAGATGTCCTGCTGGACAGAAGCTGGCTGCTAAAAGAAAACTCAAACACGCGCCTGAGTCCGTCTGTTGTAGACCTGCACATTGCATCCCAGATTAAGAAACAATACGCTCTGGAGAAACTCTATTCAAAGGAAAGTGCCCAAGCACACAGAGAAGGACTCATCCACATTCATGACCTGCAGAATCCTTTCAAACCGTATTGTAACGGAATCGATGCAAGGATATTCCTGAAGGACGGACTGAGATTCCCGGACACCACCAGCCTTCCTGCAAAGCGTTTCCAGTCTGCGCTCTACCACTCAATGTCCTTTATGCTTCACTCACAGCAATTCTTTGCCGGAGCACAGGCAATAGACATGCTGAACTGGATGCTTGCACCGCATCTACATTACGATAATATCACGGAAGAACAGCTCAGGCAAATGATACAGGGATTCATGTTCCAGATGAACCAGTCTAACCGCCCCGGAGCCCAGAGTGCATTCACAAACATTGGACTGAGAATAACATGTCCACCACTCATTGCTGAACAGAAAGTAATTTTCGATGGAAAGAAACTAGATGATACATATTCCTCATTCGAGGAAGAAGCAAGAACAATCTATAGAGCATTTATGGAGGTTGCCGCAGAAGGTGACGGCCAGGGATTACCATTCACGTTCCCATTGCTTACAACTGCAATAACCAAAGACCTTGATTTAGATGATCCTCTCTGGAAACTTACAATGCAGGCAACAGCCTCAACCGGAGCACCTTATTTCCTGAATCTGAAAGCAGATTACCTTTCTGATGAAACAGTACATGCAATGTGCTGCCGGCTCTTTGCAAAACATACAGGAGGAATATGGAGTGCCGGAGGAATGGGCAACGGTTCCAATAAAGTCGTTTCAATAAACCTTCCCGGTGTTGCCCTCAGAGCTAAAGATCATAATGACTTTTTCTCAGAGCTTGACAGAGCTCTGGAAATCAGCAGACAGGCACTTGTTGAAGGTAATGAGATAATCAAAAAATCCCTTTACGAATGGAAAATACTGCCATGGCTTCTGAAATCAACTGATGATGGAATGCCATATTACGAATTTGAGAAAAGACATCTGACATTTGGTGTCGTTGGACTGAATGAGTGTCTTATGAATCGTACCAGAGAGGGAATTCTGGAGAAAAAGAAAGAAGGCATCGAAATAATTCGCTACATTGCAGACAGGATACGGGAATTTGCTATTGATGACAACATCGAGTACACTTTAGAACAAACACCCGCAGAAAGTACAGCCCATCGTTTTGCGTTACTGGATAAAGAGCAGTATGGAAAAAAGGCAAACGTACAGGGAACCGATGAGGTTCCATATTACACCAATTCTACTCATGTACCTTACAAAACTGAGACTTCACTTGTCAATCGTATAGCAACGGAAGCAGAATTTCATCCATATTTTACAGGTGGTACTATCTGCCATATATGGATGGGAGAAAGTTTCCCTGACCCAGGAGGACTTTCAGATTTTATTGACAGGCTAACACAGACAGAACTTGCATACTTCTGTTTCTCACCGGATTTCTCGATATGCGAAAATGGACACAACTCCAGAGGAATTCAGGAAAAATGCCCACATTGCCAGGCAGAGATTGTTGACCATATATCCAGAGTCACCGGTTACTATGGTCATGTGAATAACTGGAATCCCGGAAAGGTCATGGAATATAAAGAACGCCGCAGATACAGGATGCATTGCAAGCAGAAAGATAAATAAATCCGCAGACCGTCTGAAATATTATGATTTTTAAGAGTGCAGCATCGTTCAAATGGCTTTATTCCCGGGAAATTACGAAAGTAAAAGACCTTGCACGTGTTGTACAGGCAAGTTATCTCTGGAACGAGGAAAATAATTTCAAGGAGAAGCTTGTCGCCCTGCGTACAGGAGATTCATGGAATAATAACCTGAGAGATACTTCACGTGCTGCATCCGTTCTTGCAATGACAGGAAATGTATTTTCTGAAACTGGAAAATGGATTCTTGAAAAGCAAAATGATGGTTCCTGGAATGAAGATGTCTATGACAGCACATACGCTCTTGCAGCACTTGCGGACCTTGGGTTCTTTAACCCTGAAGGATGCAGATGGCTTATTGATAATTACGGGGAGAAATGGGAACATCCCGGAACAACAGCCCTGATAATCACAGCCCTGATCAAACAGGGAAAACTCGGAAACACGGACGAGTATGAAGAATTCATTGAAGAGAAAGCCAGATGGATAATCTCACGAAAAGAACAGAACAATTCATGGAAAACACCTGCAACCAGCAACCTTGTTATCCAGTCACTGATGCTTGCAGGCCATAAGGATGAAGTCAGTGAATCAATGAAATGGATTCTTGACCAGATGAATGATAAAGGTTCGTGGGGAAAAGATGGCGGAGACGTCAATACGACTTCCCTGTCACTAATCACACTACATGAATACATGAACAGCCAGTAATCACTTGGCCGGGAGAAGTACATGGATCGTGGTGCCTGAGCCTTCCTTGCTCTCTGCCCATATTGAACCGTTGTGAGCTTCTATGATCTTTTTACATATATACAGACCAAGACCATTGCCACCGTATTTACGAGTTGATGAACCGTCAACCTGATAGAATCTGTTGAAGATATTAGGCAGATTCTCTTCGGAAACACCTATTCCTTCGTCAGCTATCATGACGTGTATCGTGTTATCACCCTGAAGTACACCTGTTATTGTGATCTTACCGCCATCATGCATGAACTTGATGGAATTATCGATGAGATTTATAAAAACTTCCTCCAGATAATTCAGGTCGCCCTTTATCAATGGAATGTCAGATGAGACGGACTTTTCCACAAAATGCTTCTTACGTTTAATCTCAGAATCCCGATTATATAATGCAGAATCAATGACTTCCGATATCCTCAGAGGTAAAAATGTGTATTCTACACTGCCACCCTCGGTAATACTAACATATAATAAAGAATCGATCAGTCTTCTGAGTCTTTCGGAACTGAACATCATCTTTTCAACTGCATCTTTCTGCTTCTGGCTCAGTTCCCCAAGAGCACCTTCATACATCAACTCGCTGTAACCCTTGATTGGTATAAGTGGAGTCTTTAACTCATGACGGAGATTGGAAATAAACTCATCCTTCATGCGATCAAGAGATTTTAATTCCTCATTTGCCTTTGCAAGATCTTCGGCATAATGATTCAGTTCCCTTTCCGCTGCCTTGCGCTCAGTGAAATCTTCAACAACGCAAACACCACCCATGAATTTTCCTTCCTCGGATACCACCGGACTGAACTCTGCTTTGATGGGGATTACCTTATCAGAGAAGGGTGATTTGAAGTCATCTTCATATTTTGCAGGAATACCTGCAAGAACCTGCTTTATCGCTCTTTTCATACTATGATCGTTACTGAAAGACTCTATCAGATTGAATCCTATGACCTGAGAGATAACCTGGCCTTCAGGAACACCCAGGATACTAACAAGGATATCATTACACTGAGTGATCACTCCATTCTCATCAAAGTGGAAAATACCAAGAGGTGATTTCTCGAACATCATGCGATATTTGTTCTTTGCAATGCTTGTGAGTCTCTCTTTCATTTTCCTCTGTGAAATATCGTTAATGATAGCTCCGTGGAAAATATCGCCTTTATACCTGGTAGTTGTAATAGCCATTTCTATAGGGAATTCCGTATCATCCTTGCGCAAGCCAGTAACTTCAATAATATTGCCAACAACAGGAGATTTGCCAATGGAAATAATTTCTTCCCAGCCTTCATGCGCTTTACGGTAGCGTTTTGGCATAATCGTAGTAATGTTCTCCCCTATAATTTCATCTCTTGTGAAACCAAAAAGTGTGGTTGCCTTGTGATTCCAGAATGTGATATTCCCGCGATAATCAGAAAAAACAAGAGCATAAGGAATTGAATCAAGGTGTTTGAATAATTTTTCAATATCCCTTAACATTTCATTTTCAAAATCATTTTTATTCTGGATATTTGCACATGAAAGAAGGACTGCTTTTTTAGAAGAACCACGGTCAGTTAAAAGACTGGTGTTGATAAGAAAAGTTGATATTGAGCCGCCTGAATCTTTGAACTGAAGCTCAGTAGAAGATGATAAGTTTGCTTCATCTGAATTTTCCTGAAAAAAAGATGAGATGAAAGATGTTGCATAGTCCGTTTCTTCTTCGGGAACACAAAGTTGGATGAAATCTTCATTTGGTGTGCCGTTTCCAAAGCCGAAGTGTTTCTGTGCCTTTTTGTTGGCCATGAGAATGCAGTTGTCCTCATCAACTATCAGTATAAACTGATCGAGCATATCATAGAATACCTGTGAATTCCCAATATCCGAAAAGGAGATTTCACTTACTAATAAAGGCAATGATTCCTCTATGTCGGATGAGTGACTATTGTTGTCATTCTCAAAATCAAGCATTTCTTTGTTCACGACCATCCATACACCTTTGTATCCGACAAACAAACTGTGAAAACTTCATTAACATATCTTAGATACCAACTAATTATATTGGGAGTATAATATATAATAGTTAGTGTTTGTTAATTATAGTATATAAACTGTAATAAAATATAGGAACTTGCCATACACATATTTGAATCTACAAACGCCTTATTATTGCCATCCCATTTCGAGCAAAATTAAATGATAAGATAGAATCCAGAAATAGGCAAAATGAACTGTATTCAGAGTAGCATTTATAATCAAAAAAAAACTATTGAAGTACACATGGTGACCTTAGATGAGTGAAAATCCAATAAAATATCATGAGGACTCTAACACTTACATTACCCGAAAAAACAGCTATTTTGAAAAGGAAATCAATATAGACGGGAACCTCATAGTCGGGCAAGGTTCCAATTTCTGGAAAGACATAAATGTTAAAGGAGTACTGGAACTTGGAAAAGGTACTTTTGTAAAAGGCAATGTCAGAGCAGATGAAGCTATTATAGGTGCCAGATCTGAGATTAATGGAGACGTTGAAGTTGCTGGCGATCTTAAGATATTTGACTCTGTAAAAATAGAGGGATCAGCAATTGCCGGAGATGATATGCACGTACGTCCCGGATCGAAAATTGGCTTTGCAAAAGCCAGCAGCATAATGGAACTCGTTGGTAAAGTCAGCATTAAAGAGATAGAGTCCGGAACAAAAGTAATTGTGCGTTCGGAATGAACGCTTAATCAATGACCCTGTTCTTTTAATAGAGATTTCAATATATGGTCACGAAGCTGATTTGCTTCGGGGCTTGTCCTGTCCCTGGGTCTTGGAAGGTCAACATTGATTATTTCCTTGATCTTTCCAGGACGGGCACTCATCATCACAATTTTATCTGCAAGGAAAACTGCTTCGTCAACACTGTGTGTTACAAAAAGAATCGTAATATTCTTTTTTTGCCAAATATCAAGCAATTCCTGCTGGAGTATGTTACGTGTCTGGGCATCCAGCGCACCAAAAGGTTCGTCCATTAAAAGCACTGCAGGTTCGTTTGCAAGTGCTCTTGCAATAGCAACCCTCTGTTTCATACCACCTGAAAGCTCATATGGATAACTATCCCTGAATTGCTGAAGGCCAACAAGCTCAAGGTATTTTTCTCCTTTAACGATAGCATCCTTCTTTTTTTCGCCACTCATCTGAGGACCGAATATGACGTTATCAATAACCGTTTTCCACGGGAAAAGTGAGTATTCCTGAAAAACCATACCCCTATCGGGGCCTGGCGAATCAATCTTGGTGCCATCCAGATAAACTTCACCGCTATCTGGTTTATCAAGACCTGAGATTATCCTCAAAAGTGTAGTCTTACCACATCCGGACGGACCGATAAAACAGACAAAATCCTTGTCATCAACTTCAAGGCTTACATTATCCAGCGCCAGTGTTGTTTTATCTTCATCCTTTGTGAACTTGCGTGAAACATTTGTTACTTTAACACTGCCCATTCAGATCACCACACCTTTGCGCCATTTAAGAAGCTTGCCGTCAATGTAATATCTCAGCAGCCGGTCAATGAGAAGTCCAAGGAAACCAAGGATCAGCATATACACAAGCACAAATTCCATTCTGTGAAGATCATAAAAATGCCACATCTGATAACCAAGGCCGTTTCTGCTAACTCCAAACATCTCAGCAGCAACAAGACACATCCATCCAACACCCATTGCTATCCTTATACCTGCAGCAATAGAAGGAAGAGCTGAAGGAAGAGCTACATAACGTATGAGTTCAAAATTGGTGTTACAACCCAGTACTTTTGCCGCTTCCACATACACTTTTGATACACTTTTAAAACCTGTAAAAGTATTGATCATTATAGGGAAAACTGCACCGATGAATATCAGAAAACCTGCTGCAAATGGATTCAGACCTATCCATATGATCGCAAAAGGAATCCATGCAAGCGGGGGGAATAGGACGTATTATTTCTATAATAGGGTCCACGATACGGTCAATTGTACGGAACCACCCCATAATCATACCTATAGGAATCCCGATAATAAGAGCTGCAATAAGACCTATACTAAAATGCATCATACTGTAAAGGAAATCAACCACCAACATCGGAAGTTGCAATTTCGCACCCATTATAGCCAGACTTGAATCCCTGGATAGAATCTCAACCAATGCACCGGCCACATCCGTAAAACTTGGCAGATAGAACTTGTTTCCTACAACATAAACTGATATTATCTGCCAGAGAACTATTGTAGAAAATATAGATATGATTTCTACGCTTTTCTCTTTTAGTATCTGGATGTGTGTTTTTACCATGTATCCTCCGATAGTTAGAGATAATTAGACTCCGAACAGAGATAGAAATGTCTACTTATTATATAAGTTAGTATCAAAAAAAAAGATTATTGATCCAGAGCCTCATAGAAGCTCAGATCAAATATATCGTCCTGCGTGAGAGGCTCACTTATGTATCCAAGTTCATACTGAACCTGTGCATAGTCCACTGTTGAGTTGACTATGAGGCTTGGATCTGATATCCATGAACCATCCCAATCTGTAAGTGATTTGTTTACCAGTTCAAGACCCAGGTCTGGATAAGCATCAGCATAAATCTGTGCTGCTTCACCAAGGTTCTCTGAGTTATATTCAGTTGCACGAACATGGGTTTCAACTATCTGCTGTACAATGTCCGGGTGCTCTCTTATGAGATCTCCGCTTACAGCAACCACACAGCATGCATGATTCTGAAGCATTTCTCCTGAAGATACAACTGATCTGCCAGTGCCTTCACTCTCGATAATTGTTGGTGCTGGATGAGGAAGGAATACTGCATCTACCTCACCTGCTGTAAGAGAGGTTATTGCAGGTCCAGAGCCCATTCCTTTGATTTCCACATCATTATCAGGGTCGATTCCATTCTCTTTCAGCCAGTTCCTTAACAGAGTATCCTGAATGGTTCCTGCAGGGAAAGTTGCTATGGTAAGTCCTCTGAGGCTTTCCGGACCCTCATAAGAAAGATCGGTTTTGAGTACAAGGTCTGAACCCTGAATTTGAACAGCAGCTACAATCTTTGCATCAAGACCATTTGCAAGAGCAGCGATAACAGGAGCTGCACCAACATATGCCACATCGATCTCATCTGCAAGCATAGCCTGCATCTCAGGTGCGCCTGTGGCAAATTCCTTGTCATCGATAGATACTATTCCATAAGGTTCAAGGTCTTCAAGCCACCAGCCTTTTTCCCTGGCAGTCATATATGCAATCTGATGTGTACTTGGCTGATAACCAAAAGTTAATTCAGTAATGGCATCTGCCTGCTCTTCTTCCTGATCAGCAGTGTCCTCTGTGCATCCTGATACGAATACAGCAAGGACAAGTGCAATCACAAGAAATAAAGTAGAAGCTAATTTAATTGTCTTTGTGTGATTCACATTACCACCTATAATAATGTTAGATAATTTGTTTGCATGAGCCTATATATTATATATATTTCTACAATCCGCAAGATATATACCCTAATGAGGATAATGATGAGATTATATTTGCCCAACTGGGCAGCTGATATGCAGGGGGATAAAGAATAAGCACTGTAGATAAGATAATAGATGCTGTTTTTGAATCTGATGACGATTTTAGGAGAATCCTTTCTACTACTATAAAAGAAGACTTGAATTTGAATATGGCGGAATTCGCTGAGCAAGCTGGCGTTCCTGCCAGTACACTCTATAAAATCATGTCAGGAAAAAGAGAACCTAATGTCAAGACATTGAGACAAATTATCAAAACAGTAAAAAGACTGGAAGGTTCGGAAAAGGGAGAATTCATTGCGGTAATCGCTGCAAGACCGGTACTTGACAACATAAGTGAAACTAAAAGAAAAATATGCGGAAACCTTTGCACTATTAGAGAGTATTCTGCGACTTCCATGGAAGAAGCTATTATTGCAGCTGTGCGTGCCGAAAGAGATGGAGCAAAAGCCCTTGTATGTGCACCTATAGTAAGCCCTACAGTAGAAAAAATACTGAGGATACCTGTTGCAACCATTATGCCAAAGAACAGTCTCTTTGATGCTATCGAACTTGTAGCTAAGAAAATTAGCTAACTCAGAGCATAACAAGATTTAAAACTAAAAATAAAAAAGGTAAAAAGAGTTATCGGTTATTTCCCGATCAACTCTTTAACTGCTTCTATTGCTTCAGCAGCCTTTGCCTGTGCTATTTCTACTGTCCATCCACCTGCTGTGAACAAATATGCGGCTCCACCTACAGCTGCAAGACCAATTGCTCCAAGTACATACCAGATAGTACCGGATTTCTCAAAAACCTCATAGGTTGTTGTAAGATCTCCCACCTGAACCTCATAGGTGCCAGGTTCTTCTTCTTCGTGAGTGAACTCAACAGTTGTAGAATCACCAATGGAAAGTGTTATTGTCTGAGAATCTACAACTACGTCATTTACAGCAAGTGTAACATTGTAGGAACCTTCGGCAGTACCTGTGTTAGTAACATCAGCAGTGATTGTTGCTTCCTGTCCCTGTTTTATCTCTTCGGGGAGTATTTCCAGGTTGCTGAAGTCGAATTCTGCAGCCAGTTCATTTACTTTGAAATCAATCTCTGCATCATTCATGCCAGACTTTGTAGCCCCAATTGTGTGAGTTCCTGCTTCAGTTGAAGTATAAGTGACACTTCCATCACTATCAGTAGTACCTATTGAACTACCATCAAATGTCACTGATGCACCTGATATAGCATCGCCACCTATTGAAGCCAAGACATAGATCGTCATTGATGAACCCTCGTACACATCATCTGGAGATACTTCAATGCTCATGGCACGGGTCTCATCATCCTCGTCGATGACCTCGATGTCCTCTGAACCTGTTGTATAACCTGACTTTACAGCAGTTATTTCAAATTCTCCTGCCTCTGAAGGTGAATATTCATAAGTACCGTCATCATCTGTGGTTCCAAGAGTTGTACCATCCAGTTTAATGGTTGCATCGGCAATGGTTGCACCACGTGCAGTTACAGTTATCGTAACGTCATCTCCCATGGCAACTGTAGAATCACTAAGCTCAATATTTAAAGTGTAGGATGTTGAACTTGTTTCTTCAACGTAGGGATAATACCTGAGTGTACTTGAATCTGCAACCATTATTCCTACTTCACCCATCAGTGTGATATCCTTGTCTTTGCTAAGAGAGATAGAATCCTCGTTCTCCATTACAATTGAAGTGTCACTGAAACTTGTAATTTCCATTTCATCGTAACTATCTCCATCTTCAAGTTCAAGATAGTCATCAGATATCTGGAATATACCCTCTATGAAAACAGCATTGGATTCTCTACCAGAGAAGACATTGTTGAAGTGAACTATTATGATAGGAACATCGTCAGCATCGCCAAGATCTTCTTTATAGACGTAATCGGAATTTGCATCGATGACATCAGTATCAACCTCATCACCATCCTTAGTCAGTACGATAAGAACACTATCACCATTGATATCTACTTCGTCTATCTCAAGAGCATAGCCCTCTTCAAGTTCAAGTGAATTACCAGAGAATATTGAAACTTCATCATCATCGTCAATCAGAACCTTAGAAAGCATACCGTTTGATAGCAGACTTACTTCATCAACAACAGTATCGTCTTCGTAACCTGCAAAGTACTTTTCAGCCATAAATCCAATTACATTGAATGTTCCCCAACTGGAATATTCGAAATCAACCGAATCAGCTGTGCTTGTATATACGAGGTCACCATCATCGATTGTCCTTCCGGAAATTTTAGTCAGCTCAAGTGTTTCTGTCTGTATACCTTCATCGATATCATAATAGAATCCTTCAAAGTTCAGAGGAGTCCATGTAAGAAGATCACTTTCTTCGGCAACAGTACCACGGAGCTCGTATGTTCCAGGCTCTGACATATCCACGTATGGAGCAAATCTGAGATCACTATTATCAGCAACTATCAGGTTAATACTGCCCATCAGATTGATGTCATTTCCTTTAGAAAGAGAAACGGTACCATCGTTCTCCATTTCAATCAGGTCATCACTGATAGAAGTGATTTCCATTTCACCAAAACTCTCTCCATCATCGAGATCTTCATAGTCCTCTGAAATCTGGAATATACCATCTAAGAAAACAGCATTGGATTCTATACCGGAGAATACCCTGTTTACATGCACAGCGACTATAACAACATCATCTGCATCTCCAAGGTCGTCTTTGTAGATATAATCATCACCACTTTCTACGACTCCAGAGTCCAGATCATCACCATCTTTTGTGAGAGTTACGTATACACTGTCCCCATTAACATCGACTTCAACAATATTGAGTTCATATCCTTCTTCGAGTTCAAGTGAGGAACCCGAATATATTCTCTCTTCATCATCACTATCAATGAGAACCTTTGATAATTGACCGGAAGACATCATACTTACTTCGTCAGCATCGTCGATGTCTGTATCATCTGTATAGCCTGCAAAGTATTTCTCTGCCATAAATCCAATTACCTGATATGATCCCCAATCCGAGTACTCGAAATCAGTCTCAACAGGACGTGTCTGATAAACAATGTCACCTTCACCAAGTGAACGGTCGATATTATAGATTGTCATGTTCTCGGAACTTAAACCGGATTCAAGATCGTAGAAGAATCCTGAGAAAGACTTTGCATCCCAGATATATTTATCCTCTGACTGGTTTGCATTCTCGTCCCAAATCCTGTCACCGGTGTAATAGGTCTTTGAATACACTGTGATGGTTGTTGCATCAGTTGTGTCGTCTCCGTCACCATTTGTAGCCTTCAGAGTCACATTGTAAGTTCCAACTGTATCGAATGTGTGTATTGGATGTTGCTCTGTTGAAGTCTCACTGTCACCAAAATCCCAGTACCATTCATCTGGACTATTGGTAGAGGTATCGTTAAACATTACAGTTAACGAAACGGTACCTTCAGTTACATTTGTGTCAAAAGATGCAACTGGTGGATTGGATGAGGAAGAAGCTGCATTTGTTTCCACGGTATTATTTATCCAGTCACCGATATTATTAGAGGTATCAAATGTCCTAATACTTATTTTATAAGAAGTGGATTCACTGAGCCCAGTGGCATTGTAAGAATCATCACTGCTGGAAAGATTTATTTGGAAGACACCATCAAGATAGATCATAGTACCATCAAAATCAGAATCTCCAGGATTGGTCCAGCTCCACTCAATCCAACTGTCACCTTTTGAATTACCCGTCACTGTTACAGAATCGGGAGCAGTTGTATCTGATCCACTTGACGCATTTGTTTCCACGGTATTATTTATCCAGTCACCGATATTATCAGAGGTATCAAATGTCCTAATACTTATTTTATAAGAAGTGGATTCACTGAGCCCAGTGGCATTGTAAGAATCATCACTGCTGGAAAGATTTATTTGGAAGACACCATCTAAATAAATCATGGTACCATCAAAATCAGAATCAATAGGATTGGTCCAGCTCCACTCAATCCAAGTGTCACCTTTTGAAGTACCTGTCACTGTTACAGAATCGGGAGCAGTTGTATCTCCTGCTGCAGCAGTCTCAGCTGTATCATTGGCCCATGAAGCAGGGTCACTCTCTCCTGTTAAATTTGTTGTAATAGTACTTATTTTATGAGAAGTTGACTCTGAAAATCCAGTAGCATTGTAGAATTCTGTAGAATTATCCAGAGTAATTACATATGAATCATCAATGTAAATGTCTATTTCGTTGAAATCAGCGTCACCAGGGTTATTCCATTCCCAATAAATCCAACTAGAACCAGTAGAACTTGCACCAAGACCTGTTACCGGACCGGGCAAACCTAATGCCAGACCAGTAAGCAGTATGAAAATTAGTGAACTAGATATAATAAATTTAAGCTTATTTCGCATTCTAAACCTTCCTTAAATCTTAAATTAAACTGTATGATTAAATATCGTAAACTAATCCTGCCTAATCTAATTCCCCAATTGCAGATAACCTTTTCGATTTATCGTCAGGTTTTCTCCGCTATAGCACCTAAGGACAGTACCAACTTCCCGGTCAACTACATTTCCTATAACATTTAAATAACATACGCTTTGGGCCACCTCCAGCATATCAGGAGAAACTGTGCAAAGTAGCTCAAAATCACCACCTGTATAAAGTGCAAAATCAGTAAGCTCTGAGCGTTCAGTCGTTACAAAATCTGCGATTTCCTGCTGCATAGGGAGAGAATCCTCATTAATTGTGAAACCTACAGTATTAAGGTTAGCAAGGTCGTGAAGTGACATTGCCAGCCCATCACTTGTGTCCATCATGCTAGTCACGGCACCTGTACGGGCAAGTTCCTGAGCTTCATTCACCCGGGGAATCGGTTCAAGAAGCCTATTCATTAGACTATCAGGAATATCTATATTATTTTCAAGGGCATGCAGTGCAGCTCCGGCAGAACCTGCAAAACCAGTCACACAGATAAAATCACCAGGCTTTGCACCCCTTCGTGTCAAAAGTTCCGATTTGCTTACTTTTCCAAGAGCTGTGCCGGTGATGGTAAGTTCATCATGGGTGTCAATATCACCACCTATAACAGAAGTTCCACAAAATTTTGCACAATCATTCATTCCTCTTGAAATCTCATCAACAAATGAAAGATCAGTATCTTTAGAAAAACCCATAGCTGAGAGAAAACCTATCGGCCTGGCACCCATTGATGCAACATCACTGAAATTAACAGCAGCAGACATCCATCCAATCTGCCACGGAGTCATGCAAAGAGGAAAATCTGTTTTGCGGTGCAACATGTCCGTTGTTATCACCATATACTCATTTTCAGAAATATCGACAACGGCGCAGTCATCAGGCCCTGCACCCAAAGGAACATCAGGATTATAAACTGAACCGAAAACACCGGATAAACGACTTATCAGAGGACGTTCACCAAGTTCGGATACGGAAATAGGATCATTCATAGTATCTGCTATTTTAACGTGCTATATATAACTACTTGACTAAGATGAGTTGTTTAAAACTTAATACTCAAAACTGAAAAATTAGTTTTGCTGGCAGTTGAATACCAGCTTAAAACAAAAGTCCGACTAAAAAATCTATCTTCTAATCCTCCTTTTGATAAACAGACCAGCTCCACCAAAGAATATCAAAACAATCACCAGTGGCAGCAAATAGCCAACTAATATTATCAAGGCATTGACCATTGATATGAAACCATTTACCGATTCAGATACTGCATCCCTTATACCCCATGAACGGGTTATTGGCCTTGGTTCGGTCACATAGATATTAATTGTTGAAAACTCAATCCTATCATCAAGATAATTGAGCCTTCCTGTAAGACTCTCTATCTCACCACGAACCCTTTCAAGTTCCTTTTCAACTGCCAGGACATCCTCAACGGTTTCAGTCATATTAAGGATTTCCTGAAGACGAGTCTCCTGTCTTTCAAGATTATCCAGACGTGCACTCACATCAATATACTCTTCTGTAACATCCTGTGCACTTACACTCTTACCTGTCACTTCACCCAGTTCAGCTACATCCTCAAGGAAAGATGAGTATTCGGACTCAGGAATCCTGACAGTGATGTATCCGTTTTTGCCTTCGTATGAATCATAATATGAATCGTAGATAGAGGAACTGGATACATATCCACCTGAAGCTACCGCCATTTTAGAGATTTCATCAACACCTTTAGCCGCATCACTAACCTGTATTGTCATGTCCACAGTGGTTATTGTCTTACGATCAACTGAATCAGTTGAAGCATCTCCATAGTCAGTATATCCGGACTCATCCATAACAGCGTTTCTTGCATATGAATCATCATAATCTTCAACAGCCATGTAATCAGCAGACTGCACAGAGGATTCTTTATAGCTGCTCGCACAGCCAGATACAAAAGTAGCTGCAAGTAAAATAATTAGTACTGCAATGCTACTGAATTTTGCATTCATTTAATCACACCTTTTTAAAGTATAATTAAATGATTGACAGGAAAGTATTAAAAAATTGTTTAAACTTCAATCTGATTCGAAGTTAAGCCGTTCGTTGCCTTTCTCTTTTGTTCTGACATATATATTGTCAAGGAATTCATGGGCAACATCCGCAAGCTCAATAAGTTCATCCCTGCTTAACGGCTTTATATCCCGGAGCGATTCCATCATTGCATTTTCTCCAAAACCCTGCTGGAGGACATAAACAGGTTCACGACTACCGGTAAGTTCATAAATTGATTTTGCAATTTCCGAGACTTCATCGGAACTTCCCATGAAATCCCTTATGATTGTTGTTCTCAGTTCGAGTTCAAGATTCTTTTCCAGAGCAAGATTAATGGATTCACAAACTCTTTCAACCACGTTTTGTGGATCAATATGAATGTCACTATAATCCATACACCCGATTGCCTTTGCATACTTTTCAGCATCACTTAGCGGAGCTTTCACATCGATGAAGAATTTGTCCACAAGCCCTTCTTTGATCAGTTCGGCCATTACATGAGGATAATAGCCGTTGGTATGGATGCCGACGAGCAGACCTATCTTTTTGACGTATTTTGCAAGATGGATCACAGCATCCTTTTGCATCAGAGGCTCTCCGCCTGAGAAAACCACGCTGCTGACAAAAGGCCGGGACTCCTTCATCTCTGCTTCAAGTACGGAAGCTTCCACCATGTTGCTTTCAAAAAGAAGCTCATGGTTCTGGCAATAAGGACACCTGTAAGGACATCCTCGTAAAAAGAAGACGATTGACACCTTTCCGTGCCAATCTACTGTTGATATGGGAACAGTGTTCCCATAATTTACTTTCATATTCCCAGATTTAGATCATGTCTGAAGAACCATAGCGCATCCTGTCCGCAAGTTCCTGCTTCTTACCATTGTTCCAGCCACTTACTGCCTGCACATATCCGGTTACCCTGGACATCTGCTCGACATTGGTGGAACCACAGTTCTCACATGTGCACTTAAGACCTGACATCATGTGGAAGTCATTGAGACACACAGTCATATCCTTGGTGAAAGCAAAGTAACCAATCTGAGTGTTCCTTGCAATGTTCATTGCAAATTCCTTAAGTCCCTTTGCATCAGGTGAACCTTCACCCATCCAGATGTGACAGATGTTTCCTCCGTCAACGATCGGGAAGAACACATGCTCGATGTTTATCCTGTCAATAAGTGAGACATTAGCTCCAGGTGGTACATGAGTACCGTTGGTGTAGTATACCGGAAGATCAGTAGTCTTCCTTAGATTTGCAAGAGCAGCTTCCTTGTCACCCTTGACAACTTCAAGTACACAGTCCCTGTACTCATCATGGAGCATGTCGGATACTGAGAATCTCTGACCTGTAGTTTCAGCAGGCGTACGTGCAAGAGCGATCTCAAGGCCGTACTTCTGACTGAGCTCATGTGCGTACATTTCCATCTCAGTCATTACCCTGATTGCAAACTTGAATGCATCTCTTGATTCATGCAACTCTGAACCAGTGTGGTACTGGACCATTTCATTGATACCTACAACACCGATGGTGCATACAAGTGAATCAATATCCACTGCAACACATCCCTTCTCACCTGTTACAGGGTCCTTTGGCCTCTGTGTTGCAAATGGCATCCTGTTGTTCTCAATGATATTCTCCATCCAGTTGCGCTTTGTCTTGAACAGAGTTATACACTGATCCATCAGTTGTTTGAGATCAGCAAACAGAGCAGAATCATCCCCATTCGCCCTGTATGCTGCTCGTGGGCAGTTAAGAGATACTACCTGCCAGGAACCCATTGAGAAATGTTTTCCATCCTTGAACAGGAGTTTATCATCAAAACTGTCATCTGCATCAGCATTTGCTGAGAACTGGTATGCACAGCACTGATAGCAGGATATGCCCTCTCCTGCACCTCTGTATTCTGGTAACTGATTATCGAAATATGGAGTACCGAACTTTGCTGCAAGTTCGAAGGTCATGTCATAGAGTTCCTCATAACCTGGCAGATCAGGATGTGCCTTGTTGAAGAACTCATCCTCCTGCATGAAGTCAGGTTCAATGGAAATCTCAGGCTTTGGGAAATTGAAAGGCTTACCCCAGTTGTCACCCTCAATCATTACATCCATGAGTGCCTTGAATGCAAGACGGACCTCACGCTCAAACTCACCATATGTGCGTTCCTGAGTACCGTTCTCGCCATTGTGGACACGTCCCTTGTAAACAGCTGGCTTGTCCTTCCAGAGCTTTGGCACACCTGGAGAAAGCTGGACTGAGGAGAATACTACCTGTCCGCCGCGGGCTACCATCATCTGGGTCATCTCATACACGAACATCTGCATGAGCTGTTTTACATCACTGTAAGTCTTACCCTCAAGATATGGAGCAAGGAATGTAAGGAAATTATAGAATCCCTGACCACCTGCAAAGTTTGTCTGGGCGCTTCCCAGAGCCTTCACTGCGTGGAGGATTGCAACTTCTGCCTTCATTGCAGGGCCAGCTACACTTGCCTTGGCACCTGAACCGTCTGGCATGAGACCATAGTAGAAGAAATACCTGAGATCCCAGTCCTGACAGAATGCACGGGTTCCAAGATATTCAAGATCGTGAATGTGAAGGTCACCATTAAGGTGGAGATCTGCAAGCTTTGGTGGCAACAGAAGAAGATACTGTTCCTTTGAGATCTTATCTGCCTTCTTCTTGTGAGATGTTTCTGCATTTTCCTGAAGGTTTGCATTGTCATTTGCCTCAAAGCCGCTTCCAAGATCAATCTCACATGCATCATATACAGGAGTACCTATTCTGGTAGAAATATTCCTCCATTCAACATGACCTCTCTGCAAGAGCTCCATATTGACGATTTCCCTGATAAGCGGACCTGAAAGGAATTTGAGATCAAGGCTTCTGATACGGCGCTCTACATCTTTTGCAATGTCAAGTGCTGCGTCCTTTTCGATTCCAGGCTTGCCGTGGAATCTCTCAGCAAGTTTTGTTTCCTTTAACAACTGGTCCACAATGATACTGCGATCCCAGTCCACCATATGCCCTGCAGTGGTACGCACCTTAGGCATTATAGAAATATCATGACCATCGAGTGTCTTCTGTATAGCATGCTGTTTTGTGAGTGTTGTCATACTGGTATCTGTCCTTTCGTCTTCCTCTGCGCAAACCTGCATGTCAGTTCCCAACTCTGCATTTTCAAGTTCGACCTTTTCCTTAATATTAGTAGCACATACGTCCATTATTCCCACCTTAATTAAATTGCACTTAAAGTATGCTACCCAATGCTTCCAGGTTCACGTCAGGACCCTTGAACAGTTCCTTATGAGTTAAAAACTCATCGCCGATCTGGAGTACAGGGGCAGTCATGGTGAAAACACCATTGAATTTTAGTTCGGTCAAAGCTTCAGGAGTAGACATATCTGCTGTTGCAAATGCAACTCCCTTCGATTTAAGTACCTTTTTTAATTGCTCGCATTTCGGGCAAGTCTGTGTTGTATATATAACCACTTCAACCATTTTCTCGCGTCCCTCGATTGTATATAAATAAACTATTATATTAGTCCCATTCTGGAGAGGAACAGCAATGCCAGATTGAAAAACGCACACATCCGACATTACAGTTATCGAAACTCCTGTTTCCAGAAGGTAAATTATACAAATGGGTTTTAGCTTAATAATGGTTTTTCAAACTGCATTTGAATATATAATCGAGTATATCACACCAGCATTGTTATCAAATGTGAAACACACAATAAACAAATATGATCAAGTGGATGAAACATACATGATTACTACCAAGTTGGCCCAAACAGAAAGAAGCCATTTTGAGAAAAAACACAGAAATAAAAAACAAACTAAAAGTTCATAAATAACTTAAGTAATCCTAAAGGGTCCGGCAAAACCGACGTTTTCCCACAAGATATAGCAAAATAATTTACATAATACCCCAGAATATTTTCTTCGCAGAAATTTTGTAGAATCAGCAGCATGACTTCAATAAGCATTGGATTATTATACAGTGTTCTACGGAGCCTAAAAAGAAAAACGCATAAAAGAAAAAATGCACCAACGGTGCCAAAAGATGTATATTATAAACCCTATTATAGCAGATAATCCTAGCAAGAGGTGTAAAGATAACTAAACAACTAAGTTCCGGCTGCAAGCCTATTGATGATCTTTTAGGCGGAGGATTTGAGGCAGGCGTAGTCACACAGATATTTGGAGAACCAGGAAGCGGAAAAACAAATCTGTGCCTCCAGCTTGCAGTGGAATGTGTCAAAAAAGGAAAAAAAGCTATCTATATAGATACTGAAGCAATCTCACCGGATAGGTTCAGGCAGATTGCCGGAGAGAATGCTAAAGAGATAGCCCAGCAGATAATTATCTTTGAACCTCATAATTTTGAAGAACAATATGCAGCAGTAAAAGAGATCGAGAAGCTCATATCAGACAAAGTGGGACTGATACTCATAGACTCCGCAACTGCTTTTTACAGGTTCGAGCTTGACCAGGAAGAATCAGGAATAAGGACAAGAAGAGAGCTTGCAAACCAGATAGGACTTATACATGCCATTGCACGCAAACACAGAATAGTTGCTGTCATGACAAACCAGGTCTACAGCGATATGGCAGGTGGCGTAAGACCCATAGGCGGCAGTGGAATAGAGCACATCTCAAAAACTATTATCCAGCTTGAAAAGACAGGAGATAGCAAGAGACGTGCAAAACTCTGGAAACACCGCTCACTTCCCGAAGGCGGCACCTGTGAGTTTACCATCACCAATGAAGGTGTAAGGTAAGTTCAAAATTGGATCAAATTAAAAAATAAAAATCATTCAGGCTCTTGCTATTGTTATAAAGCCTGTATGCCCTACTTTTGACGTAGAAGGACGAGTTCCTCTTGACGAAAATGAAATTTCCCGTTCAGAGAATTCCATTGTTGTAACTTCATCGAAACCTTCAGCATCAAGTGCATCACGTATTTCCTTTGTCTGCTCAAAGAAAGGAGAATACGTTGCAATGAAACCACCTGGATAAAGTACACGTTTTACATTAGGAATAACGTCCTTGGTATTCTGTGTATCAAGAGTTATAACATCAAACTTTTCATCGATGTTCTTTATCTCATCAACAATATTACCACAGCGGAGTTCCACATTATCAAGACCAGCGCTCTGCACGTTTTTAGCTGCGACCTTCATGAATTCCTCATTCACCTCGTATGTGACAACTCTTTTTGCAATAGAACCAAGGTACATTGTGAGTATTCCGGAACCGGTGCCTGCATCGAGCACAACATCATTCTTGTTAAGACCGGTATAAGCAATGATCATGCCAATGTCCTTTGGCATCATAGGAGCCCCGGTTCTTTTTGCATGACGGAAGAAATCCGGCATTTTGGGACGCTGAATTGTGAATTCCTGACCCATGTGAGATACAACTGTGTCCCCTGGCTCCTTATCCACAAGAGATGACAGCTCAATTATTCCAAAATTCGTGTGCAACTGGTCATCGGAAACTTTCGCAATGAACTCCTTGACCCTGTCCCTGTGGGAGGTCTTCAGCAAAACCAACTCGCCTGTTAACATTATTTTACACCTATGGACCGTTTTTTAGCTACATACCTGTTTGAAGGGATAGTAACTATATCCCTTTTGATAGAATGTTTGACCATTGAAAGATGAGACATCATTTCCTCAAATTCAGGACGATATGCATCTGCAAGTGTGCCTGCATATTCAACCCCTTCCCATGTAAGCACATATTCATAACTCTGCCGGAACCTTCCATCTTTTTCATAATAACGAAGATCCTCGTCAACGATACCCATAGCAACAAGAACCTGGATATCCTCAAAGACCTTTTCAGAATACGGGAAACCATACCTATCATGGAAAGAGTAATCAAAGAGATTCTTGAGTCTTGGGAAAGTACCGAGTTTTTGAATAGTGCGGTAGAGCCATGTTATGTGCCTTAGCCTTGGAATTGAAACAAATCCCGGTTTTTCGTCCACGAAAATACTGTGAACTGCATAGAACAGCAGGATTATACCCTCGATAGGAAGATACTGATCCTCCCTTGTATAATGCAGAAGTCTTGGAGAAAGATCATCGACAATCCTGCGAAGTTCTGAGAGTACAGCAGATGAATCTTTATTGATGACAACATCAGGATGTGAAAATGCTGTAAGTGAGAGCTGGCGCGATATTGCACGGACCAGACCATTGGCAAGTGCAGATTCATCATAGAAGAAGCCATCCTCATCATCCATTGCAACACGCATGCTTTTTGGAACACCCGAAGCAACTGTCAAATCCACAAGCACATCACCAAGTTCCTTTGCAAGCCTTGTTTCAAGTCTTTTTGTAGCCACGCCATGCCGGGCAATTGTTGAAAGCGACATCCGGGTTGATGGCCTGAGTATCTTCTGACTGAGCCTTGCAACGGGTCCATACAACCTGCCTTCACGGAGATTATCAAGTAAAGAAAGTGATTTTTCAGATGCATTTGACCTTATGAAATTGAGCAGGTCGTTATCATTATATTCCGTGAAAAAGCGGACAATCTCATCTTTTGCTGCATCCGTTCCTGATTTGTTTTTGAATTGCTCAAGAGCATCTTCAAGTGCGTAGAGCAGCATGACCCTGGCGGCCTGTGTCTTTGGATTATGAATTATTGCAGTATAGTGATGGGCACGGGATATAAGCATGGATTCTGCAGCAGTTAATGCCATATCATTTCCATAGGTGGAACCATCCGTACTTCCAAGAACGATATTTTCATCCTTTATGATTAGACTGCTGATTATTTGATCCACATCGATAAGTCCGAAGGACACACCAGTATGATATGAATCACGCAGCAGGAAATCTATTCTGTCAGCATCCACATCACCTGCAATAACCTGTGCAAGATACGGTTTTGAAATGGAATGTGAATCACCGGTTGCTATCTTTGATATTTCATCAAAAAAGTCGAATGCATCTGTAGCAAATTCAGATTCCACATAGCCTGCAATGTAATTATCCTGAGGCAGTATCCTTGAAATGATATCTCTAGAAAAAGCCTCGTGCTTTATGAACTTCTTCCCCTCGATTACCGGCTGCAACTGAGGATTACGTTTGAGCACATTCTCCACTGCATGCGAGAATGCTGAATGACCTACATCGTGAAGAAGTCCTGCAAGCCTTATTTTGCGAATATCTTCTTCTTCTTCAAGTGAGAGTGAACGACCTATGATGGATGCCATATGCATAGTACCGATACTGTGCTCAAAACGAGTATGATTGGCACCCGGATAGACATGATCCACAAGTCCAAGTTGCTGAATATTTCTTAGCCTCTGGACATGTTTTGTATTTAGAATCATCTGCTCGAACTCGTCGAGTATGATAGTCTTATGTACCGGGTCGTGAATTATCAGGGGTTTTTGCATTGGCTGATAATACGAATAGAGAGTATATAAATGAAAGGCAAATGAACCATTTGTCCTGAATAAAATGGAGGATTTAACTTCAACCTTTACATTTTTATCCCGGTTCTGACATTTAGAGAGGCAGATAGCATGAGAACCATAGACTGGAATGATGACTCTAATTCAATCGTAATGATAGACCAGACACTCCTTCCGATGGAGTACAAGGTCATTGAATGTAAAACGCTTGCTTCCCTTTGTGAGGCAATAAAATCCCTGCGCGTGAGGGGTGCTCCAGCCCTTGGAGCTGCCGGTGCCTATGGTATCGCACTTGCCGCAACCCTGAGCAGTGCAAGTGATATGGAAGCACTCATAAGAGATCTGAATGTAGCTGCAAAAACCATCAAGGCAACAAGGCCTACAGCAGTTAACCTTGCATGGGGAGTTGACAGGACAATAGGTGCAATCTCAGATGCATACGACCTCAGCGGTATCAAGGATGTAGTGCTGGCTGAAGCTAAGAACATCGCTGATGAGGACGTGGAGACTAACAAAAAGCTTGGCAAATATGGAGCTAAATTGCTTGAAGATGGTGACACTGTTATGACACACTGCAATGCCGGAAAGATGGCATGTGTTGACTGGGGAACCGCACTTGGAGTTATCCGCTCTGCTGTTGAGGCAGGTAAAGATATCAAGGTCATTGCCTGTGAGACAAGACCACTTAACCAGGGTGGCAGAATAACAACATGGGAACTCATGCAGGACAATATCGACGTGACACTCATTTCTGACTCTATGTCCGGGCATGTCATGAGCAAAGGCATGGTGGACAAAGTGATTGTCGGAGCTGACAGGATTACAGGAGATGCAGTGTTCAACAAGATAGGAACCTACACACACTCAGTCCTTGCAAGAGAACATGAGATTCCATTCTTCGTTGCTGCACCAATATCAACTTTTGATCCGAACAATTGGGAAGATACTGTCACCATCGAACAAAGAGATGCAAATGAGCTTCGCTTCTTCAAGGATGCACAGATTGCACCTGCGGATGTCAAGGTTTACAACCCTGCATTCGATGCTACACCAATGGAAAATGTCACTGCAGTGATTACAGAGAAAGGCGTATTTTACCCACCGTTCCTGCTGGATGAAATCCTGGCATGAATGCACAATCTTTTAAATCATTAAAGACATGAAAGGGTCAGGTAAATTAATAATAACCACCATAAATGGTTAATATAAAGTTTATATATTACTCATTAAACAATCATTAATACTAAATGGAGATATTATGGCACAAAAGAAATCCAGTGGTAATGGCTTGATGTCATCTGCCGGTCTTATGAGATATTACGAAGCCGACAAAAAAGCAATACATGTAGATCCTAAAACAGTGGTCGCTGTCGGTGTTGTTATTGGTCTTGCTATTCTTGTACTTGATGCAAACTTTGGAATGTGGCCAGTAGTATAAGGTCAAAACTGCATGTTGCTAGCGCAACAGCCACATTTACATTCTTTTTTAATAGAAATAAAAATAAAAAATATAGTGGATGCTATTAGGAACGCATTTCCTTAATAGCTGAACATATCCTTCTGCAGTGATGAGTCTTTGGTGCAGTATTATCAATAAGTACTCTGCCTTTTGTATCCCACCAACTTTTAGGATAGGCTTTATCTGCTTCTACTTCAGGATTCAGCCCAAGCTTTGTTGCTGCCTGATTAATCTCAGTAATTGTAGGGGATTCTACAGAGGTCTTTCTGGAAACAATACGACCATCCTTTCTGGATTTGGTCTTATCGATGTATGCCGGCCAGATGACCAGTTTACCCCTGTCTTTCATCATCATGGGTTTTAGAATACAACTCATTCGATTTAAATTTGCCTTAAACTTGTCCTAAATCGCCTGGAAAAAAGAGATGATTGACTTTTTTAAACCTCATTGAATTCAATATTAATTCCACCTGATTTTTTAACCAGAGATTTTGCAAGGAAACCTGCCTCCATCCTGCAGAGATTGATTACCGCACATGGAACCAGACAATTTGCAGAACATCCTGCTTCATGTGCCCTGTCAATAACATAATTGTTCTTTATGTCCAGAATTTCCATCATCGGAACCTCCATATGAGAGATATTTTTTATCTTTTCGCAAGGGGTTTCGATATCAACAATGATTGTTTTTCCGTCTTTAACACCACGTACCTTATGAACAAAATCACAAACTGTGGAATTTACAGTAAATTCAGCCAATTTATCACCTTTTTTAAGAAACTTAACTTTGATTTGATAATAGAGTATAGAGAGTTTTTGGATAAGATTAAAAACTAAATATGCTACTGCCAGATAAAATATTAAGCGACTAATCCCGAGCTTAAAATTGCAATATTGAATATAACGGATGGATAAAACTTAAGTACCATTATATTACTGCCTTCTACCCATGATAGACGCACCAAGAGAAATAAAGGTAGAAACAGAAGTTGAGGATTTTATCCGTAAAGCAAAGAAAGATTACAGACTCTGCACAACCTGCGGAGGACCTGCAATTGTTCCTACTGACATGAGTATGCCGAAGGATTCAGACATAAAGATCAAAATCGGAGATAATACCCTGCATGTATCTAAAGTACAGGCAAGGTACATCAGACAAATAGAGATGAGAATGCTTCTTGGATATCTCAACTACTGCGACAGAAATGAGATTGAACCCTGAGAGTGCATAATTCTGATTTTACTTATTTTTGATTATTTTCAGTAATAATCTTCATCCAGAGATTCGTTGATATTTCTCAAGACCTCGGCAACAAGCATCTGAACCTCGGTTGCATGCTCTTCCGGCACTTCACTTCCTTCAGTGTCCATGAGTTTTTTGATATCTTTCACCATCTGATGGATCATTTGCAGCATTTCTTCCTGTGTGATAAGACCTGCATAATATGCGTAAAAGAATGTTGTGCCGCTACGCTGGATTTTTTTCTTGAATGAAGCACGTGCGTTTGATACTTCCTGCCGGGAATATTGTTCATCCATGAAAGGAACAAGTTCCGGGAGGTTCTCACCTATCCAGGTCATTTCTGAGTGGTTGGAGAGATTCTTGAAGTCTGCACACATCCGGGAGATTACCCACTCACGTGCAGTGAGATGAGTAGTTTCTTTCAGAAAACGAGTTACATCGGAGTAACTTTTGTTATCCATTTTTTTGAATTTCTGATACTTATTCATCACCATTCACCCATGTAAGAATTTATTTGCAGCATACAAATGATATGTATTGCAGCCACTGCATTACACAATGGTTCCAACATATTTAATAATAACCTGTACAATTCATTTTTTGAATGAAATTACTCATACCAACCGACGGCTCGATATATTCATCAAATGCTGCAAAAGTAGCTGCAAAGATAGTCCAGAAGCATGATTACAGACTTATTGTCCTTCATGTGGTTCCTGATAAGGGTTTTACCAGAAAGACCTGGCAGGATGAAGGAGCAAACAGTGCTATTTCCACCATCAAAGATATCCTTTTAGAGGCAGGATGTGATGAAGAAAGGATTGATACTATAATAGAGGATGGTAGTGCACCTGAAAAAATAGTTGAAATTGCCAGAAAAGAAAGAGTAGACCGTATAGTCATTGGCACACATGGAAAAAACGGCTTTAAAAAACTAATTGGATCCGTTACCGAAAAAGTACTTCAAATATCTGATGTGCTTGTACTTGTGGTACCGCCCAACTACAAATAATAATACGATTTACTGTAAATTGACCTTAAGCATTAAGGGCTTTTTTCAGAGTTGCCTTTCCAGTGCGCACATCATCCATGGAGAAAACCTCCATATTAAATATTCCTTTATAATTCTCATTCTTCAATTCCCTCAGGACAGTATAATCTATAGTACCTACTCCAGGGGCGAGGTGCTGGTCACCATCATATTCATCAGTCCAGACTCCGCCATTGTCGTGAACATGGACATGAATTACATGTGGTGCAATGGTTTTTACAAACTGCAAGAGCTTGTTTTTGTCGCCGCCACAGGTAAGATTTGCGTGGCCAATATCGAATGTTGCACCAAGGCTATCAGAATTTACATCTTCAACTGCACGCGCAAGTTCTGCGGCGTCACAACACAGATTGCCAGTAGAAGTGCCTTCCTTGTTCTCAAGACCAAGCATCACTCCTGAATCCTGCGCATCTGATGCCAGAATTTTCAGATTAGCTACCATTTTGTTAAAACATGATTCGTGACCATCCTCAGTCCCAAATCTGCCGGGATGCAAAACTATTGCATTGGATTCCAGCCGGGATGCCAGTTCAATAGATTCACGTATCAGGCGAAACTCCCTTTCACCCATTGAAGCCATATCAACCACTACATCTTTTGGATAAGTTGGAACATCTGCAAAATAAGGTGCATGAAGTGAGGTTTTTAAATCAACCGTTGAAAGGTCATCGAGTAATGATTCAAGAATATCTTTCTGCAATATGGAATCCTTATACACGCCAAGTTTGGGCATGTAAAGTTCAACGGATTGTAATTCAGAAGCAATATCATAAAAACTTCCTGCAAATGATGAGGCACCAAGAATCATGAATTATTGGTCATTGTAGTAATTGATAAGACTTTTGCTTTTCAGAGGGAACCAAAATACTTATCTAAATTAAAGAGCACCAGCAAAGCAATGAAACTGTATGCGCCACACGTAGGACACCTTGAAGCACTTGAGGAGCTGCTTGCTGGTTCCAAAGACATCTATGGCATCTACATGGCAGGCACACCTGACTATGTAGGCACCGGGAGAACTAACCTAAGTTCGCCGGGACTTGAAGAGATCGCTGAGCAGACAGCGCGTGCCCACGAGGAAGATGTGAAGATGGAAGTGGTTCTGAACAGTTCATGTATGGGTGGCCAGCACCTTACCCCTGAAGGATATAACAGGGTAAACTGGTATTTTACACAACTCCATAACATTGGTGTTGATGCAGTAACTGTTGCTGAGCCTTATTTTATAGAGATGCTGTCAAAGGATTTCGATATGGAAGTCGTTGTTTCAGTACTGTCCTTTGTAGATTCACCGCAAAAGGCTGAATTCTATGAACAACTTGGTGCTGATACTATAGTAATAGACCCTGTAATAAACAGGGATTTTGAAAAACTTGAAGCAATAAGAGACGCAGTATCCTGTGACCTGAAACTTCTCGTTAACGAAGGATGTCTTTACCAGTGTCCTTTCAGGTATGCGCACTTCAATTTCTTTTCCCATGCCAACGGCCCGGGACCAAAACTGAATGTTCTGGATGACTATTATTACTACAAGTGCCTTTCACTCAGAATCAGTGATCCCCAGCAACTTATCAAATCTCCGTGGATACGACCTGAAGACCTGAAAGAGTACAAACATATTACAGATATCTTCAAGATTGGAGGAAGAACACACTTCCCTAACTGGATACTTAACAATGTGCAGGCTTATGCAAACGAATCTTATGATGGTAACCTCATGGACCTGCTTGATTGTCCAAGAGATATCCGTGACCTGTTCTACATACCTAACAAGGAACTGGACGGTGCCATTAACCAGTGGAAGCAGTGCAGTAAAGTCTGCAACAAATGCGGATACTGTAAAAGACTTGCAGAGAAGATAATTAAGGTATACACTGCAGATGGATGCGGGAATGTACTAAAACCCCTGAAGAGCGAAGGTGGGCAATAATGACAATTATAGATACACTGGCAAAAAACCGTGGTGAGCTTGAGAATAAACTAAGGAATCTGCTTGCAAAGCCAGTCTTCCTTATTGAGATGGATGCCTTTGCTCTTCCATGTGGATGCAAAGGTTTAACCATCAATACCAGAGGGTTGCAATTAGATGATCTGGAGATATTTGAGGAACATATTAATGAATATATGAAAAAAACATCTGAGGATCTTGAAGTTGAACCATCATTTCTCTTTGCAAGACTTGTGCCTGGTACGGCAGAAGTAGCATCATTAAATAGTAGAGTACTTTGCAATAGGTGTTACATGGACTTTGCGCGAGGAACCGGCAAACAACCCAGACCAGACATATATATACTTAACTTCTCACGCAGGGAATGAAATCCTGCTTTCCGTATTTTTTGAAATATATATTTTTACCGTTGGTTGCTATTGGTGTTATTTTAACTGCCAATATAAAAAGACCCGTATTTTGGCTTGTTCCATTCGAAAGGTTTAAGAAGTATTTAATATAATGCAAACCACCTGACGTTAGTCTACGCCATACTAATTATGATAAAATATTCGAAGTAAGAATATTTTACTTTTGGCACGATTTACGCTTAATTTATACAATACAAAAAGGAGGAAATGTGAATGGAACCGCTCACAGGTATGGGCGTACTGGCACTTATGGGAGCAGCCGCAACTATTGCAGGTGCCTCTGAAGACCTTGAATCAGATGTAGGGTCACAGAGTAACCCAAACTCTCAAGTGCAACTTGCGCCTCAGATGATGTATCCACACAGGATCTATAACAAAGCTGTTTCTGGTGAACCACCATCAAACGCACTTATGTGTGCAATCGGTGGAACAACCGCAACCGTATTGATGAACACTGGTGCATCTGCTGCCCTGGCATTGGTCATTGGAGCAATTGTCGCTGCAGCAATACACGGTACATACTCAGTAACATCATATTTCGGCAGATCAGCAAGTCAGAAACGTTTTAAACAACCAATTTATTTAGATATAATTAGAAGTCACACACCCGTCATCATGGGATATGCATTTATCACAACATTCTGTATCCTTGTGGTATCATATCTTATGGTAACTGCAATGGCACACCCATTCTCACTGCCACTTCTGGCATTCATTTGGGGAATTACCGTTGGTGCAATCGGTTCATCAACTGGTGATGTACACTACGGTGCAGAACGTGAATTCCAGGCTGTCGAGTTCGGATCCGGCCTTAACGCTGCAAACTCCGGTAACATCGTGAGGAAAGCAGAATCCGGTCTTAGAAATGGTATCGACAACTCATGGTTCTGTGCAAAGTTCGGTGGACCAGTAACTGGTCTTGCTTTTGGAATGACCGTATTCCTCAGTGGTTGGGTCACAGCAGTTTTTGATGCAAGCAGAGGAGATGCAATCGGCTGGGTTTCAGTCCTTGCAGGTGTAATTATTGTACTTATTCTTATATTATGGAACAGAAACATTGAAGTTGCTGCCCGCGCTGCATATGGAACATACAAAGAAGACGAAGCAGAAGCAGAGGTGGCTGCATGATTGATGTAGCAGGAATTTTAATGCAGAATATACTCTACGTGATTTTGATCACATTAGGTGGAGTATTAATTTCATGGAGTGTTCACTTCGTACCAGTAGGTGGTGCTCCAGCAGCTATGGCACAGGCTACAGGTATCGGTACAGGTACCGTACAGCTCGCAGCTGGTGCAGGTCTTACAGGTCTGGTTACAGCTGGTGCAATGATGCAGATAACAAACAATGCAGCACTTGTAATTGCATCCGGTGCAGTCGGTGCAATGATCATGATGTCTGTAACAATGATCGTAGGAACATGGGTTTACGCATATGGTGTCGGATGTCCTCCAGCATCAGCAAAGGTAAAGTACGACCCAATTACAAAGGACAGGCAGGACCTTTATGTATCACAGGGTACTGAGGGACACGGACTTCCAACCGTATCATACGTAAGTGGTGTAATCGGTGGTGCTCTTGGTGGTGTCGGTGGTTCACTTGTATACTACGCACTTATGAGCATTGAGAACGGACTTCCACTCGCAGACCTTGTAGGTATTGCCAGTGTTTTCGCAGTAGGTATCTTCTTTGTGAACGCAGTAATTCCATCCTATAATATTGGAGGAACTATCGAAGGTTTCCATGACCCTAAGTTCAAGAGATTCCCAAAGGCAGTTCTCGCATCACTTATAGCAACTTTCTTCTGTGCACTTATCAGTGTACTATCAATAGGAGGTCTGTAAATGTCAGCAGGTGGAAGTGGAGCAGCCGCAGAGGCAATTCCACAGAACAATATAATGGCCTTCGGAGTATTAGGCGGACTTATAGGAGTATACGGAGCATACTTCCTTGTAGGTATGGTCGGACAGTATATGTCCTTCATCGGTGCCCTTGGCGCAATATGCGGCATGGTATGGGGTGCAGCAGCAGTTAGAAGAGTAGCAAGTTACGGTCTTGGTACCGGTGTACCTTCAATTGGTATGCTTGCACTTGGTATGGGAGTTATTGCAGCAACATTCGGCCTTGCAGTAGGCGGTGTTGCAGGACCAGTAGTTGCACTGGTAGTAGCAGCAATCATTGGTCTTATGATCGGTGTCCTGGCAAACAAAATCCTTAAGATGGGAATCCCTATAATGGAAGTATCCATGACAGAGATCGCAACAGCAGGCACAATCACTATTCTTGGACTTTCAGTTGCAATGACAGGAACATTTGACTTCCCAGTCGTACTCAGCCAGGTAATTTCCACAGGATACATTGCAGTGATCTTCATTGCAGGTGGTCTTGCAATCCTTCACCCATTCAACGCATGCCTTGGTCCAGACGAGAAACAGGACAGGACACTTATGTGTGCAGTAGAGAAAGGTTCAATCGCAATGATCGTTGCAGGAATTGTTGCAACCACTAATCCAAATGCATCAGGTGCTCTCACAATCCTCATAGGAATCGCACTCTGGTATGTAGCATTCAGCGGATTCTATGACCGTACAAAGAGAGACGCATACGATGTTGTAGGAGCTGGCATGTTGCCTTCTAAGGAGGAATTGGAATGAGTATGGTACACGCAGCCCCAGAGGCACACCTTGTACTGGACCCACTCACCTCACTTCTTGCAGAAGAGAGAGAAGACATAATCCAGTATTCAATGGATCCTATAATGGAACAGCTCGACGAACTTGACAAAATAGCTGATGACCTCATCAACTCCCTGTCACCAACCAAACCACTCATGAACTCATATCCAGGTCGTGAAAACACCTCATACAGTGCAGGTTTCTATGGTAACTCATTCTACGGAGTAGTAGTAGGTCTGGCCGTTGCAGGACTTATGCTCCTGGTCATGAGCGCATTAGGAGTGATGTGAAATGGCAGATAAAAGAGAACCAGCCCCAGGATGGCCAATACTTAAAGGAGAGTACGATGTTGGCGACGTCAATAACTGTGTCGCAGTCGTAACATGTGGTTCACACCTTGCAGCAGGCCCACAGCTCGATGCAGGTGCATGTCTGACAGGTCCATGTAAGACTGAGAACCTTGGTCTTGAAAAAGTGGTTGCACACGTAATATCAAACCCAAACATCAGATACCTCCTGGTAACAGGTTCTGAAGTAAAGGGTCACATTACCGGTGAAGCAATTGTCATGATCCACAAGAATGGTATCAAAGACAACAGGATCGTCGGTGCAACAGGTGCTATCCCTTACGTAGAGAACCTTTCGGAGGAAGCAATCGCAAGATTCCAGGAACAGGTCGAATGTATCGATTTCATCGGTACCGAAGACATGAATGCCATTACTGCAAAGATCAAGGAATATGCAGCAAAGGACCCCGGAGCTTTCGACGCTGACCCACTGGTACTTGAAGTCGGAGAAGGTGGCGGAGAAGACGAAGGAGAAGCTGGCGGACTTAAACCAATGGCAGCTGAACTGGCAACCGTCAGAAGCAGGATACTGAGCATCAACAAGGAAATGATGGCAATTGGTAACCTCAATAAATTCCACTCCGGTGTACACGCAGGAAAGGTAGAAGGAATAATGATTGGTCTAGCAATCACATTGTCACTTCTAGGTATGCTACTGTTCGGAGGTAACTGAGATGGCAGATGAAGAATATGGAAAAGGCGTACCAATGGTCATTACCCCCCAGATGGGACCCATTGAAGCTGTAGTCGAAGATATCCGTTACAGAGCCCAGCTCATTGCAAGGAACCAGAAACTTGACTCTGGTGTTTCCGCAACAGGAGTAGCTGGATTTATTGCAGGATTCGTATTTGCAATCGTAATGGTAGTTATCATCCCTATGTTCGCTTGGAAGGTGATGTAAGATGACCGAAGATAGAAGCGACAGGGTACCAAGTGTAGTCACTAACCCGGAGGACTTCCAGGAAGTACTTGAGAAACTCAACATGATTGATGAGAAGATCGAGTTCGTAAACAGTGAAGTTGCACAGCGTATTGGTAAGAAAGTTGGAAGAGACATAGGAATACTTTACGGAGCTGTTGTCGGAATAATCATGTTCCTGCTTTACGTACTGTTCCTTGCACCTATGCTCGGTATTTAATAAAGAGGTTATTCATATGTTCAAATTTGACAAGAAACAAGAGGTATACGATGTAGGCGGTGTCAAGTTCGGTGGCCAGCCTGGACAATACCCTACAGTGCTTGTAGGAACAATGTTCTACAACAGGCACAAGATCGTGACTGATGAAGACAAGGGTGTCTTCGATGTAGATGCTGCAAACAAACTCTGGCAGGGAATGGTTGACATGGGCGAAGTTACAGGTAACCCAATAGTAAACCAGATTGTCGGAGAAACACCAGAAGCAATCAAGAAGTACATCGACTGGTTCGTAGAGGTTGATGATAAGACACCATTCCTTATCGACTCATCCGCTGGTGATGTTCGTGCAGCAGCAGCAGAGTATGTAACAGAAATTGGCGTAGCTGACAGAGCAATCTACAACTCAATCAACGCCAGTGTTCACGCTGACGAGATCGAGGCAATCAGAGACAGCGACATCACTGCATCCATTGTCCTTGCATTCAACGCAACAGACCCAAGCGTAAAGGGTAAGCTTGAGATCCTTGAATCCGGTGGTACCGGTCAGGAGAAGGGTATGCTCGAAATCGCAAAAGAATGTGGAATCACAAAGCCACTTATCGATGTAGCAGCAACCCCACTCGGAGCAGGTTCCGGTGCATCCATGAGAGCAGTTATTGCAATCAAGGGACACCTCGGACTTCCTGTTGGTGGTGGATACCACAACATGGCTTCCGCATGGGACTGGATGAAGGCATACAAAAAGCAGTTCGAAACCAGAGAACAGAAGCAGGCAATCTACATGCCAGCTGATATCGGAACAAACCTTGTACCACAGGTGCTCGGTTCAAACTTCCAGCTCTTTGGCCCTATCGAGAACACTGACAAGGTATTCCCTGCAACAGCAATGGTTGACATTATGCTTGCAGAGACTGCAAAGGAACTCGGCCTTGAGATCATGGACGAGAACCACCCAATCAACAAGCTGGTTTAAACCAGCTTTATTCTTTCTTTTTTCTTCAAAAATAAAAAGTAAAGAGCCGCAGGCATAATTGGAATCCCACCCCACAACCTGTATCAGCCATTCTCACAAAGTAGATGAGTACAGCAAAAATACAGAGTATATAATATAATGATTACGAGTACTTCAAGATAACAGAAGTATTGATGAGATACGTTTTCGATAGCAGAAAATAATTAAAGAAACAAATACTATCAACAAACATGACCGAGGCAATGCTTGTATGGGACAATCCTTTGTTGTTTGAAAAACTATTCACTGAACATGGCATCAAATGCCAGAGAATAGTGTCCGATTCCATAGGCACACCCTTCACCCCTCCATGCAAATGTGTTGTAATTCCCACAGGATTTGCAAATAAAACATATACCCACATCTTACCAGGCATTGAGAGAAATGCCAAAAGCTTTGAGAAATTCGTGAGAGGAGGAGGAAATCTAGTAATATTCAGTCCTGTTGTCTTCGAATATGAATATAAGTGGCTGCCAATGGAACTTGAATACAAACAACAATATCAGGTTACCCATATCTGCAAAGAAAAAGAGCATGAAGCCCAATGTATTGTTGAAGACACATGTCCTGAAATCGAGTTTGACGGCTATTTCACAAAAACAGACGGGGAAGTTATATTCAGAAGCGATGAAGGAAATCCCCTAATGGTGGTAAAAGAACTGGGAGAAGGCAAGATAATTGCCACAACAATTCATGAATTCCCCACCGGAAAATTCCTTAAATGGATAATTGAAACTGCAAAAATGAGCAAATTGTAATTCAAAAATATACATAGATTACAATTTACTTTTTGAAATCCTTCTTTAATTGCTCTGCAATATCTGCAGCATCTACAACCTTAAGAACAAAAATACCAAAGCATGGCTTGATAAACTGGAAGAAAACCTCATCTCCCTTTACACCTACCGGAACATTATCACCCATCAGTGCCACACCACGCAATCTATAACCACCAGGAACATGGTAAACTGTATCTGACTTTTCCTGGATCAACTTCTCTGCCTGTGCAGGAGTAGCGCCTTTAATAAGAATCTCGAAAGGAATGTCATTGATACAAGCCATGATAATACCTACTTTATTCCACCATTACAAGATCGCTAACTTTAATTCCTTTTTCTGTGATACGACCAACTATTTTACCACCGGTCATGCTGGCAGCTTTCTCTGCCTGATCCTGAGGCAAAATAACAACAAAGCCCATTCCCATGTTGAAGGTCTTATACATCTCAAAGTCATCGACATTACCCTCTTCCTGAAGGAACTTGAAAATATCATTTGGCTCTATCGGATCGTAGAAATCAAATCCAAGACTTGTAACCCTCTTCAGCTTTAACAGACCACTGCCTGTTATGTGAGCAAGTCCATGGACATCACATTCTTTAATGACATCAAGAACTTCCATATAGATCCTTGTTGGAATCAGAAGCTCATCACCAATTGTGGTGGATTCATTATATGGGAATTTGTCATGATAAGAGTATGATGACTGTTCCATGATATTTCTCACAAGAGTATACCCGTTACTGTGAACACTGTCAGCAGGAATACCTACAATCGCATCCCCAAGCTGAACTTTTTCTCCTGTAATGATGTTTTCTTTCCTGACCATTCCAAGACAGGTTCCTGCAAGGTCAAAGCCGTTTATAATATCAGGAAGTGTTGCGGTTTCGCCTCCAACTATGGACATGCGGGATATCTCTGCGCCTTTTCTTAGACCTTCACCGATCTGGGCAGCGAAATCCTTATCGTGTTTCTCAAGTGCAAGATAATCCACAAATGATATTGGCTCTGCACCTATTGCCAGCAGGTCATTTACATTCATTGCAATACAATCAATACCCACTGTGTTCCAGCGTTTCATCTCATTTGCAATAAGAACCTTTGAACCAACACCGTCCGTAGCAAGTGCAAGGGCGTATTCTCCAAAGTCGATTAGTCCGGCATAGTGACCTATACCGGTCAAAGGTGCACCCAGACCCTCACGCTTATAGTCCATACCCTTTGTGAGTGCCTTAATGGTCACTTCTTCCTTTTCGATGTCTACCCCAGATTCTGCATACGTAAGGTGCTTATCTTTCATTGATATCCCCTGCATTGTTTGTCTAATTCAAATTCGCAGTGTAAGGTCTTAACAGCTTCCAATGCCTGCTCGGAACTTACCACAAAAGAAATATTGTGCTGTGATGAACCCTGACTGATCATAATAATATTTATACCGGACACGCCAAGTGAATTGAATACTTTTCCTGCAACTCCCGGAATGCCATCCATGCCAGCACCTACAACAGCCACGACACATACGTCACGGTCATAGGCAACATCGCCTACAACATTTGTTGTAAATTCAGACCTGACCGCTCCAACTGCTGCTTCAAGGTGATCCTCATTGACCACCAGTGACATGTTAGCTTCTGATGAACCCTGACTGATCATAATAATATTTACACCGGCCTTTGCGAGTGCGGAAAATACTCTTGCAGCAGTTCCTATGGTGCCAACCATGCCTGCACCACTTATATTGATGAGTGCAACTTTGTTAATGAGAGTTACAGCCTTGACTACATCATGTACCTTTTGCTGCTCTGCAACAATAAGAGTACCCGGGAAATCCGGATCAAATGTATTCTTCACACGTACCGGGATCTTATGCCTGATAGCAGGTTCGATGGTCCTTGGATGAAGCACCTTTGCTCCGAAAAATGAAAGCTCCATAGCCTCAATATAAGATATCTGAGGAATCGGACTTGCATCCGGTACGATCTTAGGATCTGTTGTCAGAATTCCGTGGACCTCTTTCCACAACCAGATCTCATCAGCATCAACTGAAGCACCGATTATAGATGCGGAGAAATCAGAACCACCCCTTCCAAGAGTTGTAATGATATCCTGTTCGTTCTGGGCAATGAAACCGGTCACAACAGGAATGTGGTCTGCAAGCAGAGGACACAATCTTTCATGAACTCTGGTATAGCTGTCCTCCAGAGGCTTGGCATCACCATAATTGGAATTTGTGAGAATACCTGCCTCTCCTCCTGTAAATGCTTTGGATAAAATACCGAGTGAACGGAGAGAACCACTTACAATAGGAGCGGCAAGACGTTCACCATATGAGGAAATATAATCAATTGAACGAGTGCTGAGCTCCCCTAAATAACAAATTCCTATCAAAGCCTTTTCCAGCTCATCGACCCTGCTATCTATTACCTCTACACATTCTGACCTGATATTTTCATCATCAATTGCAACATTAATAGCATCGTAATGTTTCTTACTAAGGTCCGCAATGAATTCTTTTACCTGGCTAACTTTCCCATTTTCGGATACATCTTTTGCTGTGCTAAGTAAACCATCTGTAACTCCACCGAGTGCAGATGTCACTGCTACAAGTTCATTGCCATCCATGCGGAACTGTCTTAACAGTTCTGCCACATGTCGGATCTTTTCGCCGTTTTCCACGGAAGTCCCGCCGAACTTCATTACGATTCTCATGATACAACCACGTTTAGTTTGTCAGCTAATTGCGTCTATAAACAATAAAGAGTAATATAAAGATTATGTGTAAACCTATGTTCCAAAAAAGTATCAATAGAAGAATATAGGCTTACCTGAACTTATTAAAGAACTTAAAGAATAACAGGAAAACACCTGCTGTGACTATGAGGGAAAACGCATTTGAAACTCCTGTAGATGAAGTCCATGAAGATAGAGATACATCTGAATCCTGTGATTCAGAAGATTCTTCTGTGTCTGCTGATGAATTCGTTGTTAGATTATAAGTGTTTGATATTTCACTTGCTGCCGTATTTGCAATCTTGACGATAGATTCTGTAATGTTGTCTTTAATATTCACGGACACAGAGAATTCCTCAGAATAATAAGAAGACTCATCATCCTCGTTTATAGTTATCAGGGTTGCCTTATGGATACCAGCATCCATTTCATCGGTTACGGCCTTATATACACCCGAACTTACATTATGCCTAGAATCCAGAACTTCACCGTCTACCAGAATACGTACCTCTGAAAATGACTCGTCCAGAGAATAACTGACAATTGCAATCCTTCCGGCTTTAAGTCCTCCATCTACCGGTGAAGAAACATCAATATCCAGGCCGTTGGGAAGTTCATCTGAAGAAGACTGACTTTGTTTCAATGATACATGATTTAGGAATACAGTTACTTCATCGCCAGACTCAAAAAATGCTTTTACGTTAGCAAGGAAAAGAGTTTCAGGATTTCCATCTGAATAAACTGTGTAATAGAAGTAGTCATCCGCCTCTACCTCATCCTCTTTCAGCAGTTTCCCATCAAGCCTCAGCTCAAGAGTAACTTCATCATCATCCACATCTGTGGCTTCTAATGTGTAGATACCTGACAATTCCAGTTCAGAGTCAGTTTTCAGTGAATAACTTTTGTCAAGCAGAAGATAATCCCCTATATCTTCGACGGGATCCATATACTGCTCAACATAGATAGTGGAATATACAACTCCATCTTCTTTATCCACATCACCGTCAGTAGTAATTCTCAGTATAAAATAATCAACTTCTTCTTCGTCATCATCCTCATCTTCAACAACCGAGCGAACATATTCGAGTGGTTCGTCCTCCCTGGCAAAATTGTCATCAAGCTCCACTTCATCCCCGTTAAGATAGAGTTCGATCCAGATATCACCACTTTTGCTATTCATGTCCAGCACTTTGAACGAGTAACCCTGCTCAAGAAATATCTCATCCTGTACTGTTACCTGAGGTTCAGAATAATGGATCATCGTCTTCGTAGTCACACCGGATGCAGGAGACACACATAGCAAAAGGATACATACAGAGATAATTACAAAATGTATATATTTCATCGAAACCTCACTCTTAGAACCAACAAAATGACAGGACTTCTACCATTTCCATGGCATTATTACTGTCTTATTGTTTTTATTGATTTCTATTAATATAGGTGAAAATATGAAATATGTAGTACTCATCGGAGATGGCATGGCAGATGAGCCTCTTGAAGAACTTGGTAACATGACAGTTCTTCAGAAAGCAAACACATCCAACATGGATTATCTTGCCAAATACGGCAGGGCAGGACTTGTACAAACAGTTCCTGAAGGTATGCACCCCGGAAGTGATGTGGCCAATATGTCAATTGTAGGGTACGATCCGAAAAAGTACTATACAGGCAGGTCACCACTTGAAGCAGCAAGCATGGGTGTGGAACTTGAAAAAGACGATGTCGCCTTTCGCTGCAACCTGATAACTATCAAAGATGACATGATAGCTGACTACAGTTCCGGACATATTACCAATGAGGAAGCAAAGGAACTGATAGAAAGCATTGATGCAGAGCTTGGAGATAACAAAGTCCGTTTTTATCCCGGAATTAGCTACCGTCACCTCATGGTAGGTAAGAAAGGACTTGGAGCAAACACAGAATGTGTACCGCCTCACGATGTTATTGATGAAAGCAGATTCGAGCATATGCCAAAAGGCGAAGACAGTGAACTCATCTGTGAGCTGACCGAAAAATCCATGGAGATTCTGAAAGACCATCCTGTCAACCTCAAAAGAATGGAGGAAGGAAAGAACCCTGGAAACTCCATCTGGCTCTGGGGACAGGGATATGCACCTGCATTCACACCTTTTGGAGACTTATACGGACTCAAGGGAGCTATAATATCAGCAGTGGACCTTGTTAAAGGAATAGGAATCTATGCAGGGCTCGATGTTATCGAAGTACCTGGTGCTACAGGATACCTTGACACCAATTATCTTGGCAAGGCAGAATACGCAATTGACGCACTCAAAGACCATGATTTTGTTTTCGTGCATGTTGAAGCTCCTGATGAGGCAGGACACATGGGCAATATGAATGCAAAGATTCAGGCTATTGAGGATTTTGATGAGAAAGTAGTAGGCACTGTCCTGAATGCAGCAAAGGAAATGGATGAAGATGTAACTATTATGGTGCTTCCTGACCATCCAACACCCATTGTACTGAGAACTCACACATCCAACCCGATTCCGGTAGCAATCTATTGCACTTCTGAAAAGGCATCCGACGATGCGGATGCATTTAATGAGGACTCTGTAAAGAAAGGCACTCTTGGAACGGTTTATGCAGCAGATCTTGTGAGAAAACTGATAGATGGCGAGTGGGCTCAATAACCCACTACACAACCTCTTGAATTCGTTTTTTACAAAGCTAATTGGCTCATTATTTATATATAGAACCACTGAGATATTGTTTTATAGTGGGAGTATCTGTTTTTGCGGATAGTTCCATCTCTATATAAAAAAGAGAGTGGTAAAATGAAGTTTGGACTAACACCATGGTCACCATCTACAGCCTCAAGATGGGATCCATTTGATGAGATGAGGCAGATACAGGAACGTCTTAACCGTTTGTTTGGAGAAAGTGAGAGCAGCTCAGAAATGATGGATATTGACACCCTTTCCCCCCTTGTCGACATTAAGGAGGAGGATAACAACATTATTGTCACAACAGATCTTCCTGGCGTCAGCAAAGAGGATGTTGACATAGACATCAAGAATGATAGGGTCTGGATCAAGGCAAACACGCACAAGGAGTCAAAAGAGGAAAAAGAAGGCTACCTTATGCGTGAGAGGACATACAGCAGGTTTGCAAGAGCATTTAACCTTCCATCTGCAGTAAAAGAAGATGCAGCAAGTGCAAAGCTTGAGGATGGTGTGCTTACTATTACAATGCCAAAGGCAGAGATAGAAGAAAAGCACAGGATAATGATCGAATAAAATTTTAATTAATGTCCGACCATTCGGACTTCCTTTTTTGATTACCCCTTTTTTATTTGATTGATTTTAATTGCGGCATCAGTTAGAAATATCATCATCCTTTGCTCAGTCGGGGTAACTGTCATCATCACCGCAAAAATGTACAATGCAAATATAGTATATTACTTTTCGCTGACAAAGAATATAGAGAATTAATTCAAGAACCTCAATGCCAGACATTTAAACAACAATAGGAACATGAACATATACGCAGAAATCAGACATTGAAACTTTGTGATGGTAAGGAAGTAAGTACAAGGGTTGTTATGACTTTGCTTCAATATAACTGGTTGGTTGATAATTTATAGATTAAAACTTGTACTTACTTCAGTAAGTCACTCCCAATATATACTATTAGATGATTCACATATAAACTAAACTTGTATGAATTTAACATAGCATTGTTAATTAATACTAGAGCATTATTCACAATATCATTACCATACATATTGGAGAATCCCAAATTGAAAATGCAGGTATTTACTGTAGAAAACATACCCCTGATAAAAGAAGGGGACGATATTGCATCGATCATCTGTGAAAATACTACCATAGAAGACAATGACATTGTTGTAATAGCCTCCACCATCGTTGCCAAGGCAGAAGGCAGGATGTTCAGACTGGAAGACATAATCCCCGGAGAGAAAGCATTAACTATTGCCTCAAAGCACGACCTTGATGCAAGATTTGTACAGGCTGTGCTTGATCGCAGTAAAGAAGTGCTGGTAGACTATCCGATATTCCTGGTGGAAACACATAACGGACATGTCTGCATCAAAGCAGGGATCGATGAATCAAATGTTGATACAGGCCATCTGGCTGACCTGCCCTCTGATCCGGATGAGAGCACAGCCAGAATTGGTTCGGCTATCGAGCAGATAACAGGAAAGAATATCAGTGCCATACTTACAGATACAAACGGCAGGGCATTTAAGATAGGACAAACAGGCATTGCCATTGGAGTTTATAACATTCATCCTGTAAAGAACTGGAAAGGACAGAAAGACCTTTTCGGGAACATACTTGAGATTACAGAAGAAGCAATTGCAGATGAGATTGCAGGAGCTGCAAACCTGCTTATGGGAGAAGGTGATGGCGGATACCCGGTAGTTATCATAAGAGGACTGGAACTTCGATCTGAAGAGTCATCCATTCAGGAAATGTACCGCAGTGACCGAGAAGATATAATTAAAAAAGGACTTCGCTGTTTAAGCAAAGTCTGATATCGGGATGTTTACCACTTCCACCCCGGATTCCTCGAAGAAAACAAGTGAGTCTGCATCCGGGTAAGGCTGGATATAAACAACCTTTTTGATATTTGAATTAATTATCATTTTTGCGCAGAGTATGCATGGCTGGTGTGTACAGTAAAGTGTTGCACCATCTGTGCTGACACCATGCAGGGCAGCCTGGATAATAGCATTCTGCTCGGCATGTACCGCACGGCATTTTTCGTGACGGGTCCCTGAAGCAATATTATTTTGCTGCCTGATACAGCCTATATCGAGACAATGCTCCATATTTCTCGGTGCGCCATTATAACCCGTGGAAAGTATACGTTTATCCCGGGCAATCACAGCTCCAACCCTATTTCGCAAGCAAGTGGAGCGTTTGGCCACAACCGTAGCAATCTCAAGAAAATACTCATCTATACTTGGTCTTTCAGTCATCCTTTAAATGAAGCAGTAAGAGGTATATATAAGTTGTAGTGTAAGAATGTATTCACCAATTTTAATTACTTAAATATCGGAATTGAGAATTTATATTCCCGGAGCATAGAAACATGAAAGTCGGTTTGACTGAACGTTTAGATTCTTTTGTTAGAAAACATAACGATCGTCAGCTTGCAGCATTACCGCTTATTGTACTTGTTATTTCATTAATTATACTTGCAATTACTTTTGCAAGCAGCGGAGCACCTGTAAAGCTTGGAATGGATTTTGAAGGCGGAACTATGATCTCGATGGCTAGCCAGGAAAGTGTGGCAACCATTCAGCAGAAGTATGCAGATTACCCAATTACAGACGTCAGACAGGCCGGATCACGTATTATTATGCAGTTTGGGCCAATGAGCGATGAACTGCAAGAACAACTTGTAAGCGATGTGATTGAGTCCTATGAAAATGTTGAGATAAATCAGGTGGGACCGGTATATGGTGCAAGCCTGCAGAAACAGGCAGTTAAGGCAGTTATAGTATCATTTATAGGAATGGCTATTGTAGTCTTTTTGATTTTCAAGACATTTGTCCCTTCTGTAGCTGTTGTTATTTCTGCATTGTCTGATATTGTTATCGCAGCAGCATTCATGAATATTGTAGGGATTGAACTGTCACTTGGTACAGTTGCAGCTCTTCTGATGCTTATCGGTTATTCGGTAGACAGTGATATTTTGCTTACAACAAGGGTGTTGAAACGACGCGGAACCCCGCAGGAGAACATTAGCAACGCAATGCACACTGGTGTCACAATGACAACAACAACCCTTGCAGCGCTTGTTGCAATGTACATTATTTCAACATTCTCCTACGTCCTCAGCCCAACATTTTCACAAATTACTCTTCTTTCAAACATTTCTATCGTCCTTATCTTCGGACTGGTGGCAGATATGATGAACACCTGGATGCTTAACACATCAATCCTCAGGTGGCATGTCACAAGTGTTGGCACAAGGAGGAGAAAAGCATGAGAGACGATGAAAAACAGCAGAGCCTGTTAAAAGATGCAAGAGTGATCGTATTCATTATTGCAATACTCGGTTCCATAATATTCATACATCCCGGGTACTCTTCTGATGAGGGATTCACAACCAATCTCAACTATGGACTTGACCTTGAAGGCGGTTCCTGGCTTCAGCTCAAACTTCAGGGTGCTGTTGCACAGCTTGACGCTGACAGCGGACTTCTTGTAAAAGAAATTGTTAATTTGAACCTTGATGAAGATGTTACAATTGCATCTGTGAATGAAGGAGAAGATGATGTTTCAGTAACTTTCACAACATCTTCGGTGCTCAACAGCAACCAGATGGACCAACTTGGTGTTGGTGAAACGACCATCTCACGAAGTAATAACGTAACCCAAATAGTACTTCATTCCACAAAGCAAACACTTATCAGCACATACCTTGCTGATTCACTGAAAACAGAAGTACTTCCGACACTTGTTTCCGATGGTGTGGAATATGAAATAAGAACAGCAATCACACAGGAAGAACTTGAAACTCTGATGGAGAAAGTTGGAGGTTCCATAGTAACTGACATCAATGGAGATCCAGCCTACAAGGAAGGAGTTACAACCGAAACAAGAGACCTTACAAAACAGATCCTCAGTGATAAGCTTAATTCTCTCGGACTTAAGGACATCCCTGTAAAAACAGTTGGAGATGACTATATCCTTATTGACTTTGCAGGAATTGATCTTGCAACAGCCAAGAACATTGCAGAGAAACCGGGTAAATTTGAGATAAGAATTGTAACTCAGGGTAATGAATCAAAGCATGTTCTTTACGGCGATGAAATTGAATCTGTAAGCATTGTAGGATATCATGAAGACCAGGGACAATGGTATGTACCTTTCACATTGACAGATGAAGGTGCCCAGGCACTTCAGGAAATTGCCATCGAGACTGGCGCAATACAGGATCCGATGTCACATAACCTTGTAATGTATCTGGATGATAACGAAGTTTACAGCGCACCGCTTAGTTACTCTGCAGCAGCAAAACTGGAACAGGCCCCAATATACTCATGGCAGGCATCAACTGGTGCTGATGAAGAAAGCAAGGTAAGGGCAGATGAATTACAGATCCACCTGCGTGCAGGTGCATTACCTGTGAATGTTGAACTTATGGGTTCAGGACACGTTGATGCAGCTCTTGGACAGCAATTCAAGACACAGGCAGTCATTGCAGGACTGATTGCACTTCTTGCAGTCGCATTCGTGGTATTCAGGAAATACAACAAACCTGCTATACTCATACCAATGGTCAGCACATCCATCAGTGAAGTAATAATGATCCTTGGTTTTGCAGCAGCAATCGGATGGCAACTCGACCTTGCAAGTATTGCTGGTATCATCGCAGCCATAGGAACAGGTATTGACCACCTTGTGATCATTACTGACGAAGTACTCTACGAAGGAAAGCTACCCCCAAGGAAAGTTTATCTTTCAAGGATAACAAAAGCATTCGGAATTATATTTGCAGCATCTGCAACAACCATTATTGCAATGTCACCACTGGTGATCATGGGATTTGGAAGCCTGAAAGGATTCGCAATTACAACAATTGTTGGTGTGCTTATCGGAATACTGATCGCAAGACCAGTGTACGGAAAAGTTATCCATGAAGTACTAGCATCAGGTGCAGAAGCTGAAGCAGAATCTGCTTAAGGAGATGAATAATGAAGGACCTGTGGACTGTAAAATACCGACCTAAAACCTTTGATGAGATTATAGGAAACGAGCAATCCCTGGACATGATCAGGAAGCTGGCCATGTCCAACAACCTTCCTCATCTTGTGTTCCACGGCCCGGAAAACACAGGCAAGTCAAGCACAGCCTTTGCGCTTGCCTTTGAACTGTACGGAGATGATTACGAACGGAACCTGGCATACTTTAATGCGTCTGATTTCTTTGAACAGGGGAAAAGTTACCTTGTACGTGACAAGAGATTCCTTCGCATTATAGGGACTGATGATCCTAAAAAGATCTCCAGCAGTGTAATCCACATCTTCAAAGAGGTAATCAATGAATACGCCAGCATGGCACCTGTGGATGCTGACTATAAGATAATATTCATTGACAATGCGGAATCACTGAATTCTGATTCCCAGCATGCCTTAAGGAGAATTATGGAGAAATACACGACTACCTGCCGTTTCATCCTCTCCACCACACAGCCTTCAAAACTTATCACCCCTTTAAGATCCAGAGGACTTCAATTGTTCTTTACACACATATCTGATGATAAAATTACAAAGTTCATTTCAGATGTTGTGGAAAATGAGGGACTTAATGTCAGCACAGATGGTATTGCTGCACTTGTATACCATGCAAAGGGCAATGTTGCCAGGGCTCTAAACACTTTACAGGTTGCTTCAATCCAGCCTGGAAATGAAAGCATAGATACACAACAAATATATGATGCAGCTCTGGGAGAACAATCCGAAAATGTTAACAAACTCTTTGAGTCCATGATTGGAAAGAATATTCTTGAAGCCAGGAAGTATATTGATGAACTTATCCTGGGAGAAGGATTATCCGGACAGGAGATCCTGCTTCAGTTACATCAGGCTACCGTTAATTCTAACGAACCTGATGACATTATTGCCAGATGGGTCACAAAGATAGCTGACACTGACCTCTATCTTACAGAGAGTGCAAACGAAAGAATACAGATCGAAGCCCTTGTTGCAGGATTTTGTCAGCAGGATGCCAATTGATAACCTGATTTGATGGCTCATGACTGATAACGATAAGACTAATTTTGAAGCAGCATGTCGAAAGATACTGGACATGGTGCTGGATGGCAGCATTAAGGATGAGAAAGAGCTCAATAATGCCAAGAAGAAAATTGCAAAGGATTTTCGCCTTTCCACCCTTCCAAAGAATGCTGACATCATCATATCAGGAAATGATAAAGAGCAGGAGACTGTCAGGGCTGTCCTTCAGCGCAAACCTGTCAGGACGATTTCAGGAGTAGCGGTTATTGCTGCAATGACATCACCTGCACCATGCCCTCACGGAATATGTGTCCCATGTCCCGGAGGACCTAATTCTGAATTCCATTCACCACAGAGCTACATGGGAAGAGAACCTTCCACCATGAGAGCCATTCAATTCGAATACGACCCTTATAAGATTGTAACAAACCGACTGACCCAGCTAAAGCAAATAGGCCATGAGGTTAAAAAAGCCGAACTGATAGTTATGGGAGGAACATTTTCCGCCAGGTCGATAGATTATCAGGAGTGGTATACAAAACGTTGTCTTGAAGCCATGAACGACTTTTACGGAGATTCATGGAGACAGGACGCACACCCAATTGGAAAGACAATTCCATACTACACCATTGAGGACGTCCAGAAAGCAAATGAGACAGCTGAGGTAAGAAACACCGGAATTACCTTTGAAACGCGTCCGGACTGGGCAAAAACACATCATATTGATAAGATGCTTGAACTTGGTGCCACCAAGGTTGAAATCGGCGTCCAGAGCACCTACGATTTCATACTTGAAAGAATGAAACGTGGCCATACTGTTGCTGAAAGCATCGAGGCTAACAGGATACTGAGAGACAGCGCCCTGAAGGTCGGGTTCCACATGATGCCAGGACTTCCCGGGACTGACATGGAAATGGAGATAAGGAACTTTAAGCGCCTTTTTGAGGAAACGGGATTCAGGCCGGATTACCTGAAGATATATCCAACTCTGGTAACTGAAGGTACTGAACTTCATCGGATGTGGAAAGAGGGAAAATATCAGGCAATCAGAGATGATGAAGCAACACTGCTGCTTTCAGAGATAAAATCATTCATCCCTAAGTGGGTTCGTTTACAACGCATACAAAGAGATATCCCCTCACCCCAGATACTTGCAGGAGTTCGCAAAAGCAATATACGACAGCTTGCACACGAACATCTGGAAGAACATGGTGGAAAATGCCGTTGCATCAGATGTCGTGAGGTTGGACACAATATATTAAAGGGGAACGAGCCTGACATAGACAACATAGAGCTAACTGTGGAGTCGTATGAGTGTTGCGGCGGAAAGGAACACTTTATTAGCTTTGAGGATACAGAAAAAGATATTCTTATAGGATTTTTGAGGTTAAGATTCCCGGCAAGACCCCACCGTGAAGAACTTTCTGGTGCAGCTCTTGTCAGAGAGCTACACATATACGGTTCAACTGTAGCTGTCGGAAAGGAAGCTGGCATGAATGACTGGCAGCACAGGGGCTACGGAAGAGAATTAATTACACGTGCCGAAGAACTTTCAAGAAATGCAGGTTACAATAAATTGGCCATAATAAGTGGTATCGGAGTTCGCGGCTACTATAGAAAAATAGGGTACGAACTGGAAAAAACATATATGGTAAAAAGATTGTAACAGGACTTGACCAGAAAGTTTTATTAGTAACTATACGGATAATTGTATATACAATCATACATAGATATGTTGTAAAATTCTGATGATGAAATACAGGAGACAAAATATTGGACTCTGAACTCCTTGAACAAATTGTCACCAATTTAAAAGAAATAAACTCTAAACTTGACAAACTGATAGTACAGGTCGAGAACAGGGATGAACAGATCAGTGAGAAAGAAAGAATCATGGCTGAATCCCTGGACGTAATTACATTATTGTCTCTCCCTGACCACTTAAGAACAACTGCAACAACACTATTTGAGATTGGGCCTGCAACGGCAGATGAGATATCAAAAATCACAAATAAGGAAAGAGCAGTTGAAAGTAACTATCTTAATCAGCTTGTCAGGATGAATCATGTTCGAAAATACAGGGAAGGAAGGAAAGTATATTTCCGTATTAACGACAGCTTAAAGAAAAAATAATATATGATAATATATATGCTACATTCTGAATATTTGAGATATAGAGATACAACAATCGGACTAATCGATGATTTAACATGACACTTACATTAGCAATCCATTCTTCCAAAGGCGGTACAGGGAAAACCAGTATTGCGATGAACCTGGCAGTCGCTTTTGCATCTGCCGGAAAAGATACGTGTCTTATAGACCTTGATCTCAGAGGACCGTCACTCTGCTCCATGTTTGAGCCAAAAAAACATTTCTGGATTAATGACTTTCTTTCAGGTAAATGCAGTATGAAGGATACACTTACCGATGTCAGTGAAGAAATGAATACAAATGCTCATTTATACCTGAGTTTTTCAAATCCGGATATCAAAGAGATAAGAGATCTGGTAAGCAAAGATCGTGACTGGCAGGCCAGTGCCCTTAAGGCCCTGATTAACGGAAAGAGAGAGCTTGTTGAAAAGGATCTGGACGTAATAATATTTGACACCAGTCCGGGAGTTGAATATGAATCTGTCAATGCAGTGGCAGCATCTGACATGGTACTCATAGTACACAATGAAACAAATGCCTGTACCAGCTGTACGGAACAACTTATCAGCGGTGTTTATTCCCTTCTTGACAAAAAATGTGGTATTATTGACAATATGTCCCATCAAAATTATGTTGACATTGTTGATAGGGAAAGATACGGAGTACCCGTTCTTGCAACAATCCCATGTATGTGCGAGATAGCAACCAGAGGTAAGGACGAAATCCTTGTCCACACTGACCCTGACCACCTGTTCTCAAAAAGCATACTCTCGATCAAAGATAAAATAGAATCAATGAAATAATTGTTCACTTAATATCTTTATTTTTCTTCTTTTTTCAGAATATCAAGAACATCATTTTTGATATATTCATCCAGATCGTGAGACTTACGATTACTAATATCCTGTTCAATACTCTCTGATGAAAGAACTATGTCTTTGAAAACAACTACCAATACATACATCAGAAAAGCCGGGAAGAATGCAAGTATAGTTCGTTCTACAGGATACACCAATATTACAGAGTTATATGCACTTGCAGGAAGATCATACAATAGATAATATGCTATACTTCCAGCCATATGATCGGTTAGAACGCCTAATAATGATGCAAAAAACAATGAAATAAATACGAATAGTTTCGATGTGATGCTTTTTTTAATGATCGTATTGTGGAAATACACAAAAGCCCCCAGAACCAGCAAGTGATACCATGGATATAAATAGGCAGTCCTGCCCACATCTAACAAATACCAGATACAAATAAAAGAAAAGAAAATTGTCTTTGCAGCTTTATACTCCCTATTAACAACCAGACCTGAAACTATTGAAGCCATAGCATTGAAGATTAATGAGAGTAACGAAAAAGCACTCATTGTGAAAAATGTTCCTGCGGTTATTTTGTATAAAGAGATACCAGATAAAGTTACCAAAGCACCCCAAAATGGCCCGAATAACATACCATTCAGCGCACTAAATGATACAGTTGAACTTATCTGAACATTATCAATACCAGCCACTTCCATAAAGTCGGGCATGTATACCGAAAAATAGGTTAAAACTATGCCAAATACAATGTAAACTACTTTTACATCATTTTTTACCCTTAATTTTGGCAACAGTTTTGAATACACGTATCTTAAATTAGAAGCTTGTTTATATAAAGTTTTACATCCGAATAAATAGGATAATAAAAAATCGTCCTTTTAGCATTTCTTTTTGACATATGATTAAATTAGCAGAAATACCAGTTGTATATACATTGGAACTATAACAGAGAATGTATTTGTATAATACAAATACGCATATCATGAATTGTTCATGAACAAAAAGAATTTTTTAACGGGCAAGTGAATAATAGTAATATCGATTGTAAAATATAAATGAATCATTTAATATTGTTTTATAAAAAAATATAGAAGTCATGTTAAAAAAGCAACAAATAACAATAATTAAAAAATAGATAAGAACCGTAAGAGGCTGTTTTTTAAGTCGAACAACAATATAAATTAATTAAAGAATTATACGATGGAACTTTTTTATAACATCAATATAACGTTATACTGGCAACCTTTAAATAAAAGTTTGTATATACACTAATTTTTAGAGAGTAAAATTCTCAAACATTTCCAATAAAAAAATGCGAAAAAACACAAAAGGAAGGTAAAACATGAAAATCAGAGTTGTAAGTTCAAAAGAAGAGATCAATTCACTTGGTCCAAACGAAGAGATTATCCACCTTGCATTCAGACCATCAAACACGGATATCTTTTCACTTATAATGAAATGTCCAAACGTAAAAGCACTCCACATCCCAAGCTCATACAAGAGAACCATCTCAAACTCCGCAAAGATGTACCTTGAAATGCAGGGAATAGAACTCCTTGAAGGAGACGTATGGGGCCACAGAAAGGACATCAACGAATACTCTGAAGTATCACAGAGTGTATATGACCGTATTGCACAGTACAAGCAGGAAGGACTTACAGACGAAGATGTCGAAGACAAGATGACAAGGGAAACAAGACTTAGCCCTGACTTTGTCAAGTTCCTCGTGAAACAGGGATAAAACTCACTCACTTCCGGCAAAAGCCGGAAAACTCTTTTCTTTATTTATTCTTATACACATATAGTACAGTAGTAAACTGTTAGCTGTACCTTATTCTCCATATACCTGAACAAAGATTTTTCTGGAACGTGGTCTGTTGTCCATATCCACCAAAATTATCTGTTGCCAGGTCCCAAGAAGTAATTTCCCATCCATCAGTGGAAATGACTCACTTTGGCCGATAAAAGAAGCACGTATGTGAGAATGACCATTTCCATCATGCCATTTCCCATTATGCTGATAAACCAATCCTTCAGGAGCAAGTCTTTCAAGAGCTGCCTTCAGATCATGTATTAACCCAGGTTCATATTCAATAGTAGTTATAGCAGAAGTAGAACCAGGAACAGAAACAAGAACAATACCATTGCTCAGACCTGATGACGTCACAAGGTCTGAAACCTCAGGCGTTATGTCAATTATATCTGCATTTCCTTTTGTATCTATACCAAAGCTTCCGCTGTAAACTGCCAATTATCAGGCCTCACTGCATTTCGTTGAGCTTCAAGCCAATAACAGACATGACAAGTATGAACACCACAAGTGATACAATAAATCCATATTCCTGTGAAATGGAATCTCTCATCATGTGTGAAAGAGCAAACATTATGATCAATAGAACTACTGAACCTACTGAAGATATGATTTCCAGGTTTTTCTTAGTCATCACTGCTAATTGAGTAAAGATATACATGAATCTATCGAACAGCGGAAAGTTTCAGTTTACATGAAATAATACAACATGAATACTTTCACCCTACAGTGCAATATTAAATATAACATCAAAAATAATATAAATCAAAAAACGTGATTAACCAATGACAGAATTTGAAAGGGAACTTGTTAAATCATTCAACGCATTTTTTGAAGAGAATAAAATGAAAGGTGTGGCCTACCGCCTGAAACAACACAGGTTCACCTCACAATTTCTGGATGTTCTTGTAGATTCGCTTGACCCTGATCATTACATGGGAATTGAATGTAAAAGCATATCAGTGGATAAAGGTGCAAAAGCACTTTATTTCACGCAGCACTTCACAATAGATAAGAACGGTGTGCATCAGATAGAGAGAATATCTGATTTCCTGCTAAAATCCGGGAGAACAGGATTCCTTGCAGTTGAACTTAGAATGGGAGTAGGACGTACACGAGAAGCATACATGGTCCCATGGACCGAACTGTGTCGAAGATATCACGATGAAGGAACTGCAAAGATCACAGTTGAAGAGATACAGGGATATCCCCGGATAGAGAGAGAGAGGAATAAATACCTGATAGATCCAAAAGGATGGAAGAAACTCAGGTTGATACAATAAGGGGATGAAAATGTCTGAAACCATGGTAATGATGGCAGAAAGAGCCAGGGAATGTGCTGAAGAGATAAAAAAATATGACGAGGTACAGTTAGTATCACATATTGATGCAGACGGTATCACTTCAGGAGCCATCATTGCAAAAGCCCTCGAAAGAGCAGGCATCGGATATGATATGATGTTTGTCAAGCAACTTGATGAAACTATTGTAAAGGAAATTGCAGACATCAATCCCGAACTTACAATATTCACTGACCTTGGAAGCGGCCAACTGGAACATATCACAAATTACGGAGTACATGCCGTTGTTTCAGACCACCATAGACCACAGGGAGATACAAAATTCCACCTTAATCCCCATCTTTTCGGAGCCAATGGTTCATACGAAATAAGTGGTTCAGGCACTACATTCATACTTGCGACCCAACTTGGAAATAACCGTGACCTTGCAGACCTTGCAATTGTAGGATGTGTCGGGGACATGCAATACAGGAAATATGGCAAACTCGTCAGTCTTAACAGAATGATACTGGATGCAAATCCCGGAGTTATTTCATCAGTTACAGATATTTCACTTTTCGGAAAACAGACAAGACCAGTATATAAGATGCTGCAATTCTCATCTGACCCTTTCATTCCAGGACTTACAGGTAATGAAGATGCATGTATTGATTTTCTGGCAAGGGTGGGGCTTCAGTTCTCAAACGATGAAAAGTGGAGAAGGTGGATAGACCTTTCCGAAGATGAAAAGAAAAAAGTCACATCATCCATCCTGCAGCATGCAATACAGAGCGGCATGTCTTCTTACAATATTGGCCGACTTGTATCAGAAGGATATATTCTGCTTTCGGAGCAGGAAGGTACCGAAATGAGAGATGCAACCGAGTATTCGACGCTTCTGAATGCAACCGGAAGATACATGCAGGCGGAGGTTGGAATGCAGGTTTGCATGGGAGACAGGGCAGAAGCTTACGGAGAAGCCCAGGACCTGCTGCATAACCACCGTAAGAACCTTGTTGATGGACTTAATTTTGTAAAAGATAACGGAATAACAGAACTCTCACACCTCCAGTACTTCGATGCAGGAAGCGCAATTCCAGAAACTATTGTAGGAATTGTTGCCGGAATGAGTCATTCTTCTGCTGGCAATCGAAAACTACCGATCATTGCCTTTGCGGACAAGGATGATGGTTATAAGGTTTCAGCAAGAGGAACACAGGAACTGGTAAACAGAGGACTTAACCTTGCAGAAGCACTGAGTGTTGTTTGCCAGGAACTTGGAGGAGCAGGCGGTGGACATGATATCGCTGCCGGAGCCACAGTACCATTTGGCAAAAAAGAAGAATTCATCCAGAAACTCAACTCGGCTATAGCCGCCCAGTTAAGCTGAAATCTGAAAATAAGGTTTTCAGTTTTTTAAGCATATCAAACAAGATCATTGATGTGAGACAACTTGTTTATATCGATCAGAGTGGACATTGCATTTGTCCTGATAGGAATTCCATGTTCCTGAACAATAGCCATTGGATTTGTACCGCCTATTACCACGATACCAAGGTGATCACGCTCAACCGGAACATCAAGTATTCTGGTATTTGGTTCTCCTACCTCAAGAATTCCGTTTATTCCGGCATCAACCATGTCAGCCAGCGTGCTGTCAATGACATCTCTGGCAACCATTGGAGCCTCACGCAGGTTCGCAAGGATCTTACCGGAACCTGTTTTGAGCATACTCATCACAGAGGTCAGCTCCTGTGACATGAGAACCTCAAGAGGATCGATTGTAGTACTATGATATGTCAGCACATTTGTGAAACGTACAGGTTCGCCATCACGAATCTCAACAAGGCCTCCAAAGCGTGGTTTTACCATGACACCGGCTTTGAGGAGAAGACCATCGATGGTTATACTGCACACCGTCGCAAAACCAACCTCACCTTCACCGACCTTCCTGCCACTTATTGAATCCCCTTCGTGAAGGATTTTAAGCAACGGACTTACAGCAAGTCCGCTGTTGATGGCCATACTAAAGATCTTGAGAACATCATCAAAGTCCTGCTTATCAATAAGTGAAAGGTTCACGATAACGTCACCTTCCATTGTTTTAGGATTGAAGGTGGTCCTGAACATCAGATCTTCTATTTTAGACGATGTGAACTGAATACGCTGGTTGCTCTGCAAAGACATACCTCTACCATTTTGTAATTGCTTTATTTCTAAAGTAAGTAACTGCCAGACATTTATAGTTTCGCATAAGTTTAAAAAAGAACAGGGATTCAGACAGATATAACCTGTCCGAATATTTCAGGATGGTCCTGTGGATGAACAAGGAAATCAAGTTTTTCAATCTCCTTTACCATTACGTACATGTCTGTTCCGCAGAAAAGCCCTGCCTCAGGATAATCATGTGGTTCCTCATACCTTATCCCAGGTACTGATAGATACTCCGGATTCTTTACAAAGCCATCTTTTAACAGATAGTAAGCTCCACCAGACAGTTTCTTGATAGGGTCATAAAGTGATGAGAAATCACGACACACCCAATTAGCCATTTTCAATGTTTCCTGCGTTTTATTGATAGTTATATGTCCGTAACCCGGCGGCACAAGAACAAGATCTCCTGCGGTTGCCTCGTAGACGATCACATCAACAATCTTCCCATGTTCAGCTTTCTGAAGAAGATAGGTTGCTTTGCCTTCAAGCACCTGATAAAGTTCAGCGTATGAAAGGTTATGACCTTCCACAGCCGGATGATAGTGACCGGCTGTCTTGACATACTCATCGCTAAGCATTGCAGGTGGAATTATTGTAATGTCATATCTAAGCCTGTTATCTACTATTTTTTTGTGATCATCCCCATTTGCGGAGAGATCGCGATACATATAATAGAGTTCAATATTGTCCTGTGAGCGAAGCCACGCCTGATCATGTACTACCTCATCCATATCGTGTAACATCCTGATATCAGGACTATGCGTTTTCCCGTAAAACTCCAGTTCATTTCCCATTTAATCACACTATTAAGTTTACCAAAATTTATCCAAATCAATATTGGAGCCTACAGTATTTATTTTTGCCGCAAATAGATTAAGTAGATTTGATTATTTGTTTAGATGAGCCAGTATCTTCCGGGCAAGATTTTCGCTAATTCCATCAAGAGATGAAATATCCTCCACTGATGCCATTCTTATCTTATCGATGGAGTCGAAATTCTCAAGCAAGGTCTTCTTTCGTGAAGAACCTACACCAGGAATAGAATCCAGCTCAGAATGCGTAAGACTTGCAGAACGCCTCCTGCGATGAGAACTCACAGCAAACCTGTGGGCTTCATCACGAATTTGCATCAGCAGTTTTAGTGCAGGTGAGCTGTGAGGGAGAATTATAACCTCATCAGGTCCTTTCTTTGTAGTAATTATATGCTCGAACCTCTTAGCCAGACCGATCATGGGGATGGCAAGTCCCAGAGCATCAAGAGACGATTTTGCAGCACCAACCTGTCCCGGACCTCCGTCTATAAGAATCAAGTCCGGCAGTTGTTCTTTATTCTTCAGTAAACGCGAATACCTTCTGTGAACAACTTCAGCCATCATGGCAAAATCATCAATTCCCTTTACGGTTTTGATGTTGTGCTGCCTGTATTTGCTGTTTGCAGGTCTTCCATTCTCAAAATAGACCATTGAACCTACAGGATTTGTTCCGGAAATATTGGAAATATCAAATCCTTCAATATGCAGAGGAAGCGTTTCAAGAGAGAGAACATCCTTCAATGCTTCCAGCGCTTTAATGGCAGATTCCGATGGTGTTGATTTCAATCCAGCCATCCTCTTTGACATCTCAGCATTCCTTGCAGCCATTTCCACCAGTTTTTTCTTGTCCCCTTTCTGTGGAACATGAACACGAACATCCCTTCCGGAACGCTGGCAGAGCCATTTTACTATTAGTTCACTGTCAGGAAGCTCGTACTGCACAAGGATCTCAGGCGGGATTGGAGAATCCTGATAATATTGCTTGACAAACTGAGCCATGGATTCCTCAATACTTTCTGAAGTATTGGCACCCAATAGTGTGAAATCGGCCTTACCAACCATATTTCCCTGGCGAACATAGAATACCTGGATGTAAATGGATTTCTCATCTGCAACTGCTGCAATAACATCACGGTCATCAGTTCCTGATGTTGCTATCTGCTGCTCGGAGACGGATTTTACAGATTCGATCTGGTCCCTGATAATTGCTGCAGACTCATAATCCTGCTGTTCTGCAAAGGAACGCATCTTTTTGTCCAGTTCCTTCAGAAGACCTGAAGTCTCACCTTTCAGGAGCCGGACGGCTTCCATGACTCTTCTGCGATACTCTTCTTTATCCAGACCTTCTTTACACGGAGCCATGCAACGTTTGATATGGTAATTGAGACATGGTCTTGTTTTTCCGGGTTCGATCTTCTTTTTGCACTGCCTGAGCATGAAGATGCGGGAAATTATATCAAGAGTAGTGCGGATGGCTTTTGCGTTTGTGTAAGGACCAAAGTAGATAGCTCCATCCATTAGCCGCCTTCTGGTCAGGAATATGCGAGGGAATTCTGAATTAATAGTGACCTTGACATACGGATAGCGTTTGTCATCTTTCAGGCGGACATTGTAACGCGGCTTGTACTTTTTAATAAGGTTTGCTTCAAGTACAAGGGCATCCACCTCAGAATCAGTAATAATATACTCAATATCATCTATGTGTTTTACGAGAGTAACAGTTTTAGGAGAAAGATTCCTCTTTGACTGGAAATACTGGCGTACCCTTTTATCCAAGGATTTGGCCTTGCCTACATAGATCACATCACCGGAATCATCCTTCATCAGATACACACCGGGAAGTGCAGGAAGTGTTTTCAGGTCGAACTTCATGCTGAGATTATTGAGATAATTATTGAGAGAACTTGTTTTCGATAAAACGCGGAAGTGTGAGATCGATTATAGTCTTAAGATTGACAATATCCTCACGGTTGTACTTCAAGAGCAGGTCAAGAGCTTCTTCATCACCGCGTTCATACTGGTGCCACAGACGTACAGCATCAAAACCACTGATACCCACAGTTTCCTCTGCCCTTGAGATACCAAGGTCACATTCTATCTTTTTCAGGCCGCCTGTGAGTTTTATGCGGCGCAGTGGATACATCAGGTCTGCATGGAGCTGGTTGAACTCGATCTCAGGGAATTCACGCTTTATAAAAGGCAGATCGAATCTTGCTCCATTGAATGTAACAAGATATTCGTATTTTGGGAATATGTCCACAATATCATCAAGATCAATACCTTTTACAAATGTCCTGGCTTCTTTTCCGTCATATATCCCGACAACAGTGATGAATGAACTGCCTGGAGAAAGGCCTGTGGTTTCTATATCCACATAAGCTACTTTATCTGAGAATTCCCTGAAAGCTCTCCAGTGTTCGGATGATGGCAGTGATTTTGCAAAGAACTCGAAATCTCGAGCCTCAAGAGGTTCTACAGAATCCCGGATTCCTGTCATTATCATGTCTTTTTTGGAAGGCGGTATCAGGAGACAATCATGATTCTCCATGAACTCGTCCCAGGTTCTGATCCCATTTGACCAGATCTTTTTTTCCACGGCTGCACCGATCCGCGGCATGTGAATGTAAGTACTTGTAAGCATGATGTATTTCCTTTTTCAGTTATAATGGAGGATATTGATAACTATGTTTACTAGCTGCAAGTGCTAAATAAAATAAGCTCCGATATATACATATTGGATTCAATTCCCACTATTTGATGAAGTAACTATACTGTAATTACGTACTAAATCATATATTAAATCAAACCCATCAGGAGATTAACATGAATAAAGTTGCAGTTATCGGTTCAGGTAATGTAGGTGCCACCACAGTCCAGAGACTTGCAGAACTTAACATAGCAGATGTCGTCATGGTTGACATTGTTGAAGGACTGCCACAGGGAAAAGCGCTTGACATACTCCAGGCGGCTCCGCTTATGGGTTACGATGTTGATGTAACAGGGACTAATGACTATGCAGACATTGCAGACTCAAATATAGTCGTGGTAACCGCAGGAATTGCACGCAAGCCAGGAATGGACAGAAGTGACCTGCTGGCAACTAACATCAAGATCACACAACAGGTTTGTGAGAATATACAGAAATATGCACCGAATTCCATAATAATGACCGTAACAAATCCTCTTGATATTATCACCTACGCAGCACTTCGTTGCACACAGTTTGACAGGAACAGAGTATTTGGAATGAGCGGTCTTCTTGATTCAAGCCGCTTTGCATCATTTATTGCAAAGGAAATGAACTGTTCTGTGAGGGATGTTAATGCCATGGTACTCGGAGGACATGGAGACTCAATGGTACCGCTTCCTGAATATTCAACTGTATCAGGAATACCTCTGAGCAAACTCATGGACGATGAAACTATCAACAGAATAGTCGACAGGACCGTAAATGCCGGTGCTGAGATAGTGGGACACCTGAAGAACGGAAGTGCTTTCTATGCACCTTCTGCAGCTATCACAATAATGGTTGAAGCCATACTCAAAGATACAAAGAAAATAGTCCCTGCATCCGCATTCCTTAATGGTGAATACGGCCAGCATGATATCTGCCTCGGAGTACCTGTAAAACTTGGAAGATCAGGAGTTGAGGAAATTATAGAACTGGAACTCACTGATGAGGAAGCAAGTGCTCTGCAAAGGTCAGCTGAAGCAGTTAAGAAGGGAATTGAAACAATCAGGACATAAGTAAGATAGAATATATAAGGAGAATGTCCTGAAAACAGGATATAAGATACGAAATTTCCGACTTACATACAAATATTCATATATAAGTAAAATAAAAGAGGGTAGGGATATCATGCGTGCAGACATAACTTCACTTTTTGGATTGAACATTTATACCGAAACAGGTACATATGTAGGTAAGGTCGCTGACCTTGTGTTAGATGTTGACGAGAGAAAAGTAAGAGGGCTTGCTGTTTCTGACATCAACAAAGATATTTTTGACGTTACTTCAAGAGGAGTTATACTTCCTTACAGGTGGGTTATCACCGCAGGAGATATCGTACTTGTGAGAAACGTTGTTAACAAGTTCAGAAAAGCCAATAAAGTGGTAGAAGAAGACTGAGCCATGAAAAGGCGAGAGATCTATTCAGATCTGCGTTGTATACCGCCTGTGGTCGTGCGCATTGATGGCAGGAATTTTAAGAATGCGCTGTCACGCATGGGTTTTGAGAAACCTTATGACGAAAGGTTCACATCCGCAATTGTAGAGGCTATTGAGGCCTTTTTTAAGAAAAGCGGATTGAGCCCTGTTTTTGCTTATACTTTTTCCGACGAGATCAGTTTCTTTTTCAGAGACAATGCCTTTGATGGCAGGATTGAGAAACTGGATTCTATAATTCCATCTTATATTAGCAGCGCTTTTACGCTGGCACTAAATCCTGAAGAGCCGGTGTCCTTTGATTCAAGAATTATTCCAATCCATGAGGAAGATATTCGTGAATATCTCATCTGGAGACAGGATGAAGCATGGCGCAATTGCATTAACTCCCACGCATACTACTCCCTTATCTCAGAGGGCATGGAGGAGCAAGAAGCTGCAAAGATGCTTAAGAACAAAGGAGCATCGGATATGCATGAGTTGCTTTTTGAAAGAGGAATAAACATCTCTAAAGTTCCCACGTGGCAAAGGCGTGGAATTATGATAATGAAAAAAGAGACTGAGATAGAAGGATTCAACCCTCACCTTAATGTCAAAACCACCAGTATAAGGACAAAAGTATTCACAGAATACGACGTTCCTTTATTCTCTTCTGAAGAAGGAGAGGCTTTTCTTGATAAACTCCTTGCTAAAAACGCAGACGAATAAAATAAGTGCTTTGTCTGATTTTTCTTAATTCAGCATGATAAATACGCATGTATTATTTTAAAAATCAAATAATATTTACAAATTTAAATTACATGTGTGATTAAAAATTTTTAAATAATTGCTACATTTACTATAATATATGAGGATGCGTAAATTTATTTTAATACCTTTACTATGTTTATTTGCATTTCTTTGTGCAGGATGTGTTGAAAACACAAATACAAATAATTCTTCTGCGAATATTTCTTTAGAGTCAAATGTTTCATCTAATTCAACTAATCTGACAAATATAGATTCTGTAGAAATTAACGAATCAGTAACTAATGAAAATACAATTGATATTAACTCTACAATAAATGCAGACTCAGTTGAGAACTATGATATTGCAACTGCAAATAATGCTTTTGCCTTTGATATGTATTCAAAGATCATAGTTGAAAATGAACAAAACGTTTTCTTTTCTCCGTACAGCATTTTCACTGCAATAGCAATGTGCTATGATGGTGCTGAAAACTCTACGGAAGAGCAAATCGCAAATGTGTTCAATTTTCCTCTTAACAAGACCATACTAGAAATAAGCTCTAAATCAATGATTAGTGAAATAAACTCTGGAAATGGAGAATATGAACTTGAAACTGCAAATGCACTATGGATACAGACGGACTATCCAATAAAAAATCAATACATTTCTAACGTTGGAAATTACTATTCTGGAAAAGTGACAAAACTTAACTTTGTGAATCAACCTGAAAATTCAAGAGTTCTGATAAATGATTGGATTGAAAACAAGACAAATGATAAAATAAAAGATCCTATTCCAAATGGTGTAATCAACTCTGAAACTCGATTAATCCTCACAAATACTATTTATTTTAATGGAATATGGAAAAAAGAGTTTGACATAGAAAATACACAAAATCAGCCGTTTTATCCATCAAAAGATGAAGAAATAAGTGTAGAAACCATGTATGCAAAAAAGTATTTTAGCTATGGTGAAAGCTCAAATGCAAAAATACTGGAATTACCGTACAAGGGAAACGATCTTTACATGTATATTGTTCTTCCAAACGAGAATGAAATTGGAGATTTTGAAACATCTTTTTCACTTAATGATTACAATACGTTAAAATCAAATATGGATTCTAAGTACGAGGTCAGGACATGGCTTCCAAAATTCAAATTTGAAACAAAGACCGATCTATCCAACTCACTGATAAAAATGGGCATGATAGATGCTTTTGATGATACTAAATCAACCTTTAGTGGAATCTCTGATGAAAAGTTAACAATATCCAATATAGTTCATCAGGCTTTTGTTGATGTCCAGGAAGAAGGAACTGAAGCTGCGGCAACAACAGTTATGTATTTTACTGGAAGTCCGGCGCCTGGAACTGAACAACCGGAAATTGTAACTTTCAAGGCTGACCATCCGTTTATATTCCTGATTGAAGATAAGAGAACTGGATGTATTCTGTTTATGGGTAAAGTGGAAAGTCCTGAGTATGATGAGTAAATGTCATTGACATTTACTTTGTTTTTTCATTTTATCGCTCTCCCGCAATAACAATCCTCGACTGAAAAGTATCCAATTTTTCAGAAAAGCGTGAAAGAAGAAAAAGCATTTAAAGACAGATGTGTTTATAGATTCCACGATTTATAAGGTGAACCTATGGATAAACTTGAGCTTATAAAAAGAAATGTGCAGGAAATAGTGACTGAGGACGAACTTAAACAGCTTCTGGAAACAAAGGAGCATCCTACAGCCTATGTCGGATATGAGCCAAGCGGTAAGATCCATATGGGACACGTCCTTACTGTGAACAAGCTTCTCGACCTTCAGAAAGCTGGTTTTAAGATTACTGTACTTCTCGCTGACGTACACGCATACCTCAACAAGAAAGGAACACTTGAAGAGGTACGTGTGATTGCAGATTACAACAAAAGATGCTTCATTGCGCTGGGACTTGATGAAGAAGAAACCAGATTCGTCTATGGTTCCGATTACCAGCTTGGGCAGGAATACATCCTTAATGTGCTGAAACTTACCCGCAGCACAACCCTGAACAGGGCAACAAGGAGTATGGATGAAGTCGGAAGGAAAATGGATGATCCTGCAGTATCCCAGATGGTCTATCCTATCATGCAGGCAATCGACATTGCAATGCTTGGTGTTGATGTTGCTGTAGGTGGAATTGACCAGAGGAAGATTCACATGCTTGGAAGAGAAGGACTTCCCGGACTTGGTTTTAAGGCACCTCTCTGTATCCACACACCAATACTTCTTGGACTTGACGGGGAGAAGATGTCCTCATCAAATAACAACTTTATATCAGTGGACGACACTGAAGCAGATCTAAAGAAGAAGATGAAGAAAGCATTCTGCCCTGCCGGACAGGTTGAAGATAATCCTGTAATGGAGCTTTTCAAATACCACATCTGCCCAAGATATGAAAAGATAGTCTTTGAAAGACCTGAAAAGTTCGGTGGCAACCTTGTGTGCAAGGGGTATGAGGAACTGGAGAAAGTATTCGCAGCCGAGGAACTTCATCCAATGGATCTGAAGAACGGTGCTACAAAGTACATGAACATGATACTTGAAGTGGTTAGAAGCGTAATCTAAAATACGCTTCATCCCCTGAGTGGTAATTTATATATTACATCTGCAAGAATATAAGATTAAAAACAAGACGGGGATTAGGATGAAATATACATTTCAGGACTCTACCGAACTACCTTTACAAAGAGATTTTATCCAGGACCTTAACAATTTCATAGAAATGGCAAAGAAGGTCCTGCCACTTGAGAACTCTGCTATTGAGCTTAGCGAAGAGGAAACTGAAGAGATATCCTCTCTTGAAGCAAGGATCAGGGAAATTGAAGCATTCAGCAAGGATGTCCAGCAATATGTTGATGAACGTTCAAAGGGTGCAGAGGACAAGGAAATACTTGAATGCAGGAACTCAGTTATCGATGCATGTGTTGAAACCGCTGACAAAGGACTCAAGGAACTAAATCTGAAGTTGGAACAGATCAAAAGACAATCCGAAAGCGGCATTTATAAAATAGAAATGGACCTGCTGAACAATCTGAATCCTCTTTTTGAATCAGGCATCTACGGTGCAAACAAAGCATACTCCGTATCATCAAAAGACGGAACTCTGAAAGGTACTCTAAAGGCATCGTTCTCTGGAATGGAATATTCCTGCGACCTTGCTTATGCCCATGATGTTCTTCCTGTAAGGGTGCTTTCTGGAGAATTGTCCCTGCCAACCTGGACAAAAGCTGGTATTTTTTCCAAAGAGAACAAAGTGAAAATGATTGAGGTTTCTGAGTACACCATTACTTCAATGAACTTTGATGGTGACAAGCACGTTGATTTAAGCTTTGTTAACAAGAAAGGTGACCAGAAATTCAAGATCGTTTCTGATAATGACACTTACCAGATATACCAGGGCGAATTTGAGATAACCGGTGATGAGAAACTCTTGCAGTCACTGAACATCGACAACATTGCCGGTGTTGTGGATGAGGTTAAAAAGTACTTGGAACACAATGTAAAGTTCCAGAAACTAAACCATATTCTTCTTGATGGTGAGGATGCAGTTCGCAACAATGAGGTTTTCGACTGTCTGAAGCTCATTGCCGAGCAATACGGTGAAATTGTAAGTGAATCTCTGGACAAAGGTTACGTCAAGAATGAGATCACAATCAAGATCGAAGCTGAAGACGGAACCAGAACTGAGAAATACATCACCAAGGAAGAGGCATTCGACCAGCTTGCAGAACTTGGAAGCGAAGGTCTGGAGCTTGCCAGCATTCTTGGTGTAGATTAATGCAGCAATCGCTGCAACCTTTTTTTACTTTGAAGATCATATTTACTTACGCTTGAATTGAGATTTTCTGGCACTTAGGCTAAGCCATGTTCCAGAGATCAAATTGAAGCAGACCATATAATTATTTACGAGGGATACTTGTGGAACGTTCAGTAGCTGAGATTAGGGAGAAATTAGAGAAGAAAGAAGCTGTTGTAATGACAGCGCAGGAGATATCCGAACTTGTGGACAAAGGAGAAGATGTCTGCAACATGGATGTGGATGTTGTCACAACCGCAACAAGAGCTATTATGAGCGGAACTTATGCTGTCCTGTCCTTTCCTGTCAACTCCCCTGTTAGTTTCAAACGAGCTTCAAAAGTGCTTCTGAACGGCGTTCCTGCTCATGTGGGACCCTGCCCGAACGAAAGCCTTGGAATTCTTGATGTGATCGTTTTTGGAACCGCACATTCAGTACTCAAACACAATTATGGTGCAGGTCATCTTTTCAGGGAACTTGTTGAAGGAAAAGAAGTTGATGTTTCTGTTGTAACAAATGAGGAAGAGACAATCGAAAGTCAGGTTAAACTGGAAGAAATGCCTTATGCAAAACTCTACGCCACAAGACATTCATTCAAGAATTATGCTGCCTTTGTCAATGTTTCCGATAAAGCGGTAAACACAATATTCCACGCAACACAATTCAGCCCAGATATGCACGGTGCAACACTTTCCGGTTGCGGAGAGATAAATCCGGTTCAGAACGACCCACAGATGGAGACTATCGGAATCGGCACACGTGTACTCATGAACGGAGCCGAAGGTTTCGTAATCGGAGAAGGAACACGCAGCAGCCCTGCAAAACCAAATCTTACAGGAGTTGCCGATATGCACAAGATGGACGCAGCCCTCATGGGTGGATTTAAGACATCCGCCGGACCTGAATGCATAGCCTCGTGGGCTGTTGCAATACCTGTAACAAGCCAGTCTGTGCTTGATGCTATCCTGCAGACTGACAACGACATCCCAATGGTTGTGAATGATGTCGATAAAAGAGTGATGATCGGCAGCAGTACCTATGCAGACGCATGGAAGAATACCGACCGTGCAATAAACTTCAATCCTGATGCTTGCCTTGATTGTGAAGTTTGCAAACCAATCAGGGATTGTCCCATGGAAGCAATTCAACGCAAAGACGACAGGATGATGCTGAACAGATACCAGTGCTTCAATTGCGGATTCTGCTTAACTGTCTGTCCGGGAGGAGTTTTCACTGCTGAACTTGGAACCCTTCACTTTGAAATGGAAGGAAAACACCAGGATGTGCCTATTGTCCTGCGGCAGTCAGACCGCAAGAGAGCAGAAGAACTGGCAGAAAAATTAAAAGAAAAGATATTGAGCGGAGAATTTACGCTCAATGAGATGGTTGAGAGGATATATTGAATGTTTTGGCGTTTAGCCAACTTATTTTCAAAATTTATAAGATTAAATTGGGTACGTATTTACTACGACTTACCATAGCAACACCCCATACATCACTATCAATTTCATGTAATGTATCCAAATAGCTACCATATTTTGAAATAATAAGGGAGAGATTTAAGGTCTCGCCCATGAATGTTGCACTATCACAGCTTCAAAAAGCTTATTGTTCAACCGGCTTTTCCAGTTTACCCATGAATACAATACAACCGTTTCTATTGTCTTCAATTAAGAACATGAAAGGATGATTAGCCTTGAATTCTATTATTTCAGATTGTCCGGGGGCCCTGCTTGTGGTTGCATCAATACCGGTTGCTGCGGCCGCTTCTGTGCCTTTTTCTTGTACATCAATAGAAGTCTGGTGAATTATTTTTTCCAAAGACAGAGAGTAATTCTCAGATGACATATTGATATCATACATACCCGAGAAATTTGCTGAAGGTCCAAATGCATCCACCATCCCCATATTAGATAGTGAGCCTGACAATTCATATTTGGTATCAAATGTAAACTTTGGCAACCACAACTTTACCAGATTTTCTGAATTCATTGCAGATTTGAGATTGTTGTAATCTACATATGAAAAATTATTACTGTAATCAGAATTATTATTTTCTTTTGGAAGAATGATATACATTGACAAATTTCCTATATATGGCAACTCTATTATTTGATCTTTTTCATTTTCAGCATAGTTGTAGAACCGCACATTGTACATTGTTTCTACTGAAAAAGTATTTCTATTTGAAGAATAAAATGGCTCTTTCTGATTATCCTGTTCGTCAAATTCATCGACCCATTCTCCTTTAAAGTAAATCGTATTTGTGACAATCATTGTTGTATTTTCGTTTATAGAGTCAATCATATTGTCTATTTTACCATTTGTTTTTTCTTTAATCCATTCATTTATGATGTTTGCAGATTTCTCAGATTCACCAAAATCAAGATTTGTTACATTAGCGTTATAGTAGGTCTTTGAATTGAGAACGAATTGCGTATTAAAAGGGAATTCTTTCTGTACCCAGAGAGCATTTGCAGTGTTCACGTTACTTTCATCGGAGTTTATTGTGTCCATTAATTCTTTTGAACTCGTTTCAAGAACCGAGTCATTGAATGGATAGTTAAAAACGTTCTTTATTTGTTCTTTTGTGGAATCTTGAGCCCCTTCATAACAAATAGCCATTGCAGTGGAAATACTATATGGTGAAAAAAAGACATTTTTATCTTTTGTTTCAATGGTGTTATACATGTCAAATGCAAATGCATTATTTGCAGACGCAATATCATAATCATCTGAACTGTTTGTAAGTCTATTTTCTATAATAGTGCTTGAGCTTATTTCAGTCCCATTTAACTCAATTTGTTCTGTGCTATTGTCTTGAGAGGATATGCAGCCTACACATAAGACAAGTACAACGCTGAATAATGAAACATACACGTATTTATTCCATCCTTGATTCATTTCATCCTTCCTAAAAATCTACAAAATAAAAAATAGTTTGGACTCCTCATCCACATTATTTCAATGCATCATTACAAAAATATTTGCAATTGTATTTAAAAAGTATGGCCATTAATTAAACTATGTACTAAAAGTAGAATTATAGATTATAGTTGTCCAAAATTAACGTTCATGACTCTGGATAAATATCAAAATCAATAGCTAGAATTCTACAAAAATAAATATTATTTATGTCAACATAAAGATGGCTTATTGACTTGAATAATTACTTTAATTAAGAGATTTGTTACAGAGCTGATTTCTCCATAAACCTCTTAATTATTCTCTCAGGTGTCATTTCAATTACCGGAGCATCAGTATTACCCGGCTCTGCTTTTGCAACAATGATACCTTTGTCCGTGCTTTTCAGCACATCCCTGAGTTCTTCAGGAGTGGATACTTCAAAAACATCCTTATTGCCAGCGCCTCTTGCAACTGCTGCAAGGTCAGTAACTACAGACGTGGCGGTGGGCTGGTTTCCTGTTGAACCGTAAGCACCGTTATCAACTATTACCAGCAGGTAATTTTCAGGACTCTGTGTAGCTATGGTTGCAAGGGTTCCCATATTCATGAGAATGGAACCGTCGCCATCTATTGCGACAACCTTTTTGTCAGGTCGTGCCAGTGCAAGACCAAGCCCGATTGAAGATGCAAGTCCCATGGAACCAAGCATGTAGAAATTTGTCGGAACATCACAGACATGATGAATCTCTTTACATGGAATACCGATATTGCCTATGAGCAGGGCTCCGCTTTCCTTAACCTTTGCCGCAATCTCATTGATAGCATCTATGCGTTTCATGCCTGCTTCCTCCAGAATGGAATTGGTAAAAGCACTGCAACTGGTTTTTTCTGCTCTGCTGCAGTATTCCATGCTTTAACAATAAGGTCTGCGGGATCGACGTCTTTCTCCGGCATGAAATAAGGAATCTCCATCGTATCAAGTAACTTTGAAGTTAGCTCACCCATTGGAACCTGAGCTACAATTGGTTCGCCTTCCACACCCCTGTGGCTTACTATCATCAAAAGCGGGATATTATAAAGCTGATTAAGAGATGCAAGAGCGTTGATAGAATTTCCAAGGCCGGAATTCTGCATGAGCATAGCAGTCTTTTTTCCGCCCATATAGGCTCCGGCACAGATTCCAACGCCTTCTTCCTCTCGGGTTACCGGAAGATGGAGCATTTCAGGAGCTTCATCAACCATTGGAATGAGTTCCTTGAGATTGGCACAGGGAACACTTACAATAAAATCAATTCCTGCATCCTTTATTCCTTTGAATACAGCCTCGGATGGAGTGAAGATTTTCAACGAATCTGTCATGAAATCACCTTCTTTACCATACTTTAAGATCAATAGCTTCAATACGCACATTTTTACCTTCAACTCCAACAACCATGCCGGAGTGGACTTTCTGCATCATGCAGTACTCAGGTACAAAACGCACTGTTTGGCCTACTTTAGGGATCTTTCCCTTTGCCACTTTACCGTCAAAGGCCAGAATCATACAGAGACCAACATCTTTGAACTTGAAATCATCATTACCGAGTCTGTGAAGCGGGCCAACCATGTGTACCGTGTATATTCCAGGTACTTTGTCAATGACCTTTGCAAAGTGAGTTACAGGGCATCCCAGTGGCCTGTAACGAAGTATGTCACCAACTTCTATTTCAATGGAACCGTCAAATGGGTGGATATCCTCCCTGCATGAGCATTCATCCTTCAGAGGTGCAAGTGTGAAATCAGCTTCAAGACCATCAATTATGCCGACGATCATTTCAGCCATTGGAACATCTTTTCCAAGAAGAACGAGGATCTTATCCACATTATCCTTGAAATTATCACGGGCTAGGAATGGACATTTATGCAGGTCTTCAGCATTTTTCGTCTCTGAAAGTTCCGCTGCAAAGTCCCTGCACTGGCGGAAGCCACAGCTTCCACAGTTGTATCCCGGAAGCAATTTTTCAATTTCACTCAAGGGTTATTCCCCCTTGTATTCCATGAAACCATCAAGGTTTCTCAGAACTCCCATGTGATGCTTTCTTGCAACTCTGGTCTCACCGGTACAGAGAGAGCATATTGCAAGCGGCGGATTGTAACGCAGGAGCATATCGTCAACAGCATCTGGCCCGGAGCGAATAAGTTCTGCAAGTTCGAATGCACCTTTACCGGTCAGTCCGTTGGCTTCAACAATGTTACATTCAGGATTGACTTCAAGTACACGTTCCCTGAAAACCTCACGCTCTGCCTGTGAAACAAGGTCGCCTTTTGTCATGACAACTACGTCAGCGGTTGTGAGTAGCGGTCCAACCTTCAACGGAGTGTTCGGACCTGTTGTAACATCAATAACACATACAGCAAGGCATTCGTCAGGATATGGAGCACAGCGCAGGCAAAGACCGGCTGTTTCACTCAACAGGACATCGGCACCTTCTGCTTCTGCCCACCTGAGCATTTCCTCAGTGTTGTAAATAGTAAAATGATCAGGACACATGTCCTTGGCAAGCCCTACATGCACAGGGATGTCCAGCCTCTTGAAACGCTGGTCATCGTCAGTCCAGAGACAGTCTACCTTGACCACAGAAGGACGTTTCTCATTTCTCATGAGAGCTTTTATGGTGTGTAAGAGAACAGAGGTCTTTCCTGAACCCGGTGTGCCTGCAAGTACTACCAGTTTCATGCAACCTGCTCCACAATATCGCCCCGCCTGATGGTTTCCCTCAGGGACATGAGCCAGTTGTCAACTTCACTTATCTTGCAGCAGACATCCTGCTCTTCCTGGCTTGTAGTGATAATGTCAACCATACCACCGTTCCTGATAACTATCCTGCGTGAGGACATGAGTGCAAGTACAGGGTCGTGTGTGACGACAACAACGATCTTTCCCTCACCTGCAAGTAACTGGAGAGCTTCCTGTTTCTTGATACCCGCATTCTCAACTTCGTCAATAAGAACCACAGGTGAATCGCTTATTACTGCAATATCCGCTGTCATAAGTGACCTGGACTGGCCACCGCTAAGAGCTGTGAGGTGGTGGTGGGGAGCAATAGGCTCACCTGTGAGGGTGTTTGCAAGTTCGATGACCCTTGAGACAAGACCCTCATCCTTACCCCTGCTGCGGGCGTGCATTTGCAGGAATTCCTCAACGGTCATATCTGCAAGGAAATGCATGTTCTGAGAAAGCTGAGCAACAAGTTTCTTGCGTGGGTCCACACGTATGTTTGCATCCGGTTTTTGTCCGTTAACAAGAATAGTCCTGCCGGTTGGAGTGTCACCCTGGGCAAGTTGTTCAATATCATCGATAAGAGTACTTTTTCCTGAACCTGTGGGACCTACAATGCCCACGATCTCACCACTGCAAATTTCTACTGACCTTATTGGCTCGTCAGCTCCTTCTTTGTTGACGCCACCCAGTATAGTAAGGTTGATTATTTCACTCATATTGAACACCAATCATCAAATTCCAAATACTTCTGCTACCTTTTTTACTACCCTGTCTTCAGCATCTTCATCTTCTGCCGATAACTCGAGTGAAACAGGTAATTGTTTTAATTCATAATCCTGCATCAGGCGTTTTTTTCCGCCGCCGGTGATATTCAGGACTATTTTTTCATCTGGTTTTACTGCCCCAGCTTCGATAGCCTGCACAAGTGTTGCAACTGCAACCGCAGCAGCCGGATTGAGATCAATTCCCTCGGACTTCTCAAAGAGTTCCTGAGCAGCGGATGCTTCTTCGTTAGTTACAGCGTAAATGTCGCCTCCGCTTGCTTCAATAACATCCTTTACGCCGCCTTTTAGGGCATACGGTGGCTTCCTGTTGAAGAGAACATCATCATAAATACCGTCCGGACATGCAGCATCTACCGCATCCTCGCCTTTCCATAGTGAATACAAAGGTGCACATGGCAGACTCTGGCCTAAATGGAGTTTTGGCAGAGTTTCTCCAAACCTGCCGTCATCAAGTAATTTTAGGGATGCTTCCCATGCGGAGATTCCACCGGTTCCGCTTCCTACAGCCTGGAAGTAGTGGTCAGGAATCTTACCTGACGTCAGTACAGCATCAAGCATAACAGTGCCCATACCATCACGTCTTGCTACGTTCTTGGCACCGCCTTCATTAACAAATCCATCCCTGGCAGCAATCTTGCCTGCAAGGGATATCGCATCGAAATAATCGCCTTCAACTGTTACAAGGCAAACTGAATGATTGTCATCATGTATGCTCCATAATCTGTGGACACTTTCTTTTGGAACTACAAGGAGAAGTGGCTGTCCAGTTATACTGCAAACATTGGCAAATGCCCTTGCAGTATTTCCTGCGGATGCCACCACCATTATCCTCTTTTCTTCCTGCTCCCTGATTCTCTGCATTGTCGGGAATGACTCAAGATCCTTGAAAGTGCAGGTCATCAGATTGGCACCTTTTTCCGGCCAGTAGCCGTTGAAGGCAATCCACAGGTCATCAAGTCCCAGTTCAGAAGCTAAAGCCTCGCTTTTGTAAGTTACAGTTCTGCCGGAGCCTTCTTCAATAATACCGTCAACAGGAAGCCAGTTGTAATATTTCCAGATACCTGGCATGTCAGTAGGAATTAACTGTTTTGCTGTGTAATACGCACGAAGAAGAGACTGATCCCCGTTCTTACAATTCAATGAGTAAGGATCGTGAACTTCGCCACACAGCAGGCATTTTACACTATACTTGTCCATATAAAGAATGAGGAAAAAGCTGTTATAAAAGTTACCCTAAAAAGACAGGGGTTTTCCTAAAATGGATTATTTGATGAGAATAAACGTACAAAACGGCCATTAATATTACAGTTCCTTACAAAAACTTGAGGAAAACCTCAAGTTTTAATTCATGACTTATTTTCCAGTATTTCATGGTAAATCTCTTTACCTGCAAAATTGCCCATCATATAGAAATTACAAACTTCAGGCCCAAGACCGTCCATTATATGTGTAATTGAATCAAAGCTTTTTGATAATTTCTCTGCCTGACCCTCAGTAATTGATTCTCCCTTCTCATGGTCAAAATAATCCTTAAGAAGGCCATCGATGACCCCTTTGAAGTGCCAGTCCTGCGGTGATGATGGTGTTATGGAAATTGAAGTTTTATAGATCTTAAGCACTTCACCATGCCTTCCAAGCCCTATAAGAGCTATCAACTTCCCGGAAAGTGATTCAAGGGATTTGGGACTACTTTCCAGTAATCCATCATAGATTGAAAGAGCGTCCTCAAACTTTGAACTCTTATTTAAGAGCATGCCATGATGGTTCTTTATCTGTGTATCTTCTGGATATTTATCCATAGCTTCGGTAAGGTAAGAAAGAGCTTCTTCATTCAGATCCACCATCTCAAAGATCATGGATGTCTGAAGCAGTTTTTCCTTTTCATCCTCAATCTGCATAAGGAACGCTTCTGCAAAACCTATGCCTCGCTCGGTCATATCAAGCCCATGATAAGTGGCAACTATCTGGAGAAGGAACTCCATGCTGGGAGTTTCACGGAAACTTTCTTTCAGGCTTTGAAGATTATCCATTAATACATCTTTCATGTCAGGTTCGCTTTTATATTCCATGCTAGATAATATAGAACAATCTATTTTAAAAACTTACGAACAACTGCCAATCTTAGTGTTTTCAAATAGGCTAAGACCAGTACGAAAAACAACAATCAGGAATTATGAGAACAATTATTGAGATGAGTATAGAGATAATCCGTAAGAGATGCATGATCCTTCAACACAATATCTGCCTGTGAAAGCTTATCTGGAGACACGTATGTTGGAACACCCACACAATAAAGACCTGCACGCTTTGCAGATTCAACACCCATAGGTGCATTTTCTACTACAAGGCATTCTTCTTTTTCAATCCCAAGCAGCTCAACCGCCTTCAAGTATGGCTCCGGATACGGTTTTCCATAATGGACATCCTCACCGGAAACAATCACATCAAAAATGCCAGGGAAGAACTGATCCATAAAAGATTCAACTGTCACACGCTCAGAACCTGTAACCACCGCAAGCCTGAAATTATTTTTCATTGCCTTCAGGCAATCTGCCATTCCATTGAATGGTTTGACGTCGGCAATACTGGTGAATATGTCTACTTTTCTCTGCAAAATTCTGTCATATTGATCAGAATCAATATTTCCACCGGCTTTCTCAAAAAGCCATTGTAGACCCAGTCTGTGATTGGCACCTTCTATTTCGTATATATCTTCCGAGGTAACATTAGCACCTATCTCCCGGGAGACCTGCATCCATGCCTCGGCATGATAGGGCATAGAATCAACAAGCACGCCATCCATATCAAAAATAAGAGAACTGAGCATGGCCTGTAATTAACCTCATCCACAATAAAGTTTGTGTGATATAATTAGTCATGCCCTATATTCTGTCAGGACCGGACCATCTTCTGAAGTGCTGTCTCCTGTATTAGCTGTAGTATCTGCTATATCAGAATACCAGCGGGTTGGCAGTTCATAGTCCAGAGTATCACTATAGGATGTTGGCAGGAAGAACTTTGTACCCCTGCCATCAAGGGCTGCTGCAAAACCAGGATCAATTGCATCAAGTTTCGTCTTGGCATCATCGGCGGATACGGATTTACCGATACGATAAAGAGCAAATTGCTTATTATACAGAGCGGATTCACATTCAGGATCAATTGCCAGTATCTTGTCATAGCATTCAACTGCATCAGATACATCGCCCATTACATTCAGGATAAAGCCCTTATTATACCATGCAGTGATGCATGTTGGGTCAAGTTCCAGGGCTTTCCCATAGTAATAGAGAGAACCCTTGTAGCTGCTTCTCATATATGATACCGTACCCAGATAATACCATGCTGAAGCACTTGTCGGATCTGCGGCTGCGGCTGCTGTAAAGGATGCTGTAGCAGCATCCAGGTCATCCATCAGGTAATAAGTGAAACCTTTGCTGTTTAATGCCTTCACATTAGTAGACTCAAGATCCAGTATCGCATCGTAAGTTGCAATTGCTTCATCATATCTTTTGAGGCTGGTATATACTGAAGCCTTTCCAAAGAGTGAAATTGAATCGGCTGGATTTACCTCGAGTATTCTGTCATAATATCCCAGTGCATCCTCTCCATCACCAAGACCAACAGCAGCATTACTCTGCATCCTTAGCACCGTCACATTGGTAGGATCATACATCAGCACATGGTTGAAAGAATCTATGGATTTATCATAGAGTCCAAGTTTGTACGCTGCTGAACCTGCCCTGTACCAGACATCCGTGTTTTGAGCATCATTTTTGAGGATAGTCTCATAGGATTTGAGAGATTCTGTGTACATATTCAGACTATCATAAGCCATTGCCTCATAATAAAGGGAAGAAATGTCATCAGGGTCCTGCTGAAGCACCTTTGAGAATGATTCCACAGCTAACCGGTAGTCACCATTGTTAAAGTGAGAGAGACCTTTGCTGTACCAAGCATCCTGATCAGATGGATTAAGCAGTACTGCCTGCTCATAGCAGGTAACCGCATTTGAATAGTCACCAAGTTTATCGTAAGAAGATGCAAGGCTGACCCATGCTTCAGCAGAAGACGGATTCAAAAGTAAAGCTGTGGTGTATGATTCTACTGCCTGGTCGGTCATGGACACACTTTCAAGAACTGAACCTTTGGAAACCCACACTTTATCATACGTGACCACATCACCCAAAATCTCAGCATCTTTTAAGCTGGCAGAATAAGGGCTTTCAAATGGATTTGAGGAATACCATATAAAAATGTCTGAACTGAAAATATCATCATCCATAACACCGAAAACTGTTGAAGGAATTGAATAACTGGAAGAACTGTGATTTGCATTTTCAAGAATATTCCTGTTAACATCGAGCTGGAATTTTGCCACAGCGTGAGCTGGATTGATTTGTAGTATCTGTTCATAACAGGCAATTGCTTCTTCATATTCGCCAATCTCATTCAATGCATTGCCTTTCCTAAGCAATGCATCAATGGAAGCTGGCTGTAGTTCAAGAACCTTTGAATATACTTCTACTGATTCATCGTACTTTTCCAGATTATCAAGGTCAAGAGCTTTGTTATAATGGGCTGCTGTGAAATTAGCTTCCAGTTGCACTGCCTTAGTGTAAGCCTTTTGTGCAGAACTGAATTCTCCAAGACGATCATAATCCATTGCAAGATTATAGTACATTCTTGGACATGAATTGTCTACCTTCACCGCTTTTTCATATGATCTTACAGCTTCCTCATACATTCCAAGACTTTCATATGAAACTGCCATATAATACCACAATAGAGGATGATCTGATTCGGTTGCAGCTGAGTTCTCAAATGCCTCAATAGCACTTTCATAATTAGACATCTTATAGAAAGCAAGACCCTTATTGTACCATAGAAGTGCGGAATCTGAATCAAACTCCGGTGTTTCTACATAGCAATCAGATACTTCTACAGGCATTCCGAAAAGTCCGGCTCCTAAGCCATAGGAACCGGAGGCTTTGTTATCAGTCCCTACCAGAAGCGCTTTATCATATGCCTCAATTGCTTCCTGATACCTACCAAGCATATCAAGAACGTCACCTTTACGTGTCCATACCTCCCCATTTTCAGGCTCGTATACTAACACCTGATTGTAAGCTTTGAGGGCAGATTCATAATTAGCAAGTTCTTCATAGGTAGTTCCCATCTTGTACCATATATCAACAGCATACGGATCAAGTATCAGGTAAGCATTGTATTGCTGTACTGCAAGGTCTGGCTGACCGAGTTTTTCGAGGTCTATTGCTTTGTTATTGATCGCATTGATGTTTTCTGAATCATAATAGATTGCCTCGTCATAAGCAGATATTGCGGCCTGATAGTCACCAAGTCCATCATATGCCATTCCTTTTCCATACCAATACATTGTATTGTCAGGTTCGATCTCAAGTGCCCTGTTATAATATTCAATTGAATCATTATACTTGTTCAGTTCATAAAGACCGGCTGCAGTCATTGAGAATTCAGACGATTGAGAACCTGCAAGATCAATTATCTTATCATAATACTGCGTGGATTCATTATATCTCCCCAGGGCTTCAAGAGAAACTGCTTTTTGATACCATATGCTTGGAAGTCTTAAGTCATATGTTATTTCAGGAGTTTCGCTGTTATCGGAAACATCAATGAGTGAAAAAAAACCTATATCAAATACACTTTCATAGTCGGATTTACTTTCATTTGCAACCTGCACAAGTGACCTGTTGTAATATTCAATGGCTTCTTCATTTTGGCCCATACTGGAAAGAACCATACCTTTTTTGAAAAGAGCTGCAGGTGAATCAGGATAAATGAAAAGTATGCTATCAAATACTTTGGAAGCTTCACTGTAATCTCCCATCAGGTAAAGAGTCGAACCTTTATTATCAAGGGCCTGAATGTAATCAGGATCTGCCTCAAGTGCATTGTTATAATAAGTAAGAGCATCATCATAAGATCCGTTTTTAGCCATAGAAACTGCAATTGAATTAAAATCCCTGGCTTCCTGACCCAGACTATCAGCTAAAGGGCATAAATGAATCAGGGCCAACAGGAGTATTATGCCAAGGACACGGTTTTTAGAGATCATAAGATAACCTGATGAATGAGATATTTTTACTAATGATTATAATCCGAAATAGTAATCAAAAGTATTGGCATATATCTAATTTAAATTGTCGCTTGTGACTGAATACTATGGACTGAAGAATATATTAACAGGGATAAATAAATGGAGATCAGACATTGGGAAGTATTAAAACTTTAAGAGATTCAGGACAAGCGCAGAAAGAGATAAAGAACTCCATATTTATTGCCTATGCTATTCCGGTAGAGAACGAGGATGAAGCTAAATTATTTGTTTCTACCATCAAAGAGCGGCACCACGATGCAAACCACAATGTTTCAGCCTATCTAATAAATAGAGACAACGTCCTTGCAATGAAATATGATGATGACGGGGAACCTGCCGGAAGTTCAGGTAAACCTGTGTTCAAGATCCTTGAGATGAAAGAACTAAGCAATGTTGCAGTTGTTGTCACCCGGTATTTCGGGGGAATTAAGCTCGGATTCGGCGGGCTTGCCAGAGCTTATAGGGAAGCTGCTATTGAAGCTATTGAAAATGCAGGCGTTATTGAAGTTAGTGATAAGTCAATTGTGAAAATCGAATCTGATTATTCTGACATGGATACTGTTTCCCGACTTGCAGAACAGTACGGAGCTATACTAAAAACTGATTACACCGAAGTTGTTTTTTTCACAGTGGAAGTGGACCTGGATTCCAAAGATGCTTTTCAGGAAAAACTTATTAACGTAACCCGGAACAGGGTTACTATTATATAGATACTTCCACCTAAAAAGCAGGGTCAATTAAATCATTTAATATTATTTATCCTGGAATAATAAATAGGATGAGTCATTGTTTACGTTATCATCACCAAATAAACCGAGAGCAACATGTCCAAAAAAGCAAGAGATATGGCATACAGGCACTTCAACAAAGGAGTAAGCCTTATTGAGAAAGGACAGCATGAAAATGCACTGAAGATTTTAAAACAAGCTGCCGAACAGGTAAAAGATGCAGATTCACCGCAGATAGAGGTTGCAGTGTTACAGACATATGCAGACCTGCTATTCTTACAGGGAAAAAAAGAGGAAGCTCTGGAGAGATACATTAAAGCTGCAGATATTGTTGAAAATGAGCCTGATTACCTGCTGCCGGAGCAGAGAGCAAATATGTTCAGTAATATGGCGCTTGCTCTTGAGAATACAGGAAGGAAAATAGAAGCTGGCGACAGGTATGCCATAGCTGCGCAGAATTATAGGGACCTTGTACAGAAAGACCCATCCAACCATTCACATATCGCCAATATGGTATCCACTCTGAATAATATGGGTGCCCTGTTTGCTGAAACCGGAAAATATGAAAAGGCATTTGATGCTTTTGAAGAGGCTCTTAAACTCCAGGAAGAACTTGACGTAGAAACACATGATGAAAACGGCACTTTACGGAAGAAAAAAACCATTCGTGAGAACCTGCTGAACATTCCTCTGGAAGATGCATCCGAAATGGAGAAAGAGAAATACGAAAAACTGCTGCAGTTGTATATGAAAGAGGCAGAAGCTGAGGGAGAGAAAACCCTGAAAGTTGCTTCCATACTGCAAAACAGTGCTCACGTACTTGAGAACGAAGGTCAGAAAGATGCTGCATTCTCTAAACTTGAAGAAGCACTGGGAATTGCTTCTACATTCATTGACAATGATAAAAATGCAGATTCAGGCCGTAAGCTAAGTATCGGAATACTTCGGGATATGAACAGGCTTCTGGAAGCTGAGGAAGATACTCAGAAGCTGATGGATAAATACGGAATCATACTTGATGCATCAAGATATATACTGGCTTCAGAGCCTGAAAACATATCATACAAGCTTAATGTAGCATTTTCACTTGATATCATCGGCAATCTCCTGAAAGATTCAGGTGATATTGAAGATGCAATTAGAAACATAAAAGAATCAGTAGATATTGTTGTAAATATCCTTCAAAACGAAGTCGATGATAATAATGCAATCCATGCTGCAGTAGCTATTATTGAAGACATGCTAGCTCTTATAGAACTTAAAGATGAAAACGAATCGAAACTTGAATTATACAAACAACTTGGAAACAAAATAGGAAAACCTGGCCAGGATAACCTTGAACTCGGACTTATCAGTGCAGATATCTGCAAAGAAACAGGACTTATCCTTGCTGAAGAAAAACGTTATTCTGAAGCCCTTGAGAATTTCAAGAAGGCCTTATCCATATATGAAACCGTAAAGCATGCAACTGGAGATGATTCTAAGATGAATGAGGTTCTGAAGAACACAGCAAAGGCACAATTTGATCTTGGGCGCTATGATGAGGCTTTGATAAGCTATATGCAACTTATTAAGAGTGGAGAGACTGACAGGGAATTTTCAGACAGGATAGACATCATTCTTTTAGAGCTTGAAAAGAAAGCAGATCATACCGGCGATGTTGATTTCATTGCAAAGGAATATGACCGCATTCTTGGGATCAGAGCAGAACTTCTTGGAATTCTCCCTGATCTGGAAGGAAAGAATGCAGGAAGAATTAGAGAGATACAGGGAAAGAAAGCAGACATTATGGTTGCAATGGGACAGTTAACAGAAGCACTGAACCTTTATGAGCAACTCCAGATGAAGGAAGATTCAGGCAGGTATATTCCTAAAATCATAAAACTGCTTGAGAAGATGGAAATGTCTGCCTCAAACCAGCCGATCGATAAAAAGCTTGAAGTCCTGGAATTCTTGCTCTTAAAATACAACGCTCTTGCAGAAAAATACCCTGACAATATTCAGATACTTGTTAACAAAGCATCTGTCATTGATGGCATTGCATATACACTTTCAGAGAAGGGTGAAACCGAAGAATCCGGTTATATGTGTAATTATGCACTTGAAACATATTCAGAACTTGCTGCATTGGAACCTGAAAACCTGTTCTCTGTAGAAAGAATAGCAGCACTTAATTCAAGGCTTGCTGAACTGGCAGTCGGAGCTGGAATTGCAAATGAAGCTGAAAAGAGGTTCCTCACTTCTCTTGAAACCTACAGGAACCTTATGAAAGCTGACCCTTCCAATGTTGAATATGAACTTGACCACGCAGGTGTGCTTGATGGCATGGGCGCCTTTTTCCTGAATGCAGGAATGTATGGTGAAGCAAAGAAGAGCTATGAAAATGCACTGCGCTCATATGCAGCAATAATGGACCAGAATCCTGAAAACGTGACATACAGATCCTATGTGAGAATTACACTTGAGAACCTGGGATATGTTCTTGAGCTTATGGGAAGAAAGGATGATGCAAACTGGATGTATGAAAGTGCAAAAAGAATAGAAGAAGGTAACTAAGGCATTGAGTAAATGAATGACAATAACCCCGCATTCTTTTGAATGCTATTTTACTCCCTGCCTTTGCTCATACTCCTGATTGACAGATGGAATGTGGGCGTGTGCAACATGAAGATATTGAGGGGGATATCTTCATCCCACATTCCTATGCAATCCAATTTGTTTTTTGGCGGGTTTAATGATGTCCATATCGTACCATTTTGGGACATTTCTTTGTCACATGCCTGCGTTTTGGCTGTGACTGCATACTCTACAAATATAACAAACTATATAAATATATCTATACAATTGTATCTAATGATTATCATCATTATGAGATAATGCGTGGCGTGCAAACATTACACATAAAATATAAAGAAGAACTATTCCAGACCGCCGGAATCATGCAGGAACTGGAGCCATCTGCGAGCTTCAGCCACACGTTCCTTAGAAAAAATATCATGAAACTCTTTTTCTTTTTCCTTGACCGTCCCATCCTCTATTTCCCTGAGGTCCATAAGAGCTCTTAAAATGCCACCGGTCTCGTTGAATAGATCTTTTGCTTCTTTTTTTGTGAGTTTTGCAGTTTTGAGTTTTGTTTCATCTTTCTGCTCTCTTTCCCTGAGATACGCTATGTATTTAGAAATATGCTCTCTGTCTTCATCGGTGAGATTTTCCTTGTTTATCAGTTGCCATACAAGTTCATGCAACTTGCATTTATTACCATTAACTTCGATAGAATACGGAATTTCTTCTCCTACCCAGAAAAGTCTGGCATGTAAGGCTGCAAGAAGTTGGTTCCTTTCCCATTCTGATAATGTATCGTCCTTTACTGACATATTGATATCTCCATAGATTTGTACTGAATAAACTACTGACTTTGAGCCACATAATCTGCAACCCCCTTGCAGATATACACCAAAGTATCTTTAAATAAAAATAAGCTTTGATATACTGTAGAATTGTGGAGAACTTAGGTAACGGGATAAAATGGATATAACGACTCCTGATGAGCTACCGGAAAACATCATTGATAAACAGCAAACCCATTTTGAAGAGATACAAAATAACAGGAAACTTTCATGGCTTAAAGTTTTCACCGGTGGACTTGTCCTCTATATATTCGGGGTTTTTGCACTTGCTGCAACCCGCAACACCAACATCTTCCCTACAGTTGTTATGCTCGGAAATTTCCTGGTACCGATCACCTATGTTGCTTTCTTCTACCAAAGAAGACACCTTAGCAAACTGGATATGCCAACAACTGCATGGGCATTTTTCTACGGAGGACTTCTGGGAGTTTTAGCAGCAGCAACCCTTGAACCAATATTTCTGTCACAAAAATCGTTATTTTACTCTTTTGAAGTGGGCCTTATCGAGGAGTTTGCAAAAATAATAGGGGTGATTATAATTGCCAAACGCTGTTTCCACGATTCTGAAATGGATGGACTTATCCTGGGAGCAGCTTCGGGAATGGGTTTTGCAGCTCTGGAAAGTACAGGATACGCATTCACAGCGTACCTCAGTAGTGGAGGAAGCCTCTCACAAACAGTGATTATAACACTGGTACGAGGAGTTATCGCACCAATCGGACATGGTACATGGACAGCAATACTTGTGAGCACAATGTTCAGGGAAAGTGGTCCGCAAAATTTCCACATTAACCCCAAGGTCATCGGAGCATACATAACAGTGGCCGTCCTGCATGGATTATGGAACGGACTGCCTGACGTCCTATCAATGTTCCCCGTAACAGTATTCAATGTGTTCACCGGTCAGGTATCCATCGCAACTGTTGGATTCTATATTTTATGGAGACACTACCGGGAAGCAAAAAGACTCCAGATAGAACGCCTCAGGCAGGGATTTCAGGATTCCGGGTGCTGGAAACAAAATTGACCATCGTATTATATAAAATACATTGGATTATATTAAATTGCAGTGGATAATTATAATAGAAAAGGCTGGGTGGAAAATGAGTTCCGAAAAAAATATTGAATGGGACATCGATGTTTCGATACTAACTAACAGGTTCATACTTAATGAGTTGCTGAGAGTTTTTGGAATTGCTACGTTAATAACAGCTGCTATCGTAGCGTTTATTACACTTCCTTCAATTTTAAGTGGAAATGCGTATTCCACAAGTAGCAACGCCAGGGATGCAAAATACGCACTCATGTTGATTGGAATACTGTTCCTGTTTACAGCACTGTTTATTATTGCATATTACGGCAACAAATACATGCTTACTTACAACCTTGACGGCAAAGGTGTAAGTACCATTACCAGAGAGAACCAGAATGCAAAGAACAGTAAAATTAACTTTTTGCTTATATTCGCCGGACTGCTTACAGGAAATCCAACTGCTGCCGGTACCGGACTCCTGGCGGCTTCCCACCAGAACCAGAATATTAAATGGAAGAATGTAAATAAAGCCACATTTTACCCTAAATTTAAGACAATTGCACTTAAAGCAGGATTTGCAGAAAAGAGCATTATCTTCTGCACACCGCAAAATTACGATTCAGTGGAACAGTATGTAAGAAATATGTGCAAAGGCGATTGCAGGATAAAAGAAAAGTGATACAAAAACATCCTGTATTCACTTTCCTTGCTGGTGGCATGTCTAAACTCTAACCATATTTGTTGAGATTACAAATAACCAAGGCCATCCACACATTCCTTTAGCATTGTAAAGCGATCGACCATACCTATGATTTTATTATCGTTCGTTACACAGATACGGCTCACATTGTGGCGATTCAATGATTCAATGGCTTTTGAGATAGTAGTATCAGAACTGATAGAATAAAGCGGAGTGGACATTACACGCTCTACTTTTGGAGAATCTCCCGAACCGTTGTTGTGCATATCACCGGAGTGATCCCTTATCCTGGCAAAACCTGATTTTATGATATCACTGCGGGTTATCATTCCCATTGCTTCATTCTCATGAGAGATTACCGGTATTCCAGAGAAATCCCATTCAAGCATGTTTCCCCAGATCTTTGCAATGCTATCATCCGGATAAGCGGTCTGAATCCGGGAATTCATTACATTAGACACTGCCTTAGGTTCCATTTTTGATACATGGGCATTCCTGAGTATATTCTTATCACTTAGAATACCCACAATCGTTCTGTCAGTTGATGACTTTACAACTGCACAACGGTGTTGTCTTGCCTGAAGAAGAAGTTTTGCAGCTTCACGAACATCAGTATCAGGTGTGATCAGAGGTGTTTCACGTATGTAGCCTCCAACCGTTACTTCTGATTTGTTCGAGCGCATTCTCAGAATATCCTGATCATCAAGCATTCCCAACACATAGCCTTTATTATCCAGTACTGGAAGTCCATGAAGATGATTTTCACGCAATACATGCCTGGCATGTGTCATAAGATCGCTTTCTTTCACACAGACCGGATCTGTGGTCATTATATCTCCTACTTTCATTTATTCACTCCCTGAAAGCAAACATATTTTATGCTGAACTGTGACATCCCCTGTGCACAGACAGCCATTCACTCCATTATATAATATGATTCACAAGTATTTGAAACTAAAGACTACAACACCAACTACAACACCATATGTATGAGAGAAAAATCACTGCTATCCGTTAACTATTAAGTGAAAGGAAACAAAGCAGGGTTATGAATTATACAATTATGATGGTCATAATCCTTGTAATACTCCTTGCAGGACTTGTAATGTCGTATTTTGCTTTCAAGCTCAAGAAAGAAGAATACAACCGTACAGGAAAATATCCCAGAGGCCATTATATGGGCCAGGGGCTTGCAATAGGTATTGCAATAGGCATCCCAATCGCGTTAATTATACACAATATATTCTACGGATATATAGTAGGTCTTATAATTGGAACCTTTCTGGGATCACGCAATGAGCAGAAACACGAAAATGAGTTAAGACCCCTTACACCAAAGGAAAGAGAGCTCAGAAAGAAAATGGTTCTTATTTTCGGAGCACTTTGTATATTTGGAATTATTATGTTTGTGGCAATGGTACGCTTTGGTTTCTAAAGTGACATTGCACCAAATACTTTTTTTCGTTTTACTCAATCGGTTTCCTTGTATTCATGCAGCAGTTTTACGTAAACAGCTGCATTCTCTTTTATGCCGGCAATTTCATCTTCTGTAAGCCCCCTGACAACTTTTGCAGGAACTCCCATGACCATGCTTCCGGCAGGAATCTTCTTCCCCGGAGGGACAAGTGCATTTGCCCCTATGATGCAGTTCTCGCCAATCTCCACACCATCCAGTACTGTTGAGTTCATTCCTATGAGAACATTATTGGCAATCTTACAACCATGAACCACAGCACAGTGACCAATTGTCACATCGTCACCTATGTCTACACGAGACGTGTCAGAAATGTGTATCACTACGTTGTCCTGGATGTTTGTCCGTTTGCCTATGCAAATTGGATTTTCGTCACCACGAATAACAGCGCCAAACCACACACTGGACTCTTCGCCCAGAACGACATCACCAATCACAATTGCATTATCAGCCACGAAAGCAGAATCTGATATTTCAGGACTCAAAGATTTGAATTTAAGGATCATATAAATCACGTTTTACAAAAGAGATTTTCATAAATGATTTCAAAAATCATTTTTTGGTATCAGAGCTTTGAGAATCTTCCTCATTCTTGCTGTTTTCCTCTTCCCTTTCTCCAAAATCAACTATCAGGTGATTACATCTTCCACTTTTTGCTCCACATATCTTACAATATCTTGGCATGTTAATTCTCCTCCTAAGATAATTAGGTTATAAGATATTATAACTCAATCCCTTTAAGGTCTGATTTTAATAGAATAATACATGATAGTGAAGGTATCCGGTTTTATGGTTTCAATCCCTCTAAGGTCTGATTTTAACTTTTTAGGGGGCTTCTAAATGACAAACTTAAAAGAGTTTCAATCCCTCTAAGGTCTGATTTTAACTGGTGCTGGTTCGTTTTCTGATACAGGTTTCTCTTTGTTTCAATCCCTCTAAGGTCTGATTTTAACCTCGTCCTCAGAGTTTTCAGAGTAGAGGTCTGCAAACGTTTCAATCCCTCTAAGGTCTGATTTTAACTGGTGTTACGTCTACTAATGGTCATAGGATAAGTTCGTTTCAATCCCTCTAAGGTCTGATTTTAACTCTGCAAGTTCCTTCCCACACTTGTTCATTTATAATGTTTCAATCCCTCTAAGGTCTGATTTTAACCCTTAAGCTCCTGGATGATCCTAATGACTCAATGCTGTTTCAATCCCTCTAAGGTCTGATTTTAACAATGTTTGCGACTCGTTCAGTATTGTGGTTGGGTTTGGTTTCAATCCCTCTAAGGTCTGATTTTAACGGTGGTTTCATAACTGCATTGTATTTGAACTATTCCGGGTTTCAATCCCTCTAAGGTCTGATTTTAACGAAATCAACAGGCCACAGCCTGGAGACATCTTCCTCGTTTCAATCCCTCTAAGGTCTGATTTTAACAAATACCAAAGTTTACCATCGTGGAAACAGAAACTTGTTTCAATCCCTCTAAGGTCTGATTTTAACACGAATTGCAAGAGTATCATGATGTTGCTTTATCATAGTTTCAATCCCTCTAAGGTCTGATTTTAACCCAGGTTCTTCTCCCAATCCAGTTGATATTCCAACGTTTCAATCCCTCTAAGGTCTGATTTTAACGAATTGCAAGAGTATCATGATGTTGCTTTATCATAGTTTCAATCCCTCTAAGGTCTGATTTTAACATGTAATCGATTACTACAGTCGCGGAGACTGGTTTAAGTTTCAATCCCTCTAAGGTCTGATTTTAACACTGAAAATGTCCTTGAATCTCCCGAATATTCAATGTTTCAATCCCTCTAAGGTCTGATTTTAACCCTTTTCTTGTTTTCGTATTAAAGATGCCCGCAGTTGGGTTTCAATCCCTCTAAGGTCTGATTTTAACTCTATTATTCCTATTGAGTATTTCGAGCCCTATAAGTTTCAATCCCTCTAAGGTCTGATTTTAACCCTGTTAATGACTCCGAATATGTTGTTGTTATGCTTGGTTTCAATCCCTCTAAGGTCTGATTTTAACATAAACAGGACGCCATAAAGGGAACCATACACAGCAGCGTTTCAATCCCTCTAAGGTCTGATTTTAACCTGAAAGAGACCCCAAAGAGTGATCCCCAAATACTGCAGTTTCAATCCCTCTAAGGTCTGATTTTAACGCGTATAAATGAAAACAATGCTTGAGATTTTACCTAGTTTCAATCCCTCTAAGGTCTGATTTTAACAGGCGTGTATTTGCTCGGAGAAACGTTGCTGATTAAGTTTCAATCCCTCTAAGGTCTGATTTTAACCTTGATATTGTTGTCAGAAGTAGCGAGCACTAACACTGTTTCAATCCCTCTAAGGTCTGATTTTAACCAATGTGTCGTTAATCTTCGCTCTAACGGTCCTCTGTTTCAATCCCTCTAAGGTCTGATTTTAACACATTGAAGAGGGTATTAACGATACACTTGATTATCGTTTCAATCCCTCTAAGGTCTGATTTTAACGGTATTATGGTATTGCTTGCGATAATTGCATATTTGGTTTCAATCCCTCTAAGGTCTGATTTTAACATCCCGTTATGATAAGCATGATGTTGCTTGCTTGCAAGTTTCAATCCCTCTAAGGTCTGATTTTAACCGTACATGTCCTTTAAGAAAATGATCGATCTTTGTAGTTTCAATCCCTCTAAGGTCTGATTTTAACATCATGACTGCGATAACTACTTGGGTTACTACCATGAGTTTCAATCCCTCTAAGGTCTGATTTTAACTGTATTATTATAATAAGATAAGGAGCGATGATTAAAGTTTCAATCCCTCTAAGGTCTGATTTTAACTATTTCCCTATGATATATTCCGGAGTAACTATTTTTGTGTTTCAATCCCTCTAAGGTCTGATTTTAACTTCAGCGAGCTTTTCAGAGTATAGCTTCAAAAACTCGTTTCAATCCCTCTAAGGTCTGATTTTAACAAGAGAAATGCACTTGTTGAGCTTCATAATAATGCAACGTTTCAATCCCTCTAAGGTCTGATTTTAACGTGCATTTCTCTTATCTATGAGCTTAACAGCATCCTCGTTTCAATCCCTCTAAGGTCTGATTTTAACGGTTAAGAAAATGGTAAGCGAAAGATTTGTACTAACGTTTCAATCCCTCTAAGGTCTGATTTTAACGATCATTAAGAGCAGCATGACAACCCAACCTGACGGCGTTTCAATCCCTCTAAGGTCTGATTTTAACTCATTAAGAGCAGCATGACAACCCAACCTGACGGCGTTTCAATCCCTCTAAGGTCTGATTTTAACTCTGTAACGCTGACCCAGACAAAACTTAGGATCTTTCGTTTCAATCCCTCTAAGGTCTGATTTTAACGAATATTTCTTGCCATATTTCCCTATGATATATTCGTTTCAATCCCTCTAAGGTCTGATTTTAACTCCAGAACCTCTTGACCTATCTGATTGTAGTCGTAGGTTTCAATCCCTCTAAGGTCTGATTTTAACTCAATCCCTCTAAGGTCTGATTTTAACGACAACAGACATGTTATACAGACCTGTGTATAAATCAACTCAATCCCTCTAAGGTCTGATTTTAACCTTTTAACACCTTTCAACCGGTGAAGCAAGGAGAGTTCTCATACTCAATCCCTCTAAGGTCTGATTTTAACCAAGCGAATTTTGGCTTATTTTAGCGTCTTTTAGCTTGCAACAATTAAAGCGGCAAAACCGATGAGAACTTAGCTTGGCGCTGATTTATCGATTAAAAAGAAGATATTAATACTATTTTAAATCGACTCTTTAACGGAAATAAAAATAAAGGATTTCGTGGAACGTTGATTAGGTGGAAGGTATATAAAGATCCACGAAAAATCAGATTATTGAATCAATTTCAGCTTTTCTGGTGCCCAATTCTTCAATGCCAAGGTATTTTTTGTCCCTTACATGATAAATAAATATGCAATCAAGATCATCATCAATCAGTTCCTTCAATCTTGAAAGTACCTTCATGTATTCAGCTTTAGTGAGCTCCCCTTCAAAAACACTGTTCTGAACCCAGTTAAGATATTGTTTCAGGAAGATGCGTATCTTGTTTAGCCTTTCCGTTCCCGCGTCGTAGACAATGATCACGTACATATTACCACCACATAATCAGAGGTTTGTATTCCTCATCATCAAGCACATGCTTTGACAATTTGTAAAGTTCCAGCCTGATAAGCCGTTTATATGATACATTGCGCTTCAAACCTTTGTGTTTGATAGTGGTACCCAGTTTATCATTGTATTCCTGCAAAAATATCTTCTTGCCTTTCTCGCTCAGCAGCATATCCCCGATCTCGCCCCTGAAGCAGTTGTCATCAAGCATATTCTTGTTAACGAGTTTGAGTATGATCCTGTCAATAATTATGGGCTTGAAGATCTCGCTGACATCCAGAGCAAGAGAAAAACGGCGCTCAAAAGGTTCGTGCAGGTAGGATATTGTAGGGTTTAGCTGAGTGTTATAGATCTCAGAAAGCACAGTTGTGTACATGAGGGAATTCCCAAAGCTGATAAGCGTGTTCATTTTGTTTCCCGGGGGGCGGCGTGTTCGTGTAACTATCCGGTATTCTTCGGGAAATATTTCATCAAGGGCACTGTAGTAGATATTACGCATTCGCCCTTCCACATTCATCATCTGAGGTATGGATACGGATTCAGGAAGGCGGAGTATCTCTGATTCTATCGAAGATATATGTTCATTCAGTTTTTCCTGAATGTCCTCTTTGTTCCTTGAATAGTACCCCAGGTTCTTGAGGATATTACCGCAGGCGCCTTCTATGAATTTGCCCGCAAGTTCCATGCGCTTTTCATTATCAAGATAATAAGAAGCCTGCTGTATCACAAGGTCGCCGCTTATTAAGGTCTCCCGTGGATACATGCTGCCTTCGTAGAAACCATAGTAATTGAAGAAGTGTATTGGAATTCCGTTTTTTGAAAGGTATGACACGACACCTGATGAGAATGATAATCTTCCGTATGCGTAGATAGAATATATTTTGTTTACAGGTAAAGCGCGCTTTTCTTCCTTGTTTTCAAAATAGACTGTGTTTTCTTTTCGCTTTAAGATTCCATCCTGAAGGATATAATAATCTGTTCTCATCTTGTTCCTTCTCCTCATCAGTGATTGAAATTAAACAAAATCAATCCTCACTCCCTTCTCCGCAGAAGCAGAACTCAAAATACGCACACTTAGGACAGATGCGTATGCGTTTGGGATGCGGCATCCTGCCGGTGACGATCTGTTCAATTCCCCTGATGTCATCCTCGATGTTCTTTTCTTCTTCCGGTGTCAGTTCTACATCTTTTGTCTGGTTCAGCAGTGGATAATTCATAACACCTCTGGCTTCAATTCCTCTTTTTCGGAGGTAGTAGAGATAGTACAACATCTGGCGCAGGTGAGCATCTTCCATCTTTTTTGTCTTCTTTATCTCATGAAGCTCCATGACACCATTGTGCTGCTTCACAAAGTCGATACTGATGGTGTTGTCTATTGTGACTTCCTTTTTGTTTCTGGTGTACCGCTCTTCGTGTAGTTGTTTGCCAATATTGACGTTCTCATGTTCATGCTCAAGGGCGATGTTGTGAGAGAAAAGCCATAGCTTGGTGTGACAGATGTGGTAGTAGTTGATTTTCACACCGGTTATTTTCATGTGGGGAGTGAGAGGGCGGTTGTCAGAATTTGATTCTAAATTTTGATGACCTTTTGAATCTGCCATTTTACCACTTGAACTATTTCTTAATTGCCTTAGTCAATGATTTAAATAATCAGTTAGATTATTACACCACATGATGATTTTTTCATTGCTTCTTTAATTTCAAGTACATTCAATCCATTATCAAAAGAGTAGAATTCTGAAAATTTGGGAGTGGATACAATGATATCAAATTTATCATCGACTTCAATAAACCCCTCAGTTTCCAGATAATCGCGCAAGCTTCCATAGTCACTTTTAATATTGTTTATTGAAATTATGAATTGATTTAACAAACTTGTGATTTTTCGTATAACATAAATATTTTCAAACTTATTAGTAGTTGTGACTATATCTTTCCATGCCCAGTATACATTTTCTGTAATTATCATCCCATCAGAAATGATGCTTCGATTTGCTGTAAATTTTTGGATATCAGAATCAGATATTAAAGACTTGATATTACCAATGTCAGATTCAGACAAGTCATCGAGTGAAATCAGATCAAAAATAAATATATCTATTTTTTCAACTTTAGTGTCAATGACATCTAATTCACTACTTAAAGACTGGTAATGAAGGTTAGCTATCTCTCTATTTACTGAAGATAAACTATCATTGGCTATTTTTTTTACTTCGTTTGAAAGAGTGGAATAGTAAGTGTCAAACCTCTTCAATGCTATTATTTCTTCTTCATTTATTGATGAGTTATCTTGCAAAATAGTGTAGCGTTTTTGATTGCCATATATTCTTTTTGAATCAGCAATTCGATTCTCTTTATATTTGATAATAAAAAGTTTTGATATTTTAGACTTGTTATTATTGCATTCCCTATTAATCCTGCCTGAGACTTGTTCTATACTATCCAATATAGAATAATCCCGAATTCCAAAATCACAATCAATGTCCACGCCAGCCTCAATTGATTGAGTTGACACAATTATAATTCGCTCATCATTATTTTTATCTTTAATTTCTTCAATCATCTTTCTTCGTCGGAGATTTGAAGTAGTGCTGTTTAGAAGATAAAATGAAAAATCATCAAAATATTCATCATATTTCAGTTCTTCATATATTCTTGCTGAAGTTGCAACCAAATTGAGTGTAATTAGTATTTTTACAGGTCCAGTGACATAATTTTTTTCGATTTCTTCAATTAAGAGGTTTTTAATACCATCAATGTCATTGATATCTTTTCTAAAAATAACTTCATTTCTTTTGAATACAGGATGATTATAGTATTTCTGCGCATCATCTATAAGTTGTACAGCGTTAGAATTATCTATAAAATAATTAATATCAGGAAGAGTTGCACTCATTATAATGTAATATATATTCAAAGATTCACTTGTTTCTTTTATGAAATTATAAAAAGTGCGTATATTCCTATCACTTAAGGTCTGAATTTCATCAATAATTACAATACTATTACATAAACTTGCAATCTTATAGCGATTGTTCCCATGTGTTTTTATAAAACAATTGAAGAAATTAACATTGGTAATCACATTCACACAATTATTTAAGAAATTGTCATCCTGAATTACTTTCATTTTCTTAAAATAAGATATATTGGTATCTTCATTTTCATTAAATTTATCAACATATGATCTGGAATAAATATCAGAGATTATACCTACTCTCTCTGAAAAAAATGATTCATCAAATAATGATCGCTCAATTACTTTATAATTTTGCTCAATTATATTGATAAATGGAAAGACATAGAAAATTCGCCTTATAGTTTCATCATATTTGAGTATCTTTAAAGCCAGATTCATTGAAATATTTGTTTTTCCGCCACCTGTAGGAACTGTCATCATGAAGATTTTATGTTCTTCTTGCAACAAACGTTCTATATTCACACTGCATTCAACAAGAATTTCTTTTCGTATTTCATTGATGTCATTACAAGACTCAATATTAACAGGAGATATGGCATCGATATTTCTATTATATGAGATCATCGAATACGACTTTGCCATTTTTTCATGAATATCTTTGCTTATGACATTTAATTCGTACATGGAATCCAATGATTGAGAGTAATGCAAAGTAGAATAGGAATCGCTAAGCACCAGAAGGGAGTAGGATAGCTTTACAAAAAGAAACATTTTCTGCCAATTATATTCTTCCCAGAAAAAATCATCTTTTGATTGTTTAGAGATTGTAATTTCGTTTATTCCCACTTCTTGAATAATTTCTTCTATAATCTCTCTTTCATCTAAGCTTTCAGCATAGTTCTTTGTAGAAAAATCACCAAGTCTTGTATGATGCTTTGAGACAATATTAACAGCTAAGTAAACTGGTCCTTCTAAATCTGGATATTTGTCTAAGAGATACGAGCTTAGTACTCTATCTGAAAAAAAACTATGTTTGCTGTTAGCTGACTTTTTCTTATTATGCACTTTAACCTGTTGGAAATTAGGATTTAACTTTCCGATGTCATGATAATAGACCATATAGAGCAAAATTTGTTTAACACTTATCTTGTTTTTTTCACCAAACAGTCCATCTATAAAATCATCAAAAATTGGTTCAAGTCCTAATTTATCAACTAAATGTAGAAAATATTCCCCGCATAACTGGGAATGTTCTTCTAATAATTCAAAATCATTGTCTTTTCGATGTGCAGAATGATAAGTATTGAATGGAAATAGACTTTTGTCAATTGTGTCAAAAAGTGCTTTGAAGGTGTTAGAACACATAATATGCACTACCTTCTGACACAATACAATTGTCTGGGTTTTTTAGTTCAATCTTAGTTTCATTTTGTGGAATTGCCATCAAACAATACACATACTTAAACATATCATCAAAATCTATAGGAAGCAACTCCAGTTTTAAATTGCGAGTTGTTTCCTTTGATAATTCATCAAAAGGAAATATACTGGAGCAACTTACTTCTTTCTCAGAGTTCACTTCATAGTCATTTAATGAAATATACTCTATACTGGCAAAGAACTCATTTTTGCCCAGATATATTGGAAATACGCTTTTATTCTGAGTGATGTTTTCAATAATCAGAGAGTGAAGCGAATCATTGTCATTTAAAAGCAATCCAATTTCATAATCTGGGTCTTGAAGGATTTGTTCATTTATCATCACATTAGGAGAGCCTGTGTCTACTCTATTATTTAGAAAGCTATTGAGACTGTTGTATGTGACTACAAATTTCTTATTAGCTGATCCATTAGGTTTGATGAATACTTTTAAATCATGCAATTTTGAATAGAATTCTGGGCATGTATCTGAATTTTTATAACCGCTAAGACCTATGAGTGAACCAATAATTCCTAATAATTGAGGTTTTGGAATTATCGAATACGTATTTCTAAAACGATTACTAATTGGCTGATTAAAATGGGCAAATATCCCATGCAGTCTGAATATAAGTACTTTATTTGGCTGCCCAGAAGCTTTACCATTTGTTGATGAAAAAGATTCAAGTGTTGTATTCAATAGTATCACCTGAATACCTTTTATATTTATTGCGCATTGGAAATGCCAATGTTCTCAACTTTATTGCTGTATTGCTCAAGTGAGTCTTTGTTGATTCTATCTTTAATTATATCATTAACTTTGGAATAATCCACAATAATATTTCCATCAGATTCATACACGTTGACCTGCGAATTCAGATTATTAAAGATATGATTATCTTTGTTTTCAAACCAAACCATACTTACCGTTTCACAACCAAACATAGTTGTTGAAGTTACTTTTCCCACTGAATATTTCAGAGCATTTTTTAATTTTTCAATGTCTGTATCAGAGATATCAATTCCTTGTTTTTGTGCAGAGTTCATATTAAGGCAAACATCATACACATAATAGACATCATCTGCCCTGGATTCTGAACCTATGGTTGTCTGCTGACTATCTTTGCTTTTTTCATTTGGATTTCTATATGGAGAAAGAATATCAGATGAGTAGATACTTGAATTTTCGAAACGGTTTACACCGTAGTTTATTTGACATGGTCCTGTGATAGAAATATTGCTATCAACTGCAAAAACAACACCAAAAAGACGAACATCAATAAATGATTTTAAGTCTTCTATAATCTCTATTTCGCTTTTTGGGATGGAAGTCTTATTGCATTTTAGTAGGTAGTTTTCTTTAAGAGTAAGATATCTTTGGACAACTCCGTCTTTTGTTTCATGTGCCTTCTGTGTTCTCTGAACAAAAACAGCTTCATTATCAGATAGATATTCTCTGATGCAATATTTTAATGCTTTATCCGTAGCAAATATTCTACCATTTGGTAGTCTTCTTGGCAAACCATCAAAACCTGCGTTAAAACTTGCATTTTTTGCGTTTACAACTACTAACCCATTATAATTCATTCAGATTCCTCCTGTAATTCAGTTTCATTTCCTTCCTTTTTTGAATAGTACAAATAATTATTATCAAAGTAGCCTGTATATAGGGGAATTTTGTTGTTATCATAGGATTTACTGAATTCAAATGCAAGGACACCACTCATCATATTGTGGAACTTGCGATTCCCATCAAGATATTCATTATGGGAATACTTTTCAAGAACTGTAATCAATTTACTTTTAAGCATTTCCATATCATGTACATTCATAGTATATTTTGTAAAAAGTTCCAATGTATTTTGTCCTTTTGAAACTTGAAGCAAATAATAGAATATTTGTCCCATGCAGTAACTTGCTTCAAAATCATTTTCTATCTTAAAAGAATCATTTTCATCCATTTTTTCTTTCAATGACATATATTCTGTAATAATATCTCCTCCATTTTGTTCCATTGATAAGTATTTATAATAAATTATAAGGAAAAAGCGAATTTTGTTAGAACTGATCTTTAGTTCATCACGGAATTTGGAATTTCTTATTGTTTCTGATAGAATCTCTCTAAACAGTTTGGTGAAAATTTTGTCTTCAAACAAAGAATTATTTTGATAATAAATATAATTGCAAATAACTGAGTTATATTCAATTAGCTTTAATTTCAAAAATGGATGAAGACTCTTAATCAATTTTGACGGATCCGTTTCAAAAAGTGAACCAACAAGAGTGTTATTAAACAGCAAATTAAGTTCTCTTAAAAAGATGGACTTGTTTCTCAGATTCCCAATACGTGTGATTTCTCCATCTTTATCTTTTGAAGGCAGTTCTTTTAGTGCAGAATATATAAGTAAATCCTCTACATTATAAGAATATTCATTATGGAGCTCATAATCAAAATTGCTTACATAGATAAACTCGATATTCTCTATTTTAGGGTCGGTAAGCATCATCACATAGTCAAACGCTTGGAAACGATTTGAATTATATAAATGATTTAGCATTTTCAAAATACTAAGTGGCTTTGATGAATAATCTTTGTAGTCATTGCTTGTAACACCTATAGAAGTGGGGAAAACATACCTATAAAACTTGTAGGCTTTGATATATTCAAAAAAATTGTATGTTTGTTTGGCACATTTGCCACATACATTAAAATTTTCAGGGTTTTTTGATTTCAAATTCGTTTTATATCTGGTAGGGTGTCTTAGCAAATACTTTCTATCTTTTTGAAGGTCAAATAAATTTCCTTGAGATAACATATAAAGTTGATCATGTAAGCCACAGCAATCACATTCATCTTCAAATGTTTTGTATTTCAAAAGCTTATCCACAGTATAAGATGACACAGCATCAAGATATGAATTCACATCTTCTTCATTACTCAAAAAAATGACATAATCATTTTGCGCTAAATCAAAATTATTATCAGGGTTTATATTATTGAAATTAATGAAAAAATTGAACACATTATCGCATATATATAAAAATGGAGCATATAATTTAATTTCAGCAGACGATTTTTTATAATTATTAATTTTTTCATGTGGGATTGTTATGACAATATTATCATTTGAATATTTTACAGCTTTATTATTCTCATCTTTATCAATAAAAGCATCTGTTATTTTGTAATGAGTTAATGAATGACTCAATAATGCATTATTCCCACCAATGTTATTACTTGAATTATGGGTTGGACGAATGAAGTTCTCGGATTTAAAGTACTTAGAACCATAAACCTTTAGCCAAGGTCTTTGATCAAATTCGTCTTCAAGGTTAGCAGGATCAATTACAAATGGTTCATCAGATATATTTGGAGGGACGATCAATGCTTTTGTTTTACCGATTTTTTGATCTGATGTTTCGTCATTCAGCAAAGCATCGTAGTCATCTTCAGAAAACAGATTCACAATAAAATTATACATTTTTTCTCCCCGTACATGCTGAAATAAATTTAACAATTAAAGAATAATGGTTATTACTACATAAACATTTATTAAGCGTGGTGAAACTATTCATCCCACCACCCCCAGACACCCAAATCCCATCGCATTTTTCTCCCCAAGCCCCGCATCGTAGGCGAACTTCACAAGTTCGGGGCTGGCTTCGAGTTTCATCTTTAGCATGCTGCATCGTCTGAAACTGTTATCTATGGACACGCGTTTTGCTTTGACATCCATCACATCAAGGATATCGAAAAAATCCTGTTCTACTTTGTGGCCGTAGTATTCCTCGTATCTGGAGCAGAGATTTGTGTGGAGATTCTCATAGAACTTGGCATCCTTTGGGTAGAGGTCGAACTCAGCAAGCTTTTCACCTTTTTTCCTCATGGTCTTCACATACAGAGGAGAGAGGGTTGTGAACTTGCAGGTATCCGAGAACTCCGGCTGGGGCAGGATCTCTGCACTTTCAATAATGAGATTTGCTTTTTGTCCTTTTCCGAGGAAAAATTCCGGCTCCATAAGCAAACCTTCGGTGAAACTGCGAATAAACTCCGGGTCCGGTGAAGAGATGAAAAAATGTGCTTTCGTAAAATTCAGGCCGTATTTGTTCGGAATCCAGTCCTCGATAACAAGGTTGGAAAACGTATAGAACTTGAATCCCTGATGGCTGTGCAGCTCATTTGCAAGAGTAATATTGGCATTGGCAAGACGGTGATATAGCATAGAAGCTAAACCGTACTGGTAATCATAATGAATGGGATTGGACGATGTTTTTCGAATGGTGATCTTGCATCGCATGAAAATATTTTGTACGTGATATTAGTTATAGCTTTCTAAAATATTCCCAATGCCTTCGTATAAATTTATAGTTAAGAACCGATTGTTTGAAACTTATGATATTAGCAGTACCACCAATAAGACATGATTTCAAAAATCATAAATTACAAACCAAATGTGTTTAATTATGATAACATAGAACAAACATAATAATTACTTTTGTGTTATTAGTAGCAGAGGAACCAAAAAGAACTAATCCTTTTAAATGCATGTTGATTGCATAAAAACAGAAGTTAATTCACTACGGAATGTGATTATTTAGCATTAAAATAGAAACAAATAATAAACAATCAATCAACTCAATAAAGATCAGTCCTGAGATCCTGCAGAATAGACCCTTTTTGTTTGATCTCTTTTGCTTTGTCAAGATCAATTTCCCCGATGAGAACGGTTTCCTCGTTTCCGGCTTCTTCAAGAATACGACCCCAACCATCAGTAATCAAAGAACCGCCGGGATAAATTGTACGCTTTCCTTTTCCAACCCGGTTGCAGGCTACATGAAGAAGTTGGTTTTCAATTGCCCTTGAAATTGACATGATGCGCCAGGGATGAGCGTAAAAATCCGGGATCTCGGCAGATGATACAAATATATCTGCTCCTTCAACAGCCAGTTTTCGTGCAACTTCCGGGTAGCGAAGTTCATTACATACGATAAGTCCGACTGAAATGTCGTGCTTTTTCAGTTTTATAGGAGCTATGCTGGTTCCAGATGCAAAGTATTCTTTTTCAGGACCATATAGCTGAACCTTGCGGTGTGAACCTGCCAGTTTTCCTGATTCGATACAAAAACCAAGATTATATTGAGATGGAGCCTGATCTTCTTTATCTGATGCATCCTTCTCTCTTCGTTCTATCATTGAACCTGCCAGAATGCAGCCATGTTCCTGTGAAAAGTCACAGAGAGCTTCAATTGTTGGTCCGGGAACATCTTCTGCAATCTCTTCTATCCGATCATAGCAAAAACCGGTGGAGAAAACTTCAGGTAAAACAAGCAATTCAGCTTCTCTGGAAACTGCTTCTTCTGCCATCTGAAGAGCATGCTGAAGATTATCATGTTTTGAACAGACAGAGACATTCATCTGGATGCAGGCAACTTTCACTGTTTTCACTCACCTTTAACTGCTGTATAAAGAGAGAACATATGATAAAGATACTGTTTCTACACCGATTTTTAATAGGGGATTGTGAGATTTTCTAAAGTACATTTATTCCCGTTGTATATATCTCTTCAATAAGATGCGGCTGCCGGGATTCGAACTCGGGTTCAGAGCTTGGGAAGCTCCGGTCATGACCGCTAGACCACAGCCGCACGTTAAAAATATACAATTAGCTATTGAATTTATGCATATTAATTATTTATGACACCATGAATCTGTAAAAATCTTCTTTTTATACCACCGAAAGTGACGATAATTAAACGCCGTTGATAATTGCTATCGAATGTTAAGTTAGAGCATTTAGGATGAAAATAAATTCAATCGTCATCCATCATTTTTTTAACATTTTCGATTTTTAATATAATTTCATTTTGAAGAGATGAACATTCATTTAACCCATAATGTTTTTGAGCCTGCTCAAATGCAAAAATCGCTAAATTGAGATTGTCTTCTTTATCGCGAACAGCAGCTAGATTTCTATAGGCATCTCCAAGATTATTCTGGGTTTCAGCATAATCAATTGGAAATTTTTCAGCTGTTCTGATTTTCAGTGATTCTTCAAAAAGTCGTATCGCCATAGATAGATTCTTTTCTTTGTCCCTAACTTCAGCAAGTTTGATAAAAGCTACTCCTAAATCATTTTTACTTTTTGCATAGTTAATTGGATATTTATCCATAGTTCTGATTTTCAGTCCTTCTTCTATCGCATGAATTGCTTTATTAAGATTTTTTTCTTTGTCTTGAACATCTGCTAACTTTGTATAGATAATTCCCACTTCAGATTGGGTTGCTGAATACGCAATTGGATATCTATCAATAGTTCTGATTTTCAGTGATTCTTCTATCGCATGAATTGCTTTATTAAGATTTTTTTCTTTGTCACGAAGATTAGCTAATTTTCTATATGCAATTGAAAGATTGCTCTGAGTTAATGCATAGCTTAATGGATAAGCATCAACAGTTCTAATACTTAATGTTGCCTCATAAGCACATATTGCTTTTACAAGATTTTCTTCCTTATCCTTTATATCTGCAAGTTTTCCATATGCAATCCCAAGATTATTTTGAGTGTTTGCATAGTCAATAGGGTATTTTTCAACAGTTCTAACTTTTAATGCTTCGGTATATGCATGAATAGATTTATCTAGATTTTGTTCTTTATTTCGAACATCAGACAAATTCCTGTACGCAGCTCCAAGACAATTTTGTGCTTCAGCATAATAAAAAGCCTTCTCATTAATTGACAGATAATTTAAAGTTTCTTTGCAAGCACGTATAGATGTATCTAGATTTTGTTCTTTATTTCGAACATCTGATAAAAGTCTATAAGTTAATCCTAAACTACTCATAGTAATCGCATAATCAAGTGGAAATTTATCGCACGTTCTAATTTTCAATGACTCATTTAAACTTTGAATTGAAAGATTGAGATTCTCTTCTTTATCCCTCACCCTAGCAAGTTGTCTATAAGAATCTCCAAGATATTTCTGCGATTCAGCAAAATCAACTGGATATTTATCAACTGTTCTAACTCCTAAAGCTTCTTCAAAAGCACGGATTGCTATAGCAACATTCCTTTCTCTATTGTCAATCTTACTGAGATTAAGACTACAAATCCCCTCTCCATTTTTTGCATGAGCATATTCTTTTGGATATTTCTCAGCTGAAACCTTCTTTGATATGGCTTTATACTCTGATAATGCTTCCAAAAGCATATCTTTTTTTACCAAACTGTCTGCGTTTATTAAAGAAGATTTGGTTTTAGCTAGGAACTCCTTTTCACTTTTCTTTTCATTTTTTTTATCGATTGAGTAATATTTTAATACAAATCCAATGATAGCTATGGTAATTCCAGTTACTAAACTATTAAGGTCAAGTATAGAATTTAGAAGTGAATCGCTTATGCTACTTACCATGATATCAGCCTTTATTTAATGTCATCAATAATATTTTGTTAGGTTTTGTTAAATGGTAGATATTTCGGCTTAACTACAACACCTTGATTGATTAATTCTTGAATAATATCAACATCATTTAGACCAATTTTTCCAACGAAAAGGTCTTCAATAGAATTACCTGCATTCAAAAATGAACTCACTTTTTGAAAACCATCCATATATACAAAATCTTTAGTGTATCCTCCTGCCATACTAGTATCCATGAAACTTCTTTTTACTCGTTGGACTATCGAATAAGCTTCCGATGGGGAGAAATAATTCACTAATTTACTAAAAACATCAAAAAAAGACGAATTAATACTGTCGTTTGCAGCAATCACCCTTGCACTATATCTTTTAATATCTGCAGGGGTTATTAATCCATTTTTATCTTCAACATATAGTGCTAAACCCTCTTCAGTATTTATATAATTGGGAAATCCATTCCTAAATATTAAAAATCGCTGCAATTTACCGTTTTCAGCTCTAAATACATGAGTCCTAATTTCATGAAAAATATATCTTTTCATATTATTTTCTGAAAATTTTTCAGAAGCATTGATTTTTATTGTATTCTGAGAAGCATTTACAGATAGTTTAGCACTAGCTCTTGTGAGTATCTCGAAATCCCAATTTAATCCGAACTTTTCCATTTCTGTTTTAAAAATTTTAAGAACCGCTTCAGGAGTTAAACTTTCTAGTTGTTTTTCTTTGATATTTTGATATTTTAACAAATTTGATTCTGCTTGTTTTACTAATAGATTACTTGGACTACCATACAAATTTGTTACATTCCCTCCAAAATTTGGCTGGTTCCTGTCCTTAAAAAGATTTATCCTTAATACTAAATCATCAATTATTTTTATGTAATAAGGTGCAAATAAAGAATTTTTGCATTCATGAAATTGATCTCTAATCAGTAATAGTTCATTGTACAATAATTCAAGATTTTCATCAAATACTTCATACTTGAATTGAGGATTATAACAATTTCCGGACTCATATTCTTTAAGAAACTTTTTCTTTTCTTCTTCCGAATTTATCGGATTCAAATACTTGGAAATATCAATTTCTTTAATAATATCCCATAAATGATTATCATATGCCAAAATACATTCTTCTGATATTATATCAAGTTTCATGAAACATTGTCCTATTCAACCATTAAAGAATAATACATTTTTCTTGAAGAACTTTTACAAAAAAATAATTTTTATTATATTCCCCATACATAAATTACATTATAACTACATAAGCTTTGTTTTATTATTTACATGATGATTGCGTTAGTTTTACAGATGCAAATATTAACTTAAAAAAATACTTGTTTGATATTATGATTACTGAGTTTAATAAAATCCTTTTACTGATCGGCTGCATCCGGTGCGTCCTTAAGTGCCCTGTTAGTATTACTGTCAGAAATTGGTGACTCCGATATTTCTAGTTACTTCATTTTAACTCCTTTTAGAGATTTGCCCTCTGCATCAGCCTAGACACTTTAATTGATTAATCCATCTTAGAAATACACTGACATATATCTAACAGACACTAGAATTTACAAGATAATATACTTGTACAATGGAATGACAATCTTAGGATATTGAACACAATCCGTAAATATTCATGAAATTGAACCTTATTTATAGTTGAAAAAATAAAATAATAAATATGGCACCCAAAACCTTCATGGATGAGATGCTGCGTAAAGGTCTTCACCTGGCATCAGTTGCCATAGTTCTGGTCTACTTCTTTTTTGGAAAAACAATAGTACTCTACTTCATGACATCCTATCTCGTCCTTGTTCTTATCATCGAACACCTGAGACTTGACAGAGGTTACAGGTTACCTGTTATACATTACTTGTTGCGAAAGGAAGAAGAAACATCACTTGCAGGGCACATTTATTTCACTCTTGGAGCTATCGTTGCCGTCTCCGTATATAGTGAAAATATTGCCTATGCAGCCCTGCTCATGGCAACCTTCGGAGATATGAGTGCAGCACTAATTGGCAAAAGCTTTGGAAAAAGAAGAATATTCAGAAATGGAAAATCCTTTGAAGGATGTGTTGCAGAATTCACTGTTGACCTTGTTATTGGCTACGCATTGCTCTCAAACCCGGAAATCGCATTTATTATGGCACTTGTTGCCACTGCTGTGGAAACTGGATTTGAGAAAATAGATGATAACCTTGCGATTCCTGTGTTCTCAGGCTTTGCCGGGGAATTAATGGTAATGCTTACAGCCTATATGAAACTGTAGAATAAAATTATAGAATTTGATAAATACAAGGGTTATTTACAGAGAGATCTATCATAATAGTTGGAGAAAACAATGGAAAAACAGGACTTACTCATCGATAACATCCCGGCGATTCTATGGGGGAAAGACAGCTCTAAGCTGTTTGTTGCAGTTCATGGAAACATGTCACACAAAAAAGATAGCCCTATTTCAATTCTTGCTGAAGAAGCAGTTCCTTTGGGCTATCAGGTGCTTAGTTTTGATCTCCCGCAGCATGGGGACAGAAAAGATGAATCTACGCTTTGTAAAGTTCAGAACTGTGTCAGCGACCTCAGTAAGATCATAAACTATGCACAAACAAATGCTACCGATATTTCACTATTTGCCTGCAGCATGGGAGCATATTTCAGTCTTCTTGCCTATAAGGAAATTCCCCTACAACAGTGCCTCTTCCTTTCTCCGGTTGTTAACATGGAACGTATCATTGACAATATGATGACATGGTTCAACATAAGCAAGGAACAATTAAAGGCTGAGCAAGAAATCCCCACACCGGCAGGGCAAACATTGTACTGGGATTACTACTGCTATGTAAAAGAAAATCCGATTCTTCGCTGGGATAGTCCTACAGCCATCCTTTATGGAAAAGAGGATAACATTTGCGAATATGATATTGTAAGCTCCTTTTCAAAGAAATTTAATTGTGATCTGGAAATAATGGAAAACGGTGAACATTATTTTCACACACCGGACCAACTCAACTATTACAGAAAATGGTTAGCAGAGCATCTTAGCAGCTTATGAAATCAATTCCCGGCAGGTATCAGCTCATTAAGCATCATGCCCGTAATCTGGTGCCTGATCTGCTCCTTGCGGTCATAAGTGGATTTATAGTAGACAGTTATCTTCACACCGTCACGGTCTGCGCCAAGGAAAAAGCTTGCACTCACATCAAGATTGTTCCAGACTTTTTCTTTTAGAGCCTCTATCTTTGCAGGCAGGTTTTCCGGAATTTCATCCATACCAAAATACATATCAAATTCGTTCCTGAACTTACCCCTGCCATAATTCATAATAGGTTTTTCAAGGAAAGTCTTGTTTGGTATTTTGAAATAATCTTCAGACATTTCCGGCATAGGAGTTACAACCACATAGAAAAGCCCTATGTGCTTCACCTGGCCTTCAAGGTAATCATCCTCACCCACCCTGATATAATCGCCTATCTTGAATGGCTTTTTGGTTAGCAGTATGAACCAGATGAAATAGGAGAGAATTACATCCCTGATCGCAAAAGCAAAACCCGTGGTAATCAAACCAAGAAAGAGAGCGATATTGCTTACCGTACCACCAAGAAGTGAAAAAGCTACCAGTGTTGCAATGAGATATACAAACCACAGGTACATCTTGCCCATGAGTATTCTCTCTTCGATCTCTCCTAATTCTTCAAAGTAATTAAGAAAACGATTCACGGTAAGTTTTGTAAAAAGGGTTGCAACTGCATAGGATACAAAAATACCTATCAATACCTTCAAAGTTCCTGTCACCACATCAGGAATATCAAATATCTGATGTTCATCCACAGCAATTATTCCCAGAGCAACGGCTGTGAGAAACACAAAGAACATAAAAAACGTGTTCAATGATTTGTGAACCAGTTTTGATTTCACATAAATCAGTCCACTTCGTGGTGTCTTTTTAGCCATGTATAGCTTGCTCCGATCATAGATTTTTCAAAATAATTATCTAACTAGCTCCATATAGACAATCATATCAATATAGTTTACTAGGAAAAAAGCAGGAAAAAGGAATTATATCTAGAAATAAAAAGAGAAAATAAAGTACCAATTCGTTTATTTCTGGTACTTATCGATAATTTCCTGGAAAGAATCAGCTACATAGGAAAGATTCTCCCTGCCAACCTGGAACGTACTGAGCTTGAAGTACTTGGTAAGCCCTGATTTGATACCGTGGATATTACGCTGCTTCAGCTCCTTGTACAGGAAATATCTGCCTTTCTTTGCAGTCTGCGATATCTCATAGAACACAGGAGCCTCGAAGAACATCAGGTCGTGGTTGTGTGGTTTGTCACCCATCTGAATGAGACCCATGTCTTCCAGCTTGGCTGAGAACCAGCGTGCATCTGCAACCTCATTATCCCAGTTCTGTGTCCTGCGTACAACCTCCGGGAATGATGCAATCATTGTCATAACGGTTGCACCTCTTGCAGTACATCCGAGAAGCTCGATTTCTTTTACCTTATGAGTTGGAGACTTTCTGAAAACTATGTCTGCATAGTCTTCCTTCACACCAAGTACACCGATCGGACCCGATGAAGCCATTGACTTGTGACCACTTCCAACAACAAAATCAACACCCATCTTCTTAGCATGGATAGGCATCCTGCCCACTGAATAAGCACCATTCAGCATTAGAGGAACATCATAGCTGTGGCAAATATCAGAAATTCTCTTCACATCTGCAAGGTTACCGTAACTTCCATCAGGATAAGTTACCTGTGCCAGAGCAGGAGCTTTTCCAGTCTCACTGATAACCTCTTCAATAGCTGTAGCATAAGCTTCAACGTCAGTTTTGTATTCAGGACTTCCGCTGTGTGGTACAGTCTTTACATTCAGCCTTGCACGCTGTGCAGCAACGAATGATGAATAGTGAGCAAGCTCGTCAAGCACCACATAGTCCCCCTCCTGACCCATGGAATGCATAACTGCAAACTTGGATTCTCTTGCACCGTGGGTGATCCTTACAGCATCTGTATCCAGAAATGCAGGCAATGCATTGTGAACAAACTCCTCTATTGGAGGCTTTTTGATTAGATCAAGAATACCACCACAGAAATCACAGACCGAGTATCCGTCTCCCCATTCAACAAGTGCCCTGCGGGCATCTTCCGTAAGTTTACCGCCTGTCTGAAGCGGATCAATATTTATCGCATCTTTCGGACCACGTGCGATAAATCCGAATTTATTAAGAATTGAATCATCAAGTTCCATAATATTACCCCGTAAATCTGTGAATTATACTGATATTGAACTTTCCAATACTAGTTAAAAATGTTCATTGTAAAATACTTCATACCTTACTGCTCAGAAGCCGGAAAGCTCCAGCTCAGAAGAAAAGTATAATAAAAAAAGGAGCACCGAAGTGCAACTTTAAACCAAATTAAATATCAATAGCTGTTTTGAAAACGCCAAGGAACTCATCACAATCATTTACGATATTGTTAGCAGCGTCCTTGACAACTTCAATAGGATCTGCACCATCTGTCTTAACAAAAAGTATAGGATCACTAATTGATACGTGTTTCATATCGTATGTTGCTATCTGAACTCTCTTGTCATCGAGCAGAGCGGACTTGAGCATATTGAGAAGAGTGTGGTTCTCACCAATGATCTCAAGATGCATCTCGTCTTCTGTTTTGTCAATGATCTTCAATTCCATCTTTATCTCACCATAAGTAATGTGTAATTATTAAACTATAAGTTTAAACTAAAATTTTAAACGATAATCGATTAAACGATTCCGGTTCCGTAGTCTGCAGATATTTTCCTTGTCTCTGTGCGACCACATTCAGGACATTTCAGTTTCTTGTTGTCCATTATAAGTGAACTGTGACACCTTGAACAATATGCCTTCATAACTCCAAGGGACTTTTCGTCGGTACTCAGACGCATGTTCTGAGTGTTGATGACCTTTGCCTTGACAACATCAGAAAGTGAAAACTCGTAGCCAAGATTCTTGACATAAGAATCTTTCACGTTGGATACATGAATTGCTGCTGCGCCATTTGTCTGGAACTCACGCTCTCCCTTTCCTTTGATTGCACCGATCTCAACAAGAGCCACTGAGTCACGCATATTGACAACGCTTCCGATAATAATGTCGCCTTCCTTGATCTCAGGCGGAATGCTTGTCTGAGGTACTATCGAGATTGTTCTAGATTTTCGGTCAACTTTTACATATCCAGTGTTAAGTGAGTGGATATCTGCAACGTTGACATAAGTTCCTGCGCCTGCCCTGAACTCTTCCGTAGTTCCTACAAAATCACCAGGCATTACAAATACAGATTCTTCTGTACTAAGTTCCTCTTCATCATCCATATCATCATCTTCTGTTGCGCCTTCATCGGGCTTATTGTCCTTCTTTGCTGACCTTCTTTTACGGCCCTGTTCTTTCCCTTTAACAGCTTCTGCTGCCTCCTCGATTACTTCTGTTTCTGATGAAAGAACCTCTTCTTCACTTACCTGCTGGTCTTCAGAATCAGATGATTTGATCTTCCTGCGTGAAGTCTTACGTCTATTTCTTATCCTAATTAGAATCCCTTCTTATAATCTGAAATTATATAAAAATGCACAAATCCATGAATCCCTTCAAGTAAGAACCGCATTTCTTAAAATATTATCGTACTATACGATAAATCTCTACTTTTACCATTTCTACTTCTTTTTTATGGAATTTAAATGTTCGTTTCATTGGAAATGCCGTTGAGTACCAGTCTGTTATTCTGGCATCACCTATGAACTTACTTATAAAATCATGGCTCCCGCAATTATGAATGGAATATATCACATCACTGGTTTTCAACGCACTTAAAAGAAACGGTCGGTCATTACCCTTGGCCTGAGCACCGAACGGAGGGTTCATGACAACGGTATCAGCATGCCCTTCAACCTCAAAAATATCGGCATGGACAAACTCAACATCCACACCAAGTTTCTCAGCATTCCTGCGGGCTACTTCCAGAGCCTTGTTATCTATATCGAACCCAACAACCTTTTCTGCTCCAAGGAGTTTCGCACCAATGGCAAGCATTCCAGTCCCGCATCCAAGATCAAAAACAGTTCCTTCCAGATCGCCCTGCATATATGCAAAATGAAGCATTTCAGCCGCAAGTAATGCAGGAGTGGCATATTGTTCCAGGTTCACATTAGGAGAATCAAAACCCTCAACCTGCTCCAGCAACATCTCAAGCTTACGCTGCTTCAATCTTATTCACCTGTGATCTCATCAAAATAGAGGTCTTCCCATTCCCTTTCTCCAAGCACGATCTCAAATTCCAGCGGAGTAAGCATTGGAGCATGGAACCTTCCAACCTCATCGATAGCAAGACGAGGACATGCAGTGTTAACAAATGCATCCACCTTGAACTGCAATAACTGATCCGGAGTTACAAGATCCATTGTGAGAATATGTGCATCCTTGCCATGAGCTTTTGCCATCCTTTTAAGTTCCATGGCAAGTTCCATGCGCTCCTGCCCCGGTTTAGATGATACTACAATACCAAAAACCTCTGCATCGAGTGACTTTGCAATGACAGCACTTCTCTGCCTCAGAACTTTAGAGTAATCTGCTTCCCTGAGCTCATTGACAAAAGGATCAGCTATAAGGACACGTTTCTTCATGGCAAGTGAAACACCAAGTGGATGGAATTGTCCGCTTCCAATGAAAAGATACTCATCACAATCCGCGTTACGGGCAGCAGAGAAATTACAACCAAGAACCTGACCGGGATATGCTATTTTGCTATCACCCGGACATATCACACATTGCTTGCCATGCTGCTCCAGAACCTTTACAGCATCATCAAGTTTGTGCACATGCTGTACCGTTGTGATAAGACCAATGCGCCTGCCTTCAAGTTTAGACGCTGCCAGTTCAACAACATCATTTACATCAACAGCAGACCTTGTTTCTATGAAATAAACTTTCTGTGAAATTTTGTTATCATCCAGATGAGCATGCCCGAAGTGGAAGAGAATATCAACGTCATTGAGCAAAGCAACGTCAAGGTCGCATGCTCCAAAACATGGGTTCCCGGAAATAAATACAGTTACACCTGTTTCATCCTCAATACGTGAAGCTATCCCCGGAGAACGTCTCTTAAAACCCTCGGGAAACTGCAATCCCACTACTTTTGCATCAGTATCTTCAATTACAGAAATTATGTAATCAATCCTGAAATCAAAAGCTTCGCCATCACTCATGTATATCCTCGATGGAAACGCCTTTCTCTGTCACATCAATGCAAACAAGTGTTTTCACATCGATACCCATTTTCTTCAATCTGGAAACACCATCACCACGTTCAATAACTACAATAATATCAGCCACGGTGGCACCAACTCCTTTAAGAGCTTCCGTCAGTGCTACAAGAGTTCCTCCGGTGCTGATGACATCATCCACAATAAGAACCCTGTCACCTTCTGATATATCATTAATGTAAAGTTCGCCTTTAGAATAACCTGTTTCCTGTGACAGCTTGATCTCGCCTTCAAGACCATATGCTCTCTTTCTTATAATACAAAAAGGAACTCCGGTCTTCATTGAAATGGCAGTTGCAAGAGGGATTCCCATAGCCTCTATTGCAATAATCTTGTCAAAATCCCTGCTGACCATCCTAAGAATATGATCAGTGACCTCTTCAAGGAGTTCCGGCTCAAGTCTTGGGACCCCATCTGATATCGGATGAATAAAATAATGATAATCTCCCCTGTGAACGATTGGCGCATTCAGCAGGGATTCACGTAGTATCTTTAGCATAGTTATGGCTTAATATCTGACATTATATAAAGAGAATACCTATGCAAGATGCAAACCTCCAATCATAATCGGAGATTTGTCAAGAAACAAAACAAATCAAGACAGGATTAATCCTCCTGTTCACTTTCCTTAATCCCATGTTCAGAGAGATAACTTTCAACTGCGTTCCGTGAAGAGTACCATATCCTGCCTATTTTTACTGCATCCAGAATACCCTGTCTTGCCCGCAGGCTGAGATATTCCTGAGAATATGGCGTATCTTCTGCCAGTTCTTTTAGCGGGATTAGTTCATCAGCTCCACCGGAAGCGGATAAATAAAGTGTAAGGCTGTCATCAACTGCTCTTGCTATGAACTGTCCAAATGGTTTCAGGTTGCCCTTATCTGCAGACCGAAGTGCAGAGTAGTATTTTTTACGGTCTTCTTTTCTCAGAGCTACAGGCGGATATCTCCGGGACATGAGGTAAAGGTTTGTAAGTAAACGAGCCACTCTGCCATTACCGTCAGTAAATGGATGAATCTCAACAAATCTATGATGAAGGAATGAAGCTGTTTCTATCGGATGAGTTTTATCGGAAATTAGTTTATCAAGCATTTCGTCTATCATGAGAATGATCTTTGACCAGTCAGGTGGACTTTTTACGGCTCCTGTGATCCTGACATTTCTGGTACGGTATTGCCCGGAATCCTCAACCAAACCAGCCATAACCACTTCATGAAGTCGTTGAATATTGACATGGTTTATAGGAACCTTGCCTTTTGCCAGTTCCTCAACAAGATCAAAAGCCTTTGCTGTGTTGCCAGCTTCAATGTGTTCCCTGAGGGATTTACCACCAATGGTTATCCCATCCTCCAGTATAACCTTTGTCTCCTGAAGAGTCAGAGTATTACCTTCAATGGCATTTGAATGATAAGTATGCATCAGCTTCATTTCCTCATTTAGCCGCCTTAGAACTGCCGGCGGCAGAGGACGCATGGATTCAAGCCTTTCAAGTTTATCATCAATACGTTCAAGAAATGTTCTGTCAATAAATGATGTATCTATATCGGTATCGGACATATTTCTAATTATCCGATATGCTTTGAGAAAATATAGAAGTATCGGTATTAGATTTATTACGAATTATCCGATACTAGTATCACACATCAAATACCAAGCTCATTCACATGTAATCAGGATTTTACCGAAAAAACAAAATGTAGGGGATAAACCAAATATCCCCTTCAAGCAAAAGCCGTTATCTGATCCCGCTCCTGCTTGATAGCAGAATAAAGGGCTTCCTTGCTCAGTGACATTGGATGATAGTAACTTCCATTGCTTTTCATTGCAACCTCCTTTGCAAGCATTGAACCGGTTGCACTGATATCAACAACAAGAATATTGACACGGTGGTCAGCTATCTGCTTGCAGACCTGCATGATCTCCCTCTTGATATTGCCACCAAGATGCAATGGAGAGTTTGCAGTACCATCTGTTACAAGGATCATAATCGGGACAGCAGACGGTTCTTTTTTCACTTCCCTGACAAGAGTATCAAGACCTCTTAATATCCCGGAAGCCATTGGAGTTGTTCCTCCGAACGGAACCTTTTCAAGATACCTTTTTGCAGCTTCAACAGACGAAGTGAATGGCAGTACCAGCTCACCTGAACGACCACTGTATGTCACAAGTGATACTCTGTCCCTGCGCTGGTAAGCATCCTTCAGCAAAGCGAGAACGACACTTGTGGTGATCTGAACCTTGTCGCTCTCATCCATTGAACCGGATGTGTCAAAAACAATATTGATCAAGCTGGAAATACGTCTTCTTCTTACCTTTTCCCTTATGTCACCTTTCTTAATCTCAATCTTGCCATCCTTGGCATGATGAGCAGCCGCCCTTACAGTCGGAGCAATGGCAATATCAGTAATCTTCTCACCTGGCATCCTGTATCTTACATAACGTCCGCGCTTGCTCTTTGTGAGAACTTCCGCTCGCCTTCCTGATTTCAGCCTGCCTGCTGCAAGTCTCTTCTTCTGGGAATTGCGGGCGAAATCATTGAGGATCTTACCAACGGTCTTGTCCTCTTTCAGATCATCGAACAATTTGCTTGGTTCTGATTTAGTAACTCTTGACTCGTTCCCAAGCGCTTCCTCTAGTTCATCATGGCTAAGAATAGGAACATAGTCCTTTGGAGTGAGCTCCACACATACTTCAGGTTCATAAATACATATCTCCTCGGATTCATTATGCTCAGCTTCAAAATGAACATCATCTTGAAGAGAAACTGGAGATTCAAATGGTAGTTTTTCTATGGGATTTTCGTCTTCAGGAAGAAACTGATCTTCCTGATTATCCAGATTTTCCATTTCAACCTGTGTATTATATGTTTCAACTTCCGGAGTATCCCCATCTTCAGCAGATCCCAGAATATCAGCGAAGATTGATCTCTCGGGATCAATTTCCTGAGGGGTGGTATCTTCAGTAGCAGCGAATGTATGTTCTGGAATAATATCCTCTACAAGAGAACTGTCTGGCTCGGAAACATCCGGAGCTAATATAATCGCATCATCAATTGATATCTTCGCCTGGGCATACCTGAATACATCTGCAATAGCTGAATCTGATGTTCCAATAAGTGGCTTGAAAAAGGTTTCAGGTTCGATAGACATGTAGTCTGAATCCGCAACTATGCAAACATCATCAATTTCCCCAGGTCTTATCTGTTCCATATTTGCATACAGGTTCTCGTAGATAAGATCAGTATCCTGTTTGGAAAATTCTGAAACGGAACATCGGGGAATACGCAGCCCAAGCACAGGATAACCTAGATACAACACTTTGATGCCATAATTGCGAGGAAGATTCCTGCGCAGGCGCTGAACAAGTTCATCGTCCATCCCCGCACCTCTTTCATACCTTGCCGTCAACAACTGCTCTTAGCTGGTCAACACTGAACTCTTCTTCCTCAAATGGCTTCTTACGCATCCTGTGTGGAAGCACCATTTCAGAAGCTTCGATAATATCATCATTTGTGATGCGTTCCCTGCCTTCATATGCTGCATTTGTCCTTGCGGCACGCTCGATCATGATATCCGCACGGTGTCCGTCCACATTAAAAGCAATACAAATCTCTGCAATTGTACGCAGGTTGTCCCTTGTGGTTGTAACACGTGGAAGCATCTGCATGGCTTTTACAATCTTTGAACGCAGTTTCTCCTGTTCTGCCTCGAACTCACGGATGAACTGTTTAGGTTCATCGTTGAACCTGTTACGTCTTTCTACGATTTCGATACGTTGCTCTACATCATAGATTCCAGTGACCTCTACCTGCAATGCAATTCTGTCAAGCAGTTGGGGACGAAGCTCACCTTCTTCAGGGTTCATACTTCCCACAATTATGAAATTTGCAGGATGGCTTACACTTACTCCTTCACGCTCAACGGTGTTGACACCCATTGCAGCAGCGTCCAGAAGTGCATCCACTACAAAATCGTCAAGCAGATTAATTTCATCAACATAAAGAATTCCGCGGTTTGCCTGGGCAAGAATACCCGGGTCAAATGCCTGCACTCCCTGACGCACAGCCTTTTCAATATCAAGACTGCCTACAACCCTGTCCTCTGTTGCACCCACAGGAAGGTCCACAACCCTCATCTGGCGCCTGCCAATGTGCATAGTACCTTTGCGTTTCTTTTCCTGACATTCCCAGCAGAACTTTTCAGGATCGTTGGGGTCACAATTAAACTTACAACCCTCTACCGTTTCGATCTCAGGCAATATTTCAGCAATGCCTCTTACTGCAGTTGACTTTGCAGTGCCTTTCTGACCTCGTATCAGAACGCCACCAATAGACGGGTTGATAGTGTTAAGAATGAGTGCACGGAGCATTTTTTCCTGTCCGACTATTCCAGCAATCGGATAGAGAACCCTTTCTGTCCTTGTAGCCTGTCTGGCAATGTCCTCCAGATATTCTGACGGAGACTCATTTTCCACTACTTTAGGAACTTCTGTTATTGTCCCTATAATACTTGAACTCATATTATCGCCTTCCCAGCATGTAATTTTGATTTTTGATTTTTTTATTGCTTAATAGTGTTCCTTAGCCTCACAGATACCTCAGAATTATCGCAGATATGAGAGCCATAAAGAGAAGAATAAGTCCTCCCATGAAGAATCCGAACACGATTTTCGTGTGTACCTTCTTTTCTGCATTTTTTGCCATCCCATTGAGCTCATAGAGAGAAAATGTAGAATTCAGGAGGAAAAGAATGGCTGAAAGAAGTAGCAGTGAACCTGCAACCAGAATGTATTCTGCTGTCCATGTCAGCGCCTTGGCGTTCAGAAGGTCAATAAAAAAATCTTTTCCATGTCTCACGTATGAAGCGGTTATCCACATCATAGTGTAAGCGATCTCTGCCGCGGCCATTATCATCGAGCACAAAGCACTCGTCATAAGCGTGACCATCATCCCTATGTCAGGGATCTTCAAATCTATTTTCCATTCATCACCCACAATTTCACCTTAATAGTATGTTTTGTTGGTATGCCCTCTAGTTGGAGATATGGAATATATGCAGTATAATAATAAAAATATACTTATTAAAATGATTATAATTTGAAATTAAATAAAAAAAGAAGTATGCAGAACAAATGACTGTTTCTGCATTATTTAAAACAGTTTCAACACTGTTTCAGCGAGATTCCTGCTTATATCCACAGTCTTCATCAAAGTATCAGTTTTTGAAACACTGCACCCTAGTTCACTAAAACGTCCAACATCAATAGAGTCAAGCTCATCGATTATCAAATGATCAAGAAAATCAGAATAGTATGAAGCAACACCATATGAAGAAACTTCAATACCTCTTGCAGTCATGAGTTTACCTGCCGGTCCGCTTACGGGTTCTGTTCCGATAATAGGACTGACTGCAATCACTTTTTTCTCATTCAGAATATCCCTCATTCCGGGAAGCTCGATTATTGGCCCGATACTTGTTATCGGATTACTTGGACCAATCAGAACATAATCTTCCCTTTCAAGAGCCTCTATTACAGCCGGGGAGATGTTTGCTTTTTCAATACCTTCCTGACATACTTCCAGAACCTCGGACTCACCATGTTTGCCAATCCAGAAATCCTGGAAATGCATCTTTCCTTCCGGTGTGTTTATCATACTTGAAACGGGATCATCGGACATAGGGAAAACACTTGCCTTTACACCAAATGATTTTGACAGACCAATTGTTGCCTCGGTAAGAGTAAGGCCGCTTCGTATCAGATCAGAACGTATTATGTTGGTTGCACGGTCAATATCACCAAGCATCATTACCTCATCGTATCCCAAGTCCTTCATAGCCTCATGGGTTCGATATGTATCATTCTTCACACCCCACCACTTTGAAGTGTCAAGCCTGCCTGAAAGCAGGTAGAGAACAGTATCAATATCTGGTGTGACCAGATTTCCTGAAACCCATAGATCTTCCGCAGTATTTACCACAACGGTGATCTTTTCTTCAGGGTAAACTTCCCGAAGTCCGTTCAATAATTTAGGTGTGCCTGTGCCGCCTGAAAAAATAATCATATTTGTCCATCCTCTTTATCGGAATATCATTATAAGATGAAGCGTATTTAAAATATATGAAAGTCATCCGTGATCCTATACATGGATATATTGAGCTTGACCCGCTCACGTTATCGATAATCGATTCACCGCAGATGCAGAGACTGAGAAGACTGAGCCAGCTTGGCCTTTCAAACCTTGTTTATCCCGGAGCCAACCATTCACGTTTTGAGCATTGTCTGGGAGTAATGCATCTTGCCACCATGCTGACCGGAAAAATAGATTCTGTCACAGATGATGAAAAAAAGGAACTCAGGGTTGCTGCTCTTCTCCATGATGTCGGACACGGGCCTTATTCACACGTAACAGAAAACCTTACAAAACTTTACACTAGAAAGCACCATGAGGATGTTCGTGAGATTCTCAAAAAAGGTGAACTGGGAGAGATTCTCAGTGATAATGGCCTGAACCCCGCAACTATTGAGGATCACATACAGGGAAAAACAGACATAGGAAAAATACTCAACAGCGAGATCGATGTAGACAGAATGGATTATCTTGTGAGGGATTCACATTATACGGGTGTTGCTTTTGGTCTGGTAGATCATGTAAGGCTTATTAATGAGATGAAGTTTTACGAGAACAATCTGGTAGTGAACGCCGGCGGCGTCAAGGCAGCAGAATCACTTCTGGTATCCAGATTCCTGATGCATCCATCGGTTTATTATCATCATGTTTCAAGAATAGCTGAAACAATGTTCACAAGAGCGGTTGATGATCTGATCCAGAAAAGATCACTCAATCCTTTTGATCTAAGGAAGATGGATGACTCCATGCTGCTGGAAATGATACGCAACGATGATGGTTATGCGGGTGAGCTAGCACAGAGACTTGATAACAGGAAACTCTACAAGAGAGCACTGTATATCGGATTTGATGAAGTCGGCGAAGGAGTTCTAAAACACCGGAAAAACATCAAAAGAGTGGAAGCTGAGATTGCGGCAGAAGTTGGGATTGAGCCTGAGTCTGTGCTCATTGATATCCCCAGAAATCCGGAAATTGCTGAAATGAAAGCTCTCGTGAAAGTTAATAACAGAATGCTTAGGCTTGACGAGGTATCTCATGTCGTTGCCACCCTGGAACAGGCACACCGTGACAACTGGAAAATGGGAGTTTATACTCCAACCGAATACAGGGAAGCTGTTGGAAAGGCGGCCAGAAACTTCTTTGAAGTTAAAAGAACCACAAAACAGTTCCGCCTGACAGAAATCGAGGAATAATATGCAGGAAATCAGGAAGATTGTGGCAGGTATCAGCCTTGTGCTTGAATGGAAAAAGACCGGAGAGGATTATGTTGCCAGTCTTACCGGTGGTGACGAGCATGTGGGAGCAGTCGGAGTTGGATTCTACGATAAAGAATCAAACCGGGCATCTTCATCTGTGATTACAACACCCGGACACAGGGAAACTGAGATCGCACTGAACGGTGCAAAGGTATTCAGCAAAGCCTGTAAATCAACTTCCGTATTCATCGTTGGTATTCATCTTGATAATATTACACTTGATGAAATTAAGGAGATAGTTTCTGCATCTGAGGAAATGATTAGTGAGCTTGCTGTAATTATAGGATAGAAGAGGGATTCTAATGGAAGTAGTAATAGGTATCAGTGGAGCTTCAGGTTCTGCGTATGGAGTCAGGTTGCTGGAAATTCTTGCAAAAACAGATATTTTTACTCATCTTGTCATGACAAAAGCTGCAAAACAGATACTTGAGATAGAGACCGATTACGAGTTATCCTATGTAGAAGACCTGGCAGATGCAGTCTATGATGAAAATGATTTTACAGCACCAATTGCAAGCGGCTCCCACAGGTTCTACGGGATGATAATCGCCCCATGCAGCATGAAAACACTTGGGGAAATAGCAGGTGGAATGTCCGATAACCTGCTTGGCAGAGTGGCTGATGTTTGCCTCAAAGAGAGAAGAAAATTGGTGCTTATGCCACGTGAAACACCCCTTAACCAGATTCATCTGGAGAACATGCTGAGACTTGAGAGAGCCGGCGGAATAATTTTGCCAGCGTGCCCGGGTTTTTATTCCAAACCACAGACAATTGATGATCTTGTAAATTCAATGGCAGGTCGCGCACTTGACTTGATAGATATTGAAAACGACGTTTACAAACGCTGGGAGTGAAATGGCACTTTCAGGGAAAAGACTCTGCCTGAACACAGTGTTTACCCTGTGGCTGCGGGAAATGTTGCGCTATAAGCGCTCACGTTCAAGGATAATAGGTTCCCTTGCAACGCCACTCTTTTTTCTTGTGATAATGGGTTCTGCACTGGGAAGTACCATGACCCTTCGCAGCGGCAGGTATATTGATTACATGGCTCCCGGAATCATAGGAATGTCAATTCTCTTCGCATCGCTTATGGGTGGAATCTCCATCATATGGGACAGGGAATTCGGCTTCCTTAAAGAGATTCTTGTAGCGCCTGTAAGCCGTTTTTACACAGCTCTTGGAAAAGCCGCAGGTGGAGTTACAACTGCGATGGTGCAGGGCACATTGCTCATGGTCATCAGCGGAATTATCGGAATAGAATATGTATCTATATGGAGAGAACTTCTATGCATACCGATAATGTTCACAATGGGACTGGGATTCATTGGTCTTGGTATTACACTTGCTTCAAAAATAGAATCACATGAAGGATTCCAGATGATGATGACGTTCATCACATTTCCAACCATTATGACCAGCACTGCATTTTACCCGATGGAGAATCTTCCAGGCTGGTTGAGCATACCCGTGCATCTGAATCCGCTTACTTATGGTGTGGAGGCACTGAGGTGGATGCTGCTTGATGCTTCCGATGTGCCTATCACCCTGTCACTTGGAGTAATCACTGCTTTTGCACTTATCATGATGACAATTGGAAGCCGGGCTTTTGACAGCGCAGTTGACCAGTGAGGAAGTTGATATCATTGGGCGCTTGCCCGCATAGTTTTGAAGCTAAAAAATCTAAAAACTGATAGATATGATAGAATTCCGTGTTTCTGGATTATAAACCTCGTGAGAAAAAGATGTGAGTATTTATACTCAGCCTTCTGCACCCTATAGCATTTTCCATATTAGCACGGTTATCACGAAACCTTTTTATACAATATATGCTATGTGAGAGCTACCCTTCTGAATCTGATTGGGATAGTAGGGTAGCTTGGTCCATCCTCGAGCGTTTGGGACGCTTGGACTGCGGTTCAAATCCGCGCTATCCCACCAGAACTTTTTACAACTTTCAAAGTGTCGTTTCTGATTCTGTTCCTACTATTGTTCTGTGACCGTTAGCTTAGTCTTTTTGTCCTTACAGGATTAGTTTTATAATATATCCGTCGGGAATAATGTTCCCATGGCAAACGTTACAGTGAAACTATTTGCAAATCTCAGAGAGATTGCACAAACTTCTTCTTTATCACTTACAGGAGAATCTGTAAAAGATGTGCTCCTTTCACTTACAGAACAATATCCTGCTCTTAAAGAACTCGTAATTGAGGAAGGAGGCGATGTAAAACTTTGTGGATACATCAATGTATTCCTGAACGGAAACAACATCAAGCACATGGAAGGACTGGATACTATCCTGAATGATGACGATGAACTGGGAATATTCCCACCGGTATCCGGCGGTTAAACTGATAACAGAGGGACTTGAATGATATTCAGAGAACGAACAGATGTCTCAGAGGCAAAGGAAATGTTCCTGGCCGGTATAAGCGGAATTGACAGAACAGAAGTACTGCCTGCAAGGTCTGCAATCGGAAGAGTGCTTGCTACAAGCATACTTGCACCACGTAACGTCCCTCATTACAGACGTTCTGCAATGGATGGATTTGCAGTAAGATCTGTAGACCTCATTGGTGCATCCCCAACAAACCCCGTCATGCTCCAGATATCCGATGAGATAATGGAAGGAACCTGTACTCCAGTGAACACTGGAGATTACGTGCCTGATGACGCAGATGCAGTCCTGATGATGGAAGATACCATTTCCATCGGAGATATGATAGAGATTAAGGCACAGGTGCATCCCGGAAAGAACGTTGGTGAGATCGGTGAGGATGTCAGGAAGAATGAGATAATATTCAACAAAAGCCACATCCTCAGACCTTGTGACATTGCAGTTCTCGCATCTCTTGGAATCGGTGAAGTCAAAGTCTATTCAAAACCTGTTGTTGCAATCATCCCTACCGGCAATGACCTGCTCCCGCTTCCGGGAGATGAAGAACCTGCACCCGGCAAAACACTCGACATTAACAGCCTCATGATAGGAGAATATGTTGAGAAATGGGGAGGAAATGCAAGATATTGCGACATCGTCCCTGAAGATGAGAATCTCATCGAAAAAGCTATCAAGGCAAATCTCGACACAGACATGATAGTAGTTTCAGGTGGAACTTCTGTTGGAGACAGGGATTTTGTCCCGGCGGTGGTTGAGAAACTGGGAAAGAAACTGGTTCATGGAGTAGGACTCAGCCCTGGAAAACCGACTGCACTTGGAATTGTTGAAAATGTCCCTGTACTATGTATGCCCGGATATCCGGCAGCAGGACTTGTGGCACTTTTTGCTTTTGGTAAACCGGCACTAAGAAAAGCTGGAAATATACCTGATATACCTGACACAACCGTGAAAGCCACATTAAGCGGGAAAATACTCTCAAGAGAAGGCTATGTCAGCTACGCAAGGGTAATACTTGAAGGAGACATCGCCCATCCGCTAATGACAGCAGGTGCCGGAATACTGAGTTCCATTGCAAAATCCGATGGCTTTGTTATCATCCCGGAAAATGTGGAAGGGTGCGAAGAAGGAAGCGAAGTGGACGTAGTGTTAATTGAATAGTGATTATCTGAAAAACCAGGGCTCAGAACTACTCACAATTGGCATGGGAGGGTTCTTTGGAGCAATATCGAGATTTCTTATTGCAGGATACTTTACTTCTGCATCCGGAACGCTTGTGGTAAATGTACTTGGGAGCATACTGCTCGGTTTTCTCATGTACAGCTCCGAGTACCTTGGTATTATATCCCCAAGAACACGTATGTTTTTGGGAATTGGATTTTGCGGATCACTTACAACCTTTTCAACATTCATGGTTCAGACTTTTCAGATGCAACTGTCTGAAGCCGCATTCAACATACTTGCCAGTCTTGTTTTGACACTCGCCGGAGTTTTCACCGGCAGAGCACTGGTAATCTATTTAGTAAAAAGGAGGGAAGGAACTGGCATATGAAATCCTTCTCGTAGGGATCGGAGGTTTTATCGGTGCCAACCTCAGATACCTTGTTTCCGGAGTAATTCCAAGAATAAATGAGATTCCTGCCGGAACGCTTGCAGTAAATGCCATTGGCAGCTTCGTACTTGCAACATTGACATTCACTTCTTTGGAAGGATCACTGCGTTATATGGTAAGTGTAGGAATGCTTGGATCATTCACAACATTCTCAACCTTTGCATACGAGAGCTTCAGGCTTTTGGATGAGGGTGAGAACAAACATTTCCTTTTGAATATCGGACTTAACCTTTCTTTATGTCTTCTTGCAGTGTTTTTAGCACATATTCTTATCAGATGATATTCAACTGCAACAATGCAGCCAGTAAGATCAATATTATTCCTGTAACCAGGCGAACTTCCACACGCTTCTTTTCCCTCAATTCGTTGACCTTTTCAGGGTCCAGACCTAAAGCAAGAAGTGCACCAAGTATCAGAATTGGAAGGACAACTGCAAAATTATAGAGACCCATGTACAGCACAGCATTTACAGTGTTGCCACCCGACAGGAGCATTTCAAGGATCATCAGGTAAACAGCGCCTACACATGGAGCTTTTACGAGAGAGAATATTCCCCCACCAACAAAGGAGATGAGAAGTATATTCTTACCTCTTGCATGGTTCATGAGATCCACAAATGAGTGGGGGGTTTTGAATGATGATTTAGAATGCTTGCTTATGTAATATGCATCATAAATATGCCATACTCCTAAAATAGCTACAAGCAGTATCATGAATGCTGTAATTGCATCTTTGAGTCCTGGGAAAGAAGTAATTGTGTTCAGTATCCCAAACCCTACAACCATGTAAGTTACAAATATCCCGGCACAGAAACCGATAACCAGAACAAGCATATCCTTGCGGGAACCTCCGGAAGATACAATTGCTGATGCAAGAAATGCCATAACAGCAATAAGACACGGATTGAAACCTGCAAGCAGACCTGCAATGAAAATCACAGCCGGTGTTTGATCATCTAACGATTTATCAGATAGATACTCAACTGTTGATAAATCATTTTTATAAGTCTTTGCCGGAGCTGATTCTATTGCCTCTGAAAGCATTGAAGAGAGTTTATCCGTGTCTCCTTCATAATCATTGTAGCTAATGACAATGCTCCCATTGACCACAACTGCAGGAACGCTTGTCACTCCATAACTATTAGCCAGACTGAAAGCGGATGTGATCTCATATGAAGTGAAGTTAGTATCAGGGTAACCGGAAACCACGTTTTCAATTACAGGTGATGCCTGTGCACATTTAAGGCAGCCATCTTCGTGGAAATATTCCACAGACACTGTGGCGTGGGCTAAGCCAGTTAAAAAAATAAGGATTAACAAAAATGCAAGTAGAAACCTGCAGTTATTTCGTTCAGTGACAGGATGTCGATGAACAGGTCTTCTTCTCATACTCGCTTTCCAGAACGGATTTTGTTTCAATGCTCAGGAGTTCACCTGTGCTGGAAGAGACGTATCCTTCAATCACGTACAGATCTTTGATACCCGAACATGAGCAACTGCGTTCCATAATCCTAACCCACCATACACTATTCTCCTGAACTGTTCCGTTAGGCACGGAATCCACAAGTTCGGTGCTTGTCACCCTCCGTTCCTCAACATGGAATTTTTCTTCAGAATAATTAATTGCCATTGGATTGCTTTCAACAATCGCTACAGCTTCTGAAGAGTTAACATTAGTATTCACGCTATCCGAACCCAGGTACGTATAAGCACCTGCTATCCCTATGAGTACCAGAACAGCCAGAGCTGCAATGACAGTATTTTTGTTTTTGTCCATAAGTATTGGTATTAGCATTTAAGCTATAAAGTTTACTAAGCATGATCATGCACCCTGATAATAAACCCCGCATATTAACGGGAAAAGCAATTATATGTTAGAGAGAACCAGAAAAAAGATGTAATATTACCTCATTTGCATTAACAAGCAAACTATTCAGGGGAAAGCATGAGAACATTACTTTTGAGAATATATCTGAGTGAGAATGACAAGTATAAAGGAAAAACTGCACACCACGCAGTCATAGAGTTCCTGAAAGATAAAGGCATTGCAGGAGCCACTGTCCACCACTGCATCGAAGGTTATGGAATCCAGCACGAGATACATACTGCAAGTGTCCTGAGACTTGGGACGGACCTGCCGGTGATCGTTCAGGCAGTAGACAGGGAAGAAAAGATAAGAAATATTATTCCCGAACTAAAGGAAATGCTTCCCACTGAGCTTATGATAGTGCAGGAAGTAGAAGTGGTATCAGGGGAGAGTTTTAAAGAAGAGTGATGAGACAAATAGTCTCCGATCACCTATAAAGAACAACTGTGCTACCCCTTACATCAATCAGGGTTGTCTTAGTTGCTTCTGCAAGCTTCTCAGCAGATATCTTAATGTCTTCTCCCTCTGAACTGGTTTTAAGCATCTTTATCTTTATAAGACGGTTGGCTTTGACCTGCTTTTTTATTTCCTCTACAACGGAATCAGTTATCCCATTCTTCCCGATATTGATTATAGGTTTGATCTTGGTTGCTTCATTCTTTAATTGATATAATTTATCTTTATCCATGATGATACTCCGATAATTTGTATTAAATTTTGATTATATGTCACCAGTTGATTGGTGAGTATTTGAAACTGACCATTGAACATTAGATAATATCATGGTCACAAAAATAAACGATAAAAATGCAAAAAATCCTGCTTTAATGGCAGTTTTATGTTTTCTTGAGAGTGATCGTGGCGCCCTCTATGCTATATTCAAACCATGGAGTAGGCTTTGAGGTTATTCCTACTACTCTCATGGCGTAGACATCTCCAACAGCTTTTATTTCGATCATACCATCAAAAAGCTGTTTAAGGGTAGCTATTGTCTGTGCATCATGCATCTCATCTTCCACCACATACAGACCAAATCCGTTAGCAGCTTTAACACGACCGGTAAAGACATGCAAAAACCTGAAAACCGTTTGTATGTTGGAATACATGAGGATAGTTGACAGTGAGTTTATGCACAGATGAACATGTTGCTTTTTCTTTTTCACCAGCATTTCTTCGAAGAACTGGCTGATCTTGACACCGATACCGGTAAGATCCACAGGACTTGACGCCCTCTTTATCTCTTTAGTATCTGCTGCAGCCATCCCAAGTGTCTTGGTAACACAATCAACAACACCTATATCAGCAGTTGACATGTCCAGACTATTATCTTCGAACCATCCGAGAACACGTTCCCCTGGTTCACGTGTAGATACTATAATAGCAGATCCGGCAGGACTCTGGCTGTTAAAAATAATGGCATCCAGCAGGTCATCTTTTCGGCTCATAGGTGGACCTATCATCATGAGATTGGTTCCTTCCCGGATGTCGCCTAAGAGCTCATCCAGTTCCTTGATGCCTAAAGAGTAGCCGGACATGTTTCCTTCTTCATTGGGATTGTATATAGGATTTGCCCTATAGGGACTTACTAGCCCTCATTAAGGGATTAACTATATTTTTCCGCCATTTCAAATATAAATACTAACGTATATAAATGTGCCTTTTTGACACACTCTAATTAAATAAAATATACAATATAAACCTTTTTTGGTTACTGGCAAGCATGTTTCACAAGATGACCGGTTTCAGGTAATATAATTTCCTTCAAGGCCAGTTCAACTGCATTAGGGGATCCTGGAACACAGAATATTACTTTTCCTTTTAACAAACCTGCTGCAGCACGTGAAAGAATAACAGAACTGCCTATCTGTTCTATACTCTTGAAACGGAAAAGTTCCCCAAATCCCGGAATATCCTTGTCAAAAAGAGGAACTACAGATTCTATAGTTACATCTTTTGATGCAAGACCGGTTCCACCACTCGTGATTACAACATCTGCATCTGATTCAAGGGCACGGTGTATGGAGCCTTTGATCAATGCAGGCTCATCGGGAATCAATTCGTATTTCGTAACTTTGTGACCACTGGAAATCACAAGTTCCTGCATTAATTTCCCGGAACCGTCATTGGCTTCTTCTGGCGAGGAAACAGATCCGAATTCACTGAACCTTGAACTGGAAATAGTGACAAGGTAAAAGGAATATGCTTTTTCTGTGCCTTCTTTATGTTCTTTTGTGGACTGACTGCTCATACGAAGTATTTATACCTGAAAAAGTATAAGAAACACTCGATTTAACCATGAGAATACTTTCTATAGATGTCGGGACCGGCACGCAGGATATACTGCTTTATGATACTGAACGTGAGATTGAGAACAGTCTTGTGATGATTATGCCGTCACCAACAGCAATTACTGCAGAAAGGATCAGAAAGGCAACTCATGAGAGACATAATATAGTTCTGACTGGAGATGTCATGGGGGGAGGACCTTGTGTCAGAGCCATTAAATCCCACATGGAAAATGGACTTAAGGTCTATGCAACAGAGAAAGCTGCCCTTACAATCAAAGATGACATTGAAAGGGTCAGGTCAATGGGCATCAATATAGTTTCAAATGATGAATTGGAAGCTCTTCCTGATGATACAAAAGAGATTGTCCTTCAGGATATAGATGTTGATGCTTTCAGCAATGCTCTTGCCAGTTTTGGTGTAAGCATGCCGGAAATGATTGCTGTGGCGGTACAGGATCATGGAAACTCACCACAGGAAAGTAACCGTATATACCGTTTCAGGATATTTGAAAGACTTATTGATGAAGGTGGAAGCTTTGAACAGTTTGCCTACAATAAAGATACGGTTCCTGAAGAATTCACCCGCATGGCAGCAGTTGCAAGTACTCTGAAAAAACAGGATTTTATCAAAGATACAATTATTATGGATACAGGGCCAGCGGCAATTTTTGGTGCTTTGCTTGACCAGAATGCATTGCAACCGGCAATTGTTGTAAATATCGGGAATGGACACACCCTTGCTGCAATTGTGAAAGATTATCATGTCGTGGCATTGTTTGAACATCACAGCTCAGCCCTTGACGGTGAAAAATTACAGAAATATATACTTGAATTTGCCAGTGGGAAACTCACTTTTGAGGATATCTTTGGTGATGGTGGACATGGTTGCTACATCCGTGAAACTCCCGGATTGGATGCAATCAGGTCAATAATGATCACCGGACCCAGGCGCAATATACTCATGGATATGAATGAGGAGGAAAAGGATAGTGTTGTCTGGGACAAACTTCATTTTGCATCTCCGTATGGCAATATGATGTTGTCAGGTTGTTTTGGGCTTCTTACGGTCCAGCTGGGTAAAGAGCTTTGAACCTGTGACAAGACTTATAAACTCCTAGGTAGTAGGAGGACAGCTATCGAGATTAATCCATATTGTTGAGAGCAACATCAACAAATACAAATATATACATATTAATTAAGGGAAAAATCCAGATGCAAAAACAACGGTACTATCATAGTTACGTACCGCACTTTATTACAATAATCAATTCAAGGAGATTTTATTCATGGTAAGAAAACCAGCAAGTATGTACAGGAACGTCAGACAACGCTCATACACCAGAAGGAAATATATGGGTGGTGTGCCAGGTAGCCACATCATTCACTACGACATGGGTAACAAGAGCGCTGAGTTCCCGGTAAAGGTCACACTCGTAGTTAAAGAAAGATGCCAGTTGCGCCACACTGCTCTTGAAGCTGCACGTATCACAGCTAACAGGGCAATGGTTAACGCAGCAGGTCGTACAGGATACCACATCAAACTCAGAGTATATCCACACGAAGTACTCAGAGAAAACAAACAGGCAACCGGAGCAGGAGCAGACCGTGTATCAAGTGGAATGCGTGCTGCATTCGGAAAGAACGTAGGAACTGCAGCAAGAGTTTCAGCCGAGCAGAAGATCTTCACAATATCTGTTAACAAAGAACACTTTGTAGCAGCAAAAGATGCTCTCAGAAAAGCAGGCCAGAAACTGCCAACCCCTGTCAGAATTGTAGTAGACCAGGGTATGGAACTTGTGCAGTAAACAAAATTACAACGAGGGATTAATGATGGAAGATTACGAAGCGCTTCTGGATCGTGCAATAGCAAACTTACCTGATATGGAGACTACGGATGCCCGTTTCGTAATCCCTGAACCAAAGATCATGGTTGAAGGTAAGACCACTATCCTTGACAACTTCAACAACATTGCTGATGTCCTTAACAGGAATCCAGACCATGTGATGAAATACCTCACACGTGAAATGGGAACTGCCGGAAAGATTGATGGCCTTAGGGCAGTATTTCAGGGTAGATTCTCCAAGGAACAAATAAAATCCAACATTGAAGCATATGTTGAAGAATTCGTCATGTGTTCCGAATGTGGAAGACCTGACACACAACTCACCAAGATGGACCGCATAATGGTGCTTAAATGTGCCGCATGTGGTGCACACAGACCGGTAAAGAAAAGAAGAGCCAGTGCACCTGTTAAACAGGATGCAATCGAAGAAGGCAAAGAATATGATGTCAGAATTGATGCGGTTGGTTCAAAAGGTGACGGAATCGCAAAGGTTGACAGATATACGATCTTTGTACCGGGTGCTGCAAAAGGTGAGACTCTTAAGATTAGAATAAAGAGAATCAGCGGAACCCTCGCATTTTCTGAAAAAGTGTGATACCTGAACACAGGTATCAACAATCTTCTTTTTTTTGAAATCTTTTTTAAAAGCAATTATTATATAATATTCGCGCCGTAAATATATTAAACTACTCGAAAATAATTATTCGAGGAAAGATATGGCACGAGTACCTACAGGAATACCAGGATTTGATAAACTTATAGAAGGCGGGTTTATTGAAAACGATGTCATCCTCCTGACAGGAGGACCTGGCGCAGGAAAATCCACTTTCGGATCACAATACCTGTATGCAGGCATTACATCATACAATGAACCGGGAGTCTATGTCACGTTTGAAGAAACACCTGCCCGCATCATGAGAAATATGTGGAGATACGGATGGGACATGGAACGTCTTATCAAAGAAAACAGGCTCCGTATTATCAGAGTAGACCCTATTGCCTATGGGCGTTACATCAAGAAGACACTGGAACCTGATAAGCAGGACCATGACAATGCAACGCTTGAGACCGTGCTAAAGCAGATTTATGCAAGTATGAAAGAAATTAATGCGAAACGGCTTTTCATTGATTCATTGACCTCTCTTAAACTGTCCTCAGACCCGGTAGATGTAAGGCACATAATTCTTGAATTTATCAAAAACATCGAAAGCTTTGACTGTACTACACTAATTACCAGTGAAATGAACATGAACCCTGACAATTTCAGTGTCGAAGAGTACCTTGCCGAAGGAGTTATCTGTCTTAAAGTCAACAGGATTGCCGGAGAAAGGATCAGATCCCTTGAGATATTGAAAATGCGAGGTGTAAAGCACGACGAGGTGCTTCGCCCATACGTGATTACCGATAATGGCATTTTTGTCTATTCATCCGATTCTGTTATAGGCAAGGAAGCTGATGTGTTCTCCCTACAACGATCTTCGATCCTAGGGGAATAATGTAAATGAAAGCCGACCATAAAAATTCAGATAATAAAGACATTGCATTGGTTTCAATACCCGGACTTTCAATCAAAATGGATAAAAAAGCTGATTTCGTTCAGCTTAAAGCACATGGCCCTTTGAGAAAGGCTTGTGCACCTTTTTTAAAAAAGATTAACCAGCGTCTTAAAGAGGAAAAACCTGCTTTTGTTGATGAGGATAAGGTAGTAGCTTCAACCTGGCTGCCGCCAATTCCAAGTAAGCCATTTAACCGCCTGCTTCTGGCTGAGACACAGATAGCACTTGGCAGATACATACCTGAAACGGTTTCTTTTGAGATAACACGCAACTGTAAATGCAACTGCGAGCACTGCGTTGTGAGTGGGGGAGAAGGCGACCTTGACATCGAAACCATCAAACAGGCCATTGATGACGTTCTTGACATGGGTGCAATGGTAATCATATTCACGGAAGGCGACCCGATGCTTCGCGAGGATATCTACGAACTTATCGATTATGTGGATAAGGAACGTGCTATAGTTAACATGTACACCCCGGGAACCGAAATGACACCTGAGAATGCTCGCAGGCTCAAGGAAGCAGGACTCCATAACCTGCTGGTCAGTATCTATTCCACTGAAGCGGAGAAACATGATGCTGTGAGACGACTTGATGGTGCTTTCGATATCGCAACAAATGCTATAAAAACAGGACTTGAAGCAGGTTTACTTGTTACAATGGCAACACACGTTTCCCCAAAGAACATTGATGAACTGCCTGCAATGTATGAGTTTGCCAGGGAACTTGGAGTACATGAGTTCTCACTATGGGAATCTGTTCCGAAGAAAAAGGATGATCCGGTTATCTCAGGCGGTGACAGGCAGAAAGTGCTTGAAATGTATCACCGCGTAAATTCCACAAAAGGCGGACCACGCATTTTTTCCAACACTTATTTTGAAGGAGAAATGCTCGGATGCATGGCAGGCCAGAGATGGATGCACGTCTGTGTTGACGGACTTGTAAAAGGATGTCCGTATATCCCGTTCCACTACGGAAACATACAGGACAGTTCTATAAAGGATATCTGGGCAAAGATGCGCAAAGACAAGGCTTTCAGAGGCCAGCGTAGCACATGCCTTATGCAAGAAAAAGAGTATCTTCAACTTGTGGATAAGATTCCGGAGAATGCATCAAAACCTTATGATATTGACAAGATTCAGGCTTGAATTTTGTTTTATTTTTTGGCTCTGTAGAAATCCTCA
>NZ_VIAQ01000011.1 GCF_006546655.1 Methanolobus vulcani
TGAAGGTGTGACTTTCCTGATACAGCTAACGCTGTATCAACAAACTTTAAGTACTTATTAGACAAAACACAATCATCCCCTTTGTGTTTTCGGTAGCAGATAATGCTAAGGGGATTAATCCTTTTTAAATTAATATGTCAAAATAAAATAGGGGGTAGGTTTTCTACAGAGCCTATTTTTTTTATTCTTTTACCGGATTGCCGTTTTCAAGGCTTTCCAGCAGTCTTTTATTCTGCCAGTAAAAACCAATCATGACTGCTGTCATAATGAGAAAAATACTGTGGCGCATATTCTCAAAAGTGTCGGGCCAAATATAAGATAGCAGGAATGCAAGAACGATACCGAATATCCACATAATAGCCGAATTAATAAAAGAAGCTTTTTTCGGACCATATTTCTTATTCCAGCGATGAAGTAGTTTCCACCCGGTAAAGTAATCAATAAGTTTTAGAGAATCATTGTCGTTTGAATCTCCAATAAAGCGCTTCATTTTTTCTTTCTGGATGTCACATGATTTCCTGTACATTGCCACAGAAAACATCGCAGTTAGCAGGAAAGCAATATAACCATATTGCCATGGAAGAAAGATAAACAAAACCAATGAAATAAGCATCATTATACCTACTACTACAGGAAGATAGCTTTCCCCATACCTTCGGGCAGAATACAAATTATATAATGTGAGTAAACCGAAAAACAATGCTGCAAAATGAAAGAAGGTTATATCCATTGACATTTCCCCATGAAATCTAGTCCTATTCTGCAAATATACACTATTGTATAAAATATTTGTTGCTACTTTGATTTATTTTTATATGTGCGGGCTGAAATGCAATAAGAACCTTTACATATCACAACGTATTTTTACTAACAATTTTAAGTGGCGGACACTAAATTAAAAAATCCGAGAAACAGGAGATTAAGAGGCAACATATGAACATGAAGATCGACCCCTGGAGCGCATTGAACATTGATGATTATTCCAAATTATTCGATGAATTTGGTATTCAGCCATTCGATGATATGGTCCGGGAGATTGAGAATCCTCACAAGTTCATGAGCCGAAAGATAATCTTTGGCCACAGGAACTATAACCGCATCACTGATGCAATGAACAACAACAAACCGTTCTCAGTTATGAGTGGGTTCATGCCTTCTGGAAAAATCCATCTTGGACACAAGATGGTTATGGAAGAGATCATCTGGCACCAGCAGCAGGGTGCTGATGCATTTGTCGGAATTGCAGACCGTGAAGCTCATGCCGTCAGAGGCATGTCATGGGAAAGATGCAATGACATTGGTATTAATGAATACATTGTCAGCCTGATTGCCCTTGGATTTGAACCAAACGGACATATTTACTTCCAGTCGAAATCTGAGCAGGTTAAAGACCTTGCATTCGAATTAAGTTCAAAGGCAAACTACTCTGAACTCAGTGCAATCTATGGTTTTACAGGGGAGACAAATGTCGCACACATGCTAAGTGCTGTAACACAGAGTGCGGACATACTTCACCCTCAACTTGAGGAATATGGAGGACCAAAACCAGCCGTTATTCCAGTAGGTTCTGATCAGGACCCGCATATCAGGCTTACAAGAGGACTTGGACATAAGATGAATATGTTCAAGATCGAAGGCAGGGAAGACAAGGAAGGAAACAGATATTTCAGTATCCGCAGCAAAGCAGCGCCAGAAGAAGCTCTTAAAGAATTAAGTCAGCGCATTCCAGGCAAAACCAAACTCTTTGAAGGACATGTTGATGTTTTCAGTGCAGACAACTTTGAAAGTCTCATGAAGATCGTACAGGACGTGGAACTTGAATTTGGAGGTTATGCATTTGTTCCGCCTTCATCCACATACCACAGGTTCATGTCAGGACTTCAGGGTGGAAAGATGTCAAGCAGTATACCTGAGAGTTATATTTCACTTACCGAAGAACCAAAAGGTGCTGCAAAGAAAGTGAAAAAGGCAAAGACCGGTGGCAGAATAAACCTTGAAGAACAGAAAAAACTTGGCGGCGAACCGGAGAAATGTTCTGTTTATGAAATGTTCCTATTCCACCTTGTAGATGATGACGAGGAACTTGCACAGATATACACTGAATGCTGTGAAGGAACCAGAATGTGCGGACACTGTAAAGCCCTTGCAGCCGAGAGAACTGAAAAGTTCCTGAAAGAACATCAGGAACTACGTGAAGTCGCAAAGGACAGGCTTGACGAATACGGACTATAACCCAATTATCAAATAGTCAAACTAACGAGTATTATTACAATTATTATCAATAACAGGATTTACTAACTCAATTTAACAGGTGTGATTATGAGCTCCCAGTACAACCTTACATCCAATGAGAAAAATGTATTGATCGCATTGGAGAATCTAAAAGATGCAAGTCCGGATGAACTTGCTGATAAGTCTGAAATGAAAACGGAAACTTCAATGCAGGCTGCTTTTTTACTTGAAGAGAAAGGACTTGCCCAGGTAGATGAAACAATTACAGAGATCTTTGAGCTTACAGATGAAGGAAAGAAGTATGCTCAGGAAGGACTGCCTGAAAGACAGATAATTGATGCTATCTCAGGTCCGACCTCAATGGATGAGCTTAAGGATAAATTCAATCCTGCTGTTGCGGGCATTGCTACCGGATGGCTTCGTCGCAAGGGCTGGGCAGGAATTGAAAAAGGAATGATAGTTCCAACCAGCAATGCTGAAAAAGGAGAGGATGAAAAAATTCTGGAAGCATTTGCAGGTGAAGCAAAGACATTTGAGGAACTTGGAGCTGACAAGAAAGTCATTAATGACCTCATTAAACGCAAGCTTGTAGTTAAGACTGAAAACAAGAAAAGGAAAATCTGCATCACATCTGAAGGTAAGGAACTTGTTGTGGCAGGAATCACTGTTGAAGAAGAGGTCGCACAACTCACATCCGAACTCCTGAAAAGCGGAGAATGGAAAGAGAAGAAGTTCAGACCATATAACATTCACACAGCTCCAAGACCTATATACGGAGCAAAGATTCACCCATACCAGCGCCTCATTGATGAAATGAGACGTATCTTCCTTGACATGGGATTCACAGAGATCAAGGGAGAAGCAGTTCAGAGCTCATTCTGGAATTTCGATTCACTGTTCCAGCCACAGGACCACCCTGCAAGAGAAATGCAGGATACATTCCATCTTTCCAGCAGATCAGAACTTCCTCTCGAATATAAAGATAAAGTCTGTGCAGTACACGAGAACGGTGGCGAAACTGGATCTACAGGTTGGGGAGGTAAATGGAGCGAAGATATTGCCTGCAGGAATGTGCTTAGAACCCACACCACGTCACTGACAATCAAATACCTGGCAGACAACCCGGAAGCACCTGTAAAGGCGTTCTCAATTGACAGGGCATATCGCAGAGAGACAATTGATCCAACCCACACACCAGAATTTGAGCAGCTTGAAGGTGTTGTTATGGACAAGGACATGTCATTCTCAAACCTTCTGGGGTGCCTTGCTGAGTTCTATTACAGAATGGGATTTGAAGATATAAGATTCAGACCGGGATACTTCCCATACACAGAACCAAGCGTTGAGCCGGAAGTCTACGTTGACGGACTTGGTTGGGTTGAGCTTGGCGGAGCAGGCGTATTCAGGAAAGAAGTTACAGCACCACTTGGAATCAAATACCCTGTACTTGCATGGGGACTTGGAGTCAGCAGGCTTGCAATGCTGAAACTCGGACTCAAGGACCTGCGCCAGTTGTATCACTCTGATATTGACTGGCTCCGCAAGAGTGAAGTATGCCAGCTTTAAGCTGACATACAATTCTATTTTTGGATTTTTTGTATTTTGAAATTCTTCTAAAATGCCTATTGTCCGAAGTTATCTTTTTACAGTTGTGATTACCTTTGCAACTAAGGACATATCAATATCAACTGCATTTGCAGGGCATAGTTCCCGGCAACAGTAGCACATAATGCATTTGTCCTTATTGATCTTTAAGTGGTCATCAATTTCATCAATTGCCTTCACAGAGCAATTCATTGCACAAGCACCACAAAGGACACATTTTGAAGTATTGATTTTTGGCTTCATTTCAAACTGCCTACCAAAGAACCGCATAACAAAAGGTGGCAGACTAAAAAGAATACCACCACTTGATGGTTTGTACTTCTGTGTGACTGTTTTTGGATCAATACCGACTACTTCAGGATTCCTGCTACCAAACCCACGTTTAAGAGCTGCAACTGTTGTCGGAACCTGCATAGGATCGACACCCATTATTCCTGAACCAATCACATCCAGCGACACGCAATCATATGATGCCATGATTGCACCGGTCTTGATTGGATTTCCATGAGCAGGGCCATTACCTTCCATACCTACAACTGCATCCATTACAGCAAGATGAGGTTTGGCAATTGAATATAAATCAATAACAGCTTCTCCAAAGAGCTTCCTGTCACCCAGAAGATGCATTTCCTTTCTGGTCTTGAGCGGCAATGCACCGAACATGTTCTTAACGGCACCTGTGTAATATGTCAGTTCGTGAGTTTTTATCTTCGGAAGCGATATTATCACATCAGCATCCGTGATCGCTTTAGAGATATGAAGCTTCGGAAAACGCATTGCACCAGGAACCTCCATTTCAACATAACCTTCTGTCTGAAAATTGAGGAGCTGGACACCCTGGGATTTTGCCACAGCCTCAATACCTGATACTTTGAATGCATGAGCTGTTGCACCAGGTCTGGTAATCCCTGCACCATCACCAATTACAGGGATACCTCCTGCATCCTTTACCAGTTCACACATTGCGGCAACTATAGACGGGTGGGTCGTTACAGCATCTTCAGGTTTGCGTGCGGCAAGAACATTTGGTTTTAGAAGCACACGGTCACCTTCGGAGATTATGGACTTCAGGCCACCTATCAGAGAAAGCGCTTCAATGATGCATTCTTTTGAATGAGAATAATTATCACATTTTACAATGGAAACTTTGTCGACCATTACAACCCTATAGTGAGAATTTATAGAAATATATAATGGAGAGGCAGATTTCAGTAATAACTGATTTTTTAGTAATCTTTTGCAAATCACGGACATCATCATTATAATGATAATGACTTATTGAATGTTTTGATAAAGTATATATCCAAAGAGAAAGAGAAGGTTACATATCGATTTAAATAAATCATACACAGGATGGTGGTGGATTTAATGAAGAAAATATTAATAATAACAATGATTTTGCTGGTTGCTGGCATGCAACTGGCAGCAGCCGAGATTACAGGCACCATAAATTGGGATCAATCTCAAGGTCTAAGCTCAGCCCAATATAATTGCAGTGATGCTAACGCACCTGTTTCTGAAGATGGGTACCTGCACTGGGTTTTTCTAGGTGCAACTAATGTAACTGATGCCCAGATTCAAGTTGACGGTGATACTCCAGTTGATTACCAGTCGAAGCAGGGTAACAATATGGATTTCTATACCGTACCTTATTACGAGTTTGATACACTCGATGACATGACGGTAACAGTAACTTACAAACTGCCAGATGGAACCACCCTAGACAGTAATGCAAAGATAACCCTTTCACACTACTGCCCTGGAGATCCAGGAATCCCAGAGTTCCCAACAATTGCTCTGCCAATTGCAGCAATTATTGGACTGGCATTCATCTTCCAGCGCAGAAAGGAGTAAACTTAAACTCCTTTTTTAATTTCTTTTTTGAAACTAATTATCCATTGCATCTTCTACGCTTTTTCTGATAATATAACCGGCTTCATGCAGAATAGTATCGCCTATCTGTGCGTCTTTTTCCATACTTGCAGTACAGGGATATGAATGATGAGCCCCTGAAATGGTTTCCTTGTAATCTTTGACATCTGACCATTTCAGTTTCTTGGCAACGAACCATGTTGAACCGCAGGGAGCATCCCTGATAACTTCAACGTGTGTAAAAATACCATTGGTATTATCAACATCAATTTTAAGTAAAGGTCGACCAAATCCCAGTTTTACGAACTCATCAATTGTGGGTTTTCCGGTTAGCTCCAGTGAACAGAACGGTTTTGGACTTTCAAACTCAATACCTTGTGATTCCAGCTTTTTTCTTATCTGTTCGGTAAGGCCTGCCGGAACCAGACGGGAGTCGTCAACAGGGATGATAACTGCCTTTGCATTGCTTGACAGAGCAATATCAGGTACTGACATCATAAGATCAGGGTGAAGGTCGATGGCTAGAATCAAATCTGCGACCGGTAGATTGGATGGAATATACTCATCTGTATCCTCTACAAAATCAGGAAGATCAGTTCTTAATTCAAAAAGACCTACGATCATAGGTGCAAAACTCATTCTTGGTTCGCGGCAGTGGTCACAGAGATCACCACATGAAACACAAAAACGGTCTGAATTGACAAGGTTGCCTACAACCTTCTTTCCAAACTCCCCTGAATAAAAAATGCTCAGACGCATAAAAAGAGTATACAATTGATACTAAATAAAGTCCTCTGCTTATTTTAATGAACTCTTTGTGCGAACAATTCCCATGACGTAAGAAGGTATGCAGCCGATTGCTGTGCATGTTTCAAGCGAAACACCCTGTGAGGTAATATCAAGATGATACCTCGCAAGACTGAATAGATCCTTTGGAAGTCCTTTGCGACCAAGTCCCACAAGCACGAGGAAAGATTTGTTATTCATTATCTCATCTGCGAAGGTTTCCGGAGTAATGCTGAACTTCTTTTCTGGTTTTGAAGTTGTAACGACCACCGAACCGAACTGCGGCTGGAAACCTTTCTTTGGAAGGTCAAACACAAAAAGGTGTTTTTTCTCATGAAGCAACTTCAGGTATTTACCGGATTCACCAATGGTGGTCTTATCAGCAACAAATTCCACAAGTTCATCCGCATCCATATTAAAAGGAAAGTCATAAAGAGCAAGAGAAAATCCGTATGCATAACATATAGGTGCAGCTCTTGCAATTGCCCTGTAATGGGCATCCAGCACTTTGATCTTATCATATGTGTTAACGATACCTAATGTCAGCATACCTGTCACCTTCAAATACTAATTACAGGGACAACACAGATTGCTTACAGGTATTAAATCTGTTGCATTAACGCAATTTCCATTGAACGATCAAAGATCTTTTTGCGATAAAAGAACTTCATCCATGCTTCCGCTTCTGAAACCTTCAAGATCAAGTGTGACATATTTAAAACCGATATCTTTAAAGTAACTGACAAGCTCTTCTTTGATATCTAACAGCTCTGACATGTCATCTGGACTTACTTCTATGCGTGCAATGCCTTTGTGGTCACGCACCCTAAATCCCCGTAAACCTTTATCATAAAGGAAAGACTCAGCAAGCTCCACCTTTTTAATCCCATCCTCTGTTAACTTATCACCATATGGGAACCTTGAAGCAAGACATGGAGAAGGCATTTGCTCTGCAACTGAAAGACCCAGTTCGCTTGCTATCTGTCGCACCTCTTTCTTGCTAATATCCAGAGCCATTAAAGGAGAATGCACTATATTTCCAGCTTCATCTATTGCCTTTTTACCGGGACGATAAGACAGAAGATCTGAAGAATTGCTACCTTCAAGAATTATATCCATACCATGTTTTATCCTGAACTGATCCATTAATGCCAGAATCTCTTTCTTGCAATAATAGCATCTTTCAGGACTATTCTCTGTAATTTGAGGGAAAGATAATTCATTCAGGTCCAGAACCCTGTGCTCAATTCCAATCTCTGCGGCAACTTCTTTTGCTGCTTTGAGTTCCCTGTCAGGAAATGAATGAGTATTTACAGTCACAGCAATTGCTTTATCCCCAAGTATTTCGTGAGCCAGAAATGCAACTGTAGCGCTGTCAACTCCACCGGAAAATGCCACCAGGGCACTTTCATAGGAGCCAATATCTTTTTTAAGCTGTTCGATTTTGGACTTAATCATTTGATGACTATACGCTTAATAGGATATTAAGAATAATCCCACAAAAATACTGATAGAAGCATACAAGAAATCAAAAATACCGATTCCCTCATAAGACATAAAACAAAGTTATGACATATACCTGCAATACTTTTAACAACGGTGATAATTGATGGCATTTTTCGGAACAAACGGAGTAAGGGGTATAGCGAACGAATACATAACTCCACAACTGGCAATCGATGTTGCAAGAAGTCTTGGGACCTATATGGGTTCAAAAGGTGTAGTTGCAATCGGCAGGGATACAAGAGCTTCTGGTGAGATGTTAAAATCCGCCGCTATTGCCGGTGCACTTTCTGCAGGACTCACGGTTATTGATGTAGGGATTTGCCCGACACCTTCTGTCCAATATTATGTGAAGGAATATGCCGATGCAGGAATTGTTGTAACTGCATCCCACAATCCAAGAGAGTACAACGGTATCAAACTCATCGCAGGTGACGGTAGTGAAATGTCACGCGAAGGGGAAAGGGAAATTGAGAAAATATACTACTCCAAAGAATTCAGTACTGCATCATGGGAAAAGACAGGAGACCTTCGCCACGACAGCAATGCCAACGAATTTTATCTTGACGGAATAATCAATTCAGTTGACTATGAGCTCATCCGTGAGAAGAAATTCAAGGTCGTTGTGGACACCGGATGCGGAGCAGGCTCTGTAACATTACCATTCCTCCTCCAGAAACTAGGATGTGAGGTAATAACCATCAACGGACAGGTAGATGGTAATTTCCCATGGAGAAACCCGGAACCAACACCAGATGTACTCACTGAACTTGCTGACATTGTGAAATTGTCCGGTGCAAACATGGGAGTTGCACAGGACGGAGATGCAGACCGTGCCGTATTCTTTGATGAGAATGGTAATTTCATCGAGGAAGAAATCCAGCTTGCAATGATGGCAAAATATGTCCTTGCAAGGAAAAAAGGACCAATAGTCACCCCGGTCAGTTCCTCATCACGTATGCTCGATGTTGCCAATGAAGCAGGTGTTGAACTTGCATGGACAGCCGTGGGTTCCATTAATGTAGCACGTAAGATGATGGAAATTGATGCAGTCTTCGGAGGCGAAGGCAATGGAGGGCTTATTTTCCCGGAACATCAGTATTGTCGTGACGGAGCCATGGCATGTGCCAAATTCCTTGAAATTATTGCAAACGGGCAGAAACTTTCAGAACTCGCCCGGAGCGTACCTGAATACTTTAACTCAAAGACAAAGATAAGGATCGAGGACTCAACTGCAACTATGGAGAAAGTCAAGAAAGAAGTCCTTGCAGAAGACAATGAAGTTGACATCACAGACGGAGTTAAAGTCTGGTATGATGACGGATGGGTGCTTATAAGACCTTCTGGAACCGAGCCAATAATCAGAATATTTGCTGAATCTAAGACAAAAGAAAGAGCAGATGCCCTTATGAACGAGGGTGTTGATCTGGTCAACAAGGCAAAGTAAGATTCAAATTAGAGGAATAGGCTTGCTTTTATGAGCAGGATCACGCCTTTCCTCTTGATTCACCAAGGACAATCCCCGTAGCAATCAAATGAGCAACTCTAAGTGGCTCAGGGATATTGCTCCTTGTTGATGTCATTTTTATTATTTTTGCGGCTATTTCATAATCCAGCCCGCAACATTGGAAGAAAACAGGATTGTTATCATCTTTTGTTATCACACTACTGATCTTTCCGGCTTTTCTTATAATTTCCATCCTTGTTTCAGATTCTGGCAAAAATGAAAGAGCCTTTTCTATGCTTAAAAAATCCGGAAGGTCTCGCATCAGGACGATTACCGGAACATTGGTTTTTTCATATAGATCAACAATATCAACCGGATTAAAACCGCCGTAAGTGACACCATCTAGCATTATGGCACGAATCTGAGTCAAATGTTTACTGTTGTTCACCATTGAAACTATGCTATCTGTTGCGTCCAGGCCATCTCTGGTAATCTCTGAGCGAAGTACACCATCAAGCCATTTTCCACCGCGAAAGAAGGCTCCGACTATAATGATCTTATTGCTGATAAGCGCAGAATCATCTATGCCCAGTATACGGATCTCGTCTTTAATGTGAAAATTACGGTGTACGCTATTCACAAAAAATAATATGAAAAAAGGTAGTGAAGTAACTTACCAGCAGGAATGTTAGATGAACATTCCTTCCGGAAGAACTTCCTCTTTAGTTTCTTTCTTTGACATTACCTTCTGTACAGACTCAAGGAAATCAGCCATTGTGATCGTTTCTTTGTCAAGCCTTACAGCAAGCATACCTGCTTCCATGGCAATGGCATTCAGATCTGCACCGCTTGCATTCTCGGTCAGTTTTGCGAGTTTTCTGTAGTCAAGGTCATCTGCAACAGACATGAAACGAGTGTGAATCTTAAATATATTCGCACGTGCTTCTTCATCCGGCATTGGTACATTGACTATCCTGTCAAACCTTCCTGGTCTTAGAATTGCAGGGTCAAGAACATCAAGCCTGTTAGTGGCTGCAATAATTCTCACATCACCCCTGTTATCAAAACCATCCATTTCCGCAAGCAACTGCATGAGTGTCCTCTGGACTTCACGGTCTGCGCCGTTAGTATCATTAAGACGTCTTGAAGCAATTGCATCCAGTTCATCAATGAAGATGATACTCGGAGATTTTTTCCTTGCCATTTCGAAGAGTTCCCTGACAAGTTTTGAACCGTCACCAATGTATTTCTGTATCAGTTCGGAACCTACCACCCTGATGTAAGTAGCTTCGGTCCTGTGTGCAACGGCTTTTGCCAGTAATGTCTTTCCGGTACCGGGCTCACCGTACAGGAGAACACCTTTTGGTGGAGTGATACCTATACGCTCAAAAGATTCCGGTTTTGTCAGTGGTAATTCCACAGATTCTATAAGTTCCTGTATCTGAGAATCAAGTCCACCTATATCTTCGTAGTCCACATCCTGTGACTCTATTACCTCCATTGCTGAAACTGCAGGGTCTTCGCTTGTCGGGATTACTTCCACGATCGCAAGTGTCTGCTGGTTCAATGCAACTTTTGCACCCGGAACTAAAGATTCTTCACTCAGGTACTGGGATACATTGACCATGAATTGCGGTCCAGTGGAACTTCTGACAAGCACTTTTTCCTCAGAAATGACATCCATTATAGTTGCCACTACAAGAGGAACCGTTTTCAGACGATCAACTTCCGCCTGCAGTCTGCGCACCTCACGTTCGTATTTGAGTTTCTGGCTCTCAACAAAACGTTTTTCCGACTCGATCTGGTCGCATTGTTCCTTCAGGAGAGTATTCCTGGACTCTAACTGTCTCATTCGGTCTAACAGATATTTGGAAAAATCTTCCTCATTATCTGTACCGACATAGTCATAGTCGGCTTTGTTCACAGCGGTAAAATCATACCTGCTATGCTCAAAGTCACTGTCGCTGGTCTCGCTCATGTGCCTCCGAATACTATTTAAGTGCGAACGGTATATAGCCCTTTCGTAAAGATGATAGTAGACACTTTATGAGTTGAAGATCTATGCAGTGTGAAATATGTGGCGCCGAGATCAGAGGCGGTTCTTTTAAAGTTAATATTGACGGTAGTGAACTTACAGTATGTGGAAGATGTTCACAATATGGAACTGCAGCAGGAAAGCGCAGTCCAGTGTCCAAGAAAATTGCACCTGTAAGCCGTAGGCCAGCTTCTGCAACAGGAAGCAGCAGACCAAAAAGGAAAGCCTCTGGAATGATTGTTGACGAACTTGTAGATGAATACGGACATGCAATAAAAGAAGCAAGAGAGAGAAAAAAGTGGTCACATGACCAGCTTGCTTCCAAGATAAAGGAAAAGGCAACACTTATCAAAAAGATAGAACGTGAAGAGATCGTACCTGAGGACGATGTTCGTCAGAAGATAGAGAAAGCACTCGATATCAAGCTCACGGAAAGAACCGGAGATAATGATTGGAGTGGTGAAAGACTTAACCGTGGAACAACTCTTGGGGACATAGTGACCATCAAGAGAAAATAAATTATTGAAATTACCAGAGTGATAAAATGAGCCTTGAAGGTAAAAAACTCGGATTTATCGGAACCGGAAAAATGGGCAGTGCATTAATTAAAGGAATATGCAATGCAGGTCTTTTTTCCCCATCCAACGTATATGCAAGTGATCTCTACGAGCCATCCCTTGATGAACTTAAACAGAATGTAGGGATTAACGTATCTACAGACAATATAGATACTGTAAATAATTCAGACATTATTGTACTTGCAATAAAACCACAGATTATCAAGAAGGTTATTGCGGGTATAAAAGATGACATCGATTCTGACAAACTAGTAATTTCCATTGCAGCCGGTGTCAAAATTGCAGATATTGAAAGCGAATTCAATGATGGAACCAGAGTCATAAGAGTTATGCCAAACATTGCAGCAACTGTTGCTGAAGCTGCTTCTGCTATAACCCAGGGAAGCAATGCATCAAAAGAAGATGCAGAGGATGCTCTGGAGATATTTGGTGCAGTTGGAAGTGCCATTCAGGTTACTGAGAACCTCATGGATGCAGTAACAGGACTCTCCGGTAGCGGACCTGCATATATCTTCCCGGTTATTGAAGCAATGGCAGATGGCGCGGTGTATGAAGGACTTGACAGGAAGAGTGCACTCGTACTTGCAGCCCAGACCATCCTTGGTGCTGCAAAAATGGCACTTGAAACTGAAACTCATCCGGGTGAACTGAAGGATATGGTTACATCTCCTGCAGGAACAACCATCAGAGGAATTAAAGTTCTTGAAGAATACGGAATCAGATCTGCCTTCATGCAGGCTGTTATTGAATCCTCAAAACGTTCCAAAGAACTTGGAAAATAATATACACCTCGAAAATATTAATGTGTAATATCATTTTAGTTCTGTATTTCCTAGAATGGAAAGGTTTATTACTGTAAAAAGTTAAGATTATACCTATACTAGGAAATCCAGGCATTAGGTGCGGGAGCCTAAAACACGTAAACCACGAGATATACATATGAAAAAATTACACATGGGGGTTTTCTGGAATGGGGATTGGAGTTAAATCTTTTGCTGTAATCAGGGGTGACAATGCCGACAAAGTCAATGTTGCATTACATGATCTCGAGCATTACGGAAGAATGAAGTTTGTGTCAAAACCGAAAAGAATAGAACCTGTTTATGCGGATAATCTTCTGGTTAGTGTTGCAGGAGTAACACTTAAAGCCAGATGCAATTCTGCTGCACTTGTAGAACTTGATAATAATGCAGGTGCTGCAATCAGTAAATTAAGGAAGATACATCCTCCTGCCCATGTAGTTATAGTTAGTCCAAGACATGATGTTTATGACGAGCTAATGGACAAATCTGAACTATATCCGGAATTTGAGCGTAGTTTTGAACCCCAACACCACTAAAAAAGTGTACTGTAATTAAAAATAATCGGTTTCATCCGTACCTTTGGTTATCTGTTTTAGTTTTTCAACGTAACCCGGCAGGCTTTCGATATCTTTTATGTCTTTTTGTACAAGGGAAATGATAAGTTCTCTAATTCTCGTATCCGGATTTACCCCAAGTGAATGTAAATTCCCTACAAGTTTATCAACAAGTATGTTGCCTCTACGATCCCAGTCAGTAAGAATCACTATTTGCTTCCCGGTCTTTTTAAGATCCTCGCAGAAATTGACAAGAGAATGATGCGTAGCCAGCCGGAAATCGCCATGAATACCAAGAGACTTTAATGCAATTACATCCCTTTTTCCTTCCACGACAATAATTGAACCCTGGTCCACAAAATCTTGCAACTCACCAAGTAATTTGTCCATTAGTTCCATCCTTTTTTCATATACGATCAAAGGAGCTTTCAAATATCTTTTTGAGCCGGGTTTTCGTGGTCGCATGACAATTATCCTGAATAAGAAGGTCACGTTTATTGGTCAATTATGAACGTGAATTGCATTTCATTTGATTAAAGAATAACCTTTCAATGCATGAAACAAAATTGATTTTAAAAAGAGATACTATTACAAGTAATACCTGTCGCAATCAAAAGCAAACATTTTGGGATTGGGAGGGAATCGTTGCGACAGGATTTGATTAATTTACTTGTAATAGCGAACGAATTGATCAAACTGTTCATAGTAGTATGCTCTATCTACCAGGTTTTCGAAATATTCATCCATGTATTTCACCTCAGATACTAGATTGTCTTCTGCATATATTAAGAGAAGGCAAGCGAGGTGAAAGTATTAAGATAGGCAAAAATATGACAGAAACGACAATATTAAACAACATCATCAGGCAGTTTTTCTCTAAGAACTGTTATGATATGGAAATAATCAGCATTCTGCAAAAGAAGAGATTTTTTGGAGTTATGCATCCCATTTACAAAAGATACATCAGAACTACGCAATCCAAACAAGTCTGCAAGAGCAGAAACCAGTTGCTCATTGGCCTTGCCTTTCTGAGCATTCTGAGATAAACGTACCTCGATACGTTTTCTCCATAGATTATAACCGCTTGGCACACAGAGAACCTTTGAGCCGGGTGTTACCTCAATATCAATAATAACCCCGGAATCTACTTCTTTTAATGCATCCTCAAAAGTCATTGTACCAATTTTCCATATTCCAGATAACATCGAACGAACAAAACAAATGATTGTATGAAAAGAAGGATAATGCTGTCGTCTGACGCACTAACTCCGGGAGATCATCCTATTGGAATTTCCGCTGTCCTTCCCAGTTTCCCTCGTGACAGGCTTTATCGCACTATCCAATGTAGCGTATTGAGGTTGTCTGTACAATCACAGATAGGCTCTGCCATGCTCTCATGCAAGGACCTAACAATACGCATGTTTACCTACTACAGGAGAGACATATAAATATAGCGTCTAAAAAAAGCCTAAAAGGTAAACTGGAAACATATACTTGATAAGTGCTTATAAAGGATTAAAGCAATTAATGAATGTTCATGTCATGGGAACAGACAATATCCGGGAAAATAATATACGGACCTGAAGCAGAGGTCATTGAAGGTTATATTGTAGTAGAGGACGGCATCATTAAGGAAGTGCATGAGAAAAAAAATGATTCACAAATAATCATTGCTCCCTGTTTTGTAAATGCACACACCCATATAGGTGATTCTGTCTGCAAGGACCCTGTTCTTGGTGAAACCGTTGGACACTATGTCAAAAGAGATCTGGACCAGCTTGTTAAACCACCTGAAGGTCTAAAACATCGCATACTGAACAGCACTCCACGTGATGAAATGATTGAGGCCATGAAAAGCTCGATCAGTGACATGAATTACACAGGTACCTGCGCTTTTGCAGATTTCAGAGAAGGTGGAGTTAATGGGATCAGTGTTCTCAAAGAAGCCCTTAGTTCATCAGAAATAGAAGAAAGAATATTTGCCAGGCCACTGCAAACAGGAGATACGGACAAACTCTGTGCTGAATTGGATGAGATTCTGGTAAATGCCGATGGACTTGGAATGAGTGGCGCTAATGATGTGGATATGAGCGTACTTGAGACTGCAAGAGAGAAAACAAAAAAATATGGTGCAACATTTGCGATACATTCCGGAGAGAATGACAAAAGTGACATTGACAAGGCATTATCACTTGATCCTGATATATTGATCCACTTGACACATGCAGAACTGTCTGACCTAAAAAAGGTTGCAGAGGAAAGCATACCCATAGTAGTTTGTCCGCGATCTAATTTTATCACTGGTGTTGGAATGGCACCTATTGCAAAAATGCTGGACGAAGGCATTAAAGTGGCAGTCGGAACCGATAATGTAATGCTTAATTCGGTAAACATGTTCTCTGAGATGGAGATTTTATCTAAAATTTTTGGCATAGAGGACAGACAAGTATTTATGATGTGTACGCTTATGGGAGCAACAATATTAGGGCTTGAGAACACCGGTTCTATTCTGGAAGGAAATAAAGCCAAAATAATGATCATTAACGGTAATTCGAGCAATCTTGCTGGCACAAGGGAAGTAATCAGCGGGATTGTAAGAAGAGCGCGACCTGATGACATACTATCTGTAATAATTTAAACAGGGATATAGTTACTAAGGAGAGGGACAATGACAAGTACTCTGTATAAAAATATATTTATTGCAACCGATGGATCCAAACAAAATGAAAAAGCTGTTATTCACGGCATAGAACTTGCTAAAATGAGTGGTGCTAAACTATATGCAGGATATGTTGTTGATACTGCGGCTTTTACATCAATACCCATGGATGCCGGTTGGGAAATGATGTATGAACTTCTGGAAAAAGAAGCAAACGGAGCTACTGATACAGTTGAAGAATTGGCAAAGAAAGAAGGCATCACCTTTGAATCCGTTGTTCTGGAAGGCAATCCAAGTCATGAGATCATCGAGTTTGCCGACAATAACAATATTGACCTCATAGTAATGGGAACTCTCGGAAAAACAGGAATTGATAGATTCCTGCTTGGAAGTGTGGCCGAAAAGGTAACAAGAAACTCAAAAGTACCTGTACTTGTAGTACGAGGTGACTCTGAAGAGGAAAAGTAAGGAGTTTCACCATGCCAAAAAACATCAAAGTCTCCAGTATAATGAGAACAGAAGTTGCATATGCAACCCTTCCGGGATCAAGAGATGAAGTTCATACCTTGCTCAAAGAGAAAAGAGTATCTGGTGTACCAGTATTAAAAGATGGAAAGATTGTAGGTGTTGTGAGCAGAGCTAACCTTTTGAGAAATCCGGAAGAAGAACAGCTTGCGCTTTTAATGACCCGCAACCCAATAACAATAGATCCTGACAAAAGTATTGTTGATGCTGCAAAGATACTTCTGGAACACAATATCAGAAGACTTCCTGTTGTAAAGGATGAAAAACTTGTAGGTATCATATCTGTTGCTGACATTGTTGCATCCATTGCAGAACTCAACTTAACTGATCATGTTGGACAATTCATGAACACAACTGTTGTCCCAATCTGGACTGACACGCCTCTAAATGTTGCTGCAAGAGTAATGGAACTTGCAAAAGCAAAGGCTGCTCCTGTAATAGACAACAACCTTGAAGTCGTAGGTATTCTCACTGATCGTGATGTCATAAGTGCAAGTGTCATAGAGGATTCCGTTGAGATGTCAGACATGTCCGCAGGATCAGATGACGATGAATGGACATGGGAATCCATGAGAGACACTATGAGTATTTACTACAGCGTTTCAAGAGTTAAAGTACCTGACATACCAGTAAAGGAAGTAATGGTCAGTGACCTTGTAAAAGCTGCATACATATCAGGTGTCAGCGAATGTGCATTGAAGATGAAGAGGAACAAGATTGATCAGATTCCAGTCGTCAATGCAAACCAGAAATTCCTGGGACTTCTGCGTGACCGCTACCTCATGAAAGCTATCGTTGAAAACTAATTATTTTATGGGTAGCAATACCCAGATAATCTTTTTTTAATAGTGATTCCAATGGAACGCCCATTTACATTTATAAATTCGGCAATGTCTGCCGACGGCAAGATTTCCACAAAAGAAAGAAAGCAAGTAAGGATTTCAGGCCAGATCGATTTCAACCGCATGGATAAGTTGCGTGCAGGATCTGATGCTGTGATGGTGGGCATTGGAACAGTACTCGCCGATGATCCAAGTCTGACAGTGAAATCTGCTGAACTCAAAGAAGAAAGGATTGCAGCAGGTAAGGATGAGAATCCTGCAAGGGTTGTTGTTGACAGCAAAGCAAGGACACCTGTTGATGCTGACATATTTAAAAAAGGCGAAGGAAAACGTATCATATTGATTTCAGAATCCGCTCCAGCAGATAAAGTAGCACTTCTGAAAAAGCAGGCAACAATTGTTGTTGCAGGAAAAGATAGCGTAGACCTTAAACAAGCAATGTCAGAGCTCAAAACCCAGGGAATTGACCGCCTGATGGTTGAAGGCGGTGCAACACTCAACTGGGGAATGATATCAAACGGGCTTGTTGATGAGATATACACTTTTCTTGGAAACCTGATAATTGGCGGAAAGACCGCACCTACCTTTACGGATGGTGAAGGTTTTAGCGAGAAAGAGATACAGAAACTCGAGCTTATTGATGCTGATAAAATGGAAGATGGAATTCTTATTAAGTGGAAAGTTCTTGCTAATTCAAAGCAATGATACTTTCTTTTTTTGAAACATGGTTTTGTGTGCTATTGCCATATCCCTACACAAAAGTATAAATCATTATAGTTTAAATATAAACCAGACAAAAGGTGATATCATGAATAAATTAGTCCTGCCAGTAATTGTTGTAATTTCAGTCTTATTTATAGTCGCAGGAATGACAGGCGACAATAAGGAAGCAATGGAGAACAGTGCGATAATAGAGATTACAAGCGCACAAGAACTTAACACCTTAGTATCACAGGGGCCAGTCCTTATTGAAATTGGAGCAGACTGGTGTCCTGCCTGCAGCTCACAAAAACCTATTATGGCAGAGATATCACTGGAATATGAAGGCAAAGCATCTGTAGTATATCTTAACTCAGACAGGGCAAGCGCACTTGCTGCCAGTTTTAATATATATTCTATCCCAGACTCGTTTGTCATCGTTGAAAACAATGAGGATGGCTACGTTTACATGGGAACAGATGGCCAGGTTACAACAGACAGGAATTATGCAAGATACATCGGTCTGACCACTAAAAACAAGTTTACAGAATTGCTTGATAACGCAATTGAATACAGGAAATCAGCTGATTAAATGGTCGATGCAAGCACACTAACTCCACTGGCATCTTTTTTAGCAGGTATCGTGAGCGTGCTCTCCCCCTGCGTATTGCCACTGCTTCCCATCGTGCTTGCATACTCAACAGGAAATAGCAAACTTCGCCCTCTTTCAATAATTGTGGGACTTACATTTTCATTTACTGTAATGGGCATTGCAGCATCTGCATTTGGAGAATATATTTTACCATATCTCAATGAACTCAAGATAATTGCTGAACTCATCATAATTTTCATGGGCATATCAATGCTCATGCAAAAAGATGTTTTTGCATCCCTGTCACAATATACAGGAAAAATCCATGCAGAAGGGAAAGGACTTATCGGAGGACTTGTTATCGGTGCATCCCTTGGAATTATATGGATTCCATGCGTTGGGCCCATACTGGCATCAATACTCACCCTTGTGGCACTTGAAGGAAACGTGCTTTATGGTGCAGGACTTCTGTTCATATATGCAATGGGTTTTGCAATCCCAATGCTGATTATCGCCTATTCCGCAAAACTATCCGGTGACAGGCTCGGCAAGATAGCTGAATATGACATTGAGCTCAAAAAAGGAGCAGGCATTGTGCTTATTATTGCAGGACTGTGGATGGTTTACACTAACCACTTAAGGGCTTTTCTGACATAAATATTGAAAGAACAAGAATTAGTTAATGTGTTCATTCAAGAACACATTAATCTTCATTTGCTATTGTAACAAGTTCATTGATACAGGCAACTGCCATTGGCGTTCCGCCACGTGTGCCTACACATGTAATTGATGGAACCGGTGCGCCTCTGACAACTTCTTTTGATTCTGCAGCGTTGACAAAACCTACAGGTGTGCCTACAATGATAGCTGGCTTGATGCCGTGTTCTATCATCCTGCATACTGCAAACGCGGCAGATGGTGCATTGCCTATTGCGACAATTGAACCTTCAAGTATGTCCTTGCATTTCAGGAATCCTGCTGCAGTTCTTGTAATACCATATTTTTTGGCAAGTTCTGCATCCTCATCCTTGTCAAGTACACAGATAATCTCACAGTTGTGGCCTCTCTTGGTTATTCCTGACTTGACCATATTGATATCAACAAGAATAGGAGCACCTTTTCTAATTGCCTCAACACCTGCTGGAATAGGATCATTGACAAAACGCATGAGGTCTGCTACTGCCGGGTCACCCGTTGAGGTTACACAGCGCTGTTTCACACGATCCTCAGGAGTTTCATCACCCACAAGTTTGCGGGCAATGTTACGGCTTGTCATGTAGATTGCCTTGGCCTCATCAGTCTGTGAACCAAGGTCATTGCAGATAGCAACGAGATCAGGGTCGATCTCAGTTGTCATCTCCACAAGCTCTTCAATGCTTGTGTCGGTCTTTTTGGGCTCAGTAGTCATATTTCCGATGATACCCCCTTGGAGTGATTATCCTCTTGCCATATGGTGAATCCCATATGCGGGAATCATTCGTTGTGATAAGGATGGTAGTGCTCATGTCAACCCAGTCGTTGTAGTCCATTACCTCGCCAAGGGTTGTAACAACATAATCCTGATCAGCTTCCCTCAGAGCATTCTTTACAAGAGCTACAGGTACTGAATCTTCCTTGTGCTTTCTGATAATCTCAATTGCTCTTGAGAAATTGGATTTGCGCTGGCGGCTCTTTGGGTTGTAGAGTGACATTACAAAGTCTGCTGATGATGCTGCCTCAAGTCTCTTCTCGATGACTTCCCATGGTGTCAGAAGGTCACTGAGACTTACGGTACACATATCATTGACAATAGGTGCTCCAACGACACTTGCTGCTGCTGTGATTGCAGTTACACCAGGCAGAACCTCTACCTCAACATCAAGACCTGCATGTTCTGCAACTTCAAGAACAAGACCTGCCATACCATAAACGTTGGCATCTCCACCGCTTATCATGGAAACAACCTTGTCCTGTGCAAGCTCCACTGCCTTGCGTGAGCGGTCAACTTCCTTTCCCATGGCACTACGGACTATCTCCTGTTTGTCCAGCAGGCTTGCCATCTGGTCAAGATAGGTACCATTTCCGACAATGTAATCTGATGTCATAATTACATCTCTTGCCTTCACTGTCAGCTGTTCGACCGAACCCGGACCTATACCGATGATGTAGAGTTTACCTTTACTCTGCGATTGCGATTGTGACCCTTCCATATACCTTCTTCCTTAGTATCAATTCCTTTTTTTCCGACAACGCCAGTGCGGCAGGCTCTGCCACACCTGTAAGCCCGAAGCGTTTTGCCTGCGAAGCCGACGGCGCATCATAGTTATTCAATTCATCATGATCTATGAATGTTATTGTGAGCCCGAAAAACTTCGCTGCCTCGTGCAGACCTGTCTCGTTCTCTTTTAATTTAGCTGATGCCAGCCCTTCCACATCATCGATACTTCTGCCTACCTCCGCAAGCGCATTATTTATCGCATCGATAGCTTCCTGACTGTCAATGCCCCTTCGGGCGCCCATACCTATGATCATTTGTCCTCAGCCTTTTCTTCTCTTTTCAAGACAGAAACATCGTCCCCGACTATGACGATCTTCGGACCTTTGATTTCAAGGACTTCAACGTCCTCATCAAGCAGAGCGCAGTTTACCTGAACAGTCGACGGCTTATTGACAATATCACATCCAAGTGACTTGGCAATTCCTTCCACTGAGTTCCTGTTGTGAACTTCAGTAGCTGTAGTTACAACCGGAACAGGACCAATCTCTGCAATCTTCCTGACAACCTCGTTGCCTCCGTGATGACCTCCAAGCAGAGGGATTGCGAAATTCATGTTGGAATCCACTACAATAACTGCAGGATCCTTCCACTTATCCTCAATAAGCGGTGCAATCTCACGGACAACAATGCCGGTGGCAAACACTGCCACAATGACATCGTATTCTTCAAATGCCTTTTTGAAGATGGTTTTATCGAACATCAGGATGTCTGCATCCAGATGTTCTGCCAGTCGCTCTGCAACCTCAAGATTTCTCTCAAAGGTTATGACAGCGGTTCTTGTGCCACTCCGTATAAGTAAGACCTCCCGAAGTTACCATATTCCACAGGCTCTACAACTCCACCGATAAGGATCATTGCGGAGCGCTTGATGCCTGCTTCCTTGACCTTGCTGGCAATGTCTGCAACAGTGCCCTTAATGATCTTCTGGTCAGGCCATGATGCGTGGAAGACAACTGCCACAGGAGTGTCATCTGGATACTCGACCTTCTCCATAATCTGCTCGATCTTCTGGGTTCCCAAAAACACAGCCATGGTTGCGCCATGTCTTGAAAGCTCTGTAATCTGGTCCTTCTCAAGTGTCTTACCTGCAGGACGTGTGATAATAAGGGTTTCTGAAACCTCATTTAGTGTAAGCTGGGTCTTCAGTGCTGCTGCTGTTGCAAACACAGAAGATACACCAGGGACAATCTCAACCTCTACATCGAACTTCTTAAGTTCTTCCATCTGTTCTACGATTGAACCGTAAAGTGATGGGTCACCGCTGTGTAACCTTACGACCTTCTTACCTGCTTCGAGATTGTCAACTATAAGTTTGTTAGTCTCATCAAGGGTAAGTCCGTAACTGTCAATCTTTTCACCTTTACAGTAATTGACAACTTCAGGATTTACAAGGGAACCTGCATAGATTACAAGGTCAGCCCCTTCAAGAAGCTCCTTACCCATTACGGTGATGTATTTTGCATTTCCCGGACCGGACCCTACGAAATATACTTTCTTATCTGTCATTGGATTCACCCTGTGATCATTCTTCCTTTTGTGCGAAGACTATACTGAAATAGCTGCTTTTTTCAGGGATCTTATCCCTTTCTGTGATTATGACCTGCTTATCACTGAAAAGGCGCTCACATAATATGAATTTGTTAAAACCTTCCCTTTCATAGGATTCAATGATATCAAGTGGATTACTGGCCTTGAGCCTTATCCTGTACTTGCTTTCTGACCCATCAGTTACCTCAAAGGAGGAATCGACCTCTGTGCATGCCTGCGCAGCAAACGAGGTTATCGAGCTGATACCGGGAATAGTTGATGTCTCAACATCAGGATAGAACTTGTTCATCACACGCTTTAAGTGAGTGAACGTTGAGAAGAAATTCGGATCACCGATAAGGCCAAAGACAACAAGATTGTCCTTTGATTCCTCAGCAATCCTATCAGCATTCTCTTTCCAGATATCATTGAGAACATCATAATCAGTCAGCATCGGGAAATCAAGAATTTCTGATTCTGCATGAGGTGCCACCAGATCCGCAGCCATAGGCCCTGGAACGTATACCTTATATGCATTTTTCAGGCTTTCAACAGCTTTCAATGTGAGAAGCCCTGGGTCACCAGGGCCAAGTCCTACTCCTACAAGCATTTTATATCACCATTAAATAAACATAAATTAAGTAAGTTGATGCATAAGTTAACGTCAGTTTTTACCGGACTTACCGACAATGATGTATATCGGATTCTCCGGCTTGAACATAGTTTCGCCAGTGATTGGCGCGCTGCGAGACACAATTATATGCAGTGCCTCTTCGAATAAGTCAAGTTCTTTCATCTTGTTTATTACATTTACGACAGTCTCAATTCTGACTGCATTTAATACAATGCTTTTTGCCTTTTTCTCAGCAAGCACTTCAAGCACACGGGAAATATTCTTTGTGCCACCAATGAATGCACAATCTATAGAACCAACTTCCTGTTTTTCAAGGATTTCTGATGATTCACCGGAAAACACTTGTGCATTGTTAATCTTAAATGCTTCGAAATTTTTCTTCGTCACACTAATGGCTTCTTCCCTTGCATCAATAGCGCATATACTGATGTCACGTACCATTTTTGAAGCTTCTATTGACACGGCTCCAGTCCCGCAACCAATATCAAAAAATCTGCAACCGTCTGCCAAATCAAGTTTTGATAAAGAAACTGCGATAATTTCGGGTTTTGTAGGGCCGCCACTTACATGCAAAAGTTCAGTCATATTCCACCTAACTAAGATAAACTGGAGTTAAGTAGATATAAGTTGCCCTTCATAAAATTGTTGCATTATTACGAAATAGTAGGAAAAAACAAAAAGAGTAAGAGGGCAGTTGCAATGGAAAACAAAAGAAATGCAAAGAAATTACTGGTACTCGGCACTGCATCAGATGTCGGCAAAAGCATAATGGTCACTGGCCTGTGCAGGATACTGTCCAGAAAATACAAGGTTGCACCATTTAAGGCTCAGAACATGAGCTTGAATTCATGGATAACAAAAGATGGAAAGGAAATTGGAATTGCCCAAGCTATCCAGGCCAAAGCTGCCGGAGTCGATCCCACAGCAGACATGAATCCGGTGCTTTTAAAACCAAAAGGAGACAGGACATCACAGGTCATCGTGCTTGGGGAACCATATGCAGACAAATCTGCCGGAAATTACTATGATTCAATTGAGGAAATGCACGATGTACTCAGAGGCGCCCTTGATAGACTTGAATCCGAATATGATCTCATTGTTATGGAAGGAGCAGGAGGAGCCGCAGAGATTAACCTCTACGACCGCGACATCGTCAATGTGGGGACCGCACGCATAACACAAGCACCTATTATCCTTGTAGGAGATATCGAATCAGGTGGAGTATTTGCAAGCCTTTACGGTACAAAGGAATTACTGCCTGAAGATGTCGCTAAGAACCTCAAAGGTTTTGTCATCAACAAATTCAGAGGTGACCCTGCAATTCTTGAACCCGGCCTGAAACAGCTTGAGGATCTCACAGGAGTTCCGGTTCTTGGAGTGCTTCCCTATTACAAACTCAAAATCCCATCTGAAGACTCCATGGCAATCAGGAAAAAGAAAAAAGGACGCGAAGAGAACGAAGAGATCAATGACATCGACATCGCAGTAATCCGCCTGCCACGGATATCAAATTTCACTGATTTTGAACCACTTGAGAGAATAGCAAATGTCAGATATGTAGACCTTGATGAGAATCTGGGCAACCCTGATTGCGTAATCATCCCCGGTACAAAGAATACAGTAAGCGACCTTCTTGACCTCCAGTCAAGTGGCATGGATGTACAGATTAAGAACCTCAAAGACAAAGCAGCTATCTTTGGAATTTGCGGCGGCTACCAGATGCTTGGAAAAGTTATCCACGATTCAGGTGTGGAAAACGGAGTTGAGGCGGATTACGCAGGTCTTGGACTTCTGGAAACTGAAACATCATTCGGAGAATACAAAAAGAGAACAGTCCAGGTCAAGAAAGAAATTGTTGCCGATGGGCCCATATTCAATCACATAAAAGGTGATGAAATATGGGGATACGAGATCCATATGGGTGCAACAAAGACACCAAGGACAGTTTTCGGAGATGACGGCAGCATCGATGAAAGCGGAACTGTAGTGGGCACATACCTTCATGGACTCTTTGAGAACGAGAACATTCGCCATGCCCTCATGATTTACCTTACTGAAAAGAAAGGTGTGGAATATCACCCTGAAACTGTGACCACAGAAGATGAGGCTTATGAGGAACTTGCCAGGGTAGTTGAAAGCTGCCTTGACATGGACAAGATATACGAACTTATCGAAGGCCAGTAATGGTCTTCAACTTTTCTGATTCTTTTTTTAACTAGATTTTGTTTTTTATGCATCTTTTTGGTAATTGGGTAGCTCTGCTGTTCAAAAAACGCAACCATCAAACCACGTTATTATTGTCAATTAAGTTATATCCCACAATGGCAAGTAGTAGTAGCAATTAAAAAAAGCCAACCAAAAATAGTATATACTAAATTAACCATGTTAGGCATACCTACTAAAAGTAAACACACAAAAGGTCATAACATGAATGAAAAAACACTGGATTTCATAGAACCTGAAACCTCTGTGAAGGTTCTGAAAGTAACAGGCCAGAAATCCTCCAGAAAAAGGATTCTGGATATGGGACTTACACCCGGTACCAGAGTAGACGTAATCAGAAGAGCACCTTTAGGAGACCCGGTTGAATTCAAACTGAAAGGTTACAACCTGTCTCTACGGAAAAGGGAAGCTGAAACCGTTCTTGTAGAGGTTCTCAAGTAAGCAGGCAAATTGCGACAATGGTGGTAGAATGACAGAAAAAATTACTGTTGCCCTTGCCGGGAACCCGAATGTTGGAAAGACATCCATATTCAATGCAATTACCGGTTCAAAACAGCATGTGGGCAACTGGCCCGGCGTTACGGTGGAACGTAAGATAGGCAAAAGAGTGTACAATGATGTGATGATGGAGATAGTGGACCTCCCCGGCACATACAGCCTTACAGCTTACTCGCTTGACGAGATCATTGCCCGTGACTTCATTATTGAGGAAAAACCGGATGTAGTCGTACAGGTTATCGACGCAACCAACCTTGAGAGAAACCTCTACCTCACAACCCAGTTAATGGAACTCGGTGTCCGGCTAGTTATTGCGCTTAACATGACCGACCTTGCCCTTGCAAAAGGTGACAACATCGATGAGAAAAAAATGCAGGAATTCCTGGAGGTTCCGGTTGTATCCACAATAGGAAGTAAGGGTAACGGAATTGAAGGACTTCTTGAGGCAGCCATAGATGAACTACATAAAACAAGGGTCACAGAGAATGTATTCACTTATGACGATCAGATCGAAGAGAATGTTGAGAAACTAAGAGCAGTTCTTGAAAGTGACCCTTACTTTGCACATTATCCGTCACGATGGTTCAGTTTAAAATTGCTTGAGGGTGACGAGAACATAATCAAAAAAGCAAAGGAGAGTAATAGTTACTCAGAGATACAAAAAATAATGAATCAAACCGATGCCGAGATACTTGAGGCAAAGGTTGCTGACCAGAGATACAAGACCATACAGACAATGCTGAGACAGGTCTGTAATATCAATACATCCCACCTCAGCGGATCGGACATGGTGGATAGGGTAGTAACAAACAAAGTCCTAGGAATACCGATATTCCTGTCACTCATGTGGGCTGCTTTTGAAGTTACTTTCACTTTCGGCACACCATTCATGAATATAATCGATATATTCTTCGGATGGTTGGCAGAAACAGCAACAAACGTAATCTCTGTTCCGTGGCTGGCATCCCTTGTAGGAGAAGGAATGATCGCAGGCGTAGGTTCAGTGATTATATTCCTCCCAAACATTCTCCTGCTCTTCTTCATGATATCCCTTATGGAAGACAGCGGTTACATGTCCAGAGCTGCGTTCATAATGGATAAGGTCATGAGCAAGTTCGGGCTTCACGGAAAATCTTTCATACCGCTTGTTATGGGATTTGGGTGTAATGTGCCTGCTATTATGGCAGCCCGTACCATAGAAGACAGCAGGGATCGGCTCATCACCATTCTGGTAGCTCCTTTCATCTCCTGTGGAGCAAGGCTCCCAGTTTATATTCTCCTCGCAGGGGCATTCTTCGGCAGAGACGCAGGAGTTGTGATCTTCGGATTGTATGCTCTTGGAATTATGGTTGCGGTCCTGAGTGCAAAACTCATGCGCAGTACCATCCTTAAAGGAGAGGACACGCCTTTCATCATGGAACTCCCGTCATATAAGTTACCAACTCTCAAGGGAAGTCTGATCCACATGTGGGAGCGAGGAAAGATATACCTCAAGAAAGCCGGTACGATCATACTGATCGGTGTGGTCGGTGTGTGGTTACTTGCATCCATCCCTGCTCCCGGAAGCAATGGAACATTTGCTTCCGAAGAGGTTTATGGTACAACGAAATCCGTAATCGGAATGATAGGGCAAGTACTTGAGCCTCTTGTAGCACCACTCGGATTTGACTGGAAGATCGCTGTGGCACTGGTCTTCGGTGTTGTGGCAAAGGAGATCGTAGTTGGTTCCATGGGTGTGCTTTACGGAGTCGGTGAAGATGAAGAGAGTCTCTCAAACATTCTTGCAGCCGGTGCAATGACACCTCTTGCAGCACTTGGACTCATGGTTTTTACTCTCCTGTATGTACCATGTTTTGCCTGCATCGGAGTAATTAAAAGAGAAACAGGTTCATGGAAATGGACATTGTTCCAGCTTATTTACGGAACCTCACTGGCATGGGGATTTGCGTTTGTGATATATCAGGGCGGTACACGTATGGGGCTGCTGGCCTGAGATTATAACCTGAAACAAAAGAGAGATAACAGATATGACAAGAAGTTACGGCAATAAAGAAATAACATTTGCAGCACTCGCAGGAGTGCTGTATGCTTTCTTCGGACTCCTGCACATTGTAGAGGGTCTTGGAATAGATACGGGTATGGCAGGATTATTGTTCATACCGGGAGATATCCTTGGTGGGTTCTGTCTTCTGGTAATTGGTGCTGTATTTCTTAACGGACTCAGGGAGATGCTTCAGGGCATTAATGCCGGAGTGTCTTTTGTTTACGTGGGAATACTGATGTCACTGATATTCATGGCAGTCTACTTACTGATCATGGGCGGCAACCTGCTGGATTCATTTCTGGTTCCTGATGATTATGAAGGCTGGAGCGTAATGGAAAGTTTCAGGCCTGGCATCTACCTGGGATTACTTTCCCTTATCGGTATATTGTACTGGAAGGACAGTTTCTCATCTAATGAAGTGCTGGTGTTCCTGGAGGGAGCATAATGGTGGTTGGTTACAGGTATTTCCTGAGAAGGCTGGCGGAGATGATGGATTCCAGAGAGAATCTCACCACCCGCACTATTGCCGACAGGCTTAACATGCGACAGGATGAGTTCAGGGATCTCCTGAACATTATGGAGAAAAAAGGTGACATCGAATGCTGCATAGAGAATGCGGCAGGATGTGACTGTACAGGTGACTGCAAAGGCTGTTCAAGGGTCTGCGCAGGCCCTGAACTTTCTTCCAGAAGTATGAATATGAAATCATACAAATTGACCGATAAGGGCAGAGCTTTGTGCGGAGAGCAGGCATTAAACTAATGTTTGTGTTTACTCTTCGTTCTGCTTTTTCCATTCAACAGTATTTTTACCCGTAAACCCAAACCATCCGGCATTTTCAGGTTTGAAGTCTTTTTTTGCTGTTTTACACAATTAAAGCAAAAGTTGGTATTTTGTATGAAAAGAGCAAGGGCATTTAATTATACATCAAATGCTCTTCTCTTACTTCTTATTTTTAAGCAGGAACTTGATTAAATCAGTGCTCATATTCAGTTCATGTTCCATCTTTGCTGCAATTTCTTCATCTGAAAGACCATCTGCTCTGCACTGGTCGAAGCGCTCATATACACTTTCTGAAACTTCAGAGTACTCGTTAATGTCTTTCCTGTGACCCCATACATCGCCTTCAATTAATGCAATACCCCTCATATCCAAAAACATTCGAGTGGATTTGGAAATTGTTTTAATATATGAACTTGGGATATGAAGTGCTTTCACATTCGGACAGTTTGTTATGAGACTGAATATGTCTGTGTTTGATGGCCTGAATGCAAGATGAATCATTTCTTCATTAGAACCGAGATTATTGATTTCTTCTTTTGAACTTACTACTCTGATTTTCATTATTTATCACCAATATTTGAATTAAACAGGATTTGCTGTCCAAAAGTATACAAATTACTTAAAAATTACTGTATATATAAAATATATTGGAAACTGCTATATTTTTTGAAGCATGATATTTCAGGATAATAGATTAACTACTTATGAAAATGCAAAAAAAGAAAAATTTGAAATTTAGCTTCTGCGTATAAAATCAAGCAAAATGGGATTTTTACACAAAGCCACAAAACCCACAACCCTTAAATATAATTAATCATCTTTAATCAATATTGTACAAATATATACATTATTGCGTTGAAAGGTGCTAACATGAAGGACTACATCAAGAAAGTAAGTGAAAAGCAGGACCTCACAATTACAGAAGCAGAGGACGCAATCACCAAAATATTCACAGAGGCCACAGACGCACAGATAGGTGGCCTCCTCATTGCCCTAAAAATGAAGGGAGAGACTACTGACGAGATTGCGGGTTTTGCAACCGGTATGAAGAAAGCTGCAAATACAATTAACCCTGAAGCTGACGGAGCACTTGTAGATATTGTAGGAACCGGCGGAGACAAACGCAACACGATCAACATCTCAACCGCCTCTGCAATCGTTACCGCAGCAACCGGCGTAGCCGTTGCAAAGCACGGTAACCGCTCCATAACTTCACTTTCCGGTAGTGCCGATGTCCTGAGAGAACTCGGCATAAAAATAGACAAAGCACCTGAAGATGTAACCGAATCCATAGAAAAGAACGGAATCGGATTCATGTTCGCACCAATCTTCCATCCGGCAATGAAAAGGGTCGGACCAATAAGACAGGAAATGGGAGTAAGAACAGTTTTTAACATACTAGGACCACTCACAAACCCTGCAAATGCAAAAGTACAGCTTGTAGGTGTATTTGACAAGAACCTCTGCGAGCCTTTTGCTCAGGTAATGAAGAAACTTGGAGTTGACAGGGCAATGGTAGTCTACGGTGACGGCATGGATGAGATATCCAATTTCTCAGAAACATACGTTGCTGAGCTTAAAGATGGAAACATCACCACCTATACACTCACTCCAGAAGAGCTTGGAATCAACAGAGCAACTCCTGAGGATATTGCAGGCGGCACACCTAAGGAGAATGCAATAGATATCATAAGAATATTGAAGGGTGAAAAGGGGCCAAAGAGAGACATCATTGTAATGAACTCAGCCGCAGCTCTTTATGTTGCCGGAAAAGCAGCCTCAATCAAAGAAGCAGTCCCTATGGTTGAGGAAGTAATTGACAGCGGCAAAGCACTGGCAAAACTCATCGAATTCAGTGATGACGACAACATTCAGGGAGTCATAGATGAAGCATCTGCCCAGAGTTAAGATATGTGGAATGAAAACTGCTGAGGACATTGGACTGGCAGTAAGCTGCGGAGCCGATGCTGTGGGTTTCATCACAGAAGTTCCTGTAAACACCCCTAGGAAACTGGATGCACAGACCGCCGCAGACCTTGTCAGGAAAGTGCCATTCTTCGTGAACTCCGTGCTTGTGATAATGCCATCAAGCGGACAGGAATCACTGGAACTAGTTGAGAAGGTCAGGCCAGATGTAGTTCAGCTTCATAACGATCTCAGCGCAGATGAAATAGCGATCATACGTAACAACACACACCAGAAGATAATCAGAACATTTGTCGTACCGGTAGAATGCAGGGAACTGCCATCTGAAATGATGTCAGAGATAGATTTACTCTATGAGAGTGACCTGATAGATGGCATACTCCTTGATTCCGGCAAGGCAGGTGCAAGCGGCGGCACAGGACTCGTGCACGACTGGTCAATCAGCAGAAAAGTAGTAGAGAACACAGAAGCTCCGGTAATACTTGCTGGAGGACTGAAACCTGATAATGTAAGAGACGCGGTTAATAAGGTAATGCCCTTTGCCGTGGATACCGCTTCCGGTGTGGAAACCGACGGAAAGAAAGACCCTGCAAAAGTATGCAGGTTTATAGAAGAAGCAAGGTGTATCAATGGTTGATTTTGATCTTAATAAAGAGGATTTCAAAACCCTCGTTGAAAATTCACAGAAGCCTGCAATCGTGCAGCTCATGACAAAAGTGGATAGTATTTGTAGCCCGTTGCAACTCTATGCAACCCTGCAAAATGCAGGACATTCCTATCTGCTTGAATCCGTTGAGAAGGAGAAAAGGCATGCGAGGTATTCATTCGTAGGCTACGAACCTGAGATGGTTGTAGCTATCAAAGACAGATACATTACCATCGAGTGCCAGATGAACTCCGAGCTTACAAAGCACATCTACAACAAGCTCAAAGCAATGGGAGATGTGGAATCACTTATTGGCGGTAAGGTCAGGGTGAAGGTCAGTGAAGGTGACGATGCTCTTGCAGCTTTCAGAAAGATATATCCTACAAGCACCGGAACTCAGATGCTTAACCAGAAGCGCTTTGACAGGCAGACATTCCTCGGAGGAGCTATCGGTTATAACAGCTACGACCTTGTTTATGATTCATGGTTAGACCGGGACAAAAAACCTGATGCAGATGTCCCTTACATGCATTTTGCTATCATGTCAAAGACCTTTGTCTTTGATCACATAACAAACGAGACATACATAGTAATAACACCATTCGTTACTGAATCAAGCGACCTCAACGATGTTTACGAACACGCTGTATCTGAAGCTCAACTTATGGAAAGATCACTTCAGATGGCTTCAGTCATTAGTATCAGCGAGGATATTCCCGCAGCAGATACCGAGGCACCGGTTGCCAATATGGACCAGGCAGCCTACGAAGAAGCTGTGAGAATTGCAAAACAGCATATCATTGATGGTGATATTTTCCAGGTAGTGCCTTCCCGCAGGTACACTGTGAAAATGAAGCAGACACCTCTGCAACTCTACATCAGACTCAGGAACATAAATCCAAGCCCTTACATGTACATCTTCAACTTCAAGGATATCGGAATTGTAGGAGCAAGCCCTGAAACCCTCATGACAGTCTTTGACAGGAAAGTCATCACAAACCCAATAGCAGGAACCTGCCCACGTGGAAATAATGATGAAGAAGACAGTGAACTTGCACAGGAGATGCTGAACGACAAGAAAGAACGTGCAGAACACGTAATGCTTGTTGACCTTGGTCGCAATGATGTCAGGATGGTCTCAAAAGGTGGAACCGTTAAGGTTGATGACCTTATGAGCGTGGTGAAATATTCCCACCTTCAGCACATCGAGAGTACAGTAAGCGGTGAGCTCAGGGATGAGTGTGACCAGTTCGATGCCACACGTGCTATATTCCCTGCAGGAACACTTTCCGGTGCTCCTAAAATAAGGGCAATGGAGATCATAGATGATCTTGAACCTGAATCCAGAGGCATCTATGGTGGAGGAGTAGGTTACTATTCATGGAATGGTGACGCAGACTTTGCCATTGTCATAAGAACCGTTCTTATCAAGAACAACACAGCTTATGTGCAGGCAGGAGCCGGTATTGTGGCTGACTCTGACCCGACCTACGAATACAATGAAACCGAAAGGAAAATGGCTGCAATGATAAAGGCCATAGGAGGAAAACAATGAAAATATTGTTCATAAATAACAAGGATTCCTTTGTCTGGAATCTCGTGGACTATGTTTCCATATACGAACCTGATACCATGGTCGTTCCTAACACCATTTCCCATGAAGAAGTAAAGGAAATTAATCCTGATGCTATCGTGATTTCCCCAGGACCTGGAACACCCCACAAGGCAGAAGACATTGGTTCATGTCTTGATGTAATCAGGGAATTCGGTCCTAATAAACCTGTACTTGGAGTTTGTCTCGGACATCAGGCAATTAACACTGCATTCGGCGGAACCATCGGACATGCAAAGGGTGGCCCGATTCATGGAAAAACATCTGAAATCAGCCACGAGGAATCTCCGCTTTTTGAAGGACTTGAAGATAAGTTCAAGGGTGGCAGATATCATTCACTTGCCATTGAGAAACTGGCAGATGAACTCAAAGTCACTGCAAAAACAGATGATGATATAATCATGGCAGTTGAACACAAGGAATATCCCGTATATGGCTTGCAGTTCCATCCGGAATCCATACTTACCGAGGAAGGAATGAAGATTATCAGGAATTTCCTGAAAATTGCTGAGGAAAAGAACAAGAACTAAACAAATAGTAGTTACAGATTAGTTCCTCTGCAACTTATTTTATAGAATTATTAGAGGATTCCCTGTAATTACACTAAAAACTAAATGGAAGGATCAATTTGGGAAAATATGGAATTAACCCGAAAACAAAACCATGGGAATCATCCTGGAGAAAACGCTGGACTGGTGCACGAAAGTCCGTAGATTCTGCAAGGAACCATGAGTTCTGGATAGAACCTTCCAGACTTTAAGAAAACTGATAATTTTAATCACAATGATTAAGCACTTGAAGACTTATTCTTAACTATGCTTATCGGTATCACAGGAACACCTGGAACTGGAAAAACATCCGTGACCAGACTGCTTGAAGAGGAGCCTTACTATCAGGTAATCCACCTTAATGAGCTTATTAAAGAAGAGGAGCTTTACTCAGAAGTGGATGCTGAAAGGGACTGTGTTGTTGCTGACATGGACATAGTTTATGACAGGGTTTTGGAGCTTCAGGACAAATCGTATGCTGTGACTATCGTTGATAGCCACCTTTCCCACCATATTGCCGATATTGTTATTGTACTGCGGACAGACCCTGCTGTGCTAAAAGGAAGACTTGAAAAAAGGAATTATTCCGAAGAAAAAGTAAAAGAGAACCTCGAAGCTGAGGCTCTGGATATAATCCTTGCAGAATCAGTGGAATGGTGTGAGAAAGTCTTTGAAATTGACACCACCAAAGAAAGTGCAGAAAAGACTTTGAAAAGTATCATCCATATCATCAGAGGAGTTCGAAATGGTAACACAGTGGACCTTGAAGAGGAATTCAGGCCGGGTTCTGTTGACTGGTGTGATTACATATTCGACTGAATAATACTTAATCTTCAACTAATATTTTTGTGTATTGATTCCCAAATTAACAGGAGTTCTGGGTAATTTAAGCGTGAAGGTACTTCCGTTACCAAATTCACTTTCCACACGGATGTCACCGTTATGCATCTTTGCATATTCCCTGACAAGCATCAGGCCAAGGCCTACACCACCCTGTTTACGACTTGTAGAGCCATCTAACTGTACAAAAGGTTCGAATATCCTTTCCATATCCTTTTTCTCAATTCCAATACCAGTATCTGAAACTGTAAAATAGACGTCTCCACCGTTTCCCGTTACAGATATTGAGATCTTGCCACCTTCCGGAGTGAATTTTACTGAATTTTCCACGAGGTTATAAAGCATCTCTGTAACCTTATCAGCATCAGCTATAATCTCTTCAAGAACAGGATCAACAGCAGAATTTACGCAAACTTTCTTTTTAGCAGCCATTGAACTTGTCCTTTTAAGAACAATAGACAAAACATATTCGGGACTGAAACTTTCATAAATCACATCCATCTTGCCTGATTCTATCATGGACAGATCCAGCATCCTATTGACCAGTTCAAGTAACCTGCTTCCGCTCTGGTTGATGATAGAAATATATTGTTGCTGCGAGTTATTCAATTGGCCTGGCATTTCTTCCAATAATATATCAGAAAAACCTATAACTGAACTCAGAGGAGTTTTCAGTTCATGAGTGGTGTTGGCCAGCAATTCATTCTTATACCGGTTAGCCTCTTCAGCAGCAATTCTTGCTTTTAACATCTGTTGTTCGGCAAGTTTTCTGTCGGTTATATCTATGCAGGTACCAATCGCCCTGTGAGGAACACTTTTCTCATCTATACCAAACGGTTTACCATGACCTGTGACCCATATCCATTCCCCATTCTTTGAGCATATCCTGAAATCCATCTGGAATATTTCCCTGTTCCGCAGATTATCAAGTAATCTGGAATGGATAACATCCCTATCTTCTGGATGTAAAATAGATTTCCATGCATCGAATGTCTCTGGCAGATCACCCTGATTGTATCCAAACATAGAATACCACCCCGGACTGAAATATACTTTGTCCGTATCCATATCCCAATCCCAGAAACCCTGACCGGACACTTCCATGGCAAGCTTTAGTCTTTCTTCACTAATCCTAAGTGAGCATTCTGCTATTTCTTTAGCCGCAAGGACATCTTTTTTGTGAAGGGCTTCCCTTACTGAATAAGGCAGTCTTTTAATGCGATCCTTGAGAACATAATCCGTTGCACCTTCTTTCATGCACCTTACTGCTGTTTCCTCATTAAGGGAACCGGTAAAGATTATGAACGGAATGCTTTTGTCATATTCAAAAAGCAACTTGAGAGCATGCATCCCATCAAAACCGGGGAGATTATAATCAGAGATAATTATATCCGGTTTGAATTCAACTAGCTGTTTCAGGAATTCATCGGCGGTTTCTACTCTGCTCGAATTGAATACTAAACCATCCTTTTGCAGTATCCTCTCCGCCAGTTCCGTATCAGATGGAACATCTTCTACAAACAATATTCTCAGGTTTGATTCTTTTTCCATGTGTTTATGTTCCATTAACGTTTAGGATGTTCATTCATTAATAACCAGTAAAAACCAATTTTGTGAATCGACTTCACAAAACTATCGAAATCCACTGGTTTTACAATGTAGCTATTAACTCCTAATCGATAGCATTCAACAACATCACATTCTTCTTTTGATGAAGTTAACATCACCACAGGAATCATTTTTTTCTCCGGGTCGCTTTTTATTACTTTCAGAACTTCCAGACCATCCATTTTTGGAAGTTTCAGGTCAAGTAATATCAGACGAGGATTCACAGTCGTATTCCGATCTGCAAATTCGCCCCTGCCATACAGGTAATCAAGTGCCTGTTCCCCGTCCTCAAGAGCAATAATGTTGTTTGCAATATTGTTTTTTTTCAATGCCCTGAGAGCTAATTCCATATCATTTGGATTATCCTCTACCAGTACTATTTCCACTTCATTCTCCATATACATCGTATCCATCTTTTATAGGTAATGAAAAGTAAAATGTAGCTCCGTTATTAAGTTCACTCTCCGCCCAGACATCTCCGCCATGCCTTTTTGCTATACGCTGGACAATGGCAAGTCCCACTCCTGTTCCCGGGAATTCTTTCTCGCTATGCAAACGCTGGAATATACCAAATAGCTTATGAGAATATTTAGGATCAAAACCCACACCGTTATCCTTTACATAATAAACATTCATTCCATCTTCAGTGTAAGCTCCTACATCTATGACACTTTTGTCCCGTGATGAACTATATTTGATGGCGTTGGAAATCAAATTGATCCATACTTGTTTAATCAGAGATGAGTCTGCATAGCTGTCCGGCAAATCAGAAACATTGAATTCAATATTATTGCTGTTTTGATTTGTCATCAGGTCATTGTAAACTGAATTTACCATTATGTTCATGTTTACAGGAGTTAAATGCATCTTATTTCTTCCAATCCTGGAAAGACCCAGAAGGTCCGTAATTAGCTTGTCCATTTTCTGTGTATTTGTCCTTATCACATTGAGTAGACGCTTTCCTTCATCATCTAAAAGTTCCACATAATCCTCTAATATGATCCTTGAAAAACCATCTATGGCACGTAAAGGAGCGCGCAGGTCATGAGATACGGAATAAGTAAACGCTTCAAGCTCTTTGTTAGCTTTCTCAAGCTCAGATGTACGTTCAGCAACGCGTTTCTCGAGTTCTGCGTTCAGCTTTCTGACCTCGATCTCAGCCAGCTTACGTTCCGTGATCTTCTGGGACACACCGACAACGATATTCTCTTCAAGCCTATATGCATTAACAATAAAGTATTCATTTAGTTCCTCGGAATATATTTCAACACTGACAGGGATTCCGGTAATTGCCACCTCCCTATGCAGATCCAGTAAAGTGTTTTCCCTTTTTTCAATCCCGGGATATACTTCAGTCACACGCTTTCCTACTACATCTTCAGCTTTTAATCCTATATTCTTTTCAAATGAACTGTTAACATCCAAAAATACATAATCAATTGGACGTCCGTTTTCATCAGGAACCATTTCCGTTATCACGACTTCACTTATGTTGTTCTCAAAAAGGCCACGATACTTCTTTTCACTCTTCCTTATAGCTTCTTCTGCCTCTTTGTTTGCGGTTATGTCCCTCACACTTGCAAGGATATATCTTTCCCCGTTAAGTTCCATAGGTCTGGCATTTATGTCTACAGGGAATTCCCTTCCATCTCTGGTAATATGCACCCACTGGAACTGCATCCCATTTTTCAGGATATCTTCCATAGGTGAACTGGCGGGATCTCGCATTGAAGGAGCGGAAAGGTCACAGGCAACCATTTCCAGCAATTCGTCTCTGGTGTAACCATAAAGCTCCATAGCAACCGTATTCGCATCCATTATCCTGCTATCTTCGGCCACAAGGAACACCGGGTCGGAGTTACTGTCGAACAACTGACGATACCTGCCCTCCGATTCACGAAGAGAGGCGGTGCGCTCTTCCACCTCTGCTTTAAGGAAGATATCCCTGCTAAGGACAATGTAGACAAGCAGCGTCAAAAGAAGGGAAATGATCAATCCGCCTTTTTGGAACAGACCCAGCGGTCCCTCTATAGATGCCGACCAGCCTTCAGAGGGAACAGCAGCCAGTTCCCAGTTGCCTTCCGGAAGTGAGACCTGATAAACAGAAGGAGATCGAAGTAACGTATCATTAGAACCAAATAATGTTTGTCCAGAGAGACCCTGTAAAGATATATCAAAATCATCACCTATGTCGGTCAGTCCGGAATTCGCAATCATAGAAGGGAAATCAAGGGATAGTACTGCAATCCCCCATAATGAACCGTTTATATAGATGGCTCTTCTTGCAACTACTGCCATATCACCCTCTTGAAGTTCACATGGATCGGACACCACCGTTCTGCCTGTTCGAATGGTCTCCTGCAAAGCAGCCTTTCTGGCAGGATCCTCATCATTCATAAGATTATTAAAGGTCCTGCAGTACCCTGCCGCATTGCATGAATGCGGATACACATATGATTCATTGGACACCGGGAATAATCGTATCATCCGTATTACCGATGAACCGGAATAGATACCCGAGGCAAATATCTCAAAATTTTCATCCAATTCCTCCTTTGAAGGATTTGCCTCTACAAAAGAACCCATGCCTTCCAGATGGGAAGTACTGTGACCTATTATACTCGATAAAGAATCACCATACGGTGCCAGCTGCACCTCTACCTGCGTATGCTGGTCATTGAGAAGATCAGCCTGGTATATAGCACAGGCATGCCACCATATGAGCAGGGATATAACCAGGGTTACGGATGCACAAAAAAATGCCATGCGGTTACGAATGATATAGGACACGAAACCCGAATTCTTCCGTGGTTTACTTGCTTCCAATCTAACCCCTGTCCTTTATTTTCCTGTACCTGAAGTATCCATTCTGTTAGTTAAATGAGTGAATTAAGCCTGCATACATCCCTTTTGCAAAAATAGAAAGCATTAAAGAGAACATTTGATACCACTTTATTCAATTGCTGAAATATTGTGTGTTTATATAAATAAATTTTTCCAAATGTTTTTTTGCAGTCACGATGAATTAAGCACTGATTTTTGGAATGATATCGATAATTACCTCAAATCCTGACATTTAAAGAGAACAGATAAATAGAGTAAAATAGATGTAATGAGTAGCATTGTTCTACCATTATCATGCCGAGATGACAGAGTGGCTAATGTGACCGCCTGCAGAGCGGTTTTTCGGGAGTTCGAATCTCTCTCTCGGCATATTTATTTATCAGGGTGTTACTGTGGCGCTTAGAGTTTACAATACATTGACAAGAGAAACAGAGGATTTTGTACCTCTTCATGGAAAGAAGGTGAATATGTATGTTTGCGGACCCACGGTGTATGACCACTGCCACCTGGGACACGCCAGAAGTTATGTTTCTTTTGATGTAATCAGACGCTACCTTATCTACAAGGGATATGACGTAAATTATGTATCCAATATCACTGATGTCGATGACAAGGTAATAAACAGAGCAAAGGAAAGCGGAGAAGATACCTTTGAACTTTCAAGGAAGTTCACCGCATCTTTTGAAGAAGATATGCATGCTCTTGGGGTAATGGAACCAGATACACGTCCCAAAGTGACAGAGCATATAGAGGACATCATTGACACCGTTGCCCTGCTTATTGAGAAGGGGGCTGCTTATTCAACCCCTAAAGGGAACGTATATTATGACCTTGAAAAGTCTGCAGACAGAATTGGCATATTAAGCCACCAGACCGTTGAAGGCTTAATGGAAGGTTCCGGGTGTCGGATCGATGTTGAGGATGATAAACGATACCAGCTTGATTTTGCACTCTGGAAAAGATCTCCTGAGAATGAAACCAGATGGGACAGCCCCTGGGGCAGAGGCAGACCGGGATGGCACATTGAATGTTCTGTTATGTCCATGAAATACTGCTCAGAACAACTGGACATCCACGGTGGCGGACTTGATCTGATTTTCCCACATCATGAAGCAGAGATACACCAGTCCGAAAGCTGTACTGGAATGCATCCTTTCAGTAAATACTGGATGCATAACGGTTTTCTGACTATCGATAAAGAGAAGATGTCAAAGTCTCTTGGGAATTTCTTTACCATAAAAGAAGTGCTTGCTAAATTCCCCCCAGGAACTATCAGGTTCTTCATTGTTTATACTCACTACAGAAGTACCATTGATTTTAGTGAGGAGGCACTGGTAGAAGCCGCAAAGGCAAGAAAGAGATTATTGAACACGATCTCAAACGTAAAACATGCGGTCTCTGAAGCATCAGATAACGATGATGATTGTGGTCTTTCAGAACTCATAGATGAAACAAGAACCGCATTTGTTGAATCAATGGATGATGATTTCAATACCAGAGAAGCAATTGGAAATTTTTTTGTATTCAGCCGCAAGATCAATTCCATAATAACGGATGAAAAACCCGGAAAAGCTGAACTTGAAAATGTACTGGGTTTTTTTACAGAAATAAACAATGTACTTGGGATCTTTGAAGATGATAGTAAAAAGACATCCGAAAAGGAAAGTAGTGACCTTTCGGATGAGGAAATCAGGGAACTGATAGAACTCAGGGAAAAAGCACGTATTGACAGGGATTGGGCAACAGCAGATTCTATACGGGATGAGTTTAAAGAAAAAGGAATTATCATAGAGGACGGGAAAGAAGGAGTGAGATGGAGAAGAATATAATCATAAAAAACATAAAAAACCCTCATTTCATCATAAATAACTAATCAACCTAAATGTCCTGTAGACTTAGCTTTCGTGCAAAAATGCATTGATCTTGTTCACTGCATCCCCTGCATTTTCAGCATAAATATCCGCGCCAATCCTGTCAGCCCACTCCTGAGTAACAGGTGCACCACCAACCATTGTTTTTACATTGTTCCTGAGACCTGCATCAGTGAGTTGCTCCTCTATGCGTATCTGATTGATCATCGTAATGCTCATGAGTGCTGAAGAGGCTATTACATCTGCGTTTACTTCCTTTGCCTTTTTTACATAATGTTCTATGGGCACATCCCTACCAAGATCCACTACATCATATCCTGCAATCGTGAGAGCCGTTGCGACAATATCCTTTCCTACGGAATGGATGTCCCCTTCAATTGTGCCAATAACAACTGTGCCCTTAAAATTAAGTTTAGCACCCAACTTTTCTATTTCAGGTGAAAGAATAGACATTGCTGCCTGTATTGCATCAACTGCTGCAAGCATATGAGGGAGGAACAATTTACCTGCTGCAAACTGTTCACCTACATCTGCCATAGCCTCTGTGAACCCTTCCTCAATGAGCTCTAAAGGATCAACACCTGCTTCAAGGGCTTCTTTTGCAATCTTTTTTGCTGCTTGGTCATCAAAGTCCATGACGGCTTCTTTTGCCTTCGCAATAATCTCCTGATTTATGAGCATTGAAACACCCTTTGATTGTATTAACGCAACCTGCCTGGTGAAATCGAGATGTGAACGCAATCAATTAAGTTACTACAAAAAATCATAATATATCATTAACTGGGTGCAATGTTTGCATTGAATATGAATGTAAATAATAAAATTAGATACAAGTATCATTGTAACATTACAGCGTACTTGTAATAATAAGTCAGATCAGGAATAATTCTAAAAATCCTGATATGAAAAATCTCAATAACAAAAACAGATAGTTCATTCTAATGAACAGACATATTTAGAAATTAAATCTAATCATTATAATCCTTATCGGATTTCGACACACTCTTAAGCCGGTTCACACCATCAATCTCATCGATGACATCAATAACAGCTTTTGGAACAAGAGATTTCCAGTCCTCGTCTTTTAGCATCCTTTTACGAATCTCACTGCCAGAGTAACCTTTCCTCTGATACATTGGAGGTTGCTCTACCTGAATGCCTGATTCATTAAAAAGGCGCACAACAAGTGGGTTGTTAGAATAGACCACATCAAATGGTGGTGTCATAGAAATAATATGAGAGACCCACACAGCATTTCTTTGCAGGTCTTCCAGAGGAATCGCGTAATGTTTAATGCCAGCATCCTCCAGAGCATGCTTGATCATCATTACGCGTTCACCTGCAGTAAAAGGATTCTTAGGCTCGTGGCTTTTCTGCGCACTGCCGATACCAATTACTACCTCATCAACATCCCGGGCAATATCTTTTATTAAAGAGTAGTGTCCGAGATGAAATGGTTGGAAGCGTCCAATATAGAACGCTCTTCTCATGTGCATATGTGATAAACCATCAGTGAATGCCACATTCGTCGAATGAGAATTTCTCACAGACTTCAAGATAGTGACCTGAGTTGTTATCGTGTTTCATCTGAGCAAGTTTCTTGACCAGGTCAATTCCAGGCTTCGGATCTTCCATAATCTCTACTTTGTCTTTTACAAGTTCAAAGATCTTCTTACCTGTTTCCGTGCGTATGAAGACACTGTTCCATCCTTCCGGAGCACCGACAGATCCCAATGATATATCAGCAGATACGGAAGTATAGTCACAGCAGTGGTGGCAGGGGTTTCTTGCGTGAGGAGCGACTTCAGGAATCTTCACTGTATGTTCCTCACCGTCCTTTGTGATGTTCCAGAACTTACCTTTGTTGAAGTTCATCTTAACTACATCTTCAAGCTGGAGGTTCATTATTTCAGGAACGATCTTCTCTGTCATTACATCATGATAGAAACTTTCCATGCACAGAAGACCAAGGATAACAACAATCTTGTCATTGTTATTCTCTAAAAGGAGACGTGCGCCATGTGCCTGGCAGGGTACACCAATTACACCGATCTTGTCATACTTCTCAAAAGGTTCCCTGAGAGCTGAAAGAACTGAATCGTAAGTATATTTGGTACCTGTTGTCCTGTCAACATCTTCCGGCTTGGTCATAAGTATAAGCTCAGTACCCCATTTATCATCTTTGGCGATACCAACAATGCAATCTACTGTACCGGTTTCAAGCAAAGCCTTTGCAAGAATAGAAGTTACACCACCATCCTGGCCTTTTATGGTACTCTTTGCTCCAAAGAACTCTTTTACATTTGCAAATTCGTCTTCTACATATCCGTCAATTACAGGACAGAGTCGTGCGCATGTGAGACACTGCTCACATACGTCAGGTGCTGCACCTTTGACGTAGTATTCTAAATTATCAGGGTCACGGACTTCTGCATGCTTGTTCATAACAATTGCACCAGCAGGACATGCTGAAACGCATGCCCCACAAGCAGTACAGACGTCGTGCTCAATGACCTCTAATATTTTTGGATGGGCCATTAACTGCCTCCGACGTTATTTTCTCGTTTATCCAATGATTTCTTTACCGATGAGCTTGATAGCTTTCTCTTTGTTTGGTCCGATTGGGGAACCAGCAACAATCTGTGTTACACCGATGTCAAGAAGCTCGTTGATTCTTGCCTTACAGTCATCTGGTGTTCCACTGATAGAGAATGCTTCCATCATGCCATCTGTGACCATGCCGCCCATGAGTGCACCGAAGTCACCCTTTGCGATAGCGCCACCGATATCTGCCTTTGCTGCCGGGTCAATTCCATGGCGTTCAAGTACCATGTCAGGGGAACCAGCAACGATGAATGCAACTACAATCTGTGCTGCGCTCTTTGCCTTTGCAGCGTCCTTGTCAATTGAGAAGCATGCGTATGCTGCTACGTCAACTTCCTTAGGGTCACGGCCTGCCTTCTTTGCACCTGCTGCGATCTGCTTAACAGCTACTTCGAAGTCCTTTGGGTGTGATGCGTTGATCAGTACACCGTCTGATACCTCTCCTGCGAGCTCGAGCATCTTTGGACCCTGTGCACCCATGTAGATAGGTACATTTCCACCCTTGAATGCCATCTTGGCACCACCGAACTTGACCATGTCGCCATCCATAGTTACTTTATCTCCTGCGATGAAGCTACGGATTGCCTGGATGCTTTCCTTTGTTGTTGTGAGTGGCTTGTCCCATGAGATGCCCATTGCATCGAAGGTTGCCTTGTCTCCAGGACCGAGACCGAGAATTGCACGGCCGCCTGAAATTTCATTAACTGAAGCGATGCTTGATGCTGTAATAGCTGCATTTCTTGTGTATGGGTTTGTTACACCTGTTCCGAGCTTGATACTGTTTGTGTTCATTGCAAGCACGGTTAAGGTAGAATAGACATCACGGTTGTTGTAGTGGTCTGTGATCCATACGTTGTCAAAGCCCTGCTGTTCAGCAAGTTTTGCATAGTGAGCTATTTTTAAAACCGGGTCGCTTGGTACAAATTCAATTCCAAATGTCATTTGAATCCTCCTGTAAAGTGTGTTCCTATTCAGGTATCTATACATATTTAAAACTTTGTTGGTTTGATTCGGCAGGAAAAGCAGGCATTTTTATGACCCGGAAAATGCCTGTTATGAAGTATTTAGTTTTTTCGAACAAACTGCACATATTGCCTGGAAAACAGAATAATTTACATTAATTTTTACCGCCGGGGTGAACATCATCATATAAGTTATTCCGTTTGGAGGGATTTTCACTTTCTGATTTCTTTTCCTGAATAAGAACATAGGACGTATAACGATTAATAGATCGCTTTTTCGTTGATCCCGATTACTTCTTATACTTGTTCATAAATCTTAGTAACTAATTTACATGGCAGTACAATTCAACCAAAAGGGATGTTATGTGTAAAAAAGTTACATTGCCCACAGCAGGGAAAATCGGCATGGCTGTATTTGTCATCTTCCTGTTTTCGATTATTGCAGCCAGCGTAGCATCCGGAGAGTCACAGGACAGATGGGAAAAAGTTCTTTTTGGAGAGTCAAATGATGCTGTTGGAGGCTATTGCGTTGAGCAAACCTCTGACGGAGGCTACGTACTAACCGGCTACTACCATAAACACTGGGAAGCAGGCGGGGAATTTCATCTCATTGAAGGTGCCTGCCTGATTAAAACCGCTGAAGATGGAACTTTTGAATGGTTGAAGGTTTTTAATGCCAGTAACGATGACACCGGACAATCCGTCAGACAGACATCCGACGGTGGGTACATCATAACCGGTTGTTATACGGGAGATGAGCGTGATGTCTGGCTCATCAAGACCGATGCCTCTGGGAATATGGAATGGAATACCACATTCGGCGGGGATAAAAATGATATAGGTTATTCCGTCGAGCAGACAACAGATGGCGGTTATATTGTTGCAGGTTCTACATCCTCTTACGGAGCCGGGGAAAATATCTGGCTCATTAAAACCAATTCATCCGGTATCAAAGAATGGGATCGGGTATTTGGAAGAGGAGGATATCAAAATGGCAGATCCGTGCAGCAGACCACTGATGGCGGTTATATTATCGGAGGAGACTGGCTTGTAAAAACCGATTCTAAAGGGAATGAAGAATGGATAAAGGAAATTGAAGGGGAAGATGCCAGACAGACGGCGGATGGAGGTTACATCATAGCCGGGAGCGGTTATGATATCAAACTTACCAAGACCGATTCCGAAGGGAACGAAGAATGGAGCAGGAAATTAGCCGGTTCCGGGAAAGGGACATCCGTCAGACAAACCACCGACGGAGGTTATATCATAGCCGGCTACGGTGGAGGTGATGGGTGGATTCCCTGTAGCATGGTACTTATCAAAACCGATTCTGAAGGGAATAAGGAATGGGATCGCATATTTGGCGGTGACGGAGAAGACCGGGGATTTTCCGTCCGGCAGACCACCGACGGCGGATATATAATGACTGGAGCAACTAATTCGTACGGAGGTGGTGGAGAAGATGCACTGCTTATCAAAACCGATTCGAAAGGATACACCCGCAATGACAAAATTACTTTTATTTCAAGGACAGTATCCAGTTTAACTAACGCTGTATCCTATCTCTTGTTTATAGTAATTATATTAATTGCAACTCTGCTGTATTATCTTGCGCTCCCGCTTCTTATTATCCTGGTTCTAATCCTGATTTATATGTGGAGAAAGCGCAAAAGTGAATAATTCATTTTGCAGGTTTTTGCATCTGCTTCATTTCAGCCCTATGAGAGATACCGATCCCAAAACGCATCAAACAAGATAAACTGACAGTAACTGCTCAATAGCATACAACATATATAGATACATAATAATCAAAAACTGTCAAACTTGTCTGATAATAGAAGATTTCTACAGAGTCGAAATATACTGAATTCTTTAGATTCCTGATTGCGTCTGAAACATGTTTTGTATGGGGCAAGCTTTTCAAGTAAAGATATTTGGGCGTACAGTCTTGTAAAAAATTGTAGATTCACCGTTACAGATATATCCGGTAACGTTAGAAGAATTATTATCATATCTGCGGGGGATATTGATACATACACCTGTACATATCAATATTATGCAACTTATTAATTAGCATCTGCAGAAATGACGAACAGAAATATTTGCGAACAAACAACATATTGACAGAGTGATCGTCATGAAATGCTTTGAATGTGCAAAAAATGGAAAAGACAGTGACACTGTTGCTGTCTGCATAATCTGCGGGAGAGGAGTTTGCAAGGACCACCTTGTAAGAGAAGAAACACCTGTATGGGAAGGTGAATACAGCATAAAGCTGAAATGCGGAATGGGAATTTCCTGTGACTACAAGGATGTACAGCACTGGAAGAAAGTGCTCTGTGTACCATGTCATGAAGCCCTGAAGGAGAACTACTAGGTGATATCATGATGAAATGTTATGACTGCATGGAAGAGGGAAAAGATACAGAAGCAACATCCATCTGTATTGCCTGTGGAAAAGGCCTCTGTAGCGATCACTGCAAGGAACTTGAACTCCCCGTATCCGTAGGACAGCCACCTCACGTTGAGAGGCTTCAAAAAGGATTGCCAAGGATTCTTTGCAAATACTGTTTTGAACAGACAATTGAAGACGCATTCGATTAATCGGGATGGCAACATTCCTGATTTTATTAATAAATGGGAGGAGAAGAGATATGTGCGGAGATGGAAGCGGTAAAGGATGTGGACATAGAGAGATTATTGATGATATGACCGATAAGTTGGGATTCACACCACAGATATTAGAAACACTCGGGGAACTTGAACCTGAATTTGTACACAAATACAATATGTGTAACCACCGGCTGCTCAAAGATGGAGCACTTTCGGCAAAAACAAAGATACTCATAGCACTTGCTGTTGTTGCGTCCAAACAGTGTGAAGCCTGTGTAATATCACAGATGAAGAGCGCACTGAAGAACGGGGCAACAAAGGAAGAGATAATGGAAGTAATGGATGTAATATTCATCACATCCGGAGCTCCTGCGGTTGCTGCATGCAGAGATGCATTAAAGCAACTTAAGTAATCAGGAAAATAAGGGATTTTATCCCTTTTTACATTAATTTTGCTTTGCATTGTTCCAGATAGACGGTGTTTAAGCATTATATGTAAGCAATCATTTGGAGGAGAGGACATGAGGGGGATAGTTGTTAAGCTAGGTCTGGTTTTGGTAGCATTACTCATACTGCTCAGTTCAGGAACTGTGGTAACTGCAACACCGCCAACGCAGGCTGGAGAATATAGTTCGGATGATTTTGCCTATGAGAGCAAATGCAGGCAATGCCATGCAATAATTTACGCTGATTGGGAAGGAACAATGCACTTTAATGCATACCTGGACCCGTTCTACCTTGAAGAAGTCGATGCCGCAAGCGAAGACACAGATGGTGCATTGGATGAATTCTGTTCACGCTGTCACACACCCATAGGAGTTGTCAGTGGTGAAATACCACCTATTGATGGTTCTGAAATGTCCGATATTGCCAAACTTGGAGTCCAATGTGATTTCTGTCACGTAGTATCCGAAAGTAATGGTACAGGAAATGCACCGTTCACAGTGACCCCGGGAGATACAAAATGGGGACCATTAGATGATGCAAGAGGAAACTACCACGAGTCCGAATACCTGGAGCTTTTTACTCAGTCAGAATACTGTGGAATGTGTCACCAGGTAGTCAACCCTGTTAACGGGCTTGTTATTGACGATACATATTCTACCTGGAAAGATAGCCAGTATGCTGAAGATGATGTTGTATGCCAGGACTGTCACATGACAGAAGGCATAACCGATTTTGAGGCAAATCCAGGACGTGCAGCATCAGGTGCTCCAAAAAGAGATCATATTTCATCACATGATATTGTGGGTGCCAATACTCTGATACCACCAATGTTTGGTGCTGAAAGCGTAGCTGAAATGGCGATTGAAAGACTGCAAAAAGCCACGACAATGGAATTGTCAGCACCGGAAACCGCATCCATAGGAGATGAAGTCACAATTGATGTATCCATCACAAACTCTGGAGCCGGACATAATATCCCTACAGGAGTTTCCGAAATAAGGGAAATGTGGCTGGAACTTACAGTCACTGATGCTAACGGGGACATAATATACAATGCCGGAAGCCTTGATGCTAATGGAAATATCATCGATGCAAAGATGTTGTATAATAATGTGCTGGCAGATAGTGAAGGTGAGGAAACAAAGAGTTTCTGGCTTGCTGAAAGTGTCCTTGAGGACAACAGGATTGCTCCAAAGGAAACTGCAACAGAGCAACACTCGTTTGTCATGCCTGAAAATGCAGCATATCCTCTGACAGTGCAAAGTACACTGAAATACAGATCAGCTCCGCAGGACATGATTGAAAGTCTTCTTGGGGATGAGATAGAGGTACCGGTTGTTGACATGAACGAAATATCTGCGATCATTTACGACCCGTCAACGCCTGCTGATGAAAGAACCCAACCTGAATCAGACAGTACAAGCACACCAGGATTTGGTGCATTTGCTGCTGCAATGGTTCTTGGAATTACGATGTACATCTTAAAAAGAAAATAACGGAGGAAAACAAAAATGCCACCAGAAGTAGATTTAAACAAATGTGAAGGAATCGGCGCATGTGCAGAATCATGCCCAACAGACGTAATTGAGATACAGGAAGACGCAAACGGAGATTTAAAATCCGTTATCGCACGTCCTGACGACTGTGTGGAATGCGGTAATTGTGTTGATGCCTGCCCACAGGAAGCAATTACACTGGAATAAACAACAACGGAGTGCCACCATGTCCGACGACCGAAGTATTCGCCTGCTGGGCATCTCTGGAAGCCCCAGGAAGAAATCCACGGATTACATTGTAAATGAAGCCCTCAGATTCGCGCAGGAAAAATACGGCGCTGAAATAGAATATTTCTCTGCCCGCGGCAAAGAGATGAAATTCTGCATCCACTGTGACTTCTGTGTACGCAAGAAAGAAGGCTGTATTCACAAAGATGACCTTGTGGAACTCTACGATAAAATGCTCTGGGCAGACGCATGGATTATTGGCACTCCTGTATACCAGGGTACATTAAGTGCCCAGACTAAAACTATAATGGACAGGTGCCGCGCAGTCGTTGCACGCAATCCAAAGTCCTTTATGAATAAGGTTGGTGCCGCCGCCGCTGTCGGAGGAGACAGGATCGGAGGACAGGAACCAGCCATACAGAATATTCTTAATTTTTACGTTATCAGTGAAATGATACCTGTTGCAGGTGGATCATTCGGATCAAACCTTGGGGGTACTTTCTGGTCACAGGACAGAGGTGCCGAAGGTGCTGCAGAAGATTCGGAAGGTATCAGAAGTCTGCACAGAACCATGAACAAACTCATGAAAACTGCCATCGCAACAAAAGACCTGCGTAAGGAGGAGTAAGTCTGGAATTTGAAGAACCTGTTACTGAGATTATAAAACGGACGTACAACGTAAAGAGTTTCAGGTTCAATAGGCCGGATGATTTTGATTACAAAGCAGGACAATATGTGACAATCACATTAAAAGACGGAGAGAAAAAGATGGGTAAACCCTTTACGCTCTCCAGCAGCCCCACTGAAAAAGATCATATTGAATTTACAAAAAAACTCACAGGACATGAGTTCTCAAACATGCTCGATTCCATGGTTCCCGGAGACAAAGCAACTATAAAAGGTCCATTTGGAAAACTGACATTAGAGGGTGAACGTGATAAAATAGCACTTCTCAGTGGTGGCATTGGCATCACACCAATGATAAGTATCTGTAAATATTGCACTGATATGAAACTCGATACGGATATCATGCTGATATGTAGTAACAGAACCGAAGAGGACATGATATTCACAAAAGAACTTGAGGAAATGCAAATACAAAATCCTAATCTCAAGGTATTCAACACACTCACCAGAGCCTCTGAAAACTGGACAGGGTGCAGGGAGCGCATCTGTGAAAACCTTATTCTCAGGGAATTACCTGATTATTATGAAAGAACATTCTACGTATGCGGACCGCCGGCCATGGTTGACGCAATGGCGGAACTGCTTCAAACGATGAAAATACCTGACAGTGAGATTAACAAGGAATCACTGATAGGATATTAAAACAATAACAGAAGGCATAGATCATGAAAAGGATAGCATGGGGAATTACCGGATCAGGAGACCTGATCAAAGAAACGTATGAAACAATGGTGGATATCAAAAACAAGACAGATCTGCAGATAATGGTTTTCCTTTCAAAGGAAGGAGAGACCGTTATGAAATGGTACCACATGTGGAACGATATCCAGAAGGATTTCCCTAATTTCAAAACAGAAGGCGGACCAAATTCACCATTTATCGCAGGTCCTCTTCAGGTTGGATACTATGATGCACTAATCATTGCTCCGATGACATCTAACAGTGTTGCAAAAATCGTATGTGGAATTGGAGATACCCTTGTCACAAATGTCGTATCACAGACTGCAAAAGGTAGCACACCAATATATGTACTGCCAGTTGACAGAGAGATGGGAACTGTCAAAACAGTATCTCCTGAAGGACGCGTAATGGAACTGAAGATGCGTGAAGTAGACGTTTCCAATGCAAAGAAACTCGCCCAGATGGAAAATATTACAGTTATTAATAGTCCTGATGAACTTTATGATATACTTGGCGTTGGCAAGGATTAATAACCATAATTCATAAACAAACGACGAATCTGACACATGGTGATTTCAGTGCAGCATGTTTCAGAAAAAAGTGTAGCCTTCTATCGCGTAATTTTCCGGTGAAGTGTCTGGTATCTCACTCAGTCGGGAAAGCGATATGAAAGTGGAATACGTTGCAATGATGCTGTCAAGGGCATCACCTTCAGTGTCAGCAACGATCAGTTTCTGTAATGAGGAAGAGATCACAAGGCCCTTGTTCATAAAATATTCAAGTATTCTACGACGGGCATTGCGTCTGTCGTCGGTCTTACCTTTATATTGAATATACATATCCTCTTTTTTCAGCCTGCAAGCAGGGCATATCTCTATGAGCCACGGTTTCCCGTCCTTTGCTTCCTGCATTGGAAGGACACATACAAGACCATCATTCACAAGAGGAGATATTACGTCCCTTATTCCAAAATAGGTCTGCCGATAAAGCCTGAGATTATATACTGAAAAGGGAACTTTTGCTTTGATCTCAGATGTACGTTTCAGTTCTTTCCCACCGGCCCTGTCACGACAGGATTCACGGAACTGCTCAGCAGAAGGATACTTTGAAGAGAATGATTCAATAAAGCTCTCCCAGTCATATTCCATTAGATGTTCTGGCAGGGAAAAAGAAAGATCTATTCCAAAAACAGCATCATTTTCCCGTACGATCAATGATCTAAGTGCTGAAAAGCATTCATCTCTTCCTGAACGGGAACTGGAACCAGAACCCATTTGGTCTGCCAGCCTGTAACAATCCTCTATATGCAGAGTACTGCCAACCGATCTGCCGCTGCTCACCCATATTTTTTTACAGGAATCTTTTGCACCACTGAAATCAACACCAAATATACGGCGTTTTTTTCCAGTGGCAGCAAAGTCCATAGATTTATACCTTAATCAGTTGTCGCGCTCACCTTTGATGAAAGCATCTGTCATCGCATGAGCTTCATCATCTGTGAACTGCTTTGGTGGATGTTTCATGAAATATGATGATGGCGAGTAAAGAATTCCACCAATGCCCCTGTCAAGCGCAAGTTTGCAGCACCTGACCGCATCAATGACAACTCCGGCAGAGTTAGGAGAATCTTCAACTGAAAGGCGAAGCTCGATATTCATTGGAACATCACCGAATAGTTTACCTTCCATCCTCAGGAAGCATAACTTGTTATCGTTCTGCCATGGAACATAGTCGCTTGGACCTACATGGATATTATCATCATCCATTCTTTGGCCAACAACTGACTGCACAGCCTCGGTCTTGGATTCCTTCTTGGAAGCAAGTCTGTCCCTGTTAAGCATATTCAGAAAGTCAGTGTTTCCACCGGTGTTGAGCTGGTAAGTTCTTTCCAGTTTCACACCACGTTTGCGGAAAAGATCTGCAAGAGTCCTGTGAGTGATTGTTGCACCTAGCTGGGCCTTTATGTCATCACCAATGATAGGGATTCCCTTTTCCTCGAATTTTGCAGCCCACTCCGGATTACTTACGATGAAAACAGGCATGTTATTTATGAATGCAACTCCTGCTTCAAGTGCGCATTCTGCATAGAAGCGAGTTGCTTCCTCAGAACCAACTGGCATATAGTTCAGCAAAATTTCTGCGCCGGAATCCTGTAATTCCTTTACTACCTGCTCTTTTGTTAATTCTGCTTCCTCAGAAGAAATGAAACGCCTGTTATCTTTATAGTTGACCATATGCTCTGACACGCCGTCAAGAATACAGCCCATTTTTACAATGGTACCCGTAGGTGGAACTTCCGGACAGAAAACCGCTGTACAGTTAGGTGGTGCAAAAATTGCTTCTGAGACATCTTTGCCAACTTTCCTCTCGTCTATATCAAAAGCAGCTACCACTTCGAGATCTGAAGGCTTATATCCGCCTATATCCCAGTGCATTAACCCTGTTGCATCTTCCTCATTCTTGTTTTTGTAGTATTCAATACCCTGAATAAGGGAACTTGCACAATTACCAATACCAGCAATTGCGATTTTTATTTTGTCCATTCATCTACCTCTATGAAAGTGATTTTGTTGAAAAGAACTAACAGATGAAATATAACCAAATTAATGTATTAATACAAATAAAAAGTTTTCTAGACATTGGATAGTCGCCTATATCATAGGAATATAATTTTAACTCAGTCATTGACGGCAACCAAGCTCGAAAGATATATTAAGTCAGAATTAGATAATATTTGTACAGTGGGTCTTATTTTTGTTCAGATAGATAACGACAAATTGTATTTTGACAATATAAGTTCCTAAAGGGGAATCTAAAATGAAAGACATACTACATGAGATTGCAGAGGAGCTTGACCATCTTAAGTCACTTGACGAGGCAATTGGTCTTGCTATCGAACTTGAAGAAGAGGGAATGGCGTATTACAGTGAAAAAGCATCTGTTATGAAGAATGAGACTGCAAGCAAATTGTACATATTCCTTGCAGATGAAGAAAAAAAGCATGCGGGATATCTCCAGCAGTACAGGGAAAGCAAGAATATACCAGAGGTAGAATTTACATATCCTAAGTTTGAAGCATCTTTCAGTGAAGAATTCTCTGATGAAAAACTGGAAGAAATTGGAATACTTCTTGCAGCCCTGCGGTTTGAACACAAGAGCGAATATTTCTACATGGAACTTGCCAAAAGGGCAGAAAATGAAGAACAAAAAGTATTCTTTGAAAAGGTTGCAGCTGCCGAGAGAGGACACTACAGGATAATTGATGAACTGCTCGGTGAGGCAACCCAGTTCAGGATGCAGACGTAAAAAATAGAGGCAGGATAATGGACGATTACAAACCACTTGAAATTACAAAAGGAATCTACTGGGTAGGCGTGGTTGACTGGAATCTGCGCGACTTCCACGGATATGAGACACCAAAGGGTGGAAGTTACAATTCATATCTGGTGGTTGATGAGAAAATTGCACTCATTGACACGGTTAAAGCACCGTTTGCCGGAGAGATGATCAAGCGCATCAGTCAGATAATCGATCCTTCAAAGATAGATTATATCATATCCAACCACGTTGAAATGGACCATTCAAGTTCTATTTCCGCAGTACTGGAAGTTGCACCAGATGCAAAGGTGTTTTCATCATCAAAAGGACAGACAGGTCTTTCTGAATATTACAGGGAAGAAGGTTTTGATAACTGGGACCTGAATGTTGTTAAAACAGGTGATGAATTAAGCCTTGGTGAAAGGACACTGATGTTCATTGAGGCAACAATGCTTCACTGGCCTGACAGCATGCAGACTTATCTGAAAGAAGATAAACTCCTTTTCTCAAATGACGCATTCGGGCAACATATTGCAACATCCAAACGCTTTGATGACGAAGTTGATGATGTAATGGAAGATGCGGGTATTTACTACGCTAACATCCTGCTACCCTTTGGCGGACAGGTCCTCAAATACATTGATCGTCTTAATGAACTTGGTGTTGAACCGGAGATGATAGCTCCTGCACATGGAATTATCTGGCGCAGTGGAGTTAAGGAAATATCTGACCAGTATGGAAAATGGGCACGTGGCGAAACTGTTCCAAAAGTGCTTGTGATCTATGATACCATGTGGGGAAGCACTGAGAAAATGGCAATGGAAATTGTTGAAGGTGCAAGGTCCGCAGGTGTTGAAGTCCGTCTAAGGCACCTGAGAAAGAACGATTGGAGCATGACTATGAAAGAACTCATGGACGCTCCCGTTGTTGCCATAGGTTCCCCAACAATGAATAATGGAATGTTCTTTACCACTGCCGGATTCCTGACATACCTTAAAGGATTGCACCCAAAAGGAAAGAAGTACTTCCTGTTTGGCTCTTACGGATGGGGCGGCGGTGCAGTTAAAGGAATGGAAAAGATGATAGAAGATGCAAAGTTTGAGCTTGCTATGGAAAGTATGCAGATTAAGTTCAGACCTTATGAAGAAGACAGGAAAGATTGCAGAGAAATCGGATACAGACTTGCCGAAATTGCAAAAGGAAATGCAAACTCTTAAATTAATGAAAATGAATGTTTATTCGAACATATGAGAGTGTTACTATGAGATTCGAAAATGATCTAGAAGCAGAATTTTATGAAAGGTCTAAGAAAAACGCAGAAACAACCGGATACAAACTCAACACTGACTGGGATGTTATTACAACTGCCGTAAAAGGTATTTGCAATAACAAGAAGGAGTTTGGAGAATGGTACTGCTTCTGCCAGAAGAGAACCGGAGACAAGGAACAGGATAAGAAGATTATCTGCCCATGTGCTGCAAGATCAAGGGATGTTGAAACCCGTGGTTCATGCAAGTGCGGACTTTACATCAAATAAATATCTTTTTTTACCAGATGCATGAAGCTGCAAGCTTCATAACATCTTTTTTCAAATTCAAACTCCTGACCCGTATGACAGAAACTGGAAAAGATATACCGGACAAAACGGAAGTTCAGGAAGAGGAAGAAGTTCCCAGAGATAAAACCAGATTATCTGATATCTGTGCTGATATCATAGTCAGTGAGGTCATGTCAAAAGAAATGACCATGGTAAAGGAAACTGAATCCATCGAGAATATAATGGAGCTGATGACTAAAACGCCATACCACAGCTATCCCGTAGTGAACCCGAACGGCGAACTGGTTGGTGTCATTGACGAGAACAATATTCTTGAACTACTTTTTTTTGAAAGAAGCAACCGCCATCATCACACACATCTGATGGCTATCAAAGCCTTGAGTGAAGAGGCATCGACGTTGATGGTGCATCACCCCATGATTATAGACCCTGATGCCACTCTATGCGAAGCTGCAGACCTTATGATAAAACATCACATTGACCGACTATGTGTTGTGAAGGACAAAAAGCTTGAAGGTGTTGTTTCAAAATCAGACCTGATAAGGAAAATATATGAGTTACGGGGATAATGACCAATGGAAGCAATCCTCCAGATAATGGTTGTATTGTTACTGGCAAGGATACTAAGCGAGGTCAGCGAAAGAGCAGGGCTTCCGGGAATAACCGGGGAAATTGCAGCTGGTTTTCTTTTTGCATTGGCATTCAGACCGGATAACATTGAGACTTTTACTTTCATGGGAGAGCTTGGGGCAATATTCCTGCTGTTCACAGCAGGTTACAGGGAAGTACATGTAAAAGACCTGAAGGCAGCATCAATAAATGCACTCATCCCTACGTTCTTTCAGATCTTTTTTGCATTTACATTTGGATTCATGCTCGGGAACATGTATGGATTCAGCTTTCTCGAATCACTCTTCATGGCAGTTGCGTTCAGTCCTACAAGCATCAGTGTAGTGGTTAAAACCCTGATTGATACGGATTACCTGTCCAGCAAGCCGGGTTCCCTCATGCTGACATCAGCGATCTTTGATGATATTATAGGACTCTTTTTGCTAACCGTTGTCATATCAGTTGTCACATTTCAACACCTGCCATCAGTTATTGATCTGCTCCGGATAGGCGGGAACATAATGGCATTTGCAATTGTCATGGCAATTATGGGATGGAAAGTATTTCCTGCCCTTTTTGGGCAAATTCAGAAAATGCATACAAAAGAAGCACTCTTCTCTTTCGTGATACTGATAGCTTTATTCTGTGCATACATGGCGGAAGCTTTCGGACTGCATGCAGTCATAGGTGCATTTTTTGGAGGCGTACTTATCTCTGACCTCCCAATTGCAAAAATAGAGGCTGTACAGAAAAAGGTTAGCGGAATTGCCTATGGATTCTTTACACCATTGTTCTTTGCTTTTATCGGACTTTCTGTTGAAATAGAAATACTGTACACTGCCAGCACCTTTGCCGTTCTTGTTATTGTACTTGCACTTACAGGCAAGCTCATTGGCGGATTCATAGGCACAAAACTGGTTGGTTACAGTTCAAAGGATAGCCTGATATTCGGAATAGGAATGATGCCACGTGCAGGAGTGGAACTTGTTGTCATTGCAATTGGAAAAGAACTCGGGATAATCAGCAATGAACTGTTCTCTGCCATTGTCCTCATGGTTATTGTTTCCATTATTGTCTCACCGATACTGCTGGAGATGTCCATCAGATACAAAGAAAGAGGATTGAAAGTACCTGAGCAGCCGACTGTCTGATAATAAGGACAACAAATACTTAAATTATTGAACAAGATTATTATTTACTATTATATGGAGGGGTTCTTATAGGTCAGAACACCGGGTTTGGTAAATTCAATAATTACGATCAGAAAGAGGACCGTCTGAGCGATGAAACTGAGCAAATTGAACTGGAATGTGTTCTAAAGCAAAAAGACATTCTTGAAATAATGGAGCTTCGTGTTAAAGCCCTTGAAATGCTTCTTGATAATTCAGGAATAATAGCATTCATACGCAAAGAAAACGGAAATGTAGAGTTTGTGTCTTCAGCAATTGAGAAATTTGGGTACAAAACTGAAGATTTTACTTCAGGAAAAGTGAACTTTAAGGACCTTGTTCACCCTGATGACCTCGATAGAATTATTCTGGAACTGAAGGAAAATGCACTTGAAGGTGCTGGCGGACTTTCACAGAAATACAGGATCAAGACTAAAAAAGAACATGTCAAAACCGTTGAGGAAAAGACCACATTCATTCGTGATGAAAATGGAAGTGTAGCCCATATTATAGGAATTTTAACCGATATTACGGATAATTAAAACTGAAATCCGGCGGATGATAACATATCACATGTTTACACCATCAGTGAAACTTTTTATGATATACTCTTCAAAGAAGGGAAAATCATAGCATCCTGTCCCGGCGGAGCCATGCTTAATACCTCAGTCTCTCTTGGAAGAATAGGAGTTCCGGTTTCATTTATTAGTGAGTTCGGGCAGGACAATGTCGGCAGCCTGATTAAAGATTTTCTCAGTGAAAATAGAGTCGCAACCAACCATTTTTTTCATTATAATAGAAAATCACCCCTCTCACTTGCTTTTTTAAATGAACGCAACGATGCAAAATATGAGTTCTATGAAGATTTTCCTGAAAAACGACTTGATATTGAGCTTCCGCAATTTGAACAAACAGACTTACTCATGTTCGGCTCAATTCTGGCATTGAATCCAGAAACCAGAAACGGACTGAAAATTATTCTGGATTCTGCGAAGAACAACGGCGTTACAATGTATTATGACCCGAATTTCAGGGATTCACTTTCTTCTTCACTTGAAAAGATCAGACCAATGGTATCAGAGAACATAGGATTTGCAGATATTGTGAGAGCCTCCAATGAGGATATGAAAATGATTGGAGACTGCAACGATTCCGATGAAGCCTATGATTATGTCTGCGAGAGAGGATGTGACATACTTATTTACACAGCAAGTTCACGTGGTGTTTACCTGAGAACTCCTTCTTATTCCAAACACTATGCTGTCCCTGTAATCAAGACAATAAGCACTGTTGGTGCAGGTGACACTTTCAACGCAGGTATCGCATATATGTTTCATAAAAAGAAAATAACAGACCTTCACACTATTTCTGAACCTGAATGGGATGACATAATAGAAACTGCGATTGAATTTGCATCTCACGTTTGCATGAGCCCTGATAATTACATCTCAACCGACTTTGCAGACAGACTAAAAAAGATATAGTAACAAAGCTGAATATATTTACTGATAATTGTTACTGAGGATTAAATGGGAATGAAGGGGAGAAACTGAGTGGAACAGGAAAACATGGATCCTGAAGAACTATTCACTGAAATGAAAAGTTCCAGAGCTGGACTTTCTGAGCAGGAAGCACAGGAAAGATTAGCAAGTTTTGGGAAGAACGAGCTTACTGAAAAGAAGAAAACAACGGCATTGAAAGTATTTGCAGGGCAGTTCGTGAATCTGATTGTCTGGGTGCTTGCTGCAGCTGCTGTTATTTCCCTTGCAATTGGTGAAACAATTGACTTCGGGGTAATAATGTTCACAATTGCCGTTGTCATCATACTTGGATTCGTTCAGGAATACAGGGCAGAAAAAGCCATGGAAGCACTCAAAAGCATAGTGCAATCCGAAACCACTGTGCTGAGAGATAAACGCCTTCGAAAGATACTTACTATCGATGTTGTTCCCGGAGATATTCTTGTTCTTGAAACAGGAGATAAAGTTCCTGCAGATGCTTTTGTATATGAGGCAGTTGCCCTTAAAATTGATGAATCCTCCCTGACAGGAGAAAGCGTTCCCGTTGGTAAAACAGAAAACGAAACCATATTTGCCGGAACTCAAATAGTACATGGAAAATGCAAGGCTCTTGTCACTTCAACGGGGATGAACACTAAGATAGGGCAAATAGCAAAACTGATCCAGACAAAAGATGAAGATACTCCGCTTCAGGTCAAGATCACAAAACTCTCCCTGACACTTGCATTCCTTGCTGTTCTTGCTTCTGCAATTACATTTGCAATCGGGATCTACATTGGAGCTCCGTTTGCTGATATGCTCCTGATATCACTAGCCCTTGCTGTGGCTGCTGTACCGGAAGGACTGCCACTCACGCTTACAATAACCCTGGCATACGGCATGAAAAAAATGGCAGGACACAATGCCATTATCCGAAAAATGCTTGCTGTGGAAACTCTTGGATCAACCACGATCATATGCACGGATAAAACCGGCACACTTACCCGAAATGAGATGACAGTGGAAAAACTGTTTGTCAGCGAGACAGAGATTGATGTCACCGGGTCAGGATACATTCCTAAAGGAGATTTCCTCAAACGTGGAAACATTGTTGATGTAAATAAAGACGGTACTACACTTAATCTTCTCAGGGGAATTACTCTCTGTAACAATTCTGCCATTGAAAAGAAAGGAGACAAATGGGAAGTTGTCGGCGACCCAACTGAGATAGCCCTTACTGTTGCCGCTGCAAAAGTAGATCTATGGAAGGATGAACTGGACAAAGATTATGAGATGACAGAGGAGATTGTGTTTACCTCTGAAAGAAAGATAATGACAACTATCCACAAGACTGGAACTGGGTTTATCTCATTTACAAAAGGTGCTCCTGAATTTGTCCTGCCGCAATGTAACATTATAGAAAAGAATGGAGAGCGTGTCCCTCTCACAGAAAATGACAGGGAGATCATATTGGCCAAGAATCTGGATTTTGCAAGTTCTGCTTATCGTGTACTGGCTGTGACTTGCAAGGAAGAGTCTGAAGTGACAGACACCGGAGATTTTGAAAAGGACATGATATTCCTTGGTCTTGTAGCCATGATTGATCCTCCAAGAGATGAAGCAAAAGAAGCCGTTGAAATGTGCAGGAAAGCCGGTATCAAAGTCATAATGATAACCGGAGACAACCAGGAAACTGCAAAGGCAATCGGAAGGAATATCGGCCTGTTTGATGGCAAAAATGATTGCGGAGTCTATGAGGATGAAAAACTCCGTCGAATAGTAGAAGACTGCGCGGTCACAGGTGATGAGCTTGAAGAACTCAACGATGAAGAGTTTGACATTCTTGTTGAGAACATAAATGTTTACGCCAGGACAATGCCGGAACAGAAACTCAGGATCGTAAATGCCCTGCAGAAAAAAGGACACATCGTTGCCATGACAGGAGACGGTGTGAATGATGCACCTGCTCTTAAAAAAGCTGACATCGGCATTGCTATGGGAATCAAAGGAACAGATGTTGCAAAGGAATCCAGTGTAATGATACTCCAGGATGACAACTTTGCATCTATCGTAGAAGCCGTGCGTGGCGGCAGAACCATTTACAATAACATTGAGAAATTCATAACATATCTTATATCAAGGAATTTCATGCTGATCATACTGATCATGGCAGGAATAAGTCTCCTTGGTTTTGACCTTATACCGCTGCTTGCATTGCAGATACTTTTCATCAACATGTTCAACGAGATAATGCCTGCCGTATCTCTTGGACTTGACCCGGCAACTCCGGGAATAATGTCAATGCCTCCAAGGGACCCTAATGATAATTTCCTTAAAAAGCGAAATCTGTTCCTTGTGATCACACTTGCTTTTGTAATGGGAATCGCATCTTATCTTGTGTTTGAAATAAGTGATCCAGTAGCTGATACAACCATGGCAAGAACACTGACATTTGCTACTGTTGTAAGTATGATACTGTTCATACCGTTGTCATTCAGATCGCTTGATAAATCAGTGTTCAGCATAGGGATCTTCAATAACAAATTAATGATAGCCGGAGTAACAGCTACATTCTTTGCGACAATGTCAGTAATGTATATTCCAAAACTGAATGATGCATTCGGGCTAATTGCCCTCTCACCATCCGAATGGATTATGCCAATTGTAGTTGCTTTTGTTACATTCCTCTTTGCAGAAGGACTTAAATTAGCTACAGCAGCTAGTAAAAAGTAGGCAACCATAAGCTTGAATTCATAAAAAATGGCAAGCGTAGGAATATTACAAAATTGCCCCATTGTTTTTGAAATATAATAATGTATTTATATAAAAATACTCATTACTAACTGGTGATAGTTTATGGCTCTTATTACATGGTCAGACAAATACAGCCTTCAAATCAAAGAAATCGATGACCAGCACAAAGTCCTTGTTGGTATGATCAACGACCTTCATGATGCAATGAAGGAAGCAAAGAGCAAGGAAGTTTCTCTGGATATCATTAACAAGATGGCTGAGTATACACAATTCCATTTTTCTACCGAAGAAAAATACATGAAACGTTTTGCATATCAGGACTACGAGAAACACAAAATAGAACATGAAAATTTCGTAGAAAAGGTGCTTACCTTCAAGAATGATTATGAGAACGGAAAAGCAGGAGTCAGCTACGATATCCTCAATTTCCTGAAAGACTGGCTTGTAGGGCACATACAGGGCACTGACAAGAAGTATGCATCACTTTTCATAGAAAAAGGTCTTAAATAGGTCTTTTTCAAATTTTTTTGACCAGAGTAGTCAAAACATATTAATTGATTAAACCTAATTAATCAGGATATGACAGATCAGGAAATTAAGATAATTCAGGAACCTTACATTCTTCCAGACGCAACAACGCTTGAAGTCCATGCTGTCATGGAGGAAAATGTAGACAAACTTGTATCTGTTTTCAAAGTATTGTCCGATCCTGTCAGAATACGAATACTTAAAGCACTTCAGATAAGCGAGCTTTGTGTATGCGTACTTGTTGAGATCACAGACTATAAACACTCTGCACTGTCATACCACCTGAAACTCCTGAAAGATGCAGACCTTGTGGACTCAAGAAGAGACAAGAATTTTCAGATATACTATCTCACGGAAACCGGAGATAAATTATTGAGGAGCATTAACTCCTCATTCAAAAAAGAAATATAAGTCTTAAATTTTTATATTTTCTCAGCAGGAAGTGCTGTGTTAAGCTTGACATAATTGACACCTTTTAGTGCCATTGTCCTTTCTGCAACTGCTTTTACTTCCTCACCCTCACCATCAAGGATTATGACCTCAAGACAGTTATCATGGTCAAGATGGATGTGGACGGAAGACTTAATAATATGAGAGTAATCATGCTGTATCTCGGTGAGAGCGCTTGAAAGGCCACGTTTGGTATGGTCGTAGATCAATGTGATAGTACCGACACGCCTTCCTTTAACGTCACTCATCCATTCATAATGGGTAATATAATTCCTGATTGAGTCTCTGATCCCTTCGGAACGTGAGGAATAACCTCTTTGTTCAATGATGGAATCAAATTTAGTGAGAAGATTTTCGGGAAGCGATACCCCTATACGCATAAGTTCCTGTTCCATATGATTCACCTATAAAATAATCAAATACAATAAACAATGTAGTTATTAATACAGTACTATAATAACATTTAGTATGCATTTCTACTACATAAATGATACATTAATTAAAACATAAATAATTATAGGACATCTATATAATAAATAATCAATAACAACACTGGTAAGAGGATGATGCAGATGAAAAAAGAAGAATTGTACTCAGGCAAAGCAAAGACCATTTACAGGACAGAAGACCCTGATAAACTAATATCAGTATTCAGAAACAGCCTTACTGCATTTGACGGTAAAAAGAAGAGTGAAGCTGAAAAGAAAGGATATTTCAACGCACAGATTTCTAGAAAGCTCTTTGAAATGCTCGAAGAAGAAGGAATTCCAACACATTACCTTGGAATGGAAGCAGACAACGAGATGCTGGTCCGTGCTGTAGAGATCATTCCAATTGAAGTGATCCCAAGGAACATTGCAGCAGGCTCCATTACACGCAAATACCCAATTGAAGAAGGAACTGTTTTCAAGACACCTGTACTTGTTATGGATTACAAGAGCGATGAACACGGCGACCCTATGATGAATGAGGATATCGCTGTTGCAATGGGTATTGCTACTTATGAAGAAGTAGCACAAATACGTGAGATGGCTCTTAAGATCAACGAAATACTGAAAAACTACCTTGATGAAAAAGGCTTCCTGCTACCTGACTTCAAACTTGAGTTTGGCAGAGTGGATGGCAAGATCGTTGTTGCTGATGAGATCTCATGTGACACATGCCGCCTCTGGGACAAGAGCACAGGCCAGTCAATGGATAAGGATATTTTCCGCTTTGACAAGGGAGACCTTTCAAAAGCATACGAAGAAGTTGCAAAGCGTATAGTACCTGAAATATTCGAATAAGATCACTATCGTAATGAGGGGAAATGATGGAAGATTACGATGTGATTATTGTAGGTGCCGGTATAAGCGGACTCCTGTCCGCACTCACTTTATCAAAACACGGTAACAGAGTACTTGTTCTTGAAAAAAGTAAATTTATCGGCGGCAACTGTAACAGCTACATGGTTGATGGTTTCCAGGTAGATACAGGTGCGCACGCCATTACACATCTTGAAGTAGGGCCTCTTAGAAGACTCATGGACAACTATTTTGACTACCTGCCGGTCTTTGAAGAGTATGGCAACTATTATGTGAGAACAGAAAATCAGTTTATGAAGGTCCCTTCCAACGTGAAGGAATTTGTTACATTCGATGTTCTGCCACGTAAAGACAGAATCGTTCTTACACAGGCCATTACAAAGGCACTCACCCTTTCGACATTTGGAACAGACCTGTCCAAAGAATCAGTATATGAGTTCATGCCAGCTAACCTGACAGAAGATACATACAATTTCATTGATACAATATGCTATTTCCTTTCAGGCAAGGACATGAAGCAGACATCTGCCCAGAGAATTCTTGCAGGAAGCAGTTTTGTGAGAGACAGTGTTCCAGAGGAGCAGCTTGAAAGCATTCTCAAACACAATGAGAAAATGAGCCCTGAACCGGTGCCAAAATCATTCCTGCCGCCAAATGTTCATACTTCCCTGCAGATGAAACTCACCAAAGTATCCAATCCTTTTACATCACTTGGAAGACTGGCCACTAATAAAGTAAACTATTCACAGGGATATCCCAGAAAAGGATTAAAAGGCATACTTAATGCTGTCCTGTTCTCTCTGCCAAATACCGTGGAGATCAAAACAGACTGTGAAGTGAAGAAGATAATCACTGAAAGAGGAAAAGTCATAGGTGTTGAAGCTGATGAGGTATACAGGGCTGACAAAGTGGTCTACACAGGATTTGTCTCAAACCTGCCGCAAATGATTGAAAGTCTTCCAAATAACTATATCCAGGATTTGAAGAGAGTTACACACACAAAGAGCCTGACCGTATGGACAGGGCTTGATTCCGTGAGGGAGGATTTCAAATATATTGGTTCTGAGATATGGTTTAAGGATTCACCATACTGGGCAATGCCAATAAGCAACTACGATACTTCACTGGCACCCAAAGGAAAACAGCTTGTAGGTTTTTCATTTATTCTCAAATCTGATGAGAATGAAGATGTGCAGATTAAAAAAGCATATGACACAATATACAAGGCAATTCCGGGAATTGAGGATCATATTGAAATGACACACAATCAGATAACAATCCCTGAAAAAGCTGCAGTTACCATTGACGGATATTTTGCAGATGTAAGGACACCTATTAAGGGATTATATGCTGCAGGAACTGATACCGATAAAAGAAGTATGGGAATAACCCGTGCAGCTTATTCAGTTGTTGAATTGCTGAAAAAGATGAATGAAGACAACTGTCTTCACAAATAAGTATTAAAGTATGAGAAGGTGATTACCTTCTCAGAACCATTGTTCTTAATCTATCAGCTGCGTGCTCGGCTTTGTCTGCAATGTCGCCTATTCCCCTTACAAGAAGAGATAGATGATAAACCCCAAGTGCACCAATTGCATCTTCGTTGCGGAATATCTGCTTAACAAGATCCTTTTCTATGATGTCTACCTGATGTTCCATTTCCTCAACTTTTGTTACAAGGGCAAGGGTTTCTTCAACATCCCTCTTACTAAACGATGTTTCGAGAAGCTCACTAAGTGTTGCAACAAGGTCCTCATAAAGTTCCACGGTTTCAAGGGTCTTATTTATGAGTTCACAGAAACCTTCGTGTATCTCAAATGGAGCTTCAAATTTCCTCAGTGTGAGCCAGAATGCAACTTCCTGAGCATCATCAGATATCGAGTCTTGGGGTTTCAGGAAATTAAGCAGATCATTTGCATTCACAGGAAGCATAATAGAAGAGGATAGTTCAGAGCGAACGGTCTGTTTAATGACATCAGCTTCATGTTCTAATACATCGATCTCTTTGTTCAAAGCTTCGACTTTTTCCATGTCACCGTCACAGTAAGCCATAACAGACTCATTGAGCTTTCTTACACAATCCCCGCCTTTGTTGGCATGCATTACAAGAGGCTTGAAAGGTGAGCTTGCAAATACATTCAATACGGAACGAATATACTCTTTTTTGATCATATTCCAACTCCCAACAGTCCTGCAAATATCAGTGCAGATGTAAGGGCTGCTACTGGTACTGTAACTACCCATGAAACAATTATCTTTCCGATAACACTTAAATCAACCGCTGCAAGACCACCTGCAAGACCTACACCAATTACTGAACCTACAAGGGTATGTGTGGTTGATATTGGCAAAGAACTGTAACTATGGAGCACAACTACTGAAGCTGTTGCAAATTCTGCTGAAAATCCCCTGGTAGGGGTAAGTTCTGTGATACGTGTACCTATGGTCTCAATGACACGGTAACCCCATGTGGCCAGTCCGATAACCATTCCAATACCCCCAAGTGCCATTACCCAGAGAGGAACGCTTATTCCTGCCATATCAAGAGAACTAAGTCCTGCATAAAGCGGACCTACCGCATTTGCAACATCATTGGAACCGTGTGCAAAGGCGATATAACATGCAGTCATTGTCTGGAAGATAACGAATTTCTTTTCTATATTGTATGGGTCATCAGCTTTCTGAAGGATAAAATATCGAATCAGACTGAATATGATATAAGCAATTATAGCTCCAAGAAGAGGTGATACAAGCCAGCTACCAACGATCTTGGTGAGAACAGCCCATTTTATCTCGCTGTAACCGATAATCCCGTGATAGGCCGCAGTCAGACCAAAACCAAGAACCGCACCTACTATTGAGTGAGTTGTGGATACCGGAAGATTATAGAAGGTGGCAAGAGTGATCCAGAAACTGGCTGCAAGAATAGCTGCAAACATACCTATAGCCACAAGATGCGGGTCTATTATGCTTATGGAATCAATTGGAACGATTCCCTTGGCGATTGTCGAAGTTACTCTCTTTCCAAAAAGAATAGCACCTCCAAACTCAAATAGACCTGCGATGATAATTACCTGTTTTATAGACAACGCACCGCTGCCTACTGACGTTCCCATGGCGTTTGCAAGATCGTTAGCACCAATATTCCATGCCATGTACAGACCTGCTGCAACCAGTAACAATACGAGAGGATCAAAAAGACTCATCGAAAATATTCTCCACTATATAGATTTAGTCCTCCTAAGCAAAGAACAGGTCATAAAGATGCCTACTATATACTATATAGCCATAAATAAGATATATAGAACTATTTAGAAGAACGAGTCCAGAGTTCGCTGGAAACGGATATCCGGCAACATAGCTGCCTGAGCCATCCATTTTGATCTATCAGTCTTTAAACGGCTGGAAATATTTGCTATTGCATGTTCTGTTGAACCAAACTTTTCAGGCTCTTTGCTGAAAGCTTTCCTTACACCTTCCCTCACAACCCAGACTCCAAGCGGAGCCCAATATTCCGGACGAATCTCCCTTACCATAAAGATGGTGGCCTGTCTTCTTATGGATTTGAGATATTCAAGAGCACCAAGGCGGGCTGCATAATACCCACCTGCAAGGTTGGAATACTTTGTTTTTCCTCCAAACCCTTCGTGATCTGCTTCTATCCATGTGCTACCACCTGACCAGACAGTACGGGGCATCCAGACCTCTATTAGTTCAAATGAGAACATACGTGGGATCAGGATTATCTCGAAATGGTTGCCAAAAACACCGCCACTAAAAACGGTTACCTCACTTAACTGCTGGTAATCCCTTATCTCTGCCAGAAGGTCTTTTCCAACCATGTCATCAACTGCTGTTATTGACCAGCGTGTAGGAACGAGTTTTCTTTCCTGACCTAAAAGACCGATGGAAAGCAGACGTGAGATGTGTTCTGCAGGGATATTGCCATCCCAGAGTTCAGATATAGCATCCTTTGCCAGGGCATCGTCGTCATAAACAAGAGAATCCACTTTTTTTGGAACCTTCGGATTTTCAGTTATATCGAACTTCCTAAGATCGCCTGACGGACCCATAGGAGTCAGCACATTATCGAATTTCAGTTTGTTACTGATCGGCTTATTGAACCATGCTTCTGTATCCACCGGTTTTTTTGATAGAGCGAGTTCCTGGGATTTCTCAATAAGAGGATTATCAGGAGTACGAGCATTTTTCACACTAATCCCGGTACTTGCCCTGACAAGCTGGGAGCGAGAAGCTATGACATCCTGTATGTTCATTTTCAGCAATGCCTTAGGGTCTTCAAGTTGCATTGCATCATCCCCGCAGAGCTGCGGAGGAATCATTGGCCCTGCCATCACATTCGGATAGTTATGCCTGCCTACAAAAACAGAGGGAGGAGATGCTCCAAATATGGATGTATCTCCTGATGATTTGGGAACCACTGATTCAATGGATTTGAATTTTTCAAGAATAGGGCAGTATGGCCTTCCACAAAGACCTTTGCCCTTGCATTTTATGCAAAGATTAGGAGTCAATGACTTCCGGGTCTCCACAAAGGATACAATAGCCGGCATCCGGTTCATTTTTATTCAGCCAGCCGGAACGCTGAACAAACTTGCACACATTGCACATACCTGCAACCTGTTCCCGGGTGCTCATTCCTTCAATTAATTTCGCTGCAAATCTCTGTATCTCTTCCTGGGCTTCCTCTGAGAAATCTACCTCTGCACCTCTTTTATCATTCAAATACTGAGATACTGCAGCTCTGGAGAGTTCAAGAATTTCTGCAACTTCCTGCTGGTTTTTCCCATGTTCCCATATCATACATCTTGCAAGTTCTGCACGGATGGCAGGTAATACACGTTGAACCATGATCTCACATGTTGTTTTCACAGAAAGTCACCTTTTTCTTATGCTATTTATTTTTATGAATATAATCATTAATTGCCATTTTCAATGCGTCCAGAGCAAAACCTGAACATCTGTCTTTTCCTTCAGGAAGACCATCGAGATAGCTGATAACATCTTCGTTGGTCAATGCCATGGCTTCATCAACTGTTTTGCCTTTTGCAAGCTTCACAACAGCACTTGATGTGGAAATTGCAACAACACAACCGAATGTTTTGAACTTAACATCTTCCAGTATGTTATCTTTAACCTTTATAGATATATTAATTATATCGCCATCTATTGTGCTTCCGACCTCACCCACACCATCAGCATCTTCAACAACCCCCACATTTGCGGGATTGCTGAACTCCTCCATTACCTTCTTAGAATACATAACCACTCCCCCATAATTATCTGTCAGCAAGTGGAGACATTGCCCTTAACTTAGTAATTGTTTCCTGCAAAGCATCGACCATATGATCAATATCATCCATGGTATTCTCCCTGCCAAGACTCATCCTCAGGGAACCATGTATAAATTCATCTTCTATCCTCAGGGCACTGAGTACATGTGAAGCTTTCAGTGATTTTGAAGAACATGCTGAACCTGTAGATACTGCAACTCCCTGCATATCCAGCAGCATAAGCATGGATTCACCTTCAGCATACTTGAAACTCATGTTTACATTATTTGGAAGGCGTTTGGAAGGATGGCCGTTCAGGCGAACATCGGAAATAGTATCAAATACCCTGCTTATAAGTGAATCACGCATCCGGGTCATGTGTACTGAATCTTCGCTCAGTCGTTCAGCAGCAAGTTCCATTGCCTTTCCAAATCCCACAATACCGGAAACGTTCTCAGTACCTGAACGCATTCCCTTTTCGTGATTTCCTCCAAAAACTATAGGGCTGATATTTGTCCCATTGCGGACATAAAGAGCTCCGACACCTTTGGGACCATGTATTTTATGTGAAGAAATAGAGAGCATATCCACGCCCAGATCATCCACATTAACAGGAATCTTTCCAACACTCTGAACGGCGTCAGTGTGGAAATAGATATTGTGCTCTTTTGCAATTCCGGATATCTCTTCAATGGGCTGGATGGTACCAACTTCGTTGTTTGCATGCATTACTGATATAATTGCAGTGTTTTTTCGAATTGATTCTTCAAGTACCTTTACATCAATTATACCATCAACATCCACGGGAACATATGTAACTTCATGTCCCAGACTTTCAAGGAAAGAACATGTATTGAGCACAGCAGGATGCTCGATAACAGAGGTTATAATGTGCTTTTTACCTTCATTGAATGGAACCACACCTCTTATCGCAAGATTGTCAGACTCGGTCCCACCGGATGTGAATATGATTTCTTCGGGGAGGGCACCGATGGCATCTGCAACCTGTTTACGTGCAAGGGAGAGAGCTTCTGCCGCCTCGGTTCCAAATGAATGGAGACTGGAAGCATTGCCAAAGATCTCACTAAAAAATGGCAACATGGCATCCACAACCAGCGAATCAACTGGAGTGGTTGCACTGTGATCCATATAGATTCGTTTCATGGTTCCTATAATAAGAAGAGAAGACTTGTAATAAATAAATATCCTTCAGCAAGTATGCCAAAGAATATAATCAGCTAGATGCCGTAAAAATGTGTGTGTCTGCACACACATGCAAGAATAATATTAGTCCTTTATCTGATCTGGAGAAAATCCCTTTGCAATAAGAACATCTTTCATGCGGGTCAGGTGATTTCCCTGAAGCTCAACAGAATTTCCTTTTACAGTTCCACCGCATGCGAATTTAGATTTCAGGTAAGTAGATAGTTCATGAAGATCAATTTCATGGGCGTCAAAACCCTCTACAACTGTTACTTCTTTACCATATCTTCTTCTATTTACTTTGACAATTATTCTTTGCTGCTCTTTTGCCACTTCTTCGCAAATGCAAAGTTCTTTTGGCAATCCGCAGACTGAACACATTTCTGAACTCATCTTGTGGTATTTCCTCCGACATTATTATCTATTTTAAACACTCCATATGCATTTAATCAAATAGATGAATAGAGTAGAACTTCGATGATATTAAAATCTAATGGTAAAGAAGTAGCAACAGACGTTGATTTTGCCTGTAGCATGCTAAAGCAGATCAAGGGGCTTATGTTCACTAAGAGGATACCTGATAACTATGCCCTTGTATTTGTAATGAAGAAATCTCAGAGAGTTTCGTTACACATGCTATTTGTCAATTATCCAATTGATGCTATTTTCCTTAACGATGAGAAAAGGGTCATAAAAACATCCAGTCTGAAAGCATGGATAGGTACTTGCTCCTGTCAGGAAAAGGTAAAATACATCATCGAAACGTCTCATGGCAAATCTGAAAAATTAAGGATTAAACCCGGCGATACATTAAAATTTGAGAATCAATGCCAGTAGACTCAAAAATGTTGCAAGGAATATATAAATACGCACATATGTTAAACCTGTTCAAAGAAATGTTTATTACATTCCGGGTTCTTTAAAGCCCTGATAGAATCACCATATTATAATAATACTCAATTACCGAGGAACATAGATGTTACCTGAAGATGACTTAAAGATCATAACAGAGAAAATGGGAAGAGAACCTAATCTTGTAGAACAGGGATGCTTCCTTAATCTGTGGAGTGAGCACTGCTCATACCGCTCAAGCGCACCCCTGCTTAAAACATTTACAACCACCGGAGACAAGGTAATAATTGGTCCTGGTGACGATGCAGCAATTATCAGTTTTGGAAACGGATGGGTACTTGCAATAGGAATGGAGAGCCACAACCACCCATCATACGTTGACCCATACAATGGTGCTGCAACCGGAGTTGGCGGAATTGTGCGTGACATCATTTCCATGGGAGCAAGACCAATTGCACTTATGGACCCGCTCTATTTCGGTCCTCTTAACAATCCTAAGAACCTCTACCTTTTCGAGCACATCATAGAAGGAATCGCAGGGTATGGAAACTGTATCGGAGTGCCAGTTGTACGTGGAGAGGCATTCTTTGACGAATCATACAGCGGAAACCCTCTTGTAAATGTGGTTGCAGTGGGTCTTGCACGTGAAAAAGATGTTGTAACCGCATGCTCACAGAAAGCAGGTAACAAGCTTGTGCTTATGGGTTCAACCACCGGAAGAGATGGACTTGGAGGAGCATCATTCGCATCAAGAGACCTTTCAGAAGATTCTGAAGCAGAAGACAGGCCAAGTATCCAGATTGGGGATCCATTTACAGAAAAACTTGTTATAGAGGCAACACTTGAAGCTATTGGAAAAGGATACGTAAAATCATGCAGGGACCTTGGTGCAGCAGGACTTGCCGGTGCAAGCTCAGAAATGGCAGCAAAAGGTAACCTTGGAATGAAGATCATTGCAGACAATGTCATTCTTCGTGAAACAGGAATGACACCATACGAAATCCTCATAGCAGAATCACAGGAACGCATGCTTCTTGAAGTTGAACCTGAGAATGTTGATGCTGTCCTTGAGATAGCAAAGAAATATGACCTTAATGGAAGCATGATTGGTGAACTTACAGAGGAACTTAACTATACAGTGCAGTTCCAGGGAGAGATTGCAGCAGACATTCCGGTCAAACTCCTGACAGAAGGTGCTCCTACTTTTGAGCGCCCATCAACTGCTCCGCAGGAACGTGACATTGGAGAAAAACCGGAACTTCCGGCAGACATCAAACAGGCAATTCTCGATGTACTGTCATCACACAACGTTGCATCAAAGAGATGGATTTACAGACAGTACGACCATGAAGTTCAGGTCAGAACTGTAACAAAACCAGGCGACGATGCAGGCATACTTAGAATTGATGGAAATGAAGGAATAGCACTTTCATGCGGATGCAACCCAAGACACACGCTCCTTGACCCATATTCAGGCGGAAAAGGAACTGTTGTTGAGAACGCAATGAACCTCGCTGTAAAGGGTGCACGTGGAATAGCAATTGTTGATTGTCTGAACTTTGGAAACCCGGAAAGACCTGACATATACTGGCAGTTCAAGCATGCAATTCTCGGACTTGGAGATGCTGCAAGAGACCTGGCAATACCTGTTGTCGGAGGAAATGTTTCACTTTACAATGAAAGTGGTGAATTTAAGACAGCAATTGTGCCAACACCATCTATCGGACTTGCTGGTTACATCAAAGATGTGACAATGGCACCAGCTGGTGTGTTCTCTAATGAAGGTGACACAATTATCCTGGTCGGAAGCACATCCGATGAACTTGGAGGTTCTGAGTACTATAATATCATAGGAAAAGAAAAGGATGGTAAAGCACCAAAGGTTCCTGAAAATGTAACTGCTACCATAGATGCACTCATTACACTTGCTGAAAGTGGAAAGATTACTGCATCACACGATGTTTCACTTGGTGGAATTGCAGTCGCACTTGCAGAAATGTGCGAAAAGACAGGTGCAAAGGTAGATCTTAGCAATGTAGCAGAGGGTCTTAGAGCTGATGACATCCTGTTCTCTGAATCATATGCAAGAGCACTGATTACAACATCAGAACCTGATGCTGTCAAGGAAATGCTTGGAGAAGTACCATGCACGGTCGTTGGTACTGTTGGTGGAAACTCACTGAGCATCCAGATCGGAGATTCAAAGACAGAGCTTACTCTTGATGAGATAAAAGAGGCAAGAGAAAGTCTCATGAATTTGATGATGGAATAAACCATCATCAACAATTACTTTTTTTTTAATCCTGATAAGGAAAACTTCAGTCACTTTCCTTCAGGGCATCCTCATAAAGCTTGTTTATATTCGTAGGAATAGGATTATCTTTCAGTAATTTTGCAAAGAATACAAGATTGTTCACCATATATCTGACAGTTTTATTGGTATAAAGATGCCTTTCTCCGCCAGCAGCAATATAACTTGGACCCGGACCAGCATCGCCTACCCAGTAGCTATCGACATTTGGCGGGACTGTACAACCCAGATGAGTCAGGTTAAACAGCGTAGTTGCTGCAACATCGTGAGCTCCGTCTTCATTGCCGGTTATAACCACACCACCTACTTTGCCGTAAAGCGGAAACTGACCTGTTTTAGGGTCACTTTCCTCATAAGTACCGGCAAGTCGTTCAAACACTAACTGTGCCACAGATGAACGCACACCAAACCATATTGGAGAACCGATTATAAGTATATCACTGGCTTTGATTTTGTCCAGAATAAGTGGCCACTCATCACCTTCACCTTCATCAGAGGAAACACCAAACTTAACATCATAATCCACAACTCTGAGAACTTCACTTTCTACGCCAAGTTCGTCAAAAAGATTTACAGCCTTATCGATCAGGGCCCTTGTATTTGAGATTTCAGGTGATCGTTTCAAAGTACAATTCAAAAATAATGCTTTTAACCCCATGATAAAAAATGAGATCACAGAAGATAAATATCTTTCTTTAAAAAAACAGATCAATAATTAAAAGAAATTCTGGTAGCAACCAGATAAAAAGTAAAGAAGAATGGTTTAACCATTCTTAAAAGAGTTTATTCTTCCTTTTCTGCAAAACCGAATTTGCGCAGTACTCTTGTGATCTTGATATTTACAGTGTCGCCGACCTGGGTGTCAGGTACAAAGATTACAAAGCCCTCTACTCTGGCGATGCCATCTCCTTCTCTTGCAAGGTCTTCAATTGTTACTTCATATGTCTCGCCAACATCTACTGGAGCTGTTGATTCTCTGTCATTGTTATTAAACAAAATAATACACGTCCTTTAATTCAAAACTAAGACAAGAAACCGTACTGAAAAAAATCACGATAAAACTATCAATGAATCCAGAATAGTATCAAATCTTACAGCATTTAGTATACATAACAGATATTTAAATCTTCTCAATACTAAACATGGCCATCCCAGAAACCATATCTTATTTATTCTTTAGAATAAAATAGGTAGCTATAAATTACAAGCTCACTGTTTGTTCAAAGTAATTATAGGGATGAATATAATGGACGAAGTTCAGATTAAAGTTGAAAAAGCCCATCCAAACGATTTCGGAAGGGGAATTATACGTCTGGATCCTACCACACTCCTGAGCCTGCAACTCTCTCCCGGAGACATAGTTGAGATAGAAGGAAAGAGGAAAACAGCAGCCAAGGTATGGAGAGCTGAAAGGCAGGATTGGGGACAAGGAATTGTCAGGATTGACGGTTTTATCAGGCAGAACGCTGGAGTAGGAATTAGTGAGAGAATCACCGTAAGGAAGGCAGAAGTAGTTACTGCAACAAAAGTGATACTTGCACCTCCTGAAGGTGTCACCATGGAATACGGCGACCACATCAGCGAGATAATAAAACGTAACATAATGAAACGCCCGCTGGTAGAAGGCGACATCATCCCTATTATAAGTTCAATGACACAGCCTATGACCAGCCAGATGGGTGGTGGACAGGCTATTCCGCTTGTTGCCGTTGAAACTGATCCAAAGGACGAGATACTCATAATAGGGGAGTTCACTGAAATTGAACTTCGCCAGAAACCTGTTCGTGGTTATGACGGTGCAACCCGCGGAGTAACCTATGAAGACATCGGAGGTCTTGGAACAGAGATACAGCGCGTCAGGGAAATGATAGAACTTCCACTGAAGCACCCCGAACTTTTCCAGAGACTTAATATCGAACCCCCTAAGGGAATTATCCTTTATGGACCACCTGGTACAGGTAAAACACTGATAGCAAAGGCCGTTGCAAATGAATCCAGAGCAAATTTCCTATACATCGCCGGCCCTGAGATCATGGGAAAATATTACGGAGAAAGTGAGGAGCGTATCCGTAAGATATTTGAGGAGGCAGAAGACGATGCCCCTTCAATCGTATTTATCGATGAGATAGATTCAATAGCACCAAAAAGACAGAATGTCACCGGAGAGGTTGAGCGCAGAGTTGTGGCACAGTTGCTTACGATGATGGATGGCCTTGAGGAAAGAGGACAGGTTGTCATAATAGGTGCTACAAACCGTGTTGATGCAATCGATCCTGCACTTAGAAGACCGGGAAGATTTGACAGGGAGATCGAAATTGGAGTTCCTGATACCGATGATCGTCTTGAAATAATGCAGATTCACACTCGTGGCGTGCCTCTTGCAGAAGATGTTGACGAGGAGTTCCTTGATTATATTGCAAAACACACACAGGCATTTGTGGGTGCTGATCTTCTGGCACTTGTTCAGGAAGCAGCAATGCGCTCCCTCAGAAGAGCATTGCCAGATATCAACCTGGAAGAGGATGATATACCACAGGAAATTCTCGATAGCATTGTTGTCTGCAAGGACGATTTTGAGAATGCACTGAGAGAGATTGAGCCTTCTGCAATGAGAGAAGTACTTGTAGAGGTCCCTGATATCAGATGGAATGATGTCGGAGGACTGGACAAAGCCAAGCAGGAAATTAAAGAAGCTGTGGAATGGCCGCTCACAAGACCTGACAGGTTTGTTAGCATGGGAATCAAACCTCCTAAGGGAGTTCTGCTCTTTGGACCACCCGGCACCGGAAAAACACTGATAGCGCAGGCAGTCGCAAATGAATCAAATGCCAATTTCATTAGTGTTAAAGGACCACAGATGCTGTCCAAATGGGTAGGAGAATCTGAAAAGGCCATCAGGGAAACTTTCAAGAAAGCACGACAGGTAGCTCCTTGTATTGTATTTTTTGATGAGATAGATTCCATTGCACCGATGAGAAGTGCCATGTCAGAGGATTCAAAGGTCTCAGAGAGAATCGTTAACCAGCTTCTGACAGAGCTGGATGGTCTTGAGCCGTTGAAGGAAATAGTAGTGATTGCCGCAACCAATCGACCGGACATTATTGACCCTGCACTTTTAAGGTCAGGAAGGTTTGACAGGATGGTACTTGTTGGACAGTCCACATACGCAGGAAGAAAACAGATATTCAAGATCCATTCAAAGAACATTCCTCTTGGAGATGATGTTACAATTGATGACCTTGCAAGCATGACAGAGGGATTTGTAGGAGCGGACATCGAAGCAGTGTGCAGAGAGGCTGTAATGCTGTCACTGAGAGAGAATTTTGATGCTGAAAAAGTTGGTATGAAGTACTTTAAGGAAGCCCTTAACAAGGTTAGACCCACACTGTCTGAAAATCTTGTTGATTACTACGAGAAAATACAGGCACAGTTCAAGGGTGGCATCAAGAAAGAAGAAACAAGTTCTTATATAGGATACAGATAAATATATGAAAAATTTAGATGTAATTATTATATCAAGGGGCGAATGAAAATGGCAAATGTCTTTGCAAAGAACCTTTCGAGCAAACAGGTAATGGCAACTGATGGAACGGAAATCGGCATATTATACAATATTGTAATGGACATCAGGACAGGAGACCTCATTGACCTTATAGTAAAACCGGATATGAGTCTTGATACTTCCAAATATAAGGTAGATGAGCAATACATACTCCTGCCTTTTGAGTCTGTCAGAGCCATAAAGGACTATATCGTTGTTGACAAGAATATAGCCCGTGGCTTAACTCCAGAACCTGTAGAAATATGATCACAATGGCTGCAGAGATTAATTTGCAGCCCCATACTTTCTTTTTTAATCAGAATCAGCAAAATGATTTAGATCAAACTGCTTGATTGCAGATAATCTATCGCTTCCACTGTACCATTTCCGTAACTTGCTTTACTGACATAATCTGCAATGTCTTTTAAGAAATCATCAGCATTGCCTACAGCAACTGCAAATCCTGCCTCTTGAAGCATTTCCAGATCATTGACCGAGTCTCCTATAGCTACAAAATCAGTAGTTTCAAGACCCATAAGCTCTGCCATTTTTAAAAGTCCGGTTCCTTTGTTGATCTTTTTGCTCTTTATGTGTATGGCAAAATGTGTGTCAATTATCTCTACATTAGGAAAACGTGTCCCCAGTACTTCGCGTGCTTTTTCTATATCGAAATTATTTCTGAGGACGATTTCAGTTTTTCTGTAACCGGAATCCAGCTTTTCCATCTCAAACTCAGAAGAAAGGAACTCATAGGCATCTTCACATTCATGAATTACATCTGAAACGATTGGCTCATTGTCAAAACCATCAATGATAACACCACCATTCTCAGCTATTATATTACAGCAAACACCTACGAGTTTTGCCACTGCCTTTGCATAACAGAGTACATTTCCGGTTGCTATCACAACTGGAATATCAAGTGATCTTAGTTTTGCAGCAGCTGCAAGGCTGAGTTTGCGATCAATATGAGTAATAGTGCCATCAACGTCTATTACTAAAGCCTTGTATTTCATAAGCAATAGATGATAAGAGAGAGATAAAAGTGTTTTCAGTGACGTGATTCCCGGATAAAATTAAAAAACATTCGGAAAAAAATAAAATACGAGGGAAAAGAGAAAAGGTTCTCCTAAAAGGAGAATCATTTACTGTATCCCGATATCATGGGTCACGCAGACCTGGCGTGGTTACAGAAATAATAGCTTCACCATCAGGAAGGTTTGGAGAGTCCACAAGTTTGACTATTCTCTTATCTCCCTTGGATTTACGCAGGTAAAGCCTGAAAGTTGCGGTGTGACCTACGATATGTCCACCAATTGGCTTTGTAGGATCACCGAAGAATGCATCTGGTTTTGACATAACCTGATTTGTAACTATTACAGAAGCATTATAAAGATCACCACATTTTTGCAGGCCATGAAGGTGTTTGTTAAGTTTCTGCTGCCTGTCTGCAAGTGTTCCCCTTCCTATATATTCAGCCCTGAAGTGAGCTGTCAGGGAATCCACAATGAAAAGTCTCACAGGCATATCACTATCTTTTAACTCGTTTGCAAGTTCCATTGCAGAATCTACAAGCAGTATCTGGTGATTGGAATTGTATGCACGTGCAACATGTATGTGTTTCAGGAACTCTTCCGGATCATATTCCTGACCGTATTTCTCGGACAGACCCTCAACCATCTGTTTTATTCTTTCAGGTCTGAATGTATTCTCAGTATCGATAATAACCACGGAACCACTAAGTCCGCCCTGTTCTTTGGGTAACTGTACATTAACAGCGAGCTGGTGTGCTACCTGCGTTTTACCGGAACCGAATTCACCATAGAGTTCAGTAATTGCCTGAGTGTCTATACCACCGCCCATCATCTCATCGAACTCAGTACATCCTGTGGAAAGCTTGCCCACAAGCTTCCTGCGTTCCATTACAATATCACCGGTTTCAAATCCACCAATATCAGCCGATTGTCTGGCTGCAAGAATGATCTTTGAGGCGGTAGATTCACCAATTTCAGCAGCGGTTGCAAGTTCTGCCGGAGAGGAAACGGCAATTGCTTCAATGGTTGTAAAACCGGCGTCTTTTAGTTTCTGTGCGGTCGCCGGACCCACATGGTCCAGTTCTTCCAATAACACTTCTGACATTTATTATAACTCCTTGGTGCACATGTTTTCTTCTGGTGCACAATTCGATTAACTAATTGACTTTTGAGTATATATACCTGAAGAGAGCGGAGTGAAAGTATTATTTATAGTATTCATGATAGAACTACGACAAAACTTATCATTCAAAGCAGTCATTAAGGGTGCAATGGCCAAAGTAGTAGTAGGCGGAACATTCGAATGCCTGCATGACGGACACAAGGAACTTATCCGCAAAGCATTCGAACTTGCCGGAAACAATGGAATTGTTGATATCGGACTTACATCCAATGAGATGGCAAATAAACGTCCACGTCATGTTCCTGATTATGCTACCAGGAAGAAGAATCTTCTTGAATACATTAATGAGATTTCAGCAGGCCAGGAATATACAATACTGAAACTCAACGAGCCCTTCGGAAAAACACTAGAAAAAAACTATGACTACATTATAGTTTCACCGGAAACACATCCTGTTGCACTGAAGATTAATCAGCTCAGAAATGAGAAAAAGATGAAGGAAATCAAGATCTTCAGGGTAGATTTTGTGCTTGCCGATGATAAAATACCGATATCATCAACAAGAATCGTGCACGGTGAGATCGATATTCACGGACACCTGAAATAAGAGTCCTGTTTTTTGGAACATAATTTTATAAACTATTTTCTACAACTAATGTCCATGGGAAGAGTATTCAACGAAATGGACAATCAGATATTTAACAAGCTTGCACCTGAACTCGGTGGGAACACAATGTCAAATTCGGGACATAATTACCCCTTTATTCTCAGGCCTGTATCCCACAAAATTGCTGCGGACGCTGATGATTTCAGAACAAGGATGGAAAAACTGGACATTGAAGAGATGGAATATCTGTTCCAGCTTGCCATGGAAGGAAAAGAGGACATCAGGTCCCTTGAAGAAGAAGATGTCGACACCTTCATCGAGATGGTTGAAGAGAAACTATCCACTGAGAAAATGAAGGAACTCAAAGCAATGCTTGGAATGGCATAATGAAAGCTTCTAGATTGCTTTTTGGGACTGCCGGAACACCCAAAAGCTCAAAGAAAAGAAACAGTATTTCCGGTATCGAAAGAGTGAAAGAACTCGGACTTGGCTGCATGGAACTTGAGTTTGTTCGTGGAGTCAAAATGGGTGAAGCTACTGCATCTGATGTTCGTGAGAAATCACAGGATGAAGAGATATCACTGAGCGTTCATGGTCCATATTACATCAACCTGAACTCACAGGAACCTGAAAAGATAGATGCCAGTATTGAAAGAATCTACAAATCATCAAGAATTGGCAGTCTTTGCGGTGCAAGAAATATTGTTTTCCACCCTGCATATTATCACAAAGAGAATCCGGAAAAGGTCTACGAGAAGGTTTTTGGATTGTTGGAACAGCTTGTTTCAAGGCTTAATGATGAAGGTATAGAAGTGATACTCAGACCTGAGACCACCGGAAAGGGGACACAGTTTGGAAGCCTACAGGAAAATGTAAGGTTTGGAGCTGAATTGGAGAACGTACTCCCATGCATTGATTTTGCGCATCTGCATGCAAGAAGCAATGGTGCTGAGAACAGCTATGAGGAATTCTCTGCCACGCTGGAACTTGTTGAGAATGAACTTGGCCGTGAAGGACTTGATGATATGCACATGCATGTTTCAGGCATAGAATACAACGAAAAAGGGGAAAGGAATCATCTGAATCTTGATGATTCAGACATGGAATATGCAGAACTTATGCGTGCTCTGAAAGATTTCAAGGTGAAAGGTCTGCTGATATGTGAAAGTCCTGACAATGAAGGCGACGCATTATTGCTCAAAAGAACTTACGAGGGTTTGTAGGCCCTCATTGCTCATTAGATATGAATTGACGGTGCCACATGCACCAGGAATGGATGCAGCAATGTGAAAATACCAATTACCACAATGACAGAACCGCTTACAAGTGGAAGTTTGTTTATTTTGGTGCTGCTCACATAATTCTCAATGAATCCTTTTCCTTTGACAAATACAACTGACAGTGAAGTAATAGCCAGTGCAAGACCGGCACTGAATATTAGTACATATATCAGACCATTATACACCTGATCGTTTGCGATGCTGAATAGCAATACTGCAAGTGCAGCAGGACATGGAATCAGTCCTGTTGACAGGCCTATTGCAATGATACCTTTTTTTGTATCGATAACATGTTCGTGCGGATGGAAGAATTTCCTGAGAATCCATGCTCCAACTATTATGAGGATAATGCCCCCCACTACACTCATGATATCATGGGTCATGTCAACATTCAAAGCTTCTACCAGATATATCGACGCAACTCCTAGTGCCAATACCACTACAACATGAGATGTAACAATGGTCAGCCCTAGAAGAAGTGCGTCTTTAAGATCTGCATCTGTACCCATGACAAAAACTGCCATTATGGACTTGCCATGACCCGGTTCAAGCGCATGAAGTGCACCAAGCAGAAATGCAGAGATGACTATAAAAATACTAAGACCTGACGAGAATCCGTCTGCTCCTATTGAAAGAATATCCATGATCATTACTCCTTTTATATTAGAGGATATAGCGCAAAGAACGATAGTTGTTGTTAGTAATACTAATTTACAGTGAGTATATAAATAGATTATGCATTCGTATATTATTAAATGGCATTAAAGTAACACCGTAGTAACAAATCGCAAATTACTTCTGAAAAGGACGATGGATAAAATAATACAAATATGAGCAAACAAAGTATCACCCATAAATAAAATACAGTTCAATAGCAGAATAATTGCAGTTCCCAATAAAAGGAATATAAAGTTAGAACATAATGCGGAAAGATTAAGTGAAATCTACATAATGCATGAATATTGAGTAGAAAGTAATACATAATTATACACATTGTTTTGCAAGATATAACAATATACCGAGTTCAATCTAATATAAAAATATAGTAATCCGTATTCGTAAAAATCAAATACTAACTGTTAACGCGTGTGAAAAAATTGAAGCAGTTGCCCCCAAAATACGAATACAGGAAAAAACAAGCAGGAACCTTAAGAAGTCTTTATTTTAAAAAGTAAATGATATTACTATAAGATTTAACAAATACCATAAAAAAGAGAAAGGTGTGTTATTCATACAAATAACACGATATACCATAAAAGAACAATGAAAGTAAAGCCTTTTATATCGAAAAAATAGAGTTCTGCCCCTACTCAAACAAATAGGAGTTAATTAAGATGTTATGGAGTTACTCAAAAATAGACGAATCAAAAGTAAAGACCATTGAAGAACTTGAAAAGAAACTGGGTGTAACCATTCTTGCATTCTCCGGACAGGATATCAAAAACGCAGAACTTACATCCGATGATCTTGAACAGATCAAGGCAGTAGAAGGCGAACTTGGCCTCTCACTCGTAGCTGTCAAAATGTAAGTATAATCTTAAACTTATTTTTTCAGGATACTAAAAACACCCTATTTTAATATCGATTCCCGGCGTTCACTCATCCCCTGAACGCCACTTTTTTGATTTAGATCTTCTTCTAAAGTCATCTTCTTGCTTAACTTTTTACCATGTAGTAACAAGCATTTTCAAAAATAAAATAAGACAAAAGAAGAATACATATACCAATACACCTATTTACCAAGTAGTATGAGTATAGAGGATAATGAGAATAACGATATTGAATCACAATTCTTAAAATTGTTTTATGCACTTGACAGTAAAACAAGGCTAAAAATGATTAAGAGCCTTCATGAAAATGAAAAACACATTTCGCAGCTGGCTCGCGAACAAGAGTTATCAATTCCTGTTGCATCAAAACACGTGAGCATTCTTGAAGAGGCCAGTCTTATTGAAAGGCACATATATGGAAAAACCCATGTTCTGGAAATAAATAACAAAGATGTTGCCAGTTCACTGGATATCCTTGCGCCAACAAAAACAGTGAAGGCAAAAAAAGGCAGTAATCTGCTGGATTCCCTGAAAAAGGTTGCAATCGTGGAAACAAAGAAGATTAAAGGAATAGAACAGGTAGTTGCAGTTAACGGGGATGAAGGATTTTTTATATATGAAAAGGATGGAGAACTCTGTAACCAGACGGTCCAGAAATACATATTAAGTGATGATGTAACAATTACATGGAAGAAACTTGAACCCGTTGCAAAATTGCGTCTTAATATCGAGATAGAAGATTGATTCATCCTGAAAATACTCATACAGAACCAGCATAAACCTATTTTCACAACTTAGCAGGCATCTGATTTTGCGTATAAAATTCCCAATTAATCCAAATTGAAATCTGAAAATTTCCAGACAACCGAACAACTATTTATACATTAAAGCTAATTACTGTTAGTATTATTGGTTTCATACATTATCTGCACCGATGAGGGATAAAATGTACCTACAAATTGCTGAATACAAAAATACAGCTTATGAAACACATAAGAATGGACTGTTCTGGCAGACGTACATATATAAAAAAGACATTGATCACAATTATAGGCTGATCGACATAGCCAGATTTCTGGTCGAACCAGAAGCCGAAGCCATCCATGAAATCATTGACAGGGCAGCATCTGCCATCAACCAGCAATTTCCAGATTCAAAGGGATTGAATATTCATTCAGTAGGAGAATTATCTTGAATACATTGATCTATAAAAAAGCTATAGAAATGCTTCATGATACAAAAGGAATAGAAAAAGCAATCGTTCTTGAAAATGATGATGTTAAGATAATAAAAAAACTTGAAGAAAAAGATGAACAGATGAATTCATTATATCTTGGCAGAAAACACAACATTGGAGTCAAAAAAGTTCTAAGATCGGACATATTGCTGGCTTTTGTAACTAACATAGACTATAAGTGGCCAACAGATAATCTAAAGATAATATATCAGGGAGAAATTATTGGAAGAGACATCAGCGATGCGAATGAAATTAAAGAGTACATAAACTCAAATGATCATTGCGTATTTGGCAACATTGTAGTCAACTTCCGCAAAATGAAATGTCAGGAGAATACAACCGAAGTACCACTATTGATAATCAGTGCTAAACCATGGGATGAAGCTGAAGGAATGAACTTTGTATCTGAAGCGTTAATAGCATCACCTTCAAGGTTAACCGATGAATACATCAAATCCAAAATACCACATGGAAGAGATTTACATGTTGGAACTTTTCTTGTTGGATTAAATATCGAAAAAGAGGGAATTGGACAATTCACCATAAAAAACATGATCGAGAACTAAAAACAAATTGATTCAAAAAATAAAAAATCAATTGTTTGTGCTCTCTGCTTCTGGCTTTTTTTGTTCGGGATTAACAACAGTAACCGGGATATTTATTCCGCTTTTTTCCATGTAACCTTTTATCCTTTTCATAGCATGACACACCATGCCGCCATTTGTAAGAATTAAGCATCTTTGACCTGCCAGGGAGTTCAGGATTGAACGGTCTACAACTCCTGCAGTTACATGGAGATAGATCTCATCTCTTTCTGCAAGGATTTTGCTCCTCTTGCCCATGGCACCAACACATTCAATCTCATCTCTGAGAATTATGTCGCAAAGCTCATTTTTAGAATATCTGGATGTGTCATATATGCCGATAAAACCTGCCCTGTATGGCCTTCTTTCCATTTCTACAATTGCAAGGTTATCTTCATGAACATGGAGAACCTTGCAGTTTGCAGCCTCGTAGCCGGAATCAGGTGCATAATCACCATACAATATACCAAGATTGATGTAATCCCCTTCTTTTACCTCAGATGGTACTTTTGCCCACAATAACTGCTGTGAACGTAGTGAATGAACAAGGTCAGGAATGTCACGTGGACAACATTGAGGTTTTACAAGACCTCTACGTTTAATCTCTTCATAAATCTCAAGAGTAACAGGTCTTCTAAGGTAAGCTGTTTTCAGATTTTCTTCATCCATGAAGATAGATTCAGGAGTACCTTCACTGATCACCTTATGCTCATTCATAAGGAATACATAATCTGCCCACCCATATGCCAGGTCAACGTCGTGTGTTGATATGATAATTGTTTTCCCGAAGTAGTTAAGCTCATTGAGCAGGTCCATTACCTCATCTGCACCCACCGGATCAAGATTTGCAAGTGGTTCATCCAGAATGATTAATTCAGGGTCCATTGCAACAATACCTGCAATTGCAACCCTCTTTTTCTGGCCACCACTCAGGTGGTGAGGAGGTTTATCCTTCAGGTGCGTCAGACCTACATATTCCAGAGTATTATTAACAATTGATTCAACTTTATCCTTTGGATAACCAAGATTCGTTGGTCCGAAGGCAACATCCTGATAGATAGTAGGAGCAAATATCTGGTCATCTGAATTCTGAAAAACGATACCGATATTCTTCCTGACATCCCTCAGGGATTTAGAATCATATTTCATGGACTCCCCATGGAAGAGTATTTCACCCTTTTTAGGACGGTGAGTTCCATTCATTGAGAGAAACAATGTTGATTTTCCGGAACCATTGCGTCCGACAAAAGCTATTTTTTTACCTTTTTCAATGGAAATATTAATATTATCAAGAGCAAGGGTACCATCAGGATAGGAAAAACTCAGATTTTTTGTTTCTAATATAATCATATATCTCACCTCAAATAACGGACGCACCCCGTGTAAAATAAAAAGTCAGTATCACCAATGCGAAATAAACTAGAGTCAATATTAATTCAGAGAACTTAACAGGCCTTTTATCATCCAAAATTGTCAATTTTCCATCATAACATCGCGAGTTCATGGAAACAAATATCTTCTCGCCCTGTTCCCATGACCTTATGAAAAGGTTTGTTCCAAGCATGACCATGGACTTGAAAGATGTCCTGAAATCCTTGTAACCAAGCCTTACGGACTGAGCATATTTCACACCCATTGCTACATCAAGAAAAACGAAGATATAACGATACATCATCATAGCAATCTCAAGAAATGAGTCAGGAAGCTTTGTAGCCTTGAGAACTGAAAAAAGCTCGATCATGGGCGTTGTTAGAGAAAGGAAAAACAGACATGACATACCACCAAGTGTACGTGCTAAAACCAAAAGGGCCATATTAAGGCCAGCCTTGCTTACACCAAGAGTATAACCTAAAATATCGAACGAGAATAATTTGGCACCTTCACCAAAGAAGAATGCGATTATGACCACGCTAACTATAACAAAACTAGCAGGAGCTGCAAGTAGCTTGAAATAGAATGATATAGGAATCTTTGCAAAATAAAGAGTTGCAAAGCTCATACATATAGCTACAAGAAAGGGAACCAGTGGTGAGTTAGAAGATACGCCCGCCAGTAGTCCAAAAGTCACAATGGATATTTTAAGCCAGTTATTTTTGTACCTGAGTGGGCTCAGTACCGCATAGTCATCAAGTATATGTGCCATTTTTAGATCCAACCAATTATAAAACAATACAAATTGTGTAAATAATAGCTGTACAAGTGTAATGTAATACGATAGAGAACGTTATACATAAGTATTTCGTTGTTATGTTCCACGATTATAATCATACTCTAAAAAAGGTAGACGCATAAATCAATTTGCATAAAATGCTTTGAAATTAATCAGATTAATCAAAATAAATTGTTTACAAGCATTTAGATTTAAAAAAGAAAAAGGGAAATGTGCTTCTTTCAGGAGAAGCACGTCATGAATTAATTACCCTGACCTTTGCCCTTATAGTATCCAAATGTGTAACCAATTACGATTGCACCGAATGCAGCCTGAAGTGCAAAGAGAAGACTTTCGGTTTCTCCTCCAGGTGGTTCAAAGAGATATTTCTGGAACCATGGTACAAAAGGTTCATAACCAAAGTTCTCTGCGACATAATCTCCTGCTGCACCGTCTGCACCACCAAATTCGGAATCCGGATTTGCTGCAGCACCGTAAAAGAACTGAGCAGCAAAAAGAATTACAATTATAGCTACAAAGTACTCCAGTTTCATTCCATTGCCTCCTTGAGTTTTGCAACTGCAGATGTACTAAGCACATTCAGGTCAATCAATACATCACTCTTGATCTGTACAACATACTTCATGATAAGTGCTGTAAGAGCACCTTCCATTATTGCAAGTGGAACCTGGGTTGCTGCGAATATTGTGGCAAATGCCGTGAATGATGCCAATATACCACCTTCAGCCGCAGGGAACGCCACTGCTAATTGCACAGAAGTTACAACATAAGTTACCCAATCAGCAATTGCTGTTGCAAGGAAAACATTCAGGTAGAAGTTGATACCTGCCTTGGATGCAGCCTTATAGAACGCATAAGCAACTGCAGGACCAATAATTGCCATTGATGCAGAGTTTGCACCAAGTGTGGTTATACCGCCGTGTGCCAGGAAAATTGCCTGATAGAGGAGTACAATTACTCCAAGAACAGCCGTAATACCTGGACCAAAAAGAATTGCTGCCATTCCCGTACCTGTAGGGTGTGATGAACTTCCAGTCACAGACGGAAGTTTAAGAGAAGACAATACGAAAATAAAAGCGCCAGCAACTGCCAACAGAGGAATAACGTCACGTCTTGCACTTACAAGTTTATTCAATTTGTACATACCATACAATATAACAGGAATAGAAAATACAAACCATAACTGCCACCATGGAGATGGCAAGAAACCTTCGAATATATGCATTATTTTTCACCTTCCATATAACGAACAATAACTGGACTGCTTACAAACAAGCCAGTTAGCACCGTGAACAATTTGAATCGTTTCATGTGAACAACTAAATTTGTTTTGGCTATTGGATGTAATATGTTATGGTACATAAACATAACGATTCTCTACTGAGATTATTAATTTTATCTCGAAAGCTAAGAAACTTTACTGATAATGAAATAATACAATACACACTAACAAATCATCATAAGTAACAGTGAAGCGAATTATATATAAAAATCACTTTATCAAAAAAATCAGAAGAAATTGTTTTATTACAACAAATATTTCATATGATGAGTATTTATTGTACTATCATAACGCAGTACACATCTGATAAATTCTCAGGTGGCTCTGCCACCGTTCCACAAACAGAACGTTCATGGGGATAACCAATATCCTCATAGATACATATTCTTGCATTAACACCCATTCCCAGTAATACTGCTGCAATCTCTTTTGGTCCAAAGCTGTCCGCAGGTAGCAGGAATATATTCTTACCCAGACCAATTTCCCTTATCAAGACTTCCTTTGCAGGTGCAGGGTCCCTGCCATGTGCAGTGATCATTGCAAGTGTTGACATATCAACATGAAAACGAGAACATGCAGCCTGTATGGATGATACGCCTGTAACAACACGATCTTTTTCCGTGGCAAACTTACCAAGTCCTGAAAACATTGGATCGCCAGTAGAGAGTATAACTGCATCTTCCGGTAAAAGATGGAGATTCTTATAATCTTTAATAATATGAGCATCGCATTTGATGAACTCTTCTGCAAGTTCGATAGAACGTTTTGAACCATACACAACAGGAGCATTGCTGATTACCCCTATAGCTTCCTGGGTCAACATATTCGGACCAACGCCCACACCCACTACTATCATTAATTATTCCCCGCTGTCCATTAACACGGTACCGTCCCTGTCAACAACGACAATACGGGCACCTTTGCCTTTTTCCACAGCCATATTAAATGCCTGCTTAAGACGCTCATTCTCAGGGTCAAGTTCTATCATCTCAACAACAGTAGCAAAGCCGCTTTCTTTAAGCATATCAGGATTGCCCCATTTCAACACAAGTCCCGGCAATCCACAGATAACCACATCACCATGTGCTGAATCAAGAGCCTCGGATATACGGCTTCCTGCAAGCACAACAGTGTGATCCGGGAAAAGCATGGTTGAGTAACGAATGCCAACTCTGCCTGTGGTGAGCACCACTTTGTCAGAGTGTCTTATGAGATCACCTTTCATCTCACCCAGGTGATCATTCCATGGTTCCACAAATCCTGTACTTCCTAGAATGGAAATTCCATCAACAATACCAATACGGCTGTTCAGGGTCTGCTTCGCAATTTCCTTACCTCTTGGAAGATAGATAGTTACTTCAGCACCCTTAAGTCCAAGCTCATCCACAGCTTCCTTAATGGATTCTTTGATTTGCTTCATGGGACCAGGATTAATCGCAGGATGGCCTTTCCTGGATTCCAAGCCGCTGCGGGTAACAATTCCAATCCCTTCGCCTGCATAGACACTAATACCTTCAGCTTCCCTGGCATCGGCAACGAATTCAAGGCCCCTTGTAATATCAGATTCGTGATCGTTATTCATCTTCACTGCAACAGCATGTCCCTTGCTTCCTGTGACATCCATCTCTGCCCTGAGTCCAACAGACGTTGGAACTGAAATATGGTTTACATCACCGCCCAGGGAAAGAACAGCTGCCTTTGCAGCCATTGCTGCAGTGGTTCCGGTAGTATATCCTCTCTTTAATACAGAACCATCGCTCAGAACCACAAGAGTTCCGTTCTTTATACCCTCTTCAAGCTCTTCACGTGGCATTTTAGAACGATCCAGCCATTCGTCTGGAATCCTGGATTTGTTTACCGGGTCAATCATCTCAGGTCAATTGTAAGTAATACTTTTAAAATCTACCGACTCTATCCAGTCCTTTTGAAGAGCTTGGCCAGTTCATCCTTCGTAAAAGAAATCATAGTAGGTCGGCCGTGCGGACACGTGTAAGGATTATTACAGTTCATGAGCTGGCGTATAAGTTCTTCCATTTGTTTAGTATTGCATACCGCACCTGCCTTGATAGCTGCACGACATGCCATGGTACTGCACAGAAGATCATAACGTTCCGTATCTTCCTTGACCCTGCCAACTGAAAGAAGGTCCGAGATTATATCATGTATCACATCAGTATCCTCAAGCTTACCGAAAATGCTTGGAACCGTAGTAACAACATATGTCTTTGGACCAAACTCAGATATAGAGAAACCCATTTCCTCAAGCTGTGGAATAAAATCCCCAATGATTGCTATCTCTTTCTGGCTCAGGTCAAGAGTAATCGGAGTGATGAGTTCCTGCCATCCCATATCCTGCATTCTCAGCACCTGCTCATACATGATACGCTCATGCGCTGCATGCTGATCAATAAGCACAAGCTTCCCATCCATCTCCGTAATTATGTAAAGATCAGCATACTGACCGAATACCTTCACTCCTGATGGATTAAATGAAGCGTTCAGCTCCTCTAATTCCTCCGGCCCTTCAGAACTTACATTCATTTGAAGCCGCTCACTTCTTTTCAGGCGGCGTTGAGTGTCTTTAGCAGGATAATGGTATGGTTCATTTTCCTCTTTGACAACACTTGTTTTTGGCTTTTCAACCGTTTCTTCATCAGAAATTATAATTGGAGAAGAACTTTCTAAATCATCGTTCGGCTTTTGAGAAACTATTTCCCCAGTACGAGAGGGCTCAACACTTTGATAATCATAAGATGAGACAGGTGTTTTTGATGAAGTGGACGTAACTTGTGCAGAAGAAACTGAAAATTCTGCCGGCTTTCTGGGTTCTACTGAATCATATGCTACTGATCTGTCAGATGGAGTACTTGAAAAAGATGAACTTGGTTTAGCTCCTGAAATATTCAAACGTGACTGAACAGGAACATCTTTTTTGTCCAATTGAACTTCAGGTACAAGAGAATCCTTTGCAAGTGCTTTCTCTACAGCAGATATAATCATGACACCAATTTCTTTTTCATGACTAAGCCTGACCTCACGTTTTGCAGGGTGCACATTCACATCAACGTTCACAGGGTTGATTATGAAATTAAGGAAAGCTGCAGGATAACGTCCTTTTGGAAGCAGGGTGTAATAACCAAGCCTCACAGCATTGCTAAGCTGGTTTGAGTGAATAGGTCTGCCGTTTATGAAAAATACCTGGAAATCCTTTCCACTCCTGGTGAACTCCGGCTTTGATACATATCCTGAGATTGTCAGGAGGTCGGATTCGTATTCCAGTGGAACAAGGGAACGTGCAACATCAGCACCATACAAATGCACTATGCTGTCAAGCATTTTTACAGACGAGGGAGAACGCAGGTTAACTTTTCCATCTATAACCAGAGTAAATGAAACATCGGGATGTGACAGGGAGTTTCGTGACACGACATCTACAATATGTGCAAGTTCAGTTCTGGCACTTTTGAGGTATTTTCTGCGTGCAGGAGTGCTGTAAAATAGGTCATTTACAAGAATACTGGTTCCCACTGATGCACCGGTAGAGGTTATGTTCTTGATTCCGCTGGTGTCAACCACTACCTTGGTACCCTCAATTTCCCCTTCCTGACGGGTGACCAGTTCCACACGTGCAACAGAAGCAATGGAAGCAAGAGCCTCGCCCCTGAATCCCATTGTGAGAATATTATCAAGGTCCTCTATTCTGCCAATCTTACTTGTAGCGTGTTTCTTGAAAGCCATTGAAGCATCTGTATGACTCATTCCTGTACCATTGTCTACAACAAGGATGCTTTTCGTGCCATACCCCCCTATTTCCACTCGAACATCGGTTGCATGAGCATCAATTGAGTTTTCAATAAGCTCCTTGACCACTGAGGCAGGACGCTCAATCACTTCTCCTGCTGCTATTTTGTTGATGGTGGACTCATCCAGTAATTTTATTCGGGAACCTTTAAGATCACACGATTTCTCAGTCATTTTCCACTTCCTGTCCACGGCAAGTATATTCCATAATCCAACCCATCACGGCAAAAATATCTTGTTGTTAGTATTTTTGTGTTTGCATTGCAAGTTTCAACTACTGATTAAAAACCTGCAAAGAATATGAAAATAAATGATTATTATCGCCCATACGATTATATATATTCACGCATTGTAAGAGCCGACATTAAGTTAGAAGGTTCATTATGAACAATTCTGAAAAAATAAAAAACATAGTACCGTTACTAGCTCTTTTGACCGCCTTTCCGGCGTTTTCAACTGATATGATACTGCCTGCCATTCCGTCCCTGGCAGTTTTATGGGATGAGCCCCTGTCAGTTGTTAACCTTATTCTTATAGGTTTCTTTGTCACCTATGGATTCTCACTGCTTTTCTACGGACCAATATCAGATAGGTACGGACGCAAGAAGCCTTTGATGGCCGGAATCATAATTTACATAATTGCCAGCATACTCTGTGCCATGGCCTCCAGTGCAACTGCACTGATAGCCTTCCGCATACTGCAGGCCGCCGGAGCTGCTGCCAGTAGTTCCCTGTCCATGGCAATGACAAAGGATCTCTTTTCAGGAAATGAACGACAAAGAATTCTTGCATACATTTCTGTTATAATGGCACTCGCACCGATGTTCGCCCCGGTGGTCGGCGGATGGATACTTGCATACCTCAAATGGCACTGGATATTCATTGCTCAGGGAGCAATGGGAGTTCTCGGACTTCTTGGTGTCATCAGAACACCGGAAACCCTGAAAGAAACGTCAAACGCACCTGTATCAAAGGTACTGCATTCCTACGTGAACCTGCTGCATAACAGGATATATATTATCATGGTTCTTGTTATGTCACTTAGCCTTTTACCAATGTACAGTTTCATTGCCGGCTCATCAGACATTTACATCAACGGGTTCGGAATGAGTGAACAGACTTACAGCTACTTCTTTGCATTTAACGCCCTGGCACTCATGACAGGCTCCATGTCATTCCTGAAACTCGGCGACAGAATAAAACCGAAACATCTGATGACAGGAGGATTTGTGGGACTTGTAGTCGGAGCAGCCATTATTCTGACAATTGGAAATTACTCACCCCTGGCTTTTGCTCTTCCAATGGCTTTAGTCACATATTCCATAGGCATCAGCAGGCCACCAAGCAACCACCTAGTACTTGAACAGGTACACAAAGATGCAGGAGCTGCCTCATCTCTGCTGATTTTCACATATTTCTCTCTGGGAGCAGTAGGAATGTGGCTGGTGTCCCTGGATGTGATGGAACGCCTGCAGATACTTGGAACAATCACATTAGTATGTGGGGTTCTCACGTTTATTGCATGGATGGTATTGCAGAAACAGGGAATAGGTTCAAAGAGCTGAACGGAATAATACAACAAAGAATTAAGACAAAAATTAAAAATGCGTAAACTCCGCACTATGCAAGTTTACTTTTTATTTCATGCAGCTTGTTCAGTGCCTCAAGCGGTGTCATGGAATTTACATCTATTTTTTTCAGTTCCTCAATGAGGGGATCAGGAGTTGTTTCAGTGTAAGTTGCTTCCTGATCGAACAGAATAACCTGAGTATATTTGGCACTGCTGTGCTGTTTCTTTTTACTACCCTTGCGGTCCTCTTCACTCAGCATGCACTCGTCCTCAATATCCTCGAGAATTTCCTTTGCCCTCGAAGTGACTGCATGAGGCACACCAGCTATCCTTGCAACATGGATACCATAGCTCCTGTCTGTTGCACCCGGAACGATCTTACGCAGGAAGACAAGGTCATCGCCATCTTCTTTCACAGCAATGTGGTAATTCTTAACCCTTTTAAGACTGGCTGCAACTTCGGTAAGCTGATGGTAGTGCGTGGCGAAAAGTGACCTGACACCAACACGGCCTTTGTTGTGGATATACTCAACAACTGCCTTTGCGATGCTGTAACCATCGTAAGTGCTTGTACCCCTGCCAATCTCATCCAGCAGTACAAGGCTCTTAGGTGTCGCATTGTTCAGGATGTTGGCAAGTTCAACCATTTCCACCATAAAAGTACTCTGGCCACTTGCAAGATCATCAAAAGCACCTACTCTTGTAAAAACCCTGTCCACAATTCCAATAGAAGCATATAATACAGGTACAAAAGAACCGGACTGCGCCATGATAACGATCATAGCAATCTGTCTCATATAGGTGGATTTACCTGCCATGTTAGGTCCAGTGATAAGCTGGAACTGGTTCTCACTGCAGTCCATCTCAGTGTCGTTGGAAACAAATCCACCGGGAACTGTATTTTCAACCACAGGATGCCTTCCATCCCTGATAAGCAACCTGCAGTCAGGTGTTATTGCAGGCCTGACATAATTGTTATTTGCTGCAACTTCAGCAAGGTTTGCAAGCACATCCAGTGTACCAATAAGAGCAGCAGTTTCCTGCAACTGTCTGGAATGTGAAGCTACAATAGTATTTAGCTCACTGAGAAGTTCGTATTCCAGAGCCACCATTTTTTCATCAGCCGAGAGTATGGCACTCTCACGTTCCTTCAGTTCAGGAGTATAGAACCTCTCAGCATTGGTCATGGTCTGCTTCCTGATATAATCGTCTGGAACCTGTGAGATGTTGGCCTTTGTAATTTCAAGATAGTAGCCGAAAACCTTGTTGTAGCCTACTTTCAGGGACTTTATCCCGGTCCTATCACGTTCTTTCTGCTGGAACTTCGCAATCCATTGTTTACCGTTCTTCGAAAGGTCGAACAGCTCATCAAGCTGCTCATTGTAACCGGGTTTAATCATCCCTCCATCCCTGACACTAAGAGGAGGTTCCTCCACGATTGCGCTGTCTATGAGTTTTGCAAGCTCATCCAGTTCTGCAAATGATGAAAGCTTTGATGAAGTGCTCTCAAGCAATTCTATGTCTTTGCATCCCTGGAGAGAATCAAGCAAAAGAGGAACGGATTCAAGTGATTTTTTAAGGGAGACAAGGTCTCTTGCATTGGAATTACCATACATGACCCTTCCAACAAGACGTTCCATGTCCTTTACATAGGAAAGATGAGCACGGATATCGAATCTTACAAGTGTATTATCGTGAAGCCATGAAACAGCATCCAGCCTATCATTGATAGCATCCACAGAAATTAGTGGTTTCAGCAGCCATTTCTGTAACTGCCTTCTGCCCATCGGGGTTTTTGTTTCATCAAGTACACCGATAAGAGATGCATCGTTTCCCTCACCTCTGACATTCCTGACAATTTCCAGGTTCCTCAGGGTAATGGCATCCAGAACCATGAACTCGGAATCAAAATAAGTCTTTAGCGTTTGTACCTGTGAGAGTTCTCTCATCTGGGTGTCTGTTGCATAACGCAATGCTGCACCGGCAGACGAAACTGCCGCCAGAAGTTCACTGCAACCCATACCCTCTAAAGTAGTTACTTTAAAGTGGTCAAGGAGAACTTTTTCAGCAATTTTGTGATCAAAGGAATCCTCATCAACCTCATGAATAATTATCCTCAGGTCTTTTATTCTCTCTTTGAGATGAGTTTCTTTTAGCAGGGATGGTGGCATGATGCACTCAGACGGCCCCATGCGTGCAAGCTCACTTATGATGCGATCATATGGCTGCTCATCGGTAAGCTGGGTTGCAAGGAATTCTCCTGTTGAAATATCCAGAAAAGACAGGCCAAATTCACCTTTATCACCATACAAAGCCACGAGATAATTATTAGAGGAATCCGAGAACATAGAGGAATCCATCGCTGTGCCCGGAGTTACAACCCTCACCACTCCTCTTTTCACAACACCTTTGGCCTGTTTCGGGTCTTCAAGCTGCTCACATATGGCAACCTTGTATCCTTTTTTAATCAGTCGAGGAAGATAATTATCTATTGCATGATAGGGGATACCGGCCAGTGGCATCTTTTCCCCATCCTTATCCTTCCCCCTGGTTGTCAGGGTAATCTCAAGTTCCTTTGCAATTGTCTTTGCGTCTTCTCCAAATGATTCGTAAAAATCCCCCATCCTGAAGAATATGAGGGCGTCCTTATGCTCTTCCTTGGCTGCATAATACTGTTGCATGGCAGGGGTTACTTTACTCATGATGATTCACACCAAATTCGTGCCCCAAATTATCTGGCTGTTAGTATTTTTGTTTTTGCATTGAAGAAGGGATGAAATTATACACGGAAATTAAACATGCATTATTTTCAACATAGTGTCCCCACCTTTCTGGAATTCATAATTCACTTTTTCCTCACTGACAACATAACCCTTTGAAACTAACAACCCTATGATTTCATCCAGATGTATGGATTTCCTTGAATTCAGGTCCACCAGTGGAAATATCCTCACTTCACTGGCAACCCTCAAAAGCTCATCAATTGCCTGAACATGAAAATCAAATGATAGCTGCTCCGAATACAAAAATAGCAGATGCGATACAAGTGCCAGATCAAAAGAATTATCTGCAAAAGGTAACTCCGGCAGCCCGCCCGCAATATATCTCCCCTGTATTTTACCTTTCTCAAAATCATCAAGGAACTGGCTCATGGAACTCATGCGAATTTCACCCAGTTCTTCAACTGAGGATATGTTTTTCCAGATGAATTTGTCCTTGTTTGCCCTTGTCTGCTCCAGCACTTCTAAATAGGTTTCATCAATCCTTTTTTGAATCATTTCCCTGTCCAGCTCATATATAGGATCAACTGAAACAACCGATTTCCCCATCCTGTTCATTTCACAATTAAAACTGGCAGGACCATCACCACAACCCAGAATTGATTTATTCAGGTCTTCGTCTGAAAGACTGAAAATGTCAACGTATTCCTGAAAAGAACGTCCCCCGGGAACTACATTATGGTACTGAACGGACATGAAAAGGTGATGGCCTTTATGCCAGATAAATGTGATGAAAAATACAAAATTACAGTATGTCACACATCGTGCGAAAGTATAAGGTACTATGAAATTAATTAAGATTGATGTTTGGGATTGAGTCTTTGTACAATGCTGAAGGATTTTTTGCCTATTCACTGGTATTTCTACTGGCAGCTACACCGTGGATAGAAATTCTTGTTGTAATCCCGGCAGGAATAGCCCTCGGATTAAATCCTCTGGCAGTTTCCATACTTGCGTTCACAGGGAACCTGACAACAGTTTATTTTTTGATTTCAGCCTATCATTACCTGACCTCTATATTTGATAAACGCAAATCGGGTGAGGACAAAAAACCGCCTTCAAAAAGAAAAAAGAAAGCACTCCATATCTGGAAACGATATGGTTTGCCAGGACTTGCTTTAATATCTCCGCTAACCGTAGGCACACATTTTGCCACATTTGTTGCCCTTAGTTTCAAATCAAAGAAATGTATGGTGACAATGTGGATTACTCTGAGTATTTTAATCTGGACTGTGATTGTCACAATTGTATCCTATTACGGAATAGAAAGCCTGAAATGGCTGCTAGGATGAGATTATTTCAATTGAACTCATATGCGCTGTTGCATCAGAGCATAACCCATTCCTATCGTATAAATCGGCATGGCAAAATAGCGCATTCCGATATCGGTAAAGTATTCCATAATTCCCATCTGGAAAAATCCTCCGTACACCATTAAAAGGTCCAGTGCAAGATTGATTGCAAGCCAGAACAAGCCGAGAAATATGCCCTCGTTCACGTAATTTGTTTCAACATCCCTGAAATACCTCACTGCAAGAACAACGCCCACAAGAGCACCGGTAACTACCATAATAGATTTAAAGAATGTCTCACCAATCGTGAAATTGCCCTGCTTATCAACGAATGCAAAGGATATGATAAAAGGAATTAGCCACACAAGCAGTCCGTAAAGGAACATTTTCAAGTATTTGTTCATTTGAAATCCCCTTTAAGAGAAGATGTTAATTTGACTGAAATAAATACTTAATCTTTCGGAACTATTTCCTGCAAAAATATTACAATGGTTTTACAGGAATCTGTACCTCAGTCAGGAACTCTTCTTCACAAACTTCATTCGGATCGTTTAAATATAATGACCTGGAAGGACCTGCAGCCTTAAGATCATTATTTTTGATGTATTCAAAAAGACGGGTATATGCTACACCCACTTCCTCATAGGGTCCCTTATGGATAACCGATACAACAGTAGCGGCCGGTAATGTTACCAGTTCAACTTCAAAGTTATCGGTGGAAATGCTACCTGATACTGGAAGAACAACTTCAATATTTGCTCCTGTTTCCTTGTATTCCTCATCATGACAGATGAACATACAGGGTCCAGTCATCTTAAGATTATTTCGGAGATTATTTCGTGATTCTATGAACCCGAATAGGTCTTCTATGAGTTTCCCTATTGTCACTTCATAGCTTCCAATCTCTTTTTTACTTAATACACGCATCTGTGGGACTTCTTTAATCGCTGGTTCTGATACTGACATACTATACAACTCCAATGTGTCTTTTTGTCTGAGCAAGACCTGTTGTACTTTCTGCAGTCTGAGGATTTCCTTCTCAGTGTGTGCACATCTTTTCTGCATAAGTACACTGATGGTGGCACTGTCACTTTTTTCCTCTGCATCCAGCAACGTAGCAATCTCATCAAGGGAGAATCCCATCCAGGAAAGAGTACGTATCTTTACTCCTCTTTCTATCTGATCATAGGTGTAGCAACGGTAATTTGTGAATGCATCCTTTGCCTCGGGCACAAGAAGACCTTTTTTGTCATATATACGAAGAGCTTTCTGTGTCAAGTGCGTCATCAGGGAAAATTTTCCAATTGGTATCCGATCGAATTTCATCTTGGTCAACAAATAATTGGGTTGTTCATATTTAATGTGATTTTTTCTGACACGGGTCAGAGTTTATTTAGTAATACAAATTTCACCACGGGTTACTATGAATTTCCAGTTGATATTACCATATCTAATAAAATTAATTCAGAAACTACAATTAGTGTTGGATAGCAGATTGAATAAAATAACTAAAGGAAGAGAAAGCATCCCTTCCTTTCTCCTATCAAACTACAGTCACGTTCATTCCCTTTACTTCAGCCACAACCTCCGGATTATAATACGAGTAAGCCTTGCTCTCTGACACAACTGCCTTCACCGGGAAGAGAGCCTGAACCTGCATACTGAAGTTCAGTTCTTCGTCAGCCTGCATGTCATCGATATAGAAGATTACTTTCCTTCCGGCAATCTCGTATCGGGTTATCTTATCCTCTGATGCTTTTGTTGCTTCGAGGGTTGAAGTTACAGGACTGAAACCAGTCGGAACCGCAAGGTCAACTATCACCATACCACTTGAACTTGTAGTGCCATCGATGCCGGTGATTCCGTTGTACTTGATGTGAGCGTTAACTGTCACGACATCGTTAACTGAAACATCAGTTGAATCATATTCAACATCAAGCTCAATCTCATTTTGCTCAATGACATCAGGAAGAATCACATTGAAACGCCTTACAAGCTGATAGTTCAGGTCGCCTGTACCTTCCATTTCAAGTTCCACCTTTGAAGTTCCATCCGGAATCTCAATTATCTGGACAACATCAAAGTTCTGCTGATTCACTTCAACGGATTTGACCTCTGTTCCATCAGCAATCACATGAACTGTTGCATCAATATCCCTTCCGGCAGATGCTGCTGCACTCATCAAAGCCCTGAAAGCCATGACAGTATCCTGAGTACTTGAGAATCCGCCATTGGAATTACGCTGTGCAGCAATCCATTTCAATGCTGGTGTTGCTGAAGGATTCTTTGCCTCGATAAGTGCAAGGGTGGCGTATGCAGTCGTTTCCACATTCTTACTTGAAGGAGCTATGAAACCATAACCACCATACTCGTATGGAAGTTTGATATCACCGTCACCATATCCCCAGTACATGCCGTCATCATCCTGCTTAGAGATTGCCAGCAGCTCAGTAAGAGCTTCATCTGCCATAGAACTGTTAAGTTTCTGCAACGCAAGAGTTCCGATAGCAAGTGCATAAGGATCGTCCTGGCTTGCAAGGTTATCTTCAAGATATTGCTGGGCTTTTGCCATAACAACAGGGTTTGCAGAACCGTACTCCCCAAGTGCAAGGGTTGTGTAGGCTGTTAGTGCATAGGTACCACTCAAACCTCCCATCATGTCCTGATGAATAACAAAACCGACCTGCTCCCATGAACCATCTTCCTGCTGGTAGAATTCTATCCAGTCTGCAGCATCGGAAAGTATATCCTCATCAATGGTGGTGACATCCCTTGCACCACTGAACTGGGAAAGCACAAATGAAGTAAGCCAGAGACTACCACTTTCATCGCTCTCACCGAATGCTGAGAATGAGCCATCACTGTGACGGTATGTCAGTTCACGCTGGTAGCCCGTGATGATGTACATCTCAGCCTTTGCACGAACCTCCGGATTATCCTGTCCGGTTGCTTTCAGGTATCGCAATACCTCAACGTCAGTGGAGAATAGCATCATGTTCTGCTCACCGCATCCATATGGCATACCAAGCAAATCATCCACTCCGCTAATACTCTGCGCAACAATGCTTGGAGTAAAACTAACAAGCACCTTTTCAGAATCAGGAACAATGTCTGCTGGCAGTGTTGCATCAAGCTCCACAGAACCGTTGCTCAGCACTCCATTGTCAACTATCTCACGGGTTGCACCCTCAGCCTCAACAATGATATCCTTTCTGACAGCATCGGCTCTTTCTGTTGTCTGGCCTGTTATTTCAACAATCTGTTTTCCAACTTTTGTTGGACTTATAGTGAAGCTGGCATATCCCACACCATTTCCATCCACAGTAACAGTCTGGATATCGTCACCTATTATCCTGAACCAATCAGCGTTACTAAGCGTGAGTTTGACATCCTGCTCGGTATCAAGATAATTATAGACCTGTACCTGCACAGGGAATTCCTCGCCCCTTGTCACAGAATACGGCAGGTCAGGGTCAACAAAGAAATCCTGGAATACAGTCAGACTGGACTCTGAAATACCAATTCCCTCCGAACCGGTTGAAACTGCATGTAACCTCCAGGTGGTGATGCTGTCAGGTGCATTCAGGTCAACACGTGCAAGACCATCATCATCGGTTAGAAGTTCAGGCATCCACACCCATGTCTCAGGGAAGAACTGACGCACACGCTGCACTTCTGCAAGGTCGCCTCCATCTGCCATTGATTTATCAAGTCCTCCTTCTTCAGTAGGAATTGTCTCCATCCCCATTGCAGGCATCTCTTCAACCATTTCGTCTTCAACGTCCATCATGAAACCTGCAAAATTTACAGCATCAAAAGCGACCTCTCTTCCATCAAATACAGCAGCACTATCGTATTCATCTGAGCGTGGAACATCAATTCCCGGCGATGCCATTACTACCATACCTTCGTTGTAAAGGGTATCATAAGCACCTTCCGAGTACCATGAGGGATGAGATTCTGCCTGTGGTTCCATGAAACGCTTTTCCAGCTCATCAAATACCTGTTTAAGATTGAGCCTGCCTTCACTGAGAGCATAGACTGATTCATCAACTATAGAGAATCCAATCATTGACCTGCTGCCAGCATCGAAATCAATTGTAACATTGTCCCCCGGTTCAGCCGATTCGCTGCTGAATAAACTTGAAAGATCGACCTGAGTAGAGAATTCCACATCAAACGGAAGCACATCCACTGACACCTCGCTGTTGGGGTTTATCATGTAAGCAACAACCTTTGCCTGTGGGCTCATCTGTGGTGTCACTGGAATGCTGATATCAGCTTCATCGCTTGTTGCTGAATAAACGGTTCTTCCGTTGGCAAACACATCATAGAACACAGTTCCGGGATTTGTGGAATACACATGGAACGAAATTGCGTCACCAACTTCTGGCACTCCATCACTTACCTGGGTGATGTGTATGAAACTGGCACTAGGAGAGTAAGCAGCATTTAATGACTCACTTGCCCATGCATTAGTAGCATCAATGTATGCACTTATGTACAGGTTGGTACTATTGTAAGGAATATCAAGCTCAAGCATTGCAATCCCGTTCTCAGTGCTCAGATTATACTGTTCATGTGTATCCTCATAGGACTCGTTCCTGAGTCGTGTCTCAACTGAAACATCAGCATCAATAGGCTCCCCTGTCGGGTCCTTTGTAACCAGAAGTACCTGCAATGGCATTCCGGGTTTGATAGTGCTTGATTCCGGGATTAACTGGAGGACGATTGACGACTCGGTGATAGTCAAAAGTTTATTTGTGGACTCACTGTGGTTTCCAGTGTCTGTGACTGTAACATTGAGCATGAGACTTGCCTGTCCTCCTGCCCCATAAGTCCCTGTTGCATATTCCACGGCAGGAAGTTCAAACTCAATGCTTCCGTTCTCAAGTTTGCCTGAGAAGGTTGCGTATTGTTCCCACTCACCAACATAGCGGGAAGCTTCCACAAGTACATCCCCATCCACTTCTTTTCCAAAGAAATAATTGGCTGAAACTGTGCCTGTTATTTCATCTGAAACAAGGAACCATTCCTGTGGGGTTTCAAGTGAAACATCAAACTTTGGAAGCACATATTTGTCAACCTGAATGTCAACATTAGAACTGGAGCTTCCTGACGATGCTATTATTTTCCATGTTCCAAGGTTAAGTTCGGATGCGAGTGGAAGGTCAAAAGAAATTACACCGTATTCGTTTGAGCGAAGTTCTTCCTTGAATACCTTGATGCCTTTTGCATCCGTAATTTCTATCGTTACATTCTGTTCCACAGGAACAAGATTGTTATTCAGGGAAACTACCCTGCCGTGTATTGTCTGACCGGGTTTGTAGATGGGTTTGTCAGTTTCGATGAACAATGGATTGTTCTTTACAACATCCACTGTTGCTGTGAATTCAGTATCAACACCTGAAGGCTTTGCTGAAAGTACATATGTCCCCTCTTCAACATCAGGCACTTCAAAGGTAGCTACAACATTTCCTGATTCGGATGTAGACGCCTGGACAAGAGTTATCTCATTGTCATTTTCGTCTGTAAGCGTATATTCCACACAGCGTTCCACTGATCGGTTATCAGAAAAAGCTGCCATTGTCACAGAGCTTTCACCGCCTGAGAAAAGGGTTTGTGGTGCAAGTATGAAGAACTCATCACCCATAGATGATACCTGACCACCACATGGCCCTGCAATATTTGACGGAAGAACAGAATCTGTATTATTTCCTATACAACCCGATATCAGGGCTGCAAAAATTGTCGCCAGCGATACCAATAGAATTAATGATCCTTTATTTTTTCCTGTAAAGTTCATGTAACCACTCCTGCCTGATTATTATGTAATATTGATTCTTACTGGAAGATTTAGGAATAGAACTGTATATACTTTGCTTAAACTTCGAAGATGTTTGAAGTTATGTGTTGTTGCGCCTATGGATTTTGAAAATTAGATGAAACTCTAATAGTCCACAATATCATATACTAAAAATTTCCATAGGTTTTCTACAAAGCCATAAAAACAGAGCTATTACTTTTTTAATCTACAGAACAGTAATCTTGTCAATTCTGGCAAATCGATACCGTGCTACTTTGTACCTGACTTTGTCACCAATTTTCACTTTATTAAAGTCATCAAGACTGGTAAAATATGTGAAAGTTTCGCCTTCAGACACATCATTTGCAGGATCATCAGAGATTAGCCTTACAGCAACATAGTAATCAACACTGACATATTTCCTTTCCAGAAGTTCTTTCATTGAATCATTAACATATGCATTCCTGTCTTCTGGAGTAAAGAATTGATTGAAATCTTCATTTTCTACTTCTATCTGTAGTTCATCAGGAAAAAACTCCCGATTTTCTAAAACCCCTTCACCAATATTTCCACTCATCCTGCCATTAATAGATTTGGATTCGACAATGCCTTCCACTTCAACTGGAATTACATAATCGATTGATGAAATGAGGAAAATAACGAGGAACAAAAATAGCATTTTTTTCAATGTACTCATAACCAGCCTGCCTTTTAGAATATAAAACTAAAGCCCATTCTGCAATCGAATGAATACTGAAACATATAACACAGGATATTTTTTGAGAATATACAAATAAATGAGATATGTAATAAAAATTATGGCCAAATATCCAACTAAAAACAGATAAAGAAAGAAATATAGATAAATTGATTTATGAAGATTAAATCATTTCAACTAATTCATTCTGACTTATATTTCCATGTACACCCATGGCATTTCCATCATCAGTTAACGTCAATTTGCCTTGAATCGAGCCAAGAGTAAAATAGTGGTCCGGACCAAGGTTCCTTGTGTACTCCCACTCATCCTCTATCAGATAAAGAAAAACCTTTTCACCCTTCTGAAATGAAGCTTCATAATCAGCAGTACTGACATCATTACCAACTGTTCCTGTAAAAACCCGAACAATGACCTCATCTTCCGGCAATGGATTTTTTAAGTATTCATCAGCAGTAATCACAATATCAGTATAGATCATATCATACCACTCGAAGTCGTCAATGGAATCATGTGGTCTCTTCCCATCTACAGTATTCCATTTGCCTGGAAGAATCTCTTTTACCGTGCCTATGAGAATCACATCCGAATTCTCACTTAGATATTCATAGCTAAGTGCCTCTATTTCAGGGTTTGACCCTCTAATAAGCCCATCCGACCCATTATCTGAAATAAAAAGTTCCCCATATCCTCCAAAGGTATAGTAAGGGTTATCACTGGCTTCCTCCTTGCTGGAATCATTCAGGAAACCACCGGCATAGACCAGACCCACCAGCACCAATGAAAATAGAACCGATAGAGCCAAAATATACTTGATCTTTATTTCTTTCATAGGATATATTAAACACTTGTATCAATATAAACTTTTACAAATAAGAAGTACAATAAATACAATTGTTTGAATGTTGTTTGAAAATTACATGAACTGTAAACATGCCAATATTATTCACCAACCATCTTCTTCGTAATCTCAGCAACATGCCTGCCCTGGAACCTCGCAATTCCCAGCTCATTCTCGCTTGGATGTCTTGTATCAGGACCACTGCCAGCAATTGTAGAAGCACCGTAGGGACTACCGCCTGTAATTTCATCAAGTGTTGACTGCCTTTTTTCAGAATACGGAACGCCCACTATAACCATTCCATGATGCAGCAGCGTTGTATGGAAACTCAGTATGGTAGATTCCTGACCACCATGTTGTGTGCTGCTGGACGTAAAAACACTGCCTACTTTTCCTATAAGCAGACCTTTTGACCAGATGCCTCCTGTCCTGTCAAGAAAAGCACGCATCTGTGCAGCCATCATCCCAAACCTTGTTGGAGTTCCAAAGATAATAGCATCTGCTTCTGTGAGATTATCAACTGTTGCAACAGGGATATGCTCAAAGCTCTTTTTGGATTCTGTGGCTCCCATTTTTTCAAGAATCTCAGGAGTGAAAGTTTCCTGGACTTGGAAAAGTCCGACATCAGCACCTTTAACTTCCCTGGCACCTTCGGCAACTGCCTGAGCCATTTTGTAGTTGTGTCCGTACAAACTGTAAAAGATCACACTGACTTTCATTGTCTCCACCTTCGAACTGCATTTGCTGCTTACACATATGGGTGAATTCCTGAATAAGTAATTTTCCGGGAGTTCATATAAAGCATGATTATAAATAGCGGATGTTAGATATAGATCGCATAATAAGAATAATATCTAACATAATGTTAGAATTACATATGGTGATATTTATGGATAAACTGGAAAAATTCAGACAAATTGGGTACACGCTGGCGATTATCCTCATGATAGCAGGAATATTCATCATCGGTTATTATGAAGAGAACATCATGACAGGAATTAGCCTTCTCAATACAGGTTCCATATTGTTTTTTGTCATCTACCTGAGATTTAAAAGAGCACAGAAAGGACCTTTCAAGGATGAAAGGACTGTAAAGATAGGAGCCTACGGACTATCATACTCATGGATGCTGACATTCATTCTGATATCCATTCTATTCTGGGTAGAAGCAACAGGAATAGCACAGATGACAGTCAAAGGAATGCTGGCAATACTCATGTTCTCAATGATAGTGTCAGCAAAAGGAATCCAATGGTACCTCTTCAGGAAAGGAGACATAGAATAAATCCAAAAATGCAGGATGATAAGATGAGAACAAGGATCAAGGAACTTCGGGCCAGATATGACATGACCCAGGAAGACCTTGCAAACAAAGTTGGTGTGCGAAGGGAAACCATCGGTTTTCTGGAAAAAGGGAAATATAATCCCTCCCTAAAACTTGCATATAAAGTAGCAATAACTCTTGAGACAACAATAGATGAACTGTTCATCTTTGATGAATCTGATCTCAAATAATATCCGGGAGATAATAATGGAAGCAAAAACAAAAGTCTGGCTTGCAGAAGATGGAAAACCAATTATAGGCGGTGGAAAAGTAGAACTTCTCAAAGCCATTGATGAGGAAAAATCACTTCGCAAAGCATGTATGAAGATGGATATATCCTACAAACATGCATGGAATGTTCTCAATAAGATGAGTGAAAGACTGGGGAAGGATGTAGTTACAACTGTCAGGGGCGGAAAGAGCCAGGGAACTTTTCTCACTGATGAAGGACGCAGACTCATTAAGGAATATGAGATGAACAAGAAATTCATAAACAATGCAATGGAAGACGAAGGTTCCTGGGAAAAACTAGGCCTTGCTATCTCAGCCCGCAATAAGATACCTGCAAAGGTCACAGGCGTTGAAAAAGACGGCCTTGTTGCCAAAGTCAAACTGGAAATCGAACCATCTGCACTTACATCCATTATAACTTCCGAAGCTGTAGAAAGACTTGATATTAAAGAGGGAGATAGTGTCTTTGCAATAATCAAGTCAACGGAAGTGCTTATCGGAAAAGAGCAAAAACATGAATAAGAGGACATTAGAGGTCTGATTTAGGATTCCACCGTTCAAAAGCCGTATATACTTTTAAGACGCATATTATTCTGGTTAGAAATTATATAGCAAATTGTTGATATTTGTTGTTTCACGCCCGGGAAGAGAATCATGAAAAATAAAAAAGATTTTTCGTGGGAGAACGGCAAGATCAAAAACGGTGACTGTCTGGGAAAGATAGTGGCAATTCCTACCCAGGATGATTTAGAGCCGGAAAATTTCGACGATATTAAAGCTGAACATACTAAGCAGAACTTTAACGAACAAGCTGACGTAGTAGTAGATGGGTTCAAAGAGAAAATGACAGAAGTCCTCTCAAAGGAATTACACCGAAGAAGATGAATTCCTGCCTTTCTTCAATTTTCTTTGTTTATAGATACCATGAACTATGAACGGAATCAGAATGAGTGCAAACGCTGTTTTTATCCATGGGTTCAGTACCTCACTTGCATTTCCTACGATAGACGAAGCTTCAATGCCCAGTCTGAAATAAATCGTGTCAAGCAGCAATCCAAAAGCCAGTGAACACACTGCTATCATTGTAAGATATAGTGCTGCGCTTCTTTTTCCCAGAAACCTTGTTACCATGGTGATAGTAGCTGCATTTGTTGCGGGACCAGCCAGCAGGAATACAAACGCAGTACCCGGACTCATTCCCTTTGATACCAGAGCAGCAGCAAGTGGAGTTGAAGCTGTTGCACAAATATAAAGAGGAATTCCTATTACAAGCATAAGTATCATGGAGAAAACACCTCCCCCAAGATAATCGCCTATTAGTTCATCCGGTATTACATAGGAGATTATTCCGGCTATCAGAATACCTACCATCAGCCAACCCGATATATCACCGAGAAGTTCTACAAATGAATAACGTAAGGCTTTTTTTATTTTGGTCAGAACGGAAGCATTCTCATCTGGTACAGAACCTGAATGACATGAGCATGATGAATTACTACACGTCGGAGCCTGCATCAGAGCAATTGAACCGTTATCAGATGAGAGTAAAGACTTCTTTGAATCCCTCTTCTCACCAATGATATTTTCTGCAATTCCCGTGAATAAAGCCGTTGTCATACTGGCAATGGGACGGAAAACAGTCATTATGGGATCGAGGAGAGCATATGTGATGGCAATTGAATCCACACCGGTCTCCGGAGTAGATATAAGAAAAGAAAGAGTGGCACCTTTTGTTGCACCCCTGTTCTTTAGTGAAAGTGCAGCCGGGACAACACCACAAGAACAAAGCGGCAATGGAATGCCTATAAGTGAAGCATTAAATGCTGATCTGAACTTGCCTGCGGATTTACCCAGGTATTTGAGAATTTTCTCATCTGGAACAAGTGCATGCAACAGTCCTGCAACTGCAAATCCAAGGAAAAGATATGGAGCTGCCTCTTCAAACAAATTCCATGACTCTGCCAGAATCCCTATAATGATAGATGGAATTGCATCGATAAGTGTCATTATTTGACCTCCTCCACATGTTCCCGACACATGGACATCAGTAATTCAACATGCTGATCAGCAATATAATAGACAGCAAACCGACCTTCTTTTCTGACTCTTACAAGGTCAAGCTGCCTCAGGTTTTTCAGACTATGGGATATTGCAGACTGGGTGAGTCCCAGAGCATCCTCAATTGCTTTTACACAAAGGTCACCCTGCAACAGCAAAAAAAGTATCTTCAGGCGGGTTGTGCACTGGAGTGCATTAAATATCCTGCACATGGAATAGATGGAATCTTCTGAAGGGAGATGCCTGACTCTGTCACCGAGGCATGTTGAATCTGCACAAATATGTTCTGAATCATCCATAAACATATGAACATATGTTCATATATCAATATGACCCTTGCTTTACCTTTCATCAAATATAAAGCAAAAACAGCAGCACACAATAAAAAACAAGTAAAGCATAATCCAACGACCTGAATTCCAGTACATACATAGAACTGCGTCCTTCACCAGTATAACAGCGGCTCTCCATTGCAAGAGCAACTTCATCAACTGACCTGAGAGCCATTCTCACAAGAGGAACGGTCAGAGACATGATAGCTTTTACAGGTTCTTTTCTAATATCCAGCCCACGTGAGATTTGCGCGTCCCTGAGATCCCTGAAACTATCAAACAGCATTGGCACGAAGTAAAGTGACAATGACATCATCATTGCAAGGTCATGCGAGGATATTCCCAGATACTTTAATGGCAATGGTCTGAGAAGTCGTTCAATACCGGAAGTGATCCCTGAAGGTGAGGTGGTAGCTGTGATAAGAGCAGCAAAGAGGATCAGGAAAATAAATCTCAATGCAAGTATGCTGCCAAGGAGAAAACCTTCGTAAGTACCTTTCAGCAAGCCAAAGTCAAATAAATGGGTGCCTTCTGTGAATAGCAACTGCATAAGGAATATGAATGTAAAAAAAGGAAGCATTGGCCGTACAGACCTTACGAAATGGAGGAAAGGAAGGTGGCATGCAATTACAAGTATTGCAAAAATAATAGCCATCAATGCCATTATTTCAAAGGATGAAACTTTGAGAATACAAAAACTGACCGCCATGAGTCCTAATACCTTTGTCCGTGGGTCAAGTCTGTGAAGGAAAGATTTGCCAGGCACAAAAGAAAGGAAAAGGTCATTCATCCTTATACACCTCTTTTGAGCCAAGTACTCTGGTAATCTCGTTGAAAGCATCTTCCACAGAGTAGATATCACTGGCAACTTCAAAGCCACAATTCTGTAATTCTTTCATCAGGGAAGTAAGCTCAGGAATAGGAGATGATACTGATTGTAAATATTCCTCCGGACTACCGATAAAATCAACACAGCCGTTCTTTAGAAAGAGTACTTTATTAGCGAATGGCAGGAAATCATCTATCTGATGTGATACTATGATAACTGATATTCCTGTGGTCTGAAGCTTTTTCAGGGTTGAGAAAAGAGAAGCTTTGTTTTCAGGATCAAGACCTGATGTCGGCTCATCCAGAATAAGGTATTCAGGCCTCATGGAGAGAACACCTGCAAGAGCTACAAGGCGCATTTGCCCTCCGCTAAGTGAGAATGGCGAAATATCTGCAATATCACGACAGAGGCCTGCAAGGAGTAAAGATTCATTTACACGTTCTTTAAGTTCATCATCTTTCAGACCGAAATTTGAAGGTCCAAAAGCCACATCTTCAAAGACGGTTTTCCCAAAAAGCTGCCTTTGTGGATACTGCATCAACAGACCGATTTTTGACCGCAGTTCCCTATTTGTCGAATTAATTCCACTTACTTTTACAGAACCGGAGTGAGGTTTCAATAATCCATTCAAATGCCTGATCAGAGTTGATTTCCCGGAACCTACTTCTCCTGTAATTAGAACGAATTCACCTTTTACTATGGAGAAACTTACTTTATCAAGAGCTTTTTTTTCAAGGGATGTTCCTTTGTTATAGAAAAAACTCAGGTCCTTCACTTCAATCGACATATTGCCTCCAGAAGTTCATCTTTAGATAAAGGCAAAAAGGAGGATTTGATTATTCCGGCACCTACAAGCTTTTTTGATAATTCAATTATGGGAGGTGCATCAAAACCAAAACTACCGGAACTTATCTTGCTGATAATTTCCCTGGGATTCCCATTCTGGATAATGCAACCCTTTTCCATTAGCACAAGTCTGTCTGCGTGTACAAGTTCTTCGATCAGATGTGTAACATAAACAATAGTGGTTCCTGCTTCGTGCAACTGCCGGATCAAGGAAAGTATGTCCACTCTGGAATTTGAATCCAGCATGGAAGTTACCTCATCGAAAAGTATGACCTCAGGTTCCATTGTAAGAACTGAAGCCAGAGCAACTTTCTGTTTCTGGCCACCACTGAGAGTTCTGGGGGTGTTATACCTGTACCCAGACATGCCAACTGACTCAAGTGCTGTGGATACTCGCCTTTTGATCTCAGCAGACGGAAGACTCAGATTCTCCGGACCAAATGCAACGTCATCTTCAACTGTCATCCCGATGAATTGGGATTGTGGGTCCTGAAATACCATTGCAGCTGTTCTGCGTATTTCCTGAAGATTTATTGGATCAGAAGTATCCATCCTTTTTACGATTACGGAGCCTTCGGTAGGCGGGAGAAGCCCGTTAATGTGTCGTAACAGGGTTGATTTACCACAACCATTCTTTCCGGCAATGGCTACAAATTCACCTTTGCGGATGTTCAGAGTTATAGAATCGAGGGCAGAACTGCCATCAGGATACTGGTAACTCAGGTTTTTAATTTTAATCATTCTTGGTTTAGTGAATATCTGGAAGAGATTACTGCAGCAGCAATCAATTTTAGAACTGCACCGGGAAGATAGGGAATCATTCCAAGCACAAGTGCCTGCGTAAGACTAAGGTCTGCAACGTTCATAAGCTGGAGTATTCCGAAAACATAAATTACGGAAAGACCTGCAAGCATAATAGCGATATTTAAACCTATATTTTTCGTTCCAAAACGGTCTGACAGATAACCTATAATGAAAGCACCGAACATGAATCCAATGAGGAATCCACCTGTTGGTCCGAATATCATACCCAGACCTGAACTACCACCGGAGAAAACTGGCAGACCTGCAATTCCAAGAAGTAGATACACAATAACACTGATCGTACCCCATCTGGCCCCTAATATAGCACCTGTCAGTAATACAAAAAAGGTCTGCAATGTAATAGGAACCGGACTTGCAGGTATGGGAATCTCAACATATGCACCCACAGCCATCAATGCCGCAAAAAGAGAGGCAAAGACCATTTTCTTAATGTTGTTGCTGTTTGTGGTCTGAAAATGATTCACATTCAACATAAGACCACCATTCTTATTAAACATCTATTGTTAACCATTGTGTTTTGTGCATGGTTTACAAAATATATAACTCTTATGTCGGGAGAAAAACAAAACAAACTATAATAAAAAGAGAATTGCTGTGCAGGAAAATCCTGCACAAAAAAGATTTACATATCCATATCAGGCTGTGGCATACCTGGTGGCATTGCGCCGCCCTTGCCGCTTGCAGCCACAACATCATCGATTCTGAGAATCATTACTGTTGCTTCGGTTGCTGCATTAATTGCCTGAGTCTTAATTCTAAGTGGTTCAAGAATATCATTCTCATACATGTCTACTACCTTTCCGGTGTAAACATCAAGGCCCATGTTCTTGTTGCCCTCCTCGTGCTGTGCACGGAGGTCAATGAGCTTGTCTATTGGGTCAAGACCTGCATTTTCTGCAAGTGTCTGTGGAATAATCTCAAGTGCTTCTGCGAACTTAGCGACTGCAAGCTGCTCTCTGCCCTTAAGTGTTGCTGCATATTCCCTGAGTCTGAGCGCTAGCTCGATCTCAGTGGATCCGCCACCTACAACAATCTTCTTGTCTTCAAGTGCTACACCAATGACACAGAGTGCATCGTTAAGTGCACGTTTGAGACTGTCTACGATGTGTGTAGTGCCACCGTGGAGAATGAGTGAAGCAGTCTTAGCTTCCTTACATCCAAGCAAGAAGGTCATCTTTGAACCGTGGAGTTCACGCTCTTCCACAACTTCAGCTTCACCAAGGTCTTCTGGCCTGATGTCAGTTACATCCTGGAACAGGGTTGCTCCGGTTGCTCTTGCCAGCTTCTTAAGATCGCTTTTTGTGATCCTTCTACATGCGTAGACACCAGCTTTTTCAAGGTAGTACTGTGCAAGGTCATCGATACCTTTCTGGCAGAATACTACATTTGCACCACTTGCAATGATCTTGTCAACCATTTCCTTGACCATTTTTTCTTCCTGCTCGACAAACAGGTTCATCTGGTCAGGTGAGGTGATCTTGATCTCTGCACTCTTCTCGATCTTCTGGAATTCGATAGCAAAGCTTGCAAGGAGAACTTTTGCATTCTCGATTTTCCTTGGCATGTTTGGCCTGACTCTTTCCTTGTCAATTACAAGACCTTTGACAAGTTCAGACTCAAGAATACTGCCACCATCACGCTTCTCGATTGTAATATCATCAACATCTACCTTGATACCTTCATCGGTCTCTTCGACAACTGAAAGAACAGCATCGATAGCAATGTCTGCAAGGAAGTCTTTGTATTCGCCTGCAGCCTTTCCTGTGAGAGCAGTCTTTGCCAGCTTACTCAGGGTTTCCCTGTCGTCCGGGGAAACATCGATCGTAATGGTCTTTAAGATATCAACAGCCTTCTCTGCTGCATGTCTGTATCCACCAGAGATAATTGTTGGGTGAACACCTTTCTCGATAAGCTCTTCTGCTTTTGTAAGGAGTTCTCCTGTGAGTACTGCTGCGGTTGTTGTACCGTCGCCAACCTCGTCATCCTGTGCCTTTGAAACTTCGACCACCATCTTTGCAGCTGGGTGCTCGATGTCCATTTCCTTGAGAATTGTAGCACCATCGTTTGTGATGACGATATCTCCAAGTCCGTCAACAAGCATCTTGTCCATTCCTTTAGGACCAAGTGTTGTCCTGACTGCTTTTGCAACTGCTTTTCCTGCAAGGATGTTAATGCTCTGTGCATCCCTTGCACGGGCCCTGTTTCTGTTCCCTGAAGCGTAAGACTGTCCTGCCAATTTTTAACCTCCTAATAATCATAATGTTCTGTAAGTTAGAAGTAAACATTAGTTTGATTTTAGTACTCTCTATGGTACTGCTCAATCTAAATGCAGGCGGTTCTATATAAATGTAACCGCTTAGATTTTAACTGTCAACACAAAAATAAGAATGAAAATAAAGACAGGCTTATCGGTCAATTATATAATATAAAGTCAAGTTTGAGAGATTATTTTCTCCCATAAAGCTTGTTTAAATGTGCAAGTACCATATAATAGAGATGGTTCTTGTAAATTATCTCATCGGGTATATCATAGATTGCCATACCACCTGCATTCCATGAAACATTTATTATGACCTTCCTTTTTTCCATTTCATCCATCATCTGCTTTAGCATCGAGAAATCATCAACTACTGGACGCCAGTCGCCTGCATGAACATCTGACGATGCAGACCTGTTAGCCAGTTCCAGTTGTTGGAAAAAGAACAGGTAAACCTGAAAAAGATGAATATCATCTTTAGAAAGCTCTATTTGCCCTGTTTTTGCATCCTGTCGCAATGCTTTGAGAATTAACGGAATGTCGGATGATCGAAGGTCGTTCCTTTCTATCTTTTCAATATATATGTCGATTTCCTGCATGCTCATACTTTAACCCCGTGAGAATAAACCCGGATAAAACTATGATCTGAAAACAGATAAGAATTACTGCCTATTAGACAACAATAACCCTAAAAATAATTCAAATAAAAAAATGTGGAGTGATGCATAAATGCATCGCTGAATGACTTTATGATTCAGAGCTTCTCAGCAATCTGTACAGCGTTGAGAGCTGCACCTTTGAGAATCTGGTCACCACATACAAAGAATTCGAGGCCGTGGTCACCAAACACAAGATTCTGTCTGATCCTGCCAACTTCCACGTTGTATTTCTTTGTAGCAGTTATTGGCATCGGATATACATTGTTAGCAATATCATCCTTAAGTACGATGCCTTCAACGGAGCTTAATAATTTTCTTGCATCATCAGGGTTTACAGGTTTTTCAGTTTCAATAACAATGCTTTCACCATGTACCCTCATGGTTGGGATCCTTACACATGTGCAGCTTATTGGCATGTCCGGCTCAGAGAAGATCTTTCTGGTTTCCCAGACGACTTTCATTTCCTCGCGGGTATAGTCGTTTTCCTGGAAACTGTCAATATGTGGAATTGCATTGAAAGCGATCGGGTAAGCAAATACCTTGTTTCCTACTTCCTTGCCTTCAAGGTAATTGCGGGTCTCTTCTGTAAGTTCGCTCATACCTGCGGCACCGGCTCCGCTTGTAGCCTGGTAGGTACTGATAATTACCTTTTTCACACCGTATTCTTTATGAAGTGCATATAGTGGAATAGCTGCAATTGCAGTTGTACAGTTAGGGTTTGCAATGAGTTTTGAATCACCTATAGCATTTGCGTTGATCTCAGGAACTACCAGAGGTACATTGTCATCATACCTGAACGCACTGCTGTTGTCAATTACATAGCAGCCTGCACTGGTTGCTTTTTCAGCATTCTCCTGGCTCCATCCACCACTTATTGCGAAAAATGCAATATCCATTTCAGAGTAATCTGCCTCATCGGCATTCTCAATGGTGATTTCCCCGAATGGCGTCTCCATTACTTTGCCAGCACTTCTTACTGAAGCAAAGAGCCTTAGTTCTTCAACAGGGAAATTCCTGTCATGCAATACTTCAATAATCTCTCTACCTACTGCACCGGTAGCACCCATAATTCCTACTTTGTAACTCATAATTGTATCATCCGTCAGATTGCAGGGATTTAATGTAAAACCAATTAGCTTAATAAGTTTCTGATTTACTAATATCGTTACCGCATATCGGCCTTTTTTCTGACACTATCATATATAAGGAATGATATGAAGATTATCCTTGTTTTAACCTGAAAAATATTATTGAATATGTTATTTAAAAACTGGAAAAAAGTAGAGCAAAAGAACTAAAGGAACACAAAGCCAGCATTTTCCAGAAATTAGTGGATAGCTGTTGCTTTGTTAAGAAAAATGCCTATTGATAGCGGATTTTCATTACTGTATCAGTATGAAACCATGGACTGTATACATGCTGATTTTACGAAATTGATCATGTTGCATCTGAGTTCAAATTCCTGTTCGGAAAGATCGTCTGTTTCCATATATCTACTGAACATTGCTTTAAACTCATCAAACATTTCCACATCTTGTTTCTTCATAAATTCCCCTCGAATTTACGTTTATAGAGCAATTCTTAAGTAATAAGATTTATCTATATTTATTATATAAAAACATTCTGATGCGGGTTTCTATATAGACATATAGATCCGGTAGAATCAATAGAAATCAGCCTTGTTTTTACGATGAAAGTATAGCAGAATATTTATAGTTTTGATCTTGACTTTAAGCTATGCAGGAAAAAAGATATCCAAAAGGTCATTTTCTGCCAATAGGAATGGTTATGGGTCTTCCACTTGGGATTCCTATCGGCATCGTTCTGGGAATAGTAGCTATTGGACCAGCCATAGGACTTATTCTGGGAATCGGATTAGGCTTGTATCTTGAAAAAAAATACAATCCTGAACCTTTATCAATGACACCGGAAGAGGAATCACAAAGGCAGAAAGCCATTATGTTGATTGGTGCAATATTCCTGCTTGGAATACTTATGTTCATTTTCCTTTTGCTGAAGAGCTGAGAACTCATTCACCAGTAGCTAATTACCGATATCATATTGCTTGCAGTTGCAAGAAAACCGATACATGCTACCGTGTGTCGTGTAATGTTCCAGTAATATCTGTCTGCGTTTTTATACACATGATAAAGCAGGAACATAAAACCTATTTTTAGAGAAATGAGTGAAGTAGCACCATACATGCCAAATATACTGGACAATATGGGGTTTCCTTCGTAGAAATTTCCTGTTTGAAGTGCATACAATGTTGTGAGGGTGTCACCTATAACATAGAGAAGTAAAACATGTTTGATATCTTTTATAAATGACATTTTGAATCACTTTCGCTTTGGTACACTACATACGTACCAACGAACGATTCTTTGCAGTCATGTATTACAGTATGACAAGCCCCGCTATAACCCCTGCTACATTACTATAAGATACAATAAGATATAACTCTTTGTAAACAAAATTCTAATGTCAAAATAATAATCAAGTCATAATATTTAATGGGCTTTTAAAAAAGAAAATTGAACAGATTTTCAAAAAGCAAAAGCTCTTCTGTTCAAATAATACTTGGCACCACTTGAAGACCTTGTTTTCTTTTTTGCAGGAGGATTCTTATTTTTAGATTGCAAAGTGCGTCGGTTACCATTTATTTTCTTGTTGTTGATATCGAACTTCACTTTTTTGATTGCCAGGTCAACAGCAAGTCCTCTGAGCATCCAGCGAAGCGCCTGTGCCTGATAGTATTTATTTTTATCACGCTTTCCAGGGAAGGTTTCGATTAACATCTTTGTGGCTTTTTCCCCTGCCATTTCCCGAAGCTCAAAAAGGTCTTTGTCCGAAAGGACATCCCTGATGGAGACATGAAGCCGCTTATACATGGCATTTGTCGGGAAAGGAGCCGCATTCATTGAAGCGATCTTCTTTCTCAGTTTACCAATTGCAGGAGAATTTCTGACATCGATAATAAATTCACGGTCATTTGGATACTCGATCCTGACCTTATGTTTGGTCTTTGAGAGCCTGTCAGCCTGCTTGTTCTGCATCCTTGGAACCCAGCGGAAATGAATGTCAAGCTCATATTCCCTGATGATATTAGTGATATCCCGGTGGATGTTCCATATTTCGTCATCCATTATCGGATAGATGCCACGCATCTGGTAGATCACAGTCTGACTGTCTCCCATTACGGTCAGCGGACCCTGCCCATCAGCTTTGACATATTCAAGCATGCCTTTTTTAAGGGCAAGGTATTCTGCAAAAAGAGCGTTATTGCTGGTTTGTTTCTCAAGGTGGTCGTTTCCGAGGATTGAGAATGAGTTGTTTTGCAAGGTCACAACCCAACCTAACCCCATGCATCCTCCCGGATTAGGCGTGCATGAGCCGTCGAAGGTTATTGCATCCATGTTTCTCGTACTGTTAGAATCTATCTTCAGTCGTACACAGGAACTTTCCCTTGCATATTACTATTTGTTTAAAAATATATAACTGTACTCCCGGTGAAGTACTGTGGAATATATAGATTCCAAAAACAGAGAAAAATAGAGAGAATTGGTTATGTGAGCACAGATTCAGCAAAATGCCAGAAATGTTATTTCCGTAATCTTATCCATTAATTCCCTTACTTTATTTTCCTGTAACTCTTCATCTGCATTCAGACATTTGTCCCCAAGTGATACGAGGTATTCTATTGTTTCGATCATTTCGAGATCAAATTCATGTACCCTGCCGGATTCATGAAGTTTCTCAACTATTGAAGGAATAGTGTCTTCATCTTCTGTTTCAATATCATTTTCTTCGCACAATGAATGGAGATATATTTCAAGAGCATTGATAGCAGAAACACCGGCCAGGTTGAATGAACCTTGCTGATATAACATTTCAGCATGCTCAAGTTCCGAATTAACAATATCTGCTGTTGCCTGTCTTTTTTGATTATTGACTGATGAAACAACAGTTGGCTCAATCGAATGAAGAATACTGACTTGAGAATCAAAACAGGCAATGAATTCCTTTCTCAGATGATTTCGCTCGTTGGATTTCCTGACAGAATCTTCCAGATTGATCAGGTTTAGTATCCTGCTATATAGTTCTGTGAAAGATTCGTATTTATCATTCCTGATATGACCTGCGTATTTCTGAATGAGTTGCTGGCAGTCATCATACCATAAGTTGTATTTTTCAAGGAGAGTGGTTTGGAGTAGCTCATTTTTGGAGTTAATCACGCAAATTCTGTATTCGACATTTTGCATGCCGGTTGAACCATCATCGATACGTTTTATCCTTCTTTGTGTGGTGCCGTCCAGAAGTGCCATATACATTTTTTCGATTTTTTCAGCTTCCTGAATATAGGTATCAATATCCGGGCTAACCATAATAAGAAAATGGATAAAGTTGTATATAAATAAGCGCTGACAGGCATGGAGTTTTATTAAAGCGCATCAAATACACAATCGATAAATACACATAAACCAATCTGATTATTAGAGGTTTTTAACATGCCAGATTTTGTATCGATAGATATGAAAAATCATAGCTATGAGAAAACCGAGAGGCACGTAGCTTTGATTCAGGATGACATGGAAAACTGTTGTACTCCATGTCGCTATGCATGCATTTCTGAGGCTATGCAGCAACTTTACGACAACCATCCTCCTGCCCAAATCCAGACTCTTCTCTTGCAGTTTAAAGAAAAGTGCGAGAACCATTCCAATGAGAGTTTTGTTCAGAAACTCAAAGAGCTTCTTTTTGTGAATTGATATCACGAGAAGATTCCGGAAGAAGAATATTTACGGGTGCTGTAGGTAGTTGGACTTTTAGACTTGCTGCCTGTTTTTGTTTCATATTCAGGATAGTTTTTTAGAGCAAATGCCAATGATTATTGGAACAAATATCCCGAAAAAGTAACCGGTGTAATGACCAACCCAATTTACGTAGGCTCCATTCTGCATGAGCTCCTGTGGCACCAGATCAGGAAGAATGAACAGGAAATTGATGGCGGCTAAAAATATCATTAGCAGATAGGTTTTCTGTAGATAAGGAATTCTTTTGAGCCATTTTCTGATATCAAAGCGTGTCTGGACCACGTCGATGATAACGTCTTTTTGCATAAAGACCAGAATAAGAGCAAATGTTATTATGAGTGAGTACTGGAAAATCTGTGAGGATATGTTCTCAAGAACTAATAAGAGATTCATTACGATGATCAGGAACAGGAATGTAAGATTCATGTGCTTGCAACAGAATTTATGTAGGAATTTATAGATGGCATATGTCAGGTAGCCAAACATAGAGCTGACTATTCCTGAAAATCCCTGAAATGTGGTCTGAAAACCGATCATTTCCAGAGATACTGCTGATATTATCCATGGCAATAGCAGGAACATGAATAAGGAATACATATGAAAACTGCGCTTGTTAGTCTCAAAATTAAATATCAGGAAACATACCGCCAGATAAGAGATGAGATTTCCTATAAAGTGTGGCAGGTTGCTGTGAGTATAGTTTGAAAGGAAGAACGAGTAAGGCGTAATCTCAGACGGAGTCAATATGAAATAAGCTTCTTTTATACCAGCCGGAAGCTCAAATATAGCTATGAGTAGAGCCGGAACTAATAGAAAATAAAACACCCAGTCAGTTATTTTCCAGTGTGCAGCAAACAGATGTGTTGAAATTAAAGGATTAACACGGCACTTTATTGACTCAAACATCGTAAAATCTATTGTGAGTTGAAGATAGATATTCTTTTGGGAGGAGTGAAAAAGTGAATCACGAACAAACAGTGATGCATGTTCTGTAACTTGTAGAACCATTGCCATTAGCATCGTATTTTGTTGAATGAAATAGCACTAAAAACACATAATTGACGTATAATTTATAATAGATTATTGTAATTTTCGGAGAATGTCGGTAAAATCGTTTGAACGATAAAATAGAATTTTTTTCTTGTCAACTTTGTTTCTTTCCAATAAACCCAGTTTCTCTAAACCCAATATATCAGTTCTAGCAGTCTGATACACAACAGATAACCTGTTTTCTATCTCTTTTATTGTAAAAGTCATCTTAGGGTCATCAGACAACCATTTTAGAATGTAAGATTGTCTTTCATTTATACCGGGTATTTTCTTGAAATCATATAACTTGTTCTTTTCTTCTATTTTCCTTGAGATGTATTCTTTCAAACTTTTGAAAGCCTTATCCATTGTTTTTAATTGATAATTTATGAAGTAAGTTACGTCGTTCTCATCAAGTTCTGTATATAGATAAGCCTGAGAATATTGCCCAGGAGAATCTTTAATCATCCGTGATATTGACATATATTCTATTAACCAATAATTTTTTGAAAGTAAGTACCAGTAGAATAATGCCCTTGCTGTTCTTCCGTTACCATCAACAAAGGGATGGATATATCCTATTAAGAAATGCAATATGCTTGCTTTAATTATCGGATGAATGAAATCATCGTCAGATTCTTTGTTTATGAAATCACATATATCCTGCATAACCTGTGAAATATGAATATGCTCCAACGGAGTGTGTACAATTTCACCGGTCATGTTGTCAATTACATAGATGTTATCTGATTTGCGAAATACACCTATGTGATCCGGATCATCCAGAGTATTTTCTGTCATACAGCTATGAATATCCAGTATCGATTCAATGGTCATTTTTTCGTTTTTCATTGATGATAATTTCTTAATTGTTTTGTAGTTGTTGAAAATCATCTGCTCTGATTTGTCTTTTGGATTTCTTTCCTGCATCAGCATTTTTTTTGCTTCCTGCCGTGTAGTACTTGCACCTTCCAATTGACTTGATGCTATTGCTTCCTCCATTATCGAATTCATCAAATACTGCTGTTGATGGTCTTTTCCAATAATGTTCTGACTTTCAAGAGTACCACCTAAATTCAAATCAAAATTATGCAATTTTTCCTGAATATCAGAAGTTAAATAATAACTAAGTTGAAATCCAGGAATATCACTGATTTTTAATTGCTCCGAGCCTAAACCCCTGCTTAGTTTAAGCAGTAACCATAGTTGTTCATGTGTGACAAAATCAGGAATCGTTTTGTGTTTAAATTCAGACCAATATAGATATCGATTGTTGTATTTTTTTGTAGCCGCGCTTACGTCAGCATTATTAATATAATGCAGAATGCTCTGCAAAGACGAATCATTTAATTCAGGAGGAGCTTCAGGAATCCTCATTATAAACCTCTAGATAGTAATTACTAATTTAGTACAAATTAGTAATTAATAGTAATTAAATCTAATTACTAATTTTAACAAAATTAGTAATTAATAGTTTTTTAAGAAAATGCCATAAAAGTTATTTTCTTTGTTTTGTCAATCAATTCTCTTACTTCGTGTTTTTTAGGTTCTTCTCTAGGATGCGCACATTTGTTTCTCAAACTCGCTAAATGGTCTATCGCCTTAAACATCGATAAATCAAAATCAGGTAATTTGTCAGATATACGGATTTTTTGGGCTATTGGAACCATAGTATCTTTTGATTCTAGCTCAATACCATTTATCTCACATAATGTTTTCAAGTACCTTTCAAGAACAATTCCAGCAATTATTCCAGCTGGTCTAATGAATTCATTTTCGTATAGCATTTCTGCTTCATCAAGTTCTGAATTTAAAACATCGGCAGAAACTACTTTCTTGTAATTGTTTTTAGTTAAATTGAGTGTAGGGATTATTGTATGCAAAATATTAACTTGAATGTCGAAATTTTCGATGAATTCATACTTCAAGTATTTTTCTTCATCATAAACATTGGAAGTAGTTAAGGAAATTACATTTAAATCAATTATTTTTTTTAATACGATTGTAGTGGTTACAAAACAGTTCATAGTTCTTGGTATTTTGATTATCTGCATACATGTGGACTATTTGTCTACAGCTTTCATACCAAATCTCATATTTTCTTAGTAGCTTACGCTGGAGAGGTTTATTTATTAGCTTGGCTTCACATTTTATTTGCAAAGGAGCATTTACATTAAATCCTTTTACTTCTCTTGCAGTTTCCACCAACAAATCATCATATAGTTTTTCAATTTCTTCAGCTTCATTGATGTAGAAATCAATATCCAAATTTTGCATATATTAGAGATGTTAAAAATTGTATATAAGTAAACCGAATATTCATTGGAAGTAAAAGTAAAACTCAACATTCTCAACAATAAGAAAAAAGCGTCCCGACCGAGGATCGAACTCGGGTCTAAGGCTCCGCAGGCCTCAAGGATATCCACTACCCTACCGGGACATTGGGGGGTTCATGCACTAATGTCTTTCTGCCATATAAAGATTATTGGTTGTAAGAGAATAAGATACTGCTCCTTAAAAGAGATATGGGTGCAATCAATAAAAGTTAAATGCTGCAAGAATGATTACTAAGCATGTCAATGACAATAGGACTTGCAGGGAAGCCAAATGCAGGCAAATCCACTTTTTTCAAGGCTGCAACACTTGCAGATGTTGAAATTGCTAATTACCCATTCACAACTATCCATGCTAACAAAGGGGTCACCTACGTAAAAGCAGAATGTCCTTGTGTCAGCCGTGACAAACGCTGTGGCAACTGCAGCGATGGCATACGTTACGTACCAATCGAACTCATAGACGTTGCCGGACTAGTTCCTGACGCACACCAGGGACGTGGACTTGGTAACGCCTTCCTTGATGATCTCCGTCAGGCACAGGCTATCATTCACGTAATTGATGCCTCCGGTGCAACAGATATTGAAGGCAACCCGGGGGATATCGGAGACCATGACCCGCTTGGAGACATAGATTTTCTCAACCACGAACTCACAATGTGGATTCACAGCATTATCATGAGAAACTGGACAAAACTGTCACGCAAGATTCAGGCAGAGGGGCTTAACATCGAACACATACTCGCAGACCAGCTCATGGGAGCAGGAGTAAACGAGCAGCACATCAGTGAAGCACTAAGCCAGTGCAAACTGGACAGGAATCACCTCACCAAGTGGTCCGAAGAAGACATAATTCACTTCTGTGACGTCATCCGTGCACTTAGCAAACCAATGATAATCGCCGCAAACAAAATGGATGTAGCACCACCTGAGAATATCACAAATCTTCAGGCACTTGATCAAATAGTCGTGCCCACAAGTGCAGCCGCAGAACTTGCACTGCGTTCCGCATCCAAAGGACAGGCCATCAAATACGAACCTGGAGACAAAGACTTCACCATACTCTCCGAAGAACTCAGCCCTGCGCAGAAAAAAGGACTTGAGAACGTACGTACTCTCATACAAAAAACCGAAGGTACAGGCGTACAGAAGTGCATTAACAGCGCCGTATTCGACCTTCTTGACCTTATCATCGTTTATCCTGTAGAGGATGAAGGCAAGTGGAAGGACAAGAACGGACGCATGCTGCCAGATGCATTCCTCATGAAGAAAGGATCAAATGCTCATGACCTTGCATACAGGGTTCACTCTGACATCGGAGACAGATTCCTCTACGCAGTGGACGCAAAAACAAAGATGCGCTTAGGTGAAAAGCACGAACTCAACGACGGCGATGTTGTCAAGATAGTCTCCACTGCAAAATAAAACCCAGATCAAAGCCCGGTCAAAAACTAAATCCGTGTTTTAAAACACATTTAAAATAATATTAAGACTAATATAGACATCAGACTCACATGAGCTTTGTAACATCTCTCTACGAAAAACACCTGATGCAGCAGATCAGTAAATATCCCATACCAGAACACGTTTCTCTGGTTATTTCCGAGACTGATCTGCTCTATGCAGACGGTTTCAGGAAGCTCAGGGATTATGTCACATGGTGCAAACAGACAGGCATCAAAATGACAAGTATCTACATTGATGTCCTTGACACCGAAGAGACACTCAAATCCCAGATGATAGAGAAACTTATAACAAAGCTCAATGAATTTTTCACAAAAACTTCCCATAACACCGGATACCAGATATTCGGAGAAAATGGGGAGCTACGTTCTGAAAGAAAATGGAAGGATTTTCAGATCTATGTATCAGTCGGTTTTGGCGGACGAAGAGAAGTTACAAACGCTGTTAAAGATATACTCCAAAACGTGAAGGAAGGAAAGATTAAACCTTCCGAGATCTGCGAAAAGGATATTGAATCCCGCCTTACGATCAAACAGGAACCAGACCTTTTCATCCGTTCAGGTGGAAAACATCTTTCAGATTTCCTTATCTGGCAATCTATTTATTCTGAATATTATTTTACCGATGTGGACTGGCGCAGTATAAGGAAACTCGACATAATCAGGATCATTAGGGATTTCCAGAAGCGTCAGAGACGTTTTGGAAAATAAACAAAGAAAAAACAAGTCATATCAGATATCCCTGCCCATTATGATGGCGTTGTCATCGATATAGTAACCATCCATCCTGCCCTCAACCTTAAAACCGTTCTCAGAGTAAAACAATTGTGCATCAACATTTTTCTCCCTGACCTCAAGAGTCATTCTGTCAAAACCATATAGCTTTGCAAGGTCAATGCACCAGTCAAGCAACCTTGTAGCGATTCCCTGACGGCGGCAGTCCTTATGAACAGCTATACTCTGCAGATGTGACCTGGTTCTGTCCTCCGAGATGCCGACTATTGCATAACCAAGTATTCCGTCATTTTCATAGACTACAAATCCCGGATTATTAAGATAGGCCTTGAAAAGAAAATCAGGCCAGGGAACCTCAAAAGAACAATCCTCTATTTCTACAATAGCCGGAATATCCGGTAACTCTGCTCTTCTAATGACAACATCTTTCACTATATGCACACCTGAACGCATGGATTATGCTTCACTTTCTATGAGCACTATTATTTATAGAATACATACTAAAAAGTTGCCGATGACCTACGGAGTAATCATCTGTACCAAATGCAGGGACCATGCACAGATAATTGAAGTTGGCAACAGCAAGACAACACGCTGCCAGAGATGCAATGCCAGCCTGAACGTCAGGAAGCTGCGTGTCTTTTTTTCATCAGATGATCTTGAAGAAGCGATATCGGTAAGAACTCAGATACAGGCCCAACTATCAGGAACCGGGACTCAGGGAAAATCGCTGGATGCTTTCGCAGAAGATTTTCAGAAGCATCAGACATTCGGGAATGAAATTGATGAAAAAACTGCCTGTTTCATCGATAACAGAAAGCCACAAAAAAAGAAGAAGGCAGATGAGCTGATAATCAGCATACTGGTGGAAAATAATAACCGGATGAACCTGAATGAACTGAAAGAGAAAGCTCTGAAAATGGATGTTGGAGAAGAGCAGTTCGATGATATTATCAAAAAACTGCTGATGGCAGGAGAACTGTACTCACCATCAAAGGATCTTATCAGAATAGTATGATGTTTTTTAATTCAAAGCTAATTCGATAATTTGGGTTATATGTAACACAAATATATTCATGGGGATAATACAAAAAATATATCTAAAAAGATGTATAATATAGAATGTCTCAACGATTACCAAAAACTTAAATTCCTTTAAAAATGACTTCATAAGGTATTATTATGTCCGATACAACCCTTGATATTGTGGAACTGCTTCTGACAGCGCAAATATACAACAAATATCCACAGATGGATGCCAGTGACCTGCCCAAGGAGATACGCAAGTTTTACTGGAGCAGAGACCATAAAACAGTTCCAAAACCCATCAGGGTCACAGTCAAAGATATCGAAAAGATGTTCGGTGAACAGAGCATTGATAGCAAATTGAAATCACTTCCTTTTGTCAACATTGATGACAAGGAATTCTCTGCCAGGATCACAGCACTTGACATCGGTGCTGAATGGTTCCAGAAAAAGGACGAGGAAAGGGAGAGAATTTCACACAACCCTGCAATTGCCTTTTATTATGAGGAAAAAAAGACAGAAGGAGCAGATTACGACACCGCCAAATCAAAGGTCAGGCCAAAGGAAGTTGACAGGGAATGGATCGAATCCCTGATAGCTGAGATCGAGAAGGAGGAAGGCGGACCTGATATGCTCAAACTGGCACAGATCAGTGCGCCGGAAGACATCCAGCAGACAATGAAGGATTTTGTCCTCACACATGAACAGGAAGAGGAAACTAAAAAAATCGTGAAGGCCATTCAGTATCGTGATTACCTGAAACATATCGGACTTTATGATGTTGGAAAGATTCTCATGGTTGGTCCACCCGGTACCGGAAAGACATCACTTGCCAAGGCAATGTCTGAACATCTATCAATTCCTTTCGTTGAAGTCAGGCTTTCAATGATTACCGACCAGTACCTTGGAGAAACAGCAAAGAACATCGACAGGGTATTCACCCTGGCTAAAAAATTAAGTCCATGCATCCTTTTTATCGATGAATTCGACTTTGTCGCAAAAACACGTTCATCCGATGAGCATGCCGCTCTAAAAAGAGCTGTAAACACACTTCTCAAAGCAATCGACAACATCAGTCTTACAACCGACGGGGTACTTCTCCTTGCAGCAACCAACCACCCGAAAATGCTTGACTCTGCGGCATGGAGACGTTTCGATGAGATCATGAAGTTCCCACTGCCTGATGTTGACATGCGTAAGAAGATCCTTGACATTGTCACAAAGGAGATCAAAGGTGACTTTGACACCGCAGAGATTGCAGCACTCACACACGGATACAGTGGTTCCGACCTTAGAATGGTTATCCGCGAAGGAGTTCTTAGCGCACTTGTAACAGAGAGAATGGAACTCACACAAAAGGATATGCTCAATGCAGTAGCATCATTTGATGAGAGAGCTATCATCAAGACAAACGAATACGAAGAATACAATTCATGAAGATCACACTTCTGGGTACCGGTGACGCTACCGGGACCCCTGTTATAGGTTGTAATTGTCCCACATGCCAGGATGCACTGAAAGGTACTAAAAGCCAGAGAACCAGATTTGCAGTCCTTGTGGAATCTTCGCAGGGAACTGTCCTTATTGACAGCGGACCTGACCTCAGGTACCAGTTACTCAAAGCAGGAACAAGACACATAGACGGAGTAATCTGGACACATGGCCATTATGACCATTTTGCAGGTTTTGCGGAATTCCACAGAGTCCAGTATAATGTTGATGTTTACGGACTGCCTGAAACACTGGAATACATTTTAGACTATCTGCAATTCCTTCATCCTAAAAAGCATGAGAGAGAAATGTACGAGCCTTTCAATCTCATCGGGCTTGAATTCACACTTTTTGAGGTAGTACACCCTCCAGTGAAGAAATCCATCGGAGTCATGATTCGGGAAGGCGACACGAAAGTTGTCATAACAGGCGACACCCAGAGAGGTATTCCACAGAAAAGTATTGATTTAATCATGGAACCAGATCTCCTTATTGCAGATGCCATTGTGCCTCCCACAGTCGAGGTCAAAAAACATATGAATACCGACGAAGCCTTTGACCTTGCAAACGAGATTGGAGCAAAAGAAGTCATATTCACTCACCTAAGCCACTTTTTTGCACCACATGAGGAAGCCATCAAGGAGTATCCGCTTGGGTATGATGGGCTGGTTTTTGAATTCCCGGTAAAATAGATATTAGAAAATAAGCTGAACGAAGATAACATTCACGTATCTTCATTTCTTACTTTTCTTTTTTGGATTTGACAACTGGCTTTCAAATTCATTGCGTATTTTTTCCAGCTTTTTCCTTTGATTTCTGAATCTCAATAATACTGAGAGAGCAACGATCCCCAGCACTCCGGCAGCTATTGTCAGATCCCTTGGAGCATTTTCTGTATAGAATTTCACGCTGATGAGCTTTGGAATTGGCTCAATAGATGAGTCATCCTCTGATGAATAATCCCCCAGCAAACTCAGGAAACTGGTTGTAGTTACTTCGTTTGTCCAGACCAGATTCTCTCTTCCATCTGAATCATAATAAATCTCATTCGGTGTAGGTTTCACTTTTCCGATAAGGGAATTACCAGTCGTATAGCCTTCGGGAAGAACATATCGGACAACTGATGGTGGCGTTGTGATATAGACAAAATCCTGACCAAGAGCTGTGGTCATTGTATAAGCTACAAATCCTGTAACCGGCTCTTCAAATGTTATGTATAAGTACTTCTGCCCTCTGATCACATCATCTGATATTGTATAATTAATATCTGAAGGCGAGCTCATGGAAGCAAAATACTCAAAGTTTTCCGGCGTTGCATTGGTATTATTAGAGATATCACCAAGTACCACTACATTGCTTACAGTTTCGCTGTTCTGGTTACTGAGGTCTTCCAGTAAAATTACCTGTATGACAGATTCATTCTCAAGAATAGAAACGACCTTCGCAGAACCGTCCTTTGAAAGATAGAAAGTATTAGTTGGAATGAAAGTACCATTATCATAACTATTGTTGAGGAAAAGTTCAAACTCGTAAGCAGATAAATTCTGAGTAGTATCCCCATCTATGGCCACAAGGTCATCTACACAACCTGATGTAAAAAGTATGGTACCTAAAATGAACAATGCCAGGACAAAATTTTTTTTCATTGCTACACCAATTGATGATTTATTTTATGAAACTATCGCTACATATATTGAAGCTTTATATCATATATGCTGTTGCATAGCAGGCTTTTCATCGATTAAATTCAATTAGAGATTTTAACCTATAATTTTGCATTTTTACATAGTAGAAGTATGTTCATACTATCAATCTTCTTTTCATGAGGTTTATTGAAAGAACCAGCAGAGCCACGCCAACAAACAAAACCCATGCAACATCAAAGATAAGAGATGAACTCAGCACCCCGAATGAAAGAGTCCTTATAACATTCACAATATGGGTCAGCGGAAGGAAGGCCGTTGCAAAATACTGGAGTGGAACAGGAAGTGCACTGAGTGGGAAAAATGTTCCACTGAAAAGGAACATCGGTGTGATAAATAACAGTACCGGATAATTGATAGACATAATATTTGGTGTAATGGCTGTAAAACACATCCCTATGGCTGCAAAGAGTAATCCTCCAAAAAAAGCGAAGGGTATAATCAGAAGAGAGTACTTCAGGTCAATCAGACCAAACAGTGCTATCACAGGTATCATAACTGTAGCATTTATCATGCTTCTGGTAGCTCCCCACAGCAGCTCCCCTGCAATCACATCCTCTATGGTAAGCGGGGTTGCAATGATGGCATCGAATGTTTTCTGATAGTACATCCTGACGTAAGAACTGTAACTGCACTCGAAAAAGGATGCATACATTACTGAAACTGCAATCAGTGCAGGGGCTATAAACCGGGCATAAGGAACTCCGTCGATACTCTCTACGAACTTCCCAAGTCCGAAACCAAGAGCCAGTAGGTACAATATAGGTTCAAGGAACGGAGGCAGGAAGTTCAGTTTAATGTCCTTCATGAAAACATCCTTGTTCCTCTGCCAGACCTTAAACGACCTTGAACTTACAGAGGGAATCCTGAAATAATCTACCGGGTTCATTCTCTCAGACTCCTGCCGGTGAGTTTGAGGAATACATCCTCAAGTGTTGCCGGCCTTGCACTTATCTTTGAAAGAGAGCATTCCATGAGAAGGATTTCAGATATTTCCCTGGCATTATCCGTATAGATGTGGACAATATCACCTATGACCTCGTATTTTGCTTCTTTCTGCCGGAGGCATTCCAGTAGTTCAGGATTGTTCTCTGCTTCTATGATATCTGAACCTATGAACTCCTCGATTACTCCCATTGGACTGCCTTCAACCAGGATTTTGCCATTGTCCATTACCACAAGCCTGTCACAGAGCTTTTCAACTTCGTCAAGATAATGGGAAGTGAGAACGATGGTAACTCCCTGCTTTTTTAGATTCCTGAGCTTTTCCCAAATCAGATGACGTGCCTGTGGGTCTAGTCCGACAGTCGGTTCATCAAGGATAAGGACATCTGGCCGATTTATCAATGCTCTTGCAAGTACAAGTCTGCGTTTCATTCCACCTGACAGGCTTTCTGTCATTACATCACGTTTTTCCTGAAGGTGAACGAAATCCAGAAGTTCTTCAATTCTCTTTTCAGCCTCATCTTTAGGGATATCAAAATATCTGGAATACACAAGGAGATTTTCATAGACCGTGAAATCTCCATCCAGATTGTTTTCCTGAGGAACAACTCCCATGAGTGATTTTATCTCTCGCTGCTGTCTGGAAACGTCCATATCCAGCACTTCCAGAGAGCCTCCAGTTACTGGAGATACACACTGTATCATTCGCATTGTGGTTGTTTTACCTGCTCCGTTGGGTCCGAGAAATCCAAACATTTCGCCTTCTTCAATACTAAAACTAATGCCGTCAACTGCTACAAAGTCCTTGTAAGACTTTTTCAGGTCTGTGGCCACAATTATCGGAGCTATTTATACCACCTTTATGGAAGTTGGCAAGGGTAGGTATTAATAATTTCGACTGGAAATCAAGGGGTTTTGCAGGTTGTGTGCACGCAGTATTTATCATAAAAAGACATAATTGTAGAATAACAAGAGAATTTGGAGGATTACAATGGCTGAACTAAAGAATCTGATAGCAACAGCAAAGGAAAAGGGTTCTTTTCCAACCCTGATGATGGCAGCAGAGAAACTCAAGCTCGTGAGCAAATACAGCAACGAAGGCCCTTTCACAATCTTTGCACCGGTAGAATCTGCTTTTGAGTCAATACCTGATGACGTCATTGATGAATCTTTTGATGATCATGACTACCTTCTGGGAATTATCAACTACCACATCGTTGAAGGAAAATACACCACAAAAGACCTTGAAGGACTTACCGAACTGGAAACACTCAGTGGCAACAAACTGAAGATTACCGTAAAAGATGGAATTAAAGTCGACACTGCAACTATCATTGAAGCTGATATTGAATGCAGCAATGGGATTATTCATGCAATTGATGAGATTCTGATTCCGTAATTCAGAAGTTAATTATTGAAAAATACGAATCTGTAAAGATTGCAAGCACAAATATCAATTTAAAAAATAGAAAATGAAGGTTTAAAACCTTCATTCATTCCTGTTCTTCTGGCGCATTAATGCTGCTACCATTGAAATACCCATTATTCCAAGGAGGATTCCAAATCCGGGAATTCCTTTGTCTTCTTCGGTGTCAGGTATATCACCTGTAGTTTCACTTTCGGAAGCTCCTGAATCCGAATCAGAACCTGTTTTATCTCCTGAAGCAACATAGTTATCTTCAGAATCTGATCGGGTGCTTATTGCGAAGGTAGAGAAACCTGGAGTCTTAGCAGCATAGTAAACGTACTCACCGTCATTACTTGAAACAGAAGTTTCAAGCTGATCCCATGCATTTCCCGTATAATGTGAAAGTACAACATCATCTGTTGAGATTCCATTCTGCTCAAGCCATGATTTCTCTACCTTGAATGCAATGCTGGCTCCTGCAATGTTATCAGAGTCAACTTCACTTACTTTGATGTTAAGATAGCTATGAACATTGCCCGGTGCAGAGTTAGGGATATTATCCGGCTTGGATTCAAGTTTCTGAACTGAAACTGATATCTTATCAATATCAACTTCAGATTCAACTTCCACACCGATTACATCTGTCGTGGTCAGTTCTACTGAAACAACCTTTACAGGATCAGAAAGGACCTTTCCGGAAGACTCTTGAGTTACGATCTTTACTCCTTCGTAAGTGCTCTTTGATTCAAGGTAAGCCTCACGCACCGTTGATGAAAGACCATCAGAACTACTGCCTGAACTGGAAGCTGGAGCAGTTGGGCCAGTATATGAAAGACTGGTATTGGTTACTGTATTGCTTGCATTATCTGTTGCAACCACTGTTACAGTATTTGCACCATATCCTGCAGATATTGTTCCGTTCCACATGTTGCTGCCCTGATCTGTAAGTGCAGTTCCTGCAGCAGTGACGCCCTTAATACCACTACCACTGTCAGATACGTTCACAGTTACCTCAATGCTTTCACCATAAGAACTTGGGCTTTCTGTACCCAGTGTCAGGTTGTAGATTACCGGATCAGTATTGTCAATAATAACCTCAAAGGTCGCTGATGAACTGTCATTCACATTGCCTGCCTCATCGGTTGCTGTGACATTAAGCAGGTATGTTCCTTCAGCTCCGGCAATCTCAAGATTGCTGTACTTCCAGTAATTAGTTGGTGAAACCTGACTCAGCGTCACATTGTCATGTGCACTTATATTGCTGACATTATCAATGGACATTACACCTGAAACACCTGAAAAAGCATCATAAACTGTTGCATTGAGTGTAATGGTTGATCCATTGTTCACTGCTGTGTAACCGGTTGCATATTCAGTATGAGCATCAAGCACAAGTGATTCAGTATTGTCTACCTTGATACTGAGGTTCACTGAATCGTTCACATTACTTGCATTGTCATAGGTCACTACAGTAAGATTGAAAGTACCATCTGTAGGCGCAGAGATTATGAGCGAATTATTGAACCAGTCGTTTCCGCCTGCATTCTCAAGGATTGCCAGTGATGATGCATTTACATCTGAAACATCAACTGTAGCATTCTTCACACCAACTCCCGTATCAACAATAGTAGCATTCAGCTCAAGAGCGTCGCCATCCTTAAACCACTGGGAACCTGTAGGAGAAACAGGAGTTACAGTAGGACCAACATTGTCAATGATAACGGATATGGAGCCACTGGTGTTCCAGTTGGTTGCATTATCTGCTGCCATCACTGGTAAATTAACTGTTCCTGAACTTGAATTATTCACAATGACTGAAAGTGTGTAATCATCCTCACCTGCAACGGTGAAGGATTCCCAATCAAGTGAACTGTTAAGACCGGAAGCATTGACCATTACTGTAGATGCATTCACACCTGAAAGGCTGCCATCGATAACAGTAAGGTTCAGTACAACTGTTCCACCATCGCTTACAGCATTCGTGCCTGACTGATAGACAGCTTCAGCATTGGTGAAGATCGGGGCAGTGTTGTCCACATTCACTGTCAGGTTTACGCTGTCATTCACATTACTGATGTTATCATAGGCACTTACCGTAAGGTTGATAGAACCCTCGTTTGATGTGGAAACTGTTAGTGAACTGTTGGTCCAGTAGCTACCAGCAGAGTTGGCAAGTATTGCTGTGCTTGCAACTGACACATCAGATGTGTCAACTACCACTGTATCCATTCCAGCAGAACCAACATCCGTGCTTGAGACATTGATATCGATGCTTGAACCATTCTTAAGCCACTCGGAACCATCCGGCAAGATACCTGATACCAATGGTGCAGAATTATCCAGAACAACTGAGATGGTCTGACTGGAATTAACATTTGTTGCATTATCTGCAACACTTACCGGCAGAATGACAGTTCCGGTACTTGAATTATTGACGTTCACAGACAGTGTGAAGTTGTTACCGCCTGCCGAACTTAGTGTTTCCCAGCCAAGTGAACTGTTAAGACCGGAGACATTGATCATTAAGGCCGAAGCGTTGATACCTGAGAGATCTCCATCTGTTGCAGTGAGGTTCAATACCACCTCACCACTGCTGTTCACAGCATCATGTTCTGAAGGATAAACTGCTACTACATTACTTACTATCGGAGCAGTGTTATCAATCTTCACTGTCAGGTTTACGGAATCATTAACATTGCTCACATTATCGTATGCGGTTATAGTTAGGTTGAAAATACCGTCATTGGATGCGGAAACAATCATTGAGTTGTTGGTCCAGTTGTTCCCTTCCGTGTTTGCAAGAATAGCTATTGATGAATCATTTACCTGTGAGATATCAACGGTTGCGTTCTTAATACCGGCTTCGCCGCTGTCATAGATGATTGCAGCGAGGTTTAGCAGTGAACCGTTGTTCAACCACTCGGTACCAAGTGGAGATATCGGGATCACTAACGGTTCCATACCATCGGCAGAATAGGACGTCCAGTGGGAAACACTGAATGTCAGGGTATCTGTGGTATCGTTCCATACAAGTCCTGTTACTGTATCTCCGCTTGTAGCTCCACTCTGAACTATAGGAACACCATCCATGAGTATACCGGGGTCGCATGAGAACTGTGATAGGCTGTACATGCTCAGATCAGCGGATACATTCAGTGCTATAAGTGCATCTGCTGCACTGTCAAGTGACATATTGGCTGCAGCAATCTGCATGTTGGTACTAAGATTCTGAAGAGCTGAAACCGTAGTCATATCACAGAGATTCACTGGTGCTGTGAAGTTGATTGATCCGTTTACGTTTTCAAACACAAGGTTACTGACATTGGTGAAATCACTGATCTCTGTGGTCCAGTTGGTGGTCGAACCTCCAAGCGAAGGGTCGAACATCTCAGGAGTTACGTTGACAAGGGCAATGAACGGATCAGGTCCTGTGGATGAGTCTGTGATATTCATGTTACCTGCTCCATCCATGGCATAAATTATCACATTTCTTACATAACCTGCACTGACGTTACCATTTGCAGAGTTGCCAATTGGATGTGCAATAGTATACGTGTTCCCTGAAGCAGTTGCAAACACTTCTGAGATATTTCCATCGACTTCACTAAAATTACCCCAGACCGTGAGGGCTGTTTCGGTCAGATTCACATCTATTACAATAGCAGATGGATTTGCAGTTGTGTTGTCGTAGTAATAGTACATACTTGTAGGGTATTCGGTACCATTTGCAATTACCGGATTAACAGAACTGAACTCAGGCATTGTATTATCAAGGATTACCTGAATCGTTGTCTGATTCATATTTGTTGCATTGTCAGATGCCTTTACAGGTACATTGACAGTACCAGTAGTAGAATTATTGATAATTACTGATTTGGTGAAAACATCACCGTCTGCATAATTGAACTGAACCCAGTCAGTAAAACTATCATTCAAGCCCGAGAGATCGAGCATCACAGAAGAGAAATTCAGACCTGAATATTCAGAGTCGTTCGCAGTTACATTAAGAATGATAGTGTCACCAGCCTTTGCAGCCGTCTGTGATGTTGGATAGACCGGATCCTGTGTTTCAAGCACCGGTGCAGTATTATCAATGTTCAGTGTAATATTCACACTGTTGTTGACATTACCTGCGTCATCGGATACACCTATCTGCAAATCTATAGGTCCTTCCGAAGATGAAGCTGCTGTAAGTGAATCGTTGAACCAGTAATCAGTTTCACCAACTTTGGTAAGGATTGCTGTTGTGCTTGCATTAACATCTGAAACATTGACTGTAACACTGCTTACGTTACTTGCATTGGAGCCTCCTAAATCAATTGCACTGACATTAAGTGTGAGGGTTGAACCATTGTTCATCCAAACATCGGATGTTGGGGAGATTGCAGTAACTACAGGCTCAGTATTATCGACCCATACTGTGAATTCGACAGTTCCGTTGATATTGCCCATATTGTCAGTTGCGGTGATTGGCACATTGGTTGACCCTTCAGCACTTACCCCTACGATTACACTGTTATTAATCCAGTAACCATCAATTAGCGTAAGATCAATTGGCCCTCCATATGAGTTATTTATGGCAGGTCCGCCGAATGTTACTGTGGACACACCTGAACCGTTTACATCGACAACGCTTGCATTCAATGTAATTGCCATACCGTTGCTCACCCATGTTTGTGTTTCTCCAAATGTATTTGGAGTGACTGTTGGTTCTGTATTGTCGACCCACACAGTAAAATTGGCACTGTTATTCACATGGGATACATTATCATAAGAAGTAATAGGCAGGTCATATCGGCCGTCAATGGCACTAATGACAAATGAACTGTTTGTCCAGTAATCAGGAAGTATATTTTCAAGGTTGATTAAGCTTGCACTTTCATTTACCTGGGATATATTAACTGTGGCATTATACACGCCTGAAACTGCATCACTGATACTTGCATTAAGTGAAAGGATTGAACCATTCTTAACCCATGTCTCTTCTGATTGTGTGAAATTTATGGGAATTACAGAAGGTTCACCATCTATTGTTAAATAAATTGGTACGCTTGTGGTTGTTGCGCTAGTGTTAAGATTGAATGTAGAAGTGATATTTTGTAGGTACTGGTCATCAAATACTACTGCAGAATCAGAGATGTTAATGGAAAATTCTGTGTTATTATGAACAATAATATTTGTACCGTTAGAGATTGTAAGTACGTTTTGATTGAAAGTAATGTTGCCTAAAGACACATTATCAAAACCATTCAGTGTATAGTTATCTGTACTAATGATATCTATACCAATGCCGTCTGGACATGTTATGTTCAATGACGTAATATCCGCATCTTCAGTTGCTGTGAAATTCAAATACGTGGGAATCATATATTCAGTTGTATTATCACCATAAACCGTTTGTACCACAGCTCCGGTTATGGTTCCACCTGCCGAAATAACTGAAAATAGAAGGAGTAGTAGAACTAATCCCAATAGTAAGAAAAATCGATTATGCTTAGCCTGTTCCTTTATCAAAAATATCCTCTCCGTAAATGTAAAAACTTATTTTATACTTAGTGTAAAATGACAAACAGTATACACTATTTTGAATGAAGTAGAAAGCTAGCGATTATAAGAACTAGAACAATCCACGCTAATATTTCAAGAATTGTATATATCCAGTATATTATATGTATTTTATTAATTGTTGCGCAGATATTTCAGAAATGAAAAACTACAATACAATATGAAAAGAGAATCAGGGTTTGGTTCGATCATCTAAAACAGATGATCCTTGTTGATTTCGAAACCGAGTATAACACTACGTGTAATACCACATGAATTAACGTAGAAATTGGTGGGATCGCGGAGATTTGCAACCCAGATGACGCTTCTGGAGCGCGAGACGAGGTATAACACTACGTGTAATACCACATGAATTAACGTAGAAATTGGTGGGATCGCGGAGATTTGAACTCCAGTCGCTAGACCCCCAGCCTAACAGGATGGACCAGGCTACCCTACGATCCCGCAGGATTGTAATTAGATATACATTACAGTATTTTAGTGTTTCCGAGGGCAGAAACTCTAAATTAATTAAAAAATAGTTATTGGGACTTCAGCCAGATATCGTAAGCCTCAATGACTTCCTCGCCCTCAACAAAGACAAGGTCATTGTCTTTACCATACTGCTTTGCATCTCCTTTTTCAAGAGCTCTGCCGGTTTCATCGTCCAGCATCTCACAAACAACCATTGCAGGAGTTATGCCTGCTATCTTTGCAAGAACAATGGAAAGTTCTGTCTGACCCATGCGTTCATGGACAAGTCCTTTTGCAGCACGCAGGGTTGCAACATGACCGGGGGTTCTGAATTCTGTTCCGAAATGAACATCTTCACCGTTGAGTGTCTTCTCGACGATCTCACCAAGTTTGTTGATTGTAAGAGCCCTGTCATTGTCAGGAATTCCGGTGCGTGTATCCCTGTGGTTAACCCATATTGAGAAAGATGAACGTGAATCGTACTTGAGATCTCCGCCCTTTTCCACGATCTTGTTGAGTGCTGTGCTACACTGATTAGCTTCCCTTATTATGTCTGCCATAAATGGAAGACCAAGTTTCTCTGATGCTTCAGAATCAAGAGCAACACAAATGAGTCCGCCTGCATCCTTACGCATCCACCTGACATCTTCAGGTGTAACTGCATTTGCAGCAATGGTGAAGTCAGTCTCAGCTTCACGGCCTTCAAGATCGAAAAGCAGGATCATTTCACCTCTCTGGAGAGCCTTGATTGCTTTCTGTATATTCTTACTGTAATTTTCAATAGAATCCGCATTTGAAACCATAATTATCATTTCTCCCTTGCACTTAGTCTTCCTGACTTCCAATCATCACTTGCATTTTTGCGGGTTTTTCACCACTACCTTTACTTCATCGCCATCATGTATCCTTAGCACTTCACGCAGCTTTACAGGTGCGATTATCTCCAGAAGGTCTGCCGGATAGTGTGTCCTGTCCGGTATTATGACGGCACTTTTGATACCCTCTATCTCGATTGGATAGCATTTCACACCACCGAAACTGCGCTCTCCATCATTGAAACCGTTTATAATGATAGGTTGTATCAGGTCCATGTTGTCTCGTATCTGGGCACTTTCACCATTTAGACGCACGTTAAGTGTTCCGGGGAATGGCTTGAAATCGAGTTTGTCCCTGAACTGGGACATGTAACCATCTTTTGCAATGTAGTACTGTCCTTCCCCAAGCCCCGTTATGACCTCTCCATAGAGTTCAAGGTCAACATGGTCCTTACAGAATATCTGCTGGTAGTCAGCATACTCCTTTTTGAGAAGCCCGACACCAACTTCAGTGAGTTGGACCATCTGCCCTCCTGCAACAAGCTGTCTTGAGATGAAACCGTCATCTTCAAGCTGTTTTAGCACTCTTGCGGCAGTCTTGGAACTGGTTGATACGTGGTGCATGAACTCAGTGGAGGATATCTTCACAGGTTTTTCGATCGCACCGATCAGTGCCAGTTTCTTTAGGGACGTTGTTGTGTACATTGACTAATCACATCAATCTCATATTTGAGCAGAATCTCATGTATGAGATGAGACGAGATAAAGGTTTTGATGACTGGTTATTCTGGAGATTCTGAAGAAACGTTCAGGTAATTCAGAATGATACACATCAAGCCTGTCTGGAAAAGAAGATATTTAAATGCAAATTTTGTCCAATGGAGTGAGACAAAAGCTAAAAATAAAAAACAGGAGAAGATAAACAGGTCAAACCTATTTATCTTCAGCCTCATTTCCAAGATTTAAGTTAAATTGCATAGTTACTGCCCTGAGACTCTCCGCCATAGAACTAAGTTCTAGTGATGAACTTTCAAGTTCCTTCATTGAAGACATCTGATTCTTTATAGATTCGGATGTCTCCTGCGTGTAAATAGCCGACTGCTTTGAAATTGCCGAAACTTCTTCCATAGAAGCTGTTATCTCTTCAATGGATGCCGACTGCTCTTCTGCAGACGCAGCAATATCATCCGCCATTCTTGCAACTTTACCTCCACCTTCTACTATTTTCTTGACAGCATCCATAGTTTCGTTCAGCGCCTGTACACCTGAACCCACAGAACTTACACTGCCTCCTACGGATTCAACAGCTTCGCGAGTACCTTCCTGTATCTCCCTGATAAGACCGGATATCTGGTGGGCAGCATTCCCTGAGTCTTCTGCCAGTTTTCTAACTTCATCGGCCACTACGGCAAAACCTCTCCCGTGATCACCGGCTCTTGCTGCTTCTATTGCAGCATTGAGTGCAAGAAGATTGGTCTGGTCTGCAATGCCTGTAATCATATCTACGATTTCACTTATCTGAGAGGATTTATTGTCCAGTTCCCGGATAACTTCAGCAGAAGCAGCTGAAGAAACCTGAATCTCATCCATCTGCCTAATCAGATTTTCTGATCGGCCTCCTACTTCCTGAATGAGATTACTTGCTACAGTTGCGGTTTCTGCAGCCATTTGTGCATTTCGGGCAATGTCCTGCACATTTGCAGACATATCATTCATCGCCCTGGAAATCTCATCACTCTTATGGGATTGGGAAGTCGCACCCTGTGATATCTCAAATATAGAATTAGAAACACTATTTGCACCACTTGCAACACTGGCAGTGGAACTTGACATTTGTTCGGTGGTTAGTGCCAGCATTGATGCATTTTCCTGAACCTTAACCACCATATTAGCAAGATTCTGACCGATATTTACGGCCATGGTACGTATGGCATCTGATAATAGTCCTATTTCATCTTTTGACCGGTGGGTCACTTCCACATTAAAGTCATTATCTGCCATCTTTTCAGCCGCTTTAAGGACTTCGCCCAGTGGCCGGACAATCTTTCTTGTAAGCAGGAAAGTGATTATTGCAATAAAAATAATAGCAACTGAAAAGAAGAAGATCATCTCAGCTTTTAGTTCTTCAACTCCTGCAAACATTTCTTCACGGGGAACTGACAGGACGAATGCGAAGTTCCCGGTTTCTATCGGCTCATAGAACATTACAACATCTTTACCTGTTGCAGGGTCGATCGTTTCTATGTAACCGCCTTTACCATCACTTATGTCTGTGCTCATTAAGGAAATATCCTCATTTCCAAAATCACTAAGCATTTTCACCCCGATCCATTCTTTTTCGTAGGGATGGGACAGCAGAACCCCTGCATTACTTACCACAAATGCATAGCCCGTGTCAAAAATACTGATACTGCTTATTTCTTCGTCGATGTTGGCAAGTATAACGTCAACACCTGCAATACCTGCAAACGTATCGTCTTTTATGATAGGGGAGACATAACTTATCATGATAGAACCATCCTCAAGATAAGGTTCTATTACTGAATCAGCAAGGGTCTCTTTGGGTATCAGATAGTAATCCTCAGCAACGTCCTGTTCATATTCATAAACCTCATCGTCCAGATATATGTCACCATCTTCACGATACCAGAATGGACTGAATCTTCCGGTACTGTCATGTCCGGATTCTCCTATGTGTACAGTATCCATTCCATCAAAGCCATCTGGTTCGTAGGCCAGATATACACCATTGACATCCGGGTATTCATACATTATTCCTTCCAGCATCATCAGAACCTGAGAAGTATCGCCTGCTTCATATCCGGTCATAAAAGATGCCATTGTCCTTGAAACAGACATATGGGCCTGCATGTCGGAGTCAAACTGATTGGCATAATTAGATGCCATTTGAGTTGATTCCTCAAAGATAATTTTCTGTTCCTGCTCAAGAATTGAATTTGAAACTACCAAGATCATGGCACTAGCTATCAGTATGATAGCTAAACTGATCATTGCCGTAGCTTTGAACGTTAAAGAGTGAGTATACTTAATAATAATCAGCCACCTATAAACTTATACCAATTTGTCTAATAATATATTATTTCCTGTATATTACTATTGCTTATATTTATAAGGAACTGATATAACGGTTGCTTAAAAGAACTTGCAAGACAAGCGCATAACTATAATGACATCGAACTAATACATGTAAATGACAAAATCGTATTCCCATATTCCACATTAGTTGTGTGGTCTACAAAAATAAATAAAAATGTTATATTTTGCCTGGCAAAATTGTGCTCTGTACAAAATGGATGGACGCTCAGACATGATTGAATTTGCGTGCAGATCTTTATAATTATTTTGCTAATGCAATCACTCTTCAGGGAATGTGATGCATGCTTCGAACAATTGTATCAGGATAAAATAAAAGACAACTTATTCCACATTACAAACAACTTCATTCTTCATCATCCACAAACATCTGCGCCACCAGACCCAGATGGTCCTCGTGAAAAGGTTCAAGCTCCTTTCTTTCCAGCACCTCAAACTCAATGTCAAAGCCGCTTTCAAGTTTGCGGACCTCTTCCTTGAATATCTTTTTCGGGCTAGCTACGGTGTCAATGCTCCTTGACTTGATGGAGAGCATCAGGTGGCCATGTTCTTCTAAGAAGTATTTTGAATTGAAGACGGCTATCTCAGCCTGGTTGGGCTGGGCAACATCCTGGAAAACAACATCCACTTTTTCCACTATATGAGCGTAGGATTGTGGTTTGTTTGCATCTGCAAGAATAGGAATAATATTCGGACGCTGGTCACAGAGCTGGATAAGGTCACGCATGGTGCGTGGGGAGAATTCTACTGCGTAGACAAGTCCGTCTGTTAGTATGTCGGATACGTGGCTTACTGTTGTTCCCGAGGCAGCACCAAGATAGAGAACTGTTGAATCAGTTTCAAGAGGAATATCGAAGTTCTTGAGCACCATGGCTCCGAGCTTGCTCCTGCTTGGGTCCCACTGGCGATATTCTATGCCATCATCTGTAATGAGACGCTCACCGTAGACACTGGTGCCCGGAATCATATTCTTTGTTGCAAGAATCATCCTGTCATCAATATCCAATTCATAGATACCACTGGATAATTCCCTTACCGGCATCACTTGTTACCTCCTGACTTTTTGTTTTTCTTCCTTCCTCTGCTTCTGCGTTTGCCACCTTTACCTTGTGGTTTCGCTTCCGGCTTCCTCTCAGGAGGATTAGGGTTAGCCTGCCTTATGCTTTCCAGTTTCTTATCAAGGGCTTCCTTGATCGTTGAGTCCAGTTCACCGGAATAGAAATCAGTCCTTGCAGCAAGGCTGATCTTTGCAGCAAGTGCCCTTGCAAGTTTTCCTCTCTGCCACCAGGGCGCATTCTTGATAACTGGATTGTTAAAGATAATTCCGTGTTTTGGAGACGGTGCCCGGGAACGAAGATGCTTGAAAAGCGCCCTGTTTGCACCAATTACCTGAACCGTGCTGGATGGGAAAGCAGCCAGTTTCTCAAGGCTTCCTGCCATACTCATAAGACGGGCACCAATTGATGCTCCTGCTATTTCGCAGAGGTTCGGTGCCACCGAGCCCATACTCGTATTAATGTAATTTTCAATGTACCTACGGGTGTCATACAGGCTGCAGATGTTTCTTGCAAATGATCTCAGAAGCTCCTCATCTGCGAACATGAGTTCAGCACCCATGGACTGAGATGCTTTTTCGGATAGTTCATGATCATCCGGCACATTTGACCGGGAGCCGTAGGTGGAAACGAAATTTGCAAGCTCCTCACCTGTCATTTCAAGTTCCGGGAAATACCTTCCATACCACTCGAACAAGCGCTCGCTCAATTCATTCACATTCTTATCTATATCATCCAGAGCTTCAACTGCCTGGATAATTCTTGAATCATCGGTATCGGTCTGTGAAATCTGACTCTTTGCGGCTCTTATACAAACATCACGAAGCAAAATATCATAATCCTCGTCAAGCTCAACAAAACCACATCCCAGTGCAGCATCTCTTAAATCGGTTCTCTGTAATGGGACTGACTGTGGTTTCTCCTTTGAACTTTCCTGCAACTGTACAACAAGCTCTGCCAGCTTTTCAGGATCATTATCAAAAAGGTTACAGTCCTGTATCTCTCCGTCTGCATCAAGCTTGAGTTTACCGAACCATGCGGTGAATTCAATGTCTGCCAGTTCAAACCCTCCTGATCTCTGCACCGGTATTGTTTGCCCTGGTAACCAGAACATTGCCGCCTATTGTTCTGTCAAGAAGTTCCTGTACATCCTCCTGCAGATATGCAGCATCTTCAGGGGTTTCAACAATTCCATAAACTGCAGGTCCGAATGAACTCATGCCTGCACCGTAGGCACCATTGTCCTGCATAAGATTCATAACATCCCTCACAACTGTATGCTGAAGGGATACTTCCCGCTTTTTAAAACCAATGTTCTGCATGTGATTTATACAATAACCAAATGCTTCGATATCCTGCTCCATTATAGCAGGCATCATTTTCATAAGAATAATATGAGAGAGTTCCTGCACCTCATTTAGAGGAATCGGACACTCTTTCTGGAAAATATTGACCTCTTTGGCATCGTGTGCTCCGGTCGTGTCAGGGAGTGCGAGCACTATGTTCCAATCAGGGAAATCATGCCTGAAAAGCACCGGTGCCGGGTCTGCCCTGCTTGCAGATGATGGCGAAAATGAACCTTTGTCACTGAACCTGTGACCTCCATCGACTATGAAGCCACCCATCTCAAATGATGCAACGCCAATACCGGATGTTCCACCGCGTCCAACTGCAATTGCAAGTTCCCTTACGCTCTTGCCAAGACCATAAAGCTCATTTACAGCCGCAGCCGCAGAAAGTGCTGCCTGGGTACCTGACCCAAAACCGACATGTGCCAGCATGTCCTCTTCTATTTTAAGACTAATACCCTCGCCTTCAGGAAGTACCTGTTTTACGGCACTGGTCATCCTTTCAGCAAGGAAAGAGTCACCCACCACTTCAATAATATCTGATTTCTCCGCAGATATGATAACATGCGGAGATTCTACCGAAATTCCGGCACCTCCATCCACTCTCCCAAGTTCCGCATTCAGGTCAATAAGAGTAAGATGAAGTCTTGATGGGGACTTAATAGTTATCATGTCAGGGAGTATCAGTGACCCATACTATTAAAGATTACCACTTGATTTTCTGTAATATTTTTTAATAAAATAGTTCCATGAAAACCTCAGTATCGCCCTATTAAATATAAATCTCAAAATCACAGGGATTAAACGATACAATCTTATACGGAGCTTCCCCGACATATCAAATTCAATCCTGCGATCCACAAAATCGGGCTCAATTTGCATTTTCAGATTTTCAAAATTACATGCAAGATAGGCCATCAGTGAATGAGAATAGCCACATACAATACCTGTATATGATGGATCAGCAAATCCATACACCGCATTTACCCTGGCATAAGGAATCTTTATGGCATAGATAAGTTCCCTGATAAATCTAATTACAGGCACCTTCAGTTGCCTGAAAGTCTGTATCATCTCAGAATAAGTCATATCCAATGACTTTTTCTTTTTTCTTTTTTCCTTTTCATCGGATTCCTGAAAGTGTCCCTTTACCTTTTCCGTAACATATTTTTCTGCATCTTTGAACTCCTCTGGAAAATCGTCAGAATTATCCTCATCTTCCTGCTCAGGACTCACCTGTCTGGAAAATAATAACCAGTGAACAATAACAGTATGTTCAACTGAAACACCGCAACCTTTCACATCAAAAACAATATCAATTGCAGCAACCAAGACTAAGAGTACTAAAAATACAATAAGAAGCAGTATCACCATTATGAGCGATAGCATATCTGCTCCTGTTCTGATTTGTCAAAAATAGAAAGAATCAGTCTTCTGAAGACTCTTCTGCACCCTCACAGGGTCCATCGCCTTCACAACTGTTATCTTTCTTTGACTTTTTCATAGACTTGACTTTCTCAATGAGACCCGGAACAGATTCAAGAATCTTTCCAAAATCTGTCTGTCCTGAAAGGGTCATGAGCTTTGTGCCTTCCGGAGAAATCACAATGAAGGCTACAGGTTCGATCTTTGCACCGGCTCCGCCACCACCGCCAAACCCTTCTTCCTCTCCTGTCTTCTTACCTTCGCCGCCGCCGGTTCCAAATCCAAATGAAACCTTGGTGACGGGAATGATAGTAGTCTCACCTACAATCATGGCTTCCCCTACCACGGTCTTTGTGCTTACAAGTCTTTCAAGTTCTGCGGATACTTCTTTCATTAGATCTTCTAATGCCATATTTTAACCCCTAAAGAATAATGGAATTTTATTGCTAATATTATTTCCTGATAAGAAATGAGTCTTTAAAATATATAGAAGTAGTCCCCCTATTTATAAAGGGACTACATAGCGAGAGTTTCCCTAATTTCAAAAAATACAGCGTTTAATTTTCAGAATTATCCTGGAAGAAGTTCATCAGGGAATATTTCACCTTTTCAGGAACAACATCAATGAATTCTTCCCTCTCATCATCAGGGAACATTTCAAAAACAGAGAATTTACCGAACTTTTTTGGTGCTTCGGTTGTAAACCTGCCGTCAAGAAGAATCCTTACTCCATAATCAACAGGAGAACGCACAACCCTTCCCATTGCCTGACGGATCTTGCGAATTGTTGGCACCTGCACTGCAAATTCCCAGCCGGCACCATAACCAAAAGTATGATCGTAAGCAGATTCCACAGCATTCATCCTGTCATTTAGTGCCGGATAACCGACACCTACTATAATAACAGTTCTTCCCCTGCCATCACGATAATCTATTCCTTCGCTGAGAGTTCCCCATAAATATGAGACAAGAACCGCCTTTCCACCTGATTCGCCCATCCTGAAGAAATCCTCACGTATCTCCTGGGAAGATACACCAACCTCATCAAGAAAAACAGGAACATTCAGACGTGATTCCAGCTTACTGTAGTAACGTCTTGCTTCAAATGAACTCTGGAAAAAGATAATCACATTGCCTTCCGTCTGCTCTATGGAATCAAAGATCACTTCCTCTACTGCCTGAAGTGTCTGCGGATCATCCCTTGTCTTTGCAAATAAAGGTGGCACTGAAACTGAAAGAGTCATCCTCCTGTCCTCGGGGAACGAGGTTCCATAGGATAGTTCACATGTAGTTCTTGCAATTCCAAGTGTGGACTTGACCATATCGAATGGTCGCAGGGTTGCGGACATCAGAACTGCTGAGAAGACCGAATCAAACAACGGCTCGGTTACGTTTTTAGGGATACATGTAAAAAGTTCGATGCGTCCGTATATCTCATCATTGAGGTCACGTCTCACATTCAAAACAGGATAATAGTTCAGGTTATTTGAAAGAACAAGATAAGATGAAAGAAAATCTGCCGCATATCTTATGTGGGAGCGTTTCAGGACACCTGTAAGTCCTTTTTTATACTGCTCACGGTAATTCTCATCAAGCATAGCTCCAAAAGCGCTTGCTTCAGAAAGAGTTGCCTGGATTGCAGCCTCATCGCCAAAGCCTGCTTCCTGCGCTTGTTTGAGAAATTTGCCCCTTACCATGTCATTGCGTTCATACGGGTCACTGATACGCATATCATACCAGTGCCTGCCAACGCGTTCACGTTCACCGAATTTGAAACGGTTGTTATAGATATCCTGCATAACGCTGGTCAGAATCTTAAGCAGATTATGGATTCCGCCATCCGGCATAATATCGAGATTTGCCTCGATCTCAGAGATAGCTTTCTTCAGTGTGTGTTCGGTAATTGTAATAGATGAATGTGACCTTGCAGCAGATTCAATGTTGTGTGCCTCATCAAAGATTACAATAACATCCTGAGGCTCTTTTTCAAGCCAGTTGAGCACGGTCATAAAAATATCGGAATTGAGCACGTGATGGAAATTACATATCAGAAGGTCTGCATGTTTCAGTTCACGTTTCAGCAGTTCATAACCACACATACCTTTCTGGAAAGCATAATCATTGACCTCTTCAGGTGTGCGGACATCATCAAAAAGCCATTGTCTGAAAGCTTCTCCATCATAGCGCAGCACCTCATAAAGTTCATTGCATGACCGTTTTCGAAGCTCTGTGGATTTTTCCTCTGCAACTTCAAGTTCTTTGGACAGAGCATCACGCAATGCTATAAGAGCAGGGTCCTTTGATTTTTTATAGTTCTCATATGCAGACTTCATTTCCTGTTTTTTAAGAGCAACTTCCCTTTCGGTTTCCAGAAGTTCGAATGTGTTCTCACGTTTGAGCCTGCATTCCTCATAGTCAGTCTCATTGGGACACATTGTGGCTTTACCTTTTACCACTGCAACCTTCAGGTCATTTGTCTGTTTGATCTCACGGGCCTCATTGATGAACTGAACCATTTGCTGATGAACGTTCGTTGCAATAATTACGGTTTTCTGAAGTTGTTTCCCGACATTTAGTGAAGGTGCCAGTGCACTGAGGGTCTTGCCTGTACCGCATGCCCCTTCAAAAAGTATGATTTCCTTATTAATGAGAGAAGCATGGATCTTATCCATTGCATCCTGCTGGTTTGGGTAGCAGGTTTCCTTTGGGAAATATTTCATGTATCCGGTTTTGCCGCTCATCGCACTACCTATGAGCTCACATTACTTAAACGGTGTTGATACAGCAGAATCATTCTGCAGGAATAACCTTACATTCACATTCAGATATCAGGCGCTGTGTTTTAATGTCAAACACTTTGATGGTTATCATACTATTCTCTTTCAAACCATAGTTCTTTGATGTATTTTCATTTCCGTCAATGCTAACAGATACTGAAGATGCTAAAGTGCCATTAATACTATCTTCACCATTCAGAATTAACTCCTCGCCTGGAGACCAAACACCGTCAGAAAGAACTGGATTTCTTGAAGCATATTCAGATTTCTTACCATCAAAAAGAAGATTATCATAACTGATAAAGACATCACCAAATAGATTCATACCACCTATAAAGTTAGGAGTATGGCTTTTCCCCTCACCGGTTATGACTATTTTTGTAGAATCAGTAAATAATGGTTCACCACCTGTATGTTCAAGATAAATAAAGTTCTTAGCAAAGCCTACATGATAGCCGATAGATCCTTCTGATTCTGCTTTTATACCTGCCATTGGAGCGCTAGAAAGTGATGTACTGAGATCATCACCATAAACAGCAGAGACTGTAATTCCTGCCAGTACTATTGTTAAAAGTAGCATCAACAAAATACCCAATATTGGTGACATGCCTTTTTCATTTCCCGGCAAAGTAAAATATTTTTTAACCACGTTTTCAAATTTGATAACAACTATATAAATTAATCTTAATTACTCTAATATATTCGTTGTCAGTATACAAGCATTCGAATAATTAGACATATGGAAAAATTAAGCTCTCAAGCTCATAAATAAAATGACAATAGAACAGCAGTCTCCACGATTTAATATTAATAACGATAACTTTTTATCCCACTTCTGTTATGATAGAGTGGTAGAGTTCAACTAATATACTCTAATGAAATATACAACTGCAATAGTATGTTGTTATACAACTAAAGGAGCGTAAAACAAATGGTAGCAATTATTACAGTCGATGAATGTGTAGGATGCGGAACATGTGTAGACGAATGCCCAGCAGAGGCAATCACAATCAACGGTGAAAACATTGCAGTCGTAAGTGCAGAAGAATGCCTTGACTGCGGTGCATGTGTTGACGTCTGCCCAACAGACGCAATCGCAATGGAATAAGATTAATATCTCTATTCCACACTTTTTCTTTTCTATTCTTTTTTATTCTGCTTTTTTATTCTGGTTCTTATGCTTTCTGAAAAGGGAGTTTTATTTTAGTGTAAATTATATATAATTAAATGACTTAAATAGGATTATAATCCTCTCGATGTGATAATGTTTGAAAAGCAGTACATTCAGAATAGTTTTTATGGCATTACTTTTACTCAGTTGTACTGCCACCAATGCATATGCTTCAATGTGTGAACTGGAAATTGTGCCAATATCAAAAATTAATGATGACCCTTCTGCTTATGACAGCACCATGGCATATCGTAAGATAAGTGTTATCGGGAATATTACTGAACTTAGCAAACAATCCGCAAGCATTGATGATGCTAGTTTAGAACAATTGAAGATCGACGTTACAAAGGTCGAGCTTTTTGAAGGTTTTAATGTCAGTGATGAGATAATGGTAACAGGGGAATATATTTACGATCCTCTTGGAGATAGCATGCTTACACCTACTTACGTCCTTCACTATCCTACACAAGACCTGGGACTTGTCAATATAAGTGATGTTGTTGCAGACACTGCCGCATACAATGGAAAATACATGATAGTAGCAGGTAATCTTACCAGCGTAGAAAAGAGTATGGGAAGATATACCCTTGTTGCAGAGGATGAAGAAGGAAATCGATTAAAAGTTTTTTTCTATGGTTCTACTGAACTTCAGGTTGGAGACAGAGCCAAGATCACAGGGCTTTACAACGGAAGAATACTTCACAGCGAGAGTATGGGACTGGATAAATCCCCATTATCAATTTCCACATTGATTCCCGGATTTTCATCCGTTATGGGTGCAATTGCCATATTATCCATAGCGTTACTTTTAAAATCAAAGCAACGTAAGGACTAGAGATCATCATGTTAATCGTATTATCAGTCGGTGGATCCATACTGGCTAAAGAACTCAACCCGGACAGTTTTAAGGGATATGCTGAAGCTCTTAAAGAACTTGCAAAAGAGCACGAAATTGTTATAGTAACAGGTGGTGGTGCTTCTGCAAGAGATTACATCAACGTTGCAAGAAGTACCGGTGCCAATGAAGTCGAATGTGACTATATTGGAATTGACATAACCCGCCTCAATGCAAAACTTCTGATTTCTGCACTCGGAGATGCTGCTTATCCTGAGCCACCAAAGGACTACAAGGAAGCACAGGACAAACTCTCTTCCGGTAAGATCCTTGTTATGGGTGGAGTTATCCCGGGACAGACAACCGATGCAGTGGCAGCAATCCTTACAGAATATCTGGGTGCAAACCTTCTTGTTATAGCAACTGCAGTTGACGGAGTGTATTCTGCAGATCCACGCAAAGACCCTGATGCTGTAAAGTATGAGACAATGACAGCTAAAGAACTTGTGAGTACTGTAATGACTACTGAGATGAAAGCTGGCTCAAAGTCACCTGTAGATCCTCTTGCTGCAAAGATAATTGAACGCTGCAACATAGAGACAATTGTAATGGACGGCAGCAATCCACAGGATGTACTGAAGGTCATTCGCGATGAAAGCGGAAAGACCGATAAAAAAGCTGTTTATTTAGGCACAAGGATCATTAACTGATCCTTCTGTATTGATTTTGATTCAAAAGTAGTAGAAGTGGCTTTAGATATAAGCCACGAGATAGTCACCGGATTCTTCCTTACAGGAAGTAACCTCTTTTAATTTATCATTGGATTTTTTAAGAGTTTCAATGGTCTTTTCAAACTTTGCCATCTGCTCTTTTGCCTTTCGGACCTTTTCATTTTCAACTTCCAGTTTATCCATGAGAGCCTGACGCTGATCCTCAGGAATGTCTGCGTTGTTTATCTGCTGCTGGTAATTTAAAGAGAGTTTTACGTACTTACGAAACATCTCATTCATGAGATCAAGGTCATTTTCCAGTTCTTTAATTGTTTTTGCCATACGAGTTTCACACTCCTTTAAGTTAACTTTGACTAAAGGTCCGTTTTTTGATTAACTCTACAGCCCGATATGCCATAAGTTTACACTTAGAGTGTGACAATTACTATTATATAATGATATCTATTCTTTAGAATATAATCATCATTATGAGAATGATATATTGCAGAAGTCAAAAACAACAGCTTAAGGGTAGAAAAAAGGCAAAAATGAGAAAAAATGAACAGGAAAAAGAAGAAATTATATTTCACATAGCTGGAAAGTTGTTACACATGGATTGGCAGCAACTTTTGCCATGATCTCTTCCTTGCAGGAATCTGGAATATCTACAAATGCTTCATCCTTTTCAAGGAAATCTACAATAGGTATATTATCCGGAATTTCAACAACATCATAACCATTTATCCTGAACATGGTTTCAAGTACATCGATCTTTTCATCCCGCTGCCCTTCACCTACAAGCTCAATAGCCATGTTCTTACTAAGTTTGTTATATTCCCCACAATCTTCAAATACAGCAAGACCTGCATCCATAGTGTCGGCTGCTACAAAAATATGGAGGAGACATGCATTTCCCTCTTCAAACATGTCCCCGATTGCTTTCATGCCTTCGAGAAATCCCTTCTCTATAATTTCGTTTAGGTCGTAACCCAACTCAAGGGCTTGGTTTGCCGCGTTTTCTGCGGCTTTCTCATCAAAATCCAGTATGGATTTTTTTGCTTCATCTATAATTTGTGTAATCGTTTTTCCCTCAGACAAATTATCATCCCTTTGATTGGATTAGCACATTCTAAATTGCTCACTTTAGTGCAATTTAGTCACATTTCACACAAATTTGCTATAATATATAAACTCATCGAGCAAAATAGAGATATTCATAATGAATCTACATAATAAAATAAAAATACAAAAATTTATTTCTGTGGAGAAGAATATCGAATTAAATATTACAAAAAATAACAATTTTTTCAAATTGAAAGAAATATAGAATAAAAAGAGAAAACATGCATCCTCGAAGGATGCAATTTATAATTACTTTCCAAGAACAATTCTTGCTATATCGTCACCAACATCGGAAGTACCGGCAGAACCGCCCATATCATAGGTCTGGACCTTTGCTTCACGGATGTTAGTTTCAATTGCAGAGACAATAGCATCTGCTGCTTCCTTTTCACCCATCTGTTCAATGAGCATTGCACCTGCCCAGATAGTTGCAATAGGATTGACCTTGTTCTGTCCCTTGTACTTTGGTGCTGAACCGTGGATAGGCTCAAACATGCTTGTACCTTCTGGGTTGATGTTTCCTCCAGGTGCAAGTCCAAGACCGCCCTGTACCATTGCACCAAGGTCAGTGATGATGTCACCGAACATGTTTGGTGTTACAACAACATCGAACCACTCAGGATTCTTGACAAACCACATGGTCATTGCATCAACATAGTTGAAGTCTGTAGAAACATCCGGATGCTTTGCAGCAACTGCATTGAATTCTTCTCTCCAGAATCCGTATATGTCTGAAAGGACGTTTGCTTTGTCAACAGATGAAACATGCTTCTTGCTCTTCTCAGCAAGGTCGAATGCATAGTTGATAACTCTCTGTGTACCTTCCTTTGAGATCATACCGATCTGATATCCGATCTCTTCGCTATCAGTCTCTATGTCAAGACCGAACTTTGCATTGTAGAGTGTCCTGTGAACTTCAAGGATATCCTTGCTAGCACCTGACTTTGCACGTCCACCTATACCGATATAGAAGTCTTCGGTGTTCTCCCTGACAACTGTAAAGTCAATGTCTGCAGGAGTCTTGTCCTTGATAGGACACCATACACCATCAAGAAGCTTGATCGGACGAAGGTTAATGTACTGGTCAAAATAGAATCTTGCAGCGAGCAGGATACCTTTTTCAAGTACTCCCGGTGCGATCCTGTCATCTCCGATGGAACCGAGGTAGATTGCTTTGTAGCCTGAAAGCTCTTTGAGGGAATCCTCTGAGATTAGTTCCCCTGTTTCAAGATAGTGGTCTGCTCCGTGAGGGAACTCTACCCAATCAACATCAAAACCAAATTTCTCACCTGCAGCATCAATTACCTTACGTCCTTCGGCAATGATCTCAGGTCCTATACCGTCTCCTGGTATTACAGGTATTTTGTACTGTGTCATAAATAATAACTCCTAACCATTATTGAATTTAAAAATGAATAGATAATATTGATAAATAAAATAGCAAGATCAGATAATCTGTCTTGTGTATTCTATAAGTCCACCGGCATCCATGATTCCTCTTACGAAATCCGGCAGAGGTGTTGCCTGGTACTGTTCGCCCTTTGTGACATTCTTAATTACACCGGATGCGAAATCAACCTCAAGCTGGTCACCGTCTTCTATCTTGTCAGTATCAGGACACTCAAGGAGTGCAACACCGATGTTGATAGAGTTCCTGAAAAAGATACGTGCAAATGACTTTGCAATTACACAGCTTATCTTTGTTCCTTTCAGTGCAATTGGTGCGTGTTCTCTTGAAGAACCACAGCCGAAATTGTTGCCGGCAACTATAATGTCACCTTCTTTTACCTCTTTTGGGAATTCAGGCCTTACACCTTCAAAGGCATGTACTGCAAGTTCTTCAGGGGTATTCATGATCAAATACCTTCCCGGAATTACAGCATCAGTATCAATATCGTCTCCAAATTTCCAGACTCTTCCGCTCATATTTACACCTAATTAGTATTAATCGATAATTATCATTAATGAACTTGAAACTATACCATAGATAGCATCATACTAAATAATACTACTGGAAAAAGCAGTGTTTTTGAAAAAGTATATGGAGTAGACATTTACAACAGAAACAAATTAACAAGAAATCATTAATAATAGCAAACATAAGTTAAAGGCAATGGTCAGCAAAAAGGATGAACTTATCCTATCCATACTGCAACAGGGAGCCAGAACACCTATATCAGAGATTGCAAAGGAAGTAGGCCTTAGCGAAAATGGTGTCAGGTACAGGCTCGAAAAACTGGAAGATGAAGGATACATCAAGAATTATACTGTGTTGTTAAATCCCAGAAAATTCGGAAAGGGAACGTTTGCCATCTTTAATCTGGAGATGGAACCCAAAAAGACAAAAGAGAGCATTAAAAAACTAATGGCAATTGAAGAGTTCATAAAAATATATCAGACTACGGGACAATACTCTATCAAAGCCTTTGGTCTTTTCAACGATGAAGAAGAACTGACCAATTTCATAAACAATCGTCTTCTCTACGAGATCCCTGTTCAGAATTATAGCGTTGAGATAATTACAAAAAATATCAAAGACAGCATATATCACATCTGATCAAGCTTTTTGTACCAGACGTTCATGCTTTCAATTGATCCGGAAATATTTGTGTTATTCACAAGAGTTCCTGCATATGAATATGAACTGCGGGAGAATGTAATATTCATTCCATAAGACCTTGCCCTTGCAATTGTATAAGCAGTTATTATCCCCATTTCACGCATCTTTGATTCCATCTTCCTGAGCAGATAGTAGGAATAACCTCTGCCCCTGTATTCAGGTAATGTTGCAAAATCGGTCATCTCAACATTACTGTTGTCAACATCCATTTCACAGGATGCAAGAGCAACAATTTTACCAGCTTTTCTTATTCCGAAATAGATAAGGTTCTCCTGCATAGTCCTGAGAAGATATTGTGGGTCTTTTATTGGAAACGGATAACTTGCAAACACCCGATCATATATTTTTGCCATTTCCTGAACGTCCTCACCGGTGCAAACAAAACAATCTTCATCTCCTGAAAGTGTCACTTCCTTCGGACTATTGATCTTGGAGAGAGCAGTACTAATTACTGCTTCAACCTCATCAGCAGTTATCTCTTTCTCACGTTCGTTTGAAAGGAATTTTGCCATGAAGCTGGCACCTTCGGTTCCATTGTACATCCCGGGTACGTAGGCCTCTTCAACATGACTTATTTCCTGAAAATAATCTTTTGCAGAAGAAGGGATTTTGGAAAATATCTTTGAATATCCATTTGATTCTGCTATACCCTCTATCTTTGCAGGTACTTCCCCATAATCTTCAGGTGAAAGCTTCATCAAGTACACACGGTCGTTGAAAGGACCGTGCTGAATGACCGAATTATTGATCTTAAGAACCTGATCATGCAATGTTTCTTCTCTCCATGCGTTCAGTATCTTCAGGTACAAGGCTCATTGCATCATCGAAATCAGAAAGCAATTTTGCAATTCCCACTGATCTGAATTCCTGGGCTTCGTCCAGTTTTAGCTGCAAAGAACAATCATCACATTTCCTGTCACAATAAATCGCCTCATATGAATCAGGTTCCGTGTAGGAAGTGATAACACCCTCATAATTTCTGAGAATAACTTTGTTAGTGGACCATGAAATCAGGTAGTTTGGCATTACAGGTATTTTCCCTCCGCCTCCTGGTGCATCAATTACATAGGATGGAATTGCAAAACCACTTGTATGGCCTATGAGATTTTCCATGATCTCGATTCCCTTACCCACAGACGTCCTAAAATGAGTTAGGCCTTCGGAAAGGTCGCACTGATACAAATAATACGGTCGGACGCGGTTTTCCACAAGCTTGTGGAAGAGTTTCTTGAGAATCTTGTAACAATCATTCACACCTGCAAGCAGGACTGTCTGATTACCCAATGGAATACCTGCATCTGCAAGCTTACTGAGTGCCTGTTTTGAAGAAACTGTAACTTCACGGGGATGGTTAAAATGAGTATTGAGCCATACAGGGTGATGTTTTTTCAGGACATTTACTAGGTTATCTGTTACCCTGTAAGGTAGAACCACCGGCATTCTGCTGCCAATCCTTATGACCTCAACATGTGGAATCGCACGTATTTCTGAAAGAATCCAGTCCAGGTATTCATCCGAAAGCATCAGTGGATCACCTCCTGACAATAGAACATCCCTTACCTGAGGGTTGTTTGCTATGTACTCAATTCCCTTAAGAACTTCATCTTTTTCAGGAATGGAATCTACATCACCTACTTTTCTTTTTCTTGTACAATGCCTGCAATACATTGAACATACGTTGCTGATGTGGAAAAGCACCCTGTCAGGATACCTGTGTGTTATTCCCGGAACAGGACTGTCATGATCCTCACTCAGAGGGTCTGCCATCTCATCACATGAAACAATTAGTTCCTGCGGAGAAGGAAAAGATTGCATGAAAATAGGGTCATTTCTGAAATCTTCCACTTCTATAAGAGAGAGATAGTATGGAGTTATGGATAATGGAAATTTTTCAAGTGTTTTTAGTAAAGCTTCTCTCTCTTTAGCCTCAAACTTGATGTCAAGAAGTGTTTCAAAAGTATCAATGTCATTAACTGAATTTTTTAACTGCCACTTCCAGTCATTCCATTTTGCAAGAGGTACTTCAGAGTCGATTCTATCTACAATATTTTGCTGCCTGCGTTTGTAAGATTGCATCAAATCACTTAATAATATATGAATCTGCAGAAGAGAGTTGAAAACAGAACACACTGAATGAGGTTTTTTGTTTGGATATATGAATAATTCACAAACATAATTCAGCGCTGATCTTCTGCATGCGTATCAATTCTGATTTGATAGCAAATAATCATTTTAGATATTATATAATTTATTTGAGATATCAGATGAATAATCATCTACTTTTTGCAGAATCCGCAGAATATACATTACCGTATTACGAGATGATGGACGGATCATCTCCCCCATGCCAGCTTAGACGTGGACGCATTCGTATTATATGTGTTGCCTCTGTATTATCATCCACTACAAATGCGATCCCTTTCTCAGATTCCATTTTCATAATTGAATCTCCAAAATTGCCTTTCATATATGTAGGCCTGACAGATTCAAGGACATTAATATCGTCCTTAGATGTGAGCCTGTGGCATATAACAAGATCTGATTGTGAAAGCACATCGGGATGAATAGATGCAGGACGCTGGGTTGCAAGCACAAGTGAAAGACCAGGTTGTCTACCCTGTTTGAGCCATTCATTCAGTAACACATCCGATGCAAGTGTCTCACCCTGTGCGGGCAGGAATTGCTGAGCTTCATCAATAAACATCCAGACCATAGGGATTCCGTTTTTAACTGAATTATCACCCATCATTTTCCTTTCATATGAACGCCTGGCTTCCAGCCTCAGATGATAGATATTCCGGGCAATTGAACTCACAAGTGCAGACCTTAGTGCCTCACTTCTGATTGTACTTACATCAATTACTGATGTTGAACCACCCTTTACCAGTTCTGTAATTCCCACTCCTTTTTCCGAAAAAATACCCCATGACTCTGCTATCCTGAAATGATTCTCAACAGCAGCTTTTGCAACAGGATCTGCCCGTTCATCTTCCATCACAGAATTGATAATCTCTTCAAATGAAAATGCCTCTTTATTTCGCAGCTCATATATCAACCGTATAATTAGAACTCCTGATGGAGATACCGGATCGATGCAAAAAAGTTTACACCACTCATATCCATCTATTTCCGATATCGGCAAGGAAATAGGCTTTACATTGATGTTTCTTTCCTTATAAGATGCAAGACTTCCTACAGGTACAAAAATATCGACATCAAATGGTGCAGGTTCAAGTCCCCAATTAAGTATCTGTTCTTTCTGGACCTCATTGGCTTTTCCAAGAGTCCAGAAAATACCCATGGTATCAATAACAACTGATGAAACATTACTCCTGATCTCACTGGGAAGCATCATCATACCTTCCATGAGAACCGCCATTGTGTAGGATTTACCATAGCCTCTTTTACCTGCAATGAATACTGCATGCGGTTTGTTCACATCCAGAGAAACATGGGAACCGGAAGATCGATCACGTGCAAGATACCTTCCCATGTAAAGAAGGACATCTTCACAATTTCCCCCCAAAATATATTGCTGCTTTGAAACACCTGCATTTAAAGAGTAAGACATACAGGATGGGAAAACATAGCCACAATATATAGAGGATTCAGATTAACCCTGTATTTTTTAAGTCATTAGATAATTCACGTTGGGCTGAGACTTTATTATGGGGTTTCTTTGGACATGTAACATCAATTCCTTCAATAATCCAATCATATAGAGGATTCAGATTAACCCTGTATTTTTTAAGTCATTAGATA
>NZ_VIAQ01000008.1 GCF_006546655.1 Methanolobus vulcani
CGAAGTTCTCTATAGTATTTATAGTATCACATGGGCTGTGTTTTGTCCATCAGTTCTATATTGGATTTTAGTATCTGTGAGAATACTTCGTTCTTCTTCACATCACATTTTGCTTCTTCAAGGTTTCTTTTAAGCTCTGTAACCGATGACTCAAGACTCTGTATATAGATTGTCTGCTGCTCAAGCTTATTATTTAGCTTCTTTATGTCAAGGTTCTGACGATGGATTGTGACATGATTGCCGATCTCATTATTTGTTTTCTCGATCATCTCGTCAAGTTCTTTTCTCTTATCTCCCATCTCGGCCAGCATTTTTTCCATCTCAGCCTCGAACTTTGAATTCTCGTTTCTCTTCTGGTCCAGATTCTCGCTTTCAGCTTTGATATCAGCTTTCTTTGCTTCAAGAGCTTTCATATCTTCCTGGAAAGCAAGTTCCTTTTCTTCGTGAGACCTCAGGTGCTCCTCATGCTTTAACTTGAGCTGTTCACGCTCAGCCTTGAACCCGTTTTTCATATCCTCAAAAGTCTTCTCGTAGGATTTGATCTTCTCTTCATGGTTCAGCTTGACCCTTTCATTTTCAGCCTCAAACTCAAGCTTTCTCTTCTCAAAGTTCTCCTCGCAGGCCCTGATCTCCTCTTCATGCTTTAATCTGATTTCTTCACGCTCAGCCTTGAACTCTGATTTCTTCTCATCGAAAGCCTTTATCTTCTCCTCAAAAGAAAGCTCCTTTTCCTGATGCTCTTTAAGCCTTTCTTCGTAGCTGGATACAGCACTCTCAAGTTCCTTTGCCTTGTTTCCAATATCCGAAATATCAGTCTGGATATGCTCTCTCATCTTTTCAATGGAAGATTGTTTCTCAGCAAGAAGTGATTCATCATCTTCTAGTTGTGTTTTAGCTGTCTGGATATCTGCCTTTTTTCTGTTGATCTCTTTTAGCTCTGAATAATATCCTGCCTTAATAACTTCAAGTGCTGCCTGGGAAGTTGCTTCACTGAACTCGATGGATAGCTCTTCTCCTTTTGAAAGCTGCTCCTCAAGTATCCTGCATTGTTCGTCCAGCTCAGACCTCTTTGCTGTGTATTGTTCAAATTCGGTTTTATAAGAGGATCTTAGGGAATCAAGTTCATCCATTTTAGTCTGGTATTCAGCAAAATCCTTCTCATGTTTCTGTCTGGATACTTCAAACTCTTTGATACGGGATTCAAGATTCTCGCGCTTCTTTTCAAACTCAGCGATCTCTTTTTCAAGATCATCTTTCTGATTCTGTGGAACAGCCTTCCTGGCTTTTTCTGTGGCTGATTTCAGGATTTCACACTTTTTTCGGAGTTGTTTTTCCTGCTGTGAATAATCGTTTTTTAGCTCATCGAGTTCTTTCTGTTTTTTCTCATACTCGCTAATATCTGCCTCATAGCGTTCTCTGATCCTAACAAGTTCTGCTTCCTTCTCAATAAGTCCCTCTATATTGAAATTGAAGCCTTCAGGGATATTGATTGTCTGAACTGTTTGAGTAGCATGATTGGTAAAAGTATCATCACTTCTTTCTGATGATGGCATATAATTCTGAGGACTTGAGGACGCAGTAGTATCTCCATTTTCATGTTCCTCTTTCATAACGGGTTTGCGGTAGATATTCGGGGTAAATCCCTTCGATGAATTTTCATTATCCTTATTCCTACCTGTTAAATTCAATGGATTCATACTATCATTTCCTTAGTTTTATTTTCAGCATTCAGCTGAGTCCAGAATTCCGGTGGCATATTCTTTGCAATTTCAAGAGCACCTTCTGAGATACCGTATACAGGATCTATGTCAGAAATGACTTTACCACCGCCAAGCACCCTCAGTTCGTTCTCGATGAAAGAATCAAGTCCCTCAAGGTCGCTGGTTCCTCCCAAAATATGGATGTTGTTCCTCAGTTTTTCACGCAGCTCCGGTTCAATATCAGATATCAGTTTAATAATTCCCGATACAATATCTGTCACAACGAACTCACACGCCAGTTGTAACTCTTCCATAATAGATTCCTGAACATTGCCACTTTCCAGAGGAACGTCAACAACACAGTTGTCTGAACCAGAACCCAGATGGCCGTGTTCTTCCTTCCATCCACTGGCAAGCTCCTCAGTTACCTTTGAATCTTCCCACCTTTCGCTGATAAGTTTCACGATCTCAGAATCAATGTCCTTTCCGGCACATGAGAGTCTCAGGCAATCATTTTCCCTGGGAACCTCACTGTCTATTATACAGATATCCGTTCTACTGTAGCCGATATCCACTATTATGGATTTGTCAGGAAGATTGTTCTTGTAGGATGCACAAAAGAGTTCATCAACAAGCATAGCACCTGAAAAAACCTCATTTGCAAGTTCAAGGAATTTGCGTTTGTATTCTTTGTTTGCATCTGAAGGAGTTCCAAGTATTGCAAAAGTATCTCTACTTGCATCAATATCATGCTTTTCAAGAATCGATCTCAGGAATTTTCTGCAAGCATCTATGTCTTCTTCTGTCCCAAGCTCACCTTTGAAAAGTTCTATTATATTCCCATCTGCCAGATCAAGCGCATCCTTTCCTGATATTACTTTTTGTTCCTGGCTGTTGCTGTTCTCATTGGAAAAAACAACTGTACTGCGTTCTGTGAATTTTTTACCTTCACTGGTACACACAGATGTTTTGAACATTCCTGCATCTATACCAATATACAGGCTGTTATCACTGGTTGTCTGATCTTCCATGTAATCAACTACTTGTTTTTAAGACCCACATGGAATTACAACAAAATACATGGGATCCATTTTCTTAATAAAAGTTGATTCGATTAAATCAGTATTTATATATTATGAACATAGGATTTGCCATCTATGGCTATATTTTTGCCAAATAAATTTCTATGTAATTAGAAAAAGGTACCAGCAAGCCATATGTTTCAAAAACAAACCATGTTCAAAAAACAGGGGAATTATGGGCGTTATTTTATATATGTATTCATATGTTTTTTATACAGTACATGTACTATTCCGTCAGCAAGACCCAGTTTTGGTACATGCATGTATTCAATGTCACCCCATTTCATAATGGAGTAATATATCTTAGAAGCAGGAACTATAACATCAGCCCTGTCAGGCTTTAAACCAAGTTTTATTATCCTTTGCTCCAGGGTAAATCCTTTCAGGTATTTTTTGAGCTGCTGAATGTCATCCCTTAAAAGGAGTGTACCGTCTTTTCTACCGGACATTCTGTAAAGTTTATTTATGTTGCCGCCACTTCCAATGGCATAATCAGGTGTGTGTTCATTGGTGACTTTCTTAACCCATTTCTTCATTTCATTCCAGTCATCCTTTGTCACAATACCTTCAAGCATTCGAATGGTTCCAATATTGAATGACCTGTATGCAAAGACCTCTTTTCCCTTAAACAGGATAAGTTCAGTACTTCCACCGCCAACATCCACATGCAGGTAAGTTGAATCGCTGCTTCCGATAATTTTCTCAATTCTGTTGGAATAGATTATTTTTGCTTCCTTCCTGCCGCTTATCACTTTCAGGTCAATGCCGCTTTTTTCCTTTATTTTGTCTATGATCTCGTCACTGTTATCTGCTTCCCGCATGGCTGAGGTGGCGCATGCCATGTAATCCAGTGGTTCATAGGCATCCATCAGGTATTTGAATCCCATCATGGTTTTTATGAGGCGTGCTTCTTTTTCCGGTGAGATATTATTGTGGATGAAAGCATCTTCACCAAGCCTGATTGGCATGCGTATAAACGATATCTTTTCAAAAACAGGCTCTATACCCTCAGAACCAACCTTTGACAGAAGAAGCCTGACAGCATTTGAACCAACATCTATGGCGGCAAATTTCATGAACTCTCCTCACTTTTCAGTTGCTTTTCAAGGAAAGCATATATGTCTTCCTGGGCACGGCAGGGTTTATGTTCATTTCTAACGTACTTGTTATTCTGGGTTTCGTTGATCATCCTGGCCTTTATATTGTCAGCGAACTGGATATTCATATGCTCTCTTAATTCATTTTTCAAAGAAACATCATATATTGGTGTTGCTACTTCTACACGCTTGTCAAGATTTCTTACCATCCAGTCAGCAGATGAGATGAAATATTTCTCTTCTTCATTGTTGCAGAAAATAAATATTCTGGAGTGCTCAAGATATTTGTCAACTATACTGATTACATCAATATTCTCACTTAGTCCTTCAACACCCGGAACAAGTGAACATATGCCTCTAATAACAAGCTTTATTTTGACACCTGCTTTACTGGCTTCATATAACTTGTTAATCATGTCACTGTCCACAAGGCTGTTCATCTTGGCATGGATGTATGCAGGTTTACCTTCTTTTGCGTTCTCAATTTCATTATCAATGAGTTTTTCAAATTTTTTACGCATTTGAAGTGGTGCAACAACAAGGTGTTCATAATCATAAATCTTGTAGTTATGCTCAAAGAAATCAAAGATTTTTTCAACCTCATGTGTGATGTCCTTATTTCTGGTCATCAACATGTGGTCACAGTAGAGTTTAGCAGTTGATTCATTGAAATTTCCGGTGCCTATGCAGGAATAGTGAACAGTATCTTCTCCTTCATTCCTGCTTATGTGGCAGAGTTTAGAATGCACTTTCAGACCAGGCACACCATCAATGATTCTTGCACCGGCATTTTCCAGTTTCTGTGTCCAGTAAATATTGGATTCTTCATCAAAACGTGCCTGAAGTTCAATAACAACAGTAACGGATTTCCCGTTTTTGATTGCGTTTATGAGTGCATTGACAACATTTGAATTGCGTGCAACCCTGTAAAGCGTGACTTTTATGCTTGTGACATTCGGGTCAATTGCAGCTTCTCTTAACAAATCTATGAAATAATCAAAAGATTGGTATGGATAGTGAAGAAGAATATCCTTTTCCCTGATAGCAGTAAGCATACTCTTATGACTTCTCAGGTCTTTATGTGGCAAAGGGTGCTTCTTTTCGTAATAGAATGATTCCGGTCCAATCTCCGGGAAACCCATGAAATCTTTTGCATTGTGATATTTACCACCTGGAACAAGGTTCTCGAAGTCCAGGATGTCCAGTCTTTTCAGAGTGAAATCAAGAAGATAATAAGGCATTTCCCTGTCATACACAAAACGCACTGGCTGGCCCTTTTTCCTTTCTTCAAGACTCTCTGATACCTTTTCAAAGAAACTCTTGGTTACATCATCATCAATATCAAGTTCAGCATCCCTTGTGAGTTTTATAGTGTATGCACCTATGGAATCATAATCAAAGGTTGAGAATATATCATCAAGTCCGAAACGGATGATATCATCAAGCATGATCACACATTTACGCCCGTCTGAATCCGGAAGATTGACAAAACGGGGAAGTACGTCTGCAGGAACTTCTATCAATGCAAATTTCGAGCTTTGAGGATCCCATTTCTTTCTGACATCGATAACCAGGTAAATTACCTGGTTTTTAAGGTAAGGGAAATCCGGAATATCCTTCAGCATTACAGGGATAAGACGTGGCCTGACCTTTTCCTGGAAATAGATTTTCAGGAATGTTTTCTGGTTATCATCAAGCTGGGTTTCATCAACGATAAAAATATTGTGAGTTTCAAGCTCCTTTGTCACGCTTGTGAAAGTTTTATCGAATTCATCTCTCAGTTCAAGTACGGTATTGTGCACCTCTTTCATAACTTTCTTCGGTGATACACCTACCATTGCTTTTGATTTTACACCTGCATCTATCATTCTTTGCAGGGTACCGACTCTCACACTGAAGAATTCATCAAGATTGGATGAGAATATTCCAAGGAATTTCAGACGTTCAAGTAAGGGGACACCGGGGTCCTTTGCTTCCTGTAACACTCTTGCGTTGAAAGAAAGCCAGCTGATTTCCCTGTTGACATATTCATTTACTTCATTTGACATAAAATTCATGTTTTTCAGTTTTGAAAACGTTAGAAAGCTGTTGTGTTTTGATAAAACAACAGTGATTCTATTATATAACACTTCATACAGTTTCATATATAGTAGTATATAGCACAATATAGCTTACATAATCAATACAATTCAAGTGGCAAGCGGTCAGGAGTTATAAATTCCTGCAATTGCCTGTGAAAACCTTACGCTGAAATCAGGGTCAATAACCTTAGACCATGCATCCGGGAATGAATCCAGCAAGGATACAAGTTCCTTTTTCCTGTATTCAATATATGCATCAACTCCGGGATAGTCCCTGATACTGACAGAGTCCTTCTTTCCGTGTGTCTCTCCCCACACGCCATATCTCTCAAAGTTCTCAAGCATTTCAAGTGCAACCACAGTATCATGCATGTCACCAAGATTATCCTGAAGGCCTTTGAGGTCTTTTATAAGGCTCTTTGATTCAGAACCAAGAACTTCCTTGAAGAACTCAATTGTATAACGCAGTATTTTCACATCTATTCTCAGCTGGTGGTACTTTTCAAGGTACGGATCAATTGTTGTGTCGTCAGTAAGTATATCACCATATGCTCTCACAGTTGCAAGCTGGGAATAAAGGAGCAAAGGCAGTACATCTGCAACTCTGGCTGGTATAGGTTCGCCATTTTTCTTTGCAGCTTTCATCTTCCATGCTTTCTTTTTCAGCAGATAATCTGCAAAGTTCTTTTTGAATTTATTATAACGTGATTCATCAAGGTACACAAGCATATTGCCACGATGCTTTGCTCTTTCAATGAGAATGGAATCTGTAAGAGGTTCAATTTCCATCACTCTCTCAGGTGGCTGTGCCGCAAGATAGTGATCGATCTTCTCAAGGAATACATCCATGTCACGTACTGTTCCCAGTGTCCTTCTTATGGATTTTACGTCCTTGTAATAGGAAGACATCTCTTTCATATTGAGATAGTCTTCAAGAACCTCTACAACAGAACGCATTCTCATTGCAGCAACTCTCATATCATGGAGTTCTTCAATATCCCTGCCAATCTTCGTACCTCTCTCATGTTCGATCATCTGGCCAAAGTTGTACATGAGGACTTTGCGTGCAGCTTCACGCATGGTATCGTCAGATTTGATATCTGTCTTTTTAAGTGACCTGAATTCTGCATAAGGAACAATAAAATCCTGTACATCAGCTGTTTCATTTGAAGAAAGCTCTTTTTCAGGCGAATATTCTGTTTTTTCGTCCTCTTTATCTTGAGTTTCTTCAATATCTTCAATCTCTTTTTCAATTTCAGGTTCAATAAGCTCAGCTATCTCGGGGAATTGTGTTGTTTCAAGATACGTAGTTTCTTCTTGTTCATCGTTGACATTACATATTTTTATGTCTTCGTCGCCGAATGCATCTATTGCAGTTTTAATTTCAGTAATGGAAATGGATTTTTCCTCATTGGGTTCCATAAACAGGGACTCCGGATGTTTTTCTTCTGAAGTGGTATTAATAAGGTAAGTATTTTCATTATCACTGGTGCCCGTAAGAAAAGCAGGCTCGTAGGTGCCAGATGTGATATTTGTCATTAGAATTCCTGCAAAGGTTGTAAGGACAGAACAATCATTGTGTTGCTTTTCAATAGGTTTAACATCATCTTTTTGCGGAGTAAGTTCCTGTTGTCTGGAATCTCCCAGTGCCTGCAGGAAATAATTTACAAAGATATTGATGAGCAGCAGGAAAATACCAATTGAATATGCTACTATTGCATAACTGACCTTTGGATAGACCCAGTTATCAGGGAAAGATGTCATGAAAACAAATAGTCCGATTGCGGATAATAACAGACCTGCAAGGAAAGAATAGTTTCGTGAAAGCTTCTGGCGTATTCCTGCGACATTGATTCCTGAAAGGATTAGAACCACACCAGTAGCAAGTAACATGCACACAACCAGAATGGTTTCTGTACCTGAACCACGGTTGAGCCTGCTAACGATGGCAAAAAGCAGTCCTGTCATGCATGACACCAGGCCTGCAAGAAAACCCAGTGATGCCGCTAAGGAGTATTTCTTTACAAATACATCCGATGACATTGTTCTCCCCTCAGCAAATATGATCTTCTCCTCATTATTCTGGTTATGTTTTCTATGATTGTAAATTAAAGTTTAATTCGTTTCAGTTCTTTTATCGTTCCGCGAATAATCTCCTGTTCGCGTTTAAGTTGTCGCAGCTGACTCTTGATCAGACGCTTCTTTGCACGCTTATTTTTAGATTTTTCAAGTGAGTTTTTTGCGGATTTAAGATTTTCATAGATTTTGAATTTCACAACGTCTTTGTCTTTGAGTATTGCTTTGACAGGGCATATTTTGATGCATTTTCCACAATTAATGCATTTTCCTTCTTCGATCAAGGCTTTTCCTTTTGCCATGTAAATGGCATCCACAGGGCATTTTTTAATGCACTTTTTACATGACACACATTTAACTTTATTAACCCATGGCATGATAGTTAAACCTCATTACTAATTTGTCAAGCAAATATAAAAATATGTAGTAATACATGTATTATAGTTAGTTATGCAGCCATCTGCATGCTACTATAATTGAACCCGCTTTGAGCAGGCATCAGAATAACTTCTTCAGGAGGGATGATATTATAAGTATTCAACCGGGCATTGATCCGTTATATGCCACTATACTGGAAAAAATTGTACTTTCAATGATGATAGGCATACTTATCGGTCTTGAAAGGGAACACTGGCGTGCTGACAAGAAGATATTCGCTGGTGTCAGGACTTTTTCCATAACGTGTATTGCCGGTACTCTTGCAGCATTCCTGGTTGATTATATTGGCATGTGGATACTCATACTGACAACATTGCTGGTGGTATTTGCCTCAGCTTCCCTGATTTACCTGGTCAATATCCTCAAGGGAAAATCAGGTCTTACAACAGCTATTGCGTTGTTCTGTACATACCTTTTGGGAATAATCGTTGCCGAGGGTCTTTATCTAATAGCCATAGTTACAGGTTTGCTAATAACTTTCCTGCTTATTGAGAAAAAACCACTTCATTCATTTGCAGAACACCTCTCTGATGAAGATATTAGCAGTGCACTCAAATTCCTTGCAGTTGCTTTTGTATTGTATCCTATAATGCCTGAAGAACCGATCTTTGGAATAATAAATCTCAAGCAATCCATACTTATTGTTGTGCTTGTTTCTTTCATTAGTTTTGTCAGTTATGTCTCCCTGAAAAAAATGGGTCCCAAAGGAGGCATCCCCTACTCAGGTTTCTTTGGAGGTTTCATTAGCAGTGAAGCAACAGTTGCAGCCCTTGCAGGCCTGTCAAAAAAAGGTCCTTTGCTAAAAGATTCGGTTCACATCGGTTCTTTATTGTCGGTTGTATCCATGATTATCAGTAACACTATAATTGCACTGATAGCAGACCCAACAGCTCAGACAGCTATGATCATGGCTCCTCCTTTCATTATAATGGGAATAGTGGCTCTTGCATTTGTGGCGATCAAATGGAAAAATACAATAAATCCTCAGGAGACGATCGAGATAGGGTCTCCTTTTGCTCTTGGTCCGGCATTTAAGTTCGGTGCTGTTTTTACAATTCTGCTCATTATTGCAAATTATGCAAATGTATATGGGGGAGCAGAAGGAACCTATATAACTGCACTGGGCGGTATAGTAAGTAGCTCTGCAGTTACTGCTTCCGTTGCAGCCCTTGCTTTTTCAGGTAATATCTCCATTCATACTGCCGGTATTACAGCTGTACTTGCAGGTCTTGTAAGCACTCTTAATAAGCCGCTATATATCAAAGTCAGCGGTTCACCGGAGTTTTTCAGGACAGCAATATTATCTTTCATAGTTATTGCACTGGCCGGAGCAGCCACCTTGCTTGTATGGAGTTTCTATATCTGATATATATAAATGAAAATAATTTCTCTCAATATAACTATATATTCAAAGATAATTGATAATGAAGATGATAATATGCTTGAAAATGTAGATCTTACCAAAACTCTTCCAAAGGATGAATATAAAATGCTAATGGAAGACCTGAAAATACGGATGGGGGAACTACAGCGAAAAGCGTGGAAAATGGATATTCCAATTATTATTGTTTTTGAGGGATGGCATGCTTCAGGTATGTCTGAGATCATCAACAGGTTTCTTCTTACATTAAATCCAATGGGCTTTAACCTGCACACCACCGGAAGACCCTGTTACCAGGAAGAACAGAAGCCTCTGTTGTGGCGTTTCTGGACAAAGATTCCGGAAAAAGGCAGAATGGTAATTTTTGACAGAAGCTGGTATCGCAGAATTATCATTGAACATAACAAGAAGGGTAAAACCAATAAGAATATGCAAAAATGCCTTTCCAATCTTAACTATTTTGAAAGACAGCTCACAGACGGCGGTTACCTTGTGATAAAACTGTTCCTGCACATAAGCAAGGAAGAACAGGATAAAAGATATCAGGAAATGAAGGATATAGGAATCCCCCAGTTTATTATTGAAGAGGAAGAAAGAGATTACCTGGATGGATATGATAAATATCTGCCACTAATTGAGGGGATCCTTGAAAAAACAGATCGCTCTTTTGCACCCTGGACAATTGTAGAAGCAAATGACAGGGATTTTGCAACCGTCAAAGTACTGGCAAAGGTCATAGAATCCATAGAATACAAGATACAGGATATTGAAAACAAGGCATTGGTGGAACAAAACCATAAGAATAACGATTGTATTATTCCCAATATCGACTCTTCCATTCTGGAAAAGATCGATCTTGATAAGAGTCTCACTTATGAGGAGTACAAGAAAGAAAAGAAAAAATGCCAGAAAAAACTGAAAACTCTACAGTATGACCTTTTTAGAAACAGGATATCACTTATTGTTGTATTTGAAGGCTGGGATGCCTCCGGTAAGGGCGGTAGTATCAGGCGACTTGTTAAGGAACTAAATCCAAGACTTTACCAGGTAACTCCTGTAGGTGTGCCCACTCCTGATGAACTTCGACGTCATTACCTGTGGAGATTCTACAACCAGATCCCTGAGGCTGGTCACATTGGAATATATGACCGAAGCTGGTACGGAAGAGTGCTGGTTGAGAGAGTTGAAGATCTCTGTAATTTTGAGGAATGGAAGCGTGCCTACAGGGAGATCAATGAATTTGAAGAAACTCTTTCCAATTACGGTACTATAATTGTCAAATTTTGGATGCACATTGATAAGGATGAGCAGCTTAAAAGGTTTAAACAGCGTGAAGATACAGAATATAAGCAATGGAAGATAACTCCTGACGATTGGCGCAATCGTGAGAAATGGGATCTCTATCTTGATGCTGCCGATGAGATGCTGAAAAAAACCAGTACTACATGGGCGCCCTGGACTATTGTGGAGTCCAATGACAAGTACTATTCCCGAATCAAAATTATGAACACGGTCATTGACCGTATTGAAAATACGCTAAGGGAACGCGGGCTTCAGTAATTATTTTAAGATACTTCACGACAATCCGGTTGATTGAGAAGTAGCAGATTATTCTTTATCCGTCTTCTTATCTGAAGCGAACAAGAATGCTCTGATTTATTTTCTATTTTCTTTTATTTCCATGCAAGAAAAGATTGATAAAGGCATGCATATAACTACATACAACTATTAACGATACTAATCAGGTACAACCTTGTATTTGCAAAAAATATTTGCAAGTGCATTTGGATTTTATGGCCTGGAAACGGGTAATATTCACATTTTTGTATCTGGTCATGTATTTTATATTAATCTGTGTATAAATTGCACTGGAAACAGGGGGGTACTTATGACCAATATAACCACTCAATATACAAAAATACTGATATAGACGGCAAATATATAATATAAGGTGTATTAATATGTGTGTTTCTATTCAAAAGATGAACTCCATGATATAGTATAATATCTTACATTTCAAAACCCCGGTGAAACAAGAATAAGTGGTTCTAAACAGCAGCGAATGAGGGAAAAATGAAAGATAAAACCAATTCCGAAGATTTCATATTTAATACAAAAACAGTTGGCACCCAGTTATTCAACAATGATTATGCAGTTATGTTACTTGTTGATCCTGAAAATCTGCACATTATTGATGCCAACAATGCTGCTTCCACTTATTACGGCTGGTCATCTGAAGAACTTTTACAGAAGAAAATGAGTCAAATAGATATACTGTCTGAAGAAGAGCTTAAAGCTGAAATTTCTAAAGCAAAAAAAGGACTTAAAAATCATTTTACTTTCAGGCATCAACTGCGTAATCATGAGATTCACGATGTTGAGATTTGTGCAATTCCGATAAATACTGACGAAAAAACCTTGCTATGCTTTATAGTTCAGGATGTAACTAAAACAAAACAGTTAGAAGAAGAACTTAACTTTGAGGAAGCCAGGTTAAGAAGCATCCATGAGATATTGGTATCAAAACACGACTCTATACAGGATTTCCTTGATTTTACTCTCAATGAAGCTATAAAACTAACGAATAGTAAAATTGGTTACATCTATTATTATAATGAAAAAAGAGAACAGTTCATTTTAAACACATGGTCTCAAGACGTTATGAAGAAATGTGAGATCACAGAACCTCAGACGATATATGATCTTAAGGAAACAGGTATTTGGGGCGAAGCGGTCAGGCAACGTAAAACGATAATTATAAATGATTTTCATGCTCCAAACCCTTTGAAAAAAGGCTATCCACAAGGCCATGTCAAACTTCATAAGTTCATGACTGTGCCAATTTTTAAGAACAACAAGATCGTTGCTGTGATCGGTGTTGCCAACAAAGAATCAAATTATAATGATAGCGATTCTCTGCAGCTTACTTTACTTATGGATTCCGTATGGAACATCATAGGAAAGATAGGAGCTGAGAATGCACTAAAAGAAAGTGAAATGAAATTCAGAGGACTTTTTGAAAACGATATTAGTGGTGTGGGAATCCACAAAATGGTTTTTAATGATAATGGTGACCCAATTGATTATATCTTCCTTGATGCAAACGAAGCATTCGGAAAACATACCGGACTGAAAGTAACCGATATCATAGAAAAACGTGTTACTGAAGTTCTTCCGGGTATTGAGGAAACTTCTTTGATAGAAACATATGGAAATGTCGTACTAACTGGAAAACCTGTTATTTTTGAAACATATTCACCACAATTGAATAAGCACTATAGTGTTAGTGCGCATAAAGTTGACAATGATTCTTTTGCTGCTGTATTCCAGGACATTACCGAGCGTAAACAAGCAGAAAATGCTATTATTGAGAGAGAGGAGCAATACAGGACTCTTTTCACAGAGGCGCCGATCTCAATAATAATACATGACAGGATAAGCGGAGAGATTATAGATGCCAATCCTAAAACCTGCGAAATGTATGGTTTTTCTTCACTTGAGGAGCTAAAAACAAATGATTTCTGGATCGAGCCACCATATTCTTTTGACGATGCACTGAGGTGGATACATAAAGCTGCAGATGAAGGAACTCAGGAATTTGAATGGTTCAACAGAAAGGTAACAGGAGAACCTTTTTGGGAGCATGTTCGATTGAGCCCTGTGACTATCAATGGTGTGGAAAGGGTCATGGCGACAACAATAGATATAACTGAACGTAAAAATGCAGAGATCGCACTAAAGAATAGTGAGGGACAACTGCGTACTTTAATAGATTCTATTCCTGATCTTGTATGGCTAAAAGATGTTAATGGAGTCTATCTTTCGTGCAATTATAAATTTGAACGCTTCTTTGGAGCAAAGGAAGAAGAGATATTTGGAAAAACGGATTATGACTTTGTTGATAAAGAGCTTGCAGATTTCTTCAGACAAAAGGATATTGAAGCATTAGAAGCTGGCCGACCTTCTGTTAATGAGGAATTGATCACCTATGCGGATGACGGTCACGAAGAAAATCTGGAAACCATTAAAAGCCCTATGTATGATTCCAGTGGAAAACTCATAGGGGTGCTTGGTGTTGGCAGGGACATTTCTGAAAGGAAAAAAGCTGAAAAGGATATTTCAGAAGAACGTAAACGTCTGTCTAACATCATTGAAGGTACAAATGTCGGGACCTGGGAATGGAATATACAGACCGGTGAAACTTTATTCAATGACCGATGGGCCGAAATAATTGGTTATACTCTGGATGAACTGACTTCACTTGATATTCAAACATGGAGGAAACTAGTCCATCCTCTGGATATGAAAAGAGCAGATATCCTTCTTAACAAACATTTTGCAGGTGTTTTAGAATACTATGAACACGAAGCACGCATACGACACAAGAATGGGGATTGGATATGGGTACATGACCGTGGTAAGGTTATAGAGTGGGATGAAGATAACAATCCGCTTCTCATGTATGGAACTCATTCAGACATTACAGAGAAAAAGAGAGCTGAAAAGAAAATCGAAGAAGAACGTACTAGAAGGAACATCTTCGTTGAACAATCAAATGATGGAATTGTTGTTGTTAATGACAAAGGTGAGGTTGTTGAGGCAAACCAGAAATATGCGAATATGCTGGGCTATTCTATGGATGAAGTTCTCCAATTACACGTATGGGACTGGGAATACATTTCATCACCTGAAGAAATTCTTGAGATAATAAACGATATTGATGAGTCCGGATTTACATTTGAGACATGCCACCGTCGTAAAAATGGGGCTTTGATCGATGTGGAAGTTAGTTCGAACGGAGCGATTATCGACGGTCAGAAACTGGCTTTTTGTGTTTGCAGGGACATTACTGACAGAAAGAGAGCGGAGGAAATGTTGAGGCAGGCTCAACAGAAGTACAGGCAGGCATATAAGTTATTGCAGGAAGTTATTGAAAGTCCAAGGGATGTTGTCATATTCGCCCTTGATAAAAATTATCATTACATTACTTTTAATGAAAATCATCAACATATAATGGAACATATATGGGGGGCCAGAATAGAAATTGGTTCCTGTATGCTGGATTACATCAAACATCCAGAAGACGTGGAAAAGGCAAAAGCTAACTTTGATAGAGTACTTGCAGGAGAAGCCTTCACAACTGTAGAAGACTATGGTGATTCCTTAGCCGAAAGAAAATGGTATGAGAATGTTTATAGTCCCCTTGAAGATGATGAAGGAAATATTATCGGGCTTACGTTGTTCATAACTGACATAACTGAAAGAAAGCAGGCTGAAATGGCTCTTCTTCAAGCCAAAGCCCTTGCTGAAGAATCCAATAAAATAAAATCAGAATTCATTGCAAATATGAGCCATGAACTCCGCACACCTCTTAATTCAGTTATTGGTTTCTCACAGGTACTAAATGATAAAATATTCGGGGAGTTGAATGACAAACAAACAGAGTATGTTGGCAATATAGTAAAAAGTGGAAATCATCTGTTAGAATTGATCAATGATATCCTTGATATTTCAAAAATAGAATCTGGCAGTATGGACTATGATCCCGAAACAATTGATCTTTATTTAGAGATATATGAGGTCATATCATTGATGGCTCCTCTTTTCAAAGAGAAAGAGCATGATTTTGAAGTCAATATTGAATATGAGAAACTGGAAATCAATGCTGATAAGTTAAAGATCAAACAGATAATTTTTAATCTTCTTAGCAATGCTATCAAATTCACACCTGAAAAAGGTAAAGTGCAGCTCAAATCTAAAATATTGGATGGCAATGTTCAGATATCCATATGTGATAATGGCATAGGTATTCCTCCAGACAAGCAAAAAGTTATATTTGATCCATTTAAACAGGTTAGTTCATTCATAAACCGCAGTCATGGTGGAACAGGGTTAGGGCTTGCAATTGTCAAACATTATATAGAGATGCATTCAGGAGAGATCCATGTTGAAAGCAATGTTGGCGAGGGTAGTACTTTTACTATTACAATACCAATAAATCAGATTAATGATCTGTAAGGATATCAACTTCAAAATGAAAACGAACGGGGGGAGCGGGCTTCAGTAATCTTCCCTGAAATATATGTCCCTATCAAAAAGAAGGCGCCAGAGGTCCGCTTTTGTGTCTGCTCTGTCTGCATCAATGCTGGCTCCTTTTCCGGTTATTTTTACGATGATATCTTCCTTTGTGAGATCGATCTCAGCAATTGTACTTCCCATTCTGCTGTAATCCAAACCATCAGCCATTCTTAGTATGGCTGCAAGTTTGAGCATATCATCCTGCATCTGTGAGGGAAGTGATAGGAATTCCTTTTTCATGGATAGTTTATCCAGTTTTCTCCGGTCTATTCTTTTCTTATGCAGGAATGTCATCCATGGAAGAAAAGCATAGAGTGGATATGGAAGTTCATCAGGGCATGTCTCTGAGAGAATATCCCTGCCAACCTTATGATGTTCCTTTGCATCGGTCATGACTCCGATATCGTGAACAATCGAGCTAATTCTTAGAGTATGCAGCAATTCATTGCGTAAATGATGTATGCTTTTCAGTTCATTAAAAAGCCTGTAGGAATTTTCTGCAACTCTCCTTGCATGTTCTCTCTCAATACCATATTCCTCTATCATTTCTTTGAGCGGAGAAATATTGACAGTTCTATTTTCACTGTCTATATTGTAGTTCAATATGTTTGCATTCTTCCTTACATTTTCCATAAAAAGTTCAAGGCCATTATCGAACTTTGAACTACTTCCAGGAGTAAGTCCCTCATCATCCCTGAGATATTCAGCTATTCTGTTCAGTTCTGCTTCAGTGCCTTCACCTGTAAGTTCCACTTCCAGTTCAAGATAACTTTTCTTGCTTTTCTCGCAGGTAAGAACCACATCGTCAAAGCTCATCTCTGCAATCTCTCTCTGGTCAATGCTCAGTGGGATATCTGTCCTTTTGTGCGTTACAGTAAACAAAGGAAACAGTTCTCCGGAGCTAATGATTGAAAGTACTCTTTTTTTGAGAATACAATTATCCCAATCTTTTACAGGCAGCTTCTCAGTAAGTGTGAACTCAACTTCTTCCCTCATATGTATAAGAGAAGTTGATGTTGAAAGTGATTTTAGTGTATAGGTTACTTTCTCCCCTTTCTCACGGCAGCGAAATGAAAAACCTGAAGCGTAAATAGCCATATCCATTGTATCAAGATAGGTATCAGTGAATTCTTTATCTACTGACTTGCCGGTGCTGAATCCTGCAACAGATGTGATACCTTTGAGTTTTTCAAAGATATCTCGTTCAGATATGAGGAACTTAGCTTCAATTTCCATACTGAGAAATATGTGTCAAAACTAAAAAGGTTTACTTACATTAATGCAGAAAAATAGAAATGAATAACTGTAATTGGATTTGAATGAATAATTAGAGCATTTAATCAGGTATTAGCTCCAGAAACCGGACATGTTTTCATGAATATGTAGGAGCCATCTCCTCTGTTGACAAATCCCATCTTTTCCCAGAAACCAATTGCTGTAGGTCTTACTCTGTCAGCAACAATAGTGCCAAATTGTGATTTGAAAAAGTCAATTGTTCTTTTTCCGTAATGTTTGCCTTCAAATTCCGGGAAAATGGTGATGGAGTAGATTATAAGGACGTTACCTTCCACCTTGCCCCTGGTTTTTCCTACTCTTTTATCTCTTCTGTCTATATTCATCCACCTGCATTCTGAACCCTTTGTAGGTGGAAGCAGCGTGAATTTTAGTTCCTGGGGCATGTTCATAACCTTTCTATCTGATGTGTAAAATATGACTAGTTCAGTTTACGGTACAATTGTGCGTTTGCAACTACCGGTTCGAAGTACTCCTGGAGTTCAGCTGGCATTTTCTGGGTTTGTTCTGTTGCGAAATAGCCACTGTCAAGTGAATCATGGAACATCTGCATGACTTCTACTCTTTCGGCTTCTGTGAAGTGCAGAAGGACATTTTTGCAGAGAATTAGGTTTAGTCCTGACCTTATCGGTTTCATGTCAAGAAGGTTATGCTTTTTAAAATCCACACTTCTTCTGATCTCATCGGATATCTGGAAGTGGTCTGACTCATCTGCTGCTGAGAAATACTTGTCAAATATTGGCTTTGGTATTCTCTGAACCATTTCTCTTGGGTAGATTCCTTCTTTGATAATGTCACCAAAGAGGTTACTGTTATCAATATCAGTTGCGTGTATTTTCACATTCCTGAAGGTCATTCCCATATTCTCTCTTAATACTATGGCCAATGAGTACGGTTCAGGGCCCATTGCACAACCTGCGTCCCATATATGTATATATCTCCGGCTTCTGAGCTCTGGAATTACGTAATCTCTGATCATTTCCAGCGTTTGCATGTCCCTGAAGAAATAAGTAAATGCCATAATTTTTCCTCTCCTATATTAAAAGAATTACGTGCTCATTTATATATTCTCGTTATTATATATACATAATGTTTCAAAGTCAATGAAGTATGATCATGCTTAATGATAATGGTAGGTAAATTAAGAGATTGAAAAACAAAGTAAAGAGTATTTTTGAGTAGATAAAAAAAGTCTAAAAAATAAAAAGAGAAAATCCTGCCTGATCAGGCAAGATTTGCTATCTCTGCAACTTCCTTCTTGTTCATGACCTTTGCAAGGTCAAGAAGGATCAGAAGGCGGTCATCAATCTTTCCAACACCGGTAATGTATTCGCGGCTGATGGTTGAAGTCACAAGTTCAGGTGCAGGATCAACACTTGATTTTGGAATTCTCAGGACCTCATTAACTGAATCGACTATCATTCCAACAACATTCTCGCCTATCTCAACGACAATGATGCGTGAATTAGAGTCAATTTCCTTTGAAGTAAGGTTGAATCTTTTATCAAGGTTAATGACAACGATAATCCTGCCACGAAGGTTGATTACTCCCTCAACGAATTCAGGAGATTGTGGGATCTGAGTGATCTCCGGCATCCTGATTATTTCCTGCACTTTCATTATCTCTACGCCAAATTCTTCGCCACCCAACTGGAAAACTACCATTTGTAATAATTCATCAGTCGGGCCATTTCCGGATATTGAAACATCTTCCATTTTTTCATCTCATTATACGAGGATATGTTCCTCGGTCTCTATTTCTTCCCTTTTCTCTGGGCTGGCAGTATTCCCGCCTTTCATGGAAACGGATTCTAAAATAAATTTATCAACTACAGCTTTCATATCACCTGCAAGACTTGAAAGGTCTTCTGCTGATCTGGAAAGTTCCTGCATTGTTGCGGTCTGCTGTTCGACAGCTGCGGATGCTTCTTGGGTTCCTGCAGCAGATTCTTCTGATATGGCACTTACTTCTTCAACAGAGGAAGTGACTTCTTCAATTGAAGCAGACTGCTCCTGAGCTGCTGCTGCAATATCCTGTACCATATGTGCGATGGTGTTTCCGGATTCGACTACATTCTGGATAATGGCAGCAGCTTCTTGAAGGGCAGTTGCTCCGAGCTCAACTTCTTCTGAACCCTGCTGCATTGATGTAACCGCATTCTGTGTTCCTTCCTGGATCTCACCAATAAGGCCTGATATCTGTTTAGCTGCATTACCTGAATCTTCAGCAAGCTTCCTTACTTCATCTGCAACCACAGCGAATCCACGACCATGTTCTCCTGCACGTGCTGCTTCAATAGCTGCGTTCAGTGCAAGAAGGTTGGTCTGGTCTGCAATATTGGTAATAAGGCTCACGATTTCACCAATCTGTTTGGATTTACCGTCAAGCTGCATAATTACATTTGATGATTCACCAGTAGCTTCTTTGATAGAATCCATCTTCATAACAAGATCTTTAGTAGTTAGACCAAGGGTGTTAATCAGCTCATTTGAATCCTTTGCAGTCTCGGCTGCTTTCTGTGAGTTAGTTGCAACTTCCTGCACTGTCATGGTCATATCAACCATTGCACGTGAGACTTCTTCAGTCTTTGATGCCTGGCTCTGTGCTCCTTTTGATATTTCAGATACAGTGTCAGATATCTGATACGAGGCAGATGTCATCTCTTCAACTGATGCTGACATCTCTTCGGATGTAGATGCAACATTTCTGGAGCTGTCAAGGACAATAGAAACAACATTATTCAATGACTTTCTTGCATTTTCGATACCATCTGTCAGCTTCTTGATGTCATTTTCAGCAACAATGGTAAGTGGTTTTGAGAGATCATTATTTGAAATTGCATCAAGAACGGCACTTGATTCTTCAATCAGACCCTGCAGCTTATCACCAAATGTATTAAGAGCATCAGCAAAGTTCTTGAAATCACCGTTAGCTTCTAATTCAAACCTTGCATTGAGAAGGCCCTGACTGTATTCATCGACTATGCGCATTGCTTCATTTACAGGCGCTGCCAGTGCATCAAATGCCACATTCACAGTGCTGATCGCATCACTGAAACGTCCTTCAAAACGAGAATAATCTGCTCTGTAAGCCAGATCTCCAGCTTCTGCTGCATTACCGAGTTTTATGAACTCATCAACTATGCCTTCTATGTTGCTCATCATTGTGATATAACATGGAATGAGTTCATCATTATCTGAGCGTTTTCCGATTTTCTTGAGATTCTCAAGGTCATTAAGATCACCCACTGCTATTTTCTTATTTATATCCATTACGTGGGTGATTCTGTCAAGAATACCGTTTGTAGCTGATGCCACTTCTGCATAGATTCCCTGGTAATTTCCTTCAACTTTTCTTGTATGGTCATTGTTAACCATGACCTGTAGGACTTCATTTGCTTCTACAAGACCGCCAAGACCATCAATACAATCATTGATATTATTCTTGAGCATATTGAAGTCTCCCTGATATTCCTCTGTGATCTTTTCAGGAATTTCTCCTCTGGATATCTGTGCAACATAATCTGCAGCTACGTTCAATGGATCAATGACTGCATCAAGTGTATCATTAACTCCCTGTACAATTATCTGGTAATCTCCCAGATGCTTGGACGCATCTGCTCTTGTATCCAGGCTTCCTTCTACTGCAGCGTTTGAAAGCATTTCCACGTCTTCAATCATTTCTCCGACTGCTGCCGTTACTTTCTGCAGGTTGTCATTAATCTGTACGAAGTTTGATCTTGACTCTACAGTGTTCTCATTACCAGTTTCTACTGTAAGGTCAAGTGCAAGGTTTCCTTGTGCCAGTAAGTTGAGGTTTGCTGATAGGCGGTCTACTTCCACCTTAGTATATTCATTGTTCTGCAGTATGGCTGTGAGGTCAGTTACTGTCTCAACATAACCGATCGGTTCACCTTTTCTGTTCTTCAGGAAAGCAGTATCCTGTTTACATTTAAGATCATACCAGTCGAAATAACTCTCTTTAACTCCTTTTTGTAACTTTTTAATACCACAGTTTTCTGTATTACAGATATTGGCACCTGCACTGCTACATGGCATTCCTTTTGCCTGGCATCTTTCAGTGACAACTCCCTGATTAACCATCAGCTCTTCAAATGCCTTGTTCAGGAATACCCAGTTCATATCATTATCTATTACATGTATTGGGAATGGTACTGCATCAATAATAGCTTCATACCAGTCAGTCTTATCAACAACAGTATCAAGGGTTCTGTTTATTCCATTTACAACAGTGCGGAAGTCTCCTTGATGTCTGGTTTCATCAGCACGTACATCAAGCTGATCATTGATGGCAGCCTGTGCCAGCATCTCAGTGTCTTCTATCAAAGCATTTACAGCATCAATGCACTGGTTGAGGTTGTTTTTGATCTCATTGAAGTCACCATTATATTCTTCTGTTATCTTTTCAGGAATATCTCCTTTTGAAATGCGGTCAATGTATTCTGCATTCACATTAAGTGGGGCGACCAGGGCATCAAATGCATCGTTTACAGTAACAATAGCTTCCTGGAAAAGACCATCAAATTCCGAAGCATCCACTCTGTAATCCAGAGTTCCGGCTTCAGCAGCCTGCCCAAGTTCAATGAATTCATCTGCCATTCCTTTAACAGTTTCCATGAGCCTGATGGTGTATGGCAATAACTTGTCGTTCTCTGAACGCTTTCCAGCCTGTTTGTATCTTGGAAGGTCGCTGAAGTCACCTTTTGCCATATACTCAAATGTACGCTGGATATTCAGTAGTCTGTTGCGAACCTCATTGACTGCGTATGCGTTGTCTTTGAAAATTCCATCGTATTCTCCTTCAACTCCAGTTTCAAAGTCATTGCCAGCCATTTTGAGCAGAACATCTGTGCTTTCGTTCAATGGTTTTGCCATAGAGTCAAGAGTATTGTTCAGGTTCTCTATGATGGTCCTGAATTTTCCGCCATGTCTGGTGGCATCTGCACGGATATCAATGTTGCCTTCTGATCCGGCTTTTGCCAGCATGTCTGAATCTTCGATAAGAGCATTGATAGCATCTACGCAAAGGTTGAGATTGTCTTTAAGCTCGTTGTAACTGCCTTTGAATTCTTTTGTGATTTTAGGAGGAATATCTCCGTTAGAAAGGCGGGTTACATACTTTGATGCAGCCATAAATGGAGTTACAATTGCATCGGTCATTTTGTTGATTCCTGCTGCAAGATCTCTGAATTCTCCTTCAAAGTCTTCAGGTTTTATTCTCACGTCAAGTTGACCTTCAACTGTTGCATTCACCATCTGGTTTACTTGCTTTGATAGTTCCTGTTGCTGTTCAGCTTCATTTTTCCATCCTGCAGCTTTTTCCAGAAAAGCGTTCAATGCTTCTGTCATCTCTTTCTCGGTGCCTGTTGACTCAGCGCCCAGTCTAATGTCTGACCTGCCTTCTTCAAAAGAGTCCAGAACACCGATAATTTCACTATATAACTTGTTGTTTTTCCCTAACATGTTTTCACCCTATAAAAAGTCGAATTGCATGTGTTTAACTTTTACACATTCACTTCGTATTATGCCAACTACTAGTTCTGTATAATTATAATTATGCAGATTTAAAGATGAATATAATTATATAAAAACATATCTTTAAAAACTATATTATTGCACAAATATATTCATTGGAATTTGCGGATAGTGTTTTTATTATTATAATACTTATTCTAAAATAAATCACGATATCCAGAATTTATAATACTCAATTGTTCATCTTTTCCTAATATCTTTCTGGAATCTATCAATAGAAGAAGACAATCGTCAAGTTTACCTACGCAGGCACATGGAGATTGTAGAATTCTGAACGGTTCAGGGATATGTATTATTTCCTTTACGTTCATAATGTCCATTCCAAATTCTTCACCCTGTAAATTGAAAAACAACTACCAGAAGCGTATCTCTGGTAGTTGTAGATATATTTGAAAACGTACCCTTCGATTCAAAAATCTTTCTTATCAGACCAATGCGGCGTTCTTTAGGGAGGATTCATCGCTTTCTGTATTTTCAGACTCAGTATCGTTATCCATTCCGGATTCTGTACTAACTGTTTTGAACCGGTTGACCACTCTTTTCATGTCTTTTGCAATATCCGATAACTCATCAGCAGAGTTTGCAAGTTCATGCATTGAAGATGTTTGTTCCTGAACGGCAGCTGCTGTTTCTTCTGTTCCTGCTGCTGTTTCTTCTGAAATTGCTGCGACCTCTTCTACGGACGATGCCACCTGTTCAATGGCAGCAGACTGCTCTTCAGCAGCTGCAGCGATGTCCTCAACCATCCTGGTGATGTCATTCACAGCAGTGATCACCTGCTCGATTTCTTTAACACCCTCTCCTAATGATTCGGCACCCCTTGTAACTTCTGTGGTACCCATTTCCATAGAGGCAACTGCTTCAGAAGTACCATTCTGGATCTCATGAATAAGGTCTGCAATCTGTTTTGCAGCATTTCCTGAATCTTCTGCAAGTTTTCGGACCTCATCCGCCACAACAGCAAATCCACGACCATGTTCTCCTGCACGTGCTGCTTCAATAGCTGCATTCAGGGCAAGCAGGTTTGTCTGGTCAGCGATGTTTGTGATGAGATTGACGATCTCGCCGATACGGTTTGATTTTTCTTCCAGGTTATTGATTACAGTTGCAGAACCGGATACTGCATCTTTAATGCCGTCCATCATTATGAGAAGTTCGTTGCTGGTCCTTCCAAGTTCGGTCATTCTCTGGTTGGATTCGCGGGCATGGCTTGCAACATTCTGTGAATTAGATGCAACATCCTGAATACTCTGTGTCATGTGCTGCATGGTACGTGATACTTCTTCTGTTTTGACAGACTGGTCCTGTGATCCGCGTGATATCTCTTCCACTGTTCCAGCAACTTCATTTGCTGATGAGTTTAGCTGTGTGGTCGCTGCTGACATATTTTCTGCAGTGGTCACAACTAGCTCTGCAACGTTCATTACGTGTGAAACAACATCGTTGAGTGACATACGTGCACTTTCAATACCATCGGTAAGCTTTTCGAACTCTCCAACGGATTCTACAGAAATCCCTCTTGTAAGATTGTCCTTTGATATCTCCGACAAAACCTCACTGGTATCATTAATTAGTTTCTGGATGTTATCCCCAAATGAGTTCAGGGTATTTGCCAGTTCTTCAAAGTCACCGTTCATCTCCATTGTAATTCTGGCATCAAGATCGCCTTTTGTATATGAATCCAGCACATCACAACTTATGTTCAATGGAGTAATAATGGCATCCAGTGTATTGTTAAAGCCGGCAACTATCCTGGCAAAATCGCCTCCATGCTTTGAATCATCAGCACGAACTGAAAGTTGTCCATTTACGCCCGCTTGTGCCAGTAATTGAGAATCCTTTACGAGGAGATTAATTGCATCAATGCAGGTATTGATATTGTTCTTAATCTCATTGAAGTCTCCATAATAAGTGTCAGTGATATAAGCAGGGATCTCACCTTTGGATATTCTGTCAATGTATTCAGCCGCAACATTCAGAGGACTGATGACAGCATCAAGGGTATTATTTACACCTTCAACAATGGCACGGAAATCTCCCTGATGCTTAGTTTCATCAGCACGGATATCGAGTCTACCTTCGACAGCGGCTTCCGCCAGCATATTCGCATCGCTGATCATGGCATTGATGGCATCGATACATTGGTTAAGGTTGTCCTTGATTTCACAGAAATCACCATTACACTCATCAGTAATCTTTTCAGGAATATCTCCGTGAGCTATTCTGTCAACATATTCTGCAGCAACATTCAGTGGACCAATGACAGCATCAAGAGTATTATTTACACCTTCAACAATGGCACGGTAGTCACCACCGTGTCTGGATGCATTGGCGCGGGTATCGAGTCTACCTTCGATAGCGGCTTCTGCAAGCATGTTTGCATCGCAAACAAGTTCATTGACTGCATCAATACATTGGTTAAGGTTGTTCTTGATTTCATTGAAATCTCCATAGTATTCATCTGTGATCTTTTCAGGTATGTCGCCCTTTGAGATACGATCAATATACTCTGCTGCTACATTTAATGGGCCAATAAAAGAGTCAAGAGTTTCGTTCACAGCATTGACAATGTCCCTTGGGTTGCCTTCAAACTGGTTTATGTCGGCACGTGCATCAAGTCTGCCGTTAACCGCTGCATCTGCAAGTTTTAGTACTTCCTTTGTGACATTGACTTCAGAGGTCATATCCATTACATATTCAAGACCACCGATGATCTCTCCCTCACTGTTTTTTAAAGGAGTTGCAGTATAGCGAATTGGTAAATCTCCTGATAGAAGATGTGCTACCGTATCTGCTGAAGAAACTGATCCATTATCCATGGCTCTGGCAACACGACAGTTTTCTGTTTGGCAGTGTGGGGTGTTGAATAGTTCGTAACATTTCATTCCATTGCATTCAACAGCAGTTTTTCCTACTGCATTGGCCCCGGCAGGATTCATAAATGTGACATTGAACTCTTTGTCCACTGCCATTACCGGAGCTGGAATCCTATTAAGAAGTTCTACTTTAGAACTGGAATCTTCAAGAGCATTCTTAACTATTGTCTGGTCCATAAATATTTCAAGGGAACCTATGATCATTCCTTCTCTGTTCTTCAGTGGAACACCGCTGCAAGTAATATGTACGTCTTTTCCAAGGTTTGCAACGGCTTCTCCATGTTCTGTTAAATCTGAGATCATAGAGCGTGTACATACGCAGTTGTCGGTCTTGCATACATTAGTATTATAATGGTCGTAGCATTTAGTGCCAACCATGGAGCCAGCTGTGAGGTTCACTGTTTCTGCTGCTTTTGTGTTGACATAATTAACGTTGTAATCACGGTCAATAATCATGAATGGGACCGGGATACTATCTATATGGCCCACGAGTGTCCCTACAATATGGTTCATACCTTCTACAAGTCTGGCATATTCACCATTGAATTTTGCACAATCCGCACGGGTTTCCAGCTTCCCTTCGATTGCAGCATCTGTAATGAGCTCAGCTTCTTCAAGTAATGAGTTGATAGAATCTATACAAAGGTTAAGGTTATTCTTTATCTCATTGAAGTCCCCGCTATAAGAATCTGTAATCTTCTGCGGAATATCTCCTTTTGATATGCGGTCAATATATTCTGCTGCAACATTCAGTGGACCAATAAATGCGTCCAGACAGCCGTTGACTCCTTCTACAACTTTGCGGAAATCTCCATTGTGCCTGCCAGCATCAGCGCGCATGTCAAGTTGTCCTTCAACTCCTGCCTGTGCCAGCATGATAGAATCTTCTACCAGTGCATTGACAGCGTCAATACACATATTGAGGTTGTTTTTTATCTCGTTGAAGTCACCTTTATATTCATCAGTAATTTTCTCAGGAATATCTCCTTTTGATATGCGGTCTATGTATTCTGCTGAAACATTGAGTGGTCCCATAACAGCATCAAGAAGCTTGTTTACGCCTGTCAGTATATCTTTGCAATTGCCACTAAATCCAGATGTGTCTCCGCGAGCATCAAGCTTTCCCTCTACTATAGATTCAATTAGATTCATTATCTGGTCAATAAGCATTTGATTATGGAAATCTTCAGCTTCTTTCAGTTCAATAATACTTCTTTTTTGCGCAACTTCATTTTTTAAGGCAAAGTAGTCATTCAAAAAAGAGTTTAGTGATTGTGCAACTTGATCATCCTGTTTTGAATTTTTAGGAGAGACTCTGGCTTCAGAATCACCGGAGTTTACCGCATCAAGTACATTGATAAGCTCTGTTTTTAATTTATCATTCATTCCTAGCATAAAATTCACCCTTCCATTCACAATTAACTGCTTTTTGCGTATCTGTTTATGGGATTTTTGTTTGTGCTTCCCATTTGACAGGCATCTTTGCATTGCAAAAGAATATTATAACAATAATATATATAAATATATCTTGAATATAAAATTTATTAAGGACCATATTAGGTTATGAATGCAATTTCTGTGCACGATTTTTGAGTAAGTGATAAGTTAACAAATATCTAAGTGACAATAACAATCTATACGGTTGTGTATAATTCTAAATGATGAACTTTTACTCGTAATACTTATGAACCGGGGGCAATATACCATTATATAAATGGACTTATACAAACACGAAACTACTAAGATAAAATCACTTCTAAAGGAAAATCCTCGTGGCATGAGTGTCACGGATATTTCCAGAAATATTGGAATTAACCGGAATACGGTTGCCAAATATCTGGAACTTTTAAGGATTAGCGGACACATCGAAATGGAAAATATTGGTACTGCAAAAGTCTATTTTTTATCTCAGAGAATACCTGTTTCAACATTGCTTAATTTTTCATCAGATTATATTGTAGTTATCGATGATAGCAACAAGGTAGTTCAGGCAAATGACAGATTTATGGAACTGACACAAAATTCCAAAAGCAATATTCAGGGCAAAAAGTTATGTGATGTATTTCCTCCAATGATTTCCAACAAGACTTTGCTTGATAGTATAAAGGATGCCAGGAAAGGTGATGATCAGGTAGAAACCTTAGACCTGTTTGTTGACAATGAGTTGTGTTTTTTCAAGACCAAAATAATTCCTTCTACCTTCGATGACGGAGAAATTGGTGTCACTCTGATCATGGAAAACATTACAGAGGAAATAAATTCCAGAAACCTTCTCAGAATGCAACAGGAAGAACTTGAAATACTGGTCTCACGTAGGACATCTGAACTTGAAAAAGCTAATGAGATGCTTAAAAAGGAGATTGCTGATAGAATTAAGATGGAAGAAGTGCTGATGGAAAGTGAAAAGAAATATCGCCTTCTTGCTGAAAATACCTTTGACAGCATATGGCAATTGAATGAAGATCTCGTATTTATCTATGCAAATCCTGCCACAACAGACATAAATCATTTTGAGACTGAAGACTTTATCGGAACAAAACTTCAGGATCATTTTCCAGATAATGAAATGAAAAAGATAAGTGAGACCATGGGCAATAAATTAAAGGATGGTTCTGATAGGGAATATGCTAGGATTGAAACAGTGGCCTATGACAAAAACAAAAATCTTGTTCCCATAGAAATTTATGCAAAAATGCTTTTCGATGAAAATGGAAAGTTTTGCGGTTATCAGGGGACTACTAAGAAAAGAATAGTCTTAGATAAACCTGGTAAATAAGTTCATAATGAAACATTTTGTTCCTTTATGCTAACTACGTATAATCCTGATATCTCTTTTTCTTTCTTTATGAATCATGATTGTGTGCACCTGTTGATTTATAAATGCTCACCAGAAACTACATAAAAGAACATGATATATAAGGTACAATTTCATCTGGAAATTAGATGATTCTCTATCATATTGACTATTATACTATTATAAATACTCCCGGAGGATTCCCATGAAAGTAAAAATAACTGAAACTATTCTTCGAGATGCGCATCAATCCCTCATTGCCACAAGAATGCGCACCCGCAACATGCTCCCGATCGTGGATAAGCTCGACCAGGTCGGATACTATTCTTTAGAGATGTGGGGCGGAGCAACATTTGACAGTTCTATAAGGTATCTGAACGAAGATCCATGGGAGAGACTAAGAGAACTTAAAAAACATATGCAAGAAACTCCTGCACAGATGCTGCTCAGGGGGCAGAACCTTGTAGGTTACAGGCACTATTCCGATGATGTTGTTGAGAAGTTCGTAAAGAAAGCTTATGAGAATGGTATTGATATTTTCAGGGTATTTGATGCTGTAAACGATATACGCAACATGGAAAAAGCTATCACTGTAGCTAAGAAGGAAGGGGCACACGTACAGGGCACAATTGCGTATACCATCAGTCCTGTTCATACTGTTGAGAAATATGTGGAGCTTGCAACGGGTCTTGCAGAGCTTGGATGTGATTCACTTTGTATCAAGGATATGGCAGGCCTTATTTCACCACAGCAGGCATACGATCTTGTGAAGGCACTTAAGGCAGAGGTCAATCTCCCTGTTGATCTGCACGCTCACTGTACTTCAGGTATGGCTCCAATGAGCTATATGGCTGCATGCAGAGCAGGTGTAGATATTCTTGACACTGCACTTTCTCCATTTGCGTGGGGAACATCACAGCCACCAACAGAGTCTATTGTAGCTTCACTTGCTGAGACGGGGCGTGCTACCGGGCTTGATCTTGAACTTATATCTGAGATTTCACAATATTTCAAGGATCTCAAGGAAGAATATCGTTGCATACTAAATCCAATTTCTGAGCAGGTCGATACCAATGTCCTGCTTTACCAGATCCCGGGTGGAATGCTTTCAAACCTTGTATCCCAGCTTAAAGAACAGAATGCACTTGATAAGTATGAGGATGTGCTCAAGGAAATGCCACTTGTCCGTGCAGAACTTGGTTATCCGCCACTTGTTACACCTACAAGCCAGATCGTAGGTACTCAGGCAGTTCTTAATGTACTCATGGGTGAAAGATATAAGGTAATTCCAAAAGAGGTTAAGGATTATGTTCGTGGTCTTTATGGAAGACCACCACAGAAGATCAGTGACGAGATAGTTGCCAAGATCATTGGTGACGAAGAGCCTATCACATGCAGGCCTGCTGACCTTATCGCTCCGGAATATGAGAAAGCTAAAAAGGAAGCAGAGGAAATGGGCATTGTCAAGAAGGAAGAAGATATCCTGACATACGCACTCTATCCTGCAATTGCTCCTGCTTTCCTCAAGGGTGAACTTGAGGAGGAGAAACTTACACCTATCATGGAGAAAAATCCATGTGCTGCATCTGACATGACCGGCATACCAACAGACTATAAAGTTGAGATCGATGGTGAGGTCTTCAACGTAAAGGTCAATCCGGTTGGTGGTTCCGTACAGGTTGTTGAATCAGCTGATAAGCCAACCGCAGACTCTGTGCCGGGAGCTGTAACAAGCCACATGCAGGGAATGGTACTCTCTGTTGAGGTAAACGTAGGAGATTCCATCAGCGAGGGTGACACTGTATGTGTTATTGAAGCTATGAAAATGGAGAATGCAATTCATGCACCACATGGCGGAACCGTTAAGGCTATACTGATTTCAGAGGGTGATGCTGTGAAATCAGGTGATGTACTTTTGAGTATTGAGTAGGTGAACAGACATGTTCAAGAAAGTACTTATCGCTAACAGGGGTGAGATAGCAATTCGTGCAATGCGTGCATGTCGTGAACTCGGTGTGCAGACCGTTGCAGTACACTCAGAAGCTGACAAGAATGCTCTTTTTGCAAAGTATGCAGATGAAGCATATAATATCGGACCTGCACCATCCAGTCAGAGTTACCTCAATGGTGACAAAATAATAGAAGTTGCACTTGAATGCGGAGCAGAGGGAATTCATCCCGGATATGGTTTCCTTTCCGAGAATGCTAAATTTGCCCGCAAGTGCGAGGATGCAGGTATTACATTTATTGGCCCTTCCAGCAAGGCTATTGAGCAGATGGGTAGTAAGATAGCTGCCAGAAATACTATGATAGAAGCTGGAGTACCTGTGGTTCCAGGAACCAACGAAGCAATCTCTGATCCGGAGGAAGCTGCAGATCTTGCAGATGATATTGGCTACCCTGTAATTATCAAGGCATCTGCAGGTGGCGGTGGAATTGGAATGAAAATTGTCCATTCCAGGGATGATTTTAACACTGCACTTAGTTCAATCCAGTCCGTAGCAGAATCCGCTTTTGGTGATTCTACCGTATTTATAGAAAAATATGTTGAGGAACCAAGGCATATTGAGTTCCAGATTCTTGCCGATAAATATGGTGATGCTGTTTATGTCATGGAAAGGGAGTGTTCTATCCAGCGTAGGCATCAGAAGCTTATAGAAGAGGCTCCATCTCCGGTAATGACGCCGGAACTGCGTAAGAAGATGGGAGAAACTGCTGTAAAGGCTGCAAAAGCAATCGGTTATGAGAATGCAGGTACAGTTGAGTTCCTTTACTCAAAGGGTGATTTCTACTTCCTCGAGGTTAACACAAGACTTCAGGTAGAACACACTATCAGTGAGATGATCACAGGTATAGACCTTGCAAAACAACAGCTCCATATTGCATGCGGGAAACCATTGCCATTCAAGCAGGAAGATATCAGCATTCGTGGATGGGCTATTGAGTGTCGTATAAATGCCGAGGACCCACTGAATGATTTTGCTCCATCACCTGGAAAGATAAGAAGATACCGTTCTGCAGGAGGACCTGGCATAAGGGTCGACAGTGGTGTTCACATGGGTTATACTATTTCACCTTATTATGATTCAATGATCTCCAAGCTCTGTGCATGGGGAAGTGACAGGAACGAGGCAATTGACAGGATGCAGCGTGCTCTCTATGAGTATATTGTTGATGGGGTAACCACCAATATACCATTCCACAAGGCTGTTCTGAGACATCCTGCATTCAGGGACGGTAATCTCACCACTCATTTCATAGAAGACTACAACATCATTGATGATGTCAGAAAGGTTGTTGAGGAAGATTCTGCCAAAGGGGCAACACTTGCATCAGCACTTTCTAATCAGGATCAAAAAGTTGCTGCGGTAACTGCTGCTGTAAGTTCATATGTGAATGCTGCCAAAAAACAGACAAGATAATAAACTTTGGCAGCGTATGTTTAATCCGGGAGTAAACATCATGTGGTGGAATGCCTGTGAATGATAATAAGAAAGCAATTATCAGCATATTAAGGAAATCTGAAGGGACTCCGGTGTCCGGGCAGGAAATCGGGGAAAAGTTAGGCATTACCAGGGCTATGGTGTGGAAGTACATTAAAGCTCTCAGAAAAGAAGGTTATGATGTCCGTTCTTCTCCCAAGACCGGATATATACTGGACTCCTGTCCTGATAAGATCGATCCTGAGATGCTGCAAAGCATTCTTAAGACCACTCTCATTGGTAGTGATGTACATTATTATTCCGAGCTGGAATCCACCAATAATACAGCACGTGAGATTGCACCTCAGGTTTCAGAGGGCACTGTCATAATTGCAGAGACTCAGAAAAGCGGAAGAGGTCGACTGGGTAAAGAATGGCAGTCTGTTTCAGGTGGATTATGGCTTTCTCTTATTCTTAAACCTTCAATTCCTCTTGAGAACCTATCAAGGGTAACTCTTGTTGCAGGTATTGCAGTTACCAATGCTCTTAGAAGTATGGGTGTGGATGCTCATATCAAATGGCCTAATGATGTACTTGTCAAAGGTAAGAAGATATGTGGAATACTCACAGAGGTCAGTGCTGAAATTGGAAAAGTAGATTATGTTATTCTTGGTATCGGTATCAATGTAAATGTCAAGCTTTCTGAGCTAACAGATGATGTAAGAAGAAATTCGACCAGTGTTTCAAATGAAATGGGAAAACCACTTGACAGAACCTCTTTCCTTGCTTCTCTTCTTTATGAACTTGAACAGCAATATATAAGGTTCAAGACAAGGCAGTTTGCTGAGATTGTAGATGAGTGGATTAATCTTTCAGATACAATTGGAAGAAATGTAAGAGTAAAGACTCCTGCCATGCTCATTGAAGGAAAAGCAATTGGAATTACTGAAAAAGGTGCACTTGTAGTTCTTGATCAAAATGACAAAAAACACGAGATTATTGCCGGTAATTGTCGTTACAGTGATTAATTGGTGAAGTGACCTTTTATGATTTTTCTGAAAAGAACCTTTTATGTGTTCTTCATCTTGCTTTTTTTAAGTACAATGATAATAGTGGTTAATGCCGAACCTTTACTTATCAATGAAGCTCTGGGAATGGATCTGGATGAAGATACTGTGTTGATCAATGGTACAGGAATATTTCTGACAACAGGCGATTCCTGGGATTTTTATCAGGATTATTCATTGAATGTCATAAGCGTCAATCAGGATCAAAAGAAGGTGTGGGTGAAGCTTTTACATGATGATGAATTATTGCAGGATGATATCCTGTCTGAAGGTGAATTTTTTGTATATTCCAAAAGTTCCGAAATCCTGAATATTACGGTAGATACCATCTATATAAGCCCCGGTGGGGAACTTATCACTTTCAAACCAGTGTATCAATATCTGGATGATGATTATCCGGAACCGGAGATCGAAGAAACGACAGATGATCCTGTTCAGGAAGAAGGCCAGAATTCATCAATTACTCCATCTTCTACCCGGGCTGACGGATTTACTATATTTCAGGCACTTGCATGTATATCTGCATTAGTATTGTGCAGGGTTGTAATTAATAAGTGAAAAAAGTGCAAATATAGAGAAAAAATTAAAATAAAAAAGTCAGAAAGGGAATGATCAGAACTTCAGATTTCCCTTTTCCATAAGGACTTTAAGGTCTTCAAGGCTCAGGCGGCCGCTCTTTTCAAGTTTTTCTTTTGCAACTACAAGATGTTCTTCCTGTTTCTTGTCATCTTTTTCAACCTGAATATCATTGAGCTTGCTGAGATAGACATCGAGTTCCTCTCTGAGTACTGCTATCTTCTTTTTGAGAGGATCGATCTTCTCTCTGATAGGTGCGGTTACAGCATATTTCTCGGAAATTTGTGAGTGAGCAGTATCGGCTGCTTTTCTCAGTTCATCTGCCTGATTGTAGAATTCGATCATTGCAAGATGGTATTTCTGTGACTCTTCAGCAAGCTTGCCAATCTCACTACCGAAATCCTCTCTGGACTCAAACACTTCCTTTGATTCCGCATAGGTTTCCATCAGTTTCTCATGCATTGCATTAGCATCAAAAGCTGCTCCCAGACGCTCTTTCAGGTCATGTAGTCTTCCAAAAAGGTCTATTTCATGTTTCAGAGGGATGTCTGCGTTAAGGAATAGTTCAAGGTCGGCTGCATAAGCTTTGGATAATGTTTCAACACTTCCCTTGGACAGTTTGTTGAGTTCGTCTCTTTTTGTTTTGAACTCGCTAATATTATCAGAAAACATGCGGCTCTTTTCATTGACTACATTGCGTGATGCTTTAAGTGAAGAGATCTTTGCGTTAATCTCATCTCTTTTGGACTTTACATCACGTGCTTTTCCAACGAGTTCCCTGACCTGGGCGTTCAGCTTGTCCCTTTTCTGCTTCAGATCATCAGTATTTGTGCGGTGAAGTTTTAGTTCGCGGAAAATACCTTTTAGTTCACGTTCATGGTGGCCTATCTGGGTACGAAGATCGTTCACCTTATTTTTGAGGTCTTTTTCATTCATTGATGAAACATCGATATCACTCATGCTTCAACCTCCTGTTTGTCGCTGGTAAGTGGCTGCTTTTCCCAGTATCCCTGGGCTTCCTTATGACTGTTGATCCTGTTCTCTAGCCATTTGTAACGTGGTTCGATCTCTTTTATTCCTTCTTCATAGGATGACATGTTGCTGTTGAATTTTTCTTCAGAACTGTCTATTGAGCTCATTTCTATTTTGTATCCAAGAGCATCTTTTATTCTGTCTCTAATTGTTGAAAGGCGGTCATTGATACCTGTTGCCTTTGAGCCCAGTGCTGAAATATCCTGCAGGATGGACTCTACATGTTTTTGTTCCTCTTCAGGACTTAGTGAACCTTTCACTTTGGCCAGTTTATCCATAACATGAGATTTTTCACGGGAAAAATCCTCGGTAGATATTGATTCAGCAAGTTCGTCCAGCAACTTTTCTGCCTGATGGTAGAATAACTGTCTCTTTTCAGCCAGTATTTCTATCTTCTCCATAACTTCAGTTCTGTTCTTATTAGAAGAATCGATGTTTTCCTGGAGTTCTTTCATTTTGCTTCCAAGCTCATTGAATTCAGTAGTATATTCATCAATGTACTTTTTGTGTTTCATCACAACAGCTTCAATAAGCTCTTTCCTGTCATAGGTATGTGGCGCATTGTTCTCCGCACCCTGATCTGCCATGTCGTTATTCATAACAAAACCTCGTAGCAATTATATCCGAAATACCTGGGCATGTGCTACTTCATTAATGATCTTTACATTATCCTTATCTACAACCCCACATTCAATGGCACAGGAAACCGCTTTATCCCCAAAGATGTTAACATTGCCGGCTTTTGAAAGAACATCAACTGCCTCTTCTCTGGATATGAGTTCTCCTTTGTAGAATTCTTCAGTTATAGTAACCTTTATGTTACCTTCTTTAAGAGTCTTTCCAATCAGTTCTCTGTCACATAGGGCAACGATTGTGTTGTCGCCTGATTTATGGATTTTCAGATACATGGGGTCACTTCACATTAGTCTAAACTACTTTTACATGTTCTTTGTCGGGCTTTATCAGGTCTCCGCCACGTCTCATACGTGCTATAAGATCCTCTACATGCTGCCGGTCTACTCCCTGATTCTGGGCTTCTGCATAGACCTCTTCAAGTGGGGCTTTTCCACCGGGATGTTTCTCACCGACTGATTTTATGATATCTTTGATTATCTTGATCCTGTCTCTCTGGCTCTTGCTTGTACCGGAGGCAATAACATCCACATCGAATGCCCCTGTATCCGGATCGACACCAACCTGCCTGAGGCATGAATATGTGATTCTTGTAGTTCTTTTTGCATCGTCAAGTGTTGCAACATTACTGAGTCTTAAACGTGCACTGGCTTCTGCAAGTCTTACAAGAGCTTCAAGCTGACGTGCTGTAACGGGAACAGGTGCGTCCTTTCCGTCTCCCATCCTTCGCAGGTCCATATAGAATTTCACCAGATGATCACGTGCGTCATCTTCCAGTACGGGAAAAATGTTTCTCCTTGAGTATGCAACGTATTTTCTTAGGAAATCAGGATCTATTACAGGTTTGATGACTTCCATATGGACATCTACCTGTTCCTGGGTTATATTACTTGAAGGCAGGTTCTTGCGCTGTTCGGACAGTTCACCTGCATAGTGTGATTTGAGTATGTGCTTTGCGATCTTTGAATCCATGTCCTCATTTGGAGTATCCAGAAGGACAAATATCATATCAAACCTTGAAATGAGGGCTGGAGGCATGTTGATCTGCTGGGCAATACCTTCGTACCTGTCAAAACGACCATATTTCGGGTTAGCTGCACCAAGCAGGGCACAACGGGATTTCAGTGTGGCAAGGATGCCGGCTTTTGCAACACTGATTGTCTGCTGTTCCATTGCTTCGTGGAGTGCACTTTTATCTTCAGTGCTCATCTTATCCATTTCGTCCACTGCGGCAATTCCCATGTCCGCCATTACGAGTGCACCAGCTTCCAGTGTCCAGCGTCCGTCTCCAAGATCATCACGAACGGCTGCTGCGGTAAGACCACTTGATGATGCACTTTTACCGGATGCAAAAACACCACGTGGTGAGAGTTTTACCATATACCTGAGTAACTGACTTTTAGCTACGCCCGGGTCTCCCATAAAGAGCATGTGAATATCCCCACGCACCCTTGACCCGTCAGGGAGATGTTTTGCAACACCTGAGAATAACTGAAGTGAAAGGGCTTCTTTCACATCTTCATAACCGTAAATAGAAGGAGCAATGGACCCTATAACTTTCTGGTATATCTCAGGATCACGGCTAAGGGCAAGTATTTCTTCTTCTTCTTCTGGTGTAATTTCAAGCTCATCGAACTCAAGATCAGTATATTCGATGGAGTTTGCATGCAATACAAGGTCATAAAAAGTAGATTTGCCTTCTTTAGTAGATCTTTGGTGCGACCGAAGAACTCCATTGATTATAACTCGGTCACCAGGTTTTACAATACCTGCGAGGTCGTCTTCGATATCAACATCAAGACTCTGTGGCTGTGCGCCGCCTTTCAGGTTCTCTGGAGATTCCTGTATCTGTAATTTCTGGGCATCAACGAAAACAGATTCCTGAATCATTATTTTAAACGGACCTTTTTTACCACAAGTTTCATTTTCACAAAATTCAGGTGCGTCGAATTTTGTTTCAGGTTGTGGTGCCATCATCACATGTTCACAGCGCATGCATTTCAAAGCAGCAACAACAATTCTTGGACGGACTTCTGTAGCTTTTCGTACCATTCCTTCAATGGCAACAAATTGCAAAAGGTGCTTACTTCTCAAGTCCCTGTTTGGAATTTTGTTTGGTATTTTTACAAAACGTACCTTTGCATCAATGAGTTTCTTTTCTACTGGAAGGTCAATTTGCTGAAGTGCGTTGTTTGCACTTGGCAGTACCTCATCAGGATTAAAAAGAAGCTCATTTGCTATTTCTCTGTCAAAAACATCAAGATCGTAGAAATCCACTTCCAGACTGCGCTGGTCAGGATAGTTGTTAGCCAGTTGAAGAATGCTATCCCAATAGTATTTTTTCAGGAAAACTACGAATTTTTCGTCCCACTTACCTTCAGTCATGTTCAATCAATAATTAATTAAAAATCATTTAGGGAATCCAACATGGGTTTCAAATGATATGAACATTTCGAAACACATCCCTTACTGTCAATTCTAATTCTCATAATCGGCATCATCATCTTCGCAATTATTACCGGATTTTCTCTGTATTTTCCTGAGAATACCATGCAATGTGTGGACTTCCCTTGAGAGCAGGCAGGACCGTCCGAATATCCTTTTAAGCATGAGATTTGTTTTTTCCTTTTTGTGTTCAGGGTAGTCTATATCATCAAGGAGTTCTGCAAGGTGTTCATAGAGTATTCTCATATCCCTTGAGTCTGCCAGAGGTGCCTGTGCACTTTTGATGCTACTGAACTCATAGAGGACAACCGCAACGGCATGGGATAGATTCATGACAGGATAGATTTCCGATGTGGGAATTGTCATTATCATGTCGCATTTTTTAAGTTCTTCTCTGGTGAATCCGTTGTCTTCTCTTCCAAAAAGCACTGCAACTTTTCCACTGCGACCTGAGAGACGCTCTTTCATTTCTTTTGGGGAATAACCGGGTACTCTGAGGTGCAGGTCGAATCTCGAACCTGCAATTCCTGTAGTACCTATTATAATACTGCAATCCTCTATGGCCTCATCTAGAGTTGAAACTCTCTTTGCGTTTTCCAGCAGGTCCCTTGCATGGGATGACATTGCCCTTGCCTCTCCTTCAAGTTTGCAGGGATTTACAAGTACAAGGTCAGAGAATCCGAAATTCTTCATCGCTCTTGTAACTGAACCTACATTTCCCTGATATAGAGGTTCAACGAGCACTATTCTAAGGTCCATTTGTAAAGTCTACCTATTGCTTCATTTTTGCTTTTTGCCTAGTTAAGCAGGTGACGACATATAAGGTTAATTAATTATTTTCAATCAATTGTGTGGATATTAAGCACAACAAAAGGTCAGCCGATGTAGATTTTGATGATGAAAATCTTTAAATAATATCGGCACCACAATCATGCAAACCAAACTGGTTACTTTAGAGTAAAGAATAGTTTGTTTTTATAATAATTATATATTTATAATAACATCAGGAGAAGAAAAATATGGATTATTTTGCCGGTGTAACCGATGCACTAAGGGTTACTTTTGTGCAGATGATGCTCATTTCCTTTATTGCCATGGGTATTTTTGTTGTAGGAATGTACATTAACTTAAAGAAATGGGGTATGGGCTCCACAGGATATGGCGCAGCTCCATCTAAGAGTATAATGGCCTTCCCTAAAATGCTCATGTATCAGATGAGTGAGCATGCACACGTTCACAATCAGTCTGTTCTTGAAACATTTGTCCTTGACATCCTTTTCCAGAGAAGGATCCTGAGAAGAAGCCCTCTCAGATGGTTTATGCACTTCACTATTTTCGTTGGCTGGATGGTTCTTTTTGCGATGTCCGGTGCGATGTTCGCTGTTGAAATGATACACTTGATAGGTGAGAAGGTAGGATATGCTCATGATCTTCCATGGTTCATGATACCTGAAACATTCAGGGAACTGCTTTCAGTACCAAACGATGTATTCAGTTACATTTTACTCATTGGTATCATCATTGCTATCTACAGAAGGCTTTTTGTTGCAAAGGTAAGAGAAGCAACAATCGCATACGATTCTATTCTTCTTATCGGACTTACTCTCATTACAATTTCAGGGTTTGTTGCAGATGGTATCAGGACCGGAAGGCTCTGGGGACTCGGAATTGACTCCGAACTCGCACCACCAATGGCACTTTTCCACGTGGTAATTTCACTTCTGTTCTGTATCGCATACATCCCATTCAGTAAATATATCCATGTGATTGCGATACCACTCGCACTCCTTGCAAACAAGGGAGGAGAATAAAATGGCAAAACGTGAACCATCCATTACAACTGAAAACTTTACAGCAGTCCAGCTTATGGAACTGGATTCATGCAGTCGCTGTGGCGAATGTGTGGAATGGTGTCCAACATACGATGCATCCGGACAGGATCCGGGACTTGCACCAAGGGACAAGATCCTCAGATGGAGAGAATACATGAACCAGTCCTACGGACTTCGTGCAAAGCTCTTCGGTCCAAAGGAGATCTCTGAGGACGATATCGAACAGTTCAAGAACGATGTATATGGCTGTACCACCTGCGGAATGTGTGCAACAGTCTGTGAATCAGGAATCAACACTGTAGAAATCTGGGAATCCATGCGTGCAAACCTTGTAAAGCGTGGTAACGGTCCTTTTGGTAAGCAGGGTGCTTTCCTTAAGCTCATCGGTGAGTACAAGAACCCTTACATGGCTGACAACAAGGACAGAACCAACTGGTTCCCTGAAGACATCAAGATCGAAGACAAGGCAGAGATTCTCTATTTCGGAGGATGTACTGCAGAACTCAGGCAGAGAAAACTTGCACTTGCAACTGCACGTGTACTCAATAAGCTGGGAATCAAATTCACAATGCTTGGTGAAGATGAGATCTGCTGTGGTTCAGCACTTATCAGGACCGGGCAGTACTACATAAATGACATCGCAAAGGAAAATGCACAGAAGAATGTAGATAACATTGTAGCAAAGGGTTCAAAGATTGTACTCTATGCATGTGCAGGATGTTTCAGGGCTTCTAAAGTAGACTGGCCAAGACTTACCGGAAAGGAACTTCCATTTAAGGTAATGCACATCACAGAGTACCTACAGGACCTTATTGAGAAAGGAGAAATCCAGTGGGAGAAATCCGTTGACAAGAAGGTCACATACCACGACCCATGTCACCTTGGTCGCCACGTTGGTGTTTTTGAACCACCAAGAGCAGTACTCGAAGCAATTCCAGGCATCGAGTTTGTTGAAATGGACAGGATCAAAGAGAACCAGCGCTGCTGTGGAGCAGGCGGTGGTGTAAAAGCAGGTATTCCTGACCTTGCACTCGGTGTTGCTTCAACCCGTGTTGAAGATGCACTTGCAACAAATGCAGATCTCCTTTCAAGCGCATGTCCATTCTGTAAGAGAAACCTCAGCGATGGAAGAGACGCAATAGGTGCAAAGGAACTTGAGGTTGAGGATGTCATTGTTCTGACTGCAGAAGCAATGGGAATTGACCTTAGTGACACACCAGATGAGTGATTTAATCACTCTATCTTTTTATTTTTAGGGCAAACAGAATATACTTATTCGTACTATTTACCTTTCTCATGCAAATCCCTTATGAATTACTTGGTAAAGTCTTTATTTTTGTAGCTTTAGCTGCTCTTTTAGTGCTATTAATAGCTTTATTACTGGGTGCTTACAGCTTTAAAAAGCATAAAATACTATTTCCCAATTTTGTCCTGTTCATTCTCTATCTCTTTTACGGACCAGCAAAATGGATATGCAGGGTATTTGGTATCAAGGACACATTAGTTGATGAAATTGTTGTAGAGGTGCGTAATGCCGTAATGCTTGATCAGTTCAAAGAGATCAAAAGTGGAAGGGTTGTGTTCCTTCCTCAGTGTCTAAGACATCCTAACTGTAAGGCACGTTGTGATCCTTTAATGGGGTATGAATGTAAGATGTGTGGTCTTTGTGATATCGGAACTATATGTAAAGCTGCAAAAGAAAGGAACTTTGAGGTCTATGTTATTCCCGGTGGAAGTTTTGTGAAGAAAATTATCAAAGCGCGCCGTCCGGAAAGCTGTATCGGAGTAGCATGCTATCCTGAACTGGCAGAATCCATGCAGGGTGCATCTCCTTTTATGATTGTACAGGGTGTTTCACTTTTGCAGGATGGATGCTACAATACACAAGTTGATGTTGCTGAGGTCATAAGGAAAATGGAGGAATGCGATGATGTATAGGGCAATTGGCATTATTGTCTTTCTCTTGATTGTTATATCAGTCCTGCTGGCAACAATAGCACTGCTGGTTAGTCGTATCAGCCTGAACAGACATGTATGGCTTGCGGGATTTTTTGCAGGCATACTGGATTTCTTCTATATGCCACTGAAATATTTCTTCTACAAGTTTTCAGATCCGCGTATTCTTGATAAATGGATGGTTTCTCTTAAAAATATCTCCAACAGGAATAGTTTTAAGAAAACCGATAGACGAATGATCATTGCTCCTCATTGTATGAGGCATATTGATTGTCCTGCATCGTCAAAGAGAACTGGTATTCAATGTATTTCATGTGGTAAATGTGTATTCACAAGGCTCAGGGAAGATGCACCAAAATATGGATATGACCTTTACATCGTAACCGGTTCCTCCTTTGTCAAACACATTATTAAAGAAAAGGACTATGATGCAGCTTTACTAATTGCCTGTGATTATGAACTGAACAAGGTCATGATGGGACTTAAGGGCAAGAAACTGATTACTTATGGAATCCCTATGCTAAATGACGGATGTTTCAACACAGAAGTTGAATACGAGAACGTGATCGAAACTCTTGAAATGCTCGTAAAGTAACCTGGTAAAACAGATCATAATTAACAGGTAGATTATTGAGTGAGGAGAGTAAGCTCCCTTCTGTTGATGCAATACATTCATTCCGACCTGGCAGAATGATGCGCTCAAAAGAGCTGCATTGACGGCATTCGGCTACGCGTACATAAACTTCAGGAATGGTCTAAACAACCATTGCCCCTTACTACTGACTTGCACCCACGAGGATTCGCCGTTCCATCCGTGTTCCATGAGACCTCAGCTTTTCAGCATCATTGCATTGACATGGTACGGTATCGTTTCTGTGCCAGCATGTGCGGAGCACATGAGTTGCAAAGCAACTGCCCGGGCTCTCGCCCGATGCCCTTTACAGGCATTCGTGTGTTTAGAAGGTGGGGAGACTTTCCTCAGGTCAAATGACCCGGCGGCCGTCCTTCCTCTCTCAATGAATGAGATGAAATCAAATGATATATAGCTTATGATAATAGCATGGTAATTAGTAGTTTTCCTTTATAATAGCGTTTTAATTTAATGCTCTTTTGAAATGTCATATATTGTTTAAATATAACCTGTCTTATAAAAATAGTTCATGACAATTCGCAACATATATATGTAATCCAATGAAACATTAAAATGGTTGGTATGAAATACAATAAGTATCTCATAATAGGTATTACACTGTTGACGGTACTATTTCTATTCATATTCTCTGGAGCTGTTTCTGGAACAGATGCCGAGTTGTTTGGTATCGATGGATTCAATACTGCAGAACATGGGTTAGGAGTATTAATGCTGGGTATAGGGCTTCCCTTATTGCTTGCAGCTATTTACGTTGCTTTCAGGGCAAAAAAGGATAATTCGCCTTAAATTAAAGCAAAAAATATCAATTTTGATTAAAAATTGGAATAATGGCCTAGAGTTTAAGCACTCCACAGCCACAGCCACGCGTGAGCAGGAAATCCATTTTGGAAATAATCTCTTCCTGATGGAATTCTGATAGTGATTCAAACTCTTCCTTGTGCTCAGTCATGACATGCTCCTTCATTCTTTCCTTTGCTTTTTTTGGGTCATTGTCAATGACTATGAAATCATCATTAAAGCCAAGATCCTTACACCTGAGTATATGTACTATTTTAAAACCTCCCTAATGAATGTTTAAACTTCTATCATATTAATTTTTGTTTTGACTGCAAAAAAGGAAGTAAAAATAACCGTACTTCAGAAGAAGAATGAAATACCGATTACAATAAAGAGTAAACCAGCTGCTCTGGAAATTGTGTTTTTATTAATCTTTTCCATAAGTATTTTGCCAACGTATACTGCCATTGAAGAAAGCAGGAATAGTGCAAGGACAACACCTATGAATACCATCACTGGATTATATTGAGTTGCAAAAAGTGCAGACGCAAGTTGTGTTTTGTCACCCATTTCTGATATAAGGATAAGGCCAAATCCAGACATAAAAGGAGTTTTTAGTTCGTAGGAACCATCTTCATCATCTTCATCTTTGTTGACCAGTGTCATCACGCCGAATATGATGAACATAACTCCGGCACCAATACGCACGTAATCCATCGGTATTCTGTTTGCAATAATATTTCCAAGAAGGATTGCCAGGCCATCTGTCAGAATAAAGGCCAGCATCACTCCGGCAAGTAAACGAGTGTAGTCTCTTGTTTTTGTGGACAAAACGAGTACGGCTAATTGCGTCTTATCACCCAGTTCCGCCAGGCCAACAAGAAAGAATGGGATAAGGATATCCTGTATCATGCTGGCTAAAATGGTGTTTTTCATATAAATGTTTCTAACTTTCGCCTGAATGTAAAATAATTAAACTATAAAAGTACATTCAATATCATTTAATGGATAAACAAAGTAAGCTTCATGCTTACTTCCTTTTCCATTTTCCTTATAATCTAATTTTACAAAAAGAATAATTAGTCCTCAACTTCAAGAGCCTGGATGATGTCATGGACTGTAAATTCGCCTCTGGCAACCCTGAGAACCATCGGATAAATGAAAGAACAATCATCAATCGCATTCCAGCGCTTCTCTCCTACGGTTCTTATTACCTCATCCATTATCTTTCCACACTCATCACAATACTTTGTATCACTTTCAATGCCACAAACAATACAGTTCATAAATTAACCTCCACATTTATGTTATTCATAGACTCGTGTCTGTATGAATCTATGGTTATTTTAAACGTGGGTGCTGATAGTATATAGGTTTTAAGCTGACTGGATTTGCAGGCAAACTGTGAACTACTCCTCCCTGCCAGCCTTCGGTTGTCGAGGAAGGAGCTTCCTACGAGTATAAGTCTCATTTCATAATCATTCTGTTGGGAATGATTCCGATCAACAAACCTGTTTGTCGTAGATTATCAATCATTGATTGATAGCTTGTCCACAAAGCATTATGTTTGAAATACCTTAAGAGAATATTCACGCTACTATTCATATCTCTGTCAAGAATGTTACCACAACAATCACATTCATATGTTCTGTAACCAAGTGGCATATCCTTGATAGTTCCGCAAACACAACATTTCTTAGAGGTATAAGATTCATCAATTCTTATTACTCTCTTACCCAAGCTTTCAGCTTTGTAGGTTAAGAATTGAGCAAATCTTCCTATATGTCCTGAATTATGAGTACCACGATTGGTACTCTTATCTTTTTTACTTGCTTTAGGCTTCTTTGAAGCCATTTGCTTAACATCAAGTTTACCAATAATGATGGTATTAGCATCCGTATTTTCAACTATATTTCTGGTAATTTTATGCTGGTTATCTTTCAACTGATTAGATGATTTCCTTTTCATTCTGACTAAATTCTTATTCAGTCGTTTCCATTTCCTGCTTCTATTTTTACAATGATCTCTTCGAGATTGGATTGATTGGATCTTAGACTCCCAATACTTGTCTGGTCTTCTATTCTTTAATTCCTTGAATTTACCATCGGAATCAACCATTGTTTGTTTTGAACTACCAATATCAATAGCAAGATAACTATTATTATTACAATGTTTTACTGCAGGTACTTCATAAGTAATTGAAATATAGAATTCTTTGTCTTTCTGATAGATATTTACCTGATCAATATCAGTAGCTTTACTAAATATTTGTTTTTCAAGCAGAATAGCTGGAAGTTCAAATATCAAAGGTATTTTAGAAGGATGTTTGTGTGAGAAATCAATATAGATCTTGTCTTGTTCTGAATACTCAATTTCTGGTTTATGAATCCTGGTATCCATTGATTTACTTACAAGAACATTATCATTGGAATCAGTTATACTAAATCCTGATTGATTGTAGATCATCGTAGTAAAATACTTCTTACCTTTGAATCCAGGAGGTCTTGCTTTGGTATCTTTATTCTTAATTAAGTTGAAAAAAGACTTATAATCATTATCAAGACACTTCAAACATCCTTGTAGTACTTTGGAATATACTATTTTATAATCAGGATATTTTTGCTTAATTTCAGGTAACTTATTTTGCTGTTGAATATAACCAATTTTAGTCTTATTTCGATATGCATCCTGACGTTCTTTCAAACCAAAATTATAAATTAGTCTACATTTTTCTGATAAATCCCATAGAACAGATTCCTGTTCTGGAGTAGACTGTATTTTAATTGATAATGTCAGTTGCATAGAAAATACCCGATTTATATTATGGTTTAAGATTATTTAATTGTTGGTAGTTGATACTGTTTTTTGATTGGTTTATGACGCTTTCATCCCCCACCTGTCGCTACGCTCCGAGGAAGGGGACTTCTCGCTCTTGAGTTAAAACAGCATCTATGTAGAAAAACGATTGGAATCATGGTCAGTAGCTATTAATTTAGTAGTGGTCGGGTTTTATAAATTTATTCATGATAGGCCAGTACTATTTTATACAGTTGCCTGAATATTATTTATTTCTTTTTGAAATGCACAATTCTACAATAATGTCTTTATATAATTACTAATATTAATAACCCATTCAACTAATATGAAATAATATTCTTTTTGTGCCATCTTTGCTCAAAAAAGTATAATGTTTCATAAGGAGAATGTTAATGTCAGGTATATCTGTTAATGAGGGCTTTGAAGAAGAACAACTAAACAACTTGGTGAAACTCCTGCAATATGGACATGATTCATTTGAGGATTTCGTTGATGATGCACTCTATGAGGCAATAGGGATAAGCCGGAGTAAGATGGCCTGTATTTACTATTACAATGAAGAGCAAAGGGAGTTCACACTGAGAACTTGGTCAAAAGACATCATGAGTGGCTGTACCATTTCTAATCCCGATACTTTCTGTAAACTGGAGGATACAGATATATGGGAAGATCTGGTACGGCAACGAAAAGCAATAACTGTAAATGATCCTGATGATGGTGATCCGTTGAAAAATGGATATCCTGGAGGACACATTGAAATTTTCAGATATATGGCAGTTCCTGCCTTCACAAACAAGGGGCTTGTTGGCGTTCTTGTAGTTGCCAACAAGGAATCGGATTACAATGAAATCGATCAACTTCAGCTTACCATGTTCACTGATCACATGTGGAGCATTGCAGAACGTAGAAAGGCTGAGGAGGCGCTGGAACAAAGCGCAGGGTACAGGCAGGCATACAATATAATGAATGGTGTCATTGAAGGTTCTAAAGATGTTGCTATATTCGCTATTGACCGGGAATACAGGTACATAACTTTCAACACCAAGCACCAGACAATAATGAAGCGCAGATGGGGAGTCCGAATTAAGGTTGGAGATAATATCCTCGATTGTATCAGGAACTCTGAAGTTAGGGAGAATACAAAAGAGAACTTCGACCAGGCATTTACAGGCGAAGTGTTCACAGTGCCCGAAGAATATAAGGATCTGACACTCAACATGCAATGGTATGAGAACCGATACAGTCCCCTCAGGGATGCGGATAGAAATATCATAGGATTATCTGCGATTCTAACAAATGTAACCGAACGCAAGGAAGCAGAGAATAAGTTAAAGGAAAATGAGGAAAAGCTCAGGTTGTTCATAGAGCATGCACCGGTTTCCTTAGCAATGTTCGATCATGACATGCAATATATAGCCGTTAGCCGCCGATGGATAAGAGATTATTCCCTTGATGACCAGAATATCATAGGAGAATCCCATTACGAACTATTTCCGGAAACTCCTGATGAATGGAAGGAGATACATTACAGGGCTCTGAAAGGAGAAGTAACACCCATCGAAGAAACGTGTGTTACGAGGACAGATGGAAAAGCACAGTGGATACGCGGGGAAGTCAGGCCATGGATGGCCTCAGACGGGACGGTTGGCGGTATCATACATTTCTCTGAAGAGATCACAGAACGTAAAGAAGCTGAAGAACGAATAAAACGCAGTGAAGAGAGATTCAGGTCCCTTTTTGAACATTCAAATGACGCTATAATAATTCATGATCTTAACGGACAGATCATAAATATGAACTGTAAGACACGTGAGATACTGGGCTACGACGAAGAACAATTGAAATATAGATCGATCACAGATCTCGTCCTTCCAGAGGATAGGGATAACTTTATACAAAAGCTCGGCAGGATAGTTTCAGAAGGGACAGCACGTTCGGAATCAAGACTGGTTGGAAGCGATGGCAGGACCATCCACATGGATATAAGCGGGTCATTGATCCTGACAAAGGATAAACTTATCCAGGCTGTAGCAAGAGACATAACAGACAGGGTCCAGGCGGAAAAAGCTGTGCTTGAGGCAAAGATAGAAGCCGAGGCCGCCAGCCGTACAAAGAGCGAGTTCTTGGCAAATATGTCCCATGAGATACGCACCCCGATGAACGGCGTGATCGGGATGACTAATCTGCTTCTTGATACCGAACTGGACGAAGAGCAACGGCACTATGTGGAGACGGTCCAGAGAAGCGGGGAAGCACTGCTTGAACTTATAAATGACATATTGGATCTTTCAAAGATAGAAGCTGGAAAACTTGAGATCGAAGAGCTGGACATAAACCTTAATACTGTATTGGAAGATGTCGCACACTTGCTTTCGGTAAGAGCACAGGAGAATGGACTGGAACTGATCTGTATTGCCGACCCGGAAGTCCCGACTGATATCATAGCAGACCCTGTCAGACTGAAACAGATACTTATAAACCTTGGTGGTAATGCGATAAAATTCACACATAAAGGAGAAGTAGCAATAAGGGTCACACTTGAAAAAGAAACCGAATCACATGCAACATTGCATTTCTCAGTAAAGGATACAGGCATTGGAATACCAGAATCTAAAATAGCGATCTTATTTGACAAATTCAGCCAGGTGGATGCTTCAACGACCCGTAAGTATGGGGGCACAGGACTGGGGCTTGCAATCTCCAGACAGCTTGTTGATATGATGAACGGTCAAATAGATGTGAATAGCCAGGAAGGTCTTGGTTCAGAGTTCTGGTTCAGTATCACATTTGAAAAGCATCCCGGCAAGGGGATCAAAAATAAATCCTATCCTATGCCGGATGGACTTCGCGTTCTGGTCATTGATGATAACGCAACCAACCGGGAGATACTTGTAAAATTACTTCGTTCATGGAATGCAAATGTGGAAGAAGCTGAAGATGGACCTACGGCACTATCTGCTTTTTATAAAGCTTCTGATAAAGGTGAGCCTTTCCAGATGGCTCTGGTCGATATGCAAATGCCTGGCATGGATGGTGAATCACTGGCACGCGTCATTAAATCGGATAATAATCTCAAGGACATTTCATTGATAATGTTGAGTTCTATTGGAAGAGCCCCTGCTGACTGGTCAGGACCTCAGTCTAATTTTGCGGCATATCTTAACAAACCCGTCATAGCATCCGAACTCCACAATAAAATGACTGAAGTATTCAACAAAGAAGAAAATATGAACAAAACGAAGGTCAGCACTAAAAATCCTGAAACATACAATTTGTCTGGTATCAATGCTAAAATATTGCTTGTAGAGGACAACATTATCAATCAGAACGTTGCGCAGAGTATGCTGCATAAACTTGGTCTTGAAGCAGATGTGGCTGAAAATGGAAGGGAAGCAATAGAAGCGCTTGAAAAAGAAAAATATGACCTGGTTCTTATGGATGTGCAGATGCCCGAAATGGACGGACTGGAAGCTACCCGCCTTATACGTGACAGGACATCATCAGTCCTTGATCATGAAGTACCTATAATTGCAATGACTGCACATGCAATGAAAGGCGACAGGGAACAATGCATTGAAGCAGGCATGAGTGACTACCTATCAAAACCTATAAAGATCCAGCCACTTGTTGAGACTCTCGGTAACTGGTTAACAAATATAACTGAAGATATGCCGGCAGACGCATCCCATGAAGTGACGATTGACCCACAGATATTTGACAGACAGTTATTAATGGAAAATGTTATGGAGGATATAGATCTAGCAAGAAAGATCGTAGGGATCTTCCTGAAAAATGCACCTTCACAGATAGAAAACCTGAAGAGGGCCATTGAAGATGAGAACGCAGATCTTATTAGAAGTTGTGCGCACTCTGTAAAAGGTGCTTCTGCGAGTGTCGGGGGAATGACACTAAGTCGTTTAGCTGCTGAGATTGAAATGGCAGGAAAACTTGAAGAAATAGATGGTTTGCAGGAAAAAATACCAGAAATGGATAGGAAATATGAACTGCTTGTTGAGGAATTGGACAAAATGTAAAATAGCTGCCTGCATAATTGCTGCTCCTGTGAAAATGAGATGTCGATGCCATGTTCATCCTTGAGGTGAACTTCGCACTCAGCGTGAGGTTGCAGATGTTACCGATGTAACTGAAGTTACATACATAACAGGTACAAATAACGTGCAGAAAAACCGGGTATTAAGCTCATTGTCTATTAGCTATGTTCTACAAGAATAACCACAAGCCATAGCAACACATTGAATTTTGATTGATTTGCATTACTGTTTTATTTTAAAGATTTTCTACAAAACCAAAATAAGGCGCAATTTTAATAATAGAACCTATCATTATTCAGCGACATAGAATCATATTCAAATCAATGTTTATAGATATTAAATTTACTTGAGGTAAAAAAAGTGTCTGATGATCTTTTTGATATTAAAGTAGGAGATTTCTCTTTTAGAAATCCAATAGCTCTTGCACCCATGGGAGGAATAACAAACAGCACTTTTGCAAATGAGAATGCAAAAGATGCCGGACTTGTGATCCTTGGGGGATACAATCTTGACTCTGCAACCCAGAAAGCTGCTGCGGAAATAGTTTCCCGTGGAAGAAATGAGTTTGAGTCTCATGAACCTCTTAAGCTCGTAGAAGACGAGATAAAAGCTGTGAACGAAGGACCTGTTGTCGGGATCAATGTTAGAAGTTCAACTATCGAACCTCTCATCAAGGTAGCAGAGGTCGTAAGAGATGCCGGTGCCATACTCGAACTCGATGCACATTGCAGGCAGAAGGAATTAACAGATATTGGTGTAGGGCAGGCATTACTAAGTGACCTACCAAAGCTCAGCGAGTGGATCTCCAAAATAAAGGAAACAGGTGTGGTTCTCTCTGTAAAGATACGTGCTAATGTTGTGGATGATGTTGAACTTGTTAAAGCAATAGAAGCTGCTGGTGCTGATATTCTTCATCTTGATGCCATGAAAGAAGGTGCCGGTGCAGACCTTAAACTCATAAAGGAAGTACGTGACTCTACCAGAATGTTCCTTATCTGCAACAACTCTGTCACAGATATTAAGACGGCAAAGGATATGTTCACAAGAGGGGCTGACATGGTTTCCGTTGCACGTGCTGTTCTTGAAGACCCTGGCATAATAAGTCAGCTTGTTAACAGGATCTCAATACAGCAGGAAGACATGGGCTGGTATAACGCACCTAAACATGTCTGCCGCGGCGAAGGCGACCTCAGGGGACTTGCATTCTGTTGCCTGCCTGTAAAACCATGTCCTGTTCATAACACTATTGCAAAGCTCGGTTACTCTGCACAGGAATTTGCAGATATAAAGAATGAGTTTGCAAAAGGTACAATGCTTGAATATGGTGATAGCACATGTTTTGGCAGTCTTGTCTGGTGCTGTAAAATATCAAAACCATGCTACCTGAGAGACGGTGTGCTGGAAACTCTTGGTCTTTCCGATTCAGAATACATGCGCCTTAAAAAGGAACTTGCAGATTACATTCTGGGCCATGCTAAAAAGCCAGTCAACAGTCAGGCATGAGTGGGAAAATCAAAATCATATTTTAATTAGAAAAGGTACAGATGATCGATTCTCTCTACACAATTGACAGAGGAGCTTATCCTCTACCGGCACACATTGCACGGTGCGCACAGCTTGCCATGTGTCTTGAGGTTTCTTCTTCACCTAAACCCGGGAATATTGACAGGTTCAGTGATTACGAGGACACGAGATATGAGCATTTCCTTGCATCTGCAAGTGCTGTTTATCCTGTCATACAGGAAGCAGTTTCCTGTGAGAGTGGTGTAGGGAGACTTCTCAAGAGTGCAGTTACTGAAAGCATGCGCTGGCAGAAAGGTGGCAATACACATTTTGGAGCTTTCCTGCTATTGATACCCTTTGCAATGGCTGCCGGAGAATTGTTTGAGGAAGATGAGACATTTACCATCCTTCAACTGACAGAGTCCGCTTACAGGATAGCTAAAAATACCACAACTGCGGACTCAGTGGATTTCTACAGTTGTTTTGATGATGCAGGTGTCAAGGTCAATTCCGTGGATGAGTTCGATCTTCAAAGTAGTAGTGCTATTGATGAACTCCATGAAAAGGACATGAGCTTGTACAAGCTTATGGATATTGCAAGGGGTTATGATATCATAGCCAATGAATGGGTTACTGGTTTTAAGAGATGTGCCCGTTGTGCGGAGCTTATAATTGATGGCATGAATGGTCTGGAGTCCCCAAAACTGCAGGCTGATATTAATAACGTTACTGTTTATGCATTCCTGAAGATACTTTCTGAGAATGAAGATACATTCATAAGCACCAAATATGATACGGATACGGCTCTTTATGTATCAGGGAGGGCAAAAGAGATACTTGAGGAAATGTATAATATCGGTGAAGACTTTAATAGTATATTATCATTGATTAAGAAATTGGATCAGGAACTCCTTCAAAAGAAGATAAATCCTGGTTCTACAGCAGATATAGTCATCGCAGGTTTGTTCATAGCATTACTTGCCGGAGTTCGATTTTAATGCACATAAAATTGAATCTTGAGGATTACGGAATATACGAAGGCATTTCAGAAACCATTGTTACAACAAACAGGGGATGGTCTATGAATGCTGCACCCATGGGAATTATTCGCAGAAATGACAAACTGTTTGTGCGTCTTTTTAAAGGTTCCACAACCTATGACAATGTATTGTCAGAAAAAATCCTTGTTGCAAATACTACCTGGGATGCCATCACTTTTGTAAACTCCACATTTTCAGACCTGAAGGATTCTGAATTTGAATCCATCAATGTTAATGGAAGGACTATTGTAGTTCTCAGGGAAGCACAGTGCTGGGTGGCTTTTGAATGCATTAATATTAAACTGACATCCGATGCTCTTGTTGCTGAACTTATTCCTTTGAGAACACATGTCAATAAATGTCGTATAAGAGCTCCCAATCGCGGGCTTTTTGCTGTAATAGAGGCATGCATCCACGCAACCAGATACCAGCTTACAGGTGAGAACAAATACCTCAAACTCATCAAAGCCTATGGTGATATTGTGGACAAATGTGGCGGAGAAAAAGAAAAGGAAGCCATGAAACTACTTTATGGTTACCTGTGATCTTCCAGATTTAAAGTAAATCCGGTATATTAAAGTATATAATACAGAAGGACTATTTTCTTCCTATGACAAAAACGATAGCATGGGGAATTACCGGAGCCGGTCATTTTCTGACATCAACTTTTGATATATTCAGACAGATGAAAAATGAATATGATATCAGAGTGAACACTTTCCTCTCCAGTGCCGCTGAAGAGGTTGTGAGGATGTACGGGCTTGAGCAGGAACTGGAAAAAATATCATGCGGAGAATACCTTGAGGAAGTCTTCCTTGAAACTCAACAGGGTAAGAGCTGGCCTAAAACAGGACGTTTCCTTCTTGACAAATATGATGCTCTTGTGGTCTCACCAGCTACATCAAATACCGTTTCCAAGATAGCGCACGGTACGGCAGATTCACTTGTGAGCAACGCTGTTGCCCAAGCTGTAAAAGGTGGTGTGCCGGTCTATGTGGTTCCTGTTGATATTGCAGGTGTAGTGATATCAGAGTTACCTTATGGCATTGCCAGGGAAAAATGCCAGAAATGTGACCCATGTCCTCCAAGGGATAATTGTCCGAATAGTGCTATAACTGATCAGATTGACCTGCTCAAATGCAACGGATGCGGTATATGCAAGGACCTCTGCAAGTTCAACGCGATAAAAGGCGGTCCTGTAGAATTGAAGGTAAGGGATATCGATGCACGGAATGTGGAGATTATAAGGGGACTTGAAGGCATTACTATACTGGAAAAACCGGAATACATACCTTCTATCATGGATGAAATATAAGCTAAAATCACATCTGCTTATTTTTATCTCATTCCAAGGCGTCTTCCAAGTTTGTTGATGTGCCCTATGAACATTTGTTTTACAACAAATGACACCGGTGTTTTTCTACCACCTGATTTAGTTCTTCCTGCTCTGATAGCATCCAGCACTTCCTTAGCAGTTGTGGCATCAGTATTAATTTCAGTATATGATCGACCAACCATTTCCGCTTCGTGGGCATCACTTCCTCCAACCATAGGGAATTCAAGCTCTTCCGCAGCTTTCCGTGCCTTGTTGTTGGGTCCATCAGTTACACATCTTGAATTCAGGACTTCGATTGCATCTGCATCCAGTCCTTCAATGTAACCTATTCCGTGTGATGTCAGTTTGAAAGGATGTGGAATGATAACAACTGCACCCTGCTGACGTGCTTTTTTTATTGTTTCTTCGGGGCTGAGTCCTGATTCAATAGGTTCATGGACACCGAGCACAAGAATATGGCCTTTTGAAGAGCTAACTTCAACACCCGGAATCACAATAAGTTTTGAATCAATTTCTTCTGCTCTTTTTGCGCAGGCAAACCCGCCTTCTATGCGGTCATGGTCGCATATTGCAAAACCATCAAGCCCATTTTCAGCAGCATGTTTTAGAATTTCATCCAGACTGGCGTTGCTGTCTTTAGAATAGCAGGAATGAACGTGAAGATCGAACTTCATGTAAGCATCTTGGGTCTACAGGTTAATAAAGATTTTTTATACTCAAAGCTTAAAAATCAGATAGAATGAAGGTATATATTGAGTTTTAGAAAATACTGCGAACGGGGATAGAATTTTGGTGGTTGGGTGGTTGGATAGGATTGGTGGTACATTAGAGTGTTTCACCCGTTCGCATACATACTAACTACTTGATAGCATATATATATAACGCTGTGAATAATATCTTCCTTAAAAATTACAGCTGTATATACATATCATAATAGTTCATTCACTAAAGATATGGCTTTATTTATAACCTTATCCCTTGCTTCAAAATCAATTGAAATTACATCAGTGTAATTGATATCATGAACAAGCCCCTCATCATAAATCCATGCAACAAGTGACATGCCCTCTTCAGTTAGCGGTATTGTGAGTTTTACCCTTTTCCATTCAGGTAAGAGATTTCGGATCTGTTCTTTAAGTTCTTCAAATCCAAAACCGGTTTTTGCAGATACAGCAACAGAATTTGGAGCAAGGTATACAAGACTGTCCATCTTTTCACGCAGTTCTTCATCTGTTATAAGGTCAATCTTGTTAAAAACAGTTACAATAGCTACCTCTTGCAACTGGTCCCACATTGTTTCATGGCATACAAGCAGTTTTTTGCGTATAACTTCAAACGGCTCGGAAGAATCCACTACAAGAAGAACGACATCTGCAAGGAATATTTCATCAAGTGTTGACCTGAAAGCATCAACCATCCAGTGTGGAAGATCCTCTATAAAACCTACAGTATCCGTGACAAGGATATCACGTCCCCGGACTTTAAGTGATCTGGTTGTGGGCAATAGAGTTGTGAACAACATATTCTTTGATTCGACAGTTTCATCCACAAGCGCATTAAAAAGAGTGCTTTTCCCGGCATTGGTATAACCGGCAAGTGCTGCAAGTGAGAAGCCCTTTGAATGACGGTGTGCCCGTAAAGATTCATTATCCTTCTGTATGCTATCAAGCTCATTTCGGATGCGGGTCATTCGGTTTTTGATATCCTGGGCATATGAATCCTCATAGCCACCAAGTCCCATAAACCCCGGTCTTTCATCCTTTTTCAGGATAGAGATCACTGCTCTGGCACGCGGGAGTTCATATTCCAGTCTTGCCAGTTCTACTTGCAATTTAGAACGATGGGTAGTTGCTCTGGTTGCAAATATCTCAAGGATAAGCTGAAATTTATCAATGGTTTCACAGCGGCATGTTTCTGAAATATTGTATATCTGCATGGTGCTCAGAGGATTGTGGAATATTATCTTATCCGGTTTCAGGTCTGAGACTATCTGTGCAAGTTCCTCAACCTTTCCTCTGCCAAGATGATATTTGCGGTCAGGATTACGTGTTTGTGTCATTTCGGAAATTACTTCGTAACCTGCAGCTCCGGCAAGCTCCCGAAGTTCATTCATTTGAAGCTCATTCTTTTCATCTTCATACCGTGGCTCATTCCGCTTAACTAAAACAGCACGCATCATGTGGATACCTGTTTGAGATAATTCACTGGATTCCCAGTTCTTTTAAAAGAAGCTTCCGTGAACTAAGAGATGCATGGTGAGCGATCTCAATACATCTTCTTTCACTGAGTGATTCCTGATATTTAATATCCTGAGTGAACATACTGTTAATTAACCATTGGGGCTTATTATAGAAATCACCTGCTTCTGTGACAATAGTTCCGCCGAATTGCAGTTCAGAGACAGTAGTTTCTACCATTTTGACAACAAAAGGGACATCAGGTGCTGATTTGCTCCTGAAAGACCTCAGAACAATCTGGTTGACTTTCTCGATGTGGTCAGCAGTAACAGAAGCAGCAACTGCTGCACATACCATGAGATATTCATCATTTACTTTGTGTCTGCCGGAAATATCCACTGCAATAATATCAAACATCTTCTAAAGCAAAGACGTGTATATTATATAAGTATGAGCAGTTTTAGATCATTCCCGGTTCATATATGCTATAATCACATCTTTATTCTGCCAATATCGATGTACTCGATTTTTTCAGCAAATTCTACTGCATAGAGCATCTGTTTTCTGACACTGTTTGCAAGTCTGATGGCCCTTGACATAACAGGGAGTAAGAATTCATGATCATGAGGAATTGCATGTATAAGGTAGTTTGAGTGAGGAAGTTTGTCAGTTGTATGCACTTCACTGTAAACCCTGAAATGCGTACCAAACTTAAAACCGGTTTTAGGGACAAATCCTCTGCTGCGAAGGTCTACATAGGCACTGTACTTGCGTGTAAAATCAGGGTCAATAGAGGCTGCAATTTCGGAGAATTTAGAGATTTCAGGAATGTTTTCTCCATTGCTGTTCTTTATCTCTATAATACCGTTATCAAGCAGGTATGCAGATTCCACAAGCGATAACTGAAGGCGCTCATTATCAAGTGGTTTACCGTAAAAGCCGTTTTCGTAAAGAAGTCTGGATGTTTCGCCGTCCCAGACAAGAACACGGTCTTCGAGCATTGTTACTGAGGCCGGCTGTTCCAGAGGGAGAGTTTGTTCCATTTCTCCTTTGATGTCCAGTCTTTTTACCTCGTAATATGTGATGTCACTTTCCTCGTCAACGATGGCAAGTATCATTTGCTTGCGAACGTTAAGTGCGGCATTATACTGGGTGAGCAGATCTTTCAGTAGCATTGGCACACGTTCTGACCTGACGTAAACGAACATCTTTGCCTGTGTCTTTCCAGGATGTCCTCCTCTTGGATATACCCTGAAATCAGTTACACTGGGCTGGACATAATAACCTCTCTCACGGAGGTCTTTGTAAACAATGTATTTCAGCTCAAAGAATTGCTGTCTTTTTGATGCTTCTGTAAAAAACTCTTCAAATCCAAGGTTCTTTTCATCCAGAGTTATCTCGAGCTTGTTCTTGTAAAGCAGATATGCAGCTTCAACGAGTGTGAGCTCAAGAACATCGCCCTTTGGACGACCATAGTATCCGGTATTGTAAAGCTCGTTGATAGCCTTTTTTCCGGATTTTACCTTTTCTTTGACAAGTTTTCCGATCAAATATATTCACCTGAAATAAATAAGAATGCATTTAAGAGTGTATAGGGATTCAAATATTGTACTATATATTTAACCGTGGTGGACTGTAATCTGTGATTTAAGATGGGGTTAATTTATTAAGATGGTACACAAAATAACAAAATAAAGATATTAAAAGTCCTTCTAAGGTGGGGTTAGACGGAACTCAGTCATGGAATACTGGATAAACTTGAAGAGATAGGTGAAGTAGACGTAGTAATAGGCATCATGACAAAGGACGTTGAACCTACAATACTTCACGTGATGAACGTTGTAAGGGAAGGAGTATTACAATATCTTTCACAGTACAGAACACTAATTGTCGTTGCAGATGGTTTTTCCACGGACAGGACAGCAGAACTTGCAGGAATGTTCGAAATAAGTCCCTTACAAAAATTGGTTGTTGAACAAATGGGTGTACCCGGAAAAGGAGATGGGATACACACCGTTATGGAAATAGCCCACGAGACAAATTCAAAATCTGTTGCCTTTGTAGACGGGGACCTTTTATCCATCAAAAGAGAATGGATAGAAGAAATGGTAATGCCTGTGCTCTATGGAAGAACAGACCTTGTAGTTCCTTTTTATGTTCGGGATAAATTTGACGGAGTTATAACTAACAATCTTGCATATCCATTCACAAAAGCATACTATGGGAGCGACATTAGACAGCCCATTGGAGGGGAGTTCTGTATTTCCAGGAAGCTCATGGAAATTCTTCGTAATCACCCTCTTTTCCCGTCGGATTTTGGAATAGACATATTCATCACAACGGTTGCTGCGGCTGAAAGAGTAAGGATAAGAGAAGCCATGCTGGGGCTCAAGCTCCATGAATCTACAACAAAGTACCTTGACCCGGAATCATCCCTTATACCAATGTTCAGGCAGGTAGTCACAACCATGTTTGATCTGGCACTTTATTATTCATACAGGAACGGAATACCTGCAAAAACAGACATAATAGCATCAGACTACTACGGGCCTATACCTGTTCAGGTGGAAGTGAATAGGGAGAAAATGGTGGAAACAGTTGCAACACGCTATGATGAATATAGTGAGATATTTGAAAAGATACTACCAGAAGAGGTACTGAAAATTATACAAAGATTCCCTGAAGGTAATGTAGCACTTGATGCAAAGAACTGGGCAAAATGTGTCTGGCATCTGTTCTATAAATATTCAAAAACAAAGGATGCTACACTGATAGATGCACTTCGTGTACTATGGCTTGCCAGGTTTGTGGAATTCTACAACGAATGCAAGGATATGAATTTCATTGAAGCTGAAACAGCCATCCGTGAAAATGCAGGTATCTTTGAAGACCTTAAATGTGAAATATTGAATAAAAACTTATGATGTAGGTGGCATACCTTTGCTATAGGAAAAAACGAAGCCTGCTTAAAGGTAGGCTTCAGTAACATAACGATGCATCATCCTGTGACTGTTGAAATAGTAGGCTATCATCTCAATTGAATTGTTCATGAGGCACATCCATTCATCCTTTCTATGATAGTATTTAGGGATCATGATGTATTCCAGCTTATTGTACAGGTCATCTAGTTCTATCATTTCAATTTCTTCAGGTGATTTATTTACATGAGGCATAGGGCCGATAGCATAACCGGTAACACCTTCCACACACCCTTCCAGCCACCAGCCGTCAAGAACACTGAAATTCACGACACCATTATGGGCTGCTTTCATTCCGCTTGTACCTGAAGCTTCAAGAGGTGTTTTAGGATTGTTCAGCCAGATATCCACGCCAGGAACAATTTTCATTGCAAGGTCCATACCATAATTTTCAAGGTATGCAATTTCGATTTCACCTTTAAGTTCCTCTTTGTACTGGAAAATCCTTTCAATAAATTGTTTCCCCTGTATGTCTCTTGGATGAGCTTTGCCTGCAAATATCAGTTGGATCTTTCCTGCTTCATTTACTTTTCTCAGTCGTTTAAGTTCAGAAAATATGAAAGTAGGTCTCTTGTACTCTGTAATGCGCCTTGCAAAACCAATTGTCAGAACATCAGGGTCCATGTTTGTTCCGCATTTACTATTAACATAATCAAGAAGATCTTTTTTAGCAAGCTGGTGTGCATCCCATATCTCATTATCCGGAATGCTCCTGACCCTTACAAGAAGTTCAGGTTCATTGGCCCAGCCAGGAAGATACTTGTCGTAAAGTTCCCTGAAATAGGGGCAGACCCATGTATATGAATGTATGCCGTTGGTAATGGCATTGAACTTATAACCGGGAAACATTTTTTCAGAAATTTCCCTGTGTCTTTTTGCCACTCCGTTGATATGATTGGATAGATTTAATCCAAGAAGAGTCATGTTAAGCTCATGTTGCCCACCGTATTTTTTGAGTTTCTCAAGATCAACACAATCATTCATTAATTCAAGAACAATATCATATGGAAAAGTATCGTGACCGCTTTCAATTGGAGTGTGAGTGGTAAAAACACAATGATCTTTTACATATAAGGCATCCATGTTGTTCTGACGCAGCAGTTCAGTAGCAAGAAGGCTGGAATGACCCTCGTTCATATGATATTTATTGATCGAACAACCAAGGCTGTTCAGCATCCTTACACCACCGATTCCAAGTACTATTTCCTGTTTCAGGCGGTATTTTCTGTCTCCTCCGTAAAGGCTGTAAGTAATTCGCCTGTCTTCCGGATTATTTTCTTCAATATCCGTATCCAGGAAGATAACAGGAACTTTTTTATCGGTTAGGCTGAAGTGATTGTATATCCATGCCTGTATCCTTACGTCCCTTCCCTGTATCTTAACTGTTACTTTATAGGGCAAAAGTTGCATATAATTAGAAGGTGTCCAGTCATGCTGATGCTCGGTTTGTCTGCCTGCATCATCCAGTTTTTGCATGAAATAGCCTTTTTTGTTAAGGAGGGTGACACCTATTAAAGGAAGACCCAGATCGGCACTTGCTTTTATTGTGTCTCCGGCCAGTATGCCCAGACCGCCACTGTAGGTCGGCATTTCATTTTTCAATCCAATTTCCATTGAAAAATAGGCAATCTTACTTCCGCTTACTCCAATAACATTATCCATGTTGTCTAACACCTTTGTTACATATACATTATTTAATAAGATTATATATGATATTCTTGAGAATTAAAAAGACTTTCTGGTAAGATTTTTGAATTTCAGTTTCATTTTGATTGCATGGAATCAAGGTCCTTCAAAGCAGCATCCCTTAATTGTTCTCTCAGGTCTGGTATCGCCGACAATGCCCGCTTCCAGTCCGGCATCTGAATACTATGGGGCGTTTCCAGATGGGAATATTCCTGATAGGAATTACCTGTATCCAGGATTATCCGGGAGAAGACCTCAACATACCTTTCTTCCACATGCCTGTCATATTTCAGATTATTACATATGGCATCAGCATGATGCTGTCTGATAAGATCCTGTGCAAAGCGTATGTACTTCACATACACACTCTGAATGAAGGACTGGGAGATATGGACGCTTGTGGTCTCATTGGCAATACGGAGCAGGGTTAGTACAATATCATTCACCATCTTTGACAGACCTTCACTTACGTCCTCTCCGGCATCCTTGTGTTTGTGTTCATAGAACCCAAGATCAGTCTGACATGTTCTTTTCAGGGAACTGTTCCTATAAACTTCAGCAAGAAGACCCACTTCAAGCCCCCAGTCGGCCGGAAACCTCAGGTGTAACGCAAGGTCAGATGAAAAAGCGAATTCTCCTGCCAGTGTATATCTGAAAGCCTGAAGATAATCAAGTACATGGGATTCGTAGTTAACATCCTTCTGTAAAGCTACCAGGAACGGACGGACAAAGAGACGGAAGACCCTTCCATACATAATCCCTTGCTTTCTGTTTATGCGTGCATAGTATCCTTTGTTAAAAAGGAAGTTAAGGTCTGGATTCAATATAGGATATAATAGTTTAGCCGGGAAGTCCTTTGAATATGTAACAACATCCGCATCGTGAAGTGCAATAGCAAATGAATTAAGACTTGCTACACCAATAGCAAGCCATACATCCTTGCCCTTGCCCCTAAACTGGGAGAAATCAAGATCCTTTTCACTCATCTCATCAACGACTTTTGAGACATTCGGACCATTGCACCATACCACTATATGATTCAATTCAAGTTTCCGAAAGAAACGTACTACATGTTCGTATTCTTCCCTGCTATCAGCAGCAAGCGAAATGACAACTTCATTAATGAACTCACATTTATTCAGTTCATCACGTATGTTTGCAAGGCATGGACTTTTAATTTCCTTGTACAGCATTGGAATTATCAAAGCAGCAGGTCTTGATTTAGAAAGTTCCTGTAAATGCCTTACCATTACGCTATTATCTGTTGCAAAATCATGTATTGTAGTTATTTTCTCCTGATAAAAATCCATTAGTACTCACTCCCTTTATTACCCCTTTTAATATTGAATTATGGAAATATGTATAATTTGATCATCTGCTAAAGAGCAGCTATTTGAAAGAGTATTCATTATCAAATTTACTGGTATAATTCCTGTAAGCTCTGATATATTCTGCATGCGGCCATATCAGAGGTATTGTTACATACGCAAGGCCGTCCCCCCATTTAGGATGTGAACGGACGTTTTCTATCATGGTCATTTTACTGTCCCTGAGTATCTTGGCATTGGTATAGTCCTCCAGCCAGAGTTCAAACCTGTCTATTGTTGAGATATGTTCAGGCAACATGCAGTTGTGAGCCATATCAACCACCCAGCCAAGGTACATTTCGGCCATATCCATGTTATCGGTTTCAACATAATGGTTGGCAAGCTGGCATGTAAAATGACACCATGGCCCGTATCCGCCGTTATTCCTACCCCAGTATTCAGGATACCTGTTAAGTCCCCCTATTTCCTGGTCCCAGAGTTTTTCATGTATTCTTTTTACAGTGGACCTGATCTTCACATCATGGTCACTCAGAAGTCCGAAATATGCAGGTGAATACTCCACCACATCCACATCTATTACAGTGGAAGCAAATGCATCATAACCAATTGGTTTGCTGTTGCGGTCTTTTATTCTTATGCATTTGATGAAAGACCTTCTTCTCGGACTGTAAAGACGAGTCAGAATTGAATCCTTTACTTTTTGTGCTTCTGACTTCCACTCAGAAACATCTTTACCAATTGCCTCTCCCATTTTTACGGCTGCAAGTACTCCGGCACAGCAGGCACAGTTAGCATATATCTCAAATCCATGCTCATATGCCGGATACTCATGAATGCTATTGATGGTATGAATTAGGTCAACCTCTTCATTCTTGTTCATGAGAATGAAGTCCACAGCTTTTGTGACCTGTTCCCAATACTTTTCAACAAACCCACGGTCTGCCATTTCATCAAAAAAGGAAGCACCTGTGGCTTCAAAGTATTTTCCCATTGCAAACAGGACAAGACCATTACCGTCTATCTGCAGATCCTTGTAACTTGCATCGTTTCCATCAACATCATATCTCTGGGAGAACTCCCCTAGAGGTTTTTGGGCATTCAGGACAAATTCAAGTCCTTTCTTTGCCTCATCCAGCATGCCCGCGGCAACCGCACCGAGAATATCTACTGAATGGTCTCTTGGATATATGAATGGGTAACGGGTGCCCGGTGGACTTGCATAGAAACCTCCATTCTCATGCTGATTTTCTTTCAGAATCCTGACACTATTCTCGTATATTTTAGCAGCCTGTGGGAAATTCAAAAAATCACTCCTTTTTAGGTCTTACTTATCAAGGTATTCTACTTTATTTACACAAAAAGCACGGTCGAGTATTTTATTTACCTGTTCCTTTGTCATCCTGGCTTTTTCTATTGCTTCTTCATTGTAAACTTTGATGTTCTTAATTACCGATTTACTACCCACATTGTAGATTCTTGCTCCTGCAAGTTCAGCCCGGCGCTTGACATAACTAGTCTGAAATATGTCAAGAACACTTATTATAGCAGGATAATTCCAGGGTTCATCTGATTCTTCTTTTAGTTTGTTCACGTAGTTTGTAAGCTCAGTAAACTGGTGCGGAGTCTCCCCACCATAAATATGAATGAAATCTATCAACTCGTTTCCAAAAGGATAGATTGGAAGATAGTTTATGTCATCCTCCCACGCACCTTCAAATCCAGGACCTTCTATGTCAGCCAGTTTGGTGCCAAGGGTATCGATCCATTCATAAGTCTTCTCAACCCCTGAGATATCCACCATTTCAACTATCCCAATTAAAAATGCTTTTGGAAGTATGTTCTTTAACCGTATCATCTTGAGTCTCCCTCTCCTTGATTATTATAATACAATGTATCCTTATGCAAATCATGCGGTATGATTGCTATAAAATATCGGATGTTATCTACGTCTCCCTTGCATATAGTTTGTATTAAGGGTATAAATAATTTAAAGCTAGCAAGTCTGTAGAAATATTCAAATTATTATCGGAAAAGGAAAAAGAAGGAATAATAGAGCTTTTTACATCAACAACTCTGATATTGCCATGTTCCATCCAACAGGACCTATGCCTTCAACTTTGTTGACTTTTGCATCCATTATTTTAGGGTCATGCTTGCCGTTATGTTTTTGAACTAAATACGGAATATCAACGACTTTCAGCATTGGATAATCATTAAGACTATCCCCAAGACCTACTGTTTTTATATCACCGTATTGCTTACGGTATATTTGTGTGAGAATGTTTACGGCTTTTCCTTTGTCATTCTCTCCGATGATATGCCAGTATCTACCACCACGGGTGTAGTTTAAGCCGTTTGCCTGAATTTTACTGATGAGCGTTTCAGCATCCTTTTCGTCACCATCAAGTTTGAATGCTTCATCGTATTCCCTTTGTTTTGCAAGGCAGGCCGAATCAAGATCAAGTCCTGTATCTTTGCTAACTTCCACATCGGTCATGTCTCCAAAACCTGTAACTGATAGGTCTTCAGATGCTGCAATATTAAGCAGTACATTTCTCAGCAGGCTATAATCCGTTCCAAGCTCAATTATATCATACTTCTCTGTTGATCTTGAAGATACATAATCCACATCAAAATAGTCATGCGGGATAAAAATTGCTCCACCGTTCTCTGATATGAAAGGATGTCCTGTATTCAGTTCATCTACATAGACCTCAATCTCAGCCCGGGTCTTACTGGTACAGAATACAAGTGGTATTCCCTTCTCTTTCAGCATATCGATAGCCGGCATTGCAGCTTCATACGAGTATGTGTCATGATCTACCAGTGTCCCGTCAAGATCCGTAAAAACGATGTATTGCATTGAACTACTCCCTGAAATGATGGTAGTAGTATTTTGTTGGGAGTTATTGTTAAATGATTGGGTATGAAAAAAGAAAGGGATTCTATTTGTTTTGCATCACAAAATCCACAAAGCTACCTGCAAACTCCCTGTAAGAGCTTGCAACCAGATGCGCATAACATCCAATAGTATTATTGACCGTAAGTCCGTCCCAGCCATCGATAATGCCGGTTCCGCGGGAGAGTTTGATTGCAAACTTTGCATCCTTTGGAATCTCTGTAACTTCGGAATGATGGAACTCATGACCACGGAATGAATTTCCTGATTTACCAATAACAGAATTCATTGCAAGTTCACCAATGTTGTAACTGACAACACGTTTGTGACCCATAAGAGTGTGTCCGGGGAGTGCACCAACCATATCATGAGTGGATTCAGGCATCTCTGCCATATGATGTGCACCTTTGCCTTTAACTCCTGTACTGAGTTTCTCTGTCAGGTACATAAGGCCGCCGCATTCTGCATATATCGGCATACCGGAACGGGAAACATCTAAAATTGCCTCTCGCATGGATACGTTATCTTCAAGTTCTGCGGCGTAAAGTTCGGGATAGCCACCGCCAAGGTAGAGTCCGTCAACATCCGGCAGCTTGCTGTCGTGTATCGGGCTGAAGTACTTGATATCCGCTCCTGCCATTCCAAGCAGTTCAAGATTATCGTGATAATAGAAATTAAAAGCCTCGTCAAGGGCTACACCAATAACCGGGCGCTTACCTTCAATTTCCCTTGGAGTGAAAACTGTCTTTGAAGGACGCTCAAGTGCCGGAGCAGCATGAGCCATTTCCAGAAGCCGGTCTATCTGAATACCATCTTTTATCTTGTTCTTGATAAATTCGATTCTCTCGTCGTAATTATCTGCTCGGCGGCGCTCCTCTATTGCAGGAACAAGACCAAGATGTCTCATGGATATCTTCATCGAATTATTACGGTGGATCACACCAATAACAGGAATTCCTGTGTAATGCTCGATAGCTTCAGTAGCTTTCTTAGTGTGCCTTGGACCACCAATATTGTTGAGAATAACACCGACAATATTCACGTCCTTATCAAAGTCCTTGAAACCATTGACAAGAGCAGCAGCTGAACGTGTAATACTCCTTGCATTAACAATAAGGATCACAGAACATTTCAGTATCTTGGCGATCTGTGCAGTGCTGCCGGTGTCGGTAAAGCTGTCAAACCCCTCATAAAGACCACGGACACCTTCGATGATTGCAATATCAGCATCCTCATCAACCTCTGCGCCGTGAATGAAAACGTCCCTGACACCATCCTCATCCATGAGGAAGCCATCAATATTGCGGGCTCTTCTACCTGTAATTTCAGAATAGTAACTTGGATCGATATAATCCAGTCCGACTTTGTAAGGCTGGACCTTGTATCCGGCTTCCGTAAGAGCTGCAAGCAGCCCTATTGTTATTGTTGTTTTTCCGGAGGACGAACTCCCTGCTGACAGGAGTATTCTTGGTATTTCTTTTTTCTCAGGAGGTTGAGTGACGTCAGACATTTTTTATCAAACCTTAACGTGTAAGTTCACGCAGTCTTTCGTCTTCAAGGGATGAAGGAAGCACTGAACTGTCGTTTGACATAATAGCATGTGCAAGCTCACGATATACACCTGCAACAGATGAATCCGGAGCTTTTTCAAGTACAGAAAATCCATCTCTCTCACAGTCCTGGACGATCTGTTCCTTTGGAATAAAAGCCATTAGCTTGCTTCCAATCTCTTCAGAGAATTTCCTGACAATTTCTTCTTCTCTGGTAACACTTCTGGAATTGCAGATTATGCCTGAAAGTGGAGTATCGATCTTGGCAAGTCCCTTGCAGATATTGTTTGCCGCGTAAAGTGGCATATATTCTCCTGATGTGAGTATGTAAGCCTCGTTTACAAGTCCCTTGCGTATTGGAGCTACAAAGCCGCCACATACGATATCTCCGGGGACATCGTAGATGATAAGATCCATGTCATCAATGGACTTGCAGACCTTTTTCAATCTCTGTATTGCCACAATGATGCCGCGTCCTGCACAGCCTATTCCGGGCTCAGGACCACCGACCTCTACACATTTTACACCCTTGTAACCGTCAAAGACAATGTCTTCTTCCTTGACATCAATTTTCTGCCTTAGCAGGTCAAGGATTGTTGGTATTCTCTTACCGCCAAGAAGTGTGATGGATGAATCACTCTTAGGATCACATCCGATGATCATAACTTTATAGCCTTCGTCTGCGCAGGCTGCTGCAACATTGGAAGCAGTGCTGGATTTGCCGATTCCACCTTTACCGTAAATGGCTATCCTTTTCTGTTCCATCAGGCTTCCTCCGTTTTTTGCATGTCCTTTACAACCTCACGCATTGTTGCACCGAACTCGGATTCAACAATGTTGCTTACGCCAAGTGTCTTTGGATGCAGGTCAATTTCCACAATAACATTAGAGTGTCCCATATCCTTGAGAGGGTGTACCTGTCTTGGACCGTTCGTTACGGAAATTACGTCCATGTTCTGAAGGTTGTCCATTGGTATGGCATGTGGAACACCGGTAATTACGGCAAAGTCAAAGTCGCTGTACTTCTCAGCTATAAGCTCGCTGACCTTTTCACCAGTGACCGGGTACTCATCCATGCCACCGATTATCTCATGGATTTCAATTCCCTTTTCTCTGAAATCGTTCATAATGCTGATTGCATGGTGGCGTACACGTGGAAGGCCGAGTGTGTCATCCACATTTGCCATGTTGATAACATTATCAGAAACACCAAGCTGTTCAGCTACTTCATTGATTGCAACAGTTATATCTGCAAACATGTAACCCGTTTCTTTCTTGGCGTTCATGATTGTCAGGCATTTCTTGCCTTCTTTCAGGTAATTGATAATCTTTTCAGCAACCTTATACTTCAGATCGCCACGGGATGGAACAAGGTATTCCTTACTTGCTGCACCATGGCGTTTCTCAACGTTAGTTGCTTCCTTAAGCAGCACCTTCTGTCTCTCAAGTTCCTCATCAGTAATTACACCTGCATCACATGCTGATTCGAGGGCAATAAGAACACCTTTGGTATTGTTCGGGTATCCTGCATGTACCTCCACACATATGACGGGCACGTCAAGGTTTGCGTCCTTTACAGGTTCGCTTAGTTCCTCGCCAATGATCATACTGACACATGTCCCAACAATTCCTATGAGTTTTGGGTTGAACATCTCATTGACTTTGCCAAGCAGAGTTGAAAGTTCTTCACGCCCTCCGAAGACAAACCCGTTCTCATCAAGAGCTGTTGTTACAACGTGTATGCCATCTTCCTCAAGCAGTCTTGCATGTTTGAATGAGCATCCTGGCGGACCGTGCAGTATTGCAACATCTACATTCAGGTCACGCAGTGTGTATAACGCAGCCACAATGGAGCTGGGCCGCGGGTGTATTATAGAAATATCTTTTTCAGCCATATTTATCCCGATAAACTTGGTTGATTCTTTTAGGTTATTATAATTTTGCAATTTCGTAATATTTAGTATACTTATTACCAGTCTGTTTTTCTGCATTATCTATATCTTTATTGTATAAAAGCCCTAATCATCATAGTCAATAAACCATGAATGGATGAATCTCATCTGAAGCATTTCACACATGATAGAATTATGTCTTTTTCAGAAGCCATCTCTGTGGCCATCTCCAGTCCTTCTTCAAGTCCGCTGGCATAAGTGTAATTGTCATTTCCTATGTCCTGCATCCTTTCTCCGACAAGTATCAGCCTGGAAAGTTCATCACTGCGCCGCATCACAAACTCAGAAACCTGTTCCGGTGGAAGTCCTTCGCATACCTGTGCGGCTTCTTCACCAAGCACCATAATAATTCCTGATTTTTCATCCTCAAGCCTGCTTAAAGCATAGTCAAGCGAACGCTCTGCTGATTTAATGTCCATTCCCGAGTTTGAATTATCAATGAGTATCCTGCCAGCAAGCTCTTTTTCCTGCATTCTTCCCTGGAGTCCTTTAAAAGAACCAATGACTTCAATGATGTCCTGTTCAGGAATATCCATCTTCAAAGCAACAGCAGTTGATACTGCAAAAGCTGTTGCATATGACTTTGAATTGTATTTTTCTGACAATCCAGATGAGAAAGTTCCATCCTGGTATTTGAAAATGACAGCTTTGCTTTCAATGTCAGCCACAAAATCTGCATTCTTATAATCATCGCCGGAATATTCCGAATCTCCAAATGTAAAAAATGCTCTTCCAAATTCGCTTGCCATTTTCAGGGCTTTCCTGTCTTTTACATTTAGGAAAAATACCTCGCTCTTTCCAGCATAGGAAAGCACACTCATTTTTGCATCGCTGGAGTTCGAAGTTGATGCAGCTATTGGGTAATCCGGTTCAAGTGTTGTAATAATTCCTATATCTGCAAAACCTGTCAAACCGATGGAAACTTCAAAAATGTAACAGTCAGCCGAAACATTAAGTTCTTCCAGTTTGTCAATTGCAAGCAGTATGCTCCCAGGTGCAATGCTAAGTCCTAAGTTTAGTATTCTGCACTGCCCTTTTTCCCACAGTTCCAGACCTCTGGATGTGTGAAGTACTACTTTCATCTTCCGTGAAAGCATTTCAGCAAGCAGGGATGCAGAACTGGTTTTAGCTTTTGACCCTGTAATTTCGATAACAGTTCCTTTCTCAGGCCATCCTTTCATGGATAATATACTGCCTACTGCCTGATGGTGAGTGACTGTTTTTATGCCCTTTTTCCTGGCTTTTACCAGTACCGGATATTCAGGGTCAAGATGAGCAGGACTGATTATAAGGTCATTATCATTAACTGGTACTGGTTCTTTTGATGTCTTAATGCCATATCTTTCTTCCATTTCCAGAAGCACGTTCTCATTGACAGTTCTGTACACATCAACAGCTGTTACGGAATAGCCCATCTCTGCAAGTTTTGTGGCAATAATAATTCCTGCATGTGTCAGGTCAAGGACAATAATTCCGGAAGCGTCCTGGAATCTTATTTTGGAAATATCCATATTATCAACTGAAAGCATAGCAAGTGTAAAAGAACAAAAAGAAAAAGATTGTTTTTAGTCAAAGCAAGAATGTCAAATCAGAAATATGAGAGTGGAAAAATCCTTAACTCTCATCGTCTTCTTCGTCATTCTTATAGCTGTCAGAGCCTACCATTGCAGCTGCGATGGAGTCGATTCCATCAAGCCATTCTGCAACAAGTCCGTATGGAACTTCTTCCATGACCTTTTCTGTAAGCTCTTTTCCGCTAAGAACAAGGGCACCTATTTCTGCAATTGTGCCAATAGCAATCTCAATATCATCAGAAGCTTCTGCTTCAAGTGCAACCTTTACAAGATCAGCAATCTCTGCGTTCTCATCATAATCTCCACTCAGGTATGCTTCACATGCTGCAAAGCTTCCCATGAGGGATGTCTGGAGTGATTCGATCATCATGTCCGCATCTTCTGATATTGAATCTATCTCTGCAAGTGCAATATCCCTGATATCTGCAATGGAGAGCATTGCAGTTTCCGGTGAGATCTGCCCGTTCTCACACTTTGCGATGATCTTGAGGCATGCAAGGATGATGTCATCTTCCATGTTTACGAAGATAGCACCTTCTTTTCCCTGTGGCTCATCTGATTCATCAAATTTGAAATCACATTCCTTTACCTGCTTGACCCAGTTGTTCCAGCGTTCTGCTGTATAAAAGTCCTGATGGAATACATCTCCTTCCGTCCCTGACATTCAATTACCTCTATGTGACATTGATAGTTATTATTTAATTATAGTTATTATTCGAAATTTTACTTACACTTACGATTTCCTTTTTATATAAAAGATGTTCGCAACGGAACTATAGTTTAAGTTCCACCTTCTTTAGAGAGCATCCGGATACCATTCCGTCTTCTATTGGCCCGAGTACTTTTATGACAGTACATTTGTCTCCTTCCTTAAGGCCTTCAGGATAAAGGATATCGTACACGCTGTCGTCAAACTCCTCGCATTTTGGAAGTTCGTAGCTCACTTTTGAACCCACGACAGCTTTGCGTGATTCGATTGCTGCAACAATCGGAGAGGTTTCAACCTCTACAGTAATTACTCCACCATCATGTATGAAGCATTCATGGACAGTGTCTCCCCTGAGTTTTGCAACACGATACTTTCTACCTGAATCGAGGTTCATACAGGTTCGCCTCAACTTGCATTTTTTGCACTCGCGGGACTCACCCATAAATACGAAGTCTTCTCCTTCTTTTGCAAGCTTAGAACCAATTAGTGTAATGGTAGTATCATTTGTCATATAATCACCTTGATTTTACTGATTAAGATATTTTACAGTAATTATGAAATAACTTTTGTTAAACGTGCGACCTTCTCGGCTGCTTCAGGGGTCAGACCTGCACCGAGTATCGTATATCTTTCCGGACGTATCTCATGTGCAACAAGAAGCGCCTCTAATATATATCTATCTTCTATGCCGAGTTCACTGGCAGTTGTAGGAGCTCCGATTATCTCCAGACATTCTTTGATCTTCTTCCAGTCACCGCCATGCAGGTACATCATTATTATGGTTCCTACACCACATTGTTCTCCGTGAAGTGCGGAATTCGGTGCAACCATGTCAAGTGCATGACTGAACATATGTTCAGAACCTGATGCCGGTCTGGAAGAACCTGCAATACTCATAGCAACTCCGCTGGATACAAGCGCTTTTACAACGATTCTCACAGAACTTTCCAGTTCAGGCTTGATATCCTCCGGGCAGTCCATCAAAATCTGTGCTGTCATTCTGGAGAGAGCTGCTGCATATTCGCTAAAAGGTTCATTCCTCAGTCTGTGAGCAAGTTCCCAGTCAAGGACTGCCGTATAATTTGAAATAATATCTCCGCATCCGGCAGCAAGTAAACGGTAAGGGGCTTTTGCTATGATACTGGTATCTGCCACCACTGCCATGGGGGCGTTGACCTCTATGGAGGATTTTTTACCTTTATCATGTATGGAAGCTCTGGAAGATACGATCCCATCATGTGATGCGGCTGTTGGTACGCTTATGAATGGTAGGTCAAGTTGTGTGGCTGCAAGTTTTGCCACATCTATAGATTTACCGCTTCCAACACCAATAAGGTATCTGGAATTTGCTTCCTTTGCCAGGTCTGTAATTTTGTTGACTTCTGTCATGGAAGCCTCTTTTGAAGAAGCTATCACAGGGTCATATCCACATTCATTAAGGATATCATATACAACATCCCCGGCTATTTTCTTGGTATGATGTCCCGTGACAATAAAAGCCCCTTCTTTGAGTTTGAGGTCATTACATACATCCTTCAGGTCATAAATAACATCAGGACCAACAACAACGTCTCTTGGTAACTGCATCCATTTTTTTTTGCCTTGTGTGGGAATCACTTAATATACCTGCCAGAAACTGAATAATTTGTTTTTTTATATGGAAATCCATTACAGAGATAATAAATAATATCAAACGAGTACAAGTCTTGTGATAACCTGTCCTTTAAGCAGGAAAAATCTCTTGATACTCTCTTCATTTCCCATAAACTATTAAATGTTAATTGTATTTAGGATATTCCTATATTATGTTACTGCTGTGATTATATGCCATTCATAGATAAAGTTACCCAATTCATTAACGAATATTACATAGACCCGATACTACATGATAGTGGCTACAATATCGTTAATACTGTCACATGGGCAATTGTGCTGGGAATTTGTATTTTCGGCGTTGTGAAGCTGTTGAAAAAACTGGATATCGAGATTGACGACAGGTTTACAGTATCCGTGATTCCTTTTATCCTCGCAGGCTCATCTATGAGGGTTTTAGAGGATACGGGATTCCTTACTCATCCTCTTAGTTATCTTCTCATAACTCCGAACATTTATTTTGTGGTATTTGTCATCACAGTTTTCTTCCTTGTACTTTCCAAATGGATAGTCAAATTGAAAGGAACAGGTGATTACAGAAAGCTGTTTGCAGGATTCGGACTTTTCTGGTTTGCAGTCAATCTTTCTATTCTTTTCTATCTGGAAGATCTGACCCGACCATGGGTTCCTATCTTTGTTCTTGCTGCAGCCAGTATGATAGTAATATTATTAAAAATGTTATTTGACCACATAGGTCTTGACCTTCTCAAAAGCAAGGTCAATATGGCTATTCTATGGGTTCACCTGATGGATGCATCTTCCACAATTGCAGGAATTGACTTTTTGGGATACTATGAAAAGCATGTTGTTCCATCATACCTGATCGACCTTACAGGAACCGCTTTTGTGATGTATCCGTTAAAACTATCTATATTCATTCCGGTACTATATATACTGGATAATCATTTTGATGAGGATGAGGAATCTGAGACATTAAAGACATTCCTGAAACTGGTAATCATAGTCCTTGGATTATCTCCTGCATGCAGGAACACAATCAGAATGGCGTTTGGAGTCTGATCAATGCACGATGAAAATGTAAGAGAGATATTCAGGACATATATTACTGAGTTAAAACCCTATTTGGCAATGAGTTTAATTATTTTTTCTTTTTCATTTGTTTTAGGGTATATTGCCTATGTTTTTTATCCTGAATATGCAACAACTTTTCTTTCAATGCTCGAAGACACTGTTGCGAAGCTGGAAGGCATGAATTCCTTCCAGATTATGCTGTTTATATTTGCCCGCAATGCCAGTGTAATGCTTGCATCCATAATAATTGGAAGTATTTTTGGCCTGGTGCCTCTTATCATTCTACTTGAGAATGGCATAGTAATTGGCTTTTTTACTCATCTCCAGGCAAGTGAAAACGGATTCCTGTTTATTGCAGCCGGACTGATCCCACATGGGATTATAGAAATACCAATGTTTCTGACATCAGCAGCTATTGGATTTAAACTAGGACATCAATCAATTAGATATCTTGCCGGAAAAGAAGTACATCTAAAAGCAGAACTAGTGCGAAGTCTCAAATTTTATTTCCACTGGATATTGCCTTTAGTATTCCTTGCAGCAGTGATAGAGACTTTCGTAACACCACTGGTTATCTACATGGTAAGCGGGGTTTGAACTTAAATTATTCATTCATATGCTACAAACGTAAACAGGTTTATTAAGAGTAAATACAATGTCTGGGCAAAACCGAGGGTAAATAATGATAGACAGAAAAGAGATCGCAGAGATCATCGAAGATTATGATTTAGATAAGGCCAAGATCGGTGCTGTGGCGTCACATTCAGCACTTGATATCTTTGACGGTGCAATTGAAGAAGATTTCAGGACTTTTGCTGTTTGCCAGCAGGGTCGTGAAAAAACCTACACAGAATATTTCAAGTCACAGAGAGACAGCAATGGCAAGGTTGTCCGTGGCATTGTTGATGAACACATAATGTTGAATAAGTTCAGCGAAACCACAAGTGCAGATGTCCAGAAGAAACTCGTAGAAGAGAACGTTCTTTTCATTCCTAACCGTTCATTCACATCATACTGTGGTATTGACGAAGTAGAGAACGATTTTAAAGTCCCTCTTGTTGGAAGCAGGAATATGCTTCGCAGTGAAGAGAGAGGTATGGACCGTGACTACTACTGGCTTCTTGAGAAGGCAGGTTTGCCATTCCCGGAAAGGATCAACGATCCGCAGGACATTGAGGAGCTTGTAATGGTAAAGCTTCCTCATGCAGTCAAGAAGCTTGAAAGAGGTTTCTTCACAGCAGGAACCTATGAGGAATATCGGCAGAAGGCACAGTCTCTGCTCAAACAGGGTGTAATCACACAGGATGCACTTGACAACGCAAGAATTGAGCGTTATGTAATTGGTCCTGTTTTCAACTTTGACATGTTCTACTCACCAGTTGAATCTGAAATGAGCAAACTTGAGATTCTTGGTATTGACTGGCGCTTTGAAACAAGTCTTGACGGACACGTACGTCTTCCTGCTCCACAGCAGATGACACTTGCAGAACACCAGCTCACACCTGAGTACACAGTATGCGGTCACAACTCTGCAACCCTCAGGGAATCTCTTCTTGAGAAGGTCTTCGAGCTTTCCCAGAAATACATAGATGCTGCAAAGAAGCACTATGACCCTGGAGTAATTGGTCCTTTCTGTCTGCAGACATGTGTTGACAAAGATCTTAACTTCTACATATATGATGTGGCACCACGTGTTGGCGGCGGAACAAATGTTCACATGTCAGTTGGTCACCCATACGGAAACACCACATGGAGAAATCCAATGAGCACAGGTCGCCGTGTTGCCTTTGAGATCAGAAGGGCAATTGAAACTGACCAGCTTGACAAGATTATTACATAATTTCATCTTTTAAGCCTGTCAGGTTTTGTCCTGACAGTTTTCCGGCTCCAACGGCCGGATTTATATTTTATTTATTACTTGCAAGAAAATAATATCGCGCATGCAATAATAGTCTTTTTATATAATTATATGCATAAATAATATCACATGCAGATCAACAGAGTTCCTACGGGGATACAAGAACTGGACGAAATTCTGGAAGGCGGTTATCCTGCACAACAGGGTATCCTGGTGAGTGGTCCTCCTGGCTCTGGAAAAAGTATTCTTGCAACCCATTTCCTTTACAGGTCATGTAAGGATGGGAAAAAATGCGTACTCATGCTTACTCAGGTCAATGTAGAAAGTTTTCTTGAACAGGCTTTGAGCATTGGAATTGATTTCAGTTCGTGCATAGAAAAAGGAACTCTTCAAATAAACAAATCTTTTGAGACCAGGACAAACAAGATCTACAATGCTGCAAGACATGGTAGTGGAATAGGATTCCTGGAAAAGGACTGTGTACAGAGTGTTCAGGATATTCCGGATGACACGGAGATTGTGGTTATCGATAATCTGGACATGCTCTCTCTCTATCATGATATGGAAGAGTTTGCGGATAAGTTTTTTACTATAAATGATATCCTTTTTGATAAGAAATGTACAACTCTTTTTTTGATAGGTCAGGAAGAAAGCGGACAGAAACTTGCAATCGCACAGCATACTTCTTTTGGTAATATAGAATTGGGTGTTATCAAGGATAGTGTGACAGGTAAAGGAATGAGGCAAATGTATATTCCTAAAATGAGATGCACTTATCTTACGCTGGAGCCTTTAAACTACAAAATAAGCAATCAGGGTATAAAGATTGAGAAGATCTTTCAGAGAGATGAGATTATAAATGATGCCATGAAATCCATAATCTGATCTCATGTCAGCATTCTCCTTTTTTATATTCTGCTTATAGTAAATTATATACATTATTAAAAGAATAGGGCATGGTTTGCCATACCAACAGGTATATTGCATTTTCTGGTCTGTTCGAAATCATTTAAATATGATTAATCGAATGATAGACCACAAATCTAAACAGGTAATCCGTTAAAACTTATACTGAAATCATTACACTTTTAGAATATTGCCCAACCGGGAGGGAAATCAAAAATTGAGTCAACCTTGTGTTAATATCGGCATGGTAGGACATGTCGACCATGGAAAAACCACACTTGTCAGCGCGCTGTCAGGAGTATGGACAGATACGCATAGCGAAGAGATGAAGCGTGGAATATCTATCAGACTGGGCTATGCAGACACTACTTTCAGGAAGTGTCCAAATTGTCCGGAACCTCAGTGTTATACAGTAGAAAAGACCTGTCCAGTATGCGGTGAACCATCAGAAGAGCTCAGGACCGTGTCCTTTGTAGATGCTCCGGGTCACGAAACACTGATGGCGACCATGCTGTCCGGTGCAGCTATCATGGACGGTGCCATTCTTGTTATTGCGGCAAATGAAACATGCCCACAGCCACAGACAAAAGAACACCTGATGGCACTGAATATCATTGGTATCGAGAATATTGTGATTGTCCAGAATAAGATTGACCTTGTACCAAAGGAAAAGGTCATTGAGCACTATCATCAGATTAAGGAGTTTGTTAAGGGAACTGTTGCAGAGGGTGCGCCGATCGTGCCAATATCCGCACAACAGAACATAAATGTTGATGCTCTTATCATGACAATGGAAGAGAAGATCCCAACACCAGTTCATAAGATCGACAAACCACCTCACATGCTTATTGCAAGATCATTCGATATCAACAAGCCAGGTACACCGATCAAGAAGATTACTGGTGGTGTTATCGGCGGTACACTTACAGAAGGAATGCTGCATCCTGGTGATGAACTTGAAGTCAAGCCGGGAAGAAAGGTTGAGAGTGATGGTATGACGAGGTGGGAACCAATTGTCACCAAGGTCTCCATGATAGTTGCCGGAAAGGAAAACGTTGAAGAGGCAACTCCAGGAGGACTGCTTGCAGTCGGTACTACTCTTGACCCGTCACTCACAAAGAGTGATTCACTTACAGGGCAGGTAGCAGGTATTCCCGGAACTTTGCCACCAACACGCGATGATCTCAAACTCGAGCTTCACTTGCTTGAGAGAGTTGTAGGTGTTTCCGATGAGGAAGTTATCGGACCTATAAAGACAAGTGAACCACTGATGCTGAATGTAGGTACGGCAACGACTGTTGGTGTTGTCACCAGTGCACGTAAGGATATTGCAGAGGTCAAGTTGAAAAGGCCTGTTTGTGCTGAAGGGGATTCCATGGTTGCTATAAGCAGACGTGTGGGATCACGCTGGAGACTGATTGGTGTAGGAGTTATCAAGGATTGAAGGTAATTATTGATACGAACGCATTAATGATACCTGTCCAGTTCAAAGTCGATATATTTGAAGAGCTGAAACGACTTGGATTCGATATTCATGTCGTTCCCACAGCTGTTATCACTGAACTGGACAACCTGATCAAAAATCTCAAAGGACAGGACAGGATTGCAGCGAAGGTTGCCAGATCGATGGCAGAAAGATGCGAAACCGTCCATATGGACGGATATGCAGATGATGTTATTCTGGAACTGGCCATGAAACTTCAAGCAGCTGTTCTTACCAATGATATAGGTCTCAGAAGAAGGCTTGAAGAAAAAAATATCCCGGTGATCTGCCTGCGTCAGAAGAACAGGCTTGAGATTGTATCATAGGTCGTAATAGATCAGTTTAAAATCATATAAGTTGTTATATAATTATACAGGATTATTGGAGTTTTTCATATGTACAAAAAGATGAAGCTTGCCGATACTATTCGTGTTGCGCCCGATCTTTTAGGCAAGGATGTTAACGAGAATGTCAAGAATGCCCTGAAGCACAAGCTGGAGGGCAGAATAGACAAGGAAATTGGTGCTATCGTTGCCATCACACAGATCAATGAGGTTGGTGAAGGTCATATTCTTGTTGGTGACGGTGCTGTATACTACGATGTGAACTTTGATGCAATTGTCTTTGTACCAACTATCCAGGAAGTTATTGAGGGAGAAGTTGTCGAGACGGTTGACTTTGGTGCCTTTGTGAGTATCGGGGCTATGGATGGACTCCTGCACGTAAGTCAGGTAACTGATGATTTCATGTCATACGATGGAAAGAACGGCAGACTTGTCAGCAAGAATGGTGGCAGGTCACTTTCAGAGGGTGACAGGGTCAGGGCACGTATCGTTGCTGTAAGCATCAATGAAAGAGAGCCAAGGGAAAGCAAGATAGGACTGACAATGCGTCAGCATTCCCTGGGTAAGTTCGAATGGCTGGAAGAGGCCAGAAGGCCTTCCGCTGAGAAAGAAGAGTAAACAAAACCGGAGTGCTTTAGATGAGTGAACAGGTTTGTAGGGAATGCCACAGGATCATTAATGGGCAGACATGTCCCATTTGCGGTTCAAGTAATCTCAGTGCTGATTGGAGCGGTATGGTAATTATCATCGATCCGGAACGCTCGGAAATTGCAAAGAAAATTGATGTGAAGGTCCCGGACAGATATGCGTTGAAGGTGCGCTAATTGGGCCTTGAGCTTACTTTGCCCGAGACACTGCGTCCACGTTTTCGGGAAATATTCGGACATCTTTACAGAGGAAAAGGTGCCGATACCATTGAAAAACTTTCAGTGGATCTTGGTAGTCCCACAAAACTTATATCCGTGGGTGATGTTACTACCTTCCACTTGCTCAATCATGGAATTATTCCGGACATCCTTATAGTGGATGACCGAACAAAACGCGGTCCGGCTTCAGATCGGGTCGTGGTGGGTACCAAGCATAAGGGGTTCACCGAAATATCCGTTGACAATCCAGCAGGGGTCATAACCGAAGATCTGATAGATGCTGTAGGAAATGCGCTGAAATCAGATGAAAATGTCAGGATATTTGTGCGCGGCGAGGAGGACCTTGCGGCTGTACCTGCAATTCTTATGGCACCGGAAGGTTCAGCTGTCCTTTACGGACAGCCGGATGAAGGTGTCGTACTTGTTAAGATAACATCAGATAAGAAGGAACAAATGGAGGATCTGTTAACGGCAATACTTGACGAACAGAACTTCTGTAATCAGGATATAGAAACTATTCGGAGGAAACTGAATGGACATCAAAATCATTAAAGAGAAAAATAATGCACTCCTTAACAGGCGTGAATTAAACCTTGCAGTTACATTTGATGGTGCAACACCATCAAGGAACGATGTTAAAGCTAAAATAGCAGCTATGCTCAATGCACCACTGGAACTTGTTATCGTACAGAAGATGAACAACGAGTTCGGTAAGCAGGAAGTTGAGGCATATATCAAGATCTATGAAGATGCAGCTCGCATGAATCAGATCGAGGAAGCATATGTTCTTGAAAGGAACAAGCTCCCGGAGCCAGAAGTTGCTGAAGATGAGGCCGCAGAGGAATAATAATGGCAGCAAAAGACTACTATAAGGTAAACGGCGATTCCATCGAGCGCACACACCAGTCCTGCCCACGCTGTGGAGAGGGAGTTTTCCTCTCAGAGCACAAGGACAGACGTGCATGCGGAAAGTGTGGATACACCGAGTTCAAGAAATAATCTACTTTTTTGCAACCCATAGGGTTGCCTTTTTTTGTTTTCTTTTCTACTTTTTGATATGCTGTATAATTGCTGTGTATCTGAAAGCATTTTCCGGTTCAGTATTATATATATATATTTTGCAGATATCGTTTTATGCTAATTTCTATCTTGCTTTGATCCGGGTAGAGCTAGCTGATTTTGAGTTATTTAATTCGTAACAATTTATTATATTTTTATTATACATGCTCCGGTGGTACGTCGTGAATTTTTGTATCTCTTGATTCTCTTTTTTCATAGGGGGCAATCCGAAAGGTTTAATAATATGTACTATGTTTGCATATATTAGTCTTTAAACAAACAACAGTAATTATAACAATAAGTTCCATGAATGAATTGTAGATACAATTTATTGAATAATTTTGGATACTTAGGTTGTTGTTGATACATACTATCAATTAGTAGGGGGATATTATGAGCTACGTATATGCAGCCGTGATCGGCATACTGATAGGCATCTCTATCTTCGGACTAAAGACCGGAGTAGGGTGTGGCTTTTCGACTGTAAAGAAAAAAGATGTACTGATACTTGCAAGTGGTTATTTTCTTATCTCCGTCATACTTGGAAGCCTTGTGGAAATGGTAGACCAGTCATATCTTGAAAAAATCTCTAATCTTGGAATGACATTACATGTATTCATTGCACTGCTTCTTATTGCTGCAGGCGTCTACACGCAGAAAAAATGGAACTGTGGACATGATGTCTCAAAAAAGACATTCCTTGTAATTTCAGTTCCCTGTCCTGTATGTCTTACAGCTCTTTTTGTATCCTGCATGATACTTGCTTCAACCCTTGAAGTAAGCGGATGGAAGGTCGGGATTCTTGTAGGACTTGTATTCTTCATTTCAGTAATATCATCAACATTTGTCTTCAGGAAAATGAAACGCACACCTGAGGATCTTGGAACTGCAATGATGTTCCTCGGGTTATTCTATCTTCTCGGAGCAATGATAGTTCCCGCTTACATCAAGGCAAAGAAACTCAGCATGGTAATGGACTGTGGTGGCGATTTCGATATAGTTCCGCTGTTGGTATTATCAATATTCATTATTGGGGGCTATGCGCTCAATAGCATAAGAGGTCAATAAAAATGGATGCAACTTCTTCGTTGTTTGGTATATTATATACATTTTCAGCATCATTGCTGTACCCGGTAATTATTATTCTCATATTACTTGTGGTATTTTCTTTGATGCTCATAGGGGAATTCCTCTCAGAATATGCAAAAAGGCACAGAGATATTGAAAACCTTGAACTTTGCTGCAATGCTGTCAGAGAACAGATCAGTTCTCAGGAATTTGAAAAAGCTGCAAAGTCACTTCGCAATCTCAAGCAGAACTTTATGGTCATGAGCTTTGCAGAATCTGCAGCTGGTCATCTTGAAAAGAACATGCTTCCAGCCATTGAATGGCTTTCTCAGGAATATGAGATCAGGATGGCAAAGAGGCTGGAACAGACCAGGATCGTTGCAACAATCTCACCAATGCTTGGTCTTATGGGTACACTTATCCCGCTGGGTCCGGCACTTATCGGTCTTTCACAGGGTGATATTGTCCAGCTTGCAAACAATCTTATGATTGCTTTCGCTACAACCGTTATCGGACTTTTTGCAGGAACTATTGGTTATGTTCTCACCCAGATCAGGAAAAGATGGTACTGGCAGGATATGGCTGATATAGATTATATCCTTGACACGCTGGAGGTTGAGGAGTGACCAAGAGAAGTGCAAGGCGACACAGACGAACAGGACTCATTAATAATGAGGATGAACAGAACCCTCTTACAGGGGTTGCCAACCTTTTTGATATTGCCATGGTTTTCTCAGTTGCATTACTTGTGGCACTTGTTATGTCCTACCAGATGCCTGAACTTCTCAGTCCTACAGAGGATATTACTCTTGTGAAAAACCCTGGTCAGAAGGATATGCAGATTATCATTAAGGAAGAAGGTAAACCCATCGAAGTTTTGAATATGACCGATCAGATTGGTGGTGGTCAGGGTGAAGCACTGGGAACTGCCTACAAACTTGCTGACGGAAGAGTTGTTTACGTACCTGAAGAAGAGGATGCTGGTGAAGAGGAGGTAGAAACTACTACTTCCGGTTAATTTTTTTCTTATATTAAATCAAGTAGGGTGGTTTTAACTTAAATATTATTTATTTAGGTGTAACATGGGTGGTATACACAAAATAAATTGAACATACAAGATGGTGGTCGATATGATAGTAAAAGATAGGAATTGGTTTAAAATCGTAGGAAAGACATTTTTGGTCTTTCTTTTATGTATAGTTATGCTCTCAGCTAATGCAATGGCATTGGATTTGAGTCAGTTCGAGCTTGTATCAAACATAGAATCAAATAGTAATGGTAACTTTATTTTTGAAGACATCTCAAATGGTAATTACACACTAATTGCTGTCAACGAAACCAATAGTTCTAAAAGTGGTCTAATTTACTATAAGAAAGAAATAGTCGTTTCAGTTAACAACAGCGATCTTTCCGATTTTGATCTCTCACTTGATAGTAGTGACCTCACAGAATATGAAGATATCTGTTCACTTTTGGATCGCTCAAACATTTCCGGCCGTGCTTACTATTACTCCTCTGGAATGAACAGAGAGTTCAATAAGGCATGTACTATCGTAATGCTTGATCCAGTAACACAGGAACTGGTTAAAAATACAACCAGTGACAGTTCTGGTAATTATCTGTTAACTGACATTCCAAATGGTAATTACACACTAATTGCTGTCAACGAAACCAATAGTTCCAAAAGTGGTCTAATTTACTATAAGAAAGAAATAGACGTTTCAGTTAACAACAATGATGTTTCGGATTTTGATATTTCACTTGACAGTAGTGACCTCACAGAATACGAAGATATCTGTTCGCTTTTGGACCACTCAAACATTTCCGGCCGTGCTTACTATTACTCCTCTGGAATGAACAGAGAGTTCAATAAGGCATGTACTATCGTAATGCTTGATCCAGTGACACAGGAACTGGTGAAAAATACAACCAGTGATTCCCTTGGTAATTATCTGTTTACTGACGTTCCAAATGGCAATTACACACTAATTGCTGTCAACGAAACCAATAGTTCCAAGAGTGGTCTAATCTACTATAAGGAACAAATACCTGTTACAGTCAACAACAGTGATCTTTCCGATTTTGATCTCTCACTTGATAGTAGTGACCTCACAGAATACAAAGAGATCTGTTCACTTTTGAGCCTCTCAGACATTTCCGGCCGTGCTTACTATTACTCCTCTGGAATGAACAGAGAGTTCAATAAGGCATGTACTATTGTACTCCTTAAGCCAAAATCTATATATCTTCTCCCGATAGCCGGTTTTTCAATAGACAAGACCTCAGGAGAAACTCCATTATCAATTCAGTTCACAGATCAGTCATTAAATGCTGAATCATGGTTCTGGGATTTTGGTGATGGAAGCAATTCAACCGATAAGAATCCATCGCATACTTATCTTAGCGAGGGTACTTTTACTGTAGAACTTACGGTAACAAATTCAGAAGGTAGCGATGTAGAGACAAAGACGGACCTGATTATAGTTCAACTACCCGACCCCATCATTATACCAAATTATGATACGACATTCAAGTTATTCCTCAGTACCACCAGTGATTCCCTTGGTAATTATCTATTTACTGGCATTCCAAACGGTAATTACACACTAATTGCTGTCAACGAAACCAATAGTTCTAAAAGTGGTCTAATTTACTATAAGAAAGAAATAGACGTTTCAGTTAACAACAGTGATCTTTCCGATTTTGATATTTCACTTGACAGTAGTGATCTCACAGAATACGAAGATATCTGTTCACTTTTGGTCCGCTCAAACATCTCCGGCCGTGCTTACTATTACTCCTCTGGAATGAACAGAGAGTTCAATAAGGCATGTACTATTGTGATGCTTAATCCAGTAACACAGGAACTGGTTAAAAATACAACCAGTGACAGTTCTGGTAATTATCTGTTTACTGACGTTCCAAATGGCAATTACACACTAATTGCTGTCAACGAAACCAATAGTTCTAAAAGTGGTCTGATCTACTATAAGGAACAAATACCTGTTACAGTCAACAACAATGATGTTTCGGATTTTGATATTTCACTTGACAGTAGTGACCTCACAGAATACAAAAAGATCTGTTCACTTTTGAGCCTCTCAGATATTTCGGGCCGCGCTTACTATTACTCCTCTGGAATGAACAGAGAGTTCAATAAGGCATGTACTATCTTATTGCTTGAACACAGATTAGTTCAATCACTCCCAGTTGCAGATTTTTCAGCAAACCAGACTTCAGGTGAAAATCCATTATCAGTACAATTCACAGATGAGTCATCAAATGCAGAATCATGGTTCTGGGATTTCGGTGACGGAAGTAACTCAACCGATCAGAATCCATCACATACATATCTTAGTGATGGAACTTTTACTGTAGAGCTTACTGTAACAAACACGGCTGGTAGCGACGCGGAGATAAAGTCAGATTTCATCACTGTCAATGCATCCAGCAATTCCAGTGACAGCTATGGATCGGTATACGAGTTTTTCCTTAGCACCAGTTGTAACAATCTAGGAGAGTTCAGTTTTGCAGATGTGCCTAATGGCGAATACAGGATTGCAGCTATTAACTGGAGTACAGCAATGGCACCAGGTATGTGGCTTACAAATGTCACAGATGTCACCGTGGAGGATGGACTACCGGTTGATGTTGGCAATCTCTCAATGAGAAAGAACTATGAGACTATTGACCACGATGATATCCTCTCAATGTTGAATAATACCAGCATCTCAGGTAAGACGATCGGAAAGAATCTGGATAATAAGATATCCACTGTGTTACTCACCAACCAGTTCGGAGAGTATGTTGCTAATACAACATGTAATGAGGATGGTGAATTCCTGTTCACAGGTATCAGAAATGGGGAATATACAGTGTCAGCCGTGAATTGGAGTACAGCAATGGCACCAGGCATGTGGCTTACGAATGTCACAGATGTCACAGTAGAGTATGCTCAGCCAGTTGATGTTGGCAACCTCTCAATGAGAAAGAACTATGAGACTATTGACCACGATGCAATTCTTTCAATGTTGAATGAAACCAACATCTCAGGTAAGACTATCGGAAAGAACCTGGATAACAAGGTATCCACTGTGTTACTCACCAACCAGTTCGGAGAGTATGTTGCTAATACAACATGTAATGAGGATGGTGAATTCCTGTTCACAGGTATCAGAAATGGGGAATATACAGTGTCAGCCGTGAACTGGAGTACAGCAATGGCACCAGGCATGTGGCTTACGAATGTCACAGATGTCACAGTAGAGTATGCTCAGCCAGTTGATGTTGGCAACCTCTCAATGAGAAAGAACTATGAGACTATTGACCACGATGCTATATTTGCATTGCTTGACAGAACAACAATATCTGGTAAGACCATTGGAAAGAACCTGGATGACAAGCTCAGTGACGTTATACTCATGAGAAAGCGCACAGTTGCAGTGTCCAATGAACCTCATCTGAATGTCTCCTTTATAACGGGATACTCATCATATAAGACACAGCTTGCCAATTTTGCTCAGAGAATTAACTCAAATTCAACATATAATATCGCAGCTAGCTACTATATTACTGATGACCTGCCAGATGATATCGATTTCAACCATACGGATATTATCTATATTGTGATGGTTACGCAGACAGCTTCTGAATTTGAGGAACAGGTCCAATTTGCTATAGACAATGGAGCAGTCGTTATCGGTAAAAACACGGATCTGCCAGAAAGTGATTATGCAATCCCTTCAAGCTTTGGTAACGATACTGAAGAATTCAAAGCCCATCTATATGAATACTGGACAGGAACTGCAATCGATGACACAAACCTTGACAATCTCATGTTTTATCTGGCAAAGGAATATTACGGACGTGAGGATCTTACCGTTGAAGCTGCTGACTATGTGTCATCGGCCATATACCACTCTGCAATAGCAGATAAAGTTCCTGAATACATGATGCTTGATACCGAAGAATACTTTGAGTGGTATGCTAGCAGGACAGATGGTCATGCATTCGATGAAAATGCTCCAACTATAGGCATAACATTCTACCGTTCATACTATCTTGATGATATCGATGCTGTAGACAAGCTAATAGCAAGCTTTGAGGAAAAAGGAGCAAATGTGATAGCTTGTTTCGGAGACCCTGATACATCCATTGATTCATATTTTAACTACAGTGAAGAAACAAAAGTAGATGCTGTTGTTTCGTTCAATTACCGTGGAAATTACTTTGATCTTGAAGAAATGAATGTACCTGTTATAGATGCCATTCTCAACCCGAGCATGAATGCTTCAGAATGGGCAAATTCAAGCACACCACTTGCTATTGCAAGGATGGACAGGATCTACAGACCTGAATCATACGGACTTATTGATCCGATTATGATTGGAGCTACAGAAACAATACAGGTTGCCAACACTACTGCATATATTGCCGTGGATGAACAGATTGACTGGCTCACAGATCGTGCTATTGCACAGGCAAATCTAGGGCTGGAGGATGAATCTGATAAGAAAGTTGTAATTATCTACTACAACCACGGCGGTGGAAAAGACAACATAGGCGCATCATATCTTGAGGTCATGCCAAGTATCGTAAACCTTCTTGAAGGAATGGAAGCTGAAGGATATGATATAGACAGTAGCATGATTCCGAACAAGACCGAACTTGTTGATCTTATTACCTATCAGGGAAGAAATGTTGGAACATGGGCACCGGGAGAACTTGAAGCACTTGTAGAAACCGGTGAAGTTGAACTTATTCCTGAAAGCACCTATCTTTCATGGTTTAACGAACTTCCGGATGAAAGAAGGGAAGAAGTTACTGAAACATGGGGTGAAGCACCAGGAGAGATAATGGTTTACACCGATGAAAATGGTGATAAATTCATCGTGATCCCAAAGATAAATATCAGTGACAATGTGATACTTGCACCACAGCCAACAAGAGGCTGGTTACAGGACAATGAAGTTCTCTACCATGACACAGAACTGGCACCACATCACCAGTATATTGCGTTCTATCTCTGGTTGCAACATGAATTCGATGCAGATGTAATGGTCAACATGGGAAGACATGGAACTGTTGAATGGCTTCCTGGAAAGGAATTTGGTCTTCTGAGTGAAGAGTGGCCCGCACTTATGGTTGGTGATATACCTGTGATCTATCCATATGTAATGGATGGACTGGGAGAAGGAATACAGGCAAAACGCAGAGGTAATGCGGTAATCATTGATCACCTTATACCTCCTGTAATATCCGCCGGTCTGTATGGTGATTATGCAACACTCAGCAGTGAAATCACAATATACAAGACATATGTTTCAGAAGATGAATACAAAAAGGCTCACTTCGATGATATTGTAAACCTCACAATTGCGCTCGGACTTGATGAGCAGGTAAATATGAGCCTGGCAGAAAATGACGACACAATTGATGATTTCCTTGAAGAAGTGGATGATGTACTTATAGAACTTAAGAGCCTGTCAATGCCATATGGACTGCATGTACTTGGTGAAGCTCCTGAAGGTGACGAACTTGTGGGAATGGTCAACTCCATGCTGGGTAATAATTTTTCAGAACTTGTTGAAATGCACAATACATCTGATAGTGCATCAACAGACCTGTTAACTCTTGTATTACTTGAGAACATGCCCACAACAGATGCCCAGCTTCAGATACTTGGAACCTCCGTGGCTGAAATTGATGAAAAATTAAATACATCCATTAAATATGCTGAATTACTTGGAGAAGCTGATAACGAAGTGCAGCAGGTTCTGAATGCGATGGATGGTGAATACATCGAAGGAAACCTTGGTGGAGATCCTGTGCAGAAACCAGGGACACTGCCATCCGGAAGAAATTTCTATTCCTTTGATGAAAATCTTATACCTTCAGAAGAGGCATGGGACAATGCTGTAGAGCTTATCGACAAATGGCTTGCAGAATACTATGCTGAAAACGGAGAATACCCTACAAAAGTAGGATATATACTCTGGGCTGGTGAAACCACACGTCATGAAGGAGTAATGGAAGCACAGATACTCTACCTGATGGGTATAAAGCCGGAATGGGACGACGGAGAAGTTGCAGGAATAACTGCGATAAATTCGTCTGATTTGGGAAGACCACGTATTGATGTGGTTGTACAGATATCAGGTCTTTACAGGGATACTTTCCCTGGAAAGATTGTACTTCTTGATCGGGCTGTAAGGCTTGCTTATGAGCAGGAAGAAACTGCAGATTGTCCAAACTATGTTAAACAGAGCGCTGATGAACTAAAACTCATTTTCGATGAATCCATAGAAAATGAGACATTATCCCTTGATGTTGCTCAGTTCAGGATATTCGGACCTGCGCCAGATGCTTATGGAACCGGAATGGCAAACGCAGTGGATTCCAGTGATACATGGGAAAATACATCTGAACTTGCAGAGCTCTACATAAACAAGATGTGCTACATCTATGGAGAAAATATCACGGGTCAGACAATAGCCGAATACATCAAGCAGCAGACCGGTCGTGTTGTTGAAATAGACAATACAGCTGTCTTTGAGAACAACCTAAACGGAACTGCAGCAATATTCCACAGCAGAAGTTCCAGTACTTATGGTTCTCTTGATACGGATGACTTCTACCAGTACATGGGTGGACTGTACAATGCTATTAAATATATTAGTGGCACCGACCCGGATACCTATGTAGTGAACCTGCGGTATCTCAATGATGCAGAAATACAGACACTTCAGACATACCTCACAAACGAACTTTACGCAAGGTACCTGAATCCATCATGGATAGCAGGAATGCAGTTAAGTGGCTTTGAAGGTGCACGTGAAATGTCAGAGTTCATTGATAATCTCTGGGGATGGGAAGCACTCAATCCAGACATTATCAGTGATGATGTATGGAATAGCGTATATGATACATACATTAATGATGCAGAGCTCAGCAACTGGATGCAGGCGAATAATCCATACGCATATAATGCTGCACTTGCAACTATGGCTAACACAGCCCTTAAAGGAAACTGGGATCCTTCAGATGCCATCTTGAATGACATTATCAAGCGCTATGTTGAATCAGTAGTTGATTATGGAGTTACATGCTGCCATCACACTTGTGGAAATGCACTGCTTGATGACTTTGTACAGGGTCAGATGCAGGCAGCAGGAGTCAGTCTTGAAATGCAGGAAGCATACAAGAAAGCGATGTATGAGGCTACCTTCAGGGAAGACACTCAGGTGCAACAGACTGATATCACTTCAGTAAAAACAAAAGATGATTCTCTAAATTCTATCCAAAGAGCAATGCTTGCTGAAGCAGCAGCCAACCAGAGCTCAACATCTGAATCAGGTGGTGCTGGAATAGATACAGTACAGCCTTTAGAGGAAGGCTCAAAATCCACGCCGGATGACTATGTAGAAGGTTATGAGATGACTCCTGAATCGGTGAATAATGCAGACACTACAAGCAGTCTCTCATTCTCTAGTTCAGATGTCGTTGCATCAGTATTCGTATTGGGAGCCGTTGGAGCCATATATCTGGGATTCTGGAAGAGGAGGAAAATATGAAACCGTTTTAGGTGCTTCTGCACCTGTTTTTTTAATTAATAATTAAACAGGGTATAAGACCAGAGAAAATAAGACACTCCCAAAAAGCCGCCAAGCAAGAATAGGGAGTGTCATCAAACGTTATCGGGGGATAACATGCAAATAAAAATAAAATCGATATTAGTACTTAGCATATTATTGATGGCAGCACTAACCTGTGTTGCTGCGGGTTCAGAAACAGACTACGGCACACCAGTGCAGGATACTGTAAACAACGACAATAGTATGAATCCGTCATTCTCAAGTTCTGATATCCTTGCTTCTGTATTTGTTCTGGGGGCGCTTGGATTTATATATAGGATTCTGGATGAGGAGGCAATTCTAAACTAGAAATTGGCACTTTTCCTGAAAAGTGCCTTTATTTTATATGATTCTTTACTACTAGTATTTACATATGTATATACAAATTACTATTAGTAAAAAGGAGTATATATGTTTGAATTATACACTTAGTTACTTAGTATATACAATTAAATAATAATAGTATGGGTGGTTCAATAAAATATATTCCTATTTTAGAGTTCCAGCCAGCGCATTAAGCATGAACTAATAACAAGGTTATGTTCATGTGATCTTAAAAAACAATGTATCCGTAAACACTTCTCTGTAGCCGCCAAGCAAGTTCGAGAGTGTTCTTACACATTATCGGGGGATAACATGTAACATACAAAAGTAATTTCATTATTATTAAATGTATTGTTTCTTTTTGTGCTAACTAATATTTCTGCTATCTGTGTGGCAGATTTAAAATGTCTTTTGATTATGATTTCATGAAGATGTCCATGGCGCTTTAAGAAGTGTCTCTTATTTTATGTTCTATGTCTGCAGTGCCGCACGCAGGTTATATATTTATCACTAATATACTATTTTTTAAATAGTCATCTAATTTTATATAGAAGTTAGGTTGAATATATTTATCACTTACATATATCTCGAAAATATTTCTGCGATTGTTATTTTATACCCAGCACAAAAACAGGAAATGAATACATGACGAATAGGAAAAAAATTGCATTCATCTTCATAATTTTATTGTTTTTTGCACCTCTTGCTTCGGCAAATAATGACAACACAATTTTTTTGAAAGCGGGCAATATTGATACTGATAATCAAATAGATCAGAACGCATCTGAGCAGAATATGATACAAACGTCTTCTGTCTCAGAGACATTGGATAGTTCCGAAAGATATTACATTGTGCAATTTAATGGGCATGTTACAGAACAGTGGAAAAACGAAATAAAATATGTAGGTGCTGAATTTTTTGATTATATCCCAAATAATGCTTATTTGTTACGGATGGATGAGACTGAAAAATATCTAGTGGAATCTTTCGATTTTGTATATTGGATAGGTGATTATTTACCTGAATATAAAATTGATCCTGCTATAGAAAATTATAGTAATATAATATCTTTGAGTTCAAGCGAAATAGTCGATAATAAAATAAATTTATCAGTCATTATTTTTGACTCTGAGAATATCACAAGGATTGCAGAGGAAATCAATTCAATAAATGGAACCATCATCAATAGCTATGATCCCCTTCTAAAAGTAGAAATCCCTGAATACAAAATATATGAAATAGCAACAATAAATGGAGTCTACTGGATTGAAAACTACTCAGACCCTGTTCTTTTCAACGATGTAGCTGCCGAAATAATGAATGTAGAACCTGTACACAGCAATCTCAAACTTAACGGAAGTGGACAAATCGTTGCTGTATGTGATACTGGATTGGATACAGGTGTTAATGAATCAATACATGAAGATATAAGGGGAAGAGTCGTAGATATTATTGATTACTCAGGTGATGGAGCTGAAGATTATGCAGGACACGGTACGCATGTTGTAGGATCAATTCTTGGAGATGGAACTCTCTCATCGGGTCAATATAAAGGGATAGCACCAGAAGCAAGTCTTGTGTTTCAAGCTGTGCAAAAGAACACAGACTCCACAGATAAAATGTCTGGAATCCCCTCTTTGGAAGTACTGTTTCAGGATGCCTACAATCTCGGAGCAAATATACATAGTGATAGTTGGGGAGATCCAAGTAATATAGGTGGATATACGGAATGGTCACAGCAAGTAGATCAATTTATGTGGGATCACCCTGAAATGCTAATCATCTTTGCTGCTGGTAATGAGGGTGTTGATGTTGATAGAGATGGAGTGATAGATAAGAATTCAATAACTAGTCCGGCAACAGCAAAGAATTGTATTACTGTTGGTGCTTCAGAAAATGAAAGGGACATCATAACATATGTATGGGGTACTTCTTATGGAAGTCCTATTAGTATGGATTATCAAACCGATAATAGCAGTGGTTTAGCTGCATTTAGTAGTAGAGGGCCCACTGATGACAATAGAATAAAACCTGACTTAGTTGCTCCGGGAACATTTGTAGCTTCTACACGCTCCAGTTTAGCTACCATGTTTGATTATGGAATTACAAATACTAACTATGCATATTTAAGTGGAACAAGTATGTCTACACCACTTGTTTCGGGTTCTGCAGCTCTTGTTAGAGAATATTATACTGAAGTTGAACAATTGAATAGTCCAAGTGCGGCTTTGATAAAAGCTACGTTGATTAACGGCGCATATGATATGACTCCTGGTCAATATGGAACCGAAAATAATAACGACGAGATATCTGGAAGACCGGACTATTCACAAGGTTGGGGACGTGTTGATGTCGAAAACTCAATACTTGTGGAATACCCTGAGGTAATCGCATATTTTGATAACGTCGCACTTTCTGATTCAAAATCATGGATTCATGAATATGACTATATAGAAAGTGGTCTGTCTGCAAGAGCAACTCTTGTATGGACGGATTATCCTTCATCGTTGCCTTCATCAAAGGCACTTTACAATGACCTTGATCTGGTAATCTCAAGTTCATCAAATTTATATTATGGAAATGGTGGCCAAGATCACATAAATAATGTAGAAGGGGTTGAAATTGAGACAACATCCGACGAGAACTATACAATAACTGTTGATGGGTATGATGTTCAGGAGGGGCCACAGCCCTTTGCACTTGTATTCTCTTTCACATGTGACAACAATGAATTCCCTGCAAACGGTTCCTATGCTCCCAGTTCCATAACTGGAGTATCTACTGATGTTGTTCATCCAGGTGGGGTGGACGAAAATTTCATAGAAATGAAAATCGATGAAAACCCTGTTACTTCATTTACTTCTAATACTATAACCGATGGATATAGGATCGAATATGATACTTCTGATGCTTATCAGGCTGGAGGACATAATGTATCGATTACTGCTTCAACTGTGAGTGGTCAGCAATTCTCTTACGAGTGGGAGTTCAATGTTCTTCCTGAAATCACCAGTTTCGAGTTTAGTGACCTTTCAGTTGCCGGAACAATTGATGGTGATGCCAAAACCATAACAGCCACAGTACCTTATGGAACCGATGTTACTGATCTTGTTCCTACTATAATTCATACCGGTTCCAGTATTTCCCCCGGTTCCGGTATTTCACAGGATTTCAGCAGTCCAGTAGTTTATACCGTTACAGCAGCAGATGGCACAAGTCAGGACTATACGGTAACTGTTACTGTGGCACTCAATCCTGCAAAAGAAATCACCAGTTTCGAGTTTAGTGACCTTTCAGTTACCGGAACAATTGATGCTGATACCAAGACCATAACAGCCACAGTACCTTACGGAACTGTTGTTAGCGATCTTGTTCCTAGTATCGTTCATACCGGCTCCAGTATTTCCCCAATTTCTGGAGTTTCACAGGATTTTACAGAATCTGTTGTTTATAATGTAACTGCAGCAGATGGCACAAGTCAGGAATATACTGTAACTGTTAATATGGCACTGAACCCTTCTAAATCAATTACCAGTTTCGAGTTTAGTGACCTTTCAGTTATCGGAACAATTGATGCTGATATCAAGACCATAACAGCCACAGTACCTTATGGAACCGATGTTACAGATCTTGTTCCTACTATCGTTCATACCGGTTCCAGCATTTCCCCAAGTTCTGGAGTTTCACAGGATTTTACAGAATCTGTCGTTTATAATGTAACTGCAGCAGATGGCACAAGTCAGGAATATACTGTAACTGTTAATATAGCACTGAACCCTTCTAAATCAATTACCAGTTTTGAGTTTACTGATCTTTCAGTTACCGGAACAATTGATGCTGATATCAAGACCATAACAGTCACAGTACCTTATGGAACCGATGTTACCGACCTTGTTCCTACCATCGTTCATACTGGTTCCAGCATCTCTTCAGGTTCCGGAGTTTCCGATGATTTCAGTAGTCCAGTGGTTTATACCGTTACCGCAGCAGATGGCACAAGTCAGGACTATACAGTAACTGTTACTGTGGCACTGAATCCTGCTAAATCAATTACCAGTTTCGAGTTTACAGATCCTGTTGCTATTGGACATATAAACGAAACTGAAAAAACAGTGACAATGACAGTCCCTAATGGAACTGATGTTACTGCCCTTGTCCCTAGTATCATTCATGCCGGTTCCAGTATTTCCCCAGATTCCGGAGTTTCACAGGATTTCACAGAATCTGTTGTTTATAATGTAACTGCAGCAGATGGAACAAGTCAGGAATATACTGTAACTGTTACTATTGCTCCTGCCAATGCTAAGGAAATAACCAGTTTCAAGTTCACAGATCCTACGGCTGAAGGCGTGATTAATGAAACAGCAAAGGCAATTACTCTAACAGTACCATATGGAACAAATGTTACAGCTTTGGTACCTATAATAGAATATACAGGACAAAGTTTGTTCCCCGAGGCAGGAATTTCGCAGAATTTTACAGAATCGGTTGTATATAACGTAACTGCGGTGGATGGAACAAGCCAGGAATACGTAGTAACAGTTGAAGTTGCTAATCAAATCATTACAACAACCTCTACTTCCACTTCCAGTGGTGGTGGAGGCGGAGGTGGTGGTGGCGGTACCACTGGAGAAGAATTTGAGAACATCGCAGTAAAGGATGCAAGCTCCGTTTTCGTTGGAACAGGTAATGTTAATTTTGAGTTCTACAGAGATGGCAACGATATTCAGTATGTTAGCTATGATTCACTGAAGAATTCAGGAACTATCTCTGTGACAATAGAGGTACTGAATGATAAATCTACATTTGTTTCTTCTCTTCCTGCAGGAGAGATTTACAAGAACATAAACATCTGGGTTGGTAAGGTAGGATATGCAACAGAAAATAACATTGCTAATCCTGTGATTGGGTTCAAAGTACCAAGAAGCTGGATAGAGGAAAATAATATTGATGAGGGAAGCATTGTTCTTGAAAGATATGATGGTGGCTGGAGCAGACTCTCAACCACACAGACAGGTTCTGACGATGAATATCTGTACTTTGAGGCAAGTACACAGGGATTCTCATCTTTTGTTATCATGGGTGAATCCATGGTAATTGAGAGTAGTCTGAATTCAGTAGATTCTCAATTCTCAACAGCCGATGAAGAACTGGAATCAAATATCACAGCAGAAGACTCTGAACCCGAAAATACTTTGAATGCACTTTCAGGCTTGATATCATGTCTGATTCTAAGCCTTGTCTGCTTCCTATATAGGAAGCAGTAATCTTATTTTTTCTAAATACTCATCTATTTTCTCAATATGCATATCTATTTTATAGTGCAATACATATATATGTCTCTATAATAATAACGTCCTATTCTGATTATAGCTGAGGATGTTTATGTGCGCTAAAAACAAGATTCTGATCTGCCTGGCCATGATTATCATGTCAACACCATTTTCAGTATCAGCAGGCATAAATAACACTGATCTGGCAAATGACGATATGCTTCTTCTAAAAGCAGGACACGTAAACACAACAGATTCCGGTGAAAGTCAAAATGAGATTCAGTCTATGTCATCTCTTCTTTTAGATAGATCATCAAACTACTATATTGTACAGTTTTCAGGCCTTGTAAAAGAGGAATGGAAATATAATGTCAGCTCAAAAGGTGCAGAGCTATATGATTATGTTCCAAATAATGCTTTTATTGTAAAAATGAATTCAAGTATCAAAAACCAGGTTCAATTACTGGATTTTGTCAAATGGGTGGGTGAATATAAGTCATCATATAAATATGATCCCGAAATAACTACTGGCAACACAGACACAGAATTTTTGTTTATTGAAAAGGAAGAAACTCAGAGATATTATGTTTCCCTCTTTTCTGAAGATGAATACACACTAACAGTTGAATCACTTGAAGCTTTTGGAATTGAGGTCCTCGGAGGTTACAGAAAAACTATCAGTGTACAGGCATCAAAAGATCAGATTGATGATATAGCCACAATTACAGGAATCAGTTGGATAGAAGAATATATCCAGCCAACAATACACAATAATGTTGCTGCTGAAATAATCACTACTGATGTTGTTCATGATGCATATGGCTTAAAGGGTACCAATCAGACTGTCGCTGTTGCAGACACAGGAATTGATATTGGCGTTAACAATGAGTCCATGCATGCTGACCTTCGTGGAAGAATAGTTGCAATATTTGATATTGCAGGGGATAATGAAAAAGCGGATCTTTATTCAGGGCATGGAACTCATGTATCAGGTTCGGTTCTTGGAAATGGAAGCAAGTCAGGTGGGCTATATGCAGGAATGGCACCAGAAGCCGAGTTGGTATTTCAGGCTCTCGGCTATTATAATACAATAACTGGTTCTGAGGGATTGAAGTTACCCTATGGTGGTTTGGAAGAATTATTCCAGCAAGCCTATGATGAAGGAGCAAGAATACACACTAATAGTTGGGGTTCTGATGAATATGGAACTTATACAGAACACTCTAAACAGGTAGATCAGTTCATGTGGGATCATCAGGATATGCTGATTCTTTTCTCAGCCGGAAATGAAGGAGTTGATTCCGATAGAGATGGTGTAATAGATGAGGATTCCCTTTGCTCACCGGCAACTGCAAAGAATTGCCTCACTGTTGGCGCATCCGAGAATAATAGAGGATCCAAATTCTCAATAGGAGATTATACAACTTGGGGACATGCATGGAATGCTTCTTTTCCTGTATATCCAATATCTAATGATTACATGGCAGATGACAGCAACGGAATTGCTGCTTTCAGCAGTCGTGGACCAACAAATGATGAAAGGATTAAACCAGATGTTGTTGCCCCCGGTACTTTTATCGCATCTACAATATCAAGTGTTGCAAGTGGAACTGGTTGGGGTGTTGTCAGTGATAACAGTTACTACTTGTATATGGGTGGAACCAGTATGTCTACACCAATTACAGCAGGAGCTGCTGCACTTGTAAGAGAATATTATACGGAAGTTGAAAATCTCACCAGTCCAAGCGCTGCGTTACTAAAAGCCACTATAATAAACGGTGCATACAATATAACCCCTGGACAATACGGAACTGGAGACTATCAGGAGATTGATGGGAGGTATGATTATTCTCAGGGATGGGGACGTGTTGATATTACAAACTCCATATATCCAGATTCTCCAGTTGTAATGAGATATTATGATTATGTTTCTCTTAATTCCAGTGAATCCTGGAATGTAAGTTACGATATACTTTGTACATCAGAAACTGTGCGAATAACGCTTGTATGGACAGATTATCCATATGCTGAAACTTCTGATGATAATAATCTTACACTTGTGAATAATCTTGATCTTATTGTGGAAGCACCAGATGGCACATATTATGGAAACGGTGCTCCTGACATAAAAAATAATGTGGAAGGCGTTGAACTACTAGAACCAGTTGCAGGTACTTATACAATAATAGTAAATGGAACAAATATTCCAAAGGGTCCGCAGAATTTCTCACTTGTACTCTCTTACGGGGAAGTCGGTGACATCTACATGTACCCTGAGCACAATTCCTATACGACCAATGCAAGCACTGAAGTCTATATGAATCTCACACATGCCGATGGAATTAACCAAAGTTCCATTGAAATGCAAATAGACGGTTTATCGGTATTATTTTCTAACGAAACAATATCAAGTGGATATAAGATTCAAAATATTACGGCTCAGTCATATTCTGAAGGATTCCACAATGTGTCTGTAAGTGCACTTACAAATCAGAACGAGGAACTGAACTACGGATGGAGGTTCTATGTCAGTGTTGAGGACAATATACTGACTGTTCAGAGTCCTCTGGAAAATTCTGTTATACAGGAAAACACAGTCATGATAAATGCCAGCGACAATAAGTGGTGTGATTTCTGGTACAACATAAACAATGGAGTAAACTCCACGTCGGAGTACGGCTATTCCTTCAATACAAGCACAGAACTTGAAGAAGGGACTTATAATATCACGCTGTTTGCCAGAGACATAACAAACTATACTAATTCCACAACAGTCAACTTTACTGTGTTTACAGAACCAGCAGATATTGATTCCCCTACATCAGGCACAATCTATTATCTGCCTGATAGCAGCAGTTTTACATTGAACGGTACAGTGGGAGTTGCAACCAATGTTTCTGTTTATGTGAACGGAGCTCTGACCAATTATTCTGAACCGGTTTCAAACGGAGTGTTCAATGTAAGTAATGTTCCACTTTCAAACGGGACAAATACCATAAATGTCAGTGCTATGTACAATAATTCTCTGACAAATTACTTCACTGCAAATACTACAATCTACCTTAACCTTGGGCAGACTGTGGATACGAGTTCAGGTGATATAATCAATGTTCCTGTCCCGGGTATAAGTGATAACGTTAGCAACCCAATGTTCAATTTCAATATAAGTGGTACATCCTCTAATCCTGGCAATATTTCTGCTTCCGTAGTAAGAGGAACAGAACCAGGAAATGACTCATTCCTTGCAGCAAGTCCTATCGATATCAGAGTAATCAACAATTCAGATGAAAACTATTCATACCAGTTTGGCAGGAATGTCTCCCTAACACTTGGATACGATCCTTACCCTGTGAATAACACAGACAAACTTACAGTTGCATGGTATGATCCTGATGATGGAACATGGATTCCTTACAGGAGTATCATTAATAGTACAGCCCATACAGTTACTGCAAATATAACTCACCTGAGCATTTATGCTCCTCTGGAAGATAATACAGAACCTGTGATCAGCAGTGTGACAAACTCCAGTACATCCTCAACTGTCACGCTTGCATGGAACTCTTCAGAAGATACTAACTATGTGGAAGTATGGAGGACTGGTTCACTTCTTGGAAACTATTCAGGTTATGGAATAACAGATACAGGCTTAAGTGCCAGCACTCTTTATAATTACAGTCTCCGTGCGGTTGACTATGTAGGAAATATGGGTGAATGGTGCAATACATCAGTGAGAACTAGCGCCGCAACAAGTACACCATCTTCAAGTAGCTCTTCCGGTGGTGGAGGGGGAGGCGGTGGTGGTTCCACCGGTGAGGATGTGGATAACATTGCATTCAAGGACGTGCTTTCGGTATATGCAGGAAAGGATGATCTTGTGGACTTTGATTTCACCAATGAGCAGAATGAGGTAGATTATGTCCGCTATACTTCACTTAAGAATGCAGGCAAGATCAGTGTGACAATAGAGATGCTGAAAAACACATCTGCACTTGTTGACGAATCTGCTTCTGGTTTCGTATATAAGAACATGAATATATGGGTCGGAAAGACCGGTTATGCCACAGAGAGCAATATTAAAGACCCTGTAATTGGTTTCATGGTTAGTAAAGAATGGGTGGATGACAATGATATCAACATTGATACTATAGGCCTTAATCGTTATAGTGAAGATGTCTGGACGAAGCTTGATACTGAACAGACCGGTTCAGATGAGGACTATTACTACTTCGAGGCAAGTACTCCGGGTTTCTCTCCGTTTGCTGTGACTGCAGATATTCCAATTACTCTGGATAAAGAGAATGAGGAGAAAAGTGCTACAGAATCTGTTACTGCATCTGAACAGCTAATTAATGAAGAGGGTAATGAGAGCGCAGCAGAGGAAAATAATGGTGAAACAGACAAAAACACGCCTGCATTATCAGGTCTTATAACACTGGCAACACTTGTAGTTGCATCTGCGTTCATCAGGAAACAGCAAAATTAATATTCACCTCCGTCCCATTTAGCGCCGGAGATATCAAGTTGAAAGGAACAGTGCTTGGCATTGAGGGCACTGCATGGAACCTCAGTGCTGCCATCGTTAACGAGAAAGATGTTATTGCGGAGGTTTCCGACATGTACAGACCTCCTATAGGCGGGATACACCCAAGGGAAGCTGCCCAGCATCACGCAAAATATGCTTCCTATGTGGTAAAAGGTGTACTTGAGGAAGCAAGGCAGAAAGGTGTCGATGCATCAGATATCGATGCGATTTCTTTTTCGCAGGGTCCGGGACTAGGAGCCTGCTTGCGTACAGTGGCTACTGCTGCCAGAATGCTTGCAATAAGTCTTGATGTTCCACTTGTTGGTGTAAATCATTGTCTTGCCCATGTTGAGGTTGGCCGCTGGAAAACACCGGCAACTGACCCGGTCACACTTTATGTGAGTGGGGCTAATTCACAGGTTCTGGCTTACAGGATGGGAAGATACAGGGTTTTTGGCGAGACACTGGATATCGGACTTGGAAATGCATTTGATAAATTTGCCCGCAGTGCCGGTCTTGGACATCCGGGAGGACCGCAGATAGAGCAGTTCGCTAAAAATGCTTCTAATTATATTCCGCTTCCTTATGTTGTAAAGGGAATGGACTTATCATTTTCAGGACTCTCAACCGCAGCAACAGCAGCATTGAAAGACCATTCCATGGAGGATGTGTGTTATTCTTTCCAGGAGACTGCTTTTGCAATGGTGGTCGAGGTTACCGAGCGTGCACTTGCCCATACGGAAAAGAATGAAGTGCTTCTGGCAGGTGGTGTCGGTGCTAACACGAGACTTCGGGAAATGCTTGATATTATGTGTACCGAACGTGGTGCTAATTTCTATGTTCCTGAAAAGAGATTCATGGGAGATAATGGAGCCATGATTGCTTATCTTGGACTCCTCATGTATGATTCGGGCAATGTAATAGATGTTGAGAATTCGCATGTGAATCCGAACTTCAGACCGGATGAGGTTGATGTAACATGGATTCCCAGAGACTTTGAGAAAGGGAGGCATTCATGAATCTAACCAATGGTGCTGAAGCTGTTGTCAGGGTTGAGGGCGGCGTGTTTATCAAGGAAAGAGTCTCGAAGAGCTATCGTCAGAAGGAACTTGATGAGCGTATCAGGAAGGAGAGGACAAAAGCCGAAGCACGGATTATATCCGATGCAAGAAGAGCCGGTGTGCCAACTCCTATCATTTATGACATTGAGAACTCTACAATAAAGATGCAGTACATTGATGGTATTGCATTAAAACACGTGATCGATGAGAATCTCAGCGAACAGATAGGTGTCCTTGTTGCTGAATTACATGCAGCCGGGATTGTACATGGTGACCTGACAACGTCCAATCTTATACTTTTCAACGATAAAATTTACATGATAGACTTTGGTCTGTCCTTTTATGAAGGCAGTGTAGAAGCACGTGGTGTGGATGTGCATGTCCTTTTCAGGACATTTGAAAGCACACACAGAAACCATGAAAAGCTCATTGAGGCATTCTGTCGTGGATATAGGAAAGAATTCGAGCAGGCTGATGAAGTGCTTGAAAGAGTGAAAGAGATAGAAAAGAGGGGAAGATATGCGTAAGATAGTTTTTGTCACAGGTAACAAGGGAAAGTTCAGGGAAGTCAAGGATATACTTGCTGCTAAGGGATTTGAGGTCATACAGAATACAGATGGATACCCTGAACTTCAGGAAGATGATCTGGAACCCATTGCAGCCTATGGTGCCAAATGGGCATCTGAAAAACTAGGAATGCCTGTAATGGTGGATGACTCAGGACTATTTATCAATGTGTTAAATGGTTTCCCGGGTCCATATTCTGCTTTTGTGGAAAAGAATCTTGGAAATCCGAGGGTTCTTAAGATTATGGAAGGTGAGACCGACAGGTCTGCTGTGTTTAAGTCTGTTATAGGATACTGTGAACCAGGAGCTGAGCCGCTGACCTTTACAGGAACTGTGGAAGGGAAAATTGCCTTTGAGGAACTTGGCACAGGCGGTTTTGGATACGATCCTATATTCGATTACAATGGAAAGACCTTTGGAGAGCTTGGTGATGAGTTCAAGAACACAGTTTCACATCGCAGGCGTGCAGTTGATAAGTTTGTGGAGTGGCTGGATTCACAAAGCTAACTGCAATTATAGTTTACATCACTGTATTGATTTGATAAAGGAAAGGATGTGAAAAACGTGGGGGTTGAAAACGCTTCTTTTTTCAGGGATACCAGAGGTATTGACACAGTTCCTTTAAAATTAGTATTCTATCTTGCCATAACAGGAGTTATTATTTTCCTGATGGCTTTCTCTTGGAATAATATAGCACCGGTTTATTCAGGAGCAAAGGACAGCAAGCAGATTAATTCTGCTGCCCTGGAAATCGTTGCTATACAGGATGGCTATGCCAGGAATATTCAGGATGTGAATTCGCCAGAGGGTTCTATATGCAGCATTGATCTCACATTATCTGACGTAAGATTCCTGTCATTTGGTGTAGACCCGGACTCTAATATAAATGGTAATCTCAGTGATAGTTCATGGATTGTTGAGAACAATACCATAATCTGCCAGTATGAGAACGGTGCAAGAAATCTGTATCACATTGATGGTGAAACTATTAGTTTCAAAAAAGGTAAGCTGGACAATTCTACCGGTCTGTGGGTGCCGGATGAGAATGCTTTCTCATCAGGAGTCGTGATAGAAGGTCCGATATCAGGGACATTTAATTTTGAACTTGTACTTGACGGCGGAAAATATACCATTTCACATTTTTAGGATAGGATACTTCTATCCTTCATTTATCAATGGCTTAGTAATAAAAAAAGTGTTCAGATCAACATGAAAAAGTCACGTTGATTCTGTTTAAGCAAGTAAAATCACACTTTAGATAAGTTCTACTGCTGCACCCAGTTCTTTCATGGTCTCAAAGAAGTTTGGGAATGAAATGTCCACGGCTTCAGCAGTGTCGATGACAGTATCTCCGGCAACCATTCCTGCAATGGTGAGTGCCATTATTATTCTGTGGTCGTGCCATCCATGAAGCTCGGCTCCTCTGAGTGTACCACCTGTGATGATAAGCTGGTCAGGTTCTTCCCTGACAGAGATGCCCATCTTGGTAAGTTCAAGTGCCATTGCGTGCAGTCTGTCGGTTTCCTTGTAACGGACGTGTTCTGCATTCTCTATCACAGTAGTTCCCTGGGCACATGCAGCCAGAACTGCAATTGTTGGTACAAGGTCAGGTGTTGCACCGGCATCGAAAACTGTTGCCTTAAGGCCGTTACCTGTGATCTCTGCCACACCACTCTCTTTGTCCCAGGATATCTTTGCACCCATGCGTTCAAGGACATCGATAATCTCAATGTCTCCCTGTTTTGATGGGAAAAGGTTCTTTACGATAACTGTTGAGCCTGTAACAGCAGCTGCTGCAAGCAGGTATGAAGCTGATGAGAAATCTCCCGGAACAGTGTACTCTTTCAGGTTGTACTTCTGGTTTGCAGGAATGATGAACTTGATAGTGTTACCTTCTTCAACAAGGATCTCTGCACCTGCCTGTTCTATCAGTTCCATTGTAACGTCAACATAAGGTCTTGACTTCATCTCACCTTTTATGGAAAGTGTTGTGCTTTGTGTGGTCAATGGACATGCAATAAGAAGTGCTGATATGAACTGTGAACTTATGGAACCATCAATTGTTGTAATGGCGCCTTTAAGTCCTCCACGGACTACAATAGGTGCACAGCCGTTTCCTCTGGTGGAGTATGCTTCTACACCAAGTCTGTTCAGGACATCAAGAAGAGGCTGGTTTGGTCTGTTCCTGATAGAACTGTCACCTGTAAGTACGGTAACTCCGTTTGTAAGTGAGGAAACTGCAGTCATAAAACGCAGTGTTGTTCCAGAGTTTGCAACATCAATGACGTTGTTTGGTACATGAGGCTTACCATTCACCCCTCTAACGTGAATTCTATCTTCGTATTTCTCAATGTTTGCTCCCAATGCTTCTGCTGCACGAATACTTGCAAGTGTATCGGCTGACATAAGAGGGCGGTGGATCACACAGTCATCGGACAGTGCTGCAATTGTAATTGCACGATGAGTATAGCTTTTTGATGGTGGTGCAAAAACTTCACCGTTTACTTTTGAAGTGCTGACAGATACTTTCATTTTATCATCTCTCTGCTAATATAATATGTAAAGAATATCTTAAAAATCTCATTCCCTATATAAGATGCAAATTAATTTCAATTAGTTTAATTTAAATATAAGTTTACTCTTTGGAGTTTTACTCTTTGCTTCCTGTGACAAAATGACTTTCTTAATGATATTCTTATCGATGTAATGAGAATGACTGATTCTTTTTTGTTAAAGACCTCATTTAAGATAGCTTAAATAAACTTGTAGTATGTCCTCTCTTCCGCTTTCTTTTTATTATATGCCGCAAAATCAGAGAATAAATTATTTGATATCAGCATATTAATAGATTTATTATACATGATGGTGCGAAGAATGAAGTGTTATACCATAGGATACGGAAATCGCCAGCTTGATGAGTTTATCTTCATGCTGGCAAAGAACAAGATCACACATCTGGTCGATATAAGAAGGTATCCGCAGTCAACTTTCAAGGAATATGACAGGGAATCACTGGAAGATATACTTCCGAAGAACAGTATTCTTTATTACCATTGTGAAGGTGTAGGGGGAATGCGTGATTCCACTTATGTTGAGTATATGGGTACGGAATCATTCCAGAACAGCCTGAAAAAACTGATGTCTCTTATCAGCAAAGTGAACTCTGAGAATGGCAGGATAGTTCTGATGTGTGCCGAAAAAAGCCCGAAAGGTTGCCACAGGCACTATCTTTCAAACAAACTCGAAGAAAATGGTATAGAGGTCATCCACCTTGTTGAACAGGGGCAGACAAGCCTCTTTAATTACTAACTATTTTTAACTTAATTTTACATTGCACGCAGACGCCTGATACGTTCTTCTGTAGCAGGGTGTGTCCTGAACAGGTTCATCAGAGAGTGACCTTTCAATGGGTTTACGATGAACATGTGTGCAGTGGTCTCGGATGCCTGTACATCGCCTCTTCTTGGACGGTAGTTGCTGCTTCCATACTCAAGTTTTTCAAGTGCACTGGCAAGAGCCCATGGTTTCTGTGAGATACGTGCTCCTTCCTCGTCGGCTGCAAATTCCCTTGATCTTGAGATTGCAAACTGGATAACCGTTGCTGCAATTGGTGCTACGATAGCAAGTGCAAGGAATCCGATAATATTCCCGCCGCCTTCATTGTCCCTACCACCAAAACCGCCGAATATAGCTGCCCACTTGACCCAGGTTGCGATCATTGTAATGACACCGGCAATGGTTGCTGCAATGGCACTGATAAGCGTGTCTCTGTGCTTTACATGTGAAAGTTCATGTGCCAGAACACCTTCAAGTTCCTCTGCGTTTAACAGGTCAAGTATCCCTGTGGTTGCAGCTACTGCTGCATGCTGAGGATTCCTGCCTGTTGCGAATGCATTTGGCATCGAAGTGTTCACGATATAGACCTTTGGCATTGGCAGGTTTGCACGCATGGCAAGTTTCTGTACAATTCCATATAATTGCGGAGCTTCGGCTGCAGTGACTTCCTGAGCACGATACATTTTCAGGACAATTTTATCACTATACCAGTAGCTTCCAAAGTTCATGATGAGAGCAAATATGAATGCAATCAACATTCCTGACGTTCCACCGAGCAACTGGCCTACAATAACCAGTAAACCGGTAAGAGATGCCAGTAATAAAGTGGTTTTTAGCATATTTCCCATAATTTTCCTCTTAGATATGATGTCATTTCTAAGTGTAAACTTGTTGTTTGTTCTTCTATAAAAACGTATCTGCAAAATTATTATCTATTCTTAATGAATATAATCATCAATAGGCCGCAATAAACTTTAAACAACTGAAAGACAGTTGTCTTTAATGATTCAGAAAACAAAAAGTAAAAAAAGAATATGAATGAAAATCATTCATATTTCTTCAATAACGATATCTTCTCCAAGTTCAGTTTCGTTGAGCATTGCCTCTAGTTCAGCAAGCTCTGCTTCAAGATCCTGTATCTCAGTATCTGTAATACCCACCATTTCTTCACTAAGGGCCTCATCTGCAACACTTATGTTCTGCGCAGCGGTATCGGTACTTGCTGCTTCATCTTCTGTAGTGCTTTTGTCAGCACAACCGGAGATTACAATAGCGAAGAGCAGAACACCAATGATGACGATATTCCTTAATTTTGTCATTTACTCTCAACTCCTATATCATTCATCATCATACAGTCAAGTTAATGACCTGTGTTATTGAATCATTGTTCAATTTATCGTCATCAGATTCAAATGCGGTCAGAATGACGTTATATTCATCAGAATAAGCATATTCATGTGTTGGATTTTGTTCTGTGGAAGAATTACCATCACCGAAATCCCAATTCCATGAAGAGGTATTCACAGATGTATCAGTAAAAGTCACATTAAGACCATCAACAGTGTAAGTGAAGTTTGCAACGACTATTACACTACTGTCATCTTCCTCCTCTGAGTCTTCTTCCTCGTCTTCCACATCTTCATCATCATCGTCGATATTGCGGTTTGCCCATGTTCCGCTTTCATCTCCATCTATTATCTCATAGGTACCATCACCTGAAAGTACTGCAGTACCTGTTCCGTCTGCATAGAGTTCGATGTCCTCTCCGCTGACCATCACTGTAAGGCGGCTTCCATTAATATTAACGTCACCTGTGACGTTTATGTAGACGAATGCACGGTTGTTATCTGTACTGTTGCCTGACTCGATGTTGGAACTCTCATAATCGGCAACATCGATATAAGCATCTCCGGCAAGGTCTTTGATGACAAGTTTTGCATAATCATCAGCTGTGATGTTTATGGTAAGATTTCCTGAGAGCACTGCCGTACCATTACCTTCTGCATAAAGGGTACCATTTCCAGTGAGTACTACTACACCTTCTCTTTCCTGCTTGAGTTCCTTGAGCATGTTCCTGAGAATACCATTTGCATCCTTGATGTCCTTTCCAGCTTGAACGGTCTCTCCATTGGCATATCTATTTCTGGCCTGCTCAATAAGTCCCTCGTATTCACTGAGCATATTTTTAAGCTCAGTTACATCCTTACCGTTCTTTTCCATGGTGTTGATCTCATTATTAAGACGCACCCTCAGGTTCTCAGATGCCTGAAGAACACCATTTATCTTGTTTTCAACGGCTTTACTGGCAGATGTTGCACGTTCCTTGCGAGCATCATTCCAGATTTCCTTTACTGTTTTTGCAGAATCAGCTAGATCATCTCTATCTTCATCATCTTCAAGAACCTTTGTCTGTACATCTTCAAGGTCATCGATGTACTCACTTTCCTCGTCGAGAAGAGATATCATATAAGTTATTGTAGTGTTAAGGTAGTCCTTTGTTTTATTAATAGCTTCATCAGTATCAAGATTCGGATTCTTGGACTTTATGTCGGCGAACTTGATCTTTGCATCGTTATAGTCGGATGCAGCGTTCTTGTTTTTGCCAGTTACTACCTTAGCATTATCTTCATTATCAGTGCTGTCAGCAGCCTGATTTCCATTTCCGTTTCCATTATTTCCGGTCGTTTTGACATTATTGTTCTTTGCATTGTCAGATGCTGCCATTGCACCCATTGGAATGATACTAAATAGCATCATCATTACTGCAAGAAGCGTAATTATTCGCATTCCATTTTTTGTTTTGCTCATATAGAGTTCTCTCCAGTTCTCTTTTATTAATATTGTGATATTTATGAATATGAATTTAGTTTTTTATATATAATGGTCTGTAAAATGTAATATATAAATAGGATAAATCCCAGTGAAGGATTATCCCATTTATTTCTCCCTCTCTATTCTCGTTTTACTTTCGTTTTTTATAAATCATGCTTATTCTTCAGTGCATGATCCATTTCTAAGGCGATCCATATCACCTTTACCTTCACCCTGTCCATTTCCTACCCCATGAGGCCCTGTTCCATCGCAGATCCCTTCGGTTGGACAGTTGTCACATATTCCGTCTCCGTCTTCATCTACAAAGTTGTCACAGCTTCCGTCTCTAAGGCGGTCTCCGTTTTCATTGTTGTTGTCCCCTCCGTATGCTGCCATAGCAGATACTGCAAATAAGCTGAACAGCATAAGTGCTGCAGCAATCAGTGAAAGTTTTCTAGTGTTCATTTTACTCTCCCTCTATATTGTTTCCAATTTGCTTTCTTTTATTTTGACCATTACAAGTGCAGGACTGACATTGTCATGGTGGTATGACTTTGTCCTAATCTTGGTAGTATAGGTTGTTTCAACCTGCACTTGCAAATCCACAATTGGGAGAGTGGGATATAAGCATACTTTACTTCACAAAAACTTTATGTGTTACTTGTCATGCAAAAAAGAGCTATAATGGTTTATTTTCCTTGATAAAACTTTATTATGCTTCAGATTTACTTTAAGGTGACAAGTAATATATGATGCTAATAATATTGGATATGATTGATTTTTTTGATATCATCTCAATTATTTATGACCATTTCAATTCTTACTCTCATCAAGAAATAAGGATTCTCAGGAATCTCTTTGTTCTACTAGATTAGAAGCGATTAAATATGGATATATCTGGCACATTTCTCAAGCATAGGCCCTTTTCTTAATCCTCGAAAAGATATTCAGTACGGTTCTTATCAAATAGTAAGTAATTGGCCATTTTATAGTGTCAGACTAATTAAGAATTAGAATGCTGTAATCTGTAATTTGAACTAAAAATTAAAAAAAATATAATGGAAATATGAATGAAACCATTCATACTTCTTCGACTACAATATCACTGTCAGTTCCATTCGTTTCATTGATCAGAGAATCGATTTCAGCAATTTCTTCTTCAATGTCCTGGATCTCAGTGTCAGTGATACCTACCATTTCCTCATTGAGTGTATCTTCAGCGACGGATGTATTCTTATCTATGGTAGCATCGGCAGATGCTCCATCTTCTGTTGCTGCATTGTCTGTACAACCGGAGATTACAATCGCGAAGAGCAGAACACCAATGATGATGACGATATTCCTTAATTTTGTCATTCCCTCTCAACTCCTATATCATTCATCATTTTCCTCAGTGTTTTCCTCGTCGTCCACTTCAGGTGCAGTCCATTCTTTCTCCACACCTTCAACTTCATAAGTGCCTTCTCCGGTGAAGATCATGTTTCCACTTCCTTCAACATCAAGGGTGATATCAGTTCCCCGCAGTGTGACTGTAAGACGGGTACCTTCTATTATGACATCTCCTGTGAGGTTATGATAGACATATGCCCGGTTGTCCACATCACTGTTACCTGCATCGATGTTTGAATATCCATATGTAGCATCCTCAATATCCACCTCTGCATCTCCTGCCATGTCCTTGATGACAAGTGTGGCATTGTCTGCATTGAAGCTCATTGTGAAATTACCTGAGATAACTGCAATTCCATCTCCTTCAGCAGATAGTACTCCATCTCCTGTCAGGGTCACAAGTCCTTCACGATATTGCTTGAGTTCCATCAGCATCTCTTCAAGCACGCCATTTGCCTGTCTCATGCTCGTACCAGCCTGCCTCATATTCTGAACAGACTGCATCTGTCCCTGTCCGTTTCCACTCCTTGCCTGTTCCTGATACTGCTCTGCTTCGGCAATGTGGGCGTTATATTGTTCAAGAAGTCCTTCAAGTTCGGTTACATCTTCACCTCTGGCTTCCATACGCATGATCTCGTTCTCAAGGCGAAGTGCCATTGCCTGGGATGTCCTTATGACTGCCGTCATCTTGTTGTTGATAGAAGTAACTGCAGAGGTATTTCTCTCCTCACATGCCTCTTTCCAGATATCTCTGATATCCTGAGCAGCTTCAGCAAGTTCTGCTCTTGTTGTAGCATCAGCAACATCTTCTTTTATAGCATTCAGTTCCTCTGTGTATTCATCATTATCAAGGGTCTCTATCATAATGTCGATGGTACTGTTCAGATATTCCTTTGTAGCCTCTATGGCTACTTCGGTATTGAGGGCTGAATTGTTTGCCTTGATTCGCAGGAAGTTCTCAGTTGCTTCTCCGTATCTCTCCCTGACTGTCATATTCTGTCTGAGCTGGGTTGCAATTTCATTGCCTGACATATCCATAGTGGCATTGATCCTGTCCCTGTCCTGTATCTTCTCCTGTATACCATCAGCATCAGCAATTGCTGCTGCAGGGGCTATGCTGATCAACATGATCGCCATGGCAAAGCATGCGAATAATTTCATTCCTGTATCTTTCATTTGTATACCTCTTACCTGATCTAAAATTTTTAACCATCAATGCAAAATAATCAAGTATGTAAATGACCCATGTGAATATGTTTCATCACCTGTGTCTATAGTTGATTGTTTGGCAGGTGAATATATAAGCATACTTTACTTTAATCACAATTTTAGAATATGTTTTATAATTTCAAGGCTTATACTGGCTTTAAATCCTTGATAACACTTCATCTAACTTCAGATTATAGTTTCAGTAACTATTATATGGGTGTACTATGTAAATATACATTCTGTGTTGAACAAAAAGATAACTCTACTTTGCCTGAGTGCTATTTTATTTGTATCTCTTGGCTTTTCGGCATCTGCTCAGGAGGCTACAATACATGGTGCTGTATATGAGTGGGATTCATTTGATCCCCTTGAACATGTTATTGTAGAGGTAAATTCAACACCTTCCCAGTCAATGCTTGCAAATTACGGTATATATTCATTCAATCTGGATCCTGGGACCTATCTGATATCTGCAAGTTATTACAGTGGAAATGAACTGACAGCATATACTGAAGAAGAAGTCACTATTACGGACGATGGTGATTATGTATTGGATCTTATCCTGTTTCCAGTCTATTACGATGATTCATTGCTTAATGAAAGCGAATTTACAGAACTTGATGATATAGCCAGCTTTTCAGATTCGGATGACGAGGCTCCTTCATCCGTTCTATCAGGAAGCTCAGTTCTTATTATTGTTATATTTTTGATCATCATTCTTACCGGAGTTCTCTTTTTTGTGAAGCAAAAAAAGAATTCTTCCACATCAGAAGATTCATCATGTGATGATTTGTCAGATGAATTTGTATCTGACGATACAATATATGGTCTGGCTGGTCTGCCGGATGACCTGCGCGAGGTTGTTTCAATTATTGCAAAGAATGATGGAAGAATCACTCAGAAAGATCTTCGTACAAAGGTCAAGCATTCAGAAGCCAAAGTAAGTTTAATGATTTCTGATCTTGAAAGCAGGGGAATCGTGCGCAAATTCAAAAAAGGTCGAGGTAACATTATTATTCTTGAAAATCTTGATGAGCCGGATTCAACGGATAGTTCTGGTTCTGAGTCCGAAATGGCAGAATCATCAAATAACGATCAAGATAATGACAAATGATGAAAAGCCAAACCAAAACGTATAACTGTATTTAACGAGTATGAATGTAAAATTCACAATAATTCTATTTATGAGATTATGAGGGTATACATGCGAGTTTCCATGGATATTGAGTTAAAAGATATTCCCGGGCAGTTACTTTTAGCTTTGAGGCCGGTTTCCGAGCTTAAAGGTAATTTAATTTCAGTGGTTCATCATCATGAAAAAAGAACTCCCCGCGGAAGCATCCCGGTTCAGTTGGTTTTTGAGATAAAACCGGACAAGCTTAATGATATTGTTTCAAGTCTTGAAGAGAGTGGTATAGATATCGTACGCATTGATGAGAAAAGATTTTTCGAGCATGGTGCAGTGCTGCTTATAGGACACATAGTCCACACAGACATACAGGATACCATAGATACCATTGACAAAACGGGCTACGCAGAAGTTGTTGACCTTAACCTTTCAATGCCAAAGATAAACATGGCATCGTCTGCATCATTAAAGATAGATGCAATCAGTAAGGAACACATGGAGTCAGCTATTGCTCTGTTACGGGAGATAGCAAAGAAGAAGGATCTGCTGGTAATTGAACCTATAAAAAGTATAGGGGTGGCATGATGAAAACTATCCGTGTATCTGTTATTGGTTTTGGTGCCGTAGGTCAGGGTGTTGCCAGAGTACTCATTGACAAAAAAGATTACCTTGAAAAGATGGGACTTGATTTCAAGGTCGTTGCTGTTGCGGATTCAAGGACAGCTGTCATTGATGATAATGGTGTTGACCTGAGTTCTGTGCTTGTCAGAAAACAAAACGAAGGTGTTGTGGGTTCTGAAAAGATCACCGGCCTGGAAATTATCGAAACAATCGACCACGACCTTGTAGTTGAAACAACTCCTACTAATATAGTAACTGGTGGTGTTGGTCTTCAGAACATGCTTGCAGCTTTTAAGCATGGAAGAGATCTTGTAACCTCAAACAAAGGTCCACTTGCAATGAAGTATTGTGAACTTATCGAGGCTGCAAGGGCCGGAGGTTCACATTTCCGATTCGAGGCAACAGTTGGCGGTGCAATGCCGGTCCTTAACCTCGCAAAGGATGTTCTTGCAGGTAACACCATCACCAATGTTGAAGGTATTTTTAACGGAACATGTAATTATATCCTGACCCGCATGACGGAGGAGCATGCTCCTTATGAGCAGATGCTTGCAGAAGCTCAGGAACTCGGCTATGCAGAAACCGATCCGACATATGATGTTGAGGGGATTGACACTGCATGTAAACTTGTTATCCTTGCAAACTGTGTGTTTGGCATGAACGCAAGCCATGAGGATGTAACTATTACTGGAATTACCAAGATCACGCCGGAGGCACTGCTTCTGGCCCAGAACGAAGGCTATGCTATCAAGCTAATTGGTGAGGTCAACGACAGCAGGATCAATGTTTCACCAAAACTTGTGCCAATAGACCATCCCCTTGCCGTTGGTGGTTCCCTTAATGTGGCTTCAGTCCAGACTGACCTTTCAGGTCCGATTACTGTAACAGGACGCGGTGCAGGTTCAATTGAAACCGCAAGCGCCATTCTCAGTGATATGATCTCTATTTACAGGGACTAATTTAGCATCCAAAATCAAGGGTGTATTATGACAAGTTTCAAAGAATTTGCCAGAGCATGCAAGGTTATCGAAGGAACCCCCGGTTCTCTTGATATGACTGCTCTGGTTGCGGAGTTACTTGAAAAGGTAAGTCCTGAAGAACTTCCTGTTGTAACTCATTTTGTAATGGGTGAGATATTTCCTGCCTGGAGCAGCGAAGAGATTGGTGTTGGTGCAGGTATTCTTTACAGTGCTCTTGCAAAATCAGCAGGACTTTCAGTTGCAGATATCAAGGAAATTGTCAGGGAAACCGGTGATATTGGCAAGACGGCAGTCAAAGCACTGGAAAAAGTATCAACCGGCCAGGCCACTTTTTCTTCTTTTATGGAAGAAAATTCAGACCTTTCAATTCTTGAGGTTTTCGAGAGGTTCCAGGCCATTTCCAGAACATCCGGAAAAGGTTCCCAGACTTCCAAGATTAAGAATCTCCAGTATCTTTTTAATTCTGCATCTTCTGAGGAAGTAGGTTACATAGCCCGTATTTCAGTGGAAGAACTGAGAATTGGAGTAGGTGAGGGCATTGTACGTGATGCAATCTCAAAGGCTTTTGACGTGCCTTCGGACGAGATTGAAAGGGCTTTCATGCTTACAAATGACCTTGGGCTTGTGGCTGTGACTGCAAGAGAAGGCGGCAGGGATGCTGTTCAGTCTCTGGGACTTGAGCTTAATCGTCCTATCCGCATGATGCTGGCTCAGGTAACTCCTGATTTTGATGTAGCACTTTCTGATCTTGGAACCGCAGCAGTAGAATGGAAATTCGATGGTGCCAGGGTTCAGATCCATAAAGAAGGCGACAATATCACACTTTTCTCCCGCAGGCTTGAGAATATAACAAACTCTCTGCCAGATATAGTGGAAGCTGTAAGGGAAAACATCGATGCAGAGTCTGCCATACTTGATGGTGAGGCAGTTGCAATTGATGAGAATGGCAGGCCAAGGGCGTTCCAGGATATACTGAAACGTTTCAGGAGAAAGTATGATGTCCATTCAACTGCACGTGAGATTCCTCTTATACTGAACCTTTTTGATATAATGTATTTGAATGGTGAGGAATTGCTTGATCTTCCTCTTGTTCAGAGGAGAGGGAAACTTGAAGGCTGTGTCAGGTCTGGAGATAAAATAAAGGTTGATACCCAGTATATTACAGATGACCTTGATAAGATAATGGAAATCTACAACGACGCCCTTAAAGCCGGACATGAAGGTGTCATGATCAAGAATCCGCAGTCTCCTTACTCTCCCGGAAAGCGGGGTAAGAACTGGCTCAAGAAAAAGCCGGTAATGGAAACACTGGACCTTGTGGTTATCGGGGCGGAATGGGGATATGGAAGGCGTACAAGTTTCCTTGGATCTTATGCACTTGCATGCCATGATCCTGATACAGGTAGATTCCTGCCTGTAGGTCGTGTAGCAACAGGTTTTTCCGATGAGCAGCTTGCAGAGCTTACCGAGCTTTTTTCCGATCTTATTGTCACTGAAGTTGGCACAGGGGTTGAGATCAAGCCGGAGATCATATTTGAAGTTGCTTTTGAGGAAATTCAGAAAAGTGTCAATTATGAGTCGGGATATGCACTCCGTTTCCCGAGACTTGTCAATGTACGGTCTGATAAATCCATTGAAGATGTAGAAACTATAGGCCGTCTTGAAGAAATGTATCTTGTCCAGCGTGAAAGGAACTGAATGTCAGTTCTCAGCGCTTCCTTTCTCATTTAATCAAAAGTGTTATTAGGCAATAGCAATTCTTCTCAAATATGAGAATCAGAAGTCTTGCTTTTTTTATTTTACTTATATCACTTGTCAGTCTGGCATTTTCAGGTTGTGTTGATGATAATTCTGCGGATGATGTTACAGCTGAAAATGGTTCCGACTTGGAATCAGTGGATGCCGACAGCATTGTGTATATTGAAAATTATGCTTTTCATCCGGATTATACAACCATCTCACTAGGAGATACTGTTATGTGGGTCAACAATGACTCAGTGGCATTTATTATAAAAGGCACTCTTGCTGGCGGTGGAAGTTTCCAGTCCCCTACACTCAGGAAAGATGATACTTTCACTTATACTTTTACAAGAAGAGGCACATACAAGTATGAGCTTGTAACCCATCCATGGACAAATGCTGGTTTCATAGTTGTGGAATGATCGGGTACTTCTTACTTCATTATGGCCTGTAGTTCTATCAATTGTGGAATTGCGGCCATAAATTTCTCTTTTTATTGGTTTATACTGTGTCTCTGATTTTCACTTAATGAGGCACAATATTTATCTATAATTATAAAATTATTTGATACATTCTCTGTATGATCTATATATTTACAAAACCAAAAAGGATAGGAAGTTAAAATGACAGATATCCGGTTTATATTAATATTAGTTCCAGTAGTATTGCTTATGAACATGGTGGCGTACTATGTTTTTGTCCCTTCCGGTTACAGGAATAAAAATCCCTCTATAGGAAATGGTGTAGATAAACAGACTTTTATCAGGGAGATATTACCCTACGTAGGACTTGTTTCCTTTGTATATATTCTGATAAAATCACAGGGGATAATTGTAAGTGAAATTGTAAATGTGACGGGTATTCATCTGGATTATTCTCTCGCAAAAGACATATTTTTTATTGAGGGCAGCAGAGTCAGCATTTTTCAGACATTCACAAGTCCTGTACTTACAGACGTAAGTTCGTTTATCTATATTTTTGGTTTTTCTTCCTTGCTGACATTTACGTTCATTTTCTTCATGGTGACAAACCAGTTGAAAACTTTAAAAGAATACACCGTTGCATTGTCTTTTATATATCTGGTGGCTTTCCCTTTCTATATATTTACACCTGTAAAAGTCACAGGTTACACACTTCCGGGTATGACACCATTGCTTTACAATCTCAGTCCATTGATAGCGAATGGTATGAGAACCGTAGATCCTTTCTTTGATAATTGCTTCCCAAGTCTCCATGCAGCTCTTTCTGTTCTTGCAATGTTATTCATAATTCACAGGACAAATAGCAAGAGTCTCAAAGTTGTTGCGGCTTTCACGACACTGGCTATTCAGTTCACGATATTCTATCTTGGAATTCATTGGATAACAGATTTTATAGGGGGCATTATGCTGGCATTATTGAGTTATTATATTGCCACAAAGTATTATTCCCCAATGATCAACAAGTTTCACCATGTAGTTGGGTCGGATAAACAGTAATAGTTTATCCGGTATTTTATACTTTAAACAACAATCAGTGTTACATGAAGGATTCAGCATTGACAAAACCATCAAATACTCACGATAAACTGGATCCTGCACTGTATGTTTTGTCTCTGTCAAAATTATTCAAGGATCTAGGAACCGGAATGCTGGCATTCCTGCTTCCACTTTATATTGTTGGCATGGATAGTGATATCTTTTCAGGAACTCCAATAGTTTTCAGGGCCGGACTTATAGCAACTGTTTTTGGTCTTTCAAATGCTGTCTCTCAACCGTTCCTTGGTCGTTTGTCAGATAGCCTGGACAGAAGAAAACCTTTCGTGGTACTGGGAATAGCAGGCTTTACACTGATATCGTTTATCTATGCAAATACCAGCAATTTTGATTATATGATTTTATTGAGGATAGTTCAGGGAATCACCGTTGGTGCTACGGTTCCTGCCATTGTTGCCATGGTTACTCATCTTTCATCAAAGAGTACAAGGGGAACTGCAATAGGTATTTATTCCACGGTCCGGGGATTTGGATTCGGCACGGGGTCAATTGTAGGTGGTATAATAGCCAGTTACTTCGGCTATGTAACTGCATTTTATGTATGTGCACTACTCGGGCTTGCAAGCTTTATACTCATATCGTTCTTTGTATCCGAAACACATAATGGACAGTTATCATCTGCATCAACACAGGAACCTGCAAGAGGTTTCCAGTTCATTATCCTTTCCATTGCAATGTTCATGATGATGACGGGTATCATGATAATATTCGCCTTCCTGCCGGAGTATGAATCAAGACTTGGAACCGGTGAAATATCGCTGAGTATAGCAGTTTCCGCTTACGTTATAGTAAGAGTGCTGTTCCAGACTCCAATGGGCATCCTTTCCGACAGGTTAGGGAGGAAAAAAATAATTGCAATGGGATTATTGCTGAACATTCCTATTGTTATTGGTCTCGGTTATGTGGAAAACGTAACTCAGCTAATAATTCTGCGTGCGGTACAGGGAATATCCATGGCTTCGGTGGAAACACCTGTAATGGCTCTGGCAGTGGACCTTGCAGGAATATCAGTTAGTTCAAAGGTAAGTTCCATCACTGCATCCCAGGCAGCAGGAATGGCGCTAGGTCCCATAATGGGAGGTATCCTTGCCGGTTATATCTCATTTGAATTACCATTCTATATCTGTGCTGTAATGTTGCTGTTCGCACTCTTGCTTGTAATTGTGGGTATAAAAGAACCGGTGGACTCAGAGGTCAGCACAGCAGCTTAAATTTTGGTAAAACTGTAGGTTTAACTGCAGGATATATCATAACAGCGGAAAGACTGTTCTATCTCTTTTCTCTCTGTTATATCATAAAAGATAATAACGGCACCGATTATCTCGCTTCTCTTATTGGTAACCGGTGAGCCTATAATATCAAGTGGTATACGTGTGTTTTCCTTTGAGATGAGGGTGGTGTTTTCCTCAAGTCCGAAAAAAGCTCCCTCTCTGAAAACTTTTCTGGTCGGGTCTCCAACATCCTTATCACCTTCGCAGACAACCCTGAACACTTCATTGATCCTGCGCCCAAGTGCTTCTTTTTTGGTATATCCTGTAAGAGCTTCTGCAAGCGGATTTATGTATTTGATGTTTCCATTCATGTCTGTAGATATAACCGCATCACCGATATTATCCAGAAGTGAATTGATACAATTCTCATGATTGAATTGCTTTTCTTTTTCCTTTTCCCGTTTATAAAGTGCTATCTCTATATTTGTGCGAAGTTCTCTTTCATCAAAGGGTTTTAGTATATGTCCGAAAGGTTCAGTAAGTTTAGCTCTCTGAAGCGTCTTTTCGTCAGAATAAGCTGTAAGATAAATTACAGGTATACCATAATTTTTGTGTATGGTCCCCGCAGTTTCAATTCCATCCATCTTGCCTTTAAGGACAATATCCATTAAGATAAGGTCAGGTCGGCACTGGTCAATGAACTTGATGGCATCCTCACCACTATCAGCCATGTAGGGTACAGAGTATCCAAAATGTTCCAGACTATCTTTAATATCCAGCGCTACTATTTTTTCGTCTTCGACTATCATTATCTTTTCATTGGTCATCAGTAGTCCCTTCTTTTATAAGATAGTTCTTTATATTTTATTCTGAATTCCGTACCGTTGCCTCTGATAAGCTCTATGCTGCCTTCTATTTGTTCCACTAATGAAACAACTAGTTGCATTCCCAATGAGTCCGTGTTCATGAAATCCAGGTCTTCCGGGAATCCGATCCCGTTATCCCTTATTGTTAACATGTATTGACCATCTAAACCTGGAACTATCTCTATGAATATTTCCCCCTTATGGTCTTCAAAAGCATGTTTCAGGGAATTTGAAACGATCTCATTGATGATAAGCCCAAGAGGTATGGCTGTATCAATATCCTGTGTTACGTTTTTAATCTTTATATTAATTTTGATATTTTCCGGGTCGTAGTCATATGTATTTAGAAGATATTTACTCAGAGTTTCTATGTACGAGAAAAGTTCGATGTTTTCAAGGTCAGTAGACTGGTAAAGTTTCTCATGTGCAATTGCCATTGATTTTGCACGGTTCTGGCTTTTACGGAAAGCTTCAATAGTTTCCCTGTCAGTGAATTTTCGGGACTGAAGACGCAACATGCTGGATATTATCTGGAGATTGTTCTTGACACGGTGGTGAACTTCTTTTAGGAGGATATCCTTCCTTCGCATCTCCTCTGCCTGCTTGATCTCTGTGATATCCTTGACCACTGCAAGGACTTCGTCATCACCAATGACAACGAATCTAACCTCAAAATCTCTCATTTCTCTTTTTACAGGCATTGTATAATGCATTGTATGTGTTTTGTTTGTCCTGAGAGCTTCTTCGATAATATCGAGTTCCATTTCTGCAATGTGTGCCGGAAGCATATCCTCAAGTGTAATATTAAGGTCAGTTTCAGGTGATTCGTATATGCAATTGTCAGTGGAGAGTTTATAGTTGCATATGGTTCCATCCTGCTTTACCTGGAACATCATATCAGGCATGGCCTGCAAAATAGCATTGATGGTTGCATCCCTTTTGACAACAAGTCTCTGTGATTTTTCAAGTGATTCAAGCATTTTATTTATGGAGTCGCTGAGACTTGAAAGTTCGTCACTTCCGCCATTTGAGACTCTTTTTGCAATGTCACTGTTTTTAGCAATTTCTCCAACTTCATTCCGGAGTTTTTTAAGGTGTGAAATATGAGATCGCTCAAGAAGTAGGATAATCACAGCCCCGAATACGATTCCGGTAAGTACAAGAACCACAAGGAAATAGTTAATGGCATTTACTCCCTGCTGATGAATATTTCGAAGCATTCCAATTTCAATGGAAAATGCATTGTTCCCGTATACGTCATTGAAATTCACATAGGAATATATCCGGGTATCATCAGTGACAGTAACAATACTGCGATTTGAAAAATCCTCTCTCAGGAATGAAATGTTTTTGGTAATATTAGTGTTATTTGTGTTAGTTATGTTTTCCAGATTGACAATAAGGTTTGTAGTTTCATGCAGTCTTGTAATTTCATCCTGGTCAATGAACCTGCCCATAATTACAGTTCCGGCTATTGGACCACTTAAATCACTTTTCACAACAGGTTGTGATGTTATCATCAGAGGCTTTTTATCAAATACAAGAAAACCGGTTATTCTACTACTGTAATCAGTATGTTCCAGAAGATATGGATTGCTTTTCAGGTGCTCTTCCAGTTCTATTATTGCTGATGTATTATTGTTTTCAATTGATTTTTCAAAAACCAATGTTCCTGTTTCATTGTAGAAAAACATAAAATCAAGTCTTTGGTTATGAAATGTTTCATCCATGAGGTATTTTTCAGCATAATCGCTGCTGTTTCCCTGAATAAAATAGTATGTTTCATTCCACACAGACCAGTCTGCAGCTTTATTTTCAAGATCCTGACTGTCAAGTATTAACATGTTTTTGACGCAAATGGCGTTCTTAATAGCATCTTCCTCTTCCAGTTTATCATAACTGTCAATGACAATGGAATGTGAACTCAGATATATGAAGAGTATAAGACCGATAAGAGTTGCACCTATAATGCCAAGTGTTTTTTTCTGCAGTGTCGCCATTCGCTTGCCTTTTTAATTGAATACTAATTTTTCATTTATTTAGTATGCTCTGGTTTGTTATATAACTGCCTTTTAATTTATATGACTATATAATTGTTTCCTGCAACTGTGCATTTTTTGGAATGTATCTAAAATGCAGTGTCAATGCACATCTAAAATAAACCGTATTTTTCGTACAAATGCGCAATAATATCCTCAAAAACAGAAAATAATGTAACAAAAAATAGATGGCTTGCAGAAATATTATGTTCCCGCAAGCAGCTATTGAAGTAAGTATTCTAAAAAAACTTAACCAACTACACTCATGTCAGAGACTCTGATGGATGGAGTGATAGTTCCGCCAACCTTGCGAACATCGGTTCCGGCTCCGTTGATATTTTTCAACATATTAAATATATTGCCGGATATCATGAGTGATTTAATAGGCTTGTCCAGCTTTCCATCTTTAATGGTGAATGCATTACGTGCTTCCACTGAAAAATCACCGGATATGGCGTTGGCAGTGTGAGCACCAATTACTGTGTTTACGTAAACACCATTGTCAGTATCAGCTATTATGTCACAACTTGGGAAATCGATAATGAAATTCCTTGACCCTACGGAAGGTGTTGAAAAATATGAATTACGAGAAGCATTACCTGTGCTTTCCACACCATCTTTCCCTGCGGTGTAAGTGTCATACAGATATGACCTGAACACTCCATTATCAATAACAGTTGTTCTGCGTGATGCTACTCCTTCATCATCTGCAATTCCGGTGTCAATACCACCTTCAAGCAGTCCGTCATCGTATATGGAGAGTTTCTCGTTTGCGATGATCTCATCCTTGCTTCCAATAAGGTTCGAACGTCCTTTTTGTACGTTGTCAGCATCAATTGATGGAATGAATGCATTTTCTATGAGGTCAGAGAATGCAAATGGATGTATCACAACTTCTGTTTTATGAGGCTCAATGGAAATAGTGTCCTGTGACTTCTTTGCAAGTTCTGCGGCATTCTTTCCGATTGCTGCAAAATCAATGTCATTCTTACGTGATATTGCAAAGTCATATGCAGTAGACGTTTCACCTGAATTTGTGATCACATCCACAAATCCTGATATACCAGTGCCCTCTTCCGAAACTTCAATTCCGTTGCTGTTCAGTATGAGTCTCTCGCCATGGCTTCGGCTGAAACTTCCGGATGTAACTATGATTTCTGGTGTATTCTTTGCAGCTTCTATCATTTCCATTGTATGGCCGATGCATTCATCGAGTTCCATATTCTGGATATCCCTGTCAAGAATGCCTGCTACAGTTGGATATTTCTGGTTGGAAGGCAGTTCTTTCCAGTCAGGGTCAGCATCCTGTGTTTTTGCAGAGCTAACAGCATTTTTTGCAGCTTCATCAATGTAACTCATAATATTGGTACTGGAAAATCCCACTGCACCATCAACAATAGCACGAATGCCTATTCCAGTTGTGATATTTTCCTTCGCACCTTCTATCATATCTTTCTGGATACTGACAGAGGTCTTCTGGCTTTTCACAATATAAACTTCAGCTTCCTTCGCACCATATTTTGTGGCTGCTTTCAGAGCTTTTTCAGCAAGGTCGTACATTTCATGCACCTCCTACCATTGCTTCGGATATCATAAGGTGCGGGGAACCATCGGTGACAGGCACAAGCTGACCGCCTTTTCCACATCTTCCTGAGTTCATTTTCAGGTCATTACCAACCATTTTCACATTATTGAGAATTTCAAGGATCTTTCCGGAAAGTGAGACGTCCCTGATGAGTGTCGTGAGCTTTCCATCCTCAATAAGGTATCCTTTTTCAGCATTGAACTGGAACACACCTTCTCCAGTGTTCACCTGTCCACCCCTGGAACCGATAAGGTACATTCCGTTTCCAATTTCCTCAAGCATTTCTTCGAATTTTGAGTTTCCGTTGTCGATGTATGTGTTACTCATACGGACAATAGGTCTGGAGTGTCCCTGGGCACGGCAATGTCCTGGTGTTCCTCCAAGTTTTGCGGCTGTTTCTCTGGAGTGAAGGTATGATTTGAGTACACCACTATCTATAATGGTTGTTTTCTCAGTCTGTGAACCTTCATCATCAAATGGGAAATAACCATATTCATGCATGGTAGGATCATCTATAATAGTTACAAGTGGGGAAGCTATTGATTCACCTATGCGGTTCTCAAGGACTGAGCTTCCTTCAAGAACGAGGTCTGCTTCAGAAGCATGTCCAACAGCTTCATGGGCAAAAACTCCAGCGAGTTCAGGGTCAAGTATAACCGGCATGTTTCCACCTTTTGCAGGTTTTGCATCAAGGAGCTGTAATGCACTGTTTGCAGCGTCTTCTGCAAGTTCTGCGGCATTATATTTATCAAATATCTCATAGCCCGTAACACCAAAGCGGCTTTCTCTTCCTGCCTGGTACAGTCCTTCTCTTGAAGCCACAGCACTAATAGCGAATCCAGTACGCACGACATCATATTCTCCTTCAACTCCTGTGGAATCAGTGTACATGACCTTGTATGATGATTCGCTGTACACAGCACTTGTGCTGCTGATGCCTTCTTTTTTAGCATATTTCCCGAACTCTTTCAGGTTGCCGACCTTTTCTTCAAGAGAGATATCAAGAGGATTTTTCTTAACCTTTGGAGTATTAGAGACTACAGGGCTTGCTATATCCTGCATCTTCACCTTTTCTTTTGGTGATTTCTCATTCATGCTCACAGCAAGTTCAGAGGCTGCACGTATGGCTTTTTCAACATCGAAATCTCCGTCTGCGGAAGTGAATCCCCAGGAACCGCCCTTAAGTGCTCTGACGGCTGCTCCTTTTGTAAAATTGACAGATATCTGTTCTATCTTGCCATTATCAAGGACAATAGACGTTGTAGTCCCCTCAATGATCCTTGTATCAAAAAAGTCTACACTATGCATTATTAACTCCTCACTTTGTAAATGAAACAAAAATTTAAATAAATAAGTAACAGCCCCTGCTTACACAGGGACCACTTCAGGCATTTCAGTACCGGTCTTAAGGCTGCTGAGATTCTTAAGTTTCTCAAGGATTCTTTCCTTATCAGGACCGACAAGACTGTGTTCGATAACCTCTGCAATATTGGTTACCGGAATTATCTCTATCTTATCCTTGTATGCATCTTCGATCAGCACGTCATCCTTGTTGGATTCCGGAATAATTACCTTCTTTATGCCTGCTCTTGCTGCAGCTTCTATTTTATAGGTTGCACCACCGATAGGAAGTACATCTCCTCTGACAGATAGTGAACCTGTCATGGCTACAGACTGGTCAATTGGGATGTTCTCAAGAGCTGATATGACGGCAGTAGCAATAGATATGGATGCACTGTCACCTTCCACACCCTCATATGTTCCGATGAACTGGATGTGGATGTCATGGTTGATTATGTCCTTACCTGTTACATTCTTGATAACAGCAGACACATTCTGTACAGCTTCCTTTGCTATATCCTTCAACATACCTGTTGCAATAACCTTTCCTTCCGAGTTTGAAAGTGATGGTGCGACTCCTGCCATAATCGGAAGTACAATACCTGAATCTCCTCCCATTACTGCAAGACCGTTTACCTTTCCAACTTCGTTTCCGTATTTCTTGAAAAGCTGGTAATCGTTCTTGCGTTCAAGGTAACTGTCTGCAAGCTGCTGTTCGATCGACCTTGCCATCTTCTTTGCACCAAGCACATGATTTGCAGTAACAACAGGTGCATCTTCTGAGTGAGCAATGTCACCTGCAACTCTCACAAGACCACCAAGGTCACGGAGTTTCAGTGTGAGATGTCCTTTTCTGCCTGCTCTTCTCTGAGCTTCACGGATAACTTCATCAACAGCAGTCTGATCAAATGGTGGGATATGACCATCTCTCATGACTTCCTGCGCAACGAACCTGACAAGAGTCTTACGGTTTTCCGGATTGTCCTCCATGGATTCTCTCATGAAAAGCTCGTATCCGTAACCCTTTATACGGGATCTGAGCGCAGGATGCATCTTTTCCATTGCATCAAGATTACCTGCTGCCACCATGATAAAGTCACATGGAACCGGTTCGGTCTTGACAAGTGCGCCTGAACTCCTTTCGGATTGTCCGGTTATAGGATATTCCTTTTCCTGGAGAGCTGTAAGCAAGCTCTGCTGAGATTCAAGACTGAGAGTATTGATCTCATCAATAAACAGCACACCCTTGTGTGATTTGTGAATGTCACCGCTTTCTACCCTGTCATGGGCAGGTGTTTCAAGACCACCTGACTGGAAAGGGTCGTGCCTGACATCACCAAGGAGCGCACCTGCATGTGTGCCTGTTGCATCAAGGAATGGTGCATGCTCCTTCTGGTAGTTTGAAACAATGAGCTTTGGAATCATCATTTCTTCTTTTGGCATGAATTGGCGTGTAAGGAGCAATATCATGATCGCCGCAATAATACCCCACAGGAGCTGGCCGACGTAGAATGAATAGATAATGATACCAAATACAAGTATCATCATCAGCATATTACGTGACTGGGCCTTTTTCTGTGCTTCCAGCTTGTGCGCCATTACGATCTCCCTGCCTTTTCCGGCAGGAACAGAACGTATTTTCGGATTATTGTTATCTTCAGGATTGGGGTATGCGAGTATATCCTGTAGTTCTTCTTTTGGAAGAAGTTCAGCCATAGCCTTAGAAAGAAGGGATTTACCCGTACCAGGGCTTCCTATCATCATTACATGCCTTCTCTGGCTAGCTGCTTTTTTTACCACCTCCACCGCATGTTCCTGACCAATTATCTGATCTATTAAAAGTTCCGGAACATCTATGGAGTCTGTGGTTTCGAAATTGTCCTCGTACAGTTCAATCTCTTCACTAGAATCAGTAGTCTCTTTTTCCATAGTCTTCTCGCAAGTTTTGTGGTTTGTTCAAGTTGTACGTACAAAATATATACTTGACGGTTTTTATAATTATGTAAGCCAAATTTATTATATTTAATTGTGAGTAAAGTTAATATGACTATAGTGGCATCAGAATATAAGAAATTATGCCTTCATTTGTTGTTCTGGACTTGATATTATGAAGCTTACAGCATTTCTGATTATAGCACTTATCATGTCTTTGCTTTGGTTTTCGGCCAGCAATGACCTCATCTCTTATGGAGAAGGATATATTCATTTCAAGCAGGTCACAATGCGATTTCAGGATACAGATGTACTAATATCCATGTCCTATGATCTGGATATGTTTTCAAGTATGTATATATTTCTCTTTGGTTCACATAATTTGGAACCTGATATTGATAATTTCTTTTCGGATTTCGATGATTTTGAAGTGCTTGAAATTGACCGCAATAATGCTGTAATATTTGCAAGGAATGTTTCACGTATAAATGGTGCATATTATCTTTATGATTCTCATGAATTGAATGGAACAGTGGATGTTTTGCTCATGGTTCTTCCGAATGGGGACACGAATAGTTTTATAGATGCAAGTTCTACTGAAGCCACATTCTATGATGTATAAAGAATTACATTTTAATCATAGTCTGTCAATTAAAACCGTTGTGTTTGTAAGTCTGGAGTGCACAATTAATGTCAGGGCATAGATGTTCATTTACATGGACATGCCGCAGGTGCTTATTTGGCTAATCCGGTATAATATGAATTATCCTTCTGAATGTTTAATTTTCAAAAGCGCCCATTGATGGTGTATTTTTCAATAGGTTTCTTCAAATGATTCTGGTTTGTTTTGAATCAGACATTTTCTATTAACATCAGAAGATGTTCAGTTGGAGATATGAATTATTGTTGGTGTTGGTCATGGATGCCGTTCTTTATATATAATATCGGGAGTTCAGTCACTTTACCCAAAAGGTTTATTATCTATTATGCATTATGTGGGGTGCTGATAAGCGCCATGGCATGCGATAATAGCACTAAAGTGCTTTTAAGCAGCAAGGTGTTTACAGATATTTGCAAACTGCATAATGGGCTCGTGGTCTAGCTGGTTATGACGTCGCCTTGACATGGCGGAGGTCCGGAGTTCGACTCTCCGCGGGCCCACCAAAACAGTCTGCAACAGTTAAGTTTAAATCTAACAGCAGCATTTAGGTGCTTCGGGTCATCATGCCCAGGTAGCTCAGTTGGGAGAGCGCTGCCCTGAAGAGGCAGTTGTCCCCGGTTCAAGTCCGGGTCTGGGCACCTAAGCAAAAGCACACCAGTAGTGTAGCGGTTATCACCGGGCGTTGCCAACGCTCGAACCCGGGTTCGAATCCCGGCTGGTGTACTGAATACTTTTTTCAAACAAGGTTTTCTACAGAGCCAATGATTTTTGATTTAATATTTCCAGCATTTTCACGATATTTTTGATTTTATTTTCTCAATAGCTTTCTTCAACTCCGCAAGCTGAAGTGGTGCAATTCTAAAGGTCTCAACGATCTTGATATAAGACAGAAAATATGGCTCACATCCAGAACTTCTTCCTTTCCCCTAAGAAAAAGATATTGGCCATAAAAGAGCACATGCACAATTTGATAGGGGAATAAAGTCATCTGACATGCTAAAGCCTTCATCATTTGGACCAACAACAGAATTCACCGGGAAAAAACACTGTAAACGAAAGAATAATGAAATCTTTCTGGAATATGTGCGTAGTTATGACATGATGATTCAAAAAATACCAATCCAATGCATCATTTTGTACTGTAACATGCTGCACCATTTCTTTTCATATCTGTCTTAAGAAATAAATGGAAATTTTACAAAACCATGGCTTTCAGTAGGCATTAGGTGTAAAAGTGCCTCCTTGATGCGATACTGAACAAGAAGGTTCTATATGTACGAGTACTTCCTCGATGCCCTTAAAATTCTCCTTGATGCTATACTGGACAATATATGCAATAGTGTGGGATTTATATGTTGGCATTTCAGGATCAACCTGTATATGAAGGTCAACATAAACATTTCCATCAGGCCCTCTGCTTCTTATATTGTGGCAATTCTGCACTCCTTCTATCCTGCACACAATATCTCGTATATCTTCAGGCTCGATACGCGATTCATCGCAGAGTATTGAAACACTGCTAAACATTATCTCGAGTCCTGCATGCAGAATAACAATGGCTACAATAACTGAGATAATAGGGTCCAGTATGGGATAACCAGCTTTAATGAACACGAGCCCCATCAATACCGACAGAGATACGTATATATCGCTTTTCGTATGGGCAGAATCAGCAAGTAACACCTCACTATTTAATGCTTCCCCATTTCTGCGTTCGTAGGTTGTTACAGCAAAATTCACGATCATTGTGCCCATCATCACAAGAAAACTTATTATTGTGACTTCCGGGTTGGTTCCATTATCAAATCTCTGGAAAGCCGAATGGACGATTTCAAATGCTACTATTCCCAAAATGACTGCAATGAAGATGGATGCAACAGTCTCAAATTTCCTATGGCCATAAGGATGTTCTTTATCAGGGGGTTTGGAGGCGATTTGAATTCCAATTAAGCCCACTATATTGGATATACCATCAAAAAGAGAATGATAGCCATCAGACTGCATACTAAGGACATTTGTTAGCATTCCATAGGCAATCTTTGCAAAGGATACGGCAATGTTCAGAAAGAAGACATTGAGCATGACCTTTTTGATCATCCTGAATCTATTATCATTATCATCCATGACAAAAGGCATTACTCATAACAATATAAATTTTATCATAAACACATCTACTAAATGAAGATGCCTAAAACAGAATTAAATATTTAAAACATGATTATGCAATTCTAGTTTTCATATGTAAGTATATGTTTTTTCTAGTAATTTCTATAAAAAGTGATCAAGCACTCAATTGTCACTTAAATTACTTTTTGAATGCTTTATATGTGAAATTTTGCAAATATAGTGCATATTGATTTGGGTTTAAAACTAAATTCAAATTAAGGCCTGAATTAGTGACATTGCATCTTATATGGTAAAGTCTACTTTTATTGTTTTTATAGAAACGATTTCTAAACTCCTTTCACATCTCCTTTCCAGCACAACATGAAACATGCAATGTTTAAGAGTCCTTTAAACGATGTTAAGTCTTTCATCAACCATACGATGTGGAAAGAATCACAGTAATTTGATACGAATAAGTGTCCTCTAGTATTTAACTTTCTCAAGAAAATCTGTGGACAGATTATGGTACAGAAGAATAAATGTAGGGGGCTATTATGCAATATATACAATTTATAAAGCTAGAAGTTATTGTTTATGGAGTTTGTTGGTTTAATTTGAGATGAGCTTGTTTGCATAATAGCAAACATTATACTATATGTATAATATTTAAAATTTTGCTATGCCTAACAATGATAGTTAGACCTATTTAAAATTATTAAACACCTCTACATATGTTAAAACAAGGAGTGCCACATAAATTTGTTCTTAACTGTAATCATTCATATGGTCACAAAACAAGTAAAACATTGTAAAAGCCATAAGTGCAGGAATCAAAACACAGAGGCTGATTACCAATGAGTTTAACATTACCTAGGTGACTGTCAGCTGATGAGAATAACTTCATTTAGGATCGATTTTTGTTATCTATCACAGTATTTGCTGTGAGAGAACACTCTGGTTTTAGTCTGACCTGTATATCGTAATCTATATATCTGTTTACAATAAAAATAAAGTTAGGACTCGTTTTAGTCTGACCTGTATATCGTAATCTGCAATGAATAATGTAAAAACGAATACCCAATGTTGATAATGAATATTTCGAAATTAATGCTGGGTGCTGATGATACGAAAAAATTAGTTTACAAGCTATAGCAAGGAAGTCAATAGCTCACTGACACAGAGTTAATTTGTTATATCTGTTTTTGAATGCGTGTATGTAACAAAAGTAATAATTTATTTTTGTTTATTTCATTATGTGCATTTTAATATTCATAATGTATAATTTAGTGTTGGCTATTTTGTGTTATCATTTATCGTAATGTTTATTAGGTAGTTATTACGTTCTAATTTCTACGGTTATATTCTAACCGTTGAGATTTAACTCATTTGTCGTATTATCGACACTGAACTGTCAGTGATGAAAACAGATTAAATTAATTTCAGAAATCTAGAATATAGGCAATCGTTGCTATCATCATATTTCATTTACTGAAGATAGATAAAACTCCGGTTGGTGGTGAATCTAAATGAAAGAGATAACAGGAAAATTACTACTTATATTTGTAGTTTCATTTCTTATGTTGATACCTGCAAGTGCGTCAGATGTAACGTATCAATTAAGAAGCAGTGTTTATGACAATACCGATTCTTCTATAAAATCAGGGGACTTCTATTGGGATGCAAACAGTTTTTCAGGATTCTGGTACCAGATAAAACCTGGTCTTTCGAGTGAGGTCCTTTATTTTCATAATAGCGCAAATTCTTCATCCACTTTTCAGCTTGGTGATAAAGTTGTTGAAGATGATCTCTATTATGTGAGTAAACCCCAGCTAAAAACTAGAAAGATAGGTGGCTCGGACGATGCTGCAACTTATATTGTCGATGATGTTGACCTGGAAAAATACTATCTTATGGGTTTCTTTGGTTCCATGTATCTTGCAATGCCCGAGAATCCTTCAGTTTTGTCAGATGGATGTAAACCTGATAAGATTGCAAAAATATTGATGGAGCAGAAAAGTGAAGACAAAAAGCAGATGTTTACAGGGGAGGAATGGAAACTTGCCGGTGGATGGTCTCTTGTAGCACAACAAATAGATGTGGAAGGCAACAAGGTCTGGGTGGAGCTCAAAAAGAATGGTGAAACGATTGACTCTGATGTTATTTCAGCAGAAGTAAATCTCACAAGACCTCAAAGAACATATCTCTACAAGGACAGTGATGATTATCCTGTATTCTATTGTTATGTTGATTCCATATTCATGGGTCAGACTGATGAATTTGTGGTTTTTAAATATGCCTTCTTGAGGGGTGATATCACCTGTATCGAAAGCGGGGGTACCTATGGTGCATTCGATGTTACTGGTTTTGAGGTTCCTGCTGTAATGAACGGCACAAACTATGCCGGAAGTGGTAGTGGAACAGTTCTCAATACAGGTGATGCTGCATTGGTAATGTCCAGTAACAACGATATAACCCTGGATCCTGATAAGATCATCGACCTTTACGGTAACATGTATCTTAAGACGGAAAACACAAAGGGTTCCTGCTTGAAAATGACCCTCTGGAAAACATGCACTATTACAGTTGCAGATTCGGTTGCCAGTGAAAAGGATACTGAAGAAGATACCATTGAAGATGAGGCCGAGGATGTAGCGGTCATAGATATGGCTGCAAAAGAAAGTGAAACATCATCATTTACCTCCAAAGAAAATATCGACTCCGCAACTTCAGAAAAAGAATCTACATCTGATGTAGAAAGTTCCATGAAGCTACCAAGATTTGGATTATTAGTTGGTGCACTGGGGATAATTGCAGTATTGGTATTTAGAAAAAGGATATGAATTGAGGTGGCTAGATGAAATTGAACAAAAAAGTCATTTCATTTTTTTTATCAATGATGCTTATCATTTCTGTGTTCCTCTTGCCGGCAACGGGCTCAGAGAATGAAGAGAAGCAGAACAGAGTATTTACATCAAGCTGGAGTCAACTAACAACGGCAGACTCTGGCTTTCCATCCCCTTTTACATTCTACCCAAGAGGAGATGGTTACATTATGATGAGTTACTGTTTTGACACACTCATATGGCCTGATGAGAACGGCGAATTCATAGGATTGCTTGCGGATTCGTGGGAAAGCTCTGCGGATGGTATTGAATGGACCTTTTATCTAAGAGAAAATGTCACATGGCACGATGGAGAACCTTTCACGGCAAATGATGTTGTTTTTACTATTAATTATATGAAAGAAAAAGCCCATGTTAGTCCAGTCGGTTCAAGCTGGTATAACACAGCGATCATAGACAACGTTAAAGCACCTGATGACCACACTGTTATCATAACGCTCAAGCAACCCTATGCCCCTTTCATGCAACTGGTTCTGGATGTCATACCAATCATGCCTGAACATATATGGAAAGATGTCTCTGATCCCAGTACATACATGGAAGAGGATGCAGTTGTCGGCACCGGACCTTTCATTCTGGAAGACTATGATAAGGAACAGAAATCCTACAAATACTCTGCCAACAAAGATTATTTCCTTGGAGAACCAGTCATTGATACACTTATCTATGTACAGACATCTGATCCTATCCTTTCGCTAAAAACGGGAGAGGTCGATGAGTCCAGTCTTTCGTTTGACCAGGTGCAGGCTTTGTCTGACCAAGATAACCTGAAGGTTATCAGTGGGCCAGGATATCATGTTTACCGACTTAGGTTTAATATCCCTTCAAATGCGATACTCAATGATACTGATGTCCGCAAAGCCATCTATTATTCCCTTGACTGCGAAGATATAATGAGCAGAGTGCTTCATGGAGGAGGAGTTGTGGGCAATCCTGGATATGTACCACCCTACTCTAAATGGTATTATCCCGGTGTCACAAAGTATGCCTATGATCCTGAAAAGGCAAACCAGATGCTTGATGATGCAGGATATCAGAATAAAGATACGGATGGCATCAGAATTGATCCGGACGGTAACAGACTCGAATTCCAGTTATTGTATCCAACAGAACAGCAAAGCCAGAGACTGGCTGAGCTCATTCAGACTTACTTTAAAGAAGTTGGCATAGGTATCATCCTGAAACCCGGGGATAGGATGACAGTGGATGGTCTGGTCGGATCAGGCAATTTTGAAATGGCAATCTACACTCACGCTACAGCCACAGAACCAGGGAATATGCTGAACTCATTCCCCACATCAACTGGATGGAACAATTCTGAATTCATGTCCCTTGCGACTGAACAGATGGTAACAATGGATGAGGAAAAGCGTAAGGAACTCGTGGATCGTATGCAAGTCCTCATAGCAGATAATGTACCTACAATTCCCGTCTTTTACCGGGACATGTACAGCGCCTGCAATCAGGAAAAATTTGACGGTTTCTTCTATACACCTGAGGGTATAGCAGGCGGCATACCGGTAGAATACAACAAGCTTGCATTCATCTACGGAAATTGGAACGGCGAAAGTACTGAAGCTACAGAAGATACCAGCACCAATTCAGCAGACAGTATAGGCATTTTCGGTTCGGTGGCTGTACTTGCATCTGCTTTCTTACTAAGGAAATACAGTCAATCATGAAATAGAAAAATTCAGTAATTACAGGAGGATAAAAATGCAAAAAACTGAAAAAATTATCTCATTAGCACTATCTGTGCTAATTATCAGTTCAATACTCTTCTTACCGGCAACAGCTTCAGAAACCAGTGATGTGCAGCAGGAAAGAGTGTTTACGACAACCATGAGCGGATATACAACATTGGACGGAGGATTCCCCTCTCCTCTCGCATTCAATACAAGAGGGGGAGGTTATGTAATGACAAGCAATTGTTTCGATACACTTGTCTGGCCTGACCAGAATGGGGAATTTATAGGATTACTTGCTGAGTCATGGGAAAGCTCTAAAGATGGTATTGAATGGACCTTTAATCTAAGAGAAAATGTCACATGGCATGACGGAGAACCTTTCACGGCAGAGGATGTTGTTTTTACTATCGATTACATGAAAGACAAATCTCTGGCCACTTCCATTGAGGCAAGCTGGTACTATACACATTTAATAGAAAGTACTGAAGCTCTTGATGAACACACGGTCTTGATAACACTTAACCAGCCTTATGCTGCATTTATTCCATTGGTTGCAGGTGTCATACCCATCATGCCAGAACATATATGGAAGGATATCCCCGACCCGAAGAAATATACGGAAAAGGAAGCTGCCATTGGTACAGGTCCCTTCATTCTTGAAGATTATGATATGGATCAGAAATCCTACAAGTTTTCTGCTAACAAGGATTACTTCCTTGGAGAACCTATCATTGACACGCTTATCTATATTCAAACATCCGATACTTTGCTTTCTCTGAAAACCGGGGAAATTGATGAGTCCAGTCTTACATTTGACCAGGTACAGGCTATTGAAGAATCGGACAATTTAAAAGTTATTAGTGGCCCGGGATATCGGGTTTATCGTCTCAGATTCAATATTCCTTCAAATACCATACTCAATGATATAGATGTACGCAAAGCCATGTCTTATTCCCTTGATTGCGAAGACATAGAAAGCAGAGTGCTGCACGGAGGAGGAACTCCCGGTAATCCCGGATATGTAGCACCGTACTCTAAATGGTATAACCCAAATGTAATGCAATATGCATATGATCCTGAAAAAGCAAACCAGATGCTTGACGAAGCTGGTTATCAGGAAAGAGATAAGGATGGTATCAGACTTGATGCTGAAGGCAACCGTCTGGAATTCCAGTTGTTACATTCTTCTGATCAGCAAAGCCAGAGACTTGCAGAACTCGTACAAACGTATCTGGAAGATATTGGAATCGGTATAGTTCTTAAATCAGGGGATATGCAGACTGTTGAAGGCCTGGTTAGCGAAGGTAACTTCGATCTGGCAATTCATATGCACGGCACAACAAATTATCCTGGAAGAATGTTGAATCCCCTACCCTCAATAACAGGATGGAACAATTCTGAATTCGTGGCTCTTGCAGAAGAGCAAATCGTAACAGTAGATGAGGAAAAGCGTAAGGAACTTGTGAATCGTATGCAAGTTCTCATAGCCGATGAAGTACCCACTATTCCCATAATGTACAAGGACCTCTTTAGTGCCTGTAACCAGGATACGATTGACGGTTTTTTCTATACACCCGACGGCATAGCCGGTGGTTCATTTATGGAATGTAACAAGCTTGTCTTCATTTACGGAACCTGGAACGGCGAAAGTACGGAAGCTGCAGAAGACATCAGCACCAATTCTGCTGATGGCATAGGCATCCTCGGTTCGGCAGCTGTGCTTTTATGTGTCTTTTTATTAAGGAGAGACAAAAAACTGTAAAATGCAAAGGAGACATACGGCAATGAACAGGAAAAAAACAGGATATATATTGTCCAGAGGAATGGAATATGCCTTTACATTCTTTTTGATCATTGCCATTAATTTTTTTCTTCCACGTATAATGCCAGGTGGTCCGTTGCTCATCATCACAGGAAGCCAGAATGCAGATTTGCCGGTTGTTCTGGACGAAGAGACAAAGTACAAACTAATGGACTACTATAACCTCAACGACCCACTTCACATTCAATTCATACATTATCTGGCAGATGCTGCACACCTTGATTTTGGATATTCCTTTTTATACAATGTTCCGGTAATGGATATCATTCTTGGAAGACTGTCCAGGACAATCCTGCTTATGGGGTCAGCATTGGTTTTCTCAACGATTTTTGGCATAGTACTGGGAATTGAATCCGGATGGAAACGAGGAAGTAAACTCGATAATGCATTGCTTACGATAGTGCCCGTATTCAGGTCCATGCCTGCATTTTTCCTTGGAGCCATTATGATATTTATATTTGGATACAGAATGGGGTGGTTCCCATTGTCTGGTGCTCTCACCCCATACATGGATTATGCAGGCATGTTTGATCACGCAAGTGACATCCTTTCCCATCTAACATTACCCATGCTTTGTCTTTCGGCTTTCGAAATGCCAGGAACGTACCTGCTTATGAGGAATGTCTGTGTCCAGCAACTGGAAAGACCTTATGTCCTTATGGCTACTGCCAGAGGACTGAAGGACAGAAGTATCAAAAAACATGTGCTTATCAATTCTATTGCACCTGTGATAAATCAGATAGCTGCTATGCTGGGATTCATGGTAGGGGGTGCTGTGTTCATAGAAACTGTTTTTTCATACCCTGGCATGGGAATGCTTGTCTATAGCTCATTTATTGAGAGGGACTACCCTGTACTTCAGGGAGCTTTCATAGTCATATCACTTTGCGTGCTGGCTTGTAACTATGCTGCAGATATCACATGTTCATATATCGATGGCAGGGCAGGGCAGGGATGAAAATGCACAAAAGAATAATTTCAGAGGGAATTAAAAGTCCAAAAGGAACTGTCGGGCTCATCATGCTATCTTTATTTATTTCAATGGCCTTTGCAGCCCCAATGCTTGCACCCTATTCCCCTTCGGATGTATCAAGCAGCCCTTTACTTGCTCCTGACGGAGATCATCTGTTGGGTACTGACGATGTAGGCAGGGACATATTCAGCAATTTACTCTACGGTGCAAGGACATCACTTACTGTTGCTTTTGTAGTCTCTCTCGGAGTTTTGGTGATTGGTACTCTTGCAGGGGTATTTTCAGGATACACTGGCGGCAAAATTGACAGGGTGATGATGCGGGGAGTAGACATATTCCTGATGATACCTGACCTGCCACTCATCCTCATCCTTGCAGCCTACTTACGCCCTAGCATATGGAACATTATATTCATTCTCACTATCATGGGCTGGCCAGTGGGGGCCAGGATCACACGAGCACAGACAAGGACACTAAGGATATCCGGACACGTTGATTTTGCCAGGGTATCCGGAGCCATGGATTGGTACGTTATCAAAAAACACATAATTCCGGATCTTTACCCGATCATGATCACCACCGTTGTTATGCAATCTATCCGGGCCATTCTCTCGGAATCAGGACTTGCATTCCTTGGTCTTGGAGATCCTTCGTACCCGAGCTGGGGAACAATGATAAAATATGCAATTGCATACCCTTTAGTGTTCTTTACCGATGCCTGGATGTGGTGGCTGCTTCCTGCAGGGATATGCATTACAATGCTTGTTCTGGGCTTTGTTTTCATTGGACAGGCTATGGAAGGTGATAAATAATGACAGTACTTGATGTCCAGGGACTAACAGTAGATTTTTCAACAAAGGGGGGCAAACATCACATTCTAAAGAATGTAGCCCTCAATATTGGTAAAGGCGAGATCGTGGGTTTAATTGGTGAATCCGGCTCCGGTAAATCAACACTTGCTATGACTATTCTTGATATCAATTCCAAAAACAGGGAAATGTATGGAAATATTCGTTTCAGGGGTGAAGAACTCAGCAATATCAGCAAGGAAAGAATGCGAAAATTACGTGGCAAGCATATCGGTTTTGTTCCACAATCTTCTATGAACGCGCTCAATCCCCTTATAAAAATTGAAAAACAGTTCACTGAAACCATAAAAACTCATACGGAAATGCCTGCGCAACAAATGTTTGAGCTGACCAGCAAAACACTGGAAATGGTAGCAATTGATCCATCGAGAACAAACTCATTTCCCTATGAATTTAGTGGAGGGCAGCGCCAGAGAATAATGATAGCACTTTCTATGCTTCTTTCCCCGGAACTTATCATCGCAGATGAACCCACGACTGCCCTGGATGCAACAGTACAGTCAAGAATTATTGATTTGCTGAAAGAAGTTGTAGAGCAAAAACATACTTCAATGCTTGTAATATCTCATGACCTGCATACCATTTCCAGAATTTGTGACAGGATATATATCATGTATGGAGGAAGAATCGTGGAGGTTGGCAGTACGGAACAAATAATTCATCATCCAAAACATCCCTATACGCAAAAACTTCTTTCTTCTAGGATACCCTTGATGGCTGAGCCTGTGAAAGTAAAAGGCATATCCGGAAAACCACCGTCTACCCTGATAAAGCATAGCAGATGTGAATTTCTGGAAAGGTGTGACAGGGCTTCAGTCATATGCGAGGCAAAAAGACCCCCGGAATGCATAGGCAATGTAAGAGTAGCATGTCATTTTGGTGAAGGACATGAATGAGCAAGAACTTATAAGAATGGACAACCTCATCAAAGTGTTCAAAAAGAACTTTTTCTCCAGGAAAAGCTCAGATGTCGTAGCACTTGATGGAGTTTCTCTTTTGTTGAACAAGGGAGAGATACTTGGCATTATAGGGGAAAGTGGATGTGGCAAGACTACTCTGGCAAAATTGTTACTGGGACTTTTAAAGCCAGACTCTGGAACAATAACATTTGCAAATCTCAAGAATGCTGAATATGATGTTCGTAAACCTGTAGTTCAGGTTATCTTCCAGGACCCTTATGATTCTTTGAGTCATTTAATGACCATTGAAGAGATTGTGGCAGAGCCGTGTATCATAAAGCATGGAGAAGCATATGATGCCGATAAAGTGTGCAAGGCTCTTGAATCCGTGGGCCTTACACCGACAGATGAATATCTGAATAAATATCCTCACACCCTCAGTGGTGGGCAGCGCCAGAGGGTGGCAATCGCCAGGGCTATAGTTACTGAACCTGACATTATAATAGCCGATGAACCCATATCAATGCTTGATGCTTCAATTGGAGTGGATATCCTTAATCTCCTTCTTGATATGAATGAGAAAATGGGGGTTACTTTCCTGTTCATTACTCATGATATAGCCGCTGCTGCCTATATCTGTGACAATATCGCAGTGATGAAAGAAGGAAAGGTAGTCGAGTATGGCACACGAAAACAGATAATCTCTGGATGTAGGCATAAGTACACATGCACATTGCTCTCCGCAGCGAGAGGGGAAAATGCGGTAATTTGAAGAACAAAATCAAGTGCTATTATTGGAACAATATGCTGAAAAAGCAAATAGTGATTTTCAATGACACACTTTCTTAAATTGTGCAAATAGTTTTTTCAGGCATAAGATGTTGATTTGAATTAGTAATCTAGTAGGCTGTTTTGCCGGCTCCGTCAAAAAACAAATCTATTTTTCAAACAGAGATTTAAGATGTTATTGCAAATCGCAAGATTTATAATTAAGTTTGTCTATACAAAGCAATAGTTAGTTTCCAACCGTTTGTTTGCAACTGTTTAAGAGTATCAGATACTTTGACCGGCATTCACAAGGAACTATCAGATAAATGCTGAAACCGAACACTATAGCACAGAATCACTCTGGTAAACCTGTGCTATGTAACACTAAGGAATCAAAAAATAACATAAACATTAGATAAGGAAGGTACTATTATGAGTGAAAAAATTGGAATTTTGGCTATTGGACACGGAAGCAGATTACCCTACAACAACCAGGTTGTCACTGAGATCACTAATATGATATCAGAAGCTCACCCTGAATATATAGTAAAGACAGGCTTCATGGAAAACAGCAAACCTACAGTTGAAGAGGCACTAATGTCCTTTGAAGGCACAGGAGTAACAACAATAGCTGCTGCACCTGTATTCCTTGCATCAGGTATCCACATTACTATGGACATCCCTGCAGTTCTTGATCTGGATCCTGAGACAAATGAGGGGGAAGTCGAATTTGATGGACAGAAGGTCAAGATAGTCTATGCCAAACCCCTTGGAAGCGACAAGCTCATCGCAGATATTATCTTTAATAGAGTACAGGAAGCCCTTTAGTTGTGTCGCTTACGCGGCATTCTTTTTTGTTTTGATTATGGTTTTTATTGGAATTCAGATATCAAGGTCAAACAGACCTGATCTTGCACTGGCCATATTTTTCTTAATATTATAAGATTACGCGCAATATCAAGTCGTGTCTGTAATTCACTGACTTTTCTTATAGGACTGCAAAATTATTTTTAATAAGAGAGGACGCAAACACTTTCACAATAAATCAATCACAATTATGTTGCTTGAATTTAATTTGCATTATATTTTGAAAAGAACAAAACTGCTAATAATAATTACCAAAGAAGAAGAGCTTTCTGTAAAGCTGTTTTGCAGTCGATGTAAAAAAACAAACCTATTTTTCATACTGAGATTCAAGATGTTATCACAAATCGTAAGATTTATAATTAAGTATCTCTATACGCAGTAACAGTTAGATTCCAACCGTTTTGTTTTAAACTATTGGTGGATAATGAAAGATAATGTAAGATGCATTAACAAAGAGGCAGAAAATGACAAGTCCTACTCCGAATAATGGAAGAAACACACGTGACTCTGTAGAATTAGATAAGATGCAAGATTCAGATCCAGAATATAGTCTGGGGATTGACATCGGTTATTCATCAGTGAAGATTGCGCTCATTGATGAAGATAATGATGTTGTTCATACGGATTATGTCTTGCATAAAGGAAAGATCAAAGAGAAACTTAATCAAATTATTATAGAACTGTCGGAAAAGTATGATACTGGACCAATAGTAACCTGTGCAGTAACCGGTAGTGAAAGTAAGTTCTTATCTAACTATGGGGATGTAATTCATATAAACGATGTTTCTGCCCTTATCGAGGGTAGCATCTTAACGAATGAGAATATTTGCTCCATAATAGAAATAGGTGGAGAAACTGCGAGATACATCACCGGTTTTGGAAAAAATACCAAATCTAATTTAGAGATTTCAATGAATTCAAACTGTGCTGCTGGAACAGGTTCTTTTCTCGAAGAGCAAGTATCAAGGCTCGGTCTGGACATAGAGGATTATTCTTTTTATGCTGCCCAAAGCAAGTCCGTTCCAAGAATAGCCGGTAGATGCAGCGTTTTTGCAAAAACCGATGTTATTCATCATCAACAGGAAGGTGTTCCTGTAGAAGATATTCTGCAAGGGTTAGCTTACGCAGTGGTGAGAAACTATAAGGGAGCTGTTATCAAGAGACTACCTCTGGAAAAACCACTCATTCTGACAGGCGGTGTAGCATTCAATAGAGCAATTGCCAATGCGTTAAAGGATATCCTGAAGCTTGATGATGATGAGCTTTTCATATCAGAAAAATGTGGAAATATTGCTGCAATCGGTGCAGCAGTGATTGCTAAAGAAAAGGATTTGAGAATAGACATCTCCAAAATACTGAACATCCTAAAGGATATGAGGATTTCTTCTACGTCAAAAGTCCAAACTGTTAATCTGCCTGCATTGGGTCAATTTGGATTAGGTGACAGCGGGAACAAGCACATATGCAAAATCCCTGATAGTTGTAATGATATGACAAACTGCTATCTTGGTGTTGATATTGGATCGACCAGTACAAATCTTGTATTGATCGATGAAATGAACGATATAATAGCTTACAGATATCTGAAAACACTTGGGAATCCGAAAAAAGCTGTAGTTGAAGGTTTAAAGGAATTGAGAGAGGAGTATGGTGACAGAGTAAATATAATTGGGGCAGGTACCACCGGTTCAGGAAGGTATATGATTGCAAAACTTATCGGAGCTGACCTTATAAAAGATGAGATTACAGCACAAGCAAAAGCGGCAGTTTCTATTGATAGCTCTGTTGATACGGTATTTGAGATAGGTGGCCAGGATTCCAAGTATATCAGTTTGAATGATGGCATAGTTACCGACTTCCAGATGAATAAAATATGTGCTGCCGGAACAGGCTCTTTCATTGAAGAACAAACAAACAAGTTCGACATCAATATAGATGAATTCGGTGAGATTGCATTAAAAAGCAATAAACCGGTTTATCTTGGGGAAAGATGCACTGTTTTTATAGAAACAAGCATTGCCGCCCACTTAGCCAGCGGAACCCGGATAGAAGACATTGCATCAGGACTTTGCTACTCGATAGCAAAAAATTACCTCAACAGGGTCGTAGGTCAGAAAAAAATAGGGAACAGGATTTTTCTCCAGGGAGGTATTGCACACAACCAGGGAGTTGTAAACGCCTTCCAGGTGCTTACTGGAAAAGATATTGTCGTACCACCGTTCTTTAGTGTGACTGGTGCCTATGGAGTGGCTGTTTTGACAAAGGAGGAGATCGGATCGGCAAAGACCACCTTCAAAGGATTCAATATAGAGGAAAACTCCCTACAGGTAATTAATCCTGAAAAGCCAAATGTTGAATGCAAGGAGAAATCGGAATTTAATGAAATGGTAAATAAATTGATGTTTGAGGATTATGATGGATCAATAGATCAAAGTAAAAAGACCATTGGCCTTCCGAGAGCTCTTTTTACATATGGGATGTATCCGATGTTCAGTGCCTTTTTCAGGGAACTGGGTTATAATGTCGTTCTGTCTGATCCTACCAGTGAAGAAACGATAAGACTTGGTCAGGAATATTCACTTGATGAAATGTGTTATCCTGTCAAACTGATCAATGGGCATGTTGCAGAGCTGGTAAATAAGAAGGTGGATTATATTTTTTTCCCGGACCTGTATACAGTTGTGCATCCGGGATCTCACACACGTCTGGATTTTGGCTGCCCCTATATGCAACTTGCATTTAAAATAGTTAACAGGGCAATGGAACTTGATAAAAAGGGTATAGAAATGCTTTCTCCTACCATAGGTTTTAGTCTGGGAGAAGAATTCATGAGAAACAGTTTCATGGCTCTTAGTAATCAGCTTGGAAAGAGTCCTGATGATACCATTAGTGCTCTTCAGAAGGGAATGCAGGGATTCCATGATTTTGAGAAGAGGATGGAACAAATGGGAAAGGAAATTGTCAAAGGTCTCAAACCTGACGAAAAGGCGTTTATATTAATATCAAAAAGCTATGGAGTTGCTGATCCGGTATTGAATTTGTCCATCCCTGAAAAGCTTAAGGAGATGGGTTACAGGGCACTTCCATTTTACAACTTGCCCGAAGGCGATGTAGCTAATGAACATCCTAATATGTACTGGCCTTTCGGCCAGCATATCCTTGAAGCAGCACAGGTTGTCAGAAGTCATCCCAATCTTTATGCAATACTCCTTACTCATCATGGCTGCGGCCCAGATACGGTATTTTCCCACTATTTCAGAGAAATAATGGCTGATAAACCCTATCTTAACATAGAGGTCGACGAACATTCTTCAGGAGTAGGTGTTACAACAAGACTTGAAGCTTTCGTGAACAGTTTACAAAATATTCCTACGGAAACAGCAGAAGATATGGATACTTATCTGTCTCAGCTGTCCCATACCGATGCTCGTATAAAAACAAGTTTGTATGGCACTCCGAAAAATGCACAGTTTTATCTCCCTGATCTATACCCTTACTCCCAGCTTATCTGTGAGTTACTGAAAACATACGGGATAGATGCGAAAACACTACCAAAAACAAATGAAAAATCCATAGATGGAGGAAGAAAATACACTGTTACAAATGAATATTTCTCAATGGCTGCTCTGATTGGGGATGTACTTGCTATTCCCGGAATTCGTGATCGGGATGAATATCAGAAGTTTTTACTGGTCCCTCAATCAGAAGGGGCAGAAGTGGATGGACAGTATAACCGCTTTTTGCGAACTGTCCTGGACGAAGAAGGAATCAAAGACGTTAGTATCATCGCTCCGTTCATGGAAGATCTGCTCAATAAGGATGATGTTTTTCTCCAAAATGTTTTCCTTATTCTTATTGCAGGAGACATAATCAGGAACACTCCTTATGTTTCAAGGGATAGTTACATGAAAACAGTTCTTGACAAGATGAAAAGCGGTCAGCTGAGTATTGAAGTGCTGAAATCAGTGCTTAAAGTTGCCTCCGACGAATGCAGATCCAGAAACTTCGAAAAGAATATTTTTGCGATTGGGGAGCCAATGATCTTATATAACGATTTCCTGCATAACCACATTTTCGGGGAAATTGAATCCAGGGGTTATCGTGTAGTATGTGCTCCATTCAGTGAATACATGTGGCAATTATGGAAAGATTTTGCTGATCAGGCAAACGAGGAGAATAGACCAGTATTACAGGCAAAGCTGGATGTGTTCAAAGGCTTTATTTCGGACATCTCTAATTCAATATCTGGCTGTAGTCCCTTTGAAAAAGATCTTGATGATCTGATTGTAAGAGCAGATAATACAATGGGTTACTATGCAGGTGCCTTTGGGAGATATAGGGGGTCGAAAATCCTTGGAGAACTTGAGGGCATGGATGGAGTTATTACAGTTACTTCTATGTATGAGAATACGGGAATCTTGCTCAATACTCTGCACAAAGGGTTCGAGAACGAAAATAACAAGCCTGTCCTCAATTTGACATTTGATGGCAATAAAAACGAAAATGACGAGTCTAGGGTTGAATCATTCCTGTATTACCTGTAATGATAACTCTGAATAAACTGATTTCAAGTATGAATCCGGATATCCCGGATATAGCAGAGAACAAGAATCCAGTATAGTTGCCTGCATGCCAATTATGGATTTGTTCTCTGTTTTCCATTTTAACATATTTACATTCTTGATTGGCTTTTAAGAAAAATGTTTTTTCTCTACGATTATTATCAAGAAGATTCAGAGATGGAGAATAACGTGTGGAAGGGACATCATGAAGGTTAGAATATACAGAAGATACATCAATGATAAAAATATGATTTTGATAGCAAAAAAGATGGCACATCTTAGAAATGATAGCAAAGTTTATTACGCTTCACTACCTATAAGGAACAATGGTTAGATATCAACCGTTTGGTAAAAAACCGTAACCTTATAATATTTGGCAAGTAAGTGTTCAACATGAGTAATATATGGAAATTTACACCGGAAAGTGGGAAGGAAAGGGGACTACTTACAGCTCTGGTTCTTCATTTACTTGAGATGGGGCCAAAATCAGGTTATGATCTGCTAAAAGAAATAGCTGAAAAAACGGGTGGCTCCTGGACCCCAAATAAAGGTACATTGTATCCTCTCTTAAAATCCCTTGATGAAGAGGGAGTTATTCGGGTTAAAGAAATCGGCAAGCGTTCTAAAAGAATTTATGAACTAACGGATACAGGCAAAGAAACCATCACAAATATCAGGAACATGAAGAGTCAATCTACGGCACGCGTAAATTTTTTTAAAGACATGCATTTCGAAATATTTGGTACAGAAAATCAGTCTCTAGTTAGCCTCCTGATGGAAATGAGATTTTATGTGGAAGATCTTCCCCAAGAGAAAAAAGAAAGAGCAATAGAGATTTTGGAGGCTACTTTCGAGGAAATAAAGAAACTTTGAACATAATCACTTGATGTATTTTATTTGTAATGTAATGAGGATTCCAGTATGTCTGAAGAAATAAAGGATAATATGAAATTTAAACAAGATATTTTCATAGTACCTGTAGGGATAATTAAAAATGATCTTAAGGCCCCACCTCTTGTTGCTGGAGATGACGGGTTAAAACTGAATGATGCTTGTGATTCTGCAATTACTAAATTGAATGATTCCAGTGACAGGATATCTGAAATAATCCTTACAGACGTGTCTACTGACCTTCTGGAAGGTATTGAAGATTATTCTCATGCAATGATTATTTACTGGGGACATGAAATCACAGATGCTGCCCGGAAACTTAAGAAAGTCCATCCTGCTGGTCTAAAGGATTATCCATTAAAAGGTATTTATTCCACTTGCAGTCCAGCCAGACCAAATCCGATTCTCATGACAATTGTAAGGATTATAAAAATAACAAATAATGGGATACTTGTTTTTGGTCTTGATGCAATTGACAACAGCCCGGTTTTGGATATCAAACCATATGTGCCTGATTTGTATCCTCAGGAAGATGTCATGATTCCTGAATGGATGGAACAGATTATGGAGAAATTTAGATAAGAGCTTTTACAGGAAGGATTTTTAGTGGTCTATGGAACATACGAAAATACAGGAATGGCTTTTTGTTCAGGAATCTTTAATGATCAGGATATCGAAATTTTGAAAGACAAACCCCGTACTAACTTTACATCGGCGATTAAAAAAATGGATGCTACATCCTGTCTAATAAAAACCGCCGAAATACACGGTCATTTTTGTCCTGGAAGTGCATTGGGCGTAATGGCTTCATTGTATGGTCTGAGTCTTCTCGAAAATGAAGTGATCGAGTCAGATGGTATTATGGAAAACCTGCTTGCGATTGTTGAAGTGAATGCATGTTTTGCTGATGGGATCCAGGCGGTTTCGGGCTGTACGCTGGGGAATAATTCTTTGATTTACCGTGATCTGGGAAAACATGCAGTAACATTTGCAATCCGTGGAAAAGAGAAAGGTGTGCGTGTGAAGGTTCTTCCAGAGTTTAAAGAGTATATAGAAGACTCAGTTCCTGAGTTTTATCCTTTGATGGAAAAGGTTATCGTCAAACGTCAAGGAAGTTCGGAGGATGAAAAAAAATTCAAGGAAACAGCACGAGAGGCTGCATTTTCCATGACAAAAATTCCTTTTGATAAACTGTTTTCAGTTGAGACTACTGTACCGGATATACCAGACTATGCTCCTATAACCGATTCTGTAATATGCCCTGAATGTGGAGAAGTAGTAATGGCTTCGAAAGTTTGCAAGTCGGGATTAAAGAAAGGGATGTGTTTCATGTGCAGTGGGCACTACTCAGAAGTTGAAGGTAAAGGGATTGTTGAAAAATCCTCGGTGATAATAAAAGGCAATGATTGTTAGATGTTCCTTTAGGTAATCTGGAGTTTTTGGATGGGATACAATGAAAATATGTAGAACTCAATGCCCTTCGGAAAGACGTAATTCTCATCACAGAGGAAAGGAAAGTAGTTTTTGGATGCATGATCCTGAACTTATTTTTAATGAACTTGACCTTAAAAAAGGTGAGGTTTTTCTGGATTTCGGATGCGGAACAGGAGATTATTCAATCCATGCTGCCGAAAAAATAGGTGAAACAGGTCTTGTGTACGCTATAGACATTAAAAAAGAATTAATCGATAATCTGGTTCAGAGGACTGAGAAAGCGGGCCTGGAAAATTTAATAGCTATTGTTAGCGATGCCCGCGAACAGCTTCCCTTTGAAGATAAATCTATTGATCTGTGTTTGATTTCTACGGTCCTTCACACAATGAACCTTGAAGATGCAGGAAAGACGATTTTTACAGAAATCGGACGTGTTTTGAAACCGGGAGGCAGGTTGATCATCATAGAATGCAAAAAAGAAGATTCGAAGTTTGGACCTCCGTTAAGCATGCGTATTTCCCCTGATGAAATGGAAGAATACGTTTACGCATCTGATTTTGAAAAGAGCAATATTGTAGATCTTGGATATAACTACATGATTAAATTCGTATCAATGAAAGACAATTCAGGAGTGCACGGCTGATTCATTTATACAGCGAAATATTTTCTCTGGCATTTGTATTTTACAGAGCAGCTGTGAAACTATGTTTTCATAGTGGATATTTCAAAAATTTGGCTTTGTAGATAAACTATCAAAATCAGATCAATTAAATCAAAGTAGTCAAATCTGTTCAATGACAGTCAGTGGTTCAAAATTACTGTTCACTTCGTTTTCTCAGAATTTCGAGGATTTTTACAGAGCCGTTAGCTGCATTAAAAAAGAGGCATAAAATGGTAACAGAAAGGGCAGAAGATTACCTTAAGATTATAAGGAAAATCATAGAAAAAAAAGGGTATGCCCAGGTAAAAGATGTTTCAAGGGAGCTTGAACTGAGTTCTCCCAGCGTGACAGTGATGTTCAGGAAGCTTACCAACCAAGGGTACATCAACTATGAGAAATACGGCGGAGTGACCCTTACTCCTGAAGGTGAGAGAATTGCTAAGTGTACTATTGAAAAACATGGAATCATCAAGGATTTACTGCTGATGCTGGGAATTAATGAGACCATAGCCAATCAGGATGCCTGCAAGATTGAGCATGTGTTAGCCCCCGAAACCTTTGATGTTCTTGCAAAGCTTGTTGAATTTGTCGGTGAAACGAATAACAGGCTCTATTGGATTGAGTCTTTCAGGCATTTCTATGCAACCGGTCAATATATTGACTTCAGTCCTTCGGCAAAAGATACCTGCCCGATAAACGGAAAAGAGACAAAATCAAACTAGGTCTGCATATTCAATAGCAATTTTAAAACAGGGGTAAGTTTCCTGTTTATTTCCATATTTTTAGATTCGGGATTACCTGCATATTTCAGGTAATATAGATGTATCACAAATCAACAACTAATACAAAAAGCACTCAAAAGACAATCAGTAAAAAAAAGAATGCAAGTGCCTGTATAATAACAGACACAAGTTTCAATCAAAATCTTTGTTTATTTGTTCTCTTTCCTGCGTATCAGCATTGCAACAGCGATAAATGCCATTACAGATACAACAATTCCCGGTCCAGGTGTGGATTTTTCAACCTCAAAGGTTGCTGTTGAACTGCCAACCTGTGCCTCATAGGTGCCTGCCTCTTCTTCAGCAATTGTAAAGGTAACTGTAGTTTCCTCGCCAGCATTAAGACTTACACTTTGTGTACTCACAGTTGTTCCATTGACAAGGAGTTCTACATCGGCATCTCCTGCCTCAGTTCCTGTGTTTTCTACGTTAACTGTTACAGTTATATCTTCACCACTGCTTGCAACGAGTGGTGTAACCTGAAGGTTGGTGTAAGAGAACTCAGCTTGCAGTTCAAGAACTTCAAGATTAATTTCTGCTGAAAGGTACTCATCTGCTGATGTACTGATTTCGTGAATGCCTGAATCCGTGACTGTGTATTCCACAGTGCCATCAGAATCCGTTGTTCCAATGAGCTTTCCATCATAATATACATCCACGTCTTCAACATACTCGCCACCAATTGCGGTCATGATGTAGATTGTGATGTCATCGCCATCAACAACAGTGTCAGGTGATACTTCGATGGCAAGCTTTCGAGTTGCATCATCAGCTGCAATAACTTCAACTTCCTCGCTTGCAGAAACATATCCATCCTTTTCAGCAGTAACTTCAAAAGTACCTGAGCTTCTTGGTGTGTAACTAATTGTTCCATCGGTTGATGTTTTACCGATCTCTTCATCATCGAACATAACAACTGCGCCGCTTACAGCAGCGCCTCTAGATGTCACAGTAATATCAACTTCTTCATCCTCTTTAAGTGTAGATGCTATGTCAATGGAAAGTGACTGTGTAGGTACGGTTGAAACTTCAACAAATGGATAGTAACGGACATCACCATCATCAGCAACCTTGAATGAAATATCTCCCATTATGTCAATAGTATTTCCTCTTGAAAGCGTAATTGAGTCTTCATTCTCAAGGACGATTTCATCGGATGAGAAACTTGTAACTTCCATTTTTCCAAAGGTTTCATCAGATGATATCTCTACAAGGTCTTCTGAGATCTGGAACATTCCTTCAATGAATACTGCATTTGATTCAGATCCCTGGAATATGCTAGCAAAGTGAAGAACTATTATAGGTACATCATCTACATCTCCGATATCTTTCTCATACACATAATCATCATCGGCTGATACAATTCCAGTGTCGACCTCATCTCCGTCCTGTCTAAGACTGATCATTACGTCGTCACCATTCAGATCCACTTCGACAATCTGAATTTCGTATCCATCCTCTAATTCCAGCGATGAACCGGCAAATAATGAGGTCTTACTGTCATCATCAATAAGGACTTTTGAGAGATATCCATCGGAAAGAAGACTTACGTCATCTGTAAACTCATTGTCAGGGTAGCCTGCAAAATATTTCTCAGCCATGAAACCAATTACCTGGAACTCTCCCCAGTCATCATATTCAAAGCTTACGTCCAGTGGCGTGCTCTTGTAAATAAGATCTCCGTCATCAATAGTCCTTCCACTGAGGTCTTCAATTTCAAGTGACTCGGTTCCTACTCCTTCATCGAGATTATAATAAAATCCTTCAAAGTTCAGTGGAGTCCATGTAAGTTCTTCATCTTCTGCAACTGTACCCCTTAGTTCATAGGTACCTTCATCTGACATGTCCAGTTCCGGGCCAAATCTCAGGGTGCTGTCATCAGCAACAATGAAGTTCAATTTACCCATAATACTAATGGTATTTCCTTTTCCAAGTGAAATTGCATCAGAGTTTTCCATTGTAATTTCATCGGAACTCAGACTATCGATTTCCATCTTGCCATAGGAGTCTCCTGATTCAAGTTCAATATAGTCTTCTGATATCTGGAAAATTCCTTCTATAAACACTGCGTTTGATTCTGTCCCCTGGAATATGTTCTCGAAATGTACTACAATTATTGGAACCTCATCATCGGTGCCGAGTTCTTTCTCATATATATACTCGTCATTAGAGGATACAATACTTGTATCTATGTCGTCTCCATCCTGTGTTAAGGTCACCATAACACTGTCACCATTCAGGTCCACTTCATCAATCTCAAGCTCATATCCTTCTTCGAGTTCAAGGGAAGAACCACCAAAAAGTGAAATTTTATCATCGTCATCAAGTAATACTTGTGAAAGAATACCATCTGATATCAAACTGATACTGTCATCCGCAAAATCAGTATCATCAGTATAGCCGGCAAAGTATCTCTCTGCCATAAAACCAATTACCTGATATGAGCCCCAATCGCCATATTCAAAATCAGTGTCAATAGGTTTTGTGGAATATTCCAGATCTCCTTCACCAATACTACGGTCACTGTCGCTGTCAAGTGTTATTGTAAGTGTTTCAGAACCCTCGCCTGAATCCAGGTCATAGTAAAAACCTGAATATGTAAGTGCGGTCCATGTGTATTCAAGAGAGAGATTCTCATCTGCATCCCATATTATGTTTCCTGTGCTATTATTTGCTGCCATGGCAGTGCTTGTTAACATGAGCACTGCAATTAACAACAAAAATGGCTTAAAAGCCAAGCTCTTATTCGTTTTATTTTTCATAATCATCATATAATTCCCCCTAATTCAGTTTTTTAGTAAGTATTCAAATTATTGAGTTTTATCTATATCAAATTACTCCATAACTTTTATTAATAAATAATAAACATGCTAAAATTAAAAAAATGAGTCTATTAATGACTCTACATTAAAAAAGAGAGCCAGAGGAGTACTTCAAAACTCAGGAAATGAAAAACAGGATTTATATTATTTTAATTTTAATGACCACGAATTTCCATTTTTGGCCATGCAAATCTTGTCTTCTCTTGAAAGCCATCCAATGGCCATGAATGCAATCTGCTGGTCGTATCCATTTTCCTTGAGATGGCTTTTCAGGTTTGCCATATTTGATTCCCCGTTCTCAAGCAGCCTGTAAACATAACCTGCTGCCTCACCTATATTTAAACACATTTCGTCCATAATATCACTTCATTCAATTTTGTTATAAACATCAACCGTGTTTCTTGCAATGGTATCCCAGCTGAATTTTGTCTTAACAAGTTTCTTTCCGTTGGAAGCCATGCCGGGTGTTCTTGAATCCAGACCGTCAAGGGCATAATTTATTCCCCATGCAATGGATTCAGGATTTCTATAACTCAGGACACCATTCTGGAAATTGTCTACTATATTCACTGCGTCCGTTGCAACCACTGCTTTTGTTGCATCCCATGATTCGAGTACTACTATTCCAAAAGGTTCGTTCCTGCTCGGGACGCAGGTCATGTCGCATGCATTCGTCCAGTCTTTGAGAACATCATCGGATGAATAACCCAGGAAATGACATGAATTACCAATATTCAGGTCATTTGCAAGGTTCTGGCAATATGGTCTCATCTCGCCCTCACCTATGAATACAAAATGAGCTCCCCAGTTGTTTCCATCCAGCACTTTAGGGATAGCTCTAACCAGCATGTCAGGTCCTTTCTGGTAATGCATCCTGCCTGTAAAAAGTACAACCGGTGCATAAGGGTGGATTCCATAATCTTTCTTTATAGAGCCGGCATCAACATCTTTTTCCATTTTGCCAGGAGAGATGCCATTTGGTATAATTGATATTTTGTAATCAGGGATACTGTAGAGATCCTGAACTTCTTTTTTGAAATTATCTGAAGTGATGATAACCTGTGAACTCTCATAACCTCCCAGCCATTCTCTGTGTGAAACTTCATTGGCCGTAGGAGAGTAAACGTGAGCATTTCCATTTCGTCCCCACTCAGTGCTATGGTACGTCATTACGTACTGTTTTCCAAGCTCATATTTGATACGGTTCAGTACATTGATCGGATGCCAGTCATGCCCGTGGATTATATCAAAATCCCCAAATTCTTTTGATACCTGAATGAAGCGCGAATACATTGCATCGCACATCTTGTTCATCTGGGCCAGTATATCCCCGGATTCATCAAAACGACATCTCTGGTAATGAACACCATTTATTTCATCGTAATCCCGATACCAAGCACTACGTGTAAAGATATGTACTTCATGCCCGAGTTTAGCAAGTTGCTCTGATAACTCTGTCACATGGGGTGCCAGTCCACCGACTTTTGCCGAATGGAGACTCTCCCATGAGAACATCGCAATTCTCATTGATTCCATTATTCCCACACACTCTTTGTAATTAAACCCAAAATTACGTATTAAAATGAATTTAAACTCTCTTAAAGATTGCGTGTGAAATACGCCCGGTAATATATTACTACTTATCCGCTATTATATTTTCAGCATAACAACGCATGATCTCAGCTATGCTCCAGGCCTGTGAAACACAGCCATTGGGTTTATGAGGCCAGTCACCGTCAAATACCTCGGATATGCTGCCAATACACGCTTTGTCCAGATGCTCTTCAATTCCCATCAGCAGACTTCTAAGTTTATCCTTAGTTTCTGCTTTATCACTATAGACTTTTGAATATGCAGTGATATAAGGTCCAAGCAGCCATGGCCAGACGGTACCATTATGGTAAGCTGCATCCCTTTCCTCAGTATTTCCCCTGTAAAATCCTATGTACTTGCTATCAACAGGTGAAAGTGTTCGCAGTCCGTAAGGGGTAAGCAGTTCTTCAGCAATTATGTCAACAATTCCTTTTTCAATTTCATGTGGTAGCATTGTATGGGTAAGGGATACAGCAAACACCTGATTAGGTCTTATGGAAGCATCTTTCCAATCTTCACCATTACCTGAAATGCAGTCATAAAGACAGTTTCTTTCAGGGTTATGGAATTTCTCCCTGAAGCTTTTAGCCGTTATTTCAGCAGTTTTTCTAAGAACTGATACATCCTTTCCAAGTTTTGCCCCTATCTCGGCAGCATAAATAAGCGCATTGTACCAGAGGGCAGTGATCTCACAGGCTTTTCCTCTTCTTGGAGTTATTTCCCAGGTTCCTATTTTTGCATCCATCCATGTGAGCTGTCCTTCATGTTCTATCAGTCCGTCATCATCCATTCTGATACCGTAGTCAGCTCCGTTGCTATAGTTATTCACAATTTCAATGATAGTCGGCCAGATTTTCTCAATAAATGTAAGGTCACCGGTATAATCCAGATATCTGCCTGCGGCGTGCACAAACCAAAGGGAAGCATCCACTGTATTATAAACAGGTGAATCCACAGGATTCTCAGGGAAAAGATTGGGTATGAGTCCGTTTCTGCAACTGGCTGCAAATGTAGAGAGCACCGATCTTGCATCATCAAATCTTCCGGTTACAAGTGTCAGTCCAGGTAATGATATCATGGTGTCCCGTCCCCAGTCACCGAACCAGTGATAACCTGCGATGACAGACCTGGCACCTGTGCTCTTTCTGTTAACAATAAAAGAGTCACCTGCAACCATCAGTCTCTGCAAAAACACATCATTTCCGGATTTTGATGCTGCAATGCCCCGAATCCTTTTTTCTTCCCTGCTGATAAATTCATCAATTGTCTGAAGGTCTGTTTTTTCCCATTTCTCCGCGGATTCAGTGCTTGCAAGCACAAAAAATGAGCATTGTTCGTCACTTATTTCAAGTTTAAAATATCCTGGATTAAAATTATCCTCGCGGTAAGGATACCCTCTTGAAAGTTCAACCTCATATTCAAAATCATAATACCAGTGTTCATCTGCATGATATAGCGTGTTTGAGAAAAGACAGAATTGCAGATTATCAGTCTTAATTAAAGTGCTATACTCTTCTGTTTCCTGTAAAAAGGCGATGTCAGAAGCTTTAGTAAGATGATGGATTGACCTGTTGTTGATCAGGGGAAGTATTTTCAGGAAAGCTTTCCTTTTTCCAGGATTCTCAATGTCATATTTTACGATGGTAGTGTTCTCGCCATTTACCATCAAAATTCGCTTCTTGATTATCAACCCGCCAGCATTGTAGAGAAACTCCGGCAGAGGTTCTGTGCTGAAGTTTTTCAGGTATTTGTTTCCATTTGGATGCACTGCGCCCGGATACTTATGAACAGCGAGTTTGTGAACACCATTTTCTGTATATAATTCCTCATCAAGGGAAGAAAGTAAGACCATTCTCTCCACAGGTGGATTCATGGAAGCAACCAGCAGCCCGTGGTACTTTCGGGTATTAGCTCCTATTAAAGTGGAAGATGCGTATCCTCCAAGGCCGTTAGTTATCAGCCATTCCTTTGCTGTCCCTTCATGATAATCTGAATATATCATGTGAACTTCCGGTATGCTCCATTTCCTTTGAGCTGTTGAGTTTTCTTTGTATCTCGTCAAGCAAGAGGATATTGTCCATCATAAGTGCGCAGCTCCAGGACAGGGGGATTGCCCATGCAGGACTACCTGTATACTTGTTCACCTGTTCTGGCAGCATTCCGGCACCAGTTCTTCCTTTGAGTGACCACTGGATGTATTTAAGTGCATCATGAGTAAGTTTTCTATGTTCTTTATTCTCAGTATCCCCATCATAAGGATCAATATCCGATGCCATTTCAAGCATTGCCTTTGAAAGCCAGAGGGTTGTTACTATCCATGGGTTACCCTCTATGTAATTATCATCCACGTATCGCTTAATTCCAAAATGATCATTTACCGGAACTCTTAGATGCTTCTCTATATTTTCCATGATGGATTTTATCATCTCTTTTTCTTTTGGAATTTCAGGTGATAGCATTCCAAAAGGAACAAAAGTACCTATGATACTTGCATCAATGGCAGTATCAAGCTGTCCATTGGTTATCCCTCTTGCGAAATATTCATCATCAAGCCAGAATCTGTCAATAGTAGTTTTCTTAATTAACTCAGCTCTTTCTGTCCATCTGTCAGCAAGTCCTCTTTCATTATAGTCTATTGCTATATTTGCGGCGCTAAGAAGTCCTGCGTAAATTGCAGCATTGGTATAGGTAAAAACACCCGTATGTGTTTCCCAGAGGCCGATGCATGGATCATGCATTCCTTCAGCAGTTCTTCTCATAAGATATTCGGCAGCATTTAGCACGGTAGCCCAGATACTTTCCAGAAACTCATCTTTTATAGGATGCTGAAGTGTGCGGTAATACTGGTCCATTGCAAATATGGTGCTGCCGGTTTCATCTATCTGTGTTGAAAAACTGAAATTTCCCCAGGAGGGTGCTTTATTTCCATCCAGCCAGTAACGCTGGAACCACGAACCGTCATGCATCTGTGTTGCTTTACACCATTTAAAAAAGCGTGAGCAATATTCGGGATATCCCGCTTCCAGCAGAGATGTGACTATTTCCGCACTGTCCCTGTTCCAGCAGTAACCATAACCTCCGCTCATTTCAAATTCATGATCGAATTCCGGAGCTGCTACAAAAGATCCTCTGCCGGGGTCGTTGAGAATGGTCAATGTTAGTAATGAACGGTTAAATGTCATTTGCATCTCAAGTTTGAATTTTTCAAAACCAAGATAGTCAGGCAGTTCAAGCAATTTTTTTCTTGAAAGCCATTTGATCCATTTTTCCTGAGTTTCATTGTAAATGTCCTCGAAATTTTTTTTCTGTACCTGCCTCATTTTTCGGTACAAAGTGTTTCTTCTCGAAGCCGCACCAATAAAAACCGTAAATTCAGCAGGTTTTTCGACATCAATGTTCAGGTCCCAGCCGATGGCACAGTTAAGGTTACCTATATCTTCATGTTTCTTCTGGAGTTTTCCGTCTTCCATGTCGAACTTGGCATTTGTCCACCATATTGTGTCCATTGCCTTTCCGATCTGCCATTCTTTAAATATCGGGTCTGAGCTGATTCCTATATAGTGACTTTTCCAGTACTGCGCAAGCAGTCCTGAATCATAATCACAGAATGCCGAATTCTTCTTTTTTATTTCTCCAACCTGAAGATTGGAGTAGTAGAAGAATTTCCCGTTGAAGCTTCTCTGGGAAGTAATCCTGTATTTCCGCACAAGAACCGGTAATGAAGGATGAACAAAATCCAGTATGTCCATCTGGAGTCCATTGTGGTTTTTCATTTCAGTGCTTACAATATTGGTATTCTCTATGTATTTCTGGTCAGAAACCCATTCGCGTGCATTGGACCATATCAGTTCTTTTCCATCATGTATGCAGGCCTGTGATTCTTCTACATGCTGGGCGAAGTCTCTGCCCGGATAATAAAATCCAAAAATCTCTCCCTTTTTTCCCATGGTGACAAGCAATCTGTCATTCCCGAGGATCGCATTGGGTTGCCGTATCAATGTAATTCTCCCCTGAGTACGTGCTCAATCTTAACACCTGAGGGAGCAGGTGATATTACATGTTCACAGACTCCATCTCCCATACTTTTACATCTGGATTCACGCACCTGCACTGTCTTTTTAAGGCATTCAGATATGTATCCAGCAAGGAATGCACTCATATATGCGCATACGGGAACATCACTTTCTCCAAATTCCTCTGCAAGGAACGAATCAATCACCCGCACATTTCCACTAAGTTCGAAAACATTGATCTCATATTCTATTTTTCCCCATCCTGCAGCCATGAATAGTTCACCCAGAAGATCAAGGAAATTGTCATCATTCATTTCTGCCATATCCTGCATATATCTGGCAGCTCCTGCTCCATTTCTAAGCCCGATAATGGTAATCAGCCCTTCCGATTGGGGAACATGCTCGTTCATAATGTTGATAATATCCACAAAAGTCTTTGCTCTTATAAGGACCGCTCTATCGCCCAAAATTTTCAGGGGGAAATCCACTGACTGAATTGCCCGGTTCTTTGAATAACCCCATTTGACCGAGTGCACAACATCCATATTTTCAAGCTCTTCTGCAATACTATCAATGTCTCTTCCTTTTTCAGCTTCGGTAAACATGACATATTTACCCTTTGTCGGGTCTTCCGAACTATCAAGGTATGCAAACCTGATATCAAGTCCTTTCTCTGCAAAAAAAGAAGTAATATCGGCTTCAGATTGTAATGTGTTCTCATACGCAATTTTAAACCAGACTACATCTGCTTCCTTATTCACTCTTGAGAACATGTAAAGATCTCTTACCATACATAAACTCCCAATGAATTATATGACATTACACAATATTATTATGCTGGTGGATTCAGGCTTCTGAACACCTGAGACTTGAAATCATTAAGAGCTGCCATAAAGTTTACTGCTGCGTCGTATGGTGATTCGTGAATGCTGAAATATGAATGCACATCTCCATCACCAAGCCACTTTGTGCTCATATAGTAATAGTGGTCGGATGTAAGCATATGTTTCCATATCCTTAGAAGCTCAGGGTCCTTTGTTTTCCTGACATAGGGTTCAAGTAATTTCATTTCCTCAAAACAGCGGCGTTGCATATCATTACCCAGCCAGGCGCTGGTATCTCTTTCAATATCTGCCCATGAGATCGTGGAAAAGTCACCTATGTCTATTTCTCCCACGGGTTTGTATGCATCTATGGTCTCTGATGGAGTAAGGAAGCGCATTCCTCTGTCTCTTACTTCTCCCGGTAAAGCCTTTAGGAACTCAAATATTCCGGTGTCTTCCCACTGGTGCTCACCGAATGTTTCGTAATCCATGAAAATGTTTAGTGTTTCCCCATGGTTCCAGGAAGCCCAGTCTGCCCATTTGTTTGCTGTTAATGGATATTCTTCCCACCATCTTGATGAGAAACGATAGCCGATATCATCACTGAGTTTATAGTTACGCATAAGGACTGCAATGTCTGAATATCTTGCCTTGTAGACATGATCAGGTGACCTTCCGTGGAGTATACTCTCAATACCTTCTGTCAGTATGGCATCATATCCCATCTTTGCGGCAAAGTGTGCAACACTGTTGTTGTAGAGCATCTCGGTGTTCCTGAATACTCTTGGTGTCACACCAAGAAGTTCTGATATGAGATCACGATGCTCCTTCACCTCATCCATGAACTCATCCTTTGATTCGAAAAGTGATGCAAGGGAATGGTAACATGTTTCGTCAATGAATTCAATGCACCCGGTCTCAGCAAGGTCCCTGAATGTGTCAAGGACATCTTCTCCCCATTCCATGCATTGTTCAAGCAGGGTTCCTGTGACAGACATACTTGCCCTGAAATAACCATCAGTATTGTCAACAAGTTCAAGCAGTGTCCTGTTTGCAGGAAGGTAGCATTTGCCTGCGACCTTGTGGAAAATTTCTTTGTTGGCAACTTCATCAAAATAGCGGTCAAATCCCTGTCTGTGGTCAGGCCAGAACCACCGCAGTCTGTATGGCTGGTGAACCTCAAAGAAAGGACAGATGGAATTCATTCTGCAGCCTCCTTTTTCCCGGCAGATTTACTCTCTGCAGCTTCAGTTGCTTCTGTTATAATTATTGCCCGCTCAATATCTGAAAGTATGGACAGGTCATTCACTGCTCTTTCATATCCCAGTCTCCTTTCTTCTGAGTTCATTTCCAGGAAAACCTCGCTCTGCTGCAAGTAACGGAATATTCTCATGACCTCTGCTTTTTTCTCATTGTCTTCAAGTTTTCCAAGCATTTCAGCTATGTCTACAAGTTCATGAATGAACAGGTGTTGTGCATGATTTCCAAGCAGGTTGTGCATTCCATAGCGTGCTGTCATCTTTGACTTAAGGGAGGGAAGTTCTTTTCTTTTGAAAAGTTCGACAGCCTCTTCAGCTAAGAGCATTTTCACACCATGTTTTTTCAGGCATATTGGCAGTTCATGAAGTAATTCAAGTATTCCTTCATTGTTCTGAAGGTGAGTGTTGATTGAATCATATTTTATGTAAAGTGTAATGACATCACCTTCCATGCTTGCTATCCATGATGCGAATTTGTCAGCTATCAATGGATATCCTGTCCACCTTTTGTCTGAGAATTTGATCTCCAGGTCCTCGCTCAGGTTTATATGTCGCAGAAGTGTCGGTACTTCATTATCATAAACATGTACGGGGTCATATCCATTCGTGATGTTCTGTGAACCCTCGGAAATAAAGCACTTGAATCCCATTTCATGGATGGTTTTCATTATCTTCTTATCAAAAAGAAGTTCGGTATTCACAAAGGTTTCAGGTTCAGTTCCAAAAACATCCCTGATAATCTTTACATCCATTTCTATCTGTTTTTTGAATTCAGTCAGGTCTGGAAACAGACATGATATGGAGTGATAATAAGGTGAAGCTGCAAATGAGATATTGTCGCTTCCAAGTTTTTTGAATCCATCTATTATCTCAGGTGACCATTTGCATTGTTCAAGGAAAACACCGGATATATCCAGAGTGTATTTACCTCCATTTTCGATAGACTTAGCCAGCGCCTCATTAAGTGTTTCAATGTTTGCTGCAAATTTTGTGAAGTTATGGAATGCTTTTTCCATATCAAAGTATTTTTCAATATGGATTTCTCCGTATCCTTCCCCTGGCCAGTACCAGCGTAGTGGCAAAGGTAGATGTACTTCAAAACAAACGCATACAGCTTTCATTGTTCATCATATCCTGTTTCTGAAATATCTGACATCTTTCTGGTGTTCAGTTCACTGGCAAACCATACTGTTCTTTGTGGGAAGGCAATTTCGATACCATTCTCTTCAAGTGTTTTTTTGATAACCCATAGAAGTCTGGTTTTCATATCGTACCATTGTGTTGCAGGTGCCCATATCCTGACAATAATGTTGACAGCGTTATCTCCCAGTGTGTCTACAAAAATGCTTGGTTCGGGGTTGACAAGTGCAAAAGGTTCCTTCTCAATTATGTCCCTGATGATTTTTATGGCTTCATCGGCACTATCGCTGTATCTGATTCCCACCACATATTCAAACCTTCTTGCAAGATTTGCAACATAATTTGTGATGCTGGTGGTAAAAACAGTTTCATTTGGAAGTCTGATAAATAGGCCATCATAGGTGCGGATTATAGTGGAAATTATCTTTATATCTTCAACAAAACCCAGCTTATTATCGATATTTACCTGATCGCCGATCTTAATGGGTCGTTCTACCATGAGGAAAACACCTGAGATTAAATTCCCCATAATACTCTGGCTGGCAAAACCAAGAACAATACCAACAACTCCTCCTGCAACAAGAAGACCTGAGGTATCAATCTGGAGATATGGGAAAATAACTCCTACTATCGAAATAACAATTGCTCCATAATAAATGGACTTAATAAGGATATTCAGGTGTTCCTTGTCCATTTTGTCCTTAAGAGCCCTCTGTAAATAGATCGTTATGCCTTTTGCCAGTAATATTGTAAAGAAAAGAATAGCAATTACAGTTGTTATCTGAAGCAGCGGATCAGAGAGTGCTGGCATATATGACGTAATTGTGCTGTTGGTATTGCTGTTATTCATATACCAAACTCCATGATTCCCTTTGTGGTTGTTATTGCAAGTTTACGTGTTGTATAGAGCTCCATTGAACGCTTGAATCTTGATGTTGTAGGATAAGTACTGAAATCCGTTTCTGCAAGGAGCTTGTTTATGATTCTCATACTGGCTCTCATTCCAAGTCTTGTGTCCCCAAAATAGAGCTTCATACCATAAGCATTGAATATTGCTTTTGTAATCTCCATCTGATGATTTGATTCATTAGAAATACTCAGTTCAATAAATCCTTCATAGAGGTTATCTGTGTCCGGCTCATCAGTATATATGTCACTTTCCCAATGCCTGCAGATCATTCCCTGTGTATGGCTTCCGTAAAGTGTGTACTTAATTTTGTTTAATGTGAAAACATCAATAACTTCATAATTTTTACCGGATTTGTCAGTAACAAAAACTCCAATTTCTGTGGGAAATTTAAGATATATCTTTTTCTTGTCACCTGGTCGGATTATTGCTGATCTCTTAAATTCTATCAGTAAAAATGATGTGATGCTTTCAGGAAGGTTTACCGGTTCAATAGGATTGATCACTATGTTTCCATCGTTGTTTAACAAAACAAGTTCCTTCTCTTCATCTCCTTTGAACAGGCGTTTATAGATAATGTCATCTCCCTGTTTTTCAACTATAATTTCAGTATCTTCAGTTACTGTGGTAAACGGTGGGTGATATATCTCAAACATTTTGTATCGTTTCTCGTTTTGTTACTTGTTTGTTACTTCTTTTAGATTAAAGCCAGTTCTTCCTGCGGAAATACAGATACATGGAAATGAATATCAATATATTAATTATCCACACGGTAGGGTATCCCCATTTCCATCCCAGTTCAGGCATATAACTGAAATTCATTCCATACATTCCGGCAAGGAATGTCAGGGGGATAAATATGGTTGCGATGATCGTGAGTGTTTTCATCACTTCATTCATCTTGTTACTGACACTTGAAAGATAAACATCCAGTATTCCGGAAAGGATATCCCTGTATGTTTCAATGGCATCTGCAACCTGTATTGTATGGTCGTAGATATCCTTGAGGAATACGAATGTCGTCTCTTTTATAAGATCAGACTCGGATCGGTCCAGCCCGCTGATAACTTCCCTGAGTGGCCATACTGATTTACGCAGGTATATCATTTCCTTTTTCAGGTTGTGTATATTTTGAAGGGTCCCAGGCTCCGGATTTTCAACAAGTTCCTCTTCCAGATCCTCAATGATCTCTCCAAACCTTTCAATGATTATGAAATAATTGTCAATAATGGAATCAATAAGTGCATAGGCAAGGTAGTCAGCTCCCATTTGCCTTATCCTGCCTTTTGAATTCCGTATTCTTTCCCTTACAAAATTGAAAGTATCGCCTTCAAGTTCCTGGAAAGAAAGGACAAAATTATCCCCAAGGATGATGCTTACCTGTTCAGCTTTAACATCAGTATCACCATCATTGAACCAGAGCATTTTCAGGACAACATAGATGTAGGAATCATAGTCTTCCATCTTCGGACGCTGTGTGGTGTGTACAATGTCTTCCATTACAAGAGGATGGAGTCCGAAATGCTTTCCAAGTTTTTCAACGATATCTACCTGATGGATTCCGTCAATGTTTATCCATGAAACAGTAGGATAATCCTTGAAAGGGAAACATTCTTCCACATTTTCAACTACACGTTCCTGATAGTTATCTTTATCATAGTCGATAATGGTTATCTTTGGTTTCTCAGTTCTTTCCTCTCCGATATGTATCAAAGATCCAGGAGCAAGTCCTGCTTTCCTTGAAGATTTATAAAACAATTTACTCATGGTCCCACCCCATATTCATTATCGTTTTACTGATTCTGAACGAGTTTCAATTGCTCGTTATACACATCTGCTGTAGATTCTGCTATGTTGTCCCAGTTGTACCTTGTTCCTATGAGTTTCTGCCCTTCTTTTCCAAGTTCATCGTCAGTATAATTGTTGAATACGTGATTAATTCCCCACGCAATGGAATCAGGATTCTGGTAAACGATGACGCCGTCCTTGAAATTATCTATTAGGGAGATAGCATCTGTAGCAACAATATTTTTTCCTACGTCCCAAGCTTCTAGAAGGATTATTCCAAAAGGTTCGTTGCGGCTTGGTACACATATAAGGTTGCAGGCATTCATCCATTTGTTTTTTACGGATTCATCAACATAACCAAGGAAACGACAACTATCCATGACATTCAATTCATGTGCAAGCCTTTCACATTCCGGTCGCATTTCACCTTCACCGATAATGACACACTTTACGTCCCATCTGTTTGCCAGCACTGCAGGAATAGCTCTCACAAAAAGATCAGGTCCTTTCTGGAAACTCATCCTTCCGACAAAAAGAACAACAGGTGCGTATGGATGTATGCCGTATTCTTCCTTTAGCTTGCCCGGATCTACATCCATCTTAATTTTGCCTCCGTGTATTCCATTGGGTATTATGGTCATCTTGTAGTCAGGGATCTGGTAAAGATATTGAATCTCATCTTTTAGTTTAGTAGATGTAACTATCACTTTTGCGGACTCATAGCCAGCTCTCCATTCCCTGTGGCTGATTTTCATGGCTTCCCACCAGTTGCCATGCTTGTTACCGTTCCTGCCCCATTCGGTACTATGGTATGTCATTATGAAAGGAATTGAAAATTCATCTTTCAATCTGCATACCAGGTTTACAGGATGCCAGTCATGTACGTGTGTAAGGTCAAATTTTCCAAATTTACTGGTGGCTTCGGTAAAAGCGCTGTACATTGAATCGCACATGCTGTCCATCTGCTGGACAATACCACCATCAAGTGCATGGTATACTCTATGATAGTGCACGCTGTTGATGACCTCATAAGGCAACATATCCTTGTTGCGTGTAAAAATGTGAATGTCATGTCCTTTTTTTGCTAGGGCTTCTGAAAGCTCGGTAACATGAGGTGCCAGCCCACCAACAGTTATGGAATTCAGGCTTTCCCATGAGAACATGGCGATTCTTAATTTATTTTCCATCAGATCCCTTCTTAATGCAGGTTCCTTATTCAGGGTTCAGTAAATGCTCTACAGCTATTTCCGGCGGGACGCTATTAATGTATATGTCCGTGTTCTTTTCAAATCCCGCAGCAATTGATGTGATTGGTACAATCCTTACGTTGAAATGATAGCTAAGATCATGTTCTATCTGGAAGAACATGTAATTGTACGCAAGTTCCGGTATTGTCCTGTCAAGCAATTTGACAGCAGTTTGTATGCAGTCTCCAAGAGACATGAGCATCTCGTCAGTGAAAGCAGAAATATGGTTCACATGCTTTTTGGGAAGCATCCACATTTCGTATTGGTTTTTAGAGCAGTATGGTGCAATTAGAATGAAATCATCATTCTCATAGACCTGTCTTTCTTTCCCACTCTCTTTTTCAATGATTCTGCAATAAGGGCAACTGTTCATCTCAGAGATGGCCTTTTTCTCTTTAGCAAGAGATGGCGGCATCAGAGGAACAGCAATAAGCTGTGAGTGGGTATGTTCAAGGGAAGCACCTGCCTTTTTTCCCCAGTTCTTAAAGAGCGATACATATTCAACACCCTCCTGAGACTGATAGTGCATTACCCTGTCCCTGTAGGCTTTCATAAGAAGCAGAAGTTCTTCATCTGAAAAGAGATTAATTCTATTTTCATGAGATGGATTTTCTATTATGACTTCGTGATATCCATAGCCTTTTTGAACTTCAAAACCTGAGTCTTGAATTTCCTTTGCATCAGGGGATAGTGCAGGATAGAGATTTGGTATACACCTGACCTGCCAGTCCTTAACCAGCTTTTCATCAGTGTCTTTCAGTATTTTTCCGTCTTTGTAAACAGCCTGTGCAGGAGGTGTCTGATCTTCATGGCCACCGCAAAATACGCAACTGTCTGTTTTTATTTCCTCACCACAGGCTTTCGGTGCTGATGGTCTTTTAGCCCTGCCTGATGCTATTATGCAGTACTCGTCAAGGAAATAGTGTTTACGTATTTCGGACATGTTCACTCCATCCGTGTTCCTGTTAAAAGTTCATAATACGTCTTTATTGGCTCTTCCCAGTTCATGTCCTTTGCAAGGTGGTTCGCTTCCTGGCAAAGAAGGTTGTACTTTACCTTATCATCGGTGAATGTATCAATGAAGTAATCCATTGCAAGTGCATAGTCTGCAATTGATTCCAGATATGGAATATTGATGTTGTCAACAACAATGACACCTCCCATTCCCATTACAAGTCTTTTGAGGGTCTTAAGAGCATCACTGAATCCGCAGATCTTGCTTACAATACTCGGGGTTGCTTCTTTTCCCGCTTCGAGTCCTGTAAGAAGGAATGGTTCGTATTTTGAAGGGAAAACACCTGCAATACACCCTGACATGAGCTCGTCTGACCTCATATTAAGTCCACCGTCATGGTCAGATATCCACTGGGGATAAAGGACTGCTGAGACACGTCTGCTGCCATCGGTAAGTTTCGAACATTCCAACTCTCTGGCTTTAATCATTTGTTGGAGACGTATTTCTTCGCCCACAAGTGCTTCTTCCGGAAGGTTGATAGGGAAATTTTCAGGTGGATTGGCTTTCGGACCATGAGCTGCTATTATAAAGCAGACAACACGGTATTTATCATCGAGATGTCCTGCATCGATCTCGACCTTGACCATTCTGTCAAGCAGGACAAGTGAATCCAGCAGGTCAGGATAACCTTTGTTCTCGATTTCGATACGTGATATTGAAAAAATCGGTATTATTCTTTCAGGGGGTATGACTTTTCCATCATATACAGCATATAACTTCTCCGAAAGGAAATTCTGTATTCTTTCCCTGCATTCCTTTTTCTTATCCCACTCTATATCGTCACCATCATTATCTATCCCATTACGGACGATAATTGAATCAATTCCATAAAAGAGCTTTATTTCCTTGCGTGTGGAATCACCAACAGCGGTAACAACATCTGCAAATGCTGATAATGATTCCAGCTTTGCAAAATTAACAGGAACTCCGCTATCCCAGGAACTATCATTTTCCCTGATCTTCTGTATGGATTTATGTCCTGAAGATCTTCCGGGGAGTGTTGCATGATATGTTGCAACGCTCTTTACGCTAATTCCAAGTTTCTTAAGTCTTGCAAGTGCGTAGAATACACCAAATTCATGACAGTGAAGTGAAACATGGACTTCAGGCATAAGGGATGCAGCAAATTCGGAAATTGCTTCATCCGTATACTCTTCAGCACTTGTTTCTCTGGATGTGACCAGTGCTTTAACAAACTCAGAAATAGCATACGAAAGGTTAACATAATGACTATACTCCATTCCATTGCCCATGTTTTCATAGGTCATGGAATCAAGGCCGATAAGTTCATAAGCTTCGGCCTTTATAGCACTTGCCAGACACATTTCTGTTCCTTTATAGTCAACACTAACCCTGCAAAAATCGTTTGTCTTGAACATTAAATAGATGACTTTTATGCCATGTATAGTCTCAACACCAGGGAACACTTCAATTCCTTTTGTTTTGAGTTCCTCGATGGCTTCAAAGACAGGGCCTTCAGGTTCAAGCTCTTCCATCTGGCTCATATCAGTTATACGATTCAGTCCTTTATTCCAGTCAGAACCGCTGTAACCGTAGTATGGTCCTGCAACAACTATGGTCGGAGAAGGCACTTCTTCGATGACTCCTTTTGCTATCAGGCTTGCAAGGTTCTTTGCTTCGGCGTCAATTACGTTCCATATACCGCCCATTTTATTGGACTTAGGGCCGGCTTCTTCTCCTGCGATAATTATACATTTGCTTTCCAGCATCATTCCCTTCTCCCTTAATTATCTTCTTTTCTAAATAGAGTTGCGATTATATATGAAAATATCTGAAAGTTCAGAATTGTTAACAGTTGTCTTATTTTTGAAAGTTAACATTACCCACACGATGTTGAAGAGAACCTCTTAAATAAGAATGTCAGAAAAGCTTTTTATTGTTCCTGGAACCATTATCATTAACAATGCTTTTGAAACTGCGTTAGCGGAATAAAACATGAACGAACTAATTACATGGTTTTTGATATTTTTATGTCTGATCCAGTCCGGTATTTTTTCCGGTCTGACCATCGGAATGTTTGGACTCAGTCGTCTTCGTCTTGAGATTGAGGCTGAGGCCAAAAACGATAATGCCCGGAAAGTCCTTGCTCTGAGGCAGAATTCACACATGTTGCTTTCAACTCTCTTATGGGGAAATGTAGGGGTAAATGTACTTCTGGCATTGTTTACGAATTCGGTGCTGACAGGAGCTTCGGCTTTTGTTTTCTCTACAATATTCATTACATTGTTTGGTGAGATTGCACCACAGGCTTATTTTACAAGAAACTCTCTTCGCCTGGGAGCTACCCTTTCACCTCTTGTAAAATTGTATATGTTCCTGCTATATCCGGTAGCTAAGCCATCCTCTATTATGCTGGATATGTGGCTTGGAAAAGAGAAAATGGAATTTTTCAAGGAACGTTCTCTTGGAATAATGCTTAAAAAGCATATAGTTTCAGAAAGCAGTGATATCGATCATCTTGAAGGTCTCGGTGCTTTGAATTTCCTTTCAATTGATGACCTTTATATTAAGCAGGAAGGTTCTGTGGTTGACCCTATGAGTATAATATCCCTGCCAACTTTCAACGGTCTTGTGGTTTTCCCGTCCCCGGATGATCAGGAATTTACCATTCTTCTTGAAAAGATAGCTTCCAGTTCAAAGAAATGGGTCATAATACAGGATGAGGCTGGTGAGCCTGTAATGGCAGTAGATTCTGGTTCATTTCTCAGGGATGCTATTTACAAAAAGGATGATTTCAACCCGTACAAATATTGTCATCATCCAATTATTATCAGTGATCCGGAAGAGAAACTTGGAAGTGTAGTCCATCGGCTGACAGTTTATCCGGTTAATGACGAGGATGATGTTATTGACGATGATCTGATACTCTACTGGAACAGGGATGATCCTGAAAAGATGATTATTACCGGTTCTGATATACTGGGAAGGCTTCTCAGGGGTATTGTGGTAAGGGTGGAATGAGTCCATACACCTTTAAATTAATCACAAAGATGCAATATCATTCAGGAAGTATAAATACAGGCAAAAACAAGTCACATATGGATTTATTTCTGAACAGGGTGGTTGGATGGCAGTGTTACAGGATATTTTAGATAATGTTGATATCTGGGTAAATGCCGGAATAAATATTCTGATAATCCTTTTCCTTCTTTTGGTTATCAATATTTTTTTCACTATTCTCAGAACAAATCTGATGAAAAAAGCAAAGACAAAAAAACAACGTTCTAATATCAAGATATTCGGTCAGCTTTCTAGATATACTCTGTCACTGCTCGTTATTATATTAGCAATTCTTAAAACATCCGGCGCATGGTCCAGTTTTGGTGTGTTTCTTGGTTTGCTTTCAGCAGCCATTGGTTTTGCTCTTCAGCAACCGATTACAGGCGTTGCCGCCTGGATCATGGTGGTTACAAAAAGACCTTTTGATATCGGTGACAGGATTATCATAGGTGATGTAAAAGGGGATGTCGTTGATTTCAACCTTACTCACGTTCATGTGATGGAGATTGGAGGGCTGATTACCGATGAAGAGAATTCCGGCAGACTTATTATGATCCCCAACTGGATGCTCTTTGAGAAGAATATAATCAACTATACATCAAATAACGATTTTGTGTTGCACAGTGTTACCGTCAATGTAACCTATGAAAGCAACCTTGATCGTGCAATAGAGATAGCAGATCTTTCAGCGAGAAAATTCCTTGCCGGAACTATCAGTACCAGTCCGGGCAGTCCAAAGGTGAGGGTTGATTTCCAGGCAAGTGGTATCGATGTTCAGGTAAAGTATTTTTCACCCGCAAGGCAGTTGCATGAATATTCCTCTAAGATCACAAAGGAGATCTTTGACAGGATAAAAGATGCAGATGATGTCGAAATAGCCTATCCTCACACCGAGGTTGTCTTCAGGAAAAAGGCAATGTGAGCGTAAGTATGCATATAAGAACTTTAAAATGGAAATTTGCTTGAAATTACCATTTGAAGAAACGGGTTATAAATGCTGAATCTTTCCTGATTCCATATTTTCTTAGTTCATCTACAGTGAGCAAGAGTATTGCAAATGGCACTGCAATGAGTACATATTTCATGGAGATTGCAGCAGTGTTGAATATCAGGTTCACAAGCGGATTAAATATTATAAATGACAGTATGATAAGTTCACTTGCAATTCCTATTAGAATCATTTTGTTGCTGAAAAATCCTTTTGTGAATACGGATTGTCTTCTTGTTCGTGATGTGAACACGTTTGCTATCTGGCAGATAATAACAGCCGCAAAGAAAGCAGTTATGGCCTGCATGTAAAGGGTGTCTGTGAATGGCAAATCCTGTCCCCATTTCCATCCGCCGTCAAAGAGCACAGCAAAATAACATGCAAATCCGGCAGCAGCTTCTATCGGTCCTTTAATTCCATAAGAAGTTAGCAGTACCTGAGGTGTCAGTAGTTTTTCATCCCTCGAACGTGGTGGTCGTTTCATGATGTCACCTTCACCTTTTTCAACTGCAAGTGACAGGGCAGGGAGTATATCTGTACCCAGGTCGATGGCAAGGATCAGCTGTACATTCATTGGCAATGGAAGTGCCAGCAAAACAAATGCGATGAACGGTAAGATCTCAGGAACATTGCTTGTGAGAATGTAGGCAATGAACTTCTTGATATTGTCAAAGACTGTCCTACCTTCTTCAATTGCGTTGACTATGGTTGCAAAGTTATCATCCAGCAAAACCATGTCTGCTGCTTCTCTTGCAACATCAGTGCCGCTTCCCATGGCAACACCCATGTCAGCATTTTTCATTGCAGGAGCATCGTTCACACCATCCCCGGTCATTGTAACAATCTCTCCGGCTTCCTGGAAAGCCTGCACGATCTTGAGTTTTTGTACAGGGGAGGTTCGGGCAAATACAATGCTTGGTGCTTTTAATCTCTTTGAGAGTTCATCTGTTGAAAGCTCTTCCAGTTCTGCACCTGTTATCAGTACAGGATCGGCATGATCTCTTGTAAGTCCTACAGAAGCAGCAATGGAGCGGGCAGTTACAGGGTGATCTCCTGTAATCATAACTACTTTGATGCCTGCTAAATGGCATTTCCTGATAGCTTCAGTGGCTTCCGGCCTTGGAGGGTCAACAGCGCCTGCAAACCCAAGGAATACGAACCCATCCTCATACTCTTTTACACTATCAGCTTTCCTGTAAGCAAATGAAAGAACTCTCTCTCCACGCTTTGCCATTTCAAGGTGTTCAGCTTCAAGGGTCTTTTTTAAATTCTCATCAAGTGTTTCCTCTTTTCCCTTAACAAAAAGGTGGGTGCACATGTCAAGAATAACTTCCGGAGCTCCTTTCATGTATGCTTCCATAGTTCCTTTAGGTGTCTTGCAGACAACCTGCATTCTCTGCTTTTTGGAATCGAATGGATATTCGGATGCTCTTGGATAATCATCTTTCAGTTTTCCAATATCAGTGAATCCACTGGCATAGACCAGAAGTGAACCTTCAGTCGGATCGCCTTTGTATCCTGGGTTTTCGTCAGTGAGTCTGGAATTGTTACATATGGTAGCAACCCTTAGAAGCATTTCAGGTGGCTCTGCTTTGTTTTCCACATCAAGCATGCCTGAACCTGTGTATACTGAATGGATTGCCATTTTGTTCTGGGTTAATGTGCCTGTCTTATCTGTACATATGACCGTTGTGGAACCAAGAGTTTCAACGGATTCCAGTTGTTTGATAAGAGCGTTTCTTTTTGCCATTCTTTTTGAGGCAAGGCTCAGTGCAAGTGTAACCGTTGGAAGCAGTCCTTCAGGTACGTTTGCTACAATGATGCCTATGGCAAAGATGAGGTTTGCAAGGAATGTGTCCTGTATCAGGAACCCGACAATAAAAAATGATATTCCAAGGAATATGGCAATTGCTGAAATAATCTTGATAAAATCATTAAGTTCTTTGCGTATGGGTGTGTCAACAGATGCTGTCTGTTCGGTTAAGGCTGCAAGCTTTCCTATCTGGGTATCCGACCCTGTTCCGAATATGATAGCTTTTCCGTTACCTGTCTGAACCAGGGTTCCAGAGAAGACCATATTTCTGCATTCAAGTATATTCGGGTGAGTGCAGTCCAGTGATCGTAACTGTGGTTCGGCTTCTCCTGTTATAGGTGAGTTATCTACCTTCAGGGAATTCTCTTCGATGAGCCTGCCATCGGCTGGTATCTTGTCTCCCTCTTCAAGAAATATCACATCTCCAACAACAATATCGGTAGCAAGTATTTCGGTTATTTCGCCATCCCTTAGTACTTTTGTTTTTGGCGGGATCAGGTTCTTGAAACTTGCCATTATTCTTTCGGCCTGATATTCCTGGATGAATGTGAAGGTCCCGTTCAGGATAACTACTCCAAGCAGTGCTATGGCAATGAAAATATTACCCTGTCCAGGGTCCAGCCATTCGGCTATAAATGATAATATTGAACCGAACAATAGTAAAAGTGAAAAGAAATTCTTGTATTGCTTGAAGTATCTGACTAAGAGGCTTTGTTTTCCGGTTTCCTCGAAAACATTCTTACCACAAAGTTCTATTCTGCGGTTTGCTTCTTCTGTAGATAAACCTTCAGTTGTTGCATTTAGTCTTTTCAGAATTTCTTCTAATGAAACGCTGTGTTCATCACCATTGGATTTACACTGGATGTTTGTATCTGTTGTCAATCCTTTCTCCACACTCTAATATAATTGTGAGATAATAGGATAAAATGGTTGTGATTGCTTATTTGCCAGTGCAGATGGATTACTGGAATGATGTGTAAATATTCCAGATACCTACTGCTACGAAATTAACTGCCATGGCTGCAAGCAGCAGTCCCATAAGTCTTGTGAATACAAGCATTCCGGTGTAACCAAGAAGTTTGTATATTCTTCTTGAGAAATGAAAGAGTACCCATGTAGTCGCAAAGGTAAGTATTATCGCAAGCATGACGATCGAACTCTGCAATATTGAAAGAGCACTTCCCATAAGCACTATTATGGTTGTAATTGTTCCAGGTCCGGTTAGAAGCGGAAGTGCGATAGGGAATATCCATACATCGCTACGTTCAATTGATTTATCTATCTCTTTTTCCGTGATACTTTCTCGGGAAACCTTTGCCAGTATCATGTCAAAGGCTACAACAAAAAGAAGTATTCCGCCTGCTATTCTTAATGAGTCAATACTCACGCCAAAGAAATTGAGTATAAGTTTACCTGTGAGCGCAAAAAATAAGGCAATTATACATGCAAGGGTGACTGATTTTGTTGCAAGTGCATTTTTATCTTCAAGTGTCATATCACTTGTCAGTGAAACAAATGTGATGACTCCACCTACAGGACTGACTATTGCAAATAAAGTACTGAATGAATACACGAGAAATGCAATGTTGTCCATTCTTTTTAGTTCTCCCTATAGTCCTTAACTCTTGTTCATACATAAATAATATTTATGGTGGTATCAATGACATATTTGTTTTTTTAGTCAAGTGCGCAACATTATTGTTAACCTTTTATCTGGTCTATTTTTGAAATTGGCATAGTTCTGCTTATATAGTGGTTTACAATACAATGGTCTATTTTGTTACACAATTACAAAATCTACATGCAGTATTTATATTTTGCCGATATGTATTTATACCAGATTTAATAAAACCACAAATTGTCAGAGAACTCCTACTCTGGCGTATCTGCGGATGTGGGTCATTTGAAATCCATCTATCTACCTCCTTCAAACTCACCACATCCACTTCCATAGTTGCCCTGGCTTGCCAGGGTTACTTTCCATTCACAGCTACTTTTTGAATAATATATTTTAATTGAATATGGAAGTTTACGATAAGTGGTTTACATTCATTCGTTTAAAAAGGTGATCCTCAAAAAAGTTCCATAAATATAACATTAGTCTTGAAAATAAGTCTGGTTCTGCAAAATCTGAAAAAGATTATTCATGTTTTTGAAAAAAGAGATGGATTCATATTTTGATAGGCAGTTCAAAGGAGAAAGTACTTCCTTTTCCTGCATCACTTTCAACCCAGATTCTTCCGCCATGTACTTCTATGAGTTCTTTCACGAGTGCAAGTCCAAGACCTGTACCTTCATAGCTTCTGGAAATAGATGTATCTATCTGGCTGAATGGTTTGAAAAGTTTTTTCTGGTCTTCCGGTGAAATACCTATGCCTGTATCAGTAATAGACATGATAACATATTCATCATTGTTACTGACATCTATATGCACATGCCCGCCATTGTCTGTGAACTTAATAGCATTTCCAAGGAGATTATACATTATCTGTTTAAGCTTGGATTTATCAACATTGATAAGTGGTGTAACATCTGACATTTTGACATCAACAGTGATATTCTTGCGGGATGCAAGGCTTTCTGTTATCTTCACTATCTCATTGACCGCATTTCCAATGTCCACCGTTTCCAGATATAACTCCATTTTTCCTGCTTCTATCTTTGATATATCAAGAATGTCATTTATCAGGCTAAGTAAATGGCGACCACTTTCAGAAATACGTTCCAGATAATGTTCCTGTTTATCCTGAAGATCTCCTGTCACTCCATCAAGCATAATTTCGGAGAAGCCGATTATAGAATTAAGAGGTGTACGAAGTTCATGACTCATGGTGGTAAGGAATTCGCTCTTGGCACGGCTTGCAGTATCTGCCACGATCTTTGCCTGCATCATTTCTTTTTCTACTTTGATTCTCTCCGTGATGTCCCTGCAAACTGTCTGAATGATATTTTGCTGCGCTTCTATAAGTGAACCACTGACGTCAAAGTGAATTATTGTTCCGTCAGATTTGAACATTCGTATTTCATTTCGCCATGTTTTGGTATCTTTAACTTTTTCCACTGCTGCAATCGTACTTTGTCTGTCTTCAGGGACTATTATGCTGAGAATATTAAATTTTAATAATTCTTCTTTTGTGTGTCCAAATATGGAACACGCTTTTTCATTTACATCCAGTATATTACCTACAAAGTCATGAATTACAACTGCGTCATTTGATTTTTCAAAGAGGGCTCTGTACTTCTCTTCATTATGTTTCAATTCTTCAACTATTTTATTCTGTGCAGTGATATCCCTGATAATTACCTGAAATACATCGTTATGACCTTCTAACATTTTAGCACTGACATCTACATCTAATATATTGTCCTTGAATGTAACTGCTTTAAATGTAAATCTATTAAGTTCCCCTTTACGGAATTTTTTAAGATATTCTAAGGCGTTACTCTTCATTTCGGAAGGGACAAGGTCTATGATATTCAGTCCATGCAAATCTTCCTCAGTACACTCAAATATCTCAAGGGCTTTACTGTTTGATTCCTGAATACTTCCACCATATTTCAATAGTAATATAGCATCATTTGACTGTTCAAAAAGTGCCCTGTATTTTTCTTCATTTCGCTTTATTTCTTCTTCAGTTTTTTTGCGTTCCGTAATGTTTTCTGCAAAGATTACAATGCCACCAATATTATCTTCAGCTGTTTTCCAGGGACGGGCTTCCCAGTATACCCACTGTCCAGTTTTGTTTGGTAGATTAATATAGTCTTCTTCCCGGATGATTATTTCTCCTTTCAGAGCACGTTGATGCAATTGTTTCATTTCATCATTAATTTCAGGAATAACATCATAATGGGGCATGCCAATTAAATTCTGACCTTCAAGTCCCAGGTCACTAAGCCAGTGACTGCTAACAGAAATGTATCTCATATCTTTATCGAACATTGCCAGTGAAGCTGGTGCATGTTCAATGAAAAGTCTCATCAGTTCTTCATTTTCAAGCAGTTTGTTCTCAGCATTCTTACGATTGGTTATATCCTGGAATGACCCGGTTACCTTTACAACCTTTCCATTTCGCAATGTTGGGATACAGCTCACCCTGATCCACTTATGTTTGTCATTTGGTGTAATTAATTCCAGTTCCAGATCGTATGGTTTTGCTTTATTTATAGCATCATTAAATGCTTTTTCAATGACTTTTTTTGAATCAGGGGTGTAATATTCCAATGCTCTCTCAACACTGATGTCTGAATCGGTTTCGATCCCATATATCTTATAAACTTCAGATGTCCAGCTACAGGCATTTGTTTCCACATCAAATTCCCATCCACCAATCTTGCCAATTCTGCTAACTTCACTTAGAAGAGCTTCTCTCTCTTTGAGTTTCAGTTCAGCCTCTTTTCGTTCTGTAATATCCTGAAGTGTGCCATGAAGCTCTATGGCTTTACCCTCTTTTACCGTGGGATATCCAATCGCTCTGATCCACTTATGATTACCTTTTCCTGTGATCATCTCGACTTCAAGATCATAGGGTTCATGCTTTTTAATGGCATTATTGATTGCTTCCTGAAGGATCTCTCTTGACCAAGGAGAGTATCTTTTCAATCCTCTTTTGATGTCACCAAATTCATTATCTTCATTTATTTGTTTAATTTCATCAGTCAGGGTAGCTTTTCCTGTTACCTGGTCAACACTCCATCCCCCAATTTTACCGATCCGACTTACTTCTTTTAAAATAGCTTCATTTTCACGCAATTTCTCTTCTGCCTGCATCCTATCAGTAACATTTGTTGTTGTTCCTGTAACCAGATAGTTACCATTTTTAAGGTGGTGTGCAGATCCGATGGAGTTAACCCATACGATTTTTCCTTCATTGGATACAACTCTATAATCCACTGTAATAGGAGTATCAGTTTTTTCAAAAGCTTTTTTAAATGCTTCCTGCACTATGGGTAAATCCTGTTCATGAATATGATCAAAATAAGAATTCCAGCCTTTTCCAATATTGCCTTCTTGAAATCCCAGAAACTCGTCAAGTGATTTAGATATATATGTTTCAAGTGCTCTTCCTTCAGGATCAAAAGTAGTTTTCCATATTATGGAATTTAATGAACCGATAATATCTTCATATTCTCTCTCTTTTTCAAGCAACAGTTTTTCAGTTTCCTTGCGGTCAAGGACGTTGGCAATCATGTTGCCTGCTATTTTTAGCACATAGAGCTGTTTTTCATCCCAGTTTCTGACAACATGTTCTGTACTAACTGTTATAAATCCTTTGTACACTCCTTCTCTGGAAAGGGGAATCATCGCAATTGACTTTACATCCAAATGCTGTAAAAAATCATAAAGGATTTTTTCTTCATCTGAAATTGTGCTAATGTCAGAGATATTTAATATTTCCAGTTTCTTAAGATGCTTAAAGTTAATTTTCTTTGTATCAATTTTTTCATTTGTGGCAATTTTAGAAGTTAATCCATCAATATGCCACTCGTCTTTCTTTGAAATATAATCTGTATTTTCATCAATACTGAATAGGGCAATCCGTTCACAAGATATGAATTCTGCAAGTTCCTGAAGAGTTTTATTTATATCATTGTCAATGCTTCGGAAGTTACTGTTGATAAAACGACTGGAGATCTTTGAGATAAGATTATCCTTACGTCTGTTGTATTCTATCTCTGATGATGCATCTATTTCAGTTGTAAGGTCTTCAACAATGGCATTGCATCCGTAAACATTTCCATTTTCATCTTTTCGTGGAAATGCTCTGAAGCTTAAGAACAGCTCTTTGTCCCACCTTGATCTGTATAGTGCCTCTATAGAAGTATTTTTACCTGTCCTTAGTGCTTCATCTATGGCTGCAGATACGCCAGCTTCCACAAGTGGAGGGAAGCTTAGCATATTGATCTTCTTTGTAGCATCAGTTGAAGGGGAGCCAAGGAGTTTTAAGAGAAAATCATTTACAGAAGTAATATTCCCTTTCGCATCACACGAAAGTATTCCAAGCGGCAATTCATCAACAAGATTCTCAAAGCCTTCATGACCGTAGTCAGAAGTTGAGGTGTTATTTATGCCTTTATTGTTCCTGTCTGTCATATTTCATAAAAAGCTGCCTTGAGTCAGTCTTTTTTGAGTATGTTCATTTTCTATTTGTATAAGTCAGTATTTATATTTTGTTGAACAATACGCTCTTTTACACAGAACTCTCTAAACATTAATGATGTAACAATCAACTTCTTATGCTTAAAATCCTTTATATTTATTGGAGTGCGGGCAGATTTCTTCTTTTTTATTCTGTCCTTTAGTTCATAATCTTAGAAAGTGCACTTCTTAAAGGTGATTTATATGGATGAGAAAAAAGACATGAAAAAGCATCTTGAAGAACAGTTTAAAGATATGAAAGATTATATTTCTAGGAACATAAAGGATCTGGAGCTGGAAAAGGAATTTGATAAACAGGCAAAAGAGATTAATGAATATCTTGACAGCAGCAAGAAAAAACTGAAAGCCATGACGGATAAAACTCCGGCAACGCCTGTAACCATGCCTCTTATTGGTGACAATGCACCGTCATTTACGGCTGAAACGACGGCAGGTGAAATTAATTTCCCTAAAGACTACAAAGGTAAGTGGGTTATACTGTTCAGTCATCCTGCTGACTTCACTCCTGTATGTACCACGGAGTTCATGACCTTTGCAAGCATGCAGGACGAATTTAAAGAATTGAATGCTGAGCTTCTGGGTCTTTCCATAGACAGTGTCTATGCTCATATTGCCTGGCTGCGTACCATTAAGGAAAAGATTGAGTATAAGGGAATGAAAGACGTAGAGGTAACATTCCCGGTAATTGCTGATCTTAAAATGGAAGTTGCCAAAAAATTCGGAATGGTGCAGCCAAATGCTTCAGATACGCAGGCTGTCAGGGCTGTGTTTATGATCGATCCGAAGGCAAAGATCAGAGCTATTCTCTATTATCCATTATCCAACGGAAGAAATATGGATGAGATCAAGAGGCTCTTGCTTGCAATGCAGAAATCCGATGCAGAAAATATCGCTACACCTGCTAACTGGCAACTTGGGGATGATGTGATCATTCCACCACCGGGTTCATGCGGTACTGCAAAGGAAAGGATGGAATCAGAAGAAGAAGGCAAATATTGTCTTGACTGGTTCATGTGCTTTAAGAAGCAATCCTGATTAGAATATGAGCAGGACTCTTAGAGTCCTTTTCTCCTTTTTTTACTTTACTTATTTGTATCCCAGTTGAAGACCACAGCCTACTTCCTTCAGGTTACAAACAGCAGATAATGCTATTTTAGATTCAAGGTCTGTACAGTGGCAGGCATGAACTTCCGTTGCTTTAAGATTCTGGAAGTAATCAACGGTTCCTTTTATTTTAGTCTCAGGCGGATTGAGTAAATGGAATCCTCCGATAATATCAACAATATTCTCTTCGTTGCATACTTCTTTTGCGTATTCGATTATGTTGCAGATTCCTGAATGAGAACAGCCAGTAACAATGACAAGCCCATTTTTGGTTTTGATTGCAAGTGCTGTGTCATCCAGAAGTTCATCATCGCTTTCTTTTCCATCAATTATTATCTTGCTTTCAGGTAAATCTTGCTCAAAGTCAAATATCCTAGGAATTTCACCAAGGAATACAACATTTTCTGTTAGCCACAGTGGCTCGCTGCTTAGTCGCAATCTGAAAATACGTGAGACTTTATCTGCAGAAAGAAGAGTTCCAATTTCCGGAATTCCGGGATATGTCCGGCTATTGAATATCAACGGATGTGCAATAAGGTCCGGTTCAGAATGTTCCAGATTTTCTATCTGTGCTTCGGTGTATAGTTTGATAAGAGGATCAAGTCCCCATGTATGGTCAAGATGCGCATGGGAGAGGACTATGTGGTCAACATCAAGGAGATTAATATTCGTTTTTTGGGCATTTCTGATAAACGCGTCAGAATATCCGGTATCAAAGAGTATTTTCTTATCGTCAGCTTCAATTAAGTAGGAAACACCCGGTTCGCCCAGAAAATAACGGTCTATCAGAGTGTTGTTATCTATGAGTACTGTTAATTTCATAGATTAAAATAAGCCTGAATGATTATAAACGTATATTTTAAGAAGAGGTGACAGAATGTCACTTGTTCTTCTCTTCTTCAAGTGCCTTGCTAACTATCTTCATGGCACAGAGGTCACCGCACATGGAACAGGCTTCACTGCCGGTTTTCCTGCTGTCCCTGATCTTCTTTGCCTTCTCACCATCGATTGCAAGCTCGAATTGTTTATCCCAGTCAAGATTCTTACGTGCATGTGCCATTTTATCATCAGTAGCTCTTGCACGTTCTCTCTGCCCTTCTTTTGTAAGGTCGGCAGCGTGGGCTGCAATTTTAGTGACAATAGTTCCTTCGCGGATATCATCTGCTGTTGGAAGTGCAAGATGCTCCGCCGGTGTTGTCATACACAGGAAGTCGGTACCGTACATGCCTGCGAGTGTTCCTCCTATGGCTCCGGTTATGTGGTCATATCCCGGTGCAATATCTGTGACAAGAGGACCAAGAAGATACAGTGGTGCATTGTGGCAGAGATTTTTCATTCCCTTTACACTGAGTTCTACCTCATCAATAGGAACATGTCCGGGACCTTCAACGAAGCACTGGATGTTTGCTTCTCTTGTTCTCTTGACAAGTTCTCCAAGGGTTATGAATTCCATAAATGAAGGTCCGTCAGAAGCGTCATGGATACATCCCGGTCTCATGCCGTCCCCAAGGCTGATGGCAATGTCATATTCGTATGCTATCTCCATAAGGTAATCGTATTCTGCATAGAATGGGTTATCCTCTCCGTTATGCAGCATCCATGCAAGGGTAAAAGATCCTCCACGGCTGACAATGTCAGTTATCCTGTTGCCCTGCTTTATTCTCTTAAGGGCATCCTGGTTTACAGCAGCATGTATGGTAACAAAGTCAATACCGTCTTTTGCATGTTTGCGTACTGCGTTAAACATGTCATCAGATGTCATATCAACAACAGCTTTCTGTGAGGATGCTGCCTGATATATTGGTACGGAACCTATCGGGATGTTTACAGCATCCATTATCTTTTTCCTTATATGGTCAAGGTCTCCGCCGGTTGAGAGGTCCATAAGTGCATCTGCACCAAATTTTTCCGCAGTTTTTGCCTTCTCAACTTCTTCATCTATATTGATGTAATCTCGTGAAGTTCCGATATTAGCATTTACTTTTGTACTGAGGTATTTCCCTATACCTACGACCCTGCAGTCCCTTACAGGGTTGTTCGGGATACTTATGGTCCCGTTGGCAACACATGAACAGATGGTCTTAACATCAATGCCCTCGTCTCTGGCAACTGCTTCCATCTGTGGTGTTATCCTGCCTTTTTTAGCATCTTCCATTAGTGTCATTGTATCTCCTGCATGCAGTGTCTTTTAGGTGCAGATACATTGTAGGGACATATATATGTTTCACAGGAATTATGGAATATTTGAACTTGTCCTGAATCTATTTTCGTTGAGTAGGTCTAAGGGTGAGTTAATGTGCAAATTAAAAGATATGGCTATAAAAAGAACATGATTGGTATATAGGATTATTGATTTATAATCATGTTATACTCCATTGGAGATTAAAATATGAATCAACATCCGATTGAATTACTTATAAACAAAGCTGATACTGCTATTAACCTGGAAGATTTTGATACTTTGACAGATATCTATGCAGATGATGCTGTTTTAGTTATCCAACCCGGGGATGAATGCGGTCGGGAAAGTGCAAATAAGAAAAGCATTTGAAGCTATTGCCGCTCACTTCGAACACACACTGGATATCAAACAGGCAGGAATGGAAATTCTGGAAACAGGAGATACTGCTTTGGTTTTGTCAAAAACTCTTGTTTCAGCCAAAGGGCATCCTCTTCAGGAACGTAAGGCAACATACGTATTCAGAAAGGATGCAAGCGGTGTCTGGGTCTGTGTAATTGATAATTCCTATGGGCATGATCTGTTGGGGGTCTGAACACAAAAAATCATTCAAAGTGGAATTGTCACCAATTATCCTGATTATAATACTTGACTCGACGAGTGATTATTGTTTCAAAAAAACCGTCCACATTTTCCTCATTAGTAGTTTCTTCTATATGCATGGCACTTAATTCGTTATTGTAGAACCAGATCTCTATAATTGATCTTGTTTTTTGATCATCGTGCGTAGTGTCTATTATAATAAACGTTTTTTCTTTGTCAATGGGTAGTGGTTGCTGTGCGTTGGCATATTTGGAGTTGATTTCATCTGCAATTGTACTCGCTTTGTTTTTATCAGAGATTATTGTGTAATTTGACAGTGAATACGTTGCTTTATCTGTAAGAGGGTTAATTATCTCTATGGAATTGTTAGTCATGTAAAATCCATAGTCTTCGCCATATCCATAAATTTCCGACAGCGTGACGACATCTTTGTCATATATTCTTCCATTTTCAGGTTGTGCTGTATAACTGTAAACTTCATATCTGTCAAGATTTGCTGCAAAGAATGTGATATTTTTAGCTTCACTCAGATTAACATTTGAATAAACGTTTGAAGTCGTGTAATCTTCAGTACTTCTAAATGTGAGAAGTGTGTTGTTAGGGGATGTCTGAACAATACTTTTGAGGTTTATATATTTTGTATCAATACCTTCATTCTCAAGTGCCTGATCAGCAATGGATGTCATCCATTTTCCTTGTTCTGATTGAGGATAAATTCTAACCTGTTTATCGTTTTCAGAATACGTATATGCTATTATGATTGACAGGATTAAAATTATTGCAATGCAGCATATCAATATCAGCTTATAATTTCTTCTAAATGTAGCACATCCGAAATTAATTCTATGTCCAAAAGTATAAATTTTAAATTTATATTTCTTTTGGTTGAATATATAACATTGAATGCATTTTATAGAATTACTTTCACCCTGCAAGCTCAATTTTTATCTATCATCAGAACATAGGATTGCAGCATGTCTATAGTCGTATTCACGGAAAAGAACAAAGCAGCTTCCCAGATAGCAAGTATTCTCAGCGGAGGACACTTTAACAGGGCTTCGGTGGAAAGCATTCCTGTTTATGACTTTAAGATGAACGGCAAAGAATGGAGGATAATGGGTCTTGCCGGTCACATCATGGGTTATGATTTCCCTGAACAGTTCAACAACTGGCGTGAATGTGACCCTGCAGTACTGCTTGATACTCCTCCTGTGAAGAACGTAACAAAAAAGCCTTATGCAGCTGCAATTTCTCTTCTTGCAAGCGGTGCCGAGGAAGTTGTCCTTGCGTGTGACTTTGACAGGGAAGGGGAGAATATTGGGTTTGAGGCAAAGGAAATTTCCGAAAGAGTAGCTTCCCTGCCAGTAAAAAGAGCACGATTTTCATCACTTTCTGCCAGTGAGATAAAGAACGCATTTTCAAATCTTGTTGAACCTGATTATAATATGGCAATGTCAGCAGAAGCAAGGCAGATTCTTGACCTGAAGATGGGTGCGGCTTTTACCCGTTTCATGACATTGTCCGTAAGGGAGAGAGCCCGCACCAAAGGTGTTATTTCAATTGGTCCGTGCCAGACTCCTACATGTGGTTTTGTATATGAAAGGGAGAAGCTCATAAAGAACTTCAAGCCAAAGGATTTCTGGAAAATAGAAGCACTTTTCAATTCAAATGGTGCGGATTTCACCGGTGTGCACAGGGCCGGAAACATTCATGAAAAAGAAAAGGCTGATGAGATATTTGCTCGCATAAAGGATTGCAAGACCGGTCTTGTTGACAGGAAAAGCGTAAAAGAGGCTCGTACCAATCCTCCTTATCCGTTGAATACAACTGAATTCCTGAAACGCTCTTCCAAATTCCTTGGTGTAAGTCCTGAGGAAGCTCTGGAGACTGCAGAGCAGCTTTATCTTTCGGGATTTACCAGTTATCCGAGGACTGAGACTAACAAGTATGCAGATGATTTTGATTTTAAATCCAAACTTGTAGCTTTTTCATCTGGTGTCTATCAGAAATATGCTCTGACAATCCTCTCCACAGGTGAGATTACCTGCCGGAACGGAACCAAAGATGGTCATGACCACCCACCTATTCATCCCATCAAAGCAGCTTCAAAAGACGATATTGAAAAAAGTGTCAGAATGCCTAATGCATGGAAGGTTTATGATTTGATTGTGAGGCATTTCCTTGCAAATCTTATGGGGCCTGCAATATTTGAGAAAACCAGATTAGAAATTCTGATTGGTGGCGAGATATTTGATGTAACCGGTTCAATACTGACAAATCTTGGATGGCTTGATGCTTATCCTTTTGAAACTAAAAATGACAAGTTACTGCCATTAATTGAGGAAAAGGATGAGGTAAATGTAAAGGAGATAAAGAACACCAAGTCCGAAACAACTCCTCCAAAGAGGCTAACTGAGGCTGAACTTCTTACTTTGATGGATAAACATGGCATTGGTACCAAAGCTACAGCGCCAAGTCACATTGAAACAAATAAGAAAAGGGGTTATTTTGAGACCAAGGGCAAGACAATTGCTATTCTGGATACTGGCTTTACCCTGATGGATACCCTGGATGCCACAGTTCCTATTCTTGTACAGCCAGAGATAAGGGCACGTATTGAATCTCTCATTCAGGATGTAGAAGATGGGAAAAAATCACTTGAAGCTGCTCTTTCTGAGGGTACAACGCTTATCAAGCAGATGTATTCTCAACTAACATCCAGTAAGGATGCTATTGCTGCAAGAATGGCAGGTACTATTGTTGATGAGCAGGTTGCAACGGATAAGAAAAACTTTGTAGGCACCTGTCCGGAATGTGGAAGGATGCTGCACATGATCAAAACTGAAAAAGGACGTTTTGTAGGTTGTACGGGTTATCCTGAATGCAAGAATACCTATCCTCTGCCAAAAGCAGGTGCCCTTACTGTTTTACGTTCTCAGCAGTGCGAAAAAGGTGGTGTTGCGGTGATGAAAGTAGGTAACAAGTATAATTGGGCTGTGGGTATTGGTCCCTGCTTCGCCTGTGAGCTGGAAAAAAAATGTTTCCCTCCTGAGATTGTAGGCCCATGTCCTGTTTGTGACGGTTCTATGTTCCTTATAACCACGAAAGATTCCCGTTTCCTTGGCTGTACCAACAGATGTGGGCACACACAATCTGTGCCTAAATCAGGTAGACTTACTATTCTTGATCGACAGTGTGAGCACTGTGGGTGGCGTATACTCCGGGTCAAAGAGCAAAAACAGGATGCTAGGGAGTTTTGTGCTAACCGGAAATGCTCCGGGAAATAATGGCAAATTATAGTTAATCAATCATATTTGATTTACTGTTAAATCAGTTTTTCTTGTTTTAACTCCAAACTTGAACAAGCCTTATATAGGATAAAACCCATGTTATGACTTGGAGACGAATTGTAGACCTGTTTCCTGATCATTGTCTACTAAAAAATGGGTCAAGCCGATCTACTACCTCCAATATACCTCCAATTTATATCGATTCGTCTCTGCCTCCTTTTTTTGTATCTGTTTTCTGACAGTTAGCTTATATCCTCAAAACTTTTCGCCGTATTTTTCGCTGAAAACCATATCTTCAAGTTCCTTTCGGGATGGACTTTTGCCACTTTCATCAGGTTTGCCAATTGCAAGTACTGCCATAAGTTCCAGAGAATCAGGACAATTGAGAATCAAGTTAACTTTATCTGACTGATTCAGGATTTCTCCCAGCCATACTGCACCAAGCCCAAGGTCACAGCAGGCAAGCAGCATGTTCTGTATTGCGGCACCGATGGCCTGTATATCCTTTGTTTTGTTGTACATCGTTTCAGTGTCAAGGTGAACTGCTATTAACAAAGGTGCATTCATGACTATTTCTGAATAATGTGTGCAGCCTGCCAGTTCCTTCATAGTTCCTTTATCCTTGATGACTATGAATTTCCATGGCTGGTTATTAAGTCCGGATGGTGCCCATTTTGCTGCTTCAAGTATGGTTATGATGTCTTCATCGTCAACTGCTTCATCTGTGTATTTTCTGATGCTTCTTCTTGAAAGGATTGTGTCAATTACTTCAGGCATATCGATACCTCCGGTTAGAAAGAAATTATTGTAAGGTTGTCTGTAATAAAGAATAAAAAAAGGTTGTGTAAACCAATAGGTCTACTTTTCGTTAAGCTCACTGTTGAGCCATGGCATCTTGGATCTGATCTCCTTACCAATGACTTCCAGTGGGTGTTCTCTGTCCTGTCTCTCCATTGCAGTGAGGACTGGCCTGTTTGCCTTGCCTTCAAGTACAAACTCACGAGCAAATTCTCCGTTCTGGATTCTGTCAAGAGCTTCGTACATAGCTTCTCTGGAAAGCTCGTTGATAACCTTTGGACCAACTGTCATTCCACCATATTCTGCAGTGTTGGATACAGAGTACCACATCTTGTCAAGGCCGCCCTCGTGTATAAGGTCGACGATGAGCTTAAGCTCGTGGCATGTCTCGAAGTATGCCATCTCTGGCTGGTAACCTGCTTCTACAAGTACTTCAAAGGAAGTCTTGATAAGTGATGCGACACCACCACAAAGGTCTACCTGCTCACCAAAGAGGTCAGTCTCGGTTTCCTCGCGGAAAGATGTCTTGTAGACTCCTGCACGGGTACATCCTACTCCCTTTGCGTGTGCAAGTGCCATTTCCATTGCCTTGCCGGTTGCGTCCTGGTAGACTGCTACAAGACCAGGAACTCCCGCTCCATCTACATAGGTTCTTCTTACAAGGTGTCCGGGGCTCTTTGGAGCTACCATGTAGACATCGATGTCTTTCTGTGGGATGATCTGGTTGTAGTGGATGTTAAATCCGTGTGAGAATACGATTGCATTACCTGCTTCAAGTCCTGGCTCAATTTCGCTGTAGTATACCTGTGACTGTACTTCGTCAGGAAGGAGAATCTGGACGACATCTGCCATCTTTGCTGCTTCTGCAACTGTCATGACCTTAAGGCCGTCTTCTTCTGCCTGTTTCCAGCGTCTGCTTCCTTCTCTAAGACCGACTGTTACGTCAAGTCCTGAGTCATGCAGGTTTTGTGCCTGTGCATGTCCCTGACTTCCGTAACCCATTACTGCGATCTTTTTACCTTTAAGCATATTAAGGTCTGCATCGTTATCATAATACATTTGTGCCATTGTATGTACCTCTAATCAAAATATGTCATTAAATTAAAACACCTATAAGTGTTTGAATAATTAAGAACTCTTCTGTCCTCTTCTAAGCGCAACCTTTCCGGTTCTTACCATTTCCTTAATTCCGAATGGCCTGAGCAACTGTTCGATTGCAGTTATCTTACCGTCGTCACCAGTCACCTCAATGATCATGGATTTTGAAGCAACGTCAATGATGCGTGCACGGAATATGTCTGCTATCTGCATGATTTCGGAACGGTTTGTCACGTCTGAATTGACTTTGATCAAAGCCAGTTCTCTATCAACTGATTCCTCTGATTTAAGGTCTGTGACCCTGATCACATCGATGAGCTTGTTAAGCTGCTTTGTGACCTGTTCCAGTACTTCATCATCTCCCATGACAACAATGGTCATGCGGGAAATTGTAGGATCATCAGTGACTCCTACCGTAAGGCTGTCAATGTTATAACCTCTTCTGGAGAACATGCCTGCGACTCTTGAGAGTACTCCATATTTGTTCTCGACCAGAACTGCAAGTGTGTGTCTCATTCTTTCCTCTCCAGGTCAAGTATTTCGTTGATCGCAGCACCTGCCGGTACCATTGGTGAAACATTCTCCTCTTCTTCAACAACAAAGTCAATGACTGTCGGCCTGCCTGATGCAATAGCTTCTTCAATAGCAGGGCGTACTTCATCACGCTTGGTAGCTCTGAGTCCCAGTGCACCGTATGCTTCTGCAAGTTTTACAAAGTCAACGCTGTTCTGGATACATGTTGCAGAATATCTCCTGTTGTGGAAAAGCTCCTGCCACTGTCTTACCATTCCAAGGTAACCATTATTAAAAACAGCAACAATTACAGGTACGTTTTCCTGAACGGCTGTTGCAAGTTCCTGTGAATTCATCTGGAATGAACCGTCACCTGCGATGTCAAAGACAACTTTGTCAGGTCTTGCGATCTTTGCACCGATGGATGCAGGGAATCCGTAACCCATTGTTCCAAGTCCACCTGATGTGATAAATGTCCTTGGTTCACTGAATTTGAAGTACTGTGCAGCCCACATCTGGTGCTGTCCTACTTCAGTGACGATGATTGCATCTTTACATGCCTCGGTAATCTGCTCGATAATGTACTGTGGTTTGATTCCGTCACCAGTTGCAGGTTCAACATAATGAAGTGGATGTACTTTCTTCCAGTGTGCTATCCTGTCAAGCCATTTCTCAGACTGTGCAGGTTCTGCATATTTCAGCAATTTCTGAAGGGTCCACTTTGCGTCACCTACGATTGGTACATCGACTTTGACATTCTTTGATATCTCTGCAGGGTCAATGTCTATATGGATGATCTTTGCGTTAGATGCAAAAGCTTTGAGTTTTCCGGTAACCCTGTCATCAAACCTTGCGCCTACTGCGATAAGAAGATCTGATTCCTGTATTGCATAGTTTGCATATTTTGCACCATGCATTCCTGGCATTCCAAGGAAAAGTTCATGTTCTACAGGGAATCCGCCCATGCCTGTAAGGGTTGTTGTCACAGGAGCCTTTATTTTTTCTGCAAGCTCGATCAGTTCTTTGCTGGCATCGGAACTTATGACTCCGCCACCTGCATAGATCACAGGGTTCTTTGATTCTTTAATTGCAGAAGCAGCCCTTTTTACCTGCTGCAGGTTACCCTGATATGTTGGTTTGTAACCTCTAAGGTCAACTTTGTCAGGGTAATAGAAGTCTATTTCCTGTACAGTAATATCCTTTGGAAGGTCAATGAGTACAGGTCCTGGTCTGCCAGTGGATGCGATATGGAACGCTTCTTTGATGACCTTTGGAAGCTCATTTGCATCCTGCACAAGGTAATTGTGCTTTGTGATAGGCATTGTTATACCTGTGATATTTGCTTCCTGGAATGCATCGTTACCTAAAAGGCTGCTTGGTACCTGTCCGGTGAAAACCACCATTGGTATAGAGTCCATGTATGCGTTTGCAATTCCGGTTACAAGATTTGTTGCACCAGGGCCTGAAGTTGCAATACATACTCCGGTCTTTCCTGTTGCTCTTGCATACCCTTCCGCTGCGTGGGCAGCAGCCTGTTCGTGGCGGACAAGTATGTGACGGATGTCCGCATCATAAATTTCGTCATATATAGGGAGCAGTACACCGCCGGGGTATCCGAATATGGTGTCAACACCTTCCCTATACAGGCACTCGATGAGGGCTCGGGCACCTGTCATTTTTTCCGTCGATTCAGTCATATAAAACCTCTGAAATGTAAATTATCTGCGTTAATTGATAGTATCTGCCTTATATGTTTCTGAAATCTCTAGATAAGGCTGTTTATTCCGTTAAGAACAGCTTCCACGGATGCCATTACAATATCTGTCCTTGATCCTCTGGCTGTTACCATCTTTCCATCCTTTGAAAGTTTCACAAGTACTTCTACCAAAGCGTCAGTTCCACCACTGATGGCATCTACATGATATTCCTCAAGCTGGACATCAGCAATTCCTGATACGCCTTTCTTGATGCTTGCAAAGGCTGCGTCTACAGGTCCGTCTCCAATACCTGCCTCTACGACATCCTGTCCGTCAACTTTGAGCTTGACAGATGCTGTGGGTGTAACCTTGTTACCTGATACAACAGTATATTCTTCAAGAATGACTTTTGCTTCTCTCTCAATACTGAGGACAGTTTCAGCTATCGTCTGCAGGTCTGCATCGGTTACCTTCTTACCGTGGTCTCCAAGTTCCTTTACACGGTTAAGTATTTCATGTAACTGTGAATCATCAACCTCAAATCCCATTTCCTTTACAGCAAGTGTCACAGAACTCTTACCTGCATGCTTTCCAAGAACAATCTTCCTTTCTCTTCCAAGTACTTCCGGCTTTATGGGTTCATACGTTGATGTATCGGCCAGTAAGCCATGTACGTGGATACCTGCTTCATGGGTAAATGCATTACCGCCTATGAGTGATTTGTTAGGTGCCACAGGTATGCCTGTGAGCCTGCTTACAAGTCTTGAGGTCTTGAAGATCTCTTTTGTGTTAATTCCGGTCTTGTGTTTGTATAACCATTCAATGGTCATCACAACTTCTTCCAGTGCAGTGTTTCCGGCTCTTTCACCTATTCCATTAATGGTCACGTGGGCCTGCTGTGCTCCTCCTCTTAAGGCTGCTATTGTATTAGCAGTTCCAAGACCAAAGTCGTTGTGGCAGTGAATACTAACTGGTGCCTTTACTGCTGAGCAGATATCACTGAAAACAAGTTCTGCCTTTTCAGGCACAAGTAAACCTACAGTGTCACAATAACATAATCTGTCTGCACCGGCATCGACTCCGTCATTATATAATGATTTGAGGAAGTCAACGTCTGCCCTCGAGGCATCTTCACCACTGAGTTCTACAACAAGTCCATGTTCCTTTGCATATTCTGTGGTCTCAATGGCCATCTTCCTGACGGCTTCCCTGTCTTTCTTGAGCTTCACATTGATATGTAAGTCTGATACGGGTGCCACAAGGTGAATTGAATCTACATCACATGCCAGCGCATAATCCACATCTGGTTTCATTATCCTGCAGTAACTGCATATCTCTGCGTTCAATCCTTCAGCAACCACGGCTCTTATAGACTCACGTTCACCTTCCGAGGTAATAGCTGAACCCGCCTCGATGACATTAACGCCAAGCTCATCAAGCTTTGTGGCAATGTCTACCTTATCCTTGCTGGTAAGCGCTACGCCTGGTGTTTGTTCGCCGTCTCTAAGAGTTGTGTCTAAAAACCGGACATTTTCGAATAATATAATCCCTCACGATATTTGTCTGTCACTGAGTAGCAACAGCTTAGAGGGATACACTGAAGTGCTATATATGTATAACGATTAATTTATCATGATTTGTCACTGTGTGGCAGGTTACTATTTCATGTGGAAGGTCGCTTTCAGCATTTTCAGTTCGTGATGGTGGAATGTGCCGCCTTCGCCGGAGTGTTTAATCTTGTCATGATACTATCTAAATGGTTTTTGAATTCAAAAAAAAAGTAGTAGGGAGTAAACCCTTTTAGAAATAGTCATTTACGCTGAGAACTGCCTTTGCTAAAAGGTCTGAACAGCTCTGCAAGTCTGCAAGGTCAAGAACTTCTACAGGTGAGTGGATATATCTTGTTGCGACACTGAGTACAGTTGAAGGGATTCCTTCTCTTGTAAGGTGGATGGCTGTTGCGTCGGTAGTGCCTCCATCGCCAACATCGGTCTGGTAATTAATCTCATTCTTTTCTGCGGTTTCAACAAGCCATTTGATCACCTGTGGTGCTGCGATTATACCTCTTCCTGCTGCATCAGCTATTGTAATTACTCCTCCTTTTCCGGTGTCAATTGAGGATTCATTCTTGCTCATACCCGGATGGTCTCCGGGGATTGTAGTGTCAATTGCGATTGCAATGTCAGGATCAAGTCCAAAAGCTGAAGTACGTGCACCTTTAAGTCCAACTTCTTCCTGTACGGTTCCGACAGCATAAATGGTTGCTTTTATATCCATTTCTGCCAACTGGCGCATTGCATCGATCATAATTGCGCATCCTGCTCTGTTGTCGAATGCTTTTCCGGTTATTTTTCCATTTGCGAGTTTCTTTACCTCACGGTCCATGGAAACAGGTGTACCAACAATTACTCCCATGTTAATGGCATCTTCTTTGTCCTTTGCACCAACATCAATGAACATATCTTTTGCCTCAGGTGGTTTCTTCCTGTCTTCAGGCTTCATGACATGTGGTGGTTTGGAGCCAATCACTCCTGATATTGGTCCTTTTGTGGTATGGACAATAACTCTCTGACTATGGAGCGTAGGGTCATACCATCCTCCAATTTTTACAAACTTGAGGAAACCGTTGTCGTCGATGTATTTGACCATCAGGCCTATCTCATCCATGTGTGCGGCAAGCATTATTGAAGGGCCTTCTCCTTTTCTGGTTGCTATAAGATTCCCCATCTTGTCAGTTCTTATCTCGTCAACATAAGGTTTGAGTTCTTCTTCAAGAATGGTTCTTATATTGCCTTCGCTACCGGATATTCCATGACTATTAGATAATTTTGTGATTAGTTCTTCCATGATAATCATCTTCTGATGTTATTCAGGGAAGTATGGGTTTAAAAGAATATAAGTTTTAGAGTTAAAATTGAGTTTAAAAAGAGAAAATAGGAGTAAGTTAGTTAACTTACTCTTCCTTGCGGCGCTGCATGAAGAATGCAAGGCCGATAATTGCAGCTACTGGAAGTGCAATTGTTGGGAATTCTGGGATTCTTGCATTAAACGCTTGAGATGCACTGGCCTCTAATTTCAACGTGTCCTGATATATTACATTTCCTTGCTCGTCTACTTGTTGAGCCAGTACTACTGCTGAATATCCATCTTTAGTTACAGCAACCTCCTGTGAATCTGTTATATTTACTGTCACTAAGTCAACATCCAAGAAATAATCGACTCCAGCAATGTTTATATTATCTATTGCTTTCTCAACATACTCATGATCAAGTGTTACATCAAGGCCAGGTGAAGCATATGTAACATTATACTTTACGCGGGTATCATTATATTGGAATAATCTTATTGAATAATCAGAAGGAACCCCTACATCCAATGTTATAAATTTAGGAAGCAACACACCTTGGTCATCTGTAAAATCAGCACTCTGTCCTGCACTTGCGGTCCCTGTTATGGCCACAAGAGTTAATATTACCAATAAAGTAATTATTTTCTTCATTTCGTACCACCTCTTATATTTCAAAGATTTTTACTGTATTCTTTCTTTTGTATCTTTTCTATTTATACTTTCGCAATACATTATGAAATTCATGCTCATTATAATGATGATGCGTGTCATGCTGATACATAGAACACCCATTCATCTTTTTCTGTATTTCCTGCTTGGTCTGTTACTGTAAGTTGAACTTCAACCTTCCCATTTTCCAGTCCTTCTGCAAGGTAATATATTGAACTATAATCTATTTCCGCATTATCTGTTACATCTATGCCGTTTACTAAAAGTGTAATTTTTGTTTTGTCAATACCGGCACGATCATCAGAATAAGAAGCTGTGATGGAAATACTGTCTTTATTGATAGTTGCCTCTTCCTCAGGACTGATGCTTTTTATTGTAGGGTCGACCCTATCTATTATAAAGGTATCTTCTTCATAGAGGGTCAATGAGTCAACAGTTTTTGCAGTGACAGTTACGCGTGCTGTACCATCATGGATGGTATAATCTAGATCGTCATCATCAGTCGTGGCAGTATATATATACTCATTGTCATCTGAACTTTCATAATTAACTTCTAGCTTGTAGCCGTATCTATCTTTTACAACAACTGTGGGTTCTTCTTCTAATGCGGTGGACGATGTAACAGTAATTTCCACTTCATCAGATGTCTTTGATGGTTCAAAGTCAATTGTAAGTTCTTCTAATGTTTCATCTGTGTATAGTGTACCAAATGTGTAGGCTGTATTATTTGAATAGTCTTTGGCAGTTATCTCTATATCATATGTATCCTGAACTTCGACTGCATATTTACTTGTCCATGTAATATTATCATTTGTTGCAAGTTCTATATTTTCTGAAGCACCAAAATTGCGTGGGGTAATTACACATTTTACTGAAAGAAGCGGTTTGCTTGCCTCAACAGTAAGGTACGTTATGTCACTAGTCGGATTAGGTGTAATATCTAATTCTATTGTTGGGGCAGATGTATCTACAGTGGTACTGGCATCATATGTTGATTTATTTCCTTCTTCATTTAGTGCATTGTCTACTGATTTTGATTTGAAGTAATATGTGTATCCTTCTTTTCCTTCAAACTCTGCTGACGTTGTGATCGTCTTCGTTATCCAGTTCTTCCATATGATTCCATCTGTAGAGTATTGTATATCATAGTAGTATATTCCTGATTCAGAATCAGTTCCATTCCATTCTACAGTAAACTTGGAGTTACTTGTTTTTGGAAGTGGCAATACACATGATGTAGGGAGTTCAAATTCAACGGTGTTGTCTTCTTTTATGTAAGGTGATAATGCGGATTCTGGTATGAAAGTAACCTCATCTATTATCACTTCAACTGGGTGTAGTTCTTGCAGTTTTTCCTGAAGGAGCATAAAAGTAAGTGTATTGTTTCCTTCTTGTAAGGTAACAGGTATTTCAACATGTTGCCAGCCTTCATCACCATAAATGCCATCAGTCCATATGACCTCGTTGTTGAACACTATTCTCTTGAACTGTGTTTCATCTTTGTCTGCAGTGCCTTTGGTGTATGTGTCCTTAAGGTAGAAGGAAAGTACCACATTGGCTGATTCATTACTATGTATTATTTGTTGTACTGTGTGTGTAGTGTACTGATTAACCATTCCTTCATAGCTTGCATTAATGACATATGCCTTCGATGAATATATTCCTGAATTGTTCATGTAGTAGCCTGTAGCTATGGTGTCGTTAGTGGTGATGAATTCCCATCCTTCTTCAGATTCCATAGATGGATTTACTATTTCTGCAAAATCAATTACTTCATGTTCATTCGTCTGAACCGGCTCAGTGCTTAATACCTGATTGACCCAGAGATGTACTGTTCTATATGAAAAACCTTCTAACCCTTCTTTATATAATACAAGTTCTAGCTTCTGTTTTCCTTGCTTTGATTTTGTAGGGGTTATTGTAAGCTCTTTCTCCCACTTATCTTCATAATCAAGAGTTATTTCCATTGTGTTCAGCGTTGTTCCATCCAGAATTATCTCAAGCGTGTAGTTGATCTTTGCATATTCAAAATTCTCAACCCCTCCTATTATCTGTATCGGGTCACTTGTTGAGAAGTTTTCCGGGTAGTTTTCAGCTTTACCATCTGGACCTAGTATGTATAATGTTGTGAATGTCTCTTTTTCCCTGGTAGCTTTGGCGTAGGCAAACATTGAACCCGCAATGACGATTGAAAGTACCATTGCTATAATAAGGGTCTTTGTGATCTCGGGAGACAATCTTTCACCGGTTTGCAAGGCAGGTCTTTTCATTTCTTTCGATGTCTTGCGCATCGAAGCTATCTTTTTCCTGTTTCTGGCAGCAAAACGCTTGTCTTCTATATGTTCATCGTAACAAACCTCCCTCTCTTCCTCAACATTGCATGTTTCCGGTGCTGTAAGGGAGTAGATGAAATCTTTGTATGAAAAGCTAAATTGTTCTTCCAATGGAAGGCGTTTCCTGGTCAGATAAGCTATGATTCCAAATAGGAATGTGAGTAATACAAGTGAGATTGCAATTGAGTTTGGCCTGAATTTCCATACAGTAAGACTGATAAGAAATCCATCAAATACCATAATTACAATGCTGAAACCTACACTCAGTGTGAATCTTTCAATTCCTGAGATCTCCCGGTTTCCTGGGAACATGGCAGAAATAAAAGCATACCCTGGTAAAAAAAATATCAATATCGATGCAAAAAGTATCCTAAATGGTGTTTCACTAAAAGGCGGAATCAGGATAAACACGATTGATAGTAATGCTATCAAGAATGATATTTTCAGATCCTGGGTGTATTTGCATTTATTTTTGCCAAACATCTATTCACTTGATCCTTGTAAGTTAATCTGGTTATGAAATATGAATGAAATATTTATGAGTTGAAGGTAATTATTTGCTAAAATATATAAGTATAGGGTGCTATTGTATATCAACTTTGGAATAAAACGGCTTCAATTTAAAAATGAGGGATTATCATTAGAAATAATGTCTGGATATATCTTCTGTTTATTATGATTACTTTTCCTGTAGTATCAATTATATTCTACTTAGGGGGTCTGGTGCCGGGAGTTTTGAGTTTTATTATTGTTCTCATACTGAGCAGGGTTATGTATCTATCTTCATCACGTTTTATTTTGAAGTGGTATGGATGTCAGGATATACCCTCAGGTGAGTTTGAATATGTATATCCTATGTTAGATAGTCTTTGCAGTATTTTTTCTGTAAAAAAGCCGGAAGTTCATCTATTTGAATCATCTGTTCCTATAATTTTCACAGTGGGTTCAAAGAAAGTATCTCATATAGTAGTTTCCCGCAGATTGCTACATCTTCTGGAAGAGGATGGGCTGGAAATGGTGTTCGCCCGTGAACTTGTTCGTATCAAGGAAGGCAATGTGTCTCAAAATACTTTTGTAGCACTTATAGCAGGCATCATTGCTTCGTTTTCTACCACTGCTCTCTGGATGGCCATGTTGAGCGGTTTTGGTCAGGAAGAGGATCCTGCTCCAAAATTCATACGCTTTGTTGTTATGGGAATTGTAATGCTTCCATGTTCACTGATCGTTTATATCGGTTCGTCAGATTCAACATCAAATGCTGATATAGAAACAGCTAAGATTATGGGAAATAAATCTGTATTGTCATCCGCATTGAAAAGATTGCACAATGATATTCTCCTTAATTCTATGGAGTATTTCAACCCCGGTCATGTTCACTTATATGCCATGAATCCTGTTAAAGTAAATTCATTTTTCGACATTCACCTTTCTCTTTTTGACATGAGGCCCGATATTTCAACACGTTTGAGAACCATTGCTAATGTAGATGCTGATGACTGTCAGGAAAAAACAATCAAAAAAGTACTGGATGGAGTTGAGGTTTGAGTATGTTATCAGAGATTAATTATTTTTATACAAGTCTCAAAGACTGGCAAAAGGCAATGCTTTTCAGCTTTATTTCTTATTCGATCATTCTCTTTGGGCTAATCGTGGCTATTACTTTTATACTCAAAGATTTCAAATTCCTGCTTGTATTCGGACTTAGCTTTGTTTATATGGGTATTGTTATAGTCCTGATGATCATATCTATCAAGATATTTAAAAAGAGGTTAATTGAACGCTAAAATGCGTTCTATTTTTTTATTTTCTGTTGACGATGTACATGATACCGCCTGCTGTGACTGCAAAGATCATCCAGCCTATGTGGGTGTGAACTATCATCATAGTATCCATTCCATAGAGATATGCAGTAATATACAAGATTAGTACTCTGATAAGATTTGCAATATATGCAATAAGGACTGCAAAGCCTAACAAACTAAGTGTCCTTTTAATTTCCATTTTTTCTATTCTTGAATATCCAGCTACAATACCTATCAACAGGAACATTGAATAGAGTCCGGAACAGGGCCCGCCAATTACTATGGTCATGGGTTCAGAACCATATAGGATAACAGTTTCTGTGGCTATTATCTCAACGGGTATTCCAAGCATTTTTATAACTGCTACAGTTGGCATAAGGACAAAATAATGGTCAAAGAGATGGATAAAATCTATGTTGAAATATCCGAAGGATGAATAGAATATCAGGTATAATCCGGTGAACACAGAAGATATGTAAAAACCGAATTCTCCAAGTTGCTTAAAATCCTTCCTTCCTGTACCCATTGCGATTAATGAAATGCCGAGGAAAAAGACCATTGAATCAAGTGTTCCCAGTTCACTGCTGTTTATATAATTGAATATTAAATCTGCAGCTACAATGAAACCACCTATGAGCATAAAGTTTCTTGAGCTCTGTAACAACCCTTCTGTTCCTCTTAATTCTATTCTGGAAATCAAGATTGCAGCTATTATAAAAAGAATTACACCCATTATAGTAGAACCTTCACTTAGTTCTATTGTTGCCCCTGTGAAAAGTGCAAGTACTAATAGGATAATTATTATGTTTTTGTTTTCATCTTGCATTTTACTAGATAGCACATGTATGAAATAGTATATATATTTGACTGGTGATGCCATTTTATTAATTGAGATTATTAAATTAGCTCCTCTTTTCCTCCATTCTAATTTGATAAGCAATTATTCTCAAACATAATTTGCAAATCAGTTTGGATCTCTTATATTGTTCTGCAAATTTGTAAGTAACATCAGTTGATAAACAACAAAGTTTACAGTAACATACAGTTCTCTGTTCTTCATTCTAATTGATCTAACATCAAATTTGAGAAGATGTTTTATGTGTTTGTGGAACCTTTCTCAATCTTGCCTTGTCTCTTTTTTCTTCTGGAATTATGTATCTTCCATATTCTTATTTCTCAGATACATGCCAACTTGTTTTTCTCTTCCTGTTTTTGACTTCCTGTTAAGTGGAAAGTGGGGATCACCCCCACTTTTCCACATTTTATTAATTCCATAGTTGATTCGCTCAATTCTTCCTTCTGTACTGATTACAGCATCAGAAGGTAGACCTATTGTAGGATTGATATTCAAATAGTTCCAGATATCTGCATAGTTATTGAATGAATCATATGCACCATCCAAAGCCATACGAATCAGCTTCAATATTCAATCTTGTTAGGAATTCAACATGCTGTGCGATGTCGTCAATGTTTAGAAAATGTGGCAATCGGCAAACAGACACATTCTCTTAATCAATATCGTTTTGAATGGAGTCCTCAAAGAGAACTCCTTTATAATAAGTATAAATATCCTTCATGAGACTGGCCATATTTATACTATTTTAATCTTTGGAGAGAGCTGCTGCTACTTTTTTTGAGGTAGGTCTTATTGATAAAATAGGTAGGCTTTTAAATCAAAATTCTAATTTGATGATCTCTAATTGATTGGTATTATATGACTCTGCGATAAATTGATATTGATTTCTGTTAAAAGAGGTCAAGTATATCGATCAGTTAAAAATTTAGAAGGTGTTTATATGGGTCATTTTTAATATGATTATTTTCTACAGAGCCGTAATTTAAAAGCCTTGATTCGCAAATAAATAGTTTGCTCTTTTTCTACATGTATATCCTTTTTATAGTTATATTGTATATCAACACGGTGTGAATACTCTCCAAAAAATGCTTAAAAACACAAGTATTGTTATAATAGGTAATATATTATTCAAGTTAATCTCTTTATTTGTAACGATTATTCTTGCTAGGTATTTAGGGATAGCTGATTTTGGAAAGTACAGTTTCATTTATGCTTACACTGCTTTTTTTGGTATACTTACTGATCTTGGGATACAAACTATATTAGTGAGAGAAATGTCACAAGATTATTCTAAATCATCTTTAATTTTCGGGAATAGCTATGTGATTAAGCTAATATTTACAGTTATGGCAATTATTGTTTCAATCATATGTATTTTTTTCTTGCCATATCCGATAACTACTAAGATTTTAGTATCGATTGCATCATTCAATTTATTATTTGCTTCTCTAAGTAATCTATATGGTACTATTTTTCAGACAAATTTAAAAATGGAATATACTGTCATTCCTAAATTATTATCTAGGATATCTTCGGCAGTTATTATACTCTATATCATAATGATTAAAGGTTCACTTCTACAGATAATAATTGCTATTTTATTTTCAGAAGTAATTAGACTTCTTGCAAGTTATTTGTTTTCACGAAAATACATCAATTTGCAAATAGGGTTAAATCTTCAATTATGGAAGAATATACTGAAAAATGCAATTCCAATCGCTTTTTTTAACGTTATATGGATTTTTTATTATCAAGTAGATATATTGATGCTTTCATTTATTAAAGGAGATGTGTCAGTAGGACTTTACTCTGCTGCAACAAAATTAAATGAACCAATTGGTTTTTTTGTGGAAGCTAGTATTATAACATTGTTTCCTGTTATGTCGTCACTAGCCGTCACATCAAATGAAAAATTAAAATATATATATATAAATGGGTTAAGATATATTGTTATATTTATGCTACTTGTTGCCGTTGTTGCAACAATATTGTCGGATAATCTTATACATTTTATATATGGGGAACAATTTAGCAATTCTGCAGATGTGTTTATTATATTGATTTGGTCTTTAGTATTTATATCCATGAATTCTTTTTTATCTCATTTTCTAATTTCTATTGATAATCAAAAAGCAGTCGCAAAAATATATTTTATATCTGCAGCAATTAACATATTTCTTAATTATGTTCTTATCCCTACTTATGACTATGGCGGTGCAGCATTTGCAACTCTTATTACAAATATTATTCTACTATTTTTGAATTATAATACGTGTTCGTCAAAATTTACAAAAGCTAGTTTAACTTCTATTTTTATTAAACCTTTTATTGGTATTGCCTTTACTATATTATTTACTTTCTTTTTTTCAGAGTTAAATAT
>NZ_VIAQ01000013.1 GCF_006546655.1 Methanolobus vulcani
AGATATGTTGACAGAGAGACGATGTGTTTATCGAAGTTCTCAGTAGTTTATTACCCATTATCAAATGATTTTTATGATGCACGAAGACCGAAGCAAAATGTCAGAAAAGACCTTGAATATGAAAGGGGCTATTGATTCTTTAAGAGAAGAACTGGAAGCAATTGACTGGTACAATCAAAGAGTTGATGCATGTACTGACGAAAATCTCAAGAAAATCCTGATTCATAACGCAGACGAGGAAAAAGAACATGCAGCAATGCTTCTCGAATGGATCAGGTAGAATGATGATGCTTTTGCACATGAGCTTAAAGATTACCTTTTCTCTGAAGAAGAAGACATAGCAAGCCTTGAAGAATAAGGCTTAATCTCTTTTTTATTTTTCATTTCCATAGGACAACTTTTAAGTATAGTCTAGCAAAAAATAAGCAATTAATATCTTAAGAAGACGAAATAATTATAGAGTAGAGGACCAAATGTCAGTCACTGAAAACATAACTTCGATCCTGAATGAACTTGGAAACACAAAACTCATCTGTGTTACAAAAACCGTTGACCCTGATAGAATAAATGAAGCTATCAAAGCAGGTGCAGCTATAATTGGTGAGAACAGGGTTCAGGAGTTTGAGGAAAAATCTGACAGACTTCTTCCATGTGAAAAGCACATGATAGGACATTTGCAGACTAATAAGGTAAAAAAGGCTGTAGAGAATTTTGATGTAATCCAGTCAGTAGACTCCCTGAAAGTGGCTCTGGAAATAGATAAAAGAGCAGAGGATGCTGGTAAGGTTCAGGAAATCTATCTTCAGGTAAATATCGGTGATGAGTCACAGAAATCAGGTTTTGAACTTGATGAGATCAGGCAGTCAATAAATGAAATTGCATCACTCAAAAATATCCGGGTAACAGGAATGATGTGCATTCCACCTTATGTTCCACCTGAGCAGGCACGTCCTTATTTCAGGAAGATGAAAGCCCTTTTTGATGAACTGAAGGTAGAAACACAAGGGAAGTTCGATAATATTGACCTAAAAGAACTTTCTATGGGAATGTCCGGTGATTACCGGGTTGCCATCGAAGAAGGAGCCACCATGGTTCGCATTGGATCAGCTATTTTTGGCGAGCGGAATTATTGAATCTGATCTCAGATATGAGTGATAGGTTTTGAATCTTTCAGGTAATAATCATATAGTTCTTTACCCCATTGTCTTCCCTGCGGACTCTGACAAAGCAGTTGCTTATTGCTGAATTCATCATTACAGAACAACAACCTTATAAGTAAACCTCCATCAGTTACGGTGAGGGAAGAGATACCTACTTCTTTTTCATATACGTAGAATTTTACATTATCATAAGCGATATAATGTCTGAATTCATCAGTCCATTCTTCAATCAATTTATTTACCAGGTCTCTAGTGAAAATAATCTCAACATTGATGTTATTATCTGCAAGTTGTCCCAGAACCCATGGACAGGCCGGATGCATGAAAGTAAATACAAAATAGACCGTTTTTGACGCTAATGCAACCTTGAAGTAATCTAAATTAATCTCCTGCGCATTGATAATAGTCGGTTCAATTAACTGACATTCCCTGATATCACTGATTCTTTTCAGGAATGTTTCAGGTATGCCTCCAACTTTGTGTGTAGCTAAATAAATATTGTTCTTATCGAGAGTTTCAAGAGTATTCAGGAAAGTTTTCATTTCATCGGCCACAATTTTACCAATATTTGTGAGTCCGTAACTATCACCTGATTTATAAATGAGATTACTTTCTTTGAGGATTTTCATCTGTGGGAGCAAGGCTGATCTTGTGGTATTAAGACTGGAAAGTATGATTGGCATTTCCTTTTGCCCATCATCTAACATTAAAAGCACACTCTTTCTTTTTTCAGAGTTAAAAATAACATCAAGCAAGTCTTTTTCCATACAATCATACCTTCTGGTAATTTAGAAATAAACTCACCAATCTAATAAATCTCATCGAAAAATCCCAACCAAAATAATATTATTTTTCTTTAAAGCATAGTAATATTTCACATCTACTTTAAAATCTATATAATATTAATAGTTTCATATGGTAGTTATCCTGACAGCATCCTTCATGAAATGATCAAAAAGATCCATGCTCCACCTGTAAGCTTCCGGATGACAACCGTAAAGGTGCTTGCTACTGAACTCATTATTGCTGAAAGGAAGTCTCAAAACAAAACACTCATCACATATTGAAAGGGAGAATAACTTGAGTTCCTTCTTGTAAATATAAATATTGATTTTTTTGTTGTGCAATGCATTTTTAAACTCATCAGTCAACTCATCGGTTAATTCACTTTTAAGTTTGTCAAACAAATCCCTTGTAACAATTATAGTAATATCAGTGTTTGTGTCAATATGATTGACAATCAGTTCACGAAATGTAGGGTGTATGAAAGTGGAAATAACTCGTAATGAACTAGAAACTACTGCCTTTTCTAAAAACTGTTTATTTGTTTCATATGTGTTTACAAGATTTGGTTCTATTATCTGAGAATTCCTTAATTCATTTATACGCCTAAAAAGATGATCCGGAATTGACTCGGTATTATGCATAGTTAAATAATCACTATGTTTGTTAAGTACCTCGATTGTATCAAGAAACGGTAACATCTTGTCAACCACAATTTTACCAATAGTGGTTAGTCCATAAGCATCACCAGATTGATAGACAAGAGCATGATCCTCAAGAATCCTTATCTGGAGGAGTAGTGCCGGTCGATTTGTATCCAATTTTTCTAAAAGAATTTTCATTTCCTTTTGACCGTCTTTTAACGTAAGAAGTACGTTTTTTCTTTTCTCAGAAGCAAATATAACATCTATTAGCTGTTTTTTTTTCAAAATGCAACCCCCATGAGAAAGCATAAAATAGCCTAACCATTAAAGTGAAGCTTAAGTTTATCAGTAGTTTAATTTGTATTTCTTTTCCTAAACATGAATACATACTACTTCATAAGCTTTTATATTTGTACCTGCTCTTCTCGTTGTTTTGTTAACAACAGTCAGTAATATATTTAATATTTAGCAAGTATCTTTCGTAACAAAATATCTAAAAACGCATGCATCCTTTATTCGGAACATACACTAAGTTCTTTCATAGCAAATCCATTTTCTGAGATTGAAATAAAAGGCTGATTCCATGGATTGTAATCTATAGTGAGAGAAACAGAAGAATTATGATCAAGCGTGCTTTTCACGTGACACCCACTTTCTTCATCAAAAAAATAAGTCTTTGCAACAAGAATTAGTGGTTTTGGTTTATTAAAAGTTTCTTCTGGTCCAATATAATATTCGTTTTTATGTACTAATTGGTTTTGTGGATTGAATATTTCAACTGTGACCTTATGACCTACAGTATCAGTATTCTTAATTTGATAAAATGGTGTGGGTGTACCAACTATAAAAAAAGGCAGTATCACATATAATATGAAAAATGAAATTAATAGACCTCCCACAATCTTGTATGCTGTTTTCATGTTTTTACCCACTATCCAAACAATCCCAACTCATAAATAGAACTTAATAGAAGAAATTGCTAGCATACTATTTTATTCTATTTATTTTTTAATATAGAATAAAATATAAAGAATTAATCTATTTCAATATCATATACACTTAAAAGTGAGATTACTTCAGGAATAGAAAACTTCGTTTTTTTGAGGAAATTGTTATTGGGGTCTATATTATAATTCTTCGCATTCCTGAACGAAGCACCGCTCATGTTTGTGTTCCTGAAAAGACTGTTTGTAAGATTGGAACCTTCAAAATTTGTATTTTTAAGACCTGTATTTACAAAATCACAATCATAAACCTGGCAGTCAATAAAGTCGGTGTTTTCCATATCCATATCCGAGAATATGCAATATGAAAGGTAACAATTCTCAAATCCAATACTGAATATGAAATTGTTGCATTTTGAAAAATCAAGTCCTACAATTTTGCAGTTCATAAACCTGACATCCTGTAGCCTGCTATTATTCAGGTCAACGTTGGATAATTTGCAGTTATCAAAACTGCAATCAATAAATTTTGTGTTCTTGAATGATTCATCTGCAAAATCAATATCCTTGAAACTCTCTTCCTCAAACTCCTCGTTATGATATTCCATGGGTTATTAGAGGAGATAATAAGGTATAAAGAATCTTCTTAAGGACATAAGAATTGGCTGTTATCAATAGTTAAAAGGATGTTTCTCTTATCAGTAAGTATCTGAATACATTCAATATTGGCTTGAAGGTTTGAATGGGATTATGGTTTATTTTATCTATGTACAATGCCTTATGAAAAATCAGGATCATTATCACGTTTCCAACAAAAATTGGAAAACTTTTTCCAGTTTCGCAGGCGCGTCTTCAATATTTCTTGTTAAAAAATTTTATATGAATTATATGCCTATTGGAAATTAGATTTCATATTGAAATAGTAAAAGATTCATATGATACATACAAAATAATTGAGAGAATACTTTCTTTAATATTGAGCTAAAATTAAATTTATTATAAATATGAATAAATATCAAACGACTGTGGTAATATGGATGAAGAATCCGAAGAACAATTATTAAAGATACTTTCCAACCCAATAAGGGCGACCATTATCAGGAAACTGTACAATGACAGTTTGTCTTTTACGCATCTTATGCAGATTACGGGATGTAAGACCGGGCAGTTGAGCTTTCATTTGAAAAAATTGGAATATCTTGTGGAACAGGACGAACTGAAAAGATACAAACTTTCAGAAAAGGGAAAAGAGGATGTTGAGATCATTCTGCCACGTCTGTCGAAAAATAACGCGGAAGATTCTGAAGACCGACCTGATGTATATTTTGCTTTCATGATGCTTCTGGAATCTCTTATCTTTTTCATAAACAGCTGCATCTCTGAACTAAAATATATTTTTGTTCATTCATGGAAGTGTGTTATCGGCATCTGTTCAGGTGTAAACCTATATGTCACAAACCTTGTAAATAATTCCAGAATACGTTTGAAACAGCCTAATTTATCGTGGTACCAGACGAGTCTGAGATCTTTTACTAATGGGTTAGGGCGAATAATCGATACAATTGTAAATTCCATTAAATCAATTATTATTGTAATAATAGAAGCAATCAGACAGTGGATAAATCCGTTATTCAGCTATTCCTTTATGGTGGTAGGACTTATGTTGTTCATACCTGCAGTGTTCATATCTGTGAGTCCAGGGTTTGACCTGTTATTCAATTCTGCGGATAACGCTAACCGAATAATACAGTTTATTGATGACACTGTATTTGCTGCTTTCAGTATATCTCTTGTCATGATGCTTATTGGCGGATTAGTTACCTCCGAGAAGAGAATGCTCTTGAAACGATTCCTGTTATCAACAATATCAGCATCCATGTTACTGATTGTTGTTTCAGTCATTCTGTTGATTGATATTAATACGAAAATCTATCAATCTTATGAAGTAATATCTTTTATTTCAAATCTCTTGAGAAATATCATCATTTTGCTCTTGCTGATTACATTTTCCACTACAGGCACTTTTGTATATGTACAAAAGATGAAAAGCGATTGGTTAATCCAAACTGATGATTAACAAAAATGGAAGAGAGTCAACTTATCATAAGCATACCATACGAGAAATTAGTTATGAAGATTTAAATCAAGATTTAGGTAGAATAAAGGAAAAGTCATTGATAAATTGATTAATGTTCCTAAAAGTTAGCAGATAAAATCAAATTTGAATATATATATCGAAGGCAAACACATTGTACATTTACGAATGATTAAATCCGGTGAATCAGAATATCATCAGTCCAATAAGAAAAGATACCAGATTACATGTAAATGATAAAATCAAAGCTCGTTGAAGTGTCACTTTCAGAACAAAATAATAAATCACTGCTTCTATCACAAAGACTGATATTTCACCAATTAAAGCCAGATTTTCGTATGAATTAATGAACTGAGGTAACAGGAACCAGAGGTAAGGAAGTGTTGAAAACGAAGAGAAAATACCAACAAATAAAAGAAGAGAATTGCTTATAGCATCAATTCTGAAGTAGTATCTTACTAACAGGAAAAGGACTGATGTCTCTATTAGTATTGTCAGAAAAAGAGAAAACAGGAACAAATACTCGTATAACATTTACATGAAACTAATATTTATCTGGATTATTTCAACAATCATTTCCAAATAGTTTTCTTATGAAGCACAATATTGAATCTTTAAAAGATGATCTGTTTTCTGATGTTATATCAATTTCTGTCTTATTCAGTTTGCTATCTTCCTGTAATTCAATACCATAATCATTTGAATTGTTATTTTCAACTTTTCCTTTTGACTCGTTAATAACTGACCTAATGCTAGGTATTTCAGGTTCATTGAAAGTTTCCTCTCTATCAATAACTGATCCATAAAAGGATATTCTTCTTTCTTCATAAAGTATGAGTGCTGTATCATTAAACCCTGCTACAGAATAGTATCGTTCTTCTTTTGTCAATGGATTAGCAACAACAGCATAATCCCAATTTACATTGAAATCAAAAGTATAAGGCAATATATTAGGATCTGACTCAAAATCAATGTCATCTAATCCTATGCTGTCAAAATACTCTTTCTCGATGGCATAGACCGTAAGTGTATTAGCTTTATAGAATTGTGTCAGGCAGTCACTGGAATTAATAATATATGGATTTTCACACTGGATAACCGGTCCTGTTATGTATCCCACAAAAACAACATCGGGATAATCACTAATATTACTGATGCTTACACATCTATCGTAAGTTTTCGTTCCTGGAAATAGGACATCAGCATTTGCAGATGGTATAAGCATTAGTAATAATATTATTAATATAACAAAGCACTTTTGAAATTTCATGTTGTTTCCTCATCCTATTCAATGTAACACATTAAACATATAATATTATTTTGGATAAAATAGTATTTTCTTATAAAAATTATAGAATTTTATTATGCATAATAACCCCTAAATATAACCCACTCGAAATAATATATATCGGGAAATGTGGAGGGTAAATATGAAAAATAAATTACTGATTGTACTGGTTCTATTATCCATAATTTTAATTGGTGCATCCATAGTATCGGCTAAATCAAGCTATTTGTATGCTTTTAATCAGCATTATAACACCGGAGACACGGTACTTGATACATGTGATGTATGTCATTCAGGACCAAACGGAGGATCTCTTGACTCATATGGAAGAGCATATTCTCAGACCAGAAGCTTTGCAGTAATTGAAGAACAGGATTCAGATGGAGATGGATTTACCAATCTAGAGGAAATTAATGCTTTAAGATTCCCTGGAGATTCCAGTGATTATCCTCAAATTGAATCTACAAATGCAGAAAATACAACTGAAGAAGTAACTGAACTTGTAGTTAATGAGACAACAACAGTATCAGTCGAAGAAACTACAACAAATGAAACTTGGGAACAGGAAACATCTGAAATCGGAAATGAAGAAAGTACAGAAACTACCGAAAATACTACAGGTAATCAGCAATCCCCGGGATTTGAAACAATGATTGCTGTTTTTGGAATAATAGTGGCTTTCTATGTAAAAAGGTAAAACATGAATGAAGAAAAAAGACCTGTTATCAAAGTATCAAAAGATGGCTCTGTAGAAATCCTCATTTAGACGACAAGTATAACCTTGACAGGTATGTCAAGGTTATGCACTAGTATTTTGAATTAAAACGCCTTTAGCTCCTACCAACTACACTGCATCAACTATCTTTTTTTCTCAAATTTAATTCCATGATCTCCCTTGTGAGGTTTTGTGTGATCAAATAGGTTTAGCAGAATATCTGCTGGAATTCCATTTGGAAATGCGTAACAAGTCAAATCACCTTTATGATGTTTACATAAAAAGCATATAGGTTTTGGAAGTAACATTTAGATCACGTTTTAACTTCAAATCTTTTGTTGATTTCAAGCCACCTCTATCATTAGAAAATATCACTTTATTAAGAACACCGTCTTGATATAATAGGAAGAAACACCAGCTATCTTGCTGGTGTTAATGATACCACTCCTCCATCACGATTACGATATAATTAATAATGAGTATTGTAATATATAGCACTTTTTTTTGTGAAATTATAACGACATTATTAATTCATTCGACATTATAATTAATAATGCAAAAAGCTCTGTAGAAATTCTCTAAATTCAAGCGATTGTGCAAGTCAATAAAACATCTATCCGTTACTCAGAATGGTGATTATTTTTGCCGAATTTTAACTATAGATACCGATTTCAATAGGTTTTCTACAGAGCTCAAGAGATGGTCCTTTATGAAAGTTCACTAAAATAGAGAAAGAGTAACTCCAGGTAAACTTGAAATGATGCTGAAATTGAATTTTTTTAGATATGCCTCATTTTTAACTTTCTATTATCTTATTTATTATAAATTGCATATTTCCTCTTTTTTCGAGATTTAAACCAACAAGAAAAGACCCTACATGTGCATCTTTTTCATAAAGTATTTTGGATTTAATGTAACCATCTGTTAACCTCGAAGGAGATGCAATTAAAGCCTCAGATACATAGTTTATATTTTCAGCTTCATTCCATGTTTTAGCGTTGATTATCATCTGTAGTGCTTCACTTGTATGTCTCATATTTTTTATTTTGCTGAAGTTGACTACAATATTACCAAATACACAATACTCATTTGAGTTTATGTATTTCTTAATTTCATCTGCATCACTGATATCTCTTCCAATGACCTCTCCCCGGTACATAACCTTGAGATTATCAGTTGGCCATTCATATTCCATGTTTGTCACAAAAGCTAGCAGAATGTTTGCCTCAAGGGCTTTTTTGACTCCGATATTGTGTTTCCTGCCAAGATGCAATGAGTTCATTTGTTCATCTTTTTTTTCAAGTTTCATTATAGCCTTAATATCTTCATAGTCAAGGATGAAGGCTTTTTCTATTCCTTTGGTGGCATGAAGCATTTCTATGGCTTTTTTAGCGATCAATGAATTCAAAATGATTCCTCCACTGGATAAATCAATTTCTTTGATTCCAAAAAAAGCTGGTTAAAAGCAGATTCTGTTCTGCCAATGATTTCATGGATAAGCTTAATCTCAGGTTTTACCAGAGATCTAACTATATCGATCAGCCTGTAATTAAGGTCAGCCTCTTTTTTGTAGATATAAGTCTGCCAGAACAATCCATTTTTATGTATTTCATAAGCTGCATTTTTGTATTCAACTATTTGTGTATACATATTAAACCCCACACAAAAAGCAATGATTAATAATGTTAATACTAATAACAATTAGCTGCAATGTATAAATAATTGTATGGTAATTTGTAGTGTGGATGTAGTATAGAACAAGTAGTGCCTGTATGAGGCAGGGTTCTATCAGAATTCGTTCTATATCAGTACTCAATTATTTTTTTGAATCAATTGGCACTGTAAAAATGAAAGTGCTTCCCTTACCAACTTCACTTTCAACATCAATTTTACCAGAATGCATCTCCACGTAATACTTAGCAATAGAAAGTCCAAGTCCGGTTCCACCGTGAGTACGGTTTACAAATGAACTGACTTGCTTAAATGGATCAAATATAGCTTTTTGTAGTTCTGGTGGAATGCCAATGCCATTGTCAGATACTGATATCTCAACATTGTTATTCACGATTTTTGAATTAAGCAACACTTTTCCCTTGTTTGGTGTAAATTTGATCGCATTGCTAAGAAGATTGAATATGATCTGTTTGATCTTCATCCTGTCGACGTTTATTTCCAGCTTTTCAAATTCACTGTTGCTTTCAAAATCAATATTCTTCTCTTTAACCAAGGGTTCCGTTAGTAAAATAATTTCATCTATTATTTCTTTGAGATTGGTTATTTCAGGCGTATATTCCATTTTGCCGGATTCTATTTTTGAAATATCAAGAATGTCATTGATAAGTTCTAATAAATGATTGCCACTTCTCTGTATATTAGAAACATAATGCATTTGTTTCTCATTCAGATCACCAAATATTTGTTCATTCAACATTTGGGAGAATCCAATAACAGAATTGAGTGGTGTGCGAAGTTCATGGCTCATATTTGCAATGAATTCCGATTTGATCTGGTTTGATTCTTCTGCAATGGCCTTCGCCTGAAGAAGAGCCAGTTCAGTATTTTTTCTTTCAGTTATATCCCTGCATGCACAAAAAGCCAGTTTCTGACCGCCAAGGATCGCTCCGTTAGAACTGATTTCAACATCCAGTAAAGTCCCATCCTTTCGACGGTGGCGTGTCTCGAATGTACTGCCTGATTCATCAACCTCTTTTACGATCTCAAGTATCTCTTCACGTGTCGAAATGCATTCCCAGTCCCATATGTGTAACTGGAGTAGTTCATCCATGGAATATCCCAGCATATCTGCATATTTCTGGTTAGCCTCAACAACCTCAGCCTTGTTGTTAACAATGACAATTCCATCATTGGATTGTTCAAAGAGGATACGTCTCCTGATAGTTTCTTCTGTTATTTTTCCTTTAGCCTCTTTCACAGCATCCAGTACCTGATTGAAACCCCTGGGTATTGGTTCTAAATCAATACCCACATTAACATTTGCTCTCTTGTCCAGATCACCCTGAAGTGTAGCATTGGTTATGTCATCAAATTCAGTAACTATTTTTTGAATTTCACCAGAAATAGATCTCCTTAGAAGGAATGCAGCTAAACCACCAAGGAATCCAAGAACTAAAACAGCCATTATTAAACTGTTCCTGATTGCCAGTAGAGGGCCTGCAAACTCTTCATAATAAGTATTTGATACTATATACCAATCATATGGCTCATAGTACGTGTAGCCTGCAATTTTTTTGCGCCCCTCCCACTCATAAGCAATAATACCTTCTTTGTTATTGATAATATCTTTTGCAAAGTCATACTCGAAGATATTCTCGCCTTCTATATTGGGGTGAATCACGAGATTTCCTGCAGAGTCTATTATATAGATATATCCGTTCTCACCTACAGCAATTTCACCCATATGGTCTCTTATCGTACTGATAAATGGATCTTCAAGAACACCAACGTAAAGAATACCTATGATCTCACCAGCACTATTTCTGATCGGTTCGTATGCAGTCAGATACCAATCATTGACCACCCATGCTCTTCCGTAGAACGTTTCACCTTTGTTGACAACTGTATCATACACAGGTTGCGACACTGTGGTACCGACTGCTCTTTCCCCCTCATTATTGATAACGTTGGTAGAGATTCTCACAGCTTCTCCGTCCAGCACCTGAAATACAGTAGCAGTTCCTCCTACCATATTTCTTACATTATCGACGATCTCAAAATTATTGTTGACAACATAATCTTCCCCTAATACCATTTGTCCATCAACAATTTCAGGATTACCTTTTGAGTAAAAAACGGTCCTTGCAACTCTCAGGTCACTATTTACTTTATCTTGTGCAAGGGAGAAAGTAGACTCTATGTAAAGTTTTTCAAGGAATAACTGGTCATTCATATGCTCTTCTAATTGAGACAAAGTACCTGCTTCTGTTTGCTCGTAAGCATAAAAACCAACAAGCATTACAGGTAATATCGTTAATAACAAAGATACTAACAATATTTTATGACTGATACTTATTTTATTAAGATTCATCCAGCATACTCCAGATATATCCCAGATTATAGATGAAACAATTTCACCTGAATATACACACCAAATCTGTTATTTCCATTACAACATAGTATGTATCTAGTATTCAACGTATCCCACTAAGGATATTTAAATTCAATCGGCGTTGTGAATGTGAATGTACTTCCCTTTCCAACTTCACTATCAACCCAGATCTTACCATGATGCAATTCCACAAAATTCTTACATATTGCAAGTCCAAGCCCTGTGCCTTCATATTGTCGGGAAAGGGACGAATCAAGCTGACTAAATGGCCTGAAAAGTTTGTCCTGATCTTCTGTAGAGATTCCAATACCTGTGTCTATCACAGATATATGAGCTACATTTTCTTTCCTCTTTGCTTTGATTGTTACAATGCCCCCGATATCTGTAAACTTTATTGCATTATTAATCAGGTTGTAAAGTAGCTGCTTAAACATTCTTCCATCTGCAGTTATAATGTCGAGTTGAGGTTCAATTTCTAGTTTTATCACGATCTCTTTATCAGATGCAAGTGGCTGCATTAAAGAAAGCATTTCTTCCAATAAGCAATGAACAGAAACTTCCTCTGGTTTTAGTTCAATCTCTCCCGCTTCTATTTTAGAGATATCTAAGATGTCATTTATAATTCCCAGAAGGTACCTGCCGCTATTGGATACATTGCTTATGTATCGGAGCTGTTTGTCGTTTAATTCTCCAAAAATCCCGTCAAGAAGGATATCTGAAAAACCTATTATTGAGTTAAGAGGAGTTCTAAGTTCATGACTCATTGTTGCAAGGAATTGCGACTTTGCTTTGTTGGCATATTCTGCTTCATGTTTTGCATGTAGCAAGTCCCTTTCTGCCTGTTTGCGTGTGGTTATATCTCTGCATACACAAAAACATAGATTCCGATTCTCAAAAATAGCTGCATCTGCACAGATATCAACGTCATATAGAGTACCGTCCTTACGGCGATGTGTGGTCTCAAAGTGAGAAACCTGTCTATTAGTTATATTGACCATGCCCTTCAATTCATCACGTGTGAACCGTGCATCCCAATCCCATATATACAAAGAACTAACCTCTTTTAAGGAATAACCAATCATCCTGGCAAACGCCTCATTAGCTTCGTAAACTTTTCCATTATTGTCAATGACAACAATACCATCACTAGATTGTTCTATAAAGATCCGTCTTCTGAGATTGTCTTCAATAATTTTGGTTTCCAACTTTTTGCGCTCTGTTATATTTCTGATAACAACCAGGATTGCTGGAAGTTCTTTGAAAGTAATTGGACGAAGATTAAGTTCAATTTGTTCCAATGAACCGTCTTTACATCTACTGTGAGTTTCGAACATTCCTCCGCCAGATGCTATTTTTTCAGTTACTTGTTCATGTAATGTTTTTCTGAATTCCAGAGGAATTATGTCATACACATTCATCTGAAGCAGTTCTTCTTTAGAATAACCTAAATCATCACAAGTAATCTGATTAACCTCTAAAAAATGACCATCTATATTGGTGATGACAATTCCATCATTTACAGAATTAAATATAATTTCATAGGTATCTTTCAATTGTCTTCTCCTGCATGTAATAACGGCTACATAAAATGTATAATTATAGTAGTATATATAAATTGTTAATAAAAAATGGTTAAATTAAAGATTAACTAAAATTTAAATCAAAAATATTTATTAAATACTTTTGAATTTGGAAACTACACTATCTGAAATAATATGTACTTCCATTGAAAACACCATCCCTGTGATACTGGCAATGACAAAGCTGGAAGGTATAGTCTCATAGTTAATTCCAGCTATCAGGAAAACTGCAGCAACTATTATCAGCAGATTAAGCACAATGGATAATGGTCCTATGACAGGATGATGTGATAGGCCCCTGTGCTTGAATATTTCTTTATATGGCCACCAGATTCCCTTTAGAATTCCCCATCTTATATAGGGTTTGCTGTTGATATCAAGATCAGGGCTCAGGAATAACGTAGCAAAAATGTAGGCCGCTGAGAATATAATTATTGTATAATTATCCAGATATGTGATGAACGGGTCAATACCTTCTCTTACTGCATAATAAAAACCAGCTAGTACTATCGTCAGCACTGCTGCATTTATAGCATCATGTGTTTTTCCGTCTGGAATACATTTCATCCCCTAAGCTGTTGCTCATAAAAGGTATTAACCGAATAATATATAATCTTCTTCCATTAATAGTAAAAATCTGGAGGGTAAACGTTGATATTTGCAGGGAAATTGATAAGAATATTAATAGTTCTGACAATGGTTACAATAGCAATTTCTGTTTCTGCCTGCATGGAAAAAGATCTGAGTCGGGAAAATGATTTCGAAGATATGGTAACCAATGTCGAAAGTATCTCTAATGTAACATGGGAATGGGCAGGCATTATTGAAGTAGATGTAAAAGAGCCGCTAGTAGTTCCTGACCCTAAGAAATATACTATCAAATTCATGGAAAATAGCACATATTACATTGTTGCAGACTGCAACACCGGAAGCGGCACCTATGTACTTGATAACGGTAGCATAAAACTAACTCCCGGACCAATGACACTTATGGCATGCGGAGAAGGTTCTGTTGATGACAAGTATCTTGCATATCTTGAAAATGCGGACCTTGTGGTACTTGAGGGAGAGCAACTGAAACTATATCAGAAAGACAGTGATGACAGAATGCTCTTTTCATTGCAGTATTGATCATCTGAAATTAATGCATAAAATATAATTCCGTTAATTACCATTTTAGCATCAAATGGACGAAGAGAAATTTAATGAACTGAAAACATGGTTCTATACCTATGTCAGTTCATTTTACACAGATGATAGTTTCATTCAGCAGAATGTGATACTAAAAGAAGAACACAGTACAAGGGTTTGTGAAAATGCATCCCTGATAGCTGCTTCTGAAAAACGAGGAAAAGATGATTATTTTCTTGCAAAGACAATTGCACTTCTCCATGATGTAGGACGCTTTGAACAAATAAGCAAATACCGGACTTTTAAGGACAGTGAATCTGAAAACCATGCTGTTTTAGGTGTAAAGGTTCTGAAAACTGCAGGCGTACTTTCAATTCTTCCAGCAGACGAGCAGAGGATAAACCTGCTTGCTATTGTAAATCACAACAAGTTTCAAATTAAAGGTAATCTGGATGAAAGAACTCTTTTTCATGCAAAACTCATAAGAGATGCAGACAAACTTGACATCTATAAAGTTCTGCTGGATCACTATTCTCAAAAGGATGAAATACCAAATCCTGCTCTGTATTTGGGACTACCGGACAAACCTGAATACTCCCCGGTAATTGTAAGTGAGATTCTGGATAACAAGGTTGCAAGTGTCAGTCATGTCAAAACCTGCAATGATATGAATCTCACCCGTCTGGCCTGGCTTTTTGATATGCATTTCAAAGAAACTTTTCGTCTTGTAAAAGAACGTGGGTTTATTGATAAGCTGATAGCAACATTACCACAGAACGATGAAATCAAAACGCTCCAAGATCACCTCAACGAATATATGGACTTGATTTTAGAGAAACATTGAACATATTTTCCGGAAGAATAAACAAGTGGTAAAGAAATTGCACACGGATATACAATCATTCTGAAATTGTTCTGTTTTTATTGTTGGTCACAACAAAAGTGTTTTTTGGCATGGAGAAGTGGGAGCAAAGCATGGAAGGTGACCAACAATAATATGTGCGGGATGAAGTGATGGCTTGTGGGGTGGGTTTTTAGTTGGTACCTGGATGTAAAGCAGGTTATCATCCCGCGCTACCTTTCTATACATCAATATTCATATTTAAAAATGTTCGACTCAAAACAACTGACAAAGGGTTTTATTGTAAAAGAAAATAAAACATACACAGGAAATTTAAAAGAGACAAGGTGAAACTATACCTTGAACAATAGAATTAAATCCACATCAGCATTAATCATAAAACAATATTTATCCCTTTACTCCATACATTTTATACTCAGAATTAAGTAATATCTTCAAAGAGAACTACAGGTGACCTAGTATTCAGAATTCTAAACGATTTTTACCGGTGTTTTTTATCGTAATCTTTTTGCTGACTTTTTTATCTGGTTGCATTGATACGCAAACACAGAATGTCTCAGAAGAGAAGTATTCGGAGCAAAACACCAGCATAGAGTCGGTCAATGATTTTGAACCAGTGTATTATACGCAGACACTCAAAAGAACGGGTGTGCTGGAGATTGATAATGGTTACTCCTTGAAAATACTGAATATTAGCAAGCAAAACAAAAATATCCTCATATCTTTTAGAAAAGATGGGAATGAATATGCTACCGGTACCCTGTTTGAAAACAAAACATACAACATAAAGGATACAAACGATGATAATAGCATTTACACCATCACTATAGTTAGGATATATGACAACAGTTTTTCTGTTGACCTGAGTTATACCATATATCCTGAAATATTCCTTGAAACCGGAATATATGAAGGTAAAATCACCCAAACAGATGTGAAAATTAACAGTGACAGTATAACACGGTATTATCGCTGGGAGTATGACAATACTGACTTCTCAGTTGGATATGAATATAATAAGGATGCATATGATGCATATTCCGGGAGAAGTCGTAACAGGAATTTTAGTCATTTCGTGAATGACCCTTATGATGATGAACTTATATCCATGATTACAGAACAAATGGCTGAGCTTGCAGAATCAAATGGTTACAGCAGGGATGAGGTTCCTTATATTGTAATGGCTTTTGTGCAATCTCTTCCTTATGTGAGTGACAGCGCTTCCGCAGGTTACGATGAATATCCGCGTTTTCCTTTTGAAACTCTTTATCACGGTGGAGGGGACTGCGAAGATTCATCTATACTTCTGGCAGCCTTGCTCTATGATATGGGGTATGGAGTTGCACTGGTAGAGTTCCCAGGGCATATGGGTGTAGGTGTTAAAGTTGCAGATTCTCTGGAAGGCAGTTACTTTGATTATTCAGGAGTCCGTTACTATTATCTTGAAACTACGAATTCCGGTTGGGAAGTAGGAATGATACCCGATGAATACACAGGAGTTGAAGCTTCAGTTCAACCTGTTCTTAAGTCGTATCCTCAACTTCAAATAGCATTCAGTGGCAATGCAAGAAGGATCAAGTATGTTACCTATGCAGACCTTGAAATTGAAATAACTAATGTTGGATCTGATGTTGCTGAAGATCTTGTAATCTACACAACTCTTGAAAGCACAACAGAAAACATGGTATGGGATGAGCTCAGAACTGAAACTCATGAAGGTCTGGATGTTGATGAAACTGTGAACTACACAATATCCAATCTTAAAGTACCGGAAGGAAATACCTATCGTGTGGGGATATGGGCATGGGGCTCAAACTCTGAGACTGAATATGTTTACAGTGACTGGACTACAGCCTGAAATTGTAAATTAAAAAAGAAAAGAAGGATATTCCTTCTTTCTATCAGATAACATATGCTTTCAAAGGCGGCAAGCCATTAAAAGCAATGGAACTGTAACTCTGGGTATAAGCTCCGGTAGTGAATATGTAAAGTCTTTCATTTTCATGCAGGCTTTCAGGGAACACATATTTGTGGTCTTCATAAAGAATATCCATACTATCACATGTAGGACCTGCAAGGATTACTTCTTCTTCGCATCCTTCACTTTCGGAATAAATAGGATACTTAATGCATTCATCAAGTGTTTCTATGAGTCCGCCAAACTTTCCTATATCAAGATATACCCAGTGGTACTGATTAAGTCTGGCTTTCTTTGAGACCATTATGACTTCTGTCACAATAACACCTGCATCAGCAACCAATGACCTGCCAGGTTCTATTATAATCTCCGGATGTTCCTCACCAAAGTCTTCCTGTATAAAACGAAGAATCTCGTGTGCATATGTCTCAAGTTCGTTAGCAGGTGACATATATCTTGCAGGAAAGCCTCCACCCAGATTAATCATTTTAAGCTTAATGCCCTCAAGGGCTACTGCCTCAAAGAGGTATTTACATTTTGAAAGTGCATTATCCCACTGTCCTATATCACGCTGCTGTGAACCTACGTGGAAAGAAAGTCCGTAAGGTTCAAGTCCCATTGCATGTGCTTCGACAATGAGTTCATAGATTACATCAGGGTGAGCACCGAATTTACGTGATAGTGGCCAGTCTGCACCGTCACTTTCGGTGAGCAGACGGAAGAACACACGTGATCCGGGGGCATTTTTTGCAATCTTCTGGAGATCACTCTCAGAATCTGTTGCAAACATTCTGACGCCTTTCTGATATGCATATGCAATATCTTTTTCCTTTTTTATGGTGTTACCATAACTGATCCTTTCCGGAGAAACACCAAGTTTCAGAAGCTGGTCAATCTCGTATACTGTAGCAGCATCGAAATTGGAACCTTTATCTTTAAGAACTGAAATGACTTCATCAAGAGGGTTTGCCTTTACCGCATAATATATTTTTACATAAGGCATGTTCTTGATAAGCTTATCATACATTTTCTCCACTTTGGACAGGTCTACTATAAGAAATGGAGTCTCTTTATCTTTAGAAAACTCTTTCATCTTCTTAAAGTCAGCCTCTGATGTGAAATCACTCAGAGGAAAGGTATATTGCACTTTTCTCATATCTACTTCCTTTTAATTTTTAAATAAGCATTATTTATAAATATTGAAGTTAATAAACTCTTTTAAATTAATATTTTGAATAAATACTTGGTAAATCGTGCTTATTATCATTTTAAGTATTTAAAACTGATTCTCCACTAATTCTAATAAAAAAAATACTTAAGAAATAGAAATATAGCATGTTAGCTACATATTTAATAAAATCAACAGTTAATACCTTTAAGATATAACTATAATATCGTTAATTACAATGAAAATGAGATTCATACCCTATTAAGGGGTATGATAAAAAAACAAATCAACAAAATCCTATTAATCATCAATAATCTCTTTACTGTATGGAAATGAAGCCAATTCTAATGTCGTATTTACCAGAATCTGCTGGCTTAATGGCATTGTAAGTAAAACGCCTATTATATAGATGAGTAAATTGAAAGCAACAGGCCATCCCAAAAATAAACCTGCATAATATGGAAGCACGCCCACAAGAGCCACAAGACCTACTATCAGACTGATTATTACACTTGCTGTGATGTTTGACTTCACAATTGCAGCGCTTTCAGACAAAGCATCTGTCACATCATATCCTTTGGTAACATAAAGAGGAAGCATGTAGAGCATGAAAAATACAGGAATCAGAATTATACAGATAACTGCAAGATAGAGTATGCCTGCTATTGCCAGAGTTACTGATTCAGGTATAGAGGAACTGGAGGAACCTAGAGTAAATATAATGCCAAATGAAAGTATTCCGACAAAAAATAACAATATCATTGCCACAATTGAGAGCAAAACGGCGATTATCATCACAAAAAGCATGTATTTCCAGCTACGAACAAAATTGCCGTCTCTAAATCCATCCAGAATATCCATTCCGTTAACCACTTCATTTTTTGCACCTTTTGCAATCATCATAACAAACCCATAATGCAGTGGGGGAGCAGTGACAAAAAATATAGATCCAACACACATAATTATTGTTGCGATTACATAGGCGACAAAATTGTTCAAAACTGCTTTAAATGAATTACCTAAAAGATTACCATACTCCATTTGATCACTTTTATTTTAGTTTATTTTCTAAAAAACAAGAATAATTAGTGGATGTATCCTATTCTATTAAAAACTATGTCAATAATTTGACATTAGATCTAAAATAAAATGCAAAAACATTTGAAGTATAAGTTTCCTGAGTTAATGGGAGATTACTGTTTTGAATCTATTAATTGCAGCATCCGGTTTCCTTTTGATTGCATTGTGTATTCTTCACATTGTGTATGGAGAAAAGAAATATTTCAACACTAAAGAAAAAAGAAGTATTGCCGGTTATGTTCCCTATCATCAGATTTCAGTTTTAATGTTTCTTGAAGGTACAGGAATGATCTATTCCGGATTCAATTTCAATTTGCAACTCTCAGTTTTCATCTTACTTTTAATTCTTACAAGCCTGTCAACTTTTGTGGTAATATGCATTAAAGAAAATGAGGCGGAAGTGATTAAAGCATCAATGCCCCAATTCATTCTATTTGGAATTGTTATACTGCTTATTTTTCTTGGGATTTCCCGGGAAATGACAGTCTGACTCTTTTTCTGCCAAAAGCTAAAATACATTGCATGCTCTTTTTTATTTTATGAGTTCAATTCACGAAGATCTGGTCAAATCGCTCAACTCCAAACAGAAAGCATATGTAAATCTGGAACTGCCTGATCCGACAAACGGTGAATATCTTCTCGGTGTTTTTCATCTAACACCCGGTGGAAAATTCAATATTCTGCAGGCAGCTGCTGAAGTTGCAGCCGAATCATCAACTGGCACTAACTTTAAGGTGAAGACAGAGACTCCTTTTTCCAGGGTAATGAATGCCCTTGTATACCAGCTTGACCTGGAACGTGAACTCGTATGGATTGCATATCCATGGAGACTTTTTGACAGGGGAGGAAATGTACAGAACATTCTCACCTATATCGTGGGTAATATTCTTGGTATGAAGGAAGTATCAGCTCTGAAACTTCTGGATGTATGGTTTCCTCCATCAATGCTTGAACAATATGATGGTCCAAGCTATACAGTAGATGACATGAGGAAGTATCTTGATGTCTATGATAGGCCAATCCTCGGAACTATTGTCAAACCAAAAATGGGACTCACATCTGCCGAATATGCGGAAGTCTGCTATGATTTCTGGGTTGGCGGCGGTGATTTTGTTAAGAATGATGAGCCGCAGGCCAATCAGGATTTCTGTCCATACGACAAGATGGTCAAACATGTGAAGGAAGCAATGGACAAGGCTGTTCTTGAAACCGGACACAAGAAGGTTCATTCATTCAACGTATCCTCAGCTGATTTTGACACCATGATAGAAAGATGCGAAATGATAGTCAATGCAGGTTTTGAGCCTGGAAGTTATGCATTCCTCATCGATGGAATTACAGCAGGCTGGATGGCTGTACAGACACTAAGAAGAAGATATCCCGGTGTTTTTATTCACTTCCACAGGGCAGCTCATGGAGCATTTACAAGGCCTGAAAACCCTCTCGGATTCTCTGTACTTGTTCTCTCTAAGTTTGCAAGACTTGCCGGTGCTTCGGGAATCCACACCGGTACGGCAGGTGTTGGTAAAATGAAAGGCACACCTGAAGAAGATGTAGTTGCAGCACATGAGATTCAATACATGAATGCAGAAGGACACTTCTTCAAACAGAGCTGGTCCAAGATACCTGATTCTGATAAGGATGCAATCAATATCGTAAATATAGATATGGCACACCATGTTGTGCTTGAGGATGATAGCTGGAGAGGTATGAAGAAATGCTGTCCAATCGTCTCTGGTGGACTTAATCCTGTAAGACTAAAGCCATTTATTGACGTCATGGGAAACGTTGATTTCATAACCACAATGGGGTCCGGGGTACATGCCCATCCGGGAAGTACACAGGACGGAGCTAAAGCCCTTGTACAGGCATGTGATGCATATCTTCAGAAAATAGATATTGAAGAATACGCTAAAACTCACAAGGAACTGGCACAGGCAATTGAATTCTTCACAAAAGCGTCAAAGGACGCTATGTGATTTTTTTCATGAATATTGGCTTTATGGTTGATATTGTAAAAAAACTACTTTCAATTTTTTCTGCATTTCGCAGCCCTCATTAAATTACCCATAATAACTTACAATTTTTTATGGATTTTAAACAAACTACTAGATTTGATTTTTTAGACTATTATCAAAAATGAAGCTTTATAGTGCATTTAATCGACTAAATATAAAGTATTATAGCTTTATATATATTTCAAACCTTTATTCTCATTTAATCTGGAATTAAAGCTTTATTTTACCTTTTTTATTGTAAGTATCTTTATATTTGCATTTGACAATCCTCGAATTGTAAGATCGCATGTTAGCGTAACACCAACCACCAACATCACCAACCACAAACAATGTACCACCATATATATTGTACACCAAACAACATGCGATCTTTCTGACAATCACAAATTCATATCGTCTACCGGCAAAAAATCACCTGGAAAAAACAACATCAAGAGATACTTGAAGACGATCAGAATTACAAGGAGGAAGGAAAGGAATGGAACCTATTCGAAAGTTCAATCGGTTTGAATTAAAGTATCTGCTCTCAATGGAGCAGACACGCGAATTTAAACAGCAGATAGAGGCTTACATGCTTCCTGATCAATATGCATGGGATTCCGGGGTCTATGTAATATCAAGTCTGTACTATGACAGTCCGGATCTTCAATGTTATTGGGAAAAGATTGATGGACTGAAATTCCGGAAAAAGCTTAGAGTTCGCATATATGAAACCGAAGAGAACCTAACAGAAGATTCCATGGTTTTCGTCGAGGTAAAACAACGTTACGACAAAACAATACAGAAACGCAGGATCGCAATACCTTACAGGGATGCTGTGACACTCTGCGACGAGCATCATCTTCCCGATGAGTATGATGAAAGAGACAGACCCGTCATGGAAGAGGTACTCGGAATGATTGAGGAAAGAAAACTCCAGCCAACACTCATCACAAGTTATTTCAGACACGCGTATACTGGCACGGATTTTGACAATGGACTAAGAGTAACCTTTGACTCAAACATAAAGTACAGGGTTAATGACCTGGACCTGGCCTCCAAGAATCCTGGAAGATATATAGTATCGCCTGACCGGGTGATCCTGGAGATAAAAGTCAATGAGAGAGTACCTTACTGGCTTACAGAACTCATTGCTCAGAACAACTACAGACTCATTAGAATTAGTAAATACTGTACAGGGATAGATGTTGCGAACGAGTTCCCCCAAAAAATTGAGGTTTACTAATGACAGTAGATATTGAAAGTCTGTTCGATTTTGAAGACTTAAGCGGTACCTTCACAGCCACTGACGTTGTTGTGGGCCTTGTTTTAGGTTTCATATTATTAGCAGGCATCGGATGGCTATACAAACGCACGCACAAAGGGACATCTTACACTCAGAGTTACGTTCATACTCTCATTATGATGGGACTGATCGTAGATGTCATCATGCTCATTGTAGGTTCGAACATTGCACGTGCATTCTCACTTGTCGGTGCGTTGTCCATCATACGTTTCAGGAACGCAGTGAAAGAAATCCGTGATATTGGTTTCATATTCTTCGCTATGGCAATCGGTATGGCAACGGGTACAAAATTCTACATGCTGGCAATCATCGCAACCTGTGTGATAGGCGCCCTTATATTCATAATGTTTGAATTTGACTGGTTTGCAAGACCTGCCATGAGCCAGGTACTGAAAATACAGATCGATAAGGATGTTGATTTTGAAAAACTATTTGACAGGACATTCGTCAAATACACACAATCAGCAGAACTCATAGGAATAGATTCAGTCCGCTCCGGAACAGTGACAGAACTCGTATACAGCATAATACTCAAGAAAAATGCCAGCAAGCATGAGTTCATCCAATCCATCAAAAGTCAGAATGGAAATCAGAAAGTGTTCCTGATAACCGGTTACAACACTACAGACCTCTGAAGCTGATACAGAGGTGAGGAAGATGAACATAAAAGGAGGAAGAAAATGAAAAAGTATATTTTGATCGGGGGAACTTTACTGGCCCTCTTACTTATTTTTTTAAGTGTAGGAGGAAGTATCGTCCCCACAACTACAGAAGAAAGCAATGATGATCTAAGTGGTGAAGGAAGTATTGTCTCTACAACCACAGAAGAAAGTAATGATGATAGTTCCATATATGCAGCAAGCTCAGAATTTACTGACAGGGACCTGGAACAAGAAGCTAATCTGGAAGATGCAACATATGTAGAAGTGGAGTCAGACACTGATATTACAATCTCAGAAGAAGGAGTTTATGTAATAAGTGGAGAGGCTACTGACGTTACTATTTATGTAGATGTAGAAGATGAAAGCAAAGTCCAGATTGTCCTGGATGGTGTGAACATCGTTAATGATGATATGCCAGTTATCTATGTCAAGTCAGCAGACAAAGTTTTCATCACTATTACCGATAGTGAAAACTATATGGAAACAGCAGGGGCTTTTGTTAGCGATGGAGATACAAATCTCGATGCAGTCATATTTTCAAAAGATGACCTGGTTTTCAATGGTGTCGGATCTTTAGAAATTGTTTCGTCAGAAAACGGAATTAGTAGTAAAGACGATTTGAAAATAACCGGAGGAACATATTATGTTACTTCAGAACTGGATTCTTTTGAAGCTAATGATAGAATCCTCATATACGATGGAACATTTGATGTTGAATCTTCAAAAGATGCCTTCCATTGTGAAAATGATGAGGATGATAGTTTAGGAAACATCTACATTTACGATGGAACGTTTGAAATCAATGCAGCTGATGATGGAATAACTGCTGCCGGATTTATACAGATCGATGGCGGAAATATTACAATTACAAAAGCCTCTGAAGGAATTGAAGCAACTTATGTCGTAATCAATGATGGTAATATTGATATTTACGCAACCGACGATGGAATCAATGCTGCCAGGAAAAGCACTAGCTATGATGTTGAAATCATCATAAATGGCGGAACCATAAATATAGAGATGGCAAGCGGAGATACTGATGGAATAGATGCAAACGGCTCGGTAACTATCAATGATGGTTATATAACGATCTCATGTAATTCCGGAATTGATGTAGATGAAGAGTCTTACATAAATGGAGGAACTGTGATCGTAAATGGCGAGCAAATATATGAGATACAAGCAGAAATGATGGGCGGCGGTGGAATGCATGGAGGGCCAGGTGGGGGAAATATGCCGCCTGGAGGAATGCAAAGATAATGATTTAATTACAGTATAAAGTGTGACTTTATACTGTTTTTTTAAAATAAATAGAGAAAAAGAAAAGCTAGTGGGAATTCTTAATGACAATAACCCCGGTCATAAAGACCTGAATCCCCTTTGCTCATACTCCATTATGAATGTGAATAACGAAAGGTTCTAAAGCCCGAACGTAACAAACCTAGTGTGTGGTTGTGGGAGTAATGTGGCAGGTTTGTTATCGTTCATGTGCTTTGTACGTTTCGCTTTAGTTTCTTTCAATCAAGGCCATATCGTACCACCGCATATGGTCATGCAATCTTCTGCATGTTTAGCTTGAATGACTGCAATTCATAGTATATTTTTCTATTATATAAATATATGTTTACTTTGATATATAATGAGTATCATCATTATCATATTTTCTGTTTAGACAGTTTGTACTTCAGCCACTATGATCTTGAATGTCAGAGCCTTGCCTGCAAGCGGATGGTTAAGATCAAATGTTACTTCATCTTCTGTCAGATCAGCGATTTTTGCAGGGATTGTCTGTCCATGAGGAGACTGAACCCAGAATGTCTTACCAATTTCCAGTTCCATGTCAGAACTTACAAGGTCCCTTGACACTGTATCCTTTAGTGCTTCATTGTATTCACCATAAGCGTCTTTAGCTTCGATCCTGAATTCTTTCTCATCTCCGGCTTCAAGGCCTCTCACTGCATCATCAAAGCCCTTTATAACATTGCCTTCACCGACTGTGAATTCCAAAGGCTGGCCATGTGTCTCTGAAGCATCAAAAACAGAACCATCATCAAGCAAACCTACATATTCGATCTTTACAGTATCTCCTTCTTTAATTGCCATGTTTATCAACTCTTGGTTTTAACTTCTGGAGCAACGGAGGGCTTTGACATTACTTAGGTGTTTTGGTAAATTATGAAAATAGATCCAGATGAAATTTGCAGTAACTGCAATGCTATTTATACAGGAATCATCTAGTCTTCAATAAAACATATGGAACCAAACATGGCAGTAAAAACCGGCAATTCAGATATATCTAAAGAAATGGAGTACTATCAGACAGATGAAAAATCCACATCATTTGATAAAGCACAAAAACAAATAGTCCTCCTCATAGCTATACTATCAGGTTTTATTACGCCTTTTGACGGTTCTGCGGTTAATATCGCTTTACCTACCATGGGTGCAGAATTCCATATGGATGCGATCTCACTTTCATGGGTCGCTACCGCCTATCTTCTTTCTTCAGCGGTGTTCCTTGTTCCATTTGGAAAACTTGCCGATATATATGGGAGAAAAAGGGTTTTTCTTTACGGTATCACAATATTCAGTCTTGCATCCCTTATAATGACCATTGTACCTACAGAAGGAATGCTCATTGGTGTCCGTGTTATACAGGGTTTAGGAAGTGCCATGATATTCGGAACAGGAGTTGCCATAGTTACTTCGGTATTTCCTCCAGGTGAGAGAGGGACAGCTCTTGGTATCTATATCACAGCAGTTTATGTTGGTCTTTCTGTAGGCCCGTTCCTTGGTGGAATAATGACTCAGCATCTGGGATGGAGAAGCATTTTCCTTGTCAATGTACCAATAGGAGCAATAGCAATATTCCTTATACTCTGGAAACTCAAAGGCGAATGGGCTGAATGTCGTGGAGAAAAATTTGATCTTAAAGGGTCTGTAATTTATGGTTCTGCCATAGTTATATTGATGTATGGTTTCTCTGTTCTCCCGGAAATAAAAGGTGCTGCCTTACTGGCTCTTGGGCTTCTCGGTGTTGCTTTCTTCGCTCTTTATGAAATGCGGATTTCCACACCGGTGTTTGATATCAGGCTTCTTACAAGAAATCGTGTTTTTGCACTTTCTAACATGTCCGCACTTATCAATTACAGTGCAACCTATGCAGTGGCATTTCTTTTGAGCCTTGACCTGCAGTACACTAAAGGATTCACACCGGGACATGCTGGAATGATACTGATTGCACAACCAGTAATACAGGCAATAATCTCCCCGATAGCCGGAAGACTTTCTGACCGCGTAGAACCCCGATTGATAGCATCAACCGGAATGGGACTTACTGCAACCGGATTGTTCTTACTAACATTTGTTACCGAAACAACTTCGCTCTGGTACATAATTGCAACACTCATGTTACTCGGTGTCGGATTTGGCTTCTTCTCTTCCCCAAATACCAATGTCATCATGAGTTCGGTGGATAAAAGGTTCTATGGTGTAGCATCTGGAATGAACGGAACCATGAGACTGCTTGGGCAGATGCTCTCTATGGGAATAGCAATGATGATATTCTCCGTTGTTATAGGACCTGTGGCAATAACCTCTGAGTATTATCCTCAGTTTGTTACAAGTATGCACTATGCCTTTACCCTGTTCACCGTATCCTGCATAATAGGAATATTTGCGTCTCTTGCAAGAGGAAATAGCCATTCGACCAAAAGTTGAACTTCAACCAAAAAATCTCAAAAATTCACGTGGTTATTCGCTTATATAATACCGGGAGAGTCTCAGGAAGTGAGCTTGCATCATCGATTATTGTGTATTCTGAATCGGAAAAAATATTATCAAGATACTTACCCGGATCAGGATCAACTGTTATGCAGAAAAAGTTAATTCCTCTGGCATTGCCTTCCTGAATTGCAATTCTTGTATCTTCTTCAGCAACACTCTCTTTGTATGCACATTCTCCCCATGAAATGTCAAAGGGTTCGCCATCTGATAGCAGTATTATCATCTTAGTTTTGGCATCTATTTTTTCAAGTTTCCTGATAGAATGACGGATTGCCGGTCCGAGTCTTGTATTTGATACAGGTTCAAGCACACTGATCCTGCGTGCAATAGTATCTGATAATTCTTCATTAAAATCTTTTATGACAAAATATTCAACATCATTCCTGTCCTTTCCGGAAAAAGCGTAAATAGCATAGTTGTCGCCAATGCTTTCAAGAGCCTGAGTCATGATGATAAGAGAATCTTTTTCAACATCCAGTATGCTTTTTTCCTCAAAATTTATCATTTTATGAGTGGAATAACTGACATCTACAAGGAAAAGTGTTGCAACATCCCTCTCATGCTTATCCCACCTCGTATAGAGTCTGTCATCAGGATTTACACCGCATTTTTTCTGGATAAGAGAATCTATAAAGGCATCAATATCAATCTCAGTTCCATCGGTTTGCCCTTTTATTTTGCGGAATGTTTCCGGCTTCATCCTGTTGAATGTCTGTTTAATAAGAGCTATTTCGTTCCTGTATTGTTCTGATGCCTCGTCATAGTAATCATTGGACATACCAAAAGGTTCAACCTCATTAACTACACACCAGTCCACTTTGTAGTCACAGATAACAGCATCCCACTCATCATATCTGTAACTGCCAAGTATGTTCCAGTTCTTTTTCTCAGCATACGTTGGCTGACGTTTGATTTTTTCATTCCGTGATGGCTCATTTTCTTCTGTGATCTCTACTTTGCATTCTGGAATAAATTGCTTGATGATATTCTCATGTGAGCCGGTTGAAAGTGAATCTTTACTGTTATAGGCTCCAATGCTCACACCACGGTAATCGAGGTTTTTCAGCAACTCATACTCTTTCTGGCTTAATGGACCTTCATGTTCATCAAGCATTTTGTATATTCTGAAAGTCGCATTAAGAGAATCAAGTACAGATGATTCTTCCCTGAAAATACTCTCATGAAGAATTGGTTTTATCTGATCCAGAAGAAGTTTTGTCCCGTTGTCATGATCATAAACAGGATCATGACCGATGGAAATCCACAAAAGTGATTCAATGAAGCGTTCAACTTTATTTTCAGGAATGAGCCTTGTAAGAAGCATTTGATGCCTTATCCTCTCAAGGTCTTTCCTGACTCCACTGTATAGCTCCATTATCCTGTATTCGACTCTGGCATCTTCCAGAATTCCAAGTATTGTTCCTGCCAACGATTGATTAGGAAATAGAGCTATAACATCGAAAATGTTAATTATGCCTTCAGCTTGCATTCCTGGCATAGGTAATCTTTTTTTCATGACAGAGTATCTTTTTCTGATATCTGCCATCAGTTCTACTGCTCCATCATGTTCAAGTTCGTTGGAACTGAAACGGATATGGCCAACTTCATGCATGATGCTTAACTTGTAGATCTTGTAGTTATCCTCAAAATCACCATATTTCTTGATAAGGGGTGCAAGGTAGATAGTATTGCCTGAAATCACAGGATTTATAGACTCGGAATAATCATCAGTTTCCAGTGTTCTTCGGGATCTAATATTGAAGTTAATTCCTGACAATCCAAGAGCATAATATCTGAGCACGTTGATGATTTCACTGAGTGCTACAGAACCTTTGAGACTTTCAACAATTTCTCTTGATTCTTCAGATTTCAGGGAGAAATACAGCCTTCCTTGTGCTTTATCCGTTTCAAAGACAGCAATGCCTTTAAATGCCCATTCTTCCAGTTCACTGACGTTTAAATCCTTTAATAGAGGTGCTGAGAATGAAAAATAATCAATTGCCAGGTCTTTCTCCTGTTCAAATATCTTTAAGCCGGTTCCTGCCCATTTTCTAATTCCTTCAGGATTAGTATAATCTGCTGCTGCAGGAAGATTTTCAAGGAAAAGTCCTGCTATCATCCAGTCTTTATCAAGAAGAATTTGAGCTGTTTTGAGAATTTCAGTATTGTGTGGAAAACTGCTCTTTTTCAAAACACTTAGCAAATTATGATGGTAATTTCTTCCGGGAAATCTGGATTCTATTAGCTGGAGCAGCTCTTCTTTAGTGATAGTTTCATGCACAGTGCTTTCGCTTGACAAATGTTTTCACTCCAGAAATTCTCAGTCAGCTTGCCAACTTACTTTATTCAAGTTGTTGCTAATTTTTTGTTGCTAATTCTTTATATCTACTATGGACGTGTTTTATAATCTGAAACGTCATCATGTTAAATATTGTGATAAAAAGAGCTATTATAGCTCACTTTTTGGTGTCTCATGGTGAAAATATATATAATTTAAATGCTAAGAGGACGCCTGATGGCTGAAAGCGATAACGATCACAGAACAAGGGTATACACCTTACAGAATGAAACCATCGAAGTATTGTACAACGCCCAGAAAGAAACAAAAGTGACTGTCAGGGAGATTAATTCCCATCTTGGCAATCTTATTCCTTCTACAAGCCGCCAGTCCCTGTACCTGTTTCCTTTCACTGATTCTGTAAATCTCAATATTCCTATTAAAGCCATCAAGGAAATTTTCCTGAATCAGATTATTCAGATTGAAAGTAACAATTGTCTTAAGATTTCCATTGACTATGACAGTGTTCTGGAATTTATCAATAATATGGAAACCTATGATGCTTTTAAGATAGCGGAACACGTCAAAAATGAGTATATCCTGAACGATGAACATATTTTAAAGAGGATAAAAAGTGATTGCAGACGTCTTATTCCTATAGAAGCGTTAGCTTCTACAGAAACACTGGAAAAAAGAAATGGAATGGCTATCAAACTTAAAGCATTAAAAAACCCGGAACAATCACTCAATTGTCTTGAAAGTCTTGGGAAGCTGATTGATATTTCTCTCAATTGCACTCCTCCCTCTAAAGCAAGAGGAATTAAGATCGAGCCGGGACAATCTCATATCGATGAGAATATGAGACTCTATTATTTTAAAAATGGAAATATCCGGCTTATATTCGATGAAGCGGAGAATACTGAAAAAGTGATTGATGCACTTGAGTTGATACATTAAGTATATCGTTTCTGGTTCCCTCAGGAGCGCCTTTTCCATAGGATGCGTTTGTCTGCCACAGTCCATCCTTTACGCTATTTTTATAAGTTAAGGTTTGGTTAGTGAAGTAAAAGTAATATCATATACCATTTTGTGTAACATAATTATTCATGTAAATGAACATCCAAAAAAAGAAAGATGATATGACAAAACCAAGTAATATTTCTAAATAAATTATCCAATCTTGAATCTCATATTTTGTTTTATTCAGCATATCCTTAAATGACTCACAAAAATCATCATTTAGAGCAACTTGCAAAACAAATGAAACCATCACAAACAATAAACCTAAGGCCATAGCACCAATTAAATCATGTTCGGGGAATGTTAATGTTCCATTTATTATAAAGAAAAAAATCAGCATCATTGAAAAGATATATGAAATTACTTTTCTGGTTATATTTAAAAATTTGTTATGTTTTATGAATATATTAGCTGAAAATAAGAGTATTGCTAAAGTTACAAACATAAAAACCAGCATTCCTAATATGTTTTTAGCAGATTGAAGATAGGGTATTTCCTCATTTACTGTTAATGTCGAGAAACCTGCAAAAATAAAACCCGTTACAATTAATAGAGTTTCTAACAATTGTTTTTGATTATCTTGTTTTTCTTTTTCATTTTGACACGATCCTTTTTTTGTTGGTATTAGGCGTTGTCCGGGCATACTTTTATTATTGCTTTTACAAAATTTTAAGCTTTTCCATCTGTTCTTAATCGGCGCAAACTTTATTCATAATTCAAGATACTCTATAATAAGAGTAACACATAATCAATAGTCTACGCCTTCGTAACCTCCCAAAAAACAGCGCTGATTATGTATGCAAGGCTGACAATGCCTAAATTATCCCAATTATCGGTGTAATATAGGATAAGGACAATTATTGCATATGTTATAATTTCTGATAGTAATTTTTTTAAATTCATGGCCACACCCGAATTTAATTTAGGTGTTTTAGTAAGCTTTTAACTATTTAAAAATTGCTATTTTGTTATTCTATACAAAACACGCATCTAATATAAGGTGGCGTTTCTGTGATTAATTTCATCATTAGCAGTAGCTATAGCTGTGGATTCATTAGGATGTGGTGTTTGTGTCATTTTTGAAAAACATAACTCCACTCTTCTTTCTATTCATTCTTGGTGACACAGTAACCACAATTGTTGCCATCAACACTGGAATCGGTTATGAAGGATAAAGAGCTTACTAAATCTAATGATACACAAAGCAAGCTGATTAATACGTTAATGAGTGATCCTTCTATACGTGACCTTATGAAAAAGAAGGAATGATTTTTGCATATAGTAGAGAGGATAATCCCTATCATAAATTAATATATTCAGTTTTGTTATAATAGGTTCAAGAAAACTTCAATTATTCCATTTTAAGAGGATAATAACAATTACCTTTCTCAAGACCTTCAGGACAGATGTAAGGATCCATTTATAACCACTCCATCAAGTCCCATTCGACCAGCTACATCAATGGCCTCTGAAGGATAGTGTACTATTGGCTTACCTTTTTGATTGAATGAAGTATTAATAAGAGCTGGTATGCCATCTTCCTCCCATAACTCTGACAAAAGACGATATATCCATTGATTATCCATGTCCTTTGACCTGACAATCTGTGCTCTTAGCAGATCATTTCCATGGATTATTCCCTCGAAATCTTTTTTGAAATCTTCAACAATCTCATAAGCTCCCAGCATGAAATGGGAAAGTTCACTTTTTAGGGCCATATCCTCCAGGACTTCCTTTGCTGCGGTATCACAAAGTATAGGTGCCACGGGCCTGTACCATTCTCTTCCCTTAATCTGTTCACTCAAACGTTCTTTTATTTCTCTGGAATTAGCCAATCCTATGAGACTCCGATGACCAAGTGCTCGAGGACCCGCCTCAGCTGACCCATTGCATACTCCAAGCACTTTTCCATCAAATATCATTTTCTTAATATCATCATTGTCATCTTGATGTTCTCTTCTTTGTTCGATACCGAAGCGATTAAGAAAAGGACTGTTTATTTCCAGTTTCCCATGGTCTAGATATTCCATCCAGGCAGCAGCTCCCAGTGCCAGTCCGGAATCACTTGTTACAGGTGGTATAATAATCCGCTTGAAACGACCAGATGTCTCCAGACAACGATTAGTGGGTATGTTCAAAGCCGCACCACCGCTGTAGTACAGGTTTTCTGCCCCTGTTGTTTCCTGAAATCTTAAAATGACTTCAACAATCTTCTCTTGAAAATCCTTTTGTAGAGAAGCACATAGATTCATAAAAAATGGAGATTTGTTATTATAGGCTGTAAAATTGGTGTTCCACCTTATATTCAACAAATCTAGCATACTGGTTTCATTCCCCTGATAATCCAAGAACCAATTATTGGTCTTCAACCACTCTGATATCTCCGGGTATGTCTTTCCCAGCCCGCAATATCCCATCAGTTTTCCAGGGAGAGAAAGATGCTGCCATTCCTCCTGATGAAGAATAGCCATAGCCAGTGGATTAACATTGAAATTATTAACCTGATTTTTCAATAGATTCCAGGAGGCATCCAGTAGTTTCGGGCAGTTACCATCCCAATACCAGAAAGAACATGCTGATCGTGATGCACCTCCATCAATGTGTACTAAAAGACTATTTGGCAAAAATTCACCTGCAAATGGAAGTATTGATGCAATGTGAGCAAACTCATGGCAGATAATTTTGGCATTTGTCTCTTTTTGTTTTCCAGCTGTATCATACCATTTCACTTCAGCTGGAAAGAGAATACTTTCAACATCCATCTGTGAATCAGGCTCAATTCTTAGCCTTCCGTCAAGAGATATGAAAGAACTTCCTGAAAATGAATTGGTATTAACAAAACGTATTTCTTCATCGCAAGGCAGATATTTGTCAAGTAGTTCGTGTATATAGACTGGAAGTCTGTTGTCATGTTTGAGATGTGTATATCTTTCCAGCTGAATGGTCGTCAGGACTTTTCCATCTTTCATCAGAGCAATCCCATGATCATGAGTATACATTGGATGAGGTCCAGTGCCAACGTCCTGAATTCCAAAAATGCCCACTGTTATCATACAACCACCTTATACATCTGCCCGTCCCACCAGAGAGCATATGCATTCTCCTGCTTAACTAATACCACTCCGTCAAGTGGTTTGATCCATTTCCCATTGAACTGCTCACCACAGTAATGTGCAATAAAAGGCATGAGAATTGAATCGTGGGATATGCAGATACCGTCTCCTGTACCTTCTTCAAGGAATTTTATGAGACCTTTTAAAAGAATCACACTTCCTTCCCCGGAAGACCTAATTCCAGGAAAAGACTGACCTTTGATCATTTCCCTCACTACTGCTTCTGGCCCATAATCGAAGAAAGCATTAATTGCCTGATCACCGTCAAAAACAAAAGGTCCGGGTTCCCCTAGCAATTTCGAAATTGAATGAAGTATTCTCTTTCCATATCCATCACCTATCGAATCGTTTGTCTGTGTACATCTGAGAAGTGGACTGGTCTTACACCATTCTATAGGTAATGATGTTAGGACTCTTCCTAATTCGAAAGCTTTCTCTTTTCCTTCCAAAGTAATATGAACATCACTTCCTAATGTTCCCGGAAGTATGTTTTCCCTGTCAGAGTGCCTTATCAAAATCAACTTTTTTTGATTCATGTCTTGCACTTTGTCCAATGATTTCAGGAAAGATTCAGGTAGATTTTCCATCTCAAATCCTCCTTTTGATAAGATCTTCCAGAGAGTTATTTTCATCTGAGATATTTTGTTCCTGAATTTGAACCGATGCTATTTTATGGACAATTTCGCCTCTTTCATCAATAATAAGGAAAATACCATTCTTATCCATCACCCGAGCATGACCATTATAGAAAGGCTCTACCATATCATAACGTTCGGAATATACGGCCTCTCCTTTCATATTTATATGAGTCCAGCCATGCATATCCTTTGCTCGTGCGAATCCTTTATGAAAAACATCGAGATCAACAAATGAGTTCTCATGGACTTTTGTCCCATCTTTGAATATATGATGTGCCTGCCCAGTATGCTCAAAAACAACAGCTATTCCGTATCTATAATCGCCTGCATATATGAACCTCGACTGATATGCAGGTTCACCGGAAGGTAAAATGTGATAATAGGCTCCGTTCCTGTCTCTCACTGTGCAGACCCCATCCTGGAAGTTTCCTACCCATTCAAATCTATTATTATAGACAGGATTTCCTTCAAGGTTAATATGATACCATCCACTAACATCAGTCACAGCAGCAAGACTTTCATAAAAACCGTATGCTCGAAGAAATCTCTTGCCAAACAGATCGTTTCCTTTGATATCGATATAAAAACATCCAGTGTCATCTTGTACCGGTGCAATCCCTGGATCATGGAAACTCTGGACAGCGTTGAATCTCTTATTATACAATGGATTCCCATCTTTTAGATGGTGTGTGGCATCAAAGGAGATATGGGTTCTGTTATATCCCATTAATTTCCACTCCCTTCAACTGGCCTTCTCATATTACAATTTCTGCAAACACCGTCCTTACCAGCATGCCTGATAAAAGACTGATACTTATCTGATTGCCAGAGTTCCATAAATGGTGTATCTTTCACATTACCGAAATATCCGAATCCTTTTCGAAGCTCATCCGGTGCACAGCACACATTAAAAGTCCCATCCCATGCAATCCATGCTTCTTTCCCCGCAAACGGACATTCATAGTGTTCAGGCAACAGGTTGTCGACGCTGTCTATAGGAATTTTAGACACGTTGGCCAGCTCAATTCTGTCTTTGCCGATAGCTACGAGTTCATCTACCGTCCTGTTCCACTCAATACGGTCATGTACATTTCCAGTCAGAGATTCTTCTTCCAGTTCTGGCCAGGTTATCCATAAATGATGTCCTTTGAACCTGTCAATCCGATGATCGATAGCGAGCTGAAGAAGAGATTTCAAATCCCTTATATTCTTCTTCATGAAAGTTACTTGGAAGGTAATTGTCGGCCAATTGGTTCCTTTATCGCGCAGTTCATCGCGTATCCTTATCAATGTCCTTATGTTTTCAAGGGTTGTTTCATGGTCAATCCCCTTCATTATGCTTTCATTTATAGTATTAGATGAACCATTTATCGATACCTTTATGTCACTGGCCAGAGGTAGTATCTGATTCCCCCATTGCTCATCTCCACGACCAGGAAATGTTCCATTGGTTGTCAGATTGATTTTAAGTCCATGTTCATTTGCCAATTCCAGTAATTTGTCAAAATGTCTGTACAGAAGAGGCTCTCCCATTGTGCTTGGGATTATCTCTTTAAGACCATGAGGGGCGGCGTTTGCAACAACTTCTGAGATAATGTCTGGTTTCATTACACGGTTGCTAGTCTTTTTTTCCTTCCTGTACTCACTGTGCTCCTCACACATGATACAATGGATATTACAGGAATCAGGGTTCGTATCAAAAGTGATTCTCCAGGGTCCTTCTTCCATTTCAAAGCACCTCCCTGTACAATTCCTGAACAAAAGCAGCATCATCCTGAATGGACCTTACCTTTGTACTGCTCACATTAAGGCCGTTCAGGATTGTTGGCTCATCTTCTATCCTTTTCATGATACTTTTTAACGCATCTTTGTTACCTGTATCGAATGTAAAGCCGTCAATTCCATTTTCAACAAGTTCAGCCATTCCGCCGATATCAGACGTTATCACAGGGATGCTGGCCATGAATGCTTCCTGAATCACCAGTGGTGAATTCTCGTACCAGATCGAAGGAACTACAAGAACATCAATTCTCTCAAGAACCTTATTAATTTCCCAGTTGTCAAAAGAACCATCGAAGAAGATATTTTTGTCTACATATTTTTCAAGGAATACCTTTTGTCCACCTACCGAACCAAATATATGAAGTTCGCTTCTTTCAAGTTCCCCGAAGGCTTCAAGCAGAATTTTGATACCTTTTACGGGTATTACTCTGCCCATGAATCCAAAAGATATCTTAGAGTCATTTTCATAGTTCTTCTTTTTAGGAAGAATGATGCTCTTGTTGAAACCATATTTTGAGAAGACAAGTTTTTTATCATCTACCCCGTTATTTTTGTAGAAATCCAAAAGGAAATGAGATGGTGATAGCAGAAGGTCTATTTGTGATATTACATCGTCCATATGCTTCCGGTATACTTTTACATCTTCAATGTCCCATTTATCCTTGAACGTGCGCTTTACGCAGTCAAGACAGTTCTCATCAGAGGGACCTGGACATATCTGCAGATCAGGCTTAATCAATTGTCCACGATAGCATTTCAACCAGAAATCATGCAAAGTGTAAATCACAGAACAACCTTTTTTCCTTGCAATCTCTGGTAGATTGGTGGAAAGATGAGATAGATGGCCAATATGCACAACATCTGGATCTATCTCTTCCAGAAATGCTTCAAAAACTGCATCAATCTTTGGATCAAGGTATTTGTCGGTCAGAGTGTAATCTCTCTGGGGTTTATTGACCCTGCGAACTTTCAAACCATGGTAATCTTCATCATAGTACGTATACGAATCTTCATACGGATTTTCTATCCTTGTAAAGACATATACCTCATTGTTCTTAGTAAGTTCCTGACAGAGATTATATGTATATACTTCTGAGCCAGCCATGTAAAATGGTGGGAATCCGTGAATGACCATCAATATCCTCAAAGCAAGAACACCTCCCTGAAACGGTCAACGGTCATTGGAATACCGTTTTCCGGTTTGACCCTGGCCTTGAAGTTTATTTTGCTGATAGCTTTGGAAGGTTCACCAACGAACCTATCAACATCATAGTTTCGGCAGTCCTTTTTAACAAGCTGTACATCCTGTCCAAGATGATCAGATATTATCCTGGCCACTTCCTGCAAAGTAGTGCCTTTCCCTGTCAGCAGATGGAAGTCATCATGCACGGGACAGCCATTTCCAAGATAATCAATTGCCCTGAAGATACCTTCCACTGTATCATCGATATGCGTAAAATCAATCAGCTGATTTCCACCATGGATCTCCAATGGCTGACCTTTTAGAGCCCTCAAGATAAATCTGGGCAACACCCTGTCCAGTATATCTTTTTCGTTACCGTAGACATTGGAGAACCTGAGGATCACCGAAGAATTGCCTGTACGAACTGACCATTCTCTGACCGCTTGTTCTCCTGCGAGTTTTGTTTCACCGTAAATATTAATGGGCATCTTTGGAGCATTTTCCTTAACAGGAGTAGATGCAGGTTCGCCATATACCTCCCTGCTGCTTCCAAATATAAACCATGGATTTTGCCCTGTTTCTTCGAGGCATTCAAGAAGATTCTGCGTGCCATCCACATTCACTTCTTTGCATCTTTGTGGGTTCTTCTCTCCCCAAACAACTCTGGAAACTGCTGCAAGATGAATTACACCACTAAAACTGTACTTTTCAAAGAAGCATTTCAGACCAGTTTTATTTCTGGTATCAATATTGACGTTCTTCACTGAACCATTTAAATGACTGAGATTATCCAGATCATTTCTGTAATCCAGACAGTGAACATCTTTTCCTTCTCTGATTGCTCTTTCAATAACATTTGAGCCTATAAAACCGGCCCCACCGGTTACCAGTATTCTTTCTTCTTTTGTCATTGTTAAAACCCCTCTTTTTGAAGGGAAGAAGAATCCATATTATAACGGTTAGTTCCACTCATAGCTACGCTCCCTTTCCAGACACTTGTCTACATCGACCAGCTCAGTCAATTCCATACATTCCAGCTCTTCAAAAGCAACAGAAGAACGCTGATTATCATTGCTCAAAAGAATATTCCCATCTGCACCAATTATTAGATAGGAGTTCAGCATATCATCAGCAGATTCAAAGGTTGGAGTTGCACCATTATTTAGCACCAATCCTCCGTTTATTCTTCTGAATGCTTCGAACTCTTCGGTTGTGAGGATCAAATCCAACGCATCATCATTCTGGCCTTTCATATAAAGTATCTGGAACACCTTCCATCTGTCAGGACGCAGTGATGATATGAACGTTTTCATATCCTCCAGATAATTCAATTTGGTAACTGTGGTATTGATCTTTAGCTTCATACCATATTTGCGAATAAGTTCACAAACTCTCTGAACGTGCTCAACATGGCAACCATTTCCTCTTCCAAGTTCCTTCTCTATATTTTCATCTGTAGAATCTACCGAGATACCTATCCAATCGACATAACTACTCAGTTCTCTGATATTATTCTCATTGAGCAAGGACGCATTTGTAACAACACTGACAGTAAATTCCATGTCTTTTGCCATTTTCAAAAGATACATCAGATTTTTGTATAGTAACGGCTCACCACCAGCAAAGTTGATTTTTTCGATTCCTTTATTCTTTAAAGTTTCAAGTATATGCCTGGTCTTTTCGATGTCCTTGAACTCCCCGATCATATTCTTGTAGAAACAGAATCTGCAGTTGTAATTGCAGTTCATAGTGACATGCCAGTTTGCAGACCTGATACTTGTAGCAGGTGTGAGTGTTTTTCCTGTAATCGTTGCATAAGGAATAGAAGAATGACGAATTATTCCATAATCATTCAAATGGACAATGTCCAGATCATTCCTACAGTCCTGTATGCAAAGATCTGTGTTTGCCTGTTTTGTTCCGTCGATATCGTTGAAGCCTATAAGTTCAGCTTCACCAGAAAAATGTACTATATTTTCCCTTTTCATTGTTCTTATCTCCATGTGAAAGGGAAAAAATGCCATAAACAGACAAATTAATTCCTAGTTTTTGTCCTGTTGCGTTGATAAAACGTTTATATATAGTACAAACTAAGGAGAAAAACGCAAATTCAGAACAGCTATTGCAAAATTGTCTTTTAATCATGTTCCCTTCCAATTTGAGCTTGCACCTACATCCACCTTCAGATTATATCTGAAAGGACGAACATTGACTTCGCACATGTGAACTAATTCACATGGGTGGCGTATTTGCAAACTTATCAATGACCTTTCAATATTTATAAGTTTATATGAGATTTTTTGGATTTTGCTGGATGAGCAATATTTAGCATATCGACTATAATTGTCAATTTCGCCATTCACTCCACAGTAGAATCCGAAAGATAAACTTTCAATGTCAGCAGCAAGACACCTTCCTGTTTTGCTATCTCATGTAAGTTCTTAGTAAAACCAGATTTGCTGATGAGTGCAAAATGCTCTTTTCTTTCTGGGAGCCATTTCACATGAGCTGCTTTCTCCTTCAGACTGAAATAGACATCTGCATTAATCTTCTGCTTTTGCCATTTGCACTCACAGAAAAGGATGTCCTTTGTTTCCGGGTCTAGGGTCACAAGATCGACCTCATAATCGTTTTTTCCTTTTGGCATATTAGGTATCTTTCCCCATTGTCTTCCAATAGACTTGAACTTGAATGGAAGTCTGTCATGCAGATTCAAGTCCATGAGCATTTCTTTGCTGACCTGTTCAAATGTCTCCCCAAGATAACAATCATAACTTTTTTTCAGGTCTTCAATAGCATGTGAACTGTCGCCTGCTTCGATGGAATCTTTATGTACCAGCACATACCTGAACCAGAAACGCAGGAAAGGGTCATCTATAACATAATTCGTCTTACGAGTAGATGTTTTTTCTGCGACAGGATGTTCTTTTCTTAAGAATCCAAGTTTCATCAGGGTATCTACATAATAGGATAGATCCTTTGTTTCCATGAAAGCACCAGCAGCAATCTCTCCTGCTCTTGATGCACCCTTGGATATGGAATAAAGTATGTTCATATAAGTGGCAGGTTCTCTCAACTCTTCACGCAGCAGGAATTCACCTTCTGCATAGAGTACAGCTTCTTTGGAGAAAATAGACTGTTCAAGGTTCTCATAAAAGCCTTTATCAGGATCAAAGAACCTGAGATAAAAAGGTATGCCTCCTGTTGCTCCGTATATTTGCATCAATTCGTCCGGCTTATATCCCGGGAAAAAACCGGACATGTGACGGAAACTTAAAGGCATGACCTGTATCTGTCCTGTTCTCCTGCCATAAAGCGGACTTGAATAGGAAAGGGTTGTTTTTTCCATCATGGAAATGGAAGAACCGCAGAGAATCAGATGGAAAGATCCTCCTTTGAGTATCTCATCAACAATGAGCTGGAATACAGATGGTATGGATTCATCAGCCTGTGCAAGGTAAGAGAACTCATCGATAACAATAACAAGTTTCTGGTCTTCTTTCCATTGTTTGCTTATGTATTCGAACACTCCGTCAAATGTTTCAGCAGCAGGTTCTATGTCATTAAACAGGCTTGAAGCTCTTTTTCTGAATCTAAGTGCATTGGATAGTGTTCCTCGCATATCTGCCAGAAAGAAAATATGAGGCTTATCCTTCATGAACTGCTGGATCAGCTCTGTTTTCCCAACCCGCCTGCGTCCATAGATGACGGTAAATGAAAAGTCTCCGGAGTTGTACTCTCTGTTAAGAGACTCTAACTCTTGAACACGATTAATAAAATTACTAAACATAATAATTATGATTTTGTTTCGTATTATTTATAGATTGTGGGATATAGCATTTTGATGGATTATATCAAAAATTATCATACGCTCTTCCTTCGAAAAGGCATTTCAATCCTCAAAATCCCTACTTTCATATATTTACTCCGCCAACATCGAATTCGATAATAGAATAATCTGGCATGATTTCAAGGAAAGTGAATCTTTGTCCAACGGGTCAATATCTACAAAATTCATCATCTAGAGAGCAGTAACAACGTACAAATTAACGTAAAAATTCCAGCTTAACTCTGGGTTGAAACTTTATAAAAACCTCATTACTAGCCCATCAAAAAGTATAACATTTTTATTCTATGATTCAGTACGCAACAGAAATAGATATTATCAAATAAGACTCATTATTTAAGGATTAAATTTCTCAAAAATGCAAAAAAGCGCTATAAAATTAGGACTATGCAATATATTTTGGTAGCCCGGCACGGATTCGAACCGAAGTTGCGGGATCCAGAGTCCTGCATGATTGACCACTACACTACCGGGCTACGGTGAATGCATCTCCTTAATTGTAAAGCTTGTATATTAAGCTATCGGAGGATGATTATTCCAGACCTTCCGGATTCTCATTCAGAACAGCCGTCCACCACCATCTGGCCATATCGACAAGGTCCTTGCTGAACTGCCCAGATAAGCGATATTCATGATTTTTGTGAGTAATGAGACCGGCACCTAGTAATTTATTGCGCATGGCATAGAATGAAGCACGTCCTATATCGAGTTCCTGAAGAAGACCTTCCCACTCACTTGTCTTAATAGGATTACCTGCTTTTTGACGATCTTCAACCATCATAAGAAACTTCTGGCCGCGAATGGCAGTCGCCTCTTCCTGAAAGAGTCGTCTCATTAAGTTGTAATACGGGTCTCTGGAATGAGTAATACGGGAATTGGAATCCGAACGTATGACTATCGTAGTAGATGTACGCGGTGCGTTTTTTACTATAGACATTGTGATCAGGGTATGTTAAGCGTGGTTTACTAGTTTAACAGCCTGAAGACGATGGTTTTGCTTCCAGAGCAGATCTTATCAAATCCTCATATTCTTCTTTTAAAGAATATACTATAGGAGTCTTGTAAGATTCTTTGTGAGATCTGAGCACACCCAGCTTGGAGTAGATATAGCCCACCATGGATGCCACTGCACTGCGTGAAATATCATACTTCTCTGTGATATTTGCATGCAATTCATCTACTGTTGTCTCTTTTACTTTTAAGAAAATTGATAATATATGACTGCGCAGGCCATTTACGTCTAATTCAACGAACTTTTGTAACCTTCGTTTTATTTTTGCGCGAATTGAGTCCATAACTTCACCTCATATATAGCACAAATTTTTATATGCAGCTCAAACTATATATATGTTTTTAAAGTATTATAATATGAAGCCAATAATAAGTACTTAGAAGTAAAGGACTAATATTATAAGTGCATTATTCCAACTCTCAATTTTTCCGGTGACGATATGAATATAAAATACGATATGGAAAGTAACGTTATGCAGATCGATGATATTGATCTGTATCCCGAAAACCTTGACCATAACTTCATAGGAATCTGCAATTCCTGCAATTCAGATGTCATCAGTCTTAGCTACCATGCCCATGACAATGGAATGGTAGTTGCAGGTAAATGTACTGCATGCGATTTACTATATGCAATATTCTATGATACTGAATGGAATTGGCAGGGAGAAGAACCTATTGAACAATTTTTCGACATCAATAGCAGTAACAATATTAAGTTTCTTGACAATATTGATCGAAAAAAGCTTGAAACTGTTTTCACTCCAGCTGAAACAACTGCAATGTATGCAAAAGCAAGTGGTGAAAATTATGTCAGACAATATCTATACCGTGCCAGGAAAAAATACGATGATTTCTATGAATTATTTGGAATACAGATTAACATATGAAAATACACAACTGTTGTAAAAATTTCACATATAACGCTACATTCAAAAAATAAATAGCTGTTCTATTATAATATTCTTTAGTTGGTAAAAATAATACAATAAGTAATGCCATTAAATAGTAGTATTTTTATAATTATATTTGTTGCTTGCAAGTGATACCAGTTGCAACTGGAGAATGTGCTGGAAAATCTATCTAAAATAAATTGAATATTTTTAGAGATTTTTATAGGATTTATTAAGTTTTTAACAGTTATTTCAAAATAAATAGAGAATTGCATCGTTTAAAATGCAAATTAAGCACTTATACAAAACTCAGCATTAACAAATATGGTAAAAATGTTTGCATATTTAAAAAATAACTAAATAGGGTATTCGTTGAACTTTCATCCATCTTTTTTACTATTAGTCATATCCTCACAATATATCATTAGCTAAAATATAAATAATATTAATCTCTTTAGCTATTATGTGTTTGGCTTATATCAGTGCGGATTTTTTGGACTAATAGGCCCCAAACGACAATAACCCCTAACAATCTCCCTATTAGTCCATTCTATTCTTATTAAAAAATTATCACTATGTGCTGCAGGCCAAAAGCAAGATCATATAACACTTCTGCCGCTTGTATGTATGAATTCAGCTCAGACTAATAGGGTCATCAGCATTTCACCTCAAGTATGTTCTCATTTTGACTTTATTAGCCATACCTCCACAAATCATGCGAAAACTTCAAAGTATCTCCAAAAAAGCAAGATGTAACTATTTTTAGTTACGTCTATTCTATTCTTTACTGTCTAATACATGTAACTATATTTTGTTACTCATATAATTTAAAATTGCAATAAAAAACTTAATACATTAACATATCTTTATAAAATTATACTTAATTAATTGTTGATTTCGTACCAATACGAACAAAAACGCTATTTTCGGGTATTTTGTGAACAAAAACCAGAGATTATAATTATTATGGCGCTGAAATATAATTGCTAGTAATAAAACCGTGTAGTTTATAACAAAATTAAATAAGTGTGGTGAGATTTGAGTATACTACATACAAAATCTAATAAAGTAGTGTTATCTTCTCTTATTTCATATAACTGTTGCTAACTATACATTAAATTTTGCTATGTTCAATACCCGCAAAACTGATTTTATTATGCTATTTTTATTTAATAGTTTTCGGCATGTTTACTCTAGGGTCACAGCATCGAAAGTATCAATCTAAAATCTGCGCCGATTTTCTGAACAAGGTTAAAAAATGAGCCTTACTTTATAGATTAAATTCTAAAGTTTTAGCTATGATCTCAGGTAGTTTCAATAAAAAATCCATATTCTTATAGTCTATAGGATTGAAAATTAAATTTTCCAAAAATTACCAAAAAGGGTATGTTTTTCTGAAATTGCTCGTTCCATAGTATATAGGAATACAATAACTCTGACTTCCAACCCTAAGATGATCTATACAAAAGTATCATGAAAAATCAGAGTAAATATTGTGCTTACTTTATTCATATAGTCTTTATAATATGGGAGTTAATGATGCGTTAGAAATAAAAATAATCAAAAACGACAGCAGGATACTAAATAGAATCATACTGAGAGTATTTTTGCATGTTGACCTAACTAATTGTAATACAATTTTAAAAACCTCTCTTTTTAGAATGAAAGTTCAAACAAATTGGTCAACTTTGGGTACATTATAATTTATTTGATGCTGCATGCAACATTATAAAATAAAAATAAAGATATTTAATTTTTACACAATTATAATTTAATAAATTTTTAAATTGGTATTTATTTAAGCCTGTTTTTATATAATATTTTTCTTTATTTTTAGTCTATACGTGTTATGCTAATTAATAATAAATAAAAATAGGATGATAAAAATCAAACTTTTGTATTTATTTTTGAAATAATCAAAATAAAACGAATAATCATCAATTAAAATACAAACAGATTGTTAAGTATATACATCATGCTGTATGTTCGTGGATAACTTTTAATTGTCCATTTTTTGTTTAAACTTGCAAATGAAATGTATACTTTAGTATACAAATTGTAAATTAATGTAACAATCTAGCAATTCAATTTACTAATCATACCCTATATAATATTAACCAAAATACATGCTGTCCAAAACTTAAAACTAAATAACATGTCAAAGATAATCATCGAGTAGGAATTCTATGACAAAAGAACGGTTTTTTATTTATTCTACTGTGTTCCTCATAATGGGTTTATCTAATTCTGTTATTCCCGTATTACCAGAGATCGCCTCTGCTTCCTCAGTAGAACCAGGTACCATTAAATACACATTACTTTTTTCCGGCTATTTCATCGGAGCATTGTTGACCTTGATACCTTTTGGTTTTTTAGCAGACCGGTACAATCATCTGAAATTAATTATTCTTGCTATTACCCTTACAGCAATTTCCGGCATAATGCTCATAATAACAAACAATGCCTATATAATGATACTTGCAAGATTACTGGAAGGTAGTGCATGTGGTGCTTTTTTCCCGCCTGCATATGCGATGCTTGCAGAATTTCAAAAAAAGAACCGATACTTGGGAGAGTTCAATTTCCTTCTTAACGCAGGGCTCGCATTAGGAGTAGTAGCTGCAGGATTTCTGGCAGATGGATACATTAAAGGAGCAATTATACTTTTTACAGTGCTCTCACTAATAATACTCAGCTTCGGACTTATTAGAACAGAAACTTTCCAAACCAGGAACAAAAATAAAAATTATTCAATCCAGAAGACAGGAAACGAACCAAAATCAAGCGGCACACTCTTGGATAAAACCAGAAAGATATCCATTATAGCATTAGATCCAATGTACCTCAGAACATGGACCATTGCATTCTTTATTTTTGGAATTACAGGGGTAATGCTTGCTTATTATCCCCAGTACAGTAGCGAAATGCTTAGCAAACCAGAACTTGGCATTGTCATAGCTATAGTATATATCAGTTCCATGGCTACCAACCTCATTGCAGGAAGAACTAGTATCAGTTACAGGAAAATGATCAACGCAGGAATAATACTTGCTGCTGCAGGAGTCATAATCTCCATCACACAACCACTTCCGGGTTTTACACTCCTTGGAATAGGTTCCGGAATTGGAATGATAGGTTTGCCAATAGCAGTTTCCTACATGAATATCGATAAGAATGATAAGGGACTGAGCATGGGGATCTTTACTACATACACATATATGGGGCTTGCATTTCTGCCCATGGTAATGGGATATTTTACAAAATATGGATACCACACAATGTTTGCAGGAACCTCACTGCTTATGGTACTTACGCTTTTACTAAAAGATAGCACCAAAAATAATAATTAGCCAAATAAATTAACTGGAACTAAATAGAAACTTTCTTATGTAGACATCTTGTTCCTTAGATAGATGGCACCAATAAAAAACATAAAAACGATTACCCCTGAAAGAAAAACTGATACATTACGCCTATCTTCTAAATGTTGTTCCCTTCTACTGATATTATGTTTTTTCGCAGTCCAGGCAGGAGCAAATACGGTTGCAGAAATAGGATCAGTAAATACTCCCCATGGTGCCGTCATTCTCATTGTTGATGGCTTAAGTTCATGCTATGTTTATCCCGAGTATACTCCTTACGCAATAGATGGTTCAGCACTTGAAAAAGCAGAAGTTCCTAAAATGCAGGAAATCTTCAGTAACAGTAGCAGGATACTTGATATAAAAGCACCTCAGACATTCACTGAAGGCGGACATTCCGTAATTGCCACAGGATATTCAGGAGCTGATTCTGGACTCACTGCAGCTTCAGGAACCACGTTTTTTGATATCGCCCATGATTACGATTACCTAACATTTGCCATCATGGAAAAAGGAGATTCATATGGTTTTTGCAGTAAACAGAACGTAGTTACGCATGATATAGAGAACTCCATAAACGAACCTGAGATGGTTATTCAAACAAACATGCTTACAGAAAACAGCAAAGGCATTTCATTTGAAATTACAGAATTAATGCAATCACACTCTTCTATGCTACAGGAAAAACTCGACCAGTATCCTGAGGGCTCAATTGAACGTTACAATGAATATAATATATGGACCATAGAAACTGGAATTGATCTAGTTGAATACATGGAAAAAGAGTATCCTGAACAGAACTACATACTTACAATAAATGCAGGTGCTGTTGACAGTGCCGGCCATTATAAAAAGAACAGTGGTTACGTTGCATGCATCGAGGGAATAGACAATGCAAGTTACTCACTTTATGAAACATGTCTCGACAATAATCTGGCTTTTATATTAACAGGCGATCATGGAATGGCTTTCCCTACTGATGATTCCAAAGGAGGGCACCAGGCAGAAAAATATTCCGTGAGAATCGAGTCACAGAGAGTTCCACTGGCAATAGTAGCAAATGATATTGAAAATGCTGTTGTGGAAGGAGAATTCAAACAGGAAGATATCGCACCAACAATTCTTGAAGTATTAAATATCCCCGGAAAACTGAGACTTGCTGATGGAGAGGCAATTGCACTTAAAGATTACACAAATGTTGCAGTAGATATTCCTGAAGAAGGTGAATTAACCCTGAGCAGAGATGATGAAATTATCTTTAGCGATAAGGTAGGGGAAAACATTGCTTTTCAGGGCCTGGAACCTGGCATTGAATATATGCTATCATTTATCCCTTCATCCAATCCTGAAAATACTGTTCAGCAATTGTTCAGTGCTGGCCCAGATGTTTCAGTTAAACTCTTAACATCTGAACAGCATTCCAAAAGTGATAAATTATATCAAAACCCACGTTATATAGAAGGAGGGATTCTGACAGGAGTGGTGAATCTAATAGGATTACTACTAATTCGTAAAGTACTGAAAGAGTAATCTGTATCAACTTGCCCAAAGGCACATAACCGTTTTAAAGTTGCTTTTGCTCTGCTACATGATGATGAATTATCAATATTCCTTTGGGAGCGCTGGAAATTGCTCTTCATTGATCCATAATTACTTTTGATTCACAATTGTTAAATAATGCTAGTATGTAATATTATAGTACATATTATGAAATCTGAATATGGGGAGATCAGATGACAGAAACAAACATTGATGTTAGGGGACAGACCTGTCCGGTTCCTCTTGTAGAATGCCGTAAAGCAATTAGAAAAGCAGCCCCCGGTGATGAAATAATCATAAAGGGGACACATCCTGCATCCAAAAAAGAAATACCTATGGCTTGTGAAGCAATGGGACTCGAAGTTATGGATGTGGATGAAAATAATGAAAAAGAGTGGACAATCCGCATTAAAAAATAACTGTACTTTAGGAGAATGGGGTTTAAATGCATGACAGAAAAGGCAGTAATAGTTGCACATAGTGGCGACCTTGACAAAATCTACAGTGCGCTGATTCTTGGAAACGGTGCACTTGCTATGGGAATGGATGCCTCGATTTTTTTTACATTCTGGGGTTTACAGTGCCTGAAAAAGAATGGACTTGACAAAGGTCCGCTTTCAAGGATGAATTTTCTGGGACTTGGAAAATGGATGGTCAAAAGCAGAATGAAGAAAGCCAATGTAGTTTCGCTTGAAAAGCTAATGGAAGACTACAAAGAACTTGGCGGTAAGATCATTGCCTGTGAGATGACCATGGAAATAATGGGAATAAAACCTGAAGAGCTCAATCGTGAATGGATAGACGAGTATGGTGCGGTAGGCACCTACATAATGGAAGCAAAAGACGCTAAAATAACACTTTTCATATAAATTGCAATTTTAAAAGGGACGAATAAAGAGGAGGAATACATGTTCGATAAAATGACGTACCTTGATAATTCAGCCAGTACCAGATTGGATGAAAGGGTAATGGATGCAATGAAACCATATTATTTTGATACCTATGCCGTAGCAACATCCGAATTTGGTTATTCCATGGGTATTGATGCAAAGGAAGGACTTCAAGAAGCTAGGGAGACAATTGCATCCTCGATTGGTGCAACACCTGAGGAGATCGTGTTCACATCAGGAGAGACCGAGTCCAGCAACATGGCAATCAAAGGCGTTGTCGCAGCTCTTAAGAAAAAGAAGGGAGAGCATATTATCGTATCAAAGTTAGAGGATTTTGCTGTCCTGAATACTGCTAAGAACCTTGAGAAACAGGGTTACAATGTTGATTACATCAGTGTTGATGCAGAAGGCATTCTGGACCTTGAGGAACTCAAAAGCAAGATACGTGACGATACTGTCCTTGTATCCATCCAGCATGCAAACCAAGAGATTGGCACTCTTCAGAATCTTGATGCTATCGCAAAGATATGCAGGGAAAAGGAGGTGCTGTTCCATACCGATGCAACACATAGCTACACGAGAGTACCGATTGATGTCTCAAAAACTCCCATCGATCTGATTAGCATGTCAGCACACACTATCCATGGACCAAGAGGTGTCGGTGCATTGTATGTCCGCAAAGGCACACCACTTATCAAATGGATGGATGGTGGATATCAGGAAACGGACCGTCGTGCCGGACTTGAGAATATTCCCGGTGCAGTAGGATTTGCAAAGGCAGTTGAACTTGTTACTGAGAAGGAGAATGAGTTCCTTACATCTCTCAGGGACTATACTATAAAGAGAGTTTTCGAAGAGATTCCCCATGTTACCCTGAACGGAAGCAAGACACAGAGAACACCACAGAATGCAAACATCACATTCCACTATGTCGAAGGTGAATCCATGACTCTGCACCTAGATATGCGTGGTTTTGCTGTAAGCACAGGTTCAGCATGTTTCAGCCGTTCACTCGAAGCCAGTCATGTAATACTTGGTATTGGTGGTGACCATGAAAGAGCACACGGTTCTATTAGATTCACATTCGGACGCTACAATAGCATGGAAGACGTAGATGCTGTTGTTGATGCGATCAAGGAAATAGTCAGTCAGCTAAGGGCAATCAGTCCCCTGTACAACAAAGAAGAGTGAGGTGAGAAAATGAAATTCCCATACACAGAAAAGGTGCTTGAGCACTTTAAGAATCCACGTAATGTAGGTAAACTGGAGAATCCTGATGGAAAAGGGCTGGAGGGTAGTCCTGCTTGTGGTGATATGGTTGCTGTTTACCTTCAGGTCAACCCCGATACACAGGTAATTGAGGACATCAAATTCGAGTCATACGGCTGTGCTTCTAACATTGCCACCGCTTCTATTATTACAGAACTTGCAAAAGGCAAGACCATTGAAGAAGCAAAGAAGATCTCATGGCAGGAGGCTACTGAAGAACTTGGAGGTTTGCCACCTGTTAAAGCTCACTGTTCAGTTCTGGCTGTAGAAGGTCTTCGTGCTGCCATAAGAGACTATGAGGAAAAGCACGGTCTGGTAAGCGAACAGGAACCAACCACTGTCGATGTGATTAGAAGCAGGTTGAAGCATGTCATGAACCCGATGGCCGGACTTGATATTATCAGGACTGAGCTTGTAACAAAGATGGAGATCAATGATGGTGTTGTAAGGATACTTATTGACCTGCCGTCAAATCATCAGTTTGCAGCAAATATCAAAGAAGAGGTCATGGAGAAGATTGAATCTCTCTGGGACGTAAAAGAGGTTAATGTTGTCTTTACTGAATAAGACAACATTTCATGATTTTCTTTTTCTTAATCGATTTCTGCTATAATTACAACATAATTATTCCCATATTTTTTAGCGCATTTCGGGCAGGTAGTATACCACATGAACCATTTCTTTATTTCATACCCCTGCTCCTTTGCAAAAACTTCAAAATTATCGCACCATTTTTTAGTATCCTTGAATGAGCCTTCATAGACTTTACTTAAGAACTTACCACTCAACAGTACATTATTGGCATCAGGAATATGTTTGTTAACTGCAAGATAAAGATCCATGTTCCACTTTGATGTATGATCAGACAGGCAGAGATTATCAACTATGCCTGCTCCCGAATCCCTGACTTTCCTGTCGAGTTTTCTCATTACTCCACCAAAATTGACTGGCATATAAAAAAGAGTTAAGACTTTGTCTTTTACGAATTTCTTGTTATCCCACTCGATTACGTTTCCATCCCATGGTTCGGGATCAAACTTCGGACAGCATTCTTTTTCCATGAAAATGCACCCCCCCACACTTCAGTTAATTGTTTTTGTAAATTATGGATATATATGACAGCGAATTGATTTAAAATATAGGCTTGTAATACTATAAGCTAATCTAAAAGAAAAATAAAGATGCATTCAGAAGGAGACATATTTATATAGAAAATCCTTCAAAAGAGAGTTCATGGATGAATCAGATCCAAACGTATTCAGCCCACTAGAAGGCGAAAATAGGCAGAAATTATTCAAAGCTCTTGAGAGCGAGACACGACTAGAGATTCTCAGGCTGTTATTAGATGGTGAGAAATACATTCAGGAACTAGCTCGTTTGCTTGATGTTTCGGCCCCTTTTGTAGCGAAGAACGTTAAGATCTTAGAAGATGCGGATCTGGTCACGCGCAACATCTATGGTAATACGCATGTTTTAAACATAAATGAAAATAACATCTATTCTGCACTGGACCTGTTTGGAGTAATAAAAGAAATAGACCGGCAAAATGATAAATGTATGATGAACGGTCTCAAAAAACTAATAGCTTCGGAAGCAAAGGAAATTCAGAACAATAAAACACCTAAAAAATAGGATTGATCAGCTCCTAAAAACTTTCCTTACGGAATTAAGAGGTTTTATCCATAAAATACCATCTGTATCAACACTAATATCGGCATTGATGCCATATACAGACTGAATTGTCTTTTGTGTCAGAACCGAAGACGGAGAACCAGAAGAATGGATCATTCCTTTGCTCATAACCACTATATTATCTGCATATCGGGCTGCAAGATTTAGATCGTGCAAGGCAATTATTGTTGTCATACCCTTTTCCTTTGTGATCTTCTGTATAAATTCAAATAGTTCTAACTGATGTTGAAGATCCAGACCATTTGTCGGTTCATCCATCAATAGAAGTTGTGGATTTCGGATCAAAGACTGGGCAATAAAAACCATCTGTTTTTGACCTCCACTAAGCTCATTTATGTTTTTCATAGCCAGATCTTCAATACCCATATATTCCAGCACATTTGAAACTGCTTCAATCTCTTCCTCACCAACCTTCCAGGATAATGAATGTACCATCCCCAGAAGAAGGGTTTCAAATACAGAAAGACAGGCATTTGTTTTTGAATCCTGAGGAAGATAACTTCGTGACCTTATCAACTCCTCCTTTTTTAAATCCTTCACATCCTTTTCATTTATGATCAGGCTGCCGTCCGGCTCCAGTACTCCAGCCATACACTTTAAAAGAGTGGATTTGCCTGCTGCGTTTGGTCCGATCAATGCTGTAATTCTGGATTCAATCTTAAAATTGATATCATTTAAAACAGGATGAGAATTATAACTGAAAGAAAGATCATTAGCCTCTAGCTTCAAAAAGATCCACTCCTTTTCATAATAATAAGAGACAAAAAGAAAGGAACACCGATTAAAGATGTAGCGATACCTATTGGAAATACGCCTTTATGACAGCATATCTTGCCACCTATCGAAGCCAGAGAAAGGAATAGCGATCCTAAAAGTGCAGACAAAGGTACAAAGTATCTTTGATCCTCGCCTACAAGCATACGTGCTATATGAGGAGGCACAAGACCTACAAAACCGATAGTACCTGCAAAACAAACAGCAGATGCTGTAAGAACCGATACACAAATAAGAACTTTCAATCTTAATTTTTCAACATCTATCCCCAGACTTTTTGCTTTTTCATCACCAAGTCTGAGTGCTGTAAGCTTCCAGAAGTCAATCGCAAGTAATGGAATAAAAATAAGCAGAATTAGTAAGCATATCGTTACTGTGCTCCATGAAGAATTCTCAAGGCTTCCAAAAAGCCAGAATACGATATTCTGTAATTGATCATCCGTTGCTATGTACTGCAATAAGGAAACCAAAGCCTGAAATAAGAAAAGTAAAGCAACTCCGGTCAATATAATGAGCTCTTTACTTGCAGATTTTACTTTAGCGATAAAATAAATTACAAAAAAACAAACAAATGAAAAAATAAATGCATTAATAGAAACAAGAACGTTGCCTGCAAAAGAAGTTAAAGTTAGTCCTAAAACCATAGTAGCAGCTGCACCAAATCCTGCTGCAGCAGATATTCCAAGAGTATAAGGACTTGCAAGAGGATTATCAAGAATTGTCTGAACCTCTGCACCAGCTATTGCAAGTGATGCCCCGATAAACACAGCCATTAAAGCTTTAGGTAGCCTGAAATTCCATACAATAACAGATGAAGTAGGATCACTTGATGCGGGGAAAACTATCGTTGAAAACACTTCATATAGAGAGAGTCCTGAGGAACCCACAGCAATGTCCAGCAGGAAAGCAAGAAAAGCAGCGCTGATAAAAAGAATAAAAAAGAGGATTTTTCGTCTTATTAAAGACTCATATGCCTCTTTATTCGGAAGTTCCATCTTCATACCTCTTCAATACCAACAATCCAGGTTCCAGTATAGTTCACAGGCAGATATCGTTCATGGAATTCTCTCAAGTTCTCATCAGGATCCATATCAGCAAACTCTTCAGGATAGATCCATTTTGCAAGTGCCTGCATGCCCACGAAATTGTATATGTGATAACTGATGCCATGATGTATACTATATACATTATTATTTTTCACAGCAGTAAGCTCATCCCATCCGGAACGAGTACAAAATCCCTGTAAATCTTCCCTGGAATCCTCTACACTTGTTGAATAACCAAGCCCCATTGAATCCGGATTTTCAGGCCAGTACTGACCAGCTATTATTATAATATCAGGATTTTGAGACAAAAGATATTCAGGATCAATTGCCGACATGCTTGCAACATCTTCAGCAACATTTGTAGCTCCCAGTTTAGTGATCATAGGCCCCCAATTAGAATCAGAAAATGTTATTCCATATTGTGACGGTCCACGTGAACCATACTCAACATAGACCTTCTGTGATGTAGAAGATTCAGGATCAATAGAATTCAGGGTCGAATAGACCAGATCCATTTGTTCACCATAGAACTCAGAGATATTTTGAGCTCTTTCCTCTTTTCCCATAACCTTTCCCAATAACAGTGTACTTTCCTGTGTGTTCTCTAAAGGTGATTTCCAGAAATCAACTATAAGAACCGGAATTCCTACACTTTCAAGTGTTTGTATGGTCTCTTTTGATGCTTCATAACGCATTAACGGCATAATTATAACATCTGGATTAAGGGAAACAACACTTTCCGTATCAAAGGTATTTCTGCTCATAGACCCGATTATCGGGATGTCTGCTATTTCAGGATAGAACTCTAAATATTGACTATAAGTATCGAAGTCTTTTGTTTCAAGTTCTGAACCCCAGCCAACGATTTTTTCAGTAAAATCTTCACCCTCTACTGCTGCAAACTCCTGTATATAAAGAGAGTGACCCAGAACAACCCGTTCAACCCTGGTAGGAACGGTAACTTCCCTTCCGGCAAGATCAGTAACGGTTATTGTAAAATGCTTTCTTGCAGTTTCCCGCAAAGCTTCCTTTTCAAGAGAATTAGTATTTTCTCCGGCATAATTAGTTTCCATGTATGAAATAATTGCATCCGATAGTTCTGCTCTTGATATCTCATAATCTTTGTTCAAATCCCCTGGAATTGCAGCACTTGCTCCTGAGATACCTAACAATATCAATTGACATGATAGAAGCAGTATGCATAAAGTTCTCATTATAGTTACGTTCATATCTGACACCTTTAATTAAACTATAATATTCCCTCTAATGTCTCCTCACATAGCATCCGGTTACAGCAATTATTGCCACCGACATAGCCAAGCCCACAAAAGGTGTGGTCTTTGTTTCTGCATCCTGACTTCCTTCTTCCGAAGATAAAATATTTACAGAACTTTGTGTAGCTTGAATATTAGAATTGACAGAGACATCCGTATCTAAAATCGTCCCCTCAGTTTCACTTATCGGATTATACCAAACCCCGGTGAATGAACCTTCTCCAGTAGAAGAAGCCTTAACTTGATAATTGATCTCAGTTTCTCCTATAACTGAAAAAATTAGATTTTGCCCGGACTGACTTACTTGATCTTCCGGGTGTTTACTTCCAACATAAGAGAATCCTTCTGGAATGGATTCAACAATTCCGACTACATCTGTACCTGATATTTTGAGTGTTACAGTAAATTCAGAATCTGAGCTCGATTCTGGTGTCGAGATATCTCGTACCACATTTGTTTCTACTGCAAATGCAGGTGAAATTAAACAAACTGTAAGTATCAATAAGCAGAATAATATCCTTTCAAATCTTACTTTCATCATAATTGCCCCTTAATTTTAAATTGTTAATTTTTCGGATGATGGTTAATAGAATGTTTATAGAATATTTGCTTAAATAACTTCAAAGAGCGTTATTTTGCCACCATACTTCCACATGATTCGTCTTAGCTTCAAGGAAAAAAGATTTATCATCCTTCTTTAGAACCTTTTGCAGATAATCTCGAAGTTGCTCTTCCTGTTCTGAATTCGATATTCTGTATATAGGCATGCAATAATTGACTGCTTCATCAAAAGATGAGAAACGGTTCACATAATTTAATTTTGAGACACTCACATTTGGGTATATTCCCATTTGATAGAGTATATTGTATAGAACATTAAATTTAGGCATGGGATGATATTCCTTATGATGCAGGGAGGACCATATATTAGGGCAATAAATATCCCAGAGATTTGGTCCTGCAATCCAGAACAGATAAACATAATCTGAGCTGCAGGACATCATTTTCCGGATAGCATCTTTCATGTCCATCATTCCTAAAGAATATGAAGCAAAGACTACATCATAAGGACCTTGGAGATCCGTTTGAACATCTATGTCTTCCCACCGTTTATTGACACAATCGATATTATCAATTTCATTTTTCTTGATGTTTTCTTGCAATATACCCATCATTTCCTTTGAGGGTTCTACAGCAGTAACATGAGAAACTTTTCCAGAGATCAGAAGAGAAAGTGATCCGGGACCGCAACCAATATCGAGTACCTTTGAATTTGCTTTAAGTGGTAAACTATCGAGTGTCCTTTCAATTCTGCACATGTCATTTTGCATGGTTATCTCCCAGAATACCTTTGCATTCAACCGATCTTTCCATAGAGAAGCATAATCATTTGCAGGATTAGAGCCTACATTTTGCATCATCTGGTTTTTCCATACATCATTCCAGTTAACTATATTTCCTTCCATAATCTACTCCTATTACATTTTAATTAATGTCAAAGATTTTTTATTAGTCAGATAATCAAAAAACAGGATATCTGAAAATATCCCGTTAGTTTTAAACGCAGCTCCGGTTCAATTCCTCCTTACAAGAGCTGTACACAGCAATCCGAGAGAGCCAAATACCAGTTCAAAACCAGACAGGTTCACAGAACTTTCAACTACTGTTTCTTCTGCAGAATCGGAAGTGGCGTCCTTATCATCAATTATTGAGGGATTCTCAACGGTTCCTTTGTCGTCATTATCTTCTTCGGCAAGGTCCACAACTACCATTTCTTCATCCTCTGAGATTTCATTCTCATCGGTAACCGTATCAGGAACAGTAATTGTGCATGTTTTCCACAATGACATTTTCAGACAGGTTCCACTCGTATCCTCAGTTCTGATATACATACCACTGTAAAGATCGATCATCTTGTTTGGATCGAGAGTGACATCCTTATTACTTGACATAACAATAGCATCATCACCAGTATACAGGATAGTTCCGGTACTGCTTCCTGCATAATTTGTATTATTCATCAGAGCAGGAATTTCAAACACTTCAACATCAAAGACACCATAGGTACTTCCGGCTTCAATCGTAGTGATATCACTTAGAAGACAGGTGTATTTGAAGACAACAAAATCCGTATCTTTTCCGCGGAAAATAGAATCAACATAGCAATAGAATACTGGATTATCGTCACCATCTTTGTAAAGATATGTTCTCTCAGGTTTTGTCAGGTCCATATTACCTGAAACCACACCGGAATCAATCTCCTCACCGTCATGCTTCAACTGAATCCAGACCTTTTCCCCATCTACATCAATTTGCTGTACCTGAAGAGACCATCCATCTGCTAGTTCCCATTCTTCACCTGAGAACATTTGTTTCTTATCATCACTTCCCTGTTCCAAAAGTATCTTTGCAATCTTATCCGGCTTGCATCCTGCTGAAAGATCGGAGGTATCTTCAGGCATGGCAATATATCCAACACCAAAAAATCCCAAAGCATAGTACATTTTCAGGTCAACGTCGTCCACGATGAATGTGTTACCATCATCAAAACCGCCAATCTTGCTTTTCTTCATCTGGGGCTTGCTCACATAATAGAGATGACCTTCCTCAATTGTATCACCAAGCTGGAAAGTTGATGAAGAATTTATATTGTTCTCTAAATAAAGCAATTCACTTGAAAAACCCGGTTTAATCATATACCAGAATCCAGAGAACGAACTGGCATCCCAGTAGAAATCACCAGCATCTAATGATGGGTCTGTATTATCATAAACTGTGCTTCTTATCTTGTATGTTACATCTGAAGCATCTACAGGCAAAACAAACAAAGACATTACAAATAATGTAATAAAGATTCCTGCTATTCTTTTCATTTCAGATGTCTCCTCTCAAAAAATATGATTGTTCGACTATCTCTTGCTTTTTCCAAAAGTTGTTCAATTCAATTACAGTACCTTCCATAATCTACCCCTGTCGTATTTTGTGACCGATAAATTAATTTTATAATAAACCCGCGATGAAAATTGGTTGCTTAATAGCTATTTTCTAATCGCATATGTCTGAAATTTTGTAAGGATTTCATCATATATAGGTGTTTTTAATTGTGTTTAGTAATATTAGCTTAAAGCTAACAAAAAATAACTACATGGGCAGTAATAAATCAAATAAAATTAAATAAAATCCAGAATTACAGTAATATTGTAATCATAGATGATAACAAAGATAAACAAAAATACCATTTCAAACATCCATAATTTAATATTAATTGAAAGATCTAAAGAAATATCTAAATATAAAGCTCAAAATTGAATTCTCTCAACAATGAAATAGAAATCTCGCCAAAAAAAGTGAGGATATATAAGCCGTAAAGTCATCCATCTAAATTACTACAAAAATGCAGGAATCGTAAATCATTCAGGGAGTGTTCACATAAACAAAGCAAAAAAGAAAGATGCGATCATAAATATTGAAGAATATCTCGATAATGTCGATCACATCTATGAAGAAAAAATGAAGAAAATAATTCCTAATCATTCTTTTTTCTTTAAAACAATAGTTGACTTTATCCCTGAAGGAGAAAAAAGTCTATTTGAAGTTGGATGTGGTACAGGTTTCATAACTGAGAAGGTTTTAAAGGCACGTCCTCAATTAAAGATCACATGTATTGACAGATCTCCATGGATGCTTGAGATAATTAAAAACAAATCAGACCTCAAGGATGTCAAATTAATGCTCGGTGATGCATCCCAAACATGGCCAGCTGATGCATATGACATAATAATGACAGTTCTTAATCTCCATCATTTTAACGATGAAGAAAGGACCAATATCATCAATCTGATATACTCATCCCTAAACAAAAATGGAGTATTCATTACAGGAGATGTTTTCCGACCTGATAGCATGTCAGAAGAGGAATTGTACAGGAAAAAGTGGTATAATTCAATGATAGAGGCAGGATTTGAGGAAGAAAATGCAAAATATATGCTGGAAATGAGAGAAAATGCATATGAATCCATTGACACAATGGAAGGTTACAGAAAAAAACTAGCAGCTGCAGGTTTTAAAAAAATTTGTTGCCCTTATATGAACTTTATCTACGCAATAATAATTGCATACAAATAAAGATAATCTTTGAATTTAACTCACCATCTACTTTTAAATAATCAGGTTTAATTAAACATTAGAAGATGAGGACAGAAGTACAACCAATATTAGATAAAGCAAAAAATCTGGGACTTTCAGCATACATGCTGGATGCATCTGATATTGATGTTGAGAACAGGGTAAGGCTGAAATGTGCTTACGGATGCAAAGCTTATGGCAAAAGGCTGAGCTGTCCGCCACACATAATTTCTATTGATGAATTCAGGAAGATGCTCAGCGAATACAGCTCTGCAATCCTGCTTATAGAAGAGCATGATACCTCATGTGAAAAGGACATATTCAAAGCCTGGTCCGGATTGCGTAAAGGTTCTTTCCACAAGATGCTGGAACTAGAACATATGGCTTTCAGACATGGATTTGTTTACGCTCAACTGCTTCGTCCTGGTTCATGCAATGAATGTGATATTTGTGGTGAAAACTGTAACAAACCGGATATCAGGCGTTTTCCACCAGAAGCTGTAGGAATAAATCTATCAAAGATTATGGAGAAGAACAGCATAGATATGGAATACTGCAATTTTGACAGGGTTAAATGTATTGGAATACTTCTTCTAGAATAAGGCAGGTTTCAAGCAAGTTTCCGGGAAATAAGAACTATTCTGATTAATCCATAAAAAATGAGGGAAAAAAGTGAGAGTAAATCCGGACTTGAGTGTTAATAACGATGACCTTGAAGAATTCCAGGAGATCATAGGTTTCAAATTCAAGGATGAAAGCTATCTTGTACAGGCACTCTTGCATGGCTCTCTTTTTAGTGGAGACAAGGATAAACTGAGTGTTTTCAGAAAGGTTAACGGACTTGAGAATAAAGACTATGAAAAACTCGAGTATCTGGGAGATTCTGTTCTTGGACTTATAATTGCAGAGCATGCGTTTCATGACATTTGTATAAATGAGTATGCCAGGTCAAATGAACTCACAATAGAAGGCGTTGCTACTAAAATACGGACTGTTCTGGCGTCTAACGAGAGTCTAAAACCTGTAGCCAGAAAGATAAAACTCTCACGTTTTGTCCTTTCGGAAGGACATGTGAACATCGACGGGAAACTATCCGACATCATGGAAGCACTTATTGGTGCTATTTACATCGATGGAGGGCAGGATTATCCAGGTACAAGTAGTAAAACAGAAGGAAACTATTCTGCTGCAAAGGATTTTGTTTACCGGTTCTTCGAAATTGATAGTGCTCTTGGAAAAATAGCTGCTTTTAATCCTAAAGGCATGGTGCAGGAGATTTTTCACCAGAATGGACTTGGTAACCCATGCTACAGAGTGCTTGAAGAAGAAGGACCTGATCATGAAAAACAGTTTAAAGTGGGTCTTTACCTGAACGATAAATTGCTTGCAATTGGTTCCGGGAATAGCAAGAGAAAAGCAGAGAAAGATGCCGCAGAACTGCATTTAAAGCATTTACAGGAAAACTCACTGGAAACTTCACAAGATATAGACTAAAAGTCCTCCGATATTGTTTTATTGACATTACATGTATTTGTAATATTATCCACCGGCCGTGGCAATAATTATAAATAATTTATCATAATTTATCATTATAATGTTTCGACTAGTAGTCACTATAAATGTGCAGAAGAGAGCGTAGATTGTGTTTCTGCATATTTGAAACATGCATTAAATTGAAGGTGGTAATAAAATAATGCTTTATCCAAATCCCCAGAACCAACATCCAAAGATCAGTGAAACAGCATGGATATGTGAAAATGCAGTCATCGTAGGCAATGTCACTATAGGAGACAATGTTTACGTTGCTCACAATGTTATAATCAGGGCTGATGAACCCGGATCATCCATTGTTATCGGAGACAATTGCAATATTCAGGATGCCGTAATCATACATGGACTTGCAGGGTCAAAAGTTGAGATAAAGAACAATACTTCGCTTGCACATGGCTGTATTGTACATGGACCCTGCACAATAGGAGAAGGATGTTTTGTTGGATTTGGAGCAGTTGTTTTTGACTGCAAGATAGGTGATGATGTAGTCATTCTTCATAATTCGACGGTTCGTGCAGTTGATATACCTTCATGTAAAGTAGTAACTGACGGACAGATCATTACTGAACAGGCCAAGGTTGAAGAACTTGATGATATATGCCATGACCTTGAAAAGTTTAAAGCATCAGTAATTAATGCAAATCTTGAACTTGTGGAAGGATACACAAATCTGGCACAAGATGCAGATTGAGAAAACAAATTATTATTAGAGATATTATCAAAGCAATTAAATGTCTCTGAAATGTTTCAGAGACAATATTGCTGGTAGTTAATACGAAACACTCAAATAGAACCAATATACAAACGAAGTTTGTGGAAACTGGAATTATCGGCTTTTCAGATAAACTTGCCATCCATTTCTCTTATTACGTTTCTTCCCATGTCGGTAAGCATGTATTTTTTCCATGTGTTTTTTGCTGGATTAATACATTCTATAAGACCTCTGCTTTCGAATTCTTTCATGGCACGGCTCATATTCTGGGTTGATTTACTGGTAACCTGAGCCACATCGGAAGCTTTGCCAACTATGTTCTTTTTCATGTATTCCAGCAGAACAATTCTGCGGTCAACACTCAATACCCACTTGACATGGTCATCAGTGTCTTGTTTTATTGCTGTTTGACACCTCATGTTTTTCACCTCGTTTTTGTCCGCCTTTATGCATAATGTGCAAAATACGGCATTTAGTTCGTTTTTTAATCGGTTTTTATCTTCCTAAAACCAGAGATTTATGGAATGAACAACAACCAGATTCGCATTTTGAATGACCATTGGTATAGATTATTGTGTTATAGTTGCCAATGTTGTCAAATACACAACAGCGAAGTGTATCTATTACACAGCAGCATTTAACATCAATAGCCATTATTGCCATAGCCATTAATACATCACTAATTATGATTCATGTGCCATATTCATCACTGGGTTTTGTCAGGGATAAATTCACAATTGCGTTTTTTAATATATAAAACAAACTCTCATTTGTATATACACGAAAATAAGTCGAATACACTTATATTTTTAAGAAAGTTAGCAACTTTTGCATAATAACAGGTCTGTTTTGGCTAAAATACAAGATTTTTATACATGCCACAAAAAGCAATGAGAATATATTTGAGATTATGAATTGCATATATAAATCAAAGGTAATAAAATACTGACATCATTACTAAAACAGCTTATGAATCACGAATATCAAAATAAAAAAAGGAAATTTTAGATTATTTATGTAATGAAGATTTGCATTTTAAGATATAAAAATTATATTAATAAATTCAGAAATTAAAAGATTAGTTTTTAATAATCTCAGATAATAGAGCTATTTTAAATTATACTTGCATACGAACTGTTCGCATACAGGCAAATCTTGGAGTACAAAAAAACAATGTCAAATGTTTCCAGACTTATTATAGTTGAAGGAATTGTACAAGGTGTAGGTTTCCGCCCTTTCGTGTATCGCATAGCGAAAAATCACAACATTACCGGTTCTGTTAAAAATAACGGAGGAAGAGTTGAGATCATAGC
>NZ_VIAQ01000001.1 GCF_006546655.1 Methanolobus vulcani
ATCATTGCAGTTCCAAGATCTTCAGGTGTGCGTTTCATTTTCCTGAAGACAAATGTTGATGATATTACTGAAATGAAGAATACAAGTCCTACAAGAATCCCGACCTTCCATCCGCTTACTTCAAGGGTTGAAGCAAGTATCATGCAGGATACAAAAAGAGCTGTAAGACATACAGGACAGGGAACTGAAATTACAAGGAAGGTCTTTTTTGAGACATCATGTCCACAGTTCCATTTTTTCTGCGTGTAGACACCTGCAGCAATAAGAAGCAGTGCGATGAATACATGTAATGTCATTCCAAGATTTGAAATCTTTTCAAGATATGACTGGTCTACCATTTCTACAAGGCTTCCAAGTATGACGGAGATAAGAAAATAACCATTTGCAAGTATCAGTACATCTTTTTTCTTTACAGTCGAAAAGCCACACCCTACTCCGGTCTTTAGTCCGAAGATAGAGATGCCTATCAGTATGCCGATCACGGCTGCATATACGTAGCTCATTGTACCACCAGTAGAATAGAGTATATATTTCAACTACCAACGAGTATGAGTTAATAAAAACTACCTCCTAAGTAGTAAAATATGTCTATTTCATAACATACGATAATTGTTTGTTTTTAAGATAATACATGTGTACATCTTTATTGTACATATACATTTCTATTTCCTGATGTTGCACTTGTTTTTTTATATATAGAGGCTCTGTAGAAAACCTATTGAAACCAATATCTATAGTCAAAATCTGTAAAAATGATTATTATTGAAGACAATAATCCTAGTAACAATAAGTTAGAAACGTTAGATTAATGCTTATGAGTAACTCTCATCAATCTGTTAAGTGTAACCAAAATATCATATAGTATCACTCCCAGTAATCATTGATTATATGACTGACAGGGAAACAAAAGGGATAACCATCTATCCTCTTCTTCTGGTGAACTTTATCGGTACTATGGGTATCAGCCTGGTCACTCCGTTCCTTATATTCCTTGTGGAAAGGTTCGGTGGCAATGCACTGATATATGGTGTCATTTCATCGATGTATCCTGTTTTCCAGCTCATCGGTTCCCCATTACTGGGACGCTGGTCTGATACCTATGGAAGGAAGAAGGTGCTTCTGCTCAGTCAAATAGGCACCCTAATTTCATGGATGATATTTTTTATTGCCCTATTCGTTCCGATAATGATTCTTGTCAACGTGGATTCAGGTATATTTGGGAGCTTTGCAATGACGGTCCCACTGGTCCTTTTGTTCATTGCAAGGGGCTTTGATGGATTGACTGGTGGGAATGTCTCTGTTTCCAATGCGTACATTGCCGACATTACTGAAGATAAAGATAGAAGTAAGAACTTCGGAAAGATGTCGATTTCCACAAATCTTGGTTTCATTGGCGGCCCGGCACTTGCAGGAATCCTCAGTGTAACGATATATGGTGAAGCACTGCCGGTGCTGGCAGCGATTATCATTTCTCTAGCAGGTGTCATTCTCATAGCTTTCTATGTGCCAGAATCCCGAAGATCTATCATGAAGGAAAAGATTTCTGATGATTTTTCAATGACATCTGATATGTCTGAAAGGTGTGCGAACCCCGCGCCTGTACAGAAAAAAGGATTGAGGTATATACTTGGGCTGAAACATATCCCATACATGTTCTTTATCTATTTTCTGCCCACCCTTGGTTTCAATGCCTTCTATACCTCTTTTCCTGTATATGCTTTCAACGAGCTTCAATGGAGTATTGCAGAACTGGGACTCTTCTTTTCGTTCCTGAGCCTTCTTCTAATAGTAGTGAAGGGGCCATTACTCTCGTATTTATCAATAAGATATTCCGACCCTTTCCTTATAATGACTGGATGCCTGATACTGGGAAGCAATTTCATACTTCTGGCATGTGGAAGCACTAACCTGATCTATGTAGCTGCTGTGCTGTTCGCAGCAGGCAATGGTCTTATGTGGCCATCCACACAGTCTATGCTGTCAAAGCTTGCAGGAAAAGATAATCAGGGACTTGTTTTTGGAGTATTCGGCAGTATTTTAAGCGTTGCCAGTATCTTTGGTCTTATGAGTGGAGGATTCATCTACGAGCTTCTAGGAAGAGGAGCGTTCATAGTTATCGCGATTATCATTTATCTTATATTCCCGTTCTCCCTTCGTCTTAGATCGTTCGATCAGCCGGATAACACATAATAGCAGTGCATTAAGGTCTATGTTCACTTTTATCTGAGCATATACTTTCCATCATAAAAAGAGTGATTTCATGCAAACTTTATGCATGATGGTGATTGTTTGAAAAATATGATTGCAGTAGAATTTATGAAATGTTCATCTAAACTTAGTTTTGCAAAAAGTGGATGGAAAAATCATAACTAATAAGTTAGAAACGTTAGGTTAATAACTAAAATTCATCGGTGATCATTCACCATCAACAACTATATCAAGTTCTATTCTGGCAACTGGTTCTAACTTTTTCCATGATACTGTTGAGTTCTTTTCAATTTTATAGTCTTTAACGGTCTTCTTAGAAAACTCGCCATCTACTTCATATACAAAAAACCCTTCTTCGCCATCTGTAGAAACAACACTTTCCTGACCATTGATTTTTTTTACTTCTACTGCAGCTACGTTTTCAAGTGCTTCTAACAAGCATGTCCCTTTTTTCACATGCACTTTTTTTTTTGGAGCAAACATATCAAGAGCAGAAAAAATATTTGTATTATTTACACAAATAACATGGCTTTTCCCATAAATTTTTCTTGTTATGAGTCCGGCATCTTCCAGAATATTAGCATGCTTTGATATAACAGGAACCGATAATCCTAGGTTTCTGGCAATCTCCGATATATGTATTTCATTCTCACGAATCAATTGCATTATCTTAATGCGTGTATCGCTTCCAAGAGCATTAAGTATCATTAGCTTTTGATCGGTGGTAACCTGTGAGAATGTACTATTTTGAGTCATGGATTATAGTAGAAAGTCTAATGCTTATTATACCTTTCGATTTTAACTAATAATAATACGGAGAATACTAATATTATTAACTAGATTGGATGACATTGATATCATTCATAATAATAGTTATATCACTGCTATTATTATATCTGTTTTTATTGAAAGCAATATTCAGACTTTCATTTTGGGAAGTAACATTTGCACCTTGCATCTGGAAATAATTTACCCATGCTTCCTCATATTCAGTATTCATGACAATACTGAAGTTTGATACATTTCTGTATTCAATCTTATTTTCATCACCCAATAGTACATTCACTATAGATACGCCATTGCCACCAACACTTTTTCTATCACCGGTTATATTGTATAATAAAAGAGTAACTTTATTGTTGTTATAGTCAAAAAAAGGATTGCTCCTCATTGTTGAGTTGCCACCCTGTTTTAATATTACAGCACCATTTTCGAAAATATATTCCTGATCAAGCCATTGATTATTGGATGCTGTGTATCTAAGATATCCACATTTAGAAGAAATATTAATATCAAATGGATCTAATAACATGTCATATTTGATATGAAAACGGCCAGTTTTAGGAGGATTTTTTTGGCCTGTTGCTGTTATATAATTTATTCCCACAACAAAGGTTAAGTTAAATGGCCTTGAAGTCTCACTGAGAATTTCAGAGAATTGATATCTGGGATTAAGAAGATCTAGGTTTAAGAGATTCACAGTATTGGGATGAGTAGTAACATTGTAATAACTATTATTAAGCACTGTTTCATTGAAAACAATCGTCCCATTTTTAAGTGTTGTGACAAATACCTCCGAGCAATTTAAGAATGCTACTGAAATAGAGTTATTCTCATCAACACTTACAGAATAATTGTTTGTTATAAAAGTATCTGTTTGCATTGAAAGAGTAGATACATGATCTATCTGTTCAATCACACTTTTATTTTCATCGATTTCATATTCCTGTTCCTCTATCGAGTGGGCCCCCTCCATAAATATATTGAAGGAGCTACCATCCGGTGATATTGTAATAATTCCACTGGAAGAAACTGAAGAAATATATGGAAGACCCCCATCCCCTAGTGGGATAAATACTCTTGAACTGGGATTCCCAGAAGTGATCATGGACGAAAGTTCTACAAAAGAATTTCTTACATCCTGCATGTGGTGAATCTCATGATCTGCCGCAAGTGACGGAAGATAATATGCATTGATAGCACTCAGAAAAGTTATAATCACAGCCATAATGAGAATAGCAGTGACAACTGTTGAAACAGCGTTGTCATCTTCAAAAAATGAGCATATTTTCATGTAGAGATAACCCCTTCTGCAAGTATCCCTCTTGTATGAATCACTGTAACTGTAACTCCTTCAGGATTGGTGTTTAGTAGCTTTGTAATATTGATATCGACAGTCTCAGGGAACCTCCAGTACGGCTGAGAGGTCAGAGTAGACAACTTAGTATAATTAGTTTGTGATATATTTGATGAATTTGTAATTTCTAGGCTTATCTCCGATACTCGGAGAGAATCTCCACCTACATGAGTCAAATGTATAATTGAAGAATTGTTAATATCAGAAGACAATTCGATCTCCATATAAGGAATTCTCTCATCTGGTAAAAGTGAGTAAACAGAAATAGAAAATACTGCCACCAGAGTAACTGCTATGGATAATTTTAATATTTCTCCTACCATTTCTGAAGCCAAAGTATCACCTAATATCAATAAATTATAATTTTGTGGAACATGATAAAGGTAACTATCATCATTATGAGTGAATGTTTAAGACCTGCCATGATTTTACCTTCTGCCATTTCACCAAGGATCAAACCGGAAAATAATCCGAGAATACTACATGTAGTAAACATCGTAGACTTTATCTCATCAGGATTGATAAGTCCCTGATTTGCACCCATTCCTACAATAGAAACCAGGAATTCATTTGCAAAAGAATAGCAAACATAAAGAAAAGTTCCAAATGCAAGATAAACGGTTGCAAGATATATGAATCCTGTTTCAAACCTGTCAGTACGTAATTTGTTCATATTCTCTGCATCTTCAGCAGCGATTAGTAGAACATCTTTTGTGTCATCACTCACTTCACTTGCCTTGATTAAAAGAGTAACAGCGCGCCGAAGAGCGGGGGTTCCTATACGATTCTCAAAGCGTGCAAGTGCGTCTTTCATTTCCCCTCCCCATTCCATATCCATCCATACCCTTCTTACTTCAGTAGATAACAAACCTATGTTAGATTTAAGAAGAAGTCCCATTGCGCTTTTAAGAGGGAGACCCATTTCATTGATCTCAGCAAGCCTCCTTAAGAAATCTGGAATTGCATTATCCAGCTTTTTCAGTTTCCTGACTTTATATTCATATGCAAGTGTTATCGGTAAAAAACCCAATATTAGAGAAAGTAAAAGCTGTTTTTCAAAGTGATTGTCAAAGTATATGAAAGGAAGTACCATCAAGGGAATGCTGTAAACTATCGCATAGAGGGGCTTTTTGACTACTGGAGCAAAGGGGTGTTTTAAAATATCAAGTACTTTCTTCTTTGCCTTATTGCTCTCAAACTTATCCATATTTTTTTTGTATTCCTTATCACCAATATCCTCTTCTTCTATCGCCAGAGATCTAGTAAGTATAACCTTATCTACATATTTCATTCCCAGATCTTCTTTAGGTGAAATCGCATCAAGAAGAACTATCAGAGCAATAGAACCTATAGGAAGACCTATATATAGAGCCTGAAACAAAAATGGACTTTGAGAAGTATTAAGCAGACCAATTGTCACTAGTGTTATCAGAAGAAATATAGGGACTGCAACAAAAGCTACAACATAAACCTCCGAGATCATTTCCAATGTTTTGATGAACATTATCTGTGTCTTTTTTGCATGATCAAAATACTGATTCATCTTGACGGCAAAATACTTGTCCACATGACTGCCGCCTTCAACCATGGGAATCATGTTCTCAAGAAAATCCTTAAATGTGGGAGATGGTGTCACTGCTGCAGTATTATGTATAGCCTGCATAAGATCAGTTCCCAGAAGTTCAACATCCCTTACTATATACGATGCTTCAATTGCTATCTCCCCATAAATATGAGGGTTTCTGGCAAGTTCCATGATGGTCTCATACATTGTCGACCCACCTTTGCACATGCCATAACAAAATGAAGCTGCATGTGGCAAAACAACATCTATTTTGGTTTTGCGTGCAGAAGCTTTTAGCTTAGGATTGATGAGACAAATATAGTAGACAAATATTGCTCCGACAACAGGACCTATTACCAGAATCTCATAGGAGAGAAGAATGGTGTGAAAAGTACGGAAGAAAGCAAATATCTCATATTTAAGCAATACTGGCATTAAGTAAAAGAGAATGAATAGTGTCACAAACATCTGTGCTGCATAAACTATGCATTGCTCAATGTAGACCGAATAATGAATGTCCATTCTAGCCGAACTAAGACTTTTCCTGAGATCCGCATATTTTTCCGGTCTTGATTTCACATAATGACGGATAAAATATCTGTTAACTTTAAAATCCACCTGCTTCTACCTCCTGAGAAGGTGAATCATCAAAAGACAAAAGACTCAATATTTTATCTGGATCTTTTCTAAATGCATCCAGCCATTCCACCACTCCTGTATAGTCACGTATACCTCTTTCTATCATAAGCTCAAGAAAACGCTGTTTTTTGCTCAAGTTTTGATCTAACTCTTCAAGTGTCCAGCCACGTTTATTTCTGATTTCATTAATTATGAAAGATCCTTTATTTTCAAATACATCGTTGATAGGATCCCATACACAACTGTCTTTCAGGTCCACACCGTTTGAAGAAACACCAATTACTTCAGATATTACAGAACACCTTCTTCTCTGAACTCCCTTCTCATAGGAACTAGACTGCATTGAAATTACGTCAAGAGCTGTGAACATTGCCACAGGAACGTTTATTGGGGCATGGGTAAACCTGTTGATAACTTCTCTAGGAGTTCCTGCATGGAATGTTGAGCAGGTTGCATGTCCTGCATTCATTGCCTGGAAAAGAATCTGGGCCTCAACGCTCCGTACTTCTCCTACCAAGAGGTATTCTGGACGCTGACGCAGTGCTGCTTTAAGCAGGTCATTTAGATCTACTGTACCAATATCGTTGGCATTCAAGCCATCTCTTGTAACAGTAGGAACCCAGTTTTCATGAGGAAGCTGTACTTCTCTGGTGTCTTCCAATGTGACGATTCTTACATCCATGGGGATAAACATACAGATAGCGTTAAGAGAAGAAGTCTTACCTGATGCAGTACCACCGCAAAAAAGTATATTCTTGCCATTTTCCATACATATCCAGAAATATGACATCATCTCTGAAGAGAATGTTTTCCATGCAATAAGATCAAGAGGTGTGATTGGTACCTTTTTCTGTTTCCTTATACTGAATGAACTACCTTTAGGACTGACCTCAGTACCATAGGTGATATTGATACGGGAACCATCTTTCATTACTGTATCAAGTATTGGTGTGGATTTTGAGAGATGCCTACCACTGTTCTGGGCAATGCGCATAACAAAAGAATTAAGTTCATCACTGCTATTGAAAACAATATTAGTAGTAACATTTCCGTAGATAGTATGATGTATGAACAATGGAATACCAATTCCATTACACCACAAATCCTCTATATTAGGATCGCGCATTATAGAACTTATCTGACCAAATTCTACAAAGTCACGTTTTATATAATAAAATACTTTTTCAAATGATCGGGATGTAAGGTCTGAATACTCTGCCAGTATCTTTCTCACTTGTTCCTTGAGAAGTTCTGTTTTCCTTTCATCTGTGAGCGCTTCAATATCTTCTATCCCTTTAAGTGTAAGCACATCTCCCAGTTCCATGAACAACTGCTCAAGCAAGGTAATTTCAAACCGATTTAGTTTTGGTTCAACTATATGATATAAATAATCTTTTTTCTCGATATGATAAATAACAGATATGAAAGAGTATGGTTCATCTACCCAGTACCGTTCTATTTCCTCATACTCTGCAGGAACTTCGAATTCCACTATTTTCTCATCAAAGCCTGATATTTCATTATAAAGAACAGCGAGCTCTTCTTCAGATTCGTTTATATCGTTTGAAGGATTCTCCACTTTCTTAAGTTTAGAGATAAACTTGTTAGCTTTAATTATACCGTTTTCAAGTAGCGAAGACATTTCTGTTACCTGTAACATTTACATGTATAAATACATACTGATTTAGATGTACACATCATTAGAATAATAGATTGAACTTTACATATCCCAGTAAATATTTACTTTTTTAACTGTACCACCTTCTTCAAAAAAGGCATATCGTGTATTATTTTTGATTTTTAAATAGAAATCATAATCTGCTTCTTTTGCATAATCCCGTGATATAACTCCGTATTTCTCTCCTTCCTTGACATAAGCAATTTTGTCCCAGTTAATCTGTTTTTCAGTAGAACCCGTGTAATCTATATAGTCCAAGAAATACAGCTCTTCCAGTTCCTCCAGATCAAGGTTAGTTGTTTGTTTTTTAGTTGTTTGTCCTTTTTTAATAGAACCCGTACAATCTACAAAGACCAGACCCATGTCAGTTGTTTCAAAAGCATTAAGCGCATGACCTTCTTCCAAATCAGAATAGTCTATTGTGACATAAGCTGCACGAATTCCAGCCTGCTCTGCATTGTTGTGTAATCTTTCTGCAAAATCTGTGCAGACAAATGTACCATCTACATACATTAATTGATCAGTGTCATCATTATCTAAAAATACCAGTAAGTCATACCATGAACAATTTTTAGCTAATTGGTTATCTACCAAAACAACTGGTTCCCCGAGACGTTTCATTATAATGTCTTTTACAACAACTGGATCTGCAGCCGGAGCAGAAGAAACAAGAGCTGAATCTATATCGGGACTCACAGCCGTAATGACGGCTGCAGATAAGAGTAAAGTCAAGAGTGGAGTTAGTATCAAAAAAACAGCTATTTTGGTATATAATACCCGTTTGTTAACTTGCTTAGCTGATTTTCCAGTTTTCTTTTGTTTATCCCCTTTTACAAATAGATGGGAAAGTATGCTATTACTACCATTTCTTTCAGCAAGCATTTTTTCATATTTATTCAAACATGAAGAACAAAAATGATATTCCTTTTGGGATTTTTCATCAATCTCATGTGTTAAACATGATGAACAAAAATCATGTTTACACATCGAACATTTAGAAGATACATTTTCAATATCAGTACTATTGATCAAGTCTCCACAGTTTTTACAGAATTTTTTGTATAGTGAAGGAGTGCTGGACCAAGGACTTAATTTTACCCCATCATGTTTCGTATCAATGGAACTTTTAGATAAAGCATTCTTTGTTGCATCTCTGTCACAAGAATCGAAGTTGACAGATTTTGTTTTATTTTCTGCAATACAACTAATCTCAGGAACTGAATCAACATCATTAATCCCATTCCCTTCAATTTCCGGTTCGCATACTTGCATGGAACAATATGTGCAAACCCACTCCGCACCCTCAATATGTTTAGTCCCATCATCACCCTGACAAGAAGAACAAAACTCTTTTCCACATTTAGAGCAGATAGCAGAATCAAACTTCAAAACAGATTCATTTTCAAAAAAAACTGTTTCAATACCATTCACAACTTTGATTTTCGGTGTTTTCTTTATTTCATGGACAGTGTTAATCTCTTTTCCACAATTAGAACAGTATCTAATGTCGAGGACCTTATTATCTTCACCATCTTCAGATATCCCGGACACAGGTATACTACTACTAATATTTGTGTTAAGTGAATCGTTGACGTTGCCAACGTTCTCCATTCCTTTACTTTGATCACTATTCATATTGATATCCATTGTTCACAGCATTCATATATGGTTAGGAGTGAACTGTTATTTAAAGTTATATAGATGATAGCATATCATAATAATGATAATACAAATAATACAATGAACAATTGTATATCAGTTAACTAAAATATCCATAAACATAATTGGTATAAAGGTATATGCTTATATATAAATTCTGTAAACTTATAATTGACATATTTGAGGCATTCTATTGTAATTATGGACTATAAATTTTAAAAGTGGTTTCAAGTTGAATCAGCACAATGTTATCTGATATGATTTAAAGATTAGATGGAGAGAACAATCAAAATGAATGAAAAAACCGAACTCAACTCTTCCTTACAAAATAACAATTCAGAAAATATATTTGATAATAAACAATTTTTGTGGGAAACCTCTACCGGGGAGCGTGTATTCCGGCAGGATAAATCAGTTATCGTTGAATTACCTTCTGGAAGAAGTACACTTACAACTTCACATCTCAATGGTGGATACAGGGAAGATATACAGTACGTATTCAACCATCAGGGAGTTGATGGATTTGAAGATTGCGGGTCTAAATTAAAGGCAGCTGGATCTATAAGTACATATGAGGCTAATGTTGCTGAAAGAATTGGACTGGATCCATCGAAGTCAACAGGTCAACACACTGCAGCGAATATGAATAATGTGGTAATAGTAACCAAGACCTTCAGGGATCTGGAAGTAACAGCTGTCACTACCGGGGGAATAGAGGTGAACGGTGGAAGAGCAGGAGATCCTGCCTCCTACTATCAGGAAAATGGAATGTACAACATGGTACTGGGAACCATAAACACTATTTTGATCATCGGTGCTGATCTCCCATCAAATTCCATGGTAAGGGCAGTCGTGACCGCAACAGAAGCAAAGACCGTTGCTATCCAGCAGCTCATGGGACGAAGCAAATACTCAGAGGGAATTGCCACAGGTTCCGGGACTGACTCGATAGCTATTGTTGCTAACAGGAACAGTTCTATGCATTTGACCGATGCCGGAAAGCACTCAAAACTTGGAGAACTTATAGGAAAATGTGTGATCGAGGCTGTGCAAAAAGCTCTTGCAAAAGAAACAGGACTGACACCCCAATCACAATGTGATATGCTTATACGCCTTGAACGGTTCGGAATTGACGAGAAAAAATATTGGGAAGTCTCAGCAGCGATGGATGGTGAGAACCGCAAAGTGCAGTTTATCAATTCATTGAGGTGCATGGCGAAGAACCCTGCGTTAGTAGCTGCTACTGCATCCGTATTACATATAGTTGATGAGATTTCATGGGGATTGGTTCCTGAAAAAGCAGGAAAAAAAGCTGCATTTGAGACGATGAAGGGACTGCCGGAAGTATTGATGGCAAAGAATTTCCCTCCATTCGATAAGATTCTCAACGAAAAAGAATCAATAATCACGAACTGGATACGCACAACTGCATGGATAGCCAAGAATGGAATGTATGGTGAAACAGAATGAAAACGAAGGTTATTCTGGTTTTGTTAATCGCAATATCATGTATCCTTATGTCTGGATGCATGGGGGAGAGTATCTCAGAAGATAATGATTCCATAGAAGATACATATGACCCCACAATGGACTATTTTCCTGATAAGGTAGATGTTGAATATGCAATTGGTTTCTCTGTGGAATACCACAATAACTACAAATTTGTTACAGTCACTGACCCAAAAACAAGTGTTGAATATTCTTATGTTCTTGTCCAGAAAGGAACTCCGGTCCCCGAAGGTTACAGCGATTCACTTGTAGTGGAAATTCCTGTTGAAAGCATAGTTGCACTTCCCATATCACATATCCCTGCTCTTGACGTTATAGGGGAGGTTGACAAGCTCAAAGCTGTAGGTAATTTCAATTATGTTAACTCTGTTCCGGTAAGAGAACTCATAGAAGAAGGAGCTGTGGAAGAGGTGGGAAGTGGGAATGAAGTAAATGTGGAATCAATAGTAGAAATCAATCCCGACATTGTTTCGACTCTTACCACTGATATGACAGGTAGTGACGAGTATATATTCGCCCTTAAGGATATGGGCCTAAAACCCGTGAGTACATGTGAATCAAAAGAAGAATCACCTCTTGGCAGGGCAGAGTGGGTAAAGTTCATGTCTCTTTTCTTTAACGATGAAAAGAAAGCAAATGAATATTTCGCAAAGGTTTCCGAAAATTATACAGAAATGGCCCAGCTAGCAAATAACGTTGAGGAAAGACCTATTGTTATGGCAGAATATGCATTACGTGGTACATGGTACGCTCCTGGAGGAAACAGCTTCATTGCACAATTCGTCAAAGATGCCGGAGGTGTCTACCTGTGGGAAAATGATAATAACACGGAGAGCTTTGAACTTGATTTTGAATATGTCTTAGATAAAGGAAAAGATTCGGATTATTGGTTCGTATCAGCTGACTGGGATAGCATTGAAGCTATGGAGTCTTATGATCCATTGTACCTGGAATTCAATCCTGCCAAGACCGGGAATGTATACACATGCTATTACAGGGTATATGATACTGGTGAGGATGGTGGATATGGTGGCAATGATTACTATGAATCGGGAGTTTTAAGGCCCGATATAGTTCTTGCGGATTATATAAAGATACTTCATCCGGAGCTGTTACCGGATTATGAGCTGTATTACCATAAGCAACTAGAGTCAACAAGCGAGGATAGTGAATAATGAAAGTTAATGAGCGGGGTTGGGACAGCTCATCCAGAGCTGTTCTGCTCATGGTTTTTTCCCTGGCTGCATTATTCATATTCTTCATGCTAGACCTGATTTTGGGGTCGGTAAATATACCTTTCCAGGATACTCTGGCAATACTGCTGGGTAATAAAATGGTAAATGATTCGTGGCAGATCATAATCATGGATATGAGGCTTCCAAAAGCATTTGCAGCGGCATTTGGTGGTGCTGCACTGGCAGTTGCCGGTCTTCTAATGCAGACCCTGTTCAGAAATCCTCTTGCAGGTCCATTTACTCTTGGTATTAGCTCTGGTGCAAGTCTTGGAGTTGCTATTGTAATTCTTCTGGTGGGAGGTGGAACAGCAACAACGATTCCTCAAATGCTTGCCGGTCTTGGTTCCTTTGGAAGTGCAGCAGTTGCTATAGCTGCTTTTGCGGGTTCATCAGCAGTGCTTATGATAGTACTTTTTATATCACGCAAAGTAGAGAGCAGTGTGACAATACTGATTCTGGGATTAATGTTTGGTTATGCTGCAACTTCTTTAGTTACTATACTTGTACATTTCAGCGATCCTGAAAAAGTTAAAGCATTTACCGAATGGACTTACGGTAGTTTTGACATAAGATGTGCCGAGGTTAGCATACTTGTTCCAATCATATCAATTGCCCTGATTTCCTCATTTTTGCTCATCAAACCTCTAAATGCTTTGCTTCTGGGAGAAAAATATGCAGAAAGCATGGGGATGAACTTTAAAACAACACGACACTATCTTATTATTATTACTGCATTGCTTGCAGGAACTGTTACTGCATTCTGTGGTCCCATTGCTTTCCTTGGGGTTGCTGTACCTCATCTTTGCAGGGGGCTTTTTTTAACTGCAGACCACAGGATACTCGTACCGGGATGTATCATTCTTGGTGGTAGTCTTGCATTGTTCTCCGACTTGGTAGCACATCTTCCAGGGAGTAATCTTACACTTCCATTAAGTGCCGTAACCTCTATGCTCGGAGCGCCGGTCATAATATGGGTGGTACTTCGGGGTAACAAATTAGGAGGGATGCAAGCATGAAAGAAAAGCCACTGTTATCTGCATGTGATTTATCTATCGGATACACTACTCGGAAGAAAACTCAAAAAGTTATTTCTGAAAACCTGAACCTGGAGCTTGTACCGGGAGAACTTGTTTGCCTGATAGGGCCGAACGGTGCAGGCAAATCCACATTAATAAGAACTCTTATTGGTATGCAGCCATCTTTAACGGGAGACATTTCTCTTATGAATAGACCTCTTGAAGATTTTACTGCTATGGAAAAAGCAAGGGTTCTGAGTGTAGTGTTGACATCTAATACCAATATTTCTCATTTCAGAGCTTTCGATGTTGTGGCCCTGGGTCGTTATCCATATACAGGCTGGTCCGGAACACTGTCTGAAGAGGACAAAAAGATCGTTTCTTTTTCTTTGGATTCTGTGGGGGCTACTGAACTTTCCAATCGATTTATGTCTGAGCTAAGTGACGGAGAAAAACAAAAAGTAATGATCGCACGCGGACTGGCACAGGACCCTTCGATACTTGTGCTAGATGAACCTACTGCTTTTCTCGATCTCCCTCACAAGATCGAGGTAATAAGGATACTTAAATCCCTTTCAAGACATCCGGGGAGAGCTGTGCTGTTATCTATCCATGACCTTGATATCGCCATGCGCACAGCTGACAGAATATGGCTGTTCAATAAGAAAGGGGAGTTCTTTTCAGGATCTCCTGAAGACCTTATATTACAGGGTGTTTTTGGCTCTGCTTTTGCAATGGGGGGAGTTCATTTCGACAACGAAAAGGGGACTTTCATAATCCCTCCTGAAAAGAAGGGTGATGCCAATCTCCTGGGAAACAATGGTGTCGAGCGTATCTGGACAGCGCATGCACTTGAACGTGCAGGCTATTGTATTTCTAAAGACAATAGCAGTAGCATAACGATCGAGATCGGGAACAATTCAGGGAATACTTGCTGGAAATGTATGAACGGGGAGCCTGAAAGGGAATTTCCATCAATTGCCGATATGATCAAGTATATCAATCAGATTCATGAGAACAAAGATTCAAAAAAACAGCTACCTGTTGATCTCATTGATCAGGAATTCGATAATACAATAGTTGATGAGGTATGCTTAACATGAAAAAGGAATGCTTGGGAATGCAGGAAGAGGGAGGACGGTTCAGGAAAGAAAGAGAGGTGTGTGAGAAAAAGAAACTAACCAACTCCATAGGTATGGAGTTTCTAAAAATTCCTGCCGGTGAGTTTAAGATGGGATCTAATGGGTGTGATTTTGAAAAACCCATTCATACAGTGAAGATCCCTAAACCCTTCTACCTCGGCAAATACACCGTCACGCAGAAGCAATGGAAAGCTGTCATGGGCAACAATCCGTCTGATTTCAAGGACGATGATAGGCCGGTTGGGCAGGTTTCATGGAATGATGTGCAGGAGTTTGTCAGGAAGCTGAATGAAATGGAGGGGACGGATGAGTACCGCCTGCCGTCAGAAGCTGAGTGGGAGTATGGCTGCAGGGCTGGTACGACCACGAGATATTTGTTTGGTGATGATGCGTCTGATCTGGATGATTATGCATGGTGGGATAAAAATTCAGGATGCACAACTCATCCGGTTGGTCAGAAAAAACCGAATCCCTGGGGGTTGTATGATGTGCATGGCAATGTATGGGAATGGTGTCAGGATGAGTGGCATGATGACTATACAGGTGCTCCTGATGATGGGAGTTCGTGGGAAGATGGTAGTAGCTCGGACCGGATCATACGTGGTGGTGGCCTGGGTGTCGAAGCCTGGTACTGTCGGTCAGCCTTTCGCTACTACTTCCAGCCGGACGGCAGGGGAAGCCCTGTAGGATTTCGTCTTCTCAGGAAAATATAATTGTTTGCTTCTTTAGCACTTTATAACTTTATTGAATGACATGTGTAGAAAAAAATGCGGCCTGTTTCCCATACATGAGTAAAAAGAAGTTAAATTGAAGCTATTAGTTCACAACCTTGACAGTATGTCAGGCTGTGCATATTGTTAAAACAAGGATTTCTACAGAGCCCGGTCTTCACGACTACTTAAGCATATGTTATTCCCATGTGTTTAAGTAACTAATCAACTCGCAGCATATGTGAAATTATCATATCCAAATGCCTTTTGCAAGTCGTTTAGTGTCGTAGTCGACCCAAACTGACTTTCAACCATATTGATAGAAACTTTATTTGCCCATTCACCTTCAAGCGTTTCAGGTGTCTCGTATGCAATAGTGCAATCCCTGATCAGAATCACGTTGTAACCGAGTTCGCTCATTTTTATAATCCCAGTAGGCCTGTGTAGAATACAATAATTAGACCTATATCCTGCATAGAGCAGATTCGTTATATTATGAGCCTGCAAGTACTCATCGAAAGAGTCAGTATTACGCAAGCCATTGTCTCTACCTGCGACCATTTCTCCATCTAACGGTTGGCAGTACTCATTCATAGTATAATCATGTGGAGAATGGACGATAGTCATGTTTTCTTTCCTTGCAAATTCCAATAAGGGAACCATTTTTGTTTTGACATTAGTATCAAGTCTTGTATCATTTGGACAAGCCCAAAGATCAATAAGTAGCAACGCAGTTTTATCCATATCAATAGTGAGATAACTGTAATTGTAAGTAGAATTCATTTCAGTTTTATTAGCGTCAAACCCGCAAGGTACAAAAGTTCTAGTAAGTAACGTTATTTCTCTATTTTGCACAATTGAGCTTTCAGAAGTATGTAAGTCATCTGATACAACTTTCACATTTGTATCATGATTAGTAATGCAGCCGCAGGCAAATAGATTTGTAATGCAGACAAAAAGTAAAGTAACAATTATTGTTTTTTTCATATGCTTTTCATCCATGGTTATTCCCATATATTCCAGGAAGTATCTTTTCAAAGTATAATCTGACCTTTATCAGGATAGTATATTGTCACTGAGGAAATACCAAATATCCTGCAGTAGCAGCAAACAAAACATCTACAAAAAAGAAAAAGAATGAACCCAAAGGTTATGGGCTCATGATGAGGTCTGTCTTACAAACAGTCTGGCCAGTATTTTTGTCGATTAGAGTTACCGCAAAAGGATCACCTTCAAAAATCATTAAGGTAAACTCATCACTTTCGACAAGTCCGTAGTTATCACCGTTGAAGAACGTCTCTACAGGGAAATCAAGTATTGCAATATCACCAGGTCCTAAATGTATACCGTCAGGACTGAGTGTAACATTATCCATATTTACATATCCAGATATAGCTCCATCACCACTAGCAATTTCGATATTGAATCGTCCCTTAGTTAATGTGTCACCACTTAGATGTTCCAGTATAAGGCGACCATCAGACATGCTTGCACTTGCCGTAATGACAGCCTGTGGTGCAATTTCCTGAGACTCTACACTAGTTGAGTAAGAACTCACTGCTGCAGCCAAGATCACAGTTACTACGATCATTAACATAACTCCTATTACAGGAGAAACTGCTTTCTCTTCTGAGAATAACTTTGTGAACTTCATTTACATCACCTCTACATCAGTGGTAAAAATTACTGTCTCACTGGCTATATCTATAATTTTCACGTTGACGATATCTCCATCAGAAACATTACACCAATCTGCAAACATGGCTTGCATCTCGGTTGGATCACTGTCATAGTCATAGTAAACGTTACCCATTATATCAGTAAGAGGACCCCATTGAGGATATGTTGTTGGGTATCCACTCATAGCACCATCTATGGCATACATGGTAACACCTGGCTTTACAGTATAGTTACCGAAAGCATTTTCAGGATTGCCAAATAAATGGTTCCCTTGATTGTTAAAAGGTACAGTACCTGTGTATGTGGAGCCAGCATAACTGATGGTCTCTCCGGCCACTATTTCGCGAACCATAGTTCCTGTTGCATTATAATTCGTAGTAACAATCTTCAAGTTTTTGGTATCAATTGCATCTCCAGTAATTTCTTTAATTGAAATCCAATCCGCTGGATTTGGAACTTCTAATGATCCATAAAACAGTGGTTCACCCTTTGCAACCTCTACAGTAAAAACCGCAGTCGGTGCTGGATCGGAAGATTTTATAAGTCCGGTACTTGTTGAACTTACTGCTGCTGCCAAAATCACTGTCACTACTAACATTAGCATGACACCGATTACTGGCGAAACAGCTTCTGAATTTTGTTTTAACATTTTCATATCGTTTCCACCTTTATTTATTACCATACAGTGGAGATGGAAAACTCCCGCTAAGAAGCAGGGCATGCATGACATATTTTATGTGTGACCACCACACAAGTTCATTGTCATCGTGTTTGTTTTACTCCACTCTGAGATGTATTTTTTGTATATACACGCTTCAGGATTACTGCTATGATGTTTATGTATATAAACAATGCGTTTTTGAAAATGTATGTTAACGTTATAGCTAATATTATTAGTAGTAACGATAGAATAGTACATATAAACCGGTACATCTCTTATTATTCTAGCTATTTAACTTAATTATAGTGAGCATATTATTAGTTTTTTAGTTAGAGTAGATAATGCAAATATAGCACAAAAGAGATGAGGATAAATAATGTCAAAAACAACACGTCACTTATTGTTAATACTGGCTGCGATGCTGCTTCATCAACTGCGCAGTAGTCTTTCCGGTGACAGTTACAGACCACTATGGTGAAAATATAAAGGATTCAGGAAAAAACGCAGAGAATAATGTCCATGAATTCAGCATCACAGAGATTCTTTTAGCAGTAGGTGCAGGCGAACAGGTAGTAGGGTTAACCTATCATTGCAACTATCCTGAAGAAACTAAAAACATTACAAAAATAGGGAGATATGTTTCAGAGGATTCCGATTAAAACTGTATTTCTTAAGCCAACAGAATTTTCGGGCTATAATTCACATTCAATTTCCTATATTTCCCTCGTTTTCGATTATTTTCTTGAAATATAGGATAGCACCCGCAATACTAAATAGTTCCTTTCTTTTTTACGTCCTCAGTTGATACAAATTAAAAGAAAAAAACTGTCATAAATATTATTTACATTCACATTTACCACAGTCGTAACAACACATTTCCTGCTTAAACCTTCTTTTGTTACCACATATACTTATTCACACGGAACTCTCTGCACACTGACCCTTTTCAGAAAATATTCATTATTCCTAAAGGATGGTCTCTTACTGTTCTTTGAATTCTTCATTTCATCATGAAGATCGTTGATTACACCTACAAGGACGTTGTACAGGTCATCGATTTCTTCGATTTGAAGACATATTTATCTGATCATATAATAAGTGCCATAAACTGCCACTAGTTAAAAAAGAACAGGCACTCTTTCAAAGTGCCTTAAATAAATCGGGTTATTTTTGCCTCCTGAATCCTGCATACATTATTCCAACAACAACAAGTAGCAGTATCGAAGCTACAATATCCGAACTTGAAAAACCACTTCCCGAATTACCACTTTCGCTATTATCCTGACTTGCTACTGTCATTTCATAGCCTTCTACGTAGTTATCAGGGGTGGATTGATCGCTTGCAGGGGAATCAAGGTCCAGGCCAGCACCACTATCCGCAGAACTCGTTGTCTGATTTGTGGCTCCTGTTCCACTACTGGACCGGTGGGTTGCTTCCTCCATGATTCTGCTATATTCTGCAGCTGTTGCCTCACCAACAACACTAGACATCTGACTCTGGATATACGCATCCAGTGGTATATTTCCACATGTGTGGTGGCAACATGTAACTCCATTTTCGACAACAGATTCTACATATTCTTTTATCAGAGCTTCTAGAACCTCGTCTGGTGCATCCCAGTATCCGGTACGTTCAGCATCGATCAATCTCGCTGCAATTGACTGTTGTGAGTTTGGATATTCTGCGAATGCTTCATCCATTCCAATGTCGTATTTATCGTTGAATAGCACATCATAGACCTCATCCCAATTTGAATCCGATATCAGATCTGTGGTCACATCCATACCATACATATTTTCAACTCTTCTCGTAATCGTTCTCATTCCTGCATAATCAGCTTCTACCTGTCCTGTATTCCATGTCGGGTTGAAGATTGTGCTTCTTAGTTCAGTTTTAAGAGCTTCATTCAGTGTCATGATCTCCGACTTAGATTCTACTTCCTGATTTGCGATGTACAACTCCGGCATCTCTCCTGTAAGAACCTCCACAGTCATTCCAACGGATCCCAGATAAGCAGCGTAATCACCACCATCAAGCATACCGAACAAGTTCGTCGAGTCACTGTGAATAGCAGCATCGACATCCATCAGGTTCAGTGTGAACAGGTCTTCATGAGAATCTCCCCATACATCCTGTCCGTAAGTATAGGAGGATGTCGAAATAAATAGATCTGCAAGTTCTGACTCATTATCCCATGTCTCAGTTGCTGCTATTGCATCTTCCATACGATTGCCATAATTTCCATTTGCCTCACTGAAAATCCTGCATTGGGACAGATAATGTGCCTGAGTTTCATTATAACCCATTCCCAGAAGCTCCTCTTCCATGGCAAGTGAGTTTCTTCTGACATAATTATCTTCACTGCTTTCGTTCAGTTCTGCAACCGTCCTGACAGCTTCATCAAACAGTTCTACCTGATATGGGAATGTGTCTCTGTACAAACCAGACATATCCACCATTACATCAATTCTTGGATGAGTCATTTCCTCCACAGGTATGACCTCAAAGCCGATAATACGTCCATCATCCCTTACAGGTGTAACTCCAAGTAATGAATGTATCTGAGCTTCCATGAGTCCACCATGACGCAGTGTTTCCATTGCCCACATTGTATATGATATCTTATCCGGATAGGCACTATGCTCGGCATAATATTTCTCTACCAGCTGATCTGCAAGAATCGCACCCATTGCACTCTTCTCTTCATCAGGGAATTTCCTCTGGTCAAAACCATAGAAGTTCCTTCCAGTCGGCAAAGCATCCGGATTACGTACCGGGTCATTTCCTACGCCTGGTTCTATGTACTCTGCATCAAGGGCCCGTATGAACTGATCGATCTCACGAGTTGTCATAGCAATCTCATCAGAATACTCAACTGCAAGTTCAAGGTCAGCAGTGACATTGACATCTGTGAATCCAAGTACCTGGAGCTGAGCATCCGATACACTCGTTCCGTAGAGTATAGTCTCATTCAAAAGCAACATTGCATCCGCATCCGCTTCATCCTCCCAGTCCTCTTCAGTTCCACTATCCTTTGGCAGAACATCACATATGTGGCCTGTGAAATCATCGTTCAACATTGATTTGATCATACAGACAAGCATCTCACCTTCTGGTGCCACACCAAAGGTATGGACACCGTACGGCATGAGATCCGATTGCAGATCATGGAGATAGTCATGAACAGTATTACTGACAAAGCCCTCAAAGGTATCATCTGTCATATTACACAATTCATCAGTGGAAACTTCCAGATCCTCACCTATACTGAGATTACCATACAGTTGTGTTACTGTGTCCCTGTACATTGATGCCATTGCATCTTCTCCAAGACTACGTGAGTCCGTATAACTGTGTATCTTGTCGTGTAGTTCGGCAAGCTCACCATACAGACCCGCTTCGATTATTGGCGGGGTCAGATGGTCTATCATGACCGCAAATCCACGGTGTTTGGCCTGGCTGCCTTCACCTACATTGTCCATGATGTATGGATATATGATCGGTGTGTCATCAGCACAAATGGATGGATAATCATATTCCCATAGTCCAACTTCTTTTCCTGGCGACCATTCAAGCGTACCATGGCAACCGAAGTGAACAATGGCATCAGCGTCATACACCTGGTTGATCCAGTAATATGTTGCCAGATACTGATGTGTAAGAGGTATTGTTGAATTGTGGTACATCAATGATTCATCAGATTCAATGGCTTTGGTTGGTTGCGGAATGAAATTAACATTTCCAAGTTGTACCGTGGGTATTACAAAGTATTCTCCACTTTCATTCTCATAGACCATTATGTCACCAGGCGCTTCGCCCCATGTTTCCTCTACTTCGTCCCTGATCGATTCCGGCAGGGTGTTGTACCATGGCAGGTAGTCCTCAACAGGCAAGAGAGTTACCAGTCCTGATTCGACAACCTCCTCCAGTTCTCCCGGAGCCCATGCACCAATAGTCCTGCTGGTTAGGAAAAGGTCAATAAACTCGCTTCCGTTAGGTATGCCGTCGTTTCCAATGTCGTACCCTTCTGCTTCCATTCTTTCAAGCAGTAATGTAAAGCTTGGACCAATACCCAGATAGCTTGCACCAATATTGTCCTTACCACCAGCGTGGTTGTAATACAGTATACTTACTTTTTTATCTGCATTGCTGGTCCTTCCCAGTTCTGCCCATCCGATGGCACGATCACACAACCATTGCACTTGTCCGGTTATAGGTTGATAATATTGGGTTTCAGTACCGTCTACATATTCAGTTACATATCCGCTTACCCATATGAAATCAAGGCAGCCGTCTATTTCTGGCTGTGTGATCATAGAAGCCCGCATTAATACAGATGTACCTAAGACGCTGTCATAGTAATCTTCAGGTGAAGTGAATGCATCCTGCACGGCTTTTAGTACGGGAACATTATATTTCTGCAGATATTCCACACCTTCTTCCTGATCTTCATAGTTGAGATAGAAACTCTGCAAACTGATTATTGCATCAACAAGCACTTCACCGTCTTTTGTAAAGTAATCCACATCATCATCATCACACACCTTATTGGTAGTGTAGATCACATTACAGCCCTTTGATTCAAGATAACGGATGATCGCATCATCAGTTGTAAGATACAGGGGCTCTTTCTGGATCTCATAAGTTATGATACCTATTGTTGGTGCAGATTCATTATATCCATGATTTGTATACCATGCCAGGTATTCAGTACTATCCTCGAAAATCATTGGGAACGCATCAGGATGATATATCCCGTCATCAGGGATAGTAGGTTCGCCAACGGGACCATACTCAATATAAATACCTTCAATTTCAGCTCCTGCATAACGGATCATGTTTTCTATGTTTACCATGCCGCCATTGTCCATATATTCTCTTAGGACACCATGCGGAGGATTTAACAGATCTATTGTATCCAGTCCATTCGGATCTTGACTGGTAAATCCGATATCAGCCCCATTTGCTTTGGCAGCAGATAATACGGGCAACAAATCTGTAATGTATCCTGAATCAATCATTTCCAGAATAATAAGATCTTGATCAGTTGCATCAGTAAGGTTTGCAACTGCTTCGCTGCCACCCATGACCTGTATGTTATAACGATCAGTGATCACATTTTTTTCATTAAGGACCTTTTTGAGGTCATAGATATTACATTCTGATCCGAGAATAAAAGTTACATCCAGTTTCTCATTTTTTATTACAGGTTCAGGTATTTCCTCTCCATCCCATAAGCCTGAGAAATTCTGCCCCATTAATGTGAGCATGCTTATCATGTTAGTTTCGCCGCCCTGTATCCAGTACCTTTCGATGTCCGTATACTCATCATCGGACAGATCAATATTTGGCAGGGTTATATTGGAAGATATATTGTATCCTATGACATTTGCACCGCCTTCTTTAGCAGACTTTATCCCTGAACTCCAGTTATCCACTGTTGACTCTTCCTGGGATTCTATGAAAATAAGTCCATATCCGGAGAAATCAAACTCGGTTGATTCTATTTCCTCTGTGCTGACAATTGTTATGTCCAATTTATCGGATATATCAGTGTCCTGAGCTGCATTGTTCAATGCATCCTGATTGTAGTCAGTGCCAAGAATAAATAGGAATTTATTGGTGGATACGTGTACGACCCCGTCATATGATGAACATTTCACAAATTCTGACGAATCTGATGCAAGATATACCAGCAATTCCTCTGCATTTTCCAGTCCTTCCCCCTCAGTACCCATGTTATTGTAGAGTATTGTAATAGGGTCAGTGCTCGTTCCATCTGATATGTAATCGAAGTAGTCAGGTACTGCGCTTCCCATCGGTTCCATGCCATAGAACGTTGTCGTGTCGCCGTCAATATGACAACTGCTACAACTATCAGTGGAGGTAGGGTGTGTGGCCGGATTAATCCTGTAGAGTATTGCCCCGTTATCATGGGCATTTTCAAGGGCATTCATCACGGTCTCGTTGTTAAGAATGTTACTACCGATAAAGATAACATCCTGTGTACTCAGGTATCCAGTTTCAGCCGCATCTATTATTTCATCACTTAATGTTTTGGATGTGGCATTGTAGAATCCAATGTAGTTGTACTCAATTAGATCACTGTGGGAGTTTGTCTCACTTGCAAGCTCCAGTGCTTCACTTTCGCTGTAAGCGATATAAGTGATCTTTGAATCCATGGTAAGTGAAACAAGGAGGTCCTCGGCATTTTCCAATCCTTTTACCTCTGTACTCATGTTATTGTAGAGTGTTGTGATAGGATCAGTGTTCGTTCCATCTGATGTGTAATCGAAGTAGTCAGGTGCTGTGGTTCCCATCGGTTCCATGCCATAGAGCGTTGTCGTGTCACCGTTAATATGGCAACTGCTACAACTATCGGCCTCACTATCACTCTCGGTGTTCTCCATGTGTAAGAGTTCCATCAACCAAGATAACATGTTACTCAGGATACTTACATGAGGAGTGCTACAACTCTCAGGTATGCCCAGATTTATCCTGTAGACCATTGTCCCGTTATCATGGGCATTTTCAAGGGCACTCATCACGGTCTCGTTGTTAAGAAGACTACTACCTATAAAGATAACATCCTGTGTTCTCAGGTATCCGGTTTCAGCCGCATCTATTATTTCATCACTTAATGTCCCGGATGTGGCATTGTAGAATCCAATGTAGTTGTACTCAATTAGATCACTGTGAGAGTTTGTCTCACTTGCAAGCTCCAGCGCTTCGCTTTCACTGTAAGCGATGTAGGTGATCCTGGATCCCATAGTAAGTGAAACAAGAAGGTCCTCGGCATTTTCCAGTCCTTCACCCTCAGTACCCATGTTATTGTAGAGTGTTGTAATAGGGTCAGTATTCGTTCCATCTGATGTGTAATCGAAGTAGTCAGGTGGCGTGGCCCCCATTGGTTGAATACTGTAAAGCACTGTACCATCATTGTGAGCATCTTCAAGGGCATTCATTATGATCTCATTGTCAAGAATATCACTGTAGAATGAGCTTATAAGAATCGTATCCTGTGTACCCAGGTATCCTGTCTCAGCCGCATCTATTATTTCATCACTTAATGTCTTGGTCGTGGCATTGTAGAAGCCAATGTAGTTGTACTCGATCAGATCACTGTGGGAGTTTGTCTCACTTGCAAGCTCCAGCGCTTCGCTTTCACTGTATGCGATGTAGGTGATCTTGGATCCCATGGTAAGTGAAACAAGAAGTTCCTCTGCGTTTTCCAGTCCTTCTCCCTCAGTACCCATGTTATTGTAGAGTGTTGTAATAGGGTCAGTGCTCGTTACATCTGATGTGTAATCGAAGTAATCAGGTGGCGTGGCTCCCAATGGTTGAATACTGTAAAGCACTGTACCATCATTGTGAGCATCTTCCAGAGCATCCATTATGGTCTCATTGTCAAGAATACCACTGTAGAATGAGGTAATAAGAATCGTATCCTGTGTACTCAGGTATCCAGTTGCAGCCGCATCTATTATTTCATCACTTAATGTCTTGGATGTGGCATTGTAGAATCCAATGTAGTTGTACTCAATTAGATCACTGTGGTAGTTCGTCTCACTTGCAAGCTCCAGCGCTTCGCTTTCACTGTAAGCGATGTAGGTTATTTTTGTTTTTTGTTCGTTTGCTGATACAACTGGTATTGATACCAGTATAACTAATAATAAACTGAAGAATATCAGTTTGTTCGTGATCTTATGAATATTACCACCAACTGTATATCAAGAGTATCATTTGGAAATACTGCACTTGTATGACTAACACCTAAGATTAATATATCACATAGTGTGATATTTATTGCATATTTCAAAATGGATGTCGTTTTTTAATAATTGTATATTGTGAAATTAAAACTATTTATTTCCAAAAAGGATAATGATAGTTCATGTAAATAAAGTATTTGTTTTGTATATACAATTAGATACACATTATAAATAAAAAAATATTAAAATATAAATCACATGTTTGACAGTTTTCACTCTTTAATAAAGAGAATTGTCACAATTCTTGATAATTTCAGATCACACAGAACAAAAGACAGTGTTTACTTTGCATTGGAAAACAATATTTAATTGATTTATTTAAAGTGTTTCATGTATATTATTTGGATGGAAATGGTATTATGAAGATTATTGATCATACCCACAAGGACTTTGTACAGGTCATTAATCTAAGGCTGTATTGTCTGAGCAGTTCATAAGTGCCATAAACTATCACCAGTTAGTGATGTAAAGCAAGATATAATTTTTTATTATAAAAGAAGTCACTTTAAGCACAAAATAAATACTTAATTCGTATATAAAAAAAGAAAAGGCACTCATTCAAAGTGCCTTAAAGCAATCTGGTTATTTTTGTCTCCTGAATCCTGCGTACATTATTCCAACAGTAACAAGCAGCAGTATAGAAGCTACAATATCCGAACTTGAAAAACCACTTCCAGAATTTCCATTATCACTATTATCCTGACTTGCTACTGTCATTTCATAACCTTCGACGTAGTTATCAGGGGTGGATTGATCGTTTGCAGGGGAATCAAGATCCAGGCCTGCACCGCTATCAGCGGAACTCGTAGTCTGATTTGTAGTTCCTGTACTTGCAGATTGACTGGAGGAACGGTGGGTTGCTTCCTCCATGAGTCTGCTATATTCTGCGGCGGTTGCCTCACCAACAACACTAGACATCTGACTCTGGATATACTCATCCAGTGGTATATTTCCACATGTGTGGTGGCAACATGTAACTCCATTTTCGACAACAGATTCTACATATTCTTTTACCAGAGCTTCTAGAACCTCGTCTGGTGCATCCCAATATCCAGTACGTTCAGCATCGATCATTCTCGCTGCAATTGACTGTTGTGAGTATGGATATTCTGCAAATGCTTCATCCATTCCAATGTCGTATTTATCGTTGAATAGCACATCATAGACCTCATCCCAATTTGAATCCGATACAAGATCTGTGGTCACATCCATGCCATACATATTTTCAACTCTTCTTGTAATCTCTCTCATTCCTGCATAGTCAGCTTCTACCTGTCCTGTGTTCCATGTCGGGTTGAATATTGTGCTTCTTAATTCTGTTTTCAGTTCCTCATTCATAGTCATGATCTCCGACTTAGATTCTATTTCCTGATTTGCGATGTACAACTCTGGCATCTCTCCTGTAAGAGCCTCCACAGTCATTCCAACTGATCCCAGATAACTATAGTATCCATCACCATCAAGCAGACCGAACAAGTTTGTCGAGTCACTGTGAATAGCAGCATCGACATCCATCAGGTTCAGTGTGAACAGGTCTTCATGACTCTCTCCCCATATCTCCTGTCCGTAGGTATAGGAGGATGTCGAAATAAATAGATCTGCAAGTTCTGACTCATTTTCCCATGTATCAGTTGATGTTATTGCATCTTCCATTCCATTGTCATAATTTCCATTTGCCTCACTGAAAATCCTGCATTGGGACAGATAATGTGCCTGAGTTTCATTATAACCCATTTCCAGAAGCTCCTCTTCCATGGCAAGTGAGTTCCTTCGGACATAATTATCTTCACTGCTTTCGTTCAGTTCTGCAACCGTCCTGACAGCTTCATCAAATAGTTCTACCTGATATGCGAATGTGTCTCTGTACAAACCGGATATATCCAGCATTACATCAATTCTTGGATGAGTCATTTCTTCCAGAGGTATGACCTCAAAACCGGTAATTCGGCCATCATCCCTTATAGGGGTAACTCCAAGCAATGAATGTATCTGAGCTTCCATGAGTCCGCCATGACGCAGTGTTTCCATAACCCACATTGTATATGATATCTTATCCGGATAGGCACTATGCTCGGCATAATATTTCTCTACCAGCTGATCTGCAAGAATCGCACCCATTGCACTCTTCTCTTCATCAGGGAATTTCCTCTGGTCAAAACCATAGAAGTTCCTTCCAGTCGGCAAAGCATCCGGATTACGTACCGGATCATTTCCAACACCTGGTTCTATGTACTCTGCATCAAGGGCCCGTATGAACTGATCGATCTCACGAGTTGTCATAGCAATTTCATCAGAATACTCAATTGCAAGTTCAAGGTCAGCAGTGACATTGACATCTGTGAATCCAAGTACCTGGAGCTGAGCATCCGATACACTCGTTCCGTAGAGTATAGTCTCATTCAAAAGCAACATTGCATCCGCATCCGCTTCATCCTCCCAGTCCTCTTCAGTTCCACTATCCTTTGGCAGAACATCACATATGTGGCCTGTGAAATCATCGTTCAACATTGATTTGATCATACAGACAAGCATCTCATCTTCTGGTGCCACACCAAAGGTATGGACACCGTATGGCATGAGATCCGATTGCAGATCATGGAGATAATCATGAACATCATTACTGACAAAGTCCTCAAAGGTATCATCTGTCATGTTATACAATTCACCAGTTGAAACTTCCAGGTCCTCGCCTATACTAAGATTGCCATATAGTTCTATCACTGTGTCCTTGTACATTGATGCCATTGAATCTTCTCCAAGGCTACGTGAGTCTGTATAACTGTGTATCTTGTCGTGTAGTTCGGCAAGCTCACCATACAGACCCGCTTCAATTATCGGCGGGGTCAGATGGTCTATCATGACCGCAAATCCACGGTGTTTGGCCTGGCTGCCTTCACCTACATTGTCCATGATGTATGGATATATGATCGGTGTGTCATCAGCACAAATGGATGGGTAATCATATTCCCATAGTCCAATTTCTTTTCCTGGCGACCATTCAAGCGTACCATGGCAACCGAAGTGAACAATAGCATCAGCGTCATACACCTGGTTGATCCAGTAATATGTTGCCAGGTACTGATGTGTAAGAGGTATTGTTGAATTGTGGTATATCAATGATTCATCAGATAGCTTGGCTTTGGTTGGTTGTGGAATGAAATTAACATTTCCAAGTTGTACCGTGGGTATTACAAAGTATTCTCCACTTTTATTCTCATAGACCATTATGTCACCAGGTGCTTCTCCCCATGTTTCCTCGACTTCGTCCCTGATCGATTCCGGCAGGGTGTTGTACCATGGCAGGTATTCCTCTACAGGGAAAAGAGTTACAAGTCCTGATTCGACAACCTTTTCGAGTTCACCAGGTGCCCATGCACCACAATTCCTGCTGGTTATGAAAAGGTCAATGAACTCGCTACCGTTAGGTATGCCGTCATTTCCAATGTCGTATCCTTCTGCCTCCATTCTTTCAAGCAGTAATGTAAAGCTTGCACCAATATCCAGATAGCTTGCACCAATATTATCCTTACCACCTTTGTGGTTGTAATACAGTATACTTACTTTTTTATCTGCATTGCTGGTCCTTCCCAGTTCTGCCCATCCGATGGCACGATCACACATCCATTGCAGTTGTCCGGGTATAGGTTGATAATATTGAGTTGCGGTTGTACCGTCTACATATTCAGTTACGTATCCGCTGACCCATATGAAATCAAGGCAGCCGTCTATTTCTGGCTGTGTGACCGAAGAAGCCCGCATTAATACAGATGTACCAAAGGTGCTGTTATAGTAATCTTCAGGTGAAGTAAATGCATCCTGCACGGCTTTTAGTACGGGAACATTATATTTCTGCAGATATTCCACACCTTCTTCCTGATCCTCATAGTTGATATAGAAACATTGCAAACTGATTATTGCATCAACAAGCACTTCACCGTCTTTTGTAAAGTAATCCACATCATCTTCACACACCTTGCTGGTAGAGTAGATCACATTACAGCCCTTTGATTCAAGATAACGGATGATCGCATCATCAGTTGTAAGATACAGGGGCTCTTTCTGAATCTCATAATTTATGATCCCTATTGTTGGTGCAGATTCATTATATCCATGATCTGCATACCATGCCAGATATTCAGTACTATCACCGAAAACCATTGGGAATGCATCAGGATGATAGATCCCGTCATCAGGGATAGTTGGTTCTCCAACGGGATCGTACTCAATATAAATACCTCCTATTTCAGCTCCTGCGTAACGGATCATGTTTTCTATGTTTTTCATGCCTCCATTGTCCATATATTCTTTTAGGACACTATGCGGAGGATCTATCATATTTATTGTATCCAGTCCATTTGGATCCGGGGTGCTAAATCCGATCTCAGCACCATTTGCTTTGGCAATAGATAATACGGGCACCAGTTTTGCAATTTCTGCGGCTCCTATCATATCCAGAAGAATAATATCCTGATCAGTTGCATCAGTAAGGTTTGCAATTGCTTCGCTGCCATCCATGACCTGTATGTTATAGCGGTCAGTGATCACGTTTGTTTCTTCAAGGATCTTATCGACGTAATATACATTACATTCTGATCCGAAAATCAAAGTTATATCCAGTTTTTCATTCATTATCACAGGTTCAGGTATTTCATCCTCTTTCCATAAGCCGGAGAAATTCTGCCCCATTAATGTGAGCATGCTTCTCATGTTAGTTTCGCCGCCCTGTATCCAGTACCTTTCGATGTCCGTATACTCAGCATCGGACAGATCGATATTTGGCAGGGTGATATTGGAAGATATATTGTAACCTATGACATTTGCACCGCCTTCTTTAGCAGACTTTATTTCTGAAGTCCAGCCATCCACTGTTGACTCATCCTGGGATTCTATGAAAATAAGTCCATATCCTGAGAAATCAAACTCGTTTGATCCCATATCCTCTGTGCTGACGATCGTTATGTCCAAGTTATCGGATATATCAGTGTCCTGGGCTGCGTTTTTCAAAGCGTCCTGATTGTAGTCAGTGCCAAGAACAAATAGGAATTTATTGCTGGATACGTGTACGACTCCGTTATATGATGAACTTTTCACAAATTCTGACGAATCTGATGCAAGATATACCAGCAATTCCTCTGCATTTTCCAGTCCTTCTCCCTCAGTACTCATACTATTGTAGAGTGTTGTGATAGGATCAGTGTTCGTTCCATCTGATATGTAATCGAAGTAGTCAGGTGCTGTTGTTTCCATTGGCTCCATGCCATAGAACGTTGTTGTGTCACCGTCAATATGACAACTGCTACAACTCTCAGTGGAGGTTGGGTGTGTGGCAGGATCTATCCTGTAGAGCTTTGCCCCGTTATCATGGGCAATTTCAAGGGCATTCATCACTGTTTCGTTGTTAAGAATACCACTACCGATAAAGATAACATCCTGTGTGCTCAGGTATCCTGTCTCAGCAGCATCTATTATCTCCTCACTTAATGTCTTGGATGTGACATTGTAGTATCCAATGCAGTTGTACTCAATTAGATCACTGAGGGAGTTTGTCTCACTTGCAAGTTGTAAAGCTTCGCTTTCGCTGTAAGCGATGTAAGTGATCTTGGAACCTATGGTCTGTGAAACAAGAAGTTCTTCTGCATTTTCCAGTCCATCTTCCTCTGTACTCATATTATTGTAGAGTGCTGTAATGGGGTCAGTGTTCGTTCCATCTGATATGTAATCGAAGTAGTCAAGTGCTGTTGTTCCCATCGATTCTATGCCATAGAGCGTTGTTGTGTCACCGTTTATATGGCAACTGCTACAACTTTCACTTTCACTTTCACTCTCGGTTGGTTCCATGTGTAAGAGTTCCATCAACCAGGATAACAGTTTACTCAGGCTACTTACCTGAGTACTGCTACAACTCTCAGGTATGCCTGGATTAATCCTGTAGAGTATTGCCCCGTTATCATGGGCATTTTCAAGGGCGCTCATTACGGTCTCGTTGTTAAGAATACCACTGCCAATAAAGATAACATCCTGTGTACTCAGGTATCCAGTTTCAGCTGCATCTATTATTTCCTCACTTAATGTCTTGGTCGTGGCATTGTAGAATCCAATGTAGTTGTACTCGATCAGATCACTGTGGGAGTTTGTCTCACTTGCAAGTTGCAAAGCTTCGCTTTCACTGTAGGCGATGTAGGTGATCTTAGATCCCATGGTAAGTGAAACAAGAAGTTCCTCTGCATTTTCCAGTCCTTCCACATCAATTCCTATGTTATTGTAGAGTGTTGTAATAGGATCAGTGTTCGTTCCATCTGATGTGTAATCGAAGTAATTAGGCGGATTAGCTCCCATTGGTTGGATGCTGTAAAGCACTGTACCATCATTGTGAGCATCTTCCAGAGCATTCATTATGATCTCATTGTCAAGAATATCACTGTAGAATGAGGTTATAAGAATCGTATCCTGTGTACCCAGGTATCCTGTCTCAGCCGCATCTATTATTTCATCACTTAATGTCCCGGATGTGGCATTGTAGAATCCAATGTAGTTGTACTCAATTAAATCACAGTGAGAGTTTGTCTCACTTGCAAGCTCCAGCGCTTCGCTTTCAATGTAAGCGATATAAGTGATCTTTGATCCCATAGTAAGTGAAACTAGAAGGTCCTCGGCATTTTTCAGTCCTTTCACATCAGTTCCCATGTTATTGT